>CAVOWL010000006.1:0-411910 GCA_963700105.1 uncultured Solirubrobacterales bacterium | reverse complement strand
TCGCGAGCAGACCCAGATCTACGTGGCGCGAGAGGACCTTGGTGAGGCGGGGATGGATGTGGGCGCGATCGAACGGCTCGGTGAGCGGATGCGTCGCAGCGGGGCGCAGGAGGCGAGTATCGCTAGGCAGTCCGCTGAGCAGAGTTCGACCGCTCAGCCCAGGCGGAGCGCATGATCGATCGAGATCAGGATCTCGATCCGGAGTTCGGGATTGAGTAGGTGGTTCGGGAGCAGTGCGCCGCCTGCTATTTCTCGGCATGAAGGACCCAGTCGACAGCGCGAATGCCCGGCGAGCATGAGATGGGCTCCGAAAACCGTTGGCCGAACGCAAGGCGGCTCGTGGGTTCGAATCCCACCCCCTCCGCTTTGCAGTGCGGATTCCGCAGTCCTGTGCGGGATCGCGGGCGGTGCCACGCCATTGCGGAGCGTGCCCTTGTTGCCGGTCAATACTGCTCAAGACCGCCTGGGCTGGGCGACGGCGATCGCAAACCGATCGCACCAAGCGTCACTCCGCTGTCCAGAGGAAAGACTCTGGTGCCTAGGCGCTTGATTGCGCGGGTCGCTGCCGCCATTTCATCACGCTGTCGCGCTGCCGAAGCAGGCGATCCCGAGACGTAATCAGCCGGCGCGATTGCTGCATTTCTCTGGGGGGCAACAGTTAACCCAGGCCTTGCCGATGGCTTCGTGAGCGGATGGCCTTAGGATTGAACGTAGCGATGACTTCGCTCATCGAGCATGAGCCGGGCGAGATCCGTTACGCCAAGAGCGGTGGGATGAACATTGCCTATCAGGTTGGTGGTGCTGGATCGGTGGATTTGGTCTATGTGGGGGGCTGGGTGACCCATATCGAGGCGGCCCGAGAGGATCCGGGGATCGCACGCTTTCAGGGCTCCCTGCGCAGGTTCTCACGCGTCGTGGATTTCGATAAGCGAGGCACTGGGCTCTCCGATCGCGTACCGGATGCCCAGCTGCCGACGATGGAGGAGCGGATGGACGACATCCGTGCGGTGATCGACGCGGTGGGTCTCGAGCGGGTCGCTCTCCTAGGAATCTCGGAGGGGGGCTCGCTGGCGATGCTGTTTGCCGCTACATATCCACACCGCACGGAGAAGCTGGTGCTCTGGGGATCCTACGCGAGCATGGTTCGACGGCCCGGTTATCCATGGGGTATGACCTCGGAGCAGATCGAGGAGGCGGCGCGGGCCTACGGAGATCGCTGGGGCACCGGTGTCGCACTGAGTGTGTTTGTTCCTAGCCGACGCGACGATCCAGCGACTTGGCGGTGGTGGGCACGCTTTCAGCGGATGGCCGCGAGCCCCGGTGCTGCGGTGGCGCTGCTGCGGATGAATGCGGAGATCGATGTTCGTGTTGTTCTGAGTGCTATCAGCGCGCCAACGTTGATCCTGCACCGCGGCGGGGACGTGATCGCTGCGGTTGAGCATGGCCGCTACCTTGCAGAGCACATTCCCGGCGCGCGTCTGGTCGAGTTCGAGGGGGCCGATCACTGGCCGTGGGTTGGCGACGTGGCCCCGATCGTGGAGGAGGTCGAGGAGTTCCTCACCGGCGCTCGTCATGAAGCTGAACCTGAGCGAGCGCTCGCCACGGTTCTGTTCACGGATATTGTCGGTTCGACCGAGCGAGCTGTGCAGCTAGGCGATCGGACCTGGCGTGATCTGCTCGAGCGCCACGACGCGATGGTGCGTGCCGCGCTGGTGCGCCATCGCGGCCATGAGGTGAAGAGCACTGGCGACGGCTTCTTAGCGACCTTCGATGGTCCTGCCGCGCAATTCGCTGCGCCTGCACAATCCGCAATAACGCACGCAGTTTGGTACTCGAAGTGCGGGTTGGTCTTCATACTGGCGAGTGCGAGCTAATGGGCGAGGACATTGGCGGCGTCGGCGTGCATATCGGGGCGCGGGTCGCGGCGCTGGCCGAGCCATCCGAAGTGCTCGTATCGCGAACTGTCACAGACCTTGTAGCGGGCGCTGGCATTGCATTCAAGCCACGCGGGACGCACCAACTGAAGGGCGTCCCTGGTACTTGGGAGCTGCTTGCCGTAGCCGACTAGCCAGCTCAAGTCCCGACGCGCCCGCACCGGAGTGAGCTAGCCCAGCCCTGGTCGGCCCGCGGCTAAGCGGAGCCAGGCGCTGGGCTCGGTCCGGGCCAGGGCTGGAGGCCTTGCGAAGGAGAGGCGAGGCTCGCGGACTGATGAGGCAGGCTTCCCCGGCTCGCCGTATTTGCTGACCAATTCGTACGGGCATCTGTTCTCCTCATCTCGCGACTGCATAGTTGACAGTGGCGGCCCGGTGAGCTCTACTAAGTCGATTCGGGTCCCAGTGGACGTTTCGTCCAAACCGCTAAAACGGAGGCTGTTATGAACGCCACAGGCATCGACGAGAGCAAACTGGAAGCCTTCATGGGCCAGGCGGTAACCGACATGGGGGCCGTGATCAGCGCCCCGCTATTCGTGATCGGCGAGAAGCTGGGCCTCTACAAGGCTATGGCGGGAGCTGGCCCACTCAGCTCCCAGGAAGTCGCCGATCGAGCCGGGGTGGCCGAGCGATCCGTCCGCGAGTGGCTGGGGAACCAGGCAGCCGGTGGCTACGTGACCTATGACCCCGGTAGCGACACCTACACCCTTCCCGACGAGCAGGCCCTTGCCCTCGCAGATGAGGAGAGCCCCTTCTACCTGCTCGGGGTCTATGACTCGATCGCGTCGCTTTATGCAGACGAGGAAAAGATCCTCGAGGCCTTTCGCAGTGGTGAAGGCATGGGCTGGCACGAGCATGACCACCGCCTGTTCAGGGGTACCGAGCGGTTCTTTAAGCCCGGCTACCGCGGACATCTGGTCGGGGAGTGGATTCCGGCGCTCGATGGCGTGCAGGAGAAGCTGGAGGCGGGTGCCAAGGTCGCCGACATAGGCTGCGGCCACGGAGCCTCGACGATCCTTATGGCTGAAGCGTTCCCGGGCTCGGAGTTCACCGGCTTTGACTATCACGATGCCTCGGTGGAGCGGGCCCGCGAGGCGGCTCAGGAGGCGGGGGTCGGTGACCGCGTCTAGCTTTCAAGTCGCCTCCGCCAAGGACTTCCCGGGTGAGGGGTATGACTTCATTGCGGTCTTCGACTGCCTGCACGACATGGGCGACCCCGCGGGGCTTCTGCGCACATCCACGAGGCGCTTGACCCCGACGGCACATGGATGATCGTCGAGCCATTCGCCAATGACAGCGTCGAGGAAAACCTCAATCCGGTGGGCCGGGTCTTCTACGGTGCATCTACCGTGATCTGTACCCCAGCGTCACTCGACCAGGAGGTTGGTTTGGCTCTCGGTGCGCAGGCCGGCGAGGAGAGCCTTACGGAGGTGATTAAGCAGGGAGGCTTCAAGGAGGTCCGCCTGGGCCACCGAGACTCCCTTCAACTTGGTTTTGGAGGCTCGGCCTTAAGTTTCGTCGGAAGTTTGCTGCCTCCATCTCCTATCCCTCAGCGTGTTGGTACGTCGGAGCAGGAACATTCGGCGTATATAAGACCACACTCGGCCAGCCAGCCATCCACCCGGCCTGCTTCGTGCAAAGCGGTCGTCGGTCACTCGGTGATGCGCTTCACCCCCTTAAGGTAGGCGTCTAGGCGCTCAGCCGCCTCCGCCTCACTACCCGGCATCAGATGCCCATAGCGATCCATGGTGATCGCGATGCTGGCGTGGCCGATGTAGGTGGAGAGCGCCTTGGTGTTTACCCCGGCGGCGATCATCAGCGAGGCAAAGGTATGGCGGCACTCGTGCAGTCCGATCGGTTGAAGGCCCATAGCCTTCCAGCGTCTCTTTGCCTTCATGGTCAGAGTCGTCGAGTCGCAGAGCCGGTTGTTCGCGTCCGCCAGCACCCGGTGCTCGGGCCGCCCGCCGTTCCTTAGCTTCTCCGCTCCAACAGATAGGCCCGCAGCACGCTCGCGATCGGCACCCTGCGGATCCCGGCCCCGCTCTTTGGCTCGATCTCCCCCTCATGGGCATCCCAACTTCGCCTCACGTGGATTACCCCGAGCCTCGAGGTCGATGTCTTCCCAGCGCAGCCCCCACAGCTCCCCACGTCTTAGGCCCGATAGAGGGCCAGCGCCCAGAGCGTTCGTTCCCCCGGCCGCAGCGCCTCGATCAGCGCCGTTGCCTCGGGGTCGAGCGATCCGCTCGGCGGCGCCCACGGGCAGCGGGAAGCTCAAGCCCAGAGGTCGGGTTGATCGCCACCTCGGAGCGAGCGAAGGCCCGCCGGTAGATCACCCTGAGCGGCATCAAGCAGTTCTTGACCGTTGAGGGATCGAGTCCTGTGGCAAGAATGCGATCAGCGAAGTCCTGCACCTCGACCCGGCTTAGGTCCGAGAGCTTCTTGGCGCCCAGTTCCGGCTCGATATAGAGGCGAAGCTGGCGCTCGTAGTCGCGGATCACCGAGGGCTTATAGCGCTCACCGGAGCGGTTTCTGATCGACCCATCCTTGACCCCAGCTACCAGCGCCTTGCCTGCCTCGCGGATCGTGGTATCGCCTGGTCCGCGCATCAGCCCACGGCGGATCGCCGCCTGGGCATCGACTCGCCAGGCTCTGGCCGCGGCCAGGGTCGGGAAGCTCTTTCGTAGGGTTTTCTTGTCGCGGCGCGAGTAAACCTGAGCCTGGTAGGAGGGGAAGCAATTACAGCGCTCTCCGTCTTCAGCTGCACAGTTCTTGGAATGGCGAACGGAGATCCCGGTGTGGTGCTTGGGGCGGGGCTTTCGGCGCTTGGTTTGGGGCTCATAGCTCCCCGCTGTGAGCGGGTCGCGACGATAGCTCTGACTCGCGATGAGATCGAGTCGCTTCAGGGGTCGGGCAGCAGGCGCTCGGAGTGCTCGGCGAGCCAGCGCTCCAGCTCGGCCACGGGGATCAGGATCCGGCGCCCGACCCGGACGACGCGAAGCTCGGCGAGGAGGTGGTCTTCGAGGAAGTCAACGCTGACGCCGAGGGCCTTGGCCGCCTCAGCCTTGGAGAGGGCGAGGCGGAACCGAGGATCCCTTGGGCGGACTAGGCATGCCCGCAGGATCGTCCCGGCGCGGGAGCCCGGGAAAGGCGCCCACCCGGTGGATATGTAGCCGGGGCCGCCTCCTTTAATTCTCGCGCAGCGAGGAAACTCCGTTTGGCCGCCTCCCGCTCCTCTTGGGGAATGGCGTACCAATATTTGCGGAACGTCTCGAGTTCGTACTCTCTTATCGGTGCCTAGCACCTGCCGGTAGGCCTCGAGATCGCGGATGCGTAGCTGAAGGAGGTCCCAGAGCGTCTCATCCATGTTGCCGATCTCCTCGTATTTGGCGAGCAGGTAGGCCTGCGCTCCCTCACGGCGTTCCTGCGCCGCAGGCTGGGGCCTTGCGGTGCGAAGGCGCGCCCGTTTCCTGTAGCTCTTCAGAAGCTCGGCGGCTTGCTTTTGGGCTTCATAGGCTTCGACCACCTCCGGGTGGTCGGCCTCGGGCACTTCGGCGAGCAGGATCCCTAGCTCTCGTCCCCGCGCGCGAGGTAGGCAATCCGCTCCGGGTTGAGCTTGGGTTGATCGGCGACCATAAAGACCAGTCCCGGGCACTCCCGACACAAAAGCCCTCCGCTGAGGCCGGGGTTTTGGGACGGAAGGCGAGCATCGCCTCCGCCTGCAGGTTTCCCATGAAGGAAGCATCGCGCCAAAGCTCAAAAGCGACCCCGTGCTCGTCTGCAAGGTGGAGGCGCATCTCTTCTATGCCATCCAGGGAAGGGAAGGCGAACCTGTCCTCGGCATCAACTGCCATAGCCTCTCAGGGTAGGCGCCGCTGCGGTCAAACCGCCCCCGGTGGGAACCCTGGATATCGGCGCCCTGATGTGCGTACATGGATACATGTCCATCGCGCCAAAGCCCGGCAAAGGCCGGCCTTAGCCAAGGCAACCGGCTTGCGCCGCCGCGTCATCCTTGAGCTCTCTGCCGAGCAGTTGCCGCTGCTTGAAGCCGCAGAGGGCCGCCACGGAACAAAACGAGCGGCGCTCCTCGCTGGCCTTGAAGCCGAGGCAAAGGTTGCCGAGGCTCCAGCGGTCGCCTCAAGGGCAAAGACGAGACCGCCCGGGCAAAGAAGACGGCGGAGACAGAAGCTGCCAAGCAAAAGCAGGCACACGAGGCGCTAAAGGCGGAGTTGGCCCGCGCCCAAAGGCGCTCGCCAAAAGCGAGCGCGTGCTGGCTCAGGCAAAGAGAGGAGCCGTCGACGCGGGGAGGGTTGGAACGCTGAGCGGGCCGAGCTGCACGGGGACCTTGAGGAGCGAGACGAAGAGCTTGCCGAGCTTCGCGAGCTGGCGGTCGATCGGATTTAATTGCGGGCGCTGTGGGTGCTGGGTGCCCGCCGAGGAATGGGCCTGGGAGGAGAGCGAGGAGGACGGGAGCTATGCCTACCACCACGCTTGCGGGGACCACGGCCCCGGCATGATCTCAGCCTCGAGCTGGCTAGCGCACCGGGAGCCATAGCCGCAAATCCACCCGGTGGAACATAGCCGCTGGGCCGAAGAGGCGCACCTACCGTCGCGCCGATGGCGAGGGCGGCCAAGCAGGCGCGGCGAAAGGGACGCAAAGAGTCGCCGCGGAGCGGCCGCTGCCCGGTCTGCATGAAGAACTTCCGCCAGCCTGCCCGGGGTCGCCGCAAGCGCTACTGCACCGATGCCCACCGGAACGTCGCCTACAGGCGCCGCAAGGGAGAGGGTCTAAAGCGCGGGCTGGTGCGCCTCATGCGAGCAGATGCCCGCGTATTCCTCGCCAGCCTCCCAGACGAGAGCGTCGATTTGATCGTCACCGACCCGCCCTACGTCTTCGATCGTGGCGACAAGTACTTCCCTCGCTGGTTCGCCGATCTTCCCGACGAGGTCTGGCCGGAGATCCTCGTGGAGCTCTACCGAGTCCTGCGAAATAACGCCCACGCCTACATATTCTGCGACTGGCGCACCCAGAGGATCTTCGAAGATGCCGCCCGAGATGCGGGCTTCCGAGCGGGCCGCCCAATCGTTTGGGACAAGGGCTCGCCTGCGCTCGGGGGGACCTGGCGCTCCCAGTCTGAGCTGATTCTGTTCCTTGAGAAGGGCCAGCGCCGCGGCAACTACAAGAACCGCGGCAACGTGCTCCGCGCCCCCAGGGTCGCTCGCGGCTACCCGACTGAGAAGCCAGTGCGGATTCTCAGATCGCTGATCAGCCAGTCGTGCCTTCCGGGGGAGCTGGTGCTCGATCTGTTCTGTGGATCGGGGAACGTTGGGAGGGCGGCGAGGGAGCTGGAGCGGCGGGCGCTGCTGTGTGACGTCGATGCGGGGTTCGCGGCGGGGCGATTGCGTCTCGATGCCGTTGTATTTGAGCCTGCAAGGCCGTGACGAAATGCAAAGCTGTCACGAGGCATCAGCGCAGCGAAATAGAGTGCGCGGCCTTGATGCCTATTTGTCGGTCTAGATGAATCTCAGGGAGGTCGAAGAGCGGGTTGCCGACGTACGCTCCGCTGAACGGTCTGAGTTCCTCTTCGAGTTGCTTCGCGCCTACGACCTCCCGAAGGCTTCAATAACTCGCCTCCGCTCGGGCTCCTACAACAGGTCCGAGAGGAGGACGAGTACCTCTGGCGGGGGGGAAGGTCTACTTCCGCTCCCTCGACTGCCCCGACGAAGAGCTCTACGCAGCAGTCGACGCGGCGAAGACGGAGGAGCTGATTGTCCGAGAGCGCCCCCGCTTCGTGATCGCCCGCAACGCGGGCAAAGCCGTCGCCGCGGATTTAAAGACTGGCGATGCACTTGACATCGAGATCGAGGAGTTGCAGAACCACGCGGCCTTCTTCCTGCCTTGGGCGGGGATCGAGAAGACCCAGATCGAGAACCTAAACCTGGCAGATGTCAAAGCCGCCGAAAAGATGGCGAACCTCTACGACGAGATCCCGAGGAAAAAGCGTAGAGACCGAGGAGGATATCCATGAGCTGAACGTCTTCTTCTCGCGGCTCTCTGTTCTGCTTTTTCGCCGAGGACACGGGCGTCTTCAAGAAGGACAGCTTCTCCAACGCGATCGGCATCTCTCAGTCTCGGGCGGGGAAGATCTCCACGAACTCCTGACCAGATCTTCGACGTGCTCGAACACGGAGCCCGAAGCGCGGATCAGTTATCCCGTCCCACCTTCGAGCGTTCGGCTACGTGAACGGCAAGCTCTTCGAGCGTCATTCGAGCGCTCCGAGCTTCTCGGCCAAAGCGCGGTCGATCGTTCTCGAGTGCGGATCTTTCGACTGGTCGCAGATCAACCCCGACATCTTTGGGTCGATGATTCAGGCCGTTGTGCAGCCGGGCCAACGCGAGGCCTCGGGATGCACTATACCTCGGTCGAGAACATCATGAAGGTGATTCGACCTCTTTCCTCGACGACTTGGAGTCGGCCTTTGACGCGGCCAGGACAACACGGCCAAGCTCGACCCGACCTCTCGATCGGCTCTGGTACGATCCAGTCTTCGACCCCGCCTGCGGATCCGGCAACTTCCTTGTGATCGCCTACAAGGAGCTGCGGAAGCTGGAGCACCGCGTCCTCAACGTTTCGCGGACCTCGATCCGCAAGACGACTCCTGTTCGACGACTCACGGATCAGCTGGAAACTTCTATGGCATCGAGATCGACGACTTCGCCCACGAAGTCGCGACGCTCTCCCTTTGGCTCGTCAACACCAGATGAACGTCGAGTTCCGAGGAGCTCTTTGGGCATGAGATTCCCCTGATCCCGTTGAGGGAACCGGGAACATCGAGTGCGCAATGCGACCCGTATCGACTGGGGCGAGGCGTGCCCGATCCGGGCGGTACCGAGGTCTACCTCCTGAGCAACCCGCCATATCAAGGTGGGACCAAGCAAAGCCTCAGCAGAAGGATGATGTGAGCCTTGCCTTGGCGATTCACTCGATCAACACGCTACCTTGATTACGTCGCCGCGTGGCTCTATAAGGCAGCGGACTACGTTCACAGTTCGGCCGGGTCGGCTGGTGGGCTTTGTAGCGACCACGTCGATCGTGCAAGGTAGCCAGGTAGCCATGCTATGGCCGCGAATTTTCGAACTGAAGTTGAGATCACCTTTGCATACGACCCATTTGAGTGGACGAATGCGGCAAGGGGGAAGTGCTGGGCGTGACCTGCACCATCATCGGCCTCGCGCGAACCGGCAAAGTTGAACAACAAGGCGTTCTACTCGGGCGGAACTAGGAGGGGTGCGAAGAGGATAAATGCTTACCTGGTTCCGGATGGAAGCGACGTGATAGTTAGCGACGCCAGGACGTGATCAGCGCGTCTTCCGCCAATGGTGTTCGGGAGTATGCCGCGGGACGGAGGCAATCTGCTTCTTAGTATGCAAGAGGCCGATGACCTCCGGTCGAAGAGCCCTGAGGCCGGACGCTTCATACGTCGATTCGGTGGAGCGCAGGAGTTGATGATCGGTGCCGATGGCGCGCGTGCCTTTGGATAGGGGATCGGATGCTGATAAAGCTGCGGCGATTCCAGAAATCGCTGAGCGTTTGTATCGTGTGCGGCAATTCCGGAGGAACAGTACCGCGAAAAGCACGCGAGAAGCGGCTGCGCAGCCGTATCGGTTTGTCCAGCGCGCGCACAAGAAAGGTACTGCGATTGTTGTGCCTGGTGCGACTTCTGAGCGCCGCCGCTACGTGCCCATTGGGATTGTCGATGAGACTACGGTTATTTCAAATCTCGCAACGCAGTTTATGGTGCCGATTTCTGGCTGTTTGGCGTCATTCGAGTTCCGGATGCATATGACCTGGCTGGCTGCAGTTGCCGGACGGCTTAGGACAGGGTACCGGTACTCGGCGCGCCTCGTCTATAACACATTCCCCGTTCCGGAACTCTCGCCGGGTGCCAAAGGTGCGCTCAAGGCGGGGGCGATCGGCGTCCTAGGGGCGCGGGAGCAATTGCTCTGCGAGTACACCTTGGGGGAACTGTACGATCCTGACGACATGCCCTCCGCTTTGCTAGCGGCCCACCACAAGCTCGACGAGACGGTAGATCGCCTGTACAGGGCCAGACCATTCGAGTCTGACGAGGAACGGTTGAAGGTGCTTTTCGCTATGTATAAGGGGATGGTCGAGGCGAAGGAGGCCGGTGATGCCTGACTTCGTCCACGTCGAGTACGCCCAGACGGGCGAAGCACCGCAATCGACGCGATGGGTATGCGTGACATGCAGGTCAAGGCCTTCGTCAAGCGCGACAGCCAGTTTCTGCTGATCAAGGCCCCGCCTGCCTCAGGGAAGTCGCGTGCCTTGATGTACATCGCCCTCGACAAGCTCTATCAACCAGGGCCTGAAGAAGGTGATCGTCGCGGTCCAGAGCGCTCGATCGGTCGCTCCTTTGCCAGCACCCCGCTGACCGAGTCGGGGTTCTTCGCGGATTGGGTTATTGAGGATCGCAACAACCTCTGCACCCCGGCAGCGAGGAGGGCAAGGTGGCAGCAGTCCAGCGATTCCTTGGAGGCCCGACACGACTCTGGTTTGCACGCACGCGACGCTTCGATTCGCCCACGATGCAATCGACGAGGAGCTGCTCGATGGCGTAGTGCTCGCAATCGATGAGTTCCACCACATCTCCACCGACGAAAACAACCGCCTCGGAGAGCTGCTGCGCTCAGTGATCGCCAACACCAACGCTCACATCGTCGCGATGACCGGGTCCTACTTCCGCGGAGACGCGGTCCCTGTCCTTCACGCAGAGGACGAAGCAAAGTTCGACAAGGTCACTTACAACTACTACGAGCAGCTGAACGGTTACACCCACCTGAAGTCACTCGGGATCGGCTACCACTTCTATCAGGGCCGCTACACGAGTGCCCTCGACGAAGTCCTTGACACCGACAAGAAGACGATCCTCCACATCCCGAGCGTCCAGGTCTAGTGAGTCGACCAAGGACAAGCTGCGCGAGGTCGACACGATCCTCGACTCGATCGGAGAGGTTGTGGGGCAAGACCCTGAGACCGGCGTGATCCAGGTGCGCCGCAATGACGGCCGGGCGATCAAAGTCGCAGACCTGGTCAATGACGACCCGGCAGAGCGCCCCAGGATCGTCGATTACTTGCGCACGATGGAGGAGCTCGAAGACATCGACTTGATCATCGCTCTCGGCATGGCCAAGGAGGGTTTCGATTGGCCCTATTGCGAGCATGCTCTGACGGTCGGGTACCGGGGATCACTTACCGAGATCATCCAGATCATCGGGCGCTGCACCCGCGACAGCCCGAACAAGACGCATTCGCAGTTCACCAATCTGATCGCCCAGCCCGACGCCGGCGACGAGGAGGTCAAGGTTGCAGTCAACAACATGCTGAAGGCGATCACCGCATCCCTATTGATGGAGCAGGTGTTGGCTCCCAACTTCAAGTTCCGCACCTAGCACGGACCCGACGACCGCCCCGAGGTCGGCGAGCTGAAGATCAATGGATTCAAGGAGCCGTCGACCGACAGGGTGAGACACATCGTCGAGGCCGATCTGAACGACCTGAAGGCGCAGATCCTTCAGGACCAAACGATGCTGAAGGCGATGCCGGGCAACGTGGACCCGGAAGTAATGAACAAGATCCTCATCCCCAAAATCATTCGAACCCGCTACCCCGATATCTCCGAGGAGGAGATCGAGGAGGTACGCCAGCATGTCGTCACCGACTCGGTCGTAAAGAATGGCGAGGTCAAAGAGGTGGGCGATAAACGCTTCGTCCTGATGGCGGACAAGTTCGTCAACATCGAGGATCTCCACATCGACCTGATCGACACGGTGAATCCGTTCCAGAAGGCGTTCGAGGTGCTGTCGAGATCAGTCACTAGGCAGGTCCTCAGGCTGATCCAGGATGCGATCGACGCCTCGCGCGTCGAGATGAGCGAGGAGGAGGCTCTCCTGCTCTGGCCGAAAATTAATGCCTTCGCCCGCAAGACGGGCAAGTCCCCCGACGCAACTCCGGTGATCCCCGGAGCAGCGGTTGGCGGAGGCGTTGCTCCTCCTACAGCAGAAGCGCCGGGAGCAGAACCTTGACGATGGACGCCGAAACGCTCAGGACGATGATCGCCGAAGACGAGTTGGGCGCTCACCCTCCCGGTGCGTTCGGAGCGGATAACAAAAGAGCAGCGGTTTGTTGGGAGTTTCGAGGAGATCGCGGAGTTCGTCAGAAAGCACGGGCGCCCGCCGGAGAAGGGGGCTGACGACGTTACTGAGATGATGCTCTCGCACCGGCTTGAGTCGATGTCGGCCTCCGAGGAGCAACGAGGGCTGTTGGCTCCATACGACGACCTCGGCATCCTTGAGCCGCCTAAGCCCCCTGAGTCGTTGGACGAGGCGGTCGCCGAGGACCCACTCGGCCTACTAGAGGCGACCGGGGAGGACATCCACACCCTGCGGCACGTCCCGAAGCCCTCGGCGCAGCCGGAGGAGGTGGCGCGGCGGCGTCCGTGCGAGGACTTCGAGAATTCGAGTCCCTGTTTAAGGCCTGCCATGAGGAGTTACGTAGCGGCACCCGCCGGCTTGTCAAGTTCCGCGACGAGCAGGCCGTTCGAGAAGGCGCCTTCTACGTGCTGAATGGGGTGCTCGTGCTTGTGGCCAACGAAGGTGAGAGGAAGCTCGAGCACGGGCGCATGAATGCGCGGCTGCGATGCGTGTTCGAGAACGCCACAGAGGCCGATCTCTTGCTTCGGTCGTTCGCGAGTCGCTTGTACCGCTTCGGAAAGACCGTCACTGAGCCAGAAGACAAGACCCGACTGGAGGTTGAGGAGCAGCTCAGCGGCGAAACGGGGTTCGTCTACGTGGCGAGGTCTCTCTCCGAGGATCAGGAATCCGTGCAATCGAGGACCTCACAAGATCGGGTTCACGACGGGGTCCGCCGAGCGGCGAGTCGCAGAGGCAGTTGGGAGTTCGACCTTTCTCGATGCGCCGGTGAAGTTGGTGGAGACGCTCGAGATGCCCCGGTCGATCGCTGGGAAGGTTGAGGGCCTGCTGCACCGGTTCTTTGCGGCGGCACGAATTGATGCGTGGTTCGAGCGTGATGGTCTGCTGGTGGCGGATGCGCGGGAGTGGTTCTCCATCCCGTCGAGGCCATCGAGGAAGCGGTTGGGCTGATCGAGTCGGAGGGGATCGAGAGCTACGAGATGACCCGGACGAGCGCAGGATCGTGTTGCGCTGGTAGGCGGGGTAATTCCCTGGGACCTTAAGCGCCAGGGACTGGCCCGAATGAGCCTCGGCGTCGATTGCGTCCTTGCTACAACCTCGAGACGAAAAACAGGCACGCATACAGCTCCGATGCCACCCGCCACCCTGACCGGCCCCCTTCATCGGTCCACCCGTAATTTCGTCTCACTTTTGGACCAATCGCCTCTTAGTCGAGACGAATTGGCCTTCGCAGTGCTTCGAGAGGCGCCCATGGGACGCTCCCAACGTAGCTGGGGACCCTGGCACTATGATGCTTCTCCAGCGGTCCACGAGCGCTAGCCTCGGCGTGCGACGGCCACTAATGTGGAGACGCAATTCGACTTTCGTCTTGCCTACGAACGCGTTCGCGACGAGCTCCTCGGCCAGCCGAAGACCGAACGAACGCTGGCCGTGAACCCCTTCGAGATCGAGCTGGTCGAGCAAGATCTCGATGGCTGGCTCTCAGAGGTTAAGTCAATGGTCGAGCAGCATCACTACGTTCCTGGACCGATCGAAGTCTGCGATGCACCGAAGGGTGGTGGCCTCGTCAGGCCGGGAGTTAGGCTCGGAATTGCTGATCGGGTTATCTACACCGCTGCGGTGGGCTCTTGCTTGCAACACCTCGACGGTGCCACGGTTGGTCACAGGGCGCCTGTGATTTCGCCTGCCGGCTGAACCCGTCCCGTCTGCATGAGAGGGATTGGTTACGAAACCCCTATAGGGGTTGGCGGGAGTTCCACGATCGGAGCTTGCAGCGCCTCAACAGGTCATCGGTCACTCATGTGCTGAGTGCCGACGTCGCCGGGTTTTTCGAGAACATCAATCTCGGTTTGCTTCGATCTGAGCTGAGCCGTATCGGCTGTCCCGATTCGGCTATCAGCCTCATCGCACTCTGTTTGAACCACTTGGGCGCAGTGTCCAGATCGCGGTTTGCCCAAGGAGTGATCGCCTCTGATGTCCTAGCCAAGCTCTATCTGGAGCCGTTCGACAAACGGCTGCGAGGGGCCGCAATAGACCACATGCGCTACACCGACGACCTTCGGATCTATGCGCGAAGCCAGGAGGAGGCCCAGCGAGCACTAGTTATGATCACAAGCGTACTCCGAAAACGTGGGCTGACGCTTCAGAGCCACAAGACTTTGATCCGTCCAGCGGAGGAGGCGCGGAGGAATTCGACGGCGTAATCCCAGCTATTGAGCAGGTTCGACAGGGCTATGTCAAAGAGGCGATAGCGGCCGGTCTGATGGCGGGTGACGTGTCTCTGCCTATGGTCGCAATCGATGACCTATTTGGCGGCAAGCTCGAGGCCGCTGTCCTGCATCGAGCCTTCGACACCTTTGTCGTATGGCGCAAGGTCCCGAATAAGAGCATGTTGAACTTTCTCTTGGGCCATCTCGGCCACCAGCGCGATGGTTACGCAGTCGAAGAGTGCGGGCGTCGGCTGACTTCAAACCCAGAGCGAACACCGTCAATCGCACGCTACTTCGAACGCTTAGAGCAGGGAGAACGGCTCGAGCCACTGATCGCCGAAGCGCTAGTCAGCCATACGGCGGCGATCTACCCCTACCAGCGCTACCTTCTCCTCGACTGGCTCCGCCGAAACATGACTCAACTACTCGAGGAGACGCTTGTCATCGTCCGTCAACTCGCGTTTCGGGCGACAGAGCCCCCGTATGTACAGGCGATGGCGCTGGAGCTTCTTGGCCGATTCGGCACGCATGCCGACTTCGATCAGATCGAGGAGAGGTTCAAAAGCACCGCTGAGCCTCTTCGGCGTGCCCAGCTTCTATGTTGTTTGCGCGGCCTAGAGAAGAGCAGGAGGAATGGGCTGGCCGCGAGGGTCGGTGGCGAGGGAGGATGGGTGGGGAGGGCGGCGGCTTACGCCCGCGCCTGATCAAACTGAACCGCCCGCTGTCTAGTTTCGTCTCAAGTTTGAGCCTCCGGGCGTTCGAAATCGAGACGATTCTCGCCCACCTACGCAGCGCGATTGGAGCGACCTTGCCACAGTTGTGCCTACCGTGCTTCCTGCGGGGAGCCTGTTGGCTAACTCTCCCTTCGTCGACAAGGTTGATCATGTCTGCATCAGCGGCAAGCGAGTCTGTCGGCTCCACCCGCCAGGCCTCTAGCTCAGGAGATTCGACGATCGCCTCGATCAGCTCCTCCCGCTGACTAACGTCGAGTCGAAGTCGACCTCGCTGGCGACGCCGGCCAAGAGGTGTCTTCCGGCCAGATTAGGTTCGGGGGTCCCGCGCCGGAGAAAGAAGGAAATGGATCAGGTTTTGGCGGAGCGCAAGCTTCCCCGCCGCTGTAGCGAATCGGCTCCGTCCCGCCCTCGAAGTAGCGGCTCCCAGCTCTACTTCGACAGAGATGCCGAATGCGCTGCCAAGGCTTCCAACGCTAGAGTCCGCCTTTGTTATGACTCCAGTGACGGACGCGCCCAAGGCAGGCTGGTACAAGCACCTGGCGATGTCTCCGCTCCTAGCTACTGGAATGGGGGGCAGTGGACCGCCCTGTACCGGAATCAGGATCAAGGTCAGCCAGCGCTATCTTCCGATGGTGAAGGAACTGAGCCTGCGGCCGAAGCTGGACTTATCGAATTTTTGTGTTCCAAGTGCAAACAGGACTGGCTGGTTCCAGCCGACGATGATAAGTGGCGTTGTGGAAGCTGTCGGAGCGACTGGTTGCTGCTTCGATGTCGGCTATGTGGTGGACCTCAACTGGTTGCGCCTCTCAGACGCAGAGAACTCTGTTCGTGGTGTATGGGGCGTGGCTTCACAGGAAAGGTGATCCGAATTCCGGCCCGTCGATTCCACGAAGAGATGCAAGAACTTGGAACGCCGCTTGAATCAGAAGGGTCGGATCGCAGGGCGCTCCTTGGTTGCGTAGTAGTCGGTGGCTTCGGGCACCAATTGCCTAACGGCATGAGGCTAAACGCGATCTTTGATCGCGATGAAGTGCGGTTCACGGTCGTCTCTCAAGGGAGCGGAAACTCCTCTATGCGCTATTGCGACATCACCGCTTTCGATATCGAAGGGCGAGGAATCATCCGCACTGGAGCGCAAATCATCGGTGGCGGCTTCGGGGCGGCTGGAGCAGCTGAGGGGATGCTGGCTGCTTCATTGGTCAACTCGCTAACTGCACGCTCCCGTATAGAAACGATCATAAATCTACGTACGGAAGACTGGGGCCTGTATCTGTTCTACGACCGAATGCCCCCGGTTAACTTGAAGCGAGACCTATCAGGGGCTTTCGCCAAAGTTGAAGCGGCGCAGCGAGGCGCACACACAGAGGTGTCGAAGCCGGACCCAGTAGCACAGCTCGCACAGCTCAAAAACCTCCACGACAGCGGCGCCCTCACGGCCGGCGAGTTCGCATCGGCGAAGGCAAAGCTCTTGGCGGAGATGTAGTTGGCCTCGACAGGCGTGGGCTACTAACAATCAGCAGGGCACGGCTCGCGAAGCATGATCAATGCAACGCGCCGCCCGGCGCTGGAACTCAAATCCCTGAACTTTGCTCGTTGGAGGGCCAGTCCAAAGGGAGGTTGATCCTTCATGCGGTCCCGACTTCTGGCGTACGATCTCGAAGTCGATCGTCCGTGCAGGCGAGACAGTAGTTGAGCGGCTTGGGTCCGCGCATCATCGGTAGATGGGCCGAGCGCTCGAAAACCGTTGTGTGTCTCCGAGTTTCCGTGGATCCGAATCCCACCCGTTCCGTTCTCCCCTGTGCTACCCCCACCTCCCTCTACGGCTCGCTCTCGAACCCCTGGTGAGCCCGATCACCGGAGCTGAAGGGGATCACGGCAAAAAGAAACCCAGCCCCCGCAAGGGCTGGGCGAGTAAAGCTCAGCATAGCGAGCCTTCGGCCGACATAGGAATCACCATCCATCGGGCTTGGGCACTGGCCCGACCGGGTCCGGCAGTTGATGGTCCCTGAAGTCCTGAGCGCTGAGATTGGCGTGCCAGTGCGATCCGACGCCGTCACTGGATGCCCACGCAAGGTCGCCGGCAAGACGCTGGCTACTCGGCGTGATGATGCCAACCGGCACTCGGTCGCGCGCCACGGCGATCGACAACTTCAAGTAGCTGTGGTTGGAGACGACCATCACGCTGTCGACGCTGCTGTGGAACACATCGTGCATGAGGTGCGTGGCGACATTGACGGCGGAACCCCTCTCCTTTTGGTGCAGGTGCGAGACGACGAACCCGAGCGTCGGGCACATTGGCGCGGGCTGCGTCTTTGAGAGAGGGAGCCCACTCGGCATCCTGGGTGATGAAACGCCAAAGCTCTCCGGCTGAGTCGCGGATCTCGACGTGGAGCACCTGCGGGTAGGCGATGCCGGCATCGATGATCGACCCACGCATCGAACGCAGGACGTTGACGGGCGAAGTATCCAGGTTGAGACTCCTCACTCCGCCAAGTCTAATCCGGGGATCGAGAGCAGCGGCGAACTTCGGGACGTTTGCGCGTTTGAACGCGGCTAGCAACTCACTGACAGGTCGGCCGTCACGCCATGCTTCTGCCTGACTTTCGACGATTCGTCTGAAGGCTTCCGGCTGATTTTCGCGCTGTTTGACAAGGAACTGGTCGAGGTTGGGCACCTCGACGCCGTGAAGCTGGAGCGGCTTTTTGAGGTAGCCGCGATCGAAGGTAAAGAGATAGTCGGCATTGCCGGCGATGGCAAGGGCGCAGACGTGGACGTCGTCGAGGTCTCGCGTCAAGGAGGTGAGGTCGAGATCGTCAGGGACCGCGGAAACGTCAACGCTACCGTCGGGGAACTCGCGACGCATATGACCTACCCAGGCTTCGGCGACCTCAACTGACAGACCCTTTCGCTCGATGAGGGAGGACTTCACCTCGTCGAGCAGCTCCTCACTCCAGATCAGATCGAAGAGGCGAACGCTGCCGGCCAAGCGGCCCATCAGCTCGTGCAGGACCCGCGAGAAGATGATGTCCGCGTCGAGGACGGCGCGCGGAAGGCTCACTCAGCAGGAGCGCCGATGTCGTCGAGCGAGCGCGAGAACTTGTCCGCGCGCTCCTCCGCCTCGGCACGACGCTCCTCGAAAGCCAAGACGGCGCGCAAGGGAATCTTCCAGTGGGTGGAGTTGGGCAGCCGCTCACCTTCTAGCTCTGCGGCCTCGATCAGCCGGCGAACGTGCTGGCGGGAGAAGCCGAGCCGATCGGCCGCCTCTTGGGGCGAGAGCATCGCGTTCTCATCGACGACTGTCACCGCGATCGTCTTATCCGCGTCGAGCAGCCCTTCGATCGTCTCTTGGACCGCCGAGAGTTTTTGCTTGGCATCGCCTCCGGCGGGGTCTATGTGGATCGTCTTCATCATCGGGAGAAAGGTAGCACGAACTGTCCTAACTGCACATGGTAGCGACTGCCAGCGCTCCTGAAGCCACTCGGACTACCCACTTGGACTCCCGCCCACCCTCCTCCACGGCTCCCGCTCAAACCACCTGCGTCAACCCGATCAGCCCCCAGTCCGCCCCCCGCAGCAACAGCCCCTGCCCGGCCGGCAGCTTCGCGATCTCCCCGGGCGTCAGGATTCGCTGGCGCTGGGTCTGGTAGCTGACCGATTCGTTGTAGCCGTGCGGGCTGAACCACTCATCGCTCTCGCTCGTCCCCTTCGAGGAGGAGACCACCTTGCGGTCGTATTCACCGAGCGCCAGCGAGATGCTCTCCAGGGTGCGAGCGTCGCCGATCCCCGACAGCACCGCCTTGGTCTGAAAGAGGCTCATGAAGCCCTCGGCGGCGTCTGCTCCCCAGCGGCTCCGCGCCTGGCTCAGGTCCTGCAGGCCGACCATCACCTGCAGCCTCTGTCCTCCCGCCTGGGAGATCAGCGCGGGCAGGTCGCCGATCGGGGCGATGTTTGCGACCTCATCCAGCGCCCACAACATCACCGGCCCGTCCATCGCCTGGGTTGCCGCTCGCTCATAGACCGCGTGGCGGATCTGCTCCAGCAGGCCGACGATCAGCGGCGCGCAGAGCGCCTGGCGATGCTCGGGTGCGGTGATGTAGATCGTGTCGGCCGATCCCGCGAAGCGGGTCGGATCGAAGTTCGGGTGGGCAGCCGCCGCCCTGACCGCGTCGGCGTTATAGGCGGCGAGCACGCCGGCGGTCGCCGAGAAGATCGAGGAGCGCTCGCGGGCGTCGGTCTGCTCGATCCCGACCAACACGTCGAGCGCGATCTCGGAGTCGCAATCGGCGAGCACCGCCTGCGCGGGGTCCAGGTCCTGGCGCAGCGTCCAGCGCAAGACCTCAGCGATCGGGCGCTCGGTGAGGTTGGCGGCGTGAAGCAGTGGGGCAAGGAGCGCGGCGGCGCGCTCCGTCCAGTGACTCTCATTGCTCGTGCCGGCCCCAACCCGCACACAAGCCGTCATCGCCCGCGCCATCACCAGGGCTTCATCCCAGCTCGATGGCCGCCGCGACCGGCGACCAGCACAGCCGCCGCACCCCATCCGGCAGCCGAAGCTCTGAGGCGGAGGGATCAAACAGCCACGCCTGGCCGACTTCTGAGCGCGCCGCCACCGTCGCCGCCATCACCTCGGGCTTCGTCGAGGTTGCGATCACCGCCCCCGATGCCCCCAGCACGGCGGGGATCATCACCGCGCTCGTCTTGCCCGAGCGCGGCGGGCCGAGGACCATCACCGCGCTCTCGGGGTCGGCGAGGATCCAACCGCCGCGAGCGGAGAGGCCGAGGTAGGCGCCGCCGCCGAGCCGGGCGACCTCAGCCCGCACCGCTTCACCCGCCGTCTTGCCATCACGCTCGCCCAGCAGATCTCTGGCGGGCTCGCTCTTCGCAATCAACTGCGAGAGCCAGCCGATCGGGATCCGCCCCTCGGCGAGCGCCACGATCAAGAGCTTCGCGAGCCAGCCGAGCGCCATCGCCTCCAGGCACCAGGCGATCGCGTCATCTCCCCTCGGGTCAACGATCGTGTGGACGAAGAGCGCCAGCGCGAAGAACCCAATGAACTTCCACACCAGCGACGGCCCGCGCCGAAACGGCGGCTCCATCTCCTGGTGGGAGGGTCCCCAGGATCTTTTTGAGATAGCCCTTGACATTTCGTTGACTTTATATCATTATGCCGTTAAGTCAACAGAAGCCCACGACGGAGAACCGCATGCCACCGAAACGCCCGAGCCTTGGAATCAGAGCCCAGATCGACCGCGAAGTGCGCGAGCTAGACAAAGAGCGCGCCCGCCTGCTCGCCGCCCGCGCCGAGCTCGATCGGGACAGGACCCAGCGCTTCTCCCAAGACGACGTCGCCGCCTACCTAGCCGAGCACCCCAACTCCACCTACACCGAGGTCGCCGATGGCATGGGCGCCTCGCCGACCAACGTCGCCGCCCACCTAAAGCGCGGTCGCCAAGCAGGCCGCTTTGCAAACAGCGGCGGCAAATGGAGCCTTTGCTGATGGGACTGCGGTTTAATCAGAGGGAGAGGAGGAGCGTCGATGAAGCAGAGGCTGAGCGCCCACCTGATCAGACCGGGAGACCTGAACCCCGGTTGGGTCCTCCTCTACGCGGTCACCTGGGCGCTGCAATATTTCTGCGCTGCCTGTCGTTTCCTCCTCATCGACGCCATCCTGGCCCTCCTGGACCTGATCACCGGCTGGGGATGGCCGGTCAACATCCCTTCGGTCGTGATCGGGTTCGGGCCGCTCGGGATCTCCCTCGCGACTCTCGTCCTGCCCCTTGGCGGCTGGTGGTTTCAGCAGCAATTGGGAGGCCGGCGACCCTCGGGGCGCGAGCAGGCGGTCTTCGAGGCCGCCTTCGAGCAGCTGCGGGCCAAAGACCCGAAGCTGCGGGCGCCGCGGCGCTGGTTCCTCAGCGAGGATCCCGAACCCAACGCATGCGCCTACGCCGACACCCTGATGGTGACCAGGGGCATGCTGGAGAGCCCATCATTCCCGGCCGTCCTCGCCCACGAGCTCGGGCACCTGAACTCAAGCGATGCCCGGGTCACCGCGGCGCTCTACCGGATGACCACGCCGCCGCGCCAGTCCGATGGAGTTTCCCTTCCGCCTGATCGCCTACCTGGTCAGCGGGCGGGCCGCGATGGGACTCGTGAGGACACCGTGGGCGATCTACTGGCGCCGCCGCGAGGCGGTTGCCGATGCCTACGCGGCCAGGCTCGGGCAGGGAGGAGCGCTTGCGGGCTACCTCGATACCCACGCCCTCGCCGGCGATCTGCCGACCCCGTTCAAGGACTTCGGCGCCACCTCCCACCCCTGGACCGAGCACCGCATCGACGACCTCGAAGCCGACTGAGGCCGACGGCACAAGAGCTCTGCAAAGGGAAAGTGCCATGGGCGGATTGAGCTCGGTTCCGACACAGGCGGCGCACGAGCGCTGCTCGGTGCCGCGGCGCGGCCGTGGGGCCGTAGCGCCTCGGGTCGCGGTTGACCTCACGCCCCAGGCCGTCGAGCGGGTTGCCGTTCGAGTCGCGACCCTCCTGCAGGGCCACGGCGCTGGCCAAGAACCGGAGCTGCTCAGCGCCGGCGAGCTGGCCCGCCGTCTGCGGGTCGAGCGGCCCTGGGTCTACCGAAACCGGGAGCTGCTCGGTGGGATGCGGATCGGCAGCCGGGCCGAAGGCTCCCTGGCGATTTGACTACGAGGCGGCGGTTGAGGCGCTGCGACGGCGGCAGGTCACCCAGCGAAATGACGGAGGGCTGTGATGCGCGGCCTCGCGACAATCCCAACTCGCACGGACAATTCCCTGCGCTCGGAGGGGTATCGCTTGGGTGCTTCTGTACGTCATGGGGGTATGCGAACCGACCGACGCAGCCGACCGCCTCCGAGGAGGCTGGAGGCGAGGTGGATGAAAGGCGCGGTGCGTGGCGGCGGCGAGGACACTTCAGGCGAAGGCGGTGCTCGACTTGCGTCTCCTTCACGAGGACGAGCTGCTCACTCCATCGACGGCGGCGGCGATCGCCAGCCGAAGTGTCCGCACGATCCGGCGCGCTTACCTCGCCGGGACCCTGTTGGCCTACCGCGACGGCGGCGGGCGCGGGGTCAGGATTCGCTACGGGGACCTGCTCGATTGGATGATGCGAAAGCCGGTGACGCCGTCTGGCGCCGCCGATCCGAACTCGACCTCCGAGCTCGCCGATCGGCGCGCCCGCCAGCCGCAGGCGCAAGCCCTCTGACGGACCGAGTCGAGAACCTCGCCCTGCTCAACGCCGCCCGGCGGCGGCTGAGCGGTCGCGGTCGCGCCGGCGCCGCTGCTGGGCGCGCTGAGCAGACGCCGGCCTCTCGGCGGGCTTGAACGGTTCGGCCGCCACCCGAGCCCGCGTCGCCCTGCACTCCGCCTCCAGGTCGATCGGTTTCTTGCCCTGGTAGCGAGCGATCAGGTGGGCGTAGTAGCGCTGCAGCGTCTGCACGTCGTGTCCCGCCCAGCCGGCGAGGTTGTGGAGGTTCATCCCGTGGCTATCCATCACCAGGGTCGAGTGAAGCGCCATCGAGATAGCGGTGTGGCGGCAGTCGTAAAAGCGCATCGAGGCGAGGCCCTTCGGGACGCCTTTGGCCTGCGCCGCAACGTCGCGCGCCGGGCGCCAGATCCGCGCCGTCCAACGCTTGTAATCGTCATAGCTCCACGGCACCGGGTTCGGCTCGCGGCCACCCGGTTGCGCTTCCCATGCTGGACCCTCCTCTCCGATCACCTGGAAGACCAGCCCGCGATCGGGCTGGGGGCCATAACGGGTTTCGAGCGCGTTGCGGTAGTCGAGAATCCGCTCACGGGCACTGCTCAGCAGTAGAGCGGCCCGGGCGCCCGTCTTCAGGCCGATCCGATCCTCGCCGAGCCCGCCGCCGGGTCGCTGCAGCTCGACCGAGCGATCGTGGATGTCTCCCCAGCTCGCCGAATAAAGCCACTCCGAGGGTCGCGCGGCAATCGTGAAGCCCATCGCCGCAACCAGGGCCGCGTCGCGAAGCGGTAGGAGCTCGTCGCGGGCTGGGCGTCCCAGCACGGCCTCGATGATCCGCTCCAGGCCGTAGGCGTCGGCGGCGTAGGCAAGTCGCCCCTTGGTCTGTGATGGCAGCTCGAACAGGCCTGAGAACTCCACGGTTAGGGCATTGGGGTGGCGGCGCCTTCCCCAGCGCAGAACCGCCCGCAGCGTCTTTAGGACCTCGACTCGCATCGAGGCCGCCATACCCTCGCTGACCAGGGCGTCTTGGAAGCGGGTGATGATCGAAGGGTCTGCGGAGAGCCGATCAAGTCGCACCCGAGCGATCGATCTGGTCGACACCTCGCGATCCCACAGCCCCACCACCTTTTCCCCGTAGCGCTTGGAGAGGCCGGCCCCGTGCTTCACGCACCACTCTTGAAATAGCTCTTCGACGGTCATCGCGCCGGCGGCGTCGGGCCTCATCACCGAGCCATCGACCCTGACGACGTCGAGCGCCCCCCGGCGGAAGGCAATCGCCGCCTCCAGCGCCCGATCGGGCGATCCCATCTTGCGCACCGAGAACGATTTCGACGAATTCCGCGTTACGCCGTCCTCATCCTCCTCTCGCCAGCGGGTCTTGTAGCTGACGATCGTGCCGTCCTCGCGGGCGCGCCCGATAGACCCCACGCGGGAGCTCGTTCCCGTGGTGATCGGTGCCGATTTCGGTCAACTTCAGGGCCATCGGGTGGGAACAGATTCTAGCGAATTTGTTCCCACCTCTGTTCCCACCCAGAGAATCAGCCGGCCCACTCTCTTCTGTTCCCACCCTTTATTTGGCTCTAGAAGAGGCTTTCCGACGATGCCCCGAGCAGGATTCGAACCTGCGGCCTACTCCTTAGGAGGGAGTCGCTCTATCCAGCTGAGCTATCGGGGCTCGGCGGCTCATCGTAGAGGCTCTCGGATGCAAGCTCCTGGGCTCGGCGGCTCCACAGCTTGACGGTCATGAAGACGTCATCGCCATACCCCTCCAGCGCATCGAGGGCGATCAGAGTAAAGCGCTCTTTGGAGATCGCCTCCTGGTCGACGGTCTCGGAGTCGAGCTCCGCGGTCGCCGCGACCGCCCCCCGAACCAATGGTCGACCCCAGACCAAAGTCACAGCTCCGCCGCGGCTGTTCTCGCCCCGCCAGCGGCCGATCACGTCGTCGTTTAGGTCAATCTTCCAATCCGGGTTGTCCTCAGCGAGGACGTCGGTGAAATCAGCCCTGGCCCGCAGGTCGGCCGGCTCGCCCCCGGGTGGTTGGACGTAGGAGACGTGCCCGAAGAGCTCCAGCGCACCTTCCGAGCTCTCGGTTCGAGCCGAGCATGGAACCCACACCCGTCCGCCCCACGCTCGCTCCGGAAACCAGTCGATCTCGACCGGAATCTCCACTCCGTCGGGGAGGTCCTGCAATTTTGAGCAGGCTTCTCCAAACGATTTCGCCAGCCCCTCAGCGAAGCGTCCGTGGGGGATCCCCTCCTGGCTACTGTCGGCGATGAAGCTTGGGATGGGGCGGGTGTTGGGGGGCACCGAAGCACCCTACCGGCCGGCGCCGCAGCGAGGTCGCGTCTTCAGCTCGACCTCAAGTGCCGAGGCTCTCTCGCAAATCGGCGGCCGCTCGCTCCGGTGGGTAGACATTTATATCGACGCCCGTGCTCAACTCAAATCCGGCCTTGACGGTAAGCCGCGGTGAGATGTCGACGTGCCAGTGGAAGTGCTCGGTTCCACGGGGCGCGGTGCGCACCCACAGATTCAGCTCCGGAGCCCCCCCAAAGCGCTCCGTGAGGGCGCGCAGCGCTGTATGAATCATCGCTGTTCCGGCCTCGCTCTCGGCAAAGCTTGCCTCCTCGCCCCGCGGCAGTACCCGCAGCTCAAAGGGTGACCGCGAGGCCCAGGGGCAGATCAGTGCCGCCTCATCATCTATCGCAACCAGGCGTTCGCGACGGCGAACCTCCTCGACCAATACGTCGCTGAGCAGCCCGCCTCCCCCTGAGCGCTCACGGTAGGCGCCGTAGCGCTCGCGCTCGCGCGCCACTACAGCCGGCACGAACGGTACCGCGTAGAGCTGTGCATGGGTGTGCTCGAGGGAAGCTCCGGCGCCGGCGCCCTCGTTGACGATCAGCTGCACGTAGGAGGCATGTGAATGCGCCCTCATCCGCTTTCGCCAGACGGCGACCGCCCTGGCCAAAGGCTGCTCGCCCAGCTCGGCGATCGATGTGAGGTGCTGGGGTGCGTTGACGATCACCTCGTGGGCGCCAGCGGCGGGGCGGGAGGAAAAGAGATCGGGTTCCCCGGAGCGCCGCGAGGCAAGCAAGGGGTCACCACTGCTGGCGAAGGATCCGGCCTCCGCGGCGGTCCCCTCGCTGAGCGACGGGCTCCCAGTTGCAATCAGCGCCGGGTAGAGGTTGGGCACCACGCGCACGCTCCATCCGGGTGTGTCGGGCGCGCCGCCGTCGGCGCGCACAGCGTAGATCTCAGGCGGTGTTTGGCTCTCGTGCCCCTCGCAAAACGGGCAGTTCTCGGCGCCCTTGGCTTCGGGTCTGGAAACCTCGAAGCCCTCAGGGCGCTCCGCTCGCCCGGGGGCGAGGATCGTCCTCAGCCCCCCCAGCTGATCGATTCGTATCTCTGGCGCGCTCAGTTGGAAGGAAGGGGAGGGTCAACGTCCCCGCTCGGCGGGGGCGGAGGGGGAGGTGGTTTCGGGGTTTTGTGCTGCTTTCCGCCGAGGAACGGCTCGAGCATGTCAAGCGGAAGCGGGAAGACGACGGTGGTGTTTTGGTTGCTGCCGATTTCGAGCAGGGTCTGCAGATAGCGCAGCTGCAAAGAGGCCGGGTTGGTGCTGATGATGTCGGCGGCGTCGGTGAGCTTTTGTGCCGCCTGATACTCACCCTCGGAGTTGATGATCTTGGCGCGGCGCTCGCGCTCAGCCTCGGCCTGGCGCGCAATTGCTCGCTGCATCTGCTCGGGGATCTCAACGTCCTTGATCTCGATTGCGGTGACCTTCACCCCCCAGGGCTCGGTCGACTCGTCGATGATCTTTTGCAGCTCTTCGTTGAGGCGCTCTCGCTCAGATAGAAGCTGGTCAAACTCAGCCTTTCCAAGCACCGAGCGAAGCGCGGTCTGGGAAATTTGGGAGGTTGCGAGCAGATAGTTTTCAACCTCGACGATGGCCTTTCGAGGGTCGATCACGCGAAAATAGGCAACCGCGTTGACGCTGGCGGGGACGTTGTCGCGCGTGATCACCTCCTGCGGCGGGATGTTGAGGGTGACCGTGCGCAGATCGACTTTGACTATTCGGTCAATGAAAGGAATCAGAAGGATCAAGCCAGGCCCCTTCTGGGCGATCAGTCGGCCGAGGCGGAAGATGACACCGCGTTCGTACTCGCGCAGCACCCTGACCGCAGCGCCGAAAACCAAAAGCACGATCAGCGCCAGGAATACCGCCGCTGCGATTGCCGCTCCCACTATGCCTGTGCTCCTTGCTGGGGCTCGGGTGCTGCCCGAACGATCAGGGTCAATCCATCGACCGACTCGATTCTGACTCTACCCCCCACGGGGGCCGAGCTCTCACCCGGAACGATCCTTGCCTTCCATATCGATCCCTGGACGAAAACCTGACCTTCGGGATCCAGGGGCGATCGCACTTCCGCGTCGGCCCCGTTTAGCTCCTCGTAGCCGGTGCGGACCGGCTGGCTTCGGTAGGCGGCCAGCACCTTGCGCGAGGCAAACCAGATGAATGCTGCCAGCACCGCCGCGATCAGGACGATCGCGACTATTGGGAGGTCGTGGCCTTCTTCGCGATAGAGGATTCCGGCGGTGATGAACGCGGCGATTCCGAGCGCGCCGAGGACCCCACTTGGCAGGTGCACCTCGGCAACTAGGAGGGCCACGGCCAACGCCAAAAGCAGGATGACGCCGATACTCATGGCTCCATTATCACCGGTGGGTTTCGCTTCTCAGCCAAGCGCGTAATTCTTGAGGTCGGCTTGCAGTTCTGAGGCATTTGCGTAGGGCCCTTGTTTGAGATAAACGAGCTGTCCGCGGCGATTAAAAAAGGCCGTGTCTGGAAGACCGATCGTGACGTGGACCGCGCTGGCGATCTTCTTGCCGGGGTCCGAATAGCTGGGATATGGCACCGGTGCCTCCTTGAGAAAGGTCGAGGCGGCGGCCTTTGAGTCATCTGAGTTGACGCCGAGGAAGGCGACTCGCTTGCCGTACCTTGCCGAGAGCTTCTGAAGAACCGGAAACTCCGATCGGCAGGGCCAACACCAGGAGGCCCAAACGTTGACCACCACTGGGAAGCCGCGAAGCGCCGCGATGCGCCTTTCAAAGGCGGCGGTGCCGCCGGAGAGCAGGCGGTCCTGCTGGCTGTGGAGGGCAGCCAGCGGCGCCGGTGAACCGGCCAGCGCCTTGGTGTAGGCGGGGTGCTGGCCACCGTAGTTGCCACTCGAGGTCGAGCTGCCGCAGCCCGCCGCGAGCGCGGCAACTCCAAGCGCCAAAATTGCAAATAAGGGGGGGAATCTCCTAGCCGTCAATCCATTGGTTACAATACGTCCGTTCGGTCCGCTCCGAAGCGGTCCGCTGAGATAACCGGGGAACCGACCTCGGAGTCCTCACCCCTTGTCCCTGGCCGCACGTCTCGCGTCTCGGCTGGGACGAACCACCAGAAGCCTTGATGGCCAAGACCACCGAAGTTGCCGCGTCAGCGGCAGTTCCTTCAGGCGCCGATATCGAGCGTGCGGCGGAGTTTGCCCGCGAGCCCTTCCTGCTTGACGGCGAGGGACCCGATGCGCTGGCGCCGGGGACCGCGCGGCGCCGGGCGCTCGATGCGGCCCTTGAAGAGCTGGCGGAGGGGGGCGAGGAGCCCTCGATCGCCTGGCGCCAGGATTTCTCGCTGCTTTTGGGGTTGGAGCGGCTGCTGGCCGAGGAGCCCCCAAAGCTCCGCGATGGCGCCGAACTCTCGCCCCACCAGGTCGACGCGCTGTCGGGGACTCTGGCCGAGCTGATGACAGAGCAGCAGGTCGCGACCCGTCTCGAGCGCCGAAACGGCGAGCCGGCGGCGTCGGATCCAGGCACCGAAATTCGCAGCGATGCGGCCGAGTCCTCGCCGGGTGAGTCAAACGGTGAGGAGCAACTCGAGGACGAGGAGCTGGCCGCGGATGAGGAGCCGCGGGACTGGGAGGAGTCTGAGGCAGAGGAGGAAGAGGCGATCGAGGAGGCCCCCGAGGACCCTGGCGCGGATCGCCGTTTTTGGTTTGAGCACGCGACCGGGGCGGGCAAGACCGTCGCCGCAGTCGGTTTCATCGACGCTTCGCGCACCGGGGGGGTTTTGATTCTCACCCACCGCCGCAACCTCGTCGATCAGTTCATCGGTGAGATCTCAAGCCGCGGTTACAAGGAGCGCCTGCGCCCCCCGCTGCTCGACGGCCGCGATGATCCCGACGGGCCGGTCACGGTCGAGACCTACCAGTGGTTTGTCCGCAACCACAAGCGCGTCTCCGATGCCTACTCGATCGTTATCTGCGATGAGGCCCACACCGCCCTGGGGGAGAAGACGAGCGCCTGCATTCGGGCCTGGACCGGCCCCGTCTACATTGGAATGACCGCGACCGGCGCGCTTATCGCCCGTCACGTTGCCGATCTTTTCCCAACCCAGACCTCGCGCTTTGACCTCGCTCAGGCTGCCCGCAGGGGGGTGATCTCGCCGCTTCGCTGCCTTCGGATTCCGCCCGGACCGGGGGTACGGACGATCGCCAAGGTTCCCCTCCGAAAAGGCGAGGTCGATCAGGACTTCGATCAGGAGGAGCTCGCCGCCCTGCTGGATCAAGAGCCGTTTAACGTGGCGATCGCCGACCTCTACAAATCGCGCTTTCGAAAGGTCCCCGGCGTCCTCTATACGGCCGGCGTGCAACACGCCAAGAACGTCGCCAAGGCCTTCCGCGACGCTGGCATCGTGGCGCGAGCGGTTTCGGGGGAAACTCCGAAGCGCGAGCTGGCCGAAATTCTCGCCGCCTTTGAGCGCGGCGAGGTGGATGTCTTGTGCAACGCGATGCTTTTGGCCGAGGGCTGGAACTCACCGCGGGCGACGATCTGCATGCACCTGGCGCCGACCGCCTCACGACGCGTGTATCAGCAGCGGGTGGGCCGGGTGACGCGGCGTGCACCCGGCAAGGAGGCAGGGCTAGTCATCGACTTCGTCCATCCAGCCACGACCCATGACGAGACGATCGTTACCCTTCACAGCCTGCTCGACCGCGACGTCTACCGCGGCGGCGCGATCGTCGTCGGGCCGGTGCGCCGCGGCCGCGGCCGCAAGGTTCGGGTCGAGCGTCGAGTCGTTCCAGTTTCTGACTCCGAGGAGCGCCGCATGGAGGTGCTCGAGCGCGAGATCTGGCGAATCGCGGTGGAGAACCTCGACTATCCCGAGCAGCATGCCTGGGCGGCGCTCGCCGGAGCCAGGGTCAATACGCAGGGCTGGCGGCGGGCGCGGGCGATGCTGCAAAACGATCAGAGCAAGGAGCTGCGCCGCCGCTTCCTGCTCACCTGCGTGCAGCGAAACCGCAACGCTCAGCTGCGCCTCAAAGCGCTTGGCGAGGTTGCCGATCTGGGTGATGCCGAGGCCTTCGATGATGCGATCGAGATCGTCGGCACCTGGAGTCGAGAGGACAAGCGGGCCGGAACAAAGATCCTCCTGCAGGCGCTGATCGATAAGCGGATTGGTCGCCGCGACCAGGCGCAGGCCTGGGTCTGGCGGCTCGCCTCCTACACGCGTGAGCTGCACGAGGAGTACGCCGTTCAGCGCTGGCCGGAGACCAAGCGGCTGTTGGGACTTCTGGTCAACTCCTCCGGGCGCGCCCACGGCCGCAACGCGCGCCGCCTGGTGCACGCGGCGCGCAAACATGATCGCCGCCTCGCGGTTTCGCTACTCGCCGCCGCCGTTTCCCACACCCCCGAGGGTGAGGAGGTGCTGCGTGGCGCACGGATGCGGATGGCTCGCAAACCGACGGCGATCGCCCGCGAGCTTTTGCGGAACTTTCCCAAGGGAGGAAAGCGGCGCAGAAAGCGAACCAACAAGCGAGGGCGAGGCAACGTCGATGGCGGCGGCGCCCGCGGTGCGGCTGCCGCTGAAGACGGCGCCGAGCCAAATGGAGCTGAGGCGGACTCAGGTGCCGAGCAGGTGGACCTCACCGGCGCTGAGTCCGAGGCGCTTGCCGGCGGCGGTGATGACGACGAGACTGCCTCGCTGATCGACTCCGCTGGCGACTCCTGAGCCGCCCTCCCAGCGGACCGCTTGGCCGCTGAGTGCGTCACGCCGGCTCCAGGCCTCTATCACCGTTGCCGGCTCTGCCTCGCTCCAAAAGCTGAGCCGCCGATTGAGCGCGGCGCGGGCCCCGTCAGCCGTAACCCCGGCGCCCAGGGACGTCGCCCGGGAGCGGATCTGCGCCGGGAACTGGGCCGGCTCGATCGCCAGGTTGAGGCCAACCCCGATCACCGCCCAACCTTCGCGCACCCGTGCCTCGATCAGGATTCCGGCGAGCTTTCGGCCCTCGAGTAGGACGTCGTTGGGCCACTTGATCTGACAGCTGGCATCCGGCGCCATCTCCTCAGCTGCCTCGCACACGGCGAGTGAGGTTGCGAGCGCCAAGACGCGGTGGCGGGGATCGAGGGGGCGCAGGATCGCCGAGTAAAGAAGCGCGCCGCCAGGCGGTGCCGACCAGCGTCGCCCCCCTCTGCCCCTGCCATCGGTTTGCTGCTCGGCGCTGACCACGGTTCCCCCCGGCGCTCCCGCTTCGGCGAGCTCGCGAGCGCGGGAGTTGGTCGAGGTCGTTACTCGAAAATGGCGGTGAGGGAGGCCGAAGCTCATCGTTTGGCGTCGCCCAGCAGCGCCTCCAAAAGGCCGTCGATGTCGTGGCGTTCGGCCTGCGCAGCAACCTCGAGGCCGGCGTTGCGAAGAGCTTCTGTGGTGATCGGCCCAATTGAAATTAGGCGGGCCTTTTGGGGTGGATCCTCGCCGAAGGCGGCGAGGAAGCTGTCGACCGTTGAGGCGGAGGTGAAGGTGATGTAGTCGGCGTCCCGGGCCGCCTCGAGCGCCTCGGGGCTCGGATCCTCGCGAACTGTCTCATAGAGCGAGATCACGTCGACCGTTGCGCCCCGTTCGCGGAGCGCATCGGGGAGTACCTCCCGCGCCCCCGCGGCAGCGGCGAAGAGGACGCGGCGGCCCTCGAGCTTGACCGCGGCTAGCGACTCGATCAGCGCCTCGGCGAGGAAGCGCTCAGGGATCACATCGGCGAGGATGCCGCGCTCAGCCAGGGCCGCCGCGGTGCCCGGTCCGATCGCAGCGATCGTCGTGGCGCCCAGGGCACGGGCGTCCAGACCAGCGATCGCGAGCGCCGCAAAGAGCTGTCGGACTCCGTTGGGGCTGGTCATGCACAGCACCGCGTATTGGTCAATTGAATCCACCGCTGCACGCACCTGATCGCTGTCGATCCTTGGCTCGATCCGAATCAGCGGCAGCTCGACCACGGCTGCGCCGAGCTCGGCGAGACGAGCCGCAAGGCCGCTCGCCTGAGCGCGGGCGCGGCTGACGACGATCGTGCGCCCGTGCAGCGCGCGGCGCTCCAGCCAGGCCAGCTGCTCCCTTCTGGCCACCACCGGGCCGATCACAATCAACGCCGGCGCCCCGATCCGGCGGTGCTCAACCGCGGCTGCAATCGTGGCAAGGGTCGCGGTCACCGTTCGCTGCTCGGCGAGGGTGCCGTGCTCGATTGCCGCGGCCGGTTCCTCTGGGTCGCGTCCCGCCGCGATCAGCGCCCGCGCGTTTTGGGCGAGGCGCTTGACGCCCATGTAGAGAACCAGAGTGCCCGGGAAGGCCGCCAGCGCCGCCCAGTCAAGCGCTGTCTCCGGCTTTTGGGGATCCTCGTGACCGGTGGCAAAGGCGACCGCGGAGGCATCCTCGCGGTGGGTGACCGGGATTCCGGCGTAGGCCGGGACGGCGATTCCGGCGCTGATCCCTGGAACCACCTCGAACTCGACCCCCGCCGCATGCAGGGCCTCACCCTCCTCACCGCCGCGCCCGAACACGAAAGGGTCACCGCCCTTCAGACGCACGACGCTCCTTCCTTCCTGGGCCGCCTCCACCAGCCGCTCGGCGATCTGATCCTGAGGCAGCGACGCCACCCCTGGTCGCTTCCCAACGTAGATCAACTCGGCCTCGGTTCGGGCGCCCGCCAGAGCGCCCTTCGGTATCAGGCGGTCATAGAAGATCAGCTCGGCGGAGGCGATCAGGGCCAGGGATCGAGCGGTCATCAATTCGGGATCGCCAGGGCCAGCCCCGACCAGGTAGACGACGCCCGCTCTCGCGCTCACGGCTTGCCACCAGAACCGAGGGCCCTGATGCTGTCTCCCAAGGCCCTTGAGCGCTCATGCATTGCCGCTCGCCTCTGCTCGCTCGAGGAGGTCGCGAGCACCGGCGCTGAGCAGGCGTTCGGCCAGTCGCTCCCCCAGCTCGACCGGGTCCCCGCAATCCCCGCTGAGTCGGTCGCGCAGCCACTCACTGCCGTCGGGCAGGCCGAGGAAGGCATCGAGCAAGAGCCGCTCGCCATCAAGCCTGGCCCGCAGGCCGATTGGGGTGGTGCAGCTGGCGTCGAGGCGGGCCAGCGCGCTTCGCTCCGCGGTCAACTCAAGCAACGAGCCCCGGTCACAGATTCGCGCCGCCGCCGCGCGGGCCACCTCGTCGCCGGATCGCACCTGCAGGACGAGGGTGCCCTGACCCGCGGCCGGGGTCATCGTCTCGGTCGGTATCCGAAACGACACCTCGCGATCTCGCCCCAGCCGGCGCAGGCCGGCGGTCGCCAAGATGAGCGCATCGAGCTCGCCGTCCTCGAGTCGCCTCAGCCTGGTGTCGACATTTCCGTGCAGCTCGACAACTTCGAGGTCGGAGCGAGCGGCGAGGAGCTGGGCTCGGCGGCGCAGGCTTGAGGTGCCGACCCGCGCCCCCACCTCGATTTCGCCGAAGCTGGTGGCCGTGCCGATCCAGGCATCGGCTGGGTCCTCTCGGGCAGGGGTGGCCGCGATCATCAGGCCGCCGGTCATCTGGGCCGGAAGGTCCTTCGCGGAGTGCACGCCAATCTCGGCCCGATCGGCGAGCAGGGCTGCCTCGACCCCGCGGATAAAGCGCTCCTTATCGCCTTCCTCCTCGCTTGAGCCCGCCTCGATCAGCTCCGCACCACCCAGCAGCTCTGCGACCTGCCCCGCCTGCGCCAGGGCCAGGGCGCTTCCCCTGGTGGCGATGCGAAGCTTCAAGTGGCCTTGCGGTGAAGCTCGGTGACGCTGGCGCCCGCCGGTCTCTCGGGCTCAGATTGCGGGTCGAGTCCGAACAGCTCGCGCAGGGCGCTGACGTAGAGGTAGGCCTCATCGCTTCCCGCGGCACGCTTCATCCGCAGGGTGGGCTCGTGCAGAAGCCGCGAGGCGATCGCCCTCGCCATCGCGCCCAGGCGCTCGCGGTCAGCTGCGGAGATGCTCTCCCAGCGAGTCTCGTTCTCAGCGAGGAGATGGCCCGCGATCTCCTCGCCGCGTTGGCGCAGGGCGGCGATCGTCGGAACCACCTCCAAGGAGGCCAGCCAGCGCTCGAAACGCTCGATCTCAACCTCGAGGATCAGCTCCGCCCGCCGCGCCTCGGCCTCGCGACCGATCGCGTTGCGCTCGACGATCCCTTGGACGTCGTCGATGTCGTAGAGGTTGACCCCAGCGATCTGGCGGCAGGCCGGCTCGATGTCGCGCGGCACCGCGATATCGACCAGCAACAGCGGGCGTCCCTCGCGCGCCGCCATCACCGAGGCGATGTCGTCGTGCTCGACGATATGGTGGGGGGAGTTGGTCGCCGAGACGACGATGTCAGCTGACCCGAGCTGCTCGGGCAGCTCCTCAAATCGGGTCGCGCTGCCGCCAAAGCGCTGAGCGAGGCCAATCGCGCGGTCATAGCGACGGTTGGCGACGAAGACGGTGGCGACTCCGCGGGCAACGAGCGCCCGCGCCAAGAGCTCTGCCGTCTCGCCGGCTCCAATCACCAAGACCCTGCGGTCGTGAAGGTCGCCGAGGGTGCGCTGGGCAAGCTCGACCGCAACCGAGGGGACCGAGATGCCGGTCTCGCTGATCCCGGTCTCGTTGCGCGCCCGCCCGCCGGCGCCGAGCGCACCGCGGAAGAGCCGGTTGAGGATCGGCCCGGTTGCGCCCTCGACCAGCGCCAGCTCATAGGCCCGTTTGACCTGGCCCTGCACCTCGGCCTCACCGAGGATCATCGAATCGAGTCCGGCGGTGACCCGAAAGAGGTGGCGGACCGCCTCTGTCGATCGCAGCGAGTAGAGATGCCCGAGCAGCTCGGTGGGGCGAATCTCGGCCTGGCGGGTGAGAACGCCAAGCGCGGTCGACTCCGCCTCAACCGGGTCAGAGACGATCAGGTAGAGCTCGGTGCGATTACAGGTCGAGATCGCCGCCGCCTCATGGATTCCACTGGCGGCGGTCAGCTCGTGCAGGGCCCCGACCGCCCGTCCCTCGGTGAGCGCGAGGCGCTCGCGCAGGTCTAGCGGCGCGGTCTTGTGGGAGACGCCAAGTGCCAGCAGCTCAGACAGGGCCCCCGACCTCCTCGCGCTCTTGCTCGCGGGCGCGCTGCTCGGCAAAGCCGGCCAACTCGCGCAGTTCCCTCTCAATCCGTTGCAGTTTGGCCGCCATGATTCCTACGTAGACGACGATCAGGACCAAGAAGACTATGTAGGCCCCGGCGACAAATCTGCCGGCTTCCCCGAGCGGCACGGCGGGCACTTAGCTCACCTCCGGGGCGACCCGTGATTTGGCCCCGCTCGGCGCTGACTCGAGCGCCCGGCGCAGCCGCTTGACCTGCCCAGACGCGCTCTTCGCCGTTAGCTCGAACTTAACCAGGGTCATCCAGAGCAGCGCGATCGCGGCCAGGGAGACGAGGAAGGTGAGTAGCATCGAGTTGGGTAGGCCGCCATTGGCCGTGGCAAAGACCCGCGGGTGAACGAGGCTCGGGGTGAGTCGAACGGCGAGAAAGTTGAGCGGCACGAAGGCGCCGGCGGTTACGGCGAAGACCGAGGCATAGCGGGCCTGGCGCTCGGGGTCCTCGATCGCGTAGCGAAAGGGGAAGTAGGTCGCGTAGAGCAGAAAGACGATCAGGAAGCTGACCAGGGTCGGCTCTTCCCAGACCCACCAGTGCCCCCAGGAGGCCTTTGCCCAGATCGATCCGGTGATCAGGACCGCGACGGCGAAGATCACCGAGATATGGATCGAGACGTAGGAGTATGCGTCCCAGCGCCGCTTGCCGCTGCGCAGGTGGGCGATGGCGAAAAGGCCGCCGACGATGAACCCGACCAAAGTCGTGATCGCCAGCGGTACGTGCAGGTAGAAAATCTTTTGGATGAAGCCCTGGTTGGCGTCGAGTGGGGCGTAGAAGAAGACCAGGCAGAGTCCCGTGGCGAGCGAGATCACGGTCGCTATCGAGAGGGTTCTGAGTCCTTTGCCGTACATGCCTGTGCCGCGGTGGGGGTCCGGAGCGCTTGGCTCAGTCCTCCAAGAGAAAGTCGAACACCGCGTATCCGACCAGGAGGAAGACCAGATCGTATAACCCGAGCACCGCCAGCCAGGTGCCGAAGCGGTGATAGCCCGGTCCAGCCGCCGCCATCAGCGGCTCGGTCGCAGCGGTTGTCGCGATCATCAGCGGCACGACCAGCGGTAGTAGCACCAGCGGCACCAACAGATCGCGGGCGCGGGAGTTGACGGCCATCGAGGAGATCAGCGTTCCGGTCGCGGCGAGGCCCAGGTCGGCGAGGAGGCAAACCGCGACCAGCGGCGGCAGGGCGGCGGCGCTTCCGAGGAAAAAGAGAGCAAAGATCGGCACCGCGATCAGCTCGAGCACGAGCAGGTACAGAAGCAGCGCCACCGCCTTGGCGGCGAAGAGGACGGTGCGATCGATTGGGGCCAGGCGGATCGCATCGAATCCTCCCTCCTCGCGCTCGGCGACGAAGAGGCGGTTGATCCCAAGCACCCCGGCAAAGAGCAGCGTCGTCCAAAGCACGCCGGCGGCGAGCCCGCCGGAGAGGCTGGTCCTTCCCAGCCCGAAGCGGAAGATGACGAAGGTGGTGACGGCGAACAGCGCCATCGCCGGAAGCGATTGCAGGGTGCGCAGTTCGGTGCGCAGGTCCTTTCCGAGGATCGCGGCGAAGGCCGTGCGGGAGGGGGTCACCCCGCCGCTCCGGAGTTGGCGCCGCGGGCATCGGTGATGTCAAGTGAGGGGGCGGCGCACTCCCGTAACACCCGGCCGCCGTGGCCCAGAACCAGGGCCCGATCGGCGTCGGGCAGTGCCCTGCCCGGATCGTGGGTGACGAGGACCCTGGTGCGGTCCTCACCGGGGCCGATCAGCGCCCGGACCAGCTCGCGGCCCTCGAGGTCGAGGTTGGAGTCGGGCTCATCGAGTAAGAGCAGTGCCGGGCGCTGCAAGACGCAGCGGCAGATCGCCAGGCGCTGGCGCATCCCGGCCGAAAGCTCTGCCACCCGACCCTCGGCGCGGCCCGCCATACCGACGGCCTCCAGCAGCTCCTCGATGCGAGCCTCGGCGCCGGGGCGATCGATCCCCTGTAGCCGGGCGTGAAAGCGAAGGTTCTCGCGGCCGCTCAGGTCGCGGTATAGCAACGGTTCGTGGCCAAGGAAGCCGAGCTTGCCGCGCAGCTTCCAGCCCTCGTCGGGCAGCCGGCAACCGAACACGCGTGCCTCGCCGCCGCTGGGGCGAAGTAGGGTCGCGAGGATCCGTAGCAGCGTCGTCTTACCGGCCCCGTTTGGACCGAGCACAACGAGCGACTCGCCTTCTCCCAGCTCCAAGGAGACGCCGTCTAGGACCCTGCGTTCGCCGAAGTCGCGCCGCAGCGCGGCGAGCGCGATCGCCGGCTCACTCAACGGCGCTTGCGCAGGGTGCGAGCGCCAACCCTCAGCAGCGGCCCCCCACCGGCGCGCAGCGCGCTGGTTCGGGTCTGACCCTTGCCGTAGAGCAGCTTGGCGGAGGCCCGAACCGCTTCTCCCAGGGTGCGGTCGTAGGGGTGCCACCAGAAGTCGCGGGTCAGTCCCGGCTCCCAGGCATTCATCTTGATGTTGACGCACTCATAGAAGCCAAATTTGGAGTGCGAACGGCCGACACCGGAGTCCTTGACCCCACCCCATGAGCATTGGCAGGCGCCGTGGCTGAAGGAGTGATCGTTGATCCAGACCATCCCAGACTGAAGGCGGCGGGCGATCCGCTCGCCCTTTTGGCGGTCCCTGGTCCAGACCGAGGCGCCGAGCCCGAAATCGGAGTCGTTGGCCAGGTCGATCGCCTCCTGCTCATTCTCAACCACGATGATCGGCAGCACTGGCCCGAAGATCTCCTCGCGCATGATCCGCATCTCGTGGGTCACCTCGCTGAGCACGGTCGGTGCGATGTAGGAGCCGCTCAGGCCCGCGACCTCGGTCGGCCCGCCGCAGAGCTTGATCGCGCCGGCGCTGATCGCATCATCGATCAATTCTGAGACGAGCTCGAACTGATCGCTTGAGGTCATTGGCCCGACCTCGGTCTCCCACCGCGCCGGGTCGCCGAGGCGCAGCCGCTGCGCGCCGCGGCTGACTCCGTCGATAAAGCGTGCGGCGATCCCCTGCTCCACGTAGACGCGCTCGATTCCCGAGCAGGTCTGTCCGGCGTTGGCGAAGCCGCCCCAGAGCGCACCGGAAATCGCGTTATCGAGGTCGGCGTCGGCGCAAACGATCATCGGATCCTTACCGCCCAGCTCGAGCACCGAGCCCTTCAGCCGCTGAGCACAGACCTCCCCGACCCGGCGTCCGACCCCCACCGATCCGGTGAAGAAGACCTTGCCGACGCTCGAGCTCGCCAGCGCCTCGCCGACCGCGCCGCCGCCGTGCACGACGCGGATAAGGCCCTCGGGAATGCCGCCCTTCTCAAAGACGCGCCGGATCGCCTCGCCGAGCAGGGGAGTCAGGCTGGCCGGCTTGAGGACGACGCCGTTGCCGGCCATCAGGGCGATCGCCACCTCGCCGAAGGGAATCGACCACGGGTAGTTCCAGGGCGCGATCACGCCAACCACCCCGATCGGCTCATAGCTGAAGTGAGCTTTCTTGCTCATCAGGAAGGCCTGGACCATCCGCACCTTCTCGGTGGCGAGGATCCGTGGTCCCGCCTTTGCGCACCAGTGCAGCGCATCGACTGTGGGGAGCAGCTCCATCGTGTAGGCCTCAACCCGGGGCTTGCCCTGCTCGGCCACCAACAGATCGGCGATCTCATCGATGTCGTCGAGAAGCGCGTCGGCGGCCCGGCGCATGTATCGGGCCCGATTGGCGAGCCCGAGCTCAGCCCAGGCGGGCTGGATTCGGGCTACCTCCTGAACGATCCCCTCAACCTCTTCGGCGCCGATTGTCGCTACCGAGCCAACCAGCTCGCCGCTGGCGGGATTGAATGACTCCAGGGTCGAGTGGGAAGGGGGGCTCTGGGCTGTCGTGGTCATCGCTCGATTCTAGGCCCTGGGAGGGCCTTTGAGGCGCCTGCGCCGGCCTCATACTCAGCCATCGTGAACGATCGACTCTTTGATTCGCCGCAAGCGAGCCCGTCGGAGCCACCGCGGGGAGGACCGAAGCCGCCGCTGGCGGTGCGGATGCGCCCCCGCGGCCTAGATCAGCTCATGGGTCAAGGGCACATCCTCGGGGAGGGATCGGCCCTGCGTGGCGCGATCGAGTCTGGACATCTCCACAGCGCGATCCTCTATGGGCCGCCCGGCTCGGGCAAGACGACCCTTGCGCGGATCGCCGCCAGCCGGGCCGAGGGCGCCTTTGAGGAGGAGTCAGCGGTCAACGCGGGGCGAGCTGAGATTCGAGCGGTGATCGAGCGTGCCCGCGAGCGCCGCAGCGGCTCAGGTCGGCCGACCCTGCTCTTTTTGGATGAGATCCACCGTTTCAACAAGGCCCAGCAAGACGCGCTGCTTCCCGCCGTTGAGGAGGGACTTCTGACCTTGATTGGGGCAACCACCGAGAACCCCTATTTTGAGGTCAACGCGGCCCTGCTCTCGCGCTGTCAGGTCTATGAGCTGCGCCCGCTGGAGCCCCCACAGCTTGAAGCGCTGCTGCGGCGAGCGCTGCTTGATCCCGAGCACGGTCTGCCCGAGCCGCCCCCCTTAGAGGATGCGGCGCTGGCGATGCTCGCCAGGCGCGCCGGTGGCGATGCCCGGGTCGCGCTGGCCGCGCTGGAGCGTGCCGCCGAGCGTTCGGCCGGGGAGCCGATCGACGTCGCGGCGATCGAGGATGCGCTGCAGCGTCGGGCGCTCGATTATGACCGCGATGGCGATCGCCACTACGATTTCATCTCCGCCTGGATCAAGGCCACCCGGGGCTCTGATGTGGATGCCTCCCTTTACTACCTGGCGGTGATGTTGGAGGGGGGCGAGGACCCGCGCTTCATCGCCCGCCGCATGGTCATCCTCGCTTCTGAGGACATCGGGAACGCCGATCCCCAAGCTCTTCTGATCGCCGAGGCCGCGGCCCGCGCGGTCGATCGGGTGGGGGTGCCGGAGTGCGCGCTCAACCTCGCCCAGGCCTGCGTTCATCTGGCGCTCGCGCCGAAGTCAAATGCCTCCTATAAAGGTCTTTCGGCGGCCCGTGAGGAGGTCCGCGAGAACGGTGCGAAGCCACCTCCTGACTACCTTCGCGACGTCCACTATCCCGGGGCGGAGAAGCTAGGTCGCGGCAGCGGCTATCGCTATGCCCACGATCAGCCCGACGGGCTAAGCGATCAACAGCTCTTGCCGGCGGGGCTTGAGGGCCGCCGCTTCTTCCTCCCGACCGACCGAGGTCGGGAGGCCGAGCTTGGGCGGCGCCTGGCGCAACTGCGAGCGAGATTCTCAAGGCCCTGACCGCGGCGCAACTTCGGTGAGGCCCCGGTGTTTCAGGTTCGGCTTTCCAAGCTAGAGCCAGGGAGAGCCGACACACAACACCGGCCGGAGGCCTGGACTGGGGGTCTCCGGCCGGACTCTTACAGGGATGGGTGTCAGCGACCGCGCCGCGATGGCGCGGTCGCGACGCTGCCACCCCCGCGGGCGGAGGCGGCTATCGTGGCAGCGGTGAACGCACAAAAGCCCCTTCGCCTCGGTGGGATGGCGCTCCGCAACGGTCTCCTGATCCACGGTCCTACCCACTGGGCGGCCGCGGTGCGCGATCGCGAGGGACGGATCGAGGTCGCCTCGCGGCGAAAGCCGGCGCTTGCGCCGAAGTTGGCGGCGCGCCTTCCGGGCCTGCGCGGGCCGCTCAAACTGGCAGAGGCGATAGCCGTCCTGCCGCTGGCGCGCCGCCACCTGCCGGCCGCGCGGATGCCGTTTGAGAATTTGCGGGTCGTGGCAGCCGCGGTGGGCACCCTGGCTGCGACGGCGCTGGCGCGCAAACGGCTGAGATCCTCGAGCCTGCGCGAGGCGGCGGTGCAGGTGATCGGCACGCTGCCGGCGCTGGTCGCACTGATGGACCGCGATCTCGCCGCCTATCACGGCGTTGAGCACAAGGCGATTGCCGCCTATGAGCAGGGGGTCTCGGACCCCGCCACGGTGCCCAAAGAGCACGATCGCTGCGGCTCAAACCTGATCGCGCCGATGATGCTCCTCTCGGGCGGGGGCACCGTCTTGCTCGAGCATCTGGTCGAGAGCCCGGGACCGCTGATTCGGGCCGGGGTCGGCCTCGGTGGCGCCTCGATTGCGGTTGAGATGTTTGCCTGGAGCGACCGCCACCACGACAGCGTTGCGGCCCGGGCCTTTCACGCACCGGGCCGAGAGATTCAGCGGCTCTTTGCGACCAAGGAGCCGAGCGAGGAGCAGCTCGAGGTGGGGATCGCGGCGCTGGCTGAGATCCTGCGGGTCGAGCAGGCCCAGGGCCCCGGGGACCACCCAACCGCCTCCACGTAGACTCCCCTGGGTGTTCGGAAGGATCGACCACATAGGCGTAGCCGTCGAGGACATCGAAGTCGCGATTGAGCTCTACCAAGACGGCTTCGGGATGCAGCTGGCGCACCGTGAGACGGTCGAGTCCCAGGGCGTGGAGGCGGTTCTCCTGGACGTCGGAGAGGGTCACGTCGAGTTATTGCGCCCGCTTGGGCCAGGCACCCCCGTCGGCAAATTTCTCTCCCGCAAGGGTCCGGGGCTGCACCACGTCGCCTACGCGGTGGATGACATCGACACCACCCTGGGGCGGATCGCCGCCGCCGGAATCAGCCCGCTTGACGCCGAGCCACGGGTTGGTATCCGGGGCAGCCGGGTGGCCTTCCTGCACCCGCGCTTTACCGGCGGGGTACTAACCGAGATCGTCGAACCAAGGGGAGGGCACTGATGGCGGAGGTACAGCGCGTTGAGATTGGCTTTGAAGGCGGCCAGGTGATCTCCGCCAGGCTCACCGATGCCGACCTCAAGGACCTTCGCAAGCAGCTCGAGAAGGGTGGTTGGCACGATGTCCACACCGAGGATGGCGTCCTTGCACTCTACCTCGGAAAGGTCGCCTTTTTGCGCATCGAGTCGACCGACCACAGGGTCGGTTTCAGCCGCAACGACTGAGGCCACGGTCTCGGATCAAGCTCTCAAGCGGCGCGGCCTAGCCCTCACCGCGACGCTCGCCACGGCTGCCTTTGCGGCTGCCCTTTGGTGGCGGCGGAACCCCTCAGCCTGCCCCTACGGCCAGCGCTTCTGGGTCCAGGCGCCGCACCCGATCATCAGCCGGCGCCGCCTTCGCGAGGTGCTCAGGCCGCAGCCCGGCGAGCGGCTTTTAGAGATCGGCCCGGGGGTTGGTTATTACAGTCTCGACCTGGCCGGATGGATTGGCCCGGGAGGGCGACTGGAGATCTTCGATCTGCAGCAGAAGTTTCTCGACCACACGATGGCGCGAGCCGCCAAGCGCGCCCTGACCAACCTCACCCCCAGCCGCGGCGATGCCGGCGCCCTGCCGTTTGAGACTGCCTCAATCGACGCCGTGATCCTGACCGCAGTGCTCGGTGAGATTCCCGATAAAGCGGCCGCTTTGGCAGAGATGCGACGCGTCCTTCGCCCGGGCGGGCGCTTGGTCATCGGCGAGCTGTTTGGCGACCCGCATTTCGTCGGCCTGAAGCGCCTGCGGCGCCTCGCCGCCGCCGCCGGCCTGAGCTACGTGAGGCACTCGGGCCCTCGGCTTGGATATTTCGCGCGATTTAGCCCCTGAGCGAGATCGGCTGGGGCGCCGCTCTAGGCCCCGGCGAGCGCTGTCCAGAGCCGATCCTCGCTCTCGCTGACGCGCTTTGCCTCGCGCTCGATCCGCCGCCAACTCGCCGCCTCGGGGCCCTCCTGCTCGCTGGCTGCCTGAAAGGCAGCGGCCAGGTCGCTCCAGGCGCTCGCCGCCGCCGCGGCGAGCGCTGCCTCGGGGCGTTTGAACTCCGCGAGGAAGCGGGAATAGATAAGCCGAAAGGCGCCGCCGCCGGTGCCACGTCGCTCGATCACCTGGTAGCCAAACCGCGCACACCAGCGCCAATCCTCAGCGACCTCCGGCCAGGCGCCCGCCTCGGCTGCAAATCTCCTCAGCGCGGGCAGTCCGGCGAACGCCCCCAGAGCCGGCTCGAGCATTTCTTTCGCCGCGTGCTCTATTGCGCGCGGCACGGCCGCCCGCAGCGCGGTCGGATCGATCGGCCCAGATATCGTGAACATGTGGCCGCGCAGTGGGTAGGCGGGGTGGTTGCCGTGGCGCGCCAGCGCGAGGTTTTTCAGGCTGGTGTTCTGCAGGGACTCAAATCCGGTGTCGGAGAGCTGGGCCTGATCGGCGTCATAGCCGGCGAGGATTACCGCGTGGCCGGGGAAATGGGCCGAGTTGCCGTAGTGATCGAGGTAGAAGAGGTCGGTGAGCAAGAGCACCGGGTTGCCGGCGTCGATCTCGGCTCGGGCGGCCCGCCAGGCCCCCTCATCACTGGGCGCAAAGGTACGCAGCGCCAGCCCGGCGCCGCTCAGGTCGCGAAAGTTCTCCTCCAGCCGCGCGGTTCGGCCGTTAAACCATCGGGTCGGAGAGGACTCCTCGAGGGTGACGTAGTAAAAGCAGGCGCCCGCGCCGAGGCCAAACGCGGTCTCCTCGCTGATCTTCACTCCGTGGAAGCTGAGCAAGTTGGCAAGCGCAGTCGAGCCGCAGTGCTGGCCGGGGCTGTGCTGGTAGCCGGGGACCGAGGGCATCAGCGAATACTGACTGAGCGGCTTATCCTGCGGCGCCGATGCGTAAGGCTGACCTCAGACTGTTGCGCTTGATGCGAACCCGCGGCCACTCGCCGGGGCTTGAGTCCGCCGCCAAGGCACTGGGTAGGGCCGGCAACAACGCCGTGGTCTGGATCGTCCTCGGCCTTGCGCTCGCCTTGATCGATCCCTCCCAGCGCCAGGCCTGGTTGATCTGCGCCGCGCTCGGGCCGCTGGCGATCTGCCTCAACTACGGGATCAAGGTTCTGGTCAAGCGGCCACGCCCGGTCCTGCCCGGACTGCCGGCGTTGGGCGGGGCGCCTAGCTCGCTCAGCTTCCCCTCCGCTCATGCGACCTCATCCTTTGCGGTGGCGACGGCGATGGTCCGGGTCGATCCAGCGGTGGCCTCGGCGCTCCTCGTCGCCCTTGCCCTCTCGCTGGGCCGCCCCTATCTGGGAATGCACTACCCATCCGATGTCTTGGCCGGAGCCCTGCTCGGCGTCGCGCTGGGTCTGATCGTCCCGCTCTCACTATGAAGGTGGGAATTATCGGTCTGCCGAATGCCGGCAAGTCGACGCTCTTTAATGCATTGACTAAGGGAGGAGCGCAGACCGGGGATTACCCATTCACGACGATCGAGCCGAACGTCGCGATAACCGAGGTTCCAGATGAGCGGCTGCAGCGCGTGGCCGAGACGGTCAGAAGCTCCGAGCTGGTCGCGGCGACGATCTCCTTCCATGACATCGCCGGACTGGTCAAGGGGGCCGCTGAGGGAGAGGGGCTCGGCAATCGGTTCCTCGCCTCGATCCGCGAGACCGACGCAATCTGCCACGTGGTGCGCTGTCACGAGCAATCCGGGGTCCCCCACCCCGACGGCAGAGTTGACCCCCTCGCCGACATCGAGACGATCGAGACCGAGCTGTTGCTCTCTGACTTCGAGCAGGTCGAGCGGCGGCTGCAGCGGGTCGCAAAGCAGGCTAAGTCCGGTGACCCGGAGGCGATCGCGGAGCTGGGCTGGCTTCAATCCGTCCACGCGGCGATCGCCGCCGGTCGGCCGGCTCGCTCCGTCGCGGTTCCAGATGCCGCGCCCGCCGCATCGCGCCAGCTCGCCGCGCTGACCTCAAAGCCGGTCCTCTACGTGGCAAACGTCGATGAGGGCGAGGCCGAGGTGCCCGCCGGGCTCGCCTCCCACGCCGCCGCGGTGGGTGCCGGTGCGATCGCGATCAGCGCCAGAATCGAGAGCGAGCTCGCCGAGCTGGATCCGGCTGAAGCGAGGGAGATGCGCGAGTCATACGGAGTCGAGGGCTCGGGTCTGGCGCGCCTGATCGGAGCCGCCTACCAGCTCCTGGATCTGATCACCTTCTTCACCGCCGGCGAGGACAAGGAGGCAGTCGCGCGGCCGCTGCGCCGCGGAACCAGCGTGCTGGAGGCGGCGGGAACTATCCACACCGAGATCCGCGACGCTTTCATCAAAGCCGAGGTGATCGGCTGGGAGGAGTTGGTGCGATACGGCGGCTATTCCCAGGCGCGCGAGAAGGGGCTGTTGCGGATTGAGGGCCGAAGCTACGTGGTCAAAGACGGTGACGTGGTGACCATTAGGGTCTAGCGATGCAGCAGGGTGCCCGTTTTCCGCTGGTCGCGACCAGGGCCGGCCATTACGAGAGCTTCTACATCAAGGCCACCCGTCCCGGTGGCGGCCAGGGGATCTGGATCCGCCACACCGTCCACAAGCGCCCCGGTGCGCAGCCCAGCGCGGCGATCTGGTTCGTTTTCTTTGATCGAGACGAGGGGGCGCCGCGGGCAACCAAGGTGACCGTCGGGGCAGACGAGCTGGCGGCGCCCGCGGATGCCTGGATCAGGGTCAACGGAGCCGAGCTCGGGCCCGCCGGGGCCAAGGGAGCCGTCCAAAGCGAGGCGTTGCGGGCGAGTTGGGATCTTTCCTTTTCTGGTGGCGCAAGCCCCTGTAAGTACCTCCCCGCCGACTGGCTGTACCGCGCCCCGCTGCCCCGTACCAAGTTCATTGCTCCCTACCCAGACGCCCGCTTCGACGGCCGCCTCGAGGTCGACCAGCGACCGATCGAGATCTCGGGCTGGCCGGGGATGATCGGCCACAATTGGGGAACCGAGCACGCCGAGCGCTGGGTCTGGCTCGAGGGCTCCGATTTCCCGGGTGCGGAGGAAACCTATTTTGACGCCGGTGCGGCTCGCCTCAAGATCGGTCCCTGGATCACCCCCTGGATCTGCGCCGGAGTGATGATGCTGGAGGGTCAGGCGCACCGCCTCGGCGGCCTTCGGCTGATTCCGAAGACCTCGATCGAGGCGGGCGCTGGAACTTGCTCCTTCGTCCTTCCCGGCGAGGGCATTTTGGTCCGGGGCGAGATCGCGGCTGCCAAGAAGGATTTCGTCGGTTGGATCTACGCCGATCCCAAGGGCTCCGAGCACACGACGATCAACTGCTCGATATCCGATCTGCAGCTGAGCATCGAGCGCCCGGGCGCCCGTTCTAGGCAGCTCTCCCTCGGGGCCGCGGCGGCCTATGAGCTGGGAACGCGAGAGAGCGAGCACGGAATTCCAATCGAGCCCTACGCGGATGGATGATCACGTCGATCTGGGTGATCTCGCCGCTTCGAGGTAGCTGAGCAGCGGCCCTGCTCTAGGCTGAGTTGGCTAACGACGAGGAGACCGCGATGGCGACGCAGACGTTTGAGGCGATCGATTACAAGCTCTTGGCGGGCGGTGAGTGGATCGAGACCGGCGATTGGGGCGAGGTTCGAAGCCCCTACGACGAGACCATTGTGGGTCGGGTTGCCCAGGGCGATGAGGCGACCGTGGAGCGCGCCGCCGCCGCCGCCCAGGCCGCTTTTGAAAGGGACGATTTCCCCCAATACGCCCGAGCGGCGGTGCTCGATCGCGCCGCGGAGCTGGTCGGCGCTCGCCTCGAGGACCTGGCGCTGACGATCTCTGCCGAGGCCGGCAAGCCGCTAAAGACGGCCCGGGTCGAGGCCGAGCGCTGCGTCGATACCCTCACATTTTCCGCGGTTGAGGCGCGCAAGCTGACCGGTGCCACGGTGCCGATGGAGGCCTCGCCCACGGGCGCTGGCAAGCTTGGCGTGATCCTGCGCATGCCCTACGGAGTGGTCGGCGCAATCAGCCCGTTTAATTTCCCACTCAACCTCGTCGCCCACAAGCTCGGGCCGGCAATCGCCGCCGGCAACGCCGTCGTCCTAAAGCCGGCCGGGCAGACGCCGATCTCGGCGCTTAAGCTGGCCTCGATCCTGACCGAAGCGGGATTGCCGGGCGGCTGGCTCAGCGTCATTCCCGGTCCGGGTTCAAGGGTGGGCAACGCGATCGTCGAGCACCCGCTGACCAGGGCGCTCAGCTTCACCGGATCGGCGGGGGTCGGGTGGGGGATCCGCAGCCACGTTCCCCACAAGAAGGTCAACCTCGAGCTCGGTTCAAACGCTCCGCTGATAGTCAACTCCGATGGTGATTGGGAGCAGGCCGCCGATAAGGCGCAGGTGCACGCCTTCTCCCACGCCGGGCAGAGCTGCATCTCGATCCAGCGGATCCTCGTCCACGAGGCGATCGCCGATCGGTTCAGCGAGCGGCTGATCGCCAAGATGGGGGCCCTTCGAGTTGGCGATCCGCTCGACCCAGAGACCGACGTCGGACCGCTGATCAGCCGCGCCGACCGCGACCGGGTAAAGGCCTGGGTCGATGAGGCAATCGGCGGGGGGGCTGAGCTGCTGAGCGGTGGAGAGCTCGTCGATGAGGAGCGCTGCCTTGCTCCAACCCTGCTCTCGGCGCCGCCCCGAAGCGCCAAGGTTTGGTGTGAGGAGATTTTCGGACCGGTTGCGACGATCGATCGTTTCGCGGATTTCGAGCAGGCCCTGGAGATGGCAAACGACTCCAGGTTCGGCCTGCAGGCGGGGGTTTTCACCCGCGACATCGGCCGCGGGTTGGAGGCGGCCCGCCGCCTGCAGTTCGGCGGCGTTCTGATCAACGAGGTCCCCACCTTCCGTGCCGATCAGCAGCCCTACGGTGGGGTCAAGGACTCCGGTAACACGCGGGAGGGCCCCTCCTTCGCGGTCATCGAGCTGACCGAGGAGCGCTTCATCACGCTGCAGGGCTGATCGCTACCCCCGCCCGTGGGGGTGCGCCATGCGGCGGTGGTCAAGCGCCTGCTCGAGCACAGCCGGCTCGACTCCATTCTCCAGCGCCACCTCTCGCAGCGAGCGACCCGACTCCGCCGCCACCTTGACGATCTCGGCGGCGCGGTCATAGCCAATGTGGGGATTGAGAGCAGTCGCGGTTGCCAGGGTGGCCTCGGCGTGGCGCTCTGTCATCTCCTCGTTTGCCTCGATCCCGCTCACGCACTTCTCGTTTAGAAGGCGCGACGCTGCGCCAAGCAGCTTGATCGAGTCGAGCAGGTTGCGGGCGATCAAAGGTACCCTCACGTTCAGCTCGAACTGACCCTGACTGCCACCGATTGAGATCGCGACATCGTTGCCGACCACCTGGCCGGCGACCTGAATCACCACCTCGGGGATTACCGGGTTGACCTTGCCGGGCATGATCGAGGAGCCCTTCTGCAGCTCGGGAAGCCGCAGCTCTGCAAGCCCTGCCCGCGGGCCGGAGCCCATCAGCGCCAGGTCGTTGGCGATCTTATTGAGCGAGATTGCATAGACCTTCAGCGCCCCCGAGAGCTCGACCAAGGCGTCACGGTTCGCCTGCGCCTCAAAGGCATCCAACGGCGCTGATATCGCCAGGCCGCTCTGGGAGGCGAGCTTCTCGCGCACCCTGGCGGCAAATTCGGGGTGGGTGTTGAGCCCGGTCCCCGTCGCGGTGCCCCCGAGCGGGATCTGCCCGACCCGGCGCAGGGTCGCCTCGACCCGCTGGATGCCGAGGCGAATCTGGGCTGCGTAGCCGCCAAACTCCTGACCCAGGGTGACCGGCACCGCGTCCATCAGGTGGGTGCGGCCCGCCTTGACAATGTCTGAGAAGCGTTTCGATCTTTCCTCCAGCGCCGCCTCAAGTCCCCCCATAGCCGGCAGCAGGGTGTGGGTGACTTCGTCGAGTGCGGCCAGATGGACCGCCGAGGGGAAGACGTCGTTTGAGGATTGGCCCAAGTTGACGTGATCGTTGGGGTGGGCACCCTCGCCGGCCAGCTTGGCGATTACCTCGTTGGCGTTCATGTTTGAGGATGTGCCGGAGCCGGTCTGAAAGATGTCGATCGGAAACTGCTCGTCGTGCTCACCCTCGGCCACGGCGGTGCCCGCGGCCGCGATTCGCTCCGCCAGCTCAGAGTCGAGCAGACCCAGCTCGGCGTTTGCCTCCGCCGCCGCGGCCTTGAGGCGGCCAAGCCAGCGCAGCACCGCGATCGGGATCCGCTCGCCTGAGACCGGGAAGTTGTCAACGGCCTTGGTGGTCTCGCCACCCCACAGCTGCTCGTTCAATTTCATTCCTCCGTAGAAGTCGTCCACTCCAGCGTAGTCAGCCGCGGCTCTGACCGGCGGCCAAGCCGCGGCGGTAGGCGCGCCAAAAGGCCGGCGGAAGCCGCCGCCCGTTGGGGCTGAAGCGGGCGGCGGCGGCGAGCCGGCGCAGCAGCTCGACCTGGACGCCGCCGCCCGATCGCCCCCCTCGCGCGGCGGCTCCGAGCAGGTAGCCGAGCGCCAGGTTGGCGCCGCCGCCCGGGTTGGCCCTTGCCTCCCCGTTGAGGCGGGTCGCAGCGCTGATCATCGACATTCCTACCGTGGCGAGCTCGCCTTCGGGCTGCTGGGAGGGCAGGCAGGCGCTGATCGGGACGCCCTCGCCGAGCCTCACCGCTGCCGGCGCTGCCCTGAGGGCGGAGAGGTAGGCGCCGCTTTGTCGGAGGCAGGCGAGTGGCGTCGAGACGGCACCCGCCCCGCAGCCGCCGCCCAAAAGCGCCGCTAGGGCGGCGAGGAGCGCCGCCAGGTTGGAGCCGAGCCGTCTCATCGGCCGCTGATCCTAGGCCCGGATAGGGTTCGCCCTGATGGCGAGCGTCCGTGAGAGCAGCTTCGATCTCTTTCGCAACCTGGGGATGCAGACGATGTTCGGTAACCCCGGCTCGACCGAGCTGCCGATGCTCGCCGAGTTCCCGGCCGAGATGCGCTACGTGCTCGGCTTGCAGGAGGCCGTCGTGGTCGGGATGGCCGATGGCTTCGCCCAGGCTTCCGGCAAGACCACCCTGGTCAACCTGCACACCGCGCCGGGGGTGGGCAATGCGATGGGGGCGATCTTCAACGCCCAGGCAAATCACTCGCCGCTTTTGATCACCGCCGGGCAGCAGGCGCGCCCCCAGATCACCCTGCAGGCGAACCTGACCAACCGCGACGCGACCCGCCTCCCCCACCCACTGGTCAAGTGGTCCTATGAGCCGCCGCGGGCTGAGGACGTGCCGCTCGCGCTCGCCCGCGGTGCCCACCTCGCCTCGCTGCCACCCAGGGGCCCGGTCTTCGTCTCCTTGCCGATGGATGACTGGGGGGTCGAGGTCGATCAGGCTTCGGTGGGTGAGGCGATCGGGCGATCGGTCGGCGCCCGTGCGGTCGCCGACCCCGCTGCGGTGGCAGATCTCGCTCGGCGCCTTGACCAGGCGGCTGCCCCGGTCTTCATCGCCGGTCCTGATATCGACGTCAGCGGCGCTTGGGACACCGCGATCGCCCTCGCTGAGAAACAGCGGCTGCCGGTATGGGCCTCGCCTGCCACCGGCGGATCGCGCCTTGGCTTCCCCGAGGGCCACCCAAACTTTCGCGGCGTGTTGCCGCCGGCGATCGGGCCACTCGGTCAGACGCTTGAGGGCCATGATCTGATCCTCGTCGCTGGCAGCTCGGTTTTTCCCTACTACCCCCACATCCCGGGGCCGCTACTTGCCGAGGGGTCGCGCCTGGTGGCGATTACCAGCGATCCCGATGAGGCGGCTCGAGCCCCGATGGGCGACGCCGTGGTCGCCGATGTCGGACTGACCCTGGCTGCCCTGTTGGAGGCGGTCGGGGAGACCTCGCGCCCACAGCCCGAGCCCAATCCGGGTCCCGGGGAGGTCCCAATCAGCGATCCTCTCAACCCCTCGACGGCGCTCTCGGCGCTGGCCGAGGTCTTCCCCAAGGACGGCATCGTCGTCTTGGAGTCGCCTTCCAGCACGCTGGCGCTGCGCAACCAGATGAGGATCTCCAGGCCGGGCAGTTACTACTTCAGCGCCGGCGGAGGCCTCGGTTTCGGCCTGGCTGCGGCGGTGGGCGTGCAGCTCGCACAGCCAGATCGTCCCGTCGTTTGCGTGCTGGGCGAGGGATCTGCCCAGTACGCGATCACGGCGTTTTGGAGCGCCGCGGCCTACCGGGTACCGGTCACCTTCTTGCTCCTTCGCAATGCCGAGTATTCGATTCTCAAGTGGTTTGCTGAGGTCGAGGGGGTGCGCGGAGCGCCCGGCCTCGACCTTCCCGACCTCGACGTCGCCGCGGTCGCTGAGGGCTACGGCGTCAAGGCCCAGCGGGTTGGCTCTCGCGATCAGGTTGGCGCCGCGTTGGCGAGGGCGTTTGATTCCCCTGACCCCGAACTCATCGAAGTCGCGGTGGCGCCGGGAATGGCACTCTTTTAGACAGAGATGGCGCTAATGCGGCAGAGCCTCGCCTCGCTTGCCCGACCGGAGTCTGAGCCGACCGCCGACCGTGCACCCGAAGCGATCGCCGCCGGGGTGGCGCAGCCACTGCGCGGCGAACTTGAGGCCCTGCTCGGCCCCGGTCGCCTGCGCGGCGGCGCCTCAGACATCATCAGCTACGCCTCTGACGCCAGTCCCTACCGGGTATTTCCTCAGGCGGTGGTGATGGCGAGGTGCAGCGACGACATCAAAAAGCTCATGGCCTTCGGGCGCAGCTCGGGCATCCCGCTCACCTTCCGTGCCGGCGGCACCAGCCTCAGCGGACAGGGTCAGGGCGGCGGGATTCTGATCGACGTGCGCCGCCACTTTGGCGGGGTCTCGGTTGAGGGCGACGGCGCCAGGGCCCGGATCAAGCCCGGAACCGTGCTCGGTCACGCCAACCGCGTTCTCGCCCCCTACGGTCGCAAGCTCGGTCCCGATCCGGCCAGCACCGAGATTGCGACGCTCGGCGGCGTGATCGCCAACAACTCTGGCGGGATGCGATGCGGAGTCGATCACGACTCCTACTCGACCCTGCGCTCGATGACCTTCATCACCGCCTCGGGGCTGACGCTCGACACCGGCGCCGCCGGCGCCGCCGAACGCTTCGCCCAAGCGGAGCCCGAGCTTGCCGACGGCCTGGCCGCGATCCGCGATCAGATCCGCGCCGATCCCGCCCTCAGCGAGCGCATCTCCCGCAAGTTTGAGATCAAGAACACGACCGGCTACCGGCTCTGCGCGTTCCTTGATGCCGCGGCGCCGCTGGAGATATTCCAACGCCTGATCGTCGGCTCCGAGGGCACCCTGGCCTTCGTCGCCGAGGCGGTCCTTGAGACCGTGCCGCTGCCGGCCCGCACGAGCACCGCCTGGGTGCACTTCCCCAGCATCGACGCGGCGATCGGTCCGGTCCGCGAGCTGGTCGGGGCGGGGGCGAGCGCGGTCGAGCTAATGGTCGCTCCCGCCCTGATCACCGCTAGCTACAACATGGTGGGGGCGCCGGCGCAGTGGAAGGAGTTGCCGCCTGACTCCGCCGTGCTCTTGGTCGAGTTCGGCGCGGGCGATCAGGATCAGCTCGACGATCGCCTCGCCGAGGCGCGGCGGATCCTCTCCTCCCACGAGACGATTCGCCCGATCGAGTTCAGCGCGGATCCGCAGGAGATTGAGCTGAGCTGGCGGGTGCGAGAGGGGTTGCATGGACTGATCGGCCGACTGCGACCGCCCGGAACCGCGCTCATCGTCGAGGACGTCTGCGTGCCGCCGCAGCGGATTGCCGAGGGTGCCAGCGATCTGCAGGCGCTGCTCGCAGAGCACGGCTTTTTACCCGGCGTCGCCGGTCACGCCTCCGCCGGCAACCTGCACTTCATGCTCACCCCCGACTTCTCCAAGTCATCTGAGCTCGATCGCTACCAGGCATTCATGGCCGACCTGGTCGAGCTGATCGTCGGTAAATACGATGGCTCGCTGAAGGCCGAGCACGGAACCGGGCTCAATATGGCCCCCTACGTCGAGCGCGAGTGGGGCGCCACCGCGACCGAGATGATGTGGCAGATCAAGCGGTTGGCTGATCCCGACGCGGTGCTCTCCCCCGGCGTGGTCTTAAACCGCGACCCCGAAGTACACCTGCGCAACCTCAAGACGTCACCGCCGATCGAGGAGTCGGTGAGCGCCTGCGTGGAGTGCGGCTTCTGCGAGCCCGTCTGTCCCAGCCGAAACCTCACCACCACGCCGCGCCAGCGGATCGTCCTGCGCCGCGAGATGGCACGCCAGGGCGGCGGCTCGGCGCTGGCGCGGGTGCTGCTCGAGGAATTCAACTACCAGGCGCTTGAGACCTGCGCGACCGATGGCAGCTGCCAGCTTGCCTGCCCGGTTGGTATCGACACTGGCGAGTTTGTCAGGGAACTGCGCGGCGCCCGCCACACCGAGCGCGCCGAAGCCGCCGCGCTCTTTGCCTCGCGGCGCTGGCGCGGAATCGAGGCGGCGGCGCGGGCGGGGCTGCGCCTCGGTGCTCCGCTGGCCCGCCGCAGCAGGAGGGGAAGGGCCCTTCCCGGCCCCGCACCGGGGCAGCTGCCTAGTACCTCTCCCAGCGCCGCCGCGGCGATCTATCTGCCCTCCTGTACGAATCGCGTCCTCGGCCGTGCCGCCGCGAGCTCTCCCGCCCGAAGCCTTGCCGCCGCGCTGGTCGAGGTCTCCCGGCGCGCCGGTCTGCCGGTCTGGATCCCCGCCGAGGTGCCGGGCAGCTGTTGCGGGCTGCCGTGGAGCTCCAAGGGCTTTCGGCGCGCCCACGCTCACAAGGCCAACGAGATGGTTGAGAACCTCTGGCGCTGGAGCGCGGAGGGGGCGCTGCCGGTGATCAGCGACGCGGCGTCTTGCACCCAGGCGATCGCCGAACCAGGCGAGGGAGTCCTGAGCGAGGAAAACTCCGAGCGGCTGGGGGCGATCGAGGTCCTCGACTCGCTCACCTGGGTCCACGACAGGCTGCTGCCGGGGCTTCCGATCCCCCAAAAGCTCGCGACCGCCACCCTTCACCCGAGCTGTGCGACGCGACGGATGGGGCTGCGGGTGCAGTTTGAATCGATTGCCGCCAGCCTCGCCGAGGACGTCGTTATTGCGCCGACGGCGACCTGTTGCGGCTTTGCCGGAGACCGGGGTATCGCTCACCCCGAGCTGACCGAGTCGGCCACCCGCGAGCAGGCCGCGGAGCTGAGCGGGGGGCGCTTTGATGCCCACCTCTGCAATAACCGCACCTGCGAGCTAGGTCTGCAGCGAGCCACCGCGGAGCCGTATGAGTCCTTCGTCTTCGCGCTGGAGCAGCTAACCCGCGCCCGCTGAGGGCGCCTCGCTGGCATCGATCGCCTTGGCATCGAGGTCGCGCAGCAGGGCGGCCATCCTCGCGTCCCTCTCGAGGCGGCGGTCGAGCAGCGGGTTGATCAGACCGCGCAGAGCCGAGGCGTAGCGCCACCACTTCGGCACGAAAACGCGCGGAGCCCGCCGCTCGATGCCCGCCACCAGGCCGGCCGCAGCCTCCTCAGGGGTGATCCGCTTCAGCAGGAAGTCCGGCGTCATCTCGCTCAGGCGCCCAGCCTCAGGCTGATCGAAAGCATCCTGAACCATTTTCGTATCGACCCAGCCAAAGTAGGCAACCGTTGCGCTGGCGCCGTGGGGTGCGAGCTCGACCCGCAGCGCCCTGCCCAGCGACTCGACCCCCGCCTTGGCAACCGCATAGGGACTGTTTCCCATGCCGTTGACAAAGGCATAGACCGAGGAGACGACGACAATCTGCCCGCGTCGCTTAACGATCTGGGGCAGCGCCGCGCGGGCGGTTCGCCAGACCCCCAGCAGGTCAACCTCAAAGACCCGTTCCCACTCCTCGCCCGAGAGCCCACGCGCGGTCGCGATCTGCGACTGGGTTATGCCCGCGTTTGCGACCGCCAGGTCGAGGCCGCCCAGCCTCTGAACCGTCTCGGCCACCGCCGCCATCATCGCGCCGGCGTCGGTGACATCGGCGGCGATCGCGATCGCCCCCTCGCCGATCCTCTCGGCGGCCTCGGAGGCCTGTGTGTGGTCGAGATCGACCACCGCAACCGAGGCGCCGCGCAGCTGCAGCTGGCGCGCGGCCTCAAATCCAATTCCGCGTGCCGCGCCGGTAACCAGCGCCACCTTTTGGTTCAGCTCAAAGCCCCCCACCGAGGCGCCACCCTACTCGCTCCTAGAATCACCTGCCGATGCCAGGTTTTCATCCCGTCGACCCCAAGCAGGACTTCCCCGAGCTGGAGGAGCGGGTCCTGGCTCGCTGGAAACAAAACGATGTGTTCGCGCGCTCGCTGAGCAATCGAGAGGGCGCCGAGGTTTGGAGTTTTTATGAGGGGCCGCCGACCGCCAACGGGCGCCCTGGCTCCCACCATGTGCTGGCCCGTGTTTTTAAGGACATCTACCCCCGCTACAAGGCGATGTGCGGCTACCGGGTGCCCCGCAAGGCCGGCTGGGATTGCCACGGGCTCCCGGTCGAGCTCGAGGTCGAAAAGCAGCTCGGGATCACCTCCAAACAACAGGTCGAGGAGTACGGGATCGCCGCGTTCAACCAGCGCTGCCGCGAGTCGGTCTTTGAGTACGTGGAGGAGTGGAACCGGCTCACCGAACGGATCGGCTTTTGGATCGATCTCGATCACCCCTACGTGACGCTCGATAACTCCTACATCGAGTCGGTCTGGTGGTCGTTGCGACAGATCTGGGATGACGGCCGCCTCTATGAGGGCCACAAGGTCGTGCCCTACTGCCCGCGCTGCGGTACCGCCCTGTCCTCCCACGAGGTGGCGCTTGGCTATGAGGACGTCAGGGACCCCTCGATCTACGTGCGCTTTCCCCTGCTCGGCGGCGACGGCGAGGAGCTTGGAGAGTCGCTCTTGATCTGGACGACAACGCCCTGGACCCTGCCCGGTAACGTCGCCGTCGCCGTCTCGCCAAAGCTCTCCTACGTCAGGGCGCGGCTCGGAGAAGAGGTCCTGATCGTCGCCGAGGCGCTGCGTGAGAGGGTGCTGGGTGCGGAGGCCGAGGTGCTCAGTCGCTTCCCCGGCTCCGAGCTGGTTGGGCGCCGCTACGCGGGGCCGATCTTCGAGCTGAGCGAGCAGCCTAGCGCTGCCTACCGAGTTCTCGGCGGCGACTTTGTCAGCGCCGAGGACGGCACCGGGCTGGTTCACATCGCCCCGGCCTTCGGCGAGGAGGACTTTGAGCTCGCCAGCGCGGAGGGAATCTTTGATCCAAAGCGCCCCCGCACCCTGTTTAATCCGGTCGGCCCCGATGGCACCTATGACGCTCGCGTCAGCGGCTTTTCCGGGCGCTTCGTCAAGGACCCTGAGCTCGGGGTTGAGCTGATCGCCGAGCTGCGCCGCCGCGGCCTGCTCTTTGCCGAGCAAACCTATGAGCACGCCTATCCGCACTGCTGGCGCTGCGACACGCCGCTCATCTACTACGCCAAGTCGAGCTGGTACATCGCCACCTCCCAGCTCGCCGATCGCCTCCTCGCAAACAACGAGACGATCGGCTGGCACCCCGCCCACATCAAGCATGGTCGCTTCGGCAAATGGCTTCAGGGCAACGTCGATTGGGCACTTTCACGGGACCGTTACTGGGGGACTCCGTTGCCCATTTGGCGCTGCAGCGACCCCCACTGCGCGGAGCTCTTTTGCGCCGGTTCAGTGGCCGAGCTGGCGCAGCGCTTCGGCGGCGAGGTCCCCGCCGACCTGCACCGCCCCTACATCGATCGGGTCAGCGTTGAGTGCGAGAGCTGCGGGGGGCAGATGCGCCGCGTCGAGGCGGTGATCGACACCTGGTATGACAGCGGCGCGATGCCCTTCGCGCAGTTTCACTATCCCTTTGGAAACGAGGCCGAGTTCGCCCAGCGCTTCCCCGCCGATTTCATTTGTGAGGCGATCGATCAGACCCGTGGTTGGTTCTACACGCTGCTCGCCGAGTCGACGCTTCTCTTCGATGCCCCCAGCTACCGCGACTGCGTCTGCCTGGGTCTGATCCTTGACCCCGAGGGTCAGAAGATGTCAAAGAGCAAGGGCAACGTGGTCGAGCCGTGGGAGGTGATCGACGCCCACGGTGCCGACGCGCTGCGCTGGTATTACCTGACCTCTCAGCAGCCCTGGTCGGGCTACCGGTTCTCGCTTGAGGCGGTGGGCGAGTCGGTGCGCCAGTTCCTGCTGACGCTTTGGAACACCTACTCCTTTTGGGTTCTCTACGCCAACGCCGAGGGCCTGGCTCCGGGCGATTTCAAGCGCCCGGAGCCGCCGAGTGATGACCTCGACCGCTGGGTGCTCTCGCGGCTGCAGGCGACGATCGGACGGGTCGGCGAGAGCATGGACGCTTTCGATTGCACCGCCGCCGGCCGCGCGATCGCCGAGTTTGTCGATGAGCTCTCCAATTGGTACGTACGACTCTCCCGCCGCCGCTTTTGGGAGGGCGATCCGGCCGCCTTTACGACCCTTCGCCACTGCCTCTTGGAGGCCGCCGCGCTGCTCGCACCGTTTACCCCGTTTCTCGCCGATGAGATTCACCTCAACCTGGTCGGCGGCGCCGCTGCTGACCCCGACTCCTGGCCCGACTCGGTCCACCTGCGCGACTTCCCCAAGGTCGACGCGGCCCGCTCTGATCTGCAGCTGGAGAGCGCGATGGAGGCGGTGCGGCTGAGCGTTGAGCTTGGCCGCGCGGCCCGCGCCCAGGCCAAGCTGAAGATGCGCCAACCGCTGCGACGGGCGGTGATCGTGGCCAATGAGAATGAGCGCGGCGCGATTGAAGCACATGCCGATCTGGTCAGGGCCGAGCTCAACGTCAAGGAGCTGGCCTTTGTCAGCGAGGAGGCCGATCTGGTCAGCTACGCGGTGAAGCCCAACTACCGTGCACTCGGTCCACGCTTTGGCAAGCGGATGCCGCAGGTTGTCGCGGCGCTTGAGGTTCTTTCGGGCGAGCACGTCGCCAGGGTGATGGCCGCCGGGGGTGAGGTTGGGATCAGTATCGACGGCGATGAGCACGCGATCGGCGCCGATGAGGTGAGCCTGGCGCTGGTCCCTCTCGCCGGCTATCAGGTGCAGACAGAAGCTGGGCACGCCGTCGCTTTGGAGTTAGAGATCGATCCGCAGCTACGCGGCGAGGGCCTCGCCCGTGAGATTGTCCACGCGGTTCAAAACGCGCGCAAAGCGGCGGGCCTGCAGGTCACCGATCGGATCGAACTCGCCCTCGGCGGCGATACGGAGCTGCTCGCCGCCGCCCGCGATCACGAGTCCTACCTCAGCGCCGAGTTACTGGCCCCCTCGATCGCCTACGACGCAGACGGTGGGCGCGCGATCGAGGTCGAAGGACGCAGCCTGCAGGTCTCGCTGCGGCGCCCTGAATCTGCCTAGCGCTTCGGCTCGCCGATGATGAAGTCTGACTTTGTCGAGTCAGAGAACTTGACCCAGCAGTGCTCCGGCGCAACTCCGGCTACCTCGACCAACGCAGCCTCGATTCGCTTCGCGATCTCGGCCTTCTGCTCGTCGGTTCGCCCCTCATACCAATCGATCGAAACGAACGGCATCGCCGCGGCTCCGCCTCAGGCCAGTGCTGGCTCGAGCTCTGCCTCAAGGCGGCGCTTGGGCATCGCCCCGACCACCTTCTTGGCGATCGCTCCGTCCTTAAACAGGATCATCGTCGGAATCGAGAGAACGTCATACTGCGCCGCGGTCTGCTGGTTCTCATCGACGTTGACGCTGACGATCCGCAGGTCCTCGCGCTCACCGTCGATCTCCTCAAGCACCGGATGAACGACGCGGCAAGGCCCACACCACGGTGCCCAGAAGTCGACGAGGACGGGGCCATCGGCCTCCAAAACGTCGGACTTAAAGGTGGCGTCGGTCACATCGCGGAGTTTGCCTGTCACTGGAATCGCTCTCCTGGGGGTCGAGTTTCAGCGCTCAATACTTCAGAAAGTATAGCGAGGGCTCTCCGCGCCGGCATTTTGGCTCCAAAGATCGGACGGAGCCTGGAGCGTCGCCAGGTTCGGGACGGCGATTTCCATCCTTCCCTCCTCGCCGGCGGCGAAATCTCGGGGGAGATGGGCTCGCCATCCAAAGCCGAATCTGGGGGTGAGCCGGTTGTGGGCCGATCGCGATCCCGAGGATCGGAGCAACCCCAGCCTGATGCGAGGAGCTCGATCGTATTCCCGCCGCCTCCCCATTACTAGACCGCGAGGGGGCACCGAGCCGAGGCCCCAGGGGAAGTCGGGAGAGCCCGATCGAGCCCCTCAATCTCGCTCAGAGTCGAGCCCAGCCACCGTCCCCCCGCCCGCCGCCGAGGCGCCGTTTTGAGCCCGGGAGCCAAAGCGAAGGAGGGGAACCCGCCAAGCTGCCTCGGCGACGATCGAGCGGTCCATCTTCGAGGAGCCGGCCTGGCGATCGCGAAAGACGATCGGCACCTCGAGCACCCTGAACCCGTGCTGGATCACCCGGTAGGTCATCTCCACCTGGAAGGCGTAGCCGTGGGAGACGATTGAGTTGAGGTCGATCGCCTCCAACACCTCGCGCCTGAAGCACTTAAAGCCGCCGGTCAGATCATGCACCCCGACCCCAAGCACGAGCCGCGCATAGGCGCTGCCGCCGCGGCTTATCGCCCGCCGCGTCAGCCCCCAATCCGAAACTCCGCCGCCGGCCACGTAGCGCGAGCCGATCACCAAATCGGCGCGCTCGGCTCCCTCCAGCAAACGCGGCAGGAAGGCGGGATCGTGGGAGAAGTCAGAGTCCATCTCGAGCACCAACCCGGCGCCGGCGGCGAGGGCGCGCCGAAATCCGGCGATGTAGGCGGGGCCCAGCCCTTCCTTTAGCGGCCGGTGCAAGACGTTGACGTTCTCGAACTCCTCGGCGAGTCGATCGGCGATCTCCCCGGTCCCGTCGGGGGAATTGTCATCGACGATCAGGATCTGGGCGGAGTCGGGCAGCTTCTCGCGCGCAGCGGCGAGGAAGGGCGCCAGGTTCTCAGCCTCGTTGTAGGTAGGCAGGACGAGCCAGGGCGGGCCGCTTGGGTCGGCTTGGGGCATGAACCACGATGCTATTGATCAAGCCAAAGGGTGTCTAAAGAAGGGGTTGGGGCTAACTTTTGGAGGGTGAAGAATGCTGAGATCGCCGCCGCCTTGGAGGAGCTTGGCACGCTCTATGAGAGCGATGGCGCCGATCGCTACCGGGTGCGCGCCTACCGCAGCGCGGCGCGCGCAATCCGCGATTACCCCGACTCCGTCGCCGAGCTGAGTGCAGCGGGTCGCGTTCAGCAGATACCCGGGATCGGCAAGACGCTCGCCGAAAAGATCGCCACCCTGCTTGAGAGTGGCGAGATCCCCGCCACGGTGAAGCTGCGGGAAAAGCATCCCAGCGCCGCCGCTGAGCTCGAGGCCTTTTTGGCCGACAATCCCGCCCAGGGGCTGGTCGGCATCTCCGACCTTCGCGGTGACCTGCATTCCCACACCACCCTCTCTGACGGTCGCAACAGCCTCGAGGAGATGGCGGAGGCGGCGCGCTCGCGTGGCTACACCTACCTGGCGATCACCGACCATTCGGCGAGTCACGGTTTCGGTGACAACGTCAGCGCCGAGCGCCTTGAACAGCGGATCGAGGAGGTGGCGGCCTACAACAAGGGGCGCCGCGGCTTCCGCCTGCTCAGCGGCTCGGAGGTCAATATCGGAACCGACGGTTCACTCGATTACCCCGCGGAGCTGCTGGCCCGCCTTGACTGGACGATCGCCAGCGTCCACACCTCCTTCTCGATCTCTGAGGAACGGATGACAGCGCGGATCATCGCCGCGATCGAAAGCCCCGAGGTCGACTGCATCGGCCACCTGACCGGGCGCCTAATCGGCCGGCGGGACCCCTACCCAGTCGACCTCCAAGCGGTGATTGAGGCCGCGGCCGCCAGCTCCACGATGCTTGAGATCAACGGCAGCCCGCGGCGTCGCGATCTCTGCGAGGAGCACGCTCGCCTCGCCGCGCAGGCTGGTGTGATGATCGCCCTGAACACCGACGCGCACGGAATCGAGACGCTCGACAACATGAACTACGCCGTGATCGTCGCCCGCGGCGCCGGCTTGCGTCCCGAGCAGGTTGCCAACGCCCGCAGCTGGCCGCAGCTGCGGGCGCTCCTTCAGCGCTAGGCGGGCAGGCGATCGCTGCGCAGACCCGGGGTGCGCACCAGCTCGATCGGTCTGAAGGCCGAGTTGGGAACGACGTAGAACTTGACCCCGTCGCGATGCTCTACCCCCAATACGGCGGCCTCGCGGGTGTGCCAGGCAAGCGCTACGAGCAGGGCGTAGCCGGCCCCGATCACCGCCACGCCGGGGAAGAAGATGCCCAAGACGCCGGCGGCGAGCGCGGTGACCCCGATTGGCCAAAGCCGGGCGATGGCGATCCGAGAAGGTGTCTCGGCGGGAAGGCTGGTCGCCGTGCGCGCCTGGGTCAGGGCCTCGCGGACGCCATTTGCCGCCCGCGCCGGGCGGCCCAGGAAGAGCCCGATCGCCAGCGAGATCAACCACCAAATGGCCGCGATCAAAACGGTCGTGCCGTCACCGCTTTGCCCTGCGGCGATCGCCGCGATCGCGCCCAGCGCGGTGGCCTCGGCGCCGCTGAGTAAGACCGTGATCCGCAGGAGGTCGGTGTAGGGCATCTCAGACGAGGAGCGATTCGAGGATTTCCAGCCAACCAGGGGGCCCATCGACGATCAGGTCTGACTCCTCCGGTAGCTCTGGCGGTGCCTCTGGGGAGACCACCCCCACGCAGACTGCGACCGCAAGCTGGCCGTCGTCGCGCAACTCACGCAGGCGCCGAAAGGCATCCAGATCGGTTCGGTCATCGCCGCCGTAGGCAGCTGCAGAGATCGAATTGTTGGCCAGGAGCGCCGCGACCGCGGCGTCCTTGCCGCCGCCTCCGACCGGTCGAATCTCAAGCACCTTGCGTCCCCAGCGCGGCTCCAATCCGGCGCGACCCGCCTCGGCTGCGATCTGGTGCGCGCGCGCCTCGGCGCCGCGCTCCCGCGTCGCCCCGCGCCAGTGAAGGGCCTGGATCGGTCCCTTGTCCTCGACCCTCAGGCCCGCCGCCCCGAGCTCGGCGCTGCCGAGCGTGGCGATGAAGGTCGCGGCCTCAGCCTCGCGCCCGCGTAGCGAGGGATCCAGGCGCGGCGTCTGCTCACCCGGCAGCAACAGCTCGAGGCCATGGTTGCCGGCGTAGGCGATTCCGTCAACGCCGACCAGTTTCCGTGCCTCGGCCGCCGGGCGCCCCGAGATACAACCGATCAGTCCGTAGCGCTCCAGCAGCGCCGCCAGCACGCGTTTTGCGGCGCTCGGTACGGCCGCCTCCTGCGGCCGCTCGGCGATCGGCGCAAGCGTGCCATCGATATCGCTCAGAATCGCCGTGCGCCCCGGGTCAGAGCGCAACTCCTCAAGCAGATCGGCCCGCTTGACACCATCCCCGGTCTCAGTTTCGCGAGGCATGGCATCTAGTATCGCCAGACCTTGCCCGCGCCGCTTCCCAGATGCCCTCTGCCGCGACCCTAAAGCTCGCCGCGATCGGCACCGCGGCTGGAATCTTCAGCGGTCTGTTCGGGGTCGGTGGCGGCACCATCATCGTGCCGCTCCTGATTTTTTGGTTCGGCTACGGGGAGCGCCTCGCCACCGGGACGAGCCTGGCGGCGATCGTGATCATCGGATTGTTTGGGGTGATTGCCGAGGGCGGCATCTATGGCAACGTGCACCTCGGCGATGGGCTGGCGCTGGCGATTCCAGCGATCGCTGGCGTCGTCTTTGGAACGGCTATCCAGCAGCGAATCTCCCAGCGCGACGTGTCGCTGCTTTTCGCCGTCCTGCTGCTCGCCACCTCGATCGAGCTGATCCTGGCGTGAACGAGTTGCTGGCAGCGGGGCTCGCGCTCGCCGGCGGTCTCGCCGGCGGTCTGGTCGGGGTCGGCGGAGGGATTCTCTTCGTGCCGGCCTTGACGATCTTTCTCGGCCTCTCCCAGGTCCAGGGCGAGTCGACCTCGCTCTTGATGATCGTGATCGTCGCCACGGTCGGAGCGATCCGCCAACATTCCTACGGCAACGTCAACCTCCGCAACGCGATCGTGATCGGGGCCCTCTCTCCGCTCGGCGTCCTGATCGGGGTCGGGATCGCAAACCAGGTGCCCGAGCGAGTCCTGCAGCTCTCCTTCGCCGCGCTGGCGCTGGCGATCGCGGTGCAGCTGCTTCGCCGCGCCCTTGCCGCTGAGTCCTGAGCGCCGGGCTGGCGCGCGGCCTTCATCGTCTACGCTCAGAGCGTGGATTCTCTCACTTGGGAAGGTGATCTGCCCCAGCTTCGCGCCCCGATCCTCGTCTGCTCCTTTCGTGGCTGGAACGACGCCGCGGCGGCCGCCTCGACCGCGCTCGCCACGGTGGCCGAGTCCTTAGACGCCGAGCTGATCGCCCAGGTTGACCCCGAGGAGTACTTCGATTTCCAAGCGACGCGACCGACGATCACCCTCGCCGAGGGGCAGGCCCGCCGAATCGATTGGCCAGAGAACAACCTGATTGCGGCCCGCGTCCCCGCCGCCGATCGCGACCTGGTCCTGCTTGACGGAACCGAGCCGAACCTGCGCTGGCGCACCTTCTCAGAGACGATTGCCACCGCGGCCGACGCGCTCGGGGTCGAGATGGTGATCACCCTCGGGGCGCTGATTGCCGAGGTCTCCCACACGCTGCCGGTGCCGATCACCGGCCTGGCATCCGATCAGGAGCTGGTCGAAGAGCTCGACCTGCAGCGCTCCAGCTACGAGGGCCCAACCGGAATCGTCGGCGTCGTGCACGACTGCTGCCGCCAGGTGGGAATGAGCTCGGCTTCACTGTGGGCGGCGGTCCCCCACTACGTGGCCGCCGTTCCCAACCCGAAGGCCGCGCTGGCTCTGCTGCGGCGCCTTGAAGGCCTCACCGGGATCGCCGTTGACGCATCCGAGCTCGAGCAGGAGACGGTCAGCTACGAAGAGCAGATCGGCCGGGCCGTGGCCGCCAACCCCGAGATCGAAGAACTGGTCGAGCGGATCGAGGCCGAGCAGGCCGAGCAGCTCGGCGAGGACGGTGAAAGCCTCCCCTCCGCTGACTCGATCGCGCGCGAGTTCCAGCGCTTCTTGCGCCAGCAGGGAAGCTAGCGCCCGCCGCTAGCTCTCGGCGGCCGGGCAGATCAGGCGGTAATCACACCAGCCGCAAACGGCGGCGGAGGGCCGCGGCTCGAAATCTTGGCCCAGCACGCCCTCTCCCACCTCCAAGACGGTGCGCTCGACCCGCTCGCCGTCATCGGGCTTTGAGGGCGCGGCCACCTTCTCGGCGTCGAGCACGTAGTAGTAGCTGCCACTCGCCGCCTCGATCCCCCAGGCCTCCCGCGCGGCGAGTCGGTAGAGCGCGAGCTGCAGGTCGCTTTGCAACTGCGCTGCGGACTTGCGCTCGCCCGTCTTGTAGTCGATCAGCTCATAGCCCGCTGCGGGCAGCCGGTCGACGCGGTCCACCCGTCCCCTCACATGATGGCCGCCGATCTGGATGTCGAACTTTCGCTCCAGCCAGAGCGGCTTGCCCAGCGCCGTCCTCTCAGCCTCCCAGTAAAGGCGCATCGCATCGCGTCCGCGCTGGCGGTATTGGAGCTCATCGTCGCTGCTGCGAAATCCAGAGCGGCGCCAGCCGGCCTCAAAGAGCGAGGTCAGCCGCGCGGGGCCGTCCGCGTCGCCGTCCTCGACCTGCTCCTTATGGAAGCGCTCGAGCACGTTGTGGATCAGGATGCCGAAGCGCTGATTGATCGTCGGCTCGCGCGGGATTCCAAAGACCCGCGCGAACTTGTACTTGAGCGGGCAGGTCAGGTAGAGGTCGAGGTCAGAGGCCGAGAGGCTCAGCCCGCCATCGCCGCGGCGCGGCAGGAAGGCCTGCAGCGACGGCTCCTCCCTGGCGGCGATCAACTCGCGCCGCAGGCCCCGCTCGCGCTCGCCGCCGAGCAGGTAGGCGTCCAGCGATGATGCGTCCAGCTCGGCCTGCTGCTCGGGGCTGGCGACCTGGCGCAGCAGACCGTTGACTGCCGCGATCGCCTCCGAGGTCGGCTCATCTCCGGGGCGCTGGGCCAGCGCCGCGAGCTTCAAGAGCTCCAGGTAGCGGGCGATCGCCCGGGTCACGTCGACCGCGGTGTCAAGGCGTGGCTCCGAGAGCTCCCTGCCGGCCTTCCAGGAGGCCTCAAGGACCTGCTCGCGCATCAATCGATAGGTCGCGTGCAGCCCTTCTGCCGGGCCAAAGAGCTCCTCCTCGTGGATCTCCTCGGTGCCCTCGGCGGCGCTGAGCGCTTGCTCAAAGAGCTGCCAGCGGGGAGTCGCGCCGCCGTCCTCGGCCTCGACCCGCGAGAAGAACAGACCGCTGCGGGCGGGCTGACCGATCCGCTCCCAATCCCCTCCCTGATCGACTCCGAGCGCGAAAACATGGTCAAACTCCATCCCCTTCACGGCACCGGGGGAGAGGCCCAGCACGGCGCCGGGGGAGGGCGGCTCGGCGGCGCCGCTGGGGTCGACCCCGGCCTCGGCGACGGCGCTCAGGTAGCGAACGAAGCCCCGGGTCGAGCCATGGGGCTCGCGGCGTGCCCAGGCCGCCGCGAGCTCGGCCAGCCGCGAGAGCGCCAAGAGGCGCTCGGCAACCTCCGGTTGGGCGGCGAAGAGCCGCTGGCGACGCAGCCCGACCCGCTCGATCAGGCGGCGCACAAAGACGTCGGCGCGGCGCTCCTCCAGCGCCGCCGCCGCGGCGCCGTAGAGCTTCAGAAAGGACTGGATTCGCTCCCGCGCCTCGGGCTGTAGCTGGGGGCTCTCAAGCGCCGCCTCGCTGGCGGCAACCATGTCGAGCTTGCGGCGCCGGGCGATCGTCGTCAGCCGGGCCAGATCGCTGGAGCGCAGCTCAACGGGCGGGCGGGTCAGCGCCCTTGCCGCGGCGGCGGAGTCCTCTGGGTCGGCCAGGACGCGCAGCCAGGCAATTGCATCACGCACCTCGGGGCGCTGGAAGAGGGCGGCCGGGCCGCAGAGGTGGAAGGGGATTCCACGCTCCTCCATCGCTGCCGCGATGGCGCCACCGCGGCGGCTGGGCTGATCGACCAAAACGCAGATCCTCTCCGCCTGGCTGCCGGCGGCAAGCAGGTGCTCGACTTCGCGCGCCGTCGCCTGGGCCTGGGCCCGCTCGTTGCTACAGCGCCAGAAGCCGACCTTCGGCTGGCGAAAGCGCCGCTCGAGGGCGATCAGCTCGCCGCTGGGATGCAGATCATGAAACCAGGCCGCCGTTCCCGGATCTTGGCCCGGTAGTGCTGCGCTTCGGGAGCGATTCGGCTCTGAGCCGAGCCGGTCGGTTCGCCGCAGCGAGTAGAGGTGGTTTGGATTGGCCTGCGCCAGCGCCGCCAGGATCGCCCGCTGGGCGGGTGTCGTCTCCTCGAGTTCATCGACCATCACCTCGACGAAGCGACTCCCGAGCCCGCGGCGGAGGTCGGGTCGATCCGCGAGAAGCTGGTTTAGCGCGAGGAATACGTCGCCGCGGTCGAGGCTGCCGGTGGCGGCGAGGATCCGGTCGTGGGCGGCAAAAAGCTCGGCAAACTCTCGCTCCTTTTGAGCTGCCACCAAGGAGGCCGGATCGCCCGCCCGCTCCTCCTCCTCGCGGGCCCGAGAGCCGATTGCCTCAGCGCCGATTGCGCTTGCCTTGAGGGCGTCGATTCGTGCCAGCAAGGCGGCGAGCAATCCGGCCGGATTTCCGCGGATCTCATGGCGGCGCAGCGGCAACTGCGCGAGCCGCTCTAAGAGCATCGCCAAACGCTCGGCCGGGCCGAGCACGTCGAAGAACGGATCGAGCCCCGCGGCGGTCGCGTGCTCGCGCAGGATCCGCTCCCCCAATGCGTCCCACTCTCCGATCCAGAGCTCCTCGAACGGTCCGCTCAAAAGCGCCTCAACGCGTTCTCCTAACCTGCTCGCGGTCGCCGCGGTGGCGGTCAGAACTAGGACCCGCTCGGGGCCGGTGCCCGCCGCCGCGAGGCGAGCCAGACGTCGCGCCAGCGCCTCGGTCTTGCCGGTCGCGGGCCCTCCCACGAGTAAGGCCGGGCCGCCGCGATGGCAAACCGCGCGCTGCTGTGCTTCGACCGTGGCGAGCATGGCCCAACGCTACCGAGTGCGCGCCCTGCTTAGGATGGCCCGGATGGACGTTTTTACCGCAGACTGGCTGGGAATCTGCCGGCGCCTGGTTATTGCCCAGCGCCAGATCTTCGCCTCGGTCCCCGGTATCGAGGAGCGCACGGTATATGAGGGCGTGGGCAAGGGCGGCGATCGCACCCTTGCGATCGACCGCCGCTGCGAGGACGCCGTCTTCGCCGAGCTGGACGCGCTGGGCCACCAGGGCGCCTCCTTCGTGGCGGTCTCTGAGGAGCGCGGCGAGCTCAGCTTCGGCTCCGGTGGCGCGGCACGGGTGGTGATCGACCCGATCGATGGTTCCCTCAACGCGCGCCGCACCCTCCCCTCTCACAGCCTCAGCATCGCCGTCGCCTCGGGCTCATCGATGGCAGATGTCGAGTTCGCCTACGTCTACGATTTCGGGGCGGGGGAGGAGTTCGTGGCGCGGCGCGGGGTGGGCGCGAGGCTCGATGGGCGCTCACTGGCGGTTGGCCCCGACCGCGAGCGCCCAGAGCTTTTGGGTCTGGAGTCGGCGGAGCCGGAGCGCTCGCTGGCGTTGCTCGGAGCGCTGATCGACAGGGTCTACCGGCTCCGGGTGGTCGGCTCAATCGCGATCAGCGCGGCCTACGTGGGAGCAGCTCGCTTTGACGCGATGCTCAGCCTGCGCCCCTGCCGCTCGGTCGATGCGGCGGCGGCGCAGCTGATCGTTCGTGAGGCGGGTGGCCGGGTCGCCTTTGGCGACCTGGCGCTTGAGCAGGCAGAGCTTGGGCTTGAGGCTCGCTACCCGATCATCGCCGCCGCCGGCGATCGCTCCCTCGCCCTCCTGCGCGAAGCCCAGGATCCGGCAAAGCCCTGAGCCGCGACCCGAAAATCGGGCTCTAACCAAAATCGGGCTGTAACCAAACACCCGCTCCGGTTTTAGAACGTGTGTTCGCTAAGAACATATGTTCGCTAGACTCGCGAACACCCGAGGGCAGGCAAATGTCGAACGATTGAAGGGATCCGACTTTCATGGCAACCGAGAAAAACAACCACAAACCCGCAAAAGCGAGCGCAAAAACCCAGTCCAAGCGCACCGCCACCAACACCAAACGGACGGCCAGTTCGGCCGGGCGCACTGCCAAAGCAGCTGCCCCCGCCAAAAGCCAGGTGCAGTCCGTTGCAGAGAGCGTCGTTGACATTCCGATCGGCGCTGTGCTGGAGGTCACCGATCGCATCTCTGATCTGGTCGAGCCCTTCACCGGTCGCGGCGCCGCCGAAAAACAGCTGAAGTCCTACCGCGCCCAGCTGCGCAAATCGCTAAAGCGCAGCGAGCGGCGGGGCGCCAGTGCCCGTCGCAAGGCCACCAGCGAGGTCAAAAGGACCCGGGGCCGGGTCGAGCGCGAGGCGCGCAAACGTCAGCGCACGGTCGAGAAAACGCTGCGCCGAAACCGCGATGAGGTCGAGCAGCGGGTGCGCAAGGCAGTCGATGAGCAAAGTAACCGCGCCCAGGACCTGGTCGACCAGGTCACCGACCAGTTCTCCACTCTGCGCTAGGGGCGACTCGCTGCCCGCGCTGTTCAGCGACTCGGAGGCCCGAGAGCTGCGCGGCGCGGGCAAGGTCTCGCCGCCGTCGCCCTGAGGCAAGCCGAACCCAGCTATCGTGGCGGGCGCGATGAGCACCTGTGTGGTCACCGGCGGCGCCGGCTTCCTCGGCTCTCACCTCTGCGAGCGGCTGCTCGGAGCCGGAAATCGGGTGATCTGTCTCGACAACCTCGAGACCGGTTCGCTGCAAAACATCGATCACATCCGCGATTCGGCGTTTGAGTTTCGCCACCTTGATATCACCGAGTACGTCGATGTCGGCGAGGAGGTTGACTTCGTCTACCACCTCGCCTCCCCGGCGAGCCCGATCGATTACCTGCGGCTGCCGCTGCACACCCTCCGGGTCGGCTCCTACGGAACCCACCACATGCTCGGCTTGGCCAAGTTCAAGCGCGCCCGCTTTGTGATCGCCTCGACCAGCGAGGTCTATGGGGACCCACAGGTGCACCCCCAGACCGAGGAGTACTGGGGCCACGTCAACCCGATCGGCCCGCGCGGGGTCTATGACGAGGCCAAGCGCTACGCGGAGGCGCTGACGATGGCCTACCACCGCCAGCAGGGGGTCGATACGGCGATCGTTCGGATCTTCAACACCTACGGCCCGCGGATGAGGCCCCACGACGGGCGCGCCATTCCCACATTCCTGCGCCAGGCGCTTCAGGACCGACCGCTGACGGTCTTTGGCGACGGCAGCCAGACCCGCAGCTTCTGCTACGTCGATGACCTGATCGCCGGCATCATCGGGCTCGCCGAATCCGACGCTCACACGCCGGTAAATATCGGTAATCCCGACGAGTTCACGCTGCTTGAGTTGGCAGAGACCGTGATCGATGTAACCGATTCTCGCTCCGAGCTGGTCTATGAACCGCTCCCCGTCGATGACCCACAGCAGCGCCGCCCCGACATCACTCGAGCCTCCGAGCTCTTGGGCTGGCGCCCCCAGATCACCCTGCGCGAGGGCCTGCAAAAGACGATCGAGCAGAGCGGGATCGAGCGTCTGGTCGGCACCTCGCAGTAGGTGGGGGGCTGCGGGCGCCGCAGCGCGAGGATAAATGGCGGAATGCCCGCCGCTCAGAGCTCGTTTGCCCGGCGCCGCCCGCGGCGCAATATCCTGGCGGGGATGGCAACTGAGACCGATAGGCCTGGCGAGGAGGCGGAGGACCTCCCCCGCACGATCGCGCCGCTGGTGGGAGCAGATGACCCGCGCGTTTTCACCGACTCCGGAATCGAGATCAAGGTCCTCTATGAGGAGGGTGACGTTGCTCCCGACCTGGCCGAGCGCCTCGGTGAGCCCGGCTCGGCGCCGTTTACCCGCGGCATCCACGCCGGGATGTATCGCGATCGACTCTGGACAATGCGCCAGTACGCCGGCTTCGCCTCTCCCGAGGACACAAACGAGCGCTACCGCTACCTGATTGCCCACGGTTCGACCGGCCTCTCGATGGCCTTTGACCTGCCGACCCAGCTCGGCCGGGATTCCGATGACCCGCTCTGCCGTGGTGAGGTCGGCCGCACCGGAGTTCCGATCGACACGATCGAGGACATGCGGATCTGCTTCGCCGAGATCCCCCTTGACAGCGTCTCCACCTCGATGACGATCAACGCCCCGGCGGCGATCTTGCTCTTGCTCTATGAGCTGGTCGCTGAGGAGCAAGGCGTTGACTCCCAAGAGCTCCGCGGCACGGTGCAAAACGACGTGCTGAAGGAGTACATGGCGAGGGGCAACTACATCTACCCGCCCGAGCCGACGATGAGGCTGACCACCGACATCTTTGAGTACTGCCGCGAGCGGGTTCCGAAGTGGAACACGATCTCGATCTCGGGCTACCACATCCGCGAGAAGGGTTGCTCGGCGGTCCAGGAGGTCGCGTTCACCCTCTCAAACGCGATCGCCTACGTCGAGGCGGCGCTCGACCGCGGCCTAAAGATTGACCAGTTCGCGCCGCGGCTGGCCTTCTTTTTTAACTGCCACAACAACGTCTTTCAGGAGATCGCCAAGTTTCGAGCGGTGCGGCGAATGTGGGCAGAGATCGTCAAGGAGCGATTCGGGGCCGAGGACCCCAACTCGATGAAGATCCGCTTCCACACCCAGACGGGGGGTGTCACCCTGCAGGCCCAACAACCCGAGGTGAACATCATCCGGGTCGCCCTGCAGGGATTTGCCGCGGTCAGCGGCGGTACGCAGTCGCTGCACACGAATGGATTTGACGAGGCGCTGGCGCTGCCGACCGAGCGCTCGGCGCGGATCGCCCTGCGCACCCAGCAGGTGCTTGCCCACGAGTCCGGCGTCGCCGACACGGTGGATCCCTTCGCCGGCTCCTATTTCGTCGAGTCTCTGACCGATGAGATCGAGGCCCGTGCCTGGGAGCTGATCGACAAGGTGGCAGAGCTGGGCGGCTCGGTTAAGGCGCTGGAGTTCATGCAGCGCGAGATCGAGGAGTCAGCGCTCTCCTATCACGAGCGCTACCGCAGCGGCCAAGACATTGTGGTCGGCGTCAACAAGTACGTCACCGATCAGATCGATGATGTCGACATCCTGCGGGTCGATCCGGAGTCCGAGCGACGCCAGCTCGCCCGCCTCCGGGCCTTCAAGGAGTCCCGCGATCAGGCCGCCGTGGCGCGCAGCCTCGAGGCGCTCGGTGAGGTCGCCCGCGGGGACGGCAACCTCCTGCACCCGATCCGCACCGCGCTCGCCGCCAGCGCTTCGATCGGGGAGGTCTGCAGAGCCATGCGTGAGGTCTTCGGCGAATACCAGGGCGGGGCATTCTTCTGAGCCGCTGAACGGTCTCGCCCAGCTTCGTAAGGCAGCAGGATCGAGGCGACGGTGGTTGAAGCCGCAGCCATGATCGAGGTTTCGAGAACCCTGGTGAAGTCAGAGCCGGAGCTGGTCGAGCTGATCGCCGCCGCGCAGCAGCTGCGCCAGCTCGAGGTGAGCATGGCCGAGAAGGGCTTTGGGACTCGGGTGCAGATCCGCGCCGCCGATCACCTCGGGCTCAGCGAGGAGGACCTCGAGCGCCTCCTCGATCAGCTTGCCCAGCCTCACAAGCAGCCGTTCGGCGGCACCTGAGCCGCTCGGCATAGACTGCTGCGCCCAATGCGTGAGCGCAACCCCGTCAGCCACGAGGAGAAGCTCGCCTATCTGCGCGAGCTGCGCGAGCAGGCGATCCACTCGGCATCCGCTGAGGCGGTCGAAAAGCAGCACTCCAGGGGCAAGCTGACCGCCCGCGAGCGGGTTGAGAAGCTGCTTGACCCCGGCTCCTTTGAGGAGCTCGACACTTTCGTCCGCCACCGTACCTATGACTTCGAAATGCAAAAACGCCGCCCCTGGGGGGACGCGGTGGTGACCGGCCACGGCACGATCGAAGGTCGCACCGTGTTCGTCTTCTCCCAGGACTTCACCGTCTTCGGCGGCAGCCTCGGCGAGGTGATGGCCGAGAAGATGTGCAAGGTGATGGATCTGGCGGCCGAGGTCGGGGCGCCGGTGATCGGCATTAACGATTCCGGCGGCGCCCGCATCCAGGAGGGGGTCGTCTCCCTCGGTGCCTACGGCGACGTCTTCGTCCGCAACGTTAAGTGTTCGGGGGTGATTCCCCAGATCAGCCTGATCATGGGACCCTGCGCCGGCGGCGCCGTCTATTCACCGGCGATGACCGACTTCATCTTCATGGTCAAGGAGACCTCCCACATGTTCATAACCGGGCCCGAGGTGATCAAGACGGTGACCGGAGAGGAGGTCGAATTCGAGGAGCTCGGTGGGGCGATGAGCCACAACACCAAATCCGGAGTCGCCCATTTCGCCGCCGAGGATGAGGAGAGCTGCCTCTCAGACGCTCGCTACCTGCTCAGCTTTTTGCCCTCCAACAACCTCGAGGCCCCGCCGCGCTTTGAGCCAAGCGATGATCCCGAGCGCCAGGACCCCGAGCTCGACACGCTCGTCCCCGACGATCCATCCAAGCCCTATGACATGCGGGAGGTGATCTCGCGCATAGTCGATGAGGGGGATTTTTTCGAGGTGCACGAACATTTCGCCAAGAACATCGTCTGCGGCTTCTCGCGCCTGGACGGCTACCCGGTCGGTATCGTCGGCAACCAGCCGGCCCACCTCGCCGGGGTACTTGACATCGAGGCCTCCGAGAAGGCTGCTCGCTTCGTGCGCACCTGCGACGCCTACAACGTGCCGTTGATCACCTTTACCGACGTGCCCGGTTTCTTGCCCGGCACCGATCAGGAGTGGAACGGGATCATCCGCCACGGCGCCAAGCTGCTCTACGCCTTCACCGAGGCTACGGTGCCAAAGCTCACCGTCGTCACCCGCAAGGCCTACGGCGGGGCCTATGACGTGATGAACTCAAAGCACATGCTCGCCGACTACAACGTCGCCTGGCCCACGGCCGAGATCGCCGTGATGGGACCCGAGGGCGCTGTGAACATCATCTATCGCAAAGACATCGCCTCCTCGCCGACACCCGATCAGCGCCGCCAGAAGCTGATCGATGACTACAAGGCCCACTTTGCCAACCCCTATTCCGCCGCTGAGCGCGGCTACATAGATGACGTGATCGAGCCGCGCGAAACCCGTCCAAAGCTGATCAGAGCCCTTCGCATGCTGCAGTCAAAGCGCGTTGCGCAGCCGAAGCGAAAGCACGGCAACATCCCGCTCTAGGGATTCGGCGCCAGCGCCGTCCCGCCTTGGCGAGCCGGCGCTGGCCTCAGTAGCCGGCGGGGTGGCGCGCGACGAAGCCCTGGTTATTGAGCAGTTCGCTGTGCCAGCGCGGACCGCTGCCGCTGGCGTCCCCGGCCGTATCCCAGCGAACCCCGGCGATCACCGCGTAGGCGTGACCGGCGTTGGCATAGACCGTGATCCAGCGGCCCGGACCCGGCAGCCCCCAGCTCTCCAACGGGCCCGAGGGCAGCGGGCTATTGAGAAATCCGCCGCCATGAAGGGCGAAGCTGACCGAACCCGAGCAATCGTAGCCGCTGTCATACCAGCTGGCGTGACCGCCTCCCCAGATGTAGGGCTTGGTGCGAATCTGGTTTGCCGCTTTGATCACCGAGACGACCCGGGGCGGCGCGGTTGAGGGGGGAATCAGTTCCCCATCGGCGAGCAGCTTCGCCTTGGCGGTGGGGGTGCATTCGTCGAACATCGCAGGCGTCAGGCCACCGGTGGTGCAGGCCGCCGAGGCACCGGCTGGAGCCGCCAGCGCCAGCGCCGCCAGGGCGCCGCCTGCTACTAAGCCTGCTTTGAGCTTGAGCTTGTGTGGATATGGCTGCAAACCGATCTCCTTCGTCGGCCTACGGGGTTAGCTGTCGGGCTGGCGCGAAAGGAGCCTGCGCCCCCGCCTCGTTGAGGTGGGTTAGCCCCGAAAACGTGGTTCCCCCGCTCCCGTGGCGCCTCGGGGCGCTCGGGATTCGGCGTTTCGGTTATCTGGAACGGCGGCAGTCTAGACGATCGTCCGGCTGCCTGCTGATGGCACGCAAACATTCCTCGCCTTTCGGAGTCGGAGCCGAAAATCCTCTCGGCCAAGCGGCTGCTAGCTTGGGTTTTGGGATGGAACTTGCCGGCCGTAGAGCTCTGCTGACCGGGTCCACGGGGGGTCTCGGGCGAGCGATTGCCCATGCCCTGGCGGCGCGAGGTGTGAGCCTGGAGCTGAGCGCCCGACGGGCCGCGGCGCTGGCGGCGCTGGCGGCGGAGCTGCCCGGCGGCGGGCACCGCACGCTGGTCGCCGACCTGGCCGAATCCGGGGCCGCCGAGCGGCTCGCCGAGGAGGCCGGCCCGGTCGACATCCTGATCGCCAATGCGGGCTTGCCGGGAGCGGGTTGGCTTGCCGATTTCACCCCCGCTGAGCTGGGGCGGGCACTGAGGGTAAATCTGGAGTCGCCGATGCTGTTGGCCCAGGCGCTGTTTCCGGCGATGATCGAGCGTGGCGGTGGCCAGCTCGTCTTCGTCTCCTCCCTGTCGGGAAAGGTCGCCAGCCCGCGCAGCTCGATCTACAGCGCGACCAAGTTTGGCTTGCGCGGCTTTGCGCTCGCCTTGCGCTCTGACCTGGGCTCGCGGGGGGTCGGCGTCTCGCTCGTTTCGCCGGGCTTTATCCGCGATGCCGGGATGTTTGCCGACTCCGGCGCCAAGCCGCCACCCGGCTTGGGGACCGCCACGCCCCAACAGGTGGCGGCGGCGGTGATCAGGGCGATTGAGGGTGATCTGGTCGAGCGCGCCGTCGCTCCCTGGCGCCAGCGGGCGCTCGCCCACCTCGGCATGCTCAGTCCCCGCGTCGCGGTGCGCGCCCAAAGTGGTGCAACCGGGCAGCGCTCGGCCGCCGCGGTTGCCGCCGGGCACTCCAGGGAGAAGCGTTAGGGGCGCCGATGACGGGCGAGCTCAGCCCCGGGGCACGGCGCGGCGGATCGCCGCTGGTGGTGGCTGTGGGGATTCGGGCAGCTACGTAGGATTGGACGATGAGTAGCAGCGATTCATTCGGCGCCCGTTCCAGCCTCGAGCTGGGTGGGCGCGAGTTTGAGGTGTTTCGCCTCGACGCTTTGGCCGAGCGATTCGAGGTGGAGCGCTTGCCCTACTCGATCAAGGTGCTCTTGGAGAACGTATTGCGGCTGGAGGATGGGGTCGCGGTCACCGCCGCCGACGTCGAGGCGATCGCGGCCTGGGATCCCGATGCTGAGCCGAGCATCGAGATTCCCTTCCAGCCGGCCCGGGTCCTGATGCAGGACTTCACCGGCGTGCCCGCCGTCGTCGACCTGGCGGCGATGCGCGATGCGATGGAGGAAATCGGCGGTGACCCGGCGGCGATCAACCCGCTGGTGGACGTCGATTTGGTGATCGATCACTCGGTCCAAGTCGATGCCTTTGGAAACGCCCGCGCCTTCGCGATCAACGCCGAGCGTGAGTTCGAGCGAAACCGCGAGCGCTACTCCTTCCTGAAGTGGGGACAGCAGTCGTTTGACAACTTCAGCGTGGTGCCCCCGGCAACCGGAATCTGTCACCAGGTCAACCTTGAGCACATCGCCCAGGTCGTCTACAGCAGCGAGGCCAGCGGCGTCCTTCGAGCCTACCCCGACACCCTGGTTGGGACCGATTCGCACACCACGATGATCAACGGGCTCGGGGTGCTGGGCTGGGGCGTGGGCGGGATCGAGGCCGAGGCGGCGATGCTCGGACAGCCGATCTCGATGCTCCTGCCGCAGGTGGTCGGCTTCAGGCTGAGCGGCGAGCTGCCCGAGGGGGCGACGGCGACCGACCTTGTCCTAACCGTCACCGAGATGCTGCGCGAGCTCGGGGTCGTATCGAGGCTGGTCGAGTTCTACGGACCGGGTCTACCCACCCTGGGACTTGCCGATCGGGCAACGATCGGCAACATGTCACCGGAGTTTGGCTCCACCTGCGCAATCTTTCCCGTCGACGCCGAGACCCTGCGCTACCTGGAGCTGACCGGACGCCCGGCCGAGACGATCGAGCTGGTCGATGCCTACACCCGCACCCAGGGGATGTTCCACGAGGCCGATGCCCCCGAGCCCGCCTTCTCGGCGAAGCTGGAACTCGACCTGGGCGAGGTCGTGCCGAGTATCGCTGGGCCCAAGCGGCCCCAGGATCGGGTGCCGCTGGGCGAGGCCAAGGCCGCGTTTCTTGAGGCGATGCTCGAGCTGGACCCCGAGGCCGCCGCCCAGCTCGGCAACGGACGCGACCACGCGATGGAAGAGTCCTTTCCCGCCTCCGATCCCCCCGCCGAGGAGCACGATGATGAGCGCGGGCGCCCGCGCCCGCCGTTAAGCGGTGAGCGGGGGACGGTGCTCGAGCGTCGCAGTGGCGATGCGGTGGAGGTCAGCATCGAGGCCGGGGAGAAGTTCGAGCTCGACCACGGTCGGGTGGTGATCGCGGCGATTACCAGCTGCACCAACACCTCAAATCCGAGTGTGATGATCGGCGCCGGGCTGTTGGCGCGAAACGCACTAAAGCGCGGGCTCGCGCGCAGGCCCTGGGTGAAGACGTCGTTGGCGCCGGGCTCAACCGTGGTCACCGACTACCTCGATAGGGCGGGCCTGACCACCTATCTCGATCGCCTCCAGTTCAACCTGGTCGGTTATGGATGCACGACCTGCATCGGCAACTCGGGGCCGTTGGCGCCGGAGATCTCGGCCGCGGTTGAAGAAAATGACCTGGCTGTCTGCGCGGTTCTCTCGGGAAATCGAAACTTCGAGGGACGGATCAACCAGGACGTCAAGGCCAACTACCTGGCCAGCCCGCCGCTGGTCGTGGCCTACGCCCTCGCCGGCAGGATGGATCTTGACCTGCTCAGCGAGCCGCTCGGTGAGGATGAGGCCGGCGAGCCCGTTTTCCTGAGCGAAATTTGGCCAAGCTCCGAGGAGATCAGGGATCTGGTCGGGAGCTCGATCCAGGCTGAGATGTTCACTCGAAATTACGCCCGGGTGTTCAGCGGCGATGAGAACTGGAATGCGGTCGAGGTGCCGGCCGGCGATCGCTACAGCTGGCCGGCCTCCACCTACGTCCGCCGCCCCACCTTCTTTGACGGGATGCCGGCGAATCCACCCGGCTTGGAGCCGATCGAGGATGCTCGCGTGCTCGCCTTGCTGGGGGATTCGATCACAACCGATCACATCTCGCCGGCGGGGGCGATAAAAAAAGATAGTCCGGCGGGGCGCTGGTTGATCGAAGAAGGGGTCGAGCCGCGCGATTTCAACTCCTACGGCTCGCGCCGGGGAAACCACGAGGTGATGATCCGCGGGACCTTCGCAAACATCCGCCTGCGCAACCGACTGGTGGAGAGGGCGGGAGGATTCACCCGCCACTTCCCGGCCGGGGAGGAGACGACGATCTATGAGGCGGCGATGGCCTACGGGCAAGAGGGTGTGCCGCTGATCGTGCTCGCGGGTAAGGAGTACGGCTCGGGTTCCTCCCGCGACTGGGCCGCCAAGGGCACCAAGCTGCTCGGCGTGCGCGCCGTAATCGCCGAGAGCTTTGAGCGGATCCATCGCTCCAACCTGATCGGGATGGGGGTACTGCCGCTGCAGTTTCCAGACGGCGAGAGCGCCGACTCACTGGGTCTGGGCGGAGAGGAGCTGATCACAATAGGTGACCTCGAAGCTGGCGAAGCCAGGTCGGTAACGGTCAGCGCCGATCGGATCGAGTTCGAGGCGAACGTCCGGCTCGATACTCCCAACGAGGTCACCTATTTCCAAAATGGCGGAATTCTGCAGACCGTGCTTCGCAAGCTCCGCGGTTAACCCGCGGCCTCGCAGCCGGCTCGCTTTCGCATCGTCCTGAGCGAACGTGGAGGTGCGGCGGGGCCGCGGGAGGCAGGGGGGTCCGCGCGACCCGCACCGCACCAGCGCGTCGGTAGCCAGGGAGGGATGCCGACGCAGCCGTTCCCCCGGACGGGACTGTCCAGAGGAACAGTCTCAACTAGCTATACAGGGTTAGGGCGCCGAGGTCAAGGCCGACCGACGGTTATTGCGGGTTATCCGCGGTGCTCCGCGGCGCTTGTGCGATGCCCCATCCCTTGCGTTCGATCAGCTCGATTCCGATCACGCTGCCGAGCGGACCAACCGGGGTCAGGGTGGCTGCGAGCAGTGTGTAGGGAGCCTCACGGCGGACCGCCGCGATCCAGATCACGATGCACAGCCCGACGAATCCGATCCCGTGAGCCCAGCCAAAGATCATCGTCTCGGTTTCGTATCCGGGCAGCAGCCAGAAGACGATCAGCGCCGTGAAGATCGTCAGCTCGAACCAGGAGAGGCGCTTGACCCAGACGAAAAGCGCCCCGGGGACGGGCTTTTGCATCAGAGCTCCGCCGTCAGCGCGGTCAAGACGATCCGCTCCTGCTCGCGGGCGTGGGCCGCCGAGTAGCCCTCGCCGGGGCTGGCTCGGCCGGGGCGACCGATGTAGCTCAGCTCGACCCCCTCGGGCAGCAGTTGAGGCATCCGCCGCGACATCACCTTCCAGGCCCCCATGTTGCGCGGCTCCTCCTGCACCCAGGCGATCTCGCGCAGATTGGGATAGGAGGCGATCAGATCGAGCAGCTGCTGCTCGGCGAAGGGATAGAGCATCTCCACTCGGGCGATCGCGACGGAATCGGCGCGCTCGCGCCGCTCATTGGAATCGATGTCGAAGTAGACCTTGCCGGTGCAAAGGACGAGGCGCTTGATCTGCTCGCGACGGCCCTGGGCTTTGGGATCATCGAGGATCAGCTGAAAGGCTCCATCGGTGAGTTCGTCGAGGCTGGCGCTGGCGCTCGCCAGGCGCAGCAGCCCCTTCGGGGTAAAGACGATCAGCGGCCGGGGCTTTCGGATCAGCGCCTGGCGGCGAAGCAGGTGAAAGTACTGGGCGGCGGTGGTCGGATTGGCGATTCGAATGTTGCCCTCGGCACCCAGTGCCAGGAAGCGCTCGATCCGGGCGCTGGAGTGCTCGGGTCCTGATCCCTCATATCCATGTGGAAGCAGCAGGGTGAGTCGGCTGGTCTGCCCCCACTTGGCCTCACCGGAGACGATGAAACTATCGATGATCACCTGCGCGGCGTTGCCGAAATCCCCGAACTGGGCCTCCCAGAGGACCAGCGCGCTGGGGGTTGCCGCCGAGTAGCCGTACTCAAAGCCAAGGCAGGCGATCTCCGAGAGGGGGCTGTTGAAGAGCTCGAAGGGGGCGGTGGCCTCTGGGAGGTTTTGCATCGGGCAGTACTCCAGGCCGGTGTTCTCGTCGTGCAGGACGAGGTGGCGGTGGGAGAAGGTGCCCCGCTCGGTGTCTTGTCCGGTGAGGCGGGTGTGGACGCCCTCGCTCAGCAGCGAGGCAAAGGCCAGCGCCTCGGCGTGGCCGAAGTCGATCCCCCCCGCCTCGATTGCATCAAGGCGCTTGCTCAACGGTCGGCGCAGCTTGCGGTGGATCGTGAAGCTCTCGGGAACCTTGAGCAGGGCCTCATTTAGGGCACGCAGCTTCGGCGCGGCGACGGCGGTATCAACCGGGGGGCTGGCGCTTCGGTCGAGGTCTCCGGTGCCGGTGGCGCCGACGGTGGGATCCTCATAGGCCCCCGACTCCATCTTCTCGCGGAGGTCACCGAGCGCAGCCGACATCTCGGTGCGGCGCTGCTCGGTCGCTGCCTCGACCTGCTCGGAGCTGATCACCCCCTCGGCGATCAGCTGCTCGGCATAGATCTCTGAGACCGGTGGGTGCGCCTTGATCTTGGCCGCCATCAGCGGCTGGGTGTAGGCGGGCTCGTCGGTCTCGTTGTGGCCGAAGCGGCGGTAGCCGATCAGGTCGATGACGACGTCGCGACCCCAGCGCTCGCGGTAGGCCATCGCCAGGCGGATCGCCGAGGCGCAGGCCTCGACGTCATCGGCATTGACGTGGACGATCGGAACGTTAAAGCCCTTCGCCATGTCGGCCGCATAGGGGGTCGAGCGGGCGTCCTCGGGGTCGGTGGTGAAGCCGACCTGGTTGTTTTGGATGATGTGGACGGTGCCGCCGGTGCTGTAGCCCTTCAGCGCCTGCAGGTTGAGCGTCTCTGCGACCACGCCCTGGGCGGGAAAGGAGGCGTCGCCGTGGAGCAGGACGCCAACCGCTCGCTTGGGGTCGTGGCTCAGCTTGGGGCCGTCGAGGACCGACTGCAAGAAGCGAGCGCCGCCGGTAACGACGGGGTCGACGAACTCCAGATGGCTGGGGTTGGGGTAGAGGCGGACCGAGATCTTCTCGCCAGCGCTGCTCTCATACACGCCGCGGTGGCCGTAGTGGTACTTGACGTCACCGGTGCCACCGTGGGGGATCGCGGCAACCGCTTTGACCGCATCGATGCGCTTGTCTCCCTCGAACTCGGCCAGGATCGAATCGACCGGTCGGCCGAGATTGTGGGCAAGCACACTGAGCCGGCCCCGGTGGGCCATCCCGAAGACGACCTCCTTGGCGCCGCCGCGGTGGGCGAGGGTGACCAGCTCATCGAGCATTGGCACGACCGCATCGAGTCCCTCGATCGAGAACATCTTCTGGCCCAGATAGGCCTTCTCGAGGAAGCGCTCGAAGCCAAAGACGTCGATCAGGCGACCGAGCAGGCGTCGCTTCTCCTCCTTGTTGAGCGCCCGTCGATGGGCGCCGGTCTCGATCATCTCCCGCAGCCAGATCCGCTGTTGATGGGAGGAGAGGTGCTCGAACTGGTAGGCCATCGTGCCGCAGTAGGCCTCGCGCATGCGGGGTAGGGCTTCGAGCAGGTTTTCGCCGGGGACGCCGATGTGCAGGATCGCCGCGGGGATGCGGGCCATCAGCTCGGGGGTGAGGTTGAGGCTCTCGGGCTGGATCGTGGGGTCGCCCTTGGGCCCGGAGCCGAGCGGATCGAGGCGGGCGGCGAGGTGACCGTGGGTGCGGTAGTTCTTAAGCAGCGAGGTTGCCGCCTCGACCGCCTGCAGCAGTTCGGGGTCGACCTCGCGCGCAGCGCCGCCCTGTGGCGGAGCGCCGCTCAGCGGTGGGGCCGAGGCCGAGGCAGGATGAGCGGCGCCGAGCGCCGCCGGGTCGACGCCGAGCTCGCCGGCGAGCGTCTCATAGAAGTCGTCCTCGCCCTGCAGCAACTGCTCGACCCGGCGCAGGAAAGCCCCCGACTCGGCCCCCTGGATCACGCGGTGGTCATAGGTCGAGGTCAGCGTCATCACCTTGGAGACGCCGAGCTGGCGGATCCGCTCGGGCGCGGCGTGGGACCACTCGGGTGGGTAGGCGATCGAGCCGGTGGCGATGATCGCGCTCTGCCCGCTCATCAGCCTTGGGACGGAGGCGAGCGTGCCGATCCCACCGGGGTTGGTCAGCGAGATATTGGTGCCCTGAAAGTCATCGGGGCTTAGCTTGCTCTCGCGGGTCTTGGTGATCAGCTCCTCATAGCGCGAGTGAAAGCCGGCGAAATCGAGGCCGTCCGCCGCCTTGATCGCCGGGACCATGAGGCTGTGGGAGCCGTCTTTTCGCTCGACGTCGACGGCGATGCCGAGGTTGAGCGAGGCGCCTTCCAGCGCGAAGGGTTTGCCGTCGCGCTCCTCAAAGCTGCGCGTCATCACCGGCCACTGCCTGGTCGCCTGGACGATTGCCCAGGCGATGAGGTGGGTGAAGGAAACCTTGACGCCGCGCTCTTTGAGCACCGCGTTGAGCGCCTTTCGCTTCGCATCCAAGGTGTCGACGGCGATCGTGCGAAACGAGGTCGCGGTGGGTACGGCGCGACTCTCATCCATCGCCTGGGCCAGGATCGCCGCGGGTCCGCGCAGCGGCTTTGCCTGCGCCGGGGTCGCGGCGGCGCTGCCGGCGCCGCCGTTGGCGGCCGCGAACACGTCGGCCTTGGTCACCTTGGCGCCAGGACCCGAGCCGCTGAGCGCCGCCAGCTCAACACCCGAGGCGGCGGCCGCCCGTCGCGCCAGCGGAGTCGCGCGCACCCCATCGGCGGCTCCGTTTGCTTGCTCGGCCTCGGCGGCGGGCTGCTCGGCGCTGCCCGTGGCAGGCGGCGAATCATCGGCTACCTCGGCGCCGGCGGCGCCGTTGGGGGTCGCCGCGGAGTCCTCCCCCTCGCCCGGAACCATCTCGGCGAGCGGGGCCCCGACCGGGACCTCTTCATCGACCTGCGCGATCAGTTTCGTGATCGTTCCCGAGCTCGGAGCGGGCACCTCAGCGTCGACCTTGTCGGTTGAGATCTCAACGACGGTGTCGCCCTCGTTTACAAAGTCTCCCTCGGCAACGTGCCACTCAAGCACGATCCCCTCGGTAACCGACTCGCCCATCTCGGGCATCTCGATCTGTAGGGTCGCCGTTTGCGCCATCGCTGCTTTGAGTGTATGAAACAGAGGTGAATTACTTCTTAACCGGCGCCACGGGCTTTATCGGTCGCAACCTGGTCGAGCGCCTGCTTCATCGCGAGGGGACGATATATGCCCTGGTTCGGGCTGGCTCGCGCGGTCGCCTCGAGGAGCTGCGCACCGGCTGGGGCGCCGACGGGGCGCGAATCGTGCCGGTCGCCGGCGATCTCTCCCAGCCCGGGTTGGGCGTCTCTGAGGAGGACCTGGTCACGATGCGCGGTGAGGTTGATCATTTTTTCCACCTGGCCGCGATCTATGACCTGACCGCTGACGCCGAGAGTCAGGAGATAGCCAACGTCGAAGGCACCAGGCACGCGGTTGAGCTCGCAGCGGCGATCGAGGCGGGCTGCTTCCAACAGATCAGCTCGATCGCGGTCGCCGGCCTTTACCGGGGTCAATGGCGTGAGGAGATGTTCGATCAGGCCGAAAAGCTCGATGCCAGCCCCTACTTTCGGACCAAGCACGAGTCCGAGCGGGTTGTGCGCGAGGAGTGCGGGCGACCCTGGCGGGTGTATCGACCCGGGATCGTCGTCGGTGACTCCCGCAGCGGTGCGATCGACAAGATCGACGGCCCCTACTACTTCTTTAAGTCTTTGCAGCGGGCGCGCCGGGTGCTGCCGACCTGGTTGCCCACGATCGGCGTCGAGGGGGGCGAGATCAACATCGTCCCGGTCGATTTCGTCGCCGCCGCGATCGATCACATCGCCCACAAGCCTGGGCTTGACGGGCAGGCCTTTCACCTCACCGATCCGCGCCCGAAGACGGCGGGAGAGGCGATCAATCTCTTCGCCAAGGCGGCGGATGCGCCGCAGATGGGGCTGCGCCTTGACTCCGATCTGGTCGACCCGGCGAGCACCCTGATCTCCACCGGCCTGAAGCTGTTTCCGCCCGCGAAGCGGGCGGCGGAGCTGGTGCTGAAGGACTTCGGCATTCCCCCGGAGATCCTCCGCTACGTCACCTACCCGACCACCTTTGATTGCTCAAATGCCCAGGCCGCGCTTGCCGGGTCGGGGATCGAGGTGCCAGCGCTTGAGACGTATGCGGCGCGCCTTTGGGACTATTGGGAGCGAAACCTCGACCCCGATCTTTTCAAGGACCGCTCTCTGTCGGGGGCGGTCCGGGGCAAGGTGGTGCTGATCACCGGCGCCTCCTCCGGGATCGGCAAAGCGAGCGCGGTCAAGGTCGCCGACGCCGGTGCGACAGTGCTGCTAGTTGCCCGCACGGTCGAGAAGCTAGAGGAAACCAAAGCAGAGATTGAGGCGGCCGGAGGTACCGCCCACATCCATCGCTGCGATCTGGCTGATATCGGCGACGTCGAGCGGATGGCCGAGGAGGTGCTCGCCTATCACGGTCAGGTCGACGTCCTCGTCAACAACGCGGGCCGCTCGATCCGCCGCTCGGTTGCCCTTTCCTACGATCGCTTCCACGATTACGAGCGCACGATCCAGCTCAACTACCTCGGCGCGGTGCGGCTGATCCTGGCTCTCTTGCCGTCGATGCGCTCCAACCGCTCGGGCCACATCATCAACGTCAGCTCGATCGGCACCCAGACCAACCCACCGCGCTTCTCCGCCTACGTCGCCTCCAAGGCCGCGCTTGATGCCTTCAGCCGCGTGATCGCCTCGGAGGTAATTGACGACGGCGTTCACATCACGACGATCCACATGCCGCTGGTGCGAACCCCGATGATCGCCCCGACCAGGATGTATGACATGTTTCCCGCGATCACGCCCGAGGAGGCGGCCGAGATGATCGCGACGGCGATGATCGCCAAGCCGAAGAAGGTCGCGACGCGGCTTGGGAACTTCGGCGAGCTGCTCTACGCGGTTGCACCCAAGGCAAGCGACACGATCCTAAATACCGCCTACAAGCTCTTCCCCGAGTCCCAGGCGGCCAAGGGCAAAGCCGATGAGGCGCCGGATAAAGCGCCCTCGACCGAGGCCGTCGCCTTCGCTCATCTGATGAAAGGCGTCCACTGGTAGCGCCAGCGCGCCGTTCTCCCCGGCCGCCGAGGTTGGCCTAGTGTCCGGCGAGGCGATCGGGACCGAGCGCCGGCTAAAGCACTGGGGCTGGGGCTATGAGGACCAGGTCCCCTCCGCGGCGCAGCTGCGGGCAGCCGCGGTGGGGATCAGGGAGCATCTGGGCTTCGGGGATGAGCCGCAGGAGCCGCGGCGGTTGCAGGAGGTCGAGCTCCGCCGCGCCCGCCTGCGAACGCCAAGCTCGCTTTCCAACCTGTTCAGCGACCAGCTCTACCAGCGGGCATCTCACTCGATGGGCAAGGCCTACCGCGATGTGGTGCGGGGGTTTCGCGGGGAGTTTGCAAACCCCCCCGACCTGGTTGCCTTTCCCAGGGATGAGTCAGAGATCGAGCTGGTGCTGGAGTGGTCAGAGGCAGAGGGAGCCGCGGTCGTTCCGTTTGGGGGCGGAACCAGCGTGGTTGGGGGGATCGAGGCGGCGGTCGGCGATCGCCCGGTTGTCTGCATCGATCTGCGCGGTCTGGACCGGGTGCTTGAAGTCGATGCCTGCTCGCTGGCAGCGCGAATCCAGGCCGGCGCCACCGGACCGCGGCTGGAGGAGCAGCTGCGCGAGCACGGCCTGACCCTGCGCCACTTCCCGCAATCGTTTGAGTTCTCGACTCTTGGCGGCTGGATTGCGACTCGGGCCGGGGGGCACTTCGCGACGCTTGAGACCCACATCGATGATCTGGTCGAGTCGGTCCGCGCGATCACGCCGCGCGGCGTCTGGGAGAGTCGCAGGCTGCCGGGCTCTGGAGCGGGGCCGTCTCCGGATCGGCTGCTGCTCGGATCGGAGGGCATTCTCGGGGTGATCGCTGAGGCTTGGGTTCGGGTCCGACCCAGGCCTCAGTTCAAGGCTTCTTGCGGGGTCGAATTCGACAATTTCACAGCGGGGGCGAGGGCGGTCCGCGAGATTTCCCAGGCGCGGCTTTATCCGGCGAACTGCCGTCTGCTCGATCCCCTGGAGGCCGCCACGACCGGCGCCGGCTCGGGTCAGGCAAGCCTGCTCTTGCTCGGCTTTGAGTCGGCGGGGTACCCGGTCGAGCGGCCGCTGGAGCTGGCCCTTGAAATTGCCCGCCAGCACGGCGGCGTGTTTCGCGATGATTCGCGCTCGGGCGAGCGGGGAGAGGATGCGGTCGAAAGCTGGCGCAATGCTTTTTTGTTTGCCCCCTACCTGCGCGACACCTTCGTCGCCTGCGGTGTCCTCTCTGAGACCTTTGAGACGGCGATCGTCTGGGAGCGATTTGAGGAGTTTCACAGCGCCACGCTCGACGCCGTCCGGGCTCGGGTGGGGGAGGTCTGCAACGCGCCGGCCCGAGGTCGGGACGCGGCCCGGGTCAGCTGTCGCTTCACCCACGTCTACCCCGACGGTCCAGCGCTCTATTTCACCGTGATCGCACCGGCGATTCGCGGCGGTGAGGTCGAGCAGTGGGATGAGATCAAGGCCGCCGCCTCCGAGGCCGTGATCGAGGGCGGCGGGACGATTACCCACCACCATGGCGTCGGGCGGGATCACCGACCGTGGTATGAGCAGCAGCGACCGCCGGCTTTTGCCGCCGCTCTGCGGGCGGCGAAGGGCGAGCTCGATCCGGCCGGGGTCCTCAACCCAGGCGTCCTGATCGGCGCCGACTGAAAGCTCCTTACACGGCGCTTACGAACCCCTCACCGAACCCGAACCCGAACCCCTGAGGATCTCGACGTAGGTTGAAATCCAAAAAGGAGGTCGAGATGTTGAAAATAGTTAAAAAGCAGCTGCGAGCGATCGTCATGATCGGCGTTGCTTCGGCCCTGGTTGTGGGCGGCGTCGCCGCCGCCCAGGGTGAATCCCAGGCGGGCTCAGGCGCCGCGGGGGGCTCCCTCTCTCACCCCGGGCCACCGCCGCTGATGGGTCCCCCAATGAAGGGCCTCACCTATGCCGAATTTCACCTCCAAAAAAACGGCCAGGAGGAAGTGCTGCGCCTCGACCAGGGCAAGATCAGCTCGGTGGGGGCCAGCTCGATCACGCTGATTGAGAACGACGGCAACTCGGTGACGATTGCCCTCAACGAAGGCACCAAGGTGCTCGCAGGGCCCGGTAAGAGTGAGACGATCGGCGATCTCTCCGCCGGAGAAACGGTTTTGGTCTCTGCTCCGGTGGGCGCGGAGGCGAAGGCGATCATGGTGCCCCCGAGCGGTGAAGCGTTGAAGGGCTCCCCGCCGGCCGGAGCCCCGTCAGGGCCTCCTCCCGTGGGCGGCAACTAGTCACCTCTAAGGAGCGCGGGGCGACCGCTGTTGGTCGCCCCGCGATCTTTGAGGGGGAGGGCGAGTGAGAGGCTAGGAGCATGAGGGGTTCGGTGCTTGTGGTGGAGGACGAGCAGGCGATAGCCGAGCTCGTGCGCGCCTACTTAAAACGGGAGGGTTTTGACGTCGTTTGGGCGCGTGACGGAGAGCAGGCCCTGGTCGAGCTGCCCCGCCATCCGGTGCGCCTCGTGGTGCTTGACATCGGCCTACCTGGCATCGATGGATTTGAGGTCTGCCGCTTGTTGCGGGCTCGCACCGGGGTGCCAATTCTGATTCTCAGCGCCCGCGAGGATGAGGTTGATCGGGTCGCGGGGTTGGAGGCGGGGGCCGATGACTACGTCGTTAAGCCGTTCTCCCCGCGTGAGCTGATCGCAAGGGTCAAGGCGATCCTGCGCCGTGCCTCGCCCCCTGCGGGGAGCAGCTACGGCGAGACACTGATCGCGGCCGACGTCGAGCTCGACCAGGCTGGGCGCAGCGTCAGCGTCGCCGGGCAGGCGGTCGAGCTGACCTCACGTGAGTTTGATCTGCTGGCTGCGCTTCTGGCTCATCCGGGAATTGTGCTCAGTCGAGAGCGACTCTTGGAGCTGGCCTGGAAGGGTGAATTCGCGGGCGGCACCAGAACCGTCGACGTTCACGTCGCTCAACTGCGGCGCAAGCTCGCCCGCCCGACCCTGATCGAGACCGTGCGAGGGATCGGCTACAAGGTGCAGGCCTGATGCGCTCGCTGCGCTCACGCCTTTTCATCGCGATCCTCGGCACGGTTTTGCTCGGCGTCGGCGCCTCGCTTGCGCTCGGCGTGGTGCTGACCAAAAACGCCGTTCGCGACACGATTCGCCTTGATCTCGAACGCCAGGCAAACGCCTTCTCGGCCCATTTCAGCCGCCTACCACCCTCCGGCACCCCCAGCCTCGGCGCCGCCGGGCCGCCGCCCGAGGCTCCTCCGGGCGGCGGGGGGGACGGGGCGGCCGGTCCGGGGCCGCCCCCCGGCGAACCGCGTCCGCTCGAAGTACTGGATCAGGCGGCGATCGCGAAGGTCCTGCCCGCCGCGGCCGTCGCCGAACTGCGCCGGGTCGGCGCCGCCAACGGTACGGCAGAGATCGGCGGCCATAGCCTGATCTTTGCGGTGAGGCGGGTCGGGGGCTCCTACGCCCTTTTCACCCGCCCCGATCTCGTCTCGGGGGGTGACTTTCGCCGCTACCTCTCGGCGTTATTGATCGCCAGCGGGGTTGCCGCCCTTGTCGCCGCGGCGGTCGCGGCACTGCTCGCCCGCGGTCTCAGCCGCCCGCTTCGCCGACTGGCTCTCGCCGCTGGGGAGCTGGCGAGCGGGCAGCGTCCCGAACCGGTGCCACCGGAGGGGACCGAGGAGCTCGGTGAGCTGGCCGAGGCGTTTAACCAGATGTCGGCCCAGCTCACCCAGGCGCGTGACGCCGAGCGCGCGGTGCTGCTCTCGGTCTCCCACGATCTGCGCACGCCATTGACCTCGATCCGCGGTTATGCGGAGGGGATCGAAGACGGCACGATCGAGCCGGGTCGGGCAGCGGCGGTGATTGGTCGCGAGTCAGAGCGGCTGGAGCGGATGGTCGGGGACCTGCTCGCCCTTGCTCGACTGCGCCAGGGGGTGCTGGAGATCAAGTCCGAGGAGGTCGACCTGGCGGCGCTCGCGCACGAGGCGGCGGAGCGCCTCGGCCCACGGGCTCGCCAGCTCGGCGTGCGGGTGGAGGTCAGCGGCGATCGGGCGCTCGCCAGGGCTGATCACGGTCGTCTGCTTCAGGTCGTCTCCAACCTCCTCGAGAATGCGATCCGGGTCAGCCCGGCGGGGGAGGCGGTGGCGCTGGCGGTGGCGCCGGGGACGATTACGATCAGCGACCGTGGTCCCGGGGTAGCGCCCGCAGATATGCCGCGGGCCTTTGAGCGCTTCTACCTGCGGGCACGTTCGGGTGCTGACTCCGCGCAGGGGGCGGGACTCGGGCTGGCGATAGTCCGGGAGCTGACCGAGGCGATGGGTGGGCAGGTCTCGGTTGGGCGGGCCGCGGGCGGGGGTGCTTGCTTCAGCGTGCGCTTACCCGATGGTGGCTGAGGGGGTGCTCAGATTGCCGCGGCGCGGGTCCGAGCCGCGGCGGCGATACCCTTTCGCGACTGGAGCTCTTCGCCGGCGGGGTTAGCGCCCGCCCGCGGGTACGTGCACGTGGAAACCATCACTTCGGAAAACCCGACCGTCCCAGCCGGGGTCGGAGCGCCCTCCGCCGAGCGGGATATGCGACGGCGCTCGCCCCTGCGCGCGGCGATCAAGACCGGTCGCCCGCACGAGTGGATTAAGAACGTCTTCGTCTTTGCCGGGCTGCTCTTCTCTGGCAAATTCAGCCATCCGCACGAGATCGTGGAGGCCACCCTGGCCTTCATCTGCTTCTGTCTGATCTCAAGCGCCGGGTATTACGTCAACGATTTGGTTGACATAGAACTCGACCGACGCCACCCCAAGAAGCGACTGCGACCGCTGGCCGCCGGCGAGCTCTCCGAGCGCGCCGCAAAGACAATCTCCCCAATCCTCGCCGCGGCGGCAATCGGCCTTGCCTTCGGGGCCCTCAACTGGCAGGTGGGGCTGATGGTGGTCGGCTACGGCATCGCCCAACTGGCCTATAGCTTTGGCCTCAAGCAGGTGGTGATTGTCGACGTGATGACCCTGGCCGGGCTCTTCATCTTGCGGGTCGCGGCGGGCGCCAGCGCGGTTGGCGCTCACGCTTCGGAGTGGCTGATTCTTTGCACCGGCATGCTCGCCCTCTTTCTTGGCGTGACCAAGCGACGTCAGGAGGCGGTCTCAGAGCTGCACGAGGGCGCCAGCAGTCGCCCGGTCCTAGAGCACTACTCGCTGCCGTTCCTCGATCAGATGGTCTCCCTAGTCACCACCGGAACCGTGATCAGCTATGCGATCTACACCGTCAACTCGCCTCTGATCGGAAGCCGAATGATGCTGACAATCCCCCCGGCCATGTACTGCATCTTTCGCTACCTCTACCTGATCTATGACCGCTCCGATGAGCGCTCGACCGCCGCGATCGTCGCCGAGGACAAGGGGATGATCGCCGGAGGCGCCAGCTTCGTGCTGGTCGCCTTCCTCCTGCTCTATGTCTTCAGGTAGCGATCACTCGGCTCTGATCGCAAGGTTGTCAACCAGCGTCGTCTTGCCGCCGCGGACGAACTGCAAATCTACGGTCTCGTTCTTGCGGTAGGTGCCGAAGAGGCCGAGGTACATCGCGAGCCAACGGCCGGTACCCACCTTCTCCTTGATGATCGGCCGGGTGAAGACGATCTCACCAGCGCGGACATGGTAGTCGACGTCCTCGCTTTGCTGGACGCCGTTGATGAAGACAACGAAGGGTGGCTCGGCCCCCGCCGGCAACTTGATCCGATTGCCGGCGGCGTAGCTGCCCTTGGGGACCTCGGTCTCGGAGTCGCTCATCGCGGTCGCTCCGAGAGCGTGTCGCGAACCGCCTCAAACGGCGATTTCGCATCGCCTGGCGCCAGCTCCTCGCGCCTCAGGGTGCCGCGAAAGGCAAGCAGGCTGCCGTCACCCATCACGTCGACTCCGGCGCTCGGTCGGTGCAGCCTCCGCCTGCCGGAAATCTGCAGGCGGGCATGAACCTGGTCGGCCGGGGCGAACTCACGCAGGGCCGAGGACGGTGCCAGCGGTCCCTCAGCCCTGATTTCCTCTGCCTGACGCTTCATCGCCGCGATCGCGGAGTCGAGGTCATCGAATTCCTGATGGGCAACCTCAGAGCCGTGGCGAACCGTCAGCTTCCATCGCGGCACGGCCCAAAGCGTACGTGAAAGCGGCTCATGCCCCCCGGCGGGGCCGTTTTGGCCGCCGCGCCGGCGGGCCGACGATCTTCTCGGGCCCCTCACGGTCGCCGATCCCCACGTAGTCGCGCTCGCGCTCGCCGGTATAGATCTGGCGGGGCCGGGCGATTTTCTTCTCCGGATCTTCCTGCATCTCCATCCATTGGGAGATCCAGCCCGCGGTGCGCGGGATCGCAAATATCACGGTGAACATCTCGGCTGGTATCTCAAGCGCCTCGTAGATGATCCCCGAGTAGAAGTCGACGTTGGGGTAGAGCTTTCGCGAGGTGAAGTAGTCGTCCTCGAGCGCTCGTTTCTCCAGCTCGCGGGCGATCTCGACCACCGAGTTGTACTCGGTGGCCTCGAACACCTCGTCCATATGCTGCTGGATGATCCGGGCGCGCGGATCGTAGTTCTTATAGACGCGATGACCGAAGCCCATCAGTTTCTCCTCGCGCGCCTTCACCCGCTCGAGGAAATCGGGGATGTTTCCGGGGTTCTCGATCCGCCGCAGCATCCGCAGCACCGCCTCGTTGGCGCCGCCGTGCAGCGGTCCGTAGAGCGCGGCCACCCCGGCCGCAACCGCCGAGTAGGGGTCGACATCGGAGGAACCAACACCGCGCACGGCATTGGTCGAGCAGTTCTGTTCGTGGTCGGCATGCAGGATGAACAGCACGTCAAGCGCCCGCGACAGGCGTGGATCTGGCTTGAACCGCATCTCGGTCTTCTTGAACATCATCGAGAGGAAGTTCTCGGCGAACTTGAGCTCGTTATCGGGGTAGACGTAGGGCAGGCCCATGTTGTGTCGGTAGGAGAAGGCGGCCAGGGTCGGGACCTTGGCGATCAGTCGCACCGCCGCCATGTAGCGCTCTTCGGGGTCGCCGATCTGCTTTGCGTCGGGGTAGAAGGTGGAGAGCGCGCCGACCCCCGCGAGCAGCATTCCCATCGGGTGGGCGTCGTAGCGAAAGCCCTCAAACAGCTGCTTTAGATCCTCGTGGACAAAGGTGTGGTGGGTGATGTCGTGGGTCCATCGGTCCAGCTGCGGTCCGGTCGGCAGCTCACCGAAGATCAGAAGGTAGGCGACCTCGAGGAAATTGGAACGCTCACAAAGCTGCTCGATTGAGTAGCCGCGGTGTTCGAGGATTCCCGCGTCGCCGTCGATGTAGGTGATCGCTGAGCGACACGATGCGGTGTTGGTAAAGGCCGGGTCATAGGACATCAGCCCGAAGTCCTGATCGGAGACCTTTATCTGGCGCAGGTCGATTCCGCGCACGGTCCCGTCGAGGATCGGCAGCTCATAGGTCTTCCCCGTGCGGTTGTCGGTGACGGACAATGACTCCGAATCCGACCTGCTCGCGCCGTCGGCGTTTGCGTTTTTGATCTGTTGCTCGGTGGCCATCACCCCTCCTCGAGCTGGTCTTGGCTGGAGTCGCCAGTATCGCAGTTCAGCTCGTCCGGCTTGTTGCCCAGCGGCTAACCCGCGCGGCTACTGAGCCGCGGCGGGCAGCGGCTCGAACTGAGTCATTTCGTGCAATCTGGCCAGGCGCTGATCGATCTCAGCTCGGCTCAGTCGCGAGACGCGCTCGGTGCCAAACTCCTCGACGTTAAAGGAGGCCAGGACGGTGCCGTAGCCCATCGCGCGACGGAGGCTGGTTTGGTCGAGCTCGCCGGCGTGGCTGTCCAGGTAGCCGAGGAATCCACCGGCGAAGCTGTCGCCGGCACCGGTGGGGTCCCGCACATCCTCTAGTGGGAAGCCTGGCAGGGCGAAGAAGCCCTCCTCGGTGAACAGCGCAGCGCCGTACTCGCCCTGCTTGGCGACCACCGCCCGGGGCCCGCGCGCCATCACCGCGCGGGCGGCACGGGCGAGATTGGACTCGCCCGTCAGTTGGCGGATCTCGGCGTCGTTGACGATCACGCAGTCAACCTCGGCGATCGCGGTCAGCAGCGAACCTTTCGCGGTCTCGATCCAGAGGTTCATCGAGTCCAGCGCGCTGAATCGAGCCTCGCGGCACTGGGCGCGGACCTGGCGCTGCAGCTCGGGCTGGATATTTGCCAAAAAGAGTACGTCGGCGCCCTTTGAGGCCTCCGAGAGCTTCGGCTCGAATTCACCGAAGACGTTCAGCTCGGTCGCCTCGGTGTGGGCGACGTTCAGGTCATACTCATATCGGCCGCGCCAGAAAAAGGACTTTCCTCCGGCGATCCGCTCGATGTCGTCGGTGACGACGCCGCGTCGCTCCAATACCTCGAACTCGGCTGCGCCGAAATCCTCGCCGACCGGGCCGACCGGGCGCACCTCGGTGAAAAAGCTGGCGGCGAGAGAAAAGTGAACGGCGGCTCCGCCGAGCATCCGCTCGCGCTCCCCAAAGGGGGTCTTGACAGAGTCAAAGGCGATTGATCCGACCACTGTGAGCGTCATCGGCACGGCAGCTTAGTGCTTGTCCTGCGAGACTCTGGGCGCCGATGAGAGCGATTCAAATCGAGGAGTTCGGTGGGCCCGAGGTGCTTCGCCACCTTGAGCTTGCTGATCCGGTGCCCGGTGAGGGTGAGGTCGTGTTGGAGGTGGCGCGCAGCGGGATCAACTTCGCCGACACCCACGCCACCCGCAACGATTACCTCGCCGAGCAGGCATTGCCGATGATTCCCGGCGCCGAGGTCAGCGGACGCACCCCCGACGGTCGACGGGTGGCGGCGCTACTGATGAATGGCGGCTACGCCGAGAGGGTCGCCGTCAATGAGGCGCTCCTGATCCCGGTTCCCGATGGGGTCGACGACGACCAGGCCGCGGCGCTGCTTTTGGGGGGGCTCACGGCGATGGCATTGGTGAGCCGCTGCGCCAGGGTCGAGCCCGGCGAGACGGTCTTGATCGAGGCGGCGGCGGGAGGCACCGGCAGCCTCTCGGTGCAGCTGGCAAAGCGCGCTGGCGCGCGGGTGATCGGGCTTGCCTCCAGCCCCGAGAAGCGGGCTCTGGTAGAGCGCCTCGGCGCCGATGCGACGGTCGACTCGCGGGCCGAGGACCTGCGCGGGGCAATCCTCGCGGCCAACGGCGGCGAGCGGGTTGACGCGATCTTGCACATGAGCGGTGGTGAGGCTTTTGACGCCGAGCTCTCGGTGCTCGCACCGTTGGGAAGAATGGTCGTCTTCGGGATCGCCTCGCGCGAGCAGCGCCAAGTCTCCACCGCCGCCCTGCTGCGCGGCTCCAAGGCGGTGATCGGTTTTTGGCTCGTGCACCTGATGGCGCGCCAGGAGCTGATTGCAGCGATGATCGGCGAGCTCTTCGGGGCGGTCGCCAAAGGTCAGCTCGAGGTAACGATCGGCGATGTCTACCCGCTCTCAGAAGCGGCGCGGGCTCACAGCGATCTGATCGCTCGCCGCAGCAGTGGCAAGCTGCTTTTGGATCCGGCTCTGTGACCGCCTTCGACGAGCTCGGACTCTCGCCCGAGCTCGAACAGGCGCTCGAGGAGCTCGGTTTTGAGGAGCCGACCCCGATCCAAGAACAGGCGATCCCCGAGCTGCTCGGCGGCCACGATGTGATCGGCCAGGCCCAGACCGGGACCGGCAAGACGGCCGCCTTCGGCTTGCCCCTGCTGCAGTACATCGACCCCACAAACGACGAGGTGCAGGCTGTCGTATTGACCCCCACCCGCGAGCTCTGCATCCAGGTGACCCAGGCGCTCCGCGCCTACGCCGAGCACCTAGAGGTAGAAATCGTCGCGGTCTTCGGGGGTGCCCCAATTCGCTCCCAACAGGCGCAGCTTCGGGCGGGCGCCCAGGTCGTCGTCGCCACCGTGGGGCGCATGATGGACCTGATGTCGCGCCGCTCCTTGGTCCTCACCGCCGCTCGCTACGTGGTTTTGGATGAGGCCGATGAGATGCTTGACCTGGGCTTCATCGAGGACGTCGAGAAGATCCTCCGAATGTGCCCAAGCGGGCGCCAGACGGCGCTTTTCTCGGCGACGATGCCGCCGCCGGTGCAGCGGCTCGCCGAGGGCTATATGTATGAACCGACGACGATTCGAATAACCCCAAAGACGCTCACCGTCGACGCCATCGCCCAGGCTTTTGTCGAGGTTGCCGCGAAGGACAAGGCGGCGCGGCTGGTGGAGCTCTTGAAGGTTGAGGAACCCGAGCAGGCGATCATCTTCTGCCGCACAAAAATCGGTGCGTCGAAGCTGGAGAAGACCCTCAAGGACAAAGGCCTCGACGTTAAAGCCCTCCACGGTGACATGAGCCAGGGCTCTCGGGACGGGGTGATGATCGCCTTCAAGGATCACCGGGTGAGGCTCCTCGTCGCGACCGACATCGCCGCCCGTGGCCTTGACATCGAGCACGTCACCCACGTCATCAACTACGACGTGCCCGATTCATCGGAGGTCTACATCCACCGCATCGGTCGCACCGGGCGGGTGGGGCGTACCGGTCGTGCGATCACCTTTGTCACCCCCGCCCAGCGCGAGGAGATCGCCCGAATCGAGCGAGACGTGAAGACGTCGATAGGTGAGTGGGAGACCCCCGAGGAGCGCCTCGAGCACGCCCCCCGCCCGCGTCGACGCGAGCGGGGAGAAGGTGGTCGATCGGCGCCGCGGACGGGGACCGCGGCGGGCCACACCAAGCTTTTCGTCAACCGCGGCAAACGCAGTGGGATCAGCGAGGAGGACCTGCGCTGGGCGCTGCGTGAGGGGGCCGTGGTGCCCGAGGACGCAATCGACTCGGTACGGGTTTTGGAGCGTTTTTCATTCGTCGAGCTGAAGGCCGATCAAGCTGATCGTGCGGTTGAGTTCCTTGATGGCACGAAGCTTCACGGCAAGGAGATTCGCCTCGAGATCGCTAAGACGTGAGCCTTGCGATGCTCGCCAGCAGCAGCTCGAAATCAATCGGCTTGGTGACGTAGTCGCTGATCTCAAGCTCGGCCAGGGACGCCTCATCGGTGCGCTCCTGATGAGCACTGACTATTAGCGCTGGGATGTGGATTCCCTGGGCGCGCAGCTCTCGAAGCGCGTCGATACCCGATTTGCGCGGCATCATCGCATCGAGCAGGAGTAGATCAGGCTGCGCGGCGGGGTCACCACGATGCAGGGCCTCGGTCACCTCCTGTCCATCGACGGCTGTCTGCACCTGATGGCCGGCCATCTCAAGGCGGGTGCGCAGCAGCAGCAGAATCGTCTCGGAGTCATCGGCAACCAGGATCCTGGCCATCAGCGAGCCCGACTCGCGGCCGGGTCGGCGGCCGGCCGGGCCGGCGGGCTGGGTGCCGGTAGGCGCACCCGGAAGGTCGATCCCCGGCCGGGCGTTGAGCTGACCTCGATCGTGCCGCCGTGCAGCTCGACCAATGATTTGGAGATCGCGAGGCCGAGGCCGGTCCCCCCCACCCGCTGGGTGAGGCCGGCGTCGCCGCGGGTGAAGCGGTCGAAGATGTGGTCCAGCTGATCCTTTGGCATGCCCGGTCCGTCGTCGCTCACGGCTACCTCAACTTCGGCACCGAGGCGAGAAACCGTGACCTCAATCGAGGCTCCCGCCGGGCAGTACTCATGCGCATTAGTAAGCAGATTTACCAAAACTTGGCGAATCCGGTCGGGCTCGACCCGCGCTGGGGGCAGCTCGCTCTCGATCTCCAAATGCAGATCTTGGCCGCCGACCTCGGTCTGCGCGCGCATCGTTCGCACCACGTCTTCGACCAGCGGGCCAAGGTCGGTGGGGACCGGATGAATCGCGAGCCGTCCCGCGTCGCTGCGCGCCAGGTCGAGCAGGTCGTTGAGCAGTCTCACCAGGTGGCGAGAATTGTCGAGGATGATCTCCACGGTCTCGGCCTGCTTGGGGCTGAGCGCTTCGCGCTCCAACATCAGCAGCTCGGCAAACCCCTGCACCGAGGTCAACGGGCTGCGGAGCTCATGCGATGCGGTCAGAACGAACTCGTCCTTCATCCGATCGAGTTGGTCGCGTTGACTGGCTTCTCGTTCCAGCTCATCCGCCATCTCGTTGAAGGCGGCTCCAAGGGTTGCGGTCTCTGACATTCCACCAACCTTGACCCGGGCCGACCGATCTCCCGCGGCGAGTCTTCCCGCGGCGGAAACGAGCTCCTCCAGCGGACGCCGCATCGAGGCGATCAGGCCGCTGAACAAGAGCAACGCGCCGGTCAGCCCGGCGATGATTCCAGCCGCGACCAAAAGCGCGGTGTTGCGGGTGTCGGTGGAGATATTGCTCTGCAGCTGCTGGCGGCGATCCTGCTGAGCGGCGATCGCGGCGCGGGCGGTGGTGGGGCGCCTTCCTTCGGCCAGCCGCACCCGGGCGCCGATTTCGGCCTGGTAGGAACGCTCGACCGAGCTCTCGAAGTCCTGGCGCTCCTGGATGAAGCGTGCCACCCCTATCACCGCCATCGCGGTCAGCACGGCGAAGCAGATCGCGAAGCCGATCCGCAGCCGGTTCGCCAAAGACGGGCTCAACCGGCGACCTGGTCGGGCATATGCTTTCGCTGTTATGGACGACGAGGCTACAGGGAGCCGGGACGGCCCGGCTGATGTTCCGGAGGGGATCGATCGTGCTGGAGTCGAAGCTTGGTTTGCCGAGCACGTGCCGGGCGCCGGCTCGCCCCTGAGTTTCGAGAGGATTTCTGGTGGCCATTCAAACCTGACCTACAGGGTTGGCGCCCCCAGCGGTGAGTGCTGGGCTCTACGACGCCCCCCGCTTGGCAGGCGTCTGGGATCAGCCCACGACATGGGACGCGAGCACAAGGTCGTCTCCGCGCTTGGGCCGACCGAGGTGCCGGTCGCTCCGGTGGTGGGGTTCTGCAAGCAAGAGAGCGTCAACGGGGCGCCCTTTTACGTGATGGAGTTTGTCGAGGGGCCGATCCTGCGGGGGGTCGCCGAGGCCGGGACATTCCCCCTTGAGGCGGATCGGCGAGCGATAGGAGCCAGGGTGGCCGACACCTTGGTAGCGATTCATGCCGTCGACCCAGACTCGGTGGGCCTTGGTGACCTTGGCCGCCGTGAGAATTACGTCGCGCGTCAGCTGCGCCGTTGGTATGGACAGTGGGAGAAGTCAAAGACGCGCGAGTTGGCGGCGATCGATCAGGTCCATCAGCGCTTGCAAGAGCGAATCCCCGCGCAGGGCCCGGCGACGATAGTTCACGGCGATTACCGACTCGACAACATGATTCTGAGCGCGGCAGGGGAGGTCGCAGCCGTGGTCGATTGGGAGCTATGTACGCTGGGAGATCCGCTCGCTGACGTCGGCCTGCTGATGGTCTATTGGCCCGAGCGCGGCGAGCAGGCGATCGCCCTCGGACAGCCGGCAAATCTGGCGCCGGGTTTTCCTACCCGCGACGAGCTGCGCGAGCGCTACGCGGAGCGCTCCGGCCGCGACCTCTCTCAGCTTGATTTCTTCATGGCGCTCGGCTACTGGAAGTTGGCGATCATCCTTGAGGGTGTCTACGCTCGCTATTCCGCAGGCCAGTACGGCAAAGTTGACGACGGAGTTGGCCACTTCGCCCAGATGGTTGAGCGCCTAGCCGAGGCTGCGGTGCGGGCAGAGCAGAGCAAGGGTTAAGGCAAGCCACGGCTGGGTCGGCTTCGATCCTCAGCGCCAAACGAACCAGCTGGGTCGACGCCGGGGGCAAAACGGCAGGGAAGCCGTGATTCCTACACCGAGTTCGACCAGCCCGCGGCAGCGATCAAGACAGCGGCGGAGTTTTGGCGGCGGCGTGCAGTGGCCGCCTCCCAGACGATTCTCAGCCGGTACAGAGCTGAGGCCAAGGTTCCTCAGCCAGATTGATCTCGACCAGACATCAATCGATTCCGGAAGGAGCTTCCCAATGTCGTTGATCAGCGCCCTCCTCCTAAACATAATCGCAGCGTTTTCTTTGGCCACAGTGCTGGCCGCAGCAATGTGGATTCCGTTTCGCCTCGAGAGGCGGGGACGCATGCCAAGACGGTGGGTTCGCCTCGACCGTCGGTCCCGCTGATGAGCAGCATCGTTGTGGTTAATGGCTTTCTCAGCAATTTCCAAGATTCTGCAAGCATGATGGCCGCATGCAAGGGTCCGATCAAGGAGCGCAGTCCACCTTACGTGCGCTTGTCGTCGATGATGAGCCCAACATCGCCGACGTTGTTGCAATGGCCCTTCGCTATTCGGGATTCTCGGTGGAAACTGCCGGTACGGGCCAGGCCGCTCTGGGCGCAGTCTCAGTGTTTCGTCCCCACGTAATCGTGCTCGATGTGATGTTGCCTGACCTCGACGGGTTCGAAGTTGCCAAGCGCTTATCGGAGAGGGGCAGCGAGGTACCGATTCTCTTCCTCACCGCGCGCGACACCACCGAGGATAAGGTCCGCGGACTCACCATCGGGGGCGATGACTACGTCACCAAGCCCTTCAGCGTTGAGGAGCTTATGGTGCGAATCCAGGCAATTCTGCGGCGCAGTGGCGTCGGAGGTCCTGTTGAGAACCAGCTCGCGTTCGCAGATCTCGAGCTCGACGATGAAACACGGGAGGTATGGCGGGCGGGGCATTTGCTCGGGTTGACCGATACCGAGTATCGCCTGCTGCGATACATGATGCGAAATCCCCGTCGGGTTCTGACCCGCGCCCAGATTCTTGATCAGGTCTGGGAGTATGACTTTGCCGGCGACTCCCGCGTGCTCGAAACCTACATCAGTTATTTGCGCAAGAAGTTGGAGCAGCGGGGGCCGCGACTGATCCAGACGGTACGGGGTGTAGGTTACGCATTGCGATTGCCGCCCCCGTGATGTCGCTTCGCCTTCGCTTGGTTCTCGGATTGCTCGGCTGCGCTGCGATCGGACTCGGTGTCTTGAGTGTGGTCTCCTTTCAGCAGCAGAAGTCCTTTTTGACCAAGCGGGTTGACCAGCAGGTGACCGCGGCGTTCGGGCCGGTTTCCGATGCCCTCAACCCAAAATCAGGACCCTCGCCCGAGGGTTCGGGACCTGGGACTGGCGCTGGCGCAAGTGATGGACCGGGCGGAGCGGGCCCGAACCCGGCCACCCAGCAGCTCCCTCCCGGTACCTACGGGGCGTTTCGAAATGCCGAGGGAATCATCGTCGATCACGTTCTCTTCGGCTACGGCGAGAACCTCGGCACTCCCGAAGTCAAGAACCTACCGGTCAACCGAGCTTCTCCGACACCGACGTTGGTCACCGTCGGGGCCAGGCATGGTGGTGGGGAATTTCGAGCCGCCGCGTTCCCCGACCCCGACACTGGCGGCAGCTACATCGTCGCGGTGCCACTGAGCGAAGTCGAATCGTCTCTCAGTCACCTGGCGCTGATTGAGGCGATAGTCAGCGCAGTCGTGCTCATCTGCCTCGCCGGCTTGGCCTGGTGGGTTGTGAAGTTGGGCCTGCGGCCTCTGGCCGAGATTGAGGTGACCGCAGGTGAGATCGCCGCCGGGGACCTCACCCAGCGGGTGGATCCAGCAAACTCGAGGACCGAGGTGGGACGGTTGGGCCTGGCGCTCAACGCCATGCTAACCCAGATCGAAGGGGCGTTTGCGCAAAGGCAGCAGAGCGAGGCGCGGATGAGGCGGTTTCTCGCCGATGCTTCACACGAGCTGCGGACACCGCTTAGTTCGATCCGAGGCTACGCAGAGCTGTATCGGATTGGGGCTGCGAGCGACCCGGCGGACGTAAGGAAGGCGATGGGGCGAATCGAGGATGAGTCGGTCCGCATGGGCGGACTGGTAAATGATCTTCTCACCCTGGCTCGACTCGATGAAGTCCGAGAGCCGAGTTTTGAGCGAGTCGACCTCAGGCAGATAGTCGTCGAAGCCGTTGAGGACGCGCGGGTTGCCGCGCGGGAGCGGGAAATATCTCTTAACGAATCGGGACCGCTGATCGTTATCGGCGATGCAGACAAACTCAAGCAGGTGGTTGGGAATCTATTGACCAACGCTTTAGTCCACACCCCACCGGGTACCTCGATCGAGGTCAGGGTATCCAGACGCCAAGATCATGCCGAGATCGAAGTTCGAGACCACGGACGGGGGCTGGGCGAGGGTGCTGACGGACGGGTTTTCGAGCGCTTCTGGCGCGAAAGCGAATCGAGGAGCCGAGACCAGGGAGGCAGCGGCCTCGGCCTCGCTGTAGTCGCGGCGGTTGTCAGTGCGCACGGCGGCCGGGTCTCGGCAGAGAATGCGCCCGGCGGCGGCGCGAGGTTCACGGTGTTTTTGCCCCTGGGGGAGACAGAGGTCGAAAGCGCCGCCGATTGACAGCAAAAGCGGGAGCCGCGGCCGCCGGGTCTCAGCGAATTCTCAGCAAGCTCTGACCCGCAGCGCATCTAGCTCCGATTGACTCAGTGCGAAAGTCAATAAGGAGGTGATATAGATGAATCGATCGCTCCGTAGGGCCTTGGCGGTGATGGCCGCCTCGGCCGCCCTCATCGGCGGCGGAACGGCTGTCGCCAACGCGGCCTCAGGCAGCTCGGGGTCCGGCTCCCCACCGGGTAACTCGAGCGTGCAGTCGACCAATTCAACCAATACCAATGCCGAATCGATGACCCCTACCCAACAGGGATCTACGCCGACGAACAGCCATCACCCCGGCGGCTGTCCGAACAAGTAGAAGTGGCTGGCCCGGCATGGTGCGGCCTTTTCCCCGGGGCCCGTTGCGCCGGGCCAGATCCACTGCTTCAGCTGAACACCCCGACACCGCTGCGTCGCCGTCGGCTCCCAGGAGCGGGAGGCGGCTGAGGTTCGGTGCTCGGGGCCGCGCGGCTGCTCCTCAGCTGCCCGGGCTTTGTACGCTGGTGCCGGCTTAAGGCACTGGGGGCCAGAGATGGATCGGGGGCGCCAAGGTGCTTGGGTCTTCGCGCCGCGGCCATGGCCCAAGCCCCTGGGATGTCAGCGACGGATAGCGATGGAGGAATCAGCCGATAAGGCTGGGAGGCACCGGGGTTTCGCTCGGGTGCCGAGCACTAAAGCCACCTGGCGTTGATGGGATGCCGGGGAATCCCGGAGGCGGCACGCGCGGCGGTGGGGTCAGCTGAGGACGGGATCTGAGACTACTGCGGCGCCGAGGCTTGAGCGCCCCCGAGTTCTGAGTCATCCTCGTGGTGGCGCTCCTTGGCCCAGGCGATGATTTTGGAGCTGCCAGAGATGGTCGTGCCATCCCCCAGTTTCAAAACCGGAAGTTGCTCTTGACCGCTCAGCTCTTTCAGCTCAGGGCGGCGTCCCTTGGTGAATAGGCCGAACGGTCGACCGCGGTCAAAGATCACCTTCTCGTAGGCATGGCCGCCGGCCCGCAGCGCTTCCTGAGCGCGCCTGCATGCGTGCGGTCGCGGCCCTCGGTCATCGATGTGACAGACGTAAAGCGTGAGCTGCTCGGACATCCGCCTCAGCCTAGCCGCTCAGCGCCCCATCCCAACATATTCGAGCTCATAACTTTCAGCTCCGCCGCCCGTGGTGCCTTGAGCGCTTGATCTTCGTGCACCGGGCCCTGCCGTCGCGTCTGATCTTCTTGAACCCCTTGCGGCACTTCGTGGGGGCCGCAGGGACGACGGCGGGCGGCGAGGTTGGGGCGGGAATATCGACGACGTTACTCGTAGCCGTCGATGTTCCGTAGCTGTTTCCCGCCTTCACCTGACAGGAGATCGCCGTACCGACATCTGCACCCTGAACCGTGTAGGTGCTGGTGTTTCCCGCCGTCAGCGCAACCCCGTTTCTCTGCCAAGCATATGAATAGGAGTTGGGGCTGTTGCTCCAGCTCCCGGTTGAGCAAAAGAGGGTCCCGTCAACCGCGGCCGTTCCCGAGAGCACGGGCGCGGCGGTGATCGCTGGCCAAAGAGTCGAGGTTCGCACCAGCTGCGCATCTATTCCCGCCTCGGTATTGGGCGGGCTGACCGAGACCGGATCGGCCTGGGCAAGGGTCGCGACTCGGTTGTAGTACTGGCTCAGGTACTCGCTCTTCCCGATTTCTTCAGAGCTCGGGTCAAACACGACCTGGTAGCTGCCGCTGCTCAGGCCAGGGATGGTGTAGGTCCCGCTGGCGCCGGTTAGAACGCATTCGATCACTTCGGTTTTGGAACCATTGGATTGCAGCGCGCAGACCTCGATCCGTGGGAGCGCCGCGCCGCTGGCGGCGTCGGTCACGGCGCCGCTGATCTGTCCACCTTCCTGCATCGCCGCATTGATTTCACCGCTGGTTTCACCGATCGTGACCGCGACCGATTCGGCTTTGGTCGGCGATGACTGGCCGTTGTAGTACTGGGTGAGGTAGTTGAGCCCCGCAGGGGTGGCCCAAAATTTGATCGTATATTCCCCACTGGGTAGGCCAGCTACCGTGTATTTACCACTCACTTCGCTGATGGTGCAACGGCCGTATGTTCCCTTAACTTCATAGGCGCAGACCAGCACTTCCCCGAGCGGGTCATGACTAGATGAGCTCGTGATTGTCCCGCTGATCTCGCCACCTTCGTGCATTTCGGCGTCGATCCCAGAGTGCGGCTGCCCCGCGGTCACCGAGACTTCTTCGGCCGCTTCGATGCTCGCTTGGCCGTTGTAGTACTGGGTGAGGTAGTTGAGCGGTTCTTCTGCCCAGAATTCGACGATGTATTTGCCCGGGGGCAGTTCGGATATCTTGTATTCCCCGTTGGAATTGGTGACTTCACAGGGTGGGCCGGCTTCGCTCGATTCGCCCCCGTAGGCGCAGACTTCGATCCCTTTCAGTGGGGTGTGGCTGGAGAAACTGGTCACCTTGCCTTCGATCGAACCGGCCGTGTCGGAGGCGGCTGCCGGCCCGGGGACCAAGAGCAAACCGCAGAGGGCGATCGCGAGGCCGGCGAGCGCCCCGATCAGCGGCCTTCTCGCCGCCGGCCCGATCGGGGTCTGGTGATGCACTTGCCCCCTGCTTGGTCTCAAGATCTCTTCCTAGGCCCTTTGCTTGTCAACCGCTGCTTTCAACCCTAGACCAGGATCGGCTCGCCGCCTAATCGGCGGTCCTTAGCGAGCGGGCTGAGGATTGATGGTCGCCTCAATCGGGAAGCGAAATCGCTGTGGCCGGGGCGCGGAACCCCAAATGCCCAGCCACGAGACTCAGATGGCGCGCGGGGCGTGCTTCGTGTTCAGCTCCCCGCTTACCTCAGCCTCGGCCCGTTTTGACCAGCGGTTTAGCTCACGACGCGCGAGGACCATTTTGTGGACCTCATCGGGGCCGTCGGCCAGTCGCAGCATGCGGCTAAAGCGCCAGAGCGATGCCAGCGGGGTGTCGTCGGTCATGCCGAGCGAACCGTGGATCTGGATCGCGCGGTCAAGGACGTTCATCACGATGTTTGCGGCGATCACCTTGATCGCAGAGATCGCCTGGCGCGCGGCCCGCTTGCCCTCGGTGTCCATCTTCCAGGCGGCGTAGAGGGTCAGTAGCCGGGCCTGGTCGATCTCCATCCGCGAGCTGGCGATCGACTCCTGGACGAATTGCTTCTCGGCGAGGGGCCCGCCGAATGCCTGGCGCTCGTTGGCGCGCCGACACATCATCTCCAGTGCTCGCTCCGCGGTACCGATCGCCCGCATGCAGTGGTGGATTCGGCCCGGTCCGAGCCGATCTTGGGCGACCGCAAATCCCATCCCCCGCTCGCCGAGCAGGTTTGAGGCGGGAACGCGACACCCTTCGTAGCGGATCTCGCAGTGACCGGGCCCCTTGTCGTGGCCCATTACCGGAATCGCGCGGATCAGGTTGAATCCGGGCGTAGCGGTCGGGACGCAGATCATCGAGGCGCGGGCGTAGGGGTGGGCCTCGGGATCGGTCACGACCATCGCGATCGCGAGCTCAGCACCGACCGCGCCAGAGGTAAACCACTTGTGGCCGTCGATCACCCAATCATCACCATCACGCACCGCGCGCGCCTGCAGGAGGGTTGGGTCTGAGCCCGACACGTCGGGCTCGGTCATCGAAAAGCAGGAGCGAATCCTGCCCTCCAAAAGGCCCTCAAGCCAGCGGGCACGTTGCTCCTCGCTGCCGTGCTCGGCGAGGATCTCCATGTTGCCGGTGTCGGGCGCGGCGCAGTTGAAGGCCATCGGCGCGGCCGCCGGGCTGCGCCCCATCTCCTCACAGAGCAGCCCGTACTCCCAGTTCTTAAGCCCGGGTCCGTAGCGCTGATCGGGCATGAAGAGGTTCCAAAGCCCCTCCGAGCGGGCCCGCTCGCGAACCTCGATCAGAATCTTTGGGTAGGGGACCCCGGGAGCGACCTCGGCGTCTAGCGCGGCCATGATCTCGCGCTCCTGGGGATAGATCCACTCCCCCATGAAGTCGAGGATGCGCTCGCGCAGGGCCTCTACCTGGGGGCTTGGGCTGAAGTCCATCTTGCGTCCTCTCCTTGGGGCTCGGGGCCTGGGCAACGCTAGCTCAGCGGCGACGATAGCGAGCGAATAGCTCACCCTCTTGCTCCAGGAGCCAGGCCAGCTCGAGCTCCGCGACCTTGCCCAGGCTGCCCTCGAGGATGCGAGGCGCAACCCCGCCGGCGAGCTTCGGGGCGATCGTCAGAAAGAGCTCATCGACCAGGCCCAGGGCCTCGAGCTCTCCGTGCAGAGTCGGCCCTCCCTCGCACAAAAGCGCCCGGATTCCACGCTCTCGGCGCAACTGCCCGAGCGCTACGGCGAGGTCGACGGCACCCGCGTGGCGAATGACGCGCAGCGGAGTTGCGGTCGGCGGCGGCGCCACCTCGGAGCTGGTGAAGATCAGGACGCGCCCCCCTCCGTCGCTAAACAGCGGTGCTTCCCAGGGAAGATCGAGCCGACCACTGATGATCACCATCAGTGGATCGTGGGGGAGACCGAAGCGCTCGCGGCGCTCCCGTTGCTCTTGGTCAGGGATCGGTCGCCCGTAGCGCTCCGAGCGCATCGTTCCCCCTCCGATCATGATCGCGTCAAAGCGGCCGCGCAGGGCGCTCAGCATGCGGCTGTCGGTGGCTGAGCCGATCGGCCCAGAGACACCGTCGATGCTGGCGCGTCCGTCGAGCGTGGTGGCGAAATTCACCGCCACGAAGGGTCGATCTTGGTGTTGCTGCCTCCACGGTTGATAGGAGTCAAGTTGAAAATCGATCGAGCTGGGGCCGGGATCGGGGAGCAGGCGTTGCAAGGGTCGGAGCCTAGCCGGGCTAGGAGAGAGGCGATCAGCGGTAATCGCGCCAGCCGGCGAACTCACGCCCGGCGAAGCGCGCCAGGGCGGCGACGTCCTCGCTGAAGCGGCCGCGAAGCGTCTCGATGAGCGCCTCGGGGAGCTCGGGCTTTGGCGCGGGTGGCTTCTCGGGGTCGTGGACGACCTTCTCGACGATCCAGCGCAGCGACTCCGGAAGCCGGTCGAAGTTGCGATCGAAGGAGCGCAGGCCGGGCAGTTTGATCAGCTTCTCCATCAGCTGGTATTTATCGCCCTGCTTGGCCGCCGACTTCTCCCACTCGCGCTCGAACTGCTCGGATGTGAATCCCTCATCGACGCCGGCGAATCGAAATGCCCTGCGCATCGTCGCCTCGCGTTCGCCTTGCAACTCCTCCTGGGTGATCACCTCGATCTGAGCGCGGTCGAAGTGCTCCAGGTAAGGCCCCAGCTGCATCCAGTACCTGGAGCGGTTGATGTAGGAGCTGTCGGGTTCGGAGAGGGTGCTGAGCATCTCGCGGGTCTCATATCCGGCCCCCTTCGCGTGTACCCAGTGCGAGAGGATTCGCTTGATCGGGTCGCGCACCATGTAGATCAGCCGGGCGTTTGGGCAGTGCTCGTGGATCCGCTGCGCCACCCCCCCGAAGCGAGGCAGGTTGGTGTAGTGGGGGGAGGACTCGCCCCGAACGCCGAAGCGGCCGTCGAAGCGGCTCGCGTACCAGTCGAGGCCGAGGTCCCAGTTCAGCTCCTCGACGAAGAAGTTGAGCTCCTTGGGCTTGGACATCTGGATCTCTGGGTGCAGCCCCAGGTAGTGGTGAATGCTCGTCGTTCCGCACTTCAGTCCGCCGATGATGATCAGGTTTGGAAGCGCCGCGTGCCGCTTTCGCCGCCGCCGCATGCTGCTCTTGCGATCGGCGCTGTAGCGCTCGCGGGCACGCAAGCACATCGCCTCATCGGCGGGGTCTGCGGCGATCTGGCGGGACGGGATCTGCGTCTCGGCCTCTGACACGAGCGGGCTAGTGTAGCTGTGTTGAACGCAGCCGATCTAGCCTCCAGCTTTAACTCCTTCTTCAGCGCCGCCCGGGCGTTCTTTGCCCACCTGACCGAAATCCACTGGACCCCCTTTGCGCTGGCGCTGGGCTTCCTGCTGGCGATGCAGATCGCCCGCGCCTGGTCGTGGCGCAACGTGCTGCGAGCCTCATATCCGGGCACGCGAATCTCCTTTCTGCCCCTCGGCGCCGCCTATCTTGCAGGGGCGGGGATCAATGCGGTAATCCCTGCTCACGCCGGGGACGTGACCAAGGTCTTCCTCGTCAAGCGCCAGATCCCCGGCTCCTCCTACCCGGCGGTCACCTCCTCCTTCTTCGTTCAATCGGTCTTTGACACCGCCGCCGGGCTGCTCGTCTTCTTCTACGCGACCAGCCAAGGTCTGCTGCCCAGCCTGCCCGAACTCCCGCATCTGCCGGCCTTTGAGATTTCCTTTTGGGCAGATCATCCGCAGGCCTTTGCGATCACCACCGGAGCGCTGCTGGCCGCGATCGCGATCGCGATCTACTTCCTCGCCCACCACGTGCGCCGCTTCTGGGCTCGGGTCAGGCAGGGGCTTGTGATCCTCACCCAGCCGCGGCGCTACCTGCGCGAGGTCGCCGCCTGGCAGGGGATCGGCTGGCTCTGCCGATTTGCCGCCTTTTGGTTCTTTCTGGAGGCGTTTGGGATCGGTGGGTCGATCGGCAACGTGATGCTGGTGATGAGCGTGCAGTCAATCTCAACCATCATTCCGCTCACCCCGGGCGGCGCCGGGGCACAGCAGGCGCTCCTGGTCGCGACGCTCGCCGGACCGTCAAGGACCGCGGTGCTCTCGTTCTCGGTCGGCACTCAAATCGCGATGGCCGCCTGGTCGGTGGTGCTTGGCTTCGTCGCGATGGTGCTCGTCTTTCGCACTACCGATTGGCGTGGCCTGATCCGCCAAGCCCATGAGGACGCAGAGCAAGAGGGGGGCGAGGCGGGCTCCCCGCGGACCTCCGCGGCCGGTACCAACTAGGGGATGGCGTCGGGGCGAACGAGGCTGGTGTCGGCAAGCGGGTCGGCGCCGTCCCAGCGCCCGCTTGAGCGATAGGGCCGAAACCGAATGAAGGCCGATTCGTGATGAAAGGCTCGCCTGCGATCAGCCTTGATCGCAGCGGAGTGCGGGCCGCCATGCTCATATGCGTAGGCGCGCATCGCGCTGGCACTTCGCCACAGCGAGAAGGTCGAAACAAGGCTCGGGGGTCGAGTCAGACCAGTCGCGGCGAGCAGGGCGGGGCTGGCCACCGCCCCAGCCTCGGCGGCGCCGCTGGCGCGCAGGAACGGCGGAGCACGGTGCAGGCGCAAGCGGCCGAGGGTGAGCACGGCAACCGGCTCTTGCGCCGCCACCGAGAGTTCCGCTTGGGGCAGCTCTTGGAGCCCAGTCCAGGAGCCCGAGACGCGCAGGGGCTGAAGCCGCACCTGCCAGCCGCCGCTGAGCGGCTCGGCTAGGGGGTGCTCAGAAAGGAACCGGTCGAGCGCCTGATCATCGCTCCAGGCGGCGATCAGCCCAACCTGACCGAGCTGGGGAAGCGGTAAGCGCCCCCCGAGCGGCGCCCTCAGGACCGTCTCGGCGTAGCTCAGCCCGGGGATACGCCGCGGGTCGGGTCGCCCGCGCAGGACCCGCGCGGCGGCGCGGCGGCGGAGGTCGGCTAGATGGACTGAGACGATCACCTTCGCTCCTTCCGGTTTGGGTCCTAACCTAGTATTTACTAGGTATACGATGGGACGGTATCTGGAGGCGATGACGATGTCAACCGAGGGTGCGGCGAAGGTCAGACCGAGAAGGCGAATGAGCGCCCCCGCGCGCCGCGAGGTAATCATTGAGGCGGCTAGCGCGGTCTTTGCAGAGCACGGCTATCGGGGCGCCTCAATCGATCAGATTGCGACTCGCTCCGGCGTCACGGCGCCGGTGGTCTATGACCACTTCAGCTCCAAGCGGGACCTCTACAGGGCGCTCCTGGAGCGCCATTTCGCCAATCTGCGCGAGGTCTGGCGCCAGCACTACGGCGGCGACGATCAGCCCCAGGAGCGCCTCGCGCGCTCCCTTGAGGCCTGGTTTGCCTACATCGAGGCCAATCCCTTCGCCGCTCGGTTGCTGTTTCGAGACAGCAGCGGCGATCCCGAGATAGCCGCGATGCATCGCGCCGTGGCGGCCCGCAGCCGGGAGGCGATCTTCCCGCTGCTCTCCGCCGAGCTGCCCTCGGCGGCGCCGGGGGATGGTCACAGCGAGGCGCTTGAAATGAGCTGGGTGATCCTTCGCGAAGTTCTCCAGGGCCTGGCGATCTGGTGGTCAGAGCACCCCGAGGTGCCGCGTCAGAGGCTGGTGGAGGCGGCGATGAACGGGCTCTGGCTCGGCTTTGAGCGAGTCAGCGGCGGCGAACTCTGGCGCCGCGATGCTGGCTCCTCCTAGGCTTTTGGGTCGGGCGATCCCGCTGCTGGTGGACGGGCTCGGGAGCTCGGGGTGAGGGGATCTGGCCGCCTCGGCCCGGCGGGGAGAGTGAAGGGGCGCCTCTCGCCGCCCTCTGCTTTGATATTTGAATGGAGGGAAGCCCCTTCAACCTGTTTGGTGACCCCGATGAGTTCCGCGCCCGCATGGAGGAGCTCTCCGAGCAGATGCAGTCATCTCAGCGCGTTGCCTGGGCCGATAACGCGATCAAGCTTGCGGTCGAGATGACGGTTGCCTCAATCGGACAGATCGACCTCAACGGGAGCGCCGATGAGCAGGCGATGCAGGTGCGTGATGCGATCCGCGTCCTCTTTCCCGAGGCCGTGACGCTGGTTCGCGAGGCGCGGGAGGGTCTGGCCTAGTCACCCATCCAGAGCAGGAAGGGCCCTTTCCCCGGTGCTCTTAAAATCGAGCCGGGGCGAGGGGGCGGCGGTGATCGAGTCCGACCGCGTCCCTCCTAGAAAGGCTCGATTCGCAGCGAGATCGCGGCGCCGCGATTGATAGGCGCGCCGGCAAGCTCGATCGGAACAGCGATCAGCAAGGCCGGAATCGCCAAGACGAGGCTGATCAAGGCATCGATTCGGCGCTGCCAGGGCTTCGCGGCGGGGCTGGCTTCTCCCCAGCCGAGGGCGCCGAAGGCATCGTTTCGACCGAAGGTGAGGCTGTTGATCAGCGTTTGCGAGGTGAGCGCCACTCCTCTGGCCGGTGCCCAGCGCGCCCGCCTGATCACCTCATCACGGGTTGCGACCAGGCGCCGCGCCGACTCCAGGGTGAACAAAAAGCGGGCCTGGGGTTGCAGTCCCGCCCAACCGGCGCCGCCGAAGGCCGCCGCAAAGCTCCCCCAGTTGATGATCCCCACGGCGCCGTCTGCTCGCCCGGCGTCGAGCAGTTGCAGCGCCTCCGCACTGCTGCCGAGCTCGCCGACGATCCCCAGGCCGCAGCTCTCGCAGCGGCTGATCGGCCCGCGCAGCCCCGGCGCTTTGGCCATCACACCGAAGAGGGGCTCGCCACAGGCGGGACAGGGCGGGTTATCTGGGCCGTGGCCGGCCATCAGCGGGACGACGGGGGTGTGCCGTGCTCTGCTCATGCGCGGTAGCGTACGGCCAGTGCGCCTCAGCGAGATCATGACCGCGGCGGTGATCACCGCCAGGGCGGAGGAGAGCGCCATCTCGGTGGCGCAGCTGATGCGCGATCACCGGGTTGGCTCGGTGGTGATCGTTGACGCGGCCGGCTCGCCGGTGGCGATGGTTACCGATCGGGACCTGGCCCTGCGGGTCTTCGCCGCGGGAGAAAATGCGGAGTCAGAGATTGGCGCCTACGCCTCCCGTCCCTTGGTCTCAGCCGAGCCCGAGACCGAGCTGGAGGAGGCGGCGGCGCTGATGGTCTCCCACCGGGTGCGCCGGCTCGCGGTGGTGCGGGGCGAGAGCCTCGCTGGGATCGTCAGCCTCGATGACATCGCGGTTCGTACCGGCGATCTGGAGGTCGCCCAAAAGATGACCCAGGACGTGATCGAGGGGGCCCTGCCGCAGTTCTATTTCCACGATCGGGGCTAGCGGGTGCGTCCGAGCAAGGCCGAGGCACTGGAGTTCGAGCGCCGCTGGGCGACGCCGGTTGCGATCGCGGCCCTGGCCGCGGTGGTGTTCGTGATCGCCGCGATTGTCATCGTCACCGACGTGGTTGGGACGGGCAGCGGCGAAGCGAGCCTGCTGCAGGACGTAAACCGCCACGCCAACGCCCAGATAATTTCCGCCGTCTTTCAGGCGATCGGGGTCGGCTTGCTTGCGGCGCCGCTCTTTTACCTGTTCCGCGCCGCCCGTGCGCGCAGCGAGAAGATGCGAGCGCAGCTGGTCGGTGTGGTGATCGCCGCGCCGCTTTTCCTCGCGGCTCTGGCGATCCTCAGCGGCATCTCAACCGTGCACGCAGCCTCCGTGTTCGTCACCACCGACGTGCCCCGGATGCTCAAGCACGGGGTCTCACTGAGCGGCACGCGGGCCGACAAGCTCGCCTCCGAAGCGGTCGACAACGCGCCGCTTCGCCCGCTCGCCGCTGGGTTCGGTATCGCCGGTCAGCTCGGCTTCGTAGTGGCGATGTTCTACACCTCCTTGTATGCGATGCGGACCGGCCTGCTGAGCCGCTTCTGGGGCTCGCTGGGGATGGCGCTGGGCGCGGTCTCCTTCATCTTCTTTCAGTTCACGCTGCTGTGGTTCATCTACCTAGCGCTCCTCCTTTTGGGCAGGGTTCCAGGCGGGCGTCCCCCCGCCTGGGCGGCCGGGGAAGCGATGCCTTGGCCGAGCGCGGGGGAGAAGGCGAGCGCATCGCTAGGTGGTGCTAACGGCGACGGTCCGCCCTCCGAGGCCCCGGCTGCAGAGCCCTCTTCCGAGCTACCGTCGCCGCGGCGAAAGCGCAAGCAGCGCGACTAGCGGGGCGCCCTCATCCGAGCGGATTGAGCCCAGGGGGTGACTCGGCATGCTCGGTGGCCTGAGCGCGCCTTCGTTGGGTGCGGATCTCACTGAGAATCCGCTCGAGTCGAGGCTCCTGGGATTTGTCGACGTGGTTCATTGCGGCGGCAACGGCGGGGTGGATGGCGGCGATTCGCTCGTGCATCGCCTGTGCGATTGCCCGGTAGGTGGGGTGTCCCTCGCGGCCCGAGCGCAGCTCGATCAGGTGCATTGCCTCGCGCGCGTTTAGGTCAAGCGTGTAGCGGATCCGGTAGGCGAGGCTGAGCGCATACGGCGCTCGCTCGCGCAGGCCGGCGGCCGCGAGGCGCTCATACTCGGCGGCAGAGATCGCAAGCGCTCGCTCAAACTGCTCACCAACGCCCGCCTCGCGGACCTCATCGGGTACCCCGGCGCCGAGATCGGGCCCGAGGCGCTGCCACTGACAGGTCAACATCCGGTGGCGCTGCAGGTCACGGAAGGCGCCGTAGTCAGAGACGATCTCAAAGCGGTAGCGAAGCGCCTCAAAGCCGCGGCCGGGTCGGTGGCGTCGGTTGCGGCGCTCGCCGATCAAGGCGCTGAGCAGCGCGGCTCGCTCGGCGCGATCGAGGACGTCGATGCGCGATAGGACCTCCGTCTCCGGGGTCGCCGCTGACTCAAAAAGACAGGAGGCGAGGAGCCCCTCCTCGGTCCCGTCAACGTGGACCAGCTCGACCGAGGGAGCGGCCTCGCCAGCCTCGCGGCGGTCCAAACCCAGCCGCGAAACCCAGGCCTCCGTTGCCGTGCGGCGCTGCTTCAGGTAGGTGATCCACTCGCCGCCGCGCTCGGCGCGCTCGACCCGGGAGACAAAGCTGGGCATCACCTGCTGCAGCTCGGTGAGGATCATCGCCCCGTACTCCCGCGCCTCCGGCAAGGGTGAGGCCATCAGTCGCAAGATCAGCTGCTCATACGCCTGCCCGGATGCATAGATACCGACGTGGCTGAGCGTCGCGGCGGGGAGCAGCCCACGCAGGAGATCGAGCGCCTTGGCGCGAATCGAGCGCCGCCATGCCGACTCGGGCTCGGCCGAGCCGCGGGGCCAGCGCTCGGCCGCCCAGCGCTCGACCTCCCGCAGCGAGCTCGAGTAGATCTCAAATATCTCATCCATCGCCGCGTCAAAGCGCGGCCCGAGATCGTCCTCGCGGCGGTAGCGGTAACCGCCTCCGGCCGCGGCTGGCAGCGGCCTGTCGTAGGGGATGTATCGGGTCGATTGCTCCAGATATGCGGCCAGGCGCCCACGCTGGAGCACCTTGGTGAGGATGTTGGAGACCCACTCACAGGCGATGTGGGCGCCGCCGACCTGAGCGATCGAGTCATCTCCATAGCCGAGGAAGACGCGTTCATAAAGCCTCGCCGCCCGCTCCCCCTCATCGCCGTCAAAGGGCCGCCCGCCGGGCGTCGCGTCGGCGGCAAACTCATCGATATAGAGCCGACGTGCGGTCCCTGAATAGCGAGAATAGCGGGCAAAAAGGGCTCCCTTCACCGTCTCTGGCAAGTTGATGAGGGCAAACACCGGGCGCTCGAGGTTGGTGAAGTGGGGAGCCAGGATCGCCTGCTCAGCGGGGGTGAATTCCTCGACGGGGTAGCGCACCGAGGCATCGTAGCCGGGGGCGATGACGAGCCCGAAATGAACAGATCGATCTCGGTGTGATTGACGGGTCGATGCCGATGGTTGGCCGCGGGGCGGTCCCCGGGCGCCGAGCGAGGCGCTGGGCTAGGGCGGCGGGGAGCGCCCCGAGCCCGGTGGTGGGGTGCTGATCAGCTCGACCCGGTGTCCGCCGGGAGCGATCGTGAGGGCGCGCGGGGAGCCCCACAGTTCGCGTTTGCTGCTCACCTCAAATCCGGCGGCGCGAAGGCTGGCGAGCGCCGCCCCAAAGTCTGGCGCGATGATCGCCACGTGGCCCCCTCGCGGGCCAACCGGGGCTGCGGTTTTGATCAGGTGGATCTGGGTTCCCGCCCGTTCAAGCCAAACCGAGGCATCGGCCAGCGCCGGGGGTGCTGGCAGCAGGGTGAACCCCAACAGGCACCAGAACTCGATCGCTGGCTCGATCTCGGTCGGCTCGATCTCCAGCGAGACGTGATGCAACACGGCGGCCTAGGGTAAGAACTGCGAGACCGATGCGCCGGCATGCTGGGCGAAATCGACCAGGGGCTGGGGGATGAAGCCGAAGAATACGACCGCCGCGGCGGCGAGCAGCGCCGGCGCCAGAAGGTATGGCCGCCGCCCCGCCTCAGGGTCGATCGGGTCGGCTTCGGGTGAGGCGCCGGCGATCGCAGGCGCGGCGCCGGCGCCCTGGGGGCGGCCTTCGGGCCGCATCCACATCGCCGCTACAACCCGCAGGTAGTAGGCGAGGGAGATCATCGTGCCGACCGCGATGAAGACGGCGAGCCAGGTGTAGTGGCCCTCGACCAGGGCCTCGATCAGGTAGAGCTTGCCGATAAACCCCGCCGTCGCCGGCAACCCCGAGAGTCCGAGCATCGCGATCGTCAGCGGCCAGGCAAGCAGCGGTCGGTCCCGGCCCAGACCCTGCACGGCGCGAATCTCATCCCCGTAGCCGGTCTCGCGCTCGCGGGCGATGATCACGGCAAAGGCGGCCAGGTTCATAAACGCATACACCGCGAGGTAGAAGACCAACGCGTTGATCCCGGCCGCGGAGGCGACGACGATTCCGCCCAGCATGTAGCCGGCCTGGGCGACGCCCGAGTAGCCCATCATCCGCTTCAGCGATGACTGCCCGAGCGCACCGAGGTTGCCGACCACGATCGAGATCGCCGCGAGCACGGCCAGCGCCGGTTGCCACTCGCTGGCCTGGGGGGCGAGGGCGACGTCAAAGAAACGGATGAAGACGGCAAAGGCCGCCGCCTTTGTCGCTACCGCCATGAAGGAGGTGATCGGGGTCGGCGCTCCCTCATAGACATCGGGAGTCCACTGGTGAAATGGCGCGATCGAGGTCTTAAAGGCGAGCCCCACGCTGACCAGCGCGATGCCGATCAGGATCAATGGGTCGCCGAGGATGCCGCGGTGTGCGATTGCCCTCGCGATCCCGCCAAAGTCGGTGGTCGCCGTTCCCCCGTAGATGAACGCCATTCCGTAGAGCAGCGTCGCCGAGCCAAGCGAGCCGACGATCAGGTACTTGAGGCCTGACTCCAGCGAGCGCTCGCGCAGGTTGGCGGCGCAGAGGATGTAGAGCGGGATTGAGAGGGTCTCGATCGCAACGAAGAAGCTGACCAGGTTCTGGGCCTGGGTCAGCAGGGTCATGCCGAGCACCGAGCCAAGCAGCAGCGCGTAGTACTCGCCCCGCCCGCCCCCCTCCGCGGCCGGCTCACCGAGCGAGTAAAGGACGGTGAAGGCCGCGCTCAGGACCGCGATCAGCGAAATCGAGATCGCCAGGTCATCGAGTCGGAGCGCGCCGCTGACCAAGACCTTTGATTCGTTCCATTGCCAGATCAAAAGCCCGCCCGCGGCGGCGAGGGCGATCAGGCTGAGCGCCGGCGCCGCCCGCTTGGTTCGCTCGAATGCGCCGGTCAGCAAAACGACGCAGGTGCCGACCGTGAGTGCGATCAGCGGTGAGAGCCCCGCGTAGTCGAGATGTGGTGCATGAAAGCTCACCGCCGAGCACCTCGATTGGCGCTGGCGCCGGGGTCTGCATACGGCGCCCTGGACGTGGTCGCTGCCAGCGGGGCGGGCGCGGAGAGCCGCGGTTTGGTGGCGGCGACAGCCGCCTGGACCGAGGCGTTGGAGCGCTGCAGGATCAGCTGTGGGTAGATGGCAAGGCCGATGATGCAAAGGACGAGTGGAGCGAGGACGATTCCGTCGCGGAGGGAGATCTCGCGCGAGGCGATTCCGTCGGGCGCTCGGTTGTGCATCGTGCGCTGGTAGAGGCGCAGCGCGTAGTAGGCCGACATCGCGACCGCAGAGATGGCGACGAAGGCAAAGACGATCTTTGACTGAAAGAGCCCGTTGAGGATGTAGAACTCGCCGATGAAGTTGGCCGTTCCGGGCATCGCAAGGGTAGCCAGGGTGACGATCAAAAAGAGCGCCGCCAGCACCGGCGCGCGCAGCGCCATGCCGCCCATCTCTCGCAGGTCCTCGGTGCCGGTGCGCTCATAGAGGATCGCGACGATGATGAAGATCGGGGCGACGACGAGTCCGTGGGTGACCATCTGCAAAATCGCGCCGTCGGCACCGTCGACGCGGAGGGCAAAGATTCCCGCCGTGATGAAGCCGAGCTGGGCGACCGAGGAGTAGCCGGCGATCAGCCGGACGTTGGTCTGGGTGAAGGCCATCACCGAGCCGTAGAGGATTGAGGCCAAGGCGATCACCAAGAGCACCTCCTGAAACTGCACGGTCGCGGCGGGGAAAAGCGGCAGGACAATCGCCAGCAGCCCGTAGGCGCCGACCTTGGCGAGCACTCCGGAGAAGACGGCGAGGACCGGCAGCGGCGCGGCGCGGTAGGCATCGGGCATCCAGCCGTGTAGCAGGAAGGCCGGCATCTTGACCAAGAAGGCGGCGATGAAAAACCAAAAGATCCAGCGCTGACTGCCGTCTGAGAGCGGGTGCTTGCTCAGTTCGGCAATCGAGAAGGTGAGGTGACCGCCGTGGGCTGAGAGGATCGCGGTGGCGATCGCGCCAACCAGCATCAGCAGCGAGCCGATCAACGTGTAGATGATCATCTTCAGGGTCGCCGCAGAAGCGGTGATCCCGTCGGCGCGGTCACTTCCCCAGGCGCCGAAGAGGAAGTAAAAGGGCACCAGCATCAGGTCGAAGAAGAGGACGAAGAGGAGCAGGTCCTGGGCCAGGTAGGAGCCGAGGGTTGCGGTCTCTGCGGCCAGCATGAGGAAGAAGAAGAGCTGCGCTCGCCGCTGTTCGCGAAAGGCGGCGAAGGCGGTGGCGCCGGTCCAAAGGACGGCGGTCAAGACCACCAAGAAGATGTTTAGCCCGTCGATGCCGAGGCTGTAGTTAACGCCCAGGCCGGGGATCCAGCTGACGTTGACGGAGTCCTGCAGGCCGGCGGCGCCGGAGTCAAAGCCGGCGAGCAGCGAGATCGCCAGGCCGAGGGTCACCACGGTTCCGCCCAGGGCCCACCAGCCGCTCGCCCGGCGCGGTAAGAAGAGGCCGATCAGGCCAAAGCCAAGCGGTGCCCAGAGCAGCAGGTTGATCACGTGGAGCTCAGCAGGAAGTAGAGGGCCAGCCCGGCGAACCCGGCGATCAAAAGCAGCGCGTAGCTTCGGACGAAGCCGTTCTGCACGGTGCGAACGACGCGGCCGGCCCCGCCGACCACGTCCTCGGTTCCGATCACGAGGCCGTCGACGACGACGCGCTCAAATGTGCGGTTGGCAAATCTTCCAACCGCCAGCGCCGGTCGCACAATGAGGATTTCGATCAGCTCGTCGAAGTACCACTTGTTGACCAAGAAGGTGTGCAGTGGCCGCAGCCGTTCGATCAGGATCGCCGGGATCTCCGGGCGCACGACGTAAAGGAAGTAGGCGATCCCGATCCCGGCAATCGAGATCACCGCGCCGATTCCCAGCCCGACCCAGGACGCGGCAACCGAGGGGTGGATCGCCGCCAGCGGCGAATCGGCGAAGACCGGAGCCAGGAACTTGGTGATCGTGTCATCGACTCCTGGGACCTGGATCAGTCCGGAAAAGAGCGCCAAGAAGGCGAGCACCGCCATCGCGATCTTCATCGACGGCGATTGCTCGGCGATGTGGTGCTCGGCGCCGGGGAAGCCGACGTCGGTGTCCTCGATCTCGCCGTTGGCGGGGTTGAGCGGTTGCCCGTGGATCGGGTGAGAGCTGTCGATCAGCTCCTGGGCCTCCGGGCAGGGGCGGCCGGGGAGGATGCGAAAAATCAGCCTGAAGGTGTAGATCGCGGTCAATAGCGCCCCGACGTAGCCGAGCACGGCGAAGATCAGATACATCCCACCACGGGCGCTCGCGTAGGCAAGGATCTCGTCCTTGGAGAAGAAGCCGGAGGTGCCGGGAAAGGCAGCCAGCGCCAGCGCCCCGGCCAGCATCGTCGCCGAGGTGAAGCGCATCGCCTTGCCGAAGCCGCTCATCTGATCGATGTCCTGGCGGTTTGCCATGGCGGCGATGATCGAGCCGGCGGCCATGAACAAAAGCGCCTTAAAGAAGGCGTGCGTCATCAGGTGAAAGAGCCCGGCGCTATAGGCGCCGATCGAGACGCCCATGATCATGTAGCCGATCTGGCTCATCGTCGAGTAGGCAATCGCCCGCTTGAGGTCGGTCATCACGAGCGCGATCGTGCCGGCGATCAAAAGCGTCGCCAGGCCGATGAAGGCGGCGATGTCGGCGGCGGTTGGGGCAAGCACAAAGAGGATGTGGGTGCGGGCAATCAGGTAGACGCCCGCGGTGACCATCGTCGCCGCGTGGATCAGCGAGGAGACCGGGGTCGGTCCCTCCATCGCGTCGGGCAGCCAGGTGTGAAAGGGGATCTGGGCCGACTTGGCGAAGGCGCCGACCAGCAGCAGTAGGCAGATCGCCGTTACCGACCACTCGTTGGTGTGAAAGACGTGCGGTGCCCTGGCAAATACGGTGGCGAATTCGAAGCTGCCGAGTTCACGAAAGATCAGAAAGGCGGCGAGCACGAGGCCGATGTCGCCGACGACGTTGATCACGAAGGCCTTCATCCCGGCCCTGGTCGCGGTGGCGCGCCGGTACCAGAAGCTGATCAGCGCGTATGAGGCGAAGCCGACGAAGGCCCAGCCGACGATCAGAAGGACGAAATTGCCGGCGAGCACCAAGAGCAGCATCGAGAAGACGAAGAAGTTGAGGTAGCTGAAGAAACGGTGATAGCCCCGATCGGACTGCATGTAGCCGTAGGAGTAGAGGTGGATCAGGGTCGAGACGCCGGTAACGATCAAGACCATGAAGACCGAGAGCGGGTCGACGAAGATGCCGAGTTTGATCTGCAGACCGCCGGCGCTGGCGTAGTTCCACAGAGAGGAAGCGTGGTGGCGGGCCGAGGGTGACTGTCCGAGCAAACTGATCAGCGCTCCGATCCCGCAGGCAAAGGCGGCTCCGATGCTGGCGGTGCCGATCACCCCGGCGGCGCGCGCCGGGATCGCGCGGAAGCCGAGCGCGATCGTGATCGCCCCGATCAACGGAAAGGCCAGGACCAGCCAGGCCCAGCTCGTCGCGCTCACCCGCGCAGCTCCCGCAGGTCATCGACGTTGAGCGGCAGCTTGCGGCGAAACAGCGCCACGATCAGGCCCAGCCCGACCACCACCTCACATGCCGCCACCACCATCACCACGAGGGCAAAGATCTGCCCCTGCTGGTTGCCGACCATACGGCTGAAGGCGACCAGCGCCAGGTTGCCGGCGTTCAGCATCAGCTCCAAACAGAGCAGGATCACCATTGGGCTGCGACGGATCAGGATGCCAACCGCGCCGACCGTGAACAGCAGCGCGGATAAGACGACGTACCACTCGATGCTCAAGCCGGCTCACCCCTCCTGCGCCCGGCGAGGAGGACCGCGCCGACGGCCGCGATCAGCAAGAGGATCGAGGATGCCTCGAAGGGGACGAGGAAGCGTTCGAGCAGCAGCCGCCCGATCGCGGCGGGGTTACCGAAGCCGGGATTGAGGTGGGGGCCGTCGTGGCCGAGCGCGAGCAGCGAGGAGGAGAGCACGGCTACGGAGAGCTCGACGAAGAGGGCGGCGCCGAGCGCCGCCGCGAGCAGGCGCTGGCCGGGAATCGGCTCCCAGGCCGACTCGCCGCCGCCCCCCACGTAGGCGACGACGAAAACGTAGAGGACCATCACCGCGCCGGCGTAGACGACGACCTGGGCGGCGGCGACGAAGGCCGCGGTGAGCAACAAGAAGAGGACCGCGAGCGAGAACAGGTGAACGATCAGGGCGAGCACGCTGTAGAAGGGGTTGCGCAGGGCGACGACCCCGATCGCACCGCCGAGCGCCCCGATCGCCGCTCCGAAGAAGAGGACCGCTTCCACCTACTCGCCCTCGGCTTTCAGCGGCGTGCGCTCGATCGACTCGGCGAGCAGCATCTCCTTGGTGAAGATCAGGTCGGCGCGGTCATAGTCGGCCATCTCGTAGTCATGGCCCATCGTGATCGCATCGAAGGGGCAGGCGATCTCGCAGTAGCCGCAGAAGATGCAGCGCGAGAGGTTGATCTCATAGACCGCTGCGTAGCGCTCCCCGGCGGAGACCCGCTCGCCGGGGATGTTCTCGGCGGCGACGACGCGGATGCAGTCGGCGGGACAGGCGGCGGCGCAAAGCGAGCAGCCGACGCACTTCTCAAGGCCCGTGTCCTCGAACTTATGCAGTTTGTGGCGGCCGCGAAAGCGCGGATAAACGGGCGTCTTCTCCTCCGGGTACTGGATCGTCAGCGGTCCCTCGATGAGGCGGGCCAAGGTCGTCTTCAGGCCCCGCAGGGTCTCGCCGAAAGCGCGATAGGCGCCGCCGACTCCGCCCGGGTCGGGCCCCCGCTGGACCTCGACGACGCTGTCGTCTTTGAGGTAGGGGAACTCGCTCATGTGGTCGTCACCAAGATCGCGGTCACCAAGACATTGAGGGTCGCCAGCGGCAGCAGCACCTTCCAGCCGAGGCTCATCAGCTGGTCATATCGCAGCCGCGGCAGGGTGGCCCTCACCCAGATGAAGAAGACCACCAGAGCGAGCATCTTGACCAGCATCCAGATCGGCTCAAGCCAGCCCGGCCCCGGGCCCATCCAGCCGCCGAGAAACATCGCGGCGGCGATCCCCGAGACGACGATTATCTCCATGTACTCGACCAGCAGGAAGGAGCCAAAGCGCATCCCGCCGTACTCGGTCATGAACCCCTGGACCAGCTCCGCGTCGGCCTCGGGCAGGTCAAATGGAGCGCGGTTTGTCTCGGCGAAGCCGGCGACCATGAAGATCAGGAAGCCGACGATCTGGGGCACGATGAACCAGATCTTGCTCTGGGCCTGAACGATTTCAACCAGCGAGAGCGAGCCGCTCATCATGATCACGCCGAGCAGCGCCAGGCCCATCGAGACCTCATAGGAGATCAGCTGTGCCGCCGAGCGCATCGCCCCCAAGAAGCTGTACTTGGAGCCCGAGGACCAGCCACCGAGCAGTAGTCCGTAGAAGGCGAGTGAGCCGACCGCGAAGAAGTAGAGGATGCCGATTGGGACGTCGATTCCGTACAGTCCGACCCCGTCTTGAACGTTTCCCCAGGGGATGATCGCCAGCGCCAAGACGCCGGATAAAACCGGCAGCAGCGGCCCGAGGATGAACAGGGTCGGGATCGCGTTGGCGGGGCGAAAGGCCTCCTTTGAGAGCAGCTTGCCGACGTCGGCAAGCGGCTGCAAGATGCCGAAGGGGCCAACCCGGTTGGGGCCGTAGCGGTGCTGGAAGCGCCCGATCAGCTTGCGCTCAAGGACGGTCAAAAGGGGCAGGATGCCGAAGATGACCGCGAAGATGACCAGCGACTTGACGATCATCACCCAGGTCGCTTCGACGTAGTTGACCTCCGCCACGGAGATCATCGGCGCGCCACCGGGGTGATCTGCACCGCGGTGCCGGCCGCGAGGGCGTTTGCGTTGGCCCCCTCGATGCCCTCGATCAAAAAGCAGGAGCCCTGAAGGACGCGCTCCCTGATCGCCACCCGGGCGCGAACTCTCGAGCCATTTTGGCTGACGTCCACCGCCTCACCGCTGCGGAGTTCAAGGCGGGCGGCATCGGGCGCGGAGAGCTCTAGTTGCTGCTCGGGCGCAAGGAAGGCGAGCGGCGGGTTGAGCTCGGTGATCGGGCCCACCCAGAGGTCGCGGTAGGTGCCGAGTAAAAGCGCGGGGGCGCTTTGGCCGGGTGGGGTGGCGAGGGCTGCCCCACGGCCCGCGCCTGGGGCAGGCGCTAGCTGGGAGCCGTCGGGCGGCTCGGCGCCGGGCCGGGCGGCCGCGGCTTGGCGCTCCTGCCAGCGGACGCCGCGGCCGCCGATCTCAGCGTCGCTGATGCCGGCGTAAAAGCTGACCGCGGCCGCCATCGCCGCCATCGCCTCGGGCTGGGAGGTGATCTCGGTCTGGTGTCCAAGCGCGGCAGAGAGCTCGCTCAGTACCGACCAGTTGGGTCGCACATCCCCCGGGCGTGGGGCGCTGGGACGGACCCGCTGCAGGCGCCCGTCGGGGTGGGTCACGGTGCCGTCTTTCTCGGCGTGGGTCTCAAGCGGCAAGACCACATCCGCTTTGGCGGTCGTCGCGTTCTCAAACATCGAGAAGGCGATCACCGTATCGGCAGCGGCGAGGGCGCCGGCCCAGGCGGCGCTGTCGGGGAAGTCGCGCAGCGGATCGGCGCCAAAGAGCACCAGCGCCTTCAGCTCCCCTGACTCCAGCGCGGCGCGGATCGCCGCGCTGTCCTTGCCCGGGGTGGCCGGCATCAGGCCGGGGCCGGCGTCGGGAAGACAGCCGACCTCACGCAGGCCGCGGGCATTGGCGAGGTCGGGAACTTCGAGCAGCCCCGAGCCATCAACCGCAGCCAGCTCCAGGGCGGCGGCGAGATCCAGGAGAGCCCCAAGCGCGTCCTCTCGCGGCCGTCCGAGCCGCTCCCCCCAGACGATCACAAGCCTCTCCGCGCCGCGCAGGGTCGCGGCGATCTCTGCCGCCTCGGCCCCCACCTCCTCGCCCCCGAGGCTGGCGAGGAGTTCAGAGATCAGCGTGCTGGCATCGCCCGGTGCGTAGCGGCTCACCGTCTCGGCGCCGCCGTCGAGCGCGGTCGGGCGCTCGCTGGCGACGATCAGCTTGGCGCCGCGGCGGCGGATCGCCTTGCGAATTCGCAGGTCGAGGATCGGCGAGGCGTGGAGGGGATCGGTGCCCAGCACCAGGATCGCCTCGGCGGAGTCGATATCGCTGACCCGGGCCGAGATTGCGGCCGCCGAGAGCCGCGCCAGCGTCTCCCGCGATGCAGCTCCGCCGACTCGGGAATCAAGGTGGGGTGAGCCAAGCGCCTCGCGCAGGATGCGCTGCAGCAGGAAGCCCTCTTCGTTTGAGGCGTCGCCGATGATCGCCGCCGTAGCGGCGCCCGCGGCGCCCAGGCCGGCGGCGGCGGCGGCGATCGCCTCGCTCCAGCCGACCGGCTGGGGATTGCGCAGCCGCGGCGCGTCGATCCGCTCCTTGGCGGCGAACATCTCAAAGCCGTAGCGGCCGCGGTCGCAGAGCCAGCCATCATCGACGGCGGCGTTATCGCGGCCCAGCACCCGTTTCACCTGCTCATCGCGGACCGTGAAGCTGACGTTGCACTGGCTCGGGCAAAGGGTGCAGATCGAGCCGGCCTGCTCGATGTCCCAGGGTCGCGCGCGGAAACGATAGGTGTAGCTGGTCAGCGCACCGACCGGGCAGAGCTCGGTGATGTTGCCGTGGAAGGGGGCGATGTAGGGGCGGTCATCAAAGGTGCCGACGAAGGAGCGATCGCCGCGCTCAAGCAACTGCAGCTGCTCGTCCTCGGCGACCTCCTGGCTGAAGCGCACGCAGCGATAGCAAAGGATGCAGCGCTCGCGGTCGATCGCGATCAGCGGCGAGAGCTCGATCGGCTTTTGAAAATGGCGCTTGGGGTCTGTGAAGCGGCTCCTACCGGGCCCCCAGCCCATCGAGATGTCTTGCAGCGGACACTCACCGCCCTTATCGCAGACCGGGCAATCGAGCGGATGGTTGACGAGCAGAAACTCGACCACGGCGCTTTGGGCATGCTTTACCTGCTCGGTGCGAGTGTGGACGACCATGCCGTCGCGGACCGGGGTCGAGCAGGAGGTCTGCAGTTTCGGCAGGCCCTCGATCTCAACCAGGCACATCCGGCAGGCACCGACCGGATCACCCAGCTTCGGCTCATAACAAAAGACCGGGATCTCCACGTCGCCGCGGCGGGCCGCGTCGTGGAGCATCTCCCCCTCGTTCGCGACGACCTCGCGACCGTCGATGATCAGGGTGATCTCTTTGCGCTCAGGCATAGCTTGCCTCGCTGATCGCCGCCTCGAACTCGCCGCGGAATTTGCGCACCATCGCCCCCACCGGCATCGCCATCGAGTCGCCGAGGACGCAGAGGCAGTGGCCGATGATGTTCTCCTGGACCGAGCTGATGATGTCGAGATCGATCGGGGTCCCCTCCCCGCGCACCATCCGCTCCAACATCTTCACGGTCCAATTCGTGCCCTCCCGGCAGGGGGTGCACTTACCGCAGGACTCATGGTGGTAAAAGCGCGCGGTGCGCAGCGCCAGCAGCGGAATCGAGACGCGATCGTCGGCGACGATGATCGAACCTGAGCCCAGCATCGAGCCAGCCTCGGCCATCGCCTCAAAGCTGTAGGGCAGGTCGAGCTCGGCGGCGGTGAGGACCGGAGAGGAGGAGCCGCCGGGGTAGAAGGCCTTCACCTCGTGGCCCTCCTCGGGGCCACCGGCGAGGTCATAGATCAGCTCGCGGATCGGAATTCCCAGCTCCACCTCGTAGTTGCCCGGCCTCTTCACGCATCCCGAGATCGAGACGACCTTGGTCCCCGGCGATTGCTCGGTGCCAAACTGCCGAAACCAGGCCGCTCCGTTGGCGGTGATTGCGGGAACGTTGGAGAGGGTCTCGACGTTATTGATCAGAGTCGGGCCGCCGTAGAGGCCCTGTACCGCCGGGAAGGGTGGCTTCAGGCGCGGGTTGCCCCGCTTGCCTTCCAGCGCGTCTAACAGCGCGGTCTCCTCGCCGCAGATGTAGGCGCCGGCACCCCGATGGACGATCAGCTCCAGGTCGCGGTGGCTTTGCAAGATGTTCTCGCCCAGGTATCCCGCCGCGTAGGCCTCGCCGACCGCCTGCTCGAGGATCTCGGCCTGCAGGTCGTACTCGCCGCGGATGAAGATGAAGGCGTGCCCGGCGCCGGCGGCGATCGCCGCGATAGCGATCCCCTCGATCAGCTGGTGGGGGTTTCGCTGGATCAGCTCGCGGTCCTTGAAGGCCCCCGGCTCGGACTCATCAGCGTTACAGCACAGGTACTTGGCCATATCTCCGCGGGGGAGGAAGGAGGCCTTTTTCCCCATCGAGAAGCCGGCTCCGCCGCGTCCGCGCAGGCCCGAGTCCTCGAGTTCTTTGAGCACCTCATCGGCCTCCATCTCGCGGTAGGCCCGCTCCAGGGTCGCGTAGCCGCCGTGGCGGCGGTAGCCGTCGAGGTGGCGCAGCTCGGGGTCTTCGGCGTGCCTCAGTAGGAGTCGGGTCTCAGGCATCGGGGCCTCCCGGCAGCCCCCGCTTGGCCAGCGCCCGATCGGGCAGGACCTCTTCCCCGGCGCGCAGCTGTTCGATCGCGGTCTCGGCGTCGGCGTTGCTGAGTGGCCCGTAGTAGCGCTCCTGGATCGAGGCCATCGGGGCGATGTCGCAGGCTCCGAGGCACTCAAAGCCGGTGACGAAGACATCCTCGCCCTCGGCGGCGGTGCGAAAGGCCTCAAGCAGCTGATCGCCGCCGCGCATCCAGCAGCTGATGTTGGTGCAGACGGCGACCCTGTGGGTGGCGACGGGCTCGGTGTGCAGGAGGTCATAGAAGCTGGCCACCGACTCCAGATAGGCGGGCGTCACCCGCATCACCGCCGCCGCCTCGCGGATTCCCTGCGGTGTGCACCATCCGTAAAGTCGTTGCACCGCCCAAAGTGCCGGGATCGAGGCCGAGTGGCGGTCGGGGTAGCGGCCGATCAGGGTCTCGATCTGTCGCTGCAGCTCGGGCGGGCAATTCACCTCGTGCAGCTCGGGAACCCCCTGGGGGGAGCGGTCGGGGACGCGACCCTCGGTCAGCGCCTGATCGAGCGGCAGGTGGTTCACCGATCGACCCCCCCGAGGATCGGATCGAGCATCCCGAGGCTGGCGATCATGTCGGCTACGTAGCCGCCGATCGACATGTCCCGAAACGCCTGCAGGTTGACGAATGAGGGGTCGCGAAAGTGGACCCTCGCCGGCTTCGCCGAGCCGTCGGCGAGGACAAAGCAGCCGAGCTCCCCGCGCGGTGACTCGATCGCGTAGTAAATCTCCCCCGGTCCGACCCGGTAGCCCTCGGTGACCAGCTTGAAGTGATGAATCAGCGACTCCATCGAGATCGGCAACTCCGAGCGGGGTGGCAGCACGTACTTGCGATCGGCGGCGATGAAGGGACCTTCGGGCAGGCCCTCGAGCGCCTGCCCGATAATCCGCACCGACTCGACCATCTCGGCCAGGCGCACCCGGTAGCGGTCATAGCCGTCGCCGACGGTCCCAACCGGGATCTTGAAATCGAGCTCGGGGTAGGCGAGGTAGTCAAAGGCCTTGCGCAGATCCCAGGGCTCTCCGGCGGCGCGCAGAAGCGGCCCGCTGACCCCCAGCTCAAGGAGTCGCTCGCGCGCCACGATCCCGACGCCCTTGGTCCGCGAGAGGAAGATCTCGTTGCGATCCAGGAGCGCTTGGTACTGCTCGACCCGCACCGGCATATCGGCGACGAACTCACGCAGCTTGGGCTCAAAGCCGAGCGGGATATCCTCGATCACGCCGCCGACCTGAAAGTAGCGGGTGTGCATCCGCTGGCCAGCCGCCATTTCGAACAGGTCGAGGATCTTGTCGCGCTCGCGGAAGCAGTACCAAAGCATCGAGATCGCGCCGAGGTCAAGCGCCGTCGTGCCCAGCCAGACCAGGTGGGAGTGGATCCGGTTGAGCTCAAGAAATATCGTCCGCAGGTAGCGTGCCCGCGGCGGGATCTCCAGCTCTATCAGGCGCTCCACGGCACCGCAGAAGGCCTCCATCTGGAAGAAGTAGGAGACGTAGTCCATGCGCTCGACGAAGGGGATCACCTTCCAATAGCTCTTGTCCTCACAAGACTTTTCGATTCCCGTGTGGACGTATCCGATCACCGGGCGCAGGTCGCGAACCACCTCTCCTTCAAGCTCGACCACGAGGCGCAAGACGCCGTGGGTGGCGGGGTGATGGGGGCCGATGTTCACGGTCATCACTTCGGTCGAGCGGGGCGGTTCCTCACCGGGGGAAAGCGGCAGGCCGGACTCTGTGAAGCGACCCCGATCGGCGCCGCCGGGCGTCGCGCTCCCGGCGCCCGCAGCCGCGCTGGGTGGCAGCGGCCCCCTATCCACGCTGGTGCTCGTTGTAGGTGAAAAGGACGGGCTCTCCGCCGAGGGGGAAATCGCGTCGCTGCGGCCAGCCGACGTAGTCCTCGGGAAGCAGGATGCGGGTTAGGTCTGGGTGAGCTCGAAAGACGATGCCGAAGAAGTCATATGCCTCGCGCTCTTGAAACTCTGCGGTCGGGAAGAGCTCTACGCATGAGTCGATCTCTGGCAGAGCCCCCTCGCCGGGGTCGGCGAGCATCGCCTTGACCCGGATCCGCTCGACCCGATCGCGGTTGATCAACTCGTAATGGACCCCGAAGCGGGGTTGCGCGGGCAGGTAGTCGGCGACGTGCAGGCTGGAGAGGAAGCGGTAGCCCTGCCCGGGCGCGTCGCGCAGCCAGCCAAGAACCGCGAGTAGCTGCTCGGAGTCGATCACCAGCGCCGCCTGGCTATGGTCAAAGCTGGAGTCCAAGACGGCGCCGGGGTGATGCTGGTCGATCTCGCCGCGGATCAGCTCGAGCCCGGGAGCGTCAGGCACGGATCAGCTCCCTAGCCGCTTCATAGGCCTCGGCCTGCTGTGGGCTGGGAGCGCTGCTTGGGCCACCCCGTGCCCACTCCTCGGTGCCGGCGGCGTTGTAGCGCTGGCGCCAGCCCGGGTCGGGGTTTCCCTGAATCTTTCGCTGCAGCTTGGTGAAGCCGTAAAGCACCGCCTCCGGACGCGGCGGACAGCCCGGGATATGGAGGTCGATCGGCATGAACTTATCGGCGCCCTGGACCACCGCGTAGTTGGAGAACATGCCGCCGCTGGATGAGCAGGCGCCCATCGAGATCGCCCACTTGGGCTCCAGCATCTGGTCATACAGCCGCCTCACAACCGGCGCCATCTTGATCGAGACCCTGCCCGAGAGGATGATGAAGTCCGCCTGTCGAGGGGAGGCGCGCAGCGCCTCTGCCCCGAACCGGGCGAGGTCATAGCGGGCGGTCACGATCGAGATCGGCGCCTCGATCGCGCAGCAGGCGAGTCCGAAGGTGAGCGGAAACATCGAGTTGGCCTGCGCCCAATGCTGCAGCTTGGCCAGCGTCGTGGTCACCACACGTTCTTCGACGTAGCGATCGAGGTCCTCGCCCTCGAGGTCGCCGCGCAGCATGTCGCGGGCCCGCAGTCCTCGCGAGCGCATCGTTTGGCGCTCTACTTCCAATCGAGGGCTCCCCTGCGCCAGACGTAGGCGAACGCGACAAGCAGCAAGACGACGAAGGTGATCAGCTCGCCGAGGACGAAGACGCTGCTCGCCTTCTTCAGGATCACCCCGACCGGGTAGAGAAATACGACCTCGATGTCAAAGAGGATGAAGAGCATCGCGACGAGGTAGAAGCTGACTCCGAAGCGGAATCCGCGCATCGCCTCGACCGGAATCCCGGACTCATACGGTTCGCCCTGGCGTCGACTAGCTGCCGTGGGTCGCTTCGGCCGCTTCGGGCCGATCACGTGATTGAGCATCGCGAAAGCGCTGCCAACGATTAGTCCGAGGCCGGCGAAGACGAGAATCGGGAGGTAGCTCTTCAGCACAGGAGATCTGGTTGGGCCGCCTGGCTAATGCGACGCTCTCGCCGCAGCCGATCGCCCACAGCCGCTGTTATACACCCTTTGTGACACATTGCCACATAGTGCTTTTTCGCATCATCAAACCAGGGCGCCGGCGCCGCGCGAGGAGCTCGCCGTGATCGCGCTCCACATCGTGATCGGCTGCGCCGTCATCGTCCTCAACCTCGGCGCCGGCGCGCTCGGCGGTATTGCCTGGTATCGCGAACGCCCGTCGATCCCCTTCTGGTACCTGCTGCGGGCGGCGCAGGCCTCGGTCTTGATCCAGGTGCTGCTGGGCGGGCTACTCGTCTTCACCGGCCACAAGCCAGCGGAAAGCCTCCACTATCTCTACGGGCTCTTGCCCCTGTTTGTCTCATTGCTCGCCGAGGGCGCCCGCACCGGGGCTGCCCAGCGCGAGCTCAGCGGCCTTGACTTCGAAGCCCTCTCCAGCGAGGCCCAGGAGTCGGTTGCACTGGCGATCGTGCGCCGCGAGATGGGGATCATGGCGGTCAGCTGTGGGGTAATTTTCTTCCTCGCGCTGCGAGCCGCCAGCACCGGCGGCCACCTCTAAGCGTCGATCCGAAACACCGGGTGGCGGGGAGCGATCCGGTGCAGCTCCTCCTCTGGCGCATCTGCCCCAACCCCCTCAAAGAAGGTGCCGGCCTCCCATTTCCAGCGCTTCAGATAGGCGCGCAGAAGGGCCGTCCTTTGCTCGGCGGGAAGCTCCTGGGCGCTGAACTCCTCACGGCGGCGACCGATCACAAGCCGCCCCTTGCCGCTGGCTCGCAAGTTGCGCACCCACTGCGTCTCACCGCGGGGGGCGACCAGGTAGCGATCACCCTCAAAGTCGAGCAGATTGACCGGGGTGCGGCGCCACTGTCCGCTCTTTCGCCCCTTGACTTCTAGCAGCCGCGAGCCGGCGAAGCTGAGGCCGAGTCTGCTCAGCGCGGCGATCAGCGGATTGAACAGATGCGCGGTAAACCAGTCCGGTTTGTGGAACTGTGCCTCGATCGGTCAGATTATTAACCGCTTTGGGCCAGGGCTCGGTAGTTGCCCTCGTGAAAGAGCAGCGGATCGCCGCCGCCTTGATCCATTTCGATCACTTCTCCGGTGACGATCACGTGGTCCCCGGCGGCGATCACATCGCGCAACTCGCAGGCCAGCCAAACGAGCGAGTGATCGATCGCCGGGATGCCGCCTCGGTTGCTCCAGGCGACCCCGGCCCACTTCTCGGCGACCGGTGCCTTCGTGGCAAAGCTGCGTGCCAGCTGCTCCTGGCCGCTTCGCAGGACGCTGATCCCGAAGCGGTTGGCGCTTTGCACGGCGAGCAGGGTGCGCGAGCCCCGGTCCAAACAGGCGAGGATCAGCATCGGCTCGATCGAGAGCGAGCAGACGGCGTTGGCGGTCGCTCCTGCCGGACCGTCGAGCGTGCTGGCGCTGACCACCGTGACCCCGGTCGGCAGGAGGGCCATGGTGGCGCGGAAACTGGCTGGATCGGGCGGTGGCATGGTCACAGAGCGGGATCGCCGCTAGACAATATGATGCGCGCCGCGTGCGCCCCGCTCTGATCACAGTCCTGGCCGCCGCCGCCGCCCTCGGGCTCGCCGCCTGTGGCTTCGGCGAGCAGGGGATATCCCTCTCCCACTCCAACCCCAATTACCAGGGGGCAGCGGCCTTCGCCACGCATTGCTCGGGCTGCCATACGCTCAGCGCTGCCGGCACCCAGGGGACCGGCAATCGCGGCGTCCGCACGCAGGGCCCGAGCCTCAACCAGCGAACCGAGACCTATCAGGATGTCCTCTTCGCGATCCAAAACGGCGGCTTCTCCGGGGCGATCATGCCCCAGAACATCGTGGTCGGTCGCGAAGCCGAACAGGTCGCGCGTTTTGTCGCCAAGTACGCCGGACAGGAAGCCAACAACACACCCCGCCCTGGCGAATCCTCCTCGCCGTAGCCGAGGCTCTCGGTGCTCGACCTGAAGCTGATTCGCTCCGAACCCGAGCGAGTCAGCGCGGCACTGGCGAGGCGGGGGGCGGGGGCGGGCGTGGCTGAGCTTCTGGCGCTCGACTCCCGTCGCCGCCAGCTGCTGCCCGAGATCGAGGGCGCCCAAGCCGAGCGCCGGACTCTTTCCAAACAGATCGGTGAGGCGAGGCGGACAGGCGGGGACTCGGCCCAGCTCGAAGTGCGCGTCGCGGCGCTGAAAGAGAGGATCGAGGCGGGTAAAGGGGAGCTCGAGCGGGCCGACGCAGAGCTCGAGAAGATCGCCACGGCGCTGCCCAACCTGCCCGATCCCGAGGCACCCGACGGAGACTCCGAGCAAGACGCCGTGGTCCTCAAGGAGGTTGGGGAGAGGCCAGGCTTTGACTTTGAGCCACGCGATCACCTGGCGCTCGGCACCGAGTTGGGCCTGATCGATATGGAGGCCGCGGCGCGCCTGTCGGGATCGCGGTTTGCCTACCTTAAGGGCGATCTGGTGCTGGTCGAGCTGGCGCTCGTGCGCTTCGCAATCGAGTTGGTCAGAGCCGAGGGTCACGAGCCGGTCCTGCCGCCGGTCTTGGTCCGCGAAGAGGCGCTATTTGGGACCGGCTTTTTGCCCGGCGACCGTGACCAGATCTATGAGGTGGGACGGGATGAGCTGTTTTTGATCGGCACCTCTGAGGTCGCGCTCGCCGGGCTTCACGCCGACGAGATCCTCGAGCCGGGGACGCTGCCGCTGCGCTACGCCGGGTTTTCCCCCTGTTTTCGACGCGAGGCCGGCGCCGCCGGGCGCGACACGCGTGGCATCTTCCGCGTCCACCAGTTTGACAAGGTCGAGATGTTCTCCTTTGTTGAGCCGGCGCACTCCGGCGCCGAGCATGAGCGGCTGCTGGGAATCCAGGAGCGGATCTTGTCGGAGTTGGAGATTCCCTATCGGGTCGTCAACGTCGCGATCGGTGACCTCGGCGCCCCGGCCGCTAAGAAGTACGACTGTGAGGGGTGGATCCCGAGTCAGGCTCGCTACCGCGAGCTGACCTCCTGCTCCAACACCACCGATTATCAGGCGCGCCGCCTCGCTTGTAGGTATCGGGCCTCCGCCGGCGAATCCCCCCAGACTGTGCACACCCTGAACGGCACAGCGGTGGCCGTGGGACGGACGATGATCGCGCTGATTGAGAACCGACAGGAGCGAGACGGCGGGTTCACGCTACCCAAAACTTTGCATCGCTACGGCGCCCCTGAAAGAATCCCCCCACGGTGAGCATCGAGGCAGCAAGCATCCCCGAGGCGCCCCCGCCGCGCTGCCAGGCGGTGGTGGCGTGAACACCACGGTCCGCGAGGCCAAGCGGGTCGTCCTTTGCGATGACCACGAGATCGTTCGCGACGCGATCAAGGCGCGCATGTCGAACTCAAATATCGTTGAGATCGTCGGCGAGGCGAGCAACGGGCGCGACGTGGTCGAGGTGGTCAAAGAGCTCGAGCCCGACGTCTTGATCATCGACGTGGAGCTGCCAAAACGCGACGGGATCGAGGCGACCAGGGAGGTGCTGAAGGCGCGTCCTCGGACCAAGGTGATCATCTTTACCGCCCACGCTCAGCCAGATCTGCTGGCGCTGGCCCTGCGGGCCGGGGCCTCTGGCTATGTCCTTAAGTCAGCGCCCGCCGAGGACATCGCCCGCGCCGTCAAAGCTGTGACCGGCGGGGGCACCTTCCTGGGCGGAGATTTTGCCGGCGGCAAGCCCTCCGAGGTCGAGAAGCTGCTCGAGCTATCCCCGCGCGAGCGCCAGATCCTCGAGTTGCTGGCCGAGGGACTGCGGGTCAAAGAGATCGCCGAGCAGCTGGCGCTGAGCCCGGCGACCGTGCACACCCACGTGCGAAACGCGATCGCAAAGCTCGAGGTCGACACCCGTACCGAGGCGGTTGCCCTCGCGGTGCGCTTCAGCTACCTAGGGGCCGGCGGCGCCATCTAGCTTCAGCGCGTTGCCGTTGATGCAGTAGCGCTGGCCGCCGGGGGCGGGCCCGTCGTCGAATACGTGGCCGAGGTGGGCTCCGCAGTGCTTGCAGATGACCTCGGTGCGGCGCATCAGGAGGCTGTTATCGGGGCGCAGTTCGACGTGCTCCAGGTTGACCGGCTCGGTGAAGCTGGGCCAGCCGGTGCCGGAGTCGAACTTGGTCTCTGAAGAAAACAGCTCGCTGTTACAGCACACGCAGCGGTAGGTGCCCTCCCCCTTCTCGTCCCAGTAGGGGCCGCTGAAGGCAGGCTCGGTGCCCGCTTCTCGGGTGATCTCATACTGCGCCGGGGTCAGCTCCTGGCGCCACTCGGAATCTGATTTCTCGATCTTTGCCATGGGTAAAGAGTAGGGGTCGGCTCATACCTGCGTCCACTGCAATGCAGCGGCTAAGGAATGAGCAAAATTTGGCGAAAGGGTCCCATGGCCAAAAAGACCTCTGCGGCGGCGTGCCTGCTCGCCGTCCTCACCTGCCTGGCGCTGGTGCCCGCGGCCGGGGCGCTCGATCTGAGCCGCCTGATTGCCCCCGCCTCGGTTTGCCCCAATCAGGATCAGCTCGACTCGCCGGTCGCCCTGCAGGAGCAGGAAATGCGCTGCATGACCGATTTCGCTCGCCACCGAGCGGGGCTGGTCGGGCTTGCCGATTCGCCCCTCCTGGACCGCTCCGCCGAGGATAAGGCGAGCGACATTTTGCGCTGCGGGGAGTTCAGCCACACCGCCTGCGGTCGCAGCTTCACCTACTGGATGCAGCGGGTCGGCTACATCCCGGCGCGGTGCTGGCGGGTCGGGGAGAACCTCGCCTGGGGAAGTGGCGATCTGGGCACTGTGGGGGCTATCTTTCGGGCCTGGATCCACTCCCCTGAACACCGCGCCAACATCCTCGGGCGCTACACCCAGATTGGGGTCGGACTCGAGGTCGGGCGCCTCGAAGGCCACGCCGATGCCCACGTCTGGACCCAGCACTTCGGCTCGCACTGCGCGCCGATCCCGGCTTCATCGCTGGCTCACCTGGAGCGCGCCGTCGCGGTTTGGCGCTGAGCCGCAGCGCTTAGAGCCTAGGATGCCGGCGTGTCAGGCGCCTTTTATCTGCGCGACGGCGATCGCTACCGCGCAACCGAGCTGACCCGCGGACCGTGGGACCCCGGTGCCCAGCACGCCGGTCCGCCCGCTGCCCTGCTGGCCCGAGAGATCGAGCGGCTCGACCCCGACCCCGATTTCCAGGTGGCGCGGATCACGATTGAGATTCTGCGCTCGGTTCCGATCGGGGCAGTGAGCGTCTCCGCGACCTTGCAGCGACCGGGAAAACGGGTGCAGCTGATCGCAGCATCGCTGCGTGGCGGCGATGGGGAGGAGCTGATGCGAGCGAGCGCCTGGCGACTTCGCAGCGCGGCGCTAGAGCTGGCGGACCCGGTGCCCCGAGAAGCCACGCCGCCCGGCCCAGAGCTGGGCCGGCGCTCGGATTTCTTTCCAACCGGACAGGAGGCCGGCTACCACACCGCGATGCAGTGGCGATCGCTTCGTGGCGGTTTCGGGGAGCCCGGGCCCGCGACGATGTGGTTTCGGATGCGCCAGCCGCTGCTTGAGGGCGAGGAGCCATCGGCGCTACAGCGAACGATGGTCAGCGCCGACGTCGGCAACGGAATCAGCGCCGTGCTGGATTGGCGCCGATTTCTGTTCATAAACGTCGAGCTGAGCGTCCACCTCGAGCGGCTTCCCGAGGGGGAGTGGATCTGCGTCGATGCGAGGACCGTGCCCCAACCCAACGGCATCGGCACCGCGGAGTCGGTGCTCTCAGATCGCCACGGGAGGATCGGCATCGCCGCGCAGACGCTTTTGATCAGGGCGCGCTAGCTCCGGAGCGGACGGGTATCGGCAGCGCGATGTCTGTGGAGATCGCCAGAGCGATCGTCGCGGCGCAGGCCAAGGCGACTGCCGCGGCGAGGATAAAGGCGCCCTCATAGCTTGTCAGCGCCGCGGCGACGCCGGCGATCGGCGCCCCGAAGCCAACGCCCGCGTCAAAGAATGCGGTGAAGGTGCCGAGGGCGGCGCCGCGGCGGGTCTCCGGGGTGCGGGCGATCACGATCAGCGAAAGCGAGGGGTAAAGCAGCGAGAAGGCCGCACCCATGGCGAGGGCGCCGAGCAGCGCCACCGGCAGACTGTAGGCAAAGGCGATCGTCGCCAGGCCAATCGACTCCACCAGCGCGGCGGCAGCGCCAACCCGGGCCGGGCCGACGCGATCGGGAAGGTCACCTCCGAGCAGGCGGGTGAGGACGACCATCGTCGCGAAGGCTCCGAAGACGGTCGCGCCGTGCCCGACGCCGCGTGCTTCGAGGTGTAAGACGACAAACGCGGCAACGGTTCCATAGCCGATCGAAGCGAGGGCAAGCGCGGAACCTGGCCCGATCGCCTCGCGAGCGATCAGCGCATGGTGCTTGAGTTTGGCCGCCGGGCCGGGGCGAAACGGATCGGGAAGCCCGCAGATGAGCGCCAACCCAAGCAGCGGCATCGCACCGGCAAAGACCCAGACCGCGGTGTAGCCGGAGGTCTGCAGGAGCAGCTCGCCCAGCAGCGGCCCGACGCTGAGGCCGCCCCAGACCGCGAGCCCGTAGAGACCGATCACCCGGCCGCGGCGCTCCGCCGGGGCCAGGTCGACGATCCAAGCCGACCCTGCGGTGAAAAGCGTTCCCTCACCGGCCCCCAGCACCAGCCGGGCCGCGATCAGCGAGCCCAGGCCAAGGGGAACCAGGTAGAGGAACCCCGCGGCCGAGATCAGCGCCGCGCCCAAGAGAACCGCCGGCTTGCGGCCGCGCCGGTCGGCGAGGCGGCCGGCGAGCGGGCGCAGCATCAGCCCGGTTATCGCGTAGGCGCCGATCACAACCCCGACCGCGACGTTTCCGGCCCCAAGTTCCCCCTTGACGTAGCGCGGCAGGACCGGCAGCGCCGCCCCCACCGCGAGCAGGCCGCAGAAGGTGACGCTGAAGATGGCGGCAAAAGCGACGCCGCTACGGGCGCGGATCGGCGCCGGCTTAGATTCCACGGCGCTCACCGCACGATGTCGGCGAGCGAATCGATGACGTGATCGGGCCTGGGCTTGGCGGCGGCGAGCTGGTTTTGCGAGGTGGCGCCGCTTAGGACCAGAATCGTCGCCAAGCCGGCGCGCCGGCCGCCCTCGATGTCAGAGGCGAGCCGATCGCCGACCATCGCAACTCGCGGCGCGCCTCCAAGCAGCGAGCGGGCCATCTCAAAGAGATGGGCTTCGGGCTTGCCGCCGATCCGCGCTCGCCTTTCACTCGCCGTCTCCACCGCGGCGAGGATCGCCCCCGTACCCGGCCAGGCGCCGCCCGGCATCGGCAGGTTTGGATCGCGGCTGGTCGCGAAAAGCTCGGCGCCGTTTCGAAGCGCCAGGGTCGCGGTCAGGAGCTCCCCGTAGTCGAAGTCTCGGTGCGAGGAGACCAGGACCGATGCCGCCGATCGAGCCGCCTCGCCGTCGAGCACCACCAATCCCGCCCGCTCGGCGACCGCCTTGAAGGCGGGTGCTCCGATCACGAAGCTATTCGCCCCGCGGCCAAGCGCTGTGACTGCCAGGCTGGCGGTGGAGACGGCGGCCGTGAGGATCCGTTGATCGCTGACCCCGAGGCCGGCCTCGCGCAGGCGCCTGCCATAGGAGGAGGCCGAGCGGCCGGGATTGTTGGTGAGGAAGGCGATCTCCTTGCCCGCCTCAAGCAGGGCGGCGAGCGTCGCGACTGAGCCCGCCACGAGCTCAGCGCCGAGCCAAACCACCCCGTCAAGGTCGATCAGGAAACCATCAAATTGATCGGCGAGCGCCACCGGGGCAGGCTAGTCGTTGCGATCGCTACGGTGCCGTGTATGGACGGCTATGGCGACGAGGTCTTGGTCGCGAACGCGCTGGTGCGTCGTTACGGGGTCGGCGACGCGGCGGTGGTGGCGCTGGGCGGCCTCAGCACCTCCTTTCAGCGCGGCCGCTTCACCGCGATCATGGGACCCTCTGGCTCGGGGAAGTCAACCTTGCTGCATATTCTGGCGGGCCTTGACAAGCCGACCTCGGGCACCGTGACCCTGGACGGCACGGAGCTCACCGGCCTCAGCGACGCTGAGCTGACCAAGCTGCGACGCGACAAGCTCGGCTTCGTATTTCAGTTCTTTAACCTGCTGCCGGTCCTTAGCGCCGAGGAAAATATTTTGCTGCCGCTCTCGATCGCCGGTCGCAAGCCCGACCGCGAGTGGCTCGAGGCGCTGATCGCGACGGTTGGTCTCAGCGATCGTCGCAGCCACCGCCCGGCGGAGCTCTCCGGTGGCCAGCAACAGCGGGTGGCGATCGCTCGCGCCCTGGTTTCAAAACCCGCCGTTGTATTCGCCGATGAGCCAACCGGCAACCTCGACTCAAAGGCGAGCGAGGACGTGCTGGGCCTGCTGCGGGGGGCGGTCGATCGGTTCGCCCAGACGGTGATCATGGTCACCCACGACCCGGCCGCGGCCGCCCATGCCGACCGCCTGATCACGCTGCGCGACGGCAAGCTCTCCCACGACACCGTTCCGGGCTCCACCGATCAGGTGATCGAGCTGATGAAGCAGATTGACTAGCCTCGCGATCAGGAGCCTGTGGGGGCGCAAGGTGCGGGCTGCGACGACGACCCTCGCGGTCGTGATCGGGGTCGCCTTTGTCGCCGGCAGCTACATCCTCACCGATACGATCTTTGCCGCCTTTAACCAGATCTTCAGCGACTCGCTGAAGGGCACGGCCGTGGTGATCACGGCCAAAAACCCGGTCGAACAGGAAGGCGGCGAAGTGCCGACGATCCCGGCCTCGCTGCTGGGGCGGGTGCAGCGAACCGCCGGGGTGCGGCTCGCCTCGGGGGCGATCTTTACCCCCGGGGGCTTCTTCAATGCCAGGCACGAAGCGATCGGCTCCAAGTACTCCCCTAAATTCATCTCCTCGAGCTTGCCCGACGGGCTCGAGTCGCTGAACTACGTCGCCGGTCACCGCCCGCGCGGACCGAGCGAAGCCTCAATCGATAAGGCCGCCGCTGAAAACGCCGGCATCTCGATCGGGGACCGGTTTGAGATCGCCGGGCAAACCCGGGTGCGAAGCTATCGCCTGGTCGGCCTGACCAGGCTTGGAGAAGCGTCCTTCGGCGGCACCAGCATCGCCCAGCTGACGCTTCCCGAGGCGCAGCGGATCACCGACAACCGCGGCCGCTATGACCAGATCTCCGTGGCGGCGGCCCGCGGCGTGACGCCAACGGTGCTAAAGCAGCGAATCAGGGCAATCATGCCCGCCTCGGTCAGGGTCGAGACCGGGGAAGAGAACGCCAATCGGGGCTCTGAACAGGTCCGCGACAAACTCGGCTTCTTTCAGACCGCGCTGCTCGTCTTCGGCGGGGTGGCGCTGTTGGTCGGGGCCTTCTTGATCTTCAACACGTTTTCGATCACGGTGGCCCAGCGGGTTAGTGAGTTTGGGATGCTGCGGACGCTGGGCGCGGCGCGAAGACAGCTGCTCGCCGCGGTGATCATCGAGGCGCTTGTGATCGGGCTGCTCGGTGCGGTGCTGGGATTACTGGGCGGCTTCCTGATCGCCAAGGGCCTAAACGCGCTCTTTGTGGCGCTGGGGATTGACCTTCCGACCACCGGGCTGGTGCTTGAGACTCGGACGGTTGTCGTCTCGCTGTTGATCGGGATCGGTGTGACCCTGATCGCCTCGCTGGTTCCGGCGCTGCGGGCGACCCGAGTACCCCCGATCGCCGCGCTGCGCTCACTTGAGACACCGGTCTCCCGGCGGCGCCAAATCGCTTACGCCGCCCTCGCCGCCCTCTTGGCGGCGCTCGGGGTGGCGGTGGTGCTGATCGGGCTCTTCGGCAGCGCCAGTGGCGGAACGGCCGCCGGTCTGATCGGCGCCGGCGCGGTTGCCGTGGTGCTGGCGGTCTCGCTGTTTAGCCCGCGCCTTGTTCGACCACTGGCCTTTCTGGCAGGGGCCCCGCTGCAGCGTTTGCGGCGGCTGACTGGACGCCTCGCGCGTCAGAACACCCAGCGCAATCCGTCGCGAACGGCGGTGACCGCCGCGGCGCTGATGATCGGCGTCGCCCTGGTCACCTTCGTCACCGTCTTTGCCGCCGGTATCAAGGGATCGGTTGCCGCCGCGGTGGATGAGAGCTTCCAGGGACAGCTCGTGATCAGAAACGGCAACGGCTTCTCTCCGATACCCGCCGGTGCTGCCTCACTCGCCCGGCGGGTGCCGGGAATCGGGCTGGTCTCAACCCTGCGCTCGGCGCAGGCGAAGCTGATCGGAGGATCCAGCAAGCCTCGGGTCTCGGCGCTTGAACCAAACGCGGGAGAGGTGCTGAGGCTAGATTGGAAGCGCGGCGGGCCCGCGACCCTGCGCAAACTGAGCGATGGCGAGGTGATTCTCAATCACTCTTTCGCCTCGAGCAACGGGCTCGGGCTCGGTGATCGCCTCAGCTTTCTCACCCAAACGGGCCTGCGTCCCAGCTTCAGAGTGGTTGGCGAATACATCGATAAGGCGAACCTGCTCGGCAGCGCGGTGATAACCCACCGCGTCATGGCGCGCGATTTCAACCAGCGCCAGGATGCAATCGATTTCGTCAAGCTGGCGCCGGGGGCGAGCCCGAGCGCCGTGCAGGCGCGCCTCAGCAGAGTCATCGAAGCGGGCTTCCCGACCGCTGAAGTCTCAAACCAGCAGGAACTGAAGGAAAAGCAGGCGAGCCAGGTTGACAACCTCGTGCACCTGATCTACGCGTTGCTCGGGCTGGCGATCGTCGTCTCGCTGTTTGGGATCGCCAATACGCTGGCGCTCTCGATCCACGAGCGCACCCGCGAGCTGGGGATGTTGCGAGCGATTGGGATGTCGCGGCGCCAGGTCCGCACGATGATTCGCTATGAGGCGGTGATCACCGCCCTGATCGGGGCGATTCTAGGCCTCATCCTCGGGGTTCTCTTCGCGGCTCTGATCGCGCAGCCGCTGAAGGGCGAAGGCTTCACCCTCTCCTATCCGGTTGGAACCCTGGTCTTGCTTTTGGTTTTCTCCGCGCTCGCCGGCGTTCTCGCGGCGATCGGACCGGCCCGTCGCGCCGCCCGACTCGACGTGCTGGAGGCGCTTGCGTATGAGTAGAGACTGGAGAGCGGCGGCGGCGCTTCACCTTCTCCCTGAAGGGGAATGATCGGTTCGCTCCGATGCAGGCACGACTTGCCCTTGCAGCTGTGTTTTAGCGGCGGCAGGTCCCTGCCGATCGGGCGTCGGCACTTGAGCCCGGCGCAGTGCTGCAGCCAGTGAAGCTGGTGGGCCAGGTAGTTTCTGACTGGATAAAATTCCGGGTTGCGTACCTGTGATGTCAACTCGTAAGGGTCAGACTGAAGGTCATAGAGCTCTTTCTCACCGTCGACGTATTCGACGTACTTGTAGGGGCCGAGCCGGATTCCCTCGTAGGTGATCGGTGGCGCCGAGTTGGTTCTGATGCTTTCTGCTTTTGCTTCGGCGGCGTCAGAGCTATCGCCGAAAAATGACTCCAGCAGGACGGCCTGCTGGGAGCGCATCAGGGGGTGTTCGGCAAAGCGGAGCATCGAGAAGCCGTCGAGCGGCATTCCCGAGCGAGCCCCGGCGATCTGCAGAATCGTCGGCGCCAGGTCGACGTTTGAGACGAGGGCGTCCGAGGTGGCGTCGCTGGGCAAGCCGGGACCACGGACGAGCAGGGGCAGGTGGGTGGAGGACTCATACGGCAGGAACTTGGAGCGCTTGATCCGGTGCTCGCCCTCGAAGTAGCCATTGTCGGAGGTAAAGAAGATGTAGGTGTTATTCAGCTCGCCGTCCTGCCTCAGCTCGTTGACGATCCTTCCCACCCCGTCATCGACCGAGCGCAGCGACTCCAGCTCGTTTTGGTATTCGACCGTAATACTGTGGATCTCACCGGGTGTCAGCGGGGCCAGATCGCGGATGAAGCTGGGCTTATCGGAGACGTTGGCTTCGTTGAAGTTTGGGCCGCGTGGAACCCGCACCGAGGCCAGTGACCCGTAGTAGCGGGGTGCGGGCTCGGGTCCAGCCGGTGGATGTTCGTCGCCGTGGGGTGCGATGTAGTCAAGCGCCAGGTAGAAGGGCTTGGCGAGCTGGGTTGAGGCGCTGATCTGTTCTTCGGCGCGCTGGGTGAGGACATCGGTCTGATAATTGCAGCCACCACTTTCTGGCGGTGCGTAGTAGGGGCAGGTGACCGGGTCCTTGGGTTCGTAGTCAATGTTTCCGAACGGGCCTTGAACTTCGCCGTTGTAATCGAGCTTGTAGCCGTAGAAATGATGGTTTGAGGTTTCGCCGATAAGCGTGTCCCAAGAGCTCCAGCCCGGCGGTACTTCGGTTGGATTGCCATAGGGAGGTTCGCCAAAGCGGTTGAGGAACTTGCCGATGTGGATCGTCCTGTAGCCGGCCCGCTGCAGCCACACCGCGAGGTTTTGGTGGGCGGCGGAGGAGCGGATGAAGTTCGGGTAGGCACCCTCGCTGGTCGTTTCGTTGTTATTGCCCTCGATCCCATTGTTGTGCGCGTACTGGCCGGTCAGGTAGGTCGCCCGCGAGGGGCCGCAGAGGGAATCAGAGACGTAGTAGTTGCCGAATGTGACACCGCCGCGGGCGAGTGCACTCAGTGTTTTCCGCATCACCGGGACCCGTTTGCCCTGCGGGTTGGTGAAGGTCTGATACATCTCGCGCATGTCCTCATCATCGGTTTGGATGACAATCACGTTGGGCCGCCCTGCGGGCAGCGCGGCTGCGGTCGGGGCGCGGCCCAGCGCTAACGCGAGGGCGCAGGCGGCCGCCGTCAGCAAGGTCGCGGCGAGCAGGTGACCCGACGATCGCCTCGCGCTCGCCGCCTGGGGAATTTGGCGCACGGAATCGAATAACCGTCGGCCGCGGCTGGAGTTTCGGCGCCGCCATCCCTGGCCCGGCGAGGATTGGTGCTTGCTCGGGCTCAATCGGCACCGAACACTAGGACCAGCCTCGGCCTTGCAGCGGCCCGTGGTGAGACCTTTCGCGCCGCCGCGCGGTGCGAGCGCAGGTTGGCATCGCTGCCGCTTCGGTCGGCGGCCTGCGGCTCAAACTGCGCAGGCGGTCCTCCCGGCACGCCCGCGGGCCAGGAGGAGAGTGGGTGAGAGGAGCCGATCGGGGAATTAGGCGAGACCCATGCGGAGGGCACCGGCGACCTCTCGCATCGCCGCAGCGGCACTGGGGCTGACCGCAGTCAGGTTGGCAAAGCTGTGCACGAGGCCGGCCTGGCGGCGCAGCGCGACGTGGACACCTGCCTCTCGCATCCGCTCCGCGTAGGCCTCTCCCTCATCGCGCAGCGGATCAAAGCCGGCGGTGACAACGTAGGCGGGGGGCAGCCCGGCGAAGTTCTCAGCGCGCATTACCGAGGCCCGGGGGTCGGCGGCGGTCGCGCGGTCGGGCAGGTAGTGGTCTTCAAACCAATCGATATCGACGAGCGTCAGCAAAAAGCCCTGCCCGAACAGCTGCCGCGAGGGGCGCCTGCCGTAGGCATCGGTTGCCGGATAGATCAAAAGCTGCATCGCCGGCGGCGGCTCGCCGCCATCGCGCACCAGGTGGCAGACCACGGTCGCCAGGTTGGCGCCGGCGCTATCACCGCCAACCGCGATCCGGTCGGGATCGGCACCGAGCTCAGTGGCCTGCTCATGGGCCCAGATGTAGGCGGCGTGGGAGTCTTCGACCGCGGCCGGGAAGCGATGCTCGGGCGCCAGGCGGTAGTCAATCGAGAGAACCAGGGCACCGCTGTTGGCGGCGAGAAAACGACAGACCCCGTCGTGGGAATCGAGATCGCCGACCACCCAGCCGCCGCCGTGGTAGAAGACGAGCAGGGGTTGGGCCCCGAGCTCGGCGCCCCCCGGTTCGTAGAGCCGCGCCGCCAGTTTGCCCCCGGGGCCAGCAAACTCCAGCTCCTGCACCCGTTTCATCGGCAGCGCTGGCCCGGCGGTCACCTCTGCCTCGACCTGGCGTTTCGCCCGGATTTCCTCAAGGTCATCCCCTGCGGTGAGCGAGCGATTTCCGCTCAAGACGGCGAGCCGCAGGAGCACCTGAATGTCACTTGCGATCGTCTGTCCCTCGATCGTCGGCGGCCTGCCAAAGAGCAGCCTCTGTGAGCGCGGTGAAAGCCTGCAGGCGGCGCGCACGACGCGGTGCTCAAAGCGGGGTGAGAGGCGGGGAAGCGAGGCCACAAGCTCTCAGGCTATGCGATCGAACCCGAGTCGGCGCCGGTCTCCCCGGCAGTTTGGCGGAGCGATCGCACGCGAGCGCGGGCCGGGTCGCTGTACGGTGAGCCAGGACGAGATGGAGGCGATCGCAAAAGCAACGGCTCCCGCGCCGGCGCCAATCGCCGGGCTCCCGCCCGGACCGCGGCTGCCCCGCGCCCTGCAGACGGCGATCTGGTCGCGCCGGGCGCAATGGATGCTCGAGCAGTGTCGCTCGCGCTTTGGAGGTACGTTCACGCTGCGTATTGCCTATGAGGGCACCTGGGTGATGGTCTCTGACCGCGAGGCGATCAAGCAGGTCTTCACCGGGGATCCACGCGTCTTTCACGCCGGCGAGGGAAATCAGATCCTGCGGCCAATCCTCGGTGAGAACTCGGTGCTGGTTTTGGATGAGAAGGCCCATCTCGGCCAACGCAAATTGTTACTTCCTCCCTTTCACGGTGAGCGCATGCAGGAATACCGCGAGGCGATGGCCGCGATCGCCGCCCGTGAGATCGAGAGCTGGCCGCTCGGTGTTCCCTACAAACTGCGGCCCCGGATGCAGGCGATCACCCTCGAGATCATCCTGGAGACCGTCTTCGGCTTGCGCGGTGGAGAGAGAATGGAGGCGCTGCGGTTGGCGTTGCGCGATTTTCTCGACCTCACCACAAACCCCCGGATGCTGGTCCCGGTGGTCCTTGCCGGGCCCGAGCGGGTCGTCCGCATTCCCTCCCTTCGCCGTCGCATTAGCCGCGTCGATCAGCTGATCGGGCGCGAGATCGCCGAGCGCCGCGCTGCAGCTGACCTCGCCGAGCGCGACGACATCCTCTCGCTCCTGGTCGGGGCCCGACACGAGGACGGCTCGGCAATGAGTGACGCGGAGATTCGCGATGAGCTGCTGACCCTCTTGGTCGCCGGCCATGAGACCACCGCGACTGCCCTGTCATGGGCGATCGAGCGGCTGATTCGCCACCCAGCGAAGCTGGCGAGGCTCCGCGCCGAGGTGGAGGTTGGATCTGAGCAGTACCTGACCGCGACGATCCAAGAGACGCTGCGATTGCGACCGGTGATCGTCTTGGTGATCAGGCGCTTGACCGAAGCGGTCGAGATTGGCGGCTATGAGCTGCCCGCCGGGGCCTCGGTCACCCCCTGCATCCACCTCGTTCACCGCGACCCGGAGATCTATCCCGAACCCGAGCGCTTTCTTCCCGAGCGCTTCATCGATAACCCGCCTGGGACCTACACCTGGATTCCGTTTGGTGGCGGTATCCGCCGCTGCCTGGGCGCATCGTTCGCGCAATTTGAGATGGCGGTGGTGCTGGAGGAGCTGGTTAGACGGCACCAGATTCATCCCGCCGATCCTGCCTCTGAGCGCCCCTTTCGCCGTGCCATCACCGAGACCCCACGGCGCGACGCCGAGGTGATCTTGAGCTGAGCCAGGCCCCCCTCGGTGCCTGCGCTCAGCAGAGTTTTCCGCTCGGCCAGTCGGGACCCGGTTCTGGGCGAGTCAGCGGCGTCGCCCCAAGCGAGCGCAAAAAGCGCGCCATCTCTTTGCCCGAGTTGGTTTCCATCCCCTCGCGATAACACGGCAGCGCCCTTGGCTCTCCGGCCGGCGTGGCCCAGCCCCACTCGGTCCACGGATAGCCGGGCAGCGCGGTGGCGATCTTTTGCCCGGTTCGAACCGTCGCACCGGCGGGCGCCAAAGCGGTCAGATGCTCGGCGACGTAGATCACCGCACCCGCGTGGGTGCCGTCGAGGAGGCGGTACCAGATGAAGTGTCCGCCGGGCCAGCTCGCATGGCTTGAGGAACCGAGGATGCGTGCATCGCCAATCGCCAAGACCGGATCGGGACGGGTCGGTATGTAGTCGACCCCCATATCGGTGCGGCTGACGCTCCAGCCTCCGACCGAGAACGGATTGACGTATTCCTGATCGGGGACAAGCTTTGGTTCAGAGCCGGGTGGAGCGGCGCCGCCTGAACCCAGCGCGAGCGCCGCTGGTGGGCAAAGTGCCAATGCGGTCATAACTGCGCCGACGATCGCGACCGCCGCCCTCTGCGTCCACCCGGATGTTCGCAAACCAGCCTCCTTATTAAGCCTGCGGGGTTAGCTGTCGGGCTGGCGCTAAAGGAGACTGCGCCCCCCTCTAGGGGGTTCGCCCCGAAGTCACTGGTTCCCCCGCCCCCAGACCGAGCCCGGGGCTAGGCACACCGGCATTTCAGACCGCGGCAGTCTAGCCGCAGCCGGTGTTGTTTCCGCAGCTGGAGCAGGTGTAGCAAGAACCTGTGCGCTGCATCATGCCGCCACATTGATCGCAGGCCGGGCCAAGGTCGAGTCCCGACATCTTGGCCGGGAGGACGGGGGGAGCGTCGGTGAACGCCGCCGCGGCGGGAATCGCTTGCCCACCGGTAACCCGCGCCGCCTCGGCACCGTGGCCGGCGCCCCCGTTGCCGTTGGCGGGTTTGGAATGGCCGTTGCCAGCGCCATTGCCCGCAGCGCCGGAGCCACCGCTCGTATCGATACCGAGGCCGAGCTGGGTCGTCTCGGCCTCACGCTTGGCGCGCACCTCGGTGGTGAGGATGCCGAGATCCTCGAGCGTCTCGGTGTCCTCGATGAAACGGCTGGCAAGCCAGCGCATGATGTAGTCGGGCAAAGATTTTGCGAAGGGGATCTCGGGGTTTCCGGTGATCCCCTCGGGCTCAAAGCGCATGTAGCTGAACTTGCGCACGAAGACCTCGAGCGGAACCCCGTACTGCAGACCGATCGAGATCGCCGTCGCGAAGGCGTTCATCAGCCCCCGCATGGTCGAGCCCTCCTTGCCGATGTCGGTGAGGAAGATCTCCCCAACCGAGCCGTCCTCGTACTTTCCAGCGGTGATGTAGCCCTCGTGGCCGGCGATTGAGAACTTGTGGGTGATCGACTCCCGCTCGCGAGGCATCTTCTTGCGCACCGGAACCGCGGGAGGAACCGGAGCCTCATGCTCGCTTTCCTTCTGAGCGTCGGTGCGCAGCGCCTGTGCCGTCTTTGAGCCGTCGCGGTAGATCGCCAGTGCCTTCAGCCCGCCCTTCCAGCCGCGCGCATAGGCATCGGCGATGTCATCGACGCTCGCGGTCTGGGGCAGGTTCACGGTCTTTGAGATCGCACCTGAGATGAATGGCTGGGTCGCGGCCATCATGTCGATGTGGCCGGTGTGGGAAATCGCCCGCTCTCCGACGGCTACGTCAAACACCGGCAGGTGTTCGTCCCTTAGGCCCGGGGCGCCGACGATCGTGCTCTGGGCCGCGATGTGGGCGTTGATCTGATCGACCACCGCCTCGCCGTAGCCGAGCCGGCGCAGGGCCAGCGGCACCGAACGATTGACGATCGTCATCTGGCCGCCACCGACAAGCTCCTTGAACTTGACCAAGGAGAAGTCGGGCTCGATTCCCGTGGTGTCGCAATCCATCAGGAAGCTGATCGTTCCGGTTGGGGCCAGCACCGTTGCCTGGGCGTTTCGGTAGCCGTGTTCCTCTCCCAGCTCGACCGCCTCGTTCCAGGCGCCCTGTGCGGCCTCCAGCAGATTGCCCTTGATCCCCTCTGAATCGATCTCGGCGGCGGCGTCGCGGTGCATCCGCATCACCGCGTTGTGGGCCTCGCGGTTGAGCTCGTATTGCTCATAGGGGCCGGTGGCCTGAGCTGCGATCAGCGCCGATTGGCGGTAGGCGCGCCCGGTCATCAGCGCCGTGATCGCGGCGGCCAGGTTACGACCCTCCTGGGAGTCATAGGGAAGACCATCAGACATCAAAAGCGCCCCGAGGTTGGCATAGCCGAGTCCAAGCTGGCGGAAGGAGTTGGCGTTGGCAGCGATCTCGGTGGTCGGGTAGCTGGAGCAGCCGACCACTATCTCTTGGGCGAGGAAGACGATGTCGACGGCGTGCTCGAAGTCGCCGACGTCAAAGCTGCCATCCTCACGACGGAACTTCATCAGGTTCAGCGAGGCCAGGTTGCAGGCCGAATCGTCGACGTGCATGTACTCGCTACAGGGATTTGAAGCGTTGATCCGGCCCGATTCGGGGCAGGTGTGCCAGCGGTTGATCGTGGTGTCGTATTGAAGTCCGGGATCGGCGCAGCGCCAGGCGGCGTCGGCGACCTGCCCCATCAGCTCGCGCGCGCTCAGTGTTTTGACCGCTTTGCCGGTGGTTCGCGCGGTCAGCTCCCAATCGGCGTCAGCCTCCACGGCATCCATGAACTCGTCGGTGACCCGAACCGAGTTGTTTGCGTTTTGGTATTGGATTGAGGTGAAGCCCTCGCCGTCGATCGACATGTCAAAGCCGGCATCGCGCAGGGCAGCCGCCTTCTTCTCCTCGTCGGCCTTGCACCAGATGAAGTGCTCGATATCGGGGTGGTCGATGTCGAGGACGACCATCTTTGCGGCTCGGCGCGTCTTGCCTCCGGACTTGATCGTCCCCGCCCAGGAATCGGCTCCTCGCATGAAGCTGACCGGCCCACTCGCGGTGCCGCCCTTTTGCAGGGGCTCCATCGAGCCACGGATATTGGAGAGGTTGATTCCCGAGCCCGATCCGCCTCGGAAGATCTTTCCCTCCTTGGTGTTCCAGTCGAGGATCGACTCCATCGTGTCCTCGACGCTGAGGATGAAACAGGCCGAGCACTGCGGGCGCTCCTCGAAACCCACGTTAAACCAAACCGGCGAGTTGAAGGCAGCCTTTTGGTTGAGCAAAATCGCCGTCAACTCAGCCTCAAAAGACTCGGCGTCCTCCGCTGAGGCAAAGTAGCCACCCTCGCGCCCCCAGGCTGAGATCGTTCCGGCAACTCGGCCGATCATCTGTTTTACGGAGCTCTCACGCTCCGCGCTGCCCAATTGCCCGCGGAAATACTTCTGGGCGACGATGTTTGTCGCATTTTGGGACCAGCCCTTGGGAAACTCGACCCGCCGCTGTTCGAAGGCCGGGCTCTTGGGGTCGCCGATCACCGCGTCCCTTATCTCCCAATCGACCTGATCGAATGGATCGGCTCCGGGGCGGGAGAATCGCCGCTCGATGGCCAGACCCTCGAAACCGGTCTTCTGGGGGCTGGGGGCGGTCTTGGACATCAAAATTCTCCTCTCGCGGCGACTTTTAGGGGTAACTGCGCAGGATCTTCTTCGAGTCGGACAGAACCTGGAGGGATGACTCCCGCAAAGGCCGGGAAATTCGCTTTTGCACTACCTATATGGTGACAATGTAGTTATGCGGGGAAAGGCAACTCGAAACTTGATGGGAGAGCGGGCAAGCGCCGCCCGCGGGGCCGCGGCCGAGGCGATCGCCTCGGTCAAGCCGAGACTGCGCGGTGTATCCCACATGTGGGCATTCTTCGTCTCGCTTTTTCTCGGCGCATCTCTGATCCTTGCGGCCAAGACACCGAAGGCGACCCTGGCGGTCGCCATCTACGCGGTCAGCCTCTCGGCGCTGCTGGGAACCAGCGCCCTCTATCACCGCGTCGATTGGAAGCGCCCGAACGTGCGTCGCTGGATGCGCCGGCTCGATCACTCGATGATCTTCTTTTTGATCGCCGGCACCTACACGCCGTTTGCGCTCCTCGTCCTACACGGGGCGCTCGCCAGCGCGATTCTCGTCGTCGTCTGGATCGGAGCGATCGCCGGTGCCGCGGTCGAGATGGTCTGGATCGATCATCCAAAATGGGTCGCGGCGCTGATCTACATGTCGTTGGGCTGGGTTGCGGCAGTTGCCTTTCCGGAGCTTTGGTCCGACATGGGTATGACCGGAACCCTGCTGGTCGCCGCCGGTGGGCTGCTCTACACGGCGGGCGCCGTCGTCTACGCGACCCAGCGCCCCGATCCCAACCCGAAGGTCTTCGGCTACCACGAGGTCTTTCATCTCCTTGTGATCGCCGCCGCCGCCGCCCACTTCGCCGCCGTCGCTTTCTTCGCCCTGCCCTCGGCCTAGCAAGTCGCGCCGTGGTTGGAAGTTATCGGCCCGGCTTTCAGCGATCGCTCAGCCGAGGAGTGCCGGGAGGCTCAGGCGAGGGCCGGCGTCGCGTTCAGCTTGGCTGACTCGATCAGCGCCAAAAGCTCTCCCTCGCGCCCCTCGCGCAGCATCGCCACCGGGTCGGGATCGCCGTTTACGATCGCCTCAAAGAATTGCTTTCGATCCTGATAGGTCGGCAGCGTCGCCTTGGCCCAGCCGCGGGCGTCGTTGAGGATCACCGCAAGCCGGGCGTACTCCTCGCCGAAGAGCTCAGATATTTCCCGCTTCATCCGCTTTGCCAAGGCCGGGGAGGCGCCGGCGGTTGAGATCGCAATTGCCAGCGGCCCGCTGCGCACGATCGCCGGCAGGATGAAGTTACAAAGCGGCGGCACGTCGACCACGTTGACCAACATCGCGCGCCGCTCGGCGTCTTCGTAGATGCCGATATTGACCTCGCTGTCAGAGGTCGCGGCAATCACGATGAAGGCCTGCTCGAGATCGGAAGGGCCAGCGTAGGGACGGCGCTCCCAGTTGATCGACCCCTCCGAAGCCATCGCCTCCAGCGCCGCATGGGCGAGGGGCGCAATCAGGGTCACGGCCGCGCCGCAGGCAAGCAGCCCCTCGACCTTCTCGAGTCCCACATCGCCGCCGCCGATCACCAGGCAGCGTCGTCCACCAAGCTTCAGGCAGCTGATGTAGAAGGGAGTCTCGAGCATGTCGCGCACGCAGGACTGATCGCAGATACCCCTGCGCAGCTGGCAGACGCACTGCTTGCCTGCATAGGCCTGGGCGGGCATGCAGCAAAGACTAGAGGGCCTCAAGCGTCAGGCGCAGGCCCTCGCGCAGGCCGACCCCGGCGCTCCAGTCCAGTTGGCGCGCCGCCCGCGCGGGGGAGATCGCAATCCGCTGCACCTCGCCGGTGCGGGCGGGCGCGAATTCGGGCTCAAAGCGCTCGACTTCGCCGAGCTCACCGAGGAGTCTGACCAGCTCGTTGACGCTTGACTCGCGGCCGGTGCCGATGTTGATGGCGCCGTCAACGTCGGCGGTCGCGGCGGCAAGCGCCGCCGTGACGACGTCGCCGACAAAGATGTAGTCACGAGTCTGCTCGCCGTCGCCGAACACGGTCGGTCGCTCCCCGCTTTTCAGCTTTCCGCAAAAGATTGCAATCACCCCTGCCTCGCCAAGCGGATCCTGGCGCGGTCCGTAGACATTGCCGAGGCGAAGGCTTACCCCAGAGAGGCCGTGCAGGCGCCGGTAAAGCGCCAGGTAGCCCTCGGCGGCGAACTTGCTCTGCCCGTACGCGGAGAGCGGCTCGACCGCTGCCTCCTCGTCCAGGGGCAGCGCCTTGCCCTCGCCCTCTCCGTAAATCGCCCCTCCGGTCGAAACGAAGACGATGCGCCCGCTGCCCGCCGTGCGCGCCGCCTCCAGGACGTTCGCGGTGCCACCGATATTGACCGCGGCATCAAAAGCTGGATCGGCCAAGGAGCGGCGCACGTCGATCTGGGCGGCGAGGTGAAAGACGAGTTCGGGCCGACACTCAGCCGCCGCCGCGGCCACCGCGGCTTGGTCCCGGACGTCGGCTTCAACCAGCGTTGCACCGGCGCGAAGCGCGGACTCGAGATTGCTGCGGCGACCGGTGGAGAGATCGTCAATCACGGTCACCGTATCGCCGCGGGCCAAGAGCTCATCGACGAGATTTGAACCGATGAACCCCGCGCCGCCTGTCACCAAAGACCTCATCAGCGCGCCGATCCTACGGGGATCGGCGCCCGCCAGGCGGCCGGGGTCTGCGAACGCCCCTGCTACCCTCGCCGGCCCATGAGGTTGATCGTCACCGAGAAGAACAACAGCGCCAAAAAGATCGCCGAGATCCTCGGCGCCAGCCCGGCCACCGACAAAACGTTCAAAGTCCCCTACTACACCTGGTCTGATGCAGATGGGGATCACATGTCGATCGGGCTCAAGGGCCACGTGCTCGGTCCGGCCTTTCCCGAGGGCTACTCGAACTGGCAAAAGACCGACCTCCACGAGCTGATCGATGCTGAACTGATCAAGGAGCCGACCGACAAAAACGTGGTCAAGGCGATCAAGAAGGTGGCCAAGGAGGCCGATCAGCTCGTGATTGCCACCGACTTTGACCGCGAGGGCGAGCTGATTGGTCTCGAGGCGCTGGAGGAGATGCTCGATGCCAACCCGGCGCTTGGCTCGCGGCAGGGCGTTCGCGAGGGCAGCCTGAAGATCAAGCGGGCTCGCTACTCGGCATTGACCAAGGAGGAGATCGAGCGCGCCTTTGCCGAATTGGATGAACTGTCCTTCCCGCTTGCCAACGCGGGCGCCGCGCGCCAGGACATCGACTTGCTCTGGGGCGCGACCCTGACCAGGGCGGTCTCGATCGCCACCCGCCGATTCGGCTCCAACTTTCTCTCGGTTGGTCGGGTCCAAAGCCCGACCCTGGGGCTGATTGTCGAGCGCGAGATGGAGCGCCGGGCTCACGTCGCCAAACCTTTCTGGGAGCTGTTTGCCAAGTTCCAGCATCCCGAGGAGAGCTTTGAGGCCCACCATTCGGTGGACAAATTCTGGGAGCGAGGTGAGGTTGACGCGGCGCTGGGGGGAACCAAAGGTCCGGGGCTGGTGAAGTCGGTGACGGCCAAAAGGAGCACCCGCAAACCACCGACCCCCTACAACACGACGGCCTTCACAACCGATGCCTCCAGCCGTTTGGGGATCACGCCCGCGAGCGCGATGCGGATCGCCGAGGACCTATATATGGACGGCTTTATCTCCTACCCGCGCACCGACAACACCGTCTATCCCCCCTCGCTGCCGGTTCGAGAGCTGGTCTCCTCGTTGGTGCGGATCAAGGAGTTTTCCGCCGCCTCGGGGCTGCTCGATGGCGAGCTGAAAGCGACCCGGGGCAAAAAAGAGACGACCGACCATCCACCGATCTACCCGACCCAGGCGATTCACCCTGGCGCCCTGGAGGGTCCCAAGCGACGGGTCTATGAGCTCGTCGTACGCCGCTTTCTCGCGACCTTTAGTCCTCCGATGATCACCGAGTCGACCCGCGCCGACATCGTGACCGGCTCGCAGACCTATTTCGTGCGCGGCTCGGTGCTGATCGACCCCGGCTATGCCGGCATCTACACCTACGCTCGCTCCGCCGATGAGGAGATCCCGAAATTGGAGGAGGGCCAGCGGCTCGAGCTCGATGGCGACCCCTGGATCATCGACAAAGAAACCCAACCGCCTTCGCGCCTCTCACAGGGCAAGCTGATCGAGATGATGGAGGAGCGTGGCCTCGGTACCAAGGCGACCCGCGCCGACATCATTCAAAAGCTCTATGACCGCGGCTACGTCTACTCCAATCCGCCGGTCCCTTCCGAGACCGGGATCGCGATGTATGAGGCGTTTAGGAAGTACGTGCCGCGGATGGCGACCCCGGAGATGACCGCCCAACTCGAGCAGGAGATGGACCAGATCGCCGCCGGGGAGATGACCAAGGACGGCGTGGTCGGCGACAGCCGCGACCTCCTGCACAAGACCTGGTCAGAGATTGACGCAAGTCGCGAAGACCTGGCAAAGGTGGTCTGGGCGGGAATGGATCAAGACCGCATCCTCGGGCCCTGCAAGGTCTGCGAAGAGGCGGGCCGGACCAAGGAGGACGGCTCGCCGCACATGCTGCGCATCATCCGGGCTAAAAAATCGGGCAAACGCTTTGTCGGCTGCTCGGGGTGGAGCGCCGATGACCCGAACTCCTGCGACCAGACCTTTCCGCTGCCCCAGCGCGGCGACGTCTTTCGCCTCGAGGATCGCTGCTCGATCTGCGATCAGACACCGCGCCTTAAAGTCGTTCCCTTCCGCGGGCGTCCATGGAATCTCTGCCTCAACGACGAGTGTGAGTCGATGCAGGAGATGAAGAAACGCCGCGCCGAGCGCGAAGCGGCGCGGGCGGCCAAGGAGGCGATGGCCAAAAAGCCGCTGCCCTCCAAAGACGGCGCCCCCAGCGCGACTCGTCGCCGAAAACGAGCCAAAGCGACGAGCGCCAAATGAGGTGAAGCGGATCCGCCCAGGCCTGGCCACGTCTCCGACTCGAGGCGCCAGCTATCCCGGACATGGGTGTTTGCGGTGCCGGGTTGGGAATCGCAGCTGATGTTCGTGTCGCTTGAGGGAATCGATGGATCGGGAAAGAGCACGCAGGCGCGTCTTTTGGCCGAGGCGCTGGGTGCCGAGACGCTCTTGATCCGCGAGCCCGGTGGGACCATTGCCGCAGAGAAGATCCGCGCCCTGCTCGCAGAGCCCGGGTTGGCGCTTGACCCATACGCCGAGCTGCTGCTCTTCCTGGCGGCGCGAGCAGATCTCACCGCGCAGGTGATTCGCCCCGCCCTTGAGGGTGGCCGCGACGTCGTCTCGGACCGCTTTGCGGACTCCACCGTTGCCTACCAGGGGGCTGCCCGTGGGCTCGGAGTGGGGGAGGCAATCTCGTTGAGCGACGCTGCCACCGATGGGCTCTGGCCCGATCTGACCGTCTTGATCCGGGTCGATCCCGACCTTGCGCTGGGTCGCTGCGAGGGTCGCGATCGGTTCGAGTCTGCCGGCCTTGAGTTCCAACGAGCGGTTGCCGCAGCCTATGAGGAGATCGCCAAGGTCGCCTCAGACCGGGTCGTGGTGATCGACGGATCTGGCACGATCGAGGTGGTGCACCGGGGAGTGATGGAGGCGGTGCGTGCAAGCCAAGCCGCTGCTTGAATGCACCGAGTACCAAGCGCGCGCCCGCCTCGCCCTCCTGGCGGCGCTTGAGGCCGGTCCCACTCACGCCTACCTGCTGCGCGGCCCGCGGGGGGCAGGCAAGCGGGCCGCAGCGCGTGCCTTCGCCGCCGAGATCATCGCCGCGGAGGCCGCGGATCCCGAGGAGGCGCGCCGGCGCGTCCTGCTTGACCCCTCCCCGCACCCCGATCTGCTCTGGCTGGCCCCCCTCGGTGCGCAGCACCTGGTCGAGGAGGTCCGCCAGCGGCTGATCCGCGCCGCCTCCTACCGTCCCTTTGAGGGCGGTAAGCGAGTCTTCGTCATCGAGGCCGCCGAGGCGATGCGCGAGGAGAGCCAAAACGCGCTGCTAAAGACGCTTGAGGAGCCGCCGGGCTACGCGCACCTGATTCTGATCAGCTCCGAGCCGAGCTCACTACTGGAGACGGTGGTTTCGCGCTGTCAGCCAGTTCAGTTCTTACCGCTCCCGGTTGCAGCGATCGAGACTTCCCTTGGTGGGGTCGGGGGCGACGCTGAGGGGACGGCTGCTGCCCGCCTTGCGGCCGGGGATCTGGAGCGTGCGCGTTTCCTCATCAGCGAGCAGGGTCGAGAGCTCCGGGCCCGCGCCGAGCGGAGCTCTGCCGCCGCGCTGGGGCAGCCCGCCGGCGGTCAGACCCGAGCATGGCGTGCCCTGCTCGAGGCAGCGGACCCCGCCGCCTCAGAGGCTGAAGCGGCGGTCCGAGGGTTGCTGGAGGAGGAGGTCTCGGCCGGCCTCAAGCGCTCCGCCCGCGAGATCAGCGATCAGGCAAAGCGCGCGGGGAGGCGCCGCCGCACCGAGCTCTTAGACCTTGGCCTCGAGCTCAGCGTCGCCTGGTTTCGCGACCTGACGGCGATCGCCTCTGGGGCGCCCGCAGTTGTCTATAACCGCGACCGCATGTCCGAGCTGCAAGACCAGGCCGCGGGCCTTGACCCTGCCCGCCCGCGTCGTGCGACCGAACTGATCCAAGACACCCGCCGCCGGCTCGAGCTAAACGTCTCTGAGGAGCTGGCGCTGGAGGCGCTCTTTTATCGTCTGCAGCGCGAGTTTTTGGTCTAGGCGCGCTCGCGCTGCAGCTGCTTTGCGGCGGCGCTATCGCCGCCTTCTTGCTCGGCCTGTTGGCGGGCTCGTTCCAGCGCCCGCTCCTGGGCGAGGCGGGTGATCTGCGCCGCCTGGCGGGACATGATCACGCTGAAATTAAGCGCCAGGCCAAGCAGCAACAGCAAGACGATTGAAAACAGGGCGACGTTGGTATTGCGGACCCCCATCGCGTTGGCGACTACCCCCAAAAGACCTGGAAAGGCAGCGCCGATCAGCATCCCCAAGCCCGCTACAAACCAGATCACGCTGTAGCGCTCCTGCAGGCGGTTGCGGCGGATCAGCTCGAGGATCATCACCATGAAGGCGATCGCAATCACGGCGGCGAGGATCCGCGTCTGAGGGGTGAGGTGAACCGCCGGGTTCCTCTGCGCGCCGAGCAACATGGTTCTCAGCGCTCCGCCTCAACCCGCTTGGGCAGGGCTCCGGGATCACCGGGGTGGTGGGGAGGTTGCGGGGTTCTATGTTCACCTTCAATCTGGCGCGGGCGGAACTGGCCAACCATCAACACGATCATCCCCTTGAAGATGAAGAAGGTCGAACGCAGCGGAGTTAGAAAGGAGCTGCCCCCCGCTCGCTCCAGCATCCGCACCCCCACCTCCTCGACTCGAAGCCCCTGCCGCACCGCCAGTTGCAGCGACTCGATCTCGGCAAAGTCGGGGGAGTAGTTCTCGCTAAAGAGGGCCATCACCCGTCGGTTCGCGGCCCGCATCCCGCTGGTTGTGTCGGTGAATCGCTGCCGGGTTGCAAGCGTCAAGAAAAAGCGGAATACGCTTGTCCCGATCCGCCGTGAGATGGTCGGCTTGTAGTCCTCGCTTTCAGCAGCCGATTGGGATTCCCCGCGGGGCCGGGCGCCGCGGTCCTGATAGCGCGAGCCGATCACCAGGTCGGCCCGGTCGGCGATCACCTCCTCGAGCAATCGAGCCACCTCGGCCGCCGGATGCTGACCATCGGCATCGAGGTGTGCGCAGTAGTCATAGCCCTGCCGCAGGGCGAACAGGTAGCCGGTCTGCAGAGCCGCCCCGAGACCCTGGTTAAAGGGCAAGGAGGCAACCAAGGCCCCCGCCTCGCGGGCTCGCACTGCGGTCGCGTCAACCGAGCCGTCATCGACCACCAGCAGATCGGCCGCCGGCAGAGCCGCGCGCACGTCCTCGATTACCTCTGTGATCGAGGACTCCTCATTCCAGGCGGGGATGAAAACCAGGGTGCGCAACGGATCGATTCTCCCACGAAGGCCAGCCACCACCCGCGATTGAAGCCGTTTTGTCATCTGCGTCGCCCCGTCGGCTGGTTGAATCGAGCGGCCCGCGGCCAGGGCCGCCGGTCGTTTGTGTTAGTAAACCTTCATGAGACGAATAGGTATGCGCCTCTGGCTCTCGGGTGCCTTCGCGGCAGTCAGCTTGATCACGGGCACCGCCGTTTACCTGTTCGGCGACAACCACCGCGCCCTGCTGGCGGCGGTCGTCCTCGGCATGCTCGCCGGCTTTCTGATCGCCGTCGCGATTGCCCACCGCGTCGCCCGCCTAGCAGGAGCCGCCGGGCAGATGGCTGCGGGTTCCTTTGACGCCCCCCTCGATGTATCGGGCCCCGATGAGATCGGGGATCTGGCCCGTGCCCTAGAGTCGATGCGGGCCTCTTTGAAGGAGAGCTTTGGGGTACTGACTGCCGATCGCAACAAGCTGGCCGCGATCTTCGATGGCCTCACCGACGCGGTCATGGTCGTCGACGATCAGGGCGCGGTGCGATTTTCAAACAGCGCGGCCGGCAAGCTCTTGGACTCCGAGGGACGGCCTTCGGAGGCCCTTCTTCCCCACCTCCGCCGCGCCGCGGAGGTCGGCTTCGCCGCCCACCCAGCGCTTCGTATAGGCGATCGCGCCTACTCGATGCAGGCGCGATCCCTGCCTGATGAGCGCGCCGTGCTGGCGGTGGTTCGCGATCGCACCGAAGAGATGAGGCGCGAGTTTGCCGAAGCCGATTTTGTCTCCAACGCCGCCCATGAGCTGCGCAACCCGCTGGCCGGGATCTCGGGCGCAATAGAGGTCCTCCAAGACGGCGCCAAGGACGATCCTCAGGCGCGTGAGCACTTCCTTACACGGCTCAGCGAGGACGCCGATCGGATGAGCCGCCTCACCCAGGGATTGCTGACGCTGGCCCGGGTCGAGTCGCTTGGAGCGGGGGAGGCCGAGGTGGTTGACGTGCCAATCGCGATTCGCGACGTGACGGCGGCGGTTGAGGCTCCGGTCGGGATCCGCCTCCGGGTCGAGGTGGCGACGGATCTAACCGCCAAAGGGGATCCAATTCTCCTGCGCCAGGTGATGATCGGGTTGCTCACAAACGCCTACAAGAACACGCCACCCCCAGGCGCCGTTACCGTTCGCGGCCGCCGCGACGGCGAGAAAGAGGTGGTTTTGGAGGTGATCGACACAGGAACTGGAATCCCTGCGGCAGAGATCGAGCGCGTTTTTGAGCGCTTCTATCGTCGCACCGAGTCCCGCAAGCAGGAGGGTTTCGGCCTCGGTCTGGCGATCGCTCGTCGCATGGTCGACGTGATGGGCGGACAAATTGGCGCATCCTCGGTCGAGGGCGAGGGCAGCGTCTTTTGGGTCCGACTTCCAATTGCCCAGCCCAGCCTCACCCCGGTGGCCTGAGGATGTCCCGATGAGCAGTGGACGCATCCTGATCGCCGACGATGAGCCCTCGGTCCGTGACTCGGTTGGCTACGCGCTCGCCCAGGAGGGCTTCGAAGTGACCGGTGCCGCAGATGGAGATGAGGCCGCCGCGAAGCTCGGCGAGGGCATCCCCTACGACCTCCTGATCCTCGACATCATGATGCCGGGACCCAGCGGCCTCGACATCTGCCGCGACGTTCGCTCGCGCAGCGCCGTGCCGATCATCGTCCTCACGGCCAAGGACGCAGAGGTCGACAAGGTGGTTGGGCTGGAGGTCGGCGCCGATGACTACGTGACCAAGCCGTTCTCCGTCCGCGAGCTACTCGGCCGGGTACGGGCCCAGCTGCGCCGTCGCGAGCTCGATCGTTCGCCGTTGTCTCAGGCGGTGCGGATCGAGTCTGGGTCGGTAGCGATCGATTTGGTCCGCCACGTCGCAACCGTGCGGGGTGAGGCCGTAAACCTGACCCGCTCGGAGTTCCAGCTCCTGCGCCTGATGGTCGCTCGCCCGGGCGAGGTCTTCCCCCGCCGCCAGATCATGGAGGAGCTCTGGCAGACCGAGTTCGACGGCGATGAGCGGGCTTGTGACGTGCACATCTCAAACCTGCGACAAAAGGTCGAGCGCGATCCGCAGCACCCCGAGCTGATCCTCACGGTGCGCGGAGTCGGCTACAAGTTCGACGGCGCCGCGGCCTGAGAAGGCGGCGAGCATGACTCCTCAGCTCACGCAATCCGCAGCCGCTGGGGCAGCCCTCCGAGGTGGGGAGCGGGCGATATGCTGGCGCGGTGATTATCTCGACGATGAACGATCTGCCCGGCTATCAGGTCGCCGACGTCATGGGGGAGGTTTTCGGGCTGACGGTACGTTCGCGCAACGTCGGCTCTCAAATCGGTGCCTCGTTGAAGTCGCTTGCCGGCGGTGAGCTGAAGGGGATGACGAAGATGCTCGCCGAGGGCCGCGAGCATGCAACCCAGCGGCTGATCGAGGAGGCCGAAGCAAAGGGGGCAGATGCAGTTCTGGCCTTTCGCTTTGATACCTCTGAGCTTGGGACCACCTGGACCGAGGTTTGCGCGTACGGTACGGCGGTGAAGGTGAGAAAGCTATAGCCGGCGTGCCGCTTCGCCGCGCCCCGGTCTTGATCAGCAACTCGCTCACGGCACGATTTTGCGGCGCACCGATCGAGCTCAGGTCGGAGATCGTTTCGAGTTTGATTTCAGATGCCTGACCAAAGCGCCGAGTCTGAAGACTTCGAGTTTCGCCCATCGAAGATGCCCGGCATGCGCCGCTGGAAATTCGAATTGACCCCCACCCACTTGGCGCTCCGCAACATGACTGCGTGGCTGCCGGTTCCACCCTTCCTAATCCGTTATGCCCCCGACATCGTGGTGTCCTTCGAGCAGGTTCAAAGCGCCGAGCTCGATCCCGATCCGATTGGATCGATCCGACGATTCAGCTCGGTCAAGGGGCGAAGGCTGATCCCGGGTGTGAACCTGCTGGTCGTCTGCTTCCTCGATCAGGGGCGCCAGTTCTTTGCCGTAAGGGGAGGCAGGGATGCCCTCGCGCTTAACCTCAAAGGCGACGGGCTGTCGCGCCTGACCGTAAGCTTTCCCGAACCCGAGCGCTTGCTCGAGCGGATCAACCGGACAGCGCTCGCCCTCACGCAACCGCTCGGATCTGGCCCGCCAACCCCCGGCCCCGAGGGCGCTACTTGATCGCCAGCTCGATCGCGTACATAAGGACGAATAGACCCACCGCGGCTGCGGCAAGCTTGAAGGTGAGAGAACCCCTCCTGCCGGTCGCCGCGGTGTAGATCGCTGCTGCCAGGGTGGCGAGGCCAAGTGCTGCGGAGGGAAATCCGAGCACGCCCCCGACCACCCGCTGGCCGCTGCTATAGACCGAGGTTTCAAAGCTCCCCCGAACCAGGTGCACGGCGAAAAAAAGCGCTGTGAAGGTGGCCAACTGAAAGATCAGGCCAAACGCCAGGCGCGCGATGCGGCCCACCACGCCGACCTTGTCCCCGGTTGAGGACTGCGGCTGGGCAGGGCTGCTCTTTTGTTCAGAAGTCATCAAGATCGCTCCCCGCCTGCGCGCCGAGCGGGCCAGACTACCGCCCTTTGCGCCTACCTGTTTCTTCGAACGCCCCGACCGCGATCCGGTTAGCGGCGAGATACTTCATTCGTGAGCGAGCGGTGGCGCACCGAGCATCTGTTGGCTCGACGGCCGCGCCCAGCCGATCAGCCTGCCTACCTTGATCTCCTTCTCGATCCCGAGGTGAAGAAATGGTTGCGCCCGCCCCCGGCGCCCCCTTTCACCGAGGCCGAGCTGGCTCAAATGGTCGAAGATGACATCGCGCATTGGGAGAGGCACGGTTTTGGGCCCTGGGTTCTGATCGAGGTTGAATCTGGCGCGACGATCGGCCGCGGCGGGCTGCGATGGACCGCGGTTGAGGGCGAGCTGGCGGTCGAGCTTCCGTGGGCGATCGCCTCTCGGCATTGGCGCCGTGGTTTTGCCACGGAGGCCGGGACGGCGGCGCTCAGCTGGTCGCGGGCGCTCGGTTTCGAGCAGGTCATCGCCTTGATCAGAGCCGATAACAGTGCCTCGCGGCGAGTCGCTGAGAAGGTGGGGTTGCGGCACAGCGGTGAGGCTGTACACGCCGGGCTCCCCCACCTTCTCTATCGCAGCTCCCCTTAGGTTTCGATCGGCTCGACTCGAGCAAGCGCCGGAGTCTTGGCCGAAGCTCTCTGGGACCCGGGCGGTTTCTCCGGGGCTCAGTTGGGGGCCCCCTGGATGCCGCAGCCTGGCCCCAGCTATCCTTTCCTTTACCGTTCTAGCTCGTTCGAACGAACGAGATTCCGACTTTGCCTACCTCTGCCACAAAACCCGTTGACCATCGCCCTGTGGTTCCCGGCACCCGTCTGCGGATCCTGCGCACGACGCTGGAGCTGATCGGTCGCGATGGCATCGCAGCGCTCACCAACCGACGCATCGCGCAGGAGGCCGGCGTTTCGCTGGGTTCGTTGACCTATCATTTTCCGAGCCAGGGAACCCTGCTCCGCGAGAGCCTTCTGCTCTACGTTGGCGATGAGGTCGCGCGCCTCGAAGAGATCGCCGCCTCCTTTCGTGCCCGTCGTCCGCCCCCAGGTCCGAGTGAGCTGGCGGCCGAAGTGCAGCGGCTGGTGGTCGAAAGCAGCGATCGACCCGAGCAGATCGCCGAGTTTGAGCTGCACCTGCAAGCGGCTCGCGATCCTCACCTGCAGGAGGCCTCGCAGCGGTGCTTTAGCGCTTATGAGGGCCTTGCCGCCGCCGCTTTGGAAGGCCTCGGCGTCGGCGCTGCCCGCCGTCACGCCGCCGCGGTGGTGGCGCTTATGTATGGGATGGGACTGCAGCGCCTCGGAAGCGGTCGGCGAGACGCCGAGGGTGTGGCCGAGGCCCTGCAGACGATTGTTCGCGGTGCGCTCGCTGAAAATGATGCAGAGCGCCTCGGGTCCCAAGCCCCCGGGCCCACCCAGCAACCAGGTGCCAAGGGACATTAAATGGCCAAGAGAACGCTGATCGCGGCCGCGCTTGCGTTGACTCTGGTCGGGACCGCGGTTGGAACCGCCTACGCGCTTCAGATTCGCGCCGGGGACATCCTGATCACCGCCGATGGCGGCTTCTCACCAACGGCCCTACCGAGGACACACAATGCGCCGATAACGCTGCACGGTGGTGGCAGCATCTCGACCGTCTCTGGAGATCTGCCGCCGATCCTGAGGACGCTGACCCTCGAGTTTGACCGCCACGGTTCCGTGCAGACCACCGGTCTACCCATCTGCACCGAGGGAAAGCTCGAGAACACCACGGTCGCGGAGGCTCGGCAAACCTGCCCCGGGGCGATCGTCGGCGAGGGCGAGGGCAAGGCGATAATCGATTTCCCCGAACAGGCGCCCTTCCCGGTCTCCTCTCCGATCACGCTCTTCAACGGTCCCCCCGAGCGTGGCGATCCGACAGTCTTTGCCCATGCCTACACGACCGTCCCTGTGCCCACCACCTTCGTCGTGCCGATCGTGATCGAAACGATCCACGATGGCGAATACGGCTACCGCGTCAAGGCCACAATTCCCACGATCGCCGGCGGCAGCGGAATTCCGGTCTCCGGCTCGCTCAAGGTGGGTCGAAAATGGAGCTATCGGGGAAAGCGCTACAGCTACGTCAACGCGCGCTGTGAAACCGGGCGGCTGCAGGCACGCGGGGAATTTTCTTTCTCTAATGGGACCTTCCTCAGCGGGACTTTCTTTCGGCCCTGCACGGTTCGGGGCTAGGGCTGCCCCTTGTGTGGGAGGCCTCTGGCGGCAGTTTGGTCGTGGGGAGTTCTCGCGCTATGAGCCGCAAGCCGAGGTCCTCCTTGCCCCAATCGCCACAACTTAGCCCGCCATCGCTAAGCTCTTCGGCGAGAGGGAGCGAATCGTTAGAGCAGTAACTGGGTTTCTACAGTCGGGCGTCCGCAAACTTCGGACCTCAGAGAGGAATAAGAGATGCACAAGGCAGGGATCAAGCGGCCCTCACCGGCCATGGTTGTGGCAGTGATCGCACTCATCACCGCGCTCAGCGGAACCGCCTGGGCGGCGCTGGGCAAGAACTCGGTCGGCACCCGCCAGCTGAAGGCCAAAGCGGTGACCACCGGCAAGATCGCCAACAACGCGGTCACCGGCGTCAAGGTCGCGCCCAACACCCTGACCGGCGCCAACATCAACGTCAACGCGCTGGGCGTCGTCCCCTCCGCCACCAACGCGGCCAACGCCGAAAACGCCAACACGGTCGATAAGCACTCCGCCTCCTGCCCGACCGATACGACCCTGATCCGCGGCATCTGCTTTGACTCCTCTGCCAACGCCGTCGTCTCGACCCTCAAAGAAGCCTCCGATGCCTGCGCGGCAAAGGGCGGCTACTTGCCCTCCCCGATGGAGCTCTACTCCACCCGCGGCGTGCTCAACCTCGGTACCGGGGTCGGTAACGACCACCAATACACCGATGAGATCTACGCCAACACCGCCGGCACCAACTACTCAACGGTGGTAGTTGACGGCACCGGGGCGATCACCGAGCAGTCGATCACGACCCCCTCGAAATACACCTGCGCCTACCCGCTGGTTCGCTAGTGATGAGATCAGGCTCGCGAAAGATCGCCCTGGGGGCGCTCAGCGCCTCGCTGCTTTTGCTCGGCGCGCTGGGGACGATCGCCAGCGCCCAGCCGGTTGAGAAGAACGGCGTCGTCGTCAACTTCGGCGGCGGGATCTTCCCGAGCACCCTGCCGCGCTCGGGAGCGGCGCCGGTCTCGGTCCAGATGGAAGGCAAAATCACCACGACCAGCGGCGCGGCTCCGCCCAAACTGCTGACGATCTCCCTCGCGATCAATAAGTACGGAAAGATCGACCCGACCGGGCTGCCGACCTGCTCGGCGGCCAAGCTCAACTCCGTCCCCTCCGCGGTCGCCAAACGCAGCTGCGGCGCCGCCCTGGTCGGCCATGGCAACGTCACCACCCGCGTCGCCCTGCCCGGGCAGAACCCCTTCGCCACCAACGGCGGGCTGCTCGCCTTCAACGGCAAGGTGGGAGGCAAGCCGGCGATCCTCGCCCAGGTATCGAGCGTCGCCCCCCAGCCGCTCACCTACGTGCTCGAATTCGTGGTCGAGAAAACACACGGCCAGTTCGGCAACACCCTGGTCGCCAAACTACCGCCGATCGCCTCGGGCTACGGCTACATCTCGGCCTTCGACATGGACCTCTCGCGCCAGTTCCCCTTCCACGGCAAGACGGAGAGCTTTGCCAGCGCCGATTGTCCGGCGCCCAAGGGGTTCACCAAAGCGTCGTTTTCCTTCGCCAAAGCAAACTTTGAATTCGAAGGGGGAACTAACGTTTCCAGCACTTTGGTCCGCGAATGCAAGGTAAGGGGGTAGGGATGGGTTTGAGTCAAAAGCGCCGCCGCTCGGGCGCCCGTGGGGCAAAGGTCGCTCTGCTCGGCGCCGCCGTGATGGTGCTCGCCGCGCTGGTCGTCTCAAGCGCGATGGGCGACACGGTCAAAGCCGGGGGAATGGAAATCAAGATCGAAGGCGGGATCTCGCCGAAAAAGCTCTCCAAGAAGACGCCGACCCCGATCACCCTCAGCGTCGAAGGCTCGATCAAAAACACCGAAAACCCGGCAGAACGCCCGCCGGCGCTCTCGACGCTGGCGCTTGAATTCGACAAGCACGGCATGATCAATACCAAGGGCCTGGCGACCTGCAGCACGACCAAACTGCAAAACACGACCACCCAGGCGGCCGAAGCCGCCTGCAAGCCATCGCTGGTCGGCAAAGGCGAAGTCGAAGCCGAGATCAAGTTCAACGAACAGCCGGAGTTTCCGGCCAAGGGCCCGCTTCTGATCTTCAACGGCACCCCCCAGGGCGGCAAGCCGGTGCTGATCTTTCACGTCTATGCCGACGTGCCGGCGCCGACCACCTTCGTCACCTCCGGGGTGATCTCAAAGGCCCACGGCAAGTACGGGACCTCGACCCTGATCAAAATCCCGACGATCGTCGGCGGGCAGGGATCGCTGACCGCCTTTTCGGCCAAGATCCAGAAATCGTGGTCCTATAAGGGCAAGAAGGAGAACCTGCTGACCGCCACCTGCCCGACCGGGCAGCTCTTTGCCCACGGCGCCTTTGACTTCGCCAACGGGACGAGCGTCTCCGGTGAAATCATCAAACCCTGCACCGGCACATGAGAGGGAGCAAGAAGATGATCAGAGCCCTAACCATGGCCCTCACGGCGGCGCTCTTTTTGAGCATCGTCTCACTGGCCGCCGCAGAAGAAACCCCAGAAAGCTATAAGGCCAAAGTGGAACCGATCTGCGAAGCCAACTCCAAGGCCAACGAAAAAATCCTCAAGAACGTCAAAACGGAGGTCAAGCAGGGTAAGGACGCCTTGGCAGCCAAGCAGCTTGACCAAGCGGCCAAGGCGCTGAAGGCCACCGAGACCCAACTGGCCGCGGTTGAACAGCCCCCCGCCGATACAGAAAGGCTGGGCAAATGGCTGGGCTACGTCAAAACCGAGGCCTCGCTGTTTGAACAGACGGGTAAGGCGCTTAAGGCAAACAACAAGAACAAGGCCCAGCAGCTGGAGAGCAAGCTCAACAGCAACGCCAACAGTGCCAACGCCGAGGTCCTCAGCTTCGGTTTCCACTTCTGCCGATTTGAACCGTCGAAGTACACCTGAGCGCAGCACGCTGAGGCTGGCTGGCGGCGGGGACTGGAAGCGAGCCCTTCCCCTCCTCGCCGCCGCCTTTGCCCTGATCGCGGTGAGCGGCTGCGGCAGCTCCTCGAGCTCCTCGAGCACCGAATCAACCGCCTCGACCACCACCCCCGGTGCCACCACCCCGGCCACCACCACCCCCTCGGGCACCCAGAGCACCCCGGCCGAACAACAGGGCAGCTCCACCTCGACCACCCCCTCGGGAACGTCTGCCTCCCCCGATAACAGCATCCAGACCTACGGCTCGGCCGCAAGCGGGGCAGAAAAAGCCGCCGTTTTGAGCGCGACCCACTCCTTCTTTCACGCGCTCGCCGCCACCAACTACGCCTCGGTCTGCTCTCAGCTCGCCAGCTCAAATCGCAAAGAGCTGCAGCAATACCTCAAACTCGGACACTCCAAAGCACACAGCTGCGCCACCCTGCTGCCGACCCTGCTTCGAAACATCGGGCCAACCGCGAACAAGGCCGTCAAGGGCACCTTCACCGGGGTGCGGATCCAGGGGCCACGGGCCTTCGTCCTGTTCCGTCCCAAGGGAGGCCCTCCCAGCTACTTCCTGATGCTGAAGGAGGGAGGGACCTGGAAGCCGACCAGCCTCGCCCCCGGAGTTCCCATCAACCCCTGATGATCAAGGCCGCCAAGAAGATCAGGCGCGGGGTTGGGTCGGGGGGGAGAGACCGGATCAACCGAGGCCTTGCGGTCTGGCTCTTGAGAGAGACCGCGAACTCGCCGTAAGCTGCAGCAATGCCGCAACGCCACCTGGACAGGCTGACTTCCTTCGATACCTCGTTTCTGTCCAATGAGCGCCACAACGCCCACATGGCGATCGGCGCGGTTTTTATCTGCGAGGGTGAGGCACCGGGCCTCGATCAGTTTCTCGCCCACATTCGTGCCCGCCTGCACCTGCTGCCGCGCCTGCGACAGCGCCTAGCCTTCCCCCCCTTCGGCCTCGGGCGCCCGCTCTGGGTCGATGATCCCAACTTCGATATCGAAAAGCACGTCCGCCGCGTGACGTTGCCGGCGCCGGGCAGCGAGGCCCAGTTTCGCGAGCTGATCGGCCCCACCCTCTCGCCGCCTCTGGATCGCTCAAAGCCGCTGTGGGAGCTCTGCCTGGTCGATGGCCTTGAGGGCGATCGCTTTGGCTTGATTTATAAGACCCATCACGCGATGGCCGACGGAATCTCTGCCGTTGACATCGGCATCCTGCTCTTTGACGCCGAGCCCAAGTTCGATCCCCCGGCCAAGGAGGCTCCCTGGAGCCCCCATCCTTCGCCCAGCGAGGGCGAATTGGCGGGCGAGGCACTGCGCGGAGTGGCAAAGACGCTGCGCCGCCTGATCCGCTGGTTGGGGGTGGCGATCCGCAATCCGCGGCGGGCGGGCAAGCGGGCCTCAGACGGGGCGGCTGGGGTTTGGGAGGTGAGCTGGGCCCTGACCCGTCCGGCGCCCAAGGTGCCGCTGAACGCCCCGATCGGCCCCGAGCGCTGGTTCTGTTGGCGCAGTTGTGATCTCAGTGACTTCAAGGCGATAAAGAACGAGCTCGGCGGCACCGTCAACGACGTCTGCCTGGCGGTCGCGGCCACGGCGCTACGCGGTTGGCTCACCGACAGGGGGCTGAGCACAGAGGTCCCCCACCTCCAAGCGCTGGTCCCGGTTTCGATCAGAGCTGAAAACGAGCACGGCGAGCTCGGCAACAAGTTGACCGCGATGCGTGGACCGCTCCCGGTTGGCGTTGCCGACCCCCTGCAGCGGCTGCAGATCATCACCAAGGCGATGGATGATCTCAAGGCTTCAAAGCAGCCCCTTGGTGCCGAGGCGATCTGGGCCCTAAATGATTGGTTCCGCGATTTCGCGCCGCCGATCCTGCTCGGCCCCACGGCGAAGATCAATTTCTCAACCCGCCTCTTCAATCTCTTGGTGACCAACTTCCCCGGCCCCCAGATTCCCTTCTACGTGATGGGCCACGAGCTCTTGGAACTGTTTCCGGTCGGCTTCCTCGCCCAACAGCACGCCCTGGCAATCGCGATCCTCTCCTACAACGGAAAGATCGGCTTTGGACTGCTCGCTGACAAACGGACGGTCCCCGATGTCGAGCAGATCGCCGCCTACGTGGATGGCGCGGTCGCCGAGCTCCTGGGGCTGGCCGGGGTGGCCACAGGCGTCGCCGCGGTCAAATCAGCCAACGGCTGAGGAGATGCGGCGCTGCCTTGCGATGTCCGGGCGCCTCTCCCTAGCTCGCCCCTTCGGTTCCTCCAAATATTCCGGGCGTTGATCGGGGAGGGGGCGCTATCTGGCCCGCCACCCGGCTGCGGGATGTCTGATTGGAGCCGCGATCGGCTCTATTGCGGTCAATCGGCCGACGATTTGATCAAAAATTTCTGCGCGGAGGCGGCTGCCAGAGTGCCTGCAATCGGGCATAATCTCCCCCAATCGCCACAACTTAGCCCGCCATCGCTAAGCTCTTCGGCGAGAGGGAGCGAATCGTTAGAGCAGTAACTGGGTTTCTACAGTCGGGCGTCCGCAAACTTCGGACCTCAGAGAGGAATAAGAGATGCACAAGGCAGGGATCAAGCGGCCCTCACCGGCCATGGTTGTGGCAGTGATCGCACTCATCACCGCGCTCAGCGGAACCGCCTGGGCGGCGCTGGGCAAGAACTCGGTCGGCACCCGCCAGCTGAAGGCCAAAGCGGTGACCACCGGCAAGATCGCCAACAACGCGGTCACCGGCGTCAAGGTCGCGCCCAACACCCTGACCGGCGCCAACATCAACGTCAACGCGCTGGGCGTCGTCCCCTCCGCCACCAACGCGGCCAACGCCGAAAACGCCAACACGGTCGATAAGCACTCCGCCTCCTGCCCGACCGATACGACCCTGATCCGCGGCATCTGCTTTGACTCCTCTGCCAACGCCGTCGTCTCGACCCTCAAAGAAGCCTCCGATGCCTGCGCGGCAAAGGGCGGCTACTTGCCCTCCCCGATGGAGCTCTACTCCACCCGCGGCGTGCTCAACCTCGGTACCGGGGTCGGTAACGACCACCAATACACCGATGAGATCTACGCCAACACCGCCGGCACCAACTACTCAACGGTGGTAGTTGACGGCACCGGGGCGATCACCGAGCAGTCGATCACGACCCCCTCGAAATACACCTGCGCCTACCCGCTGGTTCGCTAGTGATGAGATCAGGCTCGCGAAAGATCGCCCTGGGGGCGCTCAGCGCCTCGCTGCTTTTGCTCGGCGCGCTGGGGACGATCGCCAGCGCCCAGCCGGTTGAGAAGAACGGCGTCGTCGTCAACTTCGGCGGCGGGATCTTCCCGAGCACCCTGCCGCGCTCGGGAGCGGCGCCGGTCTCGGTCCAGATGGAAGGCAAAATCACCACGACCAGCGGCGCGGCTCCGCCCAAACTGCTGACGATCTCCCTCGCGATCAATAAGTACGGAAAGATCGACCCGACCGGGCTGCCGACCTGCTCGGCGGCCAAGCTCAACTCCGTCCCCTCCGCGGTCGCCAAACGCAGCTGCGGCGCCGCCCTGGTCGGCCATGGCAACGTCACCACCCGCGTCGCCCTGCCCGGGCAGAACCCCTTCGCCACCAACGGCGGGCTGCTCGCCTTCAACGGCAAGGTGGGAGGCAAGCCGGCGATCCTCGCCCAGGTATCGAGCGTCGCCCCCCAGCCGCTCACCTACGTGCTCGAATTCGTGGTCGAGAAAACACACGGCCAGTTCGGCAACACCCTGGTCGCCAAACTACCGCCGATCGCCTCGGGCTACGGCTACATCTCGGCCTTCGACATGGACCTCTCGCGCCAGTTCCCCTTCCACGGCAAGACGGAGAGCTTTGCCAGCGCCGATTGTCCGGCGCCCAAGGGGTTCACCAAAGCGTCGTTTTCCTTCGCCAAAGCAAACTTTGAATTCGAAGGGGGAACTAACGTTTCCAGCACTTTGGTCCGCGAATGCAAGGTAAGGGGGTAGGGATGGGTTTGAGTCAAAAGCGCCGCCGCTCGGGCGCCCGTGGGGCAAAGGTCGCTCTGCTCGGCGCCGCCGTGATGGTGCTCGCCGCGCTGGTCGTCTCAAGCGCGATGGGCGACACGGTCAAAGCCGGGGGAATGGAAATCAAGATCGAAGGCGGGATCTCGCCGAAAAAGCTCTCCAAGAAGACGCCGACCCCGATCACCCTCAGCGTCGAAGGCTCGATCAAAAACACCGAAAACCCGGCAGAACGCCCGCCGGCGCTCTCGACGCTGGCGCTTGAATTCGACAAGCACGGCATGATCAATACCAAGGGCCTGGCGACCTGCAGCACGACCAAACTGCAAAACACGACCACCCAGGCGGCCGAAGCCGCCTGCAAGCCATCGCTGGTCGGCAAAGGCGAAGTCGAAGCCGAGATCAAGTTCAACGAACAGCCGGAGTTTCCGGCCAAGGGCCCGCTTCTGATCTTCAACGGCACCCCCCAGGGCGGCAAGCCGGTGCTGATCTTTCACGTCTATGCCGACGTGCCGGCGCCGACCACCTTCGTCACCTCCGGGGTGATCTCAAAGGCCCACGGCAAGTACGGGACCTCGACCCTGATCAAAATCCCGACGATCGTCGGCGGGCAGGGATCGCTGACCGCCTTTTCGGCCAAGATCCAGAAATCGTGGTCCTATAAGGGCAAGAAGGAGAACCTGCTGACCGCCACCTGCCCGACCGGGCAGCTCTTTGCCCACGGCGCCTTTGACTTCGCCAACGGGACGAGCGTCTCCGGTGAAATCATCAAACCCTGCACCGGCACATGAGAGGGAGCAAGAAGATGATCAGAGCCCTAACCATGGCCCTCACGGCGGCGCTCTTTTTGAGCATCGTCTCACTGGCCGCCGCAGAAGAAACCCCAGAAAGCTATAAGGCCAAAGTGGAACCGATCTGCGAAGCCAACTCCAAGGCCAACGAAAAAATCCTCAAGAACGTCAAAACGGAGGTCAAGCAGGGTAAGGACGCCTTGGCAGCCAAGCAGCTTGACCAAGCGGCCAAGGCGCTGAAGGCCACCGAGACCCAACTGGCCGCGGTTGAACAGCCCCCCGCCGATACAGAAAGGCTGGGCAAATGGCTGGGCTACGTCAAAACCGAGGCCTCGCTGTTTGAACAGACGGGTAAGGCGCTTAAGGCAAACAACAAGAACAAGGCCCAGCAGCTGGAGAGCAAGCTCAACAGCAACGCCAACAGTGCCAACGCCGAGGTCCTCAGCTTCGGTTTCCACTTCTGCCGATTTGAACCGTCGAAGTACACCTGAGCGCAGCACGCTGAGGCTGGCTGGCGGCGGGGACTGGAAGCGAGCCCTTCCCCTCCTCGCCGCCGCCTTTGCCCTGATCGCGGTGAGCGGCTGCGGCAGCTCCTCGAGCTCCTCGAGCACCGAATCAACCGCCTCGACCACCACCCCCGGTGCCACCACCCCGGCCACCACCACCCCCTCGGGCACCCAGAGCACCCCGGCCGAACAACAGGGCAGCTCCACCTCGACCACCCCCTCGGGAACGTCTGCCTCCCCCGATAACAGCATCCAGACCTACGGCTCGGCCGCAAGCGGGGCAGAAAAAGCCGCCGTTTTGAGCGCGACCCACTCCTTCTTTCACGCGCTCGCCGCCACCAACTACGCCTCGGTCTGCTCTCAGCTCGCCAGCTCAAATCGCAAAGAGCTGCAGCAATACCTCAAACTCGGACACTCCAAAGCACACAGCTGCGCCACCCTGCTGCCGACCCTGCTTCGAAACATCGGGCCAACCGCGAACAAGGCCGTCAAGGGCACCTTCACCGGGGTGCGGATCCAGGGGCCACGGGCCTTCGTCCTGTTCCGTCCCAAGGGAGGCCCTCCCAGCTACTTCCTGATGCTGAAGGAGGGAGGGACCTGGAAGCCGACCAGCCTCGCCCCCGGAGTTCCCATAAACCCCTGATGATCAAGGCCGCCAAGAAGATCAGGCGCGGGGTTGGGTCGGGGGGGTTGCTTCTCTGCGTGCTGGCGCTCGCGGTTGGCGGCTGTGGGAGCTCGGGCTCGAGCACGACCTCGAGCACGGGTGGCTCAACCACCTCCAGCTCCACTTCGCCCTCAAGTGGCTCTTCACCCAGCGCTTCAGTTGCCGGCGCCCCCAAGGCACCGAAGGGGTCCTCGCTGGTGCTGCAGCAGATTTACCGTCAGTTCCCGCCACCGCAGGGCAATCCCATGGTCAAGCGCTCGAAGCTGGCGATCGAAGCCGGCGAAAAGGCCTGCAGCGGCAAGACGCCGCTTCAAGTCAAAGAACAGTATTTCCCAATCGCCGTCAAGAAGGGCAACCTTGAAGCTAATGGCGAGGAGGGCAAGATGATCGCCAGGATCGGCACCTACGCGAAGCACGTTTCAACCGACGCCAGTTTCGCCGCCGGGCAGCTCGCCGCAGATGCATACCAGGGGACGCTTCCTGCGGCGATTGGCCAGTATGGGTATGAGGGCTGCGTCTACGCGCTCGCCCACCAGCTCGAGCATCAGCTAGCGCCGAAGAAGAAGTAGTAGCCAGCCGCTCATCGGGGCAGCGATCGGACTCGGCGCGATCCCCTGCCCACGAGCTCAAACGCGCTGGGCGGGGACCGCGAATTCCCTCAGGCGCGAGCCCCGCTGAAGCGCTCGAGACCGTCGTCGGGAATCGCCTCCCACTCTGGCGCAGAAGCCACCCATTGGCGCCAGGAGGGGCGAATCACCGGATCGCCATCAACGGCCCCCAGCCGCACCCCGATGCTCGAGTCGCTGCCGAGATCTCCGCTGAATAGGTGTCCGCCACATTCTTTGCAGAAGGACTTGGGCTGTCCGTCGGGGGGCCGCCAGGTCGTGATCAGATCGGCTCCTGACAAGAACTCAAAGGCCTCCGTTGGGAGCCTCGCGTTGAGGGTCGAGGTCATTCCGCTGCGCCGCTGGCAGCGTTTGCAATGGCAGTAGCCAGCCGTCTCAAACGCTGCGCTGAGCTGGAATCGAACCGCTCCACAGGCGCAGCCTCCCTGCAGTGGCGATTCCGCTGAGGACACCCCAAAAGCCTAGTTGAACCGGATTCGATTGAGCCGGGCTGGCGGCGTGGAAACTGCGACGGAGGGGAGGTGCGGTGCTCAAATAGCATTGTCCAATGCCCGAGTACGCGGACTATTACCGCGCGATCTACATGCGGGGACTCGCTGGAGAAACCCCATCGGTCCCGGTCGCCAGTGCCGAGCTCGAGCGAGCCGCAATCGCGGCAATGGAGCCCCGTGCCGCGGCATACGTCTGCGCTGGAGCGGGCTCTGAGGAGACGATGGCGGCCAACCTGAGGGCCTTCGCGCGCTGGCGAATCGTCCCACGAGTGCTGCGCGACGTGGCCTCGCGGGATCTCTCGTGTCAGCTGTTCAGCAGTTCGCTGCCGGCGCCGGTGATGCTGGCTCCGATCGGAGTTCAGAAGGTGGTTCACGCCGATGGGGAGTGTGCCACCGCGCGGGCCGCCGCCGGTCTCGGATTGCCGATGATCGCAAGCACCGCCTCCCACTTCACGCTCGAGGAGATCGCCGCTGCCGGCGGCGAGGGCCCGCGATGGTTTCAGCTTTACTGGCCCAATGACAAGCGGCTGACCGAGAGCTTCGTCCGTCGCGCTGAGCGAGCCGGCTATGAAGCGATCGTGCTCACCGTCGACACATTCATCCCCGGCTGGAAGCCCCGCGATCTCCAGCAGGCCTGGCTCCCGTTCCTGCACGGTTCGGGCAATGCAAACTTTTTTCAAGACCCGGTTTTCCGGGCCGACCTTGATTCAGCGCCTGAGGAGGATCTTGGCGCTGCCACAGGGCACTACCTGGGCGTCGCCTTCAATCCCTCCTTGGACTGGGATGACGTCGGTGACTTGCGCCAGATGACCTCTCTGCCGATTTTGATCAAGGGAATCCAGCACGTTGATGACGCTCGGGAGGCGCTGCGGCGAGGTCTCGATGGGATCGTGGTCTCCAACCACGGTGGACGTCAGGTTGACGGTGCCCTCGCCTCTCTCGACGCCCTGGCTCCGATCGCCGAGGCGGTTGGGGGAGAGCTGATCGTTCTGTTTGATAGCGGCGTTCGCGGCGGCGCGGACGTGCTCAAGGCACTTGCCTTAGGGGCCGATGCCGTTCTAATCGGGCGCCCCTACATTTGGGGTCTGGCGTTGGAGGGCGAGGCGGGGGTGGAGGCGGTCCTGAGGATGATCCTTGCCGAGCTCGATCTGACCTTGGCTCTCTGCGGCTACGCCCTGCCCGCGCAGCTCAGCACGGCTTCGCTGCAGCGCGACCCTGGATTCAGCTCCTAGGCAAAAGTGTGCCCTCACCCAGCCTCGGCCCGGACCTTGATCAGCGACAACATGCGCCCAACAACCCGTATGTGGGCGCCGCTGCCGATCACCGCAACTCGGTACGAGCTTCCCAGGCGGCCAGGAAACGAGGCCCGCGTCTCAGCTCTCACGTCGCAGCCAGCATCAGCTGTCACATCCACCTCGAAGCAGAGCACGTAGCGGGAAAAGCGGTGCTCTCCAGCCAGTACGATCCGGGAAGGCCGCTCAGCCTCCACAACCCGAAACCCAACAATCGCCGCCGGCATTTCGGCTCCCGGCCCCGGCGAATTCACGTATGGGCAGCGGAGTAAGCGTGCGAACCGCGGCACCGCGCCTGCGGCGAATCGGGGCAGCAGCTCTTGCTCCCAGCACCTCATCAGCCGTGCCGTCTCATCCCACGCCCGCTCCGGCGCTGCAATCACAGCGATCGAGTGGGAATCGATGAACGGCAGTCCGTCGTTCGCGGCGGCGCCACCGGGAGCCACCGTTTGATCTTTCTCGGCGGCGTTCATCAAACCGCCTCCTCATTCAAATCCGCCCAGAAGTTACGGGCAACGCCACGGCGCTCCCGCCACCTACCACCCTCGCCGAGGAAGCTGGCGACGCCGCTGCCCTGATCGGCATCCGGTACCTGCCAAGCACCATTTGCCGCGCCGCTAAGCCCCGCCGATAGCGCCTCAAAACCCTGGGCGGTATGAAGATCGGCCTCGACCCCGTTGTTGATGATGAACTTAAGCTGGCGCAGGGCCTGGTGATTCTTTATAAGCATCACGCCCACGAGCGCCTCGACCTCTTCCTCTAGGGCGTCGTTCGCCACAACGCGATTCCACAGCCCCAGCCCGACAGCCCTGCAGGCGGGGTGCAGCGCCCCGATTAGGTTGACCTCCTTGGTCATCCGGCGCCCGATCAGCCGCGCCATCCGCGTTGTCCCGCCCCACCCCGGCGTTATTCCAAGATCGACCTCTGGCATTCCCCATTTGGCTCGACGGGTTGCAATCACGAAGTCACAGGCCATCGTGATCTCGAGGCCTCCCCCGACCGCGTAGCCATCCACCGCGGCGATCGTAACCTTGTCCAGCGCCTCCAACGAATCTGCCATGCGCTGATAACCCGAAACCCGGCGCATAATCTGATTGGCATTTCCCCAGAGCCCCATCTCGGCGATGTCATCGCCCGAGCAAAACGTCTCGCCGGCGCCTCCGATCACCACAACCTTGACAGTCTCGGAGTCCCGAATTCGCTCCAAAGCTGTGATCAGCTCCTCGGAGAGCTGCATTGAGAGTGCGTTTCGGCGCTCGGGGCGGTTCAGTGTGATTCGAGCGATCGGCCCACTCTCGAGGTAGGCGAGCTGCTCGAAGCCGCCACCGTTCTTGGCCTTTGCGCCCGCAGACGCCGCGGCTCGCAGTCGGGGCGGGGGGGGAGGGCGGAGCCCGATTGAGGCGGGATCATCGATCAAGTAGCACCAGGATCCGCTGGGCTGGCGGCGAGCCACCTCGGTGCTTTTGGCCTCAAAGCCCGACTGCCCGCTGCCTTTGCCCGCGCCGAAGGTCATCCGCCAGCGACTTGAGAGAAGCGCAATATCACCTGCCAAGAGCGCCCGGCTCTCGCCGGCCTCAACTCGGGGACCCATCGCCAATAGAGCCCCCAATCGCTCGCGGATCAGCTCCTTACCCGATCCTGTTTCCCCATCGGGGCCGACCAAGGTTGCTTCCTCCTCATATAGCTCCAGCGCTCCCTCCAAGTCGCCGGCGCTGATCCGTTCAGCGAAGAGGATGCCCAGTAGCTGGGGATCGTCAATGGTCATTGCTAGGTCCTCAGAGGGCGATCCTCGACGTGAAGGTGCCGTGGAATCCGTAGGGGACGTGGTGGGGCAGGTGGGCTACCGCGATCGGTTCTCCCTCGAGATCGCGGGCATCGAGCACGTAGAGGTGGGAGCGGTGCTCGGCGCCGTCATAGACGAGTGTGAGCAGCCATCCGTCGTCCTCATCGCGGCGCGCGGGTCGAGGCACGAAGATTGGCTCCCCCATCCCGAAGCCGGCGCCGAGGTCAAACGACCAATCTCGGCCCGCGTCGTTGTCAACCTTGACAACCGCGGTCGGATACCCGGCACCGGTAGGTCGCGCCGCCAGGTAGGTGTAGCGATTCCGGCTGCCGGCGAGCGTCGTGTCTAGCTGGGGGAACTCGGCTTGATGCGGGCAAAGCTCGGTCTGTTCGACCCGTCCCGATGGGGTGATCCGCAATCGCCATAGCGAGCTGTGGGCGCTGAGCTCCGGCGCGTTTTTGAAGTTGCGCAGCAGATCTCCAACCGCGTAATCCTCGTACCGACAAAGGTCGATCACGGTATCGGTGCCGTCCTCGAAGGCGTTGGCAATGTGGAAGTGAAAGAAGGGCTCGCACTCGGCGATCCTTGGCTTGCCGCGGTCGCGCGGTACCAGCACTATCCGGGTTCCTCTCGAGGGGTCCCAGTGGAAGGCCCGGTCGAAGCTCGAGAAGCCCGTGAGGAAACGCCCCATCCTCAAAACCAGCGGGTCGATCACGAAGATCATGTGCCTGGTGCTGAGCGCGAAGTCGTGGTTTAGGACTGGATAGGGAAGGGTGACGGGCTGCAGGTAGTGCAGGCGCCCGTCGCGGCCAATCCGGTAGGTGCGGATCTTCGTCCGCGGCCCGTACTGCAGGCCGAAGTTGAACAGCTCCCCGCTCAGCGGGTCGAGCTTCGGGTGAGCCGAGAACGCATGTGCCCGCTTCAGCGCTCCGCCAAAGTCCTCCTCGCCGATCGTCTGCAGCGAGTCGGGATCGAGGCGCCACGGGTGTCCTCCCTCCCACAGCGCCAGCAGGTTGCCGGCGTGCATAACGACGCTGGTGTTCGCTGGATTTGATGCAGTTGGCAAACGGAAGGCATTGGCCAAAGGGCCGCCCGCCCGCTGGGCACCGAAACTGCGAAAGCGGCGCTGCTTGGCGCCTTGCTCGCCCAGGTAGTGGGTCGTGCGGACGAAGCGATTGCGGTAGCGAAGAGCGCCGTCGGTGAAGACGAACTGTGAGAGCATTCCGTCGCCATCGAAAAGATGCGCGAAAGGGTCACCGCCGATTTCGTTGCGGGAGGGGCCGTTGCGATAAAGCGTTCCGCGCAGTTCTCTCGGCAGGGTTCCGTCAACCCGCTCGACGGCATAGTCATGACCGCCGGCGATCGTCTCAAAAACGCGGCCCATCTGCGGTCCATTCGGACTAGGGGTCTGCCGTGTGGCGGGGGCGCTGGTGGTCATCGTCTAGCTCCTCTTCGGTTCGCGGTCCAAGCGGTTCAACGGTAGTGTCTGGCAACCAGTTGCACAACAAAACCATTTGGAGGTCAAAACTAGTTGCCGTCCAAGAACCACGCTGACGAAGAGGTGGCAAACGCTGCCGCCGCGCAACAGGCTCTCGCGATGTTGGCCGATCGTTGGACCTTTCTGATCATCCGCGAGGCCTACTCCGGCGTTCACCGCTATGGACAGCTGCAGCGCAACCTGGGCATCGCTCGCAACGTCTTGGCCGAGCGGCTATCCAAGCTCGTCGAGCATGGTCTCCTTGAGCGAGTGCGCTATCGCACCGAACCGGAGTGGTTTGAGTATCGGTTGACCGAGCGCGGCTTGGATCTATACCCGGCGATTCTCGCCTTCTTTCGCTGGGCCGATACGCACTACGGCGACCCAAGCCGCCCGGCGGTGCGGGTTCGCCACCGCGCTTGCGGCAAGTTGACCCAACCTCTCCTCGTCTGCTCGGAGTGTCGAGAGCCGATTGGTGCGCAGGACGTGGAGGTCGCTGATTAGGCAGCCGTCTTTGCGGCGGCCGTGCTGGGGCTCCGGGTGGGGCACTTGATGTGCAAGGGCGGAGAATCTCTTTCGGACGGCACCGGCATCGCCGAGGTACTCACGGCAGGACAGCGGGGTGAACATCACAGTTCCGAGTGATTCGGCAGACGCGGCCAAGTGGCGTTGACTCGTTGACTTCTCACCCAATTTTGGCCTCTGCCAGAGCGGCGGCGCTGATGATCGTTGGGCCATCTAAGGAAAGGCATCCATAGCGCAGATCCTGGTAGCGATAAATAAATTTGTGCAGACACCCGGCGCGGTCGTCTGCCAAGAGGGTTAGCCCCGAACGCCACCGGGTCTGCCCCTTTTTTTGGCGAGCTTGTTGGCCGGGTCGGCCGGGCAGTACTCGGATGCCGATAAATCCGAGCGGGGCGACTCTGGAGAGCCCGGGCGAGGGGGTGAAACGATCGGCCAGCGTGCAAATCGAGGTGGGCGGGCGAGCTCGCGCCCTGAGGCGTCACAGAGCCTTGTCTCAAACCAGGCGGTCGAATAGATAGTGCCTGGCATCCGATGCACCCTCTACGGAGGTAGGTCGGTGACCTTCACGGGCCAATCCGGGCCGGCGATAACGCGGTGGGGTGAGAATCTTCAATTGGGGATTACAATGCGCCGCAGATATTACGGTCGATCGAGGAGGCGAGATGAGGCAGGAATCAAGTGCAGGGGGCCGCTACGTCATCGGGCTGGTTTCGAGCCTTCTTCTTGGTGTGCTGCTGCTTGGCTCGGCATTCGCCGACGCGGCCCGTCCCGCCAAGGGCGTGACCTACAGCGGGAAGATCAAACGGGTCTTTGAAGGCAAGATCGTCAACACCGATCGGATCAGCTTCAAGGTCTCCAGTAACGGTAACGAGATAACCAAGTTCAACCTTCCCCAAGGTTACCCCGTCTATTGTCAGGGGGGTGGTTTCGGCAGTACACAGAACGCCAAGGCGAGAGTGAGCGGAAGTGGAGCGTTCAAGGCAAAATTACCGATCTACTTTGAACCGACCAAAGACTATGAGGGCTTCGTCAATATCAACGGCAAGTTCGGACCGAAGAAGAGCGTGAGCGGAACCGTGATGACTGACTTCACGAAAAGCAAGACCTGTAACGGGACATCGAAGTTCGAGGGAACTGCCAAGTAGTTCGCTGCCTCAGCAGACACGTCGGTTCGGCACGCGGCCGGATAGCTCCGACCACGCAGCGGCGTATGCATGGCTTCGGCCTCAGGCTCGAGATCTGACCTCACTCCAGGTGAGTAGCCGTCCCCCCTCCGTATCGATCACCTTGAGCCGGACCGACCGTAACCCATCCCGGATCGTTAGTACGGGAACGCTTTGAAAGATCGAGCTCTCGTCGTGGGCGCGCTGGAGGTTGTAATTGGGTACCTTCGCGCTGAGGTGATGGACATGGTGAAGGCCGATATTTCCGGTGAAGAACTGCAGGATCTTCGGCAGCCTCAGGTAGGAGCTTCCACGCAACGCTGCCGCAGCATAGCTCCAGTCCTCAGAACTCTCCCAGTAGACATCCTCAAATTGATGTTGGACATAGAACATCCAGACTCCCAATGTGCCGGCGAGAATGGCGGTTGGCATTTGAACCATCAACCATGCTTGGGGGCCAACAATCCAGATGATCAACCCAATGATGACCCCGAGCGTCAGGTTCGTCGCGATCACGCTATGCCTCTGACGTGGACGCATCTTCCGCGACCAAATCCGCGGGCCGATCATCAGCGACCAGATCGGGCCAACCCCAAACATCACAAGCGGATTCCGAAAAAGGCGATAGCCGAGGCGGACCTTCCATGGACGCGACAGGTACTCCTGAAGGGTCAGCGTCATGACGTCCCCCGTGCCACGGCGATCGAGGTCTCCGGACGTGCCGTGATGGATTGCGTGATTGTGGCGCCAATTGCTGAAGGGTTGGAAGACGAGGATGCCGGTTACCCGGCCCAGCCACAAATTCGCTCGCTTCGTTGGCAAGAACGATCCGTGGGCACAGTCGTGGAAAACAATGAACGTCCGAAGCAAGAACCCCGCCGTTGGAATTGCCAGCAGGACGGTGATCCAGGCCGAGAAATTAAGTGAGAGGTACATCGCGACGGTCAGCACCAAGTAAGGCATCACCGAGGTCGTCAGGTCGATCAGGCTGCGGCGCATCGATGACTGCTCATGCGGAGCCATCGACTTTCGCCAGAACTGGTGGTCGGCGTCTGGACCGGATTTCGGCTCCCGCCGCAATCCGGAAGGCCCGCCGCCATCATCGAGCCACCGCTCGACCGATTGGTCGGCCCGCGATTGCGGCGCCGATGGTCTCGTTTGCCTTGCGGTCTCGATCATCGGGGACATCCACAGATTTGACCCCTTGCGCTGGGGGCGACTGCAGGCAGCAAGCGCGTCATGTTGCAGCCGGTCTTTGCAGCGCGTCGAGCAAATCCCCGACCCGGTGCTCCTGCACAAGCGGATGGCGCAGGGGCATCTCAAGTTTTACCGTGTAGCTGTTGCGGCGTCCACGACGCTTGCGCAGGACGTAGCCCTCCTCGACCAGCTCGGTAAGGATCTTGTGGGCACTGCGCTCCGTGATGCCGACCGCCGCGGCGATATCTCGCAAACGGATCCCAGCGTCATCAAAGACGCAGAGAAGGACGTGGCCGTGATTGGTCAGGAAATCCCAACGGGGCGGTTTGTCGCCGGGCGCCTCCTGTTTGGGTATTCGAGAATCCATATTCACGAATTCACGATATACTAATTTGACTAATCCCGCCCTTGGAGCACGAGGAGCCCATTCTCAGCGACAGGGGTCTCCACCGAAATTGACTCTGCGGTGGAGGCTTGGTCAAACGAGCCAAAACAGGGCCAGCTTGGAGGCCGTTCATGGCCAACACCAAGGCAAACTCAGGTGAGGGTTCACCAAAGCGCGCCGATCTCCGCCCCATCCATACCCGAGCCCAGGCTGGGACGCGAGTCTCCGATCGCCTCGGCAGCCACCCTCAAGGTGATTCTCGGCCCGAGCCGGCTCGATCAGCTTCGATGCCAGCCGCGTCTCCGCTGCCGCCAGCAACGCCAGTGCCCCCGGCCTCAGCGATCCCGGCCGCCACCCCCTTGCCCGGTGCAGCGCATCGGTAAGTCGATCGAATGAGAACTAGAATGCCCTGACGTGCGGCCCATTTCCACAGGTGCCAGGGTCTTCATTGCAGTCTCTTTGGTTATCTCAGCGGCTGGTGCCAGCTCGATCTCGGTCCACCGTGCGGGCGCCGTAGTTTCTCGCCCCGCCCGTCCATCTGATCTGCTCCCCAAGCCGCTGCCTTGCGGTAGTGCCGGTGCGAATGTCAATTCCTGCCTGTTGACCTCGGTGGTCGGCACCCTCAAGCTGAGTCCCCACATTGTGCGACCCGGCAAGGTACTGACCGCACGGATTGAGAACTTCAGCTGTATCGATGTCCCCCTTAGCGGCCCATGCCCTGTGACCTGGGAACGGACGGGAAATCAGGCAGTTACGGAAAGCATCGCTTCCTATCTAAAGCCAATTACGCCTTGCGGCAAAACTGACCACCTCTGCCGTTGGCGAGTGTCCAAGCTGGCGCCGACCACTCGATACGGAGTTATCGGCGTCAACTTCGGCCACACGGTAGGGGCGGAAGGTGCGGAAACCTTCTCGGCGGTGATCAACGGCTACGTCGGGATCCTTGGACCTAACCCGCCGCCTGCGCTGCCCAAGCCCGGGTCGGGTAATCCGGGGCCTCCGCCGGAGCCGATTGTCCCGATCACGCCGCCCTGAGTAATGATGAAAGGCGGTGGTCCTCGGTACTCGGCATCCGGCATTCTGATCCACAGATTGTTGAGCCTCCCTTTTTGGCCGAGCTCACCGAGCGATCGAGGACTCGCCGCGAACGCCCCGGAGCCGGGTGGTGCGGACGGTTCAGAGCAAAGCGCCGTCAATCGGTCTTCGGATACTGATTCTGCGCTCCTCATTGCGTTTTGCCCAGCGGTCAGCTTCGATGGTTGAGTGAAGCCAGCCAAACCAAACGCAAATCGATCGCCACTGAGGCAGCGCATCATTCCCAGGTCGACGATCGTTTGGCTCGTGGTAATCGCTGTCTTTGGTTGCGCGTCGGCGGCCACGGTTCTCGCCGCCAATTCCGCCACCACCATTCGCTACGGCAACCTCGTCGTTCACCTGGAAGGAGTCCTCAGCCCGAGGGCGCTTCCAAAGACCAAAATGGCACCAGTGAGCTTCCATGCGAGCGCCTCCGTATCAACCGCGGACGGCAGCCATGTACCACCGGCCCTGAGCGCTGAGCTGCAGGTCGATAAGCACATCAGCATCGACACCGCCGGACTGCCAATCTGCCCGCCCGGAAAGGTAGAGGCTTCCTCGCCATCGGAGGCGATGCGGGCCTGCGGCTCGGCTCTGATCGGCAAGGGCTCCGCCGCCGCTCAGGTTGAATTTCCCGAATCGCTCCCGTTCGCCGCGAAAGGTCCATTGCTTGCCTTCAACGGCCCGTCAGTCAGAGGCGGGTATGCCGGCCATGGCTATAACGAGCAGCTCTACTACATCTACGTTGCGGTTCCGGCACCGACCGCGGTCGTGGTCGTCGCCAAGCTGTCCAAGGATACTGGCAGGTACGCGTACAGGATCTCGGTCGCAGTTCCCTCGATTGCGGGCGGCAGCGGTTCGCTCACAAACGTGCAGTTCACGATCGACCGAAGCTGGTCCGACGGGGGTCGGCGACTTTCCTATCTGAACGCAGATTGCCCCAGCGGCCATTTCTTCAATCAGGTCGAAGTTGCTTATGCCAACGGGACCAACCTCAGTGGTGACGTGGTGAATAGCTGTCAGCCAAAGGGTTGAGCTCGACTCCAACCCCTCATTCGGGCCTCGCTGGGGGAGTTTCGGCATCGCGCTCGGCCTCGAGTTGCGCCTCCAACCGCCGCAACCAGGTCTCCGCGAAACTCATGAAGTCGCCGAGAAAGCGGGCTGAGACGGCGAGGTAGTGGATACCGTGGGGCTCAAAGGCTTCGGCCCGAGGGACGATTTCACGGTGCAGTTCCTCGGCCAGTTTGTGATTGCGTTCGCGCAACATCTGAATCAATTTGAGCTGATCTTCGCCTCCCAATGCGTCGGCGAAAAATATGCGCAGCAATGCCTCATCGCGCATCTGGGCCGGCGCCAGCTTGGGTGAACGCAGCCAGGACCGGAGAGCGCTCTCGCCATTTTCGGTAATCGAATACGCGGACCGAGCGCGGCCTCCAAGCGGATCGCTGCGCCTTGTCAGCAACCCCGCGCCCTCCAGGCGAGCGAGCTCTGGGTATACCTGTGCCAGCGAGGTGGGCCAGAAGTTCTGAGTGGACCGATCCGCCATTTTTTTGATCGCATAGCCCGACCTCTGACCGAGGCGAACCATGCCAAGGACCAGGTAGGAGGTGGGCGTCAGCTTGATTGGCTCATATGAATCGGGAGTGGGGACTGATTCGGTCGGGTTCATTAGTTGCATAGATCCTTGACGCCGTAAATCCAACCTCCATTATCGCAGGGCTAGATCGGAACTAGGTGTTGGTTCATAGGCGAACCGTAGGGTTGCCGTGAAAAGCAAGGGTTGGGCGGCACCCCTCGCGGAGTTGGACTGAGGTCAGCTAGCTCTAGGCAGAGGTGGCTGCGGCCAACGAAGTCGCTTGATGAGGCTACGAGCCCCCGGCAGCGGCGATGTCACAAACTGAAACCGATACTCGAAGTTCATGGCTGCAAATTTGACGCTCGGGTCGAGAGGGGCAGAATCGCCTTGCCCTTCTCGCGGGGTGGTCGATTGACCGAATTGAACCTTCCCCTTTCAGTCGCCGTATCCACTGCAAGTGGCGATCGGACGGCCCCGCGTCCCGAGAGCCGTTCCCCCGAGTCAAAGGAGCCCACATGTCTCGACATCTTCGCGGTCCGGCAATAGCCGCGGCCTGCCTTCTGATCCTCTGCTTGAGCACTGGCACAGCGGGTGCGCACTCGACCTCGTTCCTGGGCAACTTCTCCCAGAACAGCTTGGTTGCCTCCACCGCATTGCCGCCTCAAAACGACGTCAACCCCTACGGGGTCGCGGTGATCACCGAATCACAGGGAAGTCTGCACCGCGGCAACGTCTTGGTCAGCAACTTCAACAACGAAGAAAACCTGCAGGGCAGCGGGACGACCATCGTCGAGGTGTCCCCCAGCGGACAGGCGACGACCTTCGCCGACCTCACCTCGATTCCAAGCAGCGTCTGCCCAGGTGGAATCGGCCTCACCACGGCGCTCGGTCTGTTGCCCCACGGCGACGTGATCGTCGGCAGCCTGCCCGATCAGAGCGGTGAATCCAAAGACGCCAAGGCCGGATGTCTTCTGGTGCTCGATAGCAACGGGCATCTTCTGCGGGCGATCAGCGGTTCGCCAATCAACGGTCCCTGGGATCTGGCGACCGTGAGCTTTGGCAACTTTGCCGATGTGTTCGTCACCAACGTCCTCAACGGCACGGTCGCTGGCGAAGGAGCAACGGTCAACGAAGGCACCGTGGTTCGCCTCACCCTCGGATTCGGCGGGCGCCATGGTGGCTTCGGTCCATTCCAGGGTCCGTTCGGGCACCTCCCCGGTCCGTTCGGTGATCCGAACGTGCCAAGCGTCATCGCCGTTAAGGAAATCGGAACGGGGTTTGCCGAGAAGACCGATCCCGCGGCGCTGGTGATCGGTCCAACCGGAGTCGGCCTGGGTCGAAACGGCACCCTGTATGTGGCCGATACGGTCGAGAACCGGATCCAGGCCATTCCCGGGGCTTTGTTTCGGTCGAATAGCGCCGGGACCGGAACCACCGTGACCGAAGCTGGGGCACTCAATAGCCCGCTCGGTCTGGCGATGGCCCCCAACGGCGACATCCTGACCGCCAACGCTGGCGACGGAAACGTCGTTGAGACCTCGCCAAATGGCACGCAATTCCCGCCGATCACCCTCGACGAAAATGGAGAAGGGACGCTGTTTGGCCTCGCGGTTGCACCGTTTGGCCAGGGCCTCTACTACGTCAACGACGGTTCAAACACCCTCGATCTACTCCATTAGCGGTCCGCGTTCCCTTATTGCTCATTCGCTCAGCCCGGTCCGGATCTCGGTCCGGGCTGAGCGGAGGGGTCTGAAATTGGTCGCCCGAGGTCAGCGTCGGGTTTCGGAGACTGCGACGCGGCCCGCCCGAGCAGATAGGGCACCACTTGGTGGTGGATCGGTTGGACGGCAGACCAAATCGGGCGCGCCGACCTCATTTCATAACGCACAAAACTTGTCAATCGGACCCGTGAGCTCTCGACCTCAAAGACGAGGTGAGCGGTTCCGAGGAGTGCCGATTGCACGGTCATGATGATCAGATCGGGCGTATTGGTAAGGATCCTCCAGCCGAGAACGTAATCTGGTGATGGTCGCGGCCCGAGTCGAAGGCCGAGGCCGACGCTCCATCCAGCCACTATGAAGGCCCGCAATGCGTTGGGAGCTTCCTCGAATGTGGCCCGCGCCCATTGCTCGGCTGAGCGCTCATCTCCGCCGGGAGGCGCGACCTCCCAGCTCGCCCCGTAGTCCGGTTCTGAGAGCGTATCGACGGCGCGCGTCTGCTCGCTCACATCGATACGGCGGAGGCTGGCTGCGAAGCCGTGGCTCACAAAAGGAGGGTAGATCCTGGTGTGGAGAGCAAGCGCTGAACCGCTCCGCGGGGCTCGGTGAGGATGCCCCCGGTGCTCGACTTCGAGGTATTCCCGAGGCCCCGCGAATGTTTCGACTGGAGCTGCAGCACCGTTAAAAGTTCAGCTTGAGCCGCTTCGGTTTGGACATATTTCCAGCCTGGTTGACCGCTATCGCGGTGGCGCGAAAATGACCACCCGCGCTGACCTTCGTGGCGAGCTCGCCGCGGATGGCAATTACGGCCGTTTGGGAGAAGCGCTTGGTCTTCGATCTTCCAACCAGCTTTTGTTTACCTTTCTTAGTGCTGGCGCGGCTGACGAGGATTCTGACCCTGGCGGGTTCTGAGATTTTGACGATGAACTTGCCGCCGTGTTTCGATTTCACGAAGCGCAGGCGCTTGATCTTCGGCCTCGTCGAATCCTTGCCGACCCTTATCGTGATCGTGGCCCTCGCGGAGACTCCACCTTCATTTGTGGCGGTGTAGGTGAAGCTGTCGGTCCCTTCGAAGCCGATCCTCGGCGTGTAATTAACCGTGAGGCCGTCGGGGTTGATCGAACTGAGAGAACCGTCGCTCGGCCCGGCTGTAATTTGGGCACCCTCAATTGCAGGGCCGGTGCAGGCCAGCGAAACGGTGATCGGGCGGCCCTGGCTTACCGTCGCCATCGAGCTGGCGCAGGTCGGCGGCTCGAGGAAGCGACGCACGACCGCACCTTTTCCGGTGTCGAAAAAGAAAGCTGCGAAGCCCAGTTCCGGTGCGCTGGCGACGTGGGGTTCGGAGCCAGTCGCTGAAAGTTCCGCGCCCGCACCGAGCGGCGCCCCCGACAGGCCGACTTCCCTTCCGAGCATATTCGAGGCAGGGTTCAGGTAATTGGACCAAACGACGGCGCCGTCTCCTCTGTCATCGATCGCCGATCGGGCCACCTCAGCGTTGCCTTCACTCGCTGAAATCTGTTCTCGCGGTCCGCTGAAGTTGCCCGTGCTGTTGACGCCCCTGGCGAAGATGACTCCCTTAGATGCTTCGTCATATCGAGTCCAGGTGACGAGGAAATTTCCATTGGTATCCGCGGAGACTGCGTTGGTAAGGCTAAGGCTGCCGGGACCGTTGGGATCGATGATCAGTTCATTACCGAGCGGGGCTCCATTCGGGCTGAGGCGAATTCCGCGGACCGAGAATGGTTCTTCGAGCGACTCTCGCCAAGTGACCAAGCCGTTACCTTGGGAGTCCACTGCAAGCTCGGGTCCGTCGGCGAGATTGTTCGCCGAAATCGTCTGCTGGGTGCCCACGGCGAGGCTGGGGGAGACCGTGTTCTCTTCGATCCCAGCGCCCCTCCAGACGGCGAGGGTCGTTCCGTCGGGCAAGGCGGCGAGCTGGAGTTCGACCACGTCGGTCCCGGCATTGGGCACGGTCGCGCTCGTCGTACTTTCGGGCGAGATGCGACGCAGTTCGAGGGCTGCGGACATGGAGTCCTGATTTCTCCAGGCGACCGTAGCGACTCCGGCGGAATCGACCGCGACTGCCACTTCCACTGCGTCGAACTTCCCCGCTTCCGGAGTCTCCAAGCTGAGGAGGGGTCCGAGTGATCCGTCAGGGTTGACCCAGCGGCCGTCGACCGCATCGCCACTGCTGCCCAGCACTCGCCAGGCGACAAACGCCCGACCCGAAGGCGCCATCGCTGCCACCGGCTGAAAGCCGAATCCGCCGGGTGAGAGTTCGATTGTGGGACCACGTTGGCCAGCCGCGGAGAGCCAGCGCGCATGAAGTTCGTACTGCAATTCGGCGTTCAGTTGATCCCAAGCGAGCAAGGTATTGCCATTGGAAGCGGTTGCGATGCCGGTGGCATCGGAGGCTTGCGGTGAAATTAGACTCGAATCGTCTTCCGGGACGAGCCCGGCCCGGGCGCTTGCACAGAAGACGAGAGCCAAGAAGACCGTTACCCAGGGGGCGAAACGCACACGCATGATGTTAAACAACCGAAACCCGCCCCCGCGTTTGTGCTCGATGGGAGCCTTGCTCCCCTAATCTTCTCTCGGGCAGATTTCCTATCATGGTGCCTCCCAAGATATCTGCGCTGTAAATTTGACGCGGCCCCTGAGTCAGCCCGGTCCCCCCGCAAACTTGGCCCTTGGTGTGGCCCAAAGCCCTTTTGTGAATTAACTGAACCGGATCAGTTAAATCCGGCTTGGTTCGGTCGGGTCACGGCTGCGAGGCTTCGCCCCGCCGTCAGTCCGTGACCCCAACGACTGCCTTCTCGACGTCCAATTGCGGTAGGCGATGCTCAAGCCAGTCGGGGATCCACCAATTCCGGTCGCCGAGGATCTGCATCACCGCTGGGACCAGCACCATCCGCACCAGCGTGGCGTCGAGAAAGATCGCCACGGCCAGCCCGATCCCGAATAGCTTCAGGAAGATTTCCTGGGAGGTTACGAAGGAGAGGAAGACGACGACCATGATCGCGGCCGCTGCGGTGATTACGCGCGCGGTCTTGGCCAACCCGTCGGCAACCGCCCGGCCGGTGTTTCCGTCCCGTAGGTACTCCTCACGGATCCGCGAGATCAAGAAGACCTCGTAATCCATCGAGAGCCCAAACAGGATGGCGAACATCATCACCGGCATAAACGGAGCGATCGGCACTTCGTGGTCGATCCCGATCAGCCCGCCGAGCCCGCCGCCCGCGGCGACCAGGGTCATCACGCCGTAGGCAGCGCTGACCGAGAGCAGGTTCATAATCGCCGCCTTCAGTGAGATCAGCGGTGAGTGGAAGGCGACCAGCAAGAGCAAGAATGAGAGGCCAACGACTCCGGCGATGAAGAGCGGCATGCGGCCTGTGATGAATTCGCTTTGGTCCTCGAGTGCCGCTGTGACGCCGCCGATCTTGGCGTCGACCCCGGTCCCGGCCAGGACCTCGGGCACGACGGTCTCCCGGAGCCTTTCGACCAAAGCGCTGGTCTTTGCATCCTGAGGAGAGGTGGTCGGCGTAACAATCAAAAGCGCTGCGGTTCCCGCGCCATTGATCTGTGGTTTCGAGACGAAGGCGACGCCTTCCTGCCGCTGAATCCGCGTCGCCAGGGCGTACATCTTGCCCTGGGCCGCTCTGTCGGGGAGTTCGGCGGCGATGACCAGCGGACCGTTGGCCCCTGGGCCAAACCCTTCGCTGATCAGGTCGTAAGCTTGGCGCGTCATCGTTCCGCTCGGGTCGTTTCCGGCATCGGGAAAGCCGAGGCGCATTCCGAGCGCCGGCACGGCCAGCGCAAGCAGAATCGCTGCCGCGACGATCGCGGCCGTCCAGGGTCGCCGCTGCACGGCGTGGCTCCAACGCGCAGCCGGCGATTCGCCGTCACCGCGAGCCTTCAGCCCGCGGCCGAGCAACGGGACACGCAGCCGATCGACCCTCGGCCCAAGGTAGGACAGCAGCGCCGGCAACAGGGTGATTGCGGCCAACATCACCACCAGCACCGCTAATGACGCCGAGATCGCCACCCCGTACATGTAGGGAAGGCCGGTTAGGAAGAGTCCGAGGACGGCGATCACCACCGTGCTACCGGCGATGATCACGCTGCGCCCGGCGGTGGTGACCGCCTCGACGACCGCAGCGTGGCGATCTTTGCCCTCTAGCAACGCCGTTCGGAATCGGGTAAGGACCAAGAGCGCGTAGTCGATCCCAACCCCGATCCCGATCAGGCCCGATACCGCCGTGGTCCAACTTGGGACGTCGATCACGTTGGCGAGCAAGGCGATCAGACCTGCAGAGGTGATGCCGAGGCCGACCAGGGCCACGACCAACGGAAGCCCGACGGCGACCAGCGAGCCAAAGGCGATCAAAAGGACGATCGCGGCGCCCAGGAAGCCAACCCCCTCGGGGCTCGTTGAGCCCTCTGCGGTGTAGATCGGTTCTCCCCCCAGCTTGATCTCGAGGCCACCGACACTGTTGCGTTTGGCAGCCGCGATCAGCTGTTCGCCATCGCGCTTCGGCACGTTCCAACCCGCGGTCGTGAGCGGCAGCGTCGTCGTCGCGATCGTCCGATCTTTGGAGACTCGGGTCGCGGTCGCCGGACCGATGTGCTCGATCCCTTCGGCTTCGGCCAGGAACGCCGCAATGCCCCTCCTTGCGGTGGCACTGCTCGCTCCGGCTGCGTCCTTCCAGACGACGTAGATCTCCTGTCCCGAGTAGCCGTGGAAATCGCGCTGCGTGATGTCGCTGGCAGCCTTGGACTCTGAGCCCGGGGTGTTGTAGTCGGCGTGGAAATCGCCAGCGAAGCTAGAGCCGAGTCCGATCAGGACGATGGTTGCCGCTATCCAGGCGAGCACCATGCGGCCGCGTCGGCGGTAGGCGATGTCGGCAAGGTTGGCCAGCTGGCGGGTCATCCGGAGCCTCCTTCCGCGGCTATAGCGCTTCTTTTGATAAAAGATTCAATCTGAAATGATTAATAGCAAAAATGAACCTCAGGGACCCTGCTGAGATGTCCTCCCCGAAGCTGCCCTCCTTCAATCGGGGGGCGCCCGCGCCGCCGGTCGACCGATTCAATTTGTCGTGAACAAAGAGCGCATCCCGGGTGACGTGGCCCCTGTCTCGCTCGCCTTCCTGCTTTCCCAGGTCGGCGTCTATTCCGCTCGGCGATTCGCGCAGCGGATCGCGACGGTCGGCCTGGAACCGCCCCTGTTTCGAATCCTCAACGTCGTCGATCTCAGCGAGGGTGAGGCGCAGACCTCGATCGGCGACGCGATAGAGGTGCCGCCGAGCCGCATGGTCGCGCTGGTCGATGAGCTGGAGCGGCGCGGTCTGATCGAACGTCGTCCCGATCCGAGTGACCGCCGGATCCGCGCTCTGTATTTGACCAGCGAGGGCCGTAATCTGCTCGCCCTCGCGCGCAGGGTCGCCGCCGAGCACGAAGAGGAGCTGACGCGAGACATGAGCGCGGCCGATCGTGAGCGGCTCACGGCGCTCCTGCAGAGAATCGTTGAGGCTCAGGAGCTCGGACCCGGTGTCCACCCGGGCCTGAGCGATCCGGGCGGGAACTAGCGACCGCCGCGCTGCGATCCCTGCCGGCAATGGGGTCGATCGTCGACTCCAGCCGCACCACCGCCGGACCGAGTTTGTGGGCCCCCAATACGCCGCAGGTTTCTTGAGGTCATGGCTCCCCTTAGGATTGGGCGATGAAGGCAGCGGTGCTTTATGAAAACGGGCCTCCCGAGGTCCTCCGATATGAGGAGGTCCCCGATCCGGTCTGCCCCGATGGCTGCGTCGTGGTAGAGGTTGAGGCGATCAGCATCGAGGGCGGCGATCTGCTCGCCCGGGCCGGATCTGCGCCGATCAGTACTCCGCACATCGTCGGTTATCTGTGCGCCGGCACGGTGATCGAAGCTGGCTCTGGAGTCGAGCGGCCCGAGATCGGAGAGCGGGTCGTCGCTTTGAACGCAGACGGCTCTCATGCAGCGAGACGAGTCGTGCCAGCCATCATGACCTGGCCAGTCCCCGAGGGGCTCGCCGCCGCAGCTGCCGCATGTATTCCGGTCGCGTTCGGCACGGCGCAGGAGTGTTTGTTCACGGCCGCGGACCTTCAGCCCGGCCAGAACGTGCTCATCCACGGCGGGGCGGGCGGCGTTGGGATGGCGGCCATTCAGCTGGCGAAACAGGTTGGCGCAACCGTGATCGCTACCGCCTCTAGCGATCAGAAACTCGAGCGGCTAAAGCCGCTGGGGCTCGACCACGGCATAGACAATAGGCGCGAAAGTTTCCTCGACCGGGTCCGTGAGCTAACCGATGGGCGCGGCGTCGATCTCATATTGGACTCGATCGGCGGCGAGATTCTGATCGAAGACATCGAGGCGCTTGCCTACAGGGGGACGCTTGTAAGCGTCGGAGTCGCCGCAAGGGCAGGTTCTGAGATCGAGGCGAAATCCCTGTGGATGAAGAACAACACACTGCGGGGCGTCTATTTGGGCGGCGCGCTGCTTGCCGAATACACGAGGGTCCATCCGATGATTATGACCCTGATTTCGCGGGTGGCCAACGGAGCCCTGCACGTTGAGATCGACCGATCCTTCGCGCTCGCGGAGGCGGCTGCAGCCCACTCCTACCTGGAGAGTCGCAGTGCCTTTGGCCGGGTGGTGATGGTGCCCTAGGGAGGCAGGCGTCAATCACCGCGCAGACCCCTCCCCGGGGAACCCGTGCGATAGAACTGCACCGGTCCACGTGGAACCAACCCTTGATGAGCTGACAATTGCAGACCGACCCGATTCCTGGCTGGCCTGCGGGTTCAAGCTCTGCGGCGACACCTTCGTAGTCGGAGATACCCGAATTCGCCTCGATCGGTCCGGCGCCCGCCAGGGACTGAGCAGCTGGTCACTTCGTGACATCGCCAGTACGGAGCTCGACGGGCTGACAACAACGCGCTCAGATCGCTGCCCGCCGGGCGAGCGAGCCACCCATTCCAATGGAGTCACGGCGCTCGACCACGTGGTCGCGATGACGCCGGAGCTCGATCGCACCATCGGGGCGTTGCAGCGCGCTGGCCTTCTGCTTCGCCGCATCCGCGAAGAGCCAACTCCCGCTGGCGCTCCACGCCAGGCATTCTTTCGCCTCGGCGCGGTCATCCTCGAGGTTGTCCAGGAGCCCCCCGAGGCGATCGAGCGTCGAGGCGGGGAGCGGTCCGCATTCTTTTGGGGCCTCGCCTTCACCGCCCCCGATCTGGACGCTAGCGTCGCCTCGCTCGGGGATCGCGTCGATGAGATTCGCGCCGCCGTCCAGCCCGGCCGTCGTATCGCGACTCTGAGACGCTCCGCCGGTCTTGGGATGCCGGTCGCGCTGATTACCGCTCCGGCCCCAGCCTAAAGCGCCGCAATCAACGCTGAGGACAGGGTGGCGCGTACGCTACCGCCCGAGGTAGGGAAATTCTGTGAGCGGACTGTTGCCGTAAGCCTTGCTGCATTAGTGGTGTTCTGGCGCTCTCGTGCATTGCCGCCCGGGGTCGCCCTGGCGCTTTGGGCCACTAGCAAATGCGAGTCCGATCGTGGGGGCGATCTCCAGACCGTGGTGGCCAGTTGGTCCGTCGCCTTTGTGTCCGGTTTAGAAACGGTGATGAAACACGAGCTGATCACGGACACCGCCAGTCAAAACTGACGATCGTCGCCGGCAGCAGATACCGGCGCGCGAAGACCCTCTGTCTATACTGCCGGAGGCTTGTCGGCAGTCGACCAATCGAAAGTCCCACATGAATAGCTGCAACACATACCCTTGGTCGCCTATAAAGGTGCGGGGCGCTCTGCTCATGGCTGTCGTGCTCATCGTGCTGGCCTCGTCCAACGGCAATTCCTACGCGCAGTCACTCAATGGTACGCAGAGGCGGTTTCTCGGTCTGGCGGAAGCGGGCGTTGCCAAGATCCACCGGTTTTGGTGGAATGGTGGCCGGAGTTGGTTTGACGCTGAGCTGCACAACGGCAACAAGGTGGCCACGCTTTGGGACGTCGTGCCGCTGTTTGAGGCGCTCGATGGAATCGCAATAGCCGATCCGACTACCCGCCACAAGGAAAATGTCATCGGCTTTGCCAACTACGCTGAGAGTTATCTCAACCACTCACTGCAGCCGGTACCCGGTTTCGGACCAGAACCGAATCAGCGGGGTTCGAATCACACAACCTGGTTCGACGATAACGGCTGGTGGGGCTTAGCCTTTCTGGATGCATATGAAGCGACGGGAAAGCGGCGATACATTGGCGATGCAGAGACCGCATTTCGCTTTATTTCGAGATCAGGTTGGGACACCTCGCCCGGCTCACCGGGGGGTCTGTGGTGGGATACCCAACACACGTTTTTTGCCGGTGAGACATTGGCTGGTGGGACTGAGCTCGGTTCCCGTTTGTACGCACTCACGCATAATCCCGAATTCCTTGTCGAAGTACAGAAATTCATCAGCTGGGGCAATGTGTGGCTGTGGGATGCTACCGACGGACTCTACGCGCGTCTACGCACGCCCCAGGGCGAGCTTAGCTCTGGCGGCATTCCGCCTGAAGCGACCGCCCAGACTCAGCGAGTTCCCTCCGCCGAGGCAGACAAGCTCCGGGCCGAGCCCAGCGGGGAATCTCTTGCTGGCGACGCCACTACCTCGAGCCTGCCAAGCTTCGATCCCACTCCGCTTCCCTATGTCCAGGGCCCGATGATCATCGCCAACCAGACTCTATGTGAATCCACAGGTGTTCAGGGATATTGTGCCCGGGCCGAAAAACTTGCGCGAGACGCAGCGGAACGCTTCCCCGAACTGAGCATGGGTCCTCAATACGACAATGTCTATCTGCACGACATGCTCGAGCTTTCTGCCAAGGACGGTAACTCTAGGTGGTATCGCATCGCGAAGGAAAACGCTCAGCGCGCATATAGCAACGCTCGCGATAGTGATGGTCTCTTTCTAAAGACGTGGACCGGACGTTCAAGCGGCACAGTTGGCGCGCCACCGGGATCTCTTCAGCTACAGGCTGCCACCGTGAACGTATTTGCATGGATGGCTGCAGTTCCCTAGAGCAGTAGAGTTAGACGAAATGCGAGGCTGATTGGAGGTGCGCCTTTGGTACCAGGGTCCTCCTTGCATCACAGATCTGTAACTAACGGTATGCCTCGCGGAGGTATCGAGCCGGCTCGATCAAGTGTCTGGACTCGCCACGTCTCGTCTTGCAGTGGGTTCGCGGTGACAGGCTCGAGCATTCATAACTGTCAGGCCCAGGACCTTCATCTGCCGATTCCCATTCGGGCACACCACAACGTCGATCGTCTCAATATCGGAAGGACATGCGCAAGGCTCGAAAGAGCGGATTCCCGCGACTCTCACAGATTCTCGAGGCGGGGGGTGCCGAGCGATGCATTGTCACCATCGAGGTGCTTCATGCGATGCTCGGTGAAGAGATCACCGAGATAGCGATCTGGCGCTTCAGTTTCAGAGACGGCGCTATCGATTGTTCATCGATTCTCGCTCGATGATCGCGGCGAGCGCGTCGTTGACACCGTGTGCAATGGCGCTGCGGATACTAGCTCTGGAGGCGACGCTCCGAGCGTCTTCAGCCGCTCGGAGGGCATGCCAGTGCGATGGGAAGGACTCCCCGGAGGTGGCTGCCGTTCGACCGTTGCTGGCAACGAGACGCCACCGCCATTTGCCCACCAGATCTTCATATGCGTCGAAATGGGGCACCGGGAGCTCGAGTGAATCGTCGGCCATAAGAACATATGTTCGCATAACTCCCGGCGGAATCGAGAGCTTCGGCGGCCAGCAAGGGATTCAGCGACTGAGCCCATCGGGATCCTTGCGCCTCTGATGGCAGCGCAATGCGGGCGGCACTTTCGCCGGGACGCCCTCAGTCGGCTTTTCGTCTGGACTCAAGAGTCCTGTCCGCACCTCCTTCCGAAGTCACCAAGAATCCTGCTCTCTCGGACACCTCTTCGAGACCACCCCTTCAATGCCGTCTCGGGTTACCGTGAGACCAGTCGATCCGGAACCTAATCGGCAGCGGATCTGAGGCCGACATACGTCAAGAGATTGGCGCCGGGCCCGGAGAAACCAGAAATCCGAGTGCAAGTATTTCGCGAGCCCGGTCAAGTACCGCTTCGAATTCAGCGTTGGTAAGGCCCATGTTGCTCGGCCCCAGATGACTGGCGATCACCCCATCCCAGGCTGCCCAGAGAAAGGTCGCGGTGCTCTTGATGTCGACCGGGCGCCCCAGCCCCAGCTCCCAGCCCTTTCTGAGCTCTACCGCCATTCGCTCAGTCTCGTCTGTGATCCGCTTTGCAACCAGCGTCGCTGCCGATGGGACCGCCTCCGGCCCGGGGCGATCGGGTGGGGGGAAGCGAAATATCTGGTAGTAGCCGGGGTGCTCGCGGGCAAAGCGGAGGTAGCCCTCGGCCAAACCCATGAGCCGCTCCAGGGGCGCCTCGCCTGCCCCGAAACCCTCGTCGCAATATTGCTTGTCGAGCTCGAGGGCGCGCTCAATCAGCGCCTCATAGACTCCCGCCTTGGTGCCGAAGTGGGCATAGATCGAACCCACGGCAACATCAGCCTCCTCGGCGATGTCCTCCATTGTCGTCGCGCCGTAGCCGCGGCTTAGAAAAAGGCTTGCAGCGGCGTCGCGAATCGCGTTTGCGGTTCGCGCCTTGCGGCGCTGCATCCGTGGGCTGAGCGGGGCCGAATTTTTACGCGCTTTCGCCACAGCGCAGACATTAGCGGCCCTGTAGTTCGCCTACTTCTAATCAAGTCTATATATTGATAGTATAGGTATCCTACAGGTCTTGTAGTTGAACTACATAACTAGATGGAGGAGGTGATCTTGTGCCGCTGCTAGCGAAGATCGGGATCTTCGAGTTGACTTTTGCCGCCCTCTCCGGCTGGATGATGGTTGCCACCCTTGAGATTCCCGCGGCATTTCGGCGACTGGGGTTCCGTCACCTCGGGCGAATCCGGCAAGCTCACCTTGATCTGCTGTTTATGGGCACGATTCTCACCGCCGTGGGGATCGCCGTTGATCCAATTCCCACCTGGGTTGCCGGACTTCTCGTGCTCGGCGCGATGGTGCAACCAATGATGTTTTTGCCGCTTGCCTTCAACGCCGATCTGGCGAAGCGCTCGATGGTCTACCGCGGCGTCAATATCTCGGTGTTTGTCGGTTTCAGCATCGGCTGGATCGCGCTCGCGGCCACGGTTATATCTCGGTAAGAATTTTCCCCGTCGCGATCCGCGGCGGACGGACACACTGCGCCGTTCGGAACTTTGAATCCAGAAGGCCTTTGCCGACGGCGGCCGCCCGGCCACCGATGGCGCCCTCCCAATCCGCCCCGAAACCACCTGAAGGGAGATCGGAGTGGCCCCCCCGGTCTTGGGCCCGTCGGTAGCGCAAAGGCACGTCATCTAGCGCGGTGGCTGAGCAGGGAGCTGCTCGAGCCGGGCGCTCAAACCGCTTCGATCGAGACCCGCGGCGGAAGCGGGGTTGCAATTGCGCTTCCGCATCGACCCTGGTGCTTGAAGGGGCCGCCGTTTCAGCTTGTTCGAGATATTCTGTCCTTGTGTCAGCCGATTTAGCTCGAGACAGCATCGAGCTGGTCACCGAGCTGCACCGCCGACAGGGCAAGATGTACGGCGGCGGCTCGATTGACCCGGTTGCCGGACTTCTCTGCAGCGACATCATCTGGCATGTACCGGGCGCGAGCCCGATCGCCGGGGACCACCGGGGAGTTCCGCAGGTGACCGAGTACTTCGAGCGCAGACGCCAGCTCGCAGAGGCGAGCATGCGCATGCATCCCGGCCAGGTTCTGTCCGAAGGAGCCGATGTGGTGCAGTTTGTCCGCGGGAGCGCGATCCTGAACGGGGAGCGGGTTTCCTGGAAGACGATTGGTATCTATCGCGTCGATTGCGAGCAAGGCAGAATTTGCGAGGTCTGGCTCGTTCCGCTCGACCTCGATCGGTTCGATCAGATTTGGACCCCGCCCAACGCTTGACTTATTTCGAGCGCGAGGCGACAAACATGCCATTCGATCACCCACGCCTCTTTCACAGGTGGGGCTGGGGGGGTTATCGCTCGATGACATTGAGAAAGTCCCGAATCTCCTGATTAACGAGCCCTGGACACTCCTCTGCGACCCAGTGTGAGCCTCCCTCGACAACACGATAGGTGAGATTGGATACGTAGCCATCCAGCCCCTCGTGTGCTGGGGGGCGGGTATATAGATCGGCGTCGGGATAGATCACCAGGGTCGGACGCTGAACCGTCAACGGCGCGACCTCGGGTGCGTAGTTGCCGCGTGCGGGGGTCCCATCCTCCGGTGGCCCCAGCCCCTCACGGCGATACCAGCGCAACATGCCCGCAAGGGCGTCGGGTTGCCTCCAGCTCTCCCTGTAGACGGCTAGATCCTCCTCGTCTAAGAAAGGATGTGAGAGCGTCGCCGCCAGCGCCCCGATCGCTTCCGCCGCGGAGAGCTCCTCCATCTCCGGGCGGCGCAGGGCGAGCAGGTATTGGCTTGCCCGCTGTTGTTCGGGACTCTCATGCAGGGCACGGTCGAAGGTGGCCGGGTGCGGGGTCGCCAGGATGACCAACCCGTCCAGTAGCTCCGGATAGTGCAGCGCAAAGGACCAAGCGGTGGCGGCTCCCCAGTCGTGGCCGACCAGGACGAAGCTTCGATAGCCAAGTTGCGCGATCAGCGCCCGGATGTCGGTGGCGGCGTGCCAGGGCCCGTAGTCCTCAACCTTCTCGGGCTTTGAGGAGAGGTTATAGCCACGGAGATCGGGAGCAATTACGAGATGGTCGTGTCCGAAATCCGCGAGCTGATGGCGCCACATGTACCAGCACTGCGGAAAGCCGTGCAGAAACATCATCAGCGCTCCGCCACCCGAGTGGGCGTAGTGGAGTGAAATATTCCCGAGTTCAGCCTGGTCGTGGCCGAACTCGTGCTGCTGCGGTCCGCCCATCGGGCCCCCTTTGTCTGTTTGCACATTCGAGCGGGCTGACCCTGCCATGGCAGGCCGCAAATGTCTCGCGGGTTTCGGACCGAATAGCCTCAGCGAGGTTTGGAATGGCGTAGCCTAAATTCGGCTGGCCCAGAACGGATCGTGGCTTTCGCCCGGAAATCCTCCACGAGTGCCTCATCTCAGAGTGGCGATTAGGCCTTCGGCCGCCTCCGCTGGCCCGGGCACGATCGAGGCGCCGCTATAGCGAGCCGGCACGTTTAAGCTGACCATGGGGCGCACCGCCAGGCTCAGGTTCAGGTATCGAGTACCTTCACCCCGACCGACGGTTATTTCCACGCCATGACGGCCACGGATGACTGAATCGCGCGCGAAGACCAAAGTAGATCGCGACCGCAGCATCTGCGCTGTCACAAACTGACACCCTGGTGCATCTAATGGACATGACTTCTCCCAGAACAGCGATTGTCGTGGGCGGTGGTCCCGCAGGGCTCGTCGCGGCCGGCCGGTTGGCCGAGCGCGGCGTTGCAACGACCCTTCTGGAGGCCAGCGCCAAACTCGGTGGTCGAGCCGCCACCGAGCGCCTCGGGGGGTTCGATCTAAACCAGGGTCCGCACGCCCTCTACGCAGGCGGACCGGCGATGCGCGAGCTGCGCACGATGGGCATTGACCCGCCTCGGTGGAACCCAACCTCGCACCGCTCGGTGTTTCTGCGCTGCGGTAGGCCCGCCCGCCTTCCGGGCGGCTCCCTAGCCCTGATGCGCTGGCTTCTAAGCGTCGCTCGAAGCCAGCCTGAGGATCTGTCCAAACTGTCGGTGACCGAGTGGTTGCGGCAAACGCTTTCGTCTGAGAGCGCCCGGGCCAGCGCGGGGGCCCTTGTTCGGGTAGCGACGTTTGTCGCAGACCATGACGCCCTCAGTGCGGACGTGGCCGCCACCCAGCTCAGGATCGCCCTCTTCCCTGGCGTGCGGTACTTGAAGGGCGGTTGGCAATGGCTGGTGGATGTCCTTGCCGCCCGGGCAGAGCGCGAAGGTGCGACCGTACGAACGCGAGCTGGCGTGCGCGCAGTCGATCATGCCGCCGACGGCTGGGTGGTGTCGTTGGACGAGGAGACTTTGCGGGCCGACGTGTTGATCGTCGCCGCGGGCGGGCCCGATGCGGTCGCCAAGCTCCTGGGGGAGCGCTCGCCACGCAGACCAGGGCCAGCCGCCGAGCTAAGCGTGCTCGACCTCGGGCTGGCGAGTCTGCCGCGAGCAAGCCGCAGGTTCGCGCTCGGCATCGACGCACCCACCTACCTCTCCAGGCACTCTCCGCCCGACCAACGTGGGGGCGTCCTGCTAAGCCTCGCCAGCTATGCCCGTCAGCCGCGCGCCGAGCTCGAGGCAATGGCCGATGCCGTTCAGCCAGGCTGGCGCGAGCGTGCGACGCTGCAGCGCTTCCTTCCCCGCATGGTCGCCGTGTCCGCGATCCCGAGCCCGATTGACGGTGGTCTCGCGGGGCGCCCCCATGTTGACCGGGGCGAGGGCCTGTACCTGGCCGGTGACTGGTTGGGGCCGGAGGGCTGGCTCCTCGACGCAGCGATATCCAGTGGCATCGCGGCTGCGGCTGCGGCTATGCGTAGCCGGGTGCTGGCGTCGGCATGACGCCGATGCTTGCGCCGAAATGACCGCCGAGGACGCCTTCGCCGCTTGCCGTCCGCGGCTCCTGGGGATCGCCTACGGGATACTTGGCGAACTCACCGAGGCCGAGGACATTGTCCAGGATGCGTGGCTGCGCTGGAATCAGGCTGACCGGGACGCGGTCCGCAACCCAGAATCCTTCCTGGTCACCGTCACGGCGCGGCTCGCGCTCGGTCGTTTGCGCTCGGCTCAGGCGCGGCGCGAGGTCTACGTTGGCCCGTGGCTTCCGGAGCCTCTGGTCATCGACGCCGAGACGCCGGAGTCGAAGACGATCGAGGCCGAGCGGCTGAGTCTTGCGCTGCTCGGCGCATTGGAGCGACTGAATCCGGCTGAGCGCGCCGTCCTTGTCCTCCGCGATGTCTTTGATCTGGAGTACGCCGAGATCGCCGACATCCTCAACAAGACGCCGGCCAATGTCCGACAGATTGCCAAGCGGGCTCGCGACCACGCTGGAGACCTCAGCCGCAGCCGCGACGTCAGCGAGGAGGAGCGCCAGCGCCTCGCCGACGCGTTCCTGGCTGCTTCTGTCTCGGGTGAGGTCGATCGGATTCGTGATCTGCTTGCGGCGGATGCCATCATGTACTCAGACGGCGGCGGAGTCGTGGCCGCGGCACGCAAGCCGGTATACGGCGCGGACAAGATTGCGCGCTTCATGGTCGGCGTGCAGCGCAAGGCTGCCTACCCGGCCGACCCGGTCTTCGCCCGAGTGCTGGTCAACGGTGACCCCGGGGTGCGAATGGAAAGCGCCGCCGATGGCTTCTTGAGCATAATCGCGATCGAGGTGGCTGCGGAAGGCATACGGGCCATCCGATTTTTCACGAACCCGGAGCGATTCCCCGTCGCATTTCCGCAGGAGGGCGAACGCGAAGGGTGAGGGGTGGTGTCAGTCGATCCTGGATAGTGTCGCCTCGCGGGACCAACTGGGCGAACTCGTTGCGAAGCCGTAGCGCCGTCGCCGACCTCAGTTGGCCAAGGGGCCTTGGGATTGTTCCTGAGCCACGATTACCGCCCGGTGGTGATCCTCGCGAGGTCGTAAAGCGCCTCGACCTGGAGGTTTGACAGGGCAAGGTCAGCTCCTTTGCTCACTTTCGTGAAGCCTCGCGCGATTGGTGACATGAGCGCCTTTTTTTGCACTCTTGATGGAGCGATGTTCTCTCGCTGTCGCTTGCCAGGGCTTCAGAGCGGAGCCTGAGTGGATATTCAAAGCCAAGGCCCTTCAGGCCGGGAGGAAGGAGCGCGCCCTCACTGTTTCGGGTGAGAGAGGTTCCTATCCACATCGCCCTGGCGCCAAGGTCGGCTAGATTCGCGACCTCGTGCTGCCCCAATTAGCCAGCTTTCATGGAGTACTGATCTGTTCGCTGGGCGGGGCGGCATAAGCCAGTGCAGCAGCGCAGTGAGCGCAGGGCCGGACGCATCGCGGGGATGTTGCTTCTCACTGCGCCCGGCGGGTCATTCTCCCTCTGCAGCCTCGCCACCGCCGATGGGACTCCGACCCAGCCTGAATACGTCGCCCGTCTGGAGGCAATCTGCAAGCCCCATGCGGTGGCCACCCAGCGCACGATGAAGGACATTAAGCCTCTGGTCAGGGCAGAACATTACGGGCCTGCTGCAGCCAAGTTCTCCCGTGCGGCTAACCTCTTTGATGCGACGGGGCGCGAAATATCGAGCGTGTCTCGATCGCCGACCGATGCGGCGGGCTCGCCAGGTGGTTCGTCTACCTCGGCCGCCAACAGTCCCTGCTCAAGACGATCACGGCCAAGCTTCGCCTCGGTCACGCCAGAGCGGTGCAGCGCCTCACCGCGCGCTTCATCAAAAATGGAAACGCCGCAAATAACGAGGTGATCGCCCTTGGCTTTAACTACTGCAGATTCAAACTCTCCCGATATGAGTGAACAGCGGGAGCGGCGAAGGGGATGAGCTGCTTTCACTGCGAAGCGTTCATAAGCATTGGACCGTCCGATAGGCCCAGGCCTTGCTCGCCCCGACCGCCGCCTGGTTGTGTCGAGGCGGCCGCACTTAATGCGCGAAGGGACGATCCGGGCTCGCGAGCAGCTTCTCGGCCCGCTTCCATGCCTCTGCCGAGTCGTAGCGCTCACATTTCCAGCTGACCGTCTCGATTGAGCCCCGATCTCGATAGCGGCGCATGATTTCAACGTGCGGTTTCCAGGCCACGAACTGCATCAATGCGAATTCGCTCTCCCACATTGAAACGGACCCGCCCCTGCGCATTGTGGGGTCCGCCCAAAGCCAGACACCGACGGCTCCCTCGATCTCTGGCCAGGCATGCCGTAAGGAAAATCCCGAACGAGCGATAGCGGGCATTTCGGTGCGCCGCCTTGGCGTAAAGGCCGTAAAGCTGACCAATACCGGTCCGTCGATACCCGCCGCCGGTCCGGCCTTCCACGGGATGCGAAGTACCCGTCTCATTCCGCGGCCGGTCCGTACATGCCTGAACGAAATAGGGCTGAGCTCGCCTCGTTCCAGCGTTCGAGCATCTCGGGTGCCCGGAATGGTGTGGGCAGGTGGCGATCGATCGCTTGCTCGAACATGACCGTGGCGAGATTGAGCACAACCGCATGCAGCCCGACCCAGAGCATGTCCGCGTCCTCTCGGAGCAATCCCTCCTGGGAGAGTCGCGCCCACTGCGCGTCGGCAATTTCGACGAATGCGTCAAAGAGCCGAAGTCCCGCCTCTTCTCCCTCACTGATCGAGCGGGCGACATAGCGGAGCATGAGCGGGTGGTCGCGCACGATCGCCGTCACACGGTCACCAAGCTCTTTTTGGATCTCACCTGCCGAGACTGACTCGGGAAAATTCCTAAAGGCCTCGGTTGCGGTTGCCACAGCGTGTTCGTCAACCGCGTCTCGCAGGGCGGCCTTGCTCGGGAAATGATGCTGGACGAGTCCGGGAGAGACGCCCGCCGCGGTGGCGACGTCGCGAATTGAGGTGGCCTCAATGCCGTCACGGGCGAAGCCCTCCAAGGCCGCCTCGCGAATCCGGGATGCGCTCGTTGGGGAATCTGCGCCACTCACAATACAAGTGTATGGTACTCCCAATACGACTGTATTGGGAGAGAAAAGGAGCCGGATATGAGCGAACGGGCAAGAAAGTTAAGTGCGGCAATGGGCGCCGTGGGGATCGTCCTCATCCTCGGTGCCCTTTTTCTTCCCGGCCAACCGCCCAAAACCAGCGACTCCATTCATCAGCTGACGGTGGCCTTTGTCAGCAAGCGACGCCTCTTCCTGGTCGACACCTACATCGCTGCACTTGGCGCGCTCGCCTTCCTCTGGTTCCTCTCGCCGCTATATGACTTCCTCGCCCCGCGAGGTCGGAATCGCGGCCTGGCGACGGTTGCCGTGCTCGGCGGCGCAATGGCAATGCTCTTGATTTTGGTTGGAGTTGCGATCACATCCGGCTTGGTCCTAAATGCCGCCCGCATGAATGATCCTGCCGTCGTCAGGGCTTTCGCCGACACCACAAACGTCTTGATCGAGCTGAGCAAGTTCGGACTGGCCGCGCTGATCCTGGCCACAGTCGCGGCAACCGCCGATCAGGGGTCATTGGCTGGACGCGGTCGCACGCTCGGCCTTTTCGTCAGCGTCCTCCTGATCGCCAGCGCGCTGCCGCCGTTGTTAGCGGATTCCGGCATCTTTCAATTTGGCGGCGGGGTGGAGGTGCTCGCCGCAGTTCCCGCGATGCTCTGGCTGCTCTGGCTGAGTGTCGCGATTGCCACTTCGAGCCGATCGACAGAGTCAGACGCCGAGTCCCGATTGAGGTTGGGGGGTCTGAGCCTCTGATTGATCCAGGTCGGCGCTGCGACGATGAGAGGGTGCGGACCCGGCGGTCATTTGGGGCGCCGGCCGCTCGCCATCGATCTTGCATCCAGTCCCCGCTCGTGGCCTCGCCACCGCATGAACAAGAGTGGATCCAGCAGTCGAAACGATCCGCTGCTCTGACTCTGCGCTCTTAGGAGGGCGGAGCTGTCGGCGCAGGGGGTGCGGCACCCTCTGTCCCCGCGGTGCGGGTCTGCTCGTCTTGGAACGGGGGATAGGTCTCGGTTAGCAGGTAGATGTAGGAGTCCGAGCGTGCGGTGTAGGAATTGGCGAGAACCATCATGTCGAACAGTCCTCGAGGCATCTTGCCGGTGATCAGGATCACAATCCAGGCTCCGATTGCCCCAATCTCGAGCAGCAGCCCCATCACGTAGCGCAGGATCAGAATCGGGATCGCGAGGATGATGCGAAAGAGCGTCTTGGGGCGACTGTAGTGCTCAAGCGGCTCGAACCGCATCCGCACCGGGTAGGCGGGGTCATCGGAGCCGCCGAAGGACGGATAGGAGTCGCAGAGGAGGACGGTGTAGGCCGTGAAGCGCGCCAGAAATCGCGTGAACCCAGCGGTGAAGTCGTAGAGCCCCCGTGGGTAGGAGCCGGTGATGACAATCGCAAACCAGGCGATCACGATTGCGATGTAGGCGACGATCGCATAGATGTAGAGCCAAATCATCAGCGGGATCGCCAAGATCAACCGGAAGAACACGGTCAGCCGATCGCGGCGCTCGAGGTAGTCGGCTTCGAAGCTAACGGGATAAGACACGCATGGTCCTCCTTTTGGGGACGTTCAAAAACCTTGTCGGAGCTTCTCGGAAGAACCTTGAACTCTGGTTGCGGAGACCCATTCCAATGACGAGGGATGACAACCCGAAGGTGCAGCCGCGAGTGATGTCTACACAGTAGGAGCCAGGGCGGACGGCGAGGAACCCATGTTCCGGACCGGTATCCCGGTCGGGCCCCGCCGATTGGAACGGTCTCGGGTTGATACCTGACAGATGTCAGGTATAATACCTGACCGATGTCAGGTAGGACCCGAACCCGCCTTTCCGCCGACCAGCGCCGTGCGCGCCTCCTCTCGGCTGCAGCAACGGAGTTCGGTGCGAACGGATATCGCGGCGCATCGCTTCGCGAGATCGCGGCGGCCGCCGGAGTCACCACGCCGGTGATCTATGACCACTTCGACTCAAAGGCCGCGCTCTACTCCGACGTCGCCTGGGATCTCGCCGATGACCTGCTGGCGCACTGGTCAAAGGCGGCGCTGGGATCAGCGGAGGAGACGCTGCGGGCAACGATCGCCGCGATCTTTAGCTGGGCCGAGGCGAATCCAAGCGGCTGGCGCATTCTCTTTGCCGATGTACCTAGCGACCCCGTTGTCGCCGCCGCGATGACTTCGATCCAGGGTCGCGCCGCCAAGGCCGTCGCCGCCGCGATCGCCCAATTCTCTCGCGCTGATCATTTCGAGATGCTCGGAGCCTCCACCGCCAGCGCTGCCTTCGCCGAGATGTCGATGAGCGCGGTAAATGGTCTGGTCGCTTGGTGGTGGAACCACCCCGAGGTTCCACGAGCAGCGGTTGCGAATCTCGCTGGTGATCTGCTCTGGCGGGGCCTCGACGGGATAAGTCAAATACAGGGGAAGGACCCAAGATGACCAATATCGACCAAATCAGTGCGCCCCTGACCGAGCGCCAACTGAAGTCAATCCGCAAGGCAATTGCGCGCAACTCTTACTGCACCCTTGCCACCGCCTCAGCCGAGAACAGGCCACTTGTGGTTGGCGTCCTTTACGCGGTTGTCGATGACTTCCTTTACGTATCGACTCTGAGCAGCAGCGCAAAGGTGCGCAATCTGGCAGAGAACGATCGTGTGGCCGTCTGTATTCCTGTGCGGCGATACCCGGTTGGCCCCCCATTCTCGTTGCAGTTTCAAGGTCGTGCGGAGGTTCGATCGATCGAGGACACTGAAATCTCCGCGCTAGTGGAGGCTGGTCAACTCAAGCGGATCACCTCCCACGGGGAGCTCGACGACCCGGCTGCATGCATCTTGAAGATCTCGCCCGCGCCGAGGATGGCAACCTACGGCTTTGGCCTGTCATTACTGGAGTTGCTCCGCGACCCGCTCCATGGGAGCCGTAGTTTCGAGGTCCGGTGGTGAGCGCAGTCGGGACTCGCTTCGATGTTGTGGTCGTCGGAGCTCGCTGCGCAGGGGCGGCGTTGGCCCGGCACCTTGCCACAGCCGGCCTCTCGGTGGCGCTCCTTGACGCCGCGAGGCTGCCGAGTGATCAGCGATCCTCGACCCACCTGATTCATCCGCCTGGGATGGACGAGTTGGATGCTCTCGGCGTTGGCGACTCGGTCCGCCGCTCTTCGCCCTCGTTGGAGGCCCTGCGCCTCTCCTACGATGGACACGAAGCTAGATTGCCAAACCCCCCTGGACGCGCGGCCTACTGCCTGCGGCGAGAAGCGCTCGATGGGCTACTTCAGGGCGCCGCCGTCGCCGCCGGAGCCGAGCTTCGCTCCCAGACAAAAGTTGTCGAGGTGATTCGCCAGGGGAACGGGGAGGTGAGCGGCGTCGTGGTGCGCCGCCATGGCGACATCACCGAACGGTTGCATGCGAAGGTTGTGATCGGCGCCGACGGGCGCAACTCCACCGTCGCCAAGTTGGTCGATGCCGCTGAATATCTCGGCTACGACGCGCCGCGGGCTGTCTACTGGGCATACTGGAAGCGCCCCAAAGGCTGGGATCCCCACGAGTTTCACAATACTTTTGAGGGAACTGACGCCAGGGTCATATTCCCCTGCGACGGAGACCAGCTTCTGATCGCCACGGTTCCGCCCCTCGATCGCGCCCGCCACTGGCGAGAAGATCACGTCGCTGCCTACCTGGCCGACATCCGCGCTTACAAGGTCATCAGCCCCCACCTTGGGGTGGACCTTCCGCTTGGAGAGGTCCGCGGGATGCTGAAGATCCGGTATTTCTTTCGCACCTCAGCTGGTCCGGGTTGGGCGCTGATCGGCGATGCGGGTCACCATAAGGAGTTCGTCGTCGGGCTTGGAATATCCGATGCGCTTCGTGACGCGCGTGGATTGGCAGACGCCATCGTCGGAGGGAGCCCCGCAGGCGCCGAGGGCTGGTGGCGGCGCCGCGACGCCGAGCGGGTCGAGATGTTTCACTGGAGCCGCGAACTGGGAAATTCTGAAGCCGTCAATGCGCTGCAGCGAATAGTGATCTCCCGAATGCAGGCATCCCCTGATCTACACGACCGTTTCGCAAAGATCCTCGATGGCGAGCTCCGTCCGTACGATCTCGTCCCCAGCTCCAAGGCGGCACCCTGGGTTGCTGCGGCGTTGCTGCGCGGCGAAGTCTCGACCCTGCCATCTTTGCTCAAGCTGACGAGGCGTCGCGCGCGAGCTGGCCGCGACCGTCGGCGGTATCTGCGACTGGCGAGCCAATCAGAAGGCTGAGAGCATGTGATCGGATCGTCCCGTCGGGCGGCCCCGCCTCTTTGCGATCTGACCCACTTCTGTGTCTCGAGTTACTTGGCGGGCATCAACGAAACGACCAAGAAGCTGAATCCGGTTACGGGACAAGGGCGCTGAGCTTTGCGCGGAGTTTCCTTGAATTGATCGGCGCTCAGCTGCGGCCGATCAGCTCGATTCGATTGCCCCAGGGATCAGAGGTGTAGAACCGGCGAGTGTCCGGGACAGAGTCGTCCCAATGCACCTTTACGCCGCCAGTCCCGAGTCGTTCGGCGATCAGATCCAGATCCGCGAGGCGCACCCGCAGCGCGGGGTGGGCCTTGCTTGCGGGTGAGAAGTCCTCACTAACCCCGACGTGAAGTTGCTGGTCACCGCAGTCAAACCAGACGCCGCCCCGGTCTCGCAGTGCTTCGGGCTTTCTCAATTCGGACAGACCCAGTAGCCCTCCGTAGAATCGCCGCGCTGCTTCCTCGCCTCCGATCGGCGCCGCCACCTGGACGTGATCAATCCCCAGGATCTTCACGCTCATGCCCAGGGCGGCGTCTACTCGGGGCGGCGCGGTAGCTCGTCGGACTCTCGGCGCAACAGCTCTCGTGCGTCCCGGCGTCCGCTGGCGATAAGCGTCGCCTCGCGAACTAGATCTCGGTTCATCAGCGCGAGAAGTAGAAGTGAGCCGAATATCGCAACTGCATCGATGCTCTCGCGGCCCTCTTTCGTCCAGTAGTCGTCCTGAAGGTTGAGCCAGAGGGCGAACTCGTCGAGGGTGAGCGCTGAGGCCATGCCAAAGCCGACGGCCGAGACCCGCGAGCCCCAGCGATGGGCGGGGTCGTTGCCGAGGCCCAGCTGAGCGTTCCAGGTGTAGCCGGTGAGCAGCAGCCCCAGGATCCCGAACGTCATGTGATGGATGTGGTGTCCTCCCGGTGTGACGTTGCGAAACGGTCCCCGGCCCGCGCGGATCGAGTGGGTGATGCCCCGTACCGTGGCAAATGCGGTCAGGAAGCCTAGGTTCCCAAGGAACAAACGCTCCTGGCGCGGGTCGGATAGGTGCTTGCGGTAAAGCCCGCCCAGAACCCGTGGCGAAAGCAGCGAGCGCGAGGGGGGTGGAAGGGCCATCGATGTGAAGATACCGTCGCCTGGCAATTGACGCCCAGTGTCAGAAGGCTGCTCGAAGGCAATCGGTATCAGACTCTCGGGCCCCAACCTGATCGGTCGGCCCCCAACTCCTGCCAGTCCGCAGAGCTCGGCAGGGCCCCGGCGTCAGCCGATCGGTGACGCGATGACGAAACGCCGCTGCTTGAAAACACCCCTAAGGCCCCTCCACTGCGCGGAGTGCGGTTTCGTCTCCCTCACCTCGCCGTCGTACTTGGCGGCCAAATTAGAGCAATACCCAGAGCCTCGCTGCAGCTCGAACGAACCCAACCGTCGAATTCGGCGGCCAAAAACCAAAAGACGCTGATCGAGCAAGTGGAGGCGAAGACGGCCTGCAACGCCAAGATGTCAAGGTTGGCACCGCGGGGCGGGCCGCTGGGATCGGCGGCCCATAGTCCTCTGGAAAAATTCGATGGACCTCGTTGCGAGATGGCCGCTGTCCCAACGCGGCTCGGCCAGAGGTAGCTTCAGGTCCTGAGGCTTTCAACCAGCCCGATAACCGCCGGTTCGACCTCTTGGCGGGCGGCGGTCGGATCAGCCGCGTTCGCGATCATCATCCCTGCCTCTCCCATCGCTCCCAACAGCAGGTGGGCGAGCGGCTTGACCGGCTGAGGGGGGAGGAGGCCCTCGCTAATCCCAAGTTCGAGGCCCGCCGTGACGAGGCCCAGCCCGTAGCGCTGGTCGGCTTCTCGCCACTCCCGCCAGCCGAGAACAGCGGGCGCGTCGACCAGAGCGATCCGTGCAAAGCGGGGGTCCATGCAGGCGTCGAGAAACGCCGCGACGCCGATCTCGAGCATCCGCAGCGGGTCGCCGTCGGCCGCAACGAGCTTCTCGCCGATGCTCTGTGCAAGCTCCGCTTGGACCTCCTCGTTTACGGCGCGGAAGAGGTCCATCTTGTCCTCGAAGTGATAGTAGAGCCCGCCCCGGGTCGTCTTGGCAGCTCGCACGATCTCCTCGGTGCCGACGCGTGTATAGCCGTCGCGGGCGAAGAGCCTTCGGGCTGCCCTCAGTAGTCGGGATCTGGTCGCCGCCGCGCGTGCGGCGTTGGTCGTCTTTTGCGCCATGAGGTCTCAAGCCTAGCCGCCTCCCAGGGTACAGTTAGGAGGCAAACAGACAGACTGTATGCTACCGTGGAAAACGCTGACCTACATCCCAGAGATATGAGCAGGACTTGAAACGGAGATCTACATGCGCAAACGTCTGACTTTGGCCGTCGCCCTTGCCTGCGTCATCGCTCTCAGCGCTGCCGCGGCGGCCTTCGCCGGAGGCGAAAAGCCGATCGTGGTGCGCGCGGGCAATTTGATTTTGACCCTCAACGGCGGCGCATCGCCCAAGGCCTTGCCGCGCACGAAACTTGCGCCGATCACACTTCACTTCAGCTCTGCGATTGCTACTGCCGATGGCACCCATCCTCCGGCTCTAAAGGAATTAAACGTCGACACGGGCCCGAGCGGCGCCATCGATACCTCGGGCGTACCGACCTGCAGCAAGGGAAAGATCGAGGCAACGACCACAGCGGCCGCCGAAAAAGCCTGTCCCGGAGCTATCGTCGGTACGGGCAGCACGGAAGTCAGCGTGGAATTTCCCGAATCGACTCCGTTTAGCGCCAAGGGCCCGCTGGTGGTCTTCAACGGTGGCACTAAGGGTGGTAAGACACTGATCTACATTCACGCCTACGTCGCGGTCCCCACTCCGACAGCGATTGTCGAAACCGTCACAATCAGCAAGGAGCACAAAGGCCCCTACAATCTTCATGCGGCTGGGCCGGTTCCGTTGATCGCCGGGGGCAGCGGATCGATCACAAGCTTTGACTTGACCATCAACCGTAGGGGCTACCTTATGGCGAGCTGTCTGGGTGGTCGGTTCTTCGCCCACGTGACCGCGGTATTCAGGAACGGAACCGACGTAGCGGGTACTGTCACGAGACCCTGTACGGCAATTGGCTGAACCCGCGGGCTAGCCACCAATCGGTCGGCAATTCGTCGCGATACTTGGGCGAGAAGAGGCGTTTCACGAGACCAAACACGACGACTGCGCACATTTCGCCGTTCGGTGGCGAGGAGTTTGAGAGTCGAGCTCCGGCCCTAATTGGCAGCGACAGCCGCGATCGAGCGGACCTGCCCCCGATCGGTGTGCGAGGCGCAAAAGGCTATAGGCGAAGCGGCGACCAAAATGCCCCTGCCTTGATGCGCCCTGAAGGTCGGCCCATGCGGTCTCCGGCTTCGGTGTCCTGCCCCGCCTCGCCTTCGTCCTCGGCGGCCAGGCGACGCTGATGCTAATCGCTGAATCCTCCTCAGTTCAAAACAGCCGCCAGGGGACCGTTGTCCATGACGCCCGATCCGTCTCCCCCGCTCTCCTTCGGTGCCTTACACCCGGTTGAGGTCATTGGGATTGCCGTTTTGCCCGAGTTCAGTCGACGCAGTCGCAGTAATTCGATTTAAAAGGCACTTGGGTACGCTACGTTCTCCAATAAATCGCTTGAGAATTGGTTAACCGACCCTTTACATTCTGCTTATGGTCCGCTAGTATTGTTTTTTACACGCTGCGGGCAGGGCCTCCCTAGCTCCCGTCTGCAGTTCCAAGGTCGTCCCGCTCTCCCTGTGCGGCGCGGCCGGTTTTAGCGCAAACACTTGGCCGGGGACGTCCCATCCCCATTGTGGCCGCCCGGAGGCTCTCTTCCCTCCGGGTCGTTTGCGTGCCGGCAACCGCCACCAAAACAGACTTAGCACCCCTCAGCGGCGCGAGTCCCACCCGACCCTTGATCTGTCAGGCCACCGCCACTAGTTGCGCCGGCGGGTTCCTCATTTTGATGTCCGAGCCATCCACCGTCAGCTGCAACAGAGACCGCCGATACGGCTCGCGGCGCCCCGGAAACCAAAGAGGTAGATGAGAGCAGACCACGGCTGAAGCGAAGAGCTGGTCGAGTTCAAGTTTGCCCGACGACATCGGCCTGGTCGCCTAGATTCGCTCACTGTCAAAGTCGGTCTCACGGTTGACGTTAGACGTCCGACCGGGCCGGTTGGTTCTCAGGAGGCGACGGGCTGGCTCATAGGCTCGCTGTCGACCCGAAGGTCTGACTTGCATCGGTTGTGCCGCCCGCCGCCACCCGAGGATCCCCGGCTTGACTTAATAGGAGCGTGGCTTCGCCCCAAGTGAGGTTCGTCAGCCGGAGGTCCGTCCGAAGGCGACAACCAATCGAAGGGACAGGCAAGATGATCGTGATCGGAACGGACACCCACAAGAAAACTCACACTTGCGGAGCGGTATTTGCGGGAACCGGCCAGCGAGCCGGGGAGCTGACGGCGCCCGCGCGCAAGGCTGGCTTCGCCGAATTGCTGGCCTGGGGCCGCGAGCTCGACGCAGAGCGCATCTGGGCGCTCGAGGACTGCCGCCACGTCTCAGGTTCCTTCGAGCGCTTTCTGATCGCCTCCGGTGAGCACATCGTCAGAGTTCCGCCCAAGCTCATGGGCGAATCCCGCCGCGGCGAGCGCACCCGCGGTAAGTCCGACCCGATCGACGCCCTCGCCGTCGCCCGAGCAGCGCTCAGAGAGGGCCCCGAGACCCTGCCTGCCGCGCATCTGGACGAGGCGGCGCTGGAGCTGAAGCTCCTGCTCGATCACCGCGAGGATCTCGTCAGGGCCCGTGGTGAAGACCAGCAGCGCCTGCGTTGGCACCTGCACGATCTCTGGCCGGAGTTGGAGCTGCCGGCCGGCTGCCTGGACCGCATCGTGTGGCTGGACCGGGTCGCTCGCAAGCTCGCTCGCGCCCCCCAGAGCGCCCGAGTGCGGGTCTCACGCGAGTTGGTGCGCGCGATCCGCGAGCGTTCCAAGCGCGCCTCAGAGTTGGAGCGCGAAATCGGCGCCATGGTGCGCGCCCAGGCGCCCCAGCTACTCGAGCTGCCCGGCTGCGGCGTGCTGAGTGCCGCCAAGCTGCTCGGCGAGATCGCCGGGGCTTCACGCTTTTCCTCCGATGCCAAGCTGGCCCGCCTGGCTGGCGTTGCTCCGATCCCGGCCTCCTCTGGCAACCGCACCCGCCTGCGCCTTGATCGCGGCGGCAACCGCCAGCTCAACTGCGCCGTGCACCGCATCGCGGTGACCCAGAGCAGGGTCCATGCCCCAGCGAGGGAGTTCCTCGCGCGCAAGCGAGCGGAGGGCAAGTCAAACCGCGAAGCGCTCCGCTGCCTGAAGCGCCACCTGATCCGCCGGGTCTGGCGGCTTTTGATTGATTCTGAAATTGATAGATCTATGAAAACCGTCGACACTCAGAGAGGCTTGCCGGTGCCGCACTTCGCGGCGGCGGCTTGACATAGGGGAGCAACCGATGTGCCGTCATAGTGCTGTCGGATGCTCACCCCCAATGAATACGAGACCCGTTACCACCAAAACGTAGCCGCCTGAATCTCATTAGCCGGGTCCAACAAATGGGGACCAGATCAGTCGGACTGACCTATGGGGAGCAGGCCACGACCGGCTCGATCGTTTGCGAAATCTCGAGCCCGACACCGCCCGGCGGCTGGCGCTGCTTGTGCGCACAACCGGTGCCCGGCAGGTGCTGGAGCTCGGCACCTCAAATGGCTATTCGGCCCCTGTGGCTCGCCGACGAGGTGCGCAGCGTGGGAGGGCGCCTGGTGAGCATCGAAGATGATGCGGGCTGAACGAGCCCGACCGGCTCAAAAGCGGTCGTCCAGATTGCCGCGATCAAGTTCGATCCGCCAGCCCGAAGTGCTTGACGGCCGCTGGCCCGCGCAGCCCTGTCGGGCCGATCGCGCGAACGCGCAGCACGTGCCGCGGTCCGGACACTACCCAGTAGCGCAGTGGCGAGTGACAGCGGCGGTAAGGACCGCGGTCGCGCTTGCATTCGAACCCCGTGACATTGGTATGCGAATAGAAACGAAAGCGGGCGCGGACTCGGCGGTGACGGGGTTGGAGAGGGTAGGACTCTAAGAGGAGAACGGTGCGGGGTCCCCGCACGGGTGGTGGGGCGGGCGGTTCGATGGAAGCTGAGAACGGCTCGGTGGAGGTGAATATGCGACCGTCGGAACCGACCAGGGCGCAGAGCGAGGTCGAGGCGCAGGAGGCCGCGAAGAGCGCGTTGTGGTCGAACTCTCCTTCTCCTTCGGTCGGTTCGAAGGGGACCAGGTTTTCAACCTGCCAGGAGCCGGCCCCGCCGCTCGGATCGGTCGAGGTGAGGACGTCGCCGTTGTCATCGACCGCCAGGCAGCGACTCGCCGTCGGGCAGGAGAGCCCGGTGATCCTCATCGAGGTGCCGTCGTTGGCGTCACTCCAGCTGGCGCCGCCGCCGCTCGGATCGGTAGAGGTGAGGACGTTTCCGCTCAGGTTGCCGGCGGCGCAGAGCAGGGTCGATACGCAGGAGACTCCCTGCAGGCCAACGGGCCCGCCCGGAGTCCCCGCTTCCGCCCAGGTTGAGGCGCCGCCGGTTGGGTTGGTCGAGACGAAGATTCGCCCTTCATACCCGGTGGCGACGCAGAGCGAAGGGTTGCCACAGGAGATGCCACGCAGATTGGGCGAGCCGCCGAGTTGACTCATCTGCCAGCTGCCCGAGATCGGGTCGGTTGAGGTGAAGACCTTGCCGCTCTTGCCGGCGACGGCCGCGCAGAAGGACGCGGAGGGACAGGAGACGTTGACGAGGCCGTAGCCTTCCTTGATGACCGCCGGCGACCACGCTGCGCCAGCGCCCGTCGGTTCAGTCGATACGACGATCATTCCTTTGTTGCTGTCGGAGATGCTGCCGACCACGACGCAAAGGCTCTGTGAGGCACAGGAGATCGCGGACAGACCGAAATTTTCGCCCTTTTCGGCCGCAGCTCCCGGCGCCGGCGGCAGCGTGACAACGTGCCATACGGCGAGGCCGCCGGTCGGCGCCTGCGAGAAGACCACAGCGGCGGCAGTCTCCGGTATTCCGCCGGTAGGGACACCCCCTCCGGCGACGCAGAGGGATTCGCTCGGGCAGGAGACACCGGATAGCCCTGGCCGAGATTCGTGGCCTTCCGCCGAGGTCGGTGGCAGTTGTCGCAGCGTCCACTTAGCGGCCGCAGCCGAGCCGGTGGGGGCGGCGAGGGTCGTGAGTAGGGCGAGGGCGCAGCAAGAGAGGGTGAACGTGTATCTCGCGGGTAGCTTCCTAAGTCCGAAGATGAGGCCGAAGGCACGCGGCTCCTCAGCCGATGCCGCGATCAAGTCGGTTTGGTTTTTGCCCATCTCTGTGTTCTCGTTCTCTGTGGGAAGGGCCAACGCGGCCTCTAAACCCTTTATTGGTCGCAGAACGGAAAAGTGTTACCGAACGGGCCTCGGCAAGTGGCGATGATGCCGCTGCCTCACCATCACCGCAGCGATTGAAACCGCAGCAAGAGCTGCGATGGCAATGAGAATCGGAGCAAGCGGCGAAGGGCCAGCGCTGCTTGAAGTCTGCGCGGGTGATCCATCCGAGTGGCTCGGTGGCTGCCGATGGTTGTCCGCAGACGTGCCTGTGCTGTTCGATTGACGGCTGTCGGCGCTGCCGCCCTTGGCCTTCCGCGACGTCGGGGCACTCGTCGAACTTGACCCTCTGAACCCCTGTGCTGCGCCGCCGCGCCGACCCGATGCGGAGTCCCCACCGCCGCTAGCGGAAGTCCCATGCTGGGACGGGATCGTGCCCTTTCCCGTGGCTGTTGGGAGCGCATCTTCGTACTGGACACCGCTCGAGTCCGCCTCAGCCGCCACCGCAAAGCAAGCGAATCCCAGCAGGGCAATCTGCGCGAGAAAGGCGACCCCACAGGTTGAGAGAATGAACCGCTCTTTTGCGGTGAGTTTCGTCATCTCGATCGCTGCGGCTGGGGCGTCCCCGCGCTGATTCGTTTGACTCGCTGGCGGCGCTCACTTTGGGAAGCGGTTGCTGCTTCGCTCGACGGGGAGGGATCCGAGCTGGGCTTGCTCCTGCCCGTCGCTTCCACGGGCGCCTTCACCGGTTCGCACGGTTTAATCGGGCCTTCGGCAATCGCGAAATAGACTTTGAAGTCAGCTTCGGGCTTTCCTTCTTCGTTGGGAACCCGTGATCCGGAGATGACCACGGTTTGGTCGGGGCGCAGCGATTCCGGGTCGAGACTGATTTGCCCCGTGGGTGTCTTATCCCGCCAGCGTTCGCTCCACTGCTGCGGGCTCATCGCTCCAAACGTCGTCGCGTGGCCCGGCCCACTCATCCAGGTCAGCCCGCTGATCTTGGCGCCTCCCGAGCTTTTCGCAGCCGAAAACTGGAAGCGGGGTTCGCGACACTTCATCCCGGTCGCAAGCCAGGTGACCTGAGAGCGGATCCCGGCTTTCGCCAACGCCCGTTCGAGGCCGGCGGGATCTTCGGCGCTAACGGGCACGGTCGCCACCCCGCCTCCACCCTGCTGGCCGACCGACTTGGCTGGTCCTTTTCCGTTGCCTTCGGCGCCGGTTGCAGGTTCGCTCGCAGCCGCGGGATTAGAGCCTGTCCTGCCCGAGGTATGGGCTTTGGCGCGGTTGGGCCCAGGTTCCGTTTTCAATCCGCGTGACCTGGAAGGAAGAAGACCGTTTGCTTCCTTGACCGGATCGCACGGTTTAATCGGCCCCTCGGCAATCCCGAAATGCGCTTTGTAGCCTCCTTCGGGATCTCCGCCGTAGGGAACCGGCGATCCGGAGATCACCACGGTCTCATCGGGGCGGAATGCCTTCGGGTCGAGGCTGATGTTCGGGGTCGATTGGGAGACCTCAGCCCGCGTCTTATCGCGCCACTGCTGGGGGCTCATCACGCCGATCGTCATCGCTTCACCCCTGCCATCTATTGTGAGCGCGCCGATCGTTCCGCCTGCAGAGGTTTTCGCCGTCGACGGGATGAAGCGGGGTTCGCGACACCTCATCCCGGCCGCAAGCCAGGTGACCTGAGAGCGGATTCCGGCCTTCGCCAACGCCCCTTCGAGGCCGGCGGCATTGTTGGCGCTATAGATCTTGATCGCGACGCCGCCTCCGCGCTGGCGTTCGACGGCGAACCCCTTGGCGAATGCCGGGGGTGGGTTGTTGCCTCCGGAGCTAAAGACGAGAACCGCCGCGGCGGCGGCGAGGACGCCGGCGGCGAGGGCCGCCGGCCGCGCAGCGCGTCGCCAGCGAGAGGAAATTTCAGCGCTTTCGGTCGAGACCTCCTCTTCGGCGCCTCGCTGGGCGACGACGGCTTTCAGCTGCGCCAGCAGCCTCTCCTCGAAATTGCTGCCGTCGTTTCGGTGCTCTTTCACAATTGCTCTCTCTTGTTGGCGGTCGCTGGGATTGAGGCGGCCTCGAGCTCAGCCCGCAGCTTGCGTCGGGCTCGGTGCAGGCGAACCCGAGCGGTCACGGGTCGCACCCCGGCCGCCGCCGCCGCCTCGACCACGCTCATTTCGTCGATCGCGACGAGCTCAAGAATCGCCCGCTCGGCTTCGGTGAGTCGGTCCATCGTCTCGTAGAGGCCGCGGGCCGTGGCCCCGGCTTCGATCCGAGCCTCGATCTGTGCCGCGTCGTTCTCGTCGAGCAGTGCGCTGGCGCTGAAGCGCTCCTCCCGGGCGCGCTCGCGAGCGCCCCGTCGGCGCTCCTCGGCGACGACGTTGCGGGCGATTCCGTAGAGCCATGCCTTCGGGGCTCCACCCCCAGATCGGTAGCGCTGCGCTGCGCTGATCGCAGCGAGAAACACCTCGGCCGTGAGATCTGCCGCGTGGTCACGATCACCGACCCGCCGCGCGAGGAATCCTTGGACCCCCTCGACATGCTCGCGATAGAAGGCCTCGAAGATCTCGGGGTCGGTGGCGATCCAGCGCAGCTGCTCGGGACCGACGCCACGCTCACGCACGCTGACAATTGCCAGGCGATGACTGAGCGGGTTTGGTGGGCGGGGCAGGGCCAAAGCGGTCTCTATATCCCCTGATTGGTCGCTGGACGCAAAAGCGTTACCGAACCGCTCGGCACGGCGCTCGATTGGTTTGCGCCGTGCCCCGGACGCCCTCCCGTCCGCCTGACGCGCCGCGGCCCGGACGGGTCACTCGGCCCGATCGACAAGCGTTGGCCGGCATCCTCGATAGGACCGAACCCGACCCGCTACCCGTAGCTCTCCTCTTGACCCTGGCACTGGCTACGATCCTCTGAGGATGGCGCATAACGATGAGACCCTTGTCGTCGAAGCCGGTAACCGTCTCGCGCGAGCGGCCCACGAGGCGCGCGTCATCCTCTTTGGCTCCCGGGCGCGCGGCGACTCTCGTTCCGACAGCAACCTTGATCTGATCGTGATCGAACCCAAGTCGGGAAGCTGCGGCTCTGAGTTCGTGCGCTTGCGGAGCGCGCTCGGCGAAGCCTGCGTTCCCGGTCGACCTGCTTGCCTGTGGGACCAGCGAGGCTGACAAATGGGCTCAGGTTCGGGGAAGCTTTCTTCATCGGATGCCGAAGGAGGGTCGTGTCCCCGCTGGGGAATGAGCTTGCCCAGGCCTCCCGCACGCTCTCGCGCAAGGCCGACGGCGATGCCGCCGCGCCGCGAAGTTTGTGCGCCGCCGCCAAGGGTGCGCTTGGGAGAGGAAGCCTTGCTGGCCGACCGGCATGCCTCAGTTTCCGTAACCGTTTCGTCCCACGACATCGTGCCGGGGACGACCGACCCTGCTCCGTCCCTCGCTCCCAGGGCCACCCACGCACCCCTTCCCGCCGACTTGCCTGGGTGGGGGGAGGAGGGAAGAGGTGGCTGTAGCTATAACCCTGACCCTCGGAGCCGCCGCATGACCCCCCGCGGCGCCGCTGGCCTCGCCTTCGTCTCGACCCTTGCCGCGCTTGGCGTTCTCGTCCTCACCGCCCCGACAGCACTCGCCGCCCCCGGCCCCCTCCCAAGCGTCACCCTGGGATCTCCCACAGCTCTCACCGCCGTCAGCGCAACCCTCAACGCCACAATCGATCCAAACACCCCCGAAGGCGGCGGCCCGATCACGGCCTGCAGTTTCGAATACATCACCGACTACGAATACGCGGCAACCGAAGAAAGCAACTCACTCAACATTAAAAAAGTCCCTCCCTTCACCGGCGCGAAGCAGAGCACCTGCCAACCCGAAACGCCTTATACAGCTGCAACCGAAGTCGCGGTCACTCAGACCGGTCTCTCACCGGGCACCGAGTACCACTATCGGATCCTCGTCGCCAATGCCAATGGTACCAACACGGTTGAAGGCAAAACGTTCACCACGATCGGCCGCTACATCTTCTCACAATCTATCGGTGTCCCAGGCTCTGCCGCTGGTCAGCTTTCCGATCCCAGCGATGTCGCGATTTCCAACCTGTCCGGCGATCTCTACGTCGCTGACACCGGCAACGATCGTATCGACCAGTTCTCTTCCTCCGGTGCGTTTCTTCGCGCTTGGGGCTGGGGCGTCCTCAACGGTGCCGCAGAAAGCCAGGTCTGCACAACGTCCTGCGAGGCCGGTCTTCCCGGATCAGCGCCCGGACAATTCCAAACGCCAGCATCAGTCGAAGTCGATAACTCTGCCGGAGGCGAAGCAGACGTTTATGTCGCCGATGCCGGAGGCAATGTTGTCCAGAAGTTTAGCTCCGACGGAGAGTATCTCGAAAGCCTCCCCCAGACGAAACCTGTCGGCGACATTACCGTCAATTCCGCCGGCAATCTCATCACCTCTAGAGCTCCCATTGCCCTGAATCTATTCGGTAGTAGTTTTACTGCTGGAGAAAGCAGCCTTAAATACAAGGGAATACTCATTTCCACGACCCAAGAAACTGGGTTGTGGGATCAGGGTGAACCCACCGGCCTGGCTGTCGATCGCTCAACTGGCGATCTATTTTCAGATCATGGCACTTACATCCACCTGTTTGAAGCATCCAACGGGTGCCTGGTTAGTAAATCTTGCCCCCCCTCCGATTCCTTCGGACAGGGGGATCTCACTTCTGGAAAAGGTCTCGCCGTAAATCCCGCGTCCAAAATCCTTTACGCTGCCGACGCGGGCGCCGGCAGCGTCGCCGCTTTTGGCCCGCGTCCCGTTCCGAAGCTCACCACCGGCCCCGCCACCATTCAAGGGCTAACCTCCGCCATCGTTCACGGCGAAGTCGACCCCGCCGCCGCCGGTCAGGTCGAAAACTGTCGCTTCGAATACACGAGCGACGCCGAATACCGCGCCCACGGCTACTCGGACGCCCCATCTGTCCCTTGTTTGCCTACAACGTCCTTCACCGAAGCTAAAGAAGTTACTGCTGAACTGACAGATCTAACTCCACTCACCTCCTACCACTATCGCCTTACCGCCACCGCCTCCGAAGACCACAAAATGCTGACCCACGGGGCCGAAAAACTTTACAATCCAGGTTCTCACCTTCTGCCCACCATCGACACCACCGCCTCTACTTCGGTCACCTCGACATCAGCGACCCTCAGCGCTGCAATAAATCCCAACTCTGCCGCCACCCTTTACCGCTTCCGCTATGGCACCACGCCCGCCTATGGCGATCAAACGGCTCCCTCGGAATCGATCGGTGAAGGCTCCACGGTTCTGCCAGTCTCAACCGAGATTATCGGCCTGACCCCGGCTACGATCTACCACTTTCAGGTAATCGCCCTCAACCTCAACGGTATAGTCGAAGGCCCCGATCGCTTATTTACTACCCCGGCCGCCCCCCTTGTCACCGAAACCTCGGCCACGGGCATTGGCCCTACTAGCGCAAGCCTTTCCGCGGCCATCCGACCTGGATTCCGGCCGACGACATATCATTTCGAATACGGCCTCGGTGTCGGGTATGGTCACTCTTCCCCCCAGAGCGCGGCCTTTGGCTCAGAAAGTGACAACTCGCTCCACTTGGCCAGCACAACACTCGCCGGTCTTAAAGCCGACATGATCTATCACTACCGGGTTGTGGCGCTCAACGAAGTGGGTTCCACATTGGGCCCCGATGCTACTTTCACCACCGCTGCCGAAGAAGAAAAGAAGCCCACGCCAGTGTCTCCTTGCAGGGGAAGCCACGTTCCTATGCACGGCAAATGCATGAAGAGGCCCGAGCATCACCATCCCCGAAAAGGCCATAGGGGGAGAGGTCATAAGTGAAAGCCCACCACCAGTATTTCGGCCACCTCAGCTTCGCCATACCCCCGAGTAGTTTGACCGCCCACCTCCACGGCGTCACCTGCTGGCCCGAACCCTGACATTCCCGCGGCAGCTAACTAAGACTCTGGGCCGAACCGAGCAGACCGGACCGAGCTGCCCGGCTTCATCAGAAATCGACACTACCAACGTCGCCGTCGGCCTCGGTGAACACTCCTTCCACGCCCTTGGCAAGATGTACCTCGGCAGTCCCTTCCAGGGCGCCCCACTCTGCCGCGATCTCCCTGCCCTCGCTGGCCCTTACGTTTATGGCACCGTAGTCGGCCGCGTCGCCCTCCATATCGACCGGCTCGACGCTACGTCATCGCCGACTCCGAAGTAATGCCTGAAATTATCGGCGGCATGCCGATCCGCATGCGCGAAATCCGCGTCAACATCGACCGTGAACGCTTCATGAACGATCCCACCAACTGCTCCCTTTCACGGTTGGTTCTGAAGGAAACGGCAACCTGGGCACCGCGCTCGTTTTCTCCTCCCGCTTCCAGGCCGTCAACTGCTCCTCGCTCCCATTCGCCCCGAAGATCTCGATCACCCAGCTCGGTGGTCACAAGGCAACCGCCCGCAGCAAGTACCCCAGCCTCGCAAATCGAACTGAGCACCAGAGCGGCCGATGCCAACTTTAAATCGATCGCCGTTACCCTGCCGAAGGCCTTCGAGTTCGACCAGCGCCACCTTGGCAACATCTGTGACAGAACGGAACTGGCTTCAGATCAGTGCGCCGTTCGCCAGCCGATCGGCGAAGCGGTTACCAACGCCGCTGCCTGAAGCGCCGCTCTCAAACACCCAGAATCTCTGCAGCGCCCCCACTGTCATCACGGTCGAATTCACCGCCCAAAGCGGCAAGACCCTGACCCAGCAGGTGAAGACGAAGACAGCCTGCAAGGCGAAGAAAGCCAAGCGTCACAGCCGACGTAACGGGTAATGAGTTCTGTGCAGACTGGAGTAGGGGAGTTCCGCTCAGCGAAGTTCGGGGCCGGACTTCTCGCTATCATTGCTATCATTATCCAATGGCCCAACTCTTGGTTCGTGATATCGAGCCTTCCCTCGCACGCGAGCTGAAGCTTCGCGCCGCTCTTCACGGGCACTCGGCGGAGGAGGAGCATCGCCAGATCCTCCGCGAGGCACTGAAAGAGACGGGGTCGCCGGTCTCCTTGAAGGAGCTCCTGACGGAGATCCCCGACGTCGGTGATGATCGGGACTTTGTGCGTCCGCCTGATATCGGCCGCTCGGTCGAACTTTGAGCTACCTGATCGGTACCACCGTCATCTCCGAGCTGCGCAAGGGCGAGCGCGCCAACCCCTCCGTCACCTCTTGGTTCGCCGCCATCGCCGATGAGGAGGTCTATCTCAGCGTCTTGACGATCGGGGAGATCCGGCGCGGCGTCGAGAGTATTCGCCGGCGCGATCCCGAAGCCGGCACCGCGCTTGACAGCTGGCTGGGCCGCATCTACGGGGCCCATCGCGATCGCATCGTCGGGATCGATTTGGCGATCGCCGAGGAGTGGGGGAGGATGAACGCCCCCGACCCCCTGCCGGTCATCGACGGCTTGCTCGCGGCAACCGCGAAGGTGACTGGGCTGACCGTCGCCACCCGCAACAGCGAGGATTTTGCAAGATCTGGGGTCACTTGGTCGACCCCTTCAGCGAATCAGGTGCATAGATCGCCGTCAACGGGGAGCCATCACACATCACAGTTCACTGGCGCTCGTGTGTACGCGATCTTGTGCACTCTGCCTATGGCCAAGACCGTCCCTGTGCGCGAGCTGCGTAGCAACCTCAGCAGACTGCTTGACGACGTCAGCGATCGCCGCGATCACGTGTTGGTGACCCGCAACGGGAAACCCGCGGCGGCCCTTGTCCCTATCGACGAGTACGAGGCGCTGGAGGAAACCGCGGAGATCCTCTCCGATCCGGACGCTCTCCTGGCGCTGGAGGAGGGGCTCGCCGAGATCGAGCGTGGCGAGACGATCACCCTGGCCGCAGCTTCGCAGCGAGTTGGCCGAGCGCCGGCCGACCGCCGACTGACCGTTGGCGCGGCTTGTCCTCGCTCAGCGCGCCCGCCGCGAGCTGCTTGAGTTGAGCTGGCCGTTGATCGACGCCGTCGAGGACGCCTTGGGCCTTCTGGAGCGGGAACCGCAAGGGGTCACGCGCTTCGAGGCAGGGCTGCGAGGTCTACGGTCACTCAGAGTCGGTGCCTACCGGATCCTCTATCAGCTGACCGATGGCGACGAGACGGTTTGCGTCGTCGCCATTCGCCACCGCTCGGTTGCCTATCGTCAGCGACCCCCGTTGAGACGCAGAGCCGCGCTTCATTGACAATTGGAAACCTTGCCTAGGTCGCTGACTCCGATTTCACCTGCGTTGCGACCGCATAGGCCTGCTCGGCCCCCAGAAACGGCGCCAGGCAGATGTAGGTCGAGGCGGGCACCAGTTGGGGTAACCCCATTGGTCCCTTTGCCTTCAGCCGCTCATACATCAATGCGTCGAGTGCGCCTCCAATCGCCTCAACTGCGATCGCAGGCATAGTCGGCGCAAACTCATAGCCCGGCCCCAATAGCTCCTCGAACATCTCATCCACCGGCTCGCGCTCTTCGATCATTCGTCTCCCTCTCCCATACATCTCCACCCCCCAGAAGCGGGCGAACTCGGGCTCGTGCACCCAGTAGGTCAGGATCGCCTCCTGCGCTCCGCGCACCCTCTCATGCCAATCGGCAGCGCTGCCCAGCATCGGCATCGCTGCGGAGACGATTCGCGAGGACACGAGGCCGATCGCCTCGATCATCCCGACTCCGACGTTTGCGAAATGTTCGTCGAGGTCAATATCGACAAGCCGAACTTCATGATCAACCCGACTAATTGCTCTGAATTCCATACGGTTTCCGAAGGTGTAGGGGATGAAGGCACCGCTGTCTCCTTCTCCTCGCCCTTTGTTGCGGTCAACTGCTCGACTCTTCCCTTCTCTCCGAAAATGTCGATCACCCAACTCGGCGGCCATAAGGCCACCGCTAGAAGTAAGGACCCGAGCCTTGCGATCGAACTCAATACCCGCGGCGGCGATGCGAACCTCAAATCGGTCGCGGTCACTCTCCCCAAAGCCTTCGAGATCGATCAGCGCCACCTTGGAAACATTTGCGATCGCTCAGAACTGGCTTCTGATCACTGTGCAGGGCGCCAGGCGATCGGCGAAGCGACAACGAATACCCCACTGCTTGAAGCCCCGCTCAAGGGTCCGGTTTACGCTGTTTCGGGTTTCGGCGTTCTTCCCCATCTCGCATTCATCCTTGGCGGTCAGATCACGCTGATGCCAGAGGCGGAATCCTCCACTCTGGGCAATACCGGGCGCCTCAAGACTGTGGTTCCCGTGGTACCCGACGCTCCAGTCGGAAACTTTCGCTTCACCCTCTTCGGTGGCTCGCAGGGCTACCTCTCAAACACCCAGAGTCTCTGCAGTTCCCCGACCGTCTCCACGGTCGAATTTGACGCCCAAAACGGCAAGACGCTGACCCAGCAGGTGAAGACCAAGACTGCCTGCAGGGCCAAGAGTTCAAAGCGTGCCAAGGCTCGCCGCGGCATTGTGCGGCGCTGAAATCGGAGACTCATAGGCCACATGGACCTATCCAGGGGCCTCATTGAAGGAGGGCCACTGTCTCACTGCGAGCTGCTCCTCGGGTCGCGGGCACTAGCGAACCGATTGCCTTGAAAGGTTGAAGGGCACCCCGACCAGGTCCTTAGGTTTAACCAGCCCAACTCTCGCCGGCTCGACCTGTTCTTGGGCCGCGGTCGGATCAGAGAGAGGCCAGAGGTTCCCAATCTCTTCATCACTTTCGTCGAGATGATCTGGCTACCACGCCGATCCCACAAGGTCGGCGTCCCCGCTCTCGTTTTCGGCGATCTTTATGAATCCTTTTCGCCCGAGCGGCCTCTTATCTAAGTCTGATAGATCAACCGGAAAGGGAATTCCATCGTGACCGTTGTCTACCTCGTCGCAGCTGCGGTTCTCCTCTGCGGCTGCTTCTTCCTCCTCAGGCGGCGCTCCCGTGCCTGATCGAGGCCCCGTAGCTCCCCCTGGCCCTCCGAGGCGGTCATCACCGCCGCCCAGGAGGGCGACCCCCGCGCGATCGCGACGCTCGTCTCTGGCTCCCACGCCCACGTGCAGCGCTTTGCCCGCACCCTTTGCTCGACGCCCGAGGATGCAGAGGATGCGGCCCAAGATGCCCTAATCGTCTTGTTCCGGAAGATCGGCACCCTCCGCGCCACCGCGGCTTTGGGGGCCTGGATGTTTCAAATCGTCCGAAACGAGTGCATCCGCAGATCGCGGCTCGCGTTTCGTCGCCCGCTCACCGCGATCACCGCGCCTTCCGCCGAAGACGCCGCCCTCGCTCGCCTCGAGATGAAACGAATCGTCGACGCGATTTCCGAGCTCCCTGCAGACCAGCGCTCCGTCCTCGTCCTTCGTGACATCCAGGGATTCTCGGGTGCCGCGACCGCCCAGGCGCTGGGCCTCAGCCGTGCCGCAATGAAGTCCCATCTGCATCGCGGGCGCCAGGCGGTTCGCTCACAGCTCAACGCATCCAAAGCCCCAACCAGCAACCGAGGCTCCGAAGATGCCTGAGGACGCCAGCTTCTTTGCCAGCACCTCTCTTCCGCGCCACCTCACCCGAGGGGCCGTCGGCTTTGGATTGATCGGCTCGGCATTTGCCTTGACCACCACTTTTGGGCTCGCGGCACTGCTGCTCGCACCCCCCGGACTCTACGTGCTCCGCGGTTGCCCGATGTGTTGGACGCTCGGATTGGTAGAGACGATCTCAGCCCGACGACTCCAACGCACCTGCACCCCCGGAAGCTGCGAGCTCAAAAAGACCTTTTCTTCTAGGAGATCGAGGGACCCGGGGCAATCGAGCTCAATAGTCGTGTGGGAGACACCTTGATCGAACCGAACCTTGCTCACCCACAACTCAACGGAGCCCAATCTCTATGAAGCGAGTTCGCAGGCAACCGAAGTTTATTCTCGCGCTCATAGCGCTATCTGTCTTGAGCGCTGCCTCGGCAAACTCGATCCTCGCCGCCCAGCAGACGACGATAATCCGGGCCGGTAACTTGGTGCTTCATGCAGGGGTCTCGATGAGCCCGCAGACACTGAGCAAGACCACGATGACGCCGATCAGCGTTACCGCAAGCGGCTTGGTCGAAACCGCAGACGGCGCCCACGTTCCCCCAGCTCAGACTTTGAATCTGCAGGTCGATAAGCACTTCAGGGTCGAATCCGCGGGGCTGCCTACCTGCACCGCCGGCAGGATCGAGGCCTCCTCGCCAGCCCAGGCGATGAAAGCATGCGGCTCGGCGCTCGTGGGCAAAGGCCGAGTGACGGGTCAGGTCGAATTTCCTGAATCGGCGCCCTTTAACACCAAGGGCCCGCTTCTGGTCTTCAATGGCCCCGCATCCGCCGCGGGACCCGCCTATCCGGATATGTATTTCTACACCTACGTCGACGTACCGGCGCCGACTGCGATCGTTGCAACCGCAAAGCTCACCAAGGATACCGGTAGGTACGGGTTCACAATCTCCGTGACCATCCCGGAGGTAGCCGGAGGTAGCGGCTCATTGACCGGGTTTGAACTGACCGTGAACCGCAGGTGGTCCTACAAGGGAAAGCAGCTCTCATACCTGAGTGCGGAGTGCCCAGACGGCCACTTCTATAACCAGGTCGAAGCTGACTTTCGCGGCGGAACCAACATCAGCGGCGTCCTCGTAAACAGCTGCCGGTCGAAGGGTTGAGCGCTGGGTCTCAATCGTGAGTTGATTGGGGGCGAGGTGGGTGCTTTCTCTCCTTGCCTTGGTTCCACTTCTTGACTCGCTCACCCTCATGATGGGTGAAGGTCCCTAGGTCGGAACGAGCTCCCACGCCCGTGATGCTCAAGTGATGTTAAGGGGGTCCAATAAACCTCGTCGGATGCCCCTTCGTTGCCGCCTTCCACCTGCGGATGCAGCCCGGGCCGCTGTCTTGGAGCTGGGCTTGGATTGGCTCGTCAGCACGATGGCCCTTGGAGGGATCTGGACAGCCGGAGCCCTCTGTGGTGCCGAACTGCTCGTCGAAGCCTTGACAGGTCTGCCAGGACCTGATTTGCTGCCCTAGGTCCCTCTTAGGGACGGGTTCAGTGCAGAGACGAATGGGGATAACCTCGGGCGGGGCAAGCCAGGGAATCAGTGGTTGCGTTGGCAGGCTGGAGACGGCACCATAGGGATAGGAGAGAGGCGGAGTGGAACTTAGGTCTAGGGCATCGGGCTCTTTTGCGAATAGCGGATCGTGCCCGAGCGCCGTTCGCCCCGCATCGGCTCCGGTCGCCTCTTGCCCGAGCCACCCACATCGGTTCAGTGCTCCGACCCCCGGCGCATCATCGCTACCCCGCCTTGAGTGCGGGGGTTTTCTGCAATTCAGTCTGGCCCCAAAATGCAACTGCTTCACAAATCCACAAGGGGGCGTGGGACTGACAAGGGTCACTGCCGACCACACCGCGGGCTCACCCATGCTCTCGCGCATTAAAGACCTTCGCCCGAGTATGCGTGTAGGCCGCGTTCAATCCGCCCCAACTCTCCTGGGCGCCTGCATTACGGTGGCACTGGCCCTTGCCCTGGTGGCCCCTCCCGCTCATGCCGAACGCGCATACGAATCTAGGATCGAAAACCTGGGCCATCCAGACGGGATCTCGATCGACGGACAGGGCAATGTCTGGGTGTCCGATCCAGGTCACGAAGGCGTGATCGACAAATACGACGCCTTTCCCTCGCAGACCAAGCTGGGCGAACAAAGCGGCGGCGGCAATTACGGAAACTCGGGCGAGCTGATCTTCGGTATCGCCGTAGACAACGCCAGCGACGAACTTTACGTCGCCGAAGACACCAACAACACTATCGACGTATTTGAAAATGGTACGGGGTCGCTAAAGGAACAATGGGGAGGAGTCGGCGGGTTCCCTCTTACCGTCGCAGTCGATAACTCCGAAGGGCCTTCGAATGGACGTGTCTACGTTGCTGGTAATGGCACGGTTAAGGCCTTTGAACCAGAACACATCGCTGCGGCGTTCTCCGCCGAAGAGCCGTATATCAGTGAAAATGCAATAACCGGCACCCCTTCCGGCCCGTTTGGTGCGGTGGAGAATGTCGCCGTCGACAACAAAGGTGACATCTTCGTTGTCGACGCGGGGTACAGGGTCGTCGATGAGTTCAGCCCTGCCGGTGTGTTTTTGCAGGCGTTCGGTGAACCAAGCGCGCCGGCTGGTTTTGGGGCTGGTAGTAGCACAGCGGGTGGATTCGACACCCTTACCGGGGTTGCCATCGACCCCACCAACGGTCGCGTTCTGGTGGTCGACAGCAGCAACGACGTCCTCGATGAATTCAGCTCCTCAGGTCAATACCTTGGTCAGATCACCGGACCGCAGGGCAGCGAAGGCGAATCTTTCCAGGATCTGGGGGGAGGCATTGCGGTCAACTCCGAGGGATACGTATACATATCCGAAGGCTGGGAATACGCCCAACGGGGTGGTGATGGAGTGGTCAATATACTTTCGCCCGTTACCACCCGACCTAAGGTCGCCTATGGGTCCGTAACCGACCCTTCCCAGACCTCGGGCACGCTCAACGCAACCGTCGACCCGAACGAAGGCGGAAATGTAATCAGCTGTCATTTTGAATATGGAACTTCATCTGCCTACAGCTCGGGCTCGTTGCCCTGCCTTTCCGCCGAGAATGTCGAAGCCGGCACCCTGACCAGCCCGATCGAAGCCCCGACCGCGCTGCACGCCAATTTGTCAGGGTTGAGCACGGAGACCACCTATCACTACCGCCTCGTCGCGTCTAATGCCATTGAGCACGGCATCAGACGGGGAGCCGATCAGACCTTCACGCCACATGCCGTAGCGGACCTCTGCACCGAACCAGCGACCAGCGTCGAACGCTACACCGCAACCCTGCACGGCTGCTTCAATGGCAATGGCGAAGATACTCATTACTACTTTCAGTGGGGACCGACGACCGCCTATGGGGAATCCTCGCCCCTAATCGACGCAGGAAAAGTAGGCGGCGCGCAGCAGGAGAGCGCCGAACTTGGCGGCCTCGCGCTGGAAACGACCTACCATTACCGATTTGTAGCCGAAAACGCTGCCGGAACAACCTATGGCCCTGATCAGAGTTTCTCGACTCTGGATGCCGTGGAGAACCTGGGCACCACTGCAGTGACTGATCTAACCGGGACCTCCGCCAATCTGACCGGATCCTGGGTCGGAGATGGAACCGACACCCACTGCTTCTTTGAATGGGGAACCGAACCCAGCTATGGCAACGCGACCGGAACTGCGCCGGGTGTAGATGCCGGTTCGGGCTCAGGTCTTCAGGTCACAAGTTTTGAGCTGACTTCTCTCGATCCCAATACTACCTACCACTACCGCATCGTCTGCACCAATTCGACTGGTACCAGCTACGGTCAGGATCAGACCTTCGAGACCCTAACGCTTCCCACGATCGGCATTTTACCCCCGAGCGGTTTTGCTAGCACCGGCATTCGGCTAAACGCGACTGTAAACCCTGAGGGTGGTGGCGAAACCACCTACCATTTCGATTACATCACCCAGAAGCTTTACGAACTTTCTGAAGACGACCCCTGGAGTGCCGCGACCTCGACGCCTGAGAGCAGCCCGATTGGTTCCGACAACTCTGAGCACCCAATAGGTGCAACGCTTACTGGGCTAACGCCAGGCACGACGTATGATTTCCGCGTCATCGCCAAAAGCCCCGCCGGGGTCACCGAAGGCCCCGCCGAAACGTTCACGACGCTTCCTCTGTTGCCTGAAGTTTCGCGCACCACGGTTTCGGCAGTGACGCCCACCGATGCCCAGCTTGAAGCAGAAATCAATCCCGGGTTCGGTCCCACCGTCTATCGGTTCCAGTACGGAACCACTACAGAATACGGATCCCAGACGGTTCCCAGTGAATCAATCGGCGAAGACGGAGTGAACCATTCGATTGCTTCGGAGGTGTCCGGTCTGACCCCCGGCACGGCCTATCATTTCCGCGTCCTTGCAATCAACCTCTCAGGTCGGGTCTACGGACCGGATCAGACCTTTGATACTCCCGCGGTGCCGGTGATCGCCGCTACTACGGCGTCCTCGGTCTCCCAGACCACCGCCAGCCTGGGCGCCCTGATCACACCCGGTTACAGGCCCACCACGTACCGCTTTGAATACGGCACAACCAGCGCTTATGGTATGAGCAGCTCGCAAACTGCCCCCCTTGCATCGGACAACGCCTCCCATTCCGTCAGCGTGACCCTCGGCGGCTTAACACCCGACACTACCTACCACTACCGGGTGGTGGCTAGAAATGAAATAGGCGAGGCGGAGGGCCCCGATCAGACCTTCACGACGGCCAGCGCGCCGCCGCTTGAATCCGAGCGCGAAGCGGCGAAATGCAAAAACGGAGCCGTGAAGCGGCGAGGAAAGTGCGTTCGGCATAAGCGCGCACATCCCAAGCACAGCAAGCGGAGCCACCTCCATGGCTAGTATGTGGGGCAGCCGGGCCCCAATTGGGATCGGGATCAGCACCCTCGTCGCTGGGCTGCTCGCATTTGCGCCACCGGCATCTGCAAACATCAGCCACGTCTTCACCGCCACCTATGGTGGCGGAACCTCCACCCCTGCGGATCCCTACCCGCTCTCAGCTCCGACCGATGTGGCGGTGGATCAGAGCACCCATGACTTTTACGTAACCGACCCCGGCAGCCATGCAGTTGAGAAGTTCAGCCCCTCGGGCGAATTTATTCTCATGTTCGGTGGGAACGTCGACCAGAAAACGGGCGCCAACGTGTGCACGGCGGCCTCCGCGGATCCCTGCCAGGCAGGAGTCTCGGGTTCGGGCTCAGGTGAGCTGGAGACCCCGACCTACCTGGCCGTCGATAATTCCGGTGGTCCGTCGAACGGTGACATATACGTCGGCGATACTGGCGATAGCATCGTGTCGAAGTTCGAACCCTCGGGGCAAATAGTATCCACCTGGGGCGTCGAGGGCCAAAAGGATGGTTCCGACGCGACGGATCATCCTCTGTTTGGCCCGCTCGGTGGCACCGCCGTGGACTCCAGTGGAACCATTTACATACTCGGCTATAACTATTCAGGCGGTATCTGGCAGTACTCTCAATCGGGCGAATACAAGGGATGGTTCAGTCAAGGTCCGGGTTTATTCTCGGTTGAAGGCAACCCTGTTTCGATTGCCGCAAATATCGCCGTCGACCCGTCGACAAACGAAATTTATGAAGTGAATGGTTCAGAGATCGATCATTATTTCTCGGACTGCCTCCCGTGTGAACCCCTGGATAGGTTCGGAAATGGCGATCTTTTCGCCGCCAAAGGCATCGCCATCGATGGGTCAACACACACCGTCTACGTCGCCAACGCGAAAGGTAACGACGTTGCGGCCTTTGATGATGTGCGACCCGTTGTTACGACTGGATCACCTTTGGCTGTAAGCGATTCCAGCGTCACGCTCACGGGCCAGGTTGAACCTAAGGGTCACGGCGAAATCACCGAATGCAAGTTCGAATACGGCTTCGACACAACCTATGGCCACAGTATTCCATGCTCGCCAGATCCGCGCACGGTTCCCTTCACCGAAAACACCGCGGTGACGGCGACGATTGATAACTTCTCCCCGGGCACGCGGGATCATTACCGACTTGTGGCGACGAATTCAGCCGGTGCGACGGTCGATGGACTCGACAAGACGTTTACGACGACTCAGGCACCAGCGATCGACGGAGTCCGGGCCGAAAAGGTAACCGCCACCTCCGCTGATCTGATTGGTCAAATTGATCCAAACGGCCTTCCTACAACCTATCGCTTTGAATATGGCCCGACGATCGATTACGGCCAGGACGTTCCCGTCCCGGATGGAACAATTGAAGCCTCCTTCAGCGATCAGGAACGCAGCGTGGAGCTGACCGGACTGACTCCGCACGCCGTATATCACTACCGTGTTGTCGCTGAAAACGAAGACGGTATTACCAACGGTGAAGACCATAGCTTCAACTTCTATCCGTCGAGCTGCCCCAACGAAACTGTCCGCCAGCAGACCGAGGCTGACTACCTTCCAGATTGCCGTGCATATGAGCTCGTCTCGCCCGGCAACGCCGGTGCAACTGCGCTTTACCCGGGAGGCCCGAATACCGGTTACGCGACCAACCCGCCTCGCCTGGCCTACACCGGTTCCTCCGGAACGCTCCCCGAATCTGGCGGTAGTCCGATCGACGCCAATGGTGATCTCTACATCGCCACCCGTACTGACTCCGGCTGGGTCAGCCGTTATGTTGGTCTACCCTCCTTTGAGGCCGCCCTTGACGGAGGACCGCCCCAGGGGCCGCCGGGGTCTGGCTTCCCGGGCGAGGAAATCGAATTGTGCTCGCAGCCGGGGGGAGACTGTGGGCCGGCCAAGATTCAGAATAACGTTCTTACCAACTCGGCGATGAGCACGTTCCTCGAGTTCGACGACGGAAACCCTGCGGTCGGGGCAAACAACCAGGGAGACCTCCAGAATGAATCCACGGTTTCCTCCAACGCTCCATACGTCTATGGCTCAGAAGGCAACTTCCTTGAACGACTGCCGACCGATCTGGGTGCCGTCTCACCAATCGCACACGCGCTCGATTGCAAGCGGCTGATTGGCGACTTTTTTGGGCACGAAGCTTATAACGATTGCCCCGGCGATGTCACCGCTTCGGCGAATCTGACTCATTTTGTATTTGCGACCGAGACCCACCTCTTTTCCCCCCAGGGCCAGCTCGCTGCGCCGGGCTCGGTCTATGACAACGATGTCGCCACCGCGAATGTGGAAGTTGCCTCAAAGCTCTCCGATGGAGAACCTATTCCGTCTCAACCAACGGATCAGGCCGGGGACCCACTTCAGATCCCTGCCGTCTCCAGCGACGGCTCCCGGATCCTGATGGCTGCCGGTGGCACCGGCCCCTGTGGTGCCTCCACCTGCTCAGAACCACCGTGCGGAGCAGCGCTCTCTGCCTACATGCGCTGCCCGATGCAGGCCAGCAACCTCTATATGCGAGTCGATGATTCCATTACCCACGACATTTCCCAGGGCCACGACGTCAACTACGTGGGGATGACAGCCGACGGCTCCAAGGTTTACTTCACCTCTGAAGAACAGCTCACCGAAGAAGACAAGGACACAAGCACCGACCTCTACATGTGGTCAGAAGTGGGCGAAGAAGAAGGTCACCCATTGACGCTTGTGTCTGGGGGCGGGAGCATGCTTGCGGGCGAACCCGGCAACACCGACTCATGTAGCGCTTCATTTACCACTCGGTGCGGTGTTGTTACCTATTCTGGCCGACGCTACTGCCAATTGCCGGGAGGTCTGGGCGGTAACTGCAATTCCGACAGCTCGATCGCCTCCGAAAGCGGCGACATTTTCTTCTTTTCTCCAGAGCAGCTCGACGGCTCAAAGGGGATTCCAAACCAGTGGAATCTCTATGACTATCGCAGCGGCCGCGACCATTTCGTCGCTTCGTTTAGCAGTCCCTATTGTTTCAGTAACCCATTTCCGACTTGCGCCAACACGCCGGTCGTCCGAATGCAGGTGACCCCTGACGGTGCCCATATGGCTTTCATCACCGCGTCCCAGATCACCCAATACAACAATGCCGGTCATCTCGAGATGTACACCTACGAACCCGCCACCGAAACGGTCCTTTGCGTTTCATGCAACCCAAGCGGCGCACCGCCGACCTCAGATGTGTACGGCAGTCAGGACGGACTGTTTCTGACCACGGACGGGCGCACCTTTTTCTCCACCGAAGAAGCCCTCGTTCACAACGACACGAACAACGCTCAGGATGTTTATGAGTACGTCGAGGGTAGTCCTCAGCTGATCACCCAGGGAACCGGCGACACCCGCGGCCAGACTGGGGCAAACGACATCAATGGTAACGAAGGTCTTCCCGGTCTCGATGGGGTGAGCGCCAATGGTACCGATGTCTACTTTTCCACCTACGACACGCTGGTCCCCCAGGATCACAACGGTACCTTCCTCAAGTTCTACGACGCTCGCTCCGGCGGCGGATTTCCCCTGCCGACCCCGCCTGCTGCCTGCGAAGCCGCCGATGAGTGCCACGGGGTCGGCAGCTCATCGCCCTCTGCCCTGCAGGGTGAAACCTCGGTCGCCCTGCGCTCTGGAAATGCCGCTTCAGCGACACATAGAGATAAGGTTCGGAAGGCTCGTAGACGGCGACGACGCGCCCGCAGGACCGGGCGGGCCCAACACGGCCACAATGGGGGTGAGAGGTGAACCCGTTCGGACGTCACGCTGGCACCACGTCAGAGAATCAGCGACGGGGTGGGTCTTTTGCGACCGCCGGCGCCTGGAGTCTCGGCCTTCTTGTCTGGCGGAAGCCGAGGTGCCGCGTAGATGCACCTTCGGAGGAATGCGGCGTGCGACGTCGCCCGTCGGGGGACATTTATTCGAGAAGCTGCCGTGGCCTCTTGCGGGTCGCCATCGCCGTCGCGGTATCGGGAGCGGTCTGGTTGCTTCCCCCCACCGCGAGCGCCAACACGCCGATCAGCCTCTACGCCGCGATTCCGTCCAACACCCAGGCGGGCGGTCACCCCAATCTCGAGGTCTCCTTTCAGGTTGAAAATCGGGTTATTCAAGACAAGCAGAACCCGTGCAATTGCCAGGACGCTCAGGACTCGACGGTGGAGCTACCGGCGGGCTTCATCGGCAACCCCCATGCAACCCCGCAGTGCACTCTGGCGGAATTCAGCGCCAATGAGTGTGCAATCGAATCGCAGGTGGGGATCGCAAACGTCGGGGTCAGCGTTCCAGGCCTCAGCGGTATCGCCGAGCCCTTCAACACCGCCATATACAACCTCGTCCCCCCACCCGATGAGGCCGGCCTGCTCGGCTTCAAGGTGCTGGGCTTCAATGCCCCCGTGTTCACCATATTCAGCGCTCGCACCGCCACTGACTACGGCCTCGATGTCAAGGGCACGACGATTCCCCATGTCTTCCCCCTGCTTGAGATCCAGCAGCTGCTCTGGGGTGTCCCCGCTTCTCCTGCAAATGATGCGCTTCGACTCAATCCAAAGGACAACCCATACGGGGGAAGTGTCTACGTCGATGAGCTCTGTAACGCCAAAGGGGAAGCCACCGCCAACGAAAGCAGCGATCCCATCATGAACGACGAACCCAACGATATCACCGAGCCCTGCCCCCGCGTCACGCTGCCACCCGTCGCCTCCAACAGCCCAGAAATTCCCTTCCTGCAGAACCCGACCGTCTGTGGCAAAACCTCCAGCTCATCTCTGGAAGTGCTCTCCTACGACGGAGGCGTTACCAATGCCGAAGACATCTGGCCGGAAATGACCGGCTGTGATCAGCTCAGCTTCAACCCCAGCCTCTACGCCCAACCGACCGCCACGGCCACCGACTCCGCCTCTGGCATCGACGTCGATTTGAGCGTTCCACAGCAGGTCAGTCCCACTGTGCCCTCTCCCACTGAGTTGCGCGCCGCGACGGTTTCCCTCCCCGAAGGCTTCTCGATCAACCCAAATGCGGCCGACGGCAAGACCTCCTGCTCGAATGCCGAAGCGCGCTTTAAATCCGAAGAAGAAGCCCAGTGTCCTGAATATTCAAAGGTTGGCAGCCTCACAATCGACAGCTCGGCCCTGCCGGGTCCCCTCCCCGGATTTGTCTATCTCGGGCAGCCCGAACCCGGAAATCGCTACCGGATCTTCTTGGTCGCAAACGGATACGCCACTCACATCAAGCTCGCCGGCAGCATCAGCGCCAACAAGCAGACCGGCCAGCTCACGATCTCATTTCCCGAACTTCCTCAGACCCCGCTCACCGCCTTCGACATGCATATTTTCGGATCCGAACGCGGCCTTCTTGCAACTCCCACTCAGTGCGGTACCTACCCGGTCACCTCGACCTTTACTCCGTGGGACGAAAGCCTTCCGGCCCAGACTTCCACACAGTACTTCACCCTAAAATCGGGCCCGGCTGGGGGTCAGTGTCCCGCTTCCCAACGGCCCTTCACTCCGGGCTTCCAGGCTGTTTCCCTCAATCATACCCCGGCGGCCCACACTCCCTTTTCGCTTGAAATAACCCGCCCTGATGGCGACCAGGACTTCGCCGGCCTCACGGTCACCACGCCTCCCGGTTTCTCAGCCACCTTGAAGGGCATCCCGTACTGCCCCGACGCGGCGATTGTGGCCGCAGCTGAACCGGGCTATCCAGGACTCAAAGAGGCGGCGGATCCCAGCTGTCCGGCCGCTTCCCAGATTGGCACCGCGATCAGCGGGGCGGGCGCCGGGACCCACCCTCTCTACACGGCGGGCAGGGTCTACCTCGCTGGCCCCTACAGGGGGGCGCCGCTCAGCCTCGCGATCATCACACCGGCGGTTTCTGGACCCTATGACCTCGGCGACGCGGTCGTTCGAGTCGCGCTTCACGTCAATCCTGAAACGGCTCAGATCAGCGCCGTCTCCGATCCCCTGCCCCAGATCCTCGAAGGTATTCCCCTGCGGCTGCGCTCGGTTCGCATCGAACTCAACCGCCCCGACTTCACCCTGAATCCAACCAACTGCAGCCCGTTCTCGGTCGGTGCCGAAATCTCGGGTAACCAGGGCGCCGTCGCGAACCTAGGCGAGCACTACCAGGTCGCCAATTGTGGCACCCTGCCTTTCGCCCCCAAACTGGGCCTGGTGCTCTCCGGCGCGACTAAGCGCGATGGTAACCCCGCCCTTCGAGCAACACTCAGCGCCAAGGCTGGTGAAGCCAATATCGCATCGACGGCGGTCACCCTGCCTCGCTCCGAGCTGATCGATAACGCCCACATCAAAAATCCCTGCACCAGGGTTCAGTTTGCCGCCAGCAACTGCCCGCAGGGCTCGATTATCGGTTTCGCCGCGGCCGAAACCCCGTTGCTTGAAAAGCCGCTGGAAGGACCGATATATCTACGCTCGGCTCCCGAAAATAAGAGCGGCCTTCCGGATATCGTCGCCGCACTTGGGGGCCAGATCGACATCGATCTCGACGGCAAGATCGAAACGGTCAGCGGGCGGCTGCGGACCTCCTTCAAGAGCGTTCCCGATGCCCCCGTCTCGCGGTTCACGCTCAACCTCGATGGTGGCAGGAGGGGTCTCCTGGCAAATAGTGTCGATCTCTGTCAGGGACCGCTGGCGACGCAGGCCACGCTCGAAGGCCAAAACGGACGGATCGATAACCAAAACCAATTGCTGCATGTGCCGTGCAGTGGGTCGAACGGGCGCAAACGGAGCGGAACCGTAAATGGAACACGGGCGATCGATTGGTTTGGTATCAGATGAGGGCCGAGCGAAGCGTTTCTGCCATTTTCGTCTCCTCTTCGGCCCGGTTGCGACGACGAAGATCGGTCATCCACAGTTCGCTCTCAACTGCCCCAGCCGCTCCATCTCCACCCAAAGCCCATCTCGTCCCAGCGGCTTCTCGATGCGAAAGATTGGCGCCCGAGGCGGCTCCGTCACGCCGTGGGGGTCGGATTGCCCGCGCGGCTGGCGCAAGGGCAGCTGGAAGCCGCCGCGGGGCGTTCTCGGCTCTTTCGGCTCTGGTTGAGGGGTTGGCTTTGGCAATCGCGGTGCTCGCCACTGCCGCCCCGGCGTTTGCCGCCGCACCGCGCAGCCTCGCGGCCGAAATTCCCCTCACCGATGCCAACGGGGTCGCGATCGACGGTCATGATGGCGCTTGGATCCTGAATCAAGGCAGCGTCGAAGAGTACGAAGCCTACCCCGGGGAAAGCAAGAAAGTCGGTGAACCGTATGGCGCTGGCAATCTGAGCAGCGACAGCTTGGCAGTTGACACCTCCGACGGCTTCCTCTACGTAGCAGAAGCGGGTGGCATCGACGTCTTCAATCTCGCCGGCAACCACGCGACACCAGTCGAAGTCAGGCCCCTGCCGACGAATGGCGGCAACATCGGGGGGGAAACTGGCGCCGACCCATCGGTCGCGGTCAACAGCTCCAATGGTCGGATGTACATTCTCAACACCTGCCCTGGCTACTGCTATGGAGCGGTCTCTGCCTTCGAACCGAACGGCAAGCCCGCTGAATTCGAAGCCACCGGTGGAAATGTCCTCTCCGGTTTCGCAAACGCCCAGGGCATCGCAGTCGATGCTCGGGGCAACATCTACGTCGCCGACGCGGGGCGCGCGGTCGTTGAGGAGTTCAGCCCGAGCGGTGAACTCGTACGCGAATTCAATGCTCCAGCCGACGGCCTCGCGGTCGACCCGACCAACGGCGACGCTGTCTTTGACAATGGCTCCGAGCTGTCTCCCGAAGGCGTGTATCTGGATTCAATCGCTCATGAAGGAGCGGTTGCAGTTAACTCTCAGGGCTATGTCTACGTCGCAAATGGCGCCGTCAGTATCTACCGCCCCAACGTCGTCCTTCCCAGGCTCACCTACCACCTCGTCTCCAATCCGAGCCCCACCTCCGGCACCCTCGACGCTGAGATCGATCCCAATGGCGGCGGAAACGTCATTTCGTGCAGCTTTGAATACGGGCCAAAGGATGGCGAATACAGTTTCGGATCCAGGCCCTGCCTCAACGCTTCAGATGAAACGGTTGGTACAAACGCAAGTCCGATCGAAACCCCGACAGAAGTTCATGCTGAAATATCGTCTCTTAGCACTGATACGACCTATCACTACCGAATCGTAGTCAGCAATGGGAGCGAACCGGCGAGTATCCAGCACGGTGCGGACCAGACCTACACACCTCACAATGTCCTGGGCTTGCAAACCGAGGAACCAGCCGAAGTTGGCGGAACCAGCGCGACTCTCGAGGGCACCTTTGTCGGAAACGGAGAATTGACCCATTACTACTTTGAATGGGGCGCCACCTCCAAATACGGTTTCGATACCGCCGCTCCTCCTGGAGTCGGAGTCTCACCAGCTCCAGAAAGCCGCGAATTGGTCTCCTTCCGTCTGGCCGAAAAGCTCGAACCGCTTGCGCACTACCACTATCGAATCGTCGCGGAAAACGGCGCAGGAGTCAGCTATGGCGAAGACCGCTCTTTCCAAACGACAATCTCAGCTCCGCTGATCGAGGGTGCGGTCAGCGATGTGCACTCCGATCGCGCCCTTCTGACGGCCCTTATCAACCCCGGGGGAGCGGACACCAAATATCACTTTGAATACGGTACGAGTAATTGCTCTGCGAGCCCAGATCCCTGTCAGGCGGTGCCGGTTCCCGATGTCGACATTGGCTCCGGCCGGCTCTTTGTGAACGTCAGCTATCAGCTGCGCGGTCTCACCCCTGGCACCGTCTACCACTACCGGGTTGTTGCAACCAATAAGGAAAGTCCAGAAGGGGGCACCCCAGGCGCCGAACACTCCTTCACGACCTTTCCCTTCACCCCCTTCAAAGACGACTGTCCCAACGCCCACGTCCGCCAGCAGACGGGCGCGGCGTTGCTCCTTGACTGTCGCGCATACGAGCTGGTCTCAGCCGCTAACGCCGGAGGCTACGACGTCGAGTCTAACCTTGTTGAAGGTCAGACTCCATTCCCCGGCTACCCGGAGGCCTCGGGATCTACAGGAGTCTCCCGTCTCCTCTACGGCGTCCACGACGGCGGCATTCCGGGAACCGGATACCCGACCAACCACGGCGTCGACCCCTACGTCGCCACCCGCGGCCCCGAAGGCTGGAGCACGAAATACGTCGGCATCCCCGCCAACGATCCCTCAGCCAAAGGCCCCTTCGGCTCGACCCTGCTGGAAGCAGACTCAAGCCTTGACACCCTGGCCTTCGGCGGAGAAGAAATCTGCTCGCCCTGCTTTGGCCCCGGCCAGACAGAAACCGGGGAGCCGATCCACCTGCCAAACGGAGAACTGGTGCAGGGGATGGCGGGCTCTATCCCCCAACCCAAAGCCAAGCCCGAAGGCTTTATCGGCAAAGACCTCTCCGCCAACGGCGAACACTTCATCTTTGGCTCCAAATCCCAGTTTGAGCCCGAAGGAAACAACAACGGCACCGACCTCTCGATCTATGACCGAAACCTAAAGACCGAAGAAACCAAGGTCGTCTCAAAGACCCCCTCGGGGGCAACGATGAGCGGCTCGGGCATCGGCGAGCTCGATATCTCCTCCGATGGCTCCCACATCCTGATCGGCCAGCTCGTCTCCGAAGTTGGCAACGCCAAATATTGGCACCTCTACATGAACGTCGGGGACTCCTCCAAAACGACAGAACTGACCCCAGGAGCTAAAGGTGGCGTCCTCTTTGACGGAATGACCTCCGATGGCACCAAGGTCTTCTTCTCCTCTGAAGAACACCTGACCAACCAAGACAGCGCCCACAGCGGCCCAGACATCTACATGTGGGAAGAAGGAAAGCCGCTCACCCTGATCTCCAAAGGGGAAACCGAAACCCCCGGACAGCCCGGCGATAGCGCCAGCTGTGATCCCGCCTCAAACACCAAGCACGTCCACTGGAACACGACCGGCACCGAAGCTAACTGCGGTGACGTCGCAATCGGCGGCGGTGGGGGAGTGGCCTCAGGCGATGGCACGATCTACTTCCTCTCCCCCGAGCAGCTCGACGGCTCTGAAGGCGTTCAGAACGCTCCCAACCTCTACGTCGTTCGCCCGGGAGGCGCTCCTCACTTCGTGGCGACGCTTGAGTCGAGCGCCAATGCGGCGTTGCCGGAAGCCAGTCGTCCCCTCCGGCGCTCGTTCGGCGCTTTCGAAGAGCCCACTGGGGTCGCTGTCGGACCCGAAGGGGACACCTACGTTCTCGATCTAACCGGGGCCGAAGTGGGGGGCGCTGTTGAGAAGTTCACTCCTTCCGGCCATTTGGTGACCAGCTTCGGCGAAGGTGGAAAGCTGAATGGGTCAAATACCCCGGCGAAGTCCTTCGCCGAGTACGGGCCGGGAAATCTGGCCACTGAGCTGGCGGTCGACAGGGATCCACAGAGCCCCTCCTTTGGCGATCTCTATGTCCCGGACTTGCTCAACGGCGTCGTCGATAAGTTCGGCCCCTCGGGAGAATATCTGTCTCAGATCGAAGGCGGCTATCCAAGCGGAGTGGCGGTTGATCCGGCAAACGGAGACGTCTTTGTCCCCGAAGCCTTTGGTGCTCTCCTCCACGTCTATGACGCAAACGGCCAACCTGTCACCAGCTTTACGACGGTGTCGCGACCGACCGGTGTTGCGGTCAACTCGAGCGGGACCGTCTACCTCGTCAACGGGGGCGGGATCCTCAACGAATCGGGGACGACCGAGGCCTACGAACCAACCAGCACCTCACCGCTTGAATACGAACCCTCGGGCGGACACCTACTCGACGCCAATCCCTCGCTCGGCGTCGCGGTCGAACCCTCAAGCAATGACGTGTATGTCGACGAAGGCAATCAGGTCAGTGAGTTCGATTCCTCCGGCCACCAGGTTGGCGCAGCATTTGGTTCCGCGTTTCTTTCGAGCTCGGTCAGCCTTGTTGCAAACGAAGGCGAACTCTTTATAACCAATCGTGGTAGTGGCAGCGTTAGGGCGCTCGGGCCGCCGGAAGTGGTAGATCCCGAAGCGGACAACCCGCTGATCGTTGACAGTGTTCGTTCTCCGGGAGCTCGCAGCAGCGCGGATTTCGAGGTGACCCCCAACGGCGCCGATGCGGTCTTCACCTCGGCACTCTCGCTGACCGGATACGACAACGCTGGGCACCGCGAGGTCTATCGCTATGACTCGACTGCCGAAAATCTGCAGTGCGTCTCTTGTAGCCAGACCGGCGAGCAGGCGACGGGCGAAGCGACCCTTGCCTCCGGTGGACTCAGCCTCACCAACGACGGCCGCGTCTTCTTCAACTCCACCGAAGGACTCGTCGATCGCGATTTGAATGAACGCGAAGACGTCTATGAGTGGGAGCCTATCGGTGCCGGCGTTGATAGTCAGATCTGTAACACGGCTCCCGGCTGCCTCGATCTCATCTCCCCCGGGACCAGCCCGTCCAACGACAGCCTCCTCTCGGCTTCTGCCGACGGCACCGACGTATTCTTCTTCACGCGCGAAGCGCTCTCGGCGGGGGACGCGAACGGAAGCCACGTTCGTATCTACGATGCGCGTGCCGAAGGCGGCTTCCCCTACACGCCGCCCGAAGTTCCCTGTAAGGCCTCCGACGAGTGCCACGGTGCCGGCTCTCCTCCACCCCCGGCCGCCAACATCCATTCCGTTGCCCCTTCCCCCGGCGGGAATGAAGGTCCAACCGAAAAGCTGAGCTGCAAGGCGGGATTCCGCCGAAAGGGTGACCGCTGCCTTCGCAGGCACCACATTAAAAAGAGAAACAAAAGGCGAGCCGCCCGGCGCGATCACGGCCACGGGGGTAGGCGGTGATGTCACGGGCCGCTAGGGCGGAGCTTCTCGCCGCGCCCCAGCAATGCCTGGCGGCCAGGCCCCGGGGGAGAGTCCGCCGAGGTGACCGTGGTTCTGAGGGGAGGCGATTCAGCCGGCGGCGGGCGCCAAGCTACGCGACCGCTGCTGCTTTGACCCTGATCCTCAGCATGTTCACGCTGGCGATGGCCACTGCTCAAGCCGCCGCAGATGAGCCGATCAGCTCATTTGAAACCACCAGCTCCGACACCGCGGCCGGTGGACACCCCAACCTCTCCACCTCCTTCACGCTGTCTAGCCCCGGTGCGCCTGAAGCCGCCCAAAATGTCACCTTCAATGCCCCGCAGGGACTCTTCGGTAATCCAGATGCGATCACCCGCTGTTCATCATCTAACTTTGCACTCGATCAGTGCCCCTCAAACACGCAGGCTGGATTGATCACCGTCTACGCGAACTACGAAGGAAACCCTGATTTCCTACTCGGCACCGCCCCCGTCTTCAACCTTGAACCCAGCGCCGAACAGACGGCGCTTTTCGCCTTCATCGCTCCGACGGTCAACGTTCCGATCGAGATCCCTGTGTCGGTTCGCACCGACACGGACTACGGTTTGAGCTTTACGGTATCCGATATCACCCAGCTGATTCCGCTGGCAGCGGCCCGCTTGACATTTTGGGGTTTCCCAGCCGATGCTAGCCATGATGCGCAGCGGTTTCCGAAAGGGTCCCCTGGTGAACCCGAAGGCTGCCCGGGGATTACCGATGCGAGCTGTCTGGTCGAAGGTACCCCATCCAGCCTTGCCGTCACGCCGCTCACCGACAACCCAACCACATGCACAGGTAGTAATCTCGAAACAACGCTTCAGGTCCAGACCTACCATGAACCCGATCACCAATCTGAAGCGAAGTCGAGTTACCCGATGGTTACCGAATGTGAACGGGAGACATTCAAACCACTGCTCCAGGCAAGTCCCACCACCGAAGAGACCGACTCGCCCTCCGGTCTGAACGTCGATTTGAGCGCGAAGCTATTTGAGGGATTTGCCGTGTCTCCCTCCGAGATCAAATCGGCGACGATCACCTTTCCGCCTGGCTTCACGGTAAATCCCGATGCAGCTGACGGACAGAGTGACTGCACCGAAGCCCAGGCCAACTTTCACTCCGAGGGCCCGACTGAATGTGGCGCCGACGCAAAGATCGGAACCTTCTCGATCGACTCGCCGGCCCTCAAGGCGCCGTTGGAAGGCTCCGTCTACATCGGCGAACCGAAGCCTGGAAATCAGTATCGGCTATTCATGATGGCTTCTGGCTCTGGCATGAATGTCAAGCTTGTTGGTTCGGTAGTTCCGAACCAAGAAAGCGGTCAGCTCACTGTCCAATTCGCAGAACTTCCTCAGGCCCCATTCGAAGAATTTCATCTCCACCTTTTCTCCGGAGAACGGGCTCTGATGGCGACCCCGATCGCCTGCACGATCTACACCGTCAGCGCTCATTTCTTCCCCTTTGATGAATCGCTGGCCGATGTGACATCAGCGCAGATTTTCGGGTTGGATTCGGGGCCTCGCGGTACTGAATGCCCCGGACAGCTCCGGCCCTTCACCCCGACGCTGATCGCCGGGACCGGCAGCCCCGAAGCCGGCGGGTACAGCTCCTTCACCCTAAAGCTGAACCGCGAAGACGGTGACCAGGATCTGGCCCACGTCAACTTCACCATGCCCCCGGGGCTCACCGCCAACCTTCACGGCGTCACCTACTGTCCAGAGGCCTCGATTGCTCTTGCCGCCCAGGCTCTCGGACGGAGTGAGCAGGCAGAACCAAGTTGCCCGGCATCATCAGAAATCGGAGCCTCAAACGTCGCGGCTGGACCCGGCGAACACCCCTTCCACGCGATTGGAAAGGTCTATCTTGCCGGCCCCTTCCAGGGAGCGCCTCTTTCGCTGGTGGTGATCACTCCCGCTCTCGCTGGTCCATACGATTATGGCACCGTCGTCGTTCGCGTTGCCCTACACATCGACCCGCTCGATGCTCACGTTATCGCCGACTCTGAAACGGTCCCCGAGATCATCGGCGGTATCCCACTGCGTATGCGCGAAATTCAGGTCGGCATCAATAGATCCAACTTTATGATCAATCCCACCAACTGCTCTCCTTTTGCCGTTTCTTCCCAGGGGGTCGGCGATCAAGGCACCGTGGACAATTTCTCCTCTCCCTTCCAGGCGGTCAATTGCTTTTCGCTGCCCTTTGCTCCCAAAATGTCGATCACCGAGCTGGGTGGCCGAGGGGTTACGGCCCGCAGCAAGGACCCGAGCCTGGCGATCGAACTCAATACCCGTCCGGGCGATGCCAACATCAAGTCCCTGACGGTCACCCTGCCCAAAGCCTTCGAGATCGACCAGCGCCACCTCGGCAACCTCTGCGACCGAGCGGAACTGGCCTCTGATCAGTGCGCCGGGCGTCAACCGATCGGCGAAGCGGTGACCGAAACCCCACTTCTGGAAAAGCCGCTCAAGGGCCCGGTCTACGCGGTCTCTGGCTTCGGCGTCCTTCCCCACCTCGCCTTCATTCTCGGCGGCCAGGTGATGCTTACCCCGGAGGCCGAATCATCCTCGGTTCAGGGCGGTCGCCTCAAGACCGTCGTCCCGGTCATCCCCGACGCCCCGATCGGGCACTTCCTCTTCACCCTGTTCGGCGGCAAACAGGGCTATCTCTCAAACACCCAGAATCTCTGCGCCGCTCCGACAGTCTCCACGGTCGAATTCGATGCCCAAAACGGCAAGACTTTGACCCAGCAGGTGAGGACGGGGGCGGCGTGTGGTGCGAAGAAGAAGACGAAGAAGCGGGGGAGGGGTCGGAGCCACTGAGCGCTGAGTCCAACTCTAGGCCAGGCATCTGGACTCCATGATTGGTGCGCTCGACGACACCGAGCTCTGCTGTCAACCCCCGATTGATCGACGGGATCTGCCGTAGACGAGTAGCCGGTCGAGGTAGACGGGTTGCGAGAAACTGATGGGTCGGGCAAACGGGTGGCGGGGACGGCCTTGTTTTCAATCTGAGGCCGAGGTACGCTTAGCATCTTCGTTGTTCCCATAACAAAGCGCGGCCGCATTTATCCGATGAGGCCGCCTCCTAGCTTTCAAGGTAGGGTGCTTGACAATTCGGTCCGTGTCTGTTCTAATGCGCGGTGGCTAGAGCAGGTAGTCCCCCCGGGGCGCTCAACGGCCAGGAGACGATATGAACCGGCTGACGGGAACGGGGCCAGGGGATCCACACTCGTGGATCGGGGCAAGGATCGCGCAGCCACGGCAGAGGAGAGCCAGGTGGGAACATCGTCCGAATTTGTTTCGGGCCTCGCCGCAGATCGAGCCATAGGCTCGGGTTGGCGTTCTGTGGCTCCCATCATGCTTTGTGCCGCCGGATGCGCTTTGGCCCTTACCGCGGGATCTCGTGCGTCGTTCGGGTGCCTTTAGTGATCGACGTTCGTGCATGTATTGGTATTGCCACCTGGGCTGCCGCCGAGCTTCCCTCGCACGGCCAAGGCATGCACCAGGCCGAGGTTGGCGTTCAGTCTGAGTCCGATCTGAGCGTTGCGCTTCCCTTCCGTGTTGTTTCCGAACCCGGGCCCCACCGACAACCGGGCGGCAACGGTAAGGGGTGCGGTAGCAAGGACAGACTGAGGGTATCCTCGGCAGTGACACCGGATTCTTTCCTGAGTCACATGACGAGCGAGCGGCCGGCTGTGCCGGCCCGTGGGGTCGCTGACCTCGGGTCGATTCGTCCCAACGGGTTCGGGCCGACCGAGGCGCGGATTGGTCGAAACGAATGAGTGAAGGCTTGAGGCCATCCTCCCACCCATTCCGTGGAGCGCGCGCTGGATTACTGGCTTGGTCGCGAGCGGCAATGGCGGTGCTCGCCATCCTGGCAGGATTTGTTTTCCTCCCTCTTACGCCAGCCGCCGCCGCGCTGAAGTTCCAGTCGGCTGGTCAGCTTCCCCACGGTTTCAACTTCCTGCTTGCGGGGAGCGTTGCCGTCAACGATCACAACGGTCACATCTACGTGGCCGATTCGGGTACGGCCCGCGTACTGGACTTCGCCTCTGCCACAGACGAATCACCGACGGAATGGGACGGCTCGAACACTCCGGCGGGCTCGTTCGGCGGACACGTCTCGGTGGCAGTCGACAACTCAACTGGCGATGTTTACGTCGCCGATCTTGGCCATGGGGTGATCGACAAGTTCGACGACGAAGGCAATCTGATCACCAGTTTCGGCGACACCACACCGAGTCCCAACGGGCAGTTGGCTGGGTCCGCGACCCCGGCCGGGTCGTTTTCACCCCCAGGAAACGGCTACAGCTCGTTTGCGATCGCCGTCGATCAGACTACCCATGATCTCTATGCGGTCGACGCCCACCACCAGGTGATCGACGTCTTTGACGAAAACGGCGCCTATTTGCGCCAAATCACAGCGAGCGCCGGTGGTCTTTACCGCCTTGGGGGCGAATACACAACCGCCCTCGCCGTCGACTCGAGCGGCAATGTCTACGTCGGAGACTGGGCGGGGCCGAACCTCGTCTTCCAGTTCGACTCCTCCGGCGGCTTCGTGCGAACGCTCGACGGGTCCAATACTCCTGACGGAGATTTCTCCCCTGATAGCACAGGATGCTGCTTGATCTCAGTTGCGACCGACGATGCGTCGGAAAGGCTCTTTGTCGGCTCCTTGGCCAACAGCGATTTCGACGTCTTTGACAGCTCGGGAAACTTCATCCCGCCTCAGGGTCTTGGAGCAGGCCCCTACGTTAGCGGCATCGCGGTGGACCAGTCGACCGGTGACGTCTATGTATCCAACGGCGGTAGCGTCAATATCTTCAAGCCAATCACGGTTCCCAACGTGAGCATCGAACCACCCACCGAAGTCCGTGCCACCACCGCGACCCTGACCGGACACCTAGACCCGGCTGGCGGAGGCCCAATCACCGAATGTAGCTTCGAATACGAAAGTCCATCGTCCGGCCCGCAGCAGGCAGCGTGCTCGACCAATCCGCCATCAAATCCCCCATACCCGTCCCCGACCGACGTGAGCACGACTGTGACAGGGCTGACGCCAGGAACAAAATATACCTATCGTCTGGTCGCGGCGAACGCGAATGGCAATAACACGAGTGCGAGCGAAACGGCGGACACGGCCGGGCGCTACCAATTTGGTGCCAACATCGGTGCGCCGGGATCCGGCGACGGCCAGCTGCTCAATCCACAGGACGTTGCGGTTGATGACTCGACTGGGGATATCTACGTAGCGGATACCGGCAATCACCGTGTCATGAAATTCGACTCATCCGGCCACTTCCTTGCCGCCTGGGGTTGGGGCGTCACAGACGGGACGCCGATGAGCGAGGTCTGCACCTCTGGTTGTCGAGCCGGCATCTCCGGGTTGGGGGCGGGTGAGTTCAGATCGCCGACTTTCATCGAAGTCGACAATTCTCCCGGACCTTCGGGGGGCGACGTCTACGTCGGCGACGTCGCCGACAACGTCGTGCAGAAGTTCGAACCGTCGGGGAGCCTCGTGACTGGCTGGGGCGTCAACGGGGCCATGACTTATGGAGCGGGAATCGCGGGAATGGCGGTGAGCCCGAACGGATCGCTCGTTGTCGAAGGAGCGGGCGGGCACCCGATTGCCATTGATTCGTTCGGGAATGTCGTCTCGGGACAGACCGGCATCGCGATTGACACTTCGACGGATGACAGGTTTGTCGACGTCGGCAACAGCATCGAAGCGTCGAACGTGATCGGCACGACCTACGACGTGTTTGGCCTAGGAGACCTGCACTCCTCCGCGGGCGTTGCTTTCGAGCGTTCGAGCAAGACGATCTACGTCGCCGATGCCGGGGATAACGAGATCGCCGCGTTCATTCCCCGCCCGACTCCAAAACTGACGACCGCGCTGGTTGCCAATCCGGGTGCGACCTCTGTGACGGTGACCGGAACTGTCGATCCAAACGGCAGCGGAGAAGTGACTGACTGTCACTTCGAATACGGTACGAATGTCAGCTACAACTTGGGGGAGGTCCCTTGCTCCCCCAGTGTGCCGCTCTCGACGCCCGCCAACGTCAGCGCGGTCATCAGCGGCCTGTCACCATTTACCACATACCACTTCAGGTTGGCGGCGACCGGTTCGACCGATCTCGGTTTTTACAGCTACAGCCCTGATCTTAGCTTCACGACCGTTGAAGGCGGCGCTCCGGTCATCGATGACACATTCGCCTCCAACCCAACTGAAACCAGCGCGACGTTAGGAACGGAAGTGAATCCGAACTTTGGCGCGACAATCATTCGTTTTGAATACGGGAGTGGCCTCTCCTACGGGCTCCGAACCGCTCCAACGGAACCGATCGAAGGCGACGGCGTCGACCACCATGCTGCTGCTTCGATAAATGAACTGGCTCCTGGAACGACCTATCACTTTCGCGTCGTAGCGACGAATTTCGCCGGCACCTCCAAAGGGCCAGATGAGACCTTCACTACGCAAGCACGGCGACCCGCGCCGCCCGCTGTGTCGCCGGCTGGGACACCGACACCCCAGACCACAGGACCCGTGCCCATAACTACGCTCTGCAAATCGCACTATGTCCGCCAGCACGGAAGGTGCGTCAGGCGAAGGCATCATCCACGGAAGCATCGACGCAACCACAAGCGCGCCGATGCAAGACGACATCATGATTGGGGAATTGACCCGTGAGTGTCGCTTTCTTCAAACGGTCGCCCGCAGGCGCTTTCAGCGGGCGACAGCGGCTCATCTCCGCCGCAACGGTGTTTGTCGTGCTGCTCGGCGGTTTGTTGTGGTGTGTTGCCTCCGCGCGAGCGGAAGTGACACACGTCTTCTCTACTACGTTTGGCGCGGCCGGATCCAGCCCGCCAGATCCCTACCCGCTCTCCCAACCGACGGACACAGCCGTCGATAACTCTACGGACAGCTCCGCCCATGACATCTACGTCACTGATGCGGCAGACCACTGGGTCGAGAAGTTTGACGCCGCGGGCCATCTGATTTGGATCATTGGCAAGGAGGTCAACAAGACTGCTGTTGAATCTTCGGGAACCGAAGCCGAACAAAACCTTTGTGCGATCGGCACGGGCGATGAATGTCAGCCCGGTACCTCCGCGGCGTCACCAGGGGCATTTGCGACGCCCACCTTCGTGGCAGTGGACAGCTCGAGCAGCGCCTCTGAAGGGGACTTCTATGTCGGCGATACCGGTAATCACAACGTCAGCAAGTTCGAAGCAGACGGCGCTCTCGTCGCCTCTTGGAGAGCCGGGGGCCAACTTTCGGGCTTTCCAGAACTGGCGGGGGTGGCCGTTGATGGCTCCGGAACCCTATACGTCCTTAATGGCACACAGATGTCCAAGTTCACCCCGACAGGCGCATCCGCGGGGGAATTCGAAACGGCTGCTGGAACCGCACCGGACGGCATCGCTGTTGACTCGACGGGCGCGATTTACAAGGCGCGCGGAAACGGAGCGATCGTTAAGCTAAACGCCTCTGGCGGCGAACTGATCGAAAAAATCGGTTGCTTTTGCGCGACGGGGGTCGCCGTGGACCCCAACGGTGATGATCTCTATGCGTCCGAAGCTGCAGCGGTCTCGCGGTACAGGTTTGACGGCTCGCCGGTGGAAACATTTGGCTCCGGGCGGCTGAGCGGCGCCGAGGGGCTATCCGTCGACACCGAAACCGGTGACGCATTCGTTGCTAACACGGGTGCAGGAAGCGTTGGGGTCTTCGGAACCCTCACCACCCCCGACGTGACAGCGAAACCTCCCGCAGAACTGACGCCGACGACAGCAACCCTTAACGGCCACGTCGATCCAGCGGGAGCTGGTGAAGTGGTGGACTGCCAATTCGAATACGTATCGGCAGAAGCATATGGCTCGACGGGCTTTTCGAACCTCTCCTCGGGCGGTCGGGTCCCCTGCGCGGAGGGATCGACGTTTTCCACAGCCACTGACGTGCACGCAGCCCTCACCGGGCTCAGCCTTCTCACGACAAGATATCGGTATCGACTCGTGGCCGAAAATTCCAACGGGGTGAGTACAAGCCTGGCGGAGCCACTCGAACCGGTATCACATGTTTTCGGCCTCGCCATCTCAGGCTCGGGTAGCAACGCACTCTCAGAACCAAGCGACGTTGAAGTCGATCAGACAAGCCACGACGTCTACGTAACAGACCCACCCGAACACCGAGTCGAGAAGTTCAGCCCCACCGGTGAATTCATTCTGATGTTTGGTAAGGAAGTCGATCAGAGCACCGGCGGTGATGTCTGCACAGCGGCCAGCGGAGACATCTGCAAAGCCGGTGCATCGGCGGCCAGTCCGGGGGGATTCGAACAGCCGACGTACCTGGCAGTAGACAGCTCCAGTGGCGATGTCTACGTCGCCGACACCGGCGACAATCTTGTATCTAAGTTTGACGCATCAGGCCAGATCATTACGAGCTGGGGTCAGGGAGGTCAGAAGGACGGATCCGATGCGACAGACCTGCCGGTCTTCGGCCCTATTGGCGGCATCGTAACCGATCCAAATGGCGACCTCTACATATATGGCTCGCACTACGCAAGCGACATCTGGACGTACTCGGCAGCTGGAAAGTACGACGGTTGGTTCGAGCATTCCCTCGGAATATTTGATGCGGGAGGAACCGAAGTATCAATCGCACCGACGGTCACCTTCGACCCCGCCAGCGGTGAACTCTATGAAGTCAGCGAAGCCGAAAAGCAGATCAACCACTATGCTTCAAATTGCCTTCCCTGTAGTCCGGTTGATACGTTCGGTAGCGGCGATCTAACCACGCCGGGAGGATTGTCGGTCGATGGGTCCTCGCATGCGGTTTACGTTACCGATCGATCAGCCAATGACGTGGTGGTTTTCGATGACGCTCGGCCGATCACGACGACCGGTGCTCCGACCGAAGCGACGGAATCGGCTGTCACTATCACCGGCCACGTCGACCCTGCCGGCCGCGGAGCTATCACGACGTGCTTCTTTGAATATGGCTTCGACAGGACTTACGGTCACACCGTGCCATGTGAACCGAACCCAGCCGGTAATCCCCCATCTTCTCACTTCACCACTCCAACGGAGGTGACGGCGAGGGTGACCGGTCTGTCTGCCGCGACCCGCGATCACTATCGTCTAGTTACTGCTAACTCTGCCAACGGAATTGGCGTAGGTCTCGACGAAACCTTTACCACCACACAGGCGCCGACGGTCGACGGGATTTCGTCGGCGAATCTTACCGCGACAACGGCGGACCTCAGCGCTCAGGTGAACCCCAACGGGCTTGAAACGACTTATCGGTTCGAATACGGACCGTCCACGGACTACGGTAATTCGGTGCCGGTGCCCGATGGAACGATCGCCCCGGGCAATGTCGATCAAGGGGTTGCGGTCGACCTCGAAGGACTCACGCCGCACGTCGTCTACCACTATCGATTGGCGGCGACAAATGCTGACGGAACCACTGTAACCGGGGATTTGACCTTCAATTTCTATCCACCGGCCTGCCCGAACGAAAACGTACGCCAGCAGACACGGTCAAATTACCTGCCAGATTGTCGTGCCTACGAGCTCGTCTCCCCCGAAAATGCGGGCGGCACGCAGCTCTTCCCGGGGGGTCCTAACACCGGCCTCGCCTCCAGTCCGTCGCGCTTTGCCTACACGGGGCTCTACTCCTCGATTCCAGGATCGGGCGGCAGCCCAATCGATAGCAATGGCGACCTCTACGTTGCAACCCGGACGAGCACCGGCTGGGTCAGCCGCTACGTTGGGCTCCCGGCCAGTCAATCTGCCCTCGACGGCGGCCCCGTGCAGGGACCGCCAGGCTCAGCCAACGGGGCCGCCAATACGGGTACGGCATCGGATGTCTCGGCGGACGCGGATACCTTCCCGAGTCATATCCAGGATGGGGCTATGACCGACCCGGCTATGAATAGATTCCTGGTCTGGAATGGGCCGCCGGCCGCATCGACTGCTCCATTTGTCATGAGCGCGGAAGGCAGCCTCCTCGATCGCTGGCCGACCGATCTGGGCACCACGCCCGGTGGCACCTATCCCCCCGAATTGGGCGTATTCGGCGGGAACACCGCTCCCGGTGGCGAGCACGCGCTCGACTGCCCCGGAGGCCAGTCGGCTACCAACATCTTCTCCTATAACAGCCTTTGCCCCGGCGATGTGACAGCGTCGGCCAATCTCAGTCATTTCGTCTTCGCCACAGAGTGGAATGCATTTGCGATCGATGGCCAGCTGGGGCCGCCGGGCTCCGTCTATGACAACGACACCGAAACCGACACGGTCGCGGTGGCTTCAGTGCTATCAAACGGCAATCCAATTCCGAGCGAGCCGAGCGATCCGGTAGGCGATCCTCTGCAGATCCCGGCGGTCTCAAGCGATGGGTCACACATCCTCATGGCGAGTGGTGCAACAGGACCGTGCGGGTCTGCGAGCTGTCCCATTCCCAACTGTGGCAGCGCCTTCTATGGAGATGTCAACCGCTGCCCGATGCAGCCCAGTCACCTCTACATGCGGGTCGACGGCGCCGTCACCTACGACGTGTCGCAGGGCCGTGACGTCGAATTTGTCGGCATGAGCCCCGACGGTACCAAGGTGTACTTCACGTCAAACGAACAGCTGACTCCGAACGACCGCGACACCAGCACAGATCTATACATGTGGAGCGAAGAAACAAATGCCCTTACCTTGATTTCGATTGGTAGTGGCGGATCGGGTAATAGCGACGCTTGTAAAGCCAGCTTCACCACAAAGTGCGGGGTAGTGCCGTATTCGAGCCGTACTTACTGCCAGCTCTCCAACGCGGACGGCGGTAACTGCCTCTCCGATAACTCCATCGCCCAAAACGGTGACATCTATTTCTACTCACCCGAACAGCTCGACGGCTCGCGTGGGATTCCGAACCAACAGAACCTCTACGATTACCGCGAAGGGCACCCGCAGTTCGTCGCCACGCTCACGGGCGGTCCATACTGCAGCGGCGAAATTGGTGCTTTCGGGGCTTGTACCGAAGGCCCGATCGTGAGGATGCAGATAACGCCCGGCGACACCCATATGGCGTTCGTCACCGCGAGCCAGGTGACCCAGTACGAAAACGCGGGCCATCTGGAGATGTACACTTACGAACCCTCGACCCGCGATATCGTTTGCGTCTCCTGCATTCCGAGCGGCGCCCCGCCGACCTCCAATGTCGAGGCCAGCCAGGACGGCCTCTTCCTTACCGATGACGGCCGGACCTTCTTTACCACCGAAGATGCCCTCGTCTCGACCGACACCAACAACCGCCAGGATGTCTATGAGTACGTCGCCGGGCGGCCGCAACTGATCACGCCGGGCACCGGTGATACGCAGGGAACTACGCTCGGCATCCTCGGCTCTCCTGGGCTCGTCGGGGTTAGCGCCAACGGCACCGACGTCTACTTCTCGACCTTCGACACCCTCGCCAGTCAGGATCACAACGGGAGCTTCCTTAAGTTCTATGATGCTCGCTCGGGCGGCGGTTTCCCGGCGCCGGCGCCGCAGCCTCCCTGCGAAGCCGCCGACGAGTGTCACGGCGCCGGCAGCTCACCGCCCCCGGCCCCGAAGATAGGGACCTTGGCGCCCCTGGGGGCCGGCGCCGGTGGGCACGGATCCAGGCATGCCAAGCATAAGAGGCATCCGAAGTATTCGCGAAGGCACCGCGGGGCTCAACACCGCGCCCGCGCAGGGCGCGGATCACACGGCGACGGCCAGGCGGGAGCTGGCCGATGAGCACCATCAAGGCTCGTCGTTTCCACTGCCGCCTTGGTGCTGCGGCTGCTGCGCTGTCGTTGTTCCTCGCAGCATTCGGGCCGGCGGCCGCACGGGCCGACACGCCGATTACCGCCTTCTCGGCCCTGCCGTCGACGACCCAGGCGGGCGGTCACCCTGATGTGGAGATCTACTTCTCGGTCGCAAATAGAGTGGTGCAGGGAAGCTCGAACCCCTGCGAATGCGAGGATGCGAAAAACGCCACCGTCCACTTCCCTCCCGGTTTCATCGGCAATCCTCACGCCACCCCTCAGTGCACCCTCGCCGATTTCTCATCCGATGATTGCCCAATCGACTCCCAGGTCGGCATCGTCCACATCATCTCTAGCGACCCCGCCCTGCCCTTCAACGCTGCTGTCTACAACCTAATCCCGCCGCCCCAGGACGCCGGGCTCCTCGGGTTCAAGGTCTTCTTCTACAACGCGCCGCAGTTCACGGTGCTCAGCTCGCGAACCGGCAGCGATTACGGGCTCGACGCCACGGTTACCTCTATCTTCCACTATTACCCGCTGGTCAGCTTTCAGGAGGATCTATGGGGCGTGCCGGCAAACCCGCTTCACGATCCGCTGCGTCTCAACCCACTCTTCAATCCCAACGGGCCAGGCCACTCGTCCTATCTGAACTTCGGGATCTGCGACGCCAACGGCAACCCGAGCACCACCGATCCAAGCACGATGGTGGAACCGTGCGGTGGTGGAATCCCTCCTGAAGTGTCGAACAGTCCGGAAACCCCTTTCCTCCAAAACCCGACCACCTGCGATTCTCCGCTCGGATCCTCTCTGGACGTGCTCTCCTACGACGGTGGAGAAACCCAGGAAACGGACACCTGGCCGCAGATGACAGGATGCGAACGGCTCAGCTTCAACCCGAGTCTCTACGCGCAGCCGACCACCACCGCTACCGACTCCCCCTCTGGGATCGACGTTAATTTGACCGTTCCCCAGCAGCTCAGTCCCTCGGTCCCATCTCCGACCGAGCTGCGGGCAGCCACGGTGACCCTCCCGGCCGGGTTTTCGATCAACCCGAACGCGGCTGACGGCAAGACCGCCTGCACCGATGCAGAGGCCAGGTTCGGCACCGAAGAAGAAGCCCAGTGCCCGGAATTCTCAAAGGTCGGGAGCCTTGAGATCGACAGCTCGGCGCTTCCAGGTCCATTGCCCGGTTTCGTCTATCTTGGCCAGCCGCTCGCGGGCAAGCGCTACCGCATCTTCCTCGCCGCCGACGGGTTCGCCACCCACATCAAGCTCGCCGGCACAGTCGCCGCGGACCCCCAGACCGGACAGCTAACGATTTCGTTCTCGGAACTGCCGGAGAGCCCCCTTACGGCCTTCAACATGCACTTCTTCGGCTCCGAACGTGGGCTGCTCGCCACCCCTACTCGCTGTGGAACCTTCCCGGTGACCAGTACCTTCACCCCGTGGGACTCGAGCCTTGCACCGGAGACATCGAGTCAGTTTTTCACACTGACATCGGGTCCTAACGGGCAAGCCTGTCCCGGCTCGACGAGGCCCTTCTCTCCCAGCCTTCAGGTTGGCTCGCTCAGAAACACCGCCGGTGCTCACTCTCCTTTCACGCTCGAACTGGCCCGTGCTGACGGGGACCAGAATTTGAGCGGGCTCACGGTCAGGACTCCACCTGGCCTCCTGGCGACGCTGAGTGGGGTTCCCTACTGCTCCGACGCAGCGCTTGCCGCGGCAGCATCCTCTGGTTACACGGGTCTTCAGGAGGAGGCCAACCCCAGCTGCCCGGTCGCGTCCCAGATCGGGACGGCGACAATCGGCGCTGGGGCCGGGTCTCATCCGGTCTACGTAGCGAGCAGCGTGTATCTCGCCGGTCCTTACAAGGGCGCGCCACTCAGCCTGGCGGTGATCACTCCGGTGGTCTCGGGTCCCTATGACCTCGGCAACGTCGTTGTCAGGGCGGCTCTGCGGGTCAACCCAACGACGGCGCAAATTACCGCCGTCTCCGACCCACTACCCCAGATCCTCGAAGGCATCCCGCTGCGGCTGCGTTCGGTCCTGCTCGAACTCAACCGCCCCAACTTCACTCTCAATCCCACCAGCTGCTCGCCCTTGGTGGTCAACACCGAAGTCTCGGGCTCTGAAGGCGCCCTTGCCAAGCCCTCTCAGGGCTTTCAGGTCGGCGACTGCGGCTCCCTTTCCTTCGCTCCAAAACTCACCACTCGGATCTCTGGTTCCACTAATCACAATGGCAACCCGGGGCTCAAGACAGAGCTGACCTTCCCCCGGGGCGGCACCAACGCAAACATCTCGCGCGTATCGGTCACCCTTCCGCACTCCGAGTTCCTCGACAACGCCCACATCAAGAGCCCCTGCACCCGGGTCCAGTTTTCGGCCGGCAATTGTCCGCCGGGATCCCTGCTCGGTTTCGCCAAAGCCGAAACCCCGCTACTTGAAAAGCCGCTCGAAGGGCCGGTCTATTTGCGCGCTAACGGCGGTGAACGAAAACTCCCAGACATCGTCGCTGAGCTGAAGGGCCAGATCGAAATCGACCTGGTCGGCTTCGTCGAATCCGTCCACGGGCAGCTGCGCACCACCTTCAACACCATCCCCGACGCCCCCGTCTCCCGCTTCAGCTTGGACCTCGATGGGGGTAGCAAGGGCCTCCTGGTCAACTCCGTCAACCTATGCTCGGCCACCGAGAACGTCAACGTCCAGATTGAGGGCCAGAACGACAAGACCGCGAATCAGAGCCCGGTCCTCGAAACACCCTGCACCAAGAAGAACAGGCGCAAGTCTGGAGCTCACCACAGCCGGAGGGCCAGCCGATGACTTCCTCAGTTTTGCGCACTGGCACTCTCGATTCGTCCTCCGACTCAGTTGAGGCCTGTTTGACGAAGGTGGCCCAGGCAACTGCAAGAGTCCCCGACCTGCCGGTTGGCCGTTTCACCGTTAACGTCCTCAAAGGCAGCCGGGGTCTAATCCAAAACAATGACTCGCTCTGCGGCGCCCGCAAGAAGGCGACCGCTCAGGTGGCGGGTGAAACCGGTAGGGCCACCGCTCAGCGCGCCCCTCTAAAGGTTTCCTGCTGCAAGGGCAGCAATGGTCGCAAAGCACAGAGCGGCCACAAGAATCGAAGGATCCACCGATGAGCTTTTCGCTAAAAGCGCGCGCCGATCGGCGCGCAATCGTGTCAGGTGGGAGAAATAGGTGCGGGGGCCTAGCTCGTGAGGCGCCGGTGTGTATCGGCGCCGCTGTTATCTCGCTCGCACTGGGAGCAGTCACGGTGGCCGCCCCTTCGGCTGCGTTTGCGGAACCCCAAGCTGCGACGGATCACTGCCCCAACGCGCATGTTCGTCAGCAGACCGGAGCCGCCTTGCTCCTCGACTGCCGCGCCTACGAGCTGGCCTCCGCCGCCGACACCGGTGGCTACGACGTCGAGTCCAGCCTGGTGCCGGGCCAAACGCCGTTTTCCGGTTATCCCGAGGCGAAAGAACCGTCGCGGATCCTCTACGGCGTTCATGAAGGAGCAATCCCGAACACCGGCCACCCGACTAATGATGGTCTGGATGCCTACGTCGCCACCCGCGGCCCCGAAGGCTGGAGCACCAAGTACGTCGGCATCCCCGCCAATGACCCCTCAGCCAAAGGCCCCTTCGCCTCGACCCTGCTGGAAGCAGACGCAAGCCTAGACACCCTGGCCTTCGGCGGAGAAGAAATCTGCTCGCCCTGCTTTGGCCCCGGTCAAACAGAAACCGGGGAGCCGATCCACCTGCCAAACGGAGAACTCGTGCAGGGCATGGCCGGCTCTATCCCCCAACCCAAAGCCAAGCCCGAAGGCTATATCGGCAAAGACCTCTCCGCCAATGGCGAACACTTCATCTTTGGCTCCAAATCCCAGTTTGAGCCCGAAGGAAACAACAACGGCACCGACCTCTCGATCTATGACCGAAACCTGAAGACCGAAGAAACCAAGGTCGTCTCAAAGACCCCCTCAGGTCAAACGATGAGCGGCTCGGGCATCGGCGAGCTCGATATCTCCTCCGATGGCTCCCACATCCTGATCGGCCAGCTCGTCTCCGAAGTTGGCAACGCCAAGTACTGGCACCTCTACATGAACGTCGGGGACTCCTCCAAAACGACAGAACTGACCCCAGGAGCCAAAGAAGGGGTCCTCTTTGACGGGATGACCTCCGATGGCACCAAGGTCTTCTTCTCCTCTGAAGAACATCTGACCAACCAAGACAGCGCCCACAGCGGCCCAGACATCTACATGTGGGAAGAAGGAAAGCCGCTCACCCTGATCTCCAAAGGAGAAACCGAAACCCCCGGACAGCCCGGCGATAGCTCCAGCTGTGATCCCGCCTCAAACACCAAGCACGTCCACTGGAATACGACCGGCACCGAAGCTAACTGCGGTGACGTCGCGATCGGCGGGGGTGGGGGAGTGGCCTCAGGCGATGGCACGATCTACTTCCTCTCCCCCGAGCAGCTCGACGGCTCTGAAGGCGTCCCCAACGCCCCCAACCTCTACGTCGTTCGCCCGGGAGGCGCTCCTCACTTTGTGGCGACCCTGGAGTCGAGCGCAAATGCGGCGCTGCCGGAACCACAACACCCGTTCCTGCGTTCAATCGGCTCATTTATCACACCGACGGGGGTGGCGGTGGAACACGCTTCGGGCGACGTCTATGTGCTTGAAATTGGCAATGTATCCTTCGGTCACGTCGCCTACGTGTCGAAATTCACCGACACAGGTCAACCGGTTCTGAGCTTTGGAGTAGAAGGAAAGATCTCCATCGGTGGGGCCTATACTGAATTCTCGATCCCCGGGGAGATAGCCGTTGATCAGTCGACCGGTGACCTCTATGTGCCGGCGCCTTTGGAAGGAACCGTCAAGAAGTTCAACTCCTCCGGAACCAATATCTCCGAAATCAAAGGCGTCGGGCTTCCTACCGGCGTAGCGGTGGGCTCGACGGGAGAAGTCTACGTGACCGGCCTGCTCAGCGGAGTCCACGTGTTCAGCTCTAGCGGCAGCCCGATCAACAGCTTCTCGACGATCGAATACCCGACCGGGGTTGCGGTTGGCCCGGACGGGAGGATCTACGTCGTCGATGGTGGCACCCTCGCTGGAAATGGTACCACTGAGGTGTATGAAGCATCGGGCAACGATTTGGGCCAGCTCACTGCCAACCCGTCCCAAGGGGTCGCGGTGGATCCTTCTACAGGCAACGTCTACGTTGACGAAGGTAATCAGGTGGCGGAGTTCGACCCCTCTGGTGATTCGGTCGGCGCTCCGATCGGCGCAGGTCTGCTGAGCGGTTCGATCGGCCTTGCGGCCGATTCAGACTCTCTGTATGTTTCAAACTCAGGGAAGACCAACCTAGCCTCCTACGGGCCGGCCGTCATTCCAGCGGACCCAAATACCGATAACCCGATGGTGGTGGACAGCGTCAGCACACCGGGCGTCAGCCGTTCTGGCGACTTTGAGTTGACACCCTCCGGTGAATTTGCCGTCTTCACCTCGACCCTGCCGCTGACTGGCTACGACAGTGCCGGTCACCGGGAGGTATTCCGCGATGCTCCGACCGAGGACAGGATCGAATGCGCCTCCTGCAATCCGAACGCGACGCAGGCAACCGCGGACTCAACATTGGTCCCGAACGGGCTCAGCCTGAGTGAAGACGGTCGCGTCTTCTTTAACTCGCTCGAAGGGATCATCCCCAGGGACCTCAACGAAAGGGAAGACGCCTACGAGTGGGAGCCAGACGGGACCGAGGCCGTTCAGGGAGCCGAACCTTGCGATATCCCCGGGGGCTGCGTCGATCTCATCTCCACCGGCAATAGCCCCTTTGGCTCGAGGCTCCTGAGCGTCAGCGCCGACGGCACCGACGCCTACTTCTTTACCCGCGACAAGCTGGTCGAACAGGACGAAAACGGCAACACCGTCAAGATCTATGACGCTCGCTCCCTCGGCGGCTTTCCATACTCGCCGCCTGAAATCCAGTGCAAAGCCTCCGACGAGTGCCACGGCGCGGGAAGCGAAGCTCCCCCGCCGCCGAGCATCGCCAGCGAAGCGGGAGCGCCCACGACAAACTCGGTCGCCCCCATGTGCAAAGCCGGCTTCCGCAAGAGTCAAGGCAAATGCGTCTCTAAACGCCGAACGACCGTGCTCCGACACGGACATTCTCACACGAAGACCCGCCGCGGTCAGGGAGGACGCCGTGGCTGAGGTGCAACCAAGATGCAGACCTGCAAAGAGACACCGATCATGAATCCGCACTTCGGCCGCGTCGAGGCCACGCTGAGGCACGCCGTGCGTCTCACCCTCTGCCTCGTTGCAGGGTTACTGTCCGTGGCTGCGCATGCTGCCCCAGCTCAGGCGAGCGAGGGGATCGAATCTTTCTCCACGACCACCTCGACCACCCAGGCCGGCGGGCATCCGGATCTTTCAACGTCATTCGCCCTCCAAAACCCCGGTACCCCCGAGGCTGCCCAGACGGTGACCTTCAACGCCCCCGAGGGGGTCTTCGGCAATCCCTACGCGATCACCCACTGCACATCATCGGACTTTGCCTTGGACCAGTGCCCATCCAACTCTCAAGCGGGGCTCATCACCATCCGTGCTAACTATGAAGGCGATCCAAACCACCTGTTCGGAACGGCGCCGATATTCGACCTTGAACCTTCGGGCAACCAGACTGCGCTTTTTGCCTTCATCGTTCCCGGCTTGAACATTCCGATCGAGATCCCGGTCGCAGTGCGTACCGAGAGTGATTACGGGCTTCGCTTCACGGTCTCTAATATCACTGAGAAGATTCCGCTGGCCGGCGCCAACCTAACCCTCTGGGGATTCCCCGCCGATGAAACCCACAATTCCGAACGCTTCCCCAAAGGCGCTCCGGGGGAACCATCAAACTGCATCGGGCTTGCCAGTACCAGCTGCCTGGGGAAGCCCGTTTTGGCAAGCCTCCCGGTTCATCCCCTAATCGACAATCCAACCACCTGTACCGGCCAGCCTCTAGTTACCACGCTCGAAGTCCAGACCTATCAGGACCCGGATCATCCCTCACGAGTTGAAGCCAGTTATCCGGCGACAACGGGCTGCGCTCTGGAGGTCTTTACCCCGGTTCTCTATGCAAATCCGACGACAAGCGAAACTGATGCACCTTCCGGTCTGAACATCGAGTTGAGCGCTCCACAGTTCCTGGGATTCGCTGCCTCGCCCTCCGAGCTAAAGGGCGCGATCGTCACCCTCCCCGAAGGATTCACGATCAATCCCGATGCGGCGGACGGTCAGACTGCCTGCACTGATGCGCAGGCAAATTTCGGCTCCGAGGGGCCGGCCGAATGCCCGAATCATTCCAAGATCGGAACCTTCACGATCGGAACCCAGGCCCTCAATGGGCCCCTCGAAGGTGCCGTCTACATCGGGGAACCGCTACCAAACAACCAGTACCGCCTCTTCCTCACCGCCTCGGGCTTCGGGATGAACGTCAAGCTGGTCGGCTCGTTCAATCCCAACCCCGTCACGGGCCAGCTTACTGCCTACTTTGAAGATCTGCCGCAGGCGCCATTCGAAAACTTCGTCCTCCATTTGTTCGCTTCAGATCGCGGTTTGATGGCGACCCCAACGAGCTGCACAATCTACACTACGAAGGCCGTTTTCTACCCCTGGAACACGACGCTCGCCGAACAGGAATCGACCCAGATCTTTGGCCTCAATTCGGGGCCCAACGACTCCGAATGCCCGGGCCAGGTCCGTCCATTCCACCCGACGCTAGAAGCCGGCACCACCAACCCGACCGCCGGCGCCTTCAGCTCTTTTACCTTGAAGCTGAACCGCGAAGACGGTGACCAGTACCTGGGCAAGTTGAACTTCACCATGCCGCCCGGCCTGACCGCCAACCTCCACGGCATCACCTACTGCCCGGAGGGCGACATCACAGCGGCTGCGGACACCGCTGGCAAGGTCGAGCAGGCTGATCCAAGTTGCCCGGCCAGCAGCGAAATCGGCACCAGCGATGTGGCCGCAGGCCCGGGTCCCCATCCCTTCCACGCGGTGGGGAAGGTCTACTTCGCCGGCCCCTTCCAGGGCGCCCCGCTCAGCCTAGTTGCAATCACCCCGGCGCTGGCAGGACCTTATGACTACGGCACCGTCGTAGTCCGGGTTGCGCTCCACATCGATCCGCTCGACGCCCAGGTCGTTGCCGATTCCGAAACCGTACCCGAGATCATCGGCGGGATTCCGATCCGGATGCGGGAAATCCGCGTCAACATCGATAAGCCCAATTTCATGATCAACCCCACCAATTGTTCTGAATTCCACACGACTTCCGAAGGCGTAGGCGACCAGGGCACCGCGGTCGCGTTCAGCTCGCCCTTTATTGCAGTCAACTGCGAAATACTGCCCTTCGCGCCCAAGATGTCGGTCACCCAACTCGGAGGCCATAAGGACACAGCCAGAAGTAAGGACCCGAGCCTCGCGATCGAACTCAATACCCGCGCGGGTGATGCGAACATCAAATCGATCGCAGTCACCCTCCCCAAAGCCTTCGAGATCGATCAGCGCCACCTCGGCAACATCTGCGATCGCTCAGAACTCGCTTCTGATCACTGCGCAGGGCGCCAGGCGATAGGCGAAGCTACTACGAATACCCCGCTGCTTGAAGCCCCGCTCAAGGGACCCGTCTACGCTGTTTCGGGCTTCGGCGTTCTTCCCCACCTCGCCTTCATCCTTGGCGGTCAGGTCACCCTGATGCCAGAGGCAGAATCCTCCACTCTGGGTGATACCGGGCGCCTCAAAACGGTGGTGCCCGTGGTGCCAGACGCTGCGATTGGAAACTTTCGCTTCACTCTCTTCGGCGGCTCGCAGGGCTACCTCTCAAACACCCAGAGTCTCTGCGGCGCCCCGACCGTCTCCACGGTCGAATTTGACGCCCAAAACGGCAAAACGCTGACCCAGCAGGTGAGGACGAAGACGGCGTGTAGGCCAAGGAGGGGCAGGCGCACGGGGCGCCTTCGGCGCGCCCAACGCTGAATTCATTTTGTTCAGCCGCACTCGAGGTCAGGGGGACCATGCTTTCAGCCACAATCCGGACGAGATGCCCAGTCTTGGGCCCCATAAACCCCGACGGCCACAATCTCTGGCGACAGCCTCTTCGGTTGAACCGAGTGGGAGGCGCGGATCATCGCCGGGATGAAGCCAGTCGGTGGCGGTAATAAATTGTTGTGGCTGGCCTGGCGGTCCGGCATATCAGCGAGTCGTCAAAGTTGACCATCGCCGCGCCGCTGGTTTGCGGCGCTGCTCCGCGACACGGACCCTCCGAAGGGCCGCCTGCAAAAGGCTATCCAGGCGTCCAAAGTAGGACAATCATCCCTTTCGAAAACGGGCGCTAACTGCCCCTGAGGTCCTTTTTTGTGCCGAATCTCCACTGAGCGGGCTGGTCCTCTTGACAAATTTGCTCCGGCCTGATTAGCTATCGAAAGCTTCAGCTGCCGTCGTTGGAGCGGAAGTTGGGAAAAGAGGAGCTCCGGCAGGAACCGGGGCTAGGGACTATTTAAAACATCGGCGAGACACTCGGCCGGGTGGAACAGCAGGGAAGAGAAGAAACTTGGGATTTCGCTCTGATGGTGATTTAGGGGGATCGATAAAGGGCGCCGGGCGCCCGATTCGCTTCCCCGCTTCTGGTGCGGCGGGCAGGATTGTCTCCCGCCGTAAAGCCATCGCGCTCTCGCTAGCGACATCCTTCGTCGCACTGGCCGTCTGCGCCGCGCCGGCGTTCGCCGAACGAACCTACGACTCCCAGATCACTGGTCTCAGCAATCCACAGGGCATCGCTATCGACGGCAGTGACAACGTCTGGATTGACAATTATGGAGAATCGGGTTCAATCGCCGAGTACGACTCGTATCCCTCGCAAACCCTGCTCGGCACACAGAATGGCGGTGGACATCACGGCGGCTATATCCTCAGCCTGGCGATCAATAATTCCAACGGCCGTCTCTACCTGGCTGATTCCGGACCGGTGGACGTCGATGTATATGAAAGTGGCTTGGGGAGCTTCGAAGAAGAGTGGAAAACCAAGAACAGCTGTGGACTTGACCATGTCGCGGTGGACAATTCCGGCGGTTCGACAAGCGGTCGCGTCTACATCGCTCGAAGCTGCGACAGCGTCACATCATTCGTAAACAAGCACGAAGAAGCCCCGTTCAGTGCTTCCGGTGAACCGGGAAAGACCTACATCAACGGCAACGAAATCACCGGCACACCGAGTGGGGCCTTCCCCGGAATTCAGAATATCGCCACCGACAGCGGCGGCAATATTTACGTTGTGGTCAACGGGGGAGTCGTCGATGAGTTTGCGTCAAGCGGGACCTTCATCCAGAGCTTTACCGGTGCCGGCGTGCCGGGGGGGTTCAGCTCTGACCTTGCCGGGGTGGCCGTCGACCCCACCAACGGGAATGTCTTGATCGTCGATCAGGGCAACGACGTCGTTGACGAATTTGAAGCGTCGGGGACCTATCTCGGACAGCTGAAGGGGACCGGCCCGTCAGAAAGCACCCCGTTCGGACACCTCACCGGCGGCATCGCCGTCAATTCGAGCGGATACGTCTACGTTTCAGACGAAAGTGGGACAGTCGACATCTTCACCTCGAGCGCAATCCTTCCCAAGGTCACATACGAACCCGTGACCTCCCAAACCCAGACCGCCGGCACGCTGAACGCCTCCATAAGCCTCAACGGAGGCCCGGAAGTTATCTCCTGTGTCTTCCAGTACGGCACGACAACCGGATACGGATCGACCACACCCTGCGTTCCCGCCCCGCCATATAAAGCCACGACAGCGGTGCGCGCCGAACTGTCGGGGTTGAAAACCGAGACCCCGTATCACTACCGCGTGGTATTGGCGACTGCAAACGGCACCAAGAAGGGCAACGATCAGACATACACACCGCATGCCGTTGCCGGGCTGACGACGGAAGCGGCCAGCTTGGTCGAACGGAACAACGCCACGCTGAACGGTACGTTCAACGGAAACGGTGAAGACACCCACTATTATTTCGAATGGGGAACCACGGGGGCCTATGGCAATAAAACTCCGGTCGAAGACGCCGGCGCCGCAGCCGGCGCGCAAAAAGAGTCGTTTTTGCTAAATGGCTTGCAGGTCGAGACGACCTATCATTTTCGAATCGTGGCGGAAAACGCGGTCGGTACATCATATGGAGCCGACCAGAGCTTTAAGACGCTCGCTGCGGTCGAGAACCTCGAGACGGAACCGGCTTCAGAAGTGACCGCGAGTACGGCGGACTTGAATGCCACATACAACGGAATCGGAGAGGATGTCCACTATTACTTCGAATGGGGAACAGATGCCTCATACGGAAATTTAACCGCCGCGTCACCGGGGACCGATCACGGCTCACCCAGCGGCCCCCAGAGTCTCAGCTTTACCCTAGAACACCTTGGTGTCGATACCACCTATCATTACCGCGTTGTAGCCAGTGATCCAGCCGGTACGACCTACGGCACTGACCAGACCTTTTCGACGCTCGGTCGCTACCAGTTTGCGTCAGACATCGGTTCGGTGGGTTCGGGTGCGGGGGAGCTCAGCAATCCCCAGGATGTAGCCGTCAACAACTCGACCGGGAATATCTATGTCGCAGACACCGGTAACCATCGCGTCGTCGAGTTCGATTCCGCCGGCAACTTCATCTCTGCGTGGGGATGGGGCGTCAGCGACGGAAAAGCCGCAAGCGAGATCTGTACATCAAGCTGCCAGGCCGGCATAGCTGGAGCTGGCCCGGGCCAGTTCAGCTCGCCGAAATTCATCGAAGTCGACAATTCTCCAGGTCCCTCGGCTGGGGATGTCTATGTCGCAGACACGGCGAGCGGCCTCGTGCAGAAGTTCAACCAGTCGGGAGAATTGATCCAAGCCTGGGGAGAAAAGGGGAGCCTGAGCTTCAGCATTGGCGGAACGATCGGCGGCATTACCGTCGATCCCGCCGGCAGCCTATACGTGCTCACCGACAACAGTCCCTTTAATTGGACAGAGGTCAGCCAGGACGGAAGCTCTGAGACCAAATATCCAACAAATGGCACCTGGGCCGACGGTGAGCGACTCGAACTCGGCTCACCGGCCGGCACCGGGATCGAAATCAACTCGGCTGAAGTCTGGTATGAGGCGACCGGAAGTGGAGCGAGCTATTCCAGTCCCGCGGCGAGCGAGTATTCCGCATTTGGGATTGGCTCGGGATCGCCGTCTGGACTGGCGATCAATCGAGCCAACGATGATATCTACCTCGACCTCGGTGGTTTTATCGAACAGTTTGCAAGTACATCCGAATGCAATAAGACCTCGGGGTGCGCTGCAACCGACATCATAGGAAACGGCAATCTGAATTCCGCGGCGGGGCTCGCCGTCCGCCCCTCAAGTGGAGTGCTGTATGCGGCCAACGGCGGCGGTAACGATCTCGCGGTATTCTCGCCGCTGCCGGCCCCAACCGTAACGACCGGTTCGCCGAAAGATGTCACGGCCACATCCGGAACGATGACCGGTGTGGTGGAACCTGCGGCTGGGGGAGAAATCAGCGCCTGTTACTTCGATTACGTTCCCGGCCCCTTCGAGAACGAGATTCAGAACCTCAAACTTTCCGGCGTCAGCGGCGGAACCTTCACACTCAGTTTTGAGGGGAAAACCACCGAAGAAATCCCCTATACCGAAGGGGGTTACTTCGGCGGTGCCAGCGTCGAATATGCTCTGGAAAATCTCTCCACCATCGGTTCACACAATGTTCGGGTGCAGCGTGCCAAGGGGAACGCGCCCTACACGATTGAATTTGTCGGGGCACTGGCGGAAACCAACGTTCCTCAGCTCACCGTGAATTACTCAAAAACCACTCCGTCAGGCGGGACGATCACACCGGAAACCGTCGCCGAAGGTCACGGCTGGAAGTCGGCAACGACGGACCCCTGTACACCCGGGGTCCCTCTTGCCGGCTCGAACGCCGTCAGCGACGAACTGACGGGCCTCGTTCCATTCACCACCTATCACTACAAACTTGTCGCAATCAACTCAAACGGCAAGGAATTTCCGATTGTCGGCCGGGAAAGGACCTTCACTCCGGCCCCCCTTCTCGACCCGGAAGTCACCGGAACCTCCGCGAGCGAAATCGGCCCCACCAAAGCGACCCTGAATGCCGGGATCAATCCCAACTTCGCTTCGACCAGCTATCGCTTTGAGTACGGGACCGACAGCTCCTATGGTAGCGAGACGCTGCCCAGCGAATCGATTGGCGAAGACGGTACCCGGCACTCGGTGGCGACCCAGATTTCGGGTCTGAAGCCCGGTACGACCTATCACTATCGGGTTCTGGCGCTCAACCTCGCGGGTGTCACGGAAGGTCCGGATCGAACCTTTAATACCCCAGATGCGCCACATATCTCGAGCACGAGTGTATCCGCGATCACCAAGACCGCTGCGACCCTGAGCGCTCAGATCGCGCCCGGCTACGCCGCGACGAATTATGTTTTCGAATTTGGACCGACAGGCTCCTACGGTTCAAGCGTCGGCGGCTCGGTTGGAGAAGACAACTCTATCCACACGGTGAATAATTCAATTTCTGGCTTAACGCCTGGCGCTACCTACCATTACCGGATCGTCGCGTCCAACGCCTTTGGTACAGCCACGGGTCCCGACCAGACCTTCTCGACGGCCCCCGCGGTCGAAGTGTCGACGCCTCCACCGCCCGCGGAATGCAAGAAAGGTCAAGTGAAAAGGCACGGGCGCTGCGTCAAGCCGAAGAAAGCGCGGCGTAAGCACCGCAAGTCACGGCGGGGTCTGGCGTGAGGGCCTCGAGGGCACCGCAGATGAGCGGGGAGTGGATCGATGTCCGGGCGCCTTGGTACCAGCAGGCCGCGCTGGGATTGATCGCCGTGGTTGCGACGGCGCTGATCCTCAGTGCCTCCGCGTCTGCGAACGTCAGTCACGTTTTCACCAAGTCCTTCGGCGCTTCTACGTCGACCCCGGAAGACCCGTATCCGCTTTCGGGGCCGACCGACGTTGAAGTCGATCAGAGAAGCGGAGACGTTTACGTGACCGACCCCGGTAATCACCGGATTGAGAAGTTCAGTGCCAACGGCGAATTTCTCTTCATGTTCGGAAAAGATGTGAATGTCACGACCGGCGGGAATATCTGTCCGGAAAGTCCCGCTGACGTGTGTCAGGCCGGCGCCAATAACGCGAGTCCGGGTGCATTCGAGAATCCGCATTATCTGGCGGTGGACAACACGAGCGGGCCGTCGAAGGGCGATGTCTATATCGGCGACACCGGCGATAATATCGTGCAAAAGTTCGATTCCTCGGGCCAGCTCATCACAAGCTGGGGCGTTGAAGGGCAGAAGAACGGCGCCGATGCGACCGATCTCCCGGTCTATGGCCCGCTCTTCGGAATCGCGGTTGGTGGTCCGGAAGATAATCTCTATGTCGGGGGCACTCACTATAGCTACAACGTCTGGAAATACAGCCAAGACGGGACCTACGAGGGCCCCTACCGCAACACCAGCGGAATTCCCTGGCTGAAGGCCGACGAAGCGGGTGATCTGTTCTTCGCAGGACCCGAAGGATCCTTCGGTCCCCAGGTGGTCTCTGAGCAGACACCGATCAAGGGAAGCGTCGAATACAACCACTACCAGATGGGGACCGCGACCCCCGTCGCGGGCTTTGCCCTCGATCCATCGACCGGCGAACTGTACCAAAACACCGGGACCTTGCTGGAGCACTACAGTCCGGATTGCAACCCTCCGGTGACCGGCCCATGTAACCCAATTGACTCGTTCGGAAGCGGCAAACTGTCCGGTGCTGAAGGTGTAGCAGTCGATGGCTCCACGCACACGGTGTACGTTGCAAACTCCATTGGCAATGACGTCGCTGATTTTGGAGACGCAAGGCCGATTGTAACCACAGAACACCCCACAGATGTTACGGAGAATTCGGTGACTCTGACAGGAAGCGTCAACCCCGCTGAACGCGGCGATATCACCGAATGTCACTTTGAATATGGTTTTACGAAGTCATATGGCCACGTGCTTCCCTGCACGCCCAATCCCGAAGAAGGCGAATTTTCTAAGCTCACCGACGTAACCGCGACGATTCCGAACCTGTCACCGGGGACCGCAGATCACTACCGCCTGGTCGCGTCCAACTCCGCCGGTGCGACCAGCGATGGCGTCGATGAAACGTTCATAACGACCCAGCCTCCGGCCGTGGATGGGATGACGGCGACAAACCTAACTGCGAGTACGGCTGATCTTGTCGCCCAGATCAATCCAAACGGTGACGCCACGGAATATCAGTTCGAATATGGGCCGGGCATCGAATACGGACACGTTGCACCAATCGTTATTGGAGAAAACAAAGGATCCGGCGAAGAAGACCCCTTGACCGAACGGCTCAATTCTGATCACGAAGTTGAAGTCGAACTGAAGAACCTGATTCCGCATGCGGTTTACCACTTCAGGCTGCGGGCGACAAACCAGGACGGCACCACCACTACCACCGACCACACGTTCAATTTCTACCCGCCCAGCTGCCCCAACGAAAACGTACGCCAACAGGTCCAGGCGAACTATCTCCCCGATTGCAGGGCCTATGAGTTGGTCTCACCCGGTGATGCCAACGGCACACAGCTGTATCCGGGTGGGCCTAACAGCGGCTATGCCACAAATCCATCTCGCTTCTCCTACACCGGGCTGTGGTCAACGATTCCGAACTCGGGAGGTAGCCCGATTGATGGCAACGGTGATCTCTATGTGGCTACCAGGACTGATTCTGGCTGGGTGACCAAATACGTTGGGCTCCCGGCAAACCAGGCGGCGGTGGACGGTGGGCCGCCGCAGGGTCTCTACGGACAGGGTGGCCCGCAGTTCCTGGGCAACGATACGAGTATCGCCAACGGGGATTCGGGTGCGGATACGATTCAAAACAACGTTCTCACCGACCCGAGCATGGAAAAGTTCGTCGATTGGAACGACGGTAGCCAGGAAGGAGCCGGCGAGAACCCGACGCCTATCGCGTCCAACGCCCCCTTCGTTTGGAGTTCGGAAGGAGAACTGCTGGACCGTTGGCCGAGCAACCTCTCGACCGTCCCGTCCGGAAGCTATCCGCCCGGCTCAAATGTCTGGCCGACGAGCGAATACGTCGCGCCAGGCGAGCAGCCGCTCTCAATCGCACCGGGAGGCATCCACGCGCTCGACTGCCCAGCGATTGGAAACGCTGGCAGCTCGCTGGATGCAAATGATTGCCCCGGTGAAGTGAACGCATCTTCCGATCTCAGCCATTTTGTGTTTAGCACCGAGTGGAATATCTTCGCGCCGGGCGGAACCCTCAGCCCCCCTGGCTCGGCCTACGACAACAATACGGTCACCGGGTCGGTCACAGTTGCGTCCAAGACCCCCGCCGGAGAAGATATCCCGAACGAGCCGGGGGACCAGACAGGGGACCCACTGCAGATACCAGCAGTTTCGAGCAACGGCTCGCACATCCTGCTGGCTGCCAGTGGCACCGGGCCCTGCGGCCTCGCCCATTGCCCGACGCCACCGTGCGGGGGTACCTTCGGCGGCAAAATTCACTGCCCGTCGTATCCGAGCAACCTCTACATGCGGGTTGACGGCGACATCACCTATGACGTTTCCCAGGGGCATGATGTCACCTACGTTGGGATGACGCCCGACGGAGGCAAGGTTTACTTCACGTCGCCTGAACAGCTCAACTCCGAAGATCACGACAGCAGTATCGACCTCTACATGTGGTCGGAATCCGGGGAAAAGGCCGGCCATCCCCTGACTTTGATTTCGAAGGGCGACAATCCCGGGAACGCCGGCGAACCCGGACAAAGCGATGCCTGCAGCGCCAGCTTCACGACTAACTGTGGTGTTGTCACATACTCCAACATTGCCTACTGCCAGCTGACCGGTGGCGAGGGCGGCAACTGCCTCTCCGACAACTCGATCGCCTCAGAAAACGGCGATATCTATTTCTTCTCACCCGAGCAGCTCGACGGCTCTCGAGGCATCCTCGATCAGGAGAACATGTACGTCTATCACGAAGGTCAGGTCGAGTACGTCACCACCCTGACCACGGGCCCGCACTGTTTCGAGAGTCCGGTCGAAGGCTTCACTGACGAAGCGTGTTCATCGACGCCGGTGGCGCGGATGCAGGTTTCACCCGACGACAGCCACATGGCTTTTGCAACCGCCAGTCCGGTAACGCAATATGACAACGCCGGTCACCTCGAGATGTATGAGTTTGAACCGTCGACCGAAAAGCTTGTCTGTGCTTCCTGTATACCGGATGGTGAACCTCCGACCTCCGATATCGCCGCGAGCCAGGACGGGTTGTTCATGACAAATGACGGTCGCGTATTCTTCACGACCAACGATGCGCTTGTTCACGGTGACACTAACCACGCTATCGATGTCTATGAGTACACCGACGGTCGCGCACAGTTGATCACCCCTGGTACCGGCGAGACGGCGATTGCCAGCGGCGTGGTGTCCTCGCTCCTCAACCCGCCCGGACTGATCGGAGTCAGTGCGGATGGAAAGGACGTCTACTTTTCCACCTACGACACTCTCGTCCCACAGGACCACAATGGACTCTTTTTAAAGATGTATGACGCACGCTCGGACGGTGGTTTCCCGGCCCCGGCCCCGCCGCCGCCGTGCGAAGCCGCCGATGAGTGCCACGGCGCCGGCAGCTCACCGCCAAACGGCATTCAGAATGGGACCAGCACTCCTCTCGGCAATGGTGGCTCCGTTGTTCGCAGTGCCAGCAGCGCACGGCAGCGCAAGAAGCGCGCCCGAGCCCAGCGTCGGCGGCATCAGAGAAGCCAGAGGCGACATAATCACGCGACGACGAGGCGAGGGGCGCGAGGATGACCGATATCCATCGTCATGACGTGGAGATTGGAGCTCCGTTGGCGCCCGCCGCGGCCCGCGACGTACGCCTTGGTCTTCGGATCGTAAGACGCGACGCGATGACGGCGTATATCGGGAGCGGTTCCAGCTGGATCTGGAGGTTGCGGGCGGGGATGGCACTGTTTGTCTTTGGGGTCTGGGGTCGATCGCATCGTATTGCCGGCCTGAGTGCGGCCGTGCTTGCGGTCACCTGGTACCTCGTTTGTGCCGGCTACGGGTACGCCGATACGCCAATCTCAGCCTATTCGGCCGTCCCGTCGACGATGCAGGCGGGCGGCCACCCCGATGTGGAGATTCATTTCGAAGTCGCAAACCGCAAGGTGCAGGTGAGTCACAGCGCGTGCAACTGCGAGGACGCCAAAAATGCGGACGTCGAATTGCCACCCGGATTCATCGGCAATCCTCATGCCACGCCGCAGTGCACAATCGCCGAGTTCTCCTCCGATACATGCCCGATCGATTCCCAGGTTGGTATCGTTAACGTCGAAGCTAGCGGTGGGATCCCGTTCAATGCTGCGCTCTACAACCTCGTGCCGCCGCCCGAGGATCCGGGACTTCTCGCATTCAAGATCTTTCTCTTCGATACTCCGCAGTTCACCGTGTTGCACGCCCGAACTGCCACTGACTACGGCCTCGACGCTGACGCCACCTCCATATATCACGGCTTCTATCCCCTCAAGACCTTTACCGAGGACCTCTGGGGGGTTCCCGCTGAATCGAGCCACGACCTCCTCAGGCTCGATCGAACCAAGGTTCCCGGCGAAGCGCCGTCCTACATCGGAAGTCTCTGTGATGCCAACGGAAGTGAAAGTACCGAAGATCCCACGACCATCGTCAAGCCATGTGGGACCAATTTCATTGGGATCACACCGGTTCACTCAAACAGTCCACTTACCCCATTTCTTCAAAACCCGACGAACTGCTCTGGGCCATTGACTTCCTCCTTGGAAGTTCTTTCTTACGATGGAGGGGTCACGCACGCCGAGGATAAATGGCCGCAGCAGACCGGATGTGACCAGCTCGGCTTCAATCCGAGTCTGTATGCCCAGCCGAGCACTACTGAGACCGACTCGCCTTCGGGAATTGACATCAATCTCACCGTGCCTCAGGAGCTGAGTCCGACGATTCCGTCCCCGACCGAGCTCAGGGGAGCTACCGTCACCCTTCCCCCAGGCTTCTCGATCAATCCGAATGCAGCCGACGGCAAGACCGCGTGCGGCGAAACCGAAGCCCAGTTCAGCAGCGAAGAAGAAGCTCAGTGCCCGGAAGACTCGAAGGTTGGTAGTCTCTCGATCGAAAGCTCCGCACTGCCGGGACCCGTGCCGGGGTTCGTCTACCTCGGGCAACCCCTGCCCGGCAATCGGTACCGAATCTTTCTGGTGGCCAATGGATTTGGGACCCATATCAAGCTGGCCGGCAGCGTCGCTGCAAATCCCCAAAACGGGCAGCTCGTGATTACATTCAAGGAACTTCCACAGACTCCGCTGACGGCCTTCAATATGCACTTTTTCGGCTCCGAACGGGGACTGCTGGCGACTCCCACTCAATGCGGCACGTACCCGGTTGAAAGCACCTTTGAACCGTGGGACGAGACGATCGGCACTCAGACCTCTCGGCAGTTCTTTAGCCTAGAAGCTGGCCCGGACCAACCGGGTATTCGTCCCGGTACGGTCTCCTGCCCGGGGGCGAACCGGCCCTTCGATCCCAACTTCGAAGCAGCCTCAAGTGGCAATACGGCCGGCGCGCATACGACGTTTGCATTTGAACTGAGCCGAAAAGATGGTGACCAGAACTTGGCCGCGGTGGATGTCACGACTCCCCCCGGCCTGAGCGCCACGCTCGCGGGGGTGCCCTATTGCTCCGATTCATCCTTGCAGGCCGCATCCAGTTCCGACTACACCGGGCTCGATGAGGAGGAAAACCCCAGCTGTCCCTCGGCGTCCCAGATCGGGGTCGCGTCCACTGGGGTTGGCGCCGGCACGCACCCCCTCTACGTTTCAGGAAAGGTGTATCTCGCCGGTCCCTACAAAGGGGCGCCGCTTAGCCTGGCGGTGATAACGCCAGCGGTCTCGGGACCGTATGACCTTGGCAACGTCGTGGTTCGCGCCGCGCTGCACCTCAACCCTGAATCCGCCCAGATCACCGCTGTGTCCGATCCGTTGCCCCAGATCTTGGAAGGGATTCCGCTTCGTTTGAGGTCGATTCTGGTCGAACTGAATCGTCCCAACTTCACACTGAATCCAACTCACTGCGGGCCGATGTCCGTGGACGCCGAAGTGTTTGGAAATCAGGGGGCAATCGCATCCCCCTCTGAGTTTTTCCAAATCGCCAACTGCGCCGGCCTCCCGTTTGATCCCAAGCTGAAGCTGAGGATCTCCGGGGCCACTCAGCATTCCGGTAATCCCTCTCTGCAGGCGAACCTGACCGCGCAGCACGGCGAAGCCAACATAGCCACCACGACCGTCACTCTGCCGAAGTCGGAGCTGATCGACAACGCCCACATCAAGAATCCCTGCACCCGCGTCCAATTCGCCGAGGGCGCGGTTCCCGGTGAAAAGTGCCCTCCCGGTTCAGAAATTGGCTCCGCCAAAGTGATCACTCCACTGCTTGAAGGACCCCTCCACGGACCGGTCTACCTTCGGTCGGCCCCTCAGAATAAGAGTGGTCTTCCCGATATCGTCGCCGCCCTGAACGGCCAGATCGATATCGATCTGGACGGCAAGATCGAAACCGTCGGCGGCCGGTTGAAGACCAGCTTCATGACGGTTCCCGACGCACCCATTTCGAATTTCTCGCTAACCCTTGATGGCGGCGGCAAGGGCCTCCTGGTCAATAGCGCAAACTTGTGCCACGCCCCGATGGGGACGACCGCGCAGCTCGAAGGTCAAAACGGTGCGCTCGACAACCAGAGCCAGGTGCTCTCTGCGCCATGCGGTAAGACACCAAGGCGAAAGCTGCATCGGACTCACTTAAGAAGGGTGCGGTAATGCGGGCCAATAGACCCTCGGAGAATCGGACCGCGCCGTCACTCCTCCTCACCTCGAGAAGGACGCGTCTGTGCGGTCAGGGATGGCGGGCCAGCAAACCCCGCACCATGGCATTCCTCCTCTCGCTCTGCCTCCTCGGGGTCGGCTTCGCGATCACCTCACCGGCCGCACAGGCAACCAGATCGATCGAGGGAAAGATCACCGGATTCAACAATCCGAGCAGCGTTGCATTCGATGGACATGGAGACGCCTGGATTACCGACGCGGGACAGGAGGGCCTGTCGCCGGCCGAAGAAGTGACCGAAAATCCCGCCCAGAACGGCCTGTATGAGTACGACCCCTATCCCTCAGAAAAACTCCTCGCCATTCCAAACACCCTGACGCCGTGGAGCTATTACATCCTCGATCTCGGCGCCGCGGTCGACCAGGCTACAGAAGAAGTGTTCGTCTCGCAATCCAACGGACGCACGGTCAATATCTTTGCCCCGAACGGCGCTCCTACCAATTCCTTTTCAACCTCAGGAAAGCCGGTTGCATGCGCCGAAATCAAATACGGCCAGGGCAAGGTCTACCACGAACCGTACTGCTATACTCACGCCTGGTCGGGGATAAACTCTGCCCAGACCTGCTTCAACTGCACCCCCGACATTCACGTCGCGATAGATAATACAGCCACCTATTCCAAAGGGCGGGTGTACCTTTCGCTGACCTCGCCCGAGGACGATGTCGAAGCCTATGACAACGCGGAGCGCCCGGTCGACTTCCCGGCTACCGCCAGCTATATATCAAACAACAAACTCACCGGCACCCCGAGCGGGCCGTTTGGCAATGTCGAGAATATCTCGGTCGATTCTCACGGGAATCTATATGTATCGGATACCGGCGACCACGTGATCGATGAGTTCAACTCGACCGGAACGTTTGTGCAGTCATTTCCCGCCCCCAATATCTCCGGAGGGTACCCCGGTGATGCCGGAGTCGCGGTTGACCCCACCAACGGGAATGTAATGATTTCCGAAGGTGGCAACGGGCTGGTTGAATACGATTCATCTGGAAATCACCTCGAGACCATCACAAACGATGGGACCGGATCGTTCCAGGCCGAGGGACAACCTGCTACGACCCCCGAAGGGTACGTCTACGTGCCGGCCAACGGAGTCGTGGACATCTTCGGCCCCGCGACGGTGGTGCCAAAGGTCACCTATGAACCCGTCGGCAGCCCCAGCAACTCCGGTGGCACGCTTCGTGCCAACGTGGACCCCAATGGAGGCGGCCCCGTTACGGAATGCAAGTTTGAATATGGACCGACGACCAAATACAGCCTTGGCTCGATCCCGTGCTCTCCTGGCACGTTTTCGGGGCCCACCGAAGTGACCGGCGCACTCACCGGACTGACGCCGGAAACGACCTACCACTACCGAGTGGTCGTCTCAAACGGCAAAGGAACAAAATATGGAGGCGATCAGACGTTTGCCACCACCAAGGTCATTGGCCTCGAAACTAGACCCGCCCGAAACGTGGGTGAATCCAGCGCGACCCTCGATGCTTCATTTTTCGGCAACGGCGAACCGACGACCTACTATTTTGAATGGGGCCCGACCGAAACCTACGGAAACACGTCAGTTGCCCCGCCGGGGACGAGCGCGGGTTCGCCCAATGGTTCTACTCCATTGTCGTTTGAACTCAGTGGGCTAACCCCTTACACCACCTATCATTATCGAGTTGTTGCCACTAACGGCTCAGGCACCAGCATTGGTGAAGATGAGGCTTTTACGACAACCCCGGGCGTTCCATCCGGCAAGATCCCCTCAGTGACGGTCGTGCACTCAGATCGCGCGGTGCTGCATGGTCAGGTCAACCCAAACGGGGCCGATACGGCGGTTCAGTTCGAATATGTGGATGAATCCGATTTCAAGACAAGCGGTTGGGCCGCCGCGAAGGTGGCTCCCGAACCAGGCCTGGAAATCGGTATGAGCAGGCAGTATCAGGACGCCAGCACCTTCGTCACGGGGCTGACTCCAGGGACCGTCTACCACCTTCGGGTGGCAGGCACCAACGAGGCCGGCCCCGGTACTAGCGAAGAATCGACTTTCACGACCTTTCCGTTTGTACCATCCTTTCAGGATCCGTGTCCCAACTCGCACGTGCGACAGCAGACGGGGAGCTCGCTCCTGCTGGATTGTCGAGGCTACGAGTTGGTCTCAGCAGCCAATACCGGGGGATTCGATGTCGAGTCGACCCTCGTATCTGGGCAGGAACCCTATGCCGGCTATCCTGAAGCCGAGAATCCGCCCAGAGTGCTTTATGGCATCCACGACGGCGGCATCCCCGGTACCGGAAACCCCACCAACCGCGGCGTCGATCCCTATGTCGCCACTAGGGGAGCCAATGGTTGGAGCACCAGGTATGTTGGCATCCCCGCAGATAACAGCTACTCGAAGGAACCTTTCTCCTCGACCCTCGCAGAAGCCGATGCTGGCCTTGATACGTTCGTATTCGGCGGCGAATCCATCTGTTCCCCGTGTTTTGGGTCGCAGCAAACCGAAACGGGCGAACCGATTCATCTGCCGAATGGAGAACTGGTTCAGGGCATGGAAGGCTCCATCCCACAGCCCTCTGCCAAACCGGCCGGCTACATCGGGCGCAGGCTATCGAGTGATGGAACTCACTTTGTCTTCGGATCGACCTCGCAGTTTGAGCCAGCCGGAAATAACAACGGCGATATTTCCATCTACGAGCGGGACCTTGAAACTGGTCAGACTAGTGTCGTCTCGAAGACCCCTGGGGGTGCGACCATGACCGGAGAAGGCATCGGGGAGCTCGATATTTCGGCCGATGGCTCCCACGTCCTGATCGGTCAGCTCGTTTCTGAAGAAGGTTCGGCAAAATACTGGCACCTTTATATGAACGTCGGTGATTTGGGCAAAACGATTGACCTCACGCCCGGCACGACCCATGGGGTTCTCTTTGACGGAATGACCGAAGATGGGTCGAAGGTTTTCTTCACCACTGTCGATCGCTTGACAAGTGAAGACACCGACAACAGCGCCGACATCTATGAGGCCGAAGTTTCCGAAACGGGTGCGAATCTTCATCTGATCTCCGGCGGCTCCGAAGGCACCGGCAATACCGATTCGTGCGATCCATCCGCAAATACCCGCCGCCCGCACTGGAACACCACCGGCTCAGAAGAAAACTGCGGTGTTGTCGCGGTCGGAGGCGGCGGCGGGGTGGCGCGGCAAGACGGAACGATCTTCTTTCTCTCACCAGAGAAGTTGGATGGCTCATCAAATGGTGTCCAAAACGCTCCGAACCTCTATGTGTCCCGGCCCGGATCGCCTCCACATTTTGTGGCAACCCTCGAGTCGAGTTCGACCGCGCCGCTCCCTCCCCTGCAGCATCCATATATCAGGTCGTTCGGCACATTCGAAAATCCCACCGGCGTTGCAATCAATGCCACAACTGGGGATGTGTACGTGCTGGACGTCGGCAACAGCGAAGGCACTGGCTCGGTGCGGGAGTTTGATGCAAGCGGTCATCCGGTTCTGAGCTTTGGCAACAATGGATCACTCGAAGTTGCCGGAGTCTACGGCCTGTTCAGCCTTCCGACCGAGTTGGCGATCAACCAGAAAACGGGGGATCTGTATATACCGGAGTTTCGCGAAGGTAAGATTGGCGTCTTCAGCCCCTCCGGTGCGCGCCTCTCGGAAATTGAAACCTCCGATCCCACCGGCGTGGCCATCGACCAGACGGATGGCGATGTATACACGTCGAGCTTCTTCGGTGAAATCAGTATCTATGAACCGGACGGTAAACAGATCAAAAGCTTCGAAACTACATTCGCATATCCGACCGGTCCATCGGGCCTGGCGGTGGATTCAACCGGCAAGATCTACGTCGTAAACGGCGGCGGCCAGGCCGCCGCGAAGGGAAGCACCCAGATCTACAGCTCCTCTGGAACCCACCTGGGGGAGCTGAGCTCAGAACCCTCTTATGGCGTCGCGGTCGATCCAAGCGACGATTATGTCTATGTGGATGAGGGTAGCCAGGTCGCCGAGTTCGACACATCGGGCAATTTGGTGGGATCGCCGACAGGTGTGGATAGGCTCGCGAAATCCCTCAGTCTCGCGGTCAACGGCGGCGAACTCTACGTATCCGACCCCGGGCAGGCGAACGTCGCCAACTTTGGTCCCTCCGTGACTCCCACCGACGTCGCGACCGACAACCCTCTCGTCGTCGACAGCGTCACCTCACCTGGCGTCAGTAAAACAAATGTTTTCGAGATCACGCCAAACGGCGAATACGCGGTGTTTCCGTCCGCGCTTCCTCTGACGGGCTACCACAATGGTGGGGAGCGCGAGGTCTATCGCTACGATTCTGTGACCGGTGAATTGAGTTGCGCGTCTTGCAACCAGACCAGCGAGGAAGCGACCAGCGAATCCTCTTTACCGAGCGATGGTCTGGGACTGACGAACGATGGGCGGGTCTTTTTCAACTCGAACGAAGGCCTTGTCGATCGCGATCTTAACGAAAAGGAAGATGCCTATGAGTGGGAGCCGCAGGGGTTTGAATTTGGCCACGGGACCGAACCCTGCAAGACCTCGGGAGGTTGCACCGACTTGATCTCCACCGGTGCCAGTTCATTTGGATCAAGTCTTCTTGGGGTGAGTGCCGAAGGCACCGATGCCTATTTCTTTACCCGGGACAAATTGGCCGAACAGGATGAAAGTGGGAACTCGGTGAAGATCTACGACGCGCGGGAGCTCGGTGGGTTCGTCTACACGCCCCCCGAATTCCAGTGCAAGGCAGCCGATGAGTGCCACGGCCCCGGTAGCCAGGCCCCGCCGCCACCGAACATCAAGTCTCTCGCCGGAACCCCCCTTGGGACCGAGCCACCGAGCAGCGCCTGTCGGAGCGGTTACGTGAAGCGACATGGAAAATGCGAAAAGAAGTCCCATCGACACCGCTCACACCGTCGGCATCGGAGGCATCGACGTGGCTAGCCGGCACTTCCTCGCACGGATGTTGGGACGGCAGCCCCGAGCGTGCTGCGACGAGTCAGGAGATTGTGCCAGCAGGTTGAGGCGCGCAGGGATCGGCCTCGCCTGCGTGCTCCTGAGCTGGGGCGTGGCGGCTACCGCGGCGCTGCCGGCGCACGCGAGCGAGGGCATCGCGTCCTTTAAGACCTCGGTCGTGGAAACCAGCAATCTTCCCCTTCCGACCAATGTTGGCAAAGTTGCCCAGGCCGGCGTCGTCGAAAGCGAACCGACCAACGAAAGCTTCATGATCGAAACGGCCAACGAATCGGTCTTCAAAATCGAAGTAGCACCTTCGACCGTCTACAGCAAGCTCGACGTTTCACACCCGGGCCTTGGCGATATCTCAAAAGGTGACTACGTGACGGTTTTTGGCACCACCTTGGGCCAAACCGTAAGCGCCGCCGAGATTGTGGTCACCTCTCCCCGCGCGGGTGGTCATCCGAACTTAACCACTTCGTTTGAACTCGAACATCCCGGTGACCCCGAGTCTGCGGAGAACGTGATATTCAACGCACCCCAGGGCGTCTTCGGCAACCCCTTCGCCGTAAGCCACTGCACATCATCCGATTATGCTCTGGATCAATGTCCTTCCAATTCACAGGCGGGCTTGATCACGGTCTATGCCAATTACCTGGGTAAATCAAAAGACCTGCTCGGCACGGCTCCGATCTTTGCGCTCGAACCGCAGGGCGAAGAGACCGCGCTTTTCGGTTTCATCGTGCCGACGCTCAATATCCCGATCACGATTCCAGTCGCCGTTCGTGCTGACTCTGATTACGGACTTACCTTCACGGTCAAGGACATCACCCAGATCACTCCCCTTGCCGCCGCAAAGCTGACCTTTTGGGGATTTCCAGCTGCGGGCGGGAAGGAAGCTGAAGGCCACGACGCAGAACGGTTCCCGAAAGGCGCACCGGGAGAACCATCGAACTGCCCAGAATTGACCGATACCAGCTGTCTTGGTGCGCCGGTTGCATCGAGCATCTCCGTCCATCCCCTCACCGACAATCCAACCACCTGCACCGGTAAACCGCTGGTCACGTCGTTGGAAGTCGAAACATACCAGGACCCGACCCACCGCAGCACCGATAGATCGGAATACCCGGCCACGACGGACTGCGACCTCGAGGTCTTCAATCCCGTGCTGTATGCCAGCCCGACCACCGAGGAAACCGACTCGCCATCTGGGCTTAACATCGAGCTGAGCGCGCCCCAGTTTCTCGGTTTCGCGGCCGCCCCGTCTGAGATCAAATCCGCAACCGTCACCCTTCCGCCCGGTCTGACGGTCAACCCCGATGCCGCGGATGGCCAGACAGCCTGCACCGACGAACAGGCCAATTTCGAATCGGAGGGACCGGCGACCTGTCCAAATAACGCGAAGATCGGAACCTTTCAGATCGAGACTCCGGCGCTACCCGCTCCGCTCACCGGCGCGGTCTATATCGGGGAACCCAAACCGAACGACCAGTACCGCCTTTTCCTCATAGCTTCGGGCTTTGGGATCAACGCAAAGCTCGTCGGTTCAATGAGGCCGAATCCCGAAACCGGGCAGGTCACGACGGTATTTGAAAACCTTCCGCAGGCACCTTTTGAAGACTTCCAGTTGCATCTTTTCTCCTCCGATCGCGGTCTGATGGCGACGCCGACAACCTGTACCGTGTACTCAACAACTGCCCACTTCTTCCCATGGAATGCGACGCTAGCCGACCAGGAATCCTCCCAGATCTTCGGCCTGGAATCCGGGCCTAATGGCACCGAGTGCCCCGGACAGATTCGTCCCTTCAATCCAACCCTATCCGCCGGTACCTCCAACCCCGCCGCGGGCGCCTACAGCTCCTTCACCCTGAAACTGAACCGCGAAGACGGCGATCAGTACCTCGGGAACCTCAACTTCAAAATGCCGCCGGGTTTGACCGCGAACCTCCACGGTGTGACCTATTGCCCGGAGGTCTCGATAGCGGCCGCGGCGAATACACCTGGAAGGGTCGAGGAAGCCAGCCCGAGCTGCCCCCCCAGCTCGGAAATCGGCACCTCGAACGTTGCCGCGGGCCCGGGCGCCCATCCCTTCCACGCGACCGGCAAGATATACATGGCGGGTCCGTTTCAGGGAGCACCGCTTTCATTGGTCGCGATCACCCCGGCGCTCGCCGGTCCCTATGACTACGGGACGGTCGTGGTTCGGGTGGCGCTGCACATCGACCCCGTCGATGCCCACGTGATCGCCGACTCCGAAAAAGTCCCCGAGATCATCGGCGGAATACCGATCAGGATGCGCTCGATCCAGGTCAACATCAATCGCTCAAACTTCATGATTAACCCGACCAACTGTTCCCCGTCTTCAATTTCCTCTGAAGGGGTCGGAGATCAGGGCACTGTGGCGAATTTCTCCTCTTACTTCGACGCGGTGAATTGCGGAACGCTCCCCTTCTCACCTAAGATGTCAATCACCCAGCTTGGAGGCCATAAGGCGACGGTGCGAAGCAAGGATCCAAGCCTTGCGATCGAACTGGATACACAGCCCGGAGATGCAAATATCAAGTCGATTTCAGTTACATTGCCGAAAGACTTCGAGATCGACCAGCGGCATTTGGGAAATATCTGTGACCGTTCAGAACTCGCCTCCGATCAGTGCGCCGGACGTCAGCCGATAGGCGAAGCAAAAACCGAAACACCGCTGCTCGAAAAGCCGCTTGAAGGGCCGGTTTATGCGGTCTCCGGCTATGGGGTGCTTCCTCACCTCGCCTTCATCCTCGGCGGTCAGGTGACCCTGATGCCGGAGGCAGAATCCTCCTCCGTGCAGAACGGCCGCCTGAAGACCGTTGTCCCAGTCATACCGGACGCCGCCATCGGCCGTTTCCACTTCACCCTCTTTGGCGGTAAGCAAGGCTATCTCGCCAACACCGAGAGCCTGTGCAGTGCACCCCCTGTTTCGACGATCGAATTCATCGCCCAAAACGGAAAGACCCTGACCCAGCAGGTGAAGACAAAGACCGCATGCAAGGCGAAGAAGACCAGGCGGGCACAGCGTCATACCAGGCGTCGTCGCGCCTAGGGGTAAACCTCGCCACAACAAGGTATGGCCTTCGACTTTAGCTCCTGCAAGTTCACCCGCTCGATGTGAGTAAACGATGCAGGAGAGTGGGGAAGATGCGTTGCCGCACCTAGCTTCGCGGCCTAGATATTTTTTCCAACCGTTGGCACGCCCACTGAATCGCCAAGTTAGCCCGTTGCCCGGCCGCGGTTGACGCGGAAGTGCTCGACCGCCGCTGGGCCGCGCAACCCTGTCGGGCCGATAGCGCGGACGCGCAGGACCCCCCGCCCGGGCGCTACCCAGTAGCGCAGTGGTGAGCGACAGCGGCGGTAGGGGCCGCGGTTGCGCTTGCATTCGAACCCCAGGGCCGGGCTGGGCGAGAAGAAGCGAAAGCGCGCGCGCGGATGTGACCACGTGCGGTCAGATTGATCTTCCAAAAGGGATTGGCGAACCCGAGGATCGTCCGGGGTCGCGGCCGAGCCCTGCGGCCCGGGTGAGGAGTAGGACTGCCGGGCGCTGAGGAGGGGTTGGCGGGCGCTGAGAACGGGTTGGTGGAGGTAAAGATGCGACTTTCGGAGCCGACCAGCGCACAGAGCGAGGCCGACGCGCAGGAGGCCGAGCGGAGTGAGTTTTGGGGCGGCTGTCCTTCTTCGAGGTGCAGCGGATAGGGGATCAGGTTTTCGAGGTGCCAGGCGCCGGCCCCACCGCTCGGGTCGGTCGAGCTGAGGACGTCGCCGTTGTCGTCGACTGCCACGCAGCGACTCGTAGTGGGACAGGAGACGCCGGTGACTTGTACCGAGCCGCCGCCGTTTGCCTTGCTCCAGCTTGCGCCGCTCCCAGCTGGTTCGGTCGAGGTGAGGATGTCGCCGTTGGCATTTCCGCTGGCGCAGAGGTCGGCCGCGACGCAGCTGACCCCTTCCAGGTTGGCAGTACCTCCTGGGGTGCCGGCTTCATTCCAGGTGGAGGCGCCGCCGCTGGGATCGGTCGAGACAAAGATCCGGCCTCCCGTGGCGACGGCGACGCAAAGCGAGGGGCTGGCGCAGGAGACGCTGCGGAGATCGGGCGAGCCGGCGAGCTGGGTCGCTTGCCAGTTGCCGGAGGTCGGTTCGCTCGAGACTAAGACCTTGCCCGCCGTGTTGCCCAAACTGGGCCCGGTGGACACCGTGACGCAGAGGGAAGTTGAGGGGCAGGACACCGCACTCAGGTGCGTGGCTCCGTGTCCCCCGATTTCGTTGATATCGGTCGGCGACCAGGCGCCTGCACCGCCCGTGGGTTCGGTTGAGGCGTAGATAAACCCTTCATAGCTGACCGCGATGCAGAGGTTCTGGGCGGCGCAGGAAACAGCACGCAGGTCGCTGCCCGGTTTTCCGCAACTCGGGTTATTTTCCGGGCAGCTCTTCCCGGAGGAGGGGTTCACCACGTGCCACGCGGCGGCGTCGCCTGTCGGCGCCTCTGAGAAGGCCAGCGAATCCTCGCCGCCGACTGCGACGCAGAGCGATTGGCTCGGACAGGAAACTCCGGACAGCCCAGCCTCAAACGGTTCGCCTTCGGGAAGCTGTGCCGGAGGGAGCTGGCGCAGCGTCCAATTCGCGCCGAGGGCCGGGCCGGGGTGCGGGGCGAGGGTCGTGATCAGGGTCAGGCTGCAGCAAAGGCCAATGCGCATCCAGTCCGTGGGGAGAACTTCTTTGATTCGCGTTGAGAGAGACATGGAAGCCATAGAAATGAACACCCAGGAGGTGGGATTGCTGCACCCCACGTTACGCCATGCACCAAGAGGGCAGCGCGGAGTGTGTCCCGCTTACCCCAACTGCCCGATTTTCGATCGCGTGGATTTCACACGAGGCCTGGGGGCCATCCCGTGGCGGTGCCCACCGGCTGACTTTGTTGGTCGCCAGCCGCGGCAACCTCAACCACGCGATTGAGCGTATGCTGGGTGAGCCAGCGGTACTGGCTCCACTCGAAATGCTCATTCGATTACACAGAATCGGCGTGAATGCATGAGGCGCTCGCTCATCCTCTTCGCGCTAATCGCCGGGGCGGGCCTGACTACCGCGACAGCGGCGCTCGGCGTGGGAGCGCACTCCCCCGAATCGATCGTACAAACACCCCCTGCCGGGCCGGTGAGGACCCACACGGTGGCCGGCCACGCCCACCGCGCCGCCGGCCACCCGATCGCGCTAATCGCTGGACCGATCAGTCTGCCCAGCAGTGCCGGGAGTGCCGGGCTGAATCACTACAAGATTCTCGTTCTGGCCGGTGAAGGCCAGAATGGGTTTCCGGCGGTCGGGTCCAAAGGCCCGAGCGCCGCGTCGCTGCTGGTGGAGTTCGTCCGCCAAGCGAGCGGGACTGGTGGGGATAGGGCGACGATCCTCCAGTCATATTCGTTTGCTCTGGATCCGGGCGTCCTGCAGCGGCTGGGGCACCTCGGCCAGTTTGACGCCGGGGGCGCGCTGGCGGGCTCCCAAAAAGGGGAAAAAGCCTATGGCACCATCAACATGCAGCTTCGGGCCGGAAAGCTCGAAGGGCTCTTCAATTTTGACGATCCCGACGGGCTCTCGACCGGTCTGCTGCACTCACTGCCAGCCCGAGTCGTGCACGGAAGCCTGCTCGCCGCAATCGCTCGGGGCCACCTTCCCAAGAATCCACCGCCGAAACCTAGCGGCTGCCCGCCCGCCGGCTTCGCCGATCTGAGCGGCACTCGTACCGACGCGAGCAGTGGCAATGTTTATGAGGTGGGGGCCCTTCGATCGGCTCTATCTAAGTCGACAATAATCCCGGCGATCGATTTTCTCAATCCGATCACAACGGCGCCGGCCGTCGAGCTTCGGGAGATCTTGATCAGCGGCGCGCCGACCGGCGCGCTCTCGGTAGAGCCGCCCTCGTTGCAGGGCAACGAAGTCAACACCGGTGGCGCGACGCTCGAAATCCCCGGCGGCCTCTCCTACCTCCGAGGTGACTTGAGCTTCGCCTCGGAGTTCAGCGCACCGACGGGCTCGACCTGTTTATCGGTCGAGGAGGGTCTCGTGGCAGCGGGGCCAAGCGCAATTGGAGGAGTGGTTTCCCCTCCAATCGCGCAGTTCGATCCTGGCGACCCCGGCTCGACAGAAGTCCATCTCGCGACCGCGGCCGAGACAAATGGGGCGGAACTAATGCAGGGCGCGCTGATTACCCCCACAGGCTGATGACCAGGGAACGGGGCCGGTGAGGTAGCTGTGGGCGGGAGCCATGACACCCCTGTGGCTGTCGGGGTCCGCTGCGACCCGATGGCTCGCGCACGCCGAGCCCGCGGCCGCCCGCGCACCCTTGTCGCCGGGCTGCTGATAGACCGTGGAAAGCAGCTTCGCTTCTGCCCTGATTCGAGGCTGGCGTCGCTTACCTCTTTCCGGTGTCCAGGGACGCCAAATTTCATCAGGGAGATCGGTGGGGACGATTTCGGGGATCACCCTGAGGAGTATCCCGCGCCCAACCGCGAGAGGTATCGAAGCCAGCGATGAGGGGAAACGTGACAAACCTCGCGTTGCGGCTGATCTGCATGGTGTTAGCCTGCACCGGGATCGCTGCGGCGAACTTCGCCCCGGCGGCTGCGGCGTCGCCGATCGAGGAATTCACGGCGACCCCCGAAGGCGCCAACCTGATTACTCCGCAGGAGATCACTGCTGGTCCAGACGGAAACCTCTGGTACACCGACGGCGGCTCAAATGTATACAAGATGAGCAACTCCGGTTCAATCATCAATGCCTATGGAACAAAAATCCAGGGGGCCCAGGGGATCGTCACCGCGGATGGCGCCCTCTGGTTCACTGGCAGTGAAAGCGCAAGTATCGGCTGCGTCACCCCTTCGGGGACGATCGGAGAATTCGAAGTGCCCAGCGCGAAGTCGAACCCCGGTCCCGACCTGGACGCGATCACCGTGGGTCCAGACGGAAATCTGTGGTTCACCGAGGCCGCGCTGAACAGGATCGGCCGGCTGGTGCCCTCGCCAAGTGAACCCTGCAAGGAGAAGGAAGAAATTACCGAATACGAAGTTCCGGGGGCCACTCTTGGAGAGACCGGCGGCGGAAACCCCGGGACCGCCGCGGACAGTATCGCCTCGGGCCCGAACGGCAACCTGTGGTTCAGTGAGGCCGGCTCGGAGAGGATCGGCGAGATGAACACATCCGGCCAAATTGTGGATACATTTCCGCCATCCCCGGCGACGCTGAGTGGAGCGCCGCTGGGGATCGTCAAGGGCCCCGACGGCAACATGTGGTTCACGGAGGGCGGATCGGCTGAACGAATCGGACGGGTCACCCCATCGGGTGAAACCACCGAGTTCCCCCTCGCGCCGGCCGCCACGGGTAACTACTTTGGCCTCTGGAGTATTGTCAGCGGCCCCGACGGCAACCTCTGGTTCACCTACGGCTCGAGCGAGGAAAACGCCGGGGTCGGCTGCATCACCACCTCCGGCAGTGCGGGTCAGTATCCGGCCCCCAGGCACAGCTCGAACCCGGAGGGGATCAGCGTCGGGCCTGAAGGCGCGATTTGGTTCACCGACGCATCCTCGATCGGCCGGCTGTCATCGGTCATCTGTGATGCGAGTACTACATCGACGACGCCACCGACCGAACCAAAGATCACCGCCAACCCGCCAAAGGAAACGGAAGCAAGCGAGGGCACCTTCACCTTCACAGAAGCATCTGGCGGAAAATATGAATGCTCGATCGATGAAGGGGCGTGGCAACCATGCACCAGCGGCCAGAGCTTCGGACCGCTTGCCCCCGGCGATCACCAATTCCAGGTTCGCGAAACCAGGGGCGGCAAGACCGGTTCGCCGGCCACCTACCGTTGGACTGTCGACCTACCGAAGAAGTGCATCCTGCGTGTCGCCCGGGCTCGCGTCTTCGTCTTCACCGCCCACGACAAAGTGAGGCTGGTGATCCACTACACCTCCTACCGCCCGGCCACGGTCGCTGTCGACTACAAGGAGAGCGGCTCCAGGGGTGGTCTCGAACTCGGCTCGGCCTCTGCGGGGTTCAAGAAAACGGGCGTCTTCCGCCTGTCCGAGCGGCTGGATAAGGCGGAGATGACCAAGGTCCGCGCGGCGAAGAATTTCGACGTTCAGTTCCGAATCCCACGCACTCCCGGCAGCTGCAAGCGCTTCTATACGAAGACCCTGACCATCCCCAAGCAGATCTCCAATCAGACCGTCTGGTTCCAGTCAGACTCCCGCTTCGAACCGTAATCGGCGCCCGACCTCATCACGACGAGGGCTTCGCGGCGTTCCAGCAGCGGCTCGCTGGCGAAATGAAAGGGAGAGCCAGGCGGAAGCCGACCTCGCTCATGCCCACGGATCTCAGCATCGCATTTTGGTCACAGGCGCAACTTCGTTAGGAAGGGCGCGGGCACCCAATGAAACGTGAGCCCCACCTGTCTTTAGAGCGCCCCTCAGGGCGCCCAGTGAGTTTGCTGACCATCGCAATTCATCCGCTGGGCAAGCAGGGAAGCAGCTGGGAGAGCCCGCTAGGCTCAATGGCGCGGTTCTCTGTTCCCACCACCGCCATATCCCTCTCCTCGTCCACAAAACACGATTGGCCTTGGCCGAGGCCCGCATTGACCTAGCCGCCTGGTTGACGCGGGCCAATTAGCCTCGCGTCCGGCTTCGAGTTTTCCCCTGTCCACCACCGTTAGCCACTGCGCTCGCCTTCTCTGCGCCAAGGAATGGAGCAAGCGCGATATAGGTCATCAGCGGTGCGGCCGCTGGCAGGCTTTCGGCGCCGCCGCTTCGCACCTGGCGGTAGACCAACTCATACACTGCTCCTCCGATTGCCTCGGCGGCGATCGGAGGAGTCTTGGGCGAGTGCTCATAGCCTGGCTCAAGGAAGGCGTGAAGCCCTTCAATTGTGCGATCGCGGCGCTCGAGCGCCCTCTTCGTCGCGGAGAAGCTCTCGACCATTGCGAGCTTGGCGAAGCTCGGGTGGGCGGCGAGAAAGTCGACCATCGCCTCAAAGGAGGCCCGCACTGCTACCGGCCAATCCTTCGCCCGCCTGTAGGCGGGAATTGTCGCCGCAAACATCTGCGCCTGGCCGGCCTCCAATGCTGCCGCGAACACGTCCTCCTTGCCGTCAAAGTGCTGATCCGGGTCAATATCGAACGCGAACGCTTCATGATCAATCCCACCAGCTGCTCCGAATTCCAAACCGTCTCCGAAGGGGTCGGAGACCAGGGCACCGGGGTCAGCTTCTCCTCGCCCTTCCATGCGGTCAACTGCTTCGGATTGCCCTTCGCTCCGAAGATGTCGATTACCCAACTCGGCGGCCATAGGGCGACGGCCGCAGCAAGGACCCGAGCCTTGCGATCGAACTCAACACCAGTCCCGGTGAAGCCAACCTCAAATCGCTCACGGTGACTCTGCCGAAGGCCTTTGAGATCGATCAGCGCCACCTCGGCAATATCTGCGACCGCTCAGAACTCGCATCCGATCAGTGCGCCGGGCGCCAGCCGATCGGCGAAGCGATAGCCAAACACCCCCCTGCTGGAAGCGCCGCTCAAGGGCCCGGTCTTTGCGGTTTCCGGCTTCGGGGTGCTTCCCCACCTCGCCTTCATCCTCGGCGGCCAGGTGACCCTGATGCCCCAGGCGGAATCCTCTTCGGTCCAAAACGGTCGCCTCAAGACCGTCGTTCCGGTTATTCCCGACGCCGCCGATTGGCAACTTCCGCTTCACCCTCTTCGGCGGCTCTGCAAGGCTACCTCTCCAACACCCAGAGCCTGTGCAGCTCCATGACCCCAATTTCCACAGTCGAATTCAACGCACAAACGGCAAGACCCTGACCCAGCAGGTGAGGACGAAGACGGCCTGTGGGGCAAAGCGAGTGAAGCGGTCTACGCGCGATTCCCGCCGCTGAGTTCTCACTAACCCTTGAATGGAGGTGGCATTCCGCCCCCGAGTGACGGGGTGATGGCCCCTGCCTTAGGCGTGGGCCATTGCGTGACCCCGGATCAACGTGGCGGAGCGCTCGGACTGCTCCCACCAGAACATGTGCCCGACGCCCTTCAGTAGCTCCAACCGGGCCCCGATCAGCGAGGCCACCAATCGCCCATTGGCGACGTTCAGCACGCGATCCTCGCTGCCGTGGATGACCAGGGTTGGGGGCTTGAGACCAGCCAGGCGCGCGTTGGTGTCATGGCGCGAAACGGCCTGCATCTGAAAGCCGATCGTCTTCCGGGGAGACGAGAGTGCTTTTGCCATCTCAGCAAAAGCGCCGAAGCGGCTCTCATGCCGGCGAAAGGAGGGGGAGAGGTTCAGCTCCCACATCGCCTCTATCATCCGGCTTCGATCTCCCGAGGCCATCGCATCGACGAGCCCTCTGAAATCGGCTGGGTCCATCAGTCGCGACCCCGGGCCACCGCAGTAGGTCGCGCCGAGCGTGAGGGAGCTGACCCGCTCAGGGTTTCTGAGTGCCAGCTCCTGGGCGACCATTCCTCCCATCGAGACCCCGAGCAGATGCGCTCGCTCGACTTCGAGCGCATCGAGGAGGCCGAGCGCATCGCCGGCAAGGTCGGCGATCGTGAACTGCTCTTCTGCAGGTCCCGAGTGACCGATCCCCCGATTGTCGAAGGCTATGCAGTCGAAGCTCTCCTCCAAACGGGAGGAAAAGGGCTCACCCCAGGCGAGGTGGGTGGCGCTCATCCCCTGGATCATCAGCAACGGGTTCCCCTCGCCCCTGCGCACGTAGTTGAAGTTGCGCCCGGACACCTTGGCGCTCTGGACACCCCCGATACCCGTAATTCTTGGCTTCCCGGGGACATCGTTTGGTTGAGGCATCGCCGATAGTTAGGGCTCGGGGTGGACGGGCTGTGTAGTCATTGCGTGGGGGGCGGCAAGCCGGCGAGCACGACGAACAAGATCGTAATAGCCGCTACGGGGCTGCCACGAAGCCCAAGGCACAAGCTAGACGATGCCGTGGGGCCCGTCGCTGACCATGCCGACTTTGGGGTGTCCTCGCCCCAATCCAACCGACCTTGTCGAGCTTTCCGGCCAGCATCGCAGGCAAGACCGAGCCCTACTCCGAAGAGGCAAGCAAAAGAGAACCAGCCTCCAATGGCAACTTACGCTCGGCCCCCGTTCGGGGCGCCAAGGACCACCTCTCAAATGCCCGGAGCCACTGCAGCGCGCCGAGGAAGTCGTGGCACTTCGCAAATGTCGATTGGTCTCGTCACGGTTGGCGAGGGTCCTTGGCAACAGCGCCGAGGAGCGAAGCAGGCGAAGAGAAGGCACGACCGCATCGCGGCCTCGGCCACGGTGTTCTTGGCGGTAAGGGAACCGCAAGCTCATATTCGGCGATCCCGCCCCGACTGGTACGAGTCCGTTTTTAAGTTGGTTTGGACGGGACTTTGGCAATCTTCATGACCGCAATAACAAAGCTAATTACAGAGAATTCTCCGCCGCTCCAGAAGTGGCCACCTGGGACTAGACTTGACAACTCGGTCCGTGTCTGTTCTAATGCGGTCCGCCAGAGGACTCAGGGAGTTCAACGGCCAGGAGAGAACATGAACCGGCTGACCCGAACGGGGCCAGGGGATCCGCGGAACGGATCGGGGCCAGGGGGCGTGAAGCCACGGCAGAGGAGTTGCTACGTGAGGCCATTGTCCGAGTCTGATTCGGGCTTTACCGCAGGTCGAGTCATCAGCTCGCAGCGGCTTTCCGTTGCCTGCCAAACAAGGCCGAGCGCAGCTCGCTCATCCTTGGCACCACGCGCATCATCGCTCGCTGCTGTGTTAGGGGCGGCCGTCGCCGTGACCTTCCCCGGAGCCACCGGGTGTTACCCCACCGTCGCAGATATCAGTGCAGCTGGGACAGGGCAGTTGGGAGCGGGGCAGGGACGAGCATCGGAGGCTCCGCATGATCTGGCCTAGCCGATTCGCCGTCATCGCAGCGGTGATCATCTCGGCGGGCTCTCTCTTTGCCCTCACTGCCAACCGCGCCCTCGCCTACGTGCCCCGAACCTATGAATCCCAGCTCTCCTCCGGTCTCTATGAGCCCGAAAATATCGCCATCGACTCGGCCGGTCGCGTCTGGGTAAACGATAACAGCAGCGGACTGATCTCTGAGTTCAATTCCGAGGGAGAAAAGCTATCTCCACAGATCCACCAGGTCAGCAATCGTATTTACAGTGTTGCTGATGACCATTCCAACAACGACATTTACGAAGCAAACAACTTCGAGAACTCAATCGAGGTCTATGGCCCCGCCGGCGAACTGCTCAAATCGTTCGGCGCAGAAGGCGGTCACCTCACGATTGCCGTCGACAACTCCTCCGGTCCAACCGCCGGCAGGATATATCTCGCCCACGGCATCGAATTTGGCGAAGGCACAAAGGTAGTAGAAAGGCTGAACGAAAGCGGTGGCCCGGTATCCTTTGAAGGCAGTGCGCCCTATATCAATGGCAACAAACTGACCGGCACTCCGGCCGGCTCCTTCAAGAATCCAAATAGCGTTGCCGTCGGCCCAAACGGTGAAATCTTTGTCGCCGAAGCGGGGGAAACGGTTGATGAGTTCAAACCGAGTGGGGTCTTCCTGCGCGAAATAACTGGCTCGGATGCACCGGGTGGTGGCTTCAGCCCGGGGAGCATTGCGATCGATCCCACCACGGGCGATCTTCTTGCCACCACGGGAAATGTGATCGAGGAGTTCTCCCCGACCGGCAGCTACCTGGGCCAGACCACGGGTGCCGAAACTCCGGCGGGCTCATTTTCGAGTTTGGGCGGCATCGCAGTTAACTCTGGCGGATTCCTCTATGTATCCGACACCCACAACGGATACAGCGCTGAACACCATCAGGTCGATATCTTCAGTCCCAGCTTCGCTCTCCCAAAGGTGACCTACCCTGGAGTCTCAGAAGGAACCCAGACCTCCGCCACCCTCAACGCCAAGGTCAATCCCGATGGGGGCGGCGAAATCAAAACGTGTGAGTTCGAATCCGTCGCGGAAGCCGAATACAAGCCCGCTGCCCCCAACCCCTTCGCGGCTGGCCAACGCACGCCCTGTTCTCAGGCGCTCCCATACTCCGGTTCCAGCCCAACCTCCGTTAGCGGCGAAGTCTCGGGCATCACCCCTGGTGTCACCTATTACTACCGCCTCCTCGTCGAAAACGCCGGCGGTCACACCCGAGAAGCACTCCCTCAGACCTTCAACCTCCAGGCCCCCTCGGTACAGGGGCTCTCCTCCTCCAACTTGACCGAAACAACGGCCGAATTAAGCGCCAAGGTCAACCCCGAGGGCGGCGAGACCACCTGCTACTTCGAATACGGCATCAGCACGGCCTACGGCCAAAGCGCCCCTTGCCCCAGCGCGGAAGGACTCCCCGCTGGCGACATCGGCTCCTCCGGGAGCGAACAGCTCGTCACCGTCCAGCTCACCAATCTGGCCAAAGGTGCCGCCTACCACTTCCGTCTCGTCGCCAAAAATCCCTTCGGATCCGCCACCACCGAAGACCAATCCTTCAACTTCCTCCCCACAACCTGCCCCAATGCGCACCTGCGCCAGCAAACCGGTACCGAGTTCCTCCCTGACTGCCGCGCCTACGAGCTCGTTTCCCCGGCCGATGCGGGGGGGACGATCCTCCTTGCCGAGGGGCCGCAATCCCCGCTTGCCACAAATCCGTCCCGCTTTGCCTACGGCGGTATCCTCGGCGTGATTCCCGAAGCTGGCGGCGACCCGCCCGACGTGCTCGGTGACCTCTATGTCTCCACCCGAACCACTACGGGTTGGGTCTCCCGGTATGTCGGTCCCCCCGGCACCCTCACGGCGGAGGACAACGGCCCACCGGATGAAGGCACCTGGATCGAAGGTTCACCCTCGGGGGTGCTCGGCGATCTCAGCATGGATCGGTTCATGGATTGGATCGACCCTTACGAAGGGTTCGCGCGAGCCAGGTTCGGCCAGCCCGGGTCATACGCGCCCTACCTTTGGGACGCCAGCGGCGGCTCCCTCGGCCGCCTGCCCACCAACCTCGGCGAATTTGCGGGCGGAGAAGCCGAAGGAGAACGATTGGTCGGGGCGGTTCAACCTTCCCCCGAATTCAACCACTACTTCTTCTCCTCAACCGCCGCTCTCGCGTTTGCCCCGGGCGCTCTGAGCCAAGCACCCGGTTCGGCCTACGACGATAACCTCGAAGAAAAAACGGTGTCGCTTATCTCCAAGCTGCCCAACGGAGAACCGATCGAAGAAGGGGGAGGTGAATTCATCACCTTCCCCGGCGTCTCAACCGACGGCTCCCACGTCCTCATGTCCGATGGCTATGACTCAAACTACGAAGTCACCGGGCAAGAGTATGGGAACGGCCAATACGTCAACGCCGAACGCCACCTCTTCATGCGGGTGGGCGGCGGTCCCGGCGGAGTGACTTACCCAATCGCCCCCGGCCATGCTGTTCACTACGCCGGCATCTCCGGCGACGGTTCCAAGGTGTATTTCACCTCCGCAGAAAAACTTACACCCGAAGCCGAAGATACCTCCACCAACCTCTACATGTGGTCGGAAAAGGGCGAACTGGAAAACCACCCGCTCACCCTTATCTCCAAGCCCAACGGCGCCGCCACTACCGGCACTCCCGTCTGCCCGCCCACCCAGTGGACGACCGAATGCGGCGCCGTGCCGTACCCGGTCGCTGGCCCTGAGATGGCCGTTCCTGACTCCACCCTCCATAACGGTCCCGGCGGTAACGGCAGTTCCGATAACGCGATCGCCTCAGAAAACGGCGACATCTACTTCTATTCTCCCCAGCAGCTCGACGGGAGTAAGGGCATTTCTGGTCAACAGAACCTCTATGACTATCGTAACGGCGAAGCTCAATATGTGACGACTTTTAACACCGGTCCTTTTTGTGAGGGATCGTCCAATTGCAGCAAGGGGCCCATGGTGAGGATCCAGATCTCGCCAGACGATCAACACATGGCGTTCCTTACCGCGAGCAAGATCACCTCCTATGAAAATGCTGGCTACCTCGAGATGTACAACTACAATCCCGCAACTGGGGGGATACACTGTGTGTCCTGTATTCCCGACGGCGCCCCGCCGACCTCAAACGTCGAAGCGAGCGACAACGGCACATTCATGACCAACGACGGCCGTACCTTCTTCAGTACCGCCGATCCACTGGTACCCCAGGATACTGACGGCATCCGTGACATCTATGAGTACACCGAAGGCCGCCCCCAGCTGATCTCCTCCGGGACTGGCTTTAAGGAAGAAGGGATCTCCGTCGCGGGAGGCACTGGAATGCCTAAGGTCGGCCTGATCGGCGTCAGCGCCAACGGGACCGATGCCTATTTCTCTACCTACGACACGCTGGTGGCGCGCGATCACAACGGCGCCGCGCTCAAGTTCTACGACGCCCGCACCGACGGCGGCTTTGCCGAACCCCCAGCCCCGGCCCCCTGCGCAGCCGCCGAGGAGTGCACCGGGCCCGGCAGCTCCTTGGCGCCCCTCCCCGAGAGCGGAGCCGGGGCAGAACTCGGCACTCTGGGCAATGTCTCGCCCCGGTCCGGAAAGGTCCGCAGGCATAAGAAGCACCATAAGCGAAAGCCTCGTGCCAGCCGCCACAGCACTTTCCATTCCAAGCGGGGGGGAAAGAAATGAACGGCCGCGGATTCGTTCCTCGCGCTGCAGGGTTCATTCTTTTCGCGACCTTGCTCCTGCTCGCCGTCGTCCCAGCGTCAGCTTCTGCCTTCTTCGGTACGCATGTCACTACCGGTTCATCGAGCCCAAATGGACTCTCGAACAGCGCCGAGGTCTACGGCCGCGCGGTCGAACATAGGGGCGTCTGTCACTTTGAATACGGAACTGACACTACCTACAGCATGGGCTCCGTTCCCTGTTCCGAAGAGCCCGAAAGAGAAGGCCTGAACGTCGAGGCTGAACTACCGAATCTCCAGGTCGGAGCCACCTACCACTATCGTCTCGTTGCCACAACTGAAAGAGGACTCGAAGCAGGTCTGGATCAGAGCTTTACCGAGGCCCAGGCGCCAGCGGTTCCCGGTTTGCCGATCTTTTCTTTCTCCCCCGAACCCTCAGAAACCCAGGCAGGAGGTCATCCGAATATCAGGACCGGGTTCTATTTTGCCGAACGCACGGCGCTACAGTTTCCCACCACGTGCTTCTGTCAAGACCCTCAAAACATCACCACCCACTTACCGGCTGGCGTGGTCGGGAACCCTCACGCCGCTCCGTACTGCAGCCTCGCTCAAGTTGACACCCATACCTGCCCCCCCGACAGTCAGGTCGGTTGGATTTGGAACATCCTTTTTGAATCCTACTTTTACTCGCCTGTTTTCAACGTTGAACCGGATCCCGATCAGGCGGGGCTGCTGAGCTTTGAATTCCCCTTTACCCATTCGCCGGGCTACATAGAACTCAGCGCCAGAACCGGCAGCGACTACGGCCTCGATGCGACGCTCAAGGGGATCGAGCAGATCGTCCAACCCGAAGGGGCAGAACTCACCCTCTGGGGGGTCCCTGCCGACTCCAGTCATACCAATTGGCGCCAGCCGCTAGGAGCCGAATGCGGGAATACGTACAGTCCGCAACCGGAATCGGAAGTGACGGGACCGCCGTGCGCGGGCGGGGCCGTTTCCACCAGCCCCCGAGTTCCGTTCCTCGACAATCCGACCGCCTGCGGGGAAACCGTTAGTTCCTCGCTTGAAATTCTCGCTTACGACGGAGGAATGAGCCAACTCGACGGACTCTACCCCGCTACCACGGGCTGCGACCAGCTCTCCTTCAACCCCAGCCTCTCGGCCCAGCCGACCACCTCCGCAACCGACGCGCCCTCGGGCCTTGAAGTCGACCTCAGCGTTCCCCAGGAGGAGAGCCCGAACACGCCCTCGCCCTCTGAGATCCGTGCCCTGACCGTAAAGCTCCCCGCTGGCTTCTCGATCAACCCCAATGCCGCCGACGGCAAGACCGCCTGCACCGATGCCGAAGCGCGGCTCGGCACCCCAGAAGAAGCGCGCTGCCCCGAAACCTCCAAGGTCGGCACGGTCACCCTCAACAGCTCCGCCCTGCCTGCCCCGATCCCCGGCTATGTCTACCTGCTCGAACCCCAGCCCGGCAACCGCTACCGCATCCTCCTCTCCGCCAACGGCTTCGCCACCCACGTCAAGCTCCTCGGCACGGTCACCCCCGACCCGGCGACCGGCCAGCTTCTCACCTCCTTCCCCAACCTGCCCCAGAGCCCCTTCACTGACTTCAACATCCACTTCTTCGGCTCCGAAAGAGGTCTCCTCGCCACCCCCACCCAGTGCGGCAAATACGCGGTGGAAAGCACCTTCACCCCGTGGGACTCGGTCTTGCCCAAACAGAGCGCCACACAGTTCTTCACCCTCACCTCAGGACCGGGGGGCTCATCGTGCCCGGGCGCCAGCCGCCCCTTCAGCCCGAGTCTTCAGGCCTCCTCGGTCAATGGCACAGCCGCCGCCCACACACCGTTTTGGCTCGAACTCACACGCTCAGACGGCGATCAGGATCTGCGCGCTCTAACCGTCAGGACCCCGCCGGGCCTCCTGGCAACCCTGAAGGGCATTCCCTACTGCCCCGACACGGCCATCGCCGCTGCGGCGCAGCCAAGCTATTCGGGCCTGCAGGAGCAGGCGAACCCGGTTTGCCCATCGGCGAGCCAGATTGGCGAATCGATCGCCGGCGCTGGGGCAGGTAACCACCCGGTCTACCTCCCTGGCAAGGTGTATCTCGCGGGCCCCTACGAGGGCGCACCATTGAGCCTAGCTGTCATAACCCCCGCGGTCACCGGCCCTTATGACCTCGGCAACGTGGTGGTCCGTGCAGCCCTGCACGTCAACCCTCAAACCGCCCAGATCACCGCCGTCTCCGACCCTCTCCCTCAGATCCTCGAAGGTATCCCGTTGCGCCTGCGCTCAATCCGCATCAACCTCGATCGACAAAACTTCACCCTCAATCCGACCAACTGCGAGCCTTTCTCGGTCCAAGGCGAAGTCTTCGGCACCGAAGGCGCCATCGCCCAGCCCCTCGCTCACTACCAGGTCGCCAACTGTGGCACCCTGCCTTTCGCCCCCAAGCTTGCCATCGGGGTCTCAGGTTCCACAAAACACAACGGCAACCCGGCGCTTAACGCCCAACTGACCTTTCCCCAGACTGGCACCAGCGCAAACCTCTCGCGCGTATCGGTCACCCTTCCGCACTCTGAGTTCCTAGACAACTCCCACATCAAGAGCCCCTGCACCAGGGTCCAGTTCTCGGCCAACCAGTGTCCTCCGGGATCCCTTCTCGGTTTCGCCAAGGCGGAAACCCCGTTGCTTGCAAAGCCGCTCGAAGGCCCCGTTTACCTGCGCTCCAACGGTGGTGAAAGAAAACTCCCCGACATCGTTGCCGAGCTCGAGGGTCAGATCGATATCAACCTAGTCGGCTTCGTCGAATCGGTTCACAGTCAACTGCGCACCACCTTCACTACGCTCCCCGATGCCCCCGTCTCGAGGTTCACATTGGACCTAGATGGCGGCAATAAGGGTCTTCTGATCAACTCCGTCAACCTCTGCGCCGCTACTGAGCACGTCAATGTTCAGATGAGCGGACAGAACGGCAAACCGGCGAATCAGAACCCGGTTCTCGAAACGCCCTGCGGCAAGAGGCACAAGCGTAAGGCTCGCCGATGAAACTCACGCTAAAGCGCCTTGTGGGGTCCGCTATGTTGGCCGTTGTCGTCGCGCTGCCGCTTCTTAGCGCAGCTCCCGCTTCGGCCTCATACTCACACTCCTTCGTGAAGTCTTTCACCCCAGAAGGCGGCTTCGGATTCCCGCTCGGCGTGGCAATTAACCAGAGCACCGAAGAGGTCTACGTGACCGACTACTACAACGGGACCGTCTACGCCTTCGAAGCCTCCGGCGCCCCGGATCCGACCCATCCCCGGCTGCTCAAGGCCCCTCCCGCCACGGAACCCTTCCCGATGAGCAACCCTTACGGGATCGCGGTCGATAACTCGGCCGGCCCGAACGCCGGCGACATCTACGTGGCGCAGGCTGGTGGGGGGGAAGTCGACCAGTTCAGCCCCGCCGGAGTCCGCACCTCCCAGGCACCAATCACGGCGGCAAGCGTGGCGGCCAACGGGACCGCTCAATCGGGCGGCCTTCCGAGTGTCGTCAATAACGGCGGCTTCACCCCGACCGGGGTGGCCGTCAATTCAGCCGGTGACGTATACGTCGCCGACCAGTCCAACAACGTCATCGACCTCTTTGAACCGAACGGAACCTTCGTCTCCCAGCTCGGCGCCGGAGATATATCTGGACCCAATCTGATCGCCGTCGACTCCTCCGGAAACCTATACGTCGCCCAAAACGGTTCCGGCCTTCTTGAGTTCAACCCCGCCGGTACCTGCCTGGACTCCTGCACGCCGATCGACCCAGCGGCCAACCTCGGGGTCGCGCTCGAACCCGCCGGGAACATACTCGCCGACGAGGGCTCTCAGATCTCGGAGTTCGAATCCAACGACAGCCCGGTCGGCAGCTTTGGACAGCCCACTGAGGAACCCTCCTTTGGCGGCCTCTCGAGCTCATTTGACCTTGCCGTGAATAACACCACCGATGAGGTATATGCGGCCAACTTCGGAAATGGCAACGTCTCAATTTTTGGCCCGCGCATCACGCTTCCCGATGTTAGGACGGGACCTCCAACAAACCCGGGCCAGACATCGGCCACGCTGACCGGACACGTTGATCCCGACACCGCCCACGGCGGTGGGCCGATCGAAGAATGCGAGTTCGAATACGGCACCGACACCACCTACGGCTTGGGGAAGCTCCCCTGTGAACCCGCCGCGCCGTTGACGAGCGCCACCGAAGTAACCGCCAATCTGGGCGGGCTAACCAGCGAAACCACATACCATTACCGGCTTTACGCAAGAAATGCTAAAGGCGTGGTCGTCGGGCAGGATGAAACCTTCACCCCGCATTCGGTTGTCGGCCTTGAAACGAAGGCAGCTTCCAAAGTCACCCCCGATAGCGCTCAGCTGAACGCCTCCTTCGTCGGCAACGGTGAACCCACCCATTATTACTTTGAATGGGGTACCGAATCGAGCTACGGACACAGCACCCCTCTCGAAAGCGCAGGATCTCCAAGCGGTCCGGCTCAGACCTCACTTTCCTTTGACCTGTCGGGCCTCACTTCGCAGGTCACCTATCACTACCGGATCGTGGCCGAAAATTCCGTCGGAGTCACTCGTGGGCAGGACCAGGAATTCACCACACTGCAGGCTGTGGCGGGACTCACCACAGAACCTGCGACAGAAATCAAGGCCACATCGGCAACACTGCACGCCTCCTTCGTTGGCAACGGCGAAGACACCCATTATTTTTTCGATTTGGGCACCCAGCAAGGAAACTTCATCCAAAAGTCTCCGGTCCCACCGGCTGACGCGGGCTCACCCTCAGGGCCAAAAGCTTCTCCACTGGCAGCGACTCTCACCGAACTCATTCCGGGAACGACCTACTATTACCGTGTTGTCGCCAGTAACGGCGGTGGGACGACCACTTCTTCTGGCGAAGAACAATTCACTACGCCACCGGCGCCACCGATGATCAGCGCCGTGTCTGCCGGCGAGGTGCACTCCGAAAGCGCACTGCTTCATGCCAAGGTGGATCCGGAGGGTGGCGCTACCAAATACCACTTCGAATACGGTACGGCCGATTGCGCCCAAGGTTCCTGCAAAAGTACCCCCGCTGTTGAACTCCAGGCCGGGAACACCTACGAGGGTGTCAGCGTCCAGCTTGGTGGCCTCACCCGGGGTACGACCTATCACTACCGAGTCGTCGCCGGCAACTACTGCAATCCCGCTGCGCCCGAAGAAGAATGCACCACGGACGGCTCAGATCAGACCTTCACGACCTTTCCTTTCATCGAAAAGATCAACGAAAGCTGCCCCAACTCCCTCGCTCGTCAGCAGACCGGCGCCGCCCTTCTCCTTGACTGCCGCGCCTACGAGCTGGTCTCCGCGGCGCATACCGGCGGTTACAACGTCTCCTCGGATCTCTCCGAAGGTGCAGAAACGCCGTTCGGTGGATATCCGGAAGCCGAGGGCCCGTCGCGGGTCCTCTACTCGGTCGATCACGGCGCGATCCCGGGGACCAACAACCCGACGAACAAAGGTTCCGATCCCTACGTTGCCACCCGCACCGAAAACGGCTGGAGCACGGAATACGTCGGCGTTCCTGCTAATGACCCATTTGCCAGCAAACCCTTCTCATCTATCCCTTCAGGCGCCAACTCCAGCCTCGAAACCTTTGCCTTCGGCGCCCCCGGCGGCTGCTCACCGTGCTTTGAAGGCGGCTACACCGGCATCCCCGTCCGCTTTGAAGGGAAGTTGGTCCAGGGGATGGTGGGGTCGCTCAATCCCGGCCCCAGCGCCAAACCCGCCGGCCAGATCGCCAAGGATCTTTCCGCCGATGGCACCCACTTCATCTTCGGCTCCAAATCCAAATTCGAGCCCGATGGCAACGAAGGCGAAGTCTCGATCTATGACCACAACCTGAGCACGGGCGAAACGCACGTCGTCTCCAAGACCCCGAGCGGCGAAACGATGAAGGAAGAAGGGTCAGAAATCGCAGAGCTCGATATCTCCGCCGACGGCTCCCACGTCCTGATCGGCAAGCTCGCGGGCGAAGCCGAAGGCGCCAAGCTCTACCACCTTTATATGAACGTGGGTGACGAAGCCAAGACGATCGAACTGACCCCGGGGGCCGCTAAAGGCGTTCGCTTTGACGGGATGACCGCCGACGGCAAAAAGGTCTTCCTCTCCTCCGAAGAACACCTGAGCGGCGAAGATGAAGGGCACACCGGCGCCGACATCTTCATGTGGGAAGAAGGCCAGCCGCTGACCCTGATATCAACCGGCACCGAAGGTGATGCCGGTTCCTGTGACCCCGCCGCCAACACCCTGCACAAACACTGGAACACGACGGGTGCGCAGAACTGCGGCGACGTCGCAATTGGCGGCGGCGGTGGGGTGGCTTCCGGCAACGGCACCTTCTACTTCCTCTCCCCGAGCCTCCTCGACGGCTCCCAAGAACCCGAAGACGGGGTCAAGAGCGCGCCCAACCTCTACGTTGTCCGTCCCGGGCAGGCTCCGCACTTCGTCGCCACCCTGGAGTCGGCCCTTACCGGGCCGCTGCAGTCCCGGCACCCTCTGCTGCGCAGCTTCGGATCCTTCCCTAGGCCGGAATTCATCGCCACGGATCAATCAAACGGAGATGTCTACGTCTCTGACGGCACCATCTACAAGTCGAACTCGGCTGGCGAACCCGTAACGAGCTGGCGTGAAAACGGCAAGCTGGCGCTCGGGGGCATGATCGCGACAGACCCCTCCAACGGCAACCTCTATGTGGACGATGGTGAAATCAAGGAGTTCACCCCCGAAGGTGGGGTGATTCGGGGCTTTGAACCTTTCAGCGGCTATGGCGGCTACGCCAACGGGGGCATCGCGGTCGATTCGGCTGGCAACGTTTACGTCTACATCGGGCCGCCGTCTAACTATGATCAACACACCATATTGAGAGTCAACAGCCTCGGGACCGAATTGACGACGGTCCTATCAAACGTCTCTGCAACCGGCATCGCGGTTGATCCAGCAAACGGCGAACTCTACGTCGACAACGAAGGAAAGGTGGTCGAACGGTACTCAATCAACGGCGCCGGAGAAGCGATCAACCCCCAGGTGGTCGCCTCGGGGCTCTCGAACGCTTCGGGCATCGCCGTCGACGCCGCCCACGACGTTTACGTCGATGAGGGCAATCGAGTCCTTGAGTTCAACTCCTCCGGCGACGAAGTGAGCGTTCCGATTGGCGCAGGGGTTGTGAGCAGCTCAAATGGCGTCGGCGTCGGCTCCGCCGGGGACGTCTATGTCGGAGACCCCTCACACACGAATGTCGCCGAGTTCGGTCCCCTACAAGCGAGCCCCAACCCGAGGACGGACAATCCCGCTGTAGCCGACGCGGTGAGCGAACCCGAAACCCGCCGGACCGCCGACTTCCAGGTCAGCCCCTCGGGCGAATTCGCCGCCTTCACCACGACGCTGCCGCTGAGCGGCACTGAAAGCGGTGGCTACCCGGAGGTCTTCCGCTACGACGCGGCGAGCGAAAGGCTCGACTGCGCCTCATGCGATCCGACCCATGCCGAAGCGACGGGCGGCTCCTCTATGGCCACCAACGGCTCGAGTCTTACCGAAGCGGGCCAGGTATTCTTTAACTCCGAAGAGCCGCTGGCTTTGCGCGACTCCGACAAGCTCGCCGATGCCTATGAGTGGGAGCCGTCCGGGACCGGCAGCTGCGGCCCGGAAAGTCCCACCTACAGCATTGCCTCCGGCGATTGCCTGGGCCTGATCTCCACCGGCTCCAGCCCGTTTGATTCAAAACTGCTCGGGGTCAGCGCCAACGGGGACGACGCCTACTTCTTCACCCGCGACAGCCTCGCCCCCCAGGACGAAAATGGAGAGCTCGCCAAGATCTATGACGCCAGGGTGGATGGGGGCTTCTTCGTGACGCCCGAACCGCCGCCCTGCCGGGCCTCCGATGAGTGCCATGGCGCCGGCAGCCCGCCGCCGCCGCCGCCGGACTTCCATCAAAACCTTGGTGAAAGCGGCAACGAAGTCACGGCCACCAAGTGCAAGGTGGGCTTCGTCGAGAAGCACGGCAAGTGTGTCCGAAAGCCCAGGTCCCACAAGCACAAGGGCAAGGGCAAGAAGGATCAGCACGGGCGCTCGAGAGATCACCGCGGAGGTAGGAAATGATCGCCCCCAAGGGCAATCCCATAAAGCGCAGGGTCGGGCTCGCGGTGCTTTCAGTCCTCGCCAGCCTGGTGACCGCGGGGTCGTTTGCGGCCCCGGCGCTGGCCAGCGAGGGAATCACCAGCTTCGAAACAACGATGTCGACCAATCTGGCCGGCGGCCACCCGGACCTTGTCACCTCATTCGAACTCGAAAGCCCCGGAGAACCGGAAGCCGCTAAGAACGTGATCTTCAATGCACCCCAAGGAGTTTTCGGCAACCCCAACGCGATCGCCCAGTGCACCTCGGTCCAGTTCGCGCTCTATGAATGCTCTCCCGACTCCCAGGCCGGCCTGATCACGGTCTATGCCAACTACGAAGGGGAAGCGAAAAAGCTGCTCGGCACGGCGCCGATATACGACCTCGAACCGGAGCCTAGCCAGACCGCCCTTTTCGCCTTTATCGTTCCCACGGTCAACATCCCGATCGAGATTCCGGTCGCGGTGCGGACCGGTAGCGATTACGGGCTGCGCTTCACCGTCGCCAACATCACCCAGCAGATCCCGCTTGCGGCCGCCAAACTTACCCTGTGGGGGTTTCCGGCCAGCCCTGAGCACAGCAGCCAGCGCTTTGGCAAAGGTACCGAAGGCGAACCGGCGGGCTGCGCCGGACTCGCCACCACCGCCTGCCTCGGAGCCGAAATCGGGCCTTCCGTCGCCAACAACCCGCTCACCGACAACCCGACTACCTGCACCGGACAACCGCTGGCGACCAGCCTCGAAGTCCAGACCTACGCTGACCCCGGAAATCCCTCCAAGGCGACGAGCAGCTACCCGTCGATCGCCGAATGCGACCGCGAGGTTTTCAAACCGGTCCTCTACGGCGAACCGACCAGCGAAGCGACCGATTCCCCCGCGGGCCTCAACATCGTGCTCAGCGACCCCCAATTCGAGGGCCAAACCGCCTCCCCCTCAGAGCTAAAATCGGCGACCGTCACCCTGCCGGCGGGGCTGACGATCAACCCCGACGCGGCCGACGGTCAGAGCAGCTGTCCCGACGCCGAGGCCAACTTCACCTCTGAAGGCCCCGCGAACTGCCCCGACAACGCCAAGATCGGCACCTTCCAGATCGAGACCCCGGTCCTCGGTGGCCCGCTCGAAGGCTCGATTTACATTGGCGAACCGAAACCCGGCAACCAGTACCGCCTCTTTCTCACCGCCTCGGGCTTCGGGATGAACATCAAGCTGATCGGATCATTTCAGCCCAACCCCGCGACCGGTCAGGTGACCGCCTACTTCGAAAATCTGCCCCAAGCCCCATTCTCCGAATTCGCCCTTCATCTCTTCTCCGGCGAACGAGCCCTGATGGCGACCCCGACCGTCTGCACGATCTACACCACCACGGCCATTTTCCACGCCTGGAACGGGACGCTTCCATATCAAGAATCGGACCAGATCTTCGGCCTGCAGACGGGACCCGATGGCGGCCAATGCCCGGGCCAGATCCGTCCCTTCACCCCGAGCCTGGAAGCCGGGACCTCAAACCCCACTGCGGGCGCTTTTTCGGCCTTCACCCTGAAGCTAAATCGCGAAGACGGCGATCAGTACCTGGGCAAGTTGAACTTCACGATGCCGCCAGGATTGACCGCCAACCTGCACGGCGTCACCTACTGTCCGGAGGCCTCGATCGCCGCCGCCGCCACCACCGCGGGGAAAACCGAGCAACTCGACCCCAGCTGTCCGGCTTCTTCAGAAATCGGCAGCTCAAACGTCGCCGCCGGCCCGGGCTCTCACCCCTTCCACGCCTACGGCAAGATCTACCTGGCCGGCCCCTTTCAGGGCGCCCCGCTATCCCTGGTGGCGATCACGCCGGCCCTCGCCGGTCCCTATGACTACGGCACCGTCGTGGTCCGCGTCGCCCTGCATATCGACCCCACCGACGCCCACGTGATCGCCGACTCAGAAACCGTCCCCGAGATCATCGGCGGGATCCCGATCCGGATGCGCGAAATCGAGGTCAACATCGACAAACCGAACTTCATGATCAACCCGACCAATTGCTCCCCATCCTCGGTCGGCTCCGAAGGGGTTGGTGACCAGGGTACGGCGGTCGCCTTCTCCTCCTACTTCCATCCCGTCAACTGCTTCGCTCTCGGCTTTGAACCGAAGATGTCGATCACCCAGCTCGGGGGCCACAAGGACACTTCTCGAAGCAAGGACCCGAGCCTCGCGATCGAACTTAATACCCGTCCCGGTGACGCAAATATCAAATCGATTGCCGTCACATTGCCCAAAGCCTTTGAGATCGACCAGCGCCACCTCGGCAATATCTGTGATCGTACGGAACTCGCCGCCGACCACTGCGCCGGGCGCCAGCCGATCGGGGAAGCGATTACCGAAACCCCGCTGCTTGAAGCACCGCTCAAGGGCCCGGTCTATGCCGTCTCCGGCTACGGTGTTCTGCCCCACCTCGCCTTCATCCTCGGTGGTCAGGTGACGCTGATGCCGGAGGCCGAATCTTCCTCGGTCCAAAACGGACGCCTAAAGACCGTCGTCCCGGTCGTCCCCGACGCCCCGATCGGGCACTTCCGCTTCACCCTCTTCGGCGGCGCCCAGGGCTATCTCTCCAATACCCAGAGTCTGTGCAGCGCCATGACGCCGACCACGGTCGAATTCAACGCCCAAAACGGCAAGACCTTGACCCAGCAGGTGAAGACGAAGACGTCGTGTGGCGGGATGAGGGCGAAGAGGGCAAAACGTCGTACCTAGGGCCGGCCTCTGAGCTCATTCGGGCAACAGAGAAATGCCGCCTTAAAAGTCGCGTGATTGCTGACGGCGAGCGGCATGGTCCCGCTCTCGATCTGAGGGCCGCCCTCTGCGGCCCGATTGAGACACGCGGCTAGCATGTAGTTGATTCCGAGTAGTCCACTTTGTTAGCAGCTGTAATCAATCAGACTTCGGAAAACCGTCCTTGTTCCTTGACAAGTCCTTCCGACCTCTTGTAGGATCGTCGCAACCCTCGGGCTGGAAGGGGTTAAACAGGGGGGCGGCAAAAATCAGCCGCCAGGATGCGTACGAGCCGCGTGCTCGCGGGACAGGAGAGAGTTGGTGGTCGGAGAAATAGGGATCGGCTCTAGCGCCAGCGCAATGTATAGCCTCGGCGACCGTACCTACCCTCGTCCGACTGCCTCTCATTTTAATCGCAAACACGGGCGCATGGGCTCAGCCGCCCGAGATCGAACCCGGGGCGCCACAGTCGGCCTAGCCGCCCTGCTGATCTCTCTCGCTGCGATGGTCCTTGCTGCTACTCCCGCTCTCGCCAGTCGCACTTATGAATCACAGCTGACGACCGAACTCGCGACCCCATTGGCCGCGGCAACGGACTCGGCCAACAATGCCTGGATCGGAGATGCGGCGGGCGGGGTCTACAAATTCAACTCAGCCAATGAACGTCTGGTGGAACACATTCCCGGCTCAGATTTTAGCTGTAATGGGGAACGAGTTTACTCCCTAGCTGTCGACGAATCGGATGACGATCTGTATGCGGCGACCTCCTGTGGAGATACAGTGGACCGCTTCTCGTCCACTGGGACCCTCCTCAATACTCTTGGCCCGTTCGGCAACGGAAACGTTTTTGTTGCAGTCGATAACACGACCGGGCCCAACCAAGGTCGAGTCTACGCCGCTGAAACGGAAGGGGCCACCGTGAACTCGGTGGACGCAAACGGAAGCGATGTGAATTTCACTGGATCCGCTAGCTATATTAGCGGCAACCAAATTACGGGAACGCCGAGCGCCCGTTTTGGCGCTCCAGTCGGTATCGCCGTCGCCCCGAGCGGAAATATTCTGGTCGTAGATGCCAAGCAGGGGCAGTTCGGCGAGCAAGGACGCAATGTCATCGATGAGTTCGAACCGTCCGGCATATTTGTGCGGGAAATCAAAGGACCCCCGAGTGAACCATTCGGGGACGTAACAGCAGTCGCGGTCGATCCGAGTACAGGCAACATCCTTGCGGTTGACCGAGGCGAGCACGCAGGTGAAAATGAAGAACCCGCTGTAGTTGATGAATTCGATCAATCGGGCGGTTTCCTGGCGCAGATTACCGGAGCTGAAACGCCAGAGGGATCGCTTGGCTACGACAGCTTTGACCCTGGAGGAATCTCGGTGAGTAGCAGCGGGTATCTCTATGTCCCCGATGTTACCCACCACCTTGTCGACATCTTTAGCCCAACTTTTAAACTTCCGAAAGTGACGTACAATGGAGTGACAAACGGAACGGCCGCTCAGACCACCGCAACCCTGAATGCAACGGTCGATCCCAATGGTGGCGGCGCGATCACGACGTGCAAATTTGAATTTGTCGAAGAAGCCATCTATCAGCCTGCCGCACATGACCCATTCAAACTCGGTCACAGCGCCCCATGTAGCCCGAGTCCCTCCGGATCTGAATCAACCTCTGTTAGCGCCGAGATATCGGGGCTGACCCCTGAAACGACGTATCGTTACCGACTGGTTGCCTCCAATGGATTGGGGACGCCTAATGTTGGGGTTTCCACGTTCAGTTTCCAGCCACCATCGGTTGAAGGTGTCTCCTCCTCCGGGCTTACCGCGGAAACCGCTCACCTGAATGCCAAAGTCAACCCAGAGGGACTTGATACCCACTACCAATTCGAATACGGCACGACGGCGGCATATGGATCCAGCGCTCCAGTTCCCGAGGCTGAAATTGGATCAGCGAACGTCGCCCACCCCGTGACGGTCGAGATCGCGGGCCTGACAAAGGGCGCTACATATCATTTTCGCCTGGTAGCCACCAACGCGCTGGGAACCACCCTCGGCGAAGACCAAACGTTCGGGTTCTTTCCGCCTCCCTGTCCCAATGAACATATTCGGCAGCAGACTGGGGCCCAGTACCTGCCCGACTGCCGAGCATATGAGCTCGTATCGCCGGAAAATGCCGGAGGAACCGCGCTCTTTCCCGAAGGCCCAAACTCGTCCGTCGCAACCAACCCATCTCGTTTCGCGTTTGGGGGGTTGCTTGGAACGGTTCCCGGGGCCGGGGATGCGATCAACAATCTTGGCGACCTCTACGTCGCCACCCGCACGAGCACAGGCTGGATAACCCACTACGTGGGCATTCACGGCAATCAGACCAATGAGGCCGGCCGTCCCCCCGCTCAGAGCGGTTTCATCCTCTCTGCCCCAGGCGGGGAGTTGACCGACCTCAGCATGAATGAATTCATCGACTGGAATGACGGTGACGGAGGAGGGTTTTCGGGCCCAGAAGGTCCCGAAGATGTCGGATCGTATGCTCCCTATTTCTGGGACGCCAGCGGCAACGAACTCGGCCGCCTCCCGACGAACGTCGGCCTGGTCCAAGAAGGTGAAGATCTCTACGGCGCAACCCAGGCATCTCCCGATTTCACCCACTATTTCTTCTCCTCGGCGGCCCTGACACACTACGATCAATTTTCCGGGGGGTCGACTCCGGGTCCGAAATTCACTCCCGAAGCGCTGACCGCCGCCCCGGGCTCCGCCTATGACAATAACCTCAAGACAGGCACGGTTACGCTGATTTCAAAGACCGAAAGCGGCACGAACATCCCACAAGATGCGGGTGACCTCGGTGATCAGTATGACTTCATCTCCTTCCCGGGTGTCTCAACGGATGGCTCGCACATCTTGATGTCGACCAAGAATTCTGGCACTTGCGTTGTCTCCGAATGCTCAGATCCAAATACGGAACCGGTCGAGCGGCAATTGTACATGAGAGTCAACGACGCGGTCACTTACGACGTATCTCAGGGGCACAATGTCGAGTTTGTTGGAATGACCAGTGATGGGTCGAAGGTGTACTTCACATCCGAAGAACAGCTCACCCCATCCGACACCGACTCAAGCATCGACCTGTACATGTGGAGCGAAGCGACAAATACAATCACCCTTATCTCGCAGGGAGAACATCAGATCGGCAATTCCGACATGTGCAACGCGCCTTGGACCACCAAGTGCGGAATCGTCCCCTATGAAACGGGCCGCGATGCAAATTACGAGAAGTTTTATAACGGCCTCGGCGGAAACGGGACCTCGGACAATTCCGTCGCAGAAGAAAGCGGAGAAGTCTATTTCTACTCGCCTCAGAAACTCGATGGAAGTCGTGGCGTGGAAGGCGCGCAGAACCTCTACGTCTATCGCAACGGCACCGACCAGTTCGTGGCTACGTTTGCGCCGGGGACGTTCTGCTACCAGGGATCTTCCTCCTGTAGCGCAGGGCCAATTGTGCGGATGCAGGTATCTCCCGATGGAAGCCATATGGCGTTTCTGACGGCGGACAGGATCACCTCATACGACAATGCGGGATATTTGGAGATGTATACGTACGATCCCTCGTCAGAAGCGCTGATCTGTGTTTCATGCCTTCCCGACGGAGCCCCTCCCACCACGAACGTGGAGGCGAGTCTCAACGGCCGGTTTATGACAAACGACGGGCGGGCGTTCTTTTCAACCGGCGATCCCTTGGTGCCACAGGACACGGACGAAGTTCGGGATGTCTATGAGTATGTCGACGGCCGACCGCAACTGATCTCTGCCGGCACCGGCGAAAACGACAGTGGCCTGAGCATTCTCGGTGATGAAGTGCTTTCGACCGCAGGGTTGGTGGGCGTCAGCGAGAACGGAACTGACGCTTACTTCTCAACCTACGACTCGCTTGTAGGCCAGGATCACAACGGCAATTCCCTTAAGTTTTACGACGCTCGAGTTGACGGTGGCTTTCCATATGTCCCGCCGGCCGCGCCGTGCGCCGCTGCGGATGAGTGCCATGGGCCGGGCAGCTCGCCTCCGACACCGACTGCGAACGGCACCGGCGCTTATGATGGATCGGGTGGAAATCTTCCAAAGACAGCTTCGTCTCATCATGGGAAGCACCGTAGACATCGGCGACGCAAGCATCGCCGAGGTTCCCGTCGGAGCCGATCGACCCGCGGGATTCGGCAGAGGCGTGACCAGGGGGCCCATCGATGAGAGCAAGAGCCAGAAGGCTGTGGGCTGGATCTAATACTGCCTTCTGCGGGAGCATCCCGAGCGAGGGTGCGTTGTGCACTGCGCTCGCACTAGGGACGTTTTTGATCCTGACGGCGGTGGCACCCCCCGCTCGGGCCGACGTCCCGATAACCAGCTTTTCTGTCACTCCTTCGACTACTCAGGCCGGCGGTCACCCGAATCTTGTCACGGAATTTAAGTATGAGAATCGAGATCTTCAGAACTTTCCAACTAGCTGCTTTTGCCAGGACGCCGAGAACATTACGACCCATCTTCCAGCGGGGGTGATCGGTAACCCGCACGCGACGCCTCAATGCACGGCCGTTGAGCTGGGGCAACATACCTGTCCCCCGGATTCTCAGGTCGGCGTAGTCCACAATATTTTGTTCAACTCTTACTTCCCGGCGGCAATCTACAATCTGGTGCCTCACGTGGAACAGGCTGGTTTGCTCGGATTCTACATCCCATTTACCAACACTCCCGCCTTTATTGTCCTCAGTGCGCGGACAAATAGCGATTACGGACTAGATGCGACCCTGGCGGGACTCGAGCACGCGATTCCACCAGAAGGCGTCCGCCTGGCGCTTTGGGGAGTACCGGATAGTGCGAGTCATAATGCAGAACGGGCACCCTTTAACTCGCAGGGGAAGGACCAAACTTGCGGCAATTACTATCCGCCATCACCGGATACATGGCCCTGTTTTTCGCCTACGCCCTCCAGCAGTCCCGCGATCCCATTTCTAGACGGTCCTACGACCTGCGTCGGTCCGCTGTCTGTTTCGCTGGAAATCCTATCCTATGACCTGGGCGTCACACAGGCCGACGAAGCCTACCCCGCTACCACTGGATGCGACCAACTTGGTTTTAACCCCAGCCTTTATGCCCAGCCGACGACGACACAGACGGATTCGGCCTCGGGTCTAGCTGTCGACCTGAGCGTTCCCCAGGAGCAGAGCGCCTCTTCGCCGTCCCCGTCAGAGATTAAGGATCTGACCGTAACGCTTCCTCGTGGCTTTTCGATCAACCCCAATGCCGCTGACGGAAAGACCTCGTGTTCGAACGCAGAAGCCGAGATCGGGACGAAGGAAGCGGCCGCGTGCCCTGAATTCTCAAAGGTTGGCTCGGCCATGTTGACAAGCAGCGCACTTCCTGCACCGATTCCGGGGTATATCTATATCGGAGCGCCGGAACCCAATGACCGCTATCGCCTAATTTTAACTGCCGATGGGTTCGCCACTCACGTGAAGTTGACTGGCTCCGTGCATCCAGACCCACAGACCGGACAACTAACTATTAGTTTCGAAAATCTTCCCCAGAGTCCGTTTTCGGACTTTAATCTTCATTTCTTTGGATCTGAACGCGGACTACTGGCGACGCCGACCGAGTGTGGTACCTATCCGGTCACCAGTACGTTTGTCCCTTGGGACGGACAACTGTCAGACCAGACCTCGGTGCAGTACTTCAGTCTGGAATCAGGGCCCGACGAAGCGCCCTGTCCAGGAGCACGCCGGCCCTTTGACCCCAGCTTCAGTGCGTCCGCGGTGAATGGCACCGGGGGGGCCCATACTCCTTTCACGATCGAAATTGGACGCAAAGACGGAGACCAGGACCTGAGTGTCGTCAAAGTCACAACCCCGCCGGGCTTCGCTGCAACGCTGGCCGGGGTTGCCTACTGCTCCAATTCGGATCTGGATAAAGCGGCGAGTTCCACATACACAGGACGTGATGAGGAAGTATCCTCCGCTTGCCCCGAATCTTCAATGATCGGAAGCGCGGTGACCGGCGCTGGGGCCGGTACCCATCCCGTCTACCTCTCCGGGCACGTCTACCTGGCAGGACCATATAACGGTGCGCCGCTCTCACTTGCGGTGATTACCCCGGCGATATCCGGCCCGTATGACCTCGGGAATGTGGTTGTTCGCGCCGCCTTACAGGTCAATCCGGAAACCGCCCAGATCACCGCGATTTCTGATTCGCTGCCGCAGATCCTCGATGGCATTCCTCTGCGGCTGCGTTCGATCCAACTCGATCTGAATCGTCCCAACTTCACCCTCAACCCTACCAACTGCAATCCCCTGTCCGTTAACGCAGAATTGATCGGGGACGAAGGAGGCTTGGCGACTCAGAGTGAACATTTTCAGGTCACCAACTGTTTTGCCCTTCCCTTCGCTCCACAACTCCGCCTGGCGCTCTCCGGCTCGAGCAAGCACAACGGAACCCCCGCACTGAGCGCAAGCCTGAGCGCGAATCCCGGCGAAGCAAACCTCGCCTCAACTGCCGTTACCCTGCCCACCTCGGAGATCATCGACAACGCTCATATCAAGAACCCCTGCACAAAGGTTCAGTTTGCCGCCGACAAATGTCCGTCCAGCTCGATCATCGGATCAGCAAAGGCCGCTACGCCGCTGCTCGAAAAACCGCTCGAAGGCCCGGTGTATCTGCGATCTGCACCCGAAAACAAGAGCGGCCTCCCCGACATCGTCGCCGCTCTAAACGGCCAGATCGACATCGACCTAGACGGCAAGATCGAAACGATTAACGGTCGGTTGCGCACCTCATTCAGGGCGGTTCCCGACGCCCCCGTATCGAGTTTCACTCTCAGCCTCTACGGCGGCAGCAAGGGCCTTCTGGTCAATAACACCGACATTTGTAAGGTTCCGTTGGAGGCATCGACTCAGATCGTCGGCCAAAATGGGGCGATCCGAAGCCAGAATCAGAAGCTGGCGAGTCCCTGTGGTCCTGGCAGGGCCAAGCGCCACCTGCAGCGAAGACGGCGGTCGGGGCGATGATCAGGCACCACACAAGACGGGAGCCGCTCCGGAGCCTCCAATCCCAAGGATCATCGATGACTCGTCGCAGAAATAGGTCGTACACGCAAGCAAAAGGCCAACGGATTCCATTTGGCGTGCGCGCACTCCTCGCTACTGTCGCGGCTCTCCTCGTCATTGCCGCCAGCGCATCCCCTGCTTTCGCCGAACGAACCTATGACTCACAGATCACCGGATTTGGGAACCCTCAGGGTCTTGCAATCGATGCGGCTGGAGATGTCTGGATCGAGGATTATGGTAATGGGGCTCTAATTTCCGAGTATAATGCGTACCCATCGCAGACGCTTCTTGGTACCCAGAATGGCGGCGGCCATTACGGCGGATACATACTGAGCATCGCCCTGAACAATGCAAGCGGGCGCCTCTACGTCGCCGACTCCGGTCCTGTGGACGTCGACGTATACGAAAGCGGGTTGGGCCCGTTCGCGGAAACATGGGAAACAAAAAATCATTGTGGAACTGATCGGGTTGCTGTTGACAACTCATCCGGACCTTCAAATGGCCGTGTCTACATCGCCCGCAGCTGTGACGGTGTGACGGCGTTCGTCGGCAACCATACAGAATCCCCGTTCAGTGCATCAGGCCAGTCGGGAAAGTCATATATCAATGGGAACGAACTCACCGGGACGCCGAGCGGGACCTTCGGAAGCATTCAGAACGTTGCAACCGATACCGAAGGGCATCTTTACGTGGTCGATCAGGCCAGAAGCGTTGTTGATGAGTTCGACGAAAGTGGAACCTTCGTTCAAGAATTTACCGGGGCCGGCGCTCCGAAAGGGTTCAGCGGCGCTCTGAGCGGCGTCGCCGTGGATCCAACCAACGGAAACGTACTCATCGTCGACAGCGGCAACCAGGTTGTCGACGAGTTCTCATCTTCAGGGGAATACCTGGATCAACTCACTGGACCCTCAGAAGAAGAAGACTTCACTGGTCTGACTGGTGGCATCGCGGTCAACTCGAAAGGCTATGTTTATGTGGCGGACGCTGGGAAGGGGGCGGTTGACATCTTCACGCCAAATGTCGTCGTCCCGAAAATCAGCAATCAGACCGTGGCAGCCATTACCCCAACCACCGCCACTTTCTCGGCGACGGTAGATCCAAACGAAGGGGGAGACGTAGAGGGCTGCAGTTTCGAATACGGGCCAACAACCTCATATGGATCCAAAGTTCCTTGCGCTCCCCCGACCCCCTACAGCGCTACGACTGAAGCCAGCGCAAAAGTCAGCGGCCTTGCGACCGAGACTCGGTATCACTATCGCGTGGTGGTTAGCAACGCTAACGGTGTTAAGAAGGGCCGGGATCAAAGCTTCATTCCTCACTACGTCTCTCAGATTACAACCGAAGGGGCCACCGAGCTGGCGAAAACGGCGGCAAGATTGAATGCATCCTTTGTGGGAAATAGCGAAGACACCCACTTCTACTTTGAATGGGGAGAAACAGAAGGCTACGGCCACAAGACGGCAATTCCGCCCGGAGAAGACGCGGGGTCTGCAGCCGGTCCGAACGTAACCAAGGTACATTTCGATCTAACCGGGCTTAGCGCAGAAAGCTCCTATCACTACCGAGTGGTCGCGACCAATGGGTTGGGTACGAGTTTTGGTGAAGACGTCGAGTTCAAGACCCTTGGACCAGCCGTCGAAGGGGTGAGCACAGAAGCCGCGACGTTGATCAAGGCGGGGGGGCCCAGCTGCACGGCTCCTTTGTCGGCAACGGCGAAGACACCCACTATTACTTCGAATGGGGCGAATCTGAAGCCTACGGACATGTGACTGCAATTCCGCCCGGAGAAGACGCGGGGTCGCCCGCCGGACCAACCCCAACCGCAGAGCCAGCTACGCTGACCGGCCTGCATACAGAAACGGAATATCACTATCGGTTTGTCGCGACCAATGGGCTCGGCACTACCTATGGCGCCGATCAGACTTTTAGAACCACCGGGGCGGTCGGGGAACTGGTAACCGAAGAACCGACTGAACTCGACGGGAAAACGGCGACGCTTCATGGATCGTTCAACCCCGAACCCCTCGATACCCACTACTATTTTTCTTACAGCTATTACTACTGCGAATGGTCCGAAGCAAAGGAACCTGTACTTCAGACCTGCTATGGTGGACCAACCGATGAAGCCCCCGTCGGGGGAGCCGATGCCGGTATCCCGCATGGTCCGACGAAAGTTAGCTTACCCGTCGCGGGGCTTGAACCTGACGCCGAATACAATGTCTCGATCGTTGCCTCCAATAGTCTCGGGACGAGTGTTGGGGCGACTAAGTCATTCAAAACTCCTCCCGCGCCCCCGGAATTCCGCAACGTTGCTACTGCAGAAGTGCATACAGATGTAGCAACCGTGGCGGCCGAAATCTATCCCGGTGAAAGCAATGCGACCAACTTCAACGAACCTGGCGCAAAGCACACGGAATACTATTTTGAATATGGTCCCAGCAATTGCGCGACCAGCAAATGCCTGTCGACTCCAAAAGTCACGATGGGACGTGGTACGACGTTTGAGAGCGTCACCGGTGATTTGGAAAACCTCACTCCTGGCACCACTTATCACTGGCGCGCTGCTGCAGTGAATACCAACAGTGCGACGCCGACGTTTGGGCCTGATGAGACCTTCACGACCTTCCCATATGTGGAACTGGGCCATGATTCCTGCCCAAATGCTCACCAGCGCCAGCAGACCGGGGCTGCCGGGCTCCTGGACTGTCGCGCATATGAGCGTGTCTCTTCGCCAAACGCTGGTGGCTATGACGTTGAGTCCGATCTGGTTTCCGGTCAGACGCCATTTGGCGGCTTTCCCGAAGCTGAAGGCCCATCACGAGTTCTCTACGCAGTGCACGACGGCGGAATTTCCGGCACTGGGCATCCGACCAACGACGGCCCCGACCCCTACGTTGCCACCCGCACCGCCAACGGCTGGACGACCGAATACGTCGGCATCCCCTCAAACATCGACCCAGCCTCTGACCCCTTCTCCTCGACCCTCGCCGAAGCAACCCCAAACCTTGAAACCTTCGCCTTCTCAGGCGAACACCTCTGCGCCCCATGCTTTAGCGAAGGCATCCAAACCGGCATCCCCCTGCACCTGCCAAATGGCTCCCTGGTGCAGGGAATGGCGGGCTCGATCAACCCAGGACCCGAAGCAAAGCCCGATGGCCACATCGCCAAGTACTTCTCCGCGAATGGCTCGCACTTCATTTTCGGCTCCAGCTCCCAGTTTGAGCCAGACGCCAACAAAGACGGCGACGTCTCGATCTATGACCGAGACCTGACCAGCGGGCAGACCCACGTCGTCTCAAAGACCCCCTCAGGAGAAAACCTCCCCTGCCTGCAGGGGGCGGGCAACTGCCACTCCCCAGCCGATCCCAACGGGATCGCAGAGCTCGATATCTCCAGGGACGGCTCGCGCATCATTGTCGCCCAAAAGGTCTCTGAAGACGCCGATCACAACGTCTACTACCACCCCTACATGGACATCGGGGACTCCTCCAAGACGATAGATCTGGCCCCTGGCTCAACGTCGGGCGTCCTCTATGACGGGATGAGCGAAGACGGCTCCAAGGTCTTCTTCACGACCAAGGACAAACTGCTCGCCGCCGACACCGATGAAAGCGCCGACCTCTATGGGGCAGAAGTCAGCCCCGAAGGCAAACTCAACCTCCAGTTGCTCTCGACCGGTGCCGAAGGAACCGGCAACTCCAACTCCTGCGACCCGGTCTCAAACGAAGCCGGCGCCCACTGGAACAGCCTCGAAGCGACCCCCAACTGCGGCATCCTCGCAATCGGCGGCGGTGGCGGCCTCGCCACCGGGGACGGCACGGTCTACTTCCTCTCCCCAGAGCTCCTCGACGGTCCCTCAAACGGGACCGAAAACCAGCCCAACCTCTACGTCGTTCGTCCTGGAAAGGCCCCCCAGTTCGTCGCCACGCTGGCTCCCAATGATCCGGCTGTGGTTGACGGCGTCAAGGAAGCAGGGACGCGGCACACCGCCGACTTCCAGGTGACGCCGAATGGGGAATACGCGGTGTTCGGAACGACCCAGCAGCTGAGTGAATACGACAACACGGGTCATTCGGAGATCTATCGCTATGGAGCCCTGAACGGGAAGCTCGATTGTGTTTCATGCAAATCTACCGGCGTCGCGCCCGATGGTCCCGCGACCTTGGCTTCTAATGGCCTCAGTCTGACCAATGATGGCCGAGTCTTCTTCAATTCAGATGACGCGCTCGTCCTTCGGGACACCGATCACAGGCAGGATGTTTATGAGTGGGAGGATGGCACCGTCCAACTGATTTCCTCGGGAGCCAGTGCCTTTGATTCGAGCCTCCTGTCCGTGACTGCGAGCGGCGCCGATGTCTATTTCTTCACACGCGATTCGCTTGCCCCACAGGATCAGAGTGGACCGGAGGTCAAGATATACGACGCTCGTGAATTTGGCGGCTTCGCCTACACACCACCTGCGGTGCCTTGTCAGGCATCAGATGAGTGTCACGGACCCGGTACGCCGGCGCCCCCCCTGCCCGATGTTCACGTCAATCCGGGCACTAGCGGGAACACGCCCTCGCAACCTAGATCTAAATGCAAGGGGGGACTGACCAGTAAACACAGTAAGTGCGTGAAAAAGCACGGCCACAAGGGCCATCGCCATGGCGGGCCAAGGCATCACCGAGGAAGCCGCAGGGCTGGTTGAGATGAGCACGTCGAAAAACGTTACGAATATCTCGATCGATGTTTCCGCGTTCAGGACCATTCGCGGGCGCCTCCGATTGCTGTGCTACATCGCTGCCAGCGTCGTCGCCACCCTCCTAGTATTTGCTCTAATCGCAGCCTCTTCGGCTCATGCGAATGAGAGGATTGAATCATTTTCAACCACCACGTCGACTACCCAGGCGGGTGGGCATCCCACCCTCGAAACCGATTTCACGCTGGGTGAGCCCGGGGCTCCCGAAGCCGCCCAAAACGTAATCTTCAACGCCCCTCGCGGTGTGTTTGGCAACCCCAACGCTATTTCGCGGTGCACCCCATCTCTATTCGCTATGGACGAATGCCCCGTCAGCTCCCAGGCCGGATTGATGACCATTCGTGCGAACTATGACCACGAACAAAATTTTTTACTCGGCACTGCGCCGATTTATGACATGGAAACCGGAAGCGAAGAAACCGCCCGTTTTTCCTTCGTCGTGCCCACCTTGGACATACCAATCTCGATTCCGGTAGGTGTTCGGACCTCCTCCGACTATGGTCTTCGGTTCACGGTCGCTGAGATCACCCAAGCAGTTCCCCTCGCCGGAGCAGCTCTAACTCTATGGGGTTTTCCTGCTGATTCGAGCCACGATTCACAGCGCTTCCCAAAGGGAACTCCGGGGAGCCCGCCGGGCTGCGCTGGCTTGGCCGGAACAGGCTGCCTCAGTGAATCTATTTCCGCCAATCTTCCGGTCCACCCCCTCACAGATAACCCAACGACCTGCACAGAAAACAGCCTTCCCACCACGCTTGAAGTCGAAACCTACGAGGATCCCGAACACCGCTCCCTGAAGGAAGCCAGCTATCCCGCCACAACCGGATGTGAAAAAGAGGTATTCAAACCGGTACTTTATGCCAGCCCGACAACCACGGAAACCGATTCTCCGTCCGGGCTTAACATCGATTTGAGCGACCCTCAGTTTGAGGGGTTCGCGGTATCGCCATCGGAGATCAAATCGGCCACTGTCAACCTGCCGCCAGGTTTGACGATCAATCCGGACGCCGCAGACGGACAGACCAAATGCACTGAAGTCGAGGCCAGGTTTAACTCAGAAGGCCCCGCTCAATGTCCAAATAACTCAAAGATTGGAACGTTTGGGTTGCATACTGTTGCTCTCGATGGGGTGCTCGAAGGGGCCGTATACATTGGGGAACCGCTCCCAAATGACCAGTACCGGCTGTTCATGGTGGCATCGGGCTTCGGCATCAACGCAAAGTTTGTAGGGTCGGTCCATCCCAACCCCCAGACGGGCCAGCTAAGCGTTAGCTTTGAAGAACTGCCCCAAGTTCCCTTTGATGAATTTGCGATTCATCTCTTTGCCGGAGAACGAAGTCTGATGGCGACCCCGACCGTATGTACCGTCTTCACGGTAAATGCAGACTTCTTTCCCTGGAACGAAGCAATCGCCGAACAACAGTCCAACCAGGTCTTTGGGTTGGAATCGGGTCCCCACGGCAGTCAGTGTCCAGGTCAGATTCGTCCATTCGATCCAAGCCTGGAAGCGGGCACATCCACCCCGACCGCCGGTGCATACAGCTCCTTTACGCTGAAGCTCAATCGAGAAGACGGTGATCAGAATCTCGGCAAGCTTAACTTTACGATGCCGCCCGGTTTAACGGCCAACCTCCATGGCGTTACATACTGCCCCGAGGCGTCGATCGCAGAGGCGGCGCAAACCCTCGGGCGGGTTGAGCAGGAAAATCCGAGCTGTCCGTCGTCCTCGCAGATCGGCACCTCCAACGTCGCCGCGGGACCGGGATCCCATCCCTTCCACGCCGTGGGAACGATCTACATGGCCGGTCCGTTCCAGGGTGCACCCCTTTCCCTTGTGGCCATCACGCCTGCCTTGGCTGGTCCCTATGACTACGGCACCGTCGTTGTTCGGGTTGCCCTGCATATCGACCCGCTCGACGCTCATGTCATTGCCGACTCCGAAACTGTTCCCTCAATTATCGGTGGCATCCCGATTCGAATGCGATCGATCCAGGTCAATATCAATAAACCCAACTTCATGATCAACCCGACCAACTGCTCGCCCTTCTCTGTTGCGTCACAGGGGGTTGGTGATCAGGGTACGGTGGCGAACTTCAGCTCCTACTTTCATGCGGTCAATTGCGGGACGCTTGGCTTCTATCCAAAGATGTCGATCGCACAGCTCGGTGGCCGCAAGTCCACCAAGCGCAGCCAGGACCCCAGCCTGGCGATCGAACTCAACACCCGCCCCGGCGATGCCAACATCAAGTCGATCGCCGTAACCCTTCCCAAAGCCTTCGAGATAGACCAGCGCCACCTCGGCAATATCTGCGACCGCTCAGAACTCGCATCCGATCAGTGCGCCGGTCGCCAGCCGATCGGCGAAGCGATCACCGAAACCCCGCTGCTCGAAAAGCCGCTGAAAGGCCCGGTCTACGCGGTCTCGGGCTTCGGCGTCCTGCCCCACCTCGCCTTCATCCTCGGCGGTCAGGTGACTCTGATGCCGGAGGCCGAATCATCCTCGGTCCAGCAGGGCCGCCTCAAGACCGTCGTCCCCGTCGTTCCCGATGCCCCTATAGGACACTTCCGCTTCACCCTTTTCGGCGGCGCTCAGGGGTATCTCTCAAACACCCAGAGCCTCTGCAGCGCCCCGACAATCTCGACGATCGAATTCAACGGCCAAAACGGCAAGACCTTGACCCAGCAGGTGAAGACGAAGACCGCCTGTAGGAAGAAGAAGAAGGGAAGGGGTAGGTCCAAATACCGCCATGACTTGGTCGGTCGCTAAGGTCAGTGCTATACCTCGCGAGGTCCTCGGTGCCTTTTCGCAAAAGCGACGCGCTCCATAAACTGTCAGCTGGTCAAGCATCGACGGAGTTTGGGGCCGCCTTCCACATTCTAAGCGTCTGTCACTCGTCCACCTGATACATGTAACGCTTCGTTATTGCCACGCACATTACGCTGGGTTGGGGTCAAATCATGGGAGCTCGGATCGAGCGTCAGCTTGTGGCCTTCGCGGCGAGCGCCAGAGCGGTATCTGCGAGTTGGTCCGAAAAGGCCCGGTCGAGTGGGGCATTGCGAGCCAGGATGCGGTACCAAAGAGCCCCGAAGACGATTTCAACCAAGAAGTCGATATCGACGCTGGGGCCAACCTCGCCACGGGTGCGAGCGCGCTGGAGAACCTCCAGTAAGACCTTACGGCGGCGGGCGAGAAATCCACTGCGAAACGATTGCGCGAATGTCTCATCCAGCTGTGCCTCGGCCATAAGGGCGGCCAATATCGGAGTGTTCACGCCCCTCGCGCCTTCTATCGTGCTTCGCAGGAGGGTGCGCACGTCAGTTGCGAGCGCGCCAGTATCTGGCGTCGGCGCGACGATGGCGGCTGCCTCATTGAGCGCCTCCAGCACGACCTCCGCCTTGCTCGACCACCAACGATAGATTGTCTGCTTGCTGACGCTCGCCTGCTGGGCGATTGCCTCGATCGTCAGTCGGCCGTATCCGTCGCGCTCAATCAGTCGGCCTGCTGCGGTGAGAATTCGAAGACGGGTCTCCTCGCTGCGTGGCCGCCCGGGACCCCTCTGCGCGTTCACACCGAGAAGTTTACTGGACGGGGCGTCCTGCTATTATTACGAGACGTGGCGTCTCAGATTGAGATTGGGGCATGAAGAGCGTCCTTGTGACGGGGGCAGCGGGTGGCGTCGGACGCGCGAGCGTTCGACGCTTGAGCCAAGCGGGCTGGAATGTGTTTGCAGCGGTGCGCTCGTTGGAGCTGGCACCGGAACTCGGGGCACTGGCGGTGGAGATGGACATCACCGACCAGGACTCTCTGGCTCGAGCCTGTGAGACAATTGCGGTACGTGTTGGGGTTGGCGGGCTACAGGGCCTGGTTAACAACGCCGGTTTAAGCGTCGACGGTCCCCTCGAGATTGTGCCCGTCGAGGCGCTGCGACGCCAGTTCGAGGTCAACGTCATCGGGCAGGTGGGCGTAACGCAGGCGTTTTTGCCGCTGCTGCGGCAGGGAGGAGGGCGGGTCATAAATATTGGCGGGGCCGCTGGGCGAGTGGCGCTTCCGATGTACGGTGCGCTCTCGGCGTCGAAGGCCGCGCTCGACTCGCTCAGCGAGGCGCTTCGAATGGAGCTAAAGCATCAGGGGGTGCATGTCTCCTACATTGAACCCGGAGGGTTGGACACTCGGTTCTTTGACACCGCTCTGGAGGCTCGGCGCCGCGACGGTTACGCGAGTGACGCCGCGATCCAGCAGTTCTACGCTGGGGCAATCGAGGCCGCAGCCGCCGCCCTCAACAACTCAGCGAAGAGTCCCGCTGAGTCCGCAGCACGCGCGATCGAGCGCGCCCTTACGGCTCGGCGGCCTGCGGCCCGCTACCGGGTGGGTCGCGATGCGCGGTTTGTCCTGCCAATAGTTCGTCTCCTCCCGATCAGGGTGCGGGACCGTCTCGTGATGGCCAACCTCGGACTAGGGCACGCTACTTTCCGAGCTCCCTGAAAGATTTCGCGGAAAGGTCAACTTTTCTATGAAGTTACGACCCAGACGCCGGACAGTCGAGCGACCAACCTCAAGGGGCAAATCTTGCCGCAAGTGAAGCTTTCAGTCGGGACCATCGACTATGAGGACACCGGCGGATCCGAGCCGGTCATCGTGTTCGACCATGGGTTAATCATGGATGGCTCGCTGTGGCGAAAGGTCGTCGGAGAGCTCAGCTCCGACTATCGCTGTGTACTGCCCACCCTTCCGCTCGGTGCTCACCGCCGCCCGATGCCTGCGGATGCCGATCTCTCGATGAGAGGAATCGCCGATCTTCTCGGCGAGTTCATTGAGCATCTGGACCTTTGGGACGTTACCTTGGCGATGAGTGATTGGGGGGGACCGCAACTGTTGATCGGGGGAGTCTATGACGAGCGGATTGCGCGACTCGTGCTTTGTTCGTGTGAGGCCTTCGACAACGTCCCGCCCAAGGGAGCGGCGAAATTGACGCCATACATTGCACGGGTCCCGGGTGGGATTTTCGCCGCAATGATGCCGCTTCGATTCGACCGGCTGCGTCGGCTCCCGATCACCTACGGGAGCTTGAGCAAGCGACCCGTGCCCCAGGAGGTGATGGATCGCTGGTTTGGGCCGATCGTCAAGCAGCCCAAAATTCGCCGCGACCTGAGGAAGTATCTCCTCACCAGCTCAAAGAACCGACGCGACCTGGTTGCGGCCGCTGAAACACTGCGATCCTTTGACCGACCCGCGCTGATCGTGTGGGCCAACGAGGATCGCCTCATGCCCACCGATCATGGCTGCCGGCTGGCTGAATTGCTTCCGCAGGGACAGTTGGTGGAGATGGCCGACTCCTTCACCTTGATCCCTGAGGACCAACCCGAGAAGCTCGTCATGCATATGCGCGAGTTCCTTGCCACCACGCAATAGGTGGTAGGACCAGTGAGCACGATCCCCAGCTCCAAAGGCCTAAGAAACGCCGAGCAACCGGGAACCCTCACAACAAGCGCCTCCACGGTTGAATTCAGCGCCCAAAACGGCAAGAGTTTCACCCAGCACGTGACTACGAAGTCGGCCTGCAGGGCGAGAAGGCCAAGCGGCCGGCACAGCTTCCCGCGCTGGGTGTCGCGCTCACCGACAGGCTTGGGTGACCGAGTGCGCCTTGGTCGACTCCGTTGTCTGAGGGCGTGGGATCAAACTCCCAAATGCCTCAGTTTCAGAATTATGGATTCACCGTTTTAGGCTTGACATTTGTGTAATTTTCTGTTTTTCTTAAGGCAGGGACTGGGGGAGAGGTAGCCGGGCAGGCGCGAGCTGTCCAACGCCAGACTTCAGGACCAATACCGAAGTCCGTTCAGAGCGCCGCAGGGAGCGGCAGGCAGAGGGGCTGAGGAACCGGGATATTAGGTGCTAACTGCCTGCATTGGAACCCAAAACGAGGCCGCTTCTGCGGCGCACGTCAGACCGCCGCAGCGCGCCTCATCCTCGGGGCGGTATGCGACCGTGAGGTGCACCTCGCGCAGGCGCGCCCGGGTCCTGTCGCCGAAGCTAACGGCGATGGCGAGGCAGCTTCCGCCTGCTGCACCCCCGACCTCGTTCTCGTCCCGCGAGGCCGACCGCAGCGATGCGCCTCTCTCTCGGGTCGCCATCCGACCGGGTGTTCACTCACAGGGCGGCAACGGAAAGGAGCGCGGCAGGAGGGCCAGGCTGAGGACATCGTCGGCAGCGGCATCGGACTCTTTCTTGAGTCAGATGAGGAGTGGTCGACCGGTTGTGCCGGCCCGTGGCGTCGCTGACCGTCCCGGCGTCACTCCGTCGGCAAAATGCCCTGCCGACCTCAATGCAGATTTATTTGTGACCGCCTCTTCCCACGAGGCACCTCGGCCGCCTACCGATCGCGTTCAAGCCCCCCGCCTGCGGCAGAGCGCCGTGTTGTCCCCGAGCTTGTCGACAAGGCGCTGGCCGAGGCTAGCTCCGCGCTTAGCGCCGCCCTGCACCCTTACCAAGCCAAGCACCCCAAAGGGGCACCGGTCGTCAAGTCCTTCTCTCCAGCGGCGGGAACTTCTTTACCGCCGACGGCGAAGTGAATCTGAGGTTCAGCCAAAAGCCCAAGAAGAGGACGCGCCAGGAGCCCTCGCATGAGCCTTCGCCGATTCCCCCAAGCACTCACCGATTCCACCGGCCCACTTTCCTGGCCGGGCCCGCGCAGGCGGATGGTTCTCCCCACCGCGCTTCTTGCCGCTCTCGCCTTACTCGCCCTCACCGCCACACCAGCCTTTGCCTTCCCCGCTCCGCGCACCTTCGGCGACGAAATCACCGAGTTCTATCCCGAAGGCATCGCGGTCGATTCTTCCGGCAACGTCTGGAGCTCCAACCATCAAGCCCTCTTCGAGTACGGCACCTACCCCTCAACCACCCAGATAGGGGAACAGCCGGAAGGGGCCTTCGCTCGATCGCTTGCCCGCGACAGCGCCAACGGCAACGTCTACGGTGCATTCGGGTCAAGCATTGTCCCCTTTGAAGACGGCACCGGCCCCGCACTTGAACCGCTCGAATTTGGTTCCTTCAGTGGCATCTACTTCCTCAGGGTTGCCACCGATAACTCGAGCCCTTCAACTGGACGCATTTATGTCAGTGGCATCACTGGTGTCCGCGCCCTCGAATCGAACGGCACGAACCACGAATTCACCGACCATGCTCCATACATCAGCGCTAACGAACTGACCGGGACGCCCAGCGGTCCCTTTGGGGAACTGACGAACATCGCCACCGATACTAAAGGCGACATCTACGTCGTCGATCGCGGCAGGCGTGTCGTCGACGAGTTCCGCCCCGGCGGCGAATTCATCCGTGAAATCACCGGCGCCGGCGCACCGGGCGGTTTCGAAAATGAACCGGATGCAGTTGCCATCGACCCCACCACCGGCAACGTTCTCGTCAGCGTCAGGTTCAGCGGCGTCGATGAATTCGACCCGTACGGCGGCTACCTCAGCCAGCTCACCGACGCCTACGAAAGCGGCCAAGGAGCGGCTTTCGGAAATGGTCCTGACACGATTGCCATTAACTCCAAAGGCGATCTGTATGTCAATCCGGGTAGCGAAGCCCCAGGGATCGACATCTTCACCCGCACGCCGGACTATCCCACCATCTCCTATCGGCCGATATCCAACCTCACCCGCGACTCGGTCACCCTGGGCGCCAGTGTCGGCCCCTATGAAGGCGGCCCTATCACCGAATGTAAATTTGAATACGGCACCGGCACCGATTACGCCCTCGGTAGCGAACCCTGCCTGAACGGCGAAGGCCATGAAATCGGGACCGAAGCCAACCCGATCAACTCTGAACCACCGACCGAAGTCCATGCCGACCTCACCGCAAAGCTCGACGGCAACACCACCTACCACTACCGCTTGGTCCTCACCAATGCCACCGGCACCCTGGACGTCGCCGACCGCCAATTTGAAACCCCTCCCGCTGTCGTTGATCTCGAAACCGGCAACGCGAACCCGATCGGCAACGTAAGCGCCACTCTTCATGGCAGTTTCACCGCCGAAGCGGGCATCGAAACCGAATATTTTTTCGAATACGGAACCTCGGCGAACTTCGGCCACAAGGAGCCCGTTCCTCCAGGGGTCATTCCGGCGGGGGTGGGGAGCCAGCCTGAGAGCATCAGTACAGAAGTCGAAGGTCTCGCTCCTAATACCACCTACCACTTTCGCTTGGTGGCCCGGAACAAATACGGTATGACGAAGGCTCCGGAAGAGGAATTCAGCACATATCGGGTACCGGCGATCGAAGCATTTTCCACGTCTGAAGTAACCGCGACTTCCGCCGTCCTCCGCGCCAAGGTCAATCCGGAGGGGTTTGAAACAACCTGTGAATTCGAATATGGAGTCTCCTCTACTTACGGCCAAAATGCCCCCTGCCCGGAACCGCTGGAAGGGGCCCTCGGCAAGGCCGTCCAGGTCAAGCTCATCAACCTTGAGCGCGGAGTCACCTATCACTTCCGCGTCAAGGCTCAAAACAAATGGGGAGTTGTCGTCTCAGAAGACCAGACATTCGAATTCTTCCCTCCCAACTGCCCGAACGCCGCCGTTCGCCAGCAGACAGGCGCCGCCTATCTTCCCGACTGTCGCGCATACGAGCTCGTTTCGCCGGCAAATGCCAACGGCTCACTTCTCTTCGCCAACGGCCCCAATCCCGGCAGCGCCACGAGCCCGTCCCGGTTCTCTTTTTCCGCTGCTTTCAGCGCCCTCCCAGGCTCCGAAGTGATCGACACCGCCGGCGACCTATATGTGGCCACCCGCACCAATAGCGGCTGGGTCTCTCAATACGTCGGCCTCCCAGGCGATCTGGCCGGGTGTGACGGGGGCCCTCCCACTGATCCCGTCAACGATGCCCCAGGCGGTCCTGTAATTCAGAACTCGGTTCTCACCAACCCCGACATGAGCCGTTTCCTCGACTGGAATGACGGCACCGGTGATATGTGTCTCGCGGGTCCTTATAGCGCAACCAGCGACAGCAATGTCGCCACCGATCCTCCCTCAGACGCCCCCTACCTCTGGGGCTCTGACGGAACCCTCCTGAACCGCCTCCCCAGCAGCCTTAAATCGACTCCCGGCGCCTCTGAAGCGTTCACTTGCCCGGTTTATGAAGCCTCTGGCTATCAGGCTCTCTATATCGGTGCGATCGCCGAATGCTCTGGGGAAGTGACCGCCTCTGGTGACCTCACCCAGCTCATATTCTCCTCGCGGAGCCTCTCCTTCTCTGGACCCGGGGAACCTGCTGGTCTCACTCAAGCCCCGGGATCGGCTTACGACGAGAACCTCGCAACCGGCAAGGTCGCACTCATTTCCCGCCTTGGAGGTGGCGCGCCCATCCCCCAGGACCCCTCATTCGCCTCGGTGCCCCGCGGACCATCTGAACCGGGATTCTCACCTGGCGGCCAAGAAGAGTTCCTCCGCTTTCCCGCCACCTCTACCGACGGCTCCCACGTTCTCATCTCCACAGCAACCGCTCCCACCCCGACCTGCCTCTACTTCTTCCAGGGCACCTGCCACCGCTACACGGACACCCCCATCCACCTCTACATGAGCGTCGATGACGCGGTGACCAAAGAAATCTCCGTCAATGAAAACACGGGCGAAAATGTTGGCGTTAATTTCCTCAGTATGACACCCGATGGCTCCAAGGTGTTTTTCACCTCTGAAGACCACCTCACCGCTGAAGACACCGAACATGGTGGTCCCGCGCTGTATATGTGGAGTGAAGCCGGTGAAGAACAAGGCCACCCACTGACCCTCGTCTCCAAAGGGGATAACCCAGGTAACAACGGGGAACCGGGAAACACGGCCGCCTGCAATCCGGTTGGGGAATGGACGACGGAGTGTGGGGTAACCGTCTATTCGGCGGCGTCTTATCTCCTGCGAAGCGGCGGCACCGCGGGCAACGGCATTTCCGACAGCCCCATAGCTTCGGACAACGGTGATATCTACTTTTCCTCACCGGAGCAGCTCGATGGCGACCTCGGCGTGTTGAACCAGCAGAACCTCTACGATTATCGTAACGGCCGAGTGCAGTACGTGGCCACCCTCGGTAGCGGGCCAATTACCCGCATTGAGGTGACGCCCACCGATAGTCATATGGCCTTTGTTACCGCCTCGCGTCTTACTTCTTACGACAATGCCGGGCACCTCGAGATGTACTCCTACTCCCCCGGCACCGGGGACATCGTCTGCGACTCATGCAACCCCAACGGTCGTCCGGCCACGGCTGACGTCGAAGCCTCCCAGGACGGCCGCTTTCTCACCGACGACGGACGCGCGTTCTTCTCGACCACCGAATCCCTCGTTCCTTCAGATACAAACGAAGCCGAGGACGTCTATGAGTTCGTGGACAGTCGACCGCAGCTCATCACCCCAGGCACCGGCACTGCCACTCTGAGCACACAGACCTTCATTACCTCCAAGGAGGTTCCGGGTCTCATCGGGGTATCGGGAGACGGCACCGATGTCTACTTCTCGACCTTTGACACCCTTCTGTCTGAAGACCATAACGGCAACTTCATGAAGTTCTACGATGCTCGCACCAACGGCGGCTTTGCTCAGCCTCCGCCGACGCCGCCCTGCGAAGCGGCTGAAGAGTGCCACGGCCCTGGTAGCGAAGCCCCCGCGCTTCCTACCCAGGGCACCGCTGCCGACCTCACAGGTGGTAACGCCACCTCAACTTCGCGCCACGACAAGAGCCGCAGGCGGGCAGAGCATCGGCGCCATCACCGACGCGCCCACAGCCGGAGGATCGGCCGATGAGCCTATTCGCGCGTGGCAGCAGGCGAGTGATGAGGACTTCGTCCTCCAGGCATCGTGGCGGCGCTGTCGGCGTGGTGGGGATATTCCTGGCGGGGATGCTCCTATATGTCGCGCCGGCTTCCGCCAGTGTCCAGATCAGCAATTTCAACGCCTATCCCTCGATCACCCAGGCTGGAGGGCACCCCGATTTCGACTTCGAATACGACCTGACCGGACACAACGACACGCCGGACCCCTGCGACTGCGATGACGCCGAGGATGTCACCGCCCATCTCCCCGCCGGTCTCATCGCCATCCCCCATGCCACTCCGCAGTGCAACATTGCCGAATTTTCCTCGGACCTTTGTCCCGTCGACTCCCAGCTCGGAATTGCCAGGGTCTCGATCTCCACTCTGGCGACCACAGGAACGGGTGGAGCGACCGAATTCCTCGCCCCCGTCTTCAACCTCGTTCCCCCACCCGATCAGCCTGCCCTCCTCGGCTTCAAGAGCGGCGTCCTCAATACCCCCACCTTTGAGGACGTCAGTACCCGCACCGGTGGCGACTATGGACTCGATATCGCCTCCACGGCTATCAACCATTTTGCCCCACTTGTCGGTTTACAGCAGATCACCTGGGGCATCCCCGCCGCGCCCGTACACGATGCTCTGCGCTTTGGCTTTGGGCAGGCCCCGGCTATCCAGCCTGGACTCGGCGCCCATCAGCACTCGTTCCTCTGCGACAAAAACGGGAATCCAAGTACCGCCAATCTCGCCACGGACTATCAGCTGTGTCCGTACGGCACCTTCCCCGGGGGCCCTGCAGGTACCGAGCCCGGCGGCCCCGGCGGCCCGGTCTCCTCTAGTAGCCCTGAAGAACCGTTCCTGCAGAACCCCACCACCTGCGGTTCCAATTCCCTGGAGAGCTCGCTCGACGTCCTTTCCTACGATCGTGGCGAAACACACGCTTCCTCTAGCTGGCCCCCAACCACAGACTGTGACCAGCTTTCCTTCAATCCTTCCCAGTCGATTGCTCCGACCACCACCGCTGCCGACAGTCCCTCCGGCGCCGAATTTCGGCTGACCGTCCCGCAGTTCGAGAGCCCGGAGGTTCCCTCTCCTTCGGAGTTAAAGGGGGCCCTCATAACCCTGCCTGAGGGCTTCTCCTTTGCCCCCAATGTCACCAACGGCAAGGAAACCTGCTCAGAAGCCGATTCCCGTTTCGGCACCACCGAAGAAGCCCAGTGTCCCGAAGACTCAAAGATCGGCTCTCTCCTCGTCGAAACCCCGGTTCTCCCAGGCCCACTCCCGGGCGCCGTCTACCTCGGTGAACCGAAGCCCGGCAGCCGCTTTCGCCTGATCCTTGTCTTCAACGGCTTTGGAGTCCACGTCAAGCTCCCGGGCACCGCCACCCCGAACCCCCAAACGGGTCAGATAGTCATCTCCTTCCAGAATCTCCCCCAGGTCCCCTTCGCCTACTACAACGCCCACTTCTTCGGCTCCGAGCGCGGCCCGCTCGACACCCCCACCCAGTGCGGCACCTTCGAACTCACCAACGAATGGACCTCCTGGGACTCCGCGCTCTCAAGCCAGGTCTCCCGTCAGTTCTTCACCATCGACGAAGGGCCGAATGGAACCCCCTGCCCGAACGGCGCTCGTCCTTTCCGTCCCGGCTTCCAGGCCGCCTCCGTTTCCGACACCGCCGCCGCCCACACCGCCTTCTCACTCAACCTCACCCGCGAAGATGGCCAGCAGAACCTCCGCTCGCTGAAGGTCACCACCCCGCCTGGCTTCACCGCCACGCTCAGGGATCTCACCTACTGTCCCGCCGCCGCGATCGCCGCCGCCGCCTTCGAAACTCACACCGGCCTCGCCGAGCAGGCCAACCCCAGTTGTCCCGCCTCAAGCTATGTCGGCGAACTCACCGCCGCCGCCGGCCCCGGCACCCACCCTCTCTATCTCCCCGGAAGGGTCTATCTCGCCGGGCCCTACCAGGGTGCCCCCCTCAGCTTCGTCTTCATCACCCCCGCCGTTTCCGGCGGCTACGACCTCGGAAATGTGGTGATCCGCGAAGCGATCCACGTCAACCCCGAAACCGCCCAAGTAACCGCCGGTGGAGCCGAACTGCCGCAGATCTTCGCGGGCATCCCCCTCCGCCTCCGCCAGATCCTGATCAATCTCAACCGCCCGGGCTTCGCCCTCAATCCGACTGACTGCAACCCGCTTGAAGTCAGGGCCGAAGTCTTCGGTTCAGAAGGCGCGCTCTCCACCGCCTCCCAGCACTTCCAGGTAGCCAGCTGCGCCAGCCTTTCCTTCGCCCCCAAGCTCACCATGGACTTCTCGGGCTCGACCAGGCGCGGCGGCGACCCGGGGTTACACACCGATCTCACCTACCCCAGCGGGGGCTCCGACGCCAACGTTGCCCGCGTCGCCCTCACCCTGCCCTCCACCGAGCTGATCGATAACGCCCACCTCAAGGATCCATGCACCCGCGCCCAGTTCGCCCTCGGCACGACCCCCGGTGAAAAGTGCCCCCCGGGCTCGATCATCGGCACAGCCAAAGCCCAGACGCCCCTGCTCGAAAAGTCTCTCGAAGGCCCCGTCTACCTCCGCTCAGACCCTGAAAACAAGAGTGGCCTCCCCAACCTCGTCGCCGCGTTAAACGGACAGATCGACATCACTCTTGTTGGCAAAGTAGACACAGTCCACGGAGCGATTCGCACCACCTTCGAAACCGTCCCCGACGCTCCCGTTTCCAACTTCGCCCTCAGCCTCGACGGTGGCAACAGGGGACTCCTTCAGAACAACTCCAACCTCTGCAGGCAATCCCTCCGCGTCACCGCTGACATCACCGGCCAAAACGGAAAGACCGCCAACCAGAACCCGGTCCTGAGCACTCCTTGCGGGAAGAAGGACAAGCGCAAGGGGAACCCTGCAGCGAGAGGGCACCACAACCGGGGGGCCGGCCAATGACCTTTAGGGGTGTGAACATATTCCGTTGGCCCTCAGTCAGACGCGGATACCGAGAGTGCGGCAGAGGTGCACTTTCGTTTGACTCTGAAAGCGCGCCTGGCCCAGCAGGTTCGCGCGGCGTCGGGAGACAGAGCGATCGAGCGAGATTTCCGGTGGCCATTGGCGGGGGCAAGGCGGAGGGACCGACCGTCAGGGTCTGGCTCTTCGGGAGGGAGAGAAGCCGAAGCATTTATGAGGAGCGAAGCCGAGCATTTAGGGAGAGCAAGCAGTCGCAATTTGATCCTTCTGCGCCGCCCGGCAAGTCCTGGGCAGTGGGCCATCGCAGAGCGACTGTCGCAATCTGGTTCTTCAGGAGTGGAGCGACGGCGCAGCATTACTTCGCCGGCGTCACGGATTGGATCTTCGCGAAGCGGAGGAGGACGCAGCCATCAATGGCGAAGCCGAAGCAATGGTTGGGATGCAGGGCGGGAGCGCGGAGCGAGCAAGCATCGCTGCAAACGCCCGCGCCGCGAGCCCTCGTGGACGGAGCATCCATATCTGATTCCATTGCGACAGCAGCGAGGGCGAAGCATTGGTGGCGAGCACCGCAACCTGATCCTCTTGCGAGCGGAGCGGGGGAGAAGCCCTATGTATCTGATTCTTTGCGCAGCGAGCGAGGTGCGATCCAGTTTTTCTTAGATAAGGGGAGCGCACGCAGGCTGCCCCAAGGCGAAAGCGAGGGCAGATTCTCAGGATTCTTCGGTTCGCGGGAGCAGCAGCGCGGGACAGCCGAGCGGCTACTGCGTGAGCCGCGGGCGGCTGCGCGAGAACGCCGAGATGCGTCGGCTAGGTGGGCCCTCAGCATCGCTGTCGTGGCGGGGGCGCTCATCCTCGCCGCTCCGGCCTCCGCGCTGAACAAACATGTCTTCTCAACGTCTTTTGCAGGGTCGGGTCCTAATGCCCTCGCGAACACCGGCAACGGTCCGCAGGGGGAAGGCCTTTCCAGCCCCTCTGATGTCGCCGTCGACCAGTCGACCCACGATCTATACGTCACAGATCCCGAAAACCACCGTGTAGAGAAATTCAGCCCGTCCGGTGAATTCATTCTCATGTTCGGCGAAGGAGTCAACAAGGGAGTGGCCGAAGCGATCAAGGCTAAGGAAGCGCATGGGGAATCGCCCACCCCCGCCGAACTCCAGGCTGAGGGCGTCTGCACCAGCGAACCTGGCGAAGAATGTCAACCCGGAACCGCAGGGTTTGACCCCGTCTATCTCGCCGTCGATAACTCCAATGACTTTTCTGCTGGCGACGTCTACGTTGAATATCAGTCCTACCGGGAATTCCATCAATACGAAGTCCACGTCGCCAAGTTCAACTCCCACGGAATTCCCATCACCGCTTGGGGAAGCGACGGCCAGATCTACGTCGAATCCCTCCCTCGATCGCTCACCGTAGACCCCAGCGGGGACCTATTCGCTGGCGGGGGCACCGAGCTCGGTCAATTCGGCTCGCCTGCTCCCAATTCTTCTGTCCCCGGCGGCCAAGTCGTCTTCGGCCAAGACGAAAACGACTTCGTCGCCCAGGGGGTCGCCGTCCACGAGTTCGGGCCGACCGGTACCGATCTCGGCCGGGTCACCGGTCCCGATTTCACAGAGCCTCCTACCGCGCTGGCCTCAGACCTCTCCAACGGCCAGCTCTATATCGCCGACTCGGGAGGGTCTATCCGTCACTACGACACCGCTTGTGAGCCCTCCGTTGGCCCCTGTGTGCCCACCGACTCCTTCGGTGGCCCCGAACTCGGCAGGGCCACCGGTTTGGCGGTTGATGAATCCTCAGAAGTCGTATATGCCGCCGACCCCGCCAAGCATCGCGTCGACGTATTCACCCCGGTCCCCAATCTCCCTGACGTCACCGCGACCGCACCCACGCCCGGGCCGTCCCCGACCTCGACCACCCTCAACGCTGATATCGATCCCGCCGCCGCAGGAGAAGTGAGCGCCTGCCATTTCTCCTACCTGAGTGATGCCGCTTTCAAAGCCGACCAGGTCAACGAGGTTCAGGCCCTCTCCCTTTCAGGAGCCACCGGAGGCGGCTTTGATCTAACCTTCGAAGGCCAGGAGACCGGTGCCACCGGCAGCGGCGAACTCTATCCCGAATTCAACACAATATTCACGTCGGTTGTCGCCTCTGCCGGAACCTTTGTCCCCGGCGAGGAAGTTACCGGTGAAGGCATTCCACCCGGTACCGTCATCACCTTTAACGGTGGCGAATTTTTTGGCATTTCAAATCCTGCAACCAGCGTTGGCCGCGTTGCTCTCGCCACCCGCCTTCCCTACAACGTTTCCGCCGAAACGGTGCAGAACGCCCTCGGCTCCATTTCCACGATCGGCTCCGGCAACGTTGAAGTCAGTGGACCCGAAGGAGGCCCCTACGCGATCGAATTCACAGGCGCCTTCGCCCGCGATGACGTCCCTCAGCTAAGCGCTGACTCCTCTGTCCTGACCCCGCCCGGCGCAACCGCATCGGTAGGAACCACCACCCAGGGCAACGACGGCTGGGCCAACGCAACCACTGTCGCGTGCCAGCCCGCAACCCTCGCGAACTCAGGTCAAAAAACAGAAGTCAGCGCTGAACTCAACGGCCTCAGTACCGAGACCACATATCACTACCGCGTCACTGCAATCAACGCCAACGGCACCGCGCAAAGTTCCGCTGGCACCTTTACCCCCCACGCCGTCATCGGCCTGAACACAGAACCGCCCACCCACGTGACGGGCGCCGCCGCGACTCTGAACGCTTCGCTCCTTGGTGACGGAACATCCACCCGTTACCACTTCCAATGGGGAACAACCGAATCCTATGGCAACGAAACTCCCGCTCACGAATTCGCCTCGCCGCACGGCCCTGAGCCCACCGAATTTCAAGCTGATATCGAAGGTCTTCAACCCCTCACCACCTACTACTACCGTGTCGTGGCAGAAAACGGTTCCGGAGAATCGAGTCTTGGCGAAGATCAGAGGTTCACCACTCCACCCGGCGCTCCCGTGGTCCGAGCGGAGTCGGTTGCCGCTGTCCACACCGAATCGGCCCGCGTTACTGCCGAAATCGATCCGGAAGCGGGCGACACCGCCTATCATCTCGAATATGGCACCGCTGCGTGTTCGAATCACCCCGACCCATGCGTCGCCACTCCGGCCTTGGCAGGTCTGGCCGGGGTCGGTACGACGTATGTCGAAGCGTCGGTTCCCATCCTTGGTCTGAATGCCGGTAGCACCTATTACTTCCGCATCGTCGCTGAAAACCTCACAGCCACGACCTATGGGGCCGATCGGACCTTTACCACACACACATTTGTAAAGGAACCAGGCGAACCGTGCTCCAACTCGCATGTGAGACAGCAAACGAGCTCTGCCGGACTTCTCGACTGCCGGGCATATGAGTTGGTATCTGCCGCCAACGCGGGAGGCTATGACGTCGAGTCAAATCTGATTCCCGGACAAGCCCCCTTTGCGGGCTACCCCGAAGCTGAAGGCCGTGTCCTCTACGGCGTGCAGGGTGGCGGCATCCCCGGCACCAACCATCCGACCGACCGCGGCATCGACCCCTATGTGGCAACCCGCGGCGCGGAAGGCTGGTCGACCGAATACGTCGGCATCCCCGCCAACGCCACTCCCTCCTCCGCGCCCTTTTCCTCGACTCTGCTGGGGGCCGATGCGGGCCTTGGCACCTTTGCCTTCGGCGGTTCTGAAATCTGCTCGCCCTGCTTCGCCGATGGTTCCACCGGCGAGCCGCTGCACCTCCCAAGTGGAGAACTGATTCAGGGTATGGCTGGCTCTGAAGACCCCGGCCCCTCCGCCGGACCAGCCGGCTACATCGCCAGGCCCCTCTCGCCAGACGGTACCCATTTCGTCTTCGGCTCGACCTCCAAGTTCGAGCCCGATGGAAACGAAGGCCAGATCGCGATCTATGACCGCAACTTGATAACCGAAGAGACCCATGTCGTCTCCAAGGCACCCGGCAACGAAGACCCGCCCTTCCTCAACATTCCCTGTCTCATCAACTGCTCCTCGAACGGCATCGCCGAGCTCGACATCTCGCGCGACGGCTCCCACATCCTGATCGGACAGCTCGTCGCCGAAAAAGAAGGCGCCAGGTACTGGCACCTATACATGAACGTTGGAGACTCGGTCCGTACCGTCGACCTCACACCCGGCGCTGCCGAAGGCGTTCTCTTCGACGGGATGAGCGCCGACGGCTCCAAGGTCTTCTTCTCTTCTGAAGAACATCTCACCCACGAAGACGAAGCCCACACCGGCGCCGACATCTTCATGTGGGAAGAAGGCAATCCGCTGGTCTTGATCTCAAAAGGCGACTCCGGTTCCTGTGACCCGGTCGGGAACTCCGCCCACGAACACTGGAACGTCGCCGCTGCGGAAGAAGTCAATTGCGGCGCCGTCGCGATCGGAGGTGGGGGAGGGGTGTCCTCGGCAAACGGCACCATCTACTTCCTCTCCCCCGAGAAGCTGGCCGGCTCGGGCAGCGGGGTTCTGAACGCCCCCAACCTCTACCGCGCCGGCCCTGCCGATGCCTACGCGACCCACTACGTCACCACCCTGGAGTCAAGCTTGGACGGCCCTCAACCGCCGAAGCAGACAAACGTCTTCCGCCGCAACCTGCCGCCCTCCTTCACCGACGCCACCGGTCTCGCCCTCGACGACTCCAGCGGTGACTTCTACGTCCTGGACGACAAGACCAACACAGTCGAGAAGTTCGACTCCTCCGGTAGCCTCGTCACCTCCTTCGGCGACACCGAACCCAGCCCCGACGGCAAGCTTCACGGCTCAAAGACCGCCGCCGGATCCTTCTCCGAGGACGGCGCTCGTAACCTTCCCACCCAGCTCGCGGTCGACAATTCCTGCGCTCTGCACAAGCCCGAACCCCTGACCGGGGCGACCACCCCGACCTGCGAAGAATTCGACCCCTCTAACGGCGATCTCTACGTCCCCGATTTCGGCCACGGCGTCGTTGATAAGTTCAGCCCCTCGGGCAAATTCCTCTCCGAAATAAAGAACTTCCCCGAACAGGAAGAGTTCGGCGTCAAGGGATTTCCTTTTTCAACGGGCTCCCCCGAACCAACTGGGGTCGCCGTCGACCCCTCCAATGGTGATGTCTACGTCAGCAACTTCTACGGCGCCAATACCGCCTATAGGTACCCCACTGGCCCGAGCGGCGACGTCTACGCCTTTGACTCCTCCGGCGAACCCCAATACATCTTCAACCCCTTTGAACCAGGAGAGAACTTCGCCGCCTTCCCGACGAAAACCGAAGCCGAGGCGAGCAGTCTCGCCGTGGACTCCGCCGGGAGGGTCTACGTCACCCGTTATGGCGGCGTGACCGACTTCTATAGCGCCGAAGGCGAACACAAAGGCGAGCTCCCCACCCATTCCGCCCGCAGCGTCAGCGTCGATCCAGCCAACGGCGACGTCTACGCCGACGAAGGCACCGAAATCGCTCAGTTCGACTCCTCCGGCATCGCGCTTGAAACCCTCGGCCAGAAGAACCTCTCCGGCTCCCTCGGTCTCGCGCTCGAACACGAAGGCAACCTCTACGCCACCAACGCTGGCGGCACTCACGTAGCAATCCTCCCCCGCGGTCTCGTCCACACCGCCCTGATCGACAATCCTCTCGTCCTCGACTCGGTCTCAGAACCCGAAGCGCGCCACACCGCTGACTTCCAGCAAACACCCAGCGGCAACGACGCCGTCTTCCCCTCGACCCTTGCTTTGGCCGGCGGAGAAGAAGAACTCGCCGGTCATCCCCAGATCTTCCGCTACGACGCCAGCAGCGAAGACCTGACCTGCGTTTCGTGCACCACCACAGGTGAACCTTCAGCCAACAACGCCTCGCTCGCCCCCAACGGCAACAGCCTCAGCAACGATGGGCGCGTCTTCTTCGATACCGCCGATCAGCTCGTCGCCGCCGACACCAACGGCAGGGGCGATGTCTATGAGTGGGAGGCCCTGGGCATTGGCAATTGCAATGAACAAAGCCCCTCCTATGACTCATCCGCCGGTGGCTGCCTCGCCCTCATCTCCGCCGGCACCGGTTCCTTTGATTCCGGTCTTCTTGGCGTTAGCGCCAATGGCGTAGACGCCTACTTCTTTACCCGCGACTCGCTGGCACCTCAGGACAAAAACGGCCCCACGATGAAGATCTACGACGCCCGTGAAGGCGGCGGCTTCCCCTATCTCTTTCCCGAAGTCACCTGCAAAGCCTCAGACGAGTGCCACGGCGCCGCCAGCCCGGCTCCCGGGCCACTCCAAATCGGCACTGAATCCGGAAGCCCGGTGCAAGGGGGGCATGGATCCAAGAGCTGCAAAAGGGGCTACGTGAGGAAGCACGGTCGCTGCGTACACAAGCCAAAATCGCGCAGGCACAAGCACCACGAATCAGCCAATCCCAGGGGTGGAGGTCACAAATGAGCACCCCCCGCCGATGCCTGCACCTCTGCCTCCTCGCGGCTGCGGCGGGTGCACTTGCGTTGGCCTTCGCTGGCCCCGCCTGTGCAGAGGAGAGGGTGGAATCCTTCAAGACCACCCTCGTCGAATCCAGCGCGCCGGTTGGTGAAGCCGCGGCGATCGGCGTCCTCCAGGGCGAACCTATAGGCGAAAGCTTCACGATCGAAACGAGCGAAGGGACCATCGACAGCGTGGAAGTCTCCCCCTCAACCACCTACCGCAGGGCGAGGTCTGTGCCCGGCGAAGAAGCGAACCTACCGACCTTGGGCGATGTTCGCGGTGGCGATTTGGTCGGGATTGCCGGTTCGATCTCCGGCACGGCCGTGTCCGCCACCGTCGTCGTCATCGCGGCCCCCCAGGCCGGCGCCCACCCCGACCTCACGACCTCCTTTTCGCTGGAAAGCCCGGGTACTCCTGAAGCGGCCCAAAACGTCGTCTTCAACGCCCCGACCGGAGTCTTTGGCAACCCCCGCGCGATCACTCAGTGCCGCCCCGCGGACTTCGCGCTCGACGAATGCCCGCCCAATTCTCAGGCCGGACTGATCACGATCCGCGCCAACTATTTGGGTGAACCGAACAAGCTCCTTGGAACGGCCCCGATTTTTCTCATCGTCCCCCAGGAAGGCGAAACCGCCCGCTTCTCCTTCGTCGTGCCCGTCCTCGACATCCCGATCACCATCCCTGTCGCCGTGCGCACCGCCTCCGACTACGGTCTGCGCTTCACCGTCAAAGACATCACCCAGCTCGCCCCCCTCGCCGCCGCCAAGCTCACCTTTTGGGGATTTCCCGCCGAAGAAAGACACAACGCCGAACGCTTCCCCAGGGGCGAGCCGGGAAAGCCGGCCGGCTGCCCCGAAGAGGTCGGGACCGCCTGCAACGCGACCCCAACCCGCTCCAGCATCGCCCCTGAGCCCCTGATCGACAACCCGACCGTCTGCACCGGCCGTGAGCTGACCTCCACCCTGGAAGTCGAATCCTACGCCGATCCCACCCACCATCCGCCCGTCAACGCCAACTACCCCCCGATCGAAGGCTGCGAAAATGAGGTCTTCAAACCGGTGCTGCAAGCCTCTCCGACGACCAGCGAGACTGATTCCGCTTCGGGGCTGAACCTCGACCTCAAATCGCCCCAGTTCCTGACCCACGCAGCCGAGCCCTCAGAGATCAAGGAAGCCGTCGTCACCCTGCCCGAAGGCTTCACGATCAACCCCGACGCCGCCGACGGTCAGACCGAATGCAAGGAAACCGAAGCCAACTTCATGTCCGAAGGTCCGGCCAACTGCCCCGACACCTCCAAGATCGGCACCTTCTCGATCGGAACCCCGGCGCTGCCCGAACGCCTCGAAGGCTCCGTTTACATCGGTGAACCCAAGCCCGGCGACCAGTACCGTCTTTTTCTCACCTCCTCGGGCTTCGGGATCAACTCCAAGCTCGTCGGCTCGGTCAGGCCAAACCCGGTGACCGGCCAGCTGACCGCCGAATTCCCCAATCTGCCCCAGGCTCCCTTCGAAGACTTCCAGCTCCACCTCTTCTCCGGAGAAAGAGCCCTCATGGCAACCCCGATCAGCTGCACCATCTACCCGGTCACTGCCGAGTTCTACCCCTGGAATACGAGTCTTGCCGAACAGGAAACGAGCCAGATCTTCAGTCTCGAATCTGGCCCCAACGGATCCCATTGTCCGGGCGAGATCCGACCGTTTAACCCAACCCTCCTTGCCGGCACCGCCAACCCCACCGCCAACGCCTACTCCAACTTCAGCCTGAAACTGAGTCGCGAAGACGGCGACCAGGACCTTGGCCACCTCAATTTCACCCTCCCCCCCGGCCTCACCGCCAACCTCCACGGCGTCACCTACTGTCCCGAGGCCCAGGTCGCCGCTGCCGCGGTGACTCCGGGACGCACCGAGCAGGCCGATCCCAGCTGCCCGTCGAGTTCTGAAATCGGTAGCTCAAACGTCGCCGCGGGTCCCGGCACCCATCCCTTCCACGCAACCGGCAAGATCTACATGGCCGGGCCCTTCCAGGGCGCGCCACTCAGCCTGGTGGTGATCACCCCCGCGCTGGCCGGCCCCTATGACTACGGCACCGTCGTCGTCCGCGTCGCTCTGCATATAGATCCCCTCGACGCTCATGTGATCGCCGATTCAGAAACGGTCCCCGAGATCATTGGTGGAATTCCACTTCGCCTCCGCTCAATCCAGGTCAATATCGACAAGCCCAACTTCATGATCAACCCGACCAACTGTTCTGCCTTCACGGTTGGCTCCGAAGGGGTCGGCGACCAGGGTACCGACGTTAGCTTTACCTCACCGTTTCAGGTTGTTGATTGCGAAACCCTCCCCTTCGCCCCGAAGATGTCGATCACCCAGCTCGGTGGCCACAAGGCCACCGCCCGCAGCAAGGATCCAAGCCTTGCGATCGAACTCGACACCCGTGCCGGCGACGCCAACCTCAAGTCGCTCAGCGTCACCCTGCCGAAAGCCTTCGAGATCGACCAGCGCCACCTTGGCAACATCTGCGATCGAGCAGAACTGGCATCCGATCAATGCGCCGGGCGTCAGCCGATCGGCGAAGCGACCACCACGACGCCGCTGCTCGAAGCGCCCCTCAAGGGTCCTGTCTATGCCGTCTCGGGCTACGGCGTGCTTCCCCATCTCGCCTTCATCCTTGGCGGCCAGGTCACCCTGATGCCTGAGGCAGAATCATCCTCGGTGCAAAACGGTCGTCTCAAGACCGTGGTTCCGGTCATCCCCGACGCCCCGATCGGGCACTTCCGCTTCACTCTCTTCGGCGGCTCGAAGGGCTACCTCTCTAACACCCAAAGCCTCTGCAACGCCCCCATCGTCTCCACGATCGAATTCAACGCCCAGAACGGTAAGACCCTGACCCGGCAAGTTAAGGCGAAGACGGCGTGTGGGGCGAAGAGGGCGAAGAGGGCAAAGCCCCACCCCAGCCGAAGCTGAATTCGCTGATAGCTGGGAGCTTTCCCGGCGACCGGGGGCCTCCGGGGCAGCGCGCTTCGGGGGACGCCAATGGGCTGGTTCGGGACAAGTACGCGGGCTGTTTATCGCCCGAGTGGCCACCGAGGCAGATGAGATTGCCCTTCGGCCGATGACTCTTTTGCCGCTGTTCGCTTGTAATTCCTCGCTTTTTTGGCCGCTTGGATCAGATGCGAAGCCATGTAACTTCCGTTACGACAAAGTAATAGCCTTGACATCTGGAGCCTACTCTGCTTATCTCAGGGGGCTTGGATGGCGGCGTCCCACCACCATCCTTGGTCGCCCCAAGATCGGCCCAGGGTCGGCGGGGGTTGACTTGAACAAGAGGCGCTGCTCTTTCCCTGGTCCAGCGCCGGCAGTGTGGAATGTGCCCCCGGCCGACGGCCTCTTTCCTCCGGCGTCCGGGGCGCTTCCACGTTTAGCGCGCCACCATCGGGGTAAATGCCGCCCCGGGCGCCTTTGCCTAGGTGGCACCGAAGGGTGCCAGCGCGATCGTCGTCAGCTCAGGAAGGAGCTCAAAGAGCGCCTCGGTGCGCCCTTCGGCTACCTCGCGCTGGATCACGACGTAGATCCCGCTGGCGATCGCCTCGACGACTAGTTCAGGCAGGGGAGCTCCCACCTCGGCCGGCACGGCGTTTAGATCGAAGAGGGCGACGAGGCCGTCGGTCAGCATCCAGACCCGCTCCAGCCCCTCCGGCCCGGCTCCGATCGCCTCGATGAACGGAAGCCTGGCGATCAGGGGATTGTTGGCGAGGAAGTTCAAAAGCCGCGCCAGCCCCACCACGATCTTCGCGGTCCATTCCTGCGGCTCCTCAACGGCTGCGGAAATCCGGGTAGCGGCATGGCCTCCAACGATGTCGATCGCCTCCAAGAACGCTTCCTGGGCGCTGGAGAAGTGCTCATAGAAGGTCTGGTTTGAGACCCCCGCTGCGCCGGTGATCGCCGGAATGCTCAGCTTCGCATAGCCATTTTCGGCAACCACCATCGCGGCGCCTCGCACCATCCGCTCGCGCTGCGTCAGCCTGGTCCGGTCCCGAATGCTGTCGGGCCGTTCGTCCCAAAGCTCATCGGGCGCCCCGGGCTGGTCCCCCTGGGGTACGCGCGGCTGCTTTTCGGCGAGGGCAACGGCGCTGGGAATCCCGACGCGGCGGTAGCAAAGCCCCCAGTCCAGCAGCTCATCGATGTGCTCGCGCAGGCCCTCGAGCTCTCCGCTTCTGACCCGCCGTTGCAGGAGCCCCCGGATCCCGCCGACAATCGCTCGCAGTGTCAACTCCGAGACGTTCCCCATCTCGGCCGCTTTGGCCGAGGCGCCGACCACCAGCTGCTCATAAATCTCTGACATCTGCTGGCGTCTGGCGACCCCCGCCTCTCCCAGCCGCAGCGACTCAAGAGCCACGAACTGGGTCCGATCGGGGTGCTCGATCGCGAAATTGAGGTAGGTCGCAAAGGCCGCGCGGAGCTGATTTCTGTATCCGGACTCCGCCAGGAAGGCGCGTTTGACCTGCTCGGCTTCGAGCGCGACGATCGAATCGAAGCCGGCCAAAAAGCAGTCCTCCAGGGAGTCGAACTGCCCGTAGAACGTCGAGTTGGAGACCGCCGCCAGGGCGGTGAGCTCGCGCACGGTAGTCGCCGGAAACCCGTGCTCTTTGACCGCGTGCATCATCGCCCCGATCAGGCGAGCTCTCTGATGGGAGGCGACCTCCGCCGCGCTCCTGGCGCTGCGCCCGTGCGGAAGTTTAGGAAGGAGAGACTCGGGTTCCTCAGGTAGCGGGGGGGAGGCCACTGTTTGGACCATATGCAGGCACAAAGTAACGTCTATGACAAACTTCGGGGATCTTAGTGCCTTCGATCTAGCGCTCTGGGATCGGGCGAGGGCACTGCCCCCGCAAAGGCAGTCCTCCCGTGGTGAAAAGTAATGCCCTTGACAAATTGTCTCAAGAGTGCTTTGCTTTTGCGGCGCACCGACTCAGGGCAGCAGGGAGCCGGCGCGTCTACAGGAGAAAGCTGAAACGGCAGAGCCAGGGGTTGGCTTCCAACCGATGAGGTTTGTGGGAGCCGGTGAAGGGGTGTCGAGAGAGGGAATAAGGGCAGTGGGGCAGAGCAAGGCAGAGGTAGAGATTCGCAGCAACGCGGCTGGCGCTGAAATCACTGCCCACGTTCAGCATGCGGCTTCGTCCCCAACTTTCGAAGACGCTGGGAGTTTTCGCCGCGGGGATTACCGCCGACCCCGGGTCGATTGGCCGCACACCGGGTGGCTCGCGTGAGACTTCAGCTGCTCCGCTCCGCCTCCGCCGAGTCGGCCCAACTCCCCACGAAGATCGCCTTGGCGAAGCCGGCGGTCCTCCTCATAGCCGCCCTCTGCGCATCGTCGATCTGGCTCTCCCTCTCCCCGAAAGCAGCCTCGGCGGCGCTCACCTACGTCCCGGCTGGAACGATTCCAGTTGCTGAATTCACCCCCGCGCACTCCAGCGCCCTTTACGCGGAGAGCGTGGCCGTCGATGACCACAACGGGCACATCTACGTTGCCGACTCAGATAGTGGCGAAATTCTCGACTACAGCTCGGCTTCCGATACTTCACCGGAAATCTGGACCGGGTCCAACACGCCGGCTACTTCCTTTGGAGGAGGCAAAGTCTCGGTCGCGGTTGACAACTCAACCGGCGATGTCTACGTCGCCAATCTCAACAATGGGGTTATCAACAAGTTCGATCAGAACGGCAACCTGATATCAAGCTTCGGCGATTCCACACCTAGCCCCAACGGACAGCTGGCCGGCCTCGACACGCCAGCCGAATCGTTCAGTCGCGTCTTTGGCTATTACTTTGGAACTTGGGCAATCGCGGTCGACCAGGCTACCAACGACCTCTACGTGGTCGACGGAGGCCACGAAGTAATCGATGTGTTTAACGAAAACGGTACCTACCTGCGTAACATCACAGCGGCTCCTGAAGGACTCTACGGACGCGAATTCGGGGAAGTCGCTACCAATGGTATTGCTGTCGACGCCACTACCGGAGATATCTATGTAGGCAACTATGCGCAGGGGGGGCCAGGGGGTGTCTATGAGATCAACTCATCTGGGAACTACGTCAGTACCTGGAACGGGGGCGCGCTTCCCAACGGTGCTGCCTCGGAAACACCAAACGGGAATTATGCAGGAGGCCTCTATGCACTAACGTCTCTGGCAACTGAAGATTCCACCGGACACGTCTTCGTTTATTCCCAGGAACACGGCGCTATAGATGTATATGACTCCTCCGGAAACTTCATTCCGCCGCAGGTTAGTGAAGGCGTCCCAGGCGGCCAGGGCATCGCCATCGATCAGGCTACCGGAGACCTTTATCTATCGGAAGGCTATCTCTCGGGTGGCAACGCAGTTAAGATATTCAAGCCGGAGATCGTGCCCGATATTACAGTCAGCCCCGAGTCCAATCTCACAGCAAAAAGCGTAACCCTAAGCGGTCAGATCGACCCTGCGGGTGGGGGCGAAGTGACCGAATGCTACTTCGAATACGGAACGAGCAAATCCTTTGGAAACAAGGCACCTTGCGCCGAGGGTCAATCCTTTTCGGAACCGGTGAACATCCACGCCGAAGTTACCGGGCTCTCCCCCGGGACGGATTACTATTACCGCTTGGTTGCCAGCAACGGAAATGGTAAGAATTCCGTTGCCGGAAAGGCGTTCGCCACGGTCGGGCTCTATCGATTCTCCACGGACTGGGGCTCGACGGGAAGCGGTGACGGCCAGCTGACTCAGCCACACGATGTCGCCATCGACGAAAGCAGCGGAGACATTTACGTGGCGGATACAGGCAACCACCGCGTTATCACATTTGATTCGACCGGCCATTTTCTGGCGGCATGGGGCTGGGGGGTCAGTGACGGGAGTGCGGCCAGCGAGGTTTGTACGTCGGACTGCCAGGCTGGGATAGCTGGTTCCGGCCCCGGCCAGTTCAGCACCCCAGCCTTCATCGCGGTTGACAACTCCAATGGCCCGTCGGCCGGCGACGTGTACGTTGCCGACACGACCAACAACACGGTCCAAAAGTTTGACTCGGCCGGCGATCTCGTCACTTCCTGGGAAACTGACGGCATCCGTACGTACACAGAAAGGGTCGAAGGTGTTGCTGTTGAATCGAACGGCAAACTTGTCGTTCGCACGGGAGGTGGGGACGGGATAGCGGTTGACTCCTTTGGAAACGTTCTCAGCGGACCAATTGCCATCGACCTTGCGACTAACGATCGCTACGTAGACAGCGGGGGGTCAATCAATGTCTTGCGAGCGAACGAAACCACCGTCGAAACCTTCGGTTTGGGAAGCCTGGGATCCGCCCAGGACCTCGCTTTCGACCAGTCCAACCGGGCTCTGTATGTCGCGAACACTGGCGAAAACGACATCGCGATCTTCACGCCTGCCGCGACGCCTGAAGTGACGACTGGGCCCGCTTCGTCTGTCGAAGCCGAAAGTGTCACCGTCACTGGACAGGTGGACCCAGGGTCCGCTGGTAGCGTGAGCGAATGCTATTTCGAATACGGCACCGATTCTTCATACGGACTTGGCAAGGTGCCTTGCTCGCCAGCAGCCTCTTTTTCGTCCCCCACTGAAGTTACGGCAACTCTAACCGCTCTCACTCCGCTCGTCACTTATCACTATCGGCTCGTTACCATCAGCTCCGACGGAACGGACCTTCCGACCTACGGCAGCGACGAACGGTCACCCCCATACCGAATCTTCCCTTGATCGATGAAACTTCTGCCTCGGGTGTGACCGAAGACTCTGCCGCGCTCAACGCCCAAATCAACCCCAGTCTTGCCCCTACCTTCTACCGCTTCCAATACGGCCCGACGACCTCGTACGGATCACGGACCTATCCGAGCGAATCGATCGGTTCCGACGACGTCGACCACGCAGTAAGGGCTGAGATCTCCGCTCTCACGCCAGCGACCACCTACCACTTCCGTGCCGTTGCCACCAATTTTGCTGGCAACACCTATGGGCCCGATCGCACCTTCACCACTCCCGCTCATCCTGAAGTGGTTGGCAGCTCGGCCTCAAACATAGGTCAAACGACCGCGACCCTCAGCGCCAGCATCCGTCCCGGCTTCCGTGACACGACCTACCACTTCGAATACGGGCGCACTTCGACCTACGGCTCGCGCACCCCCTAGACCCCCGCGATTGGCTCCGACAACACGGCACGTCCGGCCGCCGCCACGCTCACCGGTTTGGTCTCCGAAACGACCTACCACTATCGCGTCCTCGCCACCAACGCGATCGGCGCCACCACCGGGCCCGACCAGACCTTCACCACAGGCCTCGGCGCCGCCCCTCGCCTCGCCGCCGACGACGCATTGCAAGAAGGGCTTCGTCAAGCGCAACGGCGAGTGCGTCAAATCCCACCGCCACCACAATCGCAAGCACCACGGGAGGAGTCACCGGTGAACGCCGCTATGCACGCCTGGTCCTCCCGGGATCGAAAAAGCATCAGGGAACTGTATCGGCGCAGCTTCAGCCGGTGCGCTCGTTATCGCGTTTCTCCTCGCAGCGCCGGCGCATGCGAATTTCGTTTACATCCACACGGCCTCCTTTGGCGCCGCCAGCTCCGCCCCCGCAAATCCCTATCCGCTCTCAAACCCCACCGACACCGCCGTCGACAACTCCGCCGGAAGCTCCGCTCATGACATCTACGTAACCGACCCCGGCAACTTTAGCGTCGAGAAGTTCAACTCTTCGGGCGACCTCATTTGGATCATCGGCAAGGAAGTCAACAAGACCGCAGTCGAAGCCTCGGGAACCGAAGCCGAACAGAACCTCTGCAAAGTCTCCGCCCAGTAATCCGGCACGTCGAGCTTCTCGCCCCGGAGCCTTTGAGACGCCGACCTTCCGTCGCCGTCGACGGCTCTTCCGGTCCCTCCGCCGGCGACGTCTACGTCGGTGATACGGGCAACGGCTCAATCGGAAGCGTCTCCAAGTTTACCCCCGAAGGTGCCCTCGTGACCGGTTGGGGGAGCGGCGGCCACTCACCGGATTCTCACCCCCTTGACGGCATCGCCGTCGATCTCACCGGCAACCTCTTCGTCCTGAGCGCAGAAACCTACTGGTACAAACAGGACGGCACCCCTGCACAGCACCTTTGGTTACCCGCCCGATCCTCCGCCTCCGGCTTGGCCGTCGATTCGGAAGACAACCTCTACAAGGTGGACGGCACCCCGAATGTGACGAAATTCTCCGATACGGGTGAAGACCTCGCCGACACGCTCGACGGAGGTCAAGCATCCCGGTCTCGTCATCGACCCTTCGTCTAACAACCTCTACGTAGATGAATCCGGGAGTTCCATCAGTCAGTTTGCATTGGACTGTGGTGAAAACTGCACCCCGCTCGACTCCTTCGGCTCCGCGGTCCTCACCAGCACCCAGGGCCTCAGTGTAAGCCAACAACCCCCACTATGTTACGCAGCCAACACGGGGAGCGGCAATGTCGCGGTGTTCGTAAAGACGATCATTCCCAACATCAGCGCCGAGGCTTCCTCCAACTATTCCCCACTCCACGGTCACGCTGAGCGGTCATATAGACCCAGCCGGAGGTGGGCCCATCACCGGCTGTCACTTCGACTACGTCACCGCCTCCGGATTCAAATCCACCGGCTTCTCAAATCTCAGCTCGGGCGGTAGCGTCCCCTGCGCCGAGGGAACTTCCTTCTCCGCTCCCGCTGATGTTCACGTCGAACTGACCGGGCTCAACTTCCTGACGACGACCTACCGTTACCGTCTTGTCGCCGAAAACGCCAGCGGCGAAAGCGCTGGCTCGGAAACCAATCCCTCGGCTTCGGCCTCATCTCCCACGCCTTCGGTTCCAATATCACCGGCTCCGGGGCGAACTCTCTCTCGGGCCCGACGGACGTCGGCGTCGACCAAGCAAGCCACGACATCTACGTTACCGACCCGGGCAACTTTCAGAAGTCGAGAAGTTCGACTCTGCTGGCAACTTTCTGCTCATGTTCGGGAAGAATGTTTAACAAGACGGAGGTCGAAACGCTTGGAGCGACGGAAGCAGAAAAAGACCTTTGTACCGCCGCGTCGGGTGACACCTGCAAGTCCGGCCTCTCCTCGTCAAGCGCGGGCGGTTTTGTAGACGCCCACCTATCTCGCAGTAGACAATTACCCTGGCGGCGAAGGCGACGTCTACGTCGGCGATCCCGGCGATGGTCTCGTTTCGAAATTCGATTCCTCGGGGCAAATCATCCCGAGCTGGGGGCCAGGCGGGACGAAGGACGGCTCCGACGCGGACTTCGGGCCATTCAGCAGACCGGAATACGGTCCGATCTTCGGTGTCGCCGTCGGTGGACCGAACGGGGATCTATACGTCGGCGGTAATGGTGGTATTAATGACAATTACTGGGTGTACGGTCCGGAAGGAACGCCTATAGGTCCGTACCATAACGCGAGCGGGGAGCCCTGGCTGAAGGTTGATCCGGAAGGTAACGTTTACGACGCGGCGGAGTTTCCCTCACCCAGCACTGGCTTCGAATTCGACCCCTCAAATCAGGAATTGTATGTGGACACTGGGTCGAGTGTCGAGCACTACAGCGACTGCAACCCTCCGGTTAATGGCCCCTGCGAACCGGATGACTCCTTCGGGAGCGGCCAACTCTCCGGCTCCCAGGGTGTGGCGGTCGACGGTGGCCCCACGCGGTCTACGTGGCGAATTCGAACAACAACGACGTCGCCGTGTTCGACGATGTTCGGCCCATCGTTACGACCGGGCCGTTAACCGCGCCACCGAATCGAGCGCCACCCTGACCGGGCTATCGACCCCGCCGGGCATGGAGACATCATCGGCTGCCACTTCGAATACGGCTTCGATAAGACATACGGCAACGCTGCCCTGTACGCCCGATCCGGCTTGCTCGGGAATTTCACCGAACCCCAAGAAGTCACCTCGACCGTGACCGGCTTTTCGCCAGGCACCGCGGACCATTATCGACTTGTCGCGACCAACGCTGCCGGCGCCACCGCTACGGCTTTCGACCAGACCTTCATCACAACCCAGCCGCCGGCCCTCGACGGGCTCGCCTCAGACAACCTTACCGCGACGTCGGCGGAACTCAACGCGAAGGTCAACCCCAACGGGCTCGACACGCCTATCGCTTCGAATACGGCCCGGGGACCTCCTATGGGCAATCCGCGCCCGTTCCCGACGGTCGATCAACGGTAATTCCGACCAGGCGATCTGCGTCCACCTTGAAAATCTGGCGCCGGACGTCGTCTATCACTATCGCCTTGTTGCCGCCAACGCCGACGGCACCACGTTACGCCGATCAATCGTTTGACTTCGCCCCGCCGTCATGTCCGAATGAGGAAGTCCGTCACAGACGCAGGCGAACTACTTACCCGACTGCCGGGCCTAAGAGCTCGTTTCCCCCGGTAATTTGCCGACGGCACCCGATCTGACCCCTGGTCCTAATACCGGCTTGGCGACGACCCCTCTCGGCTTCTCCTTCACAGGCCACTTTTCGCCCCCCCGGTTGCGGCGGCGGACCAATCGGTGGCAACGGCGATCTCTACGTCGCCACCCGCACCGACACCGGCTGGGTAACCACTATGTCGGCCTCCGTCCAATCAGGCCGCGGTCGACGGCGGCCCGCCGCAGAGCCCGCCCGACTCGACCCCGGCCCAGCAATGGCGCGCACCGTCGAGCCTTCCGGGCGCCAACGGTGAACAGAACAGCGTCCTCACCGATCCCAGTATTGGACACGTTCCTGGACTGGAACCAGGGCGATCAGAGCATCGAGAGCTCGTTCGGCAACGACTTTCAAAATCACACCATAATCGCCTCCGGGGCCCCCTACGTCTGGAGCGCCGACGGCGAAGCCCTCGACCGCTGGCCGACCAATCTCGGCTCCGTCCCCGCCGGCAGCTACAGCGCCTACCCGGGGGCGGGTCTTGCCAGTTATCAAAACGGACCGGCTCTACCTGTCGCACCCGGCGGCGAGCATGCCCTCGATTGCCCGTTTTACGGAGGCGACGCCGATTTCTGCGCCGGCGACGTCACCGCCTCCGCCGATCTCAGCCACTTCGTCTTTAGCCAGCGAGTGGACGTGTTCCAGCGCCCCGGCGGCCAGCTCAACCGCGCCGGGCTCGGTCTATGACAATGACACCAAAGCTGAAACGATCTCAGGTCGCTTCCCAGACCCCCGGGGGCGGCAAACTTATTCCCAGCGGAGCCTGGCGATCAGGCGGGCGATCCGCTCCAGATTCCCGCCGTCTCTAGCCGACGGATCCCACATCCTGATCGACCGCCAGCAGCGGTCCGGGCCCTGCGGGTACGGCCACCTGCAGCGCCCCGAGCCGTGCGGCGCTGAACTTTCGGCGTCCAAGTACGCCCTCCCTGATGCAGCCCAGCCGCCTCTACATGCGGGTCGATGACGCGGTGACCTACGACGTCTCTCAGGGTCACGACGTCAACTACGTCGGCATGACCGCCGACGGTTCGAAGCGTCTATCTTCACCTCCGAAGAACACCTGACGCTCCGAAGATCCCGACACACGGCGGTGCCGACCTCTACATGTGGTCAGCGAAGCGACCAAATTCGTCTGACCCTGATCTCCAAGGGAGAACGCGGCCTGGTGCCGGCAACAGCGACTCCTGCCATGGCAGGTCACTGCCAGGCCGAATAACGGCACACATGACGACCCAATGCGACATCACCCACCCCCCAACCAGTTGTTCTACTGTCAGCTGGAACACCAATCAGGGTGGCAACTGCCTCTCCGACAGCTTCATCGCCTCCCAGAGCGGCGAAATCTACTTTTCCTCGCTGGAGCAACTCGACGGCACCCACGGATTGCCGAACCAGGAGAATCTCTACGTCTATCGCAACGGTCGGGTTCAGTGGGTGACCACCCTCACCGGTCCTCCCCATTGCGTTCACCGACCTTATTACAGCTTCGAAAACTACTGCCCCCGGATTATGAGGATGGAGGTCTCCCCCGACGGCAGCCACATGGCCTTCATCACCGGCAACCAGGTTGCCCAGTCTCAGTACGACAGTGACGGGCACCTCGAGATGTACACATACGAACCCTCCAGCGGCAAGATCGTTTGCGTCTCCTGCCTCCCCAGCGGAGCGCCGCCGACATCAGACGTGCTGGTGCAGTCAGGACGGCCTCTTCATGGCAAACGATGGCCGCACTTTCCGGAGCACCGAAGACCGCGCTTGTTCACGGCGACACCAACAACGCAGAGGACGTCTATGAGTACGTCGACGGTCGCCCCCAGCTGATCACCCCGGGCACCGGTGACACGACCCAGGAGAACGGGAGGCGCTCTTTCTTCCTCCGCGCCTGCCCCCGGCCTGATCCGGGTCAGCGCCGACGGCACCGACGTCTACTTCGGGACCGACCAGACGCTGGTCCCCACCGACCACAACGGCCTCTTCCTACAAGATTTATGACGCCCGCTCGGGCGGCGGCTTCCCCGCACCCGCTCCGTCGCACGCCCTGCCACCGCCGCCGACGAGTGCCACGGTGCCGGCAGCTTGCCTGGGCCCGCCCTCCCCAACGGCACCGTCCCTGCGCGGACCTGCGGCGGCCGCCGGCGCCTCACAGATCGGCAAGGTATCACCAGCAGCACAGAAAGCACAAGTGCACGACAAAGGCTCCCAGAAGGTCCCACTGCGCCCCAGGCGCCCTTGCCAACCGCAGCAGGGCGGCTCACCACGTCCAGCTGCTTCCGGGGCTGTCGTCGATGCTGTCGCTCTCGGCGGATGGGGCCGCCTCCGCCGCGGCGGCTACGCACTCATCACCTCCGACTCCCCGCCGTGCCAGGGAACGACCAGGCCGGTGGCCATCCCGATTTGGAGGTGCATTTCTTGGTCGAAAACCGCCTCGTCCAGGGCAGCCAGAGCGCCTGCAACTGCGAGGATCTCAAAAACGCCGACGTCCATTTTCCGGCTGGCTCAATCGGTAATCCCCAGCGCCACGCCGCAGTGCTCGATCGCCGACTTCTCCGCCGGCGTATCCCGATCGACTCCCAGATCGGCGTCGCCTACGTGGTCTTGGGCACCGGGAACAGTGGGCGAAGGCTTTGTTACCGCCGTCTACAACGTCGTTCCTCCACCAACGTCTCCCGGCCTGCTCGCCTTCAAGCTCTACCTTTTCGATACCCCGCAGTTCACGGTGCTCAGCGCTCGCACCGGCGGCGACTACGGCCTCGACTCAAGCACCAACTCGATTTTCCACGGACTCAGCTTCCCTGTAAAGGAATTTACCAGAGGACCTCTGGGGCGTACCGGCGGACCCAATCCACGATCCGTTGCGTCTAACCGAGCGTTTAACCCCCAGGGAGGCTTAACCGCCTACAACGACCACCTCTGCAACTCGGACGGCTCGCCCAGCACCACCAATCCGAACACGATTCGTAAGCCGTGTAACACAAATATCCCCCCCCGGCGGCCTCCAATAGCCCGCTCACCCCCTTCCTCCAGAACCCGACTACCTGCACCGCCCCGCTCAGCTCCTCGCTCGACACCCTCGCCTACGACGGTGGCACAGATCACGAAGAAGACTCCTGGCCGCAGATGACGGGCTGCGATGAGCTCAGCTTTAACCCCAGCCTCTACGCCCAGCCGACCACTACCGAGACCGATACGGCTTGGGGATCGACATCAACCTCACCGTCCCCCAGCAGCTGAGTCCGACGATCCCGTCGCCGAGCGAGCTGCGCGCGGCGACGGTCACCCTGCCGGCGGGCTTCTCGATCAACCCAAACGCCGCCGACGGCAAGACCGCGTGCGCCGACACCGAAGCGCTCTTCGGCACTGAAGAAGAATCCCAGTGCCCCGAATTCGCAAAGGTTGGAAGCCTGACGATCGAAAGCTCCGCGCTGCCGGGCCCGCTGCCGGGTTTCGTCTATCTCGGTCAGCCGTTGCCTGGCAACCGCTACCGGATCTTCCTGGTGGCCAACGGGTTCGCGACCCACATCAAGCTGGCGGGCACTGTCAGCGCCGATCCGGATACGGGCCAGCTGGTGATCACTTTCAATGAACTGCCGCAGAGCCCGTTGACCGCCTTCGACATGCACTTCTTCGGCTCGGAACGAGGCCTGCTGGCGACCCCGACCGAGTGCGGTAAATACCCGGTCACCACGACGTTCACACCCTGGGATCAGACAATCGGAACCCAGACTTCGACCCAGTTCTTCACCCTCGACTCCGGTCCAAACGGCACCCCATGCCCGGCGGGTCCCAAGCGTCCCTTCAACCCCGGCTTCCAGGCGGCCTCGGCTGGCAATACCGCCGCGGCCGACAGCCCCTTCGCGGTCGAAGTCACCCGCAACGACGGCGACCAGAACCTGAGCGCCCTCAGCATCACGACCCCGCCGGCTTCAGTGCGACCGTGGCCGGCATTCCCTACTGCTCAAACGCGGCGATCGCCGCCGCCTCATCCCCCGGATACTCGGGGCTAGAAGAGGAAGCCAACCCCAGCTGCCCCGCCGCCTCCCAGATCGGCACCGCGTTGACGAGCGCCGGAGCGGGGAACCACCCCGTCTACGTTTCGGGCAAGGTTTACCTGGCTGGACCCTATAAGGGCGCGCCGCTCTCGCTCGCCGTGATCACACCCGCTATCTCGGGCCCTTACGACCTCGGCAACGTTGTCGTTCGGGCGGCGATCCACGTCAACCCTGAAACCGCTCAGATCACGGCCGTCTCGGACCCTCTGCCCCAGATCCTTGAAGGCATCCCGCTGCGCTTGCGCTCGATCCGCATCAACCTCAACCGAAAGAACTTCACCCTCAACCCGACCAACTGCGACCCCTTCTCGGTCGGGGCACAGGTGACCGGCGACCAGGGCGCTGAGTGCGAACCTCACATCGCCCTTCCAGGTCGCCAACTGCGGCCACCTTCCCTTCGCCCCCAAGCTGACCCTTGGCGTCACCGGCTCCACCAAGCGCGCCGGCAACCCCGCCCTGCACGCGACCCTGACCACAAGGGGAGGCGAAGCCAACATCGCCTCGACCGCGGTCACCTTGCCCAGCCCAGAGCTCCTCGACAACGCCCATATCAAGAATCCCTGCACGAAGGTCCAGTTCGCCGCAGGCTGACCCCAGGCGAAAAGTGTCCCGCGAGCTCGATCCTGGGATTCGCCAGGGCGAGCACTCCGCTGCTCGAACGCCCACTCGAAGGCCCCGTCTACCTGCGCTCCCCCCTACCCGGACAAAGCTCCCCGACCTCGTCGCCGCTCTGAACGGCCAGATCGATATCGACCTCATCGGCAGGATCGACACCGTCCCCGGCGGTGGTCTCCGCACCCGCTTTGAAACGGTTCCCGATGCCCCCGTCACCAGGTTCACCCTGAACCTCGATGGCGGCCAAAAGGGCCTCTTGGAAAACAGCGTCAACCTCTGCAAGGTGCCCCAGAGGGTGCTGGCGGCCGTCAACGGCCAAAACGGCGCCACCGAGAACCAGAATCAGAAGCTGGGGACGCCGTGCGGTAAGGCGGCCAAGCGCAAGCGCCAGCGGCGGGCGAGGGTGGTGGGTTAGGTGTTGGGATTCCAGGGAAGGAGGCCTGGCACGGCGCTAGGCAAGCCGAACCGAGGCGGGCATGTAGGCCGTGAGCCGAGACAGCCCAAGTCGGGGACGACCTCCGCGTCTCGCGCTGTGGTCATACTCGCGACGCTCTGTGCCTCCCTTGCCACCCTCGCGCTCATCGCCGCCCCAGCTTCTGCCGAGTATAAGTATGAATGGAAGGAATCTTTCAATGGCAAAGGAGCGCTAGGTGGCCCGCTCGGCCTCGCCTTTGATCAGACAAGCGGCGACGTTTACGTGACCGATACGGTTAACAATCTAGTCGATAAATTCAACCCTTCGTCCGGTGAACTTGTCACAGCCTTCGGAAAAAACGGTCAGATCAGCGGTGAAGGCACTCCCTCGGGGTCGTTTGCAACGCCCTGGGGCTGGCAGTAGATGAGTCAAGTGGAGACCTTTACGTCGCTGACTTTGGCCATGGTGTAATTGACAAGTTCGATCCCTCCGGCAGTCTCATTACATCGTTTGGAACCGGTGGTGAGGTCAACGGTGAAGGCACGCTCTCAGGCCCGGGCTCGCTCAGTGCGTTTAGCATTGCGGTTGATCCCGCCAACCACGATCTTCTCGTTGCCAATTTGTACCATGGCGAAATTGACGTCTACAACTCCGAAGGCGAATATCAAAGCGAGTTTGGCAACATTGGAGTCGGCAGTCCTACGGGTGTGGCGGTTAACTCAGCTGGCTACGTCTACGTAGTCGGCCCGGGGGGGGTTGAGAAATTCAATCCGATCGTTCCGGTTGCCAAAAACACCGAACCTTCTAGCAGCCCCGTAGCCGAAAATCCGATTATCGACTCTAGCGGCTCAGCCGATACCATCGCGATTGATACCTCAGATAACGATATTTACGTCTCGAATTACAATCGCATCGAACACCTCGAATCATCGGGTGCCCCAGTTGACGAATTCACCACCGAAAACATGCAGAACGTTTGGGGGCTCGGGGTCGATCCAGCGACACACACCGTCTACGCAGCTGACGATAGTGGTTCCAGTCTCGTCAACGTGTTCGCTGCGTTCATCGTTCCAGGTGTAGGTGCCCGGCCTACGTCGAACCTGGGCTCGACCTCCGCCACCCTCAATGGCCACATCGATCCGCTCGGAGGCGGAGAAATCACCAACTGCCACTTCGAATATGGCACGAGCACCAGCTACGGGAACAGTGCACCGTGCGCAGAGGGCAACTCCTTCTCAGCGCCCGCCGATGTCCATGCCGACGTAAGCGGCCTTACCACCAATGTGACCTACCACTTCCGCCTGGTTGCCTCCAACGCGAAGGGGACCAGCCTTGGACCCGATCGGACGTTTAGTCCGAGCTATGTCTTTGGACTGAGCACTGAACCCGTGACAAATGTGACCGGCACGGGCGCCACCTTGAACGGGTCCCTTGACCCCAAAGGCGAAGATACCCACTATTACTTTCAGTACGGCACCACTTTGACCTATGGCAAAACGACGGCGACGCCCCCTGGAGTCGACGCGGGATCGACGAGTGGCGAGACTCAGCTCCATATTGACCTGGCTGACCTCGATCCGTTCACCACCTATCACTACCGCATCGCCGCTAACAACGGCGCAGGGACCAGCTTCGGCAATGACCTTACATTCAAGACGCTTACCTCAGTTCCGCTGATCACCGATTCGGTGAGCGAAGTTCACTCCGACAGGGTGGCTTTGCACGCCGAAATCAATCCGGGAGGCATTGATACCATCTACCACTTCGAATACGGGACCAGCGCTTGCTCCGCCACCCCCGATCCGTGCACTCCCCTTACCACCTCTGACATTGACATCGGCTCCGGCACCACTTATCAAGGCGTCAGCGCGTTGCTCGGCGGGCTGGCACCGGGGACCACTTACCACTACCGAGTCCTCGCCACCAATTCCGAAAGCCCGGCAGGTGGGACACCAGGTCCGGAACACGCCTTCACCACCTTCGCCTTCATCCCTTCGTTCACTGACCCCTGCCCCAACGCCCACGTACGCCAGCAGACGGGATCGGCGCTGCTGCTTGACTGCCGGGCCTACGAGCTTGTCTCCGCTTCAAATGCCGGCGGCTATGACGTCGAGTCAAACCTGGTGCCGGGACAGAGCCCATTCGGCGGCTACCCCGATGCGCACAGCTCCTCCGGGGAACCGCAGGTCCTCTACGGCATCCACAACGGCGGTATCCCTGGGACCGGCAACCCGACCGACAACGGCGTCGACCCCTACGTCGCCACCCGCACAGAAACAGGCTGGAGCACCAAATACGTCGGCATCCCCGCCAATAACCCCTTCGCCAAAGCCCCCTTCGCCTCGACCCTGGCTGAAGCCGACCCGAGCCTCGACACCTTCGCCTTCGGCGGCGAAGATATCTGCTCGCCCTGCTTCCAAGACGGCAGCACCGGGATCCCGATCCACCTCCCCAATGGCGAACTCGTCCAGGGCATGGCGGGCTCGCTTAACCCGGGAGCAGAAGCCAAACCTGCTGGCTTCATCAACAAGCGCTTCTCAGCCGATGGCTCCCACTTCGTCTTTGGCTCCAAATCCCGCTTTGAGCCAGAAGCAAACGAAGGCGAAATTTCGATCTATGACCGCGATCTGAAGACCGACGAAACCCACGTCGTCTCAAAGACCCCCGCCGGGCAGACGATCAAAGAAGAAGGCACCGAAATCGGTGAGCTGGGGATCTCAAAGAACGGCTCGCGGATCGTGATCGGCCACCTGGTCGAAGAAAAGGAAGGCGCCAAGTACTGGCACCTCTACATGAACGTCGGTGATTCGGGCAAAACGATCGACCTCACCCCCGGAACCACCCACGGCGCCCTCTTTGACGGGATGACCGAAGACGGCTCCAAGGTCTTCTTCACGACCGTCGATCCGCTCAGCACCGCCACCAACCAAGACAGCGATCACTCCGCCGATATCTATCAGGCAGAAGTCTCTGAAGCCGGCGCGATGACCCTGACCCGGATCTCCACCGGCACAGAAGGCACCGGCAACACCGATAGCTGCGATCCCGCCGCAAATACCAAGCACATCCACTGGAACACGACGGGCACCGAAGAAAACTGCGGCGTCGTCGCGATCGGCGGGGGTGGGGGAGTGGCCTCAGGCGACGGCACGATCTACTTCCTCTACCCCGAGCAGCTCGACGGCTCTGAAGGCGTCCAAAACGCCCCCAACCTCTACGTCGCCCGCCCGGGAGGCGTCCTCACTTTGTGGCGACCCTGGAGTCGAGCGCCAATGCGCCAATTCCCCCTCCGTGCACCCCGTTTTTACGCGACTTCGGCGAATTATGAATCCGGCCGGTATCGCGATCGACCCGGCCAGGGCGACTCTTATGTTCTCGATATTGGCATCGAATAAGGAACTGGCTCGTCTACAAATTTGACCCCTCGGGCCACGCGGTGCGAGTTTCGGCAGTAATGGTGCGAATCACCTGTCTGGCATCGATGGACTCAGGGCATCCCCTGCCGACCGAGCTTGCGGTCGATCAGTCCAACTACGGCGACCTCTACGTGCCCAATACCGTTAACGGGGTGATCAAGGAGTACAACTCCGAAGGCAAAGCGACTGGACAGATCGAAATTGGTTCCCCCACCGGGGTGGCCGTGGATCCAGGCAAATGGAGATATCTATGTCGGCCAATTCTCCGGTCAGATCAGCATCTTTGAACCGAATGGGACTGAAGTTAAATCATTTTCGACGATCTTTTCCGACCCCTCGGGACCGACGAGCCTGGCCGTCGACTCCACGGGCAAGATCTACGTTGTTAACGGGGGTGGTTTTGCGAACGCTAGGGGCACTACCGAGATCTATGACTCCAACGGTAATGATCTTGGCCAGCTCACCGGCGAACCGTCGAAGGGTGTGGCGGTCGATCCGTCAAACAATCATGTTTACGTCGATGAGGGCAAAAAGGTCGTCGAGTTTGATTCGGCCGGCAATCAGGTCGATACCGCAGCCGGGGAAGGGCTCCTGTCTGGCTCGATCAGTCTGGCCGCAGATTCGGGCACTCTCGCGATCTCCAACCCGGGCAAGGCCAATATCGCCACCTACGGGCCGCGGATCGTCGCCGCCGATCCCAGCACCGATAACCCCGTGGTCATCGACAGCATCAGCTCCGCGGCCACGCGCAATACGGGCGACTTCGAGGTCAGTCCCTCTGGTAAATACGCTGTTTTCACGTCGGCAATGCCACTGACCGGATACAACAATGCGGCTCACCGCGAGGTGTTTCGCTTTGACGCGAGCACCGGGCAGCTCGCCTGTGCATCTTGTAACCCAACCGGCGAGGAGGCTATCGGCGAAGCGACGCTGGCCAGTAATGGTTGAGTCTCTCAGACAACGGCCAGGTGTTTTTCAATTCAACCGAAGGCCTGGTTGACCGCGACCTGAACAACAATATGGATGTCTATGAGTGGGATCACCTCAGATGCCAGCAGGAGAAATTGGCGCCTGTCACGAAACCGAGTGGCTGCGTCCAATTGATCTCAACCGGAACCAATCCGTCGATTCGAGTCTGCTGGGGATCAGCTCAGATGGAACTGATGCCTACTTCTTCACCCGCGACACGTTGGTTCCGCGGTGACGACAATGGCTCACGGATGAAGATCTATGACGCTCGGGCTGGCGGTGGCTTCCCTGAAGTTCCACCGCCGCACCAATGTCAGGCCTCAGATGAGTGCCACGGGCCCGCGAGCCAGGCACCCGCGCCACCCGAAATTAGGGCGACTGCTGGCACCGCGATCGGAAATACCCACGCGGCGCCCGCTTGTAAGAAAGGTTCAGTCAGGAGGCAGGGAAAGTGCGTCGTTGCCCATCCTCGCCAGGCGCTCACGCCGCACACCGTGGCCATCGCAGGAGACGTCACCGATGGTTGAAGCTGGATTGGGAACCCTGATAAAGCGGCGGCTTGTGCCACTCGGAGCGCTGGCTGTGAGCTCCAGCTTGCTGGCGATCTGTGTGTTCGCCGTTTCCGCTCGGGCCTCGGAGAAAATCGAATCGTTCAGCATTACTACGTCTAACACCCATGCCGGTGCGCATCCAGATATCTCGACTTCGTTTGCGCTACAGGGACCCGGTGAACCTGAGGCCGCAAAGAACGTCATCTTCAATGCCCCCCAGGGTCTTTTTGGCAATCCCTACGCGATTACTCACTGCACCTCCGCCGACTTTGCCCTGGATCAGTGCCCCACCGATTCCCAGGCGGGTTTGGTGACCGTGTACGCAAATTACAAAGGTAATGCCGACTACCTGCTAGGCACCGCGCCGCTCTTTGACATCGAACCCGAGGGCGCCGAAACGGCGCTGCTCGCCTTCATCGTTCCGACCCTGAACATACCAATCAACGTCCCGGTGGCGGTGCGTACGGCTAGCGACTATGGCCTGCGATTCACAGTCCAAGACATAAGCCAGGCGACCCCTCTGGCTGGAGCAAACCTCACCTTCTGGGGATTTCCCGCCGAAGAAGTGCATAACTCAGAACGCTTCCCGAAAGGCGCTCCGGGTGAACCTGCTAACTGTGCAGCGATGGCGACCGCCGCCTGTATCGGAAAACCGGTCCCCTCGAGCCTTCCGGTGCAGCCGCTGATCGACAACCCGACCGCCTGCTCTGGCCCGCTCACGGCCAGTCTCACAGTCCAGACTTATCAGGACCCCAACAATGAAACGACCGAACAATTCGATTTTCCCGAAACCTCCCGTTGTGATCTGGAGGTCTTCAATCCGGTTCTCTACGCAAGTCCGACCACAAATCAAACCGATTCTGCCTCTGGGCTCAACCTCGAGCTGAGTGCCCCCCAGTTCCTCGGCCGCGCCGCATCGCCATCCGAGCTGAAAAAAGCGACCGTCACACTTCCAGAAGGATTCACCATCAATCCCGACGCCGCAGACGGTCAGTCCAAGTGCACCGAAGAACAGGCGAACTTCGGCTCCGAAGGTCCTGCGAGCTGTCCCAACGGCTCCAAGATCGGCACCTTTTCAATCGGAACGCAGGCCCTGCCGGCGAGTCTGGAAGGAGCCGTCTACATCGGCGAACCCAAGCCCGGCGAACAGTACCGCCTGTTTGAGATCGCATCCGGTTTTGGTATCAACGCAAAGTTCGTCGGATCGGTGAAACCTGACCCACACACTGGGCGGTTGACGGCCTACTTCGAAAACCTGCCCCAGGTCCCCTTCGATGACTTCGACCTGCACCTGTTTTCCGGTGAACGTGGCCTGATGGCGACCCCGAACCAGTGCAGTGTCTACAGGACCACGGCCGAGCTCTATCCGTGGAATACGACGCTCCCCGAACAGGAATCCAGTCAGGTATTCGGTCTTACCGCTGGACCCAATGGCACCGAATGTCCCGGCGAGACCCGACCCTTTCACCCGACGCTTCAGGCTGGCACGTCGAACCCAGCCGCCGGTGCCTTTTCAAGCTTCGCGCTTAAGATCAATCGCGAAGACGGGGAACAAGACATCGCCCACCTCAACTTCATTATGCCGCCGGGCCTGACCGCTAATCTACACGGCGTCACCTACTGCCCCGAGGCCTCGATCGCCGCGGCTGCCAGCACCGGAGGTAAAGCCGAGCAGGAAGATCCGAGTTGTCCTGCCGCCTCGCAAATCGGCACCTCAAACGTCGCTGCCGGCCCCGGCGAACATCCCTTCCACGCGGTCGGGGAGATCTACCTGGCGGGGCCGTTTCAGGGAGCGCCGTTGAGCCTGGTTGCGATTACCCCTGCCCTCGCTGGACCGTATGACTACGGGACAGTCGTCGTTAGGGTCGCCTTGCACATTGACCCCCTCGATGCTCACGTGATTGCAGACTCTGAAACGGTCCCCGAGATTATCGGCGGAATCCCGCTGAGGATGCGGGAAATTGAGGTCAATATCAACAAGCCCAACTTCATGATCAACCCGACCAACTGCTCTGAATTCCATACCATTTCAGAAGGGGTTGGGTCAGATGGGGTCGGGAGCCAGGAAACGCCGGTCACCTTCACCTCCCCATTCTTCGCGGTTGACTGCTCGACCCTTGGCTTTTCACCGAAGATGACGATCACCCAGCTCGGAGGTCACAAGTCTACCGCCCGCAGCAAGGACCCGAGCCTGGCGATCGAACTGAACACCCGCGCCGGAGATGCAAACATCAAATCGCTCTCGGTAACCCTGCCGAAAGCCTTCGAGATCGACCAGCGCCACCTCGGCAATATCTGCGACCGCTCAGAACTAGCTTCTGACCAGTGCGCCGGTCGCCAGCCGATCGGCGAAGCGATGACCAAAACCCCGCTGCTTGAAAAGCCCCTGCAAGGGCCTGTTTATGCGGTCTCGGGCTTCGGCGTCCTGCCCCATCTCGCTTTCATCCTCGGAGGTCAGGTGGACCTGATGCCCGAGGCTGAATCATCCTCGGTCCAAAACGGTCGTTTGAAAACAGTCGTCCCCGTCGTCCCCGATGCCCCGATTGGTCACTTCCGCTTCACTCTCTTCGGCGGCTCTCAGGGTTACCTCTCAAACACCCAGAGCCTCTGCAGCGCTCCCACCGTCTCGGCGATCGAATTCACCGGCCAAAACGGCAAGACGTTGACCCAGCAGGTGAGGACGAAGACCGCGTGCAATGCAAAGAGGGGCAGGCGCGCGACGCGCCATCGGCACGCCCACCGCTGAATTGATTCTCTGTCCAGCCCCTGGAGGTCAGGGGGCGCATGGTTCCAGCCGCATCCAGATGAGATGCTCGGATTGGCACATCACCGGTGTCGGCCTAATCGGTCTGGACGGAGTGGGACGCGCCGATCATCGCCGGGACCGTGCCTGGGGAGGAGGGGGCAGGGTTGAAGACCTACCCTGCTGGTGTTCATTCCTTGGTAACTGTGCTGACGTAGAAGAAGCCCAACAGGAAGCGTTTGGTCTCGACTGGACCGTAGCTCCCAAGGTCGCTCCACGGATCGGAGTACGCATCTCCAGGCGCGAACTTAACGAGAAGCCGCCCGATGGGGGCGAGCAGCCGATAAAGCCCGCCCTGGGTGAGGCCCATATCCAGGACTACAAGGCGCGAGGAGGGGCGCAGGCGCTCCCAGGCCCGCGCCAACGCGGGGCGCGGCTCCGGCATCACCGAGTAGCTGAGGCTGAAAAACACTGCGTCGAGGTCACGGTCGATGTCAAGCAGAGCTGCGTCTTGCTGGAGGAGCTGAACGTTTGACCAACCTCGCCTTTCGATCAGCTTACCCGCCTCGGCCAGCATTCCCTGGGAGGCATCGACGCCGATCACGGTACCGTTCGGGCCGACCGCCTCGACCAGGTAGGGAAAGTTCCTCCCGGTACCGGCGCCAATCTCCAAAACGGTGTCGCCGGCCTTCAGCCCGAGCGCGGCCACGGCCCTGCGGCGTGCCGGCGGGAAGATTAGGTACAGCGGCTCAAGCGTGCTGTAAAAGCGGGCTATGCGGTCGTAGCGCCTGGTGTTGGCGCTTTGGGACTTGCGGGTTGGGTGGGTTCCGGGAGAGGTGCCCATGAGAGAAACCGCATACTACATCTTTGTAGTAGAGACAACTGCGATGGAGGTTCGAAAAATGGAAATATCACCAAGAGCGAGGTGATCGCCTTCGGCTATGGCTGCTGCAGATTCAAACTCTCCAGATTTGAGCGAGCAGAGCGGCGTATGGCTCTCAGGTGCTCACCGCATCTGTGGATGGTACATCGAGCCTCTGAATCCGACCTGTCAGAATTCACCATGCCCGTGCTTGCCGTCTGTCCCGTAGATGCCGACGTTCATGCCAGGTGCGTAATGTCGGAGTGCTCGGGTCCGAGGGGCTGGCGGTCCGCGGGCCACCTCTGCCCCGGCGAGGCGGATGACCCCACTTGTCTTGAGTCCCTCTCGCCGATTTACAGGGCCCTGAAGCGACCGGGCTCGGCCGAGGGCTCTTAGCTTGCGCTCCGCCGAGCCCCCCGGATCTGCAGCCACCGGCAGTTCGGCCCGTCGCGGTCCATTCTGGGACGTGATCGAGGGTCGCGTCCCTCCTCCTCCCGCGGCCATGCTGCTGGGATTTAAGTTGCTCAATGTCGACCCGGACGCCGGCACCATCGAAATCAGCTTTACCGCCACAGAGCAGTTCCTGAATCCAGCCGGGGTTGTCCAGGGTGGTTTGCTGGCGGCGATGCTCGACGATACGCTCGGCCCGGCTCTGGCTACGACACTTTCAGACGGAGAATGGGCCCCCACAACCGACCTGCACGTGCAGTTTATGCGCGCCGCACGGCCGGGGCGCATCATTGGTCGTGGACGCATCGTGCGACGCGGCGGGCGAATGGCGTTTCTGGCCGGAGAGCTCTTCGACGACCAGGGCGACCTTCTCGCGACAGCGACAGCCACCGCGAACATCCGCTCCAGCGTCGAGTAGTTGCTCGTGCGGATTTTTGCGGCCACCGACAGCGCGGCCGCTAGGAGGCTTCCGTTTCGACCCAAATTGAACCAACTCAGAGGCGGCCTGTCCGGGGCCCCCTGAGTCAAGGTAGCGCTCGGAGTGCCTGAATAAACCGCAAGCCCAGGGACCATTGACGCTTCCCATTGTTTCCCGCCGCCTCCCGGCGACGCTGCATAAGCACCCCGCCCAGCGGCATTCTAAGCTCCCAACCACGTGAGCGACCGAGCCCAGAGCCTGGAGGTGGCGACCGAGCTTTCAGGCACCGATGGCAGCTACTCGATCCAACTGAGCAGGGATTGGGAGCTCTGGGGCCCCAGCGGCGGCTACCTCGGGGCGATCGCCCTGCGCGCGGCAGGTAGCTGCGCCCAGATCCGCCGCCCCGCCAGCTTCTACTGTCATTTCCTCAGCTCCCCGGACTTCGATCAGGTCGATATCGCGGTCGAGGTCATCAAGCGAGGCCGCCGCTCGGAGTCGCTCTCGGTGATGATGACCCAAGCAGGACGCCAGGTCCTCTTCGCGCTGATCAGAACCGCAGCGCAGGCGCCGGGTTACCGACACCAGGAGCCACCACCACCTGACGTCTCCCCACCCGAGGGCTCTGAGCCGTTTCAGCGAACAAAGGATGGCAAACCGATCTTCAGGTTTTGGAACAACCTCAACTGTCGCCGACCAAAGTGGGGAACAAGCGAAGATAAAACTCGGCCGGTGATCAGGGAGTGGGTACGATTTGAGCCGACGCCTCGCTTTGATGACCCATTCCTCGATGAGGCCCGCTCACTCATCCTGTTGGACACCTACGGCTGGCCCGCTGCCTGGCAAAAGTATCGAGGAGTGGATTACGTCGCTCCCAACCTCGATACCTACGCCTGCTTTCACCGACTCGCCGCTCAGAGTGAGTGGCTCCTGGTCGATCATGAATGCCAGGTGGGCCACGACGGCTTGCTCGGCGTGAGCGGGCGAATTTGGGATACAGGGGGTCGTCTGCTTTCCTCCGGCGCCGCACAGCTGTGTTGTATTCGGGGTGATGGGTAATAGGTGGCGTTCCTGCACAAAGGCGATCACGGCCCGGCTCCCGGAGGCCGCGTCATTGGCGGGTCGCGCATGAGAACAGAGTACTCGTCGGCCATCCGGGTTGGAGGCGTCGATTCGGTAGCTGGGGTCGATCTTCGCAGACTTAGTGAATCCATTCACGTGGCGCATGGGCGCTGAAGGTGCCCGAGAGTGGCTAGCAGGGTAAAAGCGGGAAAGCGAGCTCCTTGATGGATCAGAGCAGGAAGGCCACCCTACCTTCCCTCCGCCACCTTCACCACGTCCTCGTCGCCAAAACCATACCTTGACAATCAAGCAGGTTTCTGGCTAATATAGAACCGCTCGCCAGCGAGACGAGTATAGAACCGCTCGCCAGCGAGACGAGCACAGACCCGACAGGTGCGATTCGGTCTTCCGGTATCGGTGGGGCGTCGGGCCACAGGGGCCATCAGAATTCTAAGGAGAGCGCGTGAGCGGACCGGCGGGGGACCGTCCCAGCACTACTGGAGCTGTGTTTAGCGGTAGCCCTCATGCTCTCGACGGCCACATCGATTGGCACGAACCGTAAAGGGCAGAGCATGCTGCCTCAGCCGGCGGACCAGTAGCAGGGAACAGCGGAAAGAAGTAAGGATAGCGATGCCCCCCGAGGCAGAATCCCCAACCCTCGGTAACTCCGGTCGGCTCAAGACTCTGGTTCCAGTCGTCCCCGACGCCCCGATCGGGAACTTCCGCTTCCACCCTCTTCGGTGGCTCCCAGGGCTACCTCTCAAACACTCAAGACCTCTGCAGCGCTCCGACCGTCTCCACCGTCGAATTCACGGGACAGAATGAAAAGACCCTGACCCAGCAGGTGAAAACCAAGACCGCGTGTAAGACGAAAAGGACGACGCGGAGGCCAGGGCACCAAAGCCCGCACCGTCACGGAGGCTGATTGTGGAAGGGAGAACGGTGTTTGTGGAAGGGAGAACGGTGTTTGCGACCGGTACGGCCACGTTTTTCTTCTCAACCTGACTGGCCATAAGGACATATGGTGTTCCCAAAGGTAGAGCGTGGTGGGGGATTAGGCGGAAGCTTGCTCCGGGACGCTACTAGATCGAGGCTTGACAACTCGGTCCGTGTCTGTTCTAATGCAGCTGGCCGAAGAACCGCGAATCTTTGGGATGGGCGGAGCGGCCCGGTGGAGATGAGTTAAACGGCTGACCCGGACTGGGGCCAGGGGATCTGCAGGACGGATCGGGGCCAGGGATGGAAAGCCACGGCAGAGGAGTTGCTACGTGGGGACATCGTCCGAGTCTGATTCGGGCTTCACCGCAGGTCACCTCACCGGCGCGGTGGAATCTTCCGTGGGTAGCGTTGCGAATCAACCCTCGCCAGTCGATTCCCTGGGCAGCGGCGCTAGGTGCCCAAACCTTGAGCGGCATAGACGGCGCCACGAGGGCAGGGTAGGATCACCCCTTCGCGGTGGTAGCTACCGCAGCTCTCGACGCTACCACCCGCCCGGCTCATGTGTCGGCACTCTCCCCGGAGGTCTCGCTTGACCGCCCGCGCCATCGCCTCCTTCTGTGCCTCTCTTTCGATTGCTGCCCTCATTGCCGCCCCCGCCCAGGCGACCCAAATTCACCCCTTCCTCAGTTCCTTCTCCCCTCCAGCTGGCTTCGAAGCCCCCCTCGGCGTTGCTATTAACCAGACCACCGAAGAGGTCTACATTGCGGATTATGGGAGCGGCGCCGTGTACGCCTTCAGCCCGTCCGGAATTCTGGATCCGACCCACCCTAGGTTGACCGAAGCTAACGGCAGTACCCCTTACCCCTTCAACCACCCTTATTACGTAGCCGTCGACAACTCCGGCGATGTCAGCAATGGTGACATCTACGTCTCTGAACCCGAAGCAGGAAAGGTCCTTCGCTTCGACCCCGCGGGTGCATTCATCGCCAGCATCAACGTCGAAGCCGTACCCGCACAAGGAACACCTCAGTCGGGCGCTCTTCCCGCCGTCCTGAACAATGGAAGCTTCGGCACCCAAGGTCTGGCAGTTGCCCCCGACGGCGATCTCTATGTTGCTGACAATTCCAACAATGTGGTCGACGTCTTCGAACCCAATGGGACCTTCGCCTCCCAGTTTGGTGCCGGTTTTATCTCGGGTCCCAACGGGATCGCCGTCGATGCATCAGGAAACCTCTACGTCGCCAACGGCTCCGGAACGCTCGAGTTCGACTCCGCCGGTGCCTGCATCAACTCCTGTACCCCAATCGATCCGGTTGGAAGTTTGGGCGTTGCCATCGATTCCGCCGGCAACGTATACGCTGATGAGGGTAATCAGATTACCGAGTACGATCACACTCTCAGTCCGACCTTCAGCTTTGGAGCCGCCCCTGAAGGAGTCTTTGGCGGTCTCAGTTTTTCATACGATGTCGCAGTCAACAGCACAACCGGCAAGGTATATGTAACCGACATCAACAATCGCGTAGTCGACATATTCGGCCCCGTTACTACTGTTCCAAACCTGACTGCCGCTTCGCCCGTCGACCTTGCAGCAGGTTCAGCTACCCTGGTCGACCGTGTCGCTCCAGATTCTGCTCACGGAGGAGGGCCCGTAACGACCTGTCGCTTCGAATGGGGCATCGACAGCTCCTACGGACACAGCGTCCCGTGCCTGGGCGCCGCCGAAACCGAAGTCGGAACTCCTTTCACGCCGATCAGCTCAGAAACCGAAGTCCACGCCGACATCACCGGCCTGACTGGGCTCACGACTTATCACTTCCGCCTCGTCGCGGGCGACGTTGAAGGTGTCGCAATCGGCGCGGATCAAACCTTCAGGACTCTCAGCCCCCACCTCCCCACGATCGACACGACCACAGCCTCGAATCTCACCACAGACGCCGCAACACTGGAAGCCCAGGTCGATCCAGGTTCAGGTGCGACGGTTACTCGATTTCAGTATGGAACTACAAGCTCATATGGCTCAAGCACTCCGATCAGTGAATCGATTGGCTCTGACGCCACCGACCACCCAGCGATTGCCACCGTCACGGGCCTCACACCTGCTACGACCTACCACTACCGCGCTGTTGCGATCAATCTCAGTGGCACGACACGCGGGCCAGATGAGTCTTTCACCACGCCAGGCGCGCCAGCCGTTGCTGGGGCCACCGTCTCCGCCGTGGCATCAACCTCGGCGACCCTGTCGGCACAAATTAATCCGCACCTGGGTTCTACGTCCTATAGGTTTGCTTACGGACCTACCGCCGCGAACAGTTTGAGTACTCCACAAAGCCCGTCAATCGGCGCAGATGAAAGCGTCCACTATGTGAGTGCGGATCTGGTCGGCCTCCTACCCGAGACGATCTACCATTTCCAGGTCATTGCCACCAACCCATTCGGCGTCGCTGACGGCCCTGACGAGACCTTTACCACAACCAGTGTCGTCCCGATGTCCAGCACCCAAACGAATATCTGCAAAAAGGGTTCTGTCCGCCGGCACGGCAAATGCGCAAAGGCAGCACATCATAAGACTGACCACCGCCACCACCATGCCTAGGCTGTGAGCTGCCTCCCACACAGCAGGCGCTCGCCGATCCCCTCCAAGCCCGGGGCGGCCTTTGGCGATGCGAGCCATACTGGTGCCCATCGCTCAGCGCCGAGCCTCAAGCTGGCCCGTCGGGTGTTGATTGGCACAATTATCGGTGCATCCGGTGCGCTCCTCTTTGTCGGTCAGGCGTTCGCATTTGCCCCCCGTAACTATGAATCGCAGCTTTCGCTCCCCAGACCGGAAGCCATCGCGCTCAGCTCTAACCGAATTTGGGTAATGGAAAGCAATAACATGAATGCATTGGTCTCAGGCTTTAACGCCGAGGACGAACTTCTGACTCAAACTCCTGGAGGCTACTTTCAAGCGATTGATGGCGCGGCCGTTGATCCCGAAAACAGCGATCTCTATTTGTCAAATGGTAGAGGTGGAGAACCGGGGGTCGAGGTGTTCAATTCCGACGGTGCGCCCCTCAAAACATTTGATCCTGGATCCGCACCTAGCGGCATTGCCATCGATAACTCCGGTGGGGCCACCGCCGGTCGGGTTTACCTCAGTAATGGAAATACGGTGGAATCGCTGAACAAGAGCATCGAACCGAATCCCTTCGAAGACCCTGGCCATGTCGGCTACATTGAGTCAAACAAGCTGACTGGCACCCCGTCGGGTCCTTTTATCTCCGCCGGCAGCGTCGCCGTAGGCCCCGGTGGGGAAATCTATGTCGTCGATTCGGGGAAGGTGGACGAGTTCGAACCAAGCGGAATATTCGTCCGCGAAGTCACCGGCGCAGCGGTCCCAGGTGGCTTCAGTCCCGGATATATCACGGTCGACCCATCCACCGGCGACCTTCTTGCTGTCTCAGGTACGAGCGTCGATGAGTTTTCCCATTCTGGGGTCTATCTTGGCCAGGTCACAGGCGCTGAAACGCCTTCGAAATCCTTTTTAACCATCGGTGGTATCGCCGTCAATTCGTCCGGCTACCTATACGTCTCCGATTACAGCAACGGGTTCAACGCTGAACATCATTTCGTCGATGTCTTTAGCCCCAGCGTCGTGCTCCCCAAGGTGACCTATCCAGGAACTTCGGAAGCCGCCGAAATCTCCCCCACAGAAAGCTCCGCGACCCTCAATGCCAAAGTCAATCTTGAAAATGGTGGCGCAATTGAAGTCTGCAAATTCGAATACGTCAAGGAGACAGAATACCTGCCATCAGCCCTAAATCCCTTTGAAGCCGGTCATACGGTATCGTGCTCTCAGTCCCTTCCCTACACGGGGCCGTCCCCTCTGCTCGCCAGCGCACCAGTATCCAACATAGTTCCGGGCACCGCGTATCGATATCGAGCAGTTATCGGCAACGTGAACGGCATTAGACAGACGCCGATACAGTCCTTCGACCTCCAGGCACCCACGCTCAGCAAGCCTTCGGCCAGCAACCTTACCGCGACCACCGCCGATTTGAATGTGAAGATCAATCCGCAGGGCGCCGATACGACCTATCACTTTGAATATGGCACCACCGCCGCATACGGTCAAAGCATTCCGCTGCACGACGCCGACATTGGCTCTTTTGGGGATGAACAATCGGTAACAGCTCACCTGACCGGCTTGGAGCGGGGTACATATCACTTTCGAGTTGTCGCTCAAAATCTATACGGAATTACAAAAAGTGAAGATCAGAGCTTTAGCTTCTATCCACCACAGTGCCCTAACGCCCATGTGCGGCAACAGACCGGAGCGGAGTTTCTTCCCGACTGTCGCGCCTACGAGCTTGTCTCTCCGCCCGACGCCGGCGGGACTTTGCTATACCCGGTGGGGCCGAATAGTAGCGAAGCCACAAACCCGTCACGCTTTGCTTTCGGAGGCATTCTGGGCAAGATACCCGGGCCCGGTGACCCTTCCGACATACTTGGAGATCTCTATGTGTCTACCCGAACCGATGCGGGCTGGACTACACGTTACGTCGGTCCTCCAGGTAGCGAAATCCCGACCAGCGACGGGCCGCCGAGTGAAGAAGAATTCAGCATTCTGGGCATCGAACGATCACCGGGCGGTCAGCTCACCGACGTCAACATGGACGAGTTCATGAGTTGGAGCGATGGCGATGAAACTGGGGCCTACGGACAGGAAAGAAGCGCAGCAGGCTCATATGCCCCCTATCTCTGGGATGCGGAAGACAGATCTCTCGGCCGGCTTCCGACGGATCTCGGGGATGTTCCAAATGGGGAACAGCAGCTGCGGGGCGCGGTTGAGGCTTCACCCGACTTTAGTCATTACTTCTTCACGGCCGAAGGCGAACTCGAATTCGCCGCAGGCGCACCGTCTGGCTCCGGGTACGACGACGATTTGCCGGAAAACACGGTACAGGTAATCTCGAAGAAGGCAGATGGCGAACCTCTCCAAACGACTGCCGGCGCCATTACCTTTCCATATCATGGCTCCTCCACCGACGGCTCCCATGTGCTCATGGCTACGCCTGGCTCAGAAGCTGGAACCGAAGAACTTTATATGCGAGTGGGCGGAGGAATGGGGCTTACATACGAACTCGCGCCCGGACACGCCGTCCGATATGTCGGCATGACCGCGGATGCGTCGAAGGTCTACTTCACCGCGAGTGAAAAACTCACTTCTGAAGCCGAAGACACGTCCGTCAACCTCTACATGTGGTCTGAACGGTCCGCGGCCGAAGGAAAAGACCCGCTAACTCTGATCTCGAAACCAGACGGTGCGACCACAACTGGCACGCCGAGTTGCCCAGCCACCAGCTGGACCACGGAATGCAGCGTTGTCCCCTACCCCGTGGGTGGTCCGACGACGTCAATTTCGGATGTAATACAGAACGAGGGCCAAGGAGGGAACGGTCATTCTGATAATGCCATCGCTGCCGAAACCGGTGACATCTATTTCTACTCGCCCCAGCAGCTCGACAGCTCCAAAGGCACCTCTGGCCAGCAGAACCTCTACGTCTACCGAAACGGCCAAGTTCAGTATGTGACGACGTTCACCACGGGGCCGTTTTGTTCTCCGGAATACCCCTATCCCTGCAGCCCTGGGCCGATGGTCAGGATCCAGGTTTCCCCAAATGATGCCCACATGGCGTTTCTGACTGCCAGCAGGATCACCTCATATGAAAACGCCGGACATTTGGAGATGTATACCTATAACCCGGCAACTCAGGAAATACAGTGTGCGTCCTGTATCCCAAGTGGTGAACCTCCGACAACCAACGTCGAAGCAAGCGATAACGGCTTGTTCATGGCGAACGACGGCCGGGTGTTCTTCTCCACCGGGGATGCCCTGGTGCCGCAGGATACCGATGGCCTGCGTGATGTGTACGAGTACGTCGAAGGACGACCCCAGCTTATCTCTTCGGGGACCAGCCGCCAGGACGAAGGGCTTTCGGCTTTGGGTAGAAAGCTGCTGCACGTCGCAGGTCTGGTTGGTGTCAGCGCCGACGGCACGAACGTCTATTTTTCTACCTACGAACCGCTTGTCGCCGAAGACCATAACGGGACGGCCCTTCGCTTCTACGATGCCCGCAGCGGCGGTGGCTTCTCTGCAAGTCCCCCCCCGACCCCATGCTCGGCCGCCGATGAGTGCGCCGGTGCTGGCAACCCCGTCGTTTCGCCCTCTCAGAGCGGCACTAGCGCGGCTTTGGGCTCCCTCGGCAATCTCATCCCACATGCTGCGGGGCATCGTCACGCGCGGCACCATATTCACAAGCGATCTCGACGCAAACGTGCTCTCAAACGCACACGTGAAGGAAGAAAGTGAATCCCGCTATTCGAATTGCGAGCAGTCGGGTTCGGCGGTTTGTGCCGCGTGCCAACCCAGCACCCAGCGCGTCACCTGTCGAAGGCCTCCGAGATGTTGGTTTGAGTTCGCGCCCCCAGCGCGGAAGAGGGTGGGGGCGAGTCGGCGGCGTCGCGGTTGCTGCCGCATCGACCCTCTTCCTCGCTACCGTTGTTGCGGCCACGTCGCCGGCTTCGGCGGCTGCTGCAACCACCCTTCTCCCTCCGGTCAGCACGGGATCCCCGACCCCGGACATTTCCTCAACGAGCGTCAAAGTCTACGGTCGCGTCGAAGGTGAATTCAACGAATGCCATTTCGAATACGGCCTCGATGCTACCTACGATTCGGGTTCTGTCCCCTGTTCCTATGAGCCCAGTCAGAGGCAAAACAACAACGTCGACGCTGTACTCCCGAACCTCCAGTTTGGCGAAAGCTATCACTATCGTCTCGCGGCTGTCGTAGAAGGAAACGCCGATTATGGAGAAGATAAGACCGTTACACAGTCTCCGGTCAGCGGCGAACCCGGCATTCCCATATTCGCCTTCTCTCCCGCGGTGTCTTCCACACAGGCCGGTGGCCATCCAAATGTTACGACCTCGTTCTTTTTTAGCTTTGACGGTATCGCGGGCTATCCGTCTTCGTGCTTCTGCCAGAACGCGGAGAACGTCACCTCCCATTTGCCGGCGGGTGTCGTCGGCAACCCACATGCCACTCCCTTATGTACCGCAGCTCAGATGGGTGATAGCACCTGCCCGCCGGATACCCAGGTGGGATGGACCTGGACCGCGCTGTTTAATGCTTACTTCTTTTCGCCAGTATACAACGTCGAAACGGACCCCGACCAGGCGGGTTTGCTTGGCTTTACGAGCCCCTTCACCGACACGCCTTTGTTTATCGAACTGAGCGCACGAACCGGCGGCGATTACGGTCTCGACACCACCGTCAAGGGTATTGAGCAGGTGATTCCTATCGAAGCGGTGGAGTTAACCCTCTGGGGAGTCCCAGCTTCGCCAAGCCACGACGCCTATCGCGTCCCTTATGGTATGAGAGGGGGGGGATGTGACACATATGCCCCAGAAACGGAAACCGAAAACCCCCCGGCGGGAAACTCACCGGCACGGTGTTTCACCCCACAGAGTTCATCTAGCCCGCAGATACCCTTTCTCGACAACCCGACCAGCTGCGGCCCGCTGAGTTCGTCGCTCGAAATACTTGCGTACAACGAAAAAGTGAGCGAAACCAGCTCGGTCTACCCTGCGACCACGGGGTGCGATCAGCTCTCCTTCAATCCAAGCCTCTCGGCCCAGCCGACCACCACCAGCACGGATACGCCCTCGGGCCTCGAAGTGAATCTCAGTGTTCCACAGGAGGAGAGCCCCGAAACACCGTCGCCCTCTGAGATTCGCTCCACCACCGTTTTGCTGCCTGAAGGCTTCTCGCTCAATCCGGGCTCCGTCGACGGCAAGAGTGCCTGCACAGATGCCGAAGCCAGGCTCGGCACCCCCGAAGAAGCCCAATGCCCCGAAACCTCCAAGGTCGGGACGCTTTCGCTTGACAGCTCCGCATTGCCCGCCCCGATCCCGGGCTTCGTTTATCTGCTTCAGCCAAAGTCCGGTGACCGCTACCGCGTTCTTCTTTCCGCTAACGGCTTCGCCACCCACATCAAGCTCGTTGGCTCCATTGCCCCCGAACCGGCTACCGGCCGTCTCACCGCCTCTTTCGACAGCCTTCCACAGAGCCCGCTCACCGACTTCAACATCCATTTTTTCGGTTCCGAACGAGGTCTGCTGGCCACGCCCACTCGGTGCGGGGAATATTCGGTGCGGAGCTCCTTCGCTCCATGGGACGCAGCCCTGCCCGAACAGACGGCAACTCAGTTCTTCACTCTTAATTCCGGCCCTGACGGGTCGTCATGCCCAGGCCCTACTCGGCCCTTCACCCCGAGCTTTCATGCCTCCTCCGTCAACGGCACCGGCGGAGCATATACACCCTTTTCCATCGAACTAACGCGCGCCGACGGCGACCAGAGCCTCAGCGCCCTGAATGTCAAGACTCCCCCCGGCTTCGCGGCAAACATCGCCGGTATCCCCTATTGTTCCGAAGCAGACCTCGCGGCCGCTTCGGCCCCAAGCTATTCGGGCCGACAGGAGCAGACCAATCCGAGTTGTCCGGCGGCAAGCGAGATTGGGATCTCCGCGGCTGGCGCCGGCGCCGGCACCCACCCGGTTGACCTGCCTGGCAAGGTGTACCTCGCTGGCCCCTACAAAGGCGCCCCTCTCAGCCTGGCCGTAATTACGCCGGCCGTAGCAGGGCCCTATGACCTTGGCAACGTCGTGGTCAGGGCCGCCTTGCAAATCAATCCCGAAACGGTTCAGGTCACCGCGGTTTCCGATCCTCTGCCGCAAATCTTCGAAGGTATCCCCCTGCGCCTGCGCTCGATTCAGATCGATCTGAATCGAGCCAACTTTGCCCTCAACCCGACCAACTGCGATCCCTTCACGATCAACTCCCAGATTAGCGGTGGCGAAGGGTCCACTGCAAACCTAACACAACCGTTTCAGGTCGCAAACTGCGGCGCCCTCCCCTTTGCCCCCAAGCTCACCACTCGGATTTCTGGTTCGACCAAGCACAATGGGAACCCAGCGCTTGAGACGGAACTGACCTTCCCCAAAGCTGGCACCGAAGCAAACACATCCCGCGTCAGGGTCACCCTTCCACACTCCGAGTTCCTCGACAACGCCCACCTCAAGAGCCCCTGCACCAGGGTGCAGTTCGTCGCTGATCAATGCCCCGTCGGATCATTGCTCGGTGTCGCCAAAGCCGAAACTCCGCTGCTTGAAAAACCCCTCGAAGGACCCATCTACCTGCGCGCTAACGGCGGCGAACGAAAACTACCTGACATTGTTGCGAAACTCAACGGCCAGATCGATGTCAACCTTGTCGGCTATGTCGAATCGATTCGCGGCCAGCTCCGTACGACCTTTGCATCGGTCCCCGACGCACCTGTCTCCAGGTTTATCTTGGACCTCGATGGCGGCAACAAGGGCCTCCTCGTCAACTCCGTCGACCTCTGCTCGCAAAAGTTGCATGTGGCTGCCGACATAGCGGGTCAAAATGGGAAGACGGCCGACCAGAACCCCACCCTACAGACCTCCTGCGCCAGGAGGAATCACAAGCGCGCAGACGCCCGCCGATGATTTCGTCGGTCCGGAAATCTGGTTTCAGGCTCCAAGCAGATTGCGGTAAGGGCGACCTTGCCCGCCTCACTGCGATCAGATTGACGTCTTCTCGTCGGTGCCAACTCCCCCGGCCGCTACTCGTCCTCCTCGCGGCACTGGCCCTCACATTGCTCTGGGCGAGCGCCGCCCAGGCCGCCTCGGGGGAGCATGTGCTCATCTCCTCATTTGGCAGCGGGACGCTGATCAGCCCTCAGGGCGTCGCGGTGGATAACTCCTCTAGCGTGTCTTCCGGTGACGTCTACGTCGCCAGCCCCGGCTCCGTCCCCCCGGTTATCTACAAGTTCGGCCCTGCTGGGAACCTCCTCGCCACGATCGGGGCCGCCAACCTCACCAAATGCGCGGGAGCGAGTGCTTTTGCCGATCCCGACATGGTCGCGGTCAGTACAGCCACCGGCGACCTCTACGTCACTGATCCGAGCGCCAACGAGGTAACGGCCTTCGATCCCACCGGCGCCTGCCTCTTTCAGATCAGCGTCCCCGGGCAACCAGCCGGGGTCGCCGTAGATCCCTCCCACGGCGCAGAAGGCACGCTCTATGTCGCCAGCAGCGAAGGCCTGCCGATCCAAAGCTTCGATGCCGCCACCGGCGCCCTGATATCGAACCATCTGATCGAAGCCCGTAACCAGATCGAGAGCATCGCCGTCAATCCCGCCGGCGACCTATACAGAGACCGCTATTTCTCCGGCGTGGAAGAGTTCGCACCAAACGGTGAATGCGTAAACCAATGCGCCGGGCTCGAAAGCAATTCGCCAATCGCCGTAGCAGTCGATCCTGCCAACAACGACGTTTTCGTCGCAGAAGTCCTCTTTAACGGTGCCCTCGACCCTCAAATCGGCGTGTACCCGCCTGGCGAATCCAAACAACAGGTCAACTTCGGGAGTGGAGAACTCAACAGGAACGCATATATCAATGGGCTCGCGATCAATGCCTCAAGTGGCGACATCTATGCCTCCGACAATAGCGATGGCCTGGTTGACGTCTTCGGCCCGTCGGTGACGACGCCCGATGCCAGCACCGAAGCTGTAACCGACCTGGCGAGGACCTCCGCTACCATGAGCGGCCACGTCGACCCCGAAACGGCCCACGGAGGCGGGGAAATCGTCGGCTGCCGCTTCGAATACGTCGGTCAGGCCGAATACGAAGCACACCAAACTGAATTCAACTTTCACGAAGACCCCGGAGCCTCGAGCGCTTCCTGCTCAGAAACCCACTTCTCCGTGTCCCAGGGGGTTACCGCTAGCATTTCTGGCCTAACTCCAGGAGCCACCTACTACTACCGGCTCGAGGCGACCAGCGAATGCGAAGCGGGAACGAAATGTAGGGCATACGGCGCCGTCGAAACCTTCACCGCCCTGCCTGCGGTCGCCGCCGTTACCGCCGATCCGGCTCAGCAGGTCGCTCCGAGGAGCGCAACCCTGGTTGGCTCGTTCGATGGCAATGGCGAAGACACTCACTACTACTTTGAGTGGGGGACCGAAGAAGGGAACTTCACTCAAAAGATGCCCCTGCCCCCAGCAGATGCAGGCTCGCCCCCAGGGCCCGGTCCTTCCGAAGTTTCACTTGGTCTCACAGAACTGGTCCCAAATACGGTCTATTACTATCGGTTTGTTGCCACGAATAGTGTGGGAACTACCATTTCCGACGAAGCACGCGTTACCACCCCTGAGGCTCCGCCGGAAGTTGAAGGGTCGGTCGGTGATATTCATTCTGAAAGCGCCGTCCTTCACGCCCGGGTCAACCCGGAGGGGGGCGCCACCAAATATCACTTCGAATTTGGATTGCAGGATTGTGCGACCGGACCATGTGAAAGTACCAAAGTGGAAGAACTTGCGGGAGGAGTCCGAAGCGTAGCGGTTCTCGCGCGTGTCGAAGGCCTCACTCCCGGTACTACGTATCACTACCGTGTCATCGCCACAAATTCGTCCAAAACGACGGGCGGACCCGATCAAACCTTCACCACATTTCCTGCCATATCAAAGCTAGACGAAGGCTGCGCCAACTCGCTCGCCCGCCAGCAAACGGGCGCCGCGCTACTTCTCGATTGTCGTGCCTATGAGCTCGTCTCTGCAACGAACACCGGTGGCTATGACGTCGAGTCCGATCTCACCTTGGGTCAGACGCCCTATGGCGGCTATCCCGAGGCTCAAGACAAGGTCCTCTACGGTGTCCACGACGGGGGTATCCCGGGTACCGATCATCCCACCAACAACGGTGTCGACCCCTACGTCGCGACCCGGAGAAAAGACGGTTGGACAACGGAATACGTCGGCGTGCCGGCCAACGACCCCTTTGCCATTGGCTCCTTCTCCTCGGTCCCCTCAGGCGCCAACGCCGGCCTTGAAACCTTCGCCTTCGGTGCCCCCGGCGGCTGCTCGCCGTGCTTTGAAGGCGGCTACACGGGGATCCCGGTCCGCCTTGCCGATGGCGAATTGGTCCAGGGGATGGCCGGCTCGCTGAACCCGGGTCCCTCGGCCAAACCGGCCGGCCTTATCACAGAAGACCTCTCCGCCAACGGCGAACACTTCATCTTCGGCTCTACCTCCCAATTTGAGCCCGAAGGCAACAAAAACGGCGAAATCTCGATCTATGACCGAAACCTAGCGAGCGGGGAGACCCACGTCGTCTCCTTCACCCCCGCCGCCGAAGACCCCCCCGGGCAGCCCCTTCCATGCCATATGAACTGCTCAAGCGACGGGATCGCCGAGCTCGGGATCTCCGCCGATGGCTCCCACATCCTGCTCGGCGAGCTGATCAAGGAATCTGAAGGCGCCAAGCTCTATCACCTCTACATGAACGTCGGTGACTCGATCCGAACGATCGACCTCACCCCAGGGGCCAGCGAAGGCGTCCGCTTTGACGGGATGACCTCCGATGGCAAGAAGGTCTTCTTCTCCTCAACTGAGCACCTGACAGGCGAAGATGAACAGCACAGCGGCGCCGACATCTACATGTGGGAAGAAGGTCACCCCCTGACCCTGGTCTCGACCGGCACCGAAGGCGATGCCTCCGCCTGCGATCCCGCCGCCAACACCGAACACAAACACTGGAATACGACCGGCTCAGAAGAAAACTGCGGCGACCTTGCGATCGGCGGTGGCGGTGGGGTGGCCTCGGGCGATGGCACCCTCTACTTCCTCTCCCCGAGCCTCCTCGATGGCTCTGAAGAACCAGCCGACGGTACGAAGAACGCCCCCAACCTCTACGTCGTTCGCCCCGGGCAGAGTCCGCACTTCGTCGCGACGCTTGAGTCTTCACTGACCGGACCACCGGTGCAGACCCGGCAACTCCCGCTACGTAGCTTCGGCTCCTTCGCCAATCCTGACTTTGTCGCCGTTTCCCCAGTAGACGGAGGCGTTTACGTCGCCGATTCCGCCACCCGCGCCGTTTACAAATTCGATTCAGCGGGTAACGCGGCCACGGGCTGGCGCGAAAACGGCAAGCTGACATTCGGGCAATACCCGCCAGTAATTTCAGGTGTCGCCGTTGGCCCTTCCGGCGATCTCTATGTCGAGTTCGAAGAAGGAGGGGTCAGTGAGTTTTCCCCAAGCGGGAGCTCACTTAATGGAATTGGTAGCTATGGTGATCGCGGTATAGCCGTGGACGCAGCTGGCAATGCGTACCTTTATTCTCGATATTCGGGATCGGTGCAGAAATTCAACAGTACCGGTGAAGAAGTTGGCACTCTTATTTCTCACATTTCGGCCACCGGACTCGCCGTTGATCCCTCAAACGGCGACATCTATGTGGATATCGAAGGAAAGACGGTTGAACGCTACTCATTTAATAGCGCAAACGAAGTCATTGCCACCAAAGTCATCGCCAAGGAACTCAGTGGTGCTACTGGACTCGCGGTCGACCCGATCCTCCACCACATATATGTCGACGAGGGCAGCCAGGTTCTCGTCTTCGACTCTTCGGGCAACGCAGTCAGCGCTCCGATCGGTACGGGGCTTCTTCATGGTTCAAAGGGTGTCGCTATTGGTCTTAACGGTGAACTCTACGCCGGGAACCCGGGCCACTCCAACCTCGCTGAGTTCGGTCTGCCTGAACCAGACCCGGATCCGAAGCTCGACAACCCGGCTGTTGTAGATGCGACCAAAGAACCGGAAACCCGCAGGCCCGCCGACTTCCAGCTCACGAAGTCCGGCCAATTCGCCGTCCTCAACTCAACCCTACCGCTTACGGGTAATGAAAACGCCAGCTACTCCGAGGTTTATCGCTATAACGCGGCGACCGAAACGCTTAGTTGCGCCTCCTGCGATCCGGCCAACGCCGAAGCGACCAGCGCTGCCTCTCTCGCGATGAACGGCTCGAGCATCACCGAAGCAGGCCAGGTCTTCTTCAACACCGGCCAGGCTCTGACCCTGCGCGATACCGACAACCGCGAAGACGTCTATGAGTGGGAGCCCCAGGGTGTTGGGGCCTGTAGCTCCGAAAGCCCAACATTCAGCAAGGCCTCCGAAGATTGCCTGAGCCTCGTCTCGACCGGCTCGAGCCCATTTGATTCGAGTTTGCTCGGTGTCAGTGCCGATGGGGTGAACGCCTACTTCTTTACACACGACAAGCTGGCTCCCCAGGATGAAAACGGGGAGCTGGTCAAGATCTATGACGCTCGCGAAAACGGCGGCTTCTTCGTCATCCCCGAACCGCCGCCATGCAGGGCCTCTGATGAGTGCCACGGCGCGGGGACATCCCCACCACCGCCCCCAAACTTCGACGTCAACCCCGGCACCACCGGCAACGGAGCGTCGACTGCGACAATGCATTGCAGAAGGGGTCTTGTCTTAAGGCACGATACCTGTGTCAAAAGGTCTCACCGCCGAAAGCAGCAGCATAGTAAACAGGCTTCCCACCACAGGCGTGGGGGTGGGAAGTGAGCGGCTTGGGACGCTTTGTCCCACAAACCCGCGCCCGGCGCACCGGACCTGCCCTTTTCGCGTGCTTGCTCTTTGTCCTATTTATAGGTGTCACGCAGGCTTTCGCGAACGAGGGGATCAAGTCCTTTGAAACGACGATGTCGACTAACCTCGCGGGAGCCCATCCCGATCTCGAAACCAATTTCGAACTCGAACAGCCGGGTGAACCTGAAGTCGCCCAAAATGTGATTTTCAACAGTCCCCAGGGAGTTTTCGGCAACCCCAACGCGATCTCCCAGTGCACATCTATCCAGTTTGCACTGGAGGAATGCTCTCCCAATTCCCAGGCCGGCCTGATTACCGTCTATGCCAAACATGAAGGCCAGTCCAAAGACCTGCTCGGTACCGCGCCGATCTATGACATGGAACCCGGGCCGGGCCAGACTGCCCTTTTTGCTTTTGTCGTCCCGACCCTCGATCTCCCAATTAACATTCCGGTCGCCGTTCGCACCTCCGGCAACTATGGCCTTCGCTTTACCGTCGCCGATATTACCCAGCAGATCCCACTCGCCGCGGCCCATCTAATATTTTGGGGACTCCCAGCCGATCCGAGCCATAACACCGAACGCTTCTCCAAAGGCTCCTTGGGCGAACCTCCCGGTTGCGCGGGTCTCGATGGGACAGGCTGTCTTGGCGGCGAAATTAAACCCACCGTCCAAAATGACCCACTGACCGACAACCCGACCACCTGCTCCGGGGAGCCGCTCGTCACCACCTTGGAAGTCCAGACCTACGCGGATCCCGAACACCCAACGAAAAAGGAATCTGGCTACCCCTCGGTCACCGAATGCGTTCGGGAGGTTTTCAAACCGGTTCTCTACGCCAACCCGACTACCGAAGAAACAGACTCGCCGTCTGGCCTAAACATTGAGTTGATTGATCCCCAGTTTGAGGGTTTAACCTCATCTCCATCGGAGCTGAGGGCCTCCACGGTGACCTTGCCTCCGGGTTTGACGATCAATCCCGATGCGGCTGATGGTCAGAGCGACTGCACGAATGCCGAGGCCAACTTCGACTCAGAAGGTCCGGCGCAGTGTCCCGACAACGCAAAGATCGGCACATTGGCAGTTCACTCTGTGGCCCTCAACGGGAGTCTCGAAGGCGCCATATATATCGGGGAACCCGAGCCCAACGATCAGTACCGACTCTTTCTAACCGCCTCTGGCTTCGGAATGAACATAAAGCTGGTCGGCTCGCTCTACCCCAATCCCAAAACGGGCCAGCTGACCGCGACATTTGAAGAATTGCCCCAGGTCCCCTTCGATGAATTCGACATCCACCTCTTTGCGTCTGAACGTGGTCTGATGGCGACCCCGACTGCATGTACGATCTACACTACCACCGCCACCTTTTACCCGTGGGACCAATCACTTCCCGAACAGGAATCTAGCGAGATCTTCGGTCTCGACTCAGGCCCTCACGGAAGTGAATGTCCCGGCCAGATCCGTCCGTTCAACCCGACCCTCGAAGGTGGGACCAGCAATCCTACGGCCGGCGCTTTCTCAAACTTCACCCTGAAGCTCAACCGCGAAGACGGCGATCAGTACCTTGGCAAGCTGAACTTCACGATGCCGCCTGGCCTTACCGCAAACCTGCACGGCGTCACCTACTGTCCGGATGCAGATATCGCCGCTGCAGCTACCAACCTCGGCAAAGTCGAGCAGGCTGATCCGAGTTGCCCGACCAGCAGTGAAATCGGCAGCTCGAATGTTGCCGCAGGCCCCGGCGGTCACCCCTTCCACGCCGTCGGCAAGATTTACATGGCTGGCCCTTTCCAGGGAGCCCCGCTTTCCTTGGTTGCGATTACCGCGGCACTGGCGGGTCCATATGACTACGGCACCGTGGTTGTCCGTGTTGCGTTGCACATCGACCCGGCTGACGCTCACGTCATCGCCGACTCCGAAACCGTGCCGGAGATCATCGGCGGAATTCCGATCCGAATGCGCGAAATCCAGGTCAACATTAATAAACCCAACTTCATGATCAACCCGACCAACTGCTCGCCGTTTTCAATTGGCTCTGAAGGGGTGGGCGACCAGGGTACGGCCGTCTCCTTCTCCTCCTACTTCCATGCCGTTAACTGCTTTGGACTCGGCTTTTCTCCCAGGATGTCGATTACCCAGCTCGGTGGCCACAAGGCCACCGCCAGAAGCAAGGACCCGAGCCTCGCGATCGAACTGAATACCCGACCCGGCGACGCCAACATCAAATCGCTCAGCGTCACCCTTCCCAAAGCCTTCGAGATCGACCAGCGCCACCTCGGCAATATCTGCGACCGCTCAGAACTTGCCTCCGATCAGTGCGCCGGCCGCCAGCCGATCGGTGAAGCGATCACCGAAACCCCGCTGTTGGAAGAGCCGCTCAAGGGCCCGGTCTATGCGGTCTCGGGCTTCGGCGTCCTGCCCCACCTCGCCTTCATTCTCGGCGGTCAGGTAACGCTGATGCCAGAGGCCGAATCCTCCTCGGTCCAAAACGGTCGTCTGAAGACCGTTGTCCCCGTGGTCCCCGACGCCCCGATTGGGCACTTCCGCTTCACCCTCTTCGGCGGCTCCCAGGGTTACCTTTCAAACACCGCAGAGCCTCTGCAGCGCCCCGACCGTCTCAACGGTTGAATTCAGCGGCCAAAACGACAAGACGCTGACCCAGCAGGTGAAGACGAAGACGGCCTGTAAGGAGAAGAGACGAAGCGGGGAAGGGTGCACAAGCGCTGAGCGTCGGCCAAGTGACCTCAGCTGAGTGGGTCACTCCAACGCAGCCCATCAAAGCGCGCGAAATCAGTGTCACATGAGCACAGCTCGGCGCCATGCTCGATCGCCAGCGCCGCGAGATGGGCGTCGCTGGTCAGATTTCCGGCGCTCCCCAGCGGCTCCAAGAGTTTGCGAAGCAGGGTGGTGTGGGCCTCGGTCGGGGCGACCAACGTCGCGCATGGCTGACTGAGCCAACCATCGATGTAGTCCATGGCCTCCTCGACGTCAAGTGGTGTCTCAAGAAATGCCGGGTTGGTTACGATTCGGACGAATCCGAGTAGGACCGCCCAGGCAAACCCGACCGCCTCCGTGCCTGACAGGGTCGCCTCAAGCCACGAGCGAGCCCGCGCGTGGCGCGGCGACCCGTCATCGAGCGCATAAATCAGAAGGTTAAGGTCGGGCAACTTCACTTGCGCACAGAGAGCTTTCGGGCCGTCTCGGCATCTTCAAGTCGGCCCGCCAATGCCACCGCTCGATCGAGGTCGAAGCCCGGTTTGATCCCGAGCTGGCGTGTCGATATCCGATAGGGGCGCGCGGCGCTCGGTGCTCCGCTCTCAAGCCCCCGTCGCAGGTTTGTGTTCAGCGCTTCCTTGAAGGAGATGTCCCGCTCGCGCGCGGCCCGTTTTAGCTTGGCTGCGACATCGGGGTCGAGGGTAACCGTTGTCCGCATCAAGGCATCATATCGAATGCTGTCATGATGCCTTAAGCTCGCGGCACCGTCGTCGTTCGTCGCGCTCCCGATCGACCCGTTCGATGCCCATGTAGTCGCCGACTCCGAAACCGTTCCCGGGATCATCGGTGCATACCCCCGCGGCATCGTTCGATCGGGTCAACGCAAATAAGCGAACATGACGCTCAACCCGCCAACTGTTGCCGGTTCACCGCTGCCACGCAGGGAGTCGGGGGCCAGGGCACCGTTGCCAACTTCTCTTCACCCGTCAGGCTGTCACTGTGCGGCCCTCCTTAGCCTCAAGATATCCGATTACCCAGCTCGGTGGGCGCAAGGCCACGGAGCGCCTCGTCATCACCACCTGAAGCCTGCTGAGTGTCGGCCGGCCCCTCTTTGGCGGCTCGCGTCAATCGAACCAGCGAGGATTGTCACCCGCTTGACAGCGCATCTGTACCCTGCTTTACTATCCCAAGAAAATCGGCCCGGGGTATTGGGATGCCGGTTCGTATGGGGTAGTAGAGACACGAGAGGCTGAGCTAGGGGCCGAGTTCCGCGCCGAGGAGGTGCTGGGGACCGGTAACAGGGAGGCCGAAAGGGAAAGAAAAGGCAGTGGGGCGAATTAGCAAAGAGGCAGATACCCGAAGGTGATTCCTTCGTTCCGGTCAAAAACGGCGCTTGCTGACCTTCCTCGCACGCTGGCGCTCCCCGCGTCCCGTTGCTGCGTTGCTGCCCTTGGGGTCACCTTGGTTTGCCTAGTGTTCACTGCCGCACCCGCTCTCGCCGAAGTGACTCACCTATATGACGCGGCCACATCTTCGGCCTTCGGCATTGGGGGCGTGATCGGCGTCGCCGTCAACCAGTCAGACGGATCTGTTTACGTCGCCCAGCTTGAAAGCGGAACCATCCACAAGTTCACTTCATCCGGAGCATCCGACACCTCCTACGGCGGCGGAACCGGAGCCATTTCTGTTCCCTTTGCGCCATGGCAGATAGCCGTTGACCAGAGCTCTCACGACCTCTATGTCCCGAATCCTGCAGGGGCCGTCTACAAGTTCGATCCCGAAGGCAACCCCGTGACCTCATTTGGGACCGACGGCCAGATTAGCGCGTCATCCCCCCTTGGGATTGCGGTCGATCCCAAAAATGACGATATCTATGTGGCCAGCAGCGGGGACAGCAAAGTGGAAGTCTTTACCTCCTCCGGCTCACTCGTTAGGGAATTCTCTACAGACAAAGTCACGGTGCCAGTTGGCATCGCTGTCGATGGGTCTGGCCGTGTATACGTCGATGGTGGTGGCTACTTTGGTGGCAGCGGCGTGCTCGAGCGCTTTGATGAAGCCGGGACTGCAGAAGGCGTCATCCAGACGGGCGGCTTCCAAGACGTAGCCGTGGACCCAGCCAACGAAGACATCTATACGAGTACCGAGGGAGAACTCACCCAATATGCTCCGGGCGGAGAATCGCCGATCGACACATTTGCGGCTGGATACCTTAATGAGAACTTTGGAGTCGCGGTAAACGAAACAAGTGGGGAGGTCTATGCCGGGGCGTTCTACTCAGGCGTCGTAGCCTTTGGGCCACTCGTCACCCTTGCAAATGTGACAACCGACCCACCCTCAGCCGTCGCCGTGGGCCACACTGTTGCCACTCTCACAGGATCTATCAACCCGGCCAGTGGGCCGAGCGTAACCGAATGCGACATCGAATACGGGACGACCACCGAATATGCAGGCGGGAAGATCCCCTGCGAAACTGCCACACCAATCAATACGCCAACCGCAGTAAGCGCCAAACTTACCGGCCTGAGCGCCGGCACGACCTACCACTATCGCTTCGCCGCTCACAACAAAAATGGGGCGAGCTATGGGCAGGATCAGACCATGGAACCACCTGCCGTTCTCGGAGTCGCCACTGGCGCTCCAACCGGCATATCAGCTGGAGAAGCGACGCTGACTGGATCCTTCCAGACTGATCCCGAAGGCGGCGAAACCCATTATTACTTTGAATGGGGCCTTAGCAAGGAATACGGGAATAGGACCCTTGAACATTCAGACTCTGCGAATGGGATTCATAAAGTCAGCGAAGCACTTGGTGACCTTACCTTTTACACCCTCTACCATTATCGCATTGTTACGACCGATCGTCTCGGTACGAGCTACGGGCCGGATAAGTCCTTCTACACGGATCCCCCAACCATTCCTAGCATCGAAGCATCCGGATCTTCGAGCGTGAAATCCGAGAGTGCGACTCTAGAATCAGAGGTGAATCCCCATTTTGGCGCGACCGTGGTGCGCTTCGAGTACGGGCCAAGCACGGAATATGGCTTCAAGTCACCACCCAGCGAATCAATCGGCCAGGACGGCACCGATCACCGAGCGAGCAGCTTGATCACGGGCCTACAGCCAGGGGTTACCTATCACTTTCGCGTGCTCGCCATCAACTTCGCGGGCGTCGTCGCCGGACCCGACCAGACCTTCAACACGACCGATATCCCTGCCATCGAAGCGACCAACGCGACGACAACATCCCAAACGACCGCGACGCTCAGCGGGGAGGTAAAACCCGGTTTTAGCCCCACCACCTTGCATTTTGAATATGGGGACAGCTCATCCTACGGCCAAAGCACCCCCGAAACTGCCTCGATCGGATCTGATAACTCTGCGCACGCTGCAAAAGCGTTCATCATCGGGCTGGGTCCCGCCACCACCTACCATTACCGAATCGTCGCATCCAATGAAGTGGGATCCGTTGATGGACCTGATCAGACATTCACCACTCCGGCGCCAGAAGAAGCGCCGAAGCCCCCCTTGCCAAGCTGCAAGAGCAATCGTGTTCTAAGGCACGGCAAGTGCATTAAGAGGCCGAAGCGAGGGACCAAGCATCACAAGGATGCGGGAGATCATCGTGGGGGCAAAAGATGATCGATCTCCACCGTCCGGCACTCCCTAGGGCTGGCTCTACACAGAGCGGGCGCCTCTGGCTAAAACCCCTGACGTCTCTTCTTCTCAGCTTTGGCTTCCATCGCCGCCCCCCACTCATGCGCCCTTGGAAAGCCAGTGGGGCAGCTTTCGCTGTGACAATGTTCCTGTTCACTGCCACCCCCGCGCTGGCAGCTACCAGCCATGTATTCACGACAACCTTCGGCGCCGCGACTTCCAATCCGGCGACAAGCGCGACGGATCTTCTGTCAGGGCCAACCGACGTTGAAGTCGACCAGGAAACCCACGATATCTACGTCGCCGACACCGGGCATCACAGGGTGGAGAAGTTCAATGACAAAGGCGAATTCATCCTTATGTTCGGAGAGGAAGTTAACAAAACTGCGGTCGAACACGGTCGAACATCTGAAGAGGACGTCTGCCCCGCCGAAGGCCATCCCGGCGACGAATGCCAGACCGGCGCGTCCGGCGAATCTCCGGGCGCGTTTGAGGCGCCGACATACCTTGCCGTTGACAACACATGCTTTCAACATCAGCCGCGGCTGACCCCGTCAACCACTCCAACCTGCGAAGAAGCGGATCCATCGGCGGGCGATATCTATGTTGCCGACCTCGGTGACAGTCTGGTGTCGAAGTTCGATCCCGCAGGGCACATCTTGACGACCTGGGGCGCTGCTGGTCAGAAGAATGGCTCCGACGCCGACTTTGGGCCGTTTAGTGGTCATGGTCCAATTTTTGGGGTGGCCGTCGGCGGTCCCAATGGGAACCTCTACGTCGGAGGCAATCTTGGCTTCTCCAATAATGTCTGGGAATATAAACAGGACGGCACCCCGATCCCGCCCTACCAAAACTCCGGCGCCCCGTGGCTGAAGGTTGATCCAGCTGGAAACTACTATTCGGGTGCACCAGATGCCCTCGATCTCCCCGCCGAAGAACTTTACCAGAGCACTGGATCGGAAATCGATCATTTTGCAACACTGCAGGGCGGCGAACCGCTGGACTCCTTTGGCGCGGGGCATCTCTTTGGAGCCGGCGGGATCGCCGTAGATGGCAGCTCCCACACGGTCTATGTGGCGAACTCGAGCAGCAACGACATCGCGGTCTTCGACGATGCTCGACCCATCGTCACGCCTGAAGCGCCCACCGGTGTCACCGAAAGTGAAGTTACTCTCAACGCGACGATTGACCCAGCCGGTCGAGGGGAAGTAGGAGCATGCCACCTCGAATATGGATTCAATAAGGGCTATGGCACCATTTTGCCGTGCACGCCAGATCCGGCTAAAGCTCCATTCTCAAACTCTACCCATGTCTCAGCGACGGTTACCGGGCTTTCAGCGGGGACCGAAGACCACTATCGGTTCGTAGCCACAAACACGGCAGATGCAACGGGCCATAGCGCGGACGGGACATTTACGACGACCCAACCGCCCTCCATCGACGGCCTTAAAGCCGAAGATCTGACGGCAACATCGGCCAGATTGGTGGCTACTGTGAATCCAAATGGGCTCCCCACCACCTATCAATTTAGGTACGGGCCGACGACAGACTATGGCCAGGTTGAGCCCGAACAAGAAGGTACGATCGAAGCAGCTAACTCTGACCAGCACCGCGAAGTCACCCTCAGCGGTCTCCAACCTGGAGTTGTCTATCACTACACGATTGTGGTCAAAAATGCCGACGGCACGACCACGGCTGAAGATCACACTTTCAATTTTTATCCGCCCAGCTGTCCCAATGAAAACGTACGCCAGCAAACCCAGGCTAACTATCTTCCCGACTGTCGGGCCTACGAGCTTGTCTCCCCCGAAAGCGCGGGCGGCACACTTCTATATCCGGGCGGGCCCAATACAGGACAAGCATCCAACCCTTCCCGCTTTTCCTTTGTTGGGCTCTACTCCACCATTCCAAACTCCGGGGGTAGTCCGATCGACGGGGACGGCGATCTCTACGTCGCGACCCGCACCGACTCCGGTTGGGTGACCAAATACGTCGGGTTACCCTCCCAAGAAGCCGCAGTCGACGGCGGCCCGCCGATGGGGCCTCCCGTCTCAGCTGGCGTGGTGGGGTCAGGACTCACAGGTATAGAGGGACGCCAGATTGGCCGATCGAATGAGTCAAGTGCGGCCACGTTCTCGCCTGGGCTTCTGCAAAATAATGTGTTGAGTGACCCAGCCATGGATACATTTGTTGACTGGAATGACGGCAGCGTCAATTCCTTCGGGGCCTCTAACGCTCCCTATGTTTGGAACTCGGAAGGACAGTTTCTCGACCGCTGGCCGACCAATCTCGCGACAGTACCTGGGGGTAACCTTGTTGGCGTAGGCGGAGTCTCTGTGCCGACGCCGGGAGGTACGCACGCTCTCGATTGTCCGACGGCTGTCGAAAGTTACGCGGCAGGAAATAATTGTCCGGGGGATGTGACCGCATCCTCCGACCTCAGCCACTTTGTCTTTGCCACGGAGTGGAGTCCATTTGCACTCGGTGGGCAGGTTGTCCCTCCGGGCTCTGTGTATGACAACAACACAAAGACTGACTCGGTTGAAATTGTTTCGAAGCTCGCGGGGGGCGATGCGATTCCCTCCGAGCCTGGCGACGAAGCTGGAGATCCACTCCAGATCCCGTCGGTTTCCGCTGACGGGTCCCACATCCTGATGGCTGCCGGAGCCACGGGGCCCTGTGGTGCGGCGCATTGTCCAGAATTGACCCATTGCGAAAGTACGTTCAGTAGCCCAGTGGCGCGCTGCCAGCTTCAACCTAGCCAGCTTTACATGCGCGTCGATGATGCGACCACTTATGAGATCGCTCCCGAACATGCGGTCACCTATGTCGGCATGACTCCAGACGGATCCAAGGTTTACTTCACATCGGCGGAACAGCTGACATCTGAAGATCATGACTCCAGTGTTGATCTGTACATGTGGTCAGAATCGGGTGAAAGGGAAGGTCATCCACTTACCCTGATTTCGAAGGGCGACAACAATGGTCAGGCAGGTGAACCGGGCAACTCGGACGCCTGCGCTGCGAGTTTCACCAGGAAGTGCGGCATCGTTACCTATTCAGACGTGTCTTACTGCACCCTACTAGGGGGTGCGGGGGGCAATTGCCACTCCGATAACTCAATTGCTTCCGAAAATGGAGACATCTATTTCTTCTCTCCAGAGCAGCTGGACGGATCACGCGGACTTCCTAATCGGGAAAACCTCTATGACTATCGAAATGGAACCGTTCAGTACGTCACCACATTTACTACCGGCCCTTACTGCTATCAAAGTCCCTTCCCCGACCTTACCGACAACGCATGTAGCGATACACCGATAGCCAGGATGGAGGTCACACCCAACGACAGTCACATGGCGTTCGTCACGGCGTCGCCCGTCACTCAGTACGACAACGCTGGTCACCTCGAGATGTATACGTATGAACCCGCGGCCCGAAAGATTGTCTGTGTTTCCTGCAATCCGAATGGTGAAGCTCCGGTGTCAAACGTGGAAGCCAGCCAAGACGGTCTCTTTATGACCAACGACGGTCGCACCTTTTTCAGCACTGACGAAGCGCTCGTTCACGGTGACACCAACGAAGGCGAGGATGTTTATGAGTACGTGGCTGGCCACCCCCAGCTGATCACCCCTGGTACCGGCGCCACAGGCGGGCAAGGAGGGTCTGAAGAAGTCAATCCCCTGGCCTTCCCCGGACTGATCGGGGTCAGCGCCAGCGGCACGGACGTCTATTTCTCAACCGACGACACATTGGTTCCCCAGGACCACAACGGCCTCTTCCTTAAGTTTTACGATGCCAGAGCGGGCGGTGGGTTCTCCGCTCCACCACCGCCCCCCTCCTGCGAAGCCGCTGATGAGTGCCATGGTCCCGGCAGCGAATTTCCCGGGGCGTCAAAGAACGGGACCGGAACACCGCTCGGGACCGGTGGAAACTTCGGACCACCCGTCCGCCACCAAGGGCGACAGGGAAAGATACCTCGCAAGCATCGTCATCGTCGTGACCGCAAGCGGCGGCGGAGTCGCTAGATGAGCATTCTTTCCCTCATTTTGAGTGGCGCAAGCAATACCGTGCGTGGGACGCGTTTAGTTGCCAGGCTAGCTCGTGCGACTTCAACGAAGGGTAAATGTACGGCCTTTTTGGGCGACACTCTCCGCTCTGGCGGAGTAGATGCTTCAGCGATCACGATTTAACGCGGGCGGGTCTGCACCAGACCGATCCGACGCCGGTCCAATGCGCAATTTGGCTGCTTCCCGGCTTCGCGGCTGGGCAAATCCTAGTCTGTTTGCATTGCTAGCCCTTCTTGGAGCTACCCTTCTCTTCGCTCCAGCAGCAGGAGCCAACACTCCTATCGAATATTACTCGGTGCTTCCATCGACCGCCCAGGCCGGTGGACACCCCGATGTGGAGATCGATTACGCGGTCAAAAATCGCGTCCTTCAGGCAAGTGAAAACCCCTGCGACTGTGAGGATGCCAAAGACGCAACGGTCCACTTTCCTGCTGGATTCATCGGCAACCCGCATGCAACCCCTCAGTGCACAAACGCGGAGTTCGCGATCGATAGTTGCCCGGTTGATTCTCAGATCGGCATCGTTAGCATTGGAGTTACGAGTGAAGTCGGCGGAGATTTTAACTTCGACAGTGCGGTCTATAATCTCGTCCCCCCGCCCAACGTTTCAGGTCTAAGCGGCTTCAGGATATTTCTTGTCGGAGCCCCCCAGTTTCTCGTGCTGAGCGCTCGTACCGGGGGCGACTACGGACTTAATGCCACCGGCGTGTCGCTATTTCATGGGGCCCAGCCGCTACACATATATAGGGAGGACCTATGGGGAGTTCCCGCGGAACACGATCACGATCTGTTGCGCATAGACAAGGCCGATACCGGTAGCGGTGAAACGGCGTTTCTTGGCAATCTCTGTGACGCGACTGGAGCTCGCAGCACGACCGATCCGAGCACGATCTACCAGACTTGTGAAACCGACTTCAAGAGCTTCCCGCCCATTCCATCCAACAGTCCTCTAACTCCGTTTCTGCAGAATCCCACAACCTGTGAATCGCCGCTCAGTTCGTCACTTGAAGTTCTCTCCTACGACGGCGGAATTACCTCCCAGGAAGACGCTTGGCCGAAGATGACTGGGTGCGATCAGCTCAGCTTTGATCCGAGCCTCTACGCGGAGCCGACCACGACCGCCACCGATGCGCCTTCGGGCATCAACATTGACCTTTCGATCCCTCAGCTCCTGAGTCCAACGGTACCCTCCCCGACAGAGTTGCGTGCCACCACGGTTACCCTTCCGCCGGGCTTCTCGATCAATGCGGGTGCTGCCGATGGCAAGACTGCCTGTACCGATGCCGAAGCCCATCTCGGTGCATTTGCTTCTGAAGAAGAAGCGCAGTGCCCAGAAGATTCCAAGGTAGGGAGTCTAACCATCGATAGCTCGGCCCTTCCGGGCCCCCTTCCCGGCTACGTTTATCTTGGCCAACCGCTGCCAGGAGATCGCTACCGGATCTTCCTGGTCGCAAATGGATTTGCTTTCCATGTGAAACTGGCTGGAATCGTTACGCCCGATCCTGTCACCGGGCAGCTTTCGATTTCCTTCCAAAACCTTCCCCAAAGCCCGCTCACCGCATTTGATATGCACTTCTTTGGCTCCGAACGCGGCCTTTTGGCGACACCGACGCAATGCGGTACCTACCCGGTGACTACAACCTTCACGCCTTGGGATGAGACGATCGGGACCCAGACCTCGACTCAATTCTTCACCCTTGATTCGGGTCCCAACGGTACAGCCTGCCCGGGATCAGAGCGTCCCTTTCACCCCGGGTTCGAAGCGTCTTCGGCAGGCAACATGGCAGGCGCCCATACTGCCTTCTCGGTTCAGGTGACCCGTAACGACGGCGACCAAAACCTAAGTGCCCTCAATGTGGTTACTCCACCCGGCTTCAGCGCCACCTTGGCGGGAATCCCCTACTGCTCAGATGCCGCGCTGGCCTTGGCCGCGAGCAGTAGCTATTCCGGACTGCAAGAGGAGGCCAACCCGAGCTGCCCTGCGGCTTCCGAGATTGGTACCGCAGTGACGGGAGCAGGGGCGGGAACTCATCCCCTATATGTATCCGGCAAGGTATACCTTGCCGGACCCTACAAAGGTGCCCCTCTCTCCTTGGCGGTGATCACTCCGGCAGTCTCCGGCCCATATGACCTCGGCAATGTGGTCGTTAGAGTCGCCCTTCATGTCAACCCTGAAACGGCTCAGATCACCGCGGTCTCGGATCCATTGCCGCAAATTCTCGAAGGTATTCCGCTGCGTCTGCGTGAGATTCGTATCGAACTCAACCGACCGAACTTCACCCTCAACCCGACCAACTGCGACCCCTTTTCGGTCGATAGTGAAGTCTTTGGCAATCAGGGCGCGATCATGAGTCCGCGAGAAACTTTCCAAGTTGCCAATTGTCGCTCGCTCCCCTTTGATCCGAAACTTGCTCTAAGTGTGAGCGGTGCGACCAGGAGAGCGAGTAATCCGGCACTGACCGCGAGCCTTGCTGCGGCTTCGGGCGAAGCCAACATTGCCTCGACCGCGGTAACCCTGCCCTCCTCCGAGATTATCGATAACGCTCACATCAAGAACCCCTGCACCAAAGTTGAGTTCGCGGCGAACAGATGTCCAACCAGCTCGATTATCGGTGTTGCAAAGGCGAGCACTCCCTTGCTAGAAGGGCCGCTCGAAGGCCCGGTCTATCTCCGCTCAGCCCCAGAAAACAAGAGCGGGCTGCCTGACATCGTCGCCGCGCTAAATGGCCAGATCGATATCGACCTAGACGGCAAGATCGAAACCGTGAAAGGGCGCCTCCGCACGTCCTTTAAGACAGTTCCCGATGCGCCAGTTTCCCGCTTCACCCTCAGCCTCGACGGTGGCAATAAGGGCCTCTTAGTCAATAGCACCGGTCTCTGTAAAGCACCGCTCGCTACGTTGGTTCAAATCGATGGCCAAAACGGCGCCATCGATAGCTATAACCAGCGGCTCGCGACGCCGTGCGGCGGGGCGAGACATACCACGCGCCACCTGCGGCACGCGAGGGCGGTGGCCTAGATGGCGATGAAGGCTGTGACGACTCTGGTTAATCGCGATTCGGCTGAGCCAAGGCGTAAACGAAACTTGTCGCCATTGGGCCTGCAACACGGGCGCCGGCGCGTAGCGGGAGATGCGATTGCCATCGTCGCGCTTTGCTCGACCTTGGGCATTTTCGGTCTTAGCCCTCCATCGGCTCTTGCGGATCGCCCATTCGATTCAACGTTTTCATCTGGAGTGCCGGGGGTCGATACGCTCGCGCTTGATGCCAGCGGAGACGTCTGGGTCACGGACGGAGGGGAATTCTCTTCCAAATATCCAGGTCAGAATGGTATTTATGAGTTCAACGCTTACCCATCGCAGACGCTGTTGGACACGCCCAGCACAACCACTCCCGTTGGCTTTCTCGCCGAGAGTCTGCAGGTGGCCGTCGACCAATCAAATGGCGAGCTCTTCGTTGCCAATGGAAACCCCCGAAAGATCGACATCTACGAAAAAACCGGTGTCAACAGCGAGACCTACTCTCACTCATGGATCGACATTAATTCATCCTTGAGCTGCTTTAGCTGCAACACTGAAATCCACACCGCAGTAGATAACTCAAACACATACTCTAGGGGACGGATCTATCTCTCCTTAACTTCGCCCGAGGATGATGTCGAAATCGTCGATGCACAGCAGCGTCCAGTTGACTTCCCTGCGACCGCCAGCTACATCTCCAATAACAAACTCACCGGTACGCCCAGCGGACCCTTCGCACAAGTTGAGGGCATAACGGTCGATTCCAATGGAAACCTATTTGTCGCCGATGCGGGGAAGGGGGTTGTCGACGAGTTCGACTCGAGCGGAACCTTTTTACATAGCTTCCCATACGGAAGCGCGGCGGTGGATCCAACCAATGAAAATATCCTCATTGGAAGCGAAGAATTCGACTCCTCGGGCCAATTCATTGAAAACCTCCATACTGGCAATCCAATGGCGGTTAACTCTTCTGGCTACCTCTACGCCGGTAGCGAAATCTTCTCCCCTGACACGGTCCTCACCAAGGCCACCTACCAACCCGTCTCCAGTCCAACCCCTACCTCAGGAACCCTCAACGCCAAGGTCGATCCCAACGGCGGCGACGAAGTCACCGAATGTCAGTTCGAATACGCAGAAAAGGGCTCTGTTAACTCCGCCACCACGACCAACGCGATCCAAAGCCTGACCATCTCAGGCGCCAGCGGCGGCAACTTCAGCCTCGGCTTTGACGGCCAAACCACCTCCGCCACCGCCACCGGCAACCTCAGCGCCGCGACCGGCCAGGGAGATCTCTCCTCAGGCTCTGAGGAAGTCAGCGGCCTCGCCACCAAATCGGGGCAATTCGCCGTCGGCCAGGAAATCTCCGGATCACGGCATTCCCTCCGCCACCACGATCGCCAAAATCGGTTCGGGGACTTTGGAACTCTCACAGCCCGCCTCCGAAACCGCTACAGGTGCCGAGCTGTCCGCCGGTTCCAAAACAATCAGCGCCCTTACGACCAAAGCTGGCGTTTTCGCCGCCGGCGAGCCAATCACCGGATCCGGCATCCCCCCGAATACGACGATCACAAAAGTCGGTTCGGGGAGCCTCGAACTCTCCCAGGCCGCCACCGAAGCCGCCACCTCCACCGCGCTCACGGCAGGCACCGTCCTCTCCTATGAAGCAGAAGCCGCCACGGTGCAGTCCGCGCTTGAAGGGATGAGCGAAATTGGCTCCGGCAACGTGGCTGTAACCGGATCGGCTGGCGGCCCCTACAGCATCGAATTCATCGGCCGGCTTGCCCGAACGGCGCTGCCCCAGCTGAGCGTGGACTCCTCCGCTCTCACTCCCCCCAGCGCCACCGCATCGGTCAAAACCACGACCAAGGGCGGTCGTTGGGAAGGCGCCAGCGAAGTCCCCTGCCTAAATGAAGCTAACGAAGAAGTCGACACCCACCCGATTCCAAGCGCCGGCCCAGCTGCCGAGGTGCACGCGCCGATCTCTGGCCTCACGAGCGGCACGGCCTATCAGTACCGGGTTGCCGTGCGCAGCGCAAACGGCCCAAAGTACGGCGCCGATCAGACCTACACCCCCCAGCAGGTGCTGGGCCTCAGCACCGAAGAAGCGACGAACCTGACCGAATCCGGCGCGACCCTGAACGGCTCGTTCCTGGGCAACGGCGAAAAAACCGAATACAAGTTCGAATGGGGCCCGACCGAAGCCTACGGCCACAGCACCCCGATCGCCGAAAAGGCTGGCTCCCATAGCCAAGAAGCGCTCTCCGCTTCGCTGGCGGGAGAACTCACCCCCTACACCACCTACCACTACCGAGTCGTCGCGACCAACGGCGCCGGCACCAGCGATGGCGAAGATCAGATCTTCACGACGACGCCCGGGCGTTCCCACCGGCAAAGAACCGGCGGCCACCGAGGTGCACGCAGATCGAGCCTTGCTGGGGGCTGAGATCAATCCAAACGGAGCCAACACGACTGTGCAGTTCGAATACGTCGATAATGCCGAATACCAGAGCAGCGGCTGGGCCAACGCGACCACGACCAGCCCCGAAGTCGGGGTCGGGATGAGTAAGCATTTCCAAAGCGCGACCACGCTCGTCAGCGGGCTCACCCCTGACACCGTCTACCACTTCCGCGCCGTAGCCACCAACGAGGCCGGAAGCGGTGGCGCCGGCTCGACCGCTGATACCTTCGAAACCTTCGCTTTCACCCCCTCGTTCACCGATTCTTGCCCAAACTCCCACGTCCGCCAGCAGACCGGTGCCACGCACTTGCTCGACTGCCGCGCTTACGAGTTGGTCTCGGCGACCAATTCCGACGGTTATGACGTTGAGTCCAATCTCGTTGCCGGGGAGACTCCCTTCGGCTCCTACCCCGAAGCGCAGAGCCCCTCCGGAGAACCGCAGGTCCTCTACGGCGTCCACGACGGCGGCATCCCGGGAACCGGATATCCCGACCAACCACGGCGTCGACCCCTACGTCGCCACCCGCGGCCCCGAAGGCTGGAGCACCAAATACGTCGGCATCCCCGCCAACGATCCCTCAGCCAAAGGCCCCTTCGCCTCGACCCTGCTGGAAGCAGACGCAAGCCTAGACACCCTGGCCTTTGGCGGTGAAGAAATCTGCTCGCCCTGCTTTGGCCCCGGCCAGACAGAAACCGGCGAGCCGATCCACCTGCCAAACGGAGAACTGGTGCAGGGCATGGCCGGCTCTATCCCCCAACCCAAAGCCAAGCCCGAAGGCTTCATCGGCAAGGACCTCTCCGCCAACGGCGAACACTTCATCTTTGGCTCCAAATCCCAGTTTGAGCCCGAAGGAAACAACAACGGCACCGACCTCTCGATCTATGACCGAAACCTGAAGACCGAAGAAACCAAGGTCGTCTCAAAGACCCCCTCAGGTCAAACGATGAGCGGCTCGGGCATCGGCGAGCTCGATATCTCCTCCGATGGCTCCCACATCCTGATCGGCCAGCTCGTCTCCGAAGTTGGCAACGCCAAGTACTGGCACCTCTACATGAACGTCGGGGACTCCTCCAAAACGACCGAACTGACCCCAGGAGCCAAAGGTGGCGTCCTCTTTGACGGGATGACCTCCGATGGCACCAAGGTCTTCTTCTCCTCTGAAGAACATCTGACCAACCAAGACAGCGCCCACAGCGGCCCAGACATCTACATGTGGGAAGAAGGAAAGCCGCTCACCCTGATCTCCAAAGGAGAAACCGAAACCCCCGGACAGCCCGGCGATAGCGCCAGCTGTGATCCCGCCTCAAACACCAAGCACGTCCACTGGAACACGACCGGATCTGAAGCTAACTGCGGTGACGTCGCGATCGGCGGGGGTGGGGGAGTGGCCTCAGGCGATGGCACGATCTACTTCCTCTCCCCCGAGCAGCTCGACGGCTCTGAAGGCGTCCCGAACGCCCCCAACCTCTACGTCGTTCGCCCGGGAGGCGCTCCTCACTTTGTGGCGACCCTGGAGTCGAGCGCAAATGCGGCGCTGCCTCCCTCCGCCCATCCATACCTGCGCTCCTTCGGGTCTTTTCAAAAGCCGGCGGGCGTTGCAATCGATGACTCCACCGGCGATGTCTACGTGCTCGATATCACGACCGAAGATAGCGGCAGCGGTACGGTGCAGGAGTTCGAACCGTCAGGTCATGCAGTGACCAGCTTCGGAAGCCATGGAGTTCTGATTGTTCCAGGCATCCACGGGGACGGACATCTACCCTGCGAGCTCGCCATTGACCAATCCAATGGTGACCTCTATGTCCCCAACTGGCGTGGTTCTGTGCAGAAATACAGCTCTTCCGGGGAACGACTATCTTCGTTCGAAGCTGAAGCTCCCAGCGGGGTGGCGCTCGATCAAACCAATGGAGACCTTTATGTGAGCAGCTACTACAGCTCCGAAGTTGATGTCTTTGAAGCGTCCGGCGCCTTGATCAAGCAGTTCACGACGATTCCCCATCCAACCGGACTTGCAGTCAACTCCTCCACTGGGGATATCTACGTCGTCAACGGTGGGGGTGAATCCGGCGCCAGAGGGAGTACCGAGATTTACGGTCCTTCCGGCAACGAACTAAAAACGCTCGACGCCAACCCGTCATTTGGGGTGGCGGTAGATCCCTCCGACAACGATGTCTATGTCGATGAAGGTGATCAGGTATCTGAGTTTGATTCCTCGGGAGAATTGTTCGGGAGTGCGATCGGCTCGGGTCTGCTCTCCAGCTCGATCAGCCTAGCGGCGAATTCAGGAACTCTCGCGATCTCCAACCCCGGCTACGCAAACGTCGCACTGTACGGACCGGGGGCGGTGCCTTTGGACACCCGCACCGACAATTCAGCCGTCATCGACAGCGTCAGCTCTCCTGGAGCTCGCAACAGCGCCGATTTTGAGGTCACTCCGAGTGGTGACTACGCCGTGTTTCCATCGGCGCTGCCGCTGACCGGCTATGACAACGCAGCTCACCGTGAGATCTATCGCTATGACGCACCCGTTGAAGAACTCCGATGTGCGTCGTGTAACCCCACGACCGAGCAGGCCACCGGTGAAGCGACACTGGCTCCCAACGGTCTCAGCCTCAGCAACGATGGCCGCGTGTTCTTCAATTCGACCGAAGGGCTGGTCGACCGCGACCTGAACGAACTCGAAGACGTCTATGAGTGGGAGCCCAAGGGGTTTGAACTCGAACACGAAGGAAAACCTGTTCCGGGGGCGACCTGTGAAGCGGCCGCCGGTTGCCTGCAGCTGATCTCGACCGGTTCAAGCCCCTTTGCATCGAGTCTGCTCGGGATCAGCGCCGACGGTACCGACGCCTATTTTTTCACCCGCGACAAACTGGCCGAACAGGACGAAAACGGAACCAGCGTCAGAATTTATGACGCCCGCGAGCTCGGCGGCTTCTCCTATTCGCCGCCTGAAATCCAGTGCAAGGCCTCTGATGAGTGCCACGGAGCCGGCAGTCAGGCACCAGCTGCGCCGATGATTAAAACCATCGCTGGTACCCCGGTTGGTAATCGTGGCGGGTCCGGGGTGAAGAGATGTAAGGCGGGTCTCGTGAAAAAGCATGGCAACTGCGTGAGGGTGCACCTGCGCAAGCATCGCCACCGTCGAAAGGCCCACCACCATGGTTGAGCCACATAGCGCGCCAGCGGAGATGATTGGCACCCAGGTCAGCGGGTCCGCAGCTACCGCAACGAATCACCGCGCCTTGAGCGCGATGCTCGGCATCGCGGCCGTCTTGATCGCTGCTGCTTTTTTTGCCGGGCCCGCGAAGGCGAGTGAGGCGATCCAATCCTTCACCACCACTACCTCAAACACCCAGGCTGGTGGGCATCCAAATCTCACCACGACCTTCGCGCTTGAAAGCCCCGGAGCACCCGAAGCCGCCCGCAACGTAATCTTCAACGCCCCCCAGGGCGTCTTCGGTAATCCGTACGCGATCACCCACTGCACCTCGGCTGATTTCGCCTTGGACCAGTGCCCATCCAACTCTCAGGCCGGCTTGATCACCGTCTATGCCAACTATGAAGGTAGTTCGAAATATCTCCTAGGCACGGCACCGATCTTTGACCTCGAACCCCAGGTCAGCCAAACTGCGCTGTTCGCGTTTATCGTGCCGACCCTAAATATCCCGATCAGTATCCCAGTGGGGGTTCGGACCACCACCGACTATGGCCTCAGCTTCACCGTCCAAGACATCACCCAGGTCACCCCACTAGCGGCCGCCAATATGACCTTCTGGGGCTTTCCAGCTGATGAATCTCACAACTCCGAACGCTTTCCGAAAGGCGCCCCGGGTGAACCGTCGAACTGCCCGGCGGTGATCGGTACCGGCTGTTTGGGCGCGCCAGTCGCGGCGAGCATCCCGGTGGAGCCCCTGACCGACAATCCGACTACCTGCACCGGAGCCCCGCTGAAAACGAGCCTTGAAGTCCAGACCTACCAGGACCCTGAACACCTCTCGGTCAAAGACGCTGAATACCCAGAAACGACCAAGTGCGATCTGGAGGTCTTTAACCCTGTCCTCTACGCAAGCCCGACCACAGCCGAAACCGATGCGCCGTCGGGCCTCAACCTCGAGCTCAGCGCCCCCCAGTTTCTCGGCTTCGCAGCCTCTCCCTCAGAGCTCAAATCGGCCACGGTGACCTTCCCAGAAGGCTTCACGATCAATCCTGATGCTGCTGACGGCCAGGTTGCCTGCGCCGATGCACAGGCAAATTTCGGCTCGGAGGGTCCTGCCGAATGCCCGAATAGTTCAAAGATCGGCACATTTGAGATAGAAACACAGGCTCTGAATGGTCCCTTGGAAGGGGCGGTATATATCGGTGAGCCAAAGCCCGGTAACCAGTACCGGCTCTTTCTGGTTGCCTCGGGGTTTGGAATTAACGCCAAGCTAGTGGGCTCATTCAGCCCCGACCCCGAAACCGGGCAGCTCACGGCCGATTTTGAAAACCTGCCGGAGGTCCCGTTCGAAAACTTCAAACTGCATCTGTTCTCCGGCGAAAGGGCATTGATGGCGACGCCGATCAGCTGCACGATCTACACGACTCGGGCGGAGTTCTATCCTTGGAATACGACACTTGCGGAACAACAATCGAGCCAGATCTTCGGTCTTGAATCCGGTCCTCACCACACCGATTGTCCAGGCCAAGCCCGCCCCTTCAACCCAACCCTAGAAGCAGGTACCTCCAATCCAATCGCGGGTGCCTTCTCCTCCTTCACCCTGAAGCTAAACCGCGAAGACGGGGATCAGTACCTCGGCAAGCTGAACTTCACGATGCCCCCCGGGCTGACCGCGAACCTGCACGGTGTCACCTACTGCCCCGAGGCCTCGATCGCTCAGGCTGCAGAGACCCTCGGTCGCACCGAGGAGGCTGACCCCAGCTGCCCCGCCTCCTCAGAAATCGGTACCTCTAACGTCGCCGCCGGCCCCGGTTCCCATCCCTTCCACGCTATCGGGAAGATCTATATGGCGGGACCCTTCCAGGGCGCCCCGCTGTCACTTGTGGCGATCACTCCGGCCCTCGCCGGTCCCTATGACTACGGCACAGTCGTGGTCCGCGTCGCCCTTCACATCGACCCTCTTGACGCCCACGTGATCGCCGACTCCGAAACCGTCCCCTCGATCATCGGTGGCATTCCGATCCGGATGCGCTCGATCCAGGTCAACATCGAAAAACCCAACTTCATGATCAACCCAACCAATTGCAGCCCCTTCTCGGTGGCATCTGAAGGCATCGGCAATCAGGGCACCGTGGCCAACTTCTCCTCGCCGTTTGTTGCGGTCAACTGCTCGTCCCTACCCTTCGCACCCAAGATGGCGATCACCCAACTCGGTGGCCGAAAGGCAACCAATCGCAGCCAGGACCCGAGCCTGGCGATCGAACTGAATACCACCCCCGGGGACGCAAACATCAAATCGCTCTCGGTCACCCTACCCAAAGCCTTCGAGATCGATCAGCGCCACCTCGGCAATATCTGCGACCGATCAGAACTCGCCTCCGACAAGTGCGCAGGACGCCAGGCGATCGGCGAAGCGATCACCGAAACCCCATTGCTTGAAGCACCGCTCAGGGGTCCCGTCTACGCGGTATCGGGTTACGGAGTCCTGCCCCACCTCGCCTTCATCCTCGGCGGGCAGGTGACGCTGATGCCCGAGGCCGAATCCTCCTCGGTCCAAAACGGCCGCCTCAAAACCATCGTCCCTGTAATCCCCGACGCCCCAATCGGGCACTTCCGCTTCACTCTCTTCGGCGGCACCCAGGGCTACCTCTCAAACACCCAGAGTCTCTGCAGCGCCCCGACGGTCTCCACGGTCGAATACAACGCCCAAAACGGCAAAACGCTGACCCAACAGGTCAAGACCAAGACGGCCTGTAAGGCGAAGAAGCACAAGCGGGCAAAGCGCCGCATCAAGCTCCATCGCATTTAGCGGGCTGGCGCGTTGAGGGGTCGCTCCCTACGCAGGTGGCGATCTCTTTTTGGCGCATTAGCGCTGAGCGGCCCGGGCCGTTGGGGGTCCCAGCGCCGCGACTGTCCAGATCTCTTGCTTGACCATAATCCGACGTCACTGGCCACACCCAGCTTTTTGCTTCCGCCGCGGAGCTTGTGCGAATACCTGGCTCGAATCGCATCGCCGGTCCCGGCGAGAACTCGCTTGGGGGCTCGAATCGTCCTCCTTTAGCCGAGCAGCATCAGCGGTCAAGCAGTGCACGCCTGCGGTCGATCAGCTCGCCGTAGGCTGTGTATTGGGTCAGTTCTCGAAAGAGACCGAGCGTTGGCTCCAGATCGCGATCTCCGACAATTTGGCGAGCGAGCTCCAAGACTCGCTCACGGGCCGCGAGCACCCGCTTTTCAAGGCCACGACCTTTTCGAGTCAGTGAAAGCTCTATGCGCCGACGATCTGCCTCGGCTGCACGTCGCTCGACCAGCCTAGCGGCGACGAGGCGATCGACGAGTCGACTGGGATGCCCGGCCTCAGCGATCAGTAGGTCTCCAAGCGCCTTCAGTGAAATTGGTCCGGCTTGGCCTATGAGAACGAGGGCGTCGGCTTGAGGTCCGGTCAAGCCGAGCGGGCGCATCACATCGTTGGTCTGGCGCTCGAGCTCTCGCTGGATTGCCTTGACCGACAGGGCGAACTCGAAAAGCGGATCCATCTCGGAAAGCGTAGCGGCGTTCGGTGACGTGGCCCCTAGATATATGAGCTATCATTAGTTCGCAGCTCATCTAATGTGGGCGAGCATCGAAACTTATGACTGCCGCGAGTTGGCCCGACAGCGTCGAGGAGATTCTCAGCGGCGATCAGGCGGCGGCGTTCGCGCACCAGACTCCGGCGAGCGGCGTCGTGCTGACGCCGGTGACAAACTTCGCGCTTCAAGACCGCGAGCTGGGCACTGTGACGATCAACAGCTCGCTCGGGATGTGGCGAAAGCTGGAGCGAATACGGGCCAATCCCAAGGTCGCACTCGCCTTTCACACCCGTGAACACGGCCTCAATGACCGACCCGAGTTCGTCCTGGTGCAGGGCAGCGCCTCTCTTTCTTCGTTGACAGATCCCGACGCTTGGCTGGATGTGATGAGAGAGAACTGGGAGCGCCGCGGCGGGCAGCCTCGCGACGTGGGTCCCATTTGGGAGCGGTGGCTGCGCGCCTATCACTGGCGTGTCAACGTCGAGATCGCAGTCGCGCGGGTGATCGCCTACCCCGACCTCGACTGCATCAGCGCGCCCGAGGTCTACGGCACCCCGCTGCTCGCCCAGATGCCATCGGCGCAACGGTCACCCGCAAGGGGCGTCGGTCCGCGGATCGACCACTTTCGAGCCGCGGAGAGGATCGCGCGGTTGCCCAACCTGCTGCTCGGCTGGGTCGGTGCCGACGGATTTCCGATGATCGTCGCGGTCGGCGTTGCGGGAACCGAGCAGCAGGGGGTATTGCTGCGCGCTCCTGGCGACCTTCTGCCGGCCGGCGGGCGGCGCGCCGGGTTACTCGGGCACCGGTTCTCCCGCTACGTGGTCGGCCAGCAACAGCGCAAGCACACCGGCTGGCTGGAGGTCGATTCTGCGACTGGCCGTGTCCTATATGCACCGCACTCCCAGTCGGGCTACAGGCTGCCGGCCTCGAGGTTTGCCTACAACCTGAGCGCAGGGTTCGTCACACGGCGGGGGCTCCGAGAGGCGCGGCGCGAGGGGTTCTTGGAAGGGTGAGCGCGCCGGGGGCCAGCGGACCCGCAGCCTCGATTTGTCCCCACCGACTGCGCGGACGTCCTGGAGGTCGGCCACGTACTCCGAGTTGCTGCTCAGCTGCCGCCCCGCGAGAAGCGCTGCTTTAGCTTTGTACGAGCGTTGAACGCCACCTTCATTCCACGCTCTCCGAGCGAGTCCCTCGCCGGCAGCATCCCGATCTGCTGCCCGAATGACACCTGGTCAAAGACCGCCGCGTTGTGGACGATCCTTCCCTCGCGGACCGTGAAGCAGTCGATTCCTTTCAACTCGATCCGGTCGCCGGTTGGCTCGATACCCTGCCAGGAGGCACCATTGAAGGTTCCGGTCATCGTCCACTTGACGAACACGGCCTCGCCGTCCGCCGCGATTCGCTCGGGCTCGATGTGGAAATCCGGAAGCGCTGCAAAGACCTCGGCGAAGTATCCTGCCATCTCCTCGGGTCCCCGGTAGGTGCCCGTCGGGAGCTCCTCAACGAGATCGTCGGCCCAGTAGGGGCGCAGTGCCTCTGCGTCGCGCTGATTTATCACGGTCTCAAACAGCTCTCGGACGCGTTCAACTGAAGAGAGAGTCTCGGTCTCAACTGGGCTCATCTCGGCTCCTTTCGGCTGGGGCTCAACCCAAATCAAGAATCGCAGGTCTTGGGGCGACCGTGCCACTAATTTCCATCCGCCCAACAAACTCGGGTGCAGGCCATGGCGGCGGAGTAGTTTATGGCATCGACGCCTCCCTTGATTGAGTTGCCTGGGGGTGGGGGTCAAACTCTGTGAAGAGGGCGCCAGCGACTGAAAATCTCCCAGGGGCCACACACCGACCCGATGCATTGGTACCCAATCCTACTGACCGTGGCAGGACGGATCCCCCGCATCTGACCAAGCAGCGCGGTGTTGCCGTGTCAACCGTCGGGTGAGTTCAATTCAGTGCCGGGTAGGTATGCCGCGACCCGCCGCGGGTCGCGGGTTAACAGGGGTCGACCGGTGACGGCGGCATGAGAGCCGATCAGGAAGTCGGCGAGGATTTGCTCACGGGCGCCGCCCGCCCGGCGGTAGGAAGCGTGGGCGTGTCCGGCAAGAAACGTGGCGGCAGGCGGCAGTTCCTCGACGATTAGTTGCTCTGGCAGCGCCGCCTCCAGGTCCTCGATCCGCGAGAAGCGCGGTGCCACCTCAGCCAGGACAACGGCGTTGATAACAATCGGACCCCTGGCAATCACCCTGGCCAGCGACTGCTCTGACCACTCAAGCCAGCGCTCGTCTTCGGTGAAGACATCGAGTAGAACGCTGCTATCAACGACCGTGCCGGGTCTGGCGCTCACCGACGGGTGAGCGCCAGAATCTCATCGGTGCTGAGCTTCACGTCGCCGGCGCCGCGCATAGCGGCCACCTGCTTTCGTGCCATCTCCTCGCCCGCGACGAGCCGCGCGCCTTCGCGATCTAGCTCGAATTGCACCTCGCTGCCCGGCCGAATGCCAAGCGCTTCTCTGATCCGAAGCGGAATCGTCACCTGCCCCTTCTGCGTGACTCTCATCAGGTAATACTAACAAGTAATACCGTGCGCTTGGAGAGTTAGGCATCAGCCCCACGATCACCAGCCGACCCATCCGAGCTGACTAAGCTGCGCCCCTCCAATCAGAGACGAAGGGGGCAGCCAAACGATGAAAGGCGAGACGATCGAAGTCAATACCCGAGACGGCGTGGCGGAGGCCTACCTCTCGCGTCCCTCCGAGCAGGAGGGGAGCCACCCGGGTGTGCTGTTTCTCATCGATGCCTTTGGTTTGCGCCCCCGGATCGAGGAGATGGTCGACCGCATTGCGGCGCAGGGATTCGTCGTCCTCGCCCCGAACGTCCTCTATCGCGCCGGTCGGGCCTCAGATATGGAGATGCCCGATCTGCAGGACCCCGCACAGCGCGATCCGTTCTTCGCGCGGCTGAAACCTGCGATGGCCGATCTGACGCCCGAGCGGATCGCTAGCGACGGGGAGGCCTACCTCGACTACCTCGGCGAGCTCGCAAGCCCGCCATTCGCGATCACCGGCTATTGCTTGGGTGGGCGCATCGGCTGGCGGATCGCCGCCGCCTACCCCGAGCGCGTCGCGGCGCTCGCCGCCTTCCACACCGGGGGGCTGGTGAGCGAGGAGGAGGACAGTCCGCATCTGAGCGCCGGCGCGATCTCCGCCGAGCTCTACTTCGGTTATGCCGACAACGACCAGAGCATGACCCCCGAGCAGGTGGCGACGCTCGAGCAAGCCCTCGAGGAGGCCGGGGTGCGCTATCGCTCAGAGCTCTATCAGGGGGCCGCCCATGGCTACACGATGAGCGACACCGCGGCCTACGACGAGGCGGCGGCCGAGCGGCACTTCACCGAGCTGTTCGCGTTGCTGGGTAGGACGATCGGCGGCTGAGAGCGACCATCCGAGCTCGGCCCCCAGCGGGGCCCCGAGGCGGGCCAATAGGTGAGGCGACCTCGATCGGCGTTTGCGCGCCAATGGCGGGGCGCCGGCTCTAGTGATTCACGCTGGCCAGATCGGGCGGCATCGTCGGGGCGGCCTCGGGGGGATCGAGGGATGGGCCCACGCCCTTTCGAAGCTCCATCTGGGGTATCAGCCAGGACGCGAGGAACGCAATAAAGCCGATTGGCGCGGCGATCATGAACACAGTTTGGATGGACTCCGCATAGGCGGCGGCAACGGCGTGATGGACGGCTTGGGGAAGCTTGTCCAGGATGGCCGGGGTGATGCTCGAACTCGACAGCCCTGGTGGCAGCTTCGCGGTACCGAGGTGCATCACCAGGTTGCCGACGAGAACGTTCGAAAAGATCGCACCGAAGATCGCGGCACCGAAGCAGCCGCCGATTGACCGAAAGAAGGTCGCGCCCGAGGTGGCGACTCCGAGCTCTGGATAGGGAACCGCGTTCTGCGCGATCAGCACGAGCACCTGCATGACGCAGCCGAGGCCCACGCCGAGCAAGAACATGTAGAGCGCTGAGACGATCAAGCTCGTTTCGATCTCAACCTGCGAGAGGAGTAACAGCGCGACGGTGATAAGCGCGGTTCCGACGATCGGGAAAATTCGGTAGCGACCGGTCTTGCTGATCACTATCCCTGACCCGGTCGAGCAAATGATCAGGCCGACCAGGAGGGGCAAGAGCTGCAGGCCAGAGGTCGTTGGCGACTCACCGTGCACGATCTGGAAGAACACGGGCAGGTAGGTGATCGCGCCGAACATGGCAAAGCCGACAATGAAGCCGACCAGGCTGACGACCGAGAAGGCACGAATCGAGAACAGGTGCAATGGCAGGACCGGCTCGGTCGCACCTCGCTCCACCAAAGCAAAGATGCCGAGCAGTAGCGCCCCGGCAACCCCGAGGCCGATTATCGTCGGCGAACCCCAGGGATAGGTCGTGCCACCGAGGCTTGTGAAGAGCACGAGGCAACTCGCGGAGAGCATCAGGACGGCTGTGCCGAGATAGTCGATTACGTGGTGGACGCGACGAAGGTTGCCGGGAACCTGGGTCGCCACGACTCCGAGTGCGACGGCGCCAATCGGGATGTTGACGTAGAAGATCCAGTGCCAGGAGAGTTGGTCGACGAAGATGCCTCCGAGCAGAGGGCCGATAACGCTGGCCACACCGAACACTGCCCCAAAGAGTCCTTGGTAGCGACCACGTTCGCGGGGAGAGACGACGTCGCCGACGATCGCCTGAGCACCGACCATCAACCCACCGCCCCCAAGGCCCTGAATGGCCCGGAATGCGATCAGCTCGGTCATATTCTGGCTGAGCCCCGACAACGCCGATCCGCACAGGAAGATCACGATCGCCGCCTGAAAGAAGAACTTGCGTCCGTACTGGTCGCCGAGCTTGCCCCAAAGCGGTGTCGATACGGTCGCGGTGAGCAGATAGGCGACGACGATCCAGGCGAGGTGCGACGCACCGTGGAGGTCGGCGACGATCGTGGGCAGCGCGGTCGAGACGATCGTCTGATCGAGAGCCGCAAGGAACATCCCGAGCATCAGCGCGCCGATAATCGCCAACACACGGCGATGGCTGAGCGCGGGGATCGAGAGCTCCGCCGATGGATCGGTCGAGGCCTCAGTCATCGCTTATCTCTGACCTTGTTCATACCCCGGATCTCGATGTCGCATTTTGCTGACAACTAACCTCGTTGGAACAGCGTGGGCAACCGATGAACTTGAGCCCCACTTGACTCTAGAGTAGGCCGCTTAGGCGGCCGTGCGTCCGAGCAGGGCGGCGATCCACGCTTGGGCTTTAACGGCCACGCACTCACCTCGAGCGTCGAGCGACAGAGCCCACCAACAACGATTCAGGCAACGGGTTACGAGATACTTCGATTTGGGTCGACTTCTCTCGCCGCGGGGCCCGCGGCCGTGCGCCGGGTATGCGCACGCTCCTCGACGCTGACGAGTTGGCCACTTGCGGCCCCGTCGTTGCAGAGCTACTCGCCGGCGCCGACGGCGAGGTTGCAGAAAGGTTTTGGGAGATGCTGTCGTCGCTACCCTGGGCGCAGCTGGACCCTGCGGCCTGGCGCGAGGTCGGCGCGACCGCCCGTCGTCTGCACAGGCCGGGGAGAATCTTCCGCTCACCGACCTCGCGATTGCCGTTGCCGCAGCTCGCGCGGGTCACGCCTTGTGGGGTCTTGATTCCGACTTCAAGCGCGTCCGTTCCGTGCTCGGCTCTTTGGAGCTATACGAGCACGGCGACGCCGATGGCTGAGCAGAGATTGCCGGGAGCCAGACTCAACGCGCCCGCGCGACGCTCGCGCGGGCGCGTTAGCGCCTCGAAGAGCTCGCCGCAGACGACACAGTTCGACACAGTTCAGCTTCGTCAGCCCTCGGTCCATCGCCTTCGGGGGGTGTTCGGAGGGCGAACTATTCCCGCCATCGCTCTATCGCAAGCGAAGGAGAAAATGCCCAGTACGGCACACCACCCCCGGGGCTCATCCAGAAGGTTTAGCTCTCACGCAGGGGCACCGGAGTCTGACCCGACTCCCTGAAGGCGGTCGGGTCAGTCTGATCGGCGCCGTCGGCGCGGATGCTCGGGCGAGCTCGCCGTTTGTCATGGCCTCCAATGAGGGACGGCCGCTGACTTGATTGAGCCCCCGAGTTCCGCAAGGCGCTCTGGTCCGCGCAGCGCGACCGAATGGATGACTGGAACGTTTCCGCTATGTCGCTCGCCAGGGCGGCCGACTACCCGTGCTCCCTGACCTTCCACTTGACACGGGCCCGCTCCTTCATGGATGACAAACAGCGCTCCATATCAGCAAGCCGTCTTGCCCGGATAGCTCAGTTGATAGAGCACTTCTATGGTAATGAAACCGGAAGCACCGAAATCGCCGTCGCCGTCGGTCTAAATTTTGGCTCTCTAGAGCCACTTGAAGCCTGATTCGGCATCCCTCTCGATGTAGCGCTGTACACCCCGTTTGAGGGGCTAAATCCCATTTCGTGTCCCATCTGAGTCCCATTTATTTGTTCGCAATTTGCGAAACTTTTTAATTCGCAATTTGCGACTTTTGAAGTAGAGCACTTCCAGGCACCAAAGTGCTCGGATCCCATCTCGCTGTCCCATGGATGTCCCATCGATGGCCGCTGGCATCTGCTCTCGCTGGGTGCGCAGATCTCCCATTTCTGGCACGCGAAGCGTGTGTTTGCTCGCCCATGCACACCCAGACGGAAAGCGCTCACGGGCACCGCGCCAACCTCGCACCGACATCCCACGCTGCGATTGGCCTCGGTCTCTATGCATTGACACTTGCCGGCGAGGCGATGCTCGGAGCCAGTATCCGCTGGCTTCTGGCCTACCTCGGTGCCGCGACCCTGGGGGCAATCGTCCCCCTCGGGCTGAGCGCCGAAGTCCTTGCCTACGTTGCCGCCTTCGCACCCCTCGCCTGGTCGGTATTGGGACTTGCCCAGCCCGGCGGTGGCTGGGTGTGGAGGCGACGACTGGGCGCGCGTCGCCTGAGCGCTGAAGAGGCGATCGCGCTTGGCGACGCGCTCGAGATGCTGCGAAGCGCCGCTCCCGCTCTGCAGGAGCCCAGCGGGTGCTACGTCCTTGACGAACCGCTGCCGACAGCGGCTGTACGGGGCACGACGGTCATCCTCAGCCGTGGCCTGATCGAATCTGATTCTCTCACCGCGGTCCTCGCCCACGAGCTCGGTCACGTCCGAAGCCTCGACGGACGCCTCACCGAGGCGCTGGGCCGCCTCGCACTCTGGGACGATCCGCTCGCCCTACCGCAGGCTGGGAGCGGGGGAGGGGGTCATATTGAGCTTGACCCGGAGACCGGTGGTGGCCTGATCTGGGCTTTATTGCGCTTGACGCTGCGCCTCTCGGGTGGCGTCTTCGTCCAGCGTCTGCTCAACCCGCTCTGGGCCGCCCACTGGCGCGCTGGCGAGTACGCGGCGGACGCCCACGCTGCCTCACTCGGCCAGGCCGAGGACCTCGTCCGCCACCTGCGAGATCAGGAGCTGGCCTTCGATGCGCCCAAGTCGGGCCTGCTCTTCAACCGAGCTCAGCACCCGCCGGTGGCGCTTCGTATCGAGCGCTTGCAACAGAGGTTCGAGGCCGGGGGGGTATCGAAATGACCACCGCGCCCGTCTTGGAGACGATGTCCCATCCGCGCCACTGCGATCAGACCGGTCTATCGATCCCCGAGCGCTGCTGCCGGCATTGCGTCGAAGCCCAGCTTCGCGGCTGCACGAGCCGCGGGAGTTCGTCATGGCCCTAAAGCGCAGGCGACGCGAAGTGAGCGAGGCCGAGCGCGCCGCGAAGCGAGCGGCCGAGCGCGAGAAGATGCAGGCCGCGATCGAGGCGCTCCGCAGCGGCGAGGGGTGGAAACGATGGCTCAAGGTGCGTCGCCACTTCCACACCTACTCGTTCCACAATCAATTGCTGATCGCCAACCAGTGCCCGGAGGCGACCCGCGTCGCGGGCTTTCGCAGCTGGCTTTCGCTCGGCTACGCGGTGCGAAAAGGGGAGAGGGGGATACGGATTTGGGCGCCGTGCCCGCCCTCCAAGAAGCAGCTGGCCGAGTGGAAACGAGCGGGCGCAAACCGGCTGGAGAAGCCGTCAACCCACTTCCGCCTCGTTGCCGTCTTCGACCGATCCCAGGTCGACCCCCTGCCCGATTTCCCCGGCGGGCCCGTTGAGCTGGAACTGCCCAGCGAGCCGATCGACGGTGACACCCTGGCCCCGCTCTTCCGAGCACTCGCTGCCTTTGGCTACTCGATTGGATCGCCGGTCGCCGTGGCCGAGATTCCAGGCCCCGCCGAGGGTTACTACGACCCCTCCACCAAGCAGATCCGCGTGCAGCCCGTCTCACCGGAGTTCTCACCCAACGCCCAGGTCAGCGTTGGTATCCACGAGCTCGCCCATGCGCTTGTTCGCCACGATCACTCTGACGATGACCCCAAGCTGACCTACGCCGAGGAGGAGGTGATCGCCGAGGCTGTGGCCTATTCCGTTTGCAGCACCGTTGGCCTCGATACCGCTGGCAGCTCGATCCCCTACCTCGCGACCTGGGGCGAGGGAGTCGAGGGCGAGCCGATCGAGCGCTACGCCGCGCTTATCGATCGCCTTGCCCGCCGCTTGGAGGATATCGCCCTCCCCACGACGGCCGTTGAGGCCTGATGCCACGCATCGCGCCATGCGTCGGAAAGCGGACCGGGGAGGACAGATGACGACAATTTCGCCAGCTCAGCCGCCGCTCAGTGGGGCTGGTGCGCCGCAGCCGATGGCGGGTTGTCGCCTACCATAAATGCCCGAAATCTTCGCCTCGTATTGCTATGTATAGTCCTGTATTGCAATGTATGAATAACGTGGAGACTCGAGGTTCGCCATCCCCCCTACGGAGACCAAAAAGAGCGTCAGCTTCCGCTTTAGTCCGATCACGGTGAAGCGGCTGAAGGAGCACGCCGCTGAAGCCGGGGCCGGCCAGACGGCCCTCGCAGAGCGCTACATCGAAGAGGGCATCCGCCGCGACGAACCCCCCTGATCTACTTTCGCGAGGGTGCGGCCGGCCGCCGGCCGGCCCTGCCGGCTCCCGCCTCGACGTCGCCGACGCGATCACGACCATCCGCCAGAACGAGGGCTCTGTCGTGGCGGCGGCCTCCTACCTCGAGCTGCCGGTAGAGCAGCTCGAGGCCGTCGCCCGTTACTACACCGACTATCGCGACGAGGTGGACGCGCTGATCGAGCGGGCCCGGCTTGCTGCCGAGCGAGAGCGTGAACGCTCGCACCGCCAGCAAGAGGCTCTTCGGTAACCGCGGCCCGTTGAAGTTGCTGCTCGACGAGATGATCTCGCCCCGCATCGCCCGCGAGGTCCGCGACATGGGCTTCGACGTGCAGGCGATCAAGGCTGACCGTCCCGCTCTGGAAGCGGCGAGCGATCGCGACGTCTTGCGAGGAGCGGCGGCCGAGCACCGCGCCCTCGTTACCAATGACGTGCTGGACTTCGGACTCCTGCACGGCAAAATGCTGGCGGCCGGCGAAGACCATTACGGCATCGTTTTCACCCGCGACGCTGCAATGCCCCGCAACGGGGCCTCTATGGCCCTGTGGGTGAAAACCTTGGTCGGGCTGCTTGAAGCAAACCCTGCCGACGATGCACTCCGCAATCGCATCCACCATCTCCCGTAGCGGTCGAGGCGCCGGGTTAAGGAGAGGCGAGGAGAGCTTCGCGACCGCCGCCCACCGTACAAAGGCAAAGGCCGGCGCTGCGCCGATTGTCAAGCAATCGCGCCGCTCGTGGTTGCTGCACTCCCGTTCTAGCACCGCGGTGCGGCAATGTCGGCGATCCAGCTGCAGATTGTTGACGCGGGATTGGCCGTCGTTGCGCGCGGTCTCGTCCCTTATCGGCATCCGAGCCCACAATGCGAGCGGCCGCCCCACCCCTGCAAACCACTCAGGATGCCTCAGAGCCTGCACCGAGAAACCGATGGATGGCCTCCTCGGCATTGTCCTGGTAGGCGGGGTTGGCGAGATCGCCGAAGATCGTCGCCTGGTCAATCACCGGCCGGTCAGAGTTCTGGCCGGCCGCCATAGAAGGCCCCGTCGCCGTAGGCTGGGTCGGTGAGCGCCATCGCGAGCCGCGCCGCCCCACGTTGGAGCGGATGCGACAGTCCGAGCCGCGACCCGATGCCGCCCATCACGACCCGCTCGAAGACGAACCGCTGCACCGCGGGCATCGATTTGGCGGTCTCGGTGCCGGCGGTTCCGCCGGGGCTCATCGTCACGAACCGCAGCTCCGGATGTCTCCGGGCCATCGCGCCGATCCACAGCGCGCCGATGTACTTGACCTGGCCGTAGGCCCCCGCGGCATCGAACTTCCGGCCCGCGTAGTAGCTGCCGTCGATCACGCTGGCGAGTTCATCGACCGAGGTCCGCGCGAACGACGGTCGTTTGATCAGGAGCTTTGGGACCCCGCGGGCCCCCTCGCTGCCGCTCAGAACCGCGACCTTTCGAAGCTT
>CAVOWL010000005.1:0-368126 GCA_963700105.1 uncultured Solirubrobacterales bacterium | reverse complement strand
CTGAGCTGCCGTGGCTAGGATTCTGAGGGCCTACACCTTGGCGAAAAGTAGACCACGAGGTGGGAACAAAGTGGAACAATTGCCCTCCAGCGTCCTTTCCTGGCTTTCTGTGTCTTCCCAGGAAAGTGCGAAGTAGCAGGGATTTAGCGATTTAGAGCCGCTTCCAAAATGGCCTCTAGATCCCCTCCTAAGGAGTAGGCCGCAGGTTCGAATCCTGCTCGGGGCATCGCCGGGAAGCCTCTTCTGAAGCCAAAAAAGGGGAGGGACAGAAAAGGAGTAGGCCGGCTAAATCGGTGGGTAGGAACAAACTCGCTTAGAGAATCTGTTCCCACCGGATGGCTTCCGATCCGGTTCTCGCCGACCCCGCCGCCGGGTCGCTGCAGCTCGACCGAGCGATCGTGGAGGTCTCCCCAGCTCGCCGAATAAAGCCACTCCGAGGGTCGCGCGGCAACCGTAAAGCCCATTGCCGAAACGTGGGCCGCGTCGCGAAGCGGTAAGAGTTCGTCGCGGGCTGGGCGTCCCAGCACGGCCTCGATGATCCGCTCCAGGCCGTAGGCGTCCGCAGCGTAGGCAAGTTGCCCCTTGGACTGGGAGGGCAGCTCGAAGAGACCCGAGAGCTCCACGGTTGGCGTTGGGGTGCCGGCGCCTCCCCAGCGCAGAACCGCCCGCAGCGTCTTTAGGAGCCTCTGATCGGTCGCATCGGGCGACAACACACGGCAATGATGACGGCATTCGCTGGCGTTTCCTGCACGGACTCTTGGCGAGAAGTGCCTGAAACGACGGTCCACTGCTCCTCCGCTGCAGGTAGTCTTGGGCGGCTAGACGATGAGGAGCGACACGGTAGGGGACAGCCGGCGGGTGCGGGGAATTTGCGGAAAGGCAGCGACGCTGCTCCTAGTCGCGGGCGCCGGGATGCTGCTCGCCGCCGCGTCCGCGTCGGCGGCCATGATCACGGTCACTAGCACCGCAGACTCTGGTCCGGGCTCGCTGCGCCAAGCGCTTGCCGAAGCGAGCGCCGGCAGCACGATCGTACTGCCCGCCAGCGCAACCCACTACGCGGCCACCAGTGCGCCGCTGGCGATCGAAAAGAGCCTCACGATCGTCGGCGCGGGTGCGCGCCGCAGCGTGATTGACGCCATGCAGAGCGCTCACCGCGTCCTGGACATCACCGCCGGCACGGTGGCGATCACCGGCGTCACGATCACCGGCGCCCACGAATCTCTTGAAGACGGCGGTGGGATGCTGATCTCAGGGTCCGCGAACGTAACCCTGGAAAAAGACAGTGTCAGCGGAAACACAGTGAAGTTCACCGACGACGGCGGAGGGATCGAATCGGACCCCTCAACGATACTCACGATCAACGCGAGCACGATCGCGGACAACGTCGGCTACAACGGCGGCGGCCTGCTGGTGGGTGGCAGCACCGACATCACCAACAGCACGATCGTGGGCAACCGTGCGGGCAACAAGGCCTTCAACGGCGACTCCGGTGGGATCCAGACCGACAAATCGCTGGACCTCGTCAACGACACGATCGCCGAAAACGAGTGCTTCAACGGGTCGGGCTGCGGCGGGGGAGTCGAGGGCGCCGCGACCTACGAGAACGACATCGTGGCGAACAACCTCGCTGGGAGCACGACAAGTGAAGAAGTGGCTCTCAGCAACTGCTCGGGCACGATAACGACGACCGGCGTCAACCTCGACAACGGCGGCGATTGTGATTTCGCAGCGCACGGCGGGATCAGTAACACCGACCCGCTGCTCGGCCCGCTCCGTGACAACGGCGGCCAAACTGAAACCGAGGATCTGCTTGCCGGCAGTCCGGCGATCGACTCCGGCACCTTTGCCGGCTGTCCGGAGGCGGATCAGCGCGGCGTGCCGCGTCCGCAGGGTGCTACCTGCGACATCGGCGCGGTCGAGCACACCGTGCCGCTAGTTGGCACCCCCGTGGTCTCGAGCGTGACCGCTACCGGCGCGACGCTCACGGGCGCCGTCAGCTCCCTGTTCATCGGCGGGGTGTTCAGCTACCGCTATGGGACCGCGACCGCCTACGGCGCGAGCACACCCGGCACCCCGTTGATCGAAACCCCGGGGCCAGAAGCGGCGACTGCGACGCTCGGCGGGCTCACGCCGGGCACCACCTACCACGTGCAGCTCGTCCTCACAACGCCCGACGGGAGCGCGGCATCCGGCGACGTCGCGTTCACGACGTCACGATTGCCGCCCACAGCCGCGCTCGCAATCACCGATGTCGGGCAATCCGCGACCAGGTGGCGCGCGGGCTCAAAGTTCGCACAGCTCAGCAAGAGATCGGAGCGCCCGCCGCTCGGCACGACCTTCTCGTTCTCGCTCAACGAGCAGGCGAACGTGACGTTGACGTTCACGCGCGAGGTGAGCGGTCGCAGAGCCGGGCACAGATGCGTCGCGAGGACCCGCCGTAGCGCCGCCCGCGGGGCGTGCAAGCGCAGCGTGCCGGCAGGATCGCTGTTCTTCACAGGTCACGGCGGCGCCAACAACGTCGCCTTCCAGGGGCGGCTCTCTCAGCACAAGCGACTTGCGCCTGGTCGCTACACGCTGACGATCGCCGCAAGCAATAGCGCCGGTCGCGCATCGGCGCCGCACGAGCTCAGCTTCACGATCGTGAAGTAGCGCACCGCCGACCGCGAGAACACGCACTCGCGCACGGTTCTTGCCAAGCGCCGCGCCCAGTTGGCTTGCAGCCCGTGGAAGCGTAAGGCAGCCATGGCAGTTCCGAAGGCGACCAAGTCGGCGCTGCATTGGTATGAGGTCGAGGGGATCGCACCGCCGGATCGGGACGGTACCACCGGCCGAGGAAACTACTCCCCGGATGTGGCGCCACTGTTCGTCGAGGTCCCCACGATGGTCATCTACCCCGAGGCAGACCCATACAGCAGGCCTGCCTCTCATGCGGGGCTCGAGCATTTCGTTCGAAACCTGACGTTCCAGCCAGTCAAGGACGGAACACGCTGGATCGCCGAGCAACACCCCGAGCTCGTCAATCGCTACATCCGGGAGCTCCTGATCGCTCAAGGCCTCACCCCAGATGAGCGCCGATAGGTTGCTCGCTGCGTTCGGCCGGTGATTTTGCCGACCTCGCGGTGGCGCGGACATCCTGTATTCGGGTCCCAGTTGCCGCGCGGGGCGTGGTGGCGATGGCATCTGCGGACTCGCCCAGCTCCAGCAGGCTTGATGTTGCGCCTTCGACGGAATTACCGGCCCGCTGCTCCGTCAAGATGCAATTCCGCAGTTCGCCAGTGTCTGCCGATGCCACCTCTACGCGGGCTGTTTTAGAGTGCTCTCTGGCTGTCGTAGCGCAGAGAGCGTGCTGGCGTAAAGGCGTTGTTTGATTGTGCCGAGTGTGGCTGGGTCCTTTGGCGCAAGCGCGGCGGCAATTTCGAGCGCCCTATCGAGCAGGTGCTCGGCATCCAGGGCCTCTTCGACAATGCCTGCCCTGGCAGCCTCCTTTCCTCCGTAGCGCCTGCCTGTGGTCATCGCCTCGTGGGCGATCTGAGGCACCAGACGTGCTGTGATGAGCGCGTTCATCCCTGCGGTGAAAGGGATTTTGATATCGACCTCCGGAAGGCAGAAGAATCCGCGGTCGGCGCGCATCACGCGTTGGTCGTGTGCAAGTGCGAGCATCGCCCCGGCAGCGAATGCGTGGCCCTGCAGTGCGGCGACGCTGGGAACGTCCAGTTCGAGCATGCGCGCGAGCAGAGCGTGAACCCTTGGAACGAAGTCTTCTATCTGTTCTTGGTGCGCGGCCATCCACTCCAGGTCAAGACCGTTGGACCAGAACTTGCCGGTGGCCTTGGTCACGAGCGCTCTTGGAGGAGCCGCTGAATGGATCTCATCGAGATGTGCGTCGATCGCATTCAGGAAGGTTGGGTTGAAGCGGTTCTCGCCGTTTCCGAGATCGAGCACAAAACACAACACCGTCTCGGGTCAGGGACGGGCACGCGGAGCTGTTGGACTCAACGCTCACCCGCCGGCTCCCCTCGTCGTTGCTTGTTGAGCGCCGGTTCGATCTCGACGCTGTAGCTCTGCGGTGAGCGCCAGCGCTCACGCGGGCGCCCTTTCGCGCTCCGCGCTCGCGGCCGCGCGCAATGCCTCGAACTCGATCACGCTACCGCCGGCGCCCCAGCTGCCCTCCGCGACCTCGTGGCAGAGCACCCATACGCGGAGCCCATCATCATCGGCAATGTCGGCTGCCTTGCGGATCGCCGAGGTGGCCTCAGCAACGAGCTCTTTACGGCGGCGATCCGACAGCGCGCCCTGTGGGGTGCTGACGTCGAGCTTGAACGTCGGCGCCTGGGTCGGCACAGCGCCGGCCAAAACGCAATCCCCTGGAAGTTCGTTGATGTAGAGCCAGGTCACGTTTCGGAAGAACTCTGTGTTGGGCGCCCGCTCTGCGTGCAGGATGATCGTCGTCAACTCCTCGGCAAGGGTTGTTCGGGCCTCGGTGCTGAGCGCGCCCTGCGGGTAGGTAATTTCCATAAACGGCATTGAGGCCTCCTGTTCAAGCATTGGCACATTCAGACCCATGACACTAGCTCGGCGGAGCGGCGCATGGGTCAATGGGTGCATATGGGTATAGCGGGGACAGGCGCCCGTTGATTTTGAGGTCCTCACCTGCGCACCTTCAGGGAGCCGCCCGGATCCGCGAAGATGATTCCGGTCACAGCGCCGTTCTTGATCTGCCTTGTCCCGACCGAGTTCTTGGCGAGCATTGAGGCCGCAAGGCGCTAGCGCCACCTGACTACCCACGGTGGGCTTTGAGAGCTCCTCGACAGGCATCACGCCGAAAGTGTTGCGCACCTCCGCAATCGCAGATTTGGCCGCCGCCGCGACTTCTTGTCATCCACCGGGCGTCCGTGGGCCCTCGCACAGACGCAGCGGCCGGCCTCTTTTTTGGGGTAGTGATGGGCTCGGCGCGATTGGGGGCGGGCGGCGGCGGAGTAATCATCGTGGCCGTCGGGTTTGCGATAGCCACCCTCCTCATGCTCCATAAGTGGCCAACCCGGCGAGCGATCGCAAGTCCCCTCGTCGCGTTGGTCGCCCACGCGATCCTCGATTTCGCTAACGCGGCGACGCGGCCATTTAACCCACGATGCACTCTATACTGACAGTTGCCAGAATCTGATCGGTCGTTATCCGACGCACCACGCTCGTTTCAGACGCTTTGGCGCGTGGTGAGACCGCTCTTCGTGCTCGCCAGCTGTGGGCAGTTTGGTTTACATTTCGCGACCGCTGGCTCTACCGGGTTGCTCCGAATCCGCTGTGGCGAACCGCCTTCCATGGCGGCCTTGCAGCCGGCATCATCGGAGCGTTTGCCGAGAACTCCGGGCCTTTGATGTTCGTGGTTGCGGTTTGGACCCTCGCGATCGCTACTGCCTACATTTAAGGCAAGCCGCCTTGGCGCGCGATATTCCTCCGGAGGATTTGGGATTCAGGAATCAGGGCACTTTCAAGCTCGGTTATTTCGCTAATCTCGACCCTCGCTACATAATGCCTCCTTCGCCAGCGGTCGAAGCTGGTTGTATGCGCCGCTATTTTGGTGAAAAGAGGGAGCGAAGTGACGTGGGGCCTTCGCCTTCGCCTTCAGTCGAGCTCACAGGCCAAGCGGGTTGCGCGCACTTCGCCGCTTTGGAAGGACACCAGTGGCGGACAGGCGGCAGGTGGGCTGCGATCTCGCGCCGGCAGCTCTTACCTGAGCAGCTCCTGAGCTTGCGGAGTTCCCGAGCCAGGAAGTCGCGGACCGCTAAAAACTTAGGATTGTCCACCTCTGAGTGCATCTCGTATGGATCTGTTTGGAGGTCATAGAGCTCCGATTCGCCGTTCACATATTCGACGTACTTGTAGGGGCCGACTCTGATCCCCACGTAGCTGACCGGCGGTGCGGAGTTATCTTTCTCGCTTTCTGCCGCCGCTTCAGCGGCATCGGAAATACTCCCGAAAAAGGACTCAAGCAACACTGCTCTTTGTGAGCGCCGGAAAGGATGTTCTGCGTAGGGCAGCATCGAGAAGCCATCCAGTGGCCAGTCAGCTCTTGCCCCGGTGATCTGCAGGATCGTTGGGGCAAGGTCGACATTGGCAACCAGTGCATCAGAAGTCGTGTCGGGTTTCAGGCCAGGCCCGCGGAGAAGCATCGGCAGATGCGTAGATGACTCATATGGAAGGAACTTCGAGCGCTTGACTCGGTGCTCACCCTCAAAGTAACCATTATCTGAGATGAAAAAGATGTAGGTGTCTTGGAGCTGCCCATCTTGCTTCAGGGTACTGATGAGGCGTGCCACCCCATCGTCGACCGAGCGCAGCGACTCGAGCTCCTTTTGATATTCGACCGTAATGCTGTGGATCTGCCCCGGGTTGAGTCGGGACAGGTCGCGGATGTAGATGGGCTTCCGAGAAACATTTGCTTCGTTAAAGTTAGGTCCCCTAGGCAGTCGCACGGACGCAAGTGAATCGTAGTAGCGAGGTGCCGGCTCGGGTCCGGCTGGGGGATGTTCGTCCCCGTGCGGTGCGACATAGTCAAGCGCCAGAAAAAATGGCTCTTCGAGTTGGGTTGAGACATTTATCTGTTCCTGCGCCCGCTGGGTGAGGACGTCAGTCTGGTAGGTGCAGCCACCGCTTTCTGGCGGGGCATAATTCGGACAGGAATCTGGCTCCGTTGGTTCGTAATCGATGTTTCCAAAAGGTCCCTGCACTTCTCCATTGTCGTTCAGCCGGTAGCCGTAGAAATGGTGGTTTGAGGATTCACCTATCAGAGTCTCCCAATCGCTCCACCCCGGCGGCTCTTCGGTCGGGATGCCTAGGGGTGGTTCGCCGTAGCGATTGCTGAACTTGCCGATATGGATCGTGCGGTAACCGGCACGCTGCAGCCAGATGGCGAGATTGTGGTGGCCAGCGGGAGATCTAATAAAGTTTGGATAGCCACCCTCGTTGGATGTTTCCTCGTTATTCCCTTTGACGCCATTATTATGGGCGTACTCTCCGGTCAGATATGTTGCCCGCGAGGGCGCACAGAGGGAGTCAGAGACGTAGTAGTTGGCGAATGTAACACCCCCTCGGCCGAGCAATCGCAGTGTGTGTCGCATCACCGGGACCTGATGTCCCTGGGGGTCGGTATAGGTCTGATACATCTCTTTCATGTCCTCGTCGTCCATTTGGAGAACAATTACATTTGGTCTTCTCGACCTGGGAGCCGCGATCGCGTGAGCGCCCAGGGTCAATGCGAAAGCGCAGGCACCAGCCGTGAACAGTGCTGCCGCCAACAGACCCCAACAAGGGTGCCTGCTGTGTGGTGCTAAATGCAGGTCGCTCACAGGTCGCGAATGCCGGAGACTGGTGACCGGTTTGGGACGCTCGCAGCTCCCACCGTCCTGATCTCAGGGCAGGTCCGAAGGAGTGGCTCATTCGGCGGAGGCAGCGGACATCCCGAGGCCTCTAGTATCGACGGTGCCAAACTGAAAGTCGCAACCTTTGGGCTGAGCGCAAGCATATGCCGTCGAGACCGTAGCTGCCTTGACTTAAGGCGGCACTAAAGATCCTAAGACCACCCCGCTTCGGCCTGGATTTGATTACCGCTTCGGTGTATCGATGGGTTTTGGTGTTTTGGGCAGGTAAATTTTGGATGCCGATATCGATTCGGACCGTGTCGTTTGGGCATATTGGCGCTCGTCGGGCCTTGCCGGGTGCGGTTCGGGCTCCAGCAGCGAAACCCCTGCGTCGGTCCCTAGCAGCGGTGCGAGCACAGAAGGAACGCCTCACCTGAGCCCAACGTGATGGTGATCTCAACCGCCACATTAAAGACACCAAGCTTGCCGCCAGGTCCTAGTCGACTTCGATTACTTCATGGGCGCGGACATGGACGAGGCGATCGACTCCTTGCTCGCAATCGGACCCGGCGCAGAGCTGATCCGCCTAAACGGCGAGTATGGGGAGAGCCGTCGAGGCGAAATCGCCGAGGCCCTGAGGGACCACTACGCCAAGTGGCAGAAGCCCGACGGCTCCATGGTCGGCCGCGGTTCCGTCTGGATCGTTGCGGCTGAGAACCCCGGATAACACTAGGTGCCCCGGTCGAGGAACCAAGCTCGCCATGGGGTGGGTGTGTGACCAGTGCTCCATGTTCGAGCGGGCAACTTTAGGAGTTTGCCTGTTCACGGAGACGGTCGCGCCGCGTGCGGCTAGCGCTTGCGCAGGCCTGCGATGATAGTGGCGACGGCCTGGCCGGTTCGCTCGCGTTCAGCAAGTGGGTCTGGTGCGTAGAGATTCATCGTCACAGCCTCATGCAGTAGGGCGAGAATCATGTGCGCGAGAGCAAGCGGGTCGGTGCGTTCGAGCTGCCCGGCCTCGATGGCGGCATCGAGCCCCCCGGCGAGCATCTGAAGGCCGTAGGGCGCGATTGTCGCGCGCCATGCCTCCCACCCCAGTGCCTCGCGGCCCTCGAACAGGCCGATGCGCTGCACCTCCTTGGAGCGAAGGCACTCATCGAGATACCACTGAACGCCTATCTCAAGCGCGGCGAATGGGTTTGACGCGTCGCCGACGGCAACCGCGAGCCGCTCATTGAAGTCGCTCTCGACGGCCTCCAGTACGGCCGCCATCAGCTCGTGCTTGCCGCTGAAGTGGTGGTAGAGGCCGCCTCGGCTAACGCCGGCGCGCTGCAGAACCTGTCCTGTACTGACGCCGCCGTATCCATGCTCGACGACCAGCTCTCTTGCGGCCTGAACGATCCTCTCACGGGTCGCAAGGGCGCGTTCTGTGTTGTTTTCGATCTTGTTCCCCCGTGTCATTCCAAATATGTTATCGTCGGGCCGACCGATAGTCGGTCGGTTTCAACTGACATAACCCGCAAAGATGGGAGGGGTTCATGCAGACGTACGTAATTCTCAGGCGCAGTGCTTGGGACTCCGCGCAGGAGCTCGAGGAGGCAGCCGCACGTTCGAGCAAAGTCGGGGATGAGGAGATGTCAGATGACATCCGCTGGATACGCAGCTACGTACTCAGCGAGCCCGATGGTCGTGTCGGTACCGTCTGTATCTACCAGGCAAGCAGCCCGCAGGCCATTCGCGAGCATGCCGAGCGCGCGCAGCTTGCAGCCGACGAGGTCATACCGGTCGCCGACACCGTTGTCGTGCGAGCTGACCCTGATACTGCCGCTGCATAGCCGCGATTGACAGATGATTGATTGCACGTACTCGGGCGACGTGGTCGACCAGGGCGCGACTGGGTCGCTCAACCCGCTGGCGGATCGGGGCGAGATGATTGGTGGTGTCGGGCTCGTCCTTTCGAGCCGGTCGAACGATCGTGGCTTCGAGCTCTCTGACAGCCTCAGCGAACTCCCGTCCCGCATAGCCTTTGTCGCCGATCACGATCTCCTCGCCGACCCGGTTGGCGCGCCTCAATAGCTCGACCCCCACCTCACGCTCATCGCGCTTGGGAGAGGTGAGGGTGAAGGCCCTGGGGGTACCGTCTGGGGCGAAGAGGCCGTGCAGTCGAAAGCCCCAAAAGAAGCGCGAATGCAAGGCACAGTAACCGTAGTCGGCCGCCTCGGCAAGCGCCGATCTGCGTGTCGTCTCAACCGAGCGGGCACACTCCTGCGGGGTGGAGTCGATCAGCAGCAGCTGATCGCTAAAGCCGGGGGGTTCAGCTGCGAAGACACCGATAAGCCACTCGATCGTCTCGCTCAGGCGAGCCCTTCGGTTGTGAAAGCCGGGCTGTTGGGGCAGCTCTGGGAAGAGGTGAGCGAGGCGCTTTCGGGCGACTGCGAGAAAGCGCCAATCGGAGAGGATGCCCATGATCGCCTGGGCAACGCAGAGCGCGGCGATCTCGGCGTCGCTGACTCTACAACGTGCATTTCCGGGCTTCTCAGGCAGGAGATCGTCTGCCGTGCAATAACCGCTGTGCAGAGAGTGTCGAGGTCGGCGTGCATCGTGGCCTCCAGGTCGACGGTGACTTGAGTACCGCCGACTTCGGCCTCTCTGCAGCTAGTGGTCGCATTCATCAAATTGCCGGGGCATCGGCCATGGAACTCTGCCCTGCTTTTGCAATGGGGTGTCCACATCAATAGGTCACGGTACGGATCTCTGATCGGTGGGCACTCGCACAAGCGGTATAGCCTGGCCGCATGACCCCGGTGCCGCCTGCCAGGCATCTGTTGCGCGCACGCGATCTCGCAGACCGCCATTACGCCGACCCAATCGGCGTCTGCGAGATGGCGGCCGCCGCCGGGCTGTCGCGGGCGCACTTCAGCCGCGAGTTCAGCCGAACATTCGGCGAGTCACCAAAAGCCTACTTGATGACCCGCCGGCTCGAGCGTGCCGCCGCGCTCCTGCGCAACACTGACCGGTCGGTGAGCGAGATCTGCCTTGACGTCGGACTGGTCGGGCTGGGGTCGTTCACCACCAGCTTCAAGCGCCACTTCGACAAGACGCCAACGGAGTACCGCGCAAGCTTCCCGCCGGCCTCCGCCCAGGTCATTGTCCCTGCCTGTTACATGCGCCTATACGGTCGCCCACAACACAGCACAAAATGAGAAGACGGGGCGGCGGCGGCAGATTAGCCTGCCTCTCAGCACACCACTGAAAGGAACAACGATGCGAGTACAAAACGCACAGCTTTGGGTCCACGACCAGGACGAGGCGCTCGACTTCTACGTTGGCAAGCTCGGCTGGGAGGTCCGCAGCGACGTCACGATGCCCGAGCTTGGTGCCTTCCGCTGGCTGACGGTCAGCCCTCCGAGCCAACCCGAGTTCGCCGTCGTGCTGATGGCGATCCCGGGCTCGCCGGTGATGGACTCAGAGACCGCCGACCAGGTCCGATCGTTGATGGCTAAGGGGTTCGCCGGGACGGTATTCCTGGTGACCGAAGACGTGGACACCGATTACAAGCGCCTCAGCGAGGCCGGGGTGGAGTTCACAACGGCGCCTACCGACATGCCTTACGGTCGCGATTGTGGGCTGCGCGACCCGTCCGGTAACCAGTTGCGGCTGGCTCAGCTCGCGCCGCAATTTGCCACGGCCTAGCGCGCCTCACCGGGGGCGCCCTACCGAGGGCGCCCCCGGTTTTCCATGCGCGTGGCGCGCTCGCGCCGCCGATCGAATATGAGGTCGTGACCTGCTGTTTGCTCACGCGGCGCTTCTTCGCCGTCACGGGGTCGGAGGCCCGCAAAGCCGAAAGCTGGCTCCTGCCGACGGAGCCAGAGGTACTCCTGAGTTGGATGAAACCAGGCGTCGATTCGGCCTGCATCCACCCGCTCGCTTCCCGCCCGAAGTGAAGCCGATCAGCGACACGAGTCGGTTGGGGTCAGATTACTTCGGTCCTCAGATATGGGAGCGACCAGTTGTCGGGTCCTGTCTTTACACATTGAGCGATCGAGATCCGCATGGCTGCCTAGCCACGCACCGATCCCAGGACGAGCCCGACCGCGTGCGGCTTTTCCGTGCGAGAGTTCGTGTCATCGGCGAGCGACGAGACATTCCCGCTTTGGCGAGTTGCGAGATCGTGACCGTATAGCCTGGCGAGCCTGGTTCTGGCGCGCTTGAACCGCAGATTCAGGCGGCCGGGTCTTCGTCGGCCTGGGGGAATCGAACCGGCTTCAGGTCAGGGCCTGGATCGTGCCATCCTCGGGATACTCCACCAGTTCGGGCATAGCCTTGCCCGGATCGGGGACTTGGGCAATCTGCAGCCGAAATCTACCCGCAGCCGGGCCTTCGCGAACCCCCAGCGACCTTCTCGATACCACAGTGTCCGTCGTTCGCTAGGGTCAGTCACGTCGAGCGAGCCGGCGAGCAGATGCCAGACTCACCGCGGAAGGCAGACATCGGGCTGGTTGCTGCCCTGAGCATCGGGGTCGGCGGCATGATCGGTGCCGGGATCTTCTCGATTCTCGGGGTCGTGGCAAGCATCTCCGGCTCCGCGATGCCGCTTTCGTTCGCGATCGGAGGAGTCGTCGCTGGCCTCGCCGCATACAGCTACGTCGCGCTCGGCAGGACGTTCCCGAGCGTCGGAGGGCCCGTCACGTTCATCGTGCGCGGCTACGGCGCAGGGGTTCTCTCCGGGTCACTCAACCTCTTCCAATATTTCAGCTACATAATTACTATTGCCCTTTACGCGACGGGGTTCGGCGCGTATGCCGCGACGTTCATTCATCTGCCACTCAAGGTGTGGGCGGTGGCAGTCGTGCTCGCCTTCACGGTGATCAACTTTCTCGGCAGCCGGATCATGGGCCGAGCGGAGTCCGTGATCGTAATCATCAAGGTCGCCATCCTCATCCTGTTCATCGGAGCCGCGTTCATCTCGCTACCGGGAGGCGGAGCCTCTCGCCTGTCGTCAGCCACCTGGCCCGGGCCTCTAGCGATCTTCACCGGGGCCGGAGTGTTGTTCGTCGGCTATGAGGGCTTCGGGCTGATCACCAACGCCGCAGCCAACATGGCGAGCCCGCGGCGCGAGCTGCCGCGGGCGATATACGGCAGCGTGGCGATCACACTCGTGATCTACGTGCTCGTCGCCACCGGCGTGGTGACCAATGTGCCGCTCGATGTGCTCAAAGGACTCGGAGACTCTGCCCTAGCCGTCGCCGCCAAGCCATCCTTGGGCCAAGCGGGTTTCAGGCTGATAGTGATCGCGGCGCTTCTCTCGACGGCATCCGCAGTGAACGCCACCCTGTTCGGGTCGACGAACGTCGCCTATCAAATCGCCAAGAACGGTGGCCTCCCGCCGACTTTCGACCGCACCCTCTGGGGTCGCGATGTTGAGGGTCTCTTCATCACATCCGGGTTAGTCCTGATGTTCGTCCTGCTCTTCCCCTTGAGTGCCGTTGCCGCGATGGGGAGCGCAGGGTTCCTGCTGGTGTACTCGGCGGTCAACATCGGCCACGTAAGGATTCGAGAGCAGACGGGGGCCAAAGCCTGGCCGGTCGTGGCGTCGGCTCTCACATGCCTTTCCCTGTTCGTTGTCCTCATCCATTACATGGTCAGCGCGGCTCCAACATCAGCGGTTGCTCTCGGCGTGACCCTGGCGGGGAGCTTCATATTCGAGATCGTTTATCGCCGAACAACCGGGCGAACCTTCCGGGAGATCCTGACGCAGACCGACCCCGCCCCGGTGCCTCCTAGCGGTCGATAAGAAAAGGCGCGGTGCGCGAAGCCAATGGGCAACTGGTTCAGGTGGCAGGTGCGCGTGGACGCGAGCTACTTACATCGTTATCACTGCAGCAGAGCTGCTCGCCGCCGAGATCCAGAGCGGGTTGACGCGGTCAAAGCCCTAGCGCGCCCGCTTGGCCGTTTTTGTCGGCAGGCTCGAGCGTGCTGGCGGGAGGCAAGTGGCGAAGGACGCTGCGGTCCCGGGAGGCCTACACACTGGCGAAGACTAAACGACGAGGTAGGAACAAATTCGGGCTCCTGCGTCCTTTGCTGACTTCCTATGTCTTTCCAGAATGGTGCGAAATGGCAGGGATTGAGCGGTTTAGAGTCATCTTTGTGAAGCCCCTAGATCCCCTCCTGAGGAGTGGACCGCAGGTTCGAATCCTGCTCGGGGTATCGCCGGAAAGCCCCTCACAAGCCAAAGCGTGCTGAGGACGAAGAGGTCCGTGAAACAAGGGAGGCGGCCTCTCAAAGCGCTACGGCGAAAGGGTGGCGGGGCCTCAGAACGCCCGGTAGGAACTCTTCGTGATCCTGAAGCCGTGATGGGAGCGGTTTGCGCAGCGAACCGCTCCCGAGCTGATCGTGCAGGTCACGCTGATCGGACCTACGCTCCAGCTGTGCCCCTGGCTGAGCGCCACCGGCCTTGTGCCAACAAAGGTGTCTTGGCTGAGCCGCGCGAGCGACGGATGCCCAGTCGATCCCAGAAAGACGAAGCCGGGGTCGCCGAAGCTCTTGGTCTTCGGGGCAGGCACGTGTTTGCCGCTACAGAGCAGCTGCATCGGCGGCGAGTTGACCGGGTGGATCGCAACACCGCAGGTGACATTCCTGTCCAGCGCTGTCCACAGCCGTGCGCTCGACATCGAGCTCTTAGATCCGAGTACAGCCGCACGCGCCGGAGGTGCCGCCAGCGAAGCGGCAATTGACCCGTACCCCAATGTCGAAAAAACCGTAACGAGGGCCAGAAGCCCACATCCGGCTACGCAGACCGAGCGCCGCTCACGGATATTCATTGGGCGACGTTACCAAGCTCGATCGCTGCGAGGCATCAAGCAGGCATCCGGAGACGCATATTTGATCTTGGTCGACGAACCCCCTCTGAGTAGAGCTCGTCAGCTTTAGCCCGATCTCGCCTTCGCTCCAGGCAGTTGGCGCATCCTGGCGTGGCCCTCGGCGCGCTGCAGTCGAATTTTCTCTCAGGCCATCCGCTGGTCTCGCCCACCTCGCGGCTATCCCAACGGGCGTTGCTGCCCGGGCTCTCTAACTGGTCGGCGAGGAGAGGCGGGGCCGGAGGCGCCTCTTTATCCTGGCGATACTGAGTCGGTAGGAGCCGCTCCTTCGGGTCGAATGGGCGCTCGCCCAACCAGGGAGGAAACGACCGCCGGTAATCGATCGTGCCAGCACCCACAGGCACCATTCCGGCCCTCAGATCTTCTCGACCGAGCCAACGCGATTCAGGCGGATCGAATTGTTATCCGGGGTTCTCGGCCGCAACGATCCAGACGGAACCGCGGCCGACTATGGAGCCGTCGGGCTTCTGCCACTTGGCGTAGTGGTCCCTCAGGGCCTCGGCGATTTCGCCTCGACGGCTCTCCCCATACTCGCCGTTTAGGCGGATCAGCTCTGCGCCGGGTCCGATTGCGAGCAAGGAGTCGATCGCCTCGTCCATGTCCGCGCCCATGAAGTAATCGAAGTCGCTGCGATGAAGCTCAACCTGATCGAACCCGGCGGCCTCGAGAATCCCACGGGTGGTCTCGGGGTTACCGAGCGAGAATGGCCCGGGACCGCAGGTGTCGACCACGTACTCCTCAGGGCGCGAGAGGAACTGCTCAACGACCTGCTCGGTCTCCGCCCATAACGGGCTATCGGCCTTCCGGCGCCAGCAGACCTTGGCGAGCCGACCGCCGGGCATGAGCGCGCCGCGGATCGCCCGCATAGCCGGAACCGGTGCGGCGAAGAACTGCGTCCCCATGCGCGAAAAGGCGTAGTCGTAGATGGGATCCCACTCGGCCGTCTGCGCATCGGCGGTCTCAAACGCAACGTTCTCGACAAACGCCTCGGCGGCCTCGCGACGGGCGTCCTCGATGAACCGCGGCGAGGAATCGGTGCCGAGTGCGAAGCCTTCACGACCAACGAGCTCAGCCAGCCGCTGTGTTGTCTCGCCGAAGCCGCACCCGATGTCGATGCAGCGCCCACGCTCGGGAGGGGGAAAGAGCTCAAAGACCTCCTCGGTCACCTCTTCCAGCGCGCCCACGAACACTTTTCGGTTTGACTTCCACCGCTCATACAGGACCGTGTCCCACGCCCGCACCGCTTCTTCGTTGGCGAGCGCCACCGCACCTGCGCGCTGTTGTTGCGTTATCGACCGATGCTCCACCTCAACACTCCTCCGCCGATCAGCCTATAGCGTAGCGTCACGCGACTCACCTGACAACGGCTCGAGCACTCCTGGAAGGCGGACAGTCGGGGGTGCCGAAGCCGTTCGCTCCAAACAGCAGGTAGATAGCGCCCCCCCCTTCGGGGTCGGCTCCCGAGCTTCCCTAGAACGGCACAGTGACCTTTTTGGCTCGGGTCAGCTTGCCACGACCGGCGAGCCCGATCGTTCCCGTGGACGCGAGTATCGGCTATTTTCTCCTTCCTTTTCGGGATACCTTGCTTCAGCACCAATCCAGGGGAAAGGTCATGCTCATCAATACCGATTATCTGGTTGTAGGGGCGGGTGCAAGGGGGCTTGCGTTCGCCGACTCGCTGGTAGCCGAGGCGGACGCAGATGTGACGGTAATCGACTCTCGACAGGCTCCGGGGGGTCATTGGGCGGATGCCTATCCGTTCGTTCGCCTCCATACCCCATCCGCCTACTACGGCGTGAACTCGCTGGCTCTGGGTGAGGACCACATCGACCGGGAAGGGGAGAATGCCGGGTTCTACGAGCGGGCGAGCGGTGAGCAGGTCTCCAAGCATTTTGCCGAAGCGGCCGAGCAACTCGCAAAGACAGGCCGCACTCAGGTCCTCACCGGCCACGAGCACCTGGCCCCCGGGAGTGACGGCGAGCGGGTCAGGGACGTGAGCACCGGTGAGGTTCACGATGTGGCTGTACGTCGCAAGGTCGTCGATGCTCGATATATGGAGGCATCGATCCCGGCGACCCACGCGGTTCCGTTCGAGGTGACACCGGGCGTTCGGCTCATTCCCATCAACGATCTGCCGGTGGCGGCGCAGTCAGACTGCTCCTACACCATCCTTGGGTCAGGCAAGACGGCCGCCGATGCCTGCCTTTGGCTTCTTGACAACGACGTGCGACCAGATCGGATTCGCTGGGTTCGGCCTCGCGACGCTTGGTTCTATAACCGCTGCCACTTTCAGCCGTTGGAGCAGGTCGGAGCGATCATGGAGGGGAACGCACTAGATGTCGAGGCCGGCGCCGATGCGGCCAATATCGATGACCTCTTCGAACGACTCGAGGCCTCGGGGCGGCTTTTGCGTATCGACCCGACGTGCCCGGCGACGATGTACCGGGGCACGATGCTGAGCGCGGGAGAGCTAGCAGCACTGCGGCAGATTGAAGATGTGGTCAGGCTCGGTCGGGTGCGGCGGATTGAGGCCGATCGAATTGTGCTCGAGCGCGGCGAGATCAAAACCAGCCCCGACATCCTGCACGTGGATTGCACGGCGCTGGGCCTGAAGAACGCCGCGGCGACGCCAGTATTCCATCCCGATCGGATCGTGCTCCAAGAGGTTCGGCACCTTTCGCCCTGTTTCAACGCAGCCCTCGTCGGCTTCATCGAGGCCCACTGGGATGAGGACGCGGATAAGAACCGGCTCTGTCCACCAAATCCATACGCCAGCAGCATCGAGGACTGGCCGCAGATGATGAGCCGCACATGGAGAACGGAGGGGCGGTGGTTGAGTGAACCCGACCTCTCGGCATGGATTGCCGAGAGCCGGCTGAACCTGCTGCGTGCACTTCCCGACCACGCTGCGGAGCCCGACGTTCAAGACGTAGTCAAGCGATATCTCACGCACGTCGGGGCGGCGGTCGAACGGTTGAAGCAGCTGGACCGAGTCGAGTCGACCAAGGCGTGAAGGGAGGAGTGATGAGTCTTGATCGAGAGAGGACTGCGGTCTACGTCGAGAGCTACAACAAACCTGGGAAAGCCGGGACGTTTTTGGCTTCATCGCACTCCACAGTGAGGATGTGTCTATGTCGCCCACCCAAACGCAGTTAATGCGGATGCCCGGCTGACCAGCAAGCGATCGACTGGTGGGAACGCGGTAGCCCGAACACCGGCGCTGAGACACGCTAGGCGGCGATCGCTGCCCGTAGCGCCGCGAGGCCCTCGGCGGCACTACGGTTGACTTTGGTTAAGGTCCACTGATTCACCTTCACCAGATCGAGAGCACTTGCGGCGAAGAGTGATCTTTCGCAGCCCGCATGGGCGCATCTCAAGCGCCGCTATCTGGCTCAAACGTTACGCCCTGTGGTTTCCCTCAGAGCATCCAAAGTGCACTCCCCTAATCCGGGCAGAGGCCTTCGACGTCCCGCTCCTCGCCCGTACCCCATCGCGTGGTTTCAGCTGCGCTTTTGGGAGCGTTAGGCTATGGTGCTGGCGCGCGGTAGCTACAGGTGACCCGCCCCTCCGCGAGCGGTCCGCTTGGTCCGCCAACTGGCAGCGGCTCCCCCCTCCTGTAAATGCGCAATCCCAGCCGAGGCGGCCCCCCCTTCCTATAAATTGCAAAGTTAGGAGGAGGCGGCCCCCGGTGGTTGTACATTCGAAGGCCCAGCGGAGGCAGCCCCCGGTGGTTGTACATCGGAAAGCCCGGTCCCGGCGATACTCCTTGCTTGATGGTCGGCTTCGGTGGCCACTGCCCCGAGCCGACGGCAAAGACGGACGTCGTGCCGTCTGAGCTTGAGCTGACATCGACGTGGTCGCCGGTCTGGATTTCGGAGAGTTTGGCGCTTACTCCGTTGCGCTGAATCGTTGCGTCGGCTGGAATCGTCAGCGTCGGCGTGCCATAGGTGGCTTTTTGGGTGCCCTCGGTGATCGTGAGTTTGTCGCCTGAGACCGACTTCACCGTGCCGGAGTCCTCTGTGACGGTGTCGAAGCCATCGCCGGCTTGATTCGGCACGATCTGGACGGCGTGCACCGGCGGGCCCTCGAAAGCGAACATGGCCATCGGTGGACCACCCATCCCGATCGCGGACGGGGCGGGGCACCTAGATTGCGCGTCCGGGCCGTTTTTGCCTTCTCTGCCGTTGTGAGATGGGGCCGCGGCGCCGGCGGCGATTCCCCCGATCGCGCCCACCACGGCGCATGCTCCGACCGCGGCTGCGCTTTTGAACCGCCATGAATGGGTCATTGAGTAGCAACTCCTTTTGTTGGCGATGGGGGGTGCGGCAGATCACTGCACGCTATGAGCGTGTCAGGTCTGTATAAAGCTAGCGTCGGGTGAGTGTAGGAGCTGGGGAGAAACCCCGAAGGTAGCGCTCACCCTGGCGCCGCCACCAGCTGCGTTGGCCGCTTCGACGTGGCCGCCGTGTGCTTCGGCGGCCTGCTTGACGATCGCGAGCCCGAGCCCCGAGCCGGGCTTGCCGCGGGCGCCGTCAGCACGGTAGAAGCGCGCAAATACATGCGGCAGATCGCCGTCGGTAAATCCCGGGCCACGGTCGCGCACGCTCAGCACCCCGGCCCGCAGCGCGACGTCAATCACGCTGCCGGGTGGACTCCATTGAAGCGCATTGTCGAGCAGGTTGGCGATCGCGCGATCGATGCGTGATGCCTCCCCGCTGACCAGGGTCGGCTCGATCTCGAGGTGGAATGTGGCGCCGGAGCGGCGCTGGGCGCGGATGACTGCCGCGCCAACAAGCTCATCGAGGCGCACTTCGTCGAGCACCGCGATTGGCTTGGCTCCGCGAGCCAGCTCGACCAGGTCGCTGACGAGGCCGGTCAGCTCATCGAGCTCGGCGATCACGTCGCGGCGCAGGCTCTCGCGCTCGGTAGCCGACAGCCGCCCCGCCTGTTCGAGCACCTGGATGTTGGCGCGCAGGCTGGCGATCGGCGTCCGCAGCTCGTGGCTCGCATCGGCGACGAGCTGGCGCTGGGCCTGCACGGAGCGCTCGAGCTCATCGAGCGTACGGTTGAAAGAGCCTGCAAGTCGCGCGAGCTCATCGCGCCCCTCGACTTGCAGGCGCTGCGACGGCTCGGCCGACGCGGAGAGACCCTCGGTGCGACGCGTGAAGCGAGCGATCGGGGCGAGTGCGGTGCGAGCGACCACCGCACCGAGCAGCGCAGCGAGCAGGATGCCGGCGGCGCCGACCGCCACCAGGATCACCACGAGGTTGCTGAGCTCGTTGTCGACCTCGGTCAGCGGGCGCGCCAGCTGGACGGCGCCGCGGGGACCGACGCCGACCGTGAGGACGCGCATGTGTTCGCCTCCCACCTGCACATCGGCGAGTTCGCGACCCGTGCCGTGCTCGGCAATCGCCCGCGCCGCCGCGCTCGGCGGGATGCTCGGCAGCGAGCCCTCATTGGCGCTCTTGACGACGTCACCGTCCGGACGCAGGAACTGGATGTAGCCGCCGGCACCGGTGAACGGCTGGGGCGGGCCCTGAGTTATCGCCACGCGAGCCGCGGTTAGCGGTTCGGCCTGCTTAATTGCCAGGCCGGCGCTAGGCGACGCAGGAAACACAATCCGCTTGCCAGGCAGCGGGGCACCTGGCGGCCCTAGGTGACGCGCTATGACACCGGTAGCCAATCCACCGATCCCGGGGACGTTCCTGGACGCCCTGACGGAGACTCCGGAAGCCTTGACGGTGAGTGGTTGTGCCTGCTCGGTCAGCACGCGATCGACCTCACCGCGCAGGTCCGAGCGCACCGCGAGGTATACCGCCACAGTCATCACCAAGACCACGGCGGTCACGGCGCCAGCCGCGCTGGCGGCCATCCGTACCCGCAAGCTCATGGCTCGCGCAGGACGTAGCCGACGCCGCGCACGGTATGGATCAGTGGCGCCGATCCGGCATCCTCGAGCTTGCGGCGAAGGTAGCCGATGTAGCAGCGCAGCGCGTTCGAGCTGGGCCCGAAGTCATACCCCCAGACGCGATCGTAGATAAGGGTGTGTGGCAGCACCCGCCGCGGATTTCGCAGCAGCAGATCAAGCAGCTGGAACTCAGTGCGCGTGAGCTCGACGAAATTGCCCTTTACGCTCGCCCCATGACGAGCGCTATCGAGCCGCAGTGTGCCGAATGATGGATCGCCGATCCCCTCGGATGGAGCACTGCGGCGTAGAAGGGCCCGCATTCGGGCAATCAACTCACCGAGGTCAAACGGCTTGACGAGGTAGTCATCGGCGCCCGCGTCGAGACCATCGATCCTATCCTCCACTGCGTTTCGCGCGGTCAACATCAGGACCGGCACGCGCTGTCCCTGCGCCCGCAGCCGTCGACATACCTCCAGTCCGCTTACGTCAGGTAGCCCGATGTCGAGAATCAGCGCGTCGGGGGCTTGCTCGCTAATCTGCTCGAGCGCCTCTAGCCCCGTCCCGGCATCCACGACCTCATAGCCGGCGAGGTTCAATCCGCGCCGCAAAGCGTCGCGCAGCGCACGATCATCGTCCACGATCAGAAGCTTCACGCGAGCAATTGTCCCCCTATTTTCCCCCGTGCAAGACCCTTCCTACACGGCTCTTACACATCGCCGCCGCTTGAGCGATCGGTCGACGAGCTCGCGATCCCGGCCAGGCGCAGGCCCGCTAGACGTCTTCCTTGCTCTGCTGATCCATCACTCTGATAGTGGACTTACCGGCTGCCACACAGCCGGCCTTTCTTTTGCCTACAGTCCGTAGGCGAAGGCGCTCCATACCGGCTTACCGGGTGAGCGACCCCGATATCTCTCAACTTCGATTACGCGCTCGGCCATCAGAATGTCGGACGGATCAAAGTGGGCGACGGGGCAACTCTGACGGTTTCCAAGTTCCCCAGCGAGGAGGTCGTCACGCTTGAGCTGGTCCACCGACCGGCCGACGGTCAGGTGCAATCAGGACCGGTTTCAATCACCTTGTCGTCCAGGTTGGCGAACTTGCCGCCACGATTGAATCGCACTGTCAAAACGTGGGCTGAAGCCGGGCCAGAATAAGCACCCTCTGGCCCTGCGCATGCCATGTAGCGGCGCTGGGTGACCGCCGCGGGGCTCACCAAAGACCCTACGGAGCGCTAGCCGCAACGCCCGCTTCATGGGGGGCAGGGGTCTCGCCACAGCAGGGAGGAAGCTAGGGCTCTGTATATCGCGACCAACAGCCAAGTTTCTCGCCTCCTAATGGCCAGCTCAGCCAAATATCGACTTTGCGATACAGTCCGTTCTCAGGTGCAGACTGTATCCTTAAAGCCAAAGCCGCCCCGTCTGAGCCGCGAGCAGCAGCGCCGCCAAACAAGGGAGCGACTGCTGGCATCGGCGCTTGAAGTCTTCGAAGCGCGGGGATACGCCGAGAGCTCTTTGGAGGAGATCGCCGAACGGGCCGGCTACACCCGCAAGGCGATCTATTCGAATTTCTCGGGCAAGGGCGAGTTGCTCCTTGAGATTGTGGAGCGCCGATTTCAGTCCCACATCGATCGAATCGATGAAATCGTCAGCGAAGAGACCTCCGCCTCCCGCAAGGCGACCGACATCGGGGCGGTATTCAGCGAGTACCTGAACGAAGAGCGAGCCTGGGTGAAGCTGTTCCATGAATTCTGCTCGGTGGCCTGCCGAAACGATGAGATCGGCACACGCTTCCGGGCCTGCTTTCGAAAACGGAAGGCGGCGTTGGTCCGCCTAGTCGAGAGCGAGGCGAACCGCCGAGGGGTGGAATTCTCGGTACCGGCCGAGCGACTCGTCATGGGGATTTGCGCCCTCTTCACCGGAATAGCCCTGGAAAAGATGATCGACCCCGCTGAAATAGACGATGAGCTTTTCGGGCAGACCCTGGGGCTCCTCACAGCAAGCGCAGTCAAATCCAACCCATGAGGTCCCAGCAGACCGGATAACCAAGGACCGCCCACTACAGCGAAGCCACCTCGGAGGAATGCCATGTCTTTGTTTGGAAGGTTCACAGCGTCCACGTCTCAATTCGCCAACAAGCGCGGCTACTACGCTGGGCGACGCTCAGCGAAGCTCCACGTAGCCATCTACCGCAAAAGCGGCGGAAGACTCGGAGGCCACCTCCCCGGCTGGCCTAAGGCGCGGATAGTCCTGGTCGACCACGTTGGCGCCAAGAGTGGCGCGAGGCGGACTTCTCCCGCCATGTACCAGGAGGACGGCAATTCCATCGTTGTGGCGGCCACAAATGGTGGCCAGCCAACCCACCCGGGGTGGTTTCACAACCTAAGCGCGAACCCGGAGACGACAATTCAGATCGGCCCCGAGATCCGTGCGGTGCGCGCACGTCTCGCATCCAATGAGGAGCGCGATCGGCTCTGGTCGGGGTTCGTAGCGTTCTACCCTGGATATGAATTCTTCAAGAGCAACGCAAAGGGCCGAAAGATCCCGATTGTGATCCTCGAACCTCACCAGTAAGCAGTGCGGGAGCCACTTGCCTCCAGTGAGCCAAGTCCGATCCAGCTCGGATGTCCTGTCGACGACCGTACCGCCAGCCGAGTTCGGGCGCTTAGTCCCTCCGCTTTGCCTTTTCGTCGAGGAGGTGACCCGCCCTTGGATCGATAATCATGGGCTTCACCTCTGATGGCTAGACCTTGACGTTCAGCTTCTTGGTCGCTGGGGTCGCATCGGCACCTGCGGAGCTCAGGGCGCGGACCTCGAACTCGTAGCTGCCCGGCTGCAAGTGCTTGTAGGTCTTGGGTGAATTGCAGGACGAGAAGGCAGCAGCCATGGGCGGTTTGTGGTGTTTGCGTCGCGGCTTGATCAACATACATTCGAAGCCACTCGCTGACCCAATCGCTTGAAAGCTGAAGCTAACTCTTTTCTTCTGTCGGTTGATCTTCGTCTTTGTGATCGCCGTGTTGGGGGGTAGCGACGGCGCGCAGGGAGGGGCGAAGGGTAGGAACTCATAGGCTCCGATATCCGTCTCCGCCGGTTCAGGCGCTCCGCATGTCAGTCGACCGGGGAGCGCCCGCGGATTGCCGTCAAGGTCAGTTGTGCCATCTTCGGGGCTATTCATCCCAGCGTCGATTGTGGGTGAGCCGACCACCTCATGGAAGTTGCCAGCCGCCGCGCTCACGAACAGTGGTGAGCCAGTTTGATTGGCGGCAGATCCCGCGGGGGTGACGCTCGTCGTACTTCCGCCGCCTCCGTTGTTGATCTGAACATTGGCGTAGTTTGAATAGGTTGCGTTGACGATCGCCATGCTTTTCGAATTTGAGTCGGTGCTCGCGAAGATGTCGGCGCCCGTTCCACGGGCGATCGTGTTGGTCAGATTGAGCGTCATCGTGCTGCCATTGATCGCGTTGGCGACGACTGCGTGCCCAGCGCCCCCGGTGGCGATCAGCGTGTCGTTTCGAAGGGTTGCACTCACGTTTCCGGGGACAATCAGAGTTGTTGCGATTCCGCTCGGCCCGCTCGACCAGCAGACGCTGTCGGTGAGCGTTCCCGATGGGTAGCATGCGACCGCGCCGGCGGCGGAGACGTGTGATATGACATGGTCTACGCTCGCGCTGTATAGACCGCCGACATAGATTCCATATTCGCCGGTTGTGTCCTCAAGGTCCAGATTGCTGACACTGCTTTTCGCGCCCAGCAACTCTATGCCGTAGCCAGCCTGCGTAATGATCACCGGCCGTGGCTGTCCTGCCTCGCCATGGATCGTGAGGGTATTACCTCCGTCGTCGAGCGTCGTGGTCAAGGGCGTCGGCGAGCCGTAGGTGCCTGGCTCGATCGTGATGTCGTCATTGTTCATGGCTTCATTTACGGCCGTGACGACGCCGCAGGGCGACGCCTGAGTGCATGCCGTCCCGGAACCGGTCGGGCTGGCGAACCTCGGTGTCGCCATCGCGCTGGGCACAGCGATCGCAAGGATGCCTCCCGCAAGTCCGACCACCTGTCCCGCGCGTCGCCTGAAATGCATTGGGGCACCTCACTAGCGCCAATTGCGGTGGGGCGAGTTTCTGTATCCGCCCTTGAGGTCAGGCTAACCGACGCAGCGAACCCGCCGGGTTGGCGTGGCCTGGGCGGACCGATAGCATTCTCAACGCCTCCGACGGCAGCGGCCGCTCCGGTCTGCGGCCGGCGAAACGCCTTGCCGTGAGGTTCGACTCGAGGCCGCCAAACCCACCAGGCATCCAAGCGGGGTTCCAGCCGGCCGACCGCCTGTTCCCACAAATCCCCAGGAAACCGGGGGGCGGATCTCAGGTCCAGCCGCGGATAGAAGCTTTTGGTCTCGCGCGACTACCATGAAGCGCATCGCCACCCGGACGTCGTCGATTCAGATTCGACCTCATGCTCAGTCAATTTCGTGAAGGCTCGAGCGAGCGTAGGGGGCCGTGGTGGTCGTCGAGGATGGAGATTCTTCATCGGGGTGGCGACGGTTGGCGGTGCTCGCGCAGGTGCTCCGCTCCGGCGGCGGACAGCGAGACCTGCGCGCCACCTTCCGGCGAGCGATGACGGACAATGAAGCCGCGGTCGTTGGCGTCCTCCCAGACGGGGAAGCGCGGACACGACGTCTGCCACGCCTCGAGTACCTCGACGTAAGGGCGCGGCCCGGGGCCCATCCACTCGAGGAGATCGAGGATCAGCCTGTCGACAGTGTCAGACATCGGGGACCCGCGGAGATTTGGCCGGTCGGTCAATGCATCACCTCCGATTCGAAGCCAACTGTATTCCCCTCGAGCCGCGGTCACCTTAGGTGGCGCCAGCCCGGTCGTGACCGGCAATGCATTTCAGTGCATCGGGTACTCAAACAGCGATTTGTGACCCCTCGCTTTCGCGCGGCTGTGTCCTTTGTAAGTCCACCGGTGAATTGCCGACCTCGCGGTAGCTGTCGTCAGCGGCGCCAGGTGTTCACGGGCATCGATCAGGTTCTCAGCCAGTTCTAACGTCTGGCGTCGCCGTGTTGCCGTTTGGGAGTAACGGATCTCACTGTGGCGGTATCGCGATCCCGGTGCGGTAGGCGTAGTTGATGGCCTGAGCGCGGTCGCGCAAGCCTGCCTTTGCAAACAGGTGGTTGACGTGGGACTTGATCGTTGTGGGGCTGAGGACGAGCCGCTCTGCAATCTCGGCGTTGGTCAATCCTTCGGCGATCAACGCGAGCACCTCGGCCTCGCGCGGTGTGAGATTGTCGGGGAGTTCGGGCGTTGCGGTTGCACTCGGATCTCGATGAGTTGGCCCCTCGCTCGCAAGTGCTGCCACCACGTGGTGCTGCACGGCCGGGTCGAGCGCGGCGTCCCCCGCCGCGACGGTGTGGACCGCGGTACGGATGTCCTCGCCGCTGGCGTCCTTCGTAAGGTAGCCACGCGCGCCTGCGCGCAGCGCGCCGAGGACGCTCTCATCGTCGGCGTAGGTGGTGAGAGCGATGACCCGCACGTCAGGATGTCGCTCGCACAGGGATCGGGTCGCCTCGATTCCATCCAGTATTGGCATCCGGAGGTCCATAAGGACGACGGCGGGCTTGTGCTCGTCACATAACGCTAGCGCCTCTTCGCCATTTGAGGCACTGGCTACGAGCTCGATGCCGTCCAGGAGACCAATCATCGTGCCAAGGCTTTCACGCACCAGGCGCTGGTCGTCGGCGAGCACCACACGCACCGGTTCCTGCTCGATTCGCGGCTTATTCCCGCTCATGTCGGCAGTCGCAGCTCGACGCGGAAACCATTATCCGTCGGCTCGGCGAGCAGCTCGCCACCGAGCAGCGCGGCACGCTCGCGCATTCCAGTCAGGCCATAGCCGGTGCCGACGATCGCCTGCGATGGCGATGATTTGCCCTCGCTCGCGCGGTCTTCGACGATCAGCACAGTGCTTTGGGGGAGGTAGGAGAGCTCTATCTCCACGCGTTCCGCTGCGGCGTGGCGACGCACGTTGGTGAGTGCCTCCTGGGCTGTGCGATACAAAGCAAGTCGGGCGTCCGGAGCGAGCTCGCGCGGATCGCCGCGCACCTCGATGGCAACTGGCAGCCCGCTCTGCTCTCCAAACGCATCGGCGAGTACCCCGATGCGATCGGGCCCTGGTAGCTCATCCCCGCGGGCTGCCGCAATCGCGCGGCGCGCGTCCTGCAACCCGCTGGCGGCGAGCTGGTGCGCCTGATCAATCGCCCGCGCAACGGTATCGTCGACACCGCGCTCAACCGCGAGCAGGCGAGTGCTCTCGAGCTGCAGCGCGAGCGCCGAGAGGGAATGAGCGAGCACGTCATGCATCTCCCGCGCGAGACGGTCGCGCTCGGCGATGCGCGCCTCGGCGGCCCGCGACTCAGCCAACACGTCGCTCTGCTCGCGCAGCTGGCGCATCAGGCGCAGCAGCAGATAGAACAAAACGGCACCGACTAGCACCGATAGCGATCCGCCGCGCCCCGCGACCAGCGAGACTATGACGAGCACCGCGAGCGAACAAGCAAGCGTCATGATCCCAGTCAGACGTTCCAAGCGAAGCGCGGCCACGATCGCAACGAAGATCGGCCCCACGGTCCAGATGCCATGAGGCTGCACGACGGCGAGCACAGCCGCTGCAGCTGTCATAGCGAGGAGGGCGGCAACACGCCGTCGCGAGGATAGGTCGCATCTTTGTGGCTGAGTCCCCACCGTCGCCGCGACGAACCCGATCGTCGCGGCCAGGATCACGGCGCCGCGGCCGTGCAGTCCAGGATGGGGCCGACTCGTGAACGTCTCGACCAAAAACACCGCCAGGTACGCGACGCCGAAGCAGCGCAATACGATCGCCTCGGCGGACGCACGTGTCTCGCTCGAACCGAGCCTGCTGCCAGTGAACCATCGATAGATCGCAAGCATCGTGCGCCGTCAACGATAGGCGGCTTGCGCGCAAACGTCATCGGCCGGTGGGTGGAGCCTGTGTCTGCACTCCTCCACCCAGGGATGGAACATCAGGTTCGACCCAGGAGCCGATGAAAAAGGGGTCGATGGCGCCTAGCGTTCTGACATGCTCACAAACTCACTCCACGGTGCAATTGCCCAGCACCGGGCGGCGTCGCCATCACCGCCCGGCTGCGATCTCGTGATCTCAGCTCGCGGTCTCAGAAAGCGCTACGGCGATCACGATGCGGTCCGCGGAATCGACCTCGAAGTCCGCCGTGGCGAGATCTTTGCGTTCCTCGGTCCCAATGGGGCAGGCAAGACGACCACGGTCGAGATCCTCGAGGGCTTCCGTCAGTCAAGCGGCGGCCAGGTCGAGGTGCTCGGCGCCAATCCCTGGCACGCGCCCTCAGCTTGGCGTGAGCGGATCGGGATCGTGCTGCAGGACTCCGGGACAGAGCCGGGCCTGACCGTCGGCGAGTGTCTGCACCTCTACGCCGGCTACTACCGCGCACCGCGCAAGGTCGAGGAGACGCTCGCGCTCGTTGGCCTAAACGAGCGGGTCGATGAGCTCACTAGCACGCTATCGGGTGGCCAGCGGCGGCGCTTAGACGTCGCTCTGGCGCTGATCGGCGACCCCGAGCTGATCTTCCTCGATGAGCCGACGACAGGCTTTGACCCCTCCGCCCGCCGGGTCGCCTGGGAAGTCATCGGCGGGCTGCGGGACCTCGGCAAGACGGTCTTTCTGACAACCCATCACATGGAGGAGGCCGAACGCCTCGCCGACCGGATTGCGCTGATTGCAGCCGGTGAGATCATCGCCCTCGGCTCGCCGCAAACGCTCGGCAACCGACAGCGCGCGGGCGCGCGAATCACCTTGACAATTCCGAGCGCAACAGCACTCGGCGAGCTGCCATCTTTGCTCTCCGAGCGCGCCGAACGGCGCCGGGACGGGCGAATCGCATTGCCCAGCTCGCACCTTGCCGCTGACCTCTACTCACTCTCGGGGTGGGCGCTCGAGCGCGGTCTGGAACTCAATGATCTCGAGGTTCGCCAGCCCACGCTCGAAGACGTCTATTTGGATCTCACAGCCAACAACCAAACGAGGAGCTAACGATGATTCTTCTCCTGAAGTACGTCATCCGCTTGTGGCGTCGCCACAGGCCCCTGGCACAGGCGAAAAGCTAGAGATGTTCATCCTTATGAACTATCCAGGTCATCTGTGGCAAGAGCGCAAGGCTCGCGCCATAAACGATCTGGGCGCCGCCCAATCCGGCACGCCAGCAGCGGCACATGCCGGTCGCTCAAGCGGTGAGCGTCCGTCGATCACGCGGCCGTCCGCGGCCTCCCGGGGTGCGCTCGCGCTGCTCGCTCACCAGGTGAACTATGACCTGCGCGCGAGCCTGCGCAACCCCCGCGCACGTTTTTTTACTTTCTTCTTCCCGATCGTGTTGCTAGTCATATTCACGGGCGTCTTTGGTCACGGAACCACGACCATCGAGGGTGTCCACGTCAAGCTTTCCCAGTTCTACGTTCCGGGGATACTCGCGATGTCGATCGTCGTCGCCTCCTACGCCAATCTTGTTATCTCGATCGCTGCCTTGCGCGAGTCCGGCATACTCAAGCGCCGGCGCGCCACTCCCGCGTCACCCTCCCTGCTGATAGCGGGCCAGGCGTTTTCGACCGTCGCGGTGGTCGCGATCATGGCCACGCTTCTGCTCATTGTCGGAAAGTTTGTGTTCGGGGTAGGGATGGCACCCGGCGCGCTCGCCGCGATCGCCTGCACGACGGTACTGGCAACACTCACGTTCGCCTGTATCGGGTACGCCGTGTCCGGCATGATCGGCTCCTACGACGCCGCGCAGCCGATCGTACAAGCGACGACGATGCCCCTTTGGTTCCTCTCAGGCGTTTTCATCCCGACCGCCAGCCTCTCGAGCACGCTTCGGTCCGCCGGCTCGCTGTTTCCCGTCGAGCACCTCGCAGCCGCCCTGCAAATCGCTTCCGTGAATACTTCATTCGCAAAAGCTGTCTCGGTCAGCAACCTGCTCGCGCTCGCGGCGTGGGGTCTCGGCTCAGCTGCCTTCGCCTCCTGGCGCTTCAGCTGGTTGCCGAACTGTGCCCACGGGTAGGTTGCCGACCATGTCGATAGCAACGCAATCGGATCCTCAAAACGGCAGCGACACGATCATGCAGGCGCAAGACCTGGGCCGGCGGTTTGGCGAGGACGGGGCGGCTGTGGACGCGCTGATAGGAATCACGGTGGACTTCCCCACGAACCGCTTCGCAGCAATTATGGGGCCGTCGGGGTCGGGCAAGTCAACCCTCATGCAGCTGCTCGCAGGCATGGACCGCCCAACCTCAGGCACGGTCACCCTCGCCGGCGTCGAGCTCAGCGGGCTTGGTGAGCGTGCGCTCACGCAACTGCGGCGCGATCGCATTGGCTTCATTTTTCAGACGTTCAACCTGCTGCCCATCCTCGACGCCGAGGAGAACATCCTTCTGCCGCTGTCGATTGCTGGACGCGAGGTGGACCATGAATGGTTCGAGCAACTCGTCGACACGGTCGGAATCCGCGACCGGCTGAGCCACCGCCCGGCCGAACTCTCGGGCGGTCAGCAGCAACGGGTGGCGATTGCCAGAGCGCTGATCTCGCGCCCGACAGTCGTGTTCGCAGACGAGCCGACCGGGAACCTCGACTCGAAATCCTCCGGGGATGTCCTGCGGCTGCTGCGCAAGGCGGTCGACGACTTCTCCCAGACCGTCGTGATGGTCACCCATGACGCGCACGCGGCGTCGTTCGCCGACCGGCTGCTTGTGCTGGCCGACGGCAGGATTGTCCACGACGGCGCGGCGGCCAGTCTTGAGGAGGCGCTTGACCTGATGAAGTCGATCAGCTGATGAGCAAGCTGGTCCTCCGCGGCTTTGCCCAGCGGAAGGTCAGGGCGCTACTGACGGGCATCGCAATCGTCCTCGGTGTGGCGCTGATGGCGGGCACTTACATCCTCACCGACACGATCAACCACGCGTTCGCGGAAGTCTTCAGCAATGCATATAAGAACAAGGCTGTAGTGATAACCGCCAAGGAAACGCTCGGCAAGGGAAGCGAATCTCAGACCTACCCGATCAGAAAGGCGACGATCGCGCGGGTGCGGACGGTACCCGGCGTCGCGGCAGCCTCCGGCGACGTCTCAACCAGGGCGGCACTGCTCACGACGAATGGCAAGCGGATATCGAGCACGGCACCCTCGCTGGTAGCCGCGGTGCAGCCGGCGCGCTTTGAGTCATTCACCGCGGTCCAGGGACATCTGCCAAACGCCACTGACGAGATGGCGATCGACCAAGCGACGGCCAAGCGCGAGCACCTACGCATCGGTTCGCAACTGGTGATTGCGGGCGCCGCTCACGCGCGGCGCTACACGATCTCTGGAATAGCCAAGTTCGCGGGCAGCGAATCCTTCGGCGGCACGAGCGTGGCGCTGTTGCTCTCTGCTCAGGCCCAGTACGTGGCGGGCGAACCGGGCGAATACGACAGCATCAACGTTGCCGCGAGCCCTGGCGTCTTGCCGAAAGAACTCGCCTCGCGCGTGCGCGCGGCTCTGCCCTCGACCCTGATCGTCCGCACCGGCGCCCAGGAAGCCGCAAACCAAACCTCAGAACTAGAAGAAAAGCTGGGATTCCTACGGACCTTCCTGCTCATCTTCGCCTACGTCGCGCTTGTCGTCGGCGCGTTCATCATCTTCAATACCTTCACGATCACGGTCGCTCAGCGCATGCGCGAGTTCGGCCTGCTGCGCACGCTCGGTGCCTCACGCGGGCAGATCATGCGCTCGGTCGTCGAGGAAGGGCTGCTTTTGGGCCTCGTTGGATCGGTGGTCGGACTCTTCGTAGGAATTGGTCTTGCGCCCGCGCTCGATGGACTGTTCAAGGCATTCGGCGCCGATCTACCCGATAACGGCACGGTCCTTGAGCCCCGCACCGTGATCGTCTCACTCGGGGTCGGCATCGTGATTACGGTGCTCGCCGGCTTCTTTCCGGCCCTGCGCGCCACCCGGGTGCCACCGATGGCGGCGATGCGCGAGGGCGTGCAACTGCCGCCGCGACCGATGCCTTCCAAGCGCGCCGTGGTTATCCGATTCGTGCTTGGGCTCGGGCTCGTGCTGGCGGCCTCCACCGTGTCAAAGGGGGTTGGCGTAGTACTGCTGGTCGGCCTCGCGCTCCTTGGAATCAGGCTGCGCTATCGCCTCCGCCACCAGGGCAAAAAACGCCGCTACCGGGTCATACCCGCGCTCGGCCGCGCCATCGGCTTAATCGTCAGCTGGCGCGGCATCACTGGGCGCCTCGCGCGCGAGAACTCGGTGCGCCAACCGGGCCGCACCATGGTCACCGCGCTCGCGCTGACCGTGGGGCTTGGGCTCGTCGCATTCATCTCGGTGCTCGCCTCGGGCACGAAGGCGACGATCGACCAGGCAGTCAGCCGCTCCTTTGCCGGCAACCTAATCGTGCAAAACACGAGGACAGGCGAAGGTGGCATACCTGGGACAATCGCGCCCGCCCTCCGCTCGATCCGCGGTGTGGGAGCTGTCACTGCGATCGCCTTTACCGAGGGCAAGGTGGAGGACCTTTCCCAACCGGGCGCTCCCGTGATCGGCGAAACGAGCCCGCTGACCGCGATCGAACCTGAATCCTTTGCGAGGATGTACAACGTCGAATGGGAACACGGCTCCGCGACCACCCTCGCCTCGCTCGAAGCCAACGGCACCATCCTCTCCAAAAAGTTCGCGAGCGCCCACAACCTGCAAGTGGGGCAGCATCTGTTGGTACTGAGCGCTTCGGGCCACAAGGTGACGCTGACCGTGCGGGGCATCATCAAGGAAGAAGCGCTTGGCCTGATGCGGGACCTCACGGTTTCGCGGGCGCTGGCGCGCTCGGCATTCGGGCAGCGCGAAGACGGCGTGGACTTCATCTCCTATGCCCCCGGCGCAAACGGCGTCGAAGTACGCCGCGGCATCGACGCGCTCCTGCGCAGCAACTTCCCCCAGGCACACTCACAGACAGCGGCGCAATACACCCACGAAATCGGCGAAAAAGTCAACAAGCTTCTCCTGCTCGTCTATGTCCTGCTCGCGCTATCGGTGCTCGTCTCGTTATTTGGGATCGTCAACACCCTTGTGCTCTCGATCTTTGAGCGCTCGCGCGAGCTCGGGATGATGCGCGCGATCGGCACCTCACGCCGCCAGATCCGCCAGATGATCCGTTATGAGTCGCTGATCACCAGCCTGATCGGCGGCGTGCTCGGCCTTGTGGTCGGCGTCGTGGCGGCTATCCTCGTCACCACGTTCGCGCTTGCGGGCTCCGGGTATGTGCTGTCGATCCCGATCGGCACGCTGGCGCTGCTGCTATTGGCGGCGGCGCTCGCTGGTGTGCTCGCAGCACAACTCCCTGCGCGCCAGGCCGCTCGCCTGGACGTGCTGAGCGCGCTATCCAGCGAGTAGTTAGCGCATGGTTTGCAGTCGGTCTGTAGGGGTCTGCAACCTCAACGGGCAGGAACACAACAAATCGGCAGGCTAGCCGTTTCGCACTCTCTCACCGGTAGGGGCAGGACGCCGCGTGAAGGGAAATCGGCGCTCCGCCGTAAGCTCAAGAATGAGAAGCTCGACGCCCGTATCCCAATCTGGGTGCACACCCGGGGCGGGCTGCGCTAATCGCCCTCCTCGGCCCGCCACGGTGACTGTGGCGCGGCGCTGAGCGCACGTCGAAGCAGCGACACCAGCTCGTTGCGTTCCTCGATCGTCAGCCCGCGCAGCACTTCTCCTTCCACCTGGAAGGCGATTGTTCGGGCCCGCTGAAGGACCTCTCGACCTTTCGCCGTGACTGCGACTTCACGAGCGCGTCGATCCCCAGGGTGGGGTCGGCGTTTGGCGAACTGGTTGGTTTCGAGCTCGTCGATCAGCACGACCATTGTGCTTCGGTCGATACCCATCTCAGCGCCGATCTCCTGCTGCATCGCGCCCTCGCGGGCCCCGAGAACATTTAGCAGGGCAAACAGTGCTGGCGTCAGACCGAGTGACCCGAAGGCTTCGGCGGTGCGGGTATGGGCTGCGCGCCAGAGCCGGAAGAGGAGCTGGCCGGAGAACTCGGCGGTCTCGCTATTGGAGGAGGACCTGGTGGCCATCGTCTGATTCTTGCAAATTTACTCGAGATCCGCGATTATTTGTAGTATAGACTATCAGGTCACGTGATCAATTATCAGGCCCGACGAGTGACGTGACCTCAGCAGTTCAGGAGCGCCACGCCCAAGGCACCGGCGCAACGCCGACTCAGTTAATCGCCTCGTGCTGGCTTTCGGGCGCGACTGCCACGTCTTCGTGGTGCCCGAGTGACGGTGGAGTGTCATCGCCATCCCGCCTTAAGTCCGCCGAGCGAAGCCACCTCCGTTCAAACTCATCCCATTTAACGTCGCCGACCAGGAAAGGAAGCCAGACCAATGAAGACGATGACGTGTAAACAGTTGGGTGGACCGTGTGAGCTCCCGCACCACGGAGAAACCGCAGATGAGGTCATTAAGGCACAGGACAAGCATCTAAAGGAGGCCGTTGCAGATGGTGATACAGCCCACGAGGATGCCTTGAAGAAGATGAAGGGTCGGTGGAAGCATCCCATTTCGGGGATGGGGTGGTACAAAAAGGCCAAACGTGATTTTGCGGCCCTTCCCGAAGACGGGTGAGCGGGGAGCCGCGCCCCAGGGCTGGGCGCCGGGTCGGGCACGAAGTCAATACCTGGTGACCAGGGCCAGCGCGGAGCCTCTCGCTATCTGCTCGGGAACCCTGGTCCTTTGAGTTTTGGGCCGAGCGTCTCCGGCAGACAGCCGACCAAGATCAGGATAACCGTGGACCAACGAGGTCGAGATATTCTTTAGGCGCTTATCTCGTCATACCCACATCGAAGTAATCCGCTACCGCAATTATTCTCAACGCCGAAAGGCGGTGCTACTTGGCGGCGGCGAGGCCGGCGCTGCTCGGAGAGGGAGATGTGCGGTCCGCCCAGCTCTTGGCCTCGGCGAAACTCAGATATGGCTGCAGGATGAGCTGAACGAGCTCCGGGCCAATTTCGGCCAAGCGCTGCGGCCGGCCGCTTCGCACCGGATCGGCGATGATCGCCGCGACCGAACGGATGACCGGCTTGCCGGTCGATACAGACCGGCTGCGCGGTGCCTCAGCTGCAAGCAGCTCGGCAAAGCGATCGATCAGCTGCGCATAGCTTCCCTCCTCGTCATAACCCGAGGTCGGTCTCCCGGAGAGGAGGCTGCGAGTGGCAGTCTGGTCGGTGGAGGCAAATTCAAGCACCGCATAAATTGCCGCCGCCACCTTAGCCGGCCATTCCAATGCCCCTTCACAGGCATCGCGGACGCTGGATTCGAGGCAAGTTGATGCTTGCTCGAAGTCTGCTGCGGATCGCTGGGCAACGTTCATATCTGGCTCCTGCCCCTGCTCGTAGCGAAATTTTGACCGGCGCCGACCGCCTGATTGCGCCGCGAAGAGAGTCTAGCCTAAATCCAGACAGATACGTACCGGAGATATGGAGGGCAACCTGCCTGCTATCCAGACGGGCGCTTGGACACGCACATCACAAAACTAAATGCGCCCGTTTTCAGTCCGGGTGCGTACCACGGACCGTTGGACCGTACCGGCAGACGCCCTCAGGTCGCCAAAATCGTCCCAGCATTCATCCGTACCTGGAGAATTTGAAGCTGCAGTAGTCAAACCCGAAGGCGAGCACGGTGTTATTGGCGAGGTTCCCGTTGTGGATGAAGCGAGCGGTGAGCCGCTGGGCAGGAACGGTGTGATCGGCTTGGAGCTGGGCGGTGATCAGTTTCAAATAGGCCTCCTGGTGCCCGAGGTAGATAAACCACTGCGCGAGCTTTGGAGCGTCCGCCGGTGGGCGTTGCACAGCCTGCATTTCGCGCAAGGTCATCCCAAAGATCCTGGTCGCGCGCGCGAATTTCGCCGCTGCGACGGCGATCCTTTCGGCCTGGACGTCGGCCCGCACCCCCTTCATTGTGCGCTCGGTCTCAAGCGCTTGGGGCTTACAGATTCCCTCAAGCTGAGCCACGTATTCCGCCCGGCTTGGGACGCCTTCGGCTGTCGCCAGATTGGTCAAAAGAAGGGCCAAGCTGAACACCGCAGGCAGTAGCCACGCAAGCTTGCGCAGGGGCCCTTGGTCTCTATTGCTTTGAACTTGCCTCATTCCCTGTACCGAGCGCATTGAGGCGCGCTCCGTGTACGTTAACCCGCGGAAGCACCCGATCGAGCGGTGCCGGTAGCCACCAGACTCGATCGCCGAGTAAAAGCATCAGGGCCGGAAGCAAAACAATCCGCACAACCGTGGCGTCAAGAAGGATCGCAACGGTCAGGCCGAGACCCATTTGGCTGACCGTGGCGATCGGCGCCGCGGCAAACGAAATGAAGACCGCGGCCATGATCGCCGCCGCGCCGGTGATCACCGACGCGGTCCGCTCTAGGCCGAAGGAAATGGCGGCGGCGTTGTCCCCGTCGAGCTCATAGCGCTCCCGCATCCGCGCGATCAGGAAAACCGCGTAGTCGATTGAGAGACCGAATGTGACGGCGAATATTCCCGCGGCGCCGACCGTGTCGATGTAGGGATGGCCACCGAGCGGGTAGCCCGCTGGGATCTTGGAGACCAGCGTCATCACCCCCAGGGCAGCTCCGACCGAGCCGAGGTTGAGGATCACGGCGAGCGCGGCAAGGGGCAGGGCGCGGAGAACCACGACCAGGATCAGGAAAGTAATGGCAATCACCGCGGCTATCACCAGCGGAATCCGGGCCTTGGTGGCCGAGCCATAGTCGTTCAGGATCGCGGCGCCGCCGCTAACACCGGTCCGCATCCCTGAGGCGTGGGCAATCCGTTCGGCGTCAGCGTCGAGCCGGGCGCCAAACGCCCGTGAGCCCGCCGTATTGAGAGCCTGGTTGGAGATGACCAAGATCCGCGCTGCCTGACCGCCACCGCCGAGGTCAACCGACTCGCCGGCCAGGGCGCGGCCGCGAGGAGGGGCGCCGTCTAAGGCGGAAAGGACGAAGTAGCCGGATTCAAACAGGTGAGGTGAGCGAAGCTGGAGCCGGCGCACCCCCCTGGCCAATGGCGCGGCCGTCGCGGCTACCCGCACCCCGGCTCGGCGCAGCCCCGTTTGTAGAGGGCGAGAGCGCTGATAGCCGCTGTCTAGGCCATGCTGCAGTGCACCGGCTCCGCCCTCGAGTTCGCCGAGACCCCCTTCGAGCCGGCGGGCACCGCCTTCGAGCCGCTGGAGGCCGCCGACCAGACCACTCGCCGCGGCGGAGAGTCTCTGCGTACCGCTATTTAAACGCTTGCCTCCGGTGGCGAGGCGTTCGAGGCCACCGTTCAACCCATTGGCGACGCCGCTCAGGCGCTGGAGTTCTTCATGCGTCGTTTCGAGAGCCCGCTCGACGATCGTTGCCTGCGTTGCCTCTGGTTGCAGTGACGGATCGCTGCGAGCGGCATTTTGCAGCTGATTGGCGAGCCGCCTTGCTCGACCCAACCCGTTGCCACGGACGGTTGGAAGTAGCGATTGCAGACCGAGCGCCAGGGTGAACCCTGCAGCCGAAGCCTTGCGCTGACCGGCGGCAAGGCGGTCGGTTCCACTTTCCAGCTGTGGCAAGGCCGCGGCTGCCCGCGCCCCGGCGCTGGCTGCCTTGGACAGCCCTCCGGTCAGCAGACCGGCGCCGCGCCCCGCTCGCCCTGCCCCGTCGCCGAGCAGACCGCTGCCCTGTGCGGCACGAGCAATTCCATTACGCAGCTGCCCCACCGCCCCAGCGGCGTGGCGCAGACCGGGGCCGAGTTTCACCAATGCGGCCGGTCCGCTCTGACCCGCAGCGGTGATCGTCCGCCCAAAGCGCCGCAGGGGCGCCGCAGCTTGAACTATTTGTCCCGGTCCTATGACCGCTCGTACGTCGGGCTGGGATCCAATGCGACGCTGCCATCCTGCCAGCAGGGCGAGGCGTCTCGGTGTGGTGATCGGACCGCCCGGCGATTCAGCGGTAAGTACAAAGGGCGCCTCCCAACCAGGACCAACGGCGCGGTCAATCGCTTCGGTGCTCTTGCGAGCCGGATTGGATGCCGAGAGCTCCCCCACCCCCGGGGCTCCCGTGTTGAAGGCGAGGGCAGGTGCGGCCAACAGAACCAAAGGCACAGCCACAACGATCGCGGCGAGCCCCGGCCGACGGAGCGCCGCGCCCGCCGCGGCCGCGACCCGCGAACGTGCGCCCCATCGAGGGCCTCCCCCGACCCTGACGGCATCGATCCGCGCTCCGAGCAGGGCCAGCAGCGCCGGCAGCGCCACGGTGGCGATCACGACGCTGATCGCGGTCACGATGACCAGCGCGGTCGCCAGGGAAAAAAGAAGGGACCCCGGCTGCAAGAAGGAGGAGAGAAAAATCGCTGAAAATAGGGTCAGCCCGGCGAAGATCGTCGTGCGCCCGGCACTTTGGCGGGTGCGAAGCGCGGCCTCCCTCGCCTGGGAAGCCCGCAGGCGCCGCCCGCCAGCTTCACCGCCAACCAGATCGGGACCGCCGGGCGGCCCGCGCACACCCGTCCCCTTTTTCGCCCGCTCTCCGCCGCGGGCATAGGTGGGATCGATTTGGGCGAGCTCCTCGCGGAAGCGCGAGACGATAAATAGCGAGTAGTCGACCCCGAGCGCAAGTCCCATCATCGTGCAGACGACGAGCGAAAGAGCTTCGATCGTGACGAAGGAGCCGACCAGCACGAGGACACCGCGTCCGGCCAGGACAGTCAGTGCTCCGAAGCCAAGTGGAATCGCGGCGGCCACCAACGAGCGAAAGACAAGCAGCAACACGATGATTAAAAGGGGGGCGGCGATCAGCTCGGCGCGCTCGGTCGCGCTGAGCGATTCCTGCTGCAGGGCGCGTGAAACGCTGGCGTAGCCCGACTGAATGGCTTCCAGCGGAGGGCGAACGCGCTCGCTGAGGATCCGTTCAACCGAGGGAACCGTATCGCGCATCGCTGCGGCGAGCGGGACGTGAAAGTCGACCAAGATTAAGGCTCGCCGCAGGCCGGGGCGCAGCCCAGAGAGGTCGCCGCGGTCCCAGGGCGAGATCACCGTCGCGGTGGGGTCGCGGCGCAGCGCAGCAACCAGGCCTGGACCCTGGCGATCGATCGAAGCGGCGGGCCCGCGCAGCAGGATGATGAAGGGTGAGGAGTTGCCGAAGCGGCGTTCAGCGAGTGCTTCGCCGCGAGCCGCCGGGGTGCCGGGAACGGTCAGCGAGGTCGGCTGTAGCTTTCCCTCCACCCCGATGCCAAGCACGCCCAGCACGAGGCAGCCGATAAGAACGATGGCAAGGCCCAAGGCGGGCCTGCGAAGGCTCAGCAGCCTTGCCCTCCCATGCTGGGCATTCTAGAGCAGCTCGAGCGGTTCTACGCCTTCGTCGCAGGGCCTCGGCCACCGCTGGGCCACCTCGAGAACCATTTGAGGCGGGGGCTGATCTGGAACCGCGCGTCTCAGCCGGCGCGACAGCTGCGCACAGTTTCGGCCTGCAGCTGGGGGCCTTCGGCGACGTTGAAAGTAGCGCGAGCCAAGGAGAGGAAACCAGATGTGAAGCGCCGTGGAAGCGGACAGGAGGCACTCAGATAGCTGTGATTTTGGCCCCGATAGAAGAAGTGGCGTGAGACGACGATGTGGAAGTGTGCGAAATGGGGCCAAGGACCGATCGAGCGCGGCACTTCGGTGACCAAAACCGTGCGGAAGGGTCCCGCCTGGTGTCGCACGTGGAAGGGAAGGACGAATGAGACTGGCGGGTTCGGACTGTAGGCCAGCACCCAGACCGCCGTGTGGCCCCGCCTGGTTTTTCCGTTAAACGCAAGCAAATGCGCATGGAGTCCAAAAGGCTCCTGGCCCGGGATGAAAACCCTGTCATAGAGCCGACCCCTGCCGACGAGCGCCCGGCCGCAGACCGAGATTGCCTGGCTGACGTCGACGCTGTGCAAACGAACCTGGGGACAGATCGGGAGCCCTTCGGTGAAGAGCGCGCCCCTCCATGCCAGTTCCAGCTTGATCGACCTAACCCGCGGCAGCGGAATCGCCTCGGCGGTGCGGATCCCGGCCTGAAGGCGAACCGCCACCGGGGCCGCGTGGCGACGTGGGAGCTTGCGCGGGGCGATTCCGCCTTTGAGAAAGACGATCAAGTTGCCGGTCTCAGAGCGTTCGGCTCGCACCGGTCCAGCCACGATGGCGAGCGCTACCAGCGCCAGCAGAGCCGGAGGTAGCCACGCTCGCCAGCGCATCTCAGGTTGATCCCAGGATTCTGAGGCAAGGGCGACCGAGCCCAAAATCGGGCCTGGCTGTTTTGGCGAGGCTGCCGCGGTCAATCGCGACGGCGACGGCTCGCCTTGCGATTTGCTTCATACCTATTGACTTCTCAACTAAATTCCCGGTTACGCCAAATCAGATGGCGCACCCGGGACTGTAGCGCCTTCATTCACCTTTGGCTAGAGGGAGAAAGTCGGGTCGGGCCCAATCGGTGCGAGGCTTCCTCGGGGCCCTATTACTCGCCGTTAGACCAACCCGCAGGCCGGTGGTCCTCGACCCCGTGAAGGTCCTCTTTGACCGGCACGCGAACCCGCCCGGGGCCGGCGTTTGAATCCAGGAACCCGGTTGGCGGCAGGCGGCTATTCCTCCCCCACGCAGCGGCGCGCAGCTCCGCTGCGACGCGATGGAGGGCGGGCCCGAGCACAATTAGAACGAGATCGGACCGAGGTGCCTAGCCGGCCGGCTTTGACGTCTTTGCCTCCGGGACCTACCCCGGGCTAGGATTGGCTTTCTACATAGAAACATCGGCCATGTCACCGGCGCGACCCTCTCCGAAATCCAACCGTTTGAAGACGATGCCGTACCGACGAATCCCTATGGTCCTGCCCGCAATGGTGCGCACGCCCTGGGGCAATGCCGACGAGCTGAGAGCGAAAATGCTGCCCCCTGGGCGGGCTACACCACGCAGGGAGGTCGAGCGAAGCCAACGGGAGCGGCTCTTCGCCGCGATGGTCGCAGCGGTCGCCGAGAAAGGCTACGAGGCCACAACCGTCGCCGACCTGGTTGAGCTTTCGGGAGTCTCGAGGAGCGCCTTTTACCAGCATTTCGAAGGGAGGCAGGCGTGTTTTCTCGCAACCGTCGAAGCCGTGGTGAAGCCGGCACTTGAATTTGCAGCGGGAATTCAGCTCGGGGATGAGGATCTGGCCAGGCGGTCCTTTGAAGCGCTGGTCGAGTGGGTAGTTGCGCAACCATCGGCAGCCAAGACGTGCTTCGACGTCCACGCCGCTGGTCCTGAGGGCGTTGCCCTCGGGAAGCGAATCCTGGCCGAGTTCAACCATTCTTTGAAGCGGTTGCTCGATTCGATTCCTGGCCACGAGGACACCCCAGCCGATTTTGTGCGAGCGCTCCTCGCGGGGACCCAGGAAGTGATCCACAGCCGGATATACGGTGGCCACGAGGAAGAGCTTTTGGACCTCGCGCCGCTGCTTTGGGGGTGGATCTTCTCCTACTCTCCTCCCCCCGGCCCGCTCATCGCCCCACCCCGACGCGCGCTGCAACAAACCCTTCCTTTTCGTGAGCGCCAAGCGGCCAGCAACCCCCCAGAGCGGATTCTTCGAGCCCTCGCGGCGGTCGTCTCCACCAAGGGATACCTGGAGACTTCGGTGGCCGAGATCGTGCAGCGCGCCAAGACCTCCCAGCGAACCTTCTACCAGCACTTCGCCAACAAAGAAGAGGCGCTGATCGCCGCGCTTGACAGCGGCTCCGCGCAGATGCTGGCGGCCGCGCTTCCCGCCATGCGACGCACCTCCGACTGGCAGGCCAGAGTGCGCGCTACCGAGGAGGCGATGTTCACCTTCGGCGCGAAAGAGCCAGAGTATGAGCGCTTGGGAGGAGCCGAGATGTTCGCAGCGGGAAGGGCGGCCTTTGAGCACCGCGAGGCGATCACCGAAATGATCGAGGAGCTGCTGGAGCCCGGCTTCCAGCTGGCCCCAGACCTCGCGCCGATTACTTCAGAGGCAATCGGAGGATCGATCTACGCGTTGCTGTTTGATCCTGCCAAAGACGAGGCACCGCGAGCTCGGCTGGCGAAGACGGTTCCGCTTGCTGTCTACATCACACTGGCGCCATTCATCGGTGCCGAAGATGCCTACGCGATGGCGACCGAAGCGACCAAGGAGATCCCGGCGACAGGCGCCTGAATGCTGACGGATCAGGCGACCCAACTCGAAGCCGCGAAGCGCTCGGAGACACCGACAAGGCCCGGCCGGGGTGTCCCGGTCGGTCAAATCAGCTCCCGCTGATTCTCGAGCAAAAGAGCACGCAGACGGGCTCGGGGCCTGAAGCCCCCGAGCCCACAGCGTCCGCGATAAAGGTCCATGCCGCACCGGGAAGAGCGGGACGTTCCTTGGCCCAACCAGTTTGAGACATTAGCGGACCAGTTCATTAATTGCAAGGCGGGCGCTTGGCGCCTCCGACTCGTGCGGATATGAGATCGACGCGTACCACATTTTCGGTGCGGTTACCGGGAGGGGGTTCGCTCAGCATAGGCGGCAGAAATCAGCTCGGAATCTGGTGGCGGCCGCCCCGAAGCGGCGCTCGATTGCCAGTGCCGGTCTGTTTCGGTCCGGGCCCGCGACCGGTTCGCAATACCCTGCGCCGATCCTCAGCGGGCGCGGCAGCTTCGAACGGTTTCGGCCCGTAGCTGGGGGCCTTCGGCTAGGTTGAAAGTAGCGCGAGCGAGGGATAGAAAGCCCGATGTGAAGTGGGGTGGAAGCGGGCAGGAAGCACTCAGGTAGCTGTGGGTCCTGCCGCGGTAGGAGAAACGGCGGGAGACGTTCATGTGGAAGTGAGCGAAATGGGGCCAGGGCCCGATCGAGCGGGGCACGACGGTGACCAAAACCGTGCGGAAGGGTCCCGCCTGGTGGCGGACGTGGAAGGGAAGAACAAAGGAGACGGGTGGATCGGAGGTATAGGCCAGTACCCAAACCGCGGTGTGACCGGCCTTTGTCTTTCCGTTGAAGGCAAGAAGGTGGGCATGCAATCCGAAGGGAGACTGACCCGGGATGAAGACCCTGTCATAGAGCCGCCCTCGGCCGACGAGGGCGTTGCCGCAGACCGAGTTTGCCTGGCGAGCGTCGATCACCCGCAACCGGTCCTGGGGGCAGACCGGAAGCCCCCGCGTGAAGAGAGATCCTCGCCATGCCAATTCGAGTTTTATCGATTTAACGCGCGGGAGCGGAATCGATTCAGCGGTGCGAATTCCAGCCTGCAGGCGCACGGCCACTGGCGCCGAGTAGCTGCGCGGGAGCTGCCGAGGCGAGATTCCGCCTTTGAGAAAAACGATAAGGCCGCCGCTCTGCGAGCGTTCTGCCTGGACGGGCCCCGCTGAAAACACGAGCATGGAAAGCGCAACCAAGACTGCGGGCGAAGCTGCGCGCCACCTCATCTAAACCGGCTCCGCCGTGGCCTCAATCCGAACCAAACCGCGGACCCTTGATTCCCACCACGCCCAGATCGAGGCGCCTCACGGTTAGCGACGGCCGCTGCTCTGCGGCACTCCAACAGCCCGAGTTCCCCGAAATCTAGGCGCATTTCAAAGATCCGCCGTATTAGAACACAGCCGGACCAAAATGTCAATATGCGTCAGCATCATGCTTGGAGCATCGAGCTCGTCTCGCCGCGAAAGTGGCATTGCACCGTCAACCATTACTCCCAACAAGTAAAGGCTGGCCCCCCTTTTCGGAACTACTCCATACCGATTATCTCGGAGGCTAGCCGGGTGCAGACGGCATCACAAATTGGCCCGCCTGGCGCTGTTAGTGAAGTGCTCGAATTCGCCCCCTGCCCCACCGAGTCTTGGGCCAGCCTCATCCTCAGCCCTTCCCTTGAGTCCTCCGCGCGCTTTGCAGCGCGACGGCAGTAATCGGATTACCGGGCCCGGCCTGGCGGTCCCTCCGCCTCGATCCTTCCTTATCTGGAAGCCCGTGGCATCCAAGGGCGCCGCCGATCCCCTTTGCAGGCGAGGTGGCGCCTAGCGCAACTGGCCCTACAGAGTGAGCTCACGTGAACTTCGATGGGTTGAAGCGGCAGAAGTGAAACTCAAAGCTCAGCACCTCGGCATTGGCCTGATTAGCGTTGGCGTTTAGCTTGCCCTCCAGATTCTGGGCCTTGTTCTTATTGCCGGAGCGAAGCGCCTTGCCAGTCTGCATGAAGAGGGTTGCCTCGATCTTTACGTTGCCGAGCCATTTCCCCAGTCTGGCTTCGTCCGCGGTCGGCTGTGGCACCCCCGCCAGCTGCGCATAGGTCCGCTGCAAGGCCTTGGCCGCCTTTTCGAGAGCGGCGGCTGCGACCTTCAACTTCCCCTTCTTAACATCGATCTTGACGTTCTTGAGGATCTTTTCGTTTGCCTTGGTGTTGGCCTGACAGATTGGTTCAACCTGAGTGACATAGGCTTCCCGGCTAACTTCAGCAGCCGAGGCAACCGTGACGGTGAGAGAGAAGATTGCGACCGCCGTAAAAGTGAGAAGTTTCATCTCATTCTCCCTTCCGCCGATTTCTATGCGCCCTGATCTTCAAACCCCAGCCGCCATCAAAAGCTTCGCTCGGGTCTAGAACCCATCCACGCCGGTAGCCCGGCGAGAGATAGGGATCGAGAGTTGAACCCGAATTCAGAAAGGAGACGGATCCGACCGGTGGCGAGCGCGCGCGGCCCGCTCCGATGGTGCGACCCCGCCGGTTTGGCCCCTAAGCAATCTGGGGCTCCGTTGCACTGCTGAGCGGGTCGATCAGAATCTTCGCGTGAAGGTCGGGGCTGGTAAGCGCCTCAAATGCGGTGCTGACGCCGTCGAGTCCAACCGTGGCGGTGATCAGCGGGCGTGGGTCGACTTTTCCCTCGGCGAGCATGTGCAACGCGTCGCGGAACTCAAGGGGTGTGTAGCCGACCACGAAGCGAAGGTCGATCTCCTTGTTGATCGCCATCGCGGGGGTGATCTGATCGACGCCAACGCAGACACCGACAACGACGACGCGCGAAAAGAGTGGTGCACCATCGATCAGGCTATCGATCACCCCGGGCATCCCGACGCACTCGAAGATCACAGGGTGCTTGGGTGCGGCGCCGAGCGCCTCGGCGAGCCGCCAGGCGTGCCACCACCCGAAGGGCAGACGTCCCAATTTCTCGCGCGTGCCGACGGCCAGCTCCAGGGCGGCCGGGATGTCATTGACGTGGCCGCGACCGTCCTCGGCACTAAGTGGGGAGTCCTTTGCGGGATCGATGACCACGTCTGCTCCACAAGCCGTCGCGAGGGCGCGACGCGCAGCCGAGTAGTCGCTGGCCACAACCGTGCGTACGCCCTCGGCCTTGAGGAGCAAGATCACCGAAAGCCCGATCGGGCCGCAGCCGATCACTATTGCCACGCTGCGCTTGGTGACGGCGCCACGGCGAACTGCATGCCAGGCGACCGCCATCGGCTCAGTCAGCGCCGCGACATCCGCTCCAAGCCCGTTGGGCACCGCCATCATCATCGACTCCTGCACCGCCAATTGCTCGGCGTAGGCACCGGGCGCATGGACCGAGAGCCCGATCGTGTCGACGCCCTGATCGAAGCGCAACAGGGGCAGGGCGACGACACGGGTCCCGGTTGGTGAGCTTTTGCGAGATTTGGGACCGTACTCGGCAATCTCTCCACAGAACTCGTGGCCGAAGACGATCTCTTGGTCAGATCGGGCGAAGCGCTGATAGCCCGCGCGCGCCGCCAGGTCGGCCCATGCGTCACAGCCGTGGCGAGCGTGCAGATCGGATCCGCAGATTCCGCAGCGCACGACCTCGATTCGGACCTGGCCTCTGCCGAGGGTAGGCTCGGGTCGATCACGGACCTCCAGCTCGCCATCAGCGCAAACGACGGCCTTCATCGCCAACTCAGCAACTCAGCGGGGGCAGGATCACCCAGACATACTCGCAGCGTTCGCGCAGACGAGCGATCGCAGGGTGGCGCCAACTCTCGCCCGAATGGCTTGAGGCCCTGCTTGAACAAACCGCCACCGACCTAATGCTCAAAAACCGGCTTTCGCCTCGACCTCGCTGACCTAAGTGTTGCGGGGAGCGCATTTACTTCACGGCTCGCCCCTTGGCATTGATCGCCTCCCAGGTCCCGCCGAATTCCTTCGTGCCGACGTAGGAGGTCTGTGCGGGTCCGGTCGAGGCACTGTCGATATACAGGGGGTGACCCGCATAGGTGAGCTGGTGTCCCCCGTCAACATTGATTGTCGATAGCAGTGAGGCGTGGACGCCGGGACCGGCCGTTAGCCTGGTCGTCTCTTCCTGGGGAATCCAATTCGCGCTGCAACCGGCAACTGACACACAGGTGTCCTTTTTACGCGGGTCTTTGGAGAACTGAAAGAGCGTGTAGCCGGCGGTGTTGACCAAGATCTTTCCGAGCTTCGTCTTGCGCAGATACACAGAGCTGATGCTCGAGGCGTGGGCCGAGGAAGCCCCCACCTGGGCGCCTGCGACCGTGAGCGCAGTGATCACGACGACGAACAGCGGGGCGTAGCTTCGCTTCACAGGATGTCCTCCAGAATCGTTGATGTTCCGAAAACGCGGCAGCGGGAAATCCTCCCAGATCCAAGCACCTCCCCAGTTATTCAGCGCGGCGCAGCCGAGCTCCTCGAGGGGGAGTTCGCGCTGCCTAGGTCCCCCGGAGGGATCGCGGTCACACCGGCGTGAATCAAGCTCTCTGCGGTCTCAGTGATCGTGTCCTCGATCGGGCGCGGCTTCCAGCCCAGCATGGTCCTCGCCTTCTGGGAGGAGAGCCTGGATCGCTTCCCGAGTCCGCCAATTACGGAGCGAATGTCGGGGTCAAACAGCGCCATCATCCGCACTAGCAGGTCCGGGACGCTGCGAGTTGGAACCTTGGAGGCGGCATCGCCGAGGCGCTGGCGGAGTATCTCGCCGATCTCGGCCATCCAGAGAAACTCGTTTACTGCAATGAAGCGCTCCCCACCAGCCTCACTCGCGGTCATCGCCTCAACCTCGAGCTCGGCGACGTCTCGAACGTCGACGAGGTTAAAGCCCAATCGGGGCATCCCGGGCATTCCCTCCAAGAGTCGGGTAATCGCCTGCAGTGAGTAGGAGAGGTCATCGTTTAGCACTGCTCCGATGATGGCACCTGGGTTCACAACCGCCAGTCGCTCGACCACGTCTCGATCTCGGACGAAATCCCATGCGGCGCGCTCAGCGATCGTCTTTGAGCGCGCGTAGGGCGTCAGCTTAGAAGCGGCGGGGTCGGTCCAGTCCTCCTCGGTGAGTTCCTCATCACCCCGGCCGCCGGTGATCGCCGCTATCGAGGAGGTGAGGACGACTCGCTTCACACCCGCCTCGACGCTGGACCGCAGGACCCGCAACGTCCCCTCCCGTGCTGGCACGATCAGCTCGTCAGGATCCTTCGGCTGCTTTGACGGAAATGGTGAGGCGACGTGGAGGACGTACTCGCAACCGTCGATGGCCTCGCTCCAGCCTCGATCATCAGCTAAGTCCGCGACGAGCACTGAGAGGCGCCCCATCGGGTCGATCTCAGAACTCACAGTTGCCCGCACCTGGGGCTCCTGGGAAAGGCTTCGAACGGTCGTTCGGACCCCATACCCGCGTCGCAGCAGCTCGATCACGCACCAGCCACCGAGAAAACCGGAGCCGCCGCTGACCAGAACAGTCGAGCCGAGATCTTCAACGCCCACGGGCTCACCCTAACGGGGAGCGAGGAACAGCACTACTGGGTTGCTTTGTCATTGTCCTGGTGACTGTCGAGGATAGCCCGCTGAATCAAGGCTGGGCAAGGCCGGCGGGGCCAGATGAGACTCTGGAAGGTCCGGGCGCCGGGCTCAAGGCGACGCACCGTGGCCGCATTTCGACGCACTTTCATACGAAAACGGCGCTCAGCAGCTGAGCAACCTCTTCGCGGCCTTTTGCTCCCAGCTGTCTGCGAGTAGGTCGGCGAGCATCGGCTGCTCGGCGCGGCCAAGGTCTACCCGGACGGCCCGTAGCCGTTTTCCCCACCAGACCTCCTCGCACGCATCTGACCATTTCTGAACGGCGCTCAGAATGCCGGCTTCATCAACCATCACATTTAGATGTCTCTCATCCCAGAGGGTGGCGAAAATCCTGTTCGACACCCGGAAGGAAGGGCGACCGTGATGATCGCCCTGCCGGGCCCCTGGCAATCCAAGCGCGAGCTTTTCTGCCTCTTTCACGGTGACCATCCCAAGATCAACGATATCTGGATGCTCTTAGCGCTCCGCAAACCCCGTCCCCTAGGTCGCTCACCGAGCTGGTCCACCGCGCGATTGCCCGATCGCGGGGGAAGCTAGGAAAGTGCGACCGGCGGGAGGCAGCTCACAAAAGCGCATTTCAACTGGGACCGCGACTCAGCGCTAGAGTGATCGTCGCAATGGCGACGATCATTCATTTCGCTCGGGGAGATGAGATCAAAGTTCGCGAGGATGAGGGCGACGTGCAGTCGGCCCTGAATTCTGAAAAGGGCCTCCCCGTGGCGCTCACAGACGACAGCACCGGGGCTAGGATCTTTGTCAACCCCACCCAGATCACCTACTGGACGGGCAAGTCGCCCTGACGGATTTAGAAATCATGGGGCGGTGTTAAGGCAGGTTTAGGCGCGAGTTGATTTGCCGCCGGCAGGGACGGCTTCCACTACCCACCAAGCCCGCCGAACTTAGCCCGATTCAACGGCTTGGGCGCCTCGTGAAGCTCGGTTTCGGCTGAACCCATCCTCTTTTGGCCCCAATACCCGGCCCGGCTCGACGAAGCGATCCGGCTCAGGCGCACCTGAAATTTGAGAACAGGTGCGCACCGAGGCATCGAGGGTGACGATGACCGCATGGTGGAATCAACCGCTTGCAGTCCATCCGAATGGCTCTGGAAGAAGGATTGAGGCGACGCTAGAGGGGTCGGGCCTTTCTGCTTTCCAAGCCGGCTGCGTACCACGGAGCAGGGGGGAGGAGACGGGGCTGAAATACGTGGAGGGGCCCGGGTATCGTCCCGCGCGATGGTGCAAACGCCCTGGGGGGATGCCAGCCAGCTGCGGGAGAAAATGCTACCGCCCGGGCGGGGCACGCCGCGCAAGGAGGCGGAGCGAAACCAGCGCGAGCGCCTTTTCGCGGCGATGGTGGCAACCGTCGCCGAAAAGGGATACGAGGCGACGACGGTTGCCGATCTGGTCGAGCTCTCGGGCGTTTCTAGAAGCGCCTTCTACCGACACTTCGAGGACAAGCAGGCCTGCTTTCTAGCAGCGATCGAGGCGCTCGTGGAGCCCGCGCTCGCGACGGTCACGGGAGGTTCGGGGTCTCCCGACAAAGGAGCTGCCAAAGAGGCCTTTGAAACGCTGCTGAGGCTGATCGTCTCTCAATCGGCGGCGGCCAAGATGTGCTTTGTCGAGGTCTATGCGGCGGGGCCCGAGGGCGTCGCCTTGGTCGATCGCACGCTCGATGCATTCGAGGTTTTGGTGAAACAGATGCTCGACTCGATCCCCGGGCATGAGGGGATGCCGTCAGAGATCGTGCGGGCGCTGATCGGGGGGATTCAGAAGGTGATTCACAAGCGCCTATACCGCGGCGAGGAGGGGGAGCTGGTAGATCTCGCACCCCAGCTTTGGGACTGGATCTTCTGCTACCCGCCGCCTCCCGGGCCGCTGCGGGCGCCGCGCCGGCGCTCGCTGCAAACCCCGCCTTTTGAGGAGCGCCAGGCTGCCTCAAATCCGCCCGAGCGAATCCTGCGAGCGCTGGCCGCCGTCGTCTCGGAGAAGGGCTACCCCGAGACGACTGTTGCCGAGATCGTCGATCGCGCCAAGACATCACAGCGCACCTTCTATGAGAACTTTGAGAACAAGGAGGACGCGATGGTCGCCGCGCTCGACAGCGGCTCAGCTCAGATGCTGGCGGCGGCGCTGCCGGCCTTTCGGCGCTCATCGGACTGGGCCCACGCGGTCCGCGACACCCAAGAGGCGATGTTTAAGTTCGGCGTCGGCGAGCCTGAGTACGCCCGCCTCGGTGCGGTCGAGATGTACGCGGCGGGAACGAAAGCGCTGGAGCAGCGCGAGGTCGTTACCGAAGGAATGGAGGGATTGCTGGCACCGGGCTATGAGCTAAAGCCCGACGTTCCCCCAATCACCGCGGAGGCAATCGGCGGCGCGCTTTACGCGCTTTTCTACGATCACGTCAAGCAGAAGGGGGCGGAGCGCCTGGCGGAGATGGTGCCGTTGGCGGTTTACGTCACGCTGGCGCCATTCCTGGGCGCCGAGGTGGCATTTGGACTGGCGACCGAAAGCAGCAAAAACCGCTAGAGGCACCGGTGGGAGTCGCTCCCGGGCTGGGGTTGCCGGCTGACCCATCGCGTCGGGCTGGGCCGGCGGGACCGCTTAGTCTTGGAGCCTTCGCTCAGGTGCTGCAAAAGGACGTGATCAGCCGCGCCGCGCGCCGTGGCTCTTGGGAGAAGAAGGCGTGCGCGCATTCTGGGAATAGCTCGACTTGGGGGGCGTTCCAGCGAGCTGCGAGTGCGCCAAAGTTCTCGGGCGGAATCACGAGGTCGGCGCTGCCGTGGAGGACAAGTGTGGGCGGGATCGCAGAGCTGTCGGGAGGGGGCTGCTCGGTTGAGTGCCAGCTCACCATTGCGGCCTCCTGGGCGCCGAGCGCCTGCGGGGAGAGGCTTTCGCGGGCGACCGCAACCAGGTCTCCGAACTGGCGGTCCATCTCGGCCGCCAGTTCGGGGGGAAAGAGCAGCGAGATCAGGCGCGCGGCTTGGACCCGAGGAGTTCCGGAGTGATCGGTGAGCCGAAACCAGACCGCCGGGTCTGCGAGGGTGGAACCCGAGCCACCGGGGCTGGTGGCGAGCAGCACCATGGCCGTGAGCCGATCGGGGGAGCGAATGGCGAGACGCTGGGTGATGAATCCACCCATCGACCAACCGACCACCGGCGCCCGCTCGAGCTCGAGCGCATCCAATATGGACTCCAGATCGGCGGCCATGCCGTCGATCGTCAGCTCCTCGCCTCCCAGCTCGGAGCCGCCAACGCCGCGATTGTCGGGGCAGATGACCTCAAAGGAGCGAGCGATCCCCATCAGGAAGGCCGGATCCCAATCCAGGCTCGTCGCCGCGTAACCGTTCACCAACAGCAGCTTCGGGCCGCGGCCGACGGAGCGCCAGGCCAGCCGGCGGTCATCAATATCGACCTCTCCAACTCGCCCCGAGCTCGCCACCCGTCGAACCTACAGCCAACCCTCGATTTCCCGAGCAATGACTGGCGCTCGGGGCACGAACCTGCCAAGCGCAGACATGGCTCAGCGCCCTTGCCCCAATTACCAACTCCGCGTTAGCCGGGTCCGATACTGAGGCCCGGTCAGGGGCAGGTCGGGCGCGCCGGGAAACGAGACCGCCAGGGAACCGGTCCAGGTCCGGCTTCCGTTCGGATTTCTCTGCAACGAGCCGGTACCGCTGAACGGATAGGGCGGGCTGAGGCTGGCAAAGCTGAGGGCGTTATCGGTCACGAAGGTTAGGGGTGAGGCTTCAACGTAGGCGAACCTGTAGGTCGCCACTCGGCCTTCGACGCTTTCCGCGATTGCTGAGTAGCGTGTTCTTTGAGCGCGACTGCTCGCCCCAAAGTAGACAGCTCTTACCCCCTCTCTAAACCCGGTATCGAGGATGGTGCGCCTTGGATGTCGATCAGCCTGGATTGGAATCGGAGCTGCGAAATCGTCGCGGCAAGCCCGTCGGGCCGCGATGATCAGCCTGCCCTTCGCTCGATGAATCCTGGTCGAAAGGTAACCGCCCTCGCCGCGAAACTCGAGGGTCCCGACGAAGGCTCCGTACCGGATGCGATCGCGATTGGTCATGCTGCAATCGCCGCCGCCGCGAACTATTCGCCCGGAGGGCTTAAAGCGCATCGACACCACGCCCAACGCGCCGAAGCTGGCTTGAATCCGAGTGTCGCTTGGCTTTACCCGGGTGTAATAGGTCGTGAAGGCACGGGCGTGGCGATTCGGTTCGTGGCGCTGAACCGTGAGACTCACGGTGCTGCGTTGGGCCGCGACCTCGATCCGGTACCCGTGCCCGGCGCGAAACCCAAATTGCATAAGCCCGCGGGCCCGGGCCGACCCGGCGATCATCAGCGAAAGCGCCAAGGCGAGGGTCAGGACGAGCCGTGCCTTGGTCTGAAAGCTTCGCCTCACTTGACCTTCGCCGACCGATCAAAGAGCCGCGCGACAGCCTTTCCGAAGTAAGGGCCGTAGCTGGTTGTCGGGTCATTGTCGTAGCTGTTGCTTGTCACACCATTTAGGAGGCCGCCGGAAATAACCCAGCCGCCGCCCGAAGAACCACCGCTGATATTGCATTGCACCCCAAGCTCAAGCGGCCCTGGGGTGAGAAACGCTTCGAGGTCGTGGCCCTCATAGGCGGCATCGGGACAGAGCTGAAGGGTTGCACCGGTAAAGGGTCGCGCGACGGGATATCCGTAGACGTTGAAGAGTTGATCGGGGGAGAGCCCGGAGGCGAAGCCGTCGGCACCGACGGCTTCGGCGAGACGCTGGCCACGTTCATTGCGAGAAACAACGGCAACGCCAACGTCGTAGTTGAAGTTTTCTTCCTTAAGCCACTCGGGGGTGGTGGCAAGCCAATGCGCGGCGAAGGTGCCGAAGGGGCGCTCACCGTAGCGATAGCCGGGGACGAAGACCCACTTGCGCGCCGACCAGTGACCTTCGTCATAAACGCAGTGCCCGGCGGTGAAGACGAGGCTGAGATTGGGGGCGTTGACGGAGGTTCCGGAGCAGCGAGCAAAGCCCCGACCCTGGCCTTCGGAGATGAATACGGCGCCGTTTTGGCGAAAGCCAGGAAGGGTCGGATCGGCGATCGATTCCGAGGCCGAGCTGGCGACCGCAGCGCTACCGGCGGGTCGCGGCGGGAGCCGCCGTGGGGTTTCTCCGCTGGGTGCGTCGCCCGGGAAGGATTGCTTGCCTGAAGCGCCCCTCGGTGGGCGGACCACGATCTGGTGGGCGCGGCGCATGCGGGCAGGCGTCCAAAAACCGCTGGCGCTACGAGCCTGGCCGGCGGGGAGCCTCAGCATGGGCGGTTGGCCGGCCCGCGCGGTCGCGGCCATGAGCGACGTCGCGATCGCCAAGCCCGCCACCAGGAAGATCGCAAGCCTGGCGCCAGAGGGGTGGGTCGCGATATTGATTGAGAATCCCATGCTGATTTCAAACGCCATCCACAATCCCGGCCCCCCCAACCAGAGCTGGCGGTGACTGCAAAGGGTTCGGCCTTTGGGTTCGAACCCCATTCACGCCAAAAAGGCGCGCAGGGCAAAGGTTATCCGGCCGATTCTGCGTTGACAATCGCCACCCGTCGGCGCTTTGCCAGGGTCTGAATTGGGTCAGGTGTTGGCTCTCAGCGTCATGTGCCGCCGTCCCTAATTGCCGATAAACCGGAGGGATGGGTCCAGAGTCGACTATCGTGAAATGGCTTGGGTAAGCAATTGAGACTTCTGGCTTCGCGACGATCTGTACATCGAAGTCGAAACTCGCGGTCAGGGCCGAGCCGGTGGTTTGGCGTCTTGGGACTCGGTCTCAGCATCGTTTGTCTGTCGCCGGCTGCTGCGGCAAGCGCGAAAGGCGGCTCGGGGCTGAGCCTCACTGTTGCCGCTCGGGTCTGCCCGACCTACGAAGACATCTCCGCCAACCTGGCCCGAAATAACATCATGGAGAGCCTCAGAGACCTGGGCCCCGATACGCCCTATAGGCCGGGCGAACCGGTGAATCCCGTGGTCGAGGAACGATCCCAGCCCGAGTGCAGGGCGCTGCCGGGGTGGCGCTTCACTCTCGGTGATAGCTACATCACCCGCGCCGTCAGCGGCCCATGGGGTTCGCTCTCGATCGTTCGAAATCCCCTGCCGCGATCGATCATCGCGCAACAAAAAGTTCCCCTGCTCGACGCTCAGGGATTGCCCACCGGCAGGTCGATTGAAGGCGCCACCACGTTTGAACTGAACAGCCAGGAGGCAGCGCTCGCGACAAGATCACAGTCCCTTTGGATTCAGGGTGGAACGCCCACAGACCCAATCCTCAACCAGGAGTTCCCTGGACCTGAGTACGGCTTTGGCGCCCTGCGATGCGCGATCGATAACGTAAACGGTGACAACGTCGAGTACATCGCCTACCCCGCCGGGGTGACTCACGTCTTTTGCTTTGCCTACTACGTCGAGCCCCCGCCCACCAGCGGAACGATCGTTGTGCGCAAGCAGGTCGAAGCGGCGCCGGGGGTAAATGAAAGCTTCAACTTCGACGGCAACGTCTCCTACAATCCAGGCGGTAGGTTCAGCCTGGCGGTGAAGAACGGCGCACCGGCAAGCGAAACGTTCTATCGGGCAGCTACCGGCCCTGGGAATGGGCCCTGGACGGTGCGCGAGCTTGCAACCCCCAACTGGAGGCTGGCCGGGCTGACCTGCAGCTCAGAGGATCACAGCTCCAAAATTGAAACCTCAGCGGCTACCGGCGTGGCCTCAATTGAACTGGGGCCGGGAGACCTCGTCACCTGTACTTATACGGATCGCTTTGAACCTCCGCCTCATGGCCTGAGCATCCGCAAGGTCACCGAGGGCGGCTTCGGTCAGTTCGGATATGCCGTCACACCGGAGGGCGGCGGAAGCGCGGTCAAAGCTGTCGCGACCACCACCGAAGAAGGAGTCGCGGTCGATGCCAACCCGTCCCCGCTTGAACTGAGCGCGGGTCGCTACGACATCCGCGAGTCCTCACCAAGCACCAGCAGGGGCCACTGGGAGCTGCGCGAAGTGCAATGTGGCGGCTACCAGCAACCCACCCGGGAACCGATCGAAGTCGAACTCTCCGCGGGCGGCCTTCTGTCCTGCACATTTCAAAACACCTTCGTTCCCAGTGGGTCGATCACCATCTCAAAGATCACCAAGGGGGCGGTGGGAACCTCCGGCTTCACCGTCTCCCAGCTGGATCACCCCGCAACCCAGTACCGCCAGCGGGCAACCACGACCAGGGTCGGGGTTCCAGTCATAGCGCATGGAGATTCCACAGATTCCCTTGAACTGGGGCGCTACTCGATCCTCGATCAACCCCCCGAGCCCCACGAGGGCAGCTGGCAACTGGCCGAGGCCGCGTGCAACGGAGAGGTCGTGCCAACCGAGCAGGGCGAGATCGAGGCTGCGCTGACCCAAGCCGACCGCCATCTGCACTGCGTCTTTACCAATGTCTTCAGCTCGAGCCCCCCGCCCAAGCCACCGGGGCCCCAGCCGCCCTCTGCAAAGGCCGACCTCCTCGTGACCAAGCGCGCAACTACCGATCGGGCTCGCGTCGGCGAACTCCTTCACTACAGGATCACCGTCACAAATCGGGGCCCCGACCCCGCCGCCGAGGTGACTCTGATCGATCAGCCCAAGAGCCCGGCCGATCTGGTCTCGGCGGGCACTAGCCACGGCAGCTGCACCAAACAACTGCCAATGCCCTGCAACCTGGGCGCGATGGCACCCGGCGAGAAGGTATCGATCGGGGTCGCATTGCGGGTGCGAGGGCCCGGCCTTTTCATAAACCGCGCGGTAGCTGAGACCACCACCGAGGATCCCGACCTAAGGAGCGCCGAAGCTGAATCGAGGGTGCGGATTCTCACCCCGCGGCCCGTGCCTCCCGTGGTTGGGCTCGGCTGAGCCCAACCACTGCAAACCGCCGCCAAGCCTTACCCACGCAATCTGGTGGGCTGGCTCTCCTAGTCTTCTCCCAGCGCCGCTCGCAGCTCCGCGAGCTCGGAGCGCAGCGAGGCGAGCTCGGTTTCAAGGCGCTCCAAGCGCTGCTCGCTACCGCCATCGAGGCCGCCTGACTCTGAGCGAGCCAAATCGTGGTCGATCGCCACCTGGCCCGGCGCTTCTCCGAGCAACTGCTCATAGCGATCCTCCTTTTGGCCGGGGCGGCGTTGATGGCGGCTTACGTGGCCCGCCTCGACCAGGAGCGTGAGGGTCTCGCTGAGGCTGGTGAGGCTGGGGAATTCGTGGAGGCGCTCGCAGCGCTGCTTCAGCTCGCCCGGCGTCTGGGGGCCCCGTAGCATCAACACGGCCAAAACTGCGAGCTCCGCATCATCAACGCGGAGCACTTGGTCAAGCAGGTGGCGGTACTTGCGGGCCCGACTCCCGGCACCGCTGGCGAGGCGAGTCCAACCGCGCAAGGCGAGGCGGCGCAGAGCCTCGACCACCTCAGCCTCCTCAAAGTCGACCACCGGCTCTCGATTCGTCGCCTGGTTGCAGGCCAGCCGCAGCGAATTCAGCGAGAGCGGATAGGAACCGGGGGTGGTGTGCTGCTTCTCGATCAGACAGCCCAGTACCCGGATCTCGACCGCATCGGGTTCCATCTCAGCCCAGGTCAGCCCCGGTCGGGGCGCTCTGGGTAGAGCTCGTCGATCGTGATCAGGCTCCGGTAGGGCGCATCGGCAGCGGCTTCGATCACCCCACCCCCACCGGCGAGGCGATCGACGACGCTCAGCACTCCAACCACCCCGAGGCCCTCGCTGCGAATCCGCTCGACGGCGCTCGCCGTGGAGGCCCCGCTGGTCACGGTGTCCTCGACCACCAGGCATTTGGCACCGGCCTCAACCGGTCCCTCGACCCAGCGCTGCAGGCCGTGCTCCTTGCGCTCCTTGCGGACGAAGAATCCGACCAGTTGATCGCCTCCAGGGACGGCAATCGCGGCGCAGGCGAGCGGAATCGCCGCCATCACCGGACCTCCAACCGCCTCAGCCCCCGCCTCGCGGGCCGCCGCGGCAATCAGCTCTCCCGCCGCAAGCAAGCCCCTCGGGCGCAACAGGGTCCTTCGAGCATCGACGTAGTAATCCGCCCTGGCGCCACTTGAGAGGATTACCTCGCCAATCAGGAGGGAGTGCTCCCGCAGCTCGGCGAGCAGCGTGCGTCTGGCATCGGCAAGCTGGCTCACCTCGACAATCCTATGCTCGAAGCGCCCAAGCCGCCGCCCCGAGAAAGCCCGTTCGCATTTGGCTGCGTCACCTCCTGCCCGGCGGCGCAAAGCAGGCGAACCGACCTATGTCCGCCCTCAACTTCACTCCTCGCCGCGACGAAAACCCTCACCGGCCTAGAAGACGAAGATGCTCTCGCCCTGGTGAAGCTCGTAGTAGATGCGCGGCTGATCGGCGATGTAGGTGCGAACGCAACCGTGGCTGGCAGCGTAGTTTGGAACCGAGGCGTAGCCGTGAACCGCGTAGCCCCGGTACCAATAGAAGGAGTAGTACATCCCCTCAGAGTTGTAGCCGGGCGAACGCAAATAGAAGTGGTAGTGCCCGGTGACCGTGGGGGTGGAGGGCTTACCGGTCGAGACGGGATAGATCGCAAAGGGCTTACCCCCTCTGGCGAGGACAAGAACCTGCTTGGTGAGCGGCACTTCAGCGTGTTCGCCAGCTCCCGGATAGCGCACCCGGTAGCCGCCCCGGCCACCGAAGGCCGCTTCCACGATGCGACCACCGGCCTGCTCGTCTCGACTCATGTTGTTGACTTTGCGGTAGGCGAGCACCTCGCGCCCGAGGCGAGCGTTAAAGCATGAGCCTCCGCCGGATGCGTAACCCATCCTCGCCAGCGCCGCTTTGAACCCGCCGACGACGTTGCCGCACTCACCGGGGTGAAGGGAGGGAAAGCTGACCTTCCAGCTCTTGCGCGGCGTGGTGTCGGCGCCGAGTGCAGGGTTGGCCGGATGGGTGGCGCTGACCGCGTAGCGCCCGTCCTTGCGAACGACGATGCTGGTCGAGAAATAACCACTATCGCCGCTCCCCTTCTTCACCGAGACGCTGCGGCGAAGCACCGGATGGGAATTGAGATAGAAGTTGACTTCGACGGTCTGTCCCGCCACGAATGGCGCCATTGAGCCGGTTACCGGCACCGTCGCATAGATCGGGGCCCTGTCGCGATTCAGCTTGCCGACCTGGATCTTCACCGTGGCACCCGGCACCGGCGCCGCAGCGCCCAGCGCCGTCCCTGACGAGGCCAGTAAGAGGGCCGAAACGATCAAACCCAAAATGATGCGGCGACTCATAGCTTTGATGCTAGCGGGCTAGTAGGGCGACCGAATTGTTCAGCATGTGCAGCGCAATCCCGGGAAGAATCGATCCGGTTTTCTCGTAAAGGAAGGCGAGGACGACGCCGAAAACGATCAGCGGCGGCACCGCGCTGACGCCCGTGGTCGCATGCAGGGCGCCAAAGATCAGTCCGCTTATCAGCGCCGCCGCCAAGCGCGGCAGGCGCTGGCGCAAACCCCCAAACAACATCCCGCGAAAACAGACCTCCTCACAGATCGGCGCGGCGAAAACGATCAGGAGGATCTGAACCGGCAGCACGCCAAAGTCCTTGGCGATGTTTTCCTGATGGGGAGCGGCGACAAAGACGGCATAGAGGTAGATGCAGAGCAGGTAGACGCCGATCGCGGCGAGCATCCACTGCAGGGCCGAGGGCCGAAAGCGCCGCACCCCAAGTCGCGAAAGCGCGCCCCGAAGCGACGCCCCCCGGCGCATCGCGATCAGGATCGGCCCCATCAGGAAGCCGGCCTCCGTCGCGAGTTGGGCGACGGAGGCCGCCCAGGCTGTCAGTTCGCCGTTGTGGCGATAGCCGATAATCGCCGCCGGCGTGGCGAGCACCAGGCCGGTCGCCAGGGCCAAGGGAACGCCGAGAAGCGCCGCAAGGAGGCCCCAATTGGCGTAGGGGAAGGAGGCTGGACGCTCCCCTGCCTCGTCGAGACTCTCGATCGCAGTCATCACAGATCACCGATCGCGCAGCCTGGGTGATCATCGACGTCTGAGTGCCCGACTACCCGCGCGGCTAAGTTGCAGGTCATGTCGCCGGCAGTCTCCCAGGTCTCGCGCTCCACCAGAACCCGTCTCCGAGTTCTTCGCCGGCTGATCTTTGTCGCGATCGTCGTCGTCTTGGCAGCGATAGCGCTCAGTCAGTTCACCGAACTGAAGCGCCTGGCAACCGGCATCCTCGCCTCCACTGCCGTGATCGGCCTGATCGTCGGCTTCGCTGCCCAGCACACGATCGCCAACATGGTCGCGGGTGTGCAGCTCGCGGTAACCCAGCCGATCCGGATCGGCGATCGGATCAGCTTCGAAGAAGTCAGCGGTCGCGTTACCGATGTCACCCTCTCCTACACCTATATCGACCCCGGCGACGGCAGCGCCGTAGTCATCCCAAATCAGATGCTGGTCGAGGGGATCATGCACAACCACTCCACCGGGGACACCCAGGCCTGAGCTTGAGCGCCGCTACCCTTCGCTGCGATGACGCAGCGAAGCCGCCGACGTCAGCGGCGCCGTCACGGTGCCGCTGAGAAGCTGCTGATCGTCGCCGTCACGGTCACGGCGATCGTCGCGATCGCCATCGTCGCCGCCACCTCCTGGGTTCTAGCCGTTGCCGCCAAGGCCCCCTCGCTGGCCGCCTGTAAATCGATCGATCGAGGCGGCAACACGACGCTTTACGCCGCTGATGGCAGCAAGCTCGGGGTAATCGATTCCGAAACTGCCGATCAGCCGGTGGCGATCAATCGGATCCCCAAAAACCTCGAGCTGGCGACGATTTCGATCGAGGATCAACGCTTTTACCAGCATGGGGCGATCGACCCGGAGGGCATCCTGCGCGCCGCTGTCAAAGACCTCGAAGCGGGCCAGGCGATCGAGGGTGGATCGACGATCACCCAGCAGTTGGTCCGCAACCTTTGCATTGGGCGCCCGGCCCGCACCCTCGAACGAAAGATTGTCGAAGCTAAGCTTGCGATCGAGTACTCCCAAAAGCACTCGAAGCGAGAAATTCTCGGCCAGTACCTAAACAGCGCCTCCTACGGTACAAACGGTGGCAGCACGGCGATCGGGGTCGGAGCGGCATCGCGCTATTACTTCTCAAGGCCCGTCTGGAAGCTGACGCTCGAGCAGGAGGCGCTGCTTGCCGGCCTGCCTCAGGCGCCCTCCGAATACAACCCCATCCTCGACCCGCACGCCGCCCGTCTGCGCCGCAACGAGGTCCTGGCCAAGATGGCCAAGCTCGGCTACATCTCCACCGCCCGGGCCGCCCGGGCCGAGGCAGGCGGCCTCCAACTGGACCGCTCAAGCGGCTACTTCGAACACCGCCAGCCGTACTTCTTCGACTACGTCGAAAACAAGCTGATCGAAAAATACGGCGCGAACCTCGTGCGAAAGGGCGGGCTCAAGGTCTACACGACCATCGATCCCCGGCTCCAGAAAGTCGGCTTGGAAGCGATGCATTCGACCCTGCCCTACCCCAGCAACCCGGCCTCAGCTCTTGTCTCAATCGATCCCCAAAACGGCGAAATCAAAGCGATGGACACCAGCACCAGCTACAGCCAAAACCAGTTCAACCTCGCCGCACAGGGACACCGCCAGCCCGGCTCGACCTTCAAGGCTTTCGTGCTGACGACGGCGATCAAGCAGGGCATCGACCCCTACACGACCTACTACACCTCCAAACCCCTCAACCTCAACCTCCCCAGGTGGGGACACTGGACCGTGCACACAGCCGATGAGGGCTACCAGGGAACGATCAACCTGAAGCAGGCGACGGTCACCTCAGACAACACGGTCTTCGCCCAGCTCGACCTCGACGTAGGCCCCGCCAACGTGGCGGCGACCGCCAAATCGATGGGCATCACCACCCACCTCGACGGAATTCCCGCCGAAGGGATCGGCGGCCTTCGGATCGGCGTCTCGCCGCTCGAGCTAGCCGATGCCTACGCGACCCTCGCCTCGGGCGGTATCCACCACAACCCGATCGCGATCCGCAAGGTCGTCTTCCCCGACGGTCGCATCGAACATCCCGAAGCACCGGAACCCAAACGCGTGATCAGCGCCCCGGTCGCCTATCAGGTGACCAGGCTTTTGCGCGACAACATCACCGAAGGAACCGGCACCGCCGCCTACACCGGCTGTGCCGGGCAGGCGGGCAAGACCGGCACCACCGATAACTACACCGATGCCTGGTTCGCCGGATATCAGCCCAATCTGGCCAGTACGGTCTGGGTTGGCTACCCGCAGTCAAATGCAATCTCGATGACCGACGTCAACGGCATCACCGTCTTCGGCGGCACCTTCCCCGCGGAAATCTGGCACTCCCTCTACGCCAACGCGCCGGTCCCCTGCGTCGACATAACCCCGCCCACGCAGCGAATCAGCTGGACGCCGTTCTTCGGCAAGTACACCGCCTCCCCACCCGGCTCCGCGGGCGCCCGCGGCGGTGGGAGTTCGACGCCGCCGCGGGGCTCCGCCGCGGTTGGCGGCTATAACCCAAACGCCTACGCGCCGGGTCTCGGACAAAAGCCCGCCCCGGCCCCCCCACCCCTGCCGCCGAGCCCGGCGCCCTCGCGTGACGCTCATGGCGCCGCCCTCGGCAACGGCGCTCCAAGCGGTGCGGGGAGCGGTTAGCTGACCATCTCCGCCGGGGCGGCCTACGTTCTCATGTGGGCGGGCTTCCTCGCCTACCTCGGCCTCATCGCGGCGGCTCCCTCGCTCGGGCGGGGGTTCATCTGGACCGCGATCTGGGTCGCGGTTCTCACCTTCACCGCGCTCCCACCGCTGCTCTCCCACGATGTCTATAGCTACGTCGACTACGCCCGCCTCGGGCCTTTGCACGGCATCAATCCCTACCTGCGAGGACCCGCCGCGGCACCTCACGATCCGGCCTTCGCCGAGGTGACTTGGCGTCATACGCCGAGCGCCTACGGGCCGCTCTTCACCCTGCTTAGCTACCCGCTCGCATGGCTGCCCGTTGCGGCTGCGGTGGTAGTGCTAAAGGCCTTGGCCGGCGCCTGCGTCCTGGCGCTGGCCGCGCTGGGGGCCCGCCTCGCCCCTGCCCGCGGGATCGAGCCGCTGCGCACCGCTTCATTCATCGCCCTCAACCCGCTCGTCCTCGTTCAAGTGGTTGGCGGTGCCCACAACGACGCGCTTGCGATGCTCGTTGTGATGCTCGGCGTCGCGGCGGTGCTCGCCGGCCGCGAGGCGCGTGCCGGCGTCGCGACGGTCGCGGCGCTGGCGATCAAGGTCTCGACCGCGTTTATCGCCCCTTTCGCGCTGCTCGGCTCGCTGCGGCGGGGGCGTTTTCTGATCGCCGCGCTGATCGCCTTTGCGCTGATCGCCCTCGCCGCCGGACTCGCCTTTGGCTGGAGCTGGCTGGGAGCGCTGGGGCTCGCCGGCGAGAACCAGTCAAAGACCAGCCACCTCAGCCTGCCGACCACCTTCGCGCGGCTCTCGGGCCTGGGCAAGGACGCGGCGCGAATCGGCGCCCTCCTCCTTTATGCCGCCGGGCTCAGCTACCTGTTGGTCTGGACCTGGAGGGGGGGCGATTGGCTTCGCGCGGCCGCCTGGGCCTCCCTCGGGCTGCTTGTAGCCAGCTCCTGGCTGCTCCCCTGGTATCTGATCTGGACGCTTCCCCTGACCGCCCTTTCGCGGGATCGAAAGCTGCAGCTTCTGGTTCTGGCGCTAACCGCCTTTCAGCTCGGCGCCCGGCTCTAACAACGACGGCAGCATCTATAGCCATGACATCAAGAACGGGAAGCCCCCCTCAGAGGATCTCGGGAGAGGGGCCCCCGGCCTCCGGACCTGCTGCCTTCTCTTGGGGGGAGGGGTGCAGAACCCCGGTGGGAATGCTCCAACCCTGCCGGCGGCCAAGCGCGGTGACGACACCCACAAAGATCACCTCGACCAGGGTTAGCACTGCCCTGACCGCGAGGGCAATCAGCGAGGCGACCGCGAAGCTTTCCCCCGGAACCGCAGCCTTCACTGCCCAGGCAAAGGCGGCATCGCGAACCCCAAGGCCGGCCGGGGCGACGAGGGTGACCAAGGCGGCGAAGTAGCCGATCGCCTGAGCGGAGCCGACGATCAGGATGTCGTTGAGCGGGATCGTGCTGACCGAACGCGCGACGCAGTAGATGCCAACCGCCACGACCCCCCAGTTGAGCGAGTAAAAGACGACCAGAGCGATCACTCCGCGCAGCGAGATCACGGCGGGAAGGGGTTCACGTCCGAAGGCCCGCATCACCCGGTTGCTCAACGGTCCGAAGATGCGGGGATGCAAGAGCACCAGCGCGATAGGGATCAGCACCAGGACCGCCCAACGCAGGGGCTGTCCCTGCAGATCCGGATGGTTGATGATGAAGTAGGCAGCGACGATGATCGCCGAAGTCGCTGAGATCGCCTGTTCGTAGACGATGCTGGCTATCGCGATTCGCCGCGGAACCCCGGCCCGCTCTGAGAGCAGCACCCGACCGAGCACGTATAAGACGCTGCCCGGTACGTAGCGGGCAAGCAGCGGCTGGCCCCAGGCAACCTGGGCCCGACCGACCCCAATCCGGTAGCCAAGGAAGCGCAGGGTGAAATCCCAACCGAGCGCGCTCAGCGCGTAAAAGCAGGGCAGAACGACCATTGCTGGAATCAGCCACAGTCCATGGAAGTGAACGCCCTTGCTTTGGATTTCTGACCACTGGCTGATAACCGTGAGGACGAGGAAGCCGATGATGATCAGCGCCAGGCCGAGCTGCAGGGCAAGGCGCAGGCGGCGACTACGCGGCGGCCGCGTCCCGAAGCGCGCCGCGGCCTCACCGATCCGATGCAAAAGTGGCTGACGCTGCTCCACGTCTTTCTGACCTTAGTGAGAGCGCCGGGTGCTCGTCCACGCCCAGCCGCGAGAATATGCGTATGGGCGAGTTCGAGCTGCTGGCGCGGGTTCGAGAACGGCTGGCACCGGTCGGGCCACGAGTCCGACTGGGAATCGGCGATGACGCCGCGATCACCGTGCCGGGGGCAGTCACCGCGACCTCGGTGGATGCGATCGTCGACGGAGTCCACTTCCGCCGCGATCAGCTAAGCCTTGCCCAGATTGGGCGAAAGGCGCTGGCAGCAGCACTCTCTGACCTCGCCGCGATGGGCGCTGAACCGGGAGAGGCCTACCTCGCGTTGGGAGTGCCTAGAGATCTCGATGAGGATGGCTGCCTGGAGCTGATAGACGCGATCGCGGCGGTGGCTCAGGAGACCAAGACCACGCTTGCCGGTGGCGACCTGACCCGAGCGCCCGTACTCAGCCTCGCGATAACCGTGGTCGGTCACGCCCCTAGCCCCGAGGCACTGATCGCTCGCGACGGCGCTCGCGACGGCGATGCGGTGGTTCTGACCGGAGAGATCGGCGCCGCCGCGGCCGGACTCCTGCTGCTCGAGGAGCCCTCGCTGCTCGCATCGATTGCCCCCGAGGTCGCGGCGGCCCTGCGCGCTCGCCAAATCGAACCGTGGCCGCGGCTTCAGGCCGGCAGGGCCCTTGCGGCTAGCGGTGCGTCGGCGATGATTGACCTCAGCGATGGACTCGGGGGGGACGCGCGACATATCGCCGAGGCCAGCGCTGCTCACCTGAATATCGAGGCCAGCGCTCTGCCGATCGCCGCCGGGGTGGCGGAGGTTGCCGCCGCAGCCGGCCGCGATCCGCTGCGCCTGGCCGTCGGTGGCGGCGAGGACTACGAGTTGCTCGCGACATTGCCAAGAGATTGCCTACCCGCTGCGGCGGCGGCGCTGAAAGACGGTGAAACCCACCTAACCGAGATCGGCCAGGTCCTCGCCGGGGAGGGTTTAGAGATCAGGCTACCCGGCGGTCAGAGGCTGGCGTGCGGTGGGTTTGATCAGCTGCGCTGAGCGGGGATGGCCAGCTGATCAGTAGCTCGCGCACTGCCCTTCTCTGCAGCATCGCTTCCGCCACCAGCGCCGGCTCGGGCCGGTAGCGACCCGCCTCTACCAGGCTCTTCAGCTGTATCTGTTTCATTCTGGAGGACATATCGACTACCTACCCTCAATCATTAGTTCTGAGTACTAGCACATGCGTCCAAGTACATTTTGTTGATGCCCACCGGCTCCACCCGAATCCTCCTCGTCGACGACGAGCAGTCGATCCAGACCCTGCTCAGCTACCCACTTCGAAAGGACGGCTACCACGTTACCTCCGCCCTTGATGGCTCCGAGGCGCTGCGGCGCTTTGACGAGGGTCGGTTCGACCTCGTCATTCTCGACCTGATGCTGCCCAAGTTGGACGGAATCGAGGTCTGCCGCCAGCTTCGCTCCCGCAGCCAGGTCCCGATCATCATGCTCACCGCTAAGGGCAGCGAGACCGACAAGGTCGCGGGCCTGGAGCTTGGCGCCGATGACTACATCACCAAGCCCTTCTCGATGCGAGAGTTCCGCAGCCGGGTCAAGGCCGCGCTGCGTCGCTCGCGCATGATCAGCGAGCTCCCCGACGAGGAGGCGATCGAAAGCGGCGAGTTGACGATCGACTTCGGGCGCCGGATGGTCACCCTGCGTGGTGAGGAGGTCCGCGTCACCTACGTTGAGTTTGAGATCCTTGGCGCGCTCGCCCGCTCCCCGGGGCGAGTTCTGAGCCGCGAGACTCTGCTCGAACATGTTTGGGGGGATTCTGAGTACCGCGACCCCCGCACCGTCGACGTCCACATCCGACACCTGCGGGAGAAGCTCGAGACCGACCCCAAGGAACCCGAGTTCCTCTTCACCGTGCGTGGCGTCGGCTACCGCTTCAGGGAGTAGATGCGCCGGCTCCGCCTGACCAGCCTCGGCAGCAGGATCACGGTGACCGCGGTGGCCATCTGCGTGGGGACGCTCGTCGTCGTCTACGTCTACGTCTTCGGGATCAGCCCGACCGCGCACAGCATCTCCCAGGTCAAGGGACAGATGATCGCCGGGGGGTTGATCGCGCTCGTCTTGACACTCGCCGTCGGCGTCTACGTCGCGAAGATGACGGGTGGCTACATCTCGCGTTTCCAAGACGCTGCCAGCAAAGTTGCCGATGGCAATTTTGAGACCCAGATCCCGATCGCCTCGGCCGGCCAGCTCGGCCAGCTGGCCCGTACCTTCAACGAGATGCAGCGTCGCCTGGCCGAGCTCGACAGCGCTCGCAAGCAGTTCATCGCCAACGCGTCGCACGAGCTTCGAACCCCGATCTTCAGCCTCGGCGGCTTCATCGAGCTGCTCGAAGAGGAGGACCCCAGCCCACAGGAGCGAGACGAGTTTGTCCACACCATGCGCCAGCAGATTGACCGGCTGACGAAGCTGACCGCGGACCTCTTGGATCTCTCCCAGCTCGATGCAGGAGCGATGGTGATGCAGCCCCGCGGCGTCGACCTCGGCTCCCTGGCCCGTGAGGTGGCCCGCGAGTTCGGTCCTCGCGCCGACCGACGCGGCTCCCGTTTGGAGCTGCGCACGCCCGATCGCCCCGCCGTCGCCCGCGCCGACCCAGATCGGGTTCGCCAGATCATCCGTATCCTGCTCGACAACGCCCTCACCCACACCCCCGAGGGCACCAAGGTGACCGTGACCACCTACTCCGAAAACCGCCGAGCTGAGCTGACCGTCTCCGACGAGGGGTCGGGAATCCCCCGCCGTGTGCAGGGGCGCGTCTTTGAGCGCTTCTACACCGCCGATTCGGCGGGAGGTTCAGGACTAGGTCTCGCGATTGCCAGGGAGCTGGCCCAACGGATGGACGGACGAATCGCTATCACCTCCAGCAAGCGCTTCACCGCCTTCACCCTGGACCTGCCCCCCGATCCAGTACCCGCTGCCCCGCTTCCCCTCGCCGCCAAATCGCAGGCGCGCTCGTGAGGCGGGGTGTGGGTTGGGTCGCTGCCCTGGCGGTGGCGGTGGCGCTCAGCGGCTGCGGCAGTTCCGGCTCGAGCCCCAGCGCCTCGAGTCCTTCCAGCCCCGGCAAGTCCTCATCGCCCCAGGTGATCGTCGAGACCGCAGAAAATGGCTTCGACGCTGCCCGCGTCTTCCGCGAAGCCTCCCCCGGCGTGGTCACGATCCGCTCAATTTTCGACAGCTCAGAAGCCTCGTTGGGGGGTGGTCCGAGCGCCGCAGAGGGCTCCGGCTTCATTCTCAACACGAGCGGTGAGATCGTCACCGACGCCCACGTGGTGACCAATGAAACCGGCGGTACCCGCAGGCCCGCCCGGGCCGTCTTCGTCGAATTCACAAACCGCGAAGTGGTGCCGGCGAAGATCATCGGCTTTGACCCCTTCGTCGACGTCGCCTTGATCAAGGTCAAGCCACCCGCCGGGCTTCACCTTCATCCGCTCGCACTCGGCAATGACCACACCCTCGTCGTCGGCCAGCCCGTTGCGGCGATCGGCAGTCCCTTCGGCGAGCAGCAGTCCCTCTCGGTCGGGGTCGTCTCGGCAACCGACCGCTCGGTGAAATCGCTGACCCAATTCCAGATTGAGGGGGCGATCCAAACCGATGCCTCGATCAACCCCGGTAATTCGGGCGGACCCCTACTCGAAGCCAACGCCCGCGTGATCGGCATCAACCAGCAAATCGAGACCGAGTCCGGCGCCAATGACGGCGTCGGCTTCGCCGTGCCGATCTCAGCGGTGAAGCGCTCGATCATCCAGCTTGCCGCCAAGGGCAAGGCTGAATATGCCTATCTGGGGGTCGCCAGCCAGGCCCTCTACCCCCAACTCGCCGCCAGGCTCGGCCTGCCCACCCGCTACGGCGGCCTGCTCGCCGACGTGGTCCCCGGCGGACCCGCTGCCAAGGCCGGCTTGAGGGGGGGTAACACAAAGGTTCGCTTCCAAGCGGCCGAGTACCGCACCGGGGGTGACGTAATCATCGCGATCGACGGTCACCCGGTGATCGGGCCCGACGATCTCGCCCGCTACACAGCCGCCTACGCCCCGGGGCAGAAGGTGACGCTGACGATCCTTCGCGACGGCCAGAAGCGAAGCGTCGAGGTGACCCTCGGCAAGCGCCCTGAAAAGGTCCCGAGCGGCTGAAGTCCCCGCGCCGCTGCGACAGGTAGAACTCCGCGGGTGCTTCAGGAAGTCGCTCTCGGCCAGAAGTCCCTGGCCGACTACACCCACATCGCCGGCAAAGAGCTGGCGGAAAGAATCCGGGCGCTGGCGGAGCCGCTCAAAGGTCAACGGATCCTGCACGTCAGCGCCACCGCATTTGGCGGTGGCGTTTCGGAGATTCTCTACACGATCGTTCCCTTGATGCGCGACGTCGGCCTCGACGCGCACTGGCAGGTGATCTTCGGTAAAGAGGAGTTCTTCAACGCGACCAAGCTGTTGCACAACTCCCTGCAGGGCGCCGAGGAGACCCTCAGTGAGGATCAGTGGGCACTCTTTGACGAGATCAACGAGCTAAACGCCGAGGGACTGCAGGGTGAATGGGACACCGTCATCGTCCACGATCCGCAGCCGATCGGCCTGCAGCGCGGCGCCCGGGCGAAGAGCCGTCACTGGATCTGGCGCTGCCACATCGACCTCTCTGAGCCAAACCCGGCGCCGATCGCTCGGCTGCTGCCGCTGATCAAGGGCTACGACGCGACCGTCTGGCATATGCCGGCCTACGTCCCGGCCGGAGTTGACCACGGCCGCGACGGAGTGCGGATCATCCCCCCCGCGATCGATCCACTCTCCCCCAAGAACATGGCCTTCTCCCCCGATGACGCCGCCTTTGTCTGCAGCCAGTTCGGGATCGATGTCGACCGCCCCCTGATCACCCAGGTCTCTCGCTTTGATCCCTGGAAGGACCCGATGGGGGTGATCGATGCCTACCGCGACGTGACCAGGGAGATCCCCGAGGTGCAACTGGCGCTGGTCGGCTCGATGGCGACGGATGATCCGGAGGGCTGGGATTTCTTCCAAAAAACCTTCGAGTACGCGGGCGGAGACCCCGATATAAAGATCCTCAACAACCTCAATAACGTCGGCGCGATCGAGGTCAACGCGTTTCAGTCCCAATCCGACGTCTGCCTGCAGAAGTCGATCCGGGAGGGTTTTGGGCTGACCGTCACCGAGGCGCTTTGGAAGGGAAGGCCGACCGTCGCCGGCAACGTCGGCGGCATCCCGCTGCAGATCGCCGACGGCGAGAGCGGCTTCCTCGTTGACTCCGCGCCCGAGTGCGCGGTGCGCTGTATCGAGATCCTTGCCGATCCCGAGCTCGGCAAGCGGCTGGGGCGTGCCGGCAAGGAGCACGCCCGTCGTCAGTTCCTCTCCCCGCGCCTGCTGCGCGACTGGCTCGAGCTGTTCACCGAACTCGATACCTAAAGGCTCATTGCGCCGGGTAGGGTTGGCCCATGCCCGACGGTTCCGATCCTCTGATCATCGTCTCAAACCGTGGGCCGGCGCAGTTTGAGCGCGGCGAGGATGGGCAGCGAACGGTGCGTCGTGGCGGCGGCGGGCTGGTCACCGCGATCGCCGGCCTCGTCTCTCACCGCGACGCGCTTTGGATTGCCTCGGCGATGACCGATGAGGACGTCGTCGTCTCGGAGGAACAGGGCGGCCCGGTCGAGCTCTCGATCGATGGGATCGACTACCGCGTCCTGATGGTCGACAGCGATGCCGAGGCCTTCGATCGCTTCTACAACGTGATCGCCAACCCGATTCTCTGGTTCATCCAGCACTACCTCTGGGATCTCTCCAACGCCCCCGACATTCGTCAGGAGGAGCTCGACGCTTGGGATTTCGGCTACCAGACTGTCAACCGCGACATCGCCCGTGCCGTGCTCGCCCAGATCGAGGGTAAGGACCGGCCCCTGGTGATGCTGCACGACTATCACCTCTACACCGCCCCGGGAATGATCCGCGCGCAGCGACCCGACGTCTTCCTCCACCACTTCGTACACATCCCCTGGTCTCAGCCCGACAGCTGGCGGATTCTGCCGGGACGAATCCGAGAGGCGATCTTTGAGGGCATGCTCGCCAACGACATCATCGGCTTTCACACGCACGCCTACTGCATCAACTTCCTGCGCTGTTGCGACGAATTACTCGAGGCCGACGTTGACTATGAAGCTGGACGGGTGCGCCACAACGGCGCCGAGACGCTGGCGCGGGCCTACCCGCTCTCAATCGATGCCGAGCGGCTTGCGCGCGCGGCCGAATCCCCCGAGGTCGCGGTGGCCGAGCGCGAGGTGCTCGAGCGGCGCCGCAAATACCTGATCATCCGGGTCGATCGGGCCGACCTCTCAAAGAACGTCCTGCGTGGCTTCACCTCCTTTGACACCTTCCTAACCCAGCATCCGGAGTTTCGCGAAGAGGTCACCTTCATTGCCCACCTGCAGCCCTCGCGCCAGGATGTCCCCGAGTACGCGGAGTACCTGGAGCGGATCGAGGCCCTGGTCGCGGTCGTAAACCACCGCCACGGCACCACCGATTGGATGCCAATCGACCTGAAGATCTATGAGAACTTCCACGACGCCGTCGCCCGCTACAAGCATTTCGACCTGCTGATGGTCAATTCGCTCTTTGACGGGATGAATCTGGTCGCCAAGGAGGCCCCGGCGGTGAATACCCGCGACGGAGTTCTGATGCTGTCTGAGAACACCGGCTCCCATCAGGAGCTGGCCGATTGCGCGCTCTCGGTCAACCCCTTCGACATCCAGGAGCAAGCCGACGCGATCTACCGGGCCCTGACCATGGACCCCGAGCAAAAGCGGGTCCGAGCCCAGCGCCTCAAGGAGATCATCTTCTCCCGCAATCCCGGCGACTGGGTCGATGATCAGCTGGCAGACATCGCCTCCCTGCGCGAGGCAGCCGCCGCGGATTGAAGTTCGGTTACCGGCCCGGGCGCCGGGGGGCCTCGCGCTTCACTAGCTATAGTCCCTCGCCGTTTTGGCAGCCCAGCGCGAATATGAGTTGGTCCTGATGCTCGACCCGGATCTCGGCGATCCCGAGCGCGAGGGCCTTGCCCAAGAGGCGCGCGGGCAGATCGAGGCCGACGGCGCGCTCAAGCACGAGAACAGCTGGGGGCTGCGCAAGATGGCCTATGAGATCAACCATCGCAACGAGGCCGATTACCGATGGTTTCGCTTCGAGGCCCCCGCGGAGCTGCTGGGCCAACTCGACCACAACCTAAAGATCGCCGACGGCGTCCTTCGCTTCCGCATCTTCAAGGTGGATCCAAGCGCCCCGGTGATCGCACCGCCGGCGATTGCGGCCCCCAGCCCGCCGCGCGAGCGCCCCGCGCACTCAGGCCGCGACGAGCTTGCCGAGGCCGAGGAGTAGCGCTCGCCGAGTCGCTTTTTGCGGGATTCCGGGCAGCGAGGGGGGATGCTTTCGCCGCCCTGGCTCTTAGACTGCTGACCTGAAAAGCAATCTGGAGGAGTGAGAGCCGTGGCAGCTTCGAATGTAAACGTGGTGGTCGTGACGGGAAACCTGACCCGTGACCCAGAGCTGCGAAGCACCCCGGGCGGAACCTCAGTCTGCAAGCTGAGGGTGGCGGTCAATAGCCGTCGCAAGGACGGGCAGACGGGAGAATGGGTCGATAAGCCGAACTACTTCGACGTCACGGTCTGGGGTGCGCAGGGTGAGAACTGTGCCAACTACCTCTCAAAGGGTCGCCCGGTCGCCGTCGAGGGTCGCCTCGACTGGCGCGAGTGGGAGGCCCAGGACGGCAGCGGCAAACGCCAGAGCGTCGAGATCATCGCCAACTCGGTCCAGTTTCTGGGCTCCCGCGACGGTTCCGGCGGCGGCGACAACGGCGGCTTCACCCCGAGTAGCGACGTGCCCGCGGACACCTCAGACTTTGAGGGCACCCCCGCCGCGGCCGGCGGGGACGATGACATCCCGTTCTAGGTAAGCTTTCATCGCTTGGTTTTGCGTCGCCCGGCCAGCCCGGGCGACTTTCACGTAAGGGATCAACAAAGTGGCAAGAACACGAGAGACGACATCGACGCCGCGCCGCGGAAGGCGAATGCCCGAGCGAATCCGCCCGCGCAAGTACACCCGGGTAAACGCGGAGTCGGTCGACTACAAGGACCTAAACCTGCTCCGCCGCTTCCTCTCCGACAAGGGAAAGACCCGCGGTCGACGCGTCACCGGCCTCTCCCGAAAGCACCAGCGCCAGCTCTCGGTGGCCGTCAAGCGCGCCCGCGAGATCGCCCTGTTGCCCTACGTCGGGGAGCGCTGATGGCCGAGGCGATCCTGCTTCAAGACGTCGCCGAGCTGGGCCAGCGCGGCGACCCGGTTGACGTCGCCCCCGGCTATCTGCGCAACTACCTCGTCCCGCGTCGGCTCGCCCAGCCGGCGACCCCCGGCGCTCTGCAGGAGGCACAGCGCCGCCGCGCCGCCGCCGAGAAAGTCGAACGAGCTCGCGCCGAGCGCGAAGCCGCAGCCGCCAGCCTGCTCTCCAAAACTGTGCTGACCATTCACCAGCGAGCGGGCGAGGACGGCAAGCTCTTCGGCTCAGTCGGCGCCAAGGAGATTGCCGATGCGATTCGCGAGGCCCGTGACCTGCGCATCGACCGCCGCAAAATCCGCCTCGAGCAGCCGATCCGCGAAATCGGCACCTTCATGGTCGAGATCGAGCTCTCCGATGGCGCCAGCGCCTCGGTGAAGACGATCGTCGCCGAAGAGAAGTAATCCAGACCAGATCGCGGCGCCGGCGGCGCTAGGCTCCCCGGCGTGCGCCCCCTCAGTTGGCCAACCCGGTTGAGGCTCCGCGCCCGCGCCCGGGACGGTTCGGGCTGGGCGCGCTCTGAGCGCGCCACGGTGGGACTGGCAACGGTCGCACTCGGGGGCGCTGCCGTCGTCATCGTCGGCCAGTTCGGGCGCATGTTGAGCCGCCGCTCCCGCCAAAGACCCGGCGGTGAGGGTCTGATCGAGGCCGCCCCGGTTGCCGCGCTGGACACGGTCGAGGTCGCGGTTCGCGGCTACGCCGCCACCCCGCGAAGCGAGACCATCCTCTTCAACCTCCTGGCGGGCTTTTTGGGAGCGTTTGCCTTCGTGCGGATCTCGACCTGGGGAATCCGAGATGAGTGGGGTCCATTTCGCAACGTCAGCGTCGGCGGTCGCCATATCCACCACTTCGTACCCGGCATCCTGCTTGCCTTCGGATCGGGAACAATCGGCCTGCTGAGCGACGACGAAGCCCTCCAGGATCGCCTCGCGGCGACCATGGGCGCAGGCATGGGGCTGACCTTCGATGAGGCCGCGCTGCTCCTGGATCTGCGCGATGTCTACTGGACCAGGGAAGGACTTCTGAGCGTCCAGCTGAGCCTCGGCGCGACGGCGATTCTCAGCATCGCGATCCTCACCCAGCGAATGCTTCGCCGCGGCGAGCGCCGCCAGGAGGAGGAGGGCCTGATCCCGCCCACCGAGCACTCGCTGCCCTCCGCGGCGGCGCTTTAGCCGGCACCGATTTCTTTCTCCCCTATTTGCTGGGAGCCTGACCGTGGCCGCGGTGCCGCTCTGGTTTGCTGGATCCTCAGCCGGGGGGGCTATTCCGCCGCCCTGGGGCCTTAACTAAGAGTCGATGCCGCAGCCGCCAACAACCCACGTTCCTCCACAAAACATCGAGGCTGAGGAATCGGTCCTCGGAGCGATGCTGGTCGCCGAGCCGGCGCTGACCCGGGTGATCGATGAGGTGAAGCTGAACGCCGCCGATTTCTACCTTGAAAAGCACGCGGCGATCTTCACCTGTGCCCACGACCTCTACGCGGCCTCCAAGCCGGTCGATGAGCTCACGGTCAGCGAGGCGCTGACCCAACGCAACCTGATCGAGACGGCGGGGGGCAAGCATTACGTATCGGAGCTGGCGGCAAAGGTCCCCGCCGCCGGCAACGCCAAACATTACGCGGAGATCGTCCAGCAGAACTCGCTGCTGCGCCGGTTGCTCGGAGCCGGGCAGGAGATCCAGGGCTGGGTTCACGGACGCGACGGGGAGCCGCGCGAACTCTCCGAGCGAGCCGAGAAGCTGCTCTTTGACGTCGCCCACAAAGAGCAGGCAAGCGACTTTCGCTTGCTCTCAGAGATCCTCCACGACGAGGTTGACCGCCTCGAGAAGCTCTCGACCGGAGAGACCGAGCTGACCGGGACGCCCTCGGGCTTCAAGGACATCGACGCGATCACCGGTGGCTTCCAACCGGGAAACCTGATCATCGTCGCCGCCCGCCCGGCGATGGGCAAGTCGGCCCTGGTCGCAAACATCGCCGAGAACGTCGCCGTCAAGCGCGACCGACCGGTGGCCTTTTTCTCACTCGAGATGTCAGAGGTCGAGCTGGCGCAGCGATTCATCGCCTGCCGAGCGCGAATCTCAGGTGACAAGCTGCGCAAGGGCCAGGTCTCCCAGAAGGACTGGCCGAAGGTGGTGCGGGCCTGCAACGAGCTGGAGGAGGCGCCGCTTTGGTTTGATGACTCCTCCGACCTGGGGATCCTCGATCTGCGCGCCAAGGCGCGGCGCCTGCACGCACAGGAGCAGGACAAAGGCGGCTTGGGGCTGGTGATCGTCGACTACCTGCAACTGATGCGCTCCGATGATCCACGCGCCAACCGGGTCGAGCAGGTTGGGCAGATGAGCCGCGGCCTAAAGATCCTCGCCCGCGAGCTCGAGGTACCGGTGCTTGCGATCTCTCAGCTCTCGCGAGCTCCCGAGCAGCGCACGCCGCCCAAGCCGCAGCTCTCCGACCTACGCGAGTCCGGACAGCTTGAGCAAGACGCCGACCTCGTCGCCTTCCTCTTTCGTGAGGACTACTACCGCGACCCCGACGATGAGCCCGACGGCCTTGCCGATCTGATCGTCGCCAAGCATAGAAACGGTCCGATCGGAACCCGCAAGCTCGTCTTCCTTGACCGCTTTCCGAAATTCGCCGACTTCTCGGGCCAGGATCGCCCGATCGAGCAGCCCGCGGGAGAAGAACCGCCGATCGCCGACGTGGCCATCGCGGGGCCTGATTTCTAGTGGCGATCGCGCGCAGCGAGCCCTTCCGCGAACAGCCCTGCCCGCTGGGGGTCTGCGACGGCTCGGGCTGGATCCTTGGACCCGAAGACGTGGCGCGACCCTGTGAGTGCCGTGAGCCACGCCTGCGCCGCGGTCGCAGTCGCGGCGTCGCCTCGGTGATCCCGCCTCGCTACCGCGGCGTCTCCTTCGAGCGCCCGCCGGTCAGCGACATGGCGCGCGATCTGACCACAAAGGCAGCCGTCGCCGATGTCCGTAAGTTCATAGAGGAACTCGATCTGCGCCTCGATGAGGGGCGGGGGCTTTGGCTCTTCGGCGATACCGGAACTGGCAAGACGACGCTTGCGATGCTGATCTCAAAGGCCGCCCTGGAGCTTGGCAGATCGGTCGCGATCTACTCACTGCCCAAGTTATTGGCCCGCATCCGCCGCACCTATGACTCCGCACCGGGCGGGGACTCCTACCTCCAATTCTTTGAGCGGCTGACCTCAGTCGACCTCCTCCACATAGACGACCTCGGCGCCGAGAAGCGAAGTGATTGGGTCCTCGAGCAACTCTACGCGCTGGTCAACGAGCGCTATGAGGCGAAGCGATCGGTGCTGATCACAACCAACCTTCCCCACGATCAGCTGGAGGAACAGATCGGCAGCAGGACTGTTTCCAGGTTGAATCAGATCTGTGATGAGGTGGCCCTGTTTGGCGACGATCGCCGCTACGGCAAGGTCGCCTAGCCCGCGCCCGCCGGCGCGAGGTCACTAGCCCGTGCCTTCCGCCCCGGCGACCTTGACCCGAGCACGAAGGCGCCGCAGAAACCTCCAGTCGTCACAATCTCCCGCTGATGCCAGGCGTGGTGATAGTCGGCGCCCAGTGGGGCGATGAGGGTAAGGGCAAGGTCACCGACCTGCTCGCCGAGGACGCGGAGCTCATCGTCCGCTTCCAGGGGGGTAATAACGCCGGGCACACGATCGTCCGCGACGGCGAAGAGTTCAAGTTCCACCTGATCCCCTCCGGCATCCTCTACCCGGAGAAGACCTGCGTGATCGGTAACGGGGTGGTGCTCGATCCGCGCATCCTGTTGGGGGAGATCGACGGTCTGCGCCGCCGCGGCATCGACGTCGGCAACCTGCGGATCTCGGCCAACGCCCACCTGATCATGCCCTATCACGTGCTCCTTGACACCGCGGGGGAGACCAAGCTCGGAAAGCTCTCGATTGGCACGACGCGACGGGGCATCGGCCCCTGTTATGCCGATAAGGCCCTGCGTCTCGGAATCCGCGTCCAGGATCTGCTCGATGAGAAGATTCTCCGAACCAAGATCCGCGCTGCGCTTGAGCCAAAGCAACAGGCGCTGCGCGAACTCACGGTCCAGCGACGCAAACTTCGCAAGGAGGCGGGCGAGGGAACCGACCGCGAGGCAATTGAGGAGGCCCCCGATCCGCGTCTGGATCTGCACACGATGACCGAGGAGCACGTCAGCTACGGACACCGCCTCGAGCCTCATATCGCCGATACGGCGCGGCTCTGCTGGGATGCGCTCGATAATCAGCGCACGGTGATCTTTGAGGGCGCCCAGGCCACCCTGCTCGACCTCGACCACGGCACCTATCCCTTCGTCACCTCATCCAACCCAATCGCCGGAGCGGCCTGCGTGGGGGCTGGCGTTGGACCCACCGACATCGACAAAGTCTGGGGAGTAGCCAAGGCCTACACGACCCGGGTCGGTGCCGGCCCATTTCCGACCGAGCTACACGAAGAGGTCGGAGAGCGAATGCTTGAGCAGGGACATGAGTTCGGCACGACGACGGGACGACCCCGTCGCTGCGGCTGGCTTGACCTGGTCGCCCTGCGCTACGCGGTCCGCCTCAATCGGATCGACGCGCTGACGATAACCAAGCTCGACGTGCTCAGCGGAATCAACCCGCTGCGAATTGCGGTGCGCTATCGATCAAAGGAGGGCGCGGTTCTTGATCGCTTTCCCTACCACCAATCGATCCTTCACTCAGCCCAGCCCGAGTACGAGGAGATGCCGGGCTTTGACGCAGATATCAGCAGCGTCCGCAGTGAGGCCGAGCTACCCGCCGAGGCACGCGACTACCTGCGCTTCATCGCCGCCTCCACCAACGTCCCGATTCGCCTTGTCGGGGTCGGGCCCGATCGCGAACAGATCATCTGGATTGACGAATAGCCGGGAGGCGACCCTCCGGTCGGGCCGCGACCTCCCCTGAGCTCTCAGATTTCGAGCTTTCACTGGCCGCGGGGCGACAACTTGCCCAAACGGGATCCGCCACCCGCGACGGGGAGGTTGGCGAGCCCGCTCCCCGGACCCGTCTTTTCGCTCTCGCCGCCCTTCCTGGGCCTCGATTGAGTGGATGGGAATGGCAAGCGGATCCGGGCGCCGAAGCCCGAGCAGCGCTCTTTTTCGGGCCGGGGCGGGTTTCTCTATTAGCGGATGCTGGTACTTTGGCTCTTGGGAGGAACCAGTTCGTGCTTTCAATGGCCGCGGCCCGCAACGGGCCCGCCAAAAAGGAGAAACACAGAAATATGCGCAAGCGCTTGACTTTGATATTCGCCGTTGGGGCCGCAGTTGCGGTCGCGGCCTCTGCTGTGGCCCTCGCCGCCAAGCCGACCGTGGTCCACGCGGGAAACCTGGTGCTCGAACTGAACGGCGGTGTATCTCCAACAGCGCTGCCGAAGAAGTCGTTCGCACCGGTCAGCCTCAACGTTAGCGGCGGCATCTCCACCTCCAACGGCACTCACCCGCCGGCGCTGAAGGAACTGAACATCCTCACCGACAAGAACGGCACGATTAACGTCAAGGGCCTGCCAACCTGCTCCGCGGGCAAGTTGCAGGCTGAGAACACCCAGGCCGCCAAGAAGGCTTGTCCAACCTCGATCCTCGGCGAAGGAAAGACCAAAGTGCAGGTCGAATTCCCAGAATCGACTCCATTCAGCGCCGAAGGGCCGCTGGTCGTCTTCAACGGCGGCGAAAAGGGCGGCACGACCACCCTCTTTGTCCAAGCCTACGTCGCGGTGCCGGCGCCGACCGCGCTGGTCACCACGGTGAAGATCAAGAAGGTCAACAAGGGACCGTATGGCCTCCAGTCGATCGCCTCGGTGCCGACAATTGCCGGTGGCTCGGGTTCGGTGACCCAATTCGAACTGACCCTCAACAAGAAGAAGCAGAAATACATCGAGGCAAAATGCCCAACCGGACGCTTCCTCGCCGAAGCCACCGCCGTCTTCACCAACGGGACAAGCATCAAGGGGCAGGTCGTGAGGCCATGCAAGGGAAAGGGTTGAGCTAAGCCCTCTTCTCAAGGCGGCGGCGCGAGTTAGCGCAACGTCCATTTTTTGGGAAGACCCCGACGGATTTGTTCGCCAGCAAGGGCGGCCGGTATGGCCGCCCTTGCTATAGCTCAAGCGAATCGGGCGCCTAGACGCAATCTCACGCTCTGCGTGAGTCTGCAGGCGATGGGGCAGCGACCGGCTTGGCCCGGGTCCACCTTCTTGGCCGGCGCGATCCAATCGGGAGGGTGGAGAACCCGTCGGCGACGGTGCCTATCAGGCGCAATCGATTCTCGGGGCCGGCCCTGAGCCCTGCGATAGGGCGCCACATCCAAGACACCCTGGGGCTGCTGCCGTGAGCCCTTGGCCCTGTCCCCAAGAGCCCATGTGCTGGCCCGACTCCCTGAAATTACCGGTCAGCTGAAACGGGTCGAGGGGTTAAGGCAAGCCCGGGCATCCTCACTTTCCTTCCTGTTCATAGGTGTGCTGGTAGGTCGTCGGAGAACTTGATTTTCCAATCGGGCTGAAGGGCGGCTGCTGCGTGCAGCCGGGGGCCGGCAGGGTGGCGGTGCTCGTCTGTCCGGCGAATGCGAATTTCTTCAGAAGTTCGAACAATTCGGTCGCTTTTTTCACACTGCCTTCGGTGCGACCGTTGAAGGCCGGTTCGTTTGGCGTATTTGGGTTCAGCGAAACCGTCACTCCCGAGTTGCACTGGCGGGTCTCAAAGCTGGGCAGCCCACTGGCGACGCCGTTTGCGAATCCTGGCTGGCTGTAGGCGCTCGACCGATTGGCCGAGAGGCGTCGCGAGTAGGTCGCCACCGATTCGGGATTGAGCGGCCCCATCGTGCGCAGGTAATGGACGTGTTCATGTTTTGCATTTTCGGTTGGGAGAATCGGATTGGTCGCAACCGCAAGGTTGGCCATTGCCCCGGTGATCTCGTGCCCGTAGAGGCCGAGGCCGGTGAGAATTGGGTTGAGGTTTCGCAGGAACGGGTCGACCGCACGCAGCAGCGGCGGGAACTGGTTGCGAAATAACTTCCGCAAGGCGGGGAAGGCCGTCGGTGCCCGCGCTATGACTGGGGCAAAGCCATCAAAGAACCCCTTCGCTTCAGGGGCCAGATTTCCGAAAGCTATGAGGGTGGGCGAGAGCTGTTCGGCGACCGGGACAAGCTGTCGAAACAGCGGATCGGCGTTCAGCGAAAAGGATTTGAGTCGGTTCAGGGTCAGCTTCGATTGATCGAGGAAGGTGGGAAAGGCGCGGAACAGTTCTTCGATCTGGGTGTCGCGCTGGGCGGTGGTCTGAAAAACGGCGTTTGAGTTTCGGATCAGGCTGGCCAGCTCACCCTGGCGACCGCGAAGCGCCTCCAGGGCGACCCTTCCGTTGCTGAATAGCTGGCGTACTGCCAGTCGCTGCGTATCGAGAATCCGAAAGAGCTGATCGAATTCGGTGAAGGTTGGATCGAACTCCGCCAGCGCATTGGAGAGGGATGCGCTCTGTCCATTAATCGCAACTGAGGCTTCCTGCATCCAGCTCTGAAAGGCCGCCCGCGTCCTCGGATTGAAGGTCCGAAAGATCTCATCGAGCTGCACCGACTTTTCAACCTGCGCCGTTGGAAGGATGCCGCCGTCTGCCAGCTTGGGTCCGTTTCGATTTCCGGGTGTCAGTTCGACGTAGGTCTCACCGAGCAGCGTCTTGGTGCGAAGGATCGCCCTGGTCGATGCTGGCAGCGGCGCAAACTTGTCTTCGATATCGAGCGTCGCCAGCGAGTGATCGCGGCTGGGAGCCAATTCGATGTTTTGCACTTTGCCGACGTCGACACCGGAGATGCGAACGTCCGATTGTTCGGCGAGCTGGGTGGCTTCGTCGAAGGGAATCTTGATCACGTAGGGCTGCGCTTTAAACGGGGTCGGTCCGCCGAAGGTTATCCAGAGGAAGAGGAGAATCCCAAAACAGGAAAGCGCGAATCCGGCGATTACGAGCAGCTGGGCGGTGCTGGGGGCGCGCTTGCTCATGGTTTTACGTTCGGTCCGCATCCGGTCGACCCGCTGAAGCCTGGGGCTGGGGGGAGTTCGGGCAGTTCGTTCGTCTTCGGGACGCGGGCCGTTTCAAGTAGCGCCTTGATGAACGGCCTCCCCCCGGCAAACCCATAGGCGAGCTGGGAGCCGTTACAGGTGATTCCCACGATCGCGCGCTGCACCGGGCCGCCGGCGTCTTGCAGGTTGAAATCCGCGTTGAGATCGTGGTTCAGCCAGGGCAGATAGAAGAGGTAGCTCTGCTTTGAGCCCGTCGGCTTGTAGGCGAGCTCGTTGAGGAAACTGTTGAGGCCCCCCAATGAATTGCCGAAACCGGTCACCGTCTTCTTCAGCGCGCCCGAGCCTTCCTTGGCGTGGGTCAGCACCGGTCGAATCTGGCGGGTGAATGGCCTGATCTGATCGCGGATCGGCCCGGTCGTCTGCTTGAACAGCCGCTCGGTCGACTTGAAGGCTGGGGTCAGAGCCTGGGCCTGGGGTATGAGACCGAAGAGGGCCGGTCGCGCCGCGGTGGAGAAACGAGTCGAGCTGGCGAGGCCGACCTGAGCAGCCTGCAGCGTCGATGGGAATTCGCGCAGCACCGCCTGCACCGATTCCTGTTGGTTGGCGAAATTACCAAGGGCCGCGTTGGAGGAGGTGACCCAGCGCTGGATCTCGCTGTCGTGGCGACCAAGTTCGGTTGTCAACAGCGCAAAGTCGTGGATCACGTTGGCCAGCGCGACGTGCCGTTTGGCGACGGCGCCGTTGAGCTGGGCGGCGTAGCGCGCGAAGGGCTGCAGGCGCCGAAACGCCCCCGAGAGCTGGCGACCGCGGCCCCCGATTCCCTGCGCCCCCCCGGCTAGCAATAGCTGCAGGTACTGGCGCGTGTCGCCATCAAGCGTGGCCAGGAACTGATCGAGGTTGACGTTTGGTTCAGTTTGGGAGAGGGAAAAATTTGCCCCGCTTTCAACGTGGCGCTTCCCGGTTCCAGGTTCTACCTCGACGACCATGTCGTTGAGCGGCGTTTTCGGACGCAGCAGCATGCTCGCGTTGGGGTGGATCAGCTGCATGTACTTTGGCTCGATTTCAAGCCCGACCACGGCGTGACCATCTTCAAGGTTGACCGAGCCAACCTTGCCGACCTGGATCCCGGCGATATCGACAGCCTGTCCCTGGCCTGGGGTGACCGCTTGAGCCGTGCTGAAATCGGCGGTGATGTGATCGAAGCTTTCACCCACCAGCGGCAGCCATGAGGGAAGCGAGGCTTTCTGCTCGACAAAAATGCCGAGCATCATCACCGTACCGACTATCGCGAGGACGACGATCGCGGTCGTGTCTTTGCCACGTCCGCGGGCCTGTCGAACCAGCGAGGTTCGGAAGTGTTTGAACCTGCTCACTTGGGGCTCCCTCTCACTCATGGAGTGACCGCTTCTGGGTCCGGCGGCCCAACCTGGCCGAGTGGCCCATTGACGTCGGGGACTGGGTTCTTGTAACAGGCCACAGTCGGCTTCTGCGGAGGCTGGCCACCGAGCTGTGGCTGGGTTCCGAGCAGCGGTTCGATCGTGTGTGAAAAGTTGGACTTGGAGGTGGTGAGTTCACCAAACGGATCGGCTTCTCCAACTAGCTGACCACCGCCGCCTGCCTGTAGGCGCAGGTAGGGGCCGTTGCCGTCAAAATTCTGACCCTCGCCGGCGAAGTTGCTGAGCGCGTAGAAGAATTCGCGGTAGTTGGGGCCGCCGGTGCTGAAGCGATCGTTGATCGTCTGGTTCCCGGTCGGCACCAGGACCTTGGTCGTGCAGAGGCTGAGTTGATTGAGCTGCGGCAGGGCGTTGTCCTTACCCGCCTGGGCGGCTCCGGCGAGACCGGGAGTCAGTTCGCGCAGCAGCCTTGCAGCGCCGCCTCCCTCCTTGCCGCTAAGCAGCGGGCGGACCTGCCTCAACCATGGTTTTGAGGCGCTGATCAGCCCCGGCAACGCGGCGACCGCCGGGGTAAGCTCGATTGCGTAGGTGCGAAGCGGCGGCAGCGTCCGGTCAAGGCTGACCAGCGAGGTGTGCGCCGTCTTCAGGGTCGGAGCGAGCAGGCGCACGGTGCTGGCCAGGTTGGCTGACTGCGCCGCCAGGGCGCCGGTGAAGACGTCGAAGTTATCGATCAGACCCCTGAGATCTGCTTCGCGGCTGGCAAAGGCACCAAAAGTCCGCCCGGCTCCGGCGACGAGCCGCGAGAGGTCGCCATCCTGGGTTCCGAGGAAGGCGTTACTGACCTGGGCACTGTAGCGCCCCGCGTTTCCGCCGTAGCGCAGCGCTCCATTCAATCCTTCGGCCCCGGTCTTGCCATGGACTTCGGGCAGCTGCGTGGCATTTTCTGCCGCATCGGGCTTGCGGGTGAGCGCTTCCCCGTAGCTTTCCAGTAGGTGACTCAGGTCGGCGCGGACGGGAGATTGCAGGGCGCTCAGTACTTCGTCCAGTTGCACCGCCGTGGAGGTACGGCTTACCGGGATCGTCGATCCACTGGCCATTTCCGGTGCGCTGGGGCTGCCGGGGTTCAATTCGATAAAGAAATTTCCCTCGAGGAAAATCCTCGGCCGAATCTCGGCGAAGGAGTCGGAGTGAATCGGCCTGCCGGAACCTTCAACCGTAAAGGTGACCGCGGTGTCATTGCCTTCCCGGCTGGAGGAGATCACGTGCCCGACTTCTACCCCAGCGATCCGCACCGGAGAGTTGTTGGCAATGTTGGCCGAGTTGGTGAAGGTCGCCTTCAGCTCATACCCATAGCTGGTGAATGGGACGTGCCCGGTGAACGCCAGGTAGGGCCCGATCGTAAAGAAGAGGATGAAGACAATCGCGACCAGCACGTTGCTCGGGCGCCATTTGAAACGGCGGTTTGTGGCGCCCTGCCTCGTGTCGCGCTCGGGGAGGCGGCTCACTTCGTCCCCCCCTGGCCTTTGATCTGCCCGATTGTCTTGGTGCCGTGGTTACCCGGCACGTTCCCGATCACGGTCTGTCCCCTCGTGTAGCGAACGTTGCCCGCTTCGCACTCCTTGGGTTGACCCGGCGATGCCGTGTTGGGGTAGGGGTTGTAGTGAAGGTGATTTGTTTCGCCTGGGCCGTTGGCCGGAGCGGATGATGGAGTTCCCTCACTGTTGGGACCTTCGGGCGGGGTGAAGGAGATGAAATTGAGCCAGTTGCCGAGTCCATTGGTCTGGCTGGCCGCGTTGGAGAAGTTTTTTAGGACGATCGTCAGGTAATTGCAGGTGGTTTGCGCGGGGGCGATGAACTTGATCGCCGGACCGAGGGTGTGATTGGTGTCAATTAACAAGTCGAGGCCATTGAAAACTCCGGGTGCCTTCTGAAAATCGAGAAGCGCTTCCGCCGTTGGCGCGAGTTGGGCAAAGAAGATCGGTGAAGCGTTCAGCACCGGTACGCCGGCGTGAAGGGCGGCGGCGATCGTCGGTGAGGTCTCGGCGAGGGCTTTCGCCCCCGGCTGAAACGCCGTGAAGAAGCGCTGGGAATCGTGCAGGAAGGGCCGCAATACCGGCAGGTCGGCGTTGGCGGTGTCAAGCGTCGAGGGGCTTTTCGAGATCGTTTCCTGGATGTAGGGACGCGAGACGCGAGCGAACGCACCGAATGTCTCATCCAGGCCAACGAAGAGGCTCGCGTTGGTGTCGGCGACCGGGGCGACAGTCGCCGACAGATCCTCGAGCGCGTGCCAGAAGCCACCGAAATCGGTCTGGGGGGCGACCAGGTTTCGCAGCGCCGGTTCACCGCTGACCACGAGCCGCTGCAGCGAGCCAAATGCTTCGTTTAGCTGCGGTCCGCGGCCGGCGAGGGCGTCGCCGAAACCGGCCTCATTCTTTTGGATCGCGGCGCGCGTTTTGGTGTTGAACATGTCGAAGAATTGATCGATGTCGACCGGTTCGGGTCGCGCCGCCGAGATCGGCACGGTTTCTCCGGCCGCGTAACCCTTGTGTGAGTTGCCGGGAATAATGTCTAGGTACTTGAGGCCGAGCGGTGATTTGGGCCGAATGATCACCGTTGAATTGACCGCCAGCGGTTCGACGCTCTTATCCAGGGTGAGCGAGAGCTTTGCGGCAAAACGGCCGTTGCCTAGCTGAATCGGCACCGCCGACTTGACTTTGCCGACCAGGGCGCCGCCGATTCGAACGTCGTTGCCCGCCACCAACGCGTCGGCGTTGGGGACGTCTACGTTGAGGTTATAAGTCGAGACAAAAGGAAGACCATGGTTGGCGTTGTAGGCGAGGAAAACGGCGACCAGTACCACCAGCACGGTGACCGCTCCGACCAGCACCGGGCTGCTCGCGAGTCCGCTTATTCCGCTGCGATGCCTCATGGTGAGAGCAGGTAGTTGAGGAGCGGCGCGGTGCCGCCTGTCTTTGAGCTAGAGCTGGAGGCAGCGGAATTGTCCCCATGCGAAGGCGGTGACGGTGGCGCCGGAGAAACGGCCGAGGCGGTGGTTCCCCCCGCCCGCCCCTCGTAGTTTTCGAAGCGACGGTAAAGAGCCGAGGCGCTCGCCGCGGACGTCCTCGCCCCTGCGCCGGTGAAGTTGGCGGTACATTCGCCGCCCGGTTCGACCACGTAGTCAAGGCAGTTACTGAGGGTGATCAAGGTGCGGCCGAGGTGGCCGTATTTATCGAAGCCGTTCAGGGTCGCGGTCGTGTTATAGATCAATTCGACCAAGCCGTTGAAGCCGCCGGTTTCCCTGGTGCTCGTGAAGAAGCTGCTGAGGCTCGTCGTTGGACCGACGCCGCTGCGAGCGACTTCGGCGGTTTTGCTGACAATCGGGTCCGCTTCGCGCAGGATCGGTCCGGCAACCGCGCCGCTGGCCCCAAGGCTCTTCAGTGAGACGGTCGAGGCGGCGGTGAAGGGGGTAAGGGTGCGGGTCGCGTCGGTGAGCGAGGGTGCCGCCTTGCCGAGGTCTGTAAATACGGGGGTGGCGGCGTCTGAGAAGCCCTGCAGGCTCCTCATCGTCAGCCGGAACTCGCGCAGAAACCTAGGGAATTTCTGAAGCGAAGCTTCCAGCGCGGCTCCGCGTTCAGAACTGGCCTGGGCGGCGGCGCCGGCGTTGGCGAAGAAGCCGGCGACGTGGGCTCGCTCGCGCGAGAGCGGCCGCAGGATTGTCTCGGAGTCGCTGGCGAGCTGGGCGAGCCGATCACGCTGATCGTTGAGAACGCCGAGCAGCGTATCGACGTCGCGCAGCACCGGATTCGCCCGTTCGACGATTTCTTCGAGGCTCTTGCCGCGGGCGGCGAAGCCGCTTCCGAGTTCGTTGAGGATGAGCCGGAAGCGCTGCGCGTAGGGAAGCGTCTGAATGTCGTTGATCAGATCGGAGTCAACGCTGGTGCTGTTGTTCTCCACGGGCAGGAGGTACTGTCCGGCGCCGGCTCTGCCCGCCGGGATCTTTTCCAGTGGTGGCGGAATCTTTGAACCTGGAGCGCGGGGAAGGGTCGGATTGCAATCGACAAACTTCTCGCCGATCAGCGACTGGGGGCGGATCAGGCAGCTGGCATCGCTGCGGAAATCCTCAAAGCCGGCGGCGCTTATTTCCATCACGATCACCGCTTTGCCCGGCATCGCCACCGGCTTGCCGTTGTGGTAGGCATCGATTTCTCCAGGCATCGAGACGCCAACCGATTGGATCGTTCCCGCATCGGCTCCGGCGATTCGCACCTGCTCGCCCTGGACCATGAAATCGCCGTTGTCGAAATAGGCGCGGACCAAATAGCCATTGCTGCCTCCCCCGGAGGAGATCAAAACGATCGCCACCACCACGGCGACCACCAGCGCGGCTATTACGATCCCCCTCCTCATGGGCCCGGTGGCGCATCGGCCGGGTTGCACTGGGCTGGGGAGACGCCGGCCCCAGCCCACGGGGGTTCGATGAAGGGGTTGGAGTTATCGGGGGCCGATTGGGTGGCGCCACCGGGACAGCGTCGGTGTATGCCGGCGGAGGAGCCGAACGCTTCGAACTGCTGGCTCGGCTTGATCGGTTCGAGCTTGCCGCCCTTGTCGACAAAAAGATTCTGATCGGCGGTTGCCACCCGGACGTAGTTGCCGTTGCCGTCGTAGTAACCAGAGGCGATTCCCAGCTTGCCGAAGCCGTTGAAGATATCGGGCGTGTAGGGCCGGGCGAAGTTGAGGGTCGGCTGGAAGGCCGTGATCGCATCCTGGGCGTTGGGGAAGGCCTTGGCGGCGAGCTGTTGGACCGGGGGCAGCGCCGCGAACAGGTCGGCGGCATCGTTGGCGGGTCCCGGTCGGTGCACGGTCAGCCTCAGGTTCTTAAATACCGGGATCGCGGTATTGACCACGGGACGGAGTTCTTCAAGGAAGGGCGCGAGGTTCTTGGTCGCCGGCTTGGCTGTATTGACGAGCGGTTCGAGATCATCGAGGGCGGCGCGGAGGTTGACGAAGGTCGTGTTGCTTTGCCGCAGTACCGGCGGGAGCTCCTGCAGAGTGCTGTCGAGGGCGACGTTTTGGCTGGCGATCGCGCCAAAGGCCTGGCTGGCATTTGAGACCGCGCTTGAGAGCTGGTTGCCGCGCTCTGAAACCACGGTGGCGAGCTTGCTAGAGCTGACGATGAAGCGGGTGAAGAGGTTCTGGTCGGCGGTCAGCGCGTGGACGAAGGCGCTGGTGCGATTCAGCGCCGGGCCGAAATACTTATAGGTCTGGTTTGCGTCCTTGCCGCGCCCGGCATAGATCGCCGCGTTGCCCCGGACGAACTCGCCGAGGGCGCGGCGCACACTCGGCGGGAAGGTGTTGAAGAACTGGTCGATGTCGACCGGGGTCGTCGTGGAGGCGAGCCCGAGGGTGGCGCCTTCTGAAAGCGCCGGGTTGCTATTGGGCCCGGGACTTATCGAGACGTAATGGTTGGCGACCCCTGCGAGTCCGGTCGCACGGATTGCCGCCGTGGTGCCCTGATGCAGCTGCTGACTGACGCTGACCTGAACGCTGGCGAGGTTGTTCTTCGTCAGTTCGATGCTTTCCACCGAGCCAACCGGCGAACCGCCGATCAGAACCTGGTTGTCTTCGACCAGCTGACCGGCATTCTGAAAAACGAGGTCGTACCTGTATCCACTGCTACCGCCGAAAAGGATAAATCCGAGCACGACCACCGCGATCGCTAGAGCTGCGATCGCGGCAATCCGGGCGGGGGATACCCCCCGGCTGGGCGCCGGGCTTTTCTCCTCGCCTAAGGAATTAGCAGCCACGGATCGTCGCTCGCGGTTCCCCGGCCTCCGACCCGGAAGAACACCGCCGGAATCGTATCCGAGCCGCCCCCTGACAAGAGCCGGCCACGCAGGGACTTAACTGGAATTCAACGCGCCCCGGGAGCGGGGCTGGGCGCGCCTCCGACGGTTGCCACCTGACCACTTTCCCTGACCCCGCCATGCCCAGGCAAAGTGCCTTAGCGACGGCGCCAGAGCCCCTAGGGGCACCTCGAGATCGGACTCGATCGGACATCAAACTCGCGACGAACCTGCTTGGGCCTAACCGGCGCAAGGGAGGGCACCCACTCAGACGTTGAACTTTGGCAGGACGCGCTCCAGCGGCCGCGGCAACCACCACACCCGCTCTCCGATCAAGAGCATCAGCGCGGGGAGCAAGACGATCCGCACCACGGTTGCATCCAGCAGCACCGCGACGGTTAGACCGATTCCGAGCTGGCTCACCGTCGCGATCGGCGCGCCGGCAAAGGCGATGAAGACGGCCATCATGATCGCCGCCGCGCCGGTGATCACCCGCGCCGTTTTCTCCAGGCCGAACTCGATCGCCGCGGCGTGGTCGCCATCGCTGTCATAACGCTCTCGCATGCGGCTGAGCAGGAAGACCGCGTAGTCGATCGAGAGCCCAAATACGACTCCAAATATGGCCACTGCTCCCACCGCATCGACGTAGGTGTGTCCGCCGAGCGGCAGATTCGCCGGCACATTGAAGAGCAGTGTGAGGACGCCAAACGCCACCCCCACCGTGGCGAGATTGAGCCCAACCGCGATCGCCGCCAGCGGTAGGGCGCGAAGAACGAGAACCAAAATCAGAAAGGTGGCAATAGTGATCGCCAAAACCACCCATGGAATCCGAGTCCGGGTGACGTGGCTGTAGTCATTGAGCGTGGCCGCCCCTCCAGCGACTCCGGCCCGGACCCCAGCTGAATGTTCGAGTCCGGGAGTGAGGCCGTCGAGTTTTTTGTTCAAGGCAATCGAGCCCGGAGTATTGAAGTTGTAGCGGGAGATCACGAGCATCGTCGCCGCCTGACCGCCGTGGCGCAGATCGATTGTGCTTGCCGCCGCTTCGCGCTTTTCGGGCGGAGCGCCGTCGAGCGCTGAGAGCACGAAGAAGCCGGAGTTAAACAACCCCGGAGTCTGTCGATGGACCGTCGTGATTTTGTTCTTGAGCGTCGAGTGACCCGAGATCACCCGCACGCTGGCGCGGTTTAGGCCTGACTGCAGGGGTTCTGAGCGCTGGTAGCCGGAGCTGAGATGTTCTTCCAGCGCCGCGGCTCCGCCTCCCAAACGCGACACACCGCCGGCGAGTGAGACGGCGCCGACGGCGAGTCGGGCGATACCGCTATTCAGGCGTTCTGATTCAGTAGCCAGCCGCTTGGCGCCGTTGGAGAGTTTGTCCCCACCTTTCTGGAGTTCCTGTAATCCGGAGTGCAAACGCTTGGCGATCGATGCGTATTTCTTGGTTTCCTTGATCGCCGTTTGTGACCACCAGTAGCTGACTTCGCGGGCTTCTTCGGAGTTGGCGACGAGGCGTTTCTGTAATGCCGAGATTTCAGAGGGAAGACCTGCGTAGCCGGACGCGTAGGGCTGCCCGTTGACCGGGTTCGTACCGCTCACGGCCGCGGCTGCCTTCTCAACCGCTTCCAGCGCTGCCCCGTAATGGGGGTCAGACTTTCCCACCGTCATCTCCTGCAGCTGGGCCAGGGCGCTCGCCAGCTCTTCATTACCAACTTTTGCCGGTCCGATCAGCGTGGGAACTTTGACGTTTGCCTCTTCGTTCAGCGCTTTCTGCAATGCACGCGAGCGCGCCAGACCGTTGGCGCGATAGTTCGGCGGGAGGCCTTGAAGGCCGATCTTCAGCGCAAGGGCGCCTTCGGTCGCCTTCTTCTGACCATTTGCCAGTTCTTCTGAACCCTTTGAAAATTCGTTTAGCGCAGCGACGGCCTTGCGCGTGCCGACGGCCGCTACGGCGAGCCCATGGGAGAGGGTGAGCGCCCCGGTTGCCGCCTTTTCGGAGCCATCGGAGAGCAGGCCGGCTCCGGAGGTCGCTTCTGAGAGCCCATCCCGGAGCTGCTTGACTCCGCCGGCGGCGACGTTGAGGCTGTGACCGAGTTTGCCCAGCTGGTTCACGGGTCCGACTTTTCCTTCCGAGGCGAGCAACGAGTTGCCGGTCTTTTGCAACGGTTCGACCGGGCGGGTCGCCTGTGCTGGTCCGATCACCGCCTGCACCCCGGGCAGATCGGCGACCTGGCGCTGCCAGCGCGTCAGCGGGACGAGGTGGGAGCGATTGGTGATCGGCCCGCGATCGGAGGTGGCGATTACCTGGAAGGGAGAATCCCAGCCGGGACCGATCGCCCGATTGATCTCTTCGGCGTCGAGCCGAGCGGGATCGTTTTGGGCCAGCTGTTCCTGGCTGGGCGGCCCGGTCTTGAGCGCAACCGCTGGAGCCGCAAGGACCAAGACCACGGCGCCGATCAGCGCTGCGACTGCGGCGGGACGGCGCAGGCCGGCGTTGACGAAGGCCATCAACCTTGAGTTCTCCTCGCTCGGCGGCTGACCCACCCGCCAGCGATCGACGTTTGGGCCGAGCACGACGAGAAGCGCCGGGCCGACAATCGTCGCGACTAGCACGCTGAGCGCCGCCACCATCGTCACCGTGCCTGCGAGTGAGGCGAGCAGCGATCCGGGGACGGTGAAGAGCGCCACCAGCATCGAGATCGCCAGGGTGCTGCCGGCAAAGATCGTGGTGCGACCGGCGGTCGCACGGGTCGCCCAGGCGGCGTCGAAGGTGCTCGCGCCGGCGGCTAACTCCTCGCGGAAGCGGGACACCATCAGCAATGAGTAATCGACGCCGAGGGCTAGGCCCATCATCGTGCACACGGTCAGCGCAAAGGCGTCGATACCGAGCCAGTTGGTCAGAAAGTAGAGCAGGCCGCGGGAGGCGAAGACCGTGGTGGCACCGAAGCCAAGCGGGATCGCGGCGGCGATCGGCGAACGGAAGACGAGCAGCAAGACGATCAGCAGGGCCGGAATTGCGATCAGCTCGCCGGTCTCACTGGCACTGATCGACTCATTTTGGATCGCCCGCGAGAGCGTCGCGAACCCCGACTGCGTGGCACGCACCGGCGAGTGGATCTGCTGTTCGAGGATGCGGTTCAGCCGCGGCACGATCACGTTTACCGCTTCGGTGATGCCGACGTGGAAATCGGCCAGAACAAGGGCCCGCCGCGGCCCGGGGCGCAGCCGCTGCACAGAGCCCTGACTCCAGGGCGAGAGCGTCGTGACTTTCGGGTCGCGGCGAAGCCTGCGGATCAGTTCGGGACCCTGATGATCAATCGCCGCCGCCGGCCCGCGAAGAAGGATCGCAAAAGGCGCAGATTCGCCAAAGTGTTCCTTCAACATCGCGTTGGCTTCAGCCGATGCGGTGCCGGGAACCGTCAGCGAGGTTGGCTTCAGGCGCGCTTCAAGCCCGGTCCCCACTACCCCCAGCGCGATCAGGATCACGGCGGCAACCGCGAGCACCCGCCAGGGGTGGCGCAGGGTTACCGGTGGGCGCCGCTCGCCGTTCGACCGCGTCGAATCACCCCCGCCCCTGCTCCTCCTAGTAGGCACGCATGGTAGTTTGGCGACCGCAGGAGCGGGAGGAGCGAACATATTCGGAAGACTTTGTTAAGGGCGCGGCCCAAGGCCGACGTCTTCGTTGTCTTGGCCGCACTTCCAAGGGGGATCGGGACGCCGGATGCAACCGAGGGCAGTGACCCCACACTCGGGGCACGCTAGCCTGGGTTGGGGGTAAGGTGAGACGACTTCTGAAATTTGGGTTGGTGCTGACGACCGCGGCGCTGGTGGCCGGGCCCTCAAGCGCCGCCACGATAAAGGCCGAAGGACTTGTGCTTCATGCCGACGGCGGATTCCAACCGCAGGTCCTTCCCCGCAGAACCTTTGCCCCAATCAGCTTCCAGGGCTACTTCGACATCGCCGCGCAAAACGGCGGCGAGCCAGCGGCGCTGCAGGAAGCTGTACTTGAGTTCGATCGCAACGGACGGCTCGACACCAAAGGGTTGGCCAGCTGCTCACCCGCTCAGATCGCCACGGCAACCACCGAACAGGCCCGGAGTATCTGCGCCTCGGCAATCGTCGGTACCGGCCACCTTGACGCCGCGATTCCCCTGCCGGAAATCATCCCCGGCCTGGGCGTTCTCATCACCGCAAGCTCGCCGCTGACGATCTTTAACGGGCCGCTCCTGAACGGCAATCCAACCGTCATTCTTCACGCTCACGCCACGCTTCCCACGACCCAGACCTTCGCGGTGGTGGTGCCGATCGAACGAATCTCAGGGGCCTTTAGCTACCGCGCCACAATCGACGTCCCACCGATCGATGGCGGCCTCGGTGCCTTGACCCACGTCGATGCAAAAATTGGGCGGCGATTTAGCGTTGGTGGAAAGCAGCGGAGCTACGTCTCGGCGCGCTGCAGCAACGGGGTCCTTCAGACCCATGGCAGCTTCACCTTCGCGCCGGACACCACCCTCAGCGGCACCGTGTTTAAGCCCTGCACCCCGCGATAGCCCCGGCGGCTTCCTATACTTGCCCGCCCCGGGGCCGTTAGCTCAACCGGTAGAGCAGGAGACTCTTAATCTCAAGGTTGAAGGTTCGAGTCCTTCACGGCCCATTCGTTGTCGTTGTTACAACGATCCTGCTGCAATGGATCATGTTCTGATGTCCGGTCGGTCTGCTCCGGTACAGGCCGGCGTCAATCCAGGGAAGGGGCTGCAATCCTGTGGGCGCGACGGCTGGGACCTGCGACGGCTCCCGTTTCAACGGCGAAACAGGAGTCTGGATGCAGGTCAGCGAGGCGCTCGGTCCTCGTACCTTGCGGGCACCTATCGGCTGGCCGTTGACGCGCTCGCAACCACGCAAAGGCAGGCGTGGCGTCGGGTTGCCTTCTCCAGACGATCCGGGGAGCCGGCCATGACAGTAAGGCGCTTCTCGCGAAAGCGAGCGCGGCCGCTGCAGCCTGACCCGATCTGACTCAGAGCTGTAGCGTCCGGCGGAACGCCCGACGAGCGCGCTCGATGACCGTGCTGTCGGAGTGCAGAACCGCAACGACGTTCGCACCGGCAAGCAGCGCCCCGAGCTCAAACGCGAGCTGGTCTGCGTCCACATCGGTCGGCAGCTCACCGTTCACGCCGGCCTCGCGAGCTGTCTCGCGCAGCAGCTCACTCCACTGCCGCTGGTAGGTCGCGACCCGGTCGTGCACCGGACCGGGTCGGGAGCCCAGCTCGGCGGAGGCAATGACAAAGAAGCAGCCCCCGGGGAACACTCGGCGGTCGACGTAGGAGAGAAATCCGTCGCACAGCGCGAGCAGCCGCTCGCGCCCCGCAGAGCTTGTCCGCAGAGCGGGGGTGACTACCTCGCGGATGAAGCTCGCCCGAGCCGCGTCGACCGTCGCGAGCTGCAGCTCCTCCTTCGAGCCGAAGTGGGCGTAGAGCCCGCTCTTGCTCATCCCTGTCGTCGCCGCCAGGCCACCGATCGAGATCCCCTCGAGGCCCTCGACGGTCGCCAGGTTCGCCGCAGCGTTCAGGATCGCCGCCCGAGTGCGCTCTCCCTTGGTCGGCTCTAGGACAGTCGTTTCCATCGTCACATCATAAAGAAACGATCGTGCTATTCTCCTCCGGCAAATGAATAGCACAACCGTGCTTTTTCTCTGTCGAGCGCGATTTCAGCACAGGATCGGCAAGTGCTGGCCGGGCCCGACGGGAACCGACATGAAGAGGAGGCGAGATGCCATTCGTCAACGTGAAGCTGATCGAAGGCGTGTTCGACGCTGACCAGAAGCGCGAGATCGTCGAGCGCCTGACCGAGACAATGGTTGAGATCGAGGGCGAGAACATGCGTGAGGTGACCTGGGTCGTCATCGAGGAGGTGCGAAGCGGCGATTGGGGGATCGGCGGCAAGGCGCTCTCCACCGAGGACGTCAGGGCGCTCGCGGCGGGAAGCGCAGCGTAATGGGCACCGCCCCCCGGGAACAGGAAGTGCGGGCAGCGAGCACGCGCATGCGCCGCTCCCTTGTCGGCGAACGGCAGGCGCCGCTGCGTGATCTTTACGCGGAGAGTCCCCAGCAGGCCCGAACGCGCAAGACGGCGCGAACGACCTCCGTCGAGATCTCGGCGACGGATCCCTTCCACGGCGAGGTCGAGGTCGGGAGCGGATACGGGACTTCCCTTCGCTTTGGGCTCGATCGCTACATAGGAGGCCTGCACGACGCTCCAAACCCAGGTGATCTCCTCTGCGCGGCGCTCGCCGCCTGCCAGGACGGGGCAATCAGGATGATCGCCAACCTGCTCCAGATCGAGCTCACCGCGCTCGAGGTCACGGTCACGGGCGAACTCGATGTCCGCGGTTGCCTCGGCATCGACCCCGGCGTCAGGGTCGGGTTTGAGGAGCTGGACTGCCAGGTGGACCTTGCGGCAGCCGAGGGGTCCGATCCCAAGCGGCTTGAAGCATTGATCGCGGCGGCGGAGCGGTTCTGCATCAACCTCGACACGCTGCGCGGAAAAATCGAGGTGAATACGAGCGCCAACGTGGAGGTCAGCTGAGGCAACGCTGACGACGGTAAGCCTTCCTGACCACCGTGGCCCCGACACCCGCGCCACCCCGTCTTCCGGGAGGCCTGTGATGCCGGTGCCAGGCGGCAAATATTTCCGTCTGCTTCTGCTTCGTGCGACGACAGGGCAAGCAGCCGCGCCCTGGTGGGCGAGGCTCGCTTCGCGCCGGAAGCAACATCGCCAGCCGGCTCACTCCGTGACGCTTCGCAAGCCGTGATTCAGCGATGGAGCGAAAGTCGGTAGCAACCCGATGCAATCCGCTCGAAACGGACGCAGTCGCGTGCACCCAACGAGAGGCATGAGTTAATGGAGCTTCTGGACACAGGAATCCCGAGGCTTTCCTCTACACCGCGATGCACCTCAGCAACGCGCATCGGCCGTCTTGCGGCTTCAAGGACGCTGATGATTGCCCGCTGGACGACCCCGTTGCCCAATCGAGGCTGGATCCCGCGGGGCGCTTCGCTAGATCGCCTTCGGATGCCGTTCGCGCTGTTCTTTCCGGCCCCAAGGGCAGCTGATAGAACGCTCGATGGGCTTGAGCAGTGTCCTATTAGGTCCACCTCCAGACGAATCCCGGCATCAAGCGGGTTCGGGTCTCGTTTCGAGAACTGGCGAACATCGCCTCGCCCACGGTCGCGCCGAGCTCGAAGCTATGGCGGTGGCGAGCCTGCTCTGCCGAGGTTCGATCGCGTGAGGAGTGTCCCGCTTATTGACCAGGACGGCGGTGCCCTGGCGACGCTCGTTCACCTTGGCGAGTTCATCGGTGCCATGAACTCGCATTCCGGAGCTGGCCGTCCAGACGACTCGGCACTCTGCCGCCGGTTTTGGGTTGCGCTGAAGCAGGAGGGCCGGGGCCTGTTTCGCGGCCCCACACGCCCGTCGAGCTCTGCGCATAAATGCGATGCGGGGTCTTGGGCAAGCGCGGTCGGGGCGCTTACGGAAGCGCTGACGTTGATCCTTCACCGGAGAGGCCGCCCAGCGGATGATCGAGCGTTTCTTTGCTTTTGCCCTTCGAGGCTTTCGCAGCTTCCTTTACTTGCGCTTGGAATTTCTTAGCCTGTTTGAGAATCGAGCTCAGCTGTTTTTCTATTTCTTTCTTCTGGGCTTTGGAGTTGGCATAGCCCTGCGCCTGCTTGCCGTCGCGATCACCGCCAGCGTAATCAAAGGCAAAGTACTTATAGATCGCAAGGGTGCTCAGGGAACCCAAGCTCGGGTGAGCACCGGCGACGATCTGCTGGGCCTGCGCTGCGGCCTTGATGTTTGCCTCGGCTTCCGGTGCCGTGGTAGAGGTCTGGGCCAGACTGAAGAGCGCCCCGGCGGCGAGCTGAGCTCCGGTCGAGCTCGGATTCTTTCCGGTCTGCTTCAGGTAGCGGCTCCAGGCTTGGGCGGCTTTTTCAAGCTGGATCCGGGCAGCGGGAGTTACCGTCGGCTGACCATTGCTTGATTTGACTTCGGTCAAGGAATCGCCCGCGCTGACCCTGGTGCGCGTGAGCGAGAGCAGGAGGCTGGAATCTTGTGGGTTTTTTCTCAATTTCCTTTCGATCGCGGCGGCCTGTTGTTCGAAGAGGCCGCTGCTGCCAGTGCTGGAGGTATTGGTACCAAGTAGCGCGCCGATGTTGACCGGGCCAACGACAAGGAAGAGACTGGCCCCCATCAGAAGGGCGAGAATCGCATAGACAACCCGGACGACGTGCTTGCGCCGCCCTCGGATGTCGAAGACCATCCTTCGCTCACCGCTTGCTGCCATCGGCTGACTACCGCTCCTGAGTTGAGGGTTCTGCGATACCCCCGGCCTTGGCTGGCCGGCCGAAGGCCCGGGCGAGCAAGATACTCAACTCGTAAAGCACGAGCAGCGGCACCATCTCGATCAGCATCGAAATCGGGTCGACGCCGGGCAGCGCGGCGGCGATGATCGAGATGACCAGGTAGGCGTAACGGCGGTTGGAGCTGAGCTGATCGACCGTGACGATCCCCAGCCGGGTAACGGCAACTATCGCCAGAGGCAGCTCGAAAATTACCCCGCAGGCCAGCATCGTCATCGAGAAGAAGCTGTAGTAGTCGCTGGCCCGAACCTGGACGTTGAACTGGCTGTTGTTAAAGCCGAGCAGAAACCGGACAGCCGCGGGCATCACGGCAAAGTAGGCGAAGGCAACCCCGACCAGGAACAGGACCGGGGCGAGCAGGAGGATCGGCAGGATAAGCCGGCGCTCGGTCCGGCTGAAGGCGGGAAGCACGTAGGCGTAGAGCTCATACAACACAAACGGCAGCGAGAGGACGATCGCCCCGTAGGCGGCCACGGTCAGCGTCGTTGTGAACGGCTCCGTGACACCAAAGGTGAGGAGCTTCTTGTGGTTGGAAGGGAGGGGACCAGAGGCGATCTGTAAGAGCAGGTGGTTCTGCCAAAAGCAGAGCGCAAGGGCAACGCCAAATATCGCCAGCGAGACGATCAGGCGGCTGCGCAACTCCTCGAGGTGCTCGACCAGGGTGAGGCGATCCTCGTGGGAGACCGCCTTGACGCGGCGGGGCACCCCGACGCCCCCTCAGGTCCGCTTGTTGGAGACGACCTCGGGCTCGGGCCGCACCTCGGCGGCGCCCGCCGTGGCGTTGGTGCGCTCGATCCGATCGGGCCCTTGGTGCTCCTCGCTTTGCTTCCCGCCATTGACGGAGTCTCGAAACTCCCGAATACCGCGGCCGAGGCTGCTGCCCAGCTCCGGCAGGCGTTTCGGGCCGAACACCACCAAGGCGATGATCAAAATGACGAGGAGCTCCATGGGACCGAACATCGACCCATGGTAACGCGGCTCGAGCGCAGCCGAGTCAGCGTTTGCGGGGCTCTCGCCTACCCGGTAGTTGGTTTTTCTGCTCAAGCTACGGAAAAGTGCGGATCAAGCGCCCCCGCTGCGGGTTCGATGGTGCAGGGATGAGAGAGATCGCTCACAGCCAGATCCAGACTGCCCCAGGGCTTCACGTTTGCCCGAGGTGCAGCTCGCGCCTGGTTCAGCCGACCTGCTGGGAGCAGACCACCGACCGGGCTCGCTGGCGGGTCTGGCGGCGCTGTCCCAACTGCGAGTGGTGCTGCGACGGAGTTCACGGCGAGCGCGAGATCGACGATTTCGATGAGCAGCTCGACATCGGCACCTACGCCCTTGCAGAGGAGCTGCGGGTGCTCGAGCACGAGAACATGGCGCTGATGGTTGAGGCCTTTGCGACCGCCCTTGCTGCAGACCTGATCAGCGCCGAAGACTTCCGCTGAGGGCGGGGGCCAAGCGCCCCGCTGCCTCGCTCCGCCAACTCCCCAGGCTCCTCCGCTTCGAGCCTCAGCTGTAGCGCTGCACGAGGCCGTCGGCGACCAGCTCGAGCAGGTGGCGCTGTTCAGGCTCAAAGATCTCCGATCCGAGCCGCGATTTTGAGGCGGCGACCAGCTCATACGCCGCCGATCGGACCTGCTCCAGCGCCCCGGTGGCGGCGATGCGATCGCAGAGGGCCTCGACGCTCTCGGCGTCGAGGCTGCGCAAATCAACCGTGGCGATTCCCCGATCAAGTCGCGCTGCGATGATCAGCGGCAAGGTGACGGTTCCGTCGAGGAGGTCGGTTCCGCGAGCCTTGCCGGTGCGCTCGGGGGGGCCCGCCACGTCGAGCACGTCGTCGAGCAGCTGAAAGGCGAGTCCGACCTCCCCGCCAAAGGATTCGATCTCGCGCTCGGCCTCAGTCAAGACACCGCGCTCAGCGGCGTCGTCTTCAGCGGAGCCGATTCGGGGATTGGCCGCGTTGTATCCGAGCAGACAGGCGGCCGAGAAGAGCTTCGCCGTCTTTAGGCGGCAGCGTTCCAGGTAGCGCTGCTCGCTCAGCCCGAGCTGAAAAGCGTCGCCGCGCTGGAGCAGCTCGCCGCGGGCGAGCGCGAGCGAGGCCTCGCTGAGCAGCCCGATCGCAGTTACGTCCCCGGCTTCGCCCAGCAGCGCGAAGGCCCTCGAGAAGAGCAGGTCCCCGGTGGCAACCGCACGCTCGCGACCAGAGCTGACCGCGACGGTTGGATGACCGCGTCGCAGCGGCGCCCGGTCCAAAACATCGTCGTGGACGAGGGTTGCCATGTGGACCAGCTCGATCGCGGTCGCCGCACGGATTGCGGCCTCCCCTCCGTTGCCGCCCGCACAGAGCAAGACCAAAAGGGGGCGCAGCCGCTTGCCGCCAGCGGCGAGAGTCGCCTGGGAGTCCTCGGTGAGCAACCTTCCGTGTCCGGCGCTCAGCTCGCGCAGTCCTTTCTCCACCTCCCCGAGTTGGGCTGGTAGCCAACGGCTGGATGCATCGAGGACCGCGGTCACCGGCGGCGGGACCGCCGCGGGCCGGGTCACTCGCGGACGCCGCTGTGGATCGCGATGATCCCGCCGGCGAGCACCGTGTAGCGAATCTGACCGAGCCCAACCGAGTCCATCTTCTCCGCCAGCCGGTGCGGATCGGGGAAGCTGCCGACCGACTCGGGGAGGTAGGAGTAGGCCTGCGGCTCTGCGGAGAGCTTGCCGATCAGGGGAACGATCCGCTCAAACCACAGCGAGTAAAAGAGCGAGAGCGGCGGCCGGCGTGGCTGGGTGATCTCGAGGATTACCAGGCTCCCCCCCGGGCGCAGAACTCGGGTCATCTCGCGCAGACCGCGATCAAGGTCGGCGAGGTTGCGGATTCCAAACCCTACGGTCACCGCGCTGAAGCTGGCTGCGTCGTAGGGAAGCTCGAGCGCGTCGGCCCACTCGAAGCGAACCCCGCGGGCGCCATTGACCGCCGCCTTCTCTCGGGCCAGATCGAGCATCGGCTCAGAGAAATCGCACCCGATCACGTGGCCTCCGGGAGAGACCACCGCAGCCAGCTCCAGCGAGAGGTCGCCGGTGCCACAGCAAACGTCGAGAGCGGCGTCGCCGGGACCGAGCGCGGCTCGCCGCACGGCGCGCTGTCGCCAGCGGTGGTGCAGACCCGCCGTCATTACAGAGTTCAGCACGTCGTAGCGACCGGCAACGCGGTCGAACATGCGGTTGACCTGCTCCGCGAACTGGGCGGAGTCCCGGGAGGGTTTAGTTGAGTGAGGAGAGGAAGTCAGCTAGCTCGTTGAGCTTTTTCGGCGGTAGGTCGCGGAATGAGGGCATGATACCCGGACCGATTTCGACCGAGCGAATAATCGCCGCGCGGGGGATGCGGGCGCCGATATGGGTCAATTCCGGTCCCGGCCCTTTGTTGCCGTTTTCTCCGAGCCTGTGGCAGGCAAGGCAGCCCGACCCGGCCACCACCAGCTTGCCCGCTTCGTATTGAGGTGCGACCTTCAGCGAGATTTCGGTCGGCGCGCCGGCCACCGCGCCGGAGTAGGTCAAATAACCCATCGCGAGAATCGTCATGATGCCCGCGGTCGTCGCGATCGGGCGGCGCTCGGGGCGGCGCTCGGGGCTGCGGTCATAGAAGGGCAAAAAGAGGAGCAAGATCATGCAGACCGTGGGCACTCCGATCGTCGCAATCGGAACGAGTTCGGGCCCTTTGATCACCCGCAAGACCTCGAAGAGGAAGTAGAAGTACCACTCCGGCCGGGGCACGTAGGTCGTCGTCGTCGGGTTTGCCTTGGGGCCCTGTTCGGCACCGAGAATTATCGACATTGCGATGATCACCGCGACCACGATCAGCGCCATCGTTGAGTCCTTCAGCACCGCATATGGGAAGAAGGGCTTTCCCTTCTTCTTGAGCAGCTCGTACTCCTCGAGGTATGCCTGCTTGTCGCGTGGCTTCATCGCATCAGACCGGGGCGGCTCCGTTGCCCTTGACCCCCGCGTCGAGCTGCTCGGCGGGGACAGCCACCTTCGGTTTGTCGGCGCGCACCCAAGGCGGCGCCGTGGTCCCCAGCTTGACGACGAGATAGAGGTGGGCCCCGATCAAAGCGATGATCGCACCCGGAACCAACAGCATGTGGATCGAGTAAAAGCGGGCCAGCGTGGTGGCCCCGAACTCGGGGCCCGCCCGCAGGAAGTCTGAGAGGTAGGGTCCGAGTATTGGCGCCGTGCCGTTGATGTTGATACCGACGATCGAGGCCCAGTAGGAGCGCTGATCGAAGGGCAGCAGATAGCCGGTGAAGGCCATCGTCATCGTCAAGATCAAGAGCACCACGCCGATCACCCAGTTCAACTCGCGCGGGAACTTGTAGGCGCCAAAGAAAAAGGTGCGCCCCATGTGCAAGAAGACGAGGATCACCATCACGCTGGCTCCCCACTTGTGCATCCCGTGCACGAACTGACCGAGGAAGACATCGTTGTTGATATGGGAGATCGAGGCGTAGGCCTGGGTCGCCGACGGTGTGTAGAACATCGCCAAGAAGACCCCCGTCACCGCCTGCACGATGAAGGCAAAGAGGGTCGCCGAGCCGAGCGTGTAGTACCAGTTGGTGCCTTTGGGGACCTTGCGGTAGAGCATCCCGGTGAGAAAGCCGCTGGCTCCGGTGCGCTGATCGACCCAGGCGAGGGTGGCGGCGGGCGCATCCTTAGCCTGCTGGGTGGCGCGCTGAGCATCGCTGGGGCGCTCGGGTGGAGAGGTCTTTAGATCGGCCGGCGCTTGGCCCTTGCCGTTGCTGCCCTGTCCCGGCTTGGCCGGTTTCCGAAGCGGCGCCGGGACGATCAGATCGGGGATCTTCATCGCTGTCTAGGGCCTAGTGGGAGGGCGGGGGAAAGGTGGAGGGTCGGGGCGGGTAGAGGTATTCCCAGATTCCTCCCGTGAACTCCCCGGGGTCGCGGGCGCGAACCGGTTCTAGCTGGTTGGTGACGCTGTAGCGGGGGCCGAGCTCGACCTGGCCCCCGCGGATTCGAGTCTGGAAGTGATCGAGGGGACGTACCGGCGGGCCACCGATCGGCTTGCCCTGGAATTCATAGACTCCACCGTGGCAGGGGCAGATGAAGTTGCCTGCTGCTTCGACGAAGCGGACCGGACAGCCGAGGTGTGCGCAGCGGTTGGACAGCGCGATGAGTTCCTTCGGGTTCTCGCCCAGCTCGGCCGAGCCCTTGCGAACGTAGGCGGTGGTCTTACCGATGTCGCCGATCCCCTCGGTTTCGGTGAAGACGACCTGTCGATAGGTGTCTTCGACAAAGTTGCCGACCGGCCCAATCGCCTCCCAGCGCTCCTTGCCACGGTGAAATATCGGCGCAATCGCGAAGCCAACCGCGGGCAGAATGATCGCTGCTCCGGCGATACCGCCGACCCCCTGGGCGGCGATCGTGAAGGCGCGGCGACGGGTCATTGACTCGCCCTCAAAGTAGCCGGGCGGGTCGGGCTTTGCCCGCCCCTCCACGGCAGCCTCTTCGGCCCCGTTCCTGTTGTCCGCGTCGTCGGCCACAGCTCGCTGGAAACCGGAAGTCTATTGACTCCGCACCGGATGCGGTCGGCCTGAGCGAAGCGCCTGCTTTTGCGCCTGATGCTCGCCGCTTGGACCGTCGGCGATCACCCCCACCGACGCCCTCCACAGATCCTCCAGAGCACCCCCTCGATCCTCGCTGTGCAGCTGTGCACAGAGGCTGATCAGATCGGCCAACTCACAGACCGCGTCCGCATCGCCAAGCGCCGCGAGGCGTTCGATCCCGAGCGCGTAGAGATAATCGCCGGCGAGCAGCGCCAAGTCGGGGTCATGGCCGGCGAGCAGGCGCGGCCTCGCGTAATGCAGCAGGTAGCCCTCGCGGACTGCCTCGATGACAAGCGCGTACTGCGCGGGCGCGGCGGCGACGGCACGACCACCCGCCGCCGCCATCCCGAGGGTTGGCTGCTCGCGCGACTCAACCACAAAGGGTGAGATCGGCGTCTGTTGCGCGCGCAGCCAGACACCGAGCGCCTCCAATGCACCCGCGGGCTCGGTCAGCTCGTTGAGCCCGGCGGCGGTCTCGATTCGGCGCCCGGGCCCTCGCGCGGCGCTCACAGCGCCTCCTCCAGCGCTTCCTCCGCCGCCGCCAGGGTCCGCTCGATGCTTTCCTCATCGTGGGCCAGGGAGACAAACCAGGCCTCAAACTGGGAGGGCGGCGGGTAGATCCCACGCTCGAGCATCGCCCGGCAAAAGCTCGCGTGGGCGACGGTGTCACAGGAGAGCGCCGCGGCGAAATCTCGGACCGGGGCTTCGCTGAAAAAGAGGGTGACCAGCCCCGGAGCCGAGGCCACCGAGAGGGGTCGGCCGGCGCTCAGCTCGGCCAATCCCTCGGCGAGACGGTCGGTCAGATCTCCAAGTCGCTCATAGGCTCGAGAGTCCAACTGCTCCAAGGTGGCAAGCCCGGCGGCGATCGCGAGTGGATTGCCGGAGAGGGTTCCGGCCTGATAGACCTCGCCCGAGGGTGCCAGCTGTTCCATCAGCTCACGGCGCCCGGCGAGGGCCGCGGCCGGCAACCCGCCGCCGAGCACCTTGCCGAGCAGGGTGATGTCGGGGGCAACCCCGAAGAGCTCCTGGGCCCCTCCGAGTGCCACCCGAAATCCGGTGATCACCTCATCGAAGATCAAGAGCGTCCCGGCGGCGGCGCTCGCCTCGCGCAGGAACTCGAGGAACCCGGGCTCGGGCAGGACCACGCCCATGTTGGCGGGGACCGGCTCGGCCACAAGCGCCGCCACCGAAAACTCCGCAAGGGCCGCTTCGACGGCGCTGCGGTCATTCCAGCCCACGACCACGGTCTGTGAGGTCTGTACGGCGCTGACCCCGGGGCTAGCCGGAATTCCGAGCGTCGCCAGACCGGAACCCGCGGCGGCTAGCAGAGCGTCGGAGTGGCCATGGTAGGCGCCGGCGAACTTGATGATCACCTCGCGTCCGGTGGCCGCGCGGGCGAGCCGCACCGCTGCCATCGCCGCCTCGGTTCCGGAGCTGGTCATGCGCAGCATCTGAACCGATGGGACGCGGGCCGCCACCTCCTCGGCGAGATCAACCTCGGCGCCGCAGGGCGCACCGAAGCTGGAACCACGGGCGGCGGCGACCTCGATCGCCGTAACCACCGCGGGATGGGCGTGGCCGAGGATCAGGGGCCCCCATGACCCGACCCAGTCGAGGTAGCGGTTTCCGTCGACGTCGATCAGCTCACATCCCCTGCCCCGCTCGATGAAGATCGGCTCCCGCCCGATTTGGCGCATCGCCCTGACCGGGGAGTTGACTCCCCCCGGCAGTACACGCAATGCCCGCTCAAACATTTCTTCCGAGCGGCTCATGCGGGGGTCCCGGGAAAGTTGAGCGCCGTCGCAGGGGGGCGGGCGGGCGGACCTGGGTGGGGCAAACTAGGCGTGCGCCGCCTCCCAGGCGGCGTAATCGTCGGTGAAGTAATGAAGGCGAATCTTCTTGTACTCGGTTGAGGAGTAAAGGGTGGCTCGATCGTCGGGACCCATCTCGCACTCGGCGGCAATCGAGGCGAGGATCGCGTCGCACTCCTGCTTGGAGCGACCGTGGGCCATCGTGAAGACGCTGTAGGGCCAGTCCTCATAAGTCGGCCGCTGGTAGCAGTGGGAGATGCCGCGGAAGGCGGCCATCCGCGCGCCGGTCTGCATGATCTGCTCGGCGGGAACCTTCCAAACCCCCATTCCATTTGCCGAGAACCCGGCGCGTCGGTGGTAGAGAATCGCAGCGACCCTGCGCAAGATTTTGCGCTCGACCATGCCCTGCAACCGCGCCAGCAGCGCCTCCGTTGAGATCCCCAGCGCGGTGGCCGCCTCGTCGTAGGGGCGCTCGACCGCGGCCATCGGACCCTGCAGAGCACAGATCACCGCGATGTCGGTCTCATCGTAGGGCTGGCGGTCGAGCTCGCGCGGCGGCGAGGAGTCAACCGCCGCGGCCAGGGCTTCGGTTCCCTTCTCCATCTCGAGGTTCATGTTGATCTTGAACAGGGTCAGGGTGGGAAGCTGGCGCATCGAGGATGCTCCGGTCTCACCCATCAGCACCTCGAGGGTCCCGGCGAGGCCAAGCTCAGAGTCGGGCGGGGTGGCAATCGTGAACCAGAGGTTGAAGTCGTGAGTGCGCAGGTAGTTATGCGAAACGCCGGGATGGGAGTTGACGATCTTGGCGGCACGCTGAGGGTTCTCGCTGTCAACTTTGGCCGCAACCAACATCGACTCATACCCCAACGCTCTGGTATCGAAGATCGGGGTGATCTCGCGAATGATGCGCCCCTCGAGCAGGCGCTCGGTACGCGCCAGCACCTCGGCGAGCTCCAGCTCCGCCTGCGACGCAACTAGCGCGAAGGGCTCGGGGTCGAGCGGAAAACTCGACTGCAGCAGGTTCATCAATCGCTTGTCTGTCTCATCAAGTGGGATCGCCGCCCCGTCCTTGCGGGTACGGGCCTTGGATTGGGGAATCCTCCCCGTGTCTACTGAAGCCATCGTGCAGCCTCCTTCGCGTAGTAGGTGACGATCGCGTCGGCGCCGGCACGGCGGATCGAGGTCAGGGTCTCAAGAACCGCGGCGCGCTCCTCGATCCAGCCGTTGGCTGCCGCGGCCTTCAGCATCGAGTACTCACCGGAAACGTGGTAGGCGGCGAGCGGGGCGCCGGTGGCCTGCTTGACCCGATACAGCACATCCAGGTACGGCGTCGCTGGCTTGACCATCAGCATGTCGGCACCCTCTTCGAGGTCCAGTTCGGCCTCTCGCACGGCCTCCGCCGCATTGGCCGGGTCCATCTGGTAGCCACGCCGATCGCCGAAGCCAGGTGTCGAGTCGGCGGCCTCGCGAAAGGGACCGTAGAGGGCCGATGCGTACTTCGCGCTGTAGGCGATGATCGGGACCTCGGAATGGCCCTCCTCGTTGAGCTGGAATCGGATCGCGCCGACCCGGCCATCCATCATGTCACTTGGCGCCACCGCGTCGGCGCCGGCGAGGGCGTGGGAGATCGCCGTTTTGGCCAGCAGCTCGACCGTGATGTCGTTGTCGACCTCGCCCTCTCGGATGAAGCCGCAGTGGCCGTGGTTGGTGTACTCACAAAGGCAGACGTCGGTTATCACGACGAGTTGGGGGTGGGCCTCCTTGAGGGCCCGGATCGCCATCTGTACGACCCCCTCGTCGTCATAGGCGCCGCTGCCGCTCTCATCCTTGGACGAAGGGATGCCGAAAAGCAGGATCGCTCCAACTCCCGAGGCGATGATCTCGGTCGCCTCGGCCACCAGTTCTGAGATCGAGTACCGCTCGATGCCGGGCATCGAGGCGACCTCCTCGCGCACCCCTTCGCGGGCAACCACAAAGGCGGGCTGGATCAGGTGCGCGGGTGAAAGGTCGGTCTCGCGCACCAGGGAGCGCAGAGACTCGGTGCGGCGCAGGCGGCGCAGGCGGGTGGCGGGGAAGGGCATCGCATCGATTCTAGGCCGGGTAGCGTTCTGGCGATGAGTGCCGAGACCTCTCCCGCAGCGCTACAGGCGCGCGGCCTGGCCAAGCGCTACGGCTCCCAGCCTGCCCTGCGCGGTGTGGATCTACGCGCTAGCCCCGGCGAACTACTGGCGGTGATCGGCCCCAACGGAGCGGGGAAGACGACCCTGCTCTCGATCCTTGCGGGAATCGTCAAGCCCGACCAGGGGGAGGTTCACCTTCCCCAGGGCGAGGTGGGCTGGGTGCCTCAACTTGCCGCCCTTTACCGGCGCCTGACCGTCGAGGAGAACCTTCTCTTGTTCGCCCGACTGGAGAGACTCCCCGACCCCCTCGCCGCGGTTGAGCAGATGCTCGAGCTGGCCGACCTCAAGGAGCGCCGGGGGGAGATCGTCGCCCGCCTCTCGGGTGGAAACCAGCAACGGATCAACATCGCGATTGGGCTGCTCTCGCGGCCGGTCGTCTTGCTCCTTGACGAGCCCAGCGTCGGGCTCGACCCGCGCCAGCGAGCACGCCTTTGGGAGTTCGTGGCCGCACTGGCGCAGCACGGCACCACCGTGATCTTCTCGACCCACGACATCCAGGAGGCCGAGCGCTACGGGAGACGGCTGCTGGTCCTAGCCGACGGAGAGGCGCTCTTTGACGGCCCCAGCGCCGGCCTGCGCGAGGCCGTTCGCCGCGAGGCGCCCGAGGCCGCCGACAGCGACTTTGAGACGGCATTCGTCGCCTACCTCCAGCACCGGGGGCACTGAGGGTGCGCTGGATCCTCCTCAAGGACCTCCAGATCCTGCGCCGCTCGCCGCTGCAGGCCTTCCTCCTGGTCGCCTATCCGGTGCTGATCGCGGTGCTGATCGGATTTGCGATTTCGCGCGAGCCGGGCAAGCCGCGGGTCGCATTCCTAAACGAAGTCCCCGGCGGAGCCAGGGTCAGCGTCGGCGGGCGGCAGTTGCCGGCGGTCGGAGCCAGCGTGCGGATCTGCGGCCGAGTCGAATGCGTCCACGTCAAAAACCGCCAGGAAGCAATCGATGAGGTCCGCTCGGGCGACGTGCTTGCCGCATTGATCCTCCCGGCCGATCTGGTCGAACAGATCAACTCACTCTCAAGCCTGAACCCGGGAACGCCGCGGGTCGAAGTGATCGTCAACGAGGAGAACCCGATCAAGGCCCAACTGGTCAACGACCGGATTGAATCGCTGCTGGCCCAGGCCAACCTGCTGATCGCGCGGCGAATCGCCGTCGAAGGGGGCCACTACCTCAACCTCTTGATCAACGGTGGTGGTTTCACCGTGCTCGGCCAAACCTTCCACATCCTCGGCCTGCAATCCAGCGCCAAGATCCTCGAGGCGCTGGAACCCGCGCTGCCGCGTGGAGCGCTGCGGAGCTCGCTTGCACAGGTGACCCATTTCTCCAACCTGGCCCGCGAAAACCTCAACGTCGCCGGACCGCTGATCGACCGCATCGCGCAACCGATCGAAGTCGAAAAGCACGTCGTCTCCGGCTCGACCCCGCCGCTGGAAGTGTTTGCGATCGCCGTTGCCGCAACCCTCACCCTCACCTTCGTCACCGTGTTGCTGGTCGCCGGCTCGCTTGCCTTGGAGCGCGAGGAGAATGCCTTCTCCCGCCTCACCCGCGGCCTCATCTCTCCCGCCAAACTGCTGGGCGCCAAGGTCTGTCTCGGAATCGGAGCCGGCCTCGCGGTCACCCTGCTGCTGCTCGCCGGGCTGCAGATCTTCGTGCCTTTGCACTGGAGCCGCATCGGCCTCTGGCTGGTCGCGATATTGACCGCCAGCGCGGCGCTGGGAGCAGTGGGGGCTGCCCTTGGGGCCGCGGCGCGCGAAGTCCGCGCCGTCTCCTTACTCGCGATCATGCTCACCCTGCCGATCGCCTTCCTCTCCCTGATCCCCTCGGGCGTCCTCGGCGCGGGCCTCTACGAAGTGATCAAGCTAATCACCGATCTCTTTCCGTTTAAGCCCGCCTTGGAAGCGATCAGCACGGCGCTTGACTCCGCCGGCCCCGGCATCGGGCTGCCGCTCCTACACCTCGCTCTGCTCACCCTCGCCTACGGCCTGCTGGCGCGCCTCTCCCTGCTCCGCTTCGGATCGATCTGAGCACCGTCTAGGGTCCATTTGATGCGCGTGCTCTTCATCGGCGATGTCGTCGGCGGCCCGGGACGACGGGGGCTGCGCGAAGCGCTGCCGGGGCTGCGCGAGCGCCTGCTCCCCGACCTGGTGGTCGTCAACGGAGAGAACTCCGCGGGGGGTATCGGGATCACCGAGAAGACCGCACGGGATCTATTTGACGCCGGTGCCGAGGTGATCACCTCCGGCAACCACGTTTACCGACACCGCGAGATCTATGAGTTCCTGGACCGCAGCGAGCGGCTGATCCGGCCGGCTAACTATCCCCACGCCAACCCCGGACGTGGACACACCGTGGTCGAGGTTGGCGGCAAGCGGATCGGGGTAATCAACCTGAGCGGCGCCGAGGGTCTGAAGGTTGCCCGCTCGCCGTTTCATGAGGCCGACGCGATCCTTGAGCGACTCGAGGCGGACTTTGCGATCGTTGACTTTCACGCCGAGATGACCAGCGAGAAGGTCGCCATGGGTTGGCATCTGGACGGCCGCGTTGCGGCGGTCTTCGGTACCCACACCCACGTTCCAACCGCCGACGCGAGGGTACTCCCCAAGGGCACGGCATTCATCTCCGACGTCGGGATGACCGGTTCGCGCGCCAGCGTTTTGGGGGTCAAGCCCGCCCAGGCCCTGGCGCGGCTGATCACTCAGATGCCGGTGAGATTTGAGACCGCCGAGGAGGATGTGTGGGTGATGGGAGCGTTGGTGGTGGTGGCCCCCGACGGCTCAGCGGAATCGATCGAGCAGGTCCTCACACCGGCGAACGCGAGCAGCAGCAGCGGGTAGAACCAGACGATGTAGAGGTAGAACCAGTGATGCATCGTGATCTGCAGTGCGATTAGCAGCCCGGCGGCGAGCGCCGCAACCTGAATCAGCGACTTTCGCCGCGGTCGTACCGCCACCAGTAGCGCAAGCAGGGCGCTCGCAACCAGGAGGGCAATGCGCAGTGGTTCCAGGACGGGAACCTGGCCCCAGATGCTGAAAGGCGATTCGCGCCCGGCCTGGTAGGCGATGGTCCGTTCATAGAAGGTCTTTAGGCCGGGATCGATCGCCGCCCAAAGCATCACCAACACTGAGACCAGCGCAAAGGAGAGAGCGAAGCGAGCGACTGGTCGGATCGCCCCGCCAGAAGCGCCCCAGCGGCCAGGGTCCGAACCCCGCGTGGGGAGACCTTGGTCGGAGTCTGGCGGTGCAACTAGATCGGCCTCCCGCGGTCGGTAGGTGGCGAGCAGCGGAACCAGAATCAGGGGAGCGAACTTCGTAAAGGTTGCAAGCGCGGCCATCGCGCCGCGAGCAAGCGGGCGTGCCAAGACGAGCAGCGTCGCAACTAGGAACAGCGCCACCAGCGTGTCGTTGGAGTTCGACTCCAGGACAAACGCGGTGTAAGGGTAGGCGGCCCAACCAAAGCCGAGCGTCGCGGCGAGCTTTCGCCCGGCCGGTCCGGGGCGGATCCGGATCCCCAGCAAGAGGAGCATTCCGAAGGTTGCCAGGTCGAAGAAGACCGCGGCGGCATGGGCGGCGGGGAGGTCATTCCACGTTCCGCTCCAGGGCCAGATCCGCTCGAAGGGAACGTAGGCGTAGTAGTTGACCGGACCGTAGGTGTCCCCTTGCGAGATTTCCGTAGGAAAGTTGCCGTAGATCGGTTCCCCGTGGGCGATGCGATCAGCGCCGACGACGCCCGCGTAGCCGACGTCAATCGCGCCGGAGTCCGCGACGTTAAGCCCGACCCGAAAGCCGATCAAAAAGAGGGCGGCGATCAGAAGCCAGGTGGCCGGCCAGACGGGACGGATCCCCTCGCCGCGACCGCGAAAGCCGATCCAGAGAGTGCGCCCGAGCAGGTACAAAAGCGGCGGGTACTGCAAGGGTACCGAGAGGCCGATTTCGGCCCGATTAAAGAAGAAGTGAGAGACACCAAATCCGAGCAGAACGAGGAGGTCGAGGTTGGCAATCCGCCAGCGCCGGCGCCAGTCGATCAATCCCACCAAAAAGAGCGCACAGATCGGCAGGAAGACGTAGGGGGCGTCGAGCTTGTGGCCGAACGCACCGGGGTAACCGCGGGCCATCTTCCAGGCCACCTGGTAGCCGGTCCACGCTTCACGCACCTTGCCCGTAGTCGGGTCGACGACGACCAGCGCAACCTCCTTGCCGGCAGCGAAGTACCCGACTTCCCAATTCCCGTTGTTGAGAGTCGGACTCGGTGTCAGCCCGGGGTGATTGCGGCGCTCTTCGATTGCACTTGGATCGCGATTGGCGATCCTGGTCGCCTGGGTGCCGGATATCTGCTCAGCGCTGGCCGAGCTGGGAAAGAGCGCGACCACAGTGAGCGCCAACGCGAGTGAGCAGCGCTTCACGCCCCGCCAACCCCGAAGAAATCCAAGACCACCGGGGCAACGTCGCGCAGCGTCCATTGCTGGCGCTCCGCGGCGCGCTCGGGTCCGCAGCCGACGAAGAGCAGCGGACCGAGTGAGTCCCCGGCATGTAGCGAGCCGTGACTTCCGCCCCCAACGTGGGTGACGCCGCCCCAATCGAGCGCCTCAAAGCCGGGGGCAAGCGAGACCACGAAGTCGCCCGCGTTGGGCGCGGTGAGAGCCGACCAGACGCGGGTGAGCGGATCGGGGTAGGCCTCGCTGCGCAGCCGCCCGTTCTCGATCTCAGCATCCAGCAGGGCCAGATCTCCGTCGAGCTCCCAGCGGCGCCCCCGCAGGTCAATGGTAGATCCGTCTGGACGAAAACGAATCGCCTCGCCGGCTCGTTCGATCACCGCCACCTGCCCCGGCACGGCGGGCACCCCGGGCTCGACTCGCCGCAGCGGCTCGCCCCTAGAACTCTCCAGCCTGCAGACTAGGTCGACCCCCTCGATCTCGGTGAGCGTCGCCCCCACGGCGTGGGGATCGGGCTCGCCGTCGAGCAGGTAAACGTGCGCCGCGCGCCCGGTCGGGCTGACCGCGAGCTGCGCGTCCTCGGGGCGCTCCTCTGAAGGCTGAAGAACCCTCCATTCCCGCCCCAAAAGCTCGGCCAGGGGCAACCCGCGATGGACCGGAGTCTGGGCGTGATCGGCGAGCAAGATGAGGGCGTGATCGGCGAGGAAGCGGTCAAGGCCGCCGCCCGCGTCAAGCAGCGATCCGAAGCACTGATCGGCCTTTGCGATCGACTCGACGCTTGCCTGGGGTCCATGCCGATGGGAGTAGTTGTCGTTGTCGGGCAACGAAAAGAGGAGAAAGTCGAAGAGGTCGCCCTTCGCCAGCTCCGCCGAGCAGCAGGCCGAGTAGCCATCGCGGCTGCCCGGAATCGAGGAGGGCTTGCACGGTACCTCGCGACTGGCATAGAGGTCGCCGTAGAAGAGCTCGCGGGGGCCCCAGGTGTGATGTTGGAACTTCAGACGTGTCGCATCGACGGCCCGGCGCAGCAGGCCGTCGAGGGAAACTTGGTGGCGATAGCGACCACGGTAGATCAGAAACGGGGTGCATGCGGTGCGCATCCCGCCGTCCTCGAGGCGCTCAAAGATCGTCTCGGCCTCGGGGTTCAGATGAGCCAGGTTCAGGTTGTAGACGAGGTCATAGAGGGTGCGAAAGACTCCGAAAGAGCGGCTCGCCTCCAGCGAGGAGCCGTACTCCACGTAGCGGCGCTCGAGTCGGTGATACCAGTTCATGCCGCTGATCCAGTGCCGATCTGAACCAACCCCGGTGACCATCTCGGCGCAGGCAACCGGAGTAACCGAGGGGAAGCTGGAAACGCAATCTGGGATCAGGACGCCCCGCTCGATCAGGGCGGCAAAGTTCGGTGCCCTGCCCTCGCCGATCGCCAGTTTGAGCATGTCGGTGCGCAGCGAATCGACGTAGGTGAGAACAAGCTTCTTCGCGGGCATCGCTCCCCAATGATGCTCGACTGCGGCGTCGGCTAGCGCAGGACCCGCAAGCCCGCGTGCTTGCGCCGGGCGCGGCGGCGGCGGGCAACGGCAAGCCAGAGCATGGCGGCTATCACCAGCAAAATCGCCGGTGAGATGAGGATCGCGATCACCACCACCACCAGCGCGATAAGTGAGACGAGGAAGGCCAGGGGCCCCGAGCGACTGCCCTGTCGCCGCCCCGCGCCGGCGACCACATCGCTGATCACGACGCAGCCGAAGGTGGCGCCGATCAGGCAGAGGATCGCCCCGAGGGGGCGATCAAGGCTGGCCGTGCCGGCCAGCAGGAAGCCGATCACGAGGCCGATCACCGCGGCCAGCAGCGTCATCCTTCCGCGCGCCGAGCCGTGGGTTCCCGTGGTCCCCGCGAGCATTCCGATCGCGATGCCAATGCCGAGCTCCAAGGTGACGCCGGAGAGGGTGCTCACAAACTGAAAACCTAGCCCTCCTGGCGCTTTCGCGCGGATTCGCCACACTGGGGGAATGAACGAATGCCCCGGTCCGCCACAGCGACGCCGAGCCCACACCCGAACCTCCGACCTGCAGCGCTACGCCGGACTGTTCGCGCAACGAACTGGGGTAATGCGGTCCTCGGCGATGCGCGACCTGATGGCGGTGACGGCGCGCCCCGAGGTGATCTCCCTGGCCGGGGGATTGCCCGATACCTCGACCTTCCCGACCCAGACTTTTGCTGCGCAGATGACCCGGATCGCCCAGGCGTCAGCGGGGCGGGCCCTCCAGTACGGCCCGACCGAGGGATTCGAGCAGACCAAGGACTGCATCCTTGAGGTGATGGGGGCCGAGGGGATGCTGCCCGACGCCGAGGACGTGATCGTCACCAGCGGCGGCCAACAGGCGATCGACCTCGTCTGCAAGACGCTTCTGGATCCGGGCGATGCGGTGATCTGTGAGGCCCCGACCTACCCGGGGGCGGTGCCCGTTTTCTGCAGTTACGAGGCCGAGGTCATACAGATCGAATGCGACGCCGAGGGGATGCGGGTCGAGCTTTTGGAGGGGGAGTTAGAGCGGCTGAGCAGCGCCGGGCGCCGACCCAAATTCATCTACACGGTGCCGAGCTTCCAAAATCCGGCCGGGGTGACGATGTCGTTGCCGCGCCGTCGCCGCTTGGTCGAGCTGGCCCGACTGCACGAGCTTTTGATCCTCGAGGACAACCCTTACGGCCTCTTGCGCTATGGCGGTGAGCCGCTGGCGCCGCTGTATCAGCTCGACGGCGGTGATTACGTCCTCTACATCGGCACTTTCTCCAAGATCCTCTCACCCGGGATCCGTCTCGGCTGGGTGGTGGCGCCGCCGCCGGTGATGGAGAAGATCGTGCTCGGCAAGCAGGCGGCGGACCTCTGCAGCTCGAGCCTCGGCCAGTATTTCGTGCGTGAGTACTTCTCCGAAGGACAGTGGCGCCGCTACATCGAGGACCTGGTGGCAATCTACCGGCGGCGGCGCGACGTCATGCTCGAAGCCCTGGGGGAGCACTTCCCCGCCCAGGCAGGCTGGACCAAACCCGAGGGGGGGCTCTTCATCTGGGCGACGCTCCCGGCCTACATCGACAGCGGCGATCTGCTCGCCAAGGCATTGCGCGAGGACGTGGCTTTCGTTCCCGGTGAGGCCGCCTATGTCGACGGTCGTGGCCACAGCTCGATGCGGCTTAACTTCTCCGGGGTTGGCGAGGCCGAGATCGCCGAGGGAATCCGCCGCATCGGCAAGGTCATCGGCGAGCAGGTGGAGCTCTACGGGGCGCTCACCGAAGGCAGCCCACCCACCGCGGGGGAGCGGACCAGGAGTACCGAGGAGTCGGCGCCGGACGGCGAAATCAGCCCGCCCGCTGACCCCGGGCAGGGCGCTGCGCAGAGCGGGGCTGAGGGCAACGTGTTGCCGTTTCGAAAGACCGCGGAGCAACCGTGAAGGTGGCAGTGCTTAAGGGGGGGCGTTCGCTGGAGCGGGGGGTTTCGCTGCGATCGGCAGCTCGGGTCGAGGATGCACTGCGACGGCTCGGGCATCAGGTCCTGGCGCTCGATGTCGGGATCGATCTCGTCAGGCGGCTGAGCGCGGAGCGCCCCGACGTGGCCTTCGTCGCCATGCACGGGCCCGGGGGCGAGGACGGCACAGCTCAGGAGTTACTTGAGATCCTCGGCATCCCCTTCACCGGTCCCGGCGTTGCCGCCTGCGCGCGCTGCATCGACAAGGTCCTCGCCAAGCATGCGCTGCGCGAGGCTGGGATCCCGACGCCGGATTGGTTTGCCTTCAACGAGACAGCCTTCCGTGAGCTTGGGGCAGCCGATGCACTCGGCGGAATCGAGCGACGGCTTGAGTTTCCGCTTGTAGTTAAGCCGAGTCGCGGGGGCTCGGCCCTCGGCGTTAAGTTTGCCGCCAGCCGAGACGAAGTTCCGGCGGCGCTGATTTCGGCCTTCAGCTACGACAGCCGCGTGCTCTTGGAGCGCTTCATCGATGGCCGCGAGCTCGCCGTCAGCGTGCTCGGTGGCCAACCGCTTCCAATCGTCGAGGCGATCCCGGCGGGCGGCGATCGATATGACTTCGAGGCGCGCTACGCGATCGGGCGCACCGAGTTCGTCTGCCCGGCACAGTTGGATGAACCGGCCGCGGTCACCACAGCTGCGCTGGGCGCCTATGCGGCGCTGGGCGCCAGCGGTTTCGCTCGAGTTGACCTGATTCTCGGCGAGCAGGGTGTCGAGGTACTCGAGGTCAACGCGATTCCCGGACTCACCGACACCAGCCTCCTGCCCCAGGCTGCCGAGGCCGCCGGCCTCTCCTTTGAGGACCTTGTCGAGAGGATCCTTGACCTCGCCCTAGCACCGGCGGGCGCCGCCTAGGAATCCTCCCCCTGGGCAAAATCCTCAGGTGAAACCTCGTCGAGGAACTCCTTGAACTTATCCACAACCTCCTCGGTGTCCTCGACCTCATGTTCGAACTCGATCGCCGACTCCTCGATCACCTCCTCGGCGGCAAAAATCGGAGCCGAGACCCGAACCGCGAGCGCCAGCGCATCGGAGGGACGAGAGTCAATCTCCATCTCGGCTCCATTTACCGAGACCGTGATCGAAGCGTAGAAGGTGTTGTCGCGCAGCTCCGTGACGGAGACCCGCTCGCACTTGGCGTCGAGCTGCTCGATTAGGTCTGAGAGCAGGTCGTGGGTCATCGGGCGCGGTGTCGAAGCGCCCTGCAGCTTCATCAGAATTGCGGCCGCCTCCGGATGCCCGATCCAGATCGGTAGGAATTTGTTTCCGTCAACCGTCTTCAGCAAGACGATCGGCTGCTTGCCGACCATATCGAAGCTGACGCCGTAGATCTGCATCTGCTGCACGAGTGGGCGATCCTGGATTCGAACCAGGGACCTCGTCCTTATCAGAGACGCGCTCTAACCGACTGAGCTAATCGCCCGGATTGTCGCGATGATAGCGGCCGGACTGCGGCGTCAGGCGAGACCGCTCAGCCATTCTGGGGCTCGAGGCGGCGGGCCAAAGCCAGCGCCTCGTCGATGTCCTCGAAGTGAATCTCCGCCGCCAGTGCCCCACCGCGCTGGCGAATTCTCACCTCGTGGCCAAGGACGGACTCCAGTCGATCACCGGCATCACGGAGGGCCGCGAGCGCCTCGGCGCCCGGCGCCCGGCGCCTTCGGCCCCCCTCTTTTGGCTGGCTAGCCAGCTTGGCACGGTTCTCGACCTCCCGCACCGACCACCCCGCCCGCACCGCATCGCGAGCGAGGCGGCGGCGAACGTCGTTTCCCCGAGCGGCGAGCAGCGCGCGGCCGTGTCCCTCGCTGAGCTGACCGGACTCAAGCAGGGTGAGGGCCTCCTCGGGAAGGTCCAGCAGGCGGATCAGATTGGAGACTGCCGGGCGGCTGCGGCCGAGGCGCCGGGCGAGGTCCTCTTTGGAGAGCCCGAGATCCTCGATCAGCATGCAGCAGGCACGGGCCTCATCGATCGGATTCAGATCCTCCCGAACCATGTTCTCGATCACCGCCGCCTCCAGTCGCTCGGCCGCCTTGGAGTCGCGAACGACCGCGGGCACCAGGGTCAGACCAGCCTGCTGGGCCGCTCGCCAGCGCCGCTCGCCAGCGACGAGCTCATAGCCCCCGTCGGGGAGGGGCCGGACGAGTAGCGGCTGCACGACCCCGCTGGCCTCAATCGAGGCGGCGAGGCCGGCCAGCGCCTCGGGGTCGAAGCTGCTGCGCGGTTGATTCGGATTGGGCCGGATCGCCTCAACCGGCAGTTCGCGCAGCTCGCCGGCCTCCGCCGACGCCGTTTCGGGCAGAATTGCCGATAATCCGCGCCCGATTCCGCGCCGCGCCGGACTAGCCACGGCTCAGCACCTCCTTGGCGAGGGCGCGGTAGGCCTCCGAGGCGCGTGAGGTGGGTGCGTGCTCGGTCACCGGCAGACCATAGCTCGGCGACTCGGCGACTCTGACGCTGCGGGGAATCACCGTCTTAAACACCATCCCCGGGAAGTGCTCGCGCAGCTCCCCCTCAACATCGCGAGCGAGGCGAGTGCGCTCATCGTGCATCGTGATCACAAGACCAGCGATCGCGAGGGCAGGATTTAGCTCGCGGCGGATCAGTCCTAGCGTCTCGAGGAACTGGACCAGACCCTCCAGCGCGAGGTACTCGGCTTGGACGGGAACAATCAAGCGGTCGGCGGCCGTCAGGGCGTTGATGCTGACCGGGCCCAGCGAGGGGGGACAGTCGAGAAGGGTGAGTGCGAAGCGCTCCCGAACTGGGCCGAGCCGCTCGCGAAGGCGACGCTCGGATCCCTCAATGCGCGGCAGCTCAACCGCCGCTCCGGCCAGATCGCGATTGGCCGGGACAAGCCAGAGATTGTCGGGTCCAGCGGGGCGGGCGGCCGTTGCTACCGAGACCTCACCGCTCAGGCAGTCATAGCTCGAGGGATGCAGGTCGCGATCGATTCCCAGGGCGACCGTCGCATTGCACTGGGGATCGAGATCGACCAGCAGCGTCTGCGAGCCGGCGGCGGCGGCGCAGGCGGCAAGGTTGACGGCGGTGGTTGTCTTACCCACACCCCCCTTTTGGTTCGCGATCGCGTAGACGACACCCATCGCGAGCAGCCTATTTCAGCCCCGGGGGCGCTTCTTCGCCATCCCCGGCCGACGCGGTAGGCCGGACGGGGTCGGACCGATCTTCCGAATCAGGTGGAGGTGCCGAAACCGGGCGCCGGGAGCGGGTGGCACCCGCAAGACCCGCTCCGATTCCATCCCCAGCTGCGCCGATGCGCGAGCAAGCTGCGCCTCCTCTTCGAGATCGCGGTGGCCCTTCCAGGCGAGCAAGAAGCCGCCCTCTTCCAAGAGCGGCGAGGCTAGCTCGGCGAGCGTTGCCAACCTGCCCACCGCGCGCGCGGTCACCGCCGTGTAGTGCTCCCGCCCCGCCCCGCTCGCCCACTCCTCCGAGCGGAGGTTGAGAGGGTGGGCATTGTTGATCGCGGCCGCCTCGATTGCGCGGGCGATGAATTCGCACTTGCGCCGCACCGACTCGATCAGATCAAGCTCGGCGCGGGGAAGCGCCAGCGCCAGGACGAGTCCGGGAAACCCCGCCCCTGAGCCGATGTCGGCGATCCGTCGTGCATCGCGTAGCTCGACCACCTGCAGAGCGCTGAGGCTATCGAGCACGTGCACCCGCCAGGCTCGTTGATCGCTGATCGAGCTGACCGAGGCATTCTCTTCAGCGAGCAGGCCAAGGATCTTCTGCAGGGCCGCCCGCGATTCGCCCGAAAGCTCAGCCGCAGCTCGGTCCGAGCTCACTCCGAGACGAGCGGTGCGACCACGATGCAGCGACGGGGCTCATCGCCCTCGCTGTAGGTCTCCACGCCCGCTCGCTCCTTGAGTCGCTCGTGAACCACACGGCGCTCCTGGGCGCTCATCGGGTCCATCTCCACGGCGCGATTGCTGTTCAGCGCCTGCTCGGCGGCTCGATCGGCGCGCGACTCCAGCGTCTCGCGGCGGCGCTTGCGATAGCCAGCGACGTCTACGACGACCCGCTTTCGCTCCCGCATCCCCCGAAACGCCGCCTGGTAGCAGAGCAACTGCAGGGCGTCGATCGTCTGCCCCCTTTTTCCGATCAGCAAGCCGTAGTCCTCGCCGCCCTCCACGACCGCCTCGATCCGCTGATCGTCCTCGTTGATCTCGACCTCACCGTCGAGGTCGAGCTCGTCAAGCACCCCTTCGACCAGCTCTCTGATCCGCTCGGCTGGCTGCTCTGGCCAATCGCTGGTCTCGGTCACGGACTCCACTATCGCCGCTTCTTCTTTTTTTTGGGCGGCGGCGGAGGTGGTTTTGCAGCGGCCACCTCGGCTGCCGTCGGTATCTTGGGTGCCGGGATTATGCGCTGGATCGTGTACTGCTGGCCGATCGTCCAGATGTTCGTGGTGATCCAGTAAAGGACCAGGCCTGCCGGAAAGTTGATCACGAAGGGGACGAAGATCAGCGGCAGGGCAAACATCATCATTCGCTGGCTTTTGTCTGCGGTGACCGACATCATCATTCCTGAGATCAGCTGCGTGCCGACGTAGAGGATCAGCAAGACGATCAGCACGCTTCCCGTTGCCTTCGCGGTCAGGTCGGGGATAAACAGGAAGGAGGCCTGGCTGCCGCATTCTCCGGCGTTACAGCCGATGTCTGCGGGCAGCTCGTGGCGGAGGACGTAAAAGAGGGTGATGAAAACCGGTAGCTGGGCGACCAGGGGGATGCAGGAGGCAAAAGGGTTGACTTTGTTCTCTTTGTAGAAATTCATCATTTCCTGCTGCATGCGCTGTTTGTCGTTCTTGTATTTCGCCTGGATCTCTTTGATCTGGGGCTGCAGCGCCTGCAGCGCCCGCATCCCCTTCAGCTGTTTGTAGGTGAGCGGAATCAGCACGGCCCTGGTGCAAACGGTCAGCGCGATGATCGACATGCCCCAACTCAGCCCGGCGTTGTCGTGGAAGAACTTGAGGACCGAGTTGGCGATATCGATCAGCGGCTGAAGGATGTTCGCCTCGGGGATCACAGCCGCACCTCGCCGTGGTACTCGGCTGGATCGACCGGCGCGACCCGAAGCGTGAAGTGCTCGGGAATTGGGTCAAAGCCCCCGTGGCTGAGTGGGTTACAGCGAAGCAGTCGCCAGCCGCCCAGCACGAGACCCCTGATCACCCCGAAGCGATCGATCGCGGCCAGGGCGTAGGCGGAGCAGCTGGGCTCGTAGCGACAGCGCCGCCGCAGTGCCGGCGAAAGCCAGCGACGGTAGCTGCGGATCGAACCGAGCAGGACGCGTTTCACGTGGAACGCGGCCCGGTGGAGGTGCCTGCCAGGGCCTCTTCGATGCTGCTGCGAACGGCCCCGATGCCCTCCCGCTCGATCAAGGAACCGATCTCCGGGCGCGCCACAAGGACGAAGTCGTGGCTGTCTGGAGGCTGCTCTGAAAGGCTCCAGAAGGCTTCGCGCAGAAGTCGCTTTGCGCGGTTTCGCTCGACCGCGCCGCCGATCTTGCGGCTTGCCGAGACGCCGAGCCGGACCTCGCCTTGTTCCTCGTCTCGACGAGGAAAGCTGTAGAGCACCAGGTAGCGGGTCGCATGAGATGAGCCGTCGCGGTAGACGCGGTCAAACTCACCGCTGCGCGAGAGGCGGCGTCGCTTCGACGCCATTTAGGGAGTGAGGCGCTTCCGCCCTTTGCGCCGGCGTCGATTCAGGATCGCGCGACCCCCGCGGGTGCTCATCCGCGCACGGAATCCATGCGTCTTGGCCCGCTTGCGCTTCTTAGGCTGATAGGTCCGCTTCATCGGGGCAGCAGTATAGGGGGCTGCCGCTGCTCCGGGCCCGGGGCTAGCCGCTGCCAAAGGAGAAGCCAGCGGCGCCGCATGGGAGCAATCGCCGCGAGGCGAGCGGGCGCGATCCGCTGCCTGGCTGGTTTTTTGACCGGGATTTGCGGAAGAGCTCTCCCGGCTGCCCGAAGGCCGCCGCTATGGTCGCTCGCCCGGTGCCCGATGACCAGACTCAACCTGACCTTGACGCCCTTTGGCAGGCAGCGCAGGGCCATCTGCGGGCATCGCTTCCGGCCTCTACCTTCAAGCTCTGGCTCGAGCCGCTGCGCGCGGTGGGCGTTCAGGGCGACGTCCTCTACCTGCTCGCTCCCAAGGCAGCTCTGGCCTGGGTCGAGAGGCGCTACTCCTCGCTGATCTGTGAGGCGCTGCGCGCCGTTGGCGCCCCGACGCAGGCCGTCAGCTTCACGGCGGCGGGCACCGAGACGGAGGCAAGCAGCGGGCGAGTAGAGATCGAGCTCAACCCGAACTACGTTTTTGAGCGTTTTGTGATCGGCGATGGCAACCGACTTGCCCACGCCGCTTCCCTCGCCGTCGCCGAGGCTCCCTCTGAGGCATATAACCCCCTCTTTCTCCATGGCCCTCCCGGGCTGGGAAAGACCCACCTGCTAGTGGCTGTCGCCAATTATCTCGCGATCAACGCACCCGGGCTGAGCGTCCGCTACACAACCGCTGAGTCATTCACCAACGAGTTCGTCGGCGCCCTGCGCTCAGCTGGGGTGGAGGCCTTCAAGGCCCGCTACCGAGACATCGACGTGCTCCTGATCGATGACGTGCAGTTCCTTGAGGGTAAGCAGCACACCGAGGAGGAGTTCTTCCACACCTTCAACGCGCTCTATGAGTCGGGCAGCCAGCTTGTCCTCTCTGCCGATCGCATCCCCAGCGAGCTCTCCACCCTCGCGGCGCGGCTTCGCGACCGCTTCGAGTGGGGACTGACCCTGGCGGTTGAGCCTCCCAACCTTGCCACCCGCCTCGCCGTTCTACGGCGCCTGGTGGGTGAGGCTGGGGTCGAATTTGCCGACCGCCAGGCACTCGGCGAGCTGGCCCGCCGTGCCGATGCCAACGTACGCCAGCTGCACGGGGCGCTGACCCGGGTGATCGCCCACGCATCGCTGATGGCCAGACCGCTCAGCTCCGAGCTGATCGCCGAAGTGATTCCCCTCTCCCAACCGCAGCGCTCCGCCCCGATCACCCAGATCCAGCAGCGCGTGGCCGACGCCTATCAGATCTCCCGGGAGGAGCTGGTTGGGGCTAGTCGGAGCGCCACCAATGTGCGCGCTCGAGGGGTGGCGATCTTCCTCACCCGCGAGCTCACCGACCTCTCGCTGCCCCAGATCGGTCGCCTCTATGGTGGTCGTGACCACTCGACGATCATCAACTCCCTGCGCCGGATCGAAGCCGGCGTCGCCGAGGACTCAGGTTTCGCCGGACGCGTGGCGGAACTTCGCGCGGCCGTCCACAATCAAGCCAACGAAAACAGCTGACAGCCGACGGCACTGCAAGAATCAGTTCTTTCCCACAGCATCTTCCACAGCCCTCAAACCGCCACCTGAAGCCAAATTGCCCGCAACCAAGGCTTTATCCACAAGCCCTAATCCCACTCAAGAAGGCACTGATCACTTGAAGCTAACCTGCCAGCGAGAAGAACTTGTTTCCAAGCTCTCGGTGATTTCCCGAGCAATTTCCAACCGGGCGGCGACCCAGGCTCTGGCGGGAATACTGCTGAGTGCCAAACCGGGCGGCAGCGTCACCCTTGCGGCGACCGATCTTGAGATGGGACTGCAGACGGACCTCGCCGCCGAGGTCCAAAGCGAGGGAAGTGTTTTGCTTCCAGGGCGCCTGTTTGCGGAGGTGTCTCGCTCGCTGGCTGAGGCGAGCGTTGACATTGAGCTGCGCTCTGCCTCGGGGGATGTCGAGATTCGAAGCGGCGGCTCTAGCTTTCACCTGCGGATTTTGCCCTCGGAGGATTTCCCCAGGTTTCCAGAGCAACAAAGCCAACCGCTGACGATTCCCGCCGGTGCCCTCGCCTCCACCGTTGAGCTGGTTGCTCGGGCAGCCTCGCGGGACGACATGCGGCCGGTTTTGACCGGGGTCTTGGTCAGCGTCAACGGCAGCGAGATGACGATGGTCGCGACCGACTCCTACCGACTTGCGGTCAAGCGAACCGCGATGGAGGCCGAGATAGGCGGCGAGCTGGAGGCCAATATCCCGGCCCGAGCGCTGCGCGAGCTCGGCCGAATCCTCTCCAGCGAGAAGGTCGAGGACGTCTTCGTTTCGCTGCTCCCAAATCAAGCGATCTTTAGGGCGGGACCAATCATTCTCAATACGAGGTTGATCGATGGTCAGTTCCCAAACTTTCGACAGCTGCTGCCCGAGTCCTACGAACACGACGTCCGGCTGCCCCGAGACGAATTCCTCGAGGTGACCCGCCGCGTCAGCCAACTGGCCCAAAGAAACGCACCCCTGCGGCTCTCCTTTGCCCCTGGCGAGTTAACGGTGGCGGCAGAGACTCCGGAGGTCGGCGACGCCGAGGAGGCGATGCCCGCCGCCTTTGAGGGTGAGCCTTTGGAGATCGGATTCAACCCCGAGTTCTTGCGGGAGGGGATCGAAAGCGTTGAGGGTGAGGAGCTTGTCCTGCGCCTCATATCTCCGCTTCGTCCCGGGTTGCTACAGCCGGTCGACAGCGAGGATTTTCGCTACCTGGTGATGCCCATCCGCCTCAACGCGTGACGGGACCCGGTGCTCGTCACCGCAATCGAAGTCGCCCCGCTGCGCAGCCTCGATTGCGTCAGGGTCGAGCTCGACTCCGGGATAACTAGCCTGATCGGCGCCAATGGCTCCGGCAAGACCAACTTCGTCGAGGCTGTCTACTTCGGCCTGACCGGGCGGTCCTTTCGGACCGCCGATCGACGCGACCTGATTCCCTTCGGTTCGGCGCTCGCCAGGGTTGAGGTCTCGCTGCGCGACGACGACGGGATCGAGCACACGCTGCTCGCCTCGGTTAGCAGGAGCGAGGGTCGCCGCCACCTTCTCAACGGCAACCCCGCCGATCCGGCAACCTTGGCCCGACACCGCCCCCCGGTGGCAGTTTTCTCCCCCGATCGGCTGAATCTGATCAAGGGGGCGCCGGCGGAGCGTCGGGCACACCTCGACGGCTTCATCACGGCCCGCTGGCCGTCGCGGATGGAGCTGCGCCGCCGCTTCGGCCAGGCCCTCGCGCAGCGCAACGCAATGCTCGCTCGGCTGTCCGCCAGCTCCGGTGGCGGCGATCAGCTCGAGGTCTGGGATGCTGGCCTCGCCGAGGCCGCGGCGCCGCTTATCGCAGCCCGGGCGGAGGCCGTCACGGCGCTAGCGCCGGGCTTCGCGCTCGCCGCCGCCGAGCTGGGCCTGGGCGAAACATGCAGCCTTCGGTATGCGCCCCGTGCGCAGGGCTCAGCGGCTCAAATACGAGAGGGACTTCTACAGCGCCGCGGGCAGGATCTAAAACTGGGGCGAAGTTCATGGGGGCCTCACCTCGATGAGCTAAAGATCAACTCCGAAGAGCGCTCGCTGCGACGCTACGGCTCTCAGGGAGAGCAGCGCGCTGCGCTTTTGGCATTGCTGTTCGCCGAGCGCGACGCGCTGCTGGAGGGTCGCGAGGAGGTGCCCTTGCTGTTGCTCGATGACGTGATGAGCGAGTTGGACCCACTGCGACGCGAGCGGCTGGTGCAGCGACTTGGGTGCGGCGGCCAGGCGTTGATCACCGCCGCGGATCAGGAGTCGCTTCCGGCCGCGGCGAAGCTAAACACCGTGCCGATGCCATGGCGGCGTGCGCAGGCGGCCGTCGCATGAGCAGGCGAAGGGCACCGCGACCAGCAGCCAGCGCGGTTCGTGCCGCCCGCGAAGCCGCCGCGCCGAAAACCTGCCTGGCCGCGACCCAGGCAGCGTGGGAGGCCGCATTGGGAGCGCCGCTCGCCGCCCGCGCGCAGCCCGTCTCTGAGCGTGATGGTGCGCTACTCGTGGAGTGCGTCGATGCCGGTTGGGCCCAGGAGCTCGATCTGATGCAGGTTGCGCTCTTGGGGAGGCTGCGATCCAAGCTCGGCGAGCTAGCCCCGAAAAGCCTCCGGTTTCGCGTTAATGCAGGCCGGTTTTAGCCTTTGCTTTATCCGTCTTTTGCAGCAGTTTTATAGTCTGGAGTCGAGCCTTCCGCAGTCGCGGACTGGTATCCTTATGTGAACTCGTGTGTGTGCCCCGATTGGTGTGGAGCAGGCCTCCAGGCAGTCGGGGTTTTCTGTGAGAACCGGAAGGGATTAATTGCCTGAGAAGACTACCGATGCCGCTAAAACGGCCGATTCCTACGGCGCCGAGGACATCACCGTCCTGGAGGGCCTGGAAGCGGTTCGCAAGCGGCCCGGAATGTACATTGGATCGACCGGCCCCCGGGGCCTGCACCACCTGGTTTATGAGGTTGTGGACAACTCCGTCGATGAGGCTCTGGCGGGGCATTGCGACAGCGTCCGCGTTGTCTTGGCGCCCGACAACAGCTGCACCGTCGAGGATGACGGTCGCGGGATCCCGGTCGAGACAATGCAGAAAGAGCAGCGCCCCGCCGCCGAGGTGGTGCTGACAGTCCTGCACGCCGGTGGGAAGTTTGGAGACGGTGGTGGCTACAAGGTCTCCGGCGGCCTGCACGGAGTCGGGGTCTCGGTAGTAAACGCGCTCTCCGAGCGCCTCCATCTTCAGATCAGCCGCGAAGGCCACGTTTGGTCACAGGATTACGAACGTGGAAAGCCGCAAACCGAGCTGACCCAGGGTGCCCCGACAAAGGCGCACGGTACGACGATCAGCTTCCTTCCCGACCTCGAAATCTTCGAAGAGATCGAGTTCGACTTTCAGACCCTGGCCGAGCGGCTGCGGGAGACCGCCTTCCTCACCCGTGGCTTGAAGATCGAGCTCGTCGATGAGCGCGGTGCTACCAACAGCGTCACCTTTCAGTACGAGGGCGGGATCGAGGACTTCGTCCGCTATCTCAACGGCAACAAGGACGAGCTGCACAAGAAGGTCATCTACTTCGAGGGCGGCAAAGAGGAGGGCCAAGTCGAGATCGCGATGCAGTGGAACGCCTCCTACCAGGAGTCGATCTTCAGCTTCGCCAACAACATCAACACCCACGAGGGCGGCTCACACCTCTCCGGTTTCCGCTCGGCGCTGACCAGGACCCTCAACGCATACGCACGAAACAAAGGGCTGCTGAAAGAGAAGGACGACAACCTCGCCGGCGAGGATGTGCGCGAGGGACTCACCGCGGTGATCTCGGTCAAGCTGCACGACCCCCAGTTCGAGGGTCAAACCAAGACCAAACTCGGCAACCCGCCGATCCGCGGCCTGGTCGAGGAGATCGTGAACCGCAAACTCGGCGAGTATCTCGAGGAGAATCCCACCGACGCGCGGCGGGTGATCATGAAGGCGATCGATGCCTCGCGGGCGCGGGCGGCGGCGCGCAAGGCCCGCGACCTGACCCGCAAGTCGGCGCTGGAGAACTCGACTCTGCCGGGCAAGCTCGCCGACTGCACGGTCAAGGACCCGAGCCTGGCGGAGATCTTTGTGGTCGAGGGTGACTCAGCCGGCGGCTCCGCGAAGCAGGCCCGCGATCGCAACACCCAGGCGGTGCTGCCGCTTCGCGGAAAGATCATCAACGTCGAGAAGAGCCGGATCGACAAGGTCCTGGCTAATAACGAGATCCAGGCGCTGATCACCGCAATCGGCACCGGAGTCCACGACGAGTTCAATATCGACGAAGCCAGGTACCACAAGATCGTGATGGCAACCGACGCCGACGTCGATGGCGCCCACATCCGCACCCTCGTCCTCACCTTCCTCTACCGGCAGATGCCGGAACTGATCGACGCCGGCTACGTCTATATCGCCAAACCCCCCCTCTACAGGGTCAAGCAGGGCAATCAGGAGACCTACCTCGAGCGCGAGTCCGAACTTGAGGAGCTGCTGTTGCGCGACAAGCTCGAGAACTTCGAGCTGACGGACGCCACGGGGAACGCGAAGAAGCTCACCCCGAGCCGCTGGCAGGCCTACGTCCGCCGCTCGAAAGAGTACGAGGGTTGGGGCTCCTCCCTACAGGCGGAGTTCGGTCATGACACGGTTCGCTTCCTCGAGGAGTCGAACCTTCTCGACGAGCAGGTGGCGACGATTGCCTCTGCCGCCCGGCTGCTCAGCGCCGCCGCGCCGCCCGCAGCGGCGTTTGAGACCGAGGTGCTCTCCTCCGGAGAGGAGCTCTTGGTGGTCAAGGCAACCGAGCGAAAGAGCGGTCTCGCCCGCACCCACCGGCTGCCGGCCGAGCTCTTCTCCAACCACGATTACCGCAAGTTCGTCGAGGTCCACGAGGCGCTGCTGAAGCAGGTCGGGCGACCGCCGTTTGAGATCTCACTCGGCGAGCGCCGAAACGTCGCGCTGTCCTTCGCTGCGCTGCGCGGCAGCGTTCTCGAGCTCGCCCGCCACGGAGTTACCCTGAACCGCTTCAAGGGCCTGGGCGAGATGAATCCCGACCAGCTGCGCGAGACGACCATGGATCCCGCCAGTCGCACCCTGGCCCGGGTCACCCTCGAAGACGCGACCGCCGCCGACAAGATCTTCTCAATGCTGATGGGCGATCAGGTTGAGCCGCGGCGCAACTTCATCGAGGCCCACGCCAAAGAGGTCCGGTTCCTTGACGTTTGATCCGAGTACAGCGGAGAGTCGCTGATGGCGCTTGAGGCCCTGACCGGGCGCATCGAAGAGCGCGAGCTCGAGAAGGAGATGCGCTCGTCTTACCTCGATTACGCGATGAGCGTGATCGTCGGACGGGCGCTGCCCGACGTACGTGACGGGCTCAAGCCGGTCCATCGCCGCGTCCTTTACGCGATGCATGACGTCGGCCTTCAGCCGACGCGGCCTTACCGCAAGTGCGCCTTCATCGTCGGCGAGGTGATGGGCAAGTATCACCCCCATGGCGACTCGGCCATTTACGACACCCTGGTGCGGATGGCGCAGGACTTCTCACTGCGCTACCTGTTGGTCGACGGCCAGGGCAACTTTGGCTCGATCGACGACGATCCGGCCGCGGCGATGCGCTACTGCGTCGCCGGCGGTACACGGGTCGCCACACCTCAGGGGACCGTTCGCATCGACTCAATCGTTCGAGACGCCGCGCCCAACTCCGACAATGACGTCGATCTCGAAGTGCTCGACCGCCTCGGCCGACCCACCCGCGCTTCGAAGCTCTTTCACTCTGGCGATCACCCGACGCTCCGCCTGCGCACCACCCATGGCCATCAGCTAACTGGTACCCGCAACCACCCGGTCCTCTGTCTGGTCGACATGGCCGGAGTGCCCCTCTTGCTTTGGAAATTGCTGGAGGAGATATCGCCTGGTGACAGGGTGTTGATCTCGCGCACCGTTCGCGAGCCCGCCGACCCACTCACAGAAGATGACGGCCAGCTCGCCCTTCTCGCGGGGGCCCTTGTCTCCGCCGGATCGGTCAGCGATTCGAGGGTTGGCTTTAACAACGTCGACGCCGTCTTTTTCAACCTGGTCGTAGATGCCTATGACTCCGTGGTTGGCGGTCGGCGCCACGTGGACTCCCGCGAGACCGCCCCCGGTAGCCTCCTGCACGAGCTCGATGTCGGGAACCTCGAGCAATTTCACAAGAGCCCCCTGGCCGAAATGACCGGCGCAGCTGCCGGGGAGAAGTCTGTTCCAGAGCTCGTCTGGGGCTCCGGCGCAGCCTTCAAGCGCGCCTTCCTGCGCGCCCTCTTCAGCGCCGCCGGCTCTTCCTCGCGGCTGCCGGGGAACTCGATCCAGATCTCCTATTCGACCTCCAGCGAGCAGCTCGCACACGATGTGCAGGTCCTCTTGCTCGAGGCGGGGATCGTCTCGCGTATTTGCCGCTATGGGAAGGGCGAGTTCAAGGTGGTTATTAGCAACAGCCGTGAGGCAGCGCTATTCGCCCGCAACGTCGGATTCCTCAAGGCGAAGCAGGCGAAGCTCGAGCGCGAGCTCGAGATGATCCCGGCGAGCAGCCGTGCCCTTAGCTCCGACCACGTCCCCTTCATGGCCGGCTACATCCGCTCCGACAGCGGCGGGCGCTGGACCGACCGGGACTGGCTGCGCCGGCACAAGGTCGATCGAACCGAGCGCTGGGATCAAGGGGGTACCGCGATCCTGGCGAGAATCGAGTCGCAGGAGGTCCGCGATGTGGTGAGCCCGCTGGTTAGCGGCGACTACTTCTACGCCGAGGTCGAGTCGGTCGCCGAGGCAGGCGTCCAGCCGGTCTACTCGATTCGGGTCGATTCCGAAGATCACTCCTTCCTCACCGATGGTTTCGTCAGTCACAACACCGAGGCTCGCCTCGGCCGCATGGCGACCGAGCTGCTGCGAGATATCGACGCCGACACGGTCGACTTCGGCCCCAACTACGACGAGAAGGAGCAGGAACCGCTGGTCCTTCCGGCCCGCTACCCGAATTTGCTGGTCAACGGCACCTCGGGGATCGCCGTTGGGATGGCGACCAACATCCCCCCCCACAACCTGCGCGAGGTGGCCGCCGCCGTCGCTGCCTACATCGACGACCCGGCGATCGACCTCGAGGGGCTGATGACGCACATCAAGGGCCCCGACTTCCCCGGCGGCGGGATCATGAGCCGTGAGGGCATTCGCGACGCCTACGCCTCGGGCCGCGGCAGCATCCGGGTTCGCGCCCGCGCCCACGTCGAGCCGCTGAAGGGGGGCAAGGAGGCGATCATCGTGACCGAGCTCCCGTTCACGGTGAAGAAGCTCGGCGACGGTGGCCTGGTGACGAAGATCGCCGACCTCGTCCGCGACAAAAAACTGGAGGGGATCTCCGACCTGCGCGATGAGTCCGACGGCTCCGGGATGCGGCTGGTGATCGAGCTCAAACGCGGCGGCCCGCCGGCCAAGGTCGTTCTCAACAACCTCTATAAGAAAACGGCGATGCAGACGACCTTCGGCGCCAACATGGTGGCGCTGGTCGACGGCGTGCCGAAGACGCTGAGCCTGCTCGAGCTGATCCACCACTATGTCGACCACCAGCGCGAGGTGGTCACCCGTCGCACCCAGTACGAACTGCGCCGTGCCGAGGCCAGGGCTCACATCCTCGAGGGGATGCTGGTCGCACTCGACAACCTCGACGCGGTGATCAAACTGATCCGCGGCTCTAGCGACCCCGACGACGCCCGCAGCGGACTTATTGAGAGGTTTGACCTCTCCCGCGAGCAGGCCCAGGCCATCCTCGACATGCGCCTGCAGCGCCTCACCGCACTCGAGGCGGACAAAGTTCGAGCCGAGCACGCCGACCTGATGGAGCGGATCGGGGAGCTGCGGGCGATCCTCGGCGACGAGCTGCGGGTGATGGGGCTGGTCAAGGAGGAGTTGGTCGAGATCGTCGAGTCCTACGGCGACGAGCGGCGCACCGAGCTGGCTCACTTCGAGGGCGACGTTGGGATCGAGGACATGATCGCCGACCAGCAGATGGTGATCTCACTGACGGCGTCGGGCTACGTGAAGCGGTTGCCGCTTGCGACCTACCGCCAGCAGCATCGCGGCGGGGTCGGGGTGATGGGAATGAACCTGAAGGAGGACGACTACATCGAGCACCTCCACATCTGCTCGACCCACGACTTCCTGCTCTTCTTCACAAATCGCGGCAAGGTCTATCGGCTCAAGGTCTACGAGCTGCCGGAGGGGTCGCGGACGGCGAAAGGCAGTGCCCTGGTCAACCTGCTGCCGCTGCGCGAAGGAGAGAGGGTGATGGCGGTGATCCCAACCCGGGACTTCAAGGAGAACAAGTACCTGGCATTCGCCACCGCAAAGGGGCAGATCAAGAAGACCGAGTTCCTCTCCTATAACACCCCGATCCGAGCCGACGGCATTATCGCGATCAAGGTCCGCGACGGTGACGAGTTGGTCCAGGTCCGGCTCACCTCCGGTGAAGACGACATCCTGATCGTTTCCCACTCAGGGCACGCGGCGCGCTTCGCTGAGACATTGGTTCGTCCGATGGGCCGCGACACCGGTGGGATCAAAGGGATGAATGTCAGCGGCAAGGGTAACCGTGTGCTGGCGATGGACATCGCGCGCGATGACACCGAACTTTTCGTCGTCACCGAGAATGGCTACGGCAAGCGAACACCGGTGGCCGAATACCCGATCAAGGGTCGCGGCACCAAAGGGGTGCTAACCGCGAAGCTGACCACCAAGAAGGGCGGTCTCGCCGGCGCTCTGATCGTGCGCGAACATCAGGAGTTGCTCTTTATCTCCCAAAACGGGATGGTCCAGCGAACCTCGGTCAGCGGCATCTCGGAGATGGGGCGTGCGACTCAGGGAGTCAAGGTGATGAACATTAAGGATGATGACCGGGTCAGCGCCGTCGCTTTGGTGGTCGAGTCACAGGCCTCAGAGGAGACGCCTCGCGAGCAGCAAAACGACCTGCTTGCTTAGGCGGCGGTTGCCAGGTACTGCTGCCAGGCCGCAGGGATGCTGGGACTTGCGACCTGAATAAAGACCGTCGGCCCGGGTGGCTTCGGGTTGCTCCGCGGGTGCATCTGGATCTCGCGCGGCAGCCGATTTCCCTTGCGGCGGTTGCAGGCGGCGCAGGCGGCGACGATGTTCTCCCAGACCGATTGGCCGCCCCTGCTGCGCGGGATCACGTGGTCGACGGTGAGCCCAGACTTCTTTGATCCGCAGTACTGGCAGGTCCAGGCGTCTCGGGCCAGGACCGCCCTGCGGGTTATTTTTCGGCGGTGGGCCTCGCGCGGAATTCGCACGTAGCTGACGAGTCGAATCACGTCGGGGCGCTCGATTGTCATGTGCTCGGAGTGAAGCGCGCCCTCTTGCTGCTCGAGCAGCTCGGCCTTTTCCTTGAGTAGCAGCACGGCGGCGCGCCGCAACGTGCAGACGTTGATCGGCTCATAGGTCGCATTGAGGACCAAGACCCGTGCCATCGTGCTCGCGATTGTACGGGGGTCAACTGACCGGATAGGAGCCCAAGACGCGAACCGAGTCCGCCTTGGCACGAAGCGCCTCGATCGCCTCGGCAACCCGCACGTCGCTGAGTGCTGCCTCGAGGTCACAGAAGAACATGTAGCGGCCCAGTCCGCGCCGCAGCGGTCGAGACTCAATTCGGCTCAGGTTGACACCGCGATTTGAGAACTCCTGCAGCGCCTCAACCAGCGCCCCTGGGTGATCCTCGCCGAGCTCGGAAAAGACAAGCGAGGTCTTCCAGGCGCCTCCACCCGAGGGCACCGTTCCGGCAGCGGCGATCCAAACAAAGCGGGTCACGTTGTCGGTCTCATCCTCGATCCCTTCCCGCAAGATGACGCATCCGTAGAGCTCGGCGGCGGAGCGAGCCCCGATCGCTGCCCACGGTCGGTCCGATTCGCTGATCTGGCGCACCGCCTCTGCGGTGCTGCTGGCGCTGACTCGCTCGGCGGCCGCCACCTCGACGCGCAAAAAGCGCGCACACTGGGCGAGCGGCTGGGGGTGGGAGAGCACCGCCTCGATCTGGGTCAGCTCCAGCGCTTGGCGGGCGATCAACTGAGCGCTGATCGCGAAGTCGTACTGTCCGACTATGGTCACGGCATCCGCATCGAAGGCGAGGGTGTCGAGGGTGCTTCGCACCGAACCCTCAATCGAATTCTCAAACGGGACCAGGGCACGCTCCGCTTCGCCCTGCTGAACGGCAAGGATCGCGTCGTGAACCGTCGCCGTGCGCAGTGGCTCGTACTCGAGGCCGCGAGCCGCTTCGCCGAGCGCGTCCTCGGTGAAGGTCCCCGCCGGTCCGAGGTAGGCGATCCGCATCATCGACCGTGGCCCCGCATCCGCCGGAGCCCTATTCGAAATTGACCGGGTAGGTTGCTTTGTTGTTGCTGATCACCTTCTCGCCGGGCACCGGAGTCACGTTGACTTCGAGACTGACCTGTCCCTTCGGCGCAGGAGTGAGGGGGATCGTCACCGATTCGGTTTCGCCAACCCCGATGCTGCTGATCTCGCCCTGCAGGGTATGTCCGCCGTTGACCTTGACCGAAACCTTGATTCCGTTCTCGGTTGATTCGCCCTGGTTTTGGACCTTGGCTTCGACTTCGGGAGTGGTCCCGCTGGCGATCGCTGTCGTCGTCGTCGAGCTCAATTCGGCGCCGTTGATTGAGGCGCCAACCAACCCCAAACCGTGGACGCCGGGGGTCGCCGCGGCGGTCGAACCGCTGACCTGGCCCAGGGCGGTGTTGACCGTGGCCGGATCCAGCCACTTCGTGCCTTGGGGAAGGAAGACACTTCGTGGCACGTCGCTGTTTGTGATCCCGTTGCTTTGGAGGACCGCGTCGATCTCGGGCCGCGCAACCGCCGCGTAGAGGACGTCGCTGGCGAGCAATTTCTGCATCTGTTTGGCAATCACGGCGGTAGCCCTGGCGGAGCCGACGTTGCCGAGTGCGGTGCTCATCTTGTTGGCGATTTCATTCATCGCGCTACCCCGCAGCTCGTATACGAGTTCAAGCGCGTGCTGGGCTTCGCCCATGCCGCCGGGCGCGCTCAGGCTGTCGACTCTGGTCACGTAGTTGTCCATCGCGCTGCGGTCGGCGTTTACCTCGGCGACGTACTCCGTAACGGAGAGGCTGCCGGGGTTGGAGAGCTTGCCGAAAAAGGATTTGCTGGTCTGCTGGGTCTCTTCGACGATCCCGCTGACGTCGCGAGCGTAGCTGCTAAGCGCCTGTTGGGCCTGCGCGTCGAGGCAGCCCTTGACCCCCAGCACCAAGCCGATCAGGACGATCAGCGCCACACCGAACGCGAGCGCGCGGCGGAGCATGATCTGCTGGCGTTCGGGGCGACGGGGTTGCCGCGGTCTGCGCCGCGGCTGGCGTGCTGGCGAATCCTCCAAAGACGGCTCTCCAAGCTGGTTGGCTGGCGGGAGAGTATGAACGCTTCGGGGGTCGGCGCGTCAAGAGCCGCCGCAAAGCCGCCGTTTTGCGCGACCCAACGGCAGAGGAGAAGGAACCTCGACGGCGAAGGGATCAGGGCTTTGGTCGGATCCCTCGTGCTCAATCGCTTTCTAATCGAGCGCCGCATCGGTAGCGGCGGATTCGGGGTGGTCTATGAGGCCTGGGACGGTCGCCTCGAGCGCCCGGTCGCGGTCAAGGCAATCGAATCCCGCGGGGCCGAGTTGGGTCGGCGGGTGCTCCGCGAGGCACAGGCCGCGGCCCGCCTCAATCACCCGGGCATCGTCACCCTCTATGAGATGGGCGAGGAGGATGGAAACGCGCTGCTTGTCACCGAGTTGGTCGACGGCTCGACCCTGGCCCGGTTAAACCGCGACGGCGAGCTGAGCGATCGAGAGATCGGCGAGATCGGCGCCGATCTGTGCGAAGCGCTCGACCACGCTCACTCCCGCGGCGTGGTGCACCGTGACATCAAGCCTCAAAACGTCCAGATCACGGCTGGTGAGCCCCGCGCCAAGCTGATGGATTTCGGCATAGCCCGACTCGCCGACGGAGCCTCGCTGACCGCCCCCGGGGACGTCCTGGGGACGCTCGCATATATGTCACCTGAGCAGGCCGAGGGCCGCCCGGCGGGACCCGAGGCAGACGTCTACTCGCTGGCGCTGACGCTGTATGAGTGCTGGAGCGGTCAGAACCCGCACCGGCGCTCCAGCCCCGCGGCGACCGCACGGGCAATCGGTACCCGTACTCGCCCCCTGCGGCGGCTGCGCCCGGACCTGCCGCGGGAGCTCTCTGAAGCGGTCGATGCCTGCCTCAACCCGCGCCCCTCGAGCCGGCCACCCCTTGAGGATCTCGGCGGCGCGATCGAGGGGTCCCTGGACGCCCTCGCCGAGGATGCGCCCAGGGCCTCGCGGCCGATCGCGATGCGATTCGGCGTTGCCGCCGCCGCCGCGCTCGGTGTCTGGCTCGCACTCGGCCACGGGATTGTGCTCCCGTAGGATTCAGGGCCCCCCGGTTTCGGGGAGCGCCGCCCGCGCCAAGGAGTCACAGATCAGCGTTCTACGCAAGCTCGAGTCCCGGATCGAAGGCCTCGTCGAGGGAGTTTTCAGCCGCGCCTTCAGCTCCGAGGTGCAGCCGGTCGAACTGGCCCGCAAACTCGCCAAGGAAATGGACGCTCACAAGACGGCCTCGATCGAGCGGGTCTACGTCCCGAATGAGTACACGGTCTTCCTCTCAAAGCAGGACCACGCCAAGCTGGAGGGCTATGAGCGCTCGCTCGAGCAGGAGCTGTCGGGATACCTGCTCGAGCACGCGCGGCGGCGCAACTATGACCTGCTGACCCGACCTGCGGTCGAGTTCAGCACCGATGAGCGGCTGCGCCTGGGAGAGTTTGGAATCCAGGCCCGACTGGTCAAGCCCCCGGCCCACGAGGGTGAGAAGCCCAGTCAGGGCGAGGAGGGTCACACGATGGTCTACTCGGCGGTGCGTGAGCGCGACCGGGGCCGGCCGAAACGACCCGAGGAGGCGGTCGGCGCGCTCGTCTCGACCCGGGCCGTGGTATCCCTCGACGATCGACGCTACGTCCTCGACGGGCCCCGGGCCACTATCGGTCGCTCGAAGTCCGCCGAGTGCGTGCTCGCCGATCCCAATGTCTCACGCCGCCACGCCGAGCTGCGGCGTTCGGAGACCGGGGATTGGCAGATCGTTGACCTCGGATCGACCAACGGGGTCAAGGTCAACGGTCGCCGCGTGCCCGCGACCCGCCTCAGCCCCGGGGACGAGGTCACCCTCGGAACGACAACCTTCCTTTTCGACATCGAGCAGTAGCCGTAGTGTGCTGAGCTCGTGGCCTATGACCCGATCTCCGTAGCCCTTAAGTTCGGCTTTTTGGCCGTCCTTTACCTGTTCTTGCTCTTCATTGCCCGTAGCGCGATGAAGGACCTACGGCGCACGGTCGCACCGGCACCAGATGCGACCGGCTTTCACGCCGCACAGGGCTACGGAGCGGAGGCGCCGCGCCGCGCCGATGCCTGGCTGGTGGCCGTGCGCGGCGGCGGCCTGGATCAGGGGGAGCGCTTCGACTTGATCGGCGGGCTTTCGATCGGTCGCTCGAAGGAATCCGACGTGCAGATCGAGGATCGTTATGCCTCCGGGATCCACGCCAGGATTTTCTCCAGCGATGGCAACTACATCATCGAAGACATGGGCTCGACCAACGGTACCCTGCTAAACGATGGGGCGCTGACGGGCGAGGCCGAATTGATCGACGGTGACGTGGTCAGGATTGGCGATACCGAGTTTCGTTTTGAGGCGCATGCCTAGGGGTGACCGAGACGGAGCGGGCCGATGCTGCGGGTGAGCGATCAGGCATTTCGTACTGACACCGGGCGCCAGCGCAACGCCAACGAGGACTCCCTCTTTGTGCGGGTTCCGGTTTTCGTCGTCGCCGATGGGATGGGTGGTGCGCAGGCCGGCGAGGTCGCCTCCAAGGCCGCCGCCGAGGCGTTTGAGCGCGACCTCCCAGCCGTTGCTCCCGAGCGAATCTTGAAGGAGACGATCGAGCTGGCCAACCGCGAGATTTATGAACACGCGCGCGCCGATCCGACGCTGACCGGGATGGGGACGACGATCACCGCCGCGATCATCGATTTCGCCGCGGAGGAGGTGGCGATCGGCCATGTCGGCGACAGCCGCGCCTATCGGCTTCGCGGCGGAGCGCTCGAGCGGCTCACCCGCGATCACTCCCTGGTCGAGGAGATGCGCCGCAAGGGACAGCTGACCGACGCCCAGGCCGAGGACCATCCTCAGCGCTCGATCATCACCCGGGCGCTCGGTCCTGAGCCCGAAGTGAAAGTAGACGTCCAGACGGTTCCGGCCCAGCCCGGAGACGTCTTCTTGCTCTGTTCAGACGGCCTCACGACGATGCTCGATGACGAGCGGATCACCCGGATTCTCACCGCCGCCACATCACTTGAGGCCGCGGTGCGGGCGCTGATCGATGAAGCCAATCGAGCCGGGGGTCGCGACAACATAACGGCCCTCCTCTTCGGCCTCGAGGGCTCACCAACCGCGGCTCGGCCCGAGCCGGAGGGCGCGACCCTGATCGGCGCCAGCGCGCAGGAGGCGGGGCTGACCGCCACCGAGGTGCGCCGCCGCGCCGCCGCCGCCGCGGCAAGGGATCGGCGCGAGGCTCTTGCCGCGAAACCCAAACGGCGACGGCTCCGAAGCGCCGCCAAGGCGCTCGCCCTGGTCGCGCTGGTGGTGGCGATCGGCTTCGGCGCCTGGTACGGGAATCGCCAGATCTGGTTTTTGGGGACGGACGGAAGCGGCCGGGTGGCGCTCTATCGCGGGCTTCCCTACGAACTCCCCTTCGGGATCAACCTCTATCAGGAGCGCTATTCGAGCCCGCTTCAAACCGCCTCGCTACCGCCGCGCCGCCGCGCCGCGGTCACCGGCCACAGCCTGCGCTCGCGCTCCGATGCGACCTCACTGCTCGAAGAAATTCAGAGCGCCGAGGGGGTGCCTTGATCGGAATCTGCAAGGCGGCGGCGCCGCACGGCGCGCGAGTGAGGGGGCGGAGATGAGGTCTGCCCGAAACCGCGAGCTCTTCGCGCTGCTGCCGGTGGCGCTGCTTCTGACGGCCGGCTTCGCGGCGGTCTTTGCACAGCAGAATGCCCGCCCCGGCAACCTCAGCCTGATCTATGGGGCCTACTTCCTTGCGGTCTGCGTCGCTACCCACCTCTTCCTGCGATTTCGCCTCCCCAATGCCGACCCCTACCTCTTCCCGCTGGCGGCGCTTCTGACCGCGATCGGGTTCGTGATGATCTATCGGATCGATGCGACCCTGGCTCGCGATCAGGCCAACTGGTTCGTGGTTGGTCTGATCCTCTTCGCCCTGACGATCCACTTCCTGCGCGACTACGAGGTGCTCGAGCGCTACCGTTACACGATCGCCGTGGTGGGCCTTTTGCTTTTGATGGCGCCGCGTCTGCCGGGGGTTGGGCAACAGGTCAATGGGGCCTACCTTGGGGTCAAGGTCGGGCCCCTACAGTTTCAACCGACGGAGTTCTCCAAGATCTGCATCGTCGTCTTCTTGGCCAGCTATCTGCGCGAGCACCGCGAGGTCCTGATCGTCGGTGCCCGCCGCGTCCTCGGCGTCACCCTGCCCCCGCTCAAGCACCTTGGCCCTCTGCTCGTCGTCTGGGGCGCCTCGATGTTGATGCTCGTCTTCATCCGCGACCTGGGCAGCTCGCTGATGTTCTTCGCCGCGTTTCTAGCCCTGCTCTACGTGGCAACCGGGCGCTTCTCATTCGTGGTGATCGGGATGGCGATGTTTCTCCTCGGAGCCTGGTTTTTCGCCACCACGGTTCCTCACGTTGCCGAGCGCGTCGATATCTGGCTCAACCCCTACAAGGAAGCCAGCACCAGCGGCTACCAGATCCTGCAGTCGATGTTCGCTCAGGCCGACGGCGGCCTCTTCGGCAAAGGCTTTGCTCAGGCGCTGATCACCCAGCCGGGCACACATTACGTGCTCCTGCCAGCTGCCCAGACGGACACGATTTACTCGCTGATCGTCAACGAGCTGGGACTCTTCGGCGCCTGCGGAGTGATCCTCATCTACCTGCTGATCGCCGCCCGCGGCTTCAAGATCGCCCTGATCGCCAACGACGGCTTCTCCAAGCTGCTGGCGACCGGGCTGACCGCCGTCTTCTCGATCCAGGCCTTCGTGATCATCGGGGGGGTGACGCGGGTGATCCCCCTGACCGGGGTGACGCTGCCCTTCATCAGCTACGGCGGTAGCTCGGTCGTCGCCAACTTCGTACTGCTGGCGCTGCTCTTGCTGATCTCTGACCGCGCCCGGCGCGAAGGCGCGGCCAATCTCCGACCCTCGTTGGCATCGCAATCGTGAATCGCCAGATCGTCAAATTGTTTGGCTTTATCGTCGTCCTCTTTGCGCTTTTGATCGGCTTCACCTCCTATTGGTCGGTCTTCGACGCCAAGTCGCTCAGAAACAACAGCCACAACACCCGCCCCCTATTGGAGGCACAGCAGATCAAGCGGGGCAGTATCCTCGCCGCCAATGGCAGCGTGATCGCCCGCTCGGTCGCCCTCGGCCATGGTGCGAACCTGCGCTACGTGCGCCGCTACCCCCAGGGGCCGCTTTTCGGGCACCCGATTGGCTACAGCTACGCTCGCCAGGGCGAAAGTGAGTTTGAGCAATCGCACAATGAAGAACTGGTCGGCACCAGCTCGGAATTCGGCTCGATCCTCGACCAGCTCAGTGGCCAAAACCAGGCAGGCGACGACGTCGTTACCAACCTTGATCCCACCGCTCAGCGGGCGGCGCTTAGCGGCCTTGAGTCCACGGGATTCGGAGCGGTGGTCGCGATCGCACCAAAGACCGGCCGAGTCCTGGTGATGGCCTCAAATCCCCCCTATAACCCAAACCGGATTCCCTACCACCTTTCCTCACTCGACCAAAATACCGCTGAAACACCGTTGTTCGATCGCGCCACCCAGGGCCAGTACCCGCCCGGCTCGACCTTCAAGGTGGTGACCGCGGCGGCGGGGCTGGACGGCGGCACGATCACCCCTGAAACGACGATCGATGCGCCCGGCTCGATCGAAGTGCAGGGTCAGACCCTGCAAAACGACTTCGATCAGAATTTTGGCCCGATCGCACTTGACACCGCTCTGACCAACTCGGTCAACACCTGGTTTGGCCAACTCGGGCAGCGAATCGGAGAGAGCACGCTGTTTAAGTACATGGACAGATTCGGTTTCAATGCGAAGCCGGCGATCGACCTGCCCGAAGGCCAGGTTTCAGACAGCGGCCTCTTCGAAAACCAAAAGCTGCTCCCCCCCGGCACCCCGGTCGACCTCGCTCGGGTGGCGATTGGACAGGAGCGCCTGGCGGTGACGCCCCTGCAGATGGCCGAGGTGGCGGCGGCGGTTGCCAACAAGGGCAGGCTGATGAAGCCGCAGATCTGGAGTCGGGTCGTTAACCCCGATGGGCGCGTCGTGAAGCGCCTGCAGCCTTCGGAATACAGCCGTCCGGTCAGCCCGCAAACTGCCGCCGAGCTGACCACGGCGATGGAAGGCGTGGTCAGGGAAGGAACCGGGACCAACGCGGCGATCCCCGGCGTCGCCGTGGCCGGCAAGACCGGCACCGCTGAAACCCCCTCCAACAAATCCTGCGGCGGCGGCGCGGATGAGAATCAGGGCTGGTTCATCGGCTTCGCCCCCGCCCATGACCCCAAGGTGGCGATCGCCGCAACGATTGAATGCACGACGAAGTACGGAGACGACGTCGCCGCGCCGATCTTTCGCTCCGTGGCGGAAACGATTCTGCATGGAGGATGAACGTTGAGACAAGGAGGCCGAAAGCGTGCCTGAGGTGAGGGAGGGCAGCATCGTTGACGGGCGCTACCGCGTGTTGCAGCGGATCGGCTCAGGCGGAATGGCAGATGTCTGGCTCGCCGATGACACCCACCTGCAGCGCCGGGTGGCCCTCAAGGTCCTTCACGCCCGCTTCTCTCAGGACCGGGAGTTTGTCGAGCGCTTCCGCCGCGAGGCTGAGTCCGCGGCCGGACTGCAGCATCCAAACATCGTCGCGGTCTATGACCGTGGCGAGTTCGAGGGCTCCTATTACATAGCGATGCAATACGTCGAGGGCCGCACCCTGAAGCAGCTGATCGACGCTGGCCTCAGCCCCGAACAGGCGGCTCGGCTGATTCGACAGGTGCTCGAAGCGGCCCGCTTTGCCCATCGCCACGGGATCGTCCACCGCGATCTGAAGCCCCAGAACGTGATCGTCGACGCCGAGGGCAAGGCGCTTGTCACCGACTTTGGGATCGCTCGAGCCGGCGTCTCTGAGATCACCCAGGCCGGCTCGGTGATGGGGACCCCCCACTACCTCAGCCCAGAGCAGGCCCAGGGGATGGATGTGACCGCGGTCTCTGACCTCTACTCGATCGGGGTGATGCTCTATGAGGCGCTCAGCGGACGGGTCCCCTTTGAGGGGGAGAGCGCGGTCGCGGTCGCGATGAAACAGGTCTCCCAGGTGCCACAGCGTCCGAGCTCGATCAACCCACAGGTCTCCCCGGCGCTCGATGCGGTGGTGATGCGGGCCCTGGAGAAGGACCCCGGTCAGCGCTTTCAAAGCGCCGATGCATTCATCGCCGCGCTCGATGCAGCGCTCGGGGAAGCCGCTGGAACCGGGGGCGCCACGGCGAGTTTCGCGCCGCTGCCGCCGGTCGTCGCCACCCCCGTGGAGGGAGAGGGCGAAGAGGACGAGGAGCGCCGCAAGCGCTGGCGCTGGGCGCTGGTCGCCGCCGCCATTTTGATCGGGGCCTTCCTCGCCTACGCCTTGACCCGTGAAACGACAACCGACGTACCGAGCGTGACCGGAAACCAGCTGAACGTTGCGATCTCACTGCTGCAACAGGATGGCTTCTCGATCCGCGAAGTGAAACGGGTTGCGCGCAACTCCTCACCAAACACGGTGCTCGAGCAGGATCCCGCCGCCGCACCTCCGGGGCAGAAGGCGGCGATGAACTGCGCCTTCTTGGGCATCGCCTGCTCAAAGCCGGCGGTTACCCTGACCGTCAGCGGCGGGCCCGGCAGCGCCAAGGTTCCAAGTACCGCGGGGCTGAGTCGCGCGGCGGCCGAAGCAAAGCTGAAGACGGCCGGGTTCGCGGTCGCGATCTCAAACGTTCACTCCGCCACGACGGCGCTCGGTGAGGTGATCCATTCCGCCCCCCCCGCGGGTACGAGTCAGACCCGTGGTTCAGAGGTGACGCTGACGGTTTCAAGCGGACCGAAGCTGGCCAAGGTTCCGGTACTGGTTGGCGCCCAGCGCTCGGTCGCGGTTGAACAGATTCGCGGCGCGGGTCTCATTGCAAGCGTCTCGGAAGAAACGAGCTCACAGAAGGCGGATCAGGTGATTCGCCAGACGCCGAGCGCCGGTGCCGAAGTCGACCCCAATTCGACCGTCACGATCGTCGTTTCAAAGGGACCGCAGCGCGTCGGTGTCCCCAACGTGATCGGCAAGCTTCGCTCCGAAGCCGTGATGACCCTGCGCGAAGCGGGATTGAAGCCCGCTGTGCGCGAACAGGAAACTGAAACCGCAACGCAATCCGGCCGCGTTTTGAGCGAGTTCCCGCCCGCTGGCACGAAGGTGGAAAAGGGAGCCGAAGTCACCGTCTCGGTCGGAAAGCTGGCATCTGAAGCCGGCGAACCGGGCGAAGCGACGAAGCCGTGAATGCCCGCCGAGCAAGGCCCAGGGGTGAGAGGTGAGGGTCGCGGTGCTGTGCGGAGGCCGCTCCTCCGAGCATGACGTCTCGCTGCGCTCGGGTGAGTCTGTCAGCCGCGGCCTCAGGGCTGGCGGTCACCAGGTCGAGCTGGTCAGGATCGATCGCGACGGTCGCTGGAGCTGGCGCGAAGTGCCCCTCGAGTTGGCTCCGGCGGAAGGGCTGCTGGAGGTCGATGCAGTTTTCCCGGCGCTGCACGGACCGTTCGGGGAGGACGGCGGCGTGCAGGGTGTCCTTGAGTGCCTCGACGTGCCCTACGTGGGCTCGGGGGTGCTTTCCTCGGCGATCTGCATGGACAAGCTCACCCTAAAGCGACTCTTGGCCCATCACGGCGTCCCCCAGGTTGAATTCGTCCAGGTCGGGGAGGCGGGCTGGCGCGAGCGCGGCGCGGCGCTGGGATTGCCGCTTTGGGTGAAGCCCTCTCGGCTCGGCTCAAGCGTCGGGATCAGCAAGGTTGAGAGCCCCGACGAACTCGACGCCGCCGTGGATTTGGCCCTGCGCCACGATCCGCGGGTGATCGTCGAGGCACCCGCCAGAGGCCGCGAGCTCGAGTGCTCGGTGCTGGGAAATCGCCAACCAGAAACCTCGCCCGCGGGAGAGATCGTCGCCAACGCCGAGTGGTATGACTTCGAGGCCAAGTACGGCGACGGCGGCATGGAGCTGGTAGTCCCCGCGCCGATCCCGGCGCCCGCCGCCGCGCGCGTGCGCGAGTTGGCGGAGGGCATATTTTCGCTGGCCGGATGCGCTGGGTTGGCTCGCTGTGACTTCTTCCTCGAGCCCGACGGGAGGATCTTGGTCAACGAGATCAACACGATGCCGGGGTTCACCGAGACCAGCGTTTACGCGAGGTTGCTGGAGGCAAGCGGCGTTTCCTACCCTGAGCTCTGCGATCGGCTGCTCACCCTTGCCTTGGAGCGCCATGCCTGGGCGCGGGGCTATGAGTACTAAGGCTCAGTTGAGCAGCTTGATGTCGCTGATTTCGACCAGGTAGCCCCCGCCTTCGGGGGCCGGGGAGGCCTTCTTAAACCAGAGTAGAAAATGACGGGCTGGCTGGCGCAGGCTGAGGTCGATCTCCTGCAGCCCCACGGCGTTATTTACCTCTCCAACCTGATGCCCCCAGCCGGTGATGCCGGCTGGGGCTTCCCCGGCGGCGGCAAAAACCTGCGCGTCCCAGCCCGGAGTCGGGGTGCGCACAACCATCTTGTTCGGGCGCGCCGGGGCCTTGGTGCTGACGTAGATCCCGGTTCCTTGATCGGGCCCTTCCTTGGTCCCGGCAAATATTTCTGATTCGTAGTGCTCGGTGGCCCAGGCGGTCGCGGTTGGGTTTCCATCGATCGCGAATCTGACTTCTTCAGGGTTTTCTGAGCCGCTTCCCTCGGGGTTGTAGGCGGTCGCTGAGACGATTTCGATCGGCTTACCGGCCCCGCGCTCGGCACCACCACCACCGATCTTGCCACTGGAGATCAACTGCACGGCGACGAGCGCCGCGGCTGCGACAACCAAGAGGGCGACAATCGTCGCCCAGGACCAGCGCGCGCGGCTGGAGAGCTTTCGCTTCGGGGGAGGCACCGCGTCGAGCACGCTGGTCGCCTCGCCGGTGGTCGAGCCTGCCCTCGCCGCCTCCACCTCCAGCGCGGTCGAGAGGTCATCGATCATCTCGCCGATGTGCTGGTAGCGATCGTCGGGGCGCTTTGCGGTCGAGCGCTCGACCACCAGTGCCAGCGAGGCGGAGACCTCTGGACGACGGCGCTGGACGTCTGGGAGCTCCTCGTTGACGTGTTTCATCGCCACCCCGACCTGGCTATCGGCGTGGAACGGGACCTGGCCGACCAGCATCTCGAAGAGGACCACACCGAGTGAGTAGATGTCGCAGCGGGGATCGACGCTTTGTCCCATCGCCTGCTCGGGTGCAACGTAGTCGGTGGTCCCAAGGACGCGCCCGGTAACGGTCATTCCGTCCTGCTCGAGTTGACGGGAGATGCCGAAATCGGTCAGCTTTGCCCTTCCCTCACTGTCGATCAGGATGTTTTGAGGCTTGATGTCTCGGTGGACAAGGTGTCGGGCGTGGGCCACTGTGAGGCCGCGCGCGACCTCGATCGCGTAGGCGAGCGCCTCCTGGGTGTCGAGCGCCCCAACCCGCGAGATCCGCTGCTTCAGGGTCTCCCCCTCGACGTACTCAAAGACGATGTAGGGGTAGCCACCGTCCTCGCCGGCGTCGATCACCGAGACGACGTTGGGGTGAGACAACTTTGCCACTGCCCGGGCCTCCTGGCGGAACCGCTCAAGCTGGTCGGGCTGCTCAGACATCTCGCGGTGCATGACCTTGACCGCTACCGGCCGGTCGAGCGTCTCATCGCGGGCCAGGTAGACGGTCGACATCCCGCCGCTGCCGAGCTTTGCCTCCAACCGGTAGCGGTGGGAGAGCACGGTCCCGATCATCGAGCTTGAGGAGCGAGCCTCCATTTATGCGCGTCCACTGTCAAACACCGCTGCGATGGGGTTTCTCCATCGCAGCTCGCTCTCCCACTCACGCACGGCGGACTTCACGGGACCCCTCGACGACATGTCCAATCCGCTTTGCCCCGCGATGGTGTCGCTGCAGCAGGGCGAGCGCCTCTCCCTCATCGGCAGCTCTGACCAGACAGCAAAAGCCGCAGCCCATGTTGAAGACCTCATGCATCTCATCCTCGCTCACCCGGGCTCGCTCTTGGATCAGATTGAAGATCGCCGGCACCGGTAGCGGATCTTCGATCTGATAATCGACCTCAGCCTTAAGGCGGGCCAGATTGCCCAGCCCCCCGGAGGTGATGTGGGCGAGCCCGCGGACCTCGACCTCGGAGCGCAGCAGCTCCACTACCGCCGCAACGTAGATCTCGGTCGGCTCCAAAAGGACCTCTCCCAGCGAGCGGCCGAGGCGGTCGTCATCCAGTCCAATACCCCGCAGCGCCTCACGAGCGAGGCTATATCCGTTGGAGTGGATTCCCGAGGATGGCAGGCCGATCACCGAGTCACCAGGTCGCAGCGCGGAGCCGTCGATGATCGCGTCCAGGGTGACGCTTCCAAAGCAGGCTCCGGCGAGGTCGAGCCCGTTGACCATCTCACCAAGCTGGGCCAGCTCGCCACCGGGAATCTCGATTCCCGCCAGCTCCGCGCCGCGCGCCAGACCGACGCCGATCTGCTCGCAGATCGCGGGGTCGGCCCGCTCTATGGCGATGTAATCGAGCATCGCCAAGGGCTCGGCGCCGACGCAGATCACGTCGTTAACGTTCATCGCGACGCAGTCGATGCCGACCGTGTCATAGCGACCAAGCTGCTCGGCAACAAGCAGCTTGGTGCCGACGCCGTCGACCGAGAGGGCGATCCCGTTGCGCTCATCCAGCGCGATCACGCTCGCGTAATGACCGCTCAGCGGGACCTGGCGGGAGGGACGCTGGAGTTGAATCGTGGCGAGTGCACGGACCAGCCCAACGACGGCGGAGTCGGCCGCGGCCTGGTCAACGCCGGCCCTGGCGTAGGCATCAGCGTTCATTGCGGCCTCGACTGCAAATCGACCAGCTGGCGGATCTCAAACTGTTCGGCTTCATGGTTGCGGTTGGCGTGCTGATTGATGCAGCTTTGCAAGAACGCCCGCCGCGAGGATGGCGCGGTAGGCGGCGTAGGGCCACAGCGCCCGGTCGCGCTCGACGAGGCGGATCAGACGCTGAGAGGCGAGGGTGGAGACGAAGGAGGCTCCCACTCCGAGCGCGATCGATCGGCGAAGCTGCGGGGTGGCACCACGGCGGGAAAGGCGGACGCCCTTAAGCGCACTTGCCCCGACGATGATCGGCAGGGCGATAGTGCGCGAGAGCAGGTTCGCCTGGTCTCGCGAGAAACGCCTCCAGCGCGCCGCCGCGAGGGTCACCCCGTTGCGGGAGACCCCGGGGATCAGCGCCGCCGCCTGGGCCAGGCCGAGAACCAGGCCGTCCATGGCTCCGGCATCACCGCGGCCGCGCTGCTGGGGGCGGGTATCGGCGAGCAGCATCGCCGCTGCTCCGCCGAGCAGGCCGAGCGCGGTCGCTCGGGGTCCACCCAGGTGGCTCTCGATCGGTCGCTCGAGCTTGTATCCGATTACGGCAGCGGGAAAAAACGAGAGGCCGAGCACAATCGCCCGCCGCCCATTGAAGTTCCGCAGCTCTTCGACGATAACCCGACGCTGGCCGATCAATAGCGCCAGCGCCGCGCCGGCGTGAAGCGCCACCTCAAAGCTCTTTCGGAACTCGGGATCGATCGTCTCCCAATCCCACCCGATCAGCCAGGGCAGGAGGACGATGTGGGCCGAACTTGAGACCGGCAGCAGCTCCGCCGGTCCCTGGATGACTCCCAGCACCACCGCGTGCCGGGTCGGAAGCCCCGCCTCTAGGGCCTCGCTCAAGCGCCGCCAGCGCCGGCGGCCTCGGTTGCCTCGCCCTCGCCGGACCCGCCGCCACGCCGGCGCTTGAGGATTGCGTAGACGATCAGGCAGGCAATCGCGGCGACCACCAGGTAGTCGAGGATCTCAAGGTGAGTGCGCCAGCGACTCCAGTTGTTACCGACGGCCTGTCCAAGCAGGCCAAAGCCGACCACCCAGGGCAGCGAGCCGAGCGCGGTGAGCCAGGTGAATCGCCAAAACGGCATCTTTGCCATTCCCGCCGGGAGCGAGATGAAGGCACGCACAAGGGGGATGAGGCGGGCAAAGAAAACGGTCGCATCGCCGTGGCGCTTGAACCATCCGTCGACCCGAGCCAGCCGCGATGGGCTGAGGTGAACGAGGCGATTTTTCTCCAGCAGATCAATCCGGCCGTAGTAGCCGACTGCATAGGTGAGCCAAGAGCCGGCCATGTTCCCGGCAAACCCGGCGACGGTTATTCCGATCAGGGTTTGACTCCCGTTGGAGACGTTAAAGCCCGCGAAAAGCATCACCGCCTCGCTGGGAATCGGGATACAGGCACTGCCAGCGGCCATCAGCGCGAAGACCCCGGCAAGGCCTGCGCTTTCGACCACCTTGACGCAGAATTCGACAATCGGCCCGCTTAGATCGGCGTAAAGGATGGGATTTGGCATGCGAAGCCCATGATCCTAAGACCTCAGCCTCTAAACTCACCCCGTCCCATGCAGCGCCTGAACCACCCCGTCTACCGCAACCGGGTCCTGCAGGTCCTCGCCGATGCAGTCCTGGTCACGCTGGCCTTCTTCCTGGCGTTCCAGCTGCGCTTCCTCGACGATCCGCATGGGCTGCCGCACCGCTACGCGGTGCTCTTCATCGAGGCTGTCGGCATCGTCGTGGTCGGCAAGGTGATCGTCTTTGGAGCCTTCGGCCTCTACCAGAAGTGGTGGCGCTACGTCAGCGGCCGCGACTTCCTGCTGATTTTACGAGCCGTCGCTTTCGCCAGCGTGATCCTGGTCGTGTTCTTTGCCGTCGTGCAACCGTTCAAACACACCCTGCCGCGCTCGGTCGAGGTAATGGACTTTGTCCTAACTATGTTGCTGATCGCCGGCGCTCGCCTCGCGGTGAGGTTAATCGTCGAACGCCCCTCCCGCGGTAGGCCTGCTGGGAGGCGGGAGGTGTTGGTGATCGGCGCCGGATCGGGCGGGCAGATGGTGGTCCGAGAGCTGCAGTTGAACCCCAACCTCGGCTCAACCGCGATCGGTTTCCTCGACGACGATCCACGCAAGCGCGGGATGCGAATGCTCGGTCTGAAGGTGCTCGGCTCCACGGCGGAGATCACAAAGGTGCTCGATGAGACCGAGCCCGATGAGGTGGTGATCGCGATTCCCTCAGCGCCCGGCACCCTGCGCGCCAAGGTCGTCGCTCCCTGTCGCGAGCGCGAAATTCGGGTCCGCACCCTCCCCACCGTCTTCGAGCTACTGCGGGGCGGCGTCCAGCTCAACAAGCAGCTGCGCGAGGTCCAGGTCGAGGACGTGCTGGGTCGCGACCCGGTCGTCTTCGAACTCGATCGGGTCGGCGCCTACCTGCGCGACAGGATCGTCCTCGTTACCGGTGCTGGGGGCTCGATTGGTGCTGAGCTGACTCGCCAGATCGCTCGAGTGGGTCCGCGGCTTCTCGTCTTGCTCGATCACGCCGAGGACAACCTCTTTGAGATCGACCGCGAGATGGTCGAGGAGCGCCACTTCACCAATGTCGAGTCGGTTCTCGCCGACTGCAAGGAGCCCCACCGGATGCTCGAGGTGATGCAGCGCTTCAAACCGTCTGTGGTCTTTCACGCCGCCGCCTACAAGCACGTGCCGCTGATGGAGGCCAATCCCCTGGAGGCGGTCCGCAACAACGCGATGGCGACCCGAGTTACCGCCGAGACGGCGGCGGCTTCTCGGGTTGAGCGCTTCGTTTTGATCTCGACTGACAAGGCCGTCAATCCCCAGACGGTGATGGGGGCCTCAAAGGCGATGGCGGAGTGGATCGTCGAGGCGGCCGGTGCCAAACATCCGGGTACGCGCTTTGCCAGCGTGCGCTTTGGCAATGTGCTCGCCTCTTCGGGAAGCGTGGTACCGATCTTTCGCAGCCAGATCGAGCGTGGGGGTCCGGTCACCGTCACCCACCCTGAGATGACCCGCTACTTCATGACGATCCCAGAGGCCGTCCAGCTCGTAATACGGGCAGGAGATATCGGTGCCGGAAAGGGAGAGGTCTTCGTCCTCGATATGGGCGAGCCGGTAAAGATCGTCGACCTCGCCCGCAACATGATCCGCCTCGCTGGCTATGAGCCCGAACGAGATATCGCGATCGAGTTCACCAAGCCGCGGGCGGGGGAGAAGTTGACTGAGCAACTCTTCGGCTTCGGGGAGAAGGAGCAACCCACGGCCTCCAAGCGCATCCTGCGCGCCGTACGGGATGCGCCGCTTGAGCCGGACTGGGTCGAGACAACGCTTGACTCTCTCGAGCATCTGGTGATGGCCGGTGACGAGGCCAATCTGGCCGAGCGAGTAGTCGCGATGATCACCGCATCCGGTGGCCAGGCGGCGACGGCCGTCTTTGACGAGTAGCCTCTCGCAGCCACTCCGTGGAGCTGATCAAAGAAATCGGCGCGTTCGCCGGCCTGGCCGCGTTCTTTGGCCTCGCCCTGCTCGCCCTGCTCTCCTTCACCCAGGGACGCGACATCCGCCGCCTGCGCGAGTGGGCTGGCTCGGCACCCGAGCGCGACGTCGAGCGCAAGGAGACGACCTCGACGGCGGCCGCCCAGCGCGCCGAGGAGCTGCGGCGCCTGGAGGAATCGCGCACCGCCGAGCTGGAGGCGGTCGCGCTGCGCGAGCAGAGACGCCAGCGCCGCGAGGGGGGTCATCCCGAATTGACTCGTGGCGAGCGTCTGCGGGCCTGGTCCTCGAGGAAGGGAGCACGCCTCGCCGAGCCGCGCTACCTGGCGGCGGTGTTCGTCGCGGTTTTGATCCTGGGCGGCGGCGTGATCTACGGTGCGGTGCACGGCTTCGGCGGCGCTGGCGGCAAGGCCGCAAAGAGCGGCAAGGACGCCGCCGCGATAGCCAAGCCAAGCGAAATCGAAGTCGCGGTGCTGAATGGAACCGCGGTCCCCGGGCTGGCCGCTCGCTACGGAGACAAGGTACAGCGTAAGGGTTTCAAGCTGGGCGCTGTGACCAACAGCAGCTCGAGCTTCGTCGACAGTGTGGTCATGTACAAGGGCGGCCATGCCCCTGAAGCCCGTCGTGTTGGCAGGGAGTTGGGGATCACGCGGGTGCAGCCGATGAGCTCGGCGATTGGCTCGGTCTCTTCCGGAGCGCCGGTGTCGGTGGTCGTCGGCGAAGACAATGCCCCCTCGACGGGTTAGCGCCGCGGGTCTGGTCTTCGCCCTACTCGTCCTCGCCACGGTCGCTGCCTTCGCATGGTCGCAGCGACTGAAGCGGGATCCGCTGCTCATCGATCACATCAGCTTTTCCAGCAGCAGCGGTCGCCTCTTCACCCCCGAGCAGAACTGCCGCTTTGAGTCTGAGCAGATTCGCTTTCGAATGACCAGTTCTGACCACACCACGGTGCAGGTAATCGCTCCCGGCGGCAGGCTGGTTCGCACGATCGCCCGGGACCGCTTCCTGCCCCGCTACAACTACTTCACCTTTCACTGGGACGGTCGCGATCGCGCCGGGGCGCTGGCTCCCAGCGGGTCCTACAAGCTGCGAGTCAGGCTGCTTGAAGGCGAACGGACGCTGGTCCCCCCCGGGCTGATTCACCTGCGCGAGCTATCCCCCCGCGCAGCCTGTAAGAGGATCGCGAGGGGCTCGAGTTGAGCGCGGCGCTCGCCGCCGCCGGCACCCTCGCGGCGGCCCTCGCCGCGGCCGCCGCAATCACGCTCGGGCCGGGACGGCGACGTTCGGCCGCGATGCTTGCCGCGATCAGCCTGGTCCCGATTCTGATCCTCGGGGACCAGTGGCACTCGCATCGAATCGTCGACCTTCGCCACCACCCCCTGCACATTCTGGCCGCCGCAATTCTGGCCGCTTTGGTGCTCCTCGCCCTGACCGCATCGTTTCGCCGCTGGCCCCGGGCGCTTCCGCTCGGGATTGTCGGCACACTGGCCTTCCGCGTCCCACTCGAAGCGGGCGGCGAATCGGCGAATCTCCTGGTTCCGCTCTACCTTGTGATCGCCGCCGGAGCTCTGGCGGCGACGATTCGAGACTCTCGGCTGGCCCCCCGCACAGCCGCTCCCCCACTTGCCAAAGGGAGCGACCAACCGACGGCGGCCCGCTGGCTGGTGGGAACCCTCGCCGTGGTTGTCGTTCTCTATGCGATCCAGACGCTTTACTCGGCCGATTTCTCAAAGGGACTTCAGAACGTGTGCTTCTTCTTCGTCCCATTCTCGGTGGCCTTCGCATTGCTCACCGACTTTGAGTGGAACCGAAAGCTGCTCGTGTCGGTGGTGTGGCTGCTGGGCATCGAGGCGGTTCTTTTTGTCTTGGTCGGCTCGGTCGAGTACGCGACTAGGGGACTGTTTTGGAATCCGCAGGTGATCCGTTCCAATGAATTTCACACCTACTTCAGGGTCAACTCGGTCTTTTGGGACCCCAACATCTACGGGAGGTACCTGGCGCTCGTGATCGTCGTCGTGATGGCGGCGCTGCTTTGGGTCAAAGAGCACCGCACGATCGCCGCTCTCAGCGCCTTGGTCGCGGTGCTGTGGTTGGGGCTGGTCCCAACCTTCTCGCAGTCAAGTTTCGTTGCCCTATTGGCGGGGCTGGCCGTGCTCGCTGCGCTGCGCTGGAGTCTGCGCGTGACGATTGGCGTGGTCGCGGTTGGAGCGGTGCTCGCCGTCGCCTTCGTCGCCTTCGTCGGGGGCTCTTCGAAGATCAACTTCTCGCGCCTAAATGTCGATACCAGCGGCCGCGCCCACCTCGTCTCCGGAGGGATCCGACTGTTCGAACAACGCCCGATCCTGGGCTATGGCTCCGGATCGTTTTCGACCGCCTACCGACGCCACGTCGCAACCCACCGGGTTCCCGTTTCGGTCTCTCACACCGAGCCGGTCACCGTGGCCGCAGAGCAGGGCCTGGTTGGCCTCAGTGCCTACCTCGCCCTGCTGGTCACCGCGCTATGGACGATGAGCACCGGTCTGGGGGCCCTGAGCCCGGGATTGCGCCGCGGGCCCAAGCACGCCCAAAGCTGGGCCGACCCGACCCAGCTCGCCGCCCGGGCCGCGGTACTCGCCGCCTTCTGCGCCCTATTGGTCCATACGGTGGCCTACGCCGCATTCTTCGAGGATCCGATTACCTGGGTTCTGCTGGCGCTGGGCATCGCCCTTGCGCGTGCCCAGGTCCGCGCTCCCACGTAGGCTCGCCAGCGTGTCGGGCTACCTTCGCCGCCTCGCGACGACCGGCGCTGCTTACACGGCGGCGAGCATCCTTTCGAAGGTCATCGCGGTCGCGCTGCTCCCGCTTTACACGCGCCACCTAACCCTGGCCGACTACGGCGCCGCCGAGGTGATGTTTGCCGCGGTCGTCTCGGCCAGCATCGTCGTCCGCCTCGGCATGATCGAGGCGCTGCTGCGTTTTTACTACCGCCGCGAGGAGGATCCGGACCGGGTCGTCGCCACCTCCTTCGCGGCACTTTTCTGGGTGACGAGCGCGGTGGCGCTGATCGCCCTCCCCTTCGCCGGGCAGATCTCCGAAGCGCTGCTCAAAGAATCCTCGCCAGGCCTCGCCCAGATCTCGATCGGTGGTCTCTGGGCGCTCACGATGTTCGAATACCTGCTCACCCTTTTCAGGCTCGAGGAGCGCGCCCGCGCGTTCTTCGTGACGACGATCTTCAACGTCTTGGTGACGATTGGTCTGACCGTGGTCTTGGTGGTCGGAGAGGGCGAGGGCGCACGCGGGCTTTTGCTCGGCAGCTACGCGAGCGGCGGCGCCTTCGTGCTCGGGTTGATCATCGTCCATCGCCGCCGCCTCTCGCTCCGGTTTGACCCGGCTCTGCTTCGAAGGCTTTTTCGCTTCGGCCTGCCGACGATGCCGGCCGAGCTCTCGCTCTACCTGCTCAACTTTGTCGACCGGATCATCATCGTCCGCACCATCGGCCTCCCGCAGGCAGGGCTCTACTCGCTGGCGGTCAAGTTCGCCCAGGCCGTCAACGTCTTGGTTCGCGGCTTTCAGCTCGCCTGGCCGCCGCTGGCCTACTCGATCCGCGACGATGGCGAAGCGCGCCGCACCTACGCGGCGGTCGTCACCTGGTTCGTCGCCGGTTGTGCCTTCGTCGTCACCGGCATGTGGCTTCTGTCGCGTTGGATCGTCCGCGCCCTTGCTGCCCCCGCGTTCTTTGATTCCTACAAGGCGATCGGTTTGATCTCAGTGGCCGTCACCCTCTATGCCCTCTATCTGGTGTTGGTTGTCATCCTCGGGCGCACCGGGCGCACCGGGTTCAACTTTCCCGCCGCGATTGCGGCGCTGATCGCAAACGTTGGCCTCAACCTTCTGCTCGTCCCGCCGCTTGGAATCGTCGGTGCGGGCATCGCTTTGGTCGTCTCCTACCTGGTCGTCTTGGTGCTGATGTACGTCTTTACCCAGCGCCTCTTTCCGGTTCCCTACCAGTGGGGGCGGCTGACCCGCATCACGGTCATCTCGGCGCTCCTGGTCGGCGGCGGCGAACTGGCGATGCCAACCAGCGGCTTCGCCGGCCTGGCGGGAAGGACGGTCCTCTGGTTGGCCTTTCCGCTGCTGCTTCTCGGCGCCGGCTTCTTCACCTCCCAAGAGCGTGCCTGGCTGCGGCGCCTGCGCCATCCGAGCGCTCTGCTGGGTGAACTGGTCTCGCTGTGGCGCGAGGCCGCGGCGGGAGGGGGAGCGGTTTCGGAGGCCTATGAGGCCGAGCTCATGGATGAGGACGCACTTGGACCGAGTTGATCCGGTCTCTGATTCCGTTACCCCTGGCGGGCAGGAGAGCCTGGCGGGCGTGGGCCCAATAAGTGCTGGCGCGGTGCCCCGGTAAGACGCAAGCGGCGAGGGCTCGTACCGCGTAGGTCCAGGCGGTCAGCACGGCGACGATCCGAGCGCTGGTGGGGGAGTGGTGCTTTCGCATGAAGCGATCGCGGTTGCGATGAAATTCGACAATTCTGGGCAGCCCCGCACTGAGATCGGTGGAGAGCTGGTCGTGATGGATGGCCCGCGCGGCGGGAACGAAGAGCGTCTGCCAGCCGGCCTCGGCGAGCCGCTTGCAGAAGTCACACTCGTCGTAATAGACGAAGAAATCGGGGTCCATGTAGCCGATCTGAGCCGCAGCCTCGCGGCGCACCATGAGGGCGCTGGACTGGGCCCAGTCGACTCGCCGGTTCCTCGTGCCGTTGCTCTGTACGGTCGCCCAGCGGTGTAAAAAGAGAGCCCCGAGCAGCGCCGAGCTGACGCCGGGGAAGCGCCAGGCGCAGGGGACCGGATGTCCTGCGCCGTTGAGAAGACGCGGCGCGGCCGCGGCCGCTCTGGGATTTGCCTCAAGTGCTGCCAGCAGGGCCGCCACGGCACCGTCTTGCAGCTCGGAGTCCTCGTTTAGAAGGAGGCAGTACCTGCCGCGCGCGGCTTCCATCAGGGTCGAATCATTCTCCGCCTTTCCCCTTCGCCGCCGCGAGGCGATCAGCTCGATTCCCTCCCCCACCTTGCGGACCGCCTCCGCGGAGCCATCGGCGGAGGCATTGTCAAGGACCAGCACCTCCATCCCCACCCCCGCTGGGTGGGTGCGCTCAATCGCCTCAAGGCAGGCGAGCAGGTACTCGCGACCGTCGGTGTTGACGACGCAGTAGGAAAGGACGGGGGGCATCTGGCCACGATAATCCTCCCGGTGAGCGCTAGCGAGGGTCCGAGCATCTCCGAGGTACCCGCGGCGGGGGAGCTCCCCGCTCGTGGGTCACCGCGCGTTCAGCTCGTTGACCCCTCGGCATTTACGCCTCCCTATGATCGCGCCCTGGCGGCGGCGCTGGCCCGCGCTGGCGCCGAGGTCGAGCTGCTGACCAGCCGCTTCCTCTACGGCGAGGTCCCCCCGCCCGAGGGCTACCGGGTGCGCGAGAGCTTTTACCGCCGTGCCAGCTCCCGCGGCCCCAACGCGCCGCTTCGCCGTGGTTATAAGTTGGCGGAGCACCTGGCAGACATGCGGCGCCTGCGGCGCGAGGCCAACGCCGATGTGATCCACTATCAGTGGCTGACGGTGCCGGCACTTGACTCGCTGCTCCTGCCGGCTCTGCGCCCGCGGCTGATGACCGCCCACTACATCCTGGCGCCCCACCCCAGCCGTCGCCAACTCTCCGTAGCCCGCCACGTCTTCGGCCGGATGGACGCGGTCATCGCCCACTCGCGCCACGGTGCGCATCTGCTTCGCGAGCAGATCGGGGTGAAGCGGGTGAGCGTCATTCCTCATGGAGCATTCGACTACCTGCCGCGGTTGCTCGGCCAGAGCCCGCTACCGAGCGAGCTCGAGGGGGCCGAGGAACCCGTGATTCTCTTCTTCGGTCTGCTCCGCCCCTACAAGGGAATCGACACCCTGCTGCGCGCCTTTTGCCAGGTCCGCGGCGCCGAGCTTTGGATCGTCGGTAATCCCCGCATGGAGGTCGAGTCGCTGCGACGCCTGGGCGCCGAGGCGACCGGACGGGTTCGCTTCCTCACCCGTTTCATCGATGAGGCCGAGATCGCGGCAATTTTTCAGCGCGCCGACCTGCTGGTCCTGCCCTACCGCGATGCCGAGCACTCCGGAGTCCTCTACGCCGGAATGGCCTTCGGCCTGCCATTGGTTCTGAGCGCGGTCGGCGGCTTCCCGGAGGTGGCCGAGCATGGGGCGGCGCGGATCGTCGCCCCCGGAGATCCCGTCGCACTGGGCGCGGCGATCAGCGAGCTGATCGCCGATCCTGCGGCGCGCGCAGAGCTCGGGGCGGCGGCGCTGCGAGCGGCGGCGGGTCCCTACTCCTGGGATCGAACCGCGAGCCTGACGCTTGAACTTTATGAGGAATTGCTGGCGGTCAGAGGATGAGCGCAGCCGCGGCAACCTTTTGGATCTGCGCCCTTTTGATCATCTACACCCATCTCGGCTACCCGCTGCTCCTGCGGGTGTTGGTTGCCGCGCGCCGCCATCCAACCCTGCGGCCCGGCACCGTCGCCGAGCCTCACCGGGTTTCCCTGATCATCGCCGCCCATGATGAGGCCGCGGTGATCACCGCTAAGCTTGCCAACGCCCTCGCGCTCGATTACCCCGCCGATTGTCTTGAGCTGATCGTCGCCTCCGATGGATCCACCGATGAAACGGTGCAGCGGGCGCGGGGAGCCGGTGCCGACCTCGTCCTCGACCTCTCTCGAGGCGGCAAGATCGCCGCCCAAAACGCCGCCGCCTCGCAGGCAACCGGAGAGATCCTCGCCTTCTCCGATGCCAACGCATTCTGGGCTCCCGATGCGATGCGCCACCTGATTGAGCCCTTCGCCGATCCGAGCGTTGCCTACACCTGCGGCCAGGTGCGCTTCAGCGCCGCTGCCGGCGACAACCTCGAGGGGGCCTACTGGCGCTATGAGATGGCGCTGCGCGAGATGGAGTCGGCGCTGGGGGGAGTGACCGCCGGTAACGGCGCGATCTATGCGGTTCGCCGCGACTCCTACATCCCGCTGGCGCCCTCTGGAAGCCATGACCTCTCCTTCCCCTTCTGCCTCGCCAAGCGCGGCATGCGCTCGCTGTATGTGCCCTGGGCACGAGCTGAGGAGCGGATGGTCCCAACGCTTGCGGGCGAGTTTGCCCGCAAGCGGAGAATGATGGTTGGGCTCTGGGACATCGTGGTTGGCGAAGGCATGTTGAATCCCCGCGGGTACTCGCCGCTTTATGCCTTTGAGCTTGCCTCCCACCGGCTGCTGCGCTACCTGACCCCCCTCCTTCACCTGCTCATCCTGGGGACAAACATTGCCCTCCTGGGTGACGGCTGGGTCTACACGCTGACCCTCCTGCTGCAGGTCGCCTTCGCCATCGCCGCGATTCTTGGGGGCCGCTTTGCCTTCGCGCCGCTGCGCGCCGCCCGCTACTACACGCTGACCACTGCCTCGATCGCGGTTGGGCTCTGGGACCGCCTGAGGCACGGACCTCCGGCGGCTTGGGAGAAGGCGGAGGGGACGCGGTGAGCCGCTGATGCCGCGATCGCTTGACCTGCTCCTCGCCTGTTTGGGGTTGGTGTTGCTCTCGCCGCTGCTGGCGGCGGCTGCACTCGCGATCAAGCTTGGTGACCGCGGCCCAGTTCTTTACCGCCAGTTGCGGGTCGGGTTGGGGGGGCGCGAGTTTGAGATGCTGAAGCTGCGCACCATGGTGCGGGGTTCTGACCCGGTTGGGGTTGGTGTTGTCGTAACCCGTGATGATCCTCGCGTCACGGCCGCGGGGCGGCTCCTGCGCCGCACCTCGCTGGATGAGGTTCCAAACCTGATCAACGTGCTGCGCGGAGAGATGGCGATCGTCGGACCCCGACCGACCATCGCTGCCCAGGTTAATGACTACACGCCGCGCCAGAAACGCCGCCATGAGGTGCTGCCCGGGATCACTGGTTGGGCCCAGGTCCAGGGGCGGGCGGGGATTCCATGGGAGCAGCGAATCGAGCTCGACCTCTGGTACATCGATCACCGCAGCGCCGTCCTTGACCTGCGGATTCTCGCCAAGACCGCCGCGCTGCTCCTCAGCGGCCACGGACTCGCTCCAGATTAGGCTTAGTCGGTGAGTACTAAGACGCCAAGGGTAGCCCTGCGTCGCTTCGAGCCCGGCGACGCCGCTGCGGTGCACCGATGGTTCAACAACCCCGAGGCGACCGCGTCGCTGATGGAGACTCGAGAGAGCTTCTCCCTCGATGACGCCAGCGCCTGGACGCGGCGCGCGATGCAGGAGTCCGGCGAGGACCGCAAGTTCGCAATCGTGGTCGAGGGCTACGAGGAGCCGGTCGGTTTCACCGCGCTCTATGGGCTGTTCCGCCAGACCGCACCAGAGCTGGGCGCCCTGATCGGCGATGACGTACGCGGAAAGGGGGTGGGGCGTCGCGCCGAGGCGCTGACAATCGCCATGGCATTTGATGAGTTCGGCGCCCACCGCGTCTATGGGCGCATTCCCTCCCGCAACGAGGTGGCAAAGAGGACCGTTGCCAGCCTCGGCTGGAAACACGAGGGAACGATGCGTGGTCACCTCCGCCGGGCCGATGTGGAGGCCGATGACTGCGAGGTCTGGGGAGTGCTTCCGGCCGAGTTCCGCGCCGCCACCGCAGATCTAACCGAGTGATCGCACCGAGCGCAGGCGCAGAGCTGATCGCCGATCGCGGTCGGGCGGCCAGCTCTGAGGAAGAGTTTTTCCGCTCGCCGCAGTTCCTTGAGGCCGAGGGGGTGACCCACACCCTGCGCATCGAGTCCGCCCAGGCTGAGCTCCTCGCCCCCGTGATCGTGAGACAGATCGGAGCTGGCCCCGACCGCGACGCGACCTCCCCTTATGGTTACCCCGGGCTGAGCGGTGACGGCGGCCCGGCGCTTGAGCCATCTGTGGTCAGCTTCTCCTCGACCGGGCTGGTCAGCCTCTTTATCCGCCACCGCCTCGATCGGCAGCCGCTCGCTGGAGCACGGCCGCGCAACGTTGTTCAGCTCGCCGATCCAAGCCTGCCGCCAAAGAGCAGGATGAGCGATCGCCAGCAGATTCGCAGGAACCTCGGGCGCGGTTATGAGCTGCGGTTGATCAGCGGCCCGCGGTCAAGCGCCGCGGAGCGAGCCGGTTTCCAGCTTGCCTATGAACAGACGATGCGTCGCGCCGATGCCGCCCCCCGCTACTTTTTCGGCCCCGCGTATTTCGATCTGATCCTCTCCTTCGAGTGGACCTGGCTCGCCCTCGCCCTCGCCCCCGAGGGGCAGGTGGCGGCGGGCTCGATCGCGGTCAGAAGCGATCACGTTCTGCACTATTTTCTGAGCGGCAGCTCCGACGCGCATCTGCGCGACTCGCCGATGAAGAATATCCTCTCCAGCCTGACCGAGCTCTCGCGTGAGCTCGATCTCCCGCTTAACCTGGGCGGCGGCATCCGGCCGGGCGACCGACTTGAGGAGTTCAAGCGTGGCTTCGCCAACCGCGAGCAGCCCTGGTACACGTCAGAGATCATCTGCGATCCACTCGCCTATCGGCGCCTCGCTCCCGCTGGGGGTGGCTCGGGGGACTTTTTCCCCGCCTACCGCGCTGATTGAGCCAGCGCAAACTGGACCGACGCCCTCACTGCGCCAGCGCTCCCGTTCGGTCCCACGGTCGCGCCGCCCGCAGGGCGCCCAGCACCGCACGGGTCGCCGGCGCTCGGTTCAGCGCGTAGAAGTGGATCCCCGCGGCACCGGCGATCAGTAGCTCCGCACACTGCTGAGCGGCATAGGCGACCCCGAGCTCGAACTCGCGATCGAGATCGCCCCCGGCGGCTCGAAAGGCGGTCTCCAGTGACTGCGGAATGGTCGCGTCGCAGAGTTCACAGATTCGCTTCGTCTGGGCGAATCCGGCCACCGGGATCACGCCGGCGATGATCGGCACCTCGATCCCCCTGTTCCGGGCCGCGGCGAGGAAGTCGAAGTAGACCTTGTTATCGAAGAAGAGCTGGGTGATCAGAAAGCTGGCACCGGAGGCGACCTTGGTCTTCAAGTACTCAAGATCGGTCTCAAGGTCGGGCGCCTCCGGGTGCACCTCGGGGAAACAGGCCCCGCCGATCGTGAAATCCCACCCGGCTGAGATGAACGCCGCCAGCTCCGCAGCGCTGCCGAGCCCACCCTCGGGCTGCTCGAAATCCTCCCGACCCCGGGGCGGGTCGCCGCGCAAGGCGAAGACGTTCTCGATGCCGGCGGCGGCGATCCGATCGAGGGTCTGTCGAAGCCCCGATCTCGACTCACCAACGCAGCTGAGATGAGCCATCGTCTCATAGCCCAGGTCATCCCCCAGAGCCTTGGTGATCTCGACGGTCCCCTCTCGGGTTGAACCGCCGGCGCCGTAGGTCACGGAGACGAAGTCTGGTTCCAGCTCGCGCAACGCAGCTGCCGTTGCGAAGAGCTGCTCGGTCGCCTCGGCGCTTCGCGGCGGGAAGAACTCGACCGAGAAGGTCGGCCGTCTCGAGGCAATGATCTCGTCGATGCGCATCGGCTCAGCGTAGCTAGCTGTCCCGCCCACAGACCTTGTGAACAGCTGAAAGGCCACCCGGGCCCTCCAAGACGCCTGCGGTTCTGGCGCTCAAGCACCGAGGACCTGCATGAGGGTTCACGGCATCGCCGCTCTCGGACCAGCGGGACGGCTCACGCTGGTGGCAGCGACCAACCCCTGGGCAAAGCTGCGGAGGTGGAAGTCATGCTTGAGGAAGAGCAGCGCGCCGGCAGTCCCCCTCTGGCATAGCCAAATGAAAGCCCGCCAAATCCGGCGATCGCCGCGGCGAGTGCCACGTTTCGGCGCGCTCCGCGTCGGGAGGCGCCCTGAGCATCGCTCATCCCGACCAGACCGCAATTCCCTCCGCGGACGCAAACCGGCTATTCGGCTGCCTCAATTTGCCCGGATTTTGCGGAATTGGTGTTGGCGATCCCCTAGCGCTGGGGTCGCCAGCGCGCTAGATTAATCTTGCGACTGGGAGAGAGAGGAACCCACGGAAGCCAAGTGGGACACCGATCTCGACAGGCGGCGTTACGAGCTTCTAGCGCGAAGGCTACGCGCGGCAGGCGACGAGCGCTTCCCCCGGTCGCATTTCTGTGCCCGCGGTGCGCGTCCGACGGTCTCCCTAACGTGGTTGATGGCCTGGAGACCTGCCCTCCCTGGCCCGCGACCGGGGCGCAGTATGGGAGCCGGGCGTCGCTGGCGAACCCCGTGAGAACCGCCGCGACTAGCCCGCCCGCTCCCCCCTTTGGCTTGGATTAGGGCAGGCTTTGAGCGCAGCCGGTGTCATCTCCTGCTGTGGGAGGATGGGCGGATGTCTGTTGAGGTCCGCTATGAGCGGGTCGGCGCGGCGGCGCTGCTGACGATCGACCGGCCGCAACGCCGCAACGCAATAAACGGCGCCGCGGCGCAGATGCTCCGCCGCGGCTTTGCTCAGTTCGAAGCAGATCCGAGTGCGCGAGTCCTTGTCCTAACCGGCGCCGGCGGCGAGGCTTTTTGCGCCGGCGCCGACCTGAAGGCACTCGACCTTGACGTCGATCACCCCGAGGGTCCAATGGGACCAACTCGACTCACCCCCTCGAAGCCGTCGATCGCTGCGATCGACGGCTGGTGTCTCGCCGGGGGTCTCGAGCTCGCCCTGTGGTGTGACCTGCGGATCGCCACGCCGGGTTCGACCTTTGGCTTCTTCGAGCGCCGCTGGGGTGTCCCCCTCGTGGACGGAGGGACGCAGCGACTGCCGCGGGTGCTCGGTATGGGGCGGGCGATGGAGCTGATCCTCACCGGCCGCCCCGTTGAGGCGAGCGAGGCCGAGCGGATTGGTCTGATCAACGAGATCGCTGCCCCCGGCCGCCACCTTGTCAGGTCTTTGGAGTTGGCTGAGACGATCGCCGCATTCCCGCAGGAGACGATGCTCGCCGACCGTCGCGCGGCGATCGAAGGAGCCGGCCTTTCCCTCGCAGAGGGGCTGAACCTCGAGCACCGCCTCGGCCGCCAGGTCCTCGAGGTAGCCGCCCGCGGCGCGGCGCGCTTTAGCGCCGGCGCGGGACGCCACGGCGAGGGCGTCTGAGGGAACCGTCCACCCCGAACGGGGCGCGATGTTTGTCGCCGACTGACCTCGATTCTCGAACCCACAATCGGATCGTTTGGGAGGAGGGCGTCGGACGATGCGCTGCAGCAATCCCTACTCCAAGGCGGTGCGGGGAGGGTGCCGACATTCCCGGCGCGGCGCTGATCACCGCGGCGCTGCTGCTCGGGGTCTACACGATCCTCGGAGTCAACGAACACGGCTGGGGGCTCGTCGCAGACGCCTGGACTGGGTGCGATCTCAGCCACACTACTTCTGCTTTTTGTGATCCGGCAGGCCCGGATCGCCAACCCGCTGATGCCGCTTCGCCTGTTTCGCTCGCGAAACGTCGCCGGCGCAAACGCGATTCAGGCGCTGCTCGTCGCGGGGATGTTTGGGATGTTCTTTCTCGGCGCCCTCTACATGCAGCGCGTCTTGGGGTATGACGCATTCGAGGTCGGCCTCGCGTTTTTGCCGACAACGATCGTGATGGGAGCAATGTCACTTGGCTTCTCGGAACGGTTGATCATGCGCTTTGGTCCTCGCACCACGCTGAGTCCGGGTGTAATTGCGATTGGCGCCGGTCTATTGCTCTTCGCACGAACCCCGTTGGGGGCTAACTACCTGACCGACCTGCTGCCTCCGTTGCCCTTGATCGGTCTGGGGGTGGGGACCTCCTTTCCCTCCCTGATGACGTTGGCGATGTCGGGCGCGACCGCGAGTGACTCGGGGCTGGTCAATACCAGCATGCAGGTTGGCGGGGCAATCGGCCTGGCGGTCTTGGCGACGCTCGCCCGCAGCGCAGCGCTGCTGGGCGCCGGCCTCGCCCGCGATCGGAGTGCTGCGCGCCAGCGCTGCGGTGGTAGCCGCAACGGCCGTTGAGTCTGGGCCGGAGTCCGCTTACTCTGAGACTGGCTGACCGCTGCCGCCTAAGCTCTGTTGCCGTGCGGCGCGCCAAATTCTCCGCCCTCCTCGTCCTTGCGGTGATCGCCCTGATCGTCTTTGAGGTTTTGAGCGCCGGTTCGAATCGCGGCGCTGATCGGCCGGCGCCGCCGCTGCCCCCCGGCGTGCTTCGAGCGCCGAGGGCATCGATCGCGACGCTGCGCGGCAAGCCCGCGCTGATCAACTTTTGGGCGAGCTGGTGTGGACCGTGTCGTAAGGAGGCCCCAGAACTGGAGCGCTTCGATCGCTCCCTACACGGCACCGCGCGCCTGGTCGGCGTCGATTACACAGACCGTGAAGAATCCGGGCGCTCCTATATCCGCCATTACGGCTGGACGTTTCCGGTCCTCAGTGATCCAAACGGCATCTACGGGAGTCGCTACGGACTTATCGGGCTGCCGACCACAGCGGTGCTTAATTCAAGCGGCCGAATCGTTGAGTTCCTGCGCGGACCGCAAACGGTCACGAGCCTTCGCAGTGCAATCGATGGAGTGGATGGCTGAGCGCCCTGCGATCCGCAGCTTGAGGTCAGTCTCCGGCAACGTCGCGGCGCAGAAAGACCAGCCCGGCCGCCGCCAGCGCCGGCAGCGCGTAAAGGGCGCAGACCCAGACCGCGCGGACGATCGGGACCCAATCCACGGGCGTTCGCAACAGACCCTGCCATGCGTTGTACTGGGTGCTCAAAAGGTAGGGTTTCAGTCCTTCGAGGCCGGGAAGAATGCCGACCAGCTGCACTAGCAGGGAGAACATCAGAGTTCCGACGATTGCCGCGCCACTGTTTCGAAATACGGTGGACAGCAGCAGCCCAATGCAGGCGATCGTCGCGATCGGGACCAAATAGACCAGCAGGCTCGCCCCAACCAGCCCGAGCCCGTTGACCGCCGAGATTCGGGTTCCCGAAAGACTGATCAGCGGGTTAAACCCCGATGCCAGGATGCCGGCGATCAGAGCGACCGCGCCGGTCACCGCAATTGCCAGAGTCGCGTAGCTGAGGGTAGCCAGCGTCTTTCCGGCAAAGATCTGGTGTCGCTCCACCGAGCGGGTGAGGATCGCCTTCAGGGTGTCGTTTCGGTCCTCGGCGGCGACTATGTCGCCGGCGACCAGAGCCGTGATCAGGGGGAACATCCAGACCGAGCCAAAGAGCAGAAGGACAAGCGGAATCGCCAAGCCGGTGTCGTGGACGTAGCGGCCGAAGGCCACGTCGTTTGGCCCGCCGCCCCTGGCGACCAGCGCAACGACGAAGAGGATCGGCACAACTGCGGCCGCGCCGAGGCCAAGGTAGGTGCGCTTTTGGGAGCGCAGCTTGCGCAGCTCCCAGCGATACACCGTTAGTACCCCTGGCTTCATGCCACGTCTCCAACGACCTCGGCTGCGACGCCTGCGTTGCCGTTGCCCTCGGTGAGTCGAAAAAAGAGATCCTCAAGCGTCGCGTGGCGGGGGCTCAGCTCGAGGACCAAGGCGCCTGACTCCACGAGGGCAAGTGAGAGCGCCGCCACAGCGGACTCGCTCGTCGTGGCGAAGCTCATGCCCTCTCCGTCGTCAGGTTCAAGATCGGTGATCCCATCCTGGGCGGCAAGTATCCGGCGGGCCCTCGCGTCATCGGTCGTCCGCAACCGGTAGCTGCTTCCGGCCTGGCGACGAAGCTCTGAAAGTGACCCCTGATAGGCGACCCGTCCCTTTTGCACGATCGCAACGCGATTGCAGAGTTCCTCGACCTCGGCGAGGAGATGGCTGGAGAGCAAGACGGTGATTCCCTGCCCGGAGAGGTTGCGGATCAGGTTCCGCATGTCGCGCATACCGCCTGGGTCAAGGCCGGTCGCGGGCTCATCCAGCAAGAGCAGCCTCGGGCGTCGCAACAGCGCCGCCGCGAGGCCGAGGCGCTGGCGCATTCCGTGTGAGTAGCCGCCGACCCTGTCCTTTGCGCGATCGCTCAGACCGACGATCTCCAAGGCATCCTCGAGTCGCGCTCTGGCCTCGCCACCGTCGAGGGCGGCCAGCAGCTCGAGGTTCGTGCGGCCGCTCAGATACGGGTAAAAGGACGGGGCTTCGACGAAACCCGAAACGCCGTTGAGGGCGTCGACGCTTTCCTGCGGATCACGGCCAAAGAGGCGCACCGACCCGGCGCTGGGGCGGATCAGCCCGAGCATCATCCGCAGCGAGGTCGTCTTCCCCGCCCCGTTTGGGCCGAGATAGCCGAACACGTCGCCTGGCTCGACCGTGAGGTCGACGTTGTCGACCGCGAGCAGCTCGCCGTAGCGCTTGACCAGGCTTCGTACTTCGATCGGCGCGGCTTCCGGCACCTCTCAGAGGCCCCGGGCGGCCGCCTCGGCCTTCGCCGCCGGGACCGAACCAGCGACGACGAAGTCAATGCCCCCCCGGCTGAAGCGCAGCGCGGTTCCGAGCGGGGTTTCGAGCTCTTCGGCGGTGGTCCCGGCGTCGATTGAGACAGTCGGCAGGCTGAGCCCTTCCGATCCTGAGGAGGCTGATTCGTTGCCGGAGCCCGAAGGGGACTCGAGCACCACGAGGCCGCCCAGGCCCTGACCGTAGGTGACCAGCGCCCCGGTCTTCCCACCAACCCCGATCGGGCGAACGTCCGCCCGCGACATTTCGGCCAGCGATTCAGGTGCGTCCAGCTTGAAACCGAGCTGCGCCTGCACGGCTGCAACTCCGTTCACGGGCGCCGGGTTCGGCCCCGACGAGCTCTGCTGGGGCGGCGAGAGGTTGATTACCTTGGTGCCGGGGGGCGGCGTGATTTCAAAGACCGAGGCAGGCACCGCTTCAAAGGAGACTTCGGTGGCTTCGAGCTGCAGCACGGGCGAGCTATCGCCCTTGGCATAGATCGCGGCGCGTAGCGGAGTGCCGTGCGCCGCATCCCAGGCGAGCGCCGCCCCGCCCAGTAGGCCGCCGTCCTCCTTGGGTTCGACCTGCACGGTGTAGGTCGGTTGTCCGGCGACATCGGAAGGCGTCGCGCCACTCAGATTCAGGTGCTGGCCGAGCCGCGCCAACTCCGATTCGATTTCTTCGAGTGATGGAGCCGCGCTCTGCTTGGCCGCACCGGCGTCCTTAGGCTGGGCGCCGTTGTGGGTTGGAAGCGTGCCGCGATAGGCGGTTTCGGCGCTGCCATCATAAATTTCGAAGTGGTCCTGATCGACTAGGACCTGGCTGTCCCCGCCGCCCCCTTCAGATTGGAGCTCGAGTCGCAGTTTTCCTTCCGGCGATGCCCAAAGGCGCCCCACTGCCCCGCTGAGGAGCGGGTCAGAGCCCTGGAGGCTGGAGGCGGCTATGAGGTGGTTTGTGAACTGAACCCGGGCGCTTATGCCCGGCACATCTGGGGCTGCGAGCGCTTCGTGAATCGCGGCAGGCAGCGACTTTGGCAGCGGCTTGGGCCCGTCGCCAGAGGTCGCCATCGCAACCGCGGTGGTCCCGATCGCGATCGCCAGAACGGCCGCACAGAGGGTCAAGAGTCTACGGGTGGAAATGCGACGAAGAAGTCTCATGGCTAGCTCCTAAGGGAGATCCGCTCAAGCGAGGATACGCCCGACTTTTGAAGATACTCTGAGCGCGGCACCGGCTTCGGTTTGGAGGCCGAAATTCGCCGGCTGCGATCCGGGTCTGGGGAACAGGCGAGGAGGGTCATTGCCGTAGCCGTGTCCCCTGCGAAAGCGACTTTTCGTACCCCCTGAGCGGATCGATGCGGCCGAGCGCCGCAATCGGGACCCCTGAGTCAAGCCGTAGTGTTCGCCGCTGGGATGGATGACTCGGAGGCCCCAGAACAGAAGCCATTTAGCGCCGCAGATGCGCCGAGCCCAAAGGATCAGCGCCCGGCAGGGCCGCCCCTAGGCAGGGGCCGCCAGGCCGGGCTCGCGATCCTCGCGCTCGGAGCGCTTGGGGTTGTTTTCGGCGATATCGGCACCAGCCCCCTCTATGCCCTACAGACCGTATTCTCCGCCGATCATCAGGCCGTGCGGCCGGATCAGGGCGACGTATACGGGGTGATCTCCCTCGTCTTTTGGTCAATCACGCTGATCGTCTCCGTCGAGTTCGTGCTCTTCATCATGAGGGCCGACAACGACGGCGAGGGGGGCATCCTCGCCTTGATCGCGCTGGTTGAGACGGTGAGTTTGCGGCGGGCCCGCCTGAAGGCGGTGCTGATTGCGCTTGGAATGTTTGGCGTCGCCCTCTTCTACGGCGACGGGATGATCACGCCGGCGATCTCGGTCCTATCGGCGGTGGAAGGGCTCAAGGTCGCAGTACCAAGCCTGGCGTCCCTGGTGATCCCGATCACGATCGTCGTACTTGCCGCGCTGTTTGCGATCCAGCGCTTCGGCACGCACGCGGTGGGCAGGCTGTTCGGACCGGTGATGCTGGCCTGGTTCGCGGTGATCGCGGCAGGGGGGGTGGGTCAACTCCTCGCTCATCCAGCGATCCTGAAGGCGCTATCCCCCAGCTATGGCCTCGTCTTCTTCAGCGCTCACCCTGGGGTCTCATTTGTCGCACTGGGGGCGATAGTGCTGACGATCACCGGCGCCGAGGCGCTCTATGCAGACATGGGCCATTTCGGTCGGGTCCCGATCAGCCGCGCCTGGTTCCTGATCGTCTTTCCAGCCCTAACCCTCAATTACATGGGCCAGGGATCCCTGATCCTCGGCGATCCGGCCTCAATCCATAACCCCTTTCTGCTTTTGTTCCCCCGCTGGAGCCAGATTCCAATGGTGCTTCTGGCAACCGTCGCCACGGTGATCGCTTCCCAGGCGGTGATCTCCGGCGCCTTCTCGGTCACGCGGCAGGCGGTTCAGCTTGGCTTTTTGCCACGCCTTTCCATCCGGCACACCTCGGCCGAGGAGATCGGGCAGGTTTACGCGCCGGCGGTCAACTGGGCTCTGCTCGTCGCCGTGATCGGGCTGGTGATTGGCTTTGGTTCCTCAACCAGCCTTGCCTCGGCATACGGGATCGCGGTGACCGGCACGATCACCGTCGACACGATCCTCTTCTTGGTCGTCGCTCGAAAGCTCTGGCACAAACCCACCTGGGCCGTTTTGGCAGGCGCGTTGATCTTCTTCACGGTTGACCTCGCCTTTCTGGCGGCGAACTTCACAAAGGTTGAGCATGGTGGTTGGTTCCCACTCTCAGTCGGTATCGCGGTGTTTGCCGTCCTCAGCACCTGGAGGCGGGGCAGTGTCAGGGTTAGCGATGCCCGCGTCAAGGAGGAAGGACCCCTCGATACCTTCATCGAGGAACTCCACGCGATGGATCCCCCTGTAACTCGCGTTAAGGGGACCGCCGTCTACCTAAACGCGCGTCGTGAAACGACCCCGCTGGCCCTGAGGGCCAGTCTCGAGCACCTGCGTGCACTGCGCGAGTCGATCGTGATCCTCTCGATCGAGACGACAAGATCGCCCCATGTTCCGGAGTCAGAGCGCTTGTTGATCGACGATCTCGGCTACGCCGATGACGGCATCAGTCACCTGACGGCTCGTTTTGGTTTCCAGGACACACCCGACGTTCCCCGTGTGCTCGGCCTCGCCTCTGAGACTGGCCTTGAGACCGAGCTCGACGTGGGGAGCGCCACCTACCTTCTGTCCCAGGTCTCAATTGTCCCAACCTCGGCAGCGGGGATGAGCCGCTGGCGAAAGCGGTTGTTTGTCGCGATGTCTCGAAATGCTGCCAGTCCGGTCGAGTACTTTCGCCTGCCCCACGATAGGACCGTAGTCATCGGTTCTCAGATCGACCTCTAGCCGAATCTCTCAAGATCACGCTGGTCGCGACCCGGGCAGATTCGCTACAGGCGACACCGATTCCACCCCAGGGCCTCAGATGGCAGCTGCTGCCATTGGTGTGCCCTGGGGATAGCGCCGTCGCAATAACCGGATTTTCACACCAACGGCAATCGGAGTCGCTGTTCTCAGCAGGCAAAAAATGACCAATCTGTTGCGCCTCAAGGGCCGAAATCGGGTTGAGCGGAAGGGCCGGGTCGTTTGGCTCAGGTGCGTGGTATGCGGCCGCCGCCTGACCACGTCCCCGAGCATGGAGTCGGGATATGAGCAGCACGCGCGGCGCACTTTACGCCGGATTTCCTTGAGGCGCGAAAGCGCGCCCTGGACCGACTGGAAGCGCTGCAGCTGAGGCGGGCCGATCAATTGGCGCGTTCCTTGCGACGCTGATCTGATGATCGCGCTCCCCGGCTGCTGAACTATGCGCCGGCCTCCTTGCCGACCGCAAAAGCAGACCCCGCCAACTCGACGCAGCTTCGGGATCACCGAGTTGGGCACAAGAGCGACAACGCATCAGGTTCGCTGCAGCGAGGGGTTGTGGACTACGTCCTCAATCACACAAAGGCTGTCGCCATAAATCGAGTCAACACCGTTTACTTCGTCGCCACAGCCGACCCACACGGGTTCGAATGGTTTCGGCACCGCCGAGCCAAACGCGCCTCCGCCAGGCTCGCCGATCGCTCAACGGCTCTCCCACCGCGCTTGAGTTAAGACGTGCTTGCCGGTGAATGGGGTTCGCAACTACCACCACGCCGCGGGATCGCCGATGATGACCATGGCGAGCCGCCTTCGTCCTCGCCGGGGAGGTATTTGGGACGCTTCGATCTATCGGTCTCGGAGAAGACGCTACGCGGTGACTCGCTCACGCCAGAGGCGCCGCATCCGAAAGTGCCTCAATGAAGCGCAGCGGCGCCGGGGCTGTCGATCACCAGCGTCCCAGCTTGGCGCACAACCAGGGCAGAGGGCGACTAGGGTTTCAGCCGTGGAGAAGTCGAGCCCCTCGCCGCTTCTGATCTTCGGTGCGATCGCAGCAGCATTTGGGGCCTGTCTCGCCGTCTGGGTTGCGGCGATCTCCAAGCGGTTGATCTGCGAATCGAGCTGTCGAACCAGCCTAATGGATGCGCAGCTCCTCGTTGCTTTGATCGGGATAATCCCAATCGGATTACTCCTTTTCGCCGCGATCCGGGGCCGCCGCAGATTGGCGCTGTCGTCCCTAATCGCAGCGGTGATCATTTACCTGGGCTGGGGAGTGTTGAATGACGCCGCGGTGCACGGCTGGCAGCATCTGAGGATCTTTTAGAGGCAGGAGGTTCCAGGATTTGCCACCTCGCGCCCGAGCTAGGGGCGAACCCGTCGGTCTTTGTTAAGTCGATCCCGACCTTGGCGGGGTTGAGCGTTTCCCCCCAAACAAGCTCACCACCGCGGAACTCGCTCAGTGTATGGGCTCGCAGAGGCTCGGGATTTGGGCGAAGATCGCGCCTCGCGGATCGAGTGGGCATTCTTCCAGCCCGCTGTGAGGCTTCCCGTGTTCAACGAACTCGGCCGGGAGTCGCGATTCCGATCAGTTTTGCTTGCGGTAGCCGGGCCAGCTCTCGCCGCACGATGTCGCACGGATCCAGTCGATCAACCGGGCCGGACTGGACTCCGGGTTGCGAGAACGTGCGCGAGCAGGTTGCGCGTCATTGTGACCACGCGTTCGTCGGGCTTGCGGGGTGCGTCGGGCGAGGCGCTTGGGACTGGGGCGAGCCCTAGCTCCCAGCCGAGCGTACCGCTTGAAAACACAGTCGCCCCTGAGGGCGCCGTGTACAGCGTGGTTTGGGCGAGGTCATCTTCGGGATTCCATACCGGGGCAGCGGGCTGGGGAGTGACGTACACACACCGTGCCGAGCCCTCGCCGACCAGCTTTGCGCCCTGCGGCGTGTATGAAGTTTGCTGGTCGAGCTCGTAGCCGACGATCCCCGGAATCCGGGTCTTGGGGGTGATCCCAGTTCCGGAGAAGAGCCACCCCGGCTTAAGGCCGGGCGCCGGTGCCCAGGAGTAGTAGCGGTAGGTGGGCAGCCCCCGCTGTTGAAGACGTGGCGTAATGCAGCCCAGGTAGGCCGAACCGGTTAGGCTGGCGCCGCGGTCGGGGAAGATCGGGGGCATCTGTTTGGGGTCAAGCGCAGCGTGTTCCTTGTATCCAATTAGAATGTGGTCGCGTTGTCCTGCCTCGCTTGATGCCCGCGTTGCGGGCGCGTAGCGTACCCGCCAGGCGAACGTGTCTGAGCTAAAAAATAAGAGGCTAGTGCCGCTGGCTAGCGCGTCCGCAAATCCGCGTCGCTGGCGTTCAGACCAGTACTCGGAGTGGCCGAAGTCCAGCAGCGCGCGGTGACCTCGAAGCTGGCCTGGATTCTGGTCAACAGACTCGGTTGTCGTGTAGGAGACCGGGTATCCGTAGTGCTCCAAAAACTGCACCATCGCGACGTCGCGCTGGAAGAACTCCCCCGCACCGGTTGGGCCGTCATAAGGGCGATCGAAGGAAACCTCCACCCCTTGCTTGGTCCCGGTAATACCGACAGGATCCGGGCCGCCTGGGTACAGGCTGTCACCACCCCAGGCGTTGTAGGCCTCATACGTTGCGTTTGGCAGCTGGGCGAGCAACGGCTGCGGGTGAGTGGCCGTAACGACAAACAGGACATCGCGCATACCCCTAGGCGTCGATAACTTGCCGATGTAGACACCGCTGGGCAGCGCCTGAGGAATCTGAAAGCTCAAAGTGGGGTGCCAGTCGCACTCCGTCAGCCCGGTCTCGGACTGGTGTGTACAAAGCGGCTGAGGCGCCACCGGCAGCCGGGCAGAAGCGAGCACTTCACGCCCGCCCGCACCACCATACCAACCGATCCGAAATATCCGGATGCGAACGAACCTCGCGCCTTGAGCGCTCACGTAAATCCGCTCAGTCTGTCCGGGGCTGACCGCTTGCCGGGCAACGTATCCCTGCACGTGACCATATGCAAGCCCACCCACGTCTTTGGACGGTCCGGGTAAGCGCCACGCCCGAGTTCCCGCGGCCTGGTTCTCAGTTGCGACCGAGGGTTGCGAGCCGCTGGTTGGCACCAGCCAGACATAGCTTCCGTGACCGAGATGTTCGGGCCGAAAGCGCGGCGCCCCCGAGTTGAGCGCTCCGAACGCAATTAAGACGACGAGCACCGCAGCCGCAGTGATGCTTGCGCTGAGAAGCGCCTTGATCAAGACTGCACGCCTGCGCCTACCTTTCACTGCGCCCCACGGCTTTGCGATGTGCGCGAATACGGGGGTTGCTCATAGTCCGCTGAATAGGTAGGTGCGCTTAGCAAGGCGTCACCGTAGCGAAACCAGGACCGGGTCGGCGCTCGGCCCGGGAGTGGCTTTAGAGGGCAGACGCTCTGCCCAAATCATCCCCTGACCAACATCTTTGGCCGGATGGCTATCGCCTTCGACCCACGGATAGCCGGCTTGGTCGGGACCACCGCCCAGAAGCGCTAGTACAGAGGAAGTCGCAGGCAGATCCGGAGCGAGTGCTGCAGCGGCCAATCTCGGACACAAAGCAGTTAAGCGCCGAACCACACAGGCCGCTGGCAGGAGGAGCGGCGCTCTCAGATGCCGGCAAACGGTTTAGTTCTTGACTCGCTTGACAGTGAACGAATCCGATTCGTTGCAGGGTGGAAGTGCATTATGCGGAAAGGTAAAGCGCACTCGGATCGTGCCCGCCGCCGCATCCGGCGTGTGGAACGTACCTCGGATCGAGTAGTGCATCGGTATTTCACCTGAGGTGGTCGTCGAGCCACTGAAACTGTCGCCTTGAATCACGATCGTTGGGAAGACAATATGAACCAGCGCGTCACTCGGGGGCCCACAGTCCTCGGTTGCCTGAAAGTCAGTTCGCAAGCCGGTGATCTGCTTACCGCTGGGAGACACCTTAAAGCCGACTGAGAAGGCACCCGCGTTGCCCTGGAAGGTTCCTGGGGCGGCACCGCTCGCCGCGACTGCCCCGGAGACGAAGACCAGGATCGCCGCGACGCAAAGTACCCCGATCGCGGCCATATAGAAGCGAGCGAGTGGGCCGCCCAGACGGGCTGATTTCGACGAGTTATTTGCGATCGCGCGAGGATAGCGGCTCGCCGAGTGCCGCGAAATTAGCCTCGAAGCTGGCGACTTTTCCGAGGACCGTCGGAACCGACATTTCTTCCGAGGTTCAGCTAGCGGTGGTCTTCGTGCCGATGAGCTCGCAGGCGAGGTGCAGCCCAGCCGACCAGAGCCCCGAGGGCGGCTGCAATAAGGAGCGCAAAAATCAGTGGCATCTGCGCCGAACCGACGATCAGGTTGACGTTTACCTGTTGGGAGTTGAGTGCCATAAAGAGAAGAAGGACCGCGAACGCGATTCCCAGCACCCAGCGCTTCCACCTGATCTCTTCGGTCTTTGCGACGGGCTTCTCCGTGGGCGCTCGGTTGGCCATGGACACAGACTAATGCGGTCGAATGGGTACTTTGGCTGGCGTTGCGGAAATGCTGGCTGCGATCGAGCGGCCGATAGGTGGGGCGGTGCCGAAAGGCGGCCCAAAGCGGCGCCTCAGCGAGCTTGCCTCGGCCCTTGCGAATCGCGGCTGATCACCGTCTTGTGCTGCAGGTCGCCGAGCGCCTCGGCGGCGTCCTCCCAGTCCACCAGGTGGGAGGTTATTAGCTCCGGAAAAACGCGCCCTTCCTCGATCAGCGCAAGCGCCGGTGCCATTGCCTCGCGCGCATGGACTCGCCCCGTCAGGAAGCGGACCCCCTTGCTGTACATCTCAAAGAGCGGCACCGGGGTCGCCGGCTCGAAGTAGATGCCGATGCTCGTGCAAACGCCGTCGGGCCCGGTCGAGCGGAGTGCGCAGGCCAAACCAGCGGGGTTGTTGCTGGCGTCGACAGTGATCGGATAGGAACCGAGCCGCTCAGGAAAGTCGCCCTCGATCACGGATGCCCCCAATCGCTCGGCAAGCTCCAGCTGGCGCCGTCCCCCGCCGATGAAGTCGACCCGCCCCGCATCGAGTGCGTGGGCGATCGCGGCGGCATAGAGGGAGATCGAGTTCTCCGCTGAGACGATCAACACCTCGGCTCCGGGCTCTTGCTCCAAATGGGGTCCCACCGTGCGCCAGGCGTCGACAATGTTGTCGCTGAGGCTCGCCACGGACCGCGCACTCACCGACTCCGGCAGCGCGACCAGCATCTGATCTGCGAACGGGATGCGCACTCGGTCGGAGAGGAAGCCGCCGAACTCGCCGCCGCTCAGTGCTCCCAGCCCATACATGGAAAGGCGCGGCACCGCCTCGCAGTGTGCGCTGCGAGCCCGCTTGCATTGCTCGCAGGCGCCGCAGGAAATCTGGAACGGGATGCTGACCAGATCGCCCGGGACGGCCGTGTTTACGGCGTCGCCAACTTCGATCACCCGGCCGACCCCCTCGTGGCCGAAAGGAAATGGTCCCGGAAGCGGGACTGCTCCACCCACGATCAGAGCGTCGAGGTCACATGTAGCCACGGCGGCCGGTTCGACGATCGCCTCGGAGTCGGCCTCGAGCTGAGGCTCGCGCGCTTCGCGCCACTCGAGCTTGCCCGGTTCGATGAAGTTCAGCTCTCGCATGCCCTACCCGCGCGGCCCGCGTTGCCAGACGCCGAGGACGTTCCCGGCCGGATCGCGAAATGTGGCCACCCATAGATCCCCCTCCGGATAAGGCTCCTCGAGCACCACTCCGCCATTTTCAGAAACCCTTTCGAGCTGCTGGTCTATGACGTCAACGTAGATGTATGGGCGAATACCCGCGGCACCCGCAACAGGCTGATCGGCGATGAAGTGACCGATCACACAGCCGCCGCCGTCCTCGAAGCTGGGATTCTGGCGGTCGCTCTCGACTGTCCAGCCAAACACCCTGTGGTAAAAGACTGCGCTCGCCGCGGGGTCCTTCGCCGGGATACGGAGGTAGGAGATCCCGGCGCTCCTGAAAATCGGCGAGCCAGATTGTGGTTCCGGAGTCAACGAAAATGTCCCGCTCTCGATCTGCTCCGTAGGTTATTTGCGCGCCGAGGGAACGACGGAGTGCCGCCCGGTCTCCGACTTGGGCACATGATCGCGAGTCGGTTCTGAGAGGCCGATTGCCAGGCCCCCCTGATCGCTGCGGTTCCTCCAAGCGCGACGGGCGACATTTTCGATGACCTGCACCCGGGCGACAGCATAGAGCCGAATCTACACTGCCGCAGCGGAAGGTGCGCCTGGGAGGCGCACTACGCAAAATACTGGCCACCGACAAGTACTCTGCGCGCGTATGCGCGGTCGCATTTCAATTCGCAGGGCCATCCTGACATTTGTGGGGGCGTTGGCTCTGGTGATCGTTGTACTCAACTGGACCTACGGGCGCCTGCCTGCAGAGCCCCGGCCGACGGGCTCATTCGTCCAGGTTGGCAATCTGCGAATCCGCTATATCGAACACCGAGGAGGTGGAGTGCCGGTTGTGCTGATTCACGGTCTACCGGGAACAGCTGAAGATTGGGAAGATGTCACGCCGCTGCTCGCAGGACACCGCACGATTGCAATCGACCGTCCCGGCTTTGGCTTCTCCAGCGGCGGATATGTGCCCTTTGACCGCCAGCTCGAAGTAATTCACGAGTTGATTGCAAAGCTTCATGTCAGGCGGCCGATCCTTGTCGGCCATTCATTTGGCGGAACTATCTCACTCGGATTCGCCGAGCGCTATCCGAACCAGGTCCGTGGCCTCGTACTCGTCGACGCCGCTGCCGCCGGGCAGAGGGTCGAAGACTTCACGGAATTACAGGCACACGCGGTGCAGTTCCTCCAACTACCGGTCATAAGACAGGTTGCCAATGCGACGTTCGGCCAGCTGCTCACAACGCTATCGGTGAACAATGCCGAAAGCGAAGCGTTCCACCCTGAGTCGGTCGTCGAGGCACACCATTACCGAGTCCTAGCAATTAACATGACCCAGGGAAACCTGGAAGCATGGGCGGGCGAGATTCTCGCTGCCAACGGAGTAATAGCGCAGATCGACATGCACCTCGGGGCGATCCGGGTGCCCGCTGTTGTGATTCAAGGTAGCGACGACGAGCTAGTCAACCCAGTCTATGGTCGCCGACTCGCGGCCGATCTCCCCAACTCCCGCCTAGTGATGGTTTACGGCGGACATATGCAGCCCTACGAGCATCCGGCCGCGATCGCCAGAGCGGTTCAGAGTGTTAGCTCCGTGTCGCCGAGGAGCGTGATCGCCAACCACTCTAAGAAGCAGCAGAGGACTTTGACTCGCCGCTCAGCTCCCCGATCAAGATGAACCCTGTCCTTGGCCGATGACCTCGAACTCGGCTTTCTAGATTTGGCCGAATGGAGATGGCTCAGGTCATATCGAGTAGGCGCAGCCGCACGCCGCCAACCTCAACCGCATCGCGCTGCCCGCGTCGCGTCGCGGGCAGCTCCACGGCTATCTCAATCAGACCATCACCCAGCTCGCCGTCGGGTGCGGCGAAGCGCAACTCGGCACCATCGAGTGCCAGAATCGGTTCGGCGTCGCCCCGGGAAGAGACACCGAGCACATTCGCCCAGCGCGACGCGATTGCAGCTGGATCGGAAACGGCCACCGTGATGCCTGCGAGGCGCCCCGGGGCACCGTGTCCAGTTCGGCCGCTCCACTCCGGCCCACCCCAGCGCCAAGTCCCAGGTGGCCGGGATTGATCGAGTGAGACGATCGCCCCCCGCATGTCGGCCGGGTGCAGATGGGTAGCTGAAATATCGGGGAGGTCAATCTGCCAGACCACCCGGATCCCGCCTACCCGCGCTCGGGATCTTGCGCCGTCCAGATCCTCCAAGTCAAAGATTGCCATGTAGCCACCATTGCCGTGACGAGCCAAGTAGCGACCGGCAGCCGTCTCACCGTGCACTGGGGAGATCACCTCCAGGAAGCAGTCGCCGAGCGCGAAGACGGCGTTGACCAGGCCGAACTCCGAAACGGCCGGATCGCGGAACGGCGAGCCGAGGCCGAGTGCTTCGCGCAGCGCCACCTCGACGGGCTCGAGCTCGGCCGCCACCAGGACAGCCTGACGCAGCCGCACGTGGGGTTGAGCTTGCACCACGCGAAGCGTATGCCACCGGCTCGCGGCGCCGGGGGCGAAGTGCCGACTCGAAACAACCGAACGGTCGGGCTGAACCGATCGCGGTGTCCCTCACGACGCCGGCGCCCTACTTCGCGAACTCTCCTTTCGCTCTTCGCTTCTATCGCTTTAATGGCAAAAGTGATCCCCGAGATCGAGATCGTCCGGGCCGAGGCAGTGCGCATCGAGGAGGTGAGACCCCTTTGGCGATCCCTCTCAGATCATCATGCGGAGCTGACTCCGACCGGGCTACAGATTCGTCCCTCCGCCGACGGGTGGCCCCTGCGGCGGCGCCGCTACGAAGAGTCACTAGCCGACGGCGCGACCCTCTTCCTCGCACAGACGGCCGAGGGCGCAGTCGGCTATGCCCTGGCTCAGCCCAAGCCAGCGCCTGTGAACCTGGCGATCGAGAGGATCCTCGAGGTCGAGACCGTGGCCGTGCTTCCTCGGGAGCGCAACAAGGGCATCGGGACGGCGCTGATGGAGGCAGTGGGAGCGCTTGCCGATGAAATCGGTCTTGACCACCTGCAGTTAGCCGTCCGAGCAAGTAACGACGGAGCGTTGCGGCTCTACCGCCGCCACGGATTCGAGCCGCTCTACGTGACGATGGTGACCAGGCGCGGCCAGCGGGTAAGGTAGCCGCTGCCGCCTCGCAAAGCACCGGGTAATCCCCGCAACGCCCCGGCAAGTCGGCGCGTTTTTCAGCCACACCTCTTTGGTAGATTGCTTTGGAGGGAGGATGTCGGGAAGTGTCGCCGGCCAGCATCGATCCCGCCCATGCTGGGGTTTGGTGAAAGTGGACCTAACCGGGCACCATTCCAATACCTCGCGGCCCGTGAGCGCGTTGCTCGCCAGCACCATCGAAGCGCGGGTAGCGGCCCGATCGGGCCGAACGCGCTTCCCCCGCCGGGACATAAAGCGACGGGAGACTTCCATGGGAGGCATTCATCGCCGACACGACTGGGTCCAAGCGGCGGACATCAGAGTTCTCGAAAAGCGCGAGGCGCCGATGCAGCCACGCGAAGTGCATGGCGGAGTCGAGTCCGCTCGATTCTCGTCCGGAGCGCAGGCGAGCGGGTGCGTCACGTGTAGCCCCGTAATTTGCGCAAGATTGACGATGACGACCTAAGGTTAGAAGCTCGCGCAGGCAGGTGGCCGGGGGCATCGATGACATCGGGCAGTCGGCGAGACCTACAAGTGGTAGTCCTATCTCTTTAGCGAAGGGAGATGACATGACGGTTGAGATGCCGGTGACGGAACTGGACGCTCGGTTCAGTAGCGAGGGGGCGCCCCGACCGATTGGGCGGAGGGGCACCAGCACATCGAGAATGCGGAGGTGTTCTGGCTCTCTACCGTGCGTCCTGATGGACGCCCGCACGTCACCCCGTTGCTGTCCGTTTGGCAGGAGGACTCGATGTACTTTTGCACGGGTCCGGAGGAGCGCAAGGCAAAGAACCTCAAGCAGAATCCACACTGCATTCTCACCACCGGCCAGAACGGACTAGACGGCGGTCTCGATGTCGTGGTCGAAGGGCACGCAGTGGAGGTCGCCGATCGAGCGGAGCTCGGACAGGTCGCCAACGCTTATGAATCGAAATACAGGGCGCGCTTCACAGCACCCGAGGGCACATGGTTCGGCCTCAGCGACGCGATCCGACGCGGTGAGGCGCTTGTCTATCGGGTCACCCCAACGACCGCTCTCGGCTTCGCCAAGGGTGAGCAGTTCAGCCAGACCCGGTGGCGCTTTCCTTGATCGGGCGCCGACAGCGCGGTGGCGTACCACGCTCAACAAGAATGAAAGTGTTGCCAAGGACGATCAGCTCACCTGCAATTCTGGGTCCCACGCGACCGCTGTCGTGTGGAGACGCAGCATCGCGCTTCGGGCCGACGAGACTCTCGAAAGGGAGAAAACCCAGGCGTCTTTGCGGTCTACATTCACCTGCCCTGCTTCCCGCCCGAAGCCGTCAAAAAGCTTGGGCCAGTTGGAGTCGGATGACTCGGTGCCTCAAAGTGGAGCTAGCCGGGTATTGGACGAACCGAGCCCCGTGCCTGTCTGGGAGGAGCGTTTCGCCGTCTGAGCTGGGTCGATGAGGCTACGAACCCGAGGACACTATGGTGGTAGTGGCCGACAGCTCCGGGGGGTTGGCAAGGCTCTGAAAAACTACGCAATAGCGCTCGGTCAGCCTCAGGAGGTTGTCCAGCTTGTCTTGGCTTGCGTCGGTTTCGAGGTCGAAGCTGAGGCGGATCGCGCGGAAGCCGACCGGGACGGCGCGGTCGACCGCCATTGTGCCGCGGAAGTCAAGGTCGCCCTCTGCTCGCACCTGGCCCGCCTCGACCGGAATGCCAAGCGACGTGGACACGGCCTGCAGCGTCACACCGGCGCAGGCGACAAGCGCCTCAAGCAACATGTCTCCCGAGCAAAGCAGCGAGCCATCACCGCCGGAGGCAGGATGGAGCCCAGCTTCGGCCAACGAGCGCCCGGTGTTTACCGAGCAAGAAACGCCTTCGCCCAGGTTGCCGCTTGCCGAGAGGGTCACCAGGGCGGCATCCGGCTCCTGCCTGTAGCGCTCCTTCAGTGGCGCCTGAATAGCTCGCAGCTCATCGTGCTCCACCCGAGGAGGTTAACGCGCCGATCCATGCCGGATGGCGGGCGCTTCGCTATCGAGCTAGGCGAACCCGAACCGCCAGGCGCTCGCCGATTGGCGGCGTTTCAAAAGTCAACGACTTGCAGGGATTTTCGAAATGGAGCTAGGCGGACTCGAACCGCCGACCTCCTGGGTGCGATCCAGGCGCTCTTCCAGCTGAGCTATAGCCCCTCGTGCGGTGGCTGGGAGGATCGTCCCAGCGACCGCACGTGAGCAAGGATAACCGCATAGGCTTTAGGTTCCCCGAAGCGATAGCGCATGGGCATTCTCGACGAGGCAATCCGGGAGCATCTGGAGCTGAAGCGCCAGCATGGCGCCGGCGACTCCGAGCTGCAACAGCTCGAGGACGAGGCGTTCGGGCCGCCCGAGCGACCGGGGGGCGAGGAGGTACTCGACAATCCCTTCGCGGAGGCGCCGACTGAATTCATGGCTGCCCCCGGGGAGGAGGGAACGCCGCCGCCTGAACCGATCGAGCCACCGTCCGATGCCGAGAGCGAGACGGGCGCAAGGCGCGAGTTTCCCGGAATCGCCGATCTGCAGGAGCCTCCCCCTACTGCTCCAGCGCTCGAGGAAGACGTGGCGGCGATTGATTCGGATCAGGAAAGCGAATCGGCGAAGGAGGGTGAGGTCGGGCCGGGTTCGGATTCGCCGACGACCGATGAGCGCCGCGCGATCGCCGAGCAACCGACAGAACTATTTGACGTCGAGGCGGAGATCGATGCCGCGGACTCCGCCGCACCCTCCGATGAGGAGATTGCCGAGGAGGAGATCGCTGAGCCGCGGCTGGCTCCCGTTGACCCGTTCGCGGGCCTGGGAGAGCCCGACGTGGAGCCTGAGCTCGTGATCGGTGCAGAGCTGGAGGAAGAGGAAGAGGAAGAAGGGACTTTTTCGATGAGCAGCGTCTATCCGATGAGCTCGACCAGGCCTTGGAGGCTCCCGTTGAGAGGGGGGAGGCCCCGCGGGGGCTAGAAGATGTCGCTGAAGAGGAGCCCGCGCCCGAACCGCGGGAGCCCGATGAGAAGGGACGGCTCGATCCTGAGAGCGATGATGAGGACGAGGATCGAGATCGCGAGGACGATGTGCTCGAGGACACCCCCGATTTTCTTGAGAACAGCGACGATGACGAGCTCTGGTTTGAGCAGAAGCCGCCGAAGGACTTCGACTTCGACGACTAGCTAGACGGCTGGGTCCGCATCCGCTGATCGGTAATTTGCACAGGTGCCCGAATTTGCCATCGAAGCGGTCGGCTTGCGGAAGTCATTTGGCAGCGTTTGCGCGCTGGATGGAATCGATCTGGAGGCCTCCGCCGGGACGGTATTGGGTCTGCTCGGTCCAAACGGAGCTGGGAAGACGACCGCGGTTCGTATTCTCACCACGTTGCTTCGCCCCGATGGCGGCCGGGCCCGCGTAGCGGGATTCGATGTCGAACACGAGGCTCCCCGGTTGAGATCGCGCATCGGCCTCGCCGGACAGTACGCGGCGGTGGATGAAAACCTGACCGGCGCAGAGAACCTGGAGATGGTCGGCCGCCTCTACCATCTGCCCAAGGGAGAGCCGCGCCAGCGCGCAACCGAGTTGCTGGGGAATTTCGGCCTGAGTGACGCCGCCGACCGCTTGGTGCGGACCTATTCGGGAGGAATGCGGCGGCGGTTGGACCTCGCCGCCGCCCTCGTCGCCCGCCCTCCGGTCCTATTTCTCGACGAGCCAACCACCGGATTGGACCCACGCAGTCGGATCGGGCTGTGGGAGACGATCGAAGCACGCGTGGCGGAGGGCACAACGGTTTTGCTGACGACCCAATATCTCGATGAGGCCGACCGCCTCGCCGATCGAATCTCGGTGATCGACAGTGGGCGGGTCATCGCTTCGGGCAGCTCCGATGAGTTGAAGGATCAGGTCGGCGGGGAGCGGCTCGACGTGACGCTGGAAACAGAGCACGACGCCGAGGCTGCGATTGCAGCACTGGGATCGATCGCCGCCGAGCGTCCGGCGATCCTGGACGGGATCCTGAGCGTTCCAGTCCGCCAGCGGCGCGGCGCGATTGCTGAGGCAGTGCGCCGGCTCGGCGAGGCCGGTGTTGAGATCGACGACGTGGCGCTTCACCGGCCCACACTCGATGACGTATTCCTGACCCTCACCGGGAGGGCCGCCGAGGGATCAGTGGGTGCCGAGGCCGAGGAGGTCAGCGGGTGAGCTGGCTACCCAACGGCCTATCAGACACCCTGGTCCTGGCCAAACGCAGTTTCATGCGCATTCCCCGAGCCCCGGATCTGCTTCTCTCTTTCACGGTTCAGCCGATTATGTTCGTGCTGCTCTTTGTGTACGTCTTCGGCGGCGCGATTAGCACGCCGGGATATGACTACGTCGACTACCTGATTCCAGGAATCATCGTGCAGACGATGTCTTTCGGTGGATTCGTCACAGCGCTGGGACTATCGGAGGACCTAAAGAAGGGCCTCGTCGACCGCTTTCGTTCGCTGCCGATGTCTCGGGCCGCCGTCCTCGCCGGCCGTACACTCGCCGACGTAGGAACCAACACCATTTCGCTCATCGTGATGATCGTCGTGGGGCTCATTGCCGGATTTTCGTTCAGCGCTCCCGCCAGCCACATTGCCGCCGGCATCGGCTTGGCGCTCCTCTACGGTTACGCTTTCTCCTGGGTCTTTGCCTTCATCGGCCTGTCCTCGTCCTCGCCGGAGGCATCGCAATCGATCGGATTCATCATCATCTTCCCGCTGACCTTTGTCTCATCAGCGTTCGTCCCGGTCAATACGATGCCCGCCGCCTTGCGAGCTTTCGCCGAAGTCAATCCCTTCACGATTACCGTCGACGCGATGCGCGCCCTGTTTTTGGGGGCACCCGCGGGTAACTCAATCTGGGGGGCTGTGCTGTGGTCGGTAGGCATCGCCTCCCTCTTCGCCTTCCTTGCGGTTGCGCGCTACAAACGGGCCGTCGCCAAGTGAGGGGCCCACCTAGACTCTTCTCCGAGGGGCCATAGCTCAGCTGGCAGAGCGCCGCCTTTGCAAGGCGGAGGTCGCCGGTTCGATCCCGGCTGGCTCCACTGGTAGCAAGCCGCTGTAAATAGCGGAAAACACCGCATCAGCGTCGGTCCAAGACGCCGCGTCCCTGAGCGTGGGTGCGACATTTGGGTACAAATGCCGCGCCGAACTACGCTGCGTTCAGACACGAAGCGACTACGTCCAAAAGTCGCCCGACCAGCGCTGACCGTCGCCACAGGGGATTCGAAAGGCGAAAGCCGATCTGGCTCGGCAAGGCCATGTTTGGCTGCGTTCGACGCCTGTCCACAGAACCGCATCCGAGCCAACAAAGCCCCCACTCACTGATGCAACGCCCTATCTAACGACGATGGGTCTTTCCCTAAGGAAGGGAAAGGTATGCTCCGCAGTTACATAGCGGCATAACCACACGCCAGGACCTCGGCAATACGACCGGCAAAGGTGCGAGCCGCTTGATTGATTAGAGACTTGCTGGCCGAGGATTGCCCGAACGGCAGGTTCGAAGGCGTTTATGCTCCGGGGACTCCGGACTCCGGGTCGCCTCTCACCGGCGGCCCCGGCGCCACACCGTCCAGGTTCTTGACCGCGCCTACTCACGAACCCCGCAAAGGAGCCGATCCGCCGATGCCCGACCCGACGATCGCCGACCTCCCCCTCGACGAGCGCTCCCGCACCGAGGTCCTCTCGGCCGACGCGCTCGCCTTCCTGGCGGAGTTGCATGGCCGCTTCGATGCCCGCCGCCTCGAGCTGCTCGCTGCCCGGGCGGGGCGTCGCGCCGCCATTGCCGCCGGGGGCAGACTCGACTTCCTCCCCGAGACTCGGGAGATAAGGGAGGACTCCTCCTGGCAGGCCGCTCCGCCGCGTGCCGACTACGCCGACCGTAGGGTCGAGATCGTCGGCCCGACCGACCGCAAGCTGGTGATCAACGCGCTGAACTCGGGCGCCAGGGGCTTCATGGCCGACTTCGAGGACGCCAACTCGCCGACCTGGCAAAACCAGGTCTCCGGGCAAGCCAACCTGATCGACGCGATCGAGGGGACGATCACCTACGAGTCCTCCGATGGCCGCCACTACGCGCTCGGCGAGGAGACCGCGACGCTCCTGATCCGCCCGCGCGGCCTCCACCTTCCCGAGCGCCACGTCGACTTCGACGGCACCGTCGGCTCCGGATCGCTGGTCGACTTCGGCCTCTTCGCCTTCCACGGGGCGCCCCGGCTCGCCGCCAAGGGCCGCGGCGCCTACCTCTACCTGCCCAAGCTCGAGCACCATCTGGAGGCGCGACTCTGGGACGAGGTCCTCGCCTTCGCCGAGGAGGCGCTCGGCCTGGATCGGGGCAGCTTCCGCGCCACGGTCCTGATCGAGACCCTGCCCGCCGCCTTCCAGATGGAGGAGATGCTGTGGGAGCTGCGCGAGCACTCATACGGGATGAACGCAGGACGCTGGGACTACATCTTCTCGGCGATCAAGACCTCCCGCGAGCGCCCCGACGCCGTCCTCCCCGATCGCGGCGCGGTGACGATGACGGTGCCCTTCCTGCGCGCCTACACCGAGCTGCTGGTCCGCACCAGCCACGGCCGCGGCACCTTCGCGATGGGTGGGATGGCGGCGCTGATCCCGAGCCGTACCGACCCGGAGGCCAACGAGCGGGCGATCGCCGCAGTGCGCGCCGACAAGGAGCGTGAGGCGGGGGACGGGTTCGACGGCACCTGGGTTGCCCACCCCGATGTGGTCGCGGTGGGCAAGGCCGCGTTCGACGTGGTGCTCGGCGATCGGCCGAGCCAGATCGACCGCAGGCGCGCGGATGTCACCCCCGACGCCGACGCGCTCGTCGACTTCGCCGCCACGCCGGGAGAGGTCACCGCGGCCGGCCTGCGCGCCAACGTCAGCGTCGGCTTTCAATACATCTCCTTCTGGCTCGGCGGTCGCGGCGCGGTCGGGCTGAACAATCAGATGGAGGACGCCGCCACGGCGGAGATCTCGCGCAGCCAGATCTGGCAGTGGGTTCACAACGGGACGAAGCTCGAGGACGGCACCGTGATCGACCGCGAGCTCGTGACCAAGATCCTCGACGAGGAGCTGGAGCGGATCCGCGCTGAGGTGGGCGATGAGACCTGGAAGGCGGGCCGCCCCAATGACACGCGGCGGGTCTTCGAGGCGGTCGCCCTCGGCGACGACTTCCCCGACTTCCTCACCGAAGTGGCCTACGAGATGCTCGACTGAACTGGGCGCGCGACCGAGGTGGGGAGGAGGAGGCGGTCGATCAGCGCCTCCGCCTCGGCCGCGTCGCGCCGACCGACTGCAGCCACGATCGCCCGGTGTTGGTCCAGGATCCGTTGCATCCGTTCGGGGCCGGCGCTGAGGGCGGCGGGCCTGATCCTGCTCTGCTGGTCGGAAACGCTCGATCAAGAAGCGCGCCGGTTCGAGCCCGACTGGCCAAAAATTGCCCCAGGGCGGAGCCCGAAAACAGGTCTTGCAAGCTCAGAAAACCTCCGAGCCATCGGCCGGCTACCACTTTGGGTGCCAATGGCGCCGTGCAATACGTTGCGTTCAACCGCCAAAGCTGCCTACACCTAGTTCACAAAGTGGGGCGGACCAGGATTGACCGCCGCGGCGGCAATTCGCTGGTCGCATCTCGAGGACTCGGGGGTCATTCTCCGGGCTCGTCGACTCGACCATTGAAAGGCCGGATCAGCGCAATGACGCATCGGTCGTGACGCATCGGCCCCACTTCCAGCGTGTTCCTTATCCAGAGTGGCCACCTCTCTTTCATCGCGAATCAAAGAAATTCTCCCTGCGAGCTGGATGCGCGTTGGATTCTGCTGCGCCCTCGCTCTGATCGCGACTCCCGCCGGCTCGGCTGCGGCCGCCAAGTGGACACAGCGACAGCTGCCGCCAGCGACGCCCTATGAAGTTGAAACGCAAACGGGTCCAACCTTGTCGGGGGTCTCCTGCCCGAGCGAATCCCTCTGCGCCGCTGCCGGGGGCGCCGGCATCGACGCCTCTGGCGCCTTCGGCATTGTGGCCTTCTCACAGGCGCCGAGTGAGGGCCTCGCCCAATGGCACGTTGTGACGCTTCCGCCGCCGAGAGGTGTGGCTGAAAACTTCAATCTTTCCGCGATCTCCTGCGCCTCACAGAACCTTTGCGTCGCGATCAGCGACAAAGGAGCGATCTACGTATCGACCGAACCGACCGGCGCTGGCACAGCGTGGTCGCCGACGGTCATTAAGGGGGGTTTCGGCATGTTCGACGTCTCCTGCCCCTCGGCGTCCTTCTGCGCGGTCGCCGGCGGCAAGAGCGGCAAGGTCTTCACGTCGACCGATCCGACCTCGGGCAGCTGGCAGGTGAGTGAACTCGCCGGCTCGCCCAATCTGCGCGGCATCTCCTGTGGCACCCCTTCGCTTTGCGTCGCAATCGGGGGGGAAGGGCGAATCTTCGCCTCAACCGACCCGGCCGGCGGCGCCTCGAGCTGGGCCGAAGCGGGGACTCCGGGCGGGCCCGTTGGCCTACAGGGAGTCTCCTGCGCATCGACTCTGTTCTGTGCCGCCGGCAACCTCAGCGGAGATGTCCTCACCTCGACCGATCCGAGCGCCGGCGGCTGGAGCGAGGCCAACGCCGGCACCTCGATGAGGATCACCGGGCTCTCCTGCCCCAATGGGAGTCGCTGCGTGGCGGTCGACGATAACGGCGACGTCCTCACCTCGACCGATCCGAGCGGCGGTGCCGGCTCCTGGCACCTCGAAAAGCTGATTCCGTTTGCCAGGCAACCCGGCGAAGGCGAACAGGCGCCGGCAAATGGGCTCTTCGCGGCCTCCTGCGCCTCGACCTCGCTCTGCGCGCTGGTCGGCTCCAACGGTCGCATCTTCACCTCCACTGAACCGTTCTCAGTGCCTGCCGAACCGCCTGCCGAAGCGACTGCTCGCCCCCGCACCATTCTCCTCCCCGTCGAATGGCGCATCTCCAGAGCCCGTCACCGCCGAATCCGCGCTCGCGCTCGCTTTTACTCGCCGACCAAGGTCAGTGGGTTCGAGTGTAAGCGCGACCGCGGCCCCTACCGCCCATGTCATTCGCCTCTGGGTTATTGGGTAGCGCCCGGGCGGCACACGTTGCGGGTCCGCGCCCTTGGCCCGACCGGGCTGCGTGGGCCAGTTGCGGTCAGGCACTTCCGCGTTAATCGCTCTCGACCCCCAGCGAGCTGATTCGCCGGAGCTAGCCGGTCGGTCGAAATGCCCGCACAGGCGACGCTCCATCGCTAACGGTCGGCCTCACAGCCAGCTCGCAGGGGGTGGACTGGAGCATCGACCCCTGGGTATCAGGGGCGAGCGTCGGACGTAGGGCCCGAGAGAGCCTTCAAGAAGCGAACCCGGGTGGGCAGCTTGGCTCAGGTGTTACCCGCCAGGGCCTTGACGGGAAGGTTTTGATCGGCGTGGTAGCTGCTTCGCACCAACGGACCGGCAGCCACCGACTCAAAGCCAAGCCGGTATGCCGCTTGCTCTAAGGCGAGGAACTCCTCGGGGTGCCAGTAGCGCTCGATCGGCAGGTGGTCCTCGGTGGGGCGCAGGTACTGCCCCACGGTTAGTACCTGGACGAGGTGCTCGCGGAGGATGCCGAAGGCCTCGACCATCTCCTCAAATGACTCTCCGAGACCGACCATCAGCCCCGACTTGGTCACGATCTGATCTCCTCCCATCTCCTTGGCCATGCCCAAGACCCGCGCCGAACGCCCGAATTTGGAGCCGCGACGGGCCCTGGCATAGAGCCGGGGCACCGTCTCGACATTGTGGTTGAAAACATCCGGGCGGGCATCGATCACCCTGGCCAAGGGCATCTCCTGGCCGCGGAAGTCCGGGGTCAAGACCTCGACCTTGCAGCCGGGAACGATCGCGCGGATCGCGCGGATTACGGCGACGAAGGCGCCGGCGCCGTAATCGGGCAAATCGTCTCGGTCCACGGAAGTGACAACAGCGTGGCGCAGTCCCATCCTCTTGACCTGGTTCGCGACCCGCAGCGGCTCCAGCGGGTCACTCCAGCTCGGCAGTCCGGTCTTAACGTTGCAAAAGCCGCACCTGCGCGTGCAGACATCGCCAAGGATCATGAAGGTTGCGGTACCCCGCTCCCAGCACTCGCCGACGTTTGGGCAGTTGGCCTCCTCGCAGACTGTGTGGAGGTTCTCTCCGTCAATCATCGCCTTGAGTTGGCGGTAGTTCCGACCCCCAGGGGCGGGAACCTTCAACCACGATGGCTTGCGGGCGCGCCGAAGAGGAACGGCACCGCCCTCTCCCACTTGCCGCCCGCCGGGCTTGGTCCGGGAGCGGGTCACGTGGATGCGCTCAGCGGACACGGTCATCACAGCCTTTGACACCGGTCGCGGTGCAAAGACGCGAGCAGCGGATCTGCGTCGGTGGTGCACTCATGCCTTGAGCCTACTTGGGCTTTGCGCCAGTTCGCCGAGCTTGGTTTCGACCGGGCTCCGATCGAAGATCTCCGCGAACCGCTCCGCCACCGTCGCCGCGACGACATCAAGATTCGCAGCGCTGCCAAGCTCACGGCTTAGCGAGGTCACTCGGCAATCGTCGATCCCGCAGGGAACGATCCACTCAAACGGCTGCAGGTCGTTGCTGACGTTGATCGCAAAGCCATGGGTGGTGACGCCGCGGCTCAGGTGGATTCCGATTGAAGCCACCTTTCGTGCCGCGCCGGCTCTTGGGCCGCCGCGGGGATCCCGACCGTCGGTCCAAACCCCGGTCAGCCCCTCGATTGTTTGCGTGCTCAGCCCGTGTTCGCCCAGCGCCCCGATCGTCACTAGCTCCAATCTGCGGACGTAGGCGTGGACGTCGTCGCCGTAGGCCCTCAGCGAGATGATCGGGTAGACAACAAGTTGTCCTGGGCCGTGATAAGTGACCCGGCCGCCGCGGTCGGTATCGCGGATTTCGATCCCCTGCATTTCATACCACTGGTTGCCCATCGGCAACTCGTCTGGGGTTGAGCGCCGACCACGGGTGTAAACGGGTGGATGCTCGAGCAGCAGCAGCAGGTCGGGAACGCTGCCCGCCTGGCGCTCTTTCTCGAGGCGACGCTGGGTTGCCCGCGCCTCCTCGTAGGGAACCGTGCCGCAACGCAGAACCATGATCTCGGAGTTCACGATTGAAATCGTTGCAGGCCCTCGCCGTATCCTTATCTGCGCTGATGGTCCAGTCCAAGGCTCTTCGACCAGAGTGGCTCCCCGCCGTCGTGCTCAGCTCCGCGCTGGCAGCGGTGATGATGGCCTGGGACCCCAAGGTGGGCGACCTCGCCGCACAGGTATTTCGCACCGAGCTTTTCCAGCGAGCGGGACTGGCGATCTGGAACGGCAGCTGGTATGGGGGTCATTACACGCTGACCTACAGCGTCATCTTTCCACCCCTCGCCTCGCTGCTCGGCCCCCAGGCGGTGGGGGCGGTCGCTGTGATCGTCTCCTCTTACCTCTTCGATCGGCTGGTGCGCGAGCGCTGGGGAGCGGCGGCGCGCTGGGCGACACTTTGGTTTGCCGCAGGCGTGGTGACCCTGCTGGCCGAGGGCCAGCTGCCCTTTGCCCTGGGGGTCGCGTTCGGGCTCGCCGCGCTGCGCAACCTGCAGCTCGGTCGCTCCAAGTCGGCGCTTCTCGCCGCGGCGGGGTGCGCGCTCTCGAGCCCGGTGGCGGCGGCCTTCTTGGCGGGCGTCATTGCGGCCGCCTCGCTCGGGCGGCTGCGCCAGGTCAACCGCCTCGCACTCTGGGTGGCTGGTCTGGCGCTCGTTTTGATCATCGTTCCCAACCTCGCCTTCCCCGAACCCGGTCAATTTCCCTTCTCATTTTCCTCCTACCTGGCAATCCCGCTTTGGTGCGGTGCAGCCCTCTACGTGACCCGCGGGGTTGCCGCCGAGGAGCGCCAGTTGCGATGGGTGCTAACCGGCTACCTGCTTGCCTCGACCCTGCTTTGGCTTGTGCCCAATCCACTCGGGGGAAACGCGATCCGCCTCGGTGCACTTTTCGGCGGCCCGGTGCTGGCGGCGGTGGTTTTGGCGCGTCGACCTTCGGTGCCGCTGATCGTGATTGCCCTGACCCTCGCCGGTGGCCTTTACTGGCAGGTGACGGCGAGCGTCAGCCAGATTGTTCGAAGCGCCAATGATCCGGCCACCTCGGCGGCATATTTTCGCCCCGCGGCGAGGTGGTTACGCGCGCATTCCACGCAGGGAATGCGGATCGAGGTGCCGCCCACCGCCGATCACTGGGAGTCGGCCTATCTGGCCCCAGCCTTTGACCTGGCCCGCGGTTGGTTGCGCCAGCTTGACACCACGCGAGACGGCATCTTCTATAACGAAGGAGCGCTCACTGAGCGCTCCTATCGCGAATGGCTGCGCCGCAACGCGGTCTCCTACGTGGCGCTGCCCGCGGCACCGCTCGACTACTCCTCGCTGGGGGAGCGACAGCTGATCCTGAGCGCCCCGCGCTACCTGACGCCGCGCTGGCATTCGGCCAACTGGCGGATCTATTCGGTCCGCGATCCCGATCCGATCGTCGCGCCGCTGGGAGCGAGCCGCGCCCAAACCTTGTGGATTGGGCGCCAGAGCTTCGGCCTGGACGTCTCGCGACCGGGCGAATTTCTGGTCCGCGTCAACTTCACTCCTTACTGGTCAATTGCACGCGGCGCCGGCTGCGTCATGCGCCGCGGCCCTTGGACCCAGGTGCGGGCCGAGCACGCCGGGATCCTGCGGGTCTCGGCCGAGTTCTCCCTGGGCAGCGCTCTGAGCGCTCTGGCCGGGGAAGCGGGCGGCTGTTGAGCGACCGAGCGGCAGCTCGGAGGCTCCACGCCGGGGGCCGATCCAAGTCGATCGAGCTTCCTCAGAGGGCGAGTGAGAGCGGCTCTTGCAGGTAGCTTCGGATCCTCGCCAGGAACGCCGCACCCTCGGCTCCGTAGAGAATTCGGTGATCGCAGGCGAGGGTGACCTGCATCAGCTGCCCGGGCCCAATCTCGCCATCGCAAACCAGGGGCCGGCTCTTGATCGCCCCGACGGCGAGAATCGCCGCCTGTGGCGGGTTGATCACCGCGGCGAAGCTGTCGATTCCAAACATCCCGAGGTTGGAAACCGTGAAGGTGGCACCGGAGAGCTCGGGCGGGGTGATCTGGGCAGCTCGGGCACGCTCTGCCAGGACGCGAGACTCTGAGGCAATTTGGCGCAGGCCCTTGAGATCGGCGTCAAAGACCGTGGGGACCACCAGCGCACCTGCACCGGCGACCGCGATCCCGACGTTGACCCTTGAATAGAGCTCGAGGCGGCCGTCGCGATAGGCACCGTTGGCGCGCGGATGCTCCCGTAGGGCCAGCGCGCTTGCCTTGACCACCATGTCGTTGAATGACGGCACGATCTCCCCCGAACCCGCCGCTGCCTTTAGTCGAGCGCGGGCCTCGACGGCCAGTCCCATATCGACCTCAGCCGACAGGTAGAAGTGTGGTGCGGTCGCCTTTGACTCCGCCATCCGCCGCGCAACCGTCGTTTGGAGTTTGCTCAGCTCCTCATAGGTCGTCTCACCCTTCGCCCTGGCGGTGCTTTGTGAGGCGGCTTGCGACAGCGCAGGGGCGGCGATTGAGGCTCCGGCCCTTTCAACGTCGGCCTTCAGAACGCGACCCCCCGGCCCAGAGCCCTGAAGCTCGCTGAGCTCCAGGCCCTTTTGCTTGGCGATCCGCCGCGCCAGCGGAGAGGCCTTCGGCCTGGCCCCGGATGGCCGTGGTCCGGTTGGCGTCGGGCCGGCGGCGCTGGTAGGGGCCGGCTCGGCTTGGGGGGCTTCGGGCCGCTCGGATTTCCCCCTGGGCACCTCGCCCTTAACGCCGACGCGAGCAATCACGGCGCCGATCGGAAGTGTCTGTCCGCTCTCGGCGAGGATCTCGATCAGCGTTCCCGCGGTGTCGCTCTCATAGGCCATGTTGGCCTTGTCGGTTTCAATCTCGACCAGCTCCTCCCCAACCGCGACCTCCTCTCCAACGCTCTTTAGCCATTGCAGGATTGTTCCCTCCTCCATCGAGTCCGAGAGCCTGGGCATCAAGACGTCAACCATTGAGGGACCCCGAAAGCGCCGCCAGGCAAGCCTTGACCACGTGCTCCTCATGGGGGATCGCGGCCTGCTCGAGTCGCTTGGAGTAGGGCATATGAACGTCGGCGCCGGTCACTCGTTGGACCGGCGCATCGAGGTAGTCGAAGGCCTGCTCGGTTATCAACGTCGACAGGTTGGCGCCGACGCCGCCATGCGGCCAGCCCTCCTCGACGATCACAGCATGGTTGGTCTTTCGCACCGACTCAAGGATCGTGTCGAGGTCAAGTGGCCGCAGGGTGCGCGGATCAATCACCTCGGCCTCGACGTTGTGTTCATGTGAAAGCTGGGTCGCCGCCCTCTCGACGACCTGGGCCATCTTCAGTACTCCGACTATCGTCACGTCGGTCCCCTCGCGGCGCACCGCCGCCCGGCCGAAACCAACAACCTCCTGCTCTTCATCTGCCACCTCCCCGCGAACTCCGTAGAGCGACTCGTGCTCGATGAAGATGACGGGATTGTCGTCTCGGATTGCCGTCTTCAGCAGTGCCTTGCCGTCGGCCGGGGTGGAGGGACAGGCCACAAGCAGTCCCGGGACCTGGAGGTAGAGGGACTCAAAGCTGTGCGAGTGGGTGGGGCCCAACTGGTGTCCGCCGCCGCCGGGCATGCGGATCACGATCGGGACCCGGGCCTGTCCATTGAACATGTAGGGGATTGCGGCGGCGTGGTTGACGATCTGATCCAGGGCCAGCAGTGAGAAGTTGACAGTCATCAGCTCGACGATCGGGCGCAATCCGCCCATCGCCGCGCCGACCGCTGTGCCCACGATCGTGTTCTCTGAGATCGGTGTGTCGCGCACCCGCCGCTCGCCGAACTCCTCGAGCAGGCCTTCACTCACCTTGAAGGCGCCCTGAAAGACCCCGACGTCCTCGCCCATCAAGATGACCGACTCGTCGCGGCGCATCTCCTCAGCCATCGCATCGCGCAACGCTTCGCGCATCCGTAGCGTCGCCATTAGACCTCTCGCTCCGAGGCGACCTCGGGCTCGACCCCCTCGTTGGCGTCGCCATGTACAGCAGGGTTGGGTCGCGGTCCGTCGGGCTGCCCGGCATAGGCGGCTCCGGCTTCGGCAAGCTCGCGGGCGGCATCGGGCATCCGGTCCTCGTGCTCGCCGCGGTGGGGATGTGGACTGCGCTCATCTACCGCGTACCAGCCGCTGTCGCTCTCGAGCACATAGAGATTCTCATAGAGCGTGTCGAGGGCCGGTTCGGGAGAAGCCTCTGCAAAGCGGACCGCCGCCTTCACCTCGCGCTCGGCCTTGTCGCGTACCTCGGCCAGCTCGCGCTCGCCCAGAACGCCCGCCTCCTGACAGCGCCTCGCAAAGCTCTCGATCGGATCCTTCTGGCGCCACTGCTCGACCTCCTCGCGCTGGCGGTAGACCTCCGGATCGGCCGCGGAGTGGCCGCGGTAGCGGTACGTGAAAGCCTCGAGTACGGTCGGTCGCCGCTCCTCACGGGCAAGCCGGATTCCCTCGCTGACGCCCTGGCGTACGGCAATCACATCCATTCCGTCGATCCGCTTCCCAGGGATGCCGTATCCCTCAGCCTTTTTGGAGAGGTCGGTTTGGGCGGAGTGTCGCTCCACCGAGGTGCCCATCCCGTAGAGGTTGTTCTCGACCAGGAAGAAGATCGGGAGCTTCCAAAGCGCCGCGAGGTTCATCGTCTCCCCGAAGTTCCCGGTGTTTGAGGCACCATCGCCGAACATGCACACGGTCACCGAGTCCTCGCCCTTGTACTCAGAGGAAAGGGCGAGTCCTGCGCCGATCGGCAGGTTGCCGCCGACGATCCCGTAGCCCCCCATGAATCGGTGCTCGCGATCGAAAATGTGCATCGAACCACCGCGGCCGCCGCTGGTCCCGTCGACTCGGCCAAAGAGCTCCGCCATCACCGCCTCGGGTGCGGTGCCGCGAGCGATCGCGTGACCGTGGGTGCGGTAGGTGCCGATCAGGTAGTCCTCCTCGCCCATCACCGAGGCGGTGCCAACGATCGTCGCCTCCTCACCGATCGCCAGGTGCAGGAACCCACCCGCTTTTGCCCGTTGGTATTGGCGCCCCGCCTCCTCCTCAAAACGGCGGATCAGCGCCATCCGCGCGAGCAGCTGGTAGCAGGTGGCGGCGTCGGGAAGATCGGCCATCGCGACTGACCTTAGCTTGCCGCTTCGACCGCTTCCTCGAGCCGCTCATCGCCCCAGAAAACCTCGCCGCCGACCACGACGCACGGAACCCCGCTCACCCCCGCAGCGGCGGCCCCCTCCGTTGTCCTCCGCAGCGCCTCTTTGACCGCGGTGGTGGCCGCAGCTTTGAGCAGCGCCCTGGGGTGAAGCTCGCAGGCCGCTGCTGCGATCAGGACGTTGTCGGGCTCAGAGAGATCGCGCCCGGCGGCGAAGGCTTGACGAAAGGCGGCCAGCGAAAAGGAGACGGTACGGCCCGTCTGCTTGGCAAACGTCGCAACCCGCATTGCGAACAGCGTGTCGGCGGGCCAAGGCTGGGGCCAGGCGAGCGCCGGCAGGCCGTAGGCCAGACTGCGCCTCTCAACCTCGGCCATCCGACGCTCGCGGTCGGGGCCGGCGCCCCATGAGCTGCGGCCAAAGTGGCGGAACAATCCGCCCAGAAGAACCGGCTGCCAGACCGGTTGAGCCAAATCGGCCGCGGCAAACAGCCCGCTGATCCGCTCTGCCGCAAGGTAGGAATACGGCGAGCCGAGGTCGAAAAAGAAGCTCGCCCTAGGCGTGGATTGCCCAGCCATCGACGGCTCGGGCCGCATCGAGGATCGCCTCAGAGATCGTCGGGTGTGGATGGACGATCCGCTCCAGCTCCTGGTAGCCGCCCTCCAGCGCCATCGTCGCCACCAACTCAGCGATCATGTCGCAGGCGCGGTTGCCGACGATATGGGCGCCCAGAATCTCGCCATAGGTTGAGTCGATCACAAGCTTGACGAGACCATCTTTGTCGTCATAGACCGTGGCCGCCCCGACCCCACCCAGTTTGAGTTTGCCGACCTTGACCTCATGTCCCGCCTCCCTGGCAGCTGCCTCGGTGAGCCCGACGCTGGCCACCTGGGGGTGGCAGAAGGTCGCGCCGGCAATCAGGTTCTGGTCGACCGGTTGGGTCCGGAGCCCGGCCGCGTGTTCGGCCGCGACGACGCCCTCCTCTGAGGCCTTGTGGGCCAGCGCCTTGCCGTTGACCAGGTCACCGATCGCATAGATCTTGGGATTGGAGGTGCGCTGGAACTCATCAACTTTGACCTTGCCGTTGGCGGCTAACTCGACCCCCGCCTCGGTCAGGCCGAGCCCCTCGGTATCGGGCGCGCGGCCGCCGGCGATCAGAAGGTAGTCGACCTCCGCCGAGCTGTCGCCATAGGTGAACTTCACCGACTCCTTGCCCGCCTCGACGGTCTGGACCGGGGTTCCGGTGGAGATCGAGATGTTCTGCTTCTTGAAGCTGCGCTCCACCACCCGGACGATGTCGCGGTCCTCGGCTGGGAGGATCTGCTCGAGCATCTCGATCAGCAGGACCTCGGTACCGAAACGGCCGTAGGCCGAAGCAATCTCGCAGCCCGAGGACCCCGCCCCGACCACCGCGATCCGCCGCGGCAGCTCCGCCAGGGACCAGGCTCCCCAGGTGTCCAAAACCCGACCGCCGAACTCGACTCCGGGGATCGGCTGCGCGGCCGAACCCGTGGCAAGCACCACGGCGGCGGCCTCATAGCTCTTGCCGTCGACCTCCACCGCTCCGTTCGCCGCCAGCGAGGCGCTGCCCTCGATAAGCGACACTTTGTTTTTCTGCCACAGCATCTTGACCCCGCCCGAGAGCGACTCCGAGACCGCGGCGCGGCGGCGCCCCAGCGCATCCCAGTCGAGCGAGATTCCCTTTGCCTTGATGCCGAGCTCGGCCCCGTTACGAGCCTGGTCGTAGATCTCCGCGGTATGCAGAATCGTCTTCGCCGGTATGCAGGCGTAGTTGAGACAGCGCCCGCCGGCCTTGTCGCGCTCGATCACGGCCGTCTTCTTGCCCAGTTGGGCGGCGCGAATCGCCGCGACGTAGCCCCCGGGGCCGCCGCCGATGACGATCAGGTCATAGGAATCTGACATCGATCCTGAGCCTATAGAACGCTCAGTCTCGGGGCAGGCGCTGCGGCATCTGGATCCGCGCCATCGCCTTGATCATGAAATAGAAGAAGCCGCCGCATATGGCGAGCAGGGCCAGGGTGGCCGCGACCCGGCCGGGGCTTGCCGCGTTTGCAGCCAGGCCAAAGACGGCGCTGAGGATCAAGACGACCAGAATGAACTGAAAGCCGAGCACGGCCCAGTAGCGAGCCCGCCACATGCCCCAGGCCATGATCCCCATCAACAGTGCGGGGGCGAGAATCTGGGCCAGCTTCGGCCGGCTGCCATCGGCATGGATCCCGATCACGTAGCCGAGCAGGATCGAAGCCGCGATCAGCGCAGAGACGATCGATCCGATAGTTACGACCAGCGGGCGGGCGCCCTCGGCCAAAGGCCGCAGCGCCTCGCGGGCCTCACGGTTTCGCTCCTCGGCGCGGGCGTAGCCGCGCTGGAGGCGCTCTCGCGATCCGCCCTCGACGCTTCGCTGCTTTCGCTTGCGCACCGCGCGCGACTCAGCCACCGGGTGCCACGTCCCCAACCTGCGCGAAGGCTTCTCGAATTGCTTCGGCCGCCGCCGCTGGATTCTCGGCATCACGAATCGCCCTCACAACGGCCAGTCTTCGCGCTCCGGCGCCGACCACCTGGGCGGCGTTGGCAGGGTCGATCCCACCGATCGCAAAGAATGGAGGGGCCGTTTGGCGGGCGGCGAATGAGACGAGCTCAAGCCCAACCGCCGCCCGGCCCGGCTTGGTCGGGGTCTCCCAGACCGGGCCGACGCTGATGTAGTCAACGCCGAGCTCACGGGCAGCGCCAACCTGATCCTCGGAGTGGGTTGAGAGGCCGAGGATCGCGTCGGGGCCGATCGCATCGCGCGCCTCCTTGACCGCGACGTCCTCTTGGCCAACGTGGACACCGTCGGCATCGCAAGCCAGCGCCAGATGGGGGTCGTCGTTGACGATGAACAAGACCCCATAGGTGTCGCAGAGGCGGCGGAAGGTGCGCGCGGAGCGTTCCAGCGCCGGGCGCTCGAGCCTCTTCTCGCGAAGTTGCACGATGTCAACGCCGCCGTCTAGAGCCGCGCGTAGCAGGGGTTCGGGTTGGGCTCCGCCGGGCATTGCATCGCAGACGAAGTAAAGCCGCGCGGTTCGCAGCCGCTCGCGTCGCAGTGGACCGTCTGCCTCTGGCCGGGCAAGGCTCATTGTCCGATTATGGCTTGGAAAGACCCCGAGGGGGGTAGCATCGGTGTTGTACGGGAGCCGAAGAGGCTGAGAGGGTGGCACCAAGGTCACCGACCGTCTCGACCTGATCCGGGTAATGCCGGCGGAGGCAAGCTTGACTGGAAAGCGAAGTTACGACGCGATTGTGGTTGGGGCCGGAATCATCGGGCTCTCCTGCGCATGGCGAATCGGGCAGCGTGGAGGACGGGTCCTCATCCTCGACCGCGCCGATCCGCCGGCGGGTGCTACGCGGGTCGCTGCCGGGATGCTCGCCCCGGTCGGTGAGCTGGCCTTCGGCGAGCCCGAGCTTTTGGAGATGACCCTCGCCTCGGCCGAGCTCTACCCGGATTTCATCGCAGCACTTGAGCGCTCCAGTGGCGCCGAGGCGGGCTACGCGCGCCGCGGCGCGCTGCATATCGCCCTTGACCGCGACGAGGCGACGGCTCTGCGTCGAATCCACGACCTGCAGCGCTCGCTCGGTCTCGGTGCGGAGTGGCTCCCACCACGTCGCTGCCGTGAGCTGGAGCCCGCCCTGACTCCATCCCTAAGCGGCGGAGTGCACGCCCCGGCTGAGGCCACGGTCGACCCGCGCGCCCTGAGCTCGGCGCTCTTGGCGGCGCTCGGCGCCCAGGGAACAGAGGTGCGGAGCGGGGCGACTCTGAAGGAGCCGATCACACTCGGCGAGCGCCTGGTCGGGGTGCGGATGGTCGGGGGTGAGGAGCTCCTCAGCCAGACACTCGTCCTTGCAACCGGTGCCTGGGCGGGGGCCCCAGGCTGGCTCCCACGTCACTTGCGGCCACCGGTTCGCCCCGTGAAGGGCCAGATTCTCGAGCTGCGCGCGCCGGATCAGAGCGCGCCGTGCACCCGGATCCTAGCCTCCGAGCAGGTCTATCTGGTGCCGCGCGATGACGGCCGTCTAATCGTTGGCGCAACGGTCGAGGAGCGCGGGTTTGAGACCACGGTCACGGCGGGCGGTGTCCATCATCTCCTGCGCGAGGCTTACCGGCTGCTTCCAGATGTCGCCGAGATGGAGCTGGTCGAGGCCGCTGCGGGACTTCGTCCCGCCAGCCCCGACAATCTGCCCATCGTCGGCGCCGGCGCCCTCGATGGCCTCTTCCTCGCCACCGGTCACTACCGCAACGGCGTCCTGCTGGCCCCGCTGACCGCCTCCGCCGTGGCGGAGCTTGCAGAAGGCGGCTGCCTTTCGCCGGGGATGGCCGCGGCCGACCCGAGGCGATTTGCCGCAGTTAGGACCGCGGTGAGCCGATGAGGATTGAACTGAACGGTCGCCCGCGAGACCTGCCAAGTGGCACGACTCTTGAGGTCCTCGTTGGCGAGGCCCTCGGGGCGGCGGCACCTCGCGGAATCGCAGTGGCGCTTGACGGCGAGGTAATGCCCCGGCGCGAGTGGGCCCAAACCGAGTTGGGCGAGGGCCAAAAGGTCGAGGTCCTCGCCGCGATCCAGGGGGGCGCCGCGGATTGGGTGCTGGGGGGCCGCGGATTCTCCTCGCGGCTGATCGCCGGAACCGGGGGCTTTCGCTCGCTCGATCAGATGGAGCAGGCGCTGGCTGCCTCGGCCGCGGAGATCGTCACGATCGCCCTGCGCAGGATCGACCCTCAAGCTGAGGGATCGGTGATCGAGGTGATCGATCGCCTCGGCCTCTTCGCCCTGCCCAACACCGCCGGCTGCTACACGGCTCGCGATGCCGTTCGCACCGCGCATCTGGCCCGTGAGGCGTTCGGAACCGACTGGATCAAGCTGGAGGTGATCGGCGACGATCGCACCCTTTATCCCGATGCCGTCGAGCTCCTCGACGCCGCCGAGGCCCTGGTCGGTGAAGGTTTCACGGTGCTCCCCTACACAAACGATGACCCGATCCTCGCCCGCCGCCTCGAGCAGGCCGGTTGCGCCGCCGTGATGCCCTTGGGTTCACCGATCGGCTCGGGTGCCGGTATTCGTAACCCCTACAACATCGCGATCATCGCCGAGCGAGCCGGGATACCAGTCATCCTCGACGCCGGGATCGGCACCGCCTCCGACGCGGCGCTGGCGATGGAGCTGGGCTGCGATGCGGTCATGGCGGCCAGCTCGATCTTCGCTGCCCAGGACCCCGTAGCGATGGCGATGGCGATCCGCCGCGGCGTTGAGGCCGGCCATGCCGCACGCGGGGCGGGGCGCATCCCGAGGCGCACCCACGCTCAGGCCTCAACCGTCCAGGAGGGCCTTCCCGAACTGTCTTGACCTACGATGGGCACTGCGCCCCCGTAGCTCAGTTGGTTAGAGCGGCGGCCTTTTAAGCCGCGCGGCGCGGGTTCGAATCCCGCCGGGGGTATAGCTTCAGACCGGTCTCCCGAACTAGATGATTGACGCGGACCGGGCGCCAACGCCGCGCCGGCCGCGTTTCTGGCATTTGAAGGAACGGTCTGGGCACCCACGGGCCGGCTCCCAGCGATGAATGTGAGCCGCCTCCAGGGCGATGGCTGGCGGCGCGGTCTCTGCAATTTACGTCCAACGAGGGCTATCCCCCGAAGCTGCATGCGATTACGATCGGCGAGTCGAAGCTGATGCGGTCCAGCTACACAGAGAGAGCAAGGAAGTCATTCATTGAGGATCTGAGCCTCTTGGGAGTGCGGTGCGCGGTCGGGCTTGTGATTACGGTAGGCGGGCTCGTATTTGCCGCCAATGCCTACGCTGCGGAAACGGTTATCAACTTCGATGATCAGCCCGCGCATACGACCATTACCAATCAGTACAGCGCGGAGGGCGTCAGCTTCGATCAGCGGCCAAGCGGTCCCGCCGAACTGCATCCATTCACCGAAGTCCCACCCGCCGGTCAGGCGCATTCCTCTCCCAATGTTCTGAATATCAGCCAGGGATGCGGCGGCGAGTTCCCCCATGCTGAACTTTGGGGACGCTTCTCGGTTCCGCGTAACTACGTGAACCTGTTCGTCGGCAACATTTACCCGGAGTTATTGGCGGACACTCAGGAAGTTAAATTGCAGGGATTCGACCTCGCCGGAAACCCGGTCCCCGGTGCCACCGACACGGTCAGCATGAAAGGCCTGGGTGTCAATACCGATGCGTCGATCTCTGATGCTGAATCGGAAATCAGCTACTTCCAGATCAGCAGCAACCTAAATACCTATTGCCCAGTCGCGATCGATGACCTGAGTTTCGAAGCAGTCCCCAGCACGATTCCCCCCGATTTCGGGCTCTCCGCGCCGAGCGTCGGCCCCACACTCACCCCGGGCAATTCGGTAGGCGTGCCCTTGACCCTGCGCCGCAACTCGACATCAGCCGGTCCGATCTCGTTCAGCGTCAGTGGCGAACCAATCGGAGTGAAGGCCAGCGTTACCCCCAACCCCTCCAGCGGCCCTGACGGCAGCTCGCTCACCTTGACGCTGACGTCGGCCGCCAACGCGCAGCCATTCTCCGAAGTCCCGGTCACCATCACCGGCACACCCAGCCCAACCGCGGGATTAAAGCAGCACTCGGTCACGATCCCGGTCTCCGTGGTGGGCAACTTCGACCTACGCGCGCAGGGACTCGAAGTCACCCAGGGAATTCAGCGAGAAGGCCCCCTCGTGCCGAGCGGTGGCGAATCGGTCGGCAACTACAGCGGCGTCAGCCTCGTTGCACACAAGCAGACGGCGGTCCGCTTCTACGCCGATGCCCATGGCGGCATCGGCAGCGGAATCCCCGACGTGGGCGCGCAGCTGGTTGGCTCTCGCGAAGGCAGACAACTGCCGGGCAGCCCGCTCTACCCTGACTTCGGTCCCGCAAAACTGCAAAGCATTCAGGAGTCCGATCCCGCCCCGGTGCTGGAACCTGAGCGTAAGAGCGAAGCCAATGCCTATACCTTCACGTTGCCGCAATCCTGGACGGAAGCCGGAAGCATCCAACTTGTCGGCCACGTCTTTCAGGAACCCGGCTTTCCCGGACCGGAACGAAGGCCCGAATGTTCATCGCCCGCCTGCCAGGCCAACAACAGCTTCACCGAGAACGGGGTCAGCTTTGAGTCGACGCAGAGCGTCGAACTTTTTCCCGTCGCCCTGAGCGTGAACGGTAATCTCCCGGTCCCCTCCAGCGTCGCGTTTGCCAGTGCGAAGCTGGTCTCACCGCTGGCCGATTCAGGCTGGAATCCCCGCAGTCCCGATGAAGGGTTCACGGTGTTCCCCTACCAGGGGGTGATCGACATCAGCGACATCGCCAACTCGATAGAAAAGGGGCTCAGCAAGACCGAGAAGGCCGCCTCTCGGGTCAACGAAATGGCCTCGAATATCGGTGATCCCGGATTCGGCGCCTACGGCATCGCGCCAGAAGGAATCGGCGGCGTCGAGTACAACTACTTTGACGGCTACGCCGCGTCCCTCTTCAACCCAGCAAACGGTGGCGCCGACCGGCCCCTTACTGCCGTGGCACATGAGCTGTTTCACATGTTCGGGCTAAAGCACGCGAGCATCGAATGCGGTGGTGGAACGGGTGGCCAGGAAGGGGTGCCCTGGCCGCTGAAACCGGGTGAGACGCATGACTCCGAGAAGGCCAAACTTGGAATTACCAGCCCAGACGTCGGATCGCCCGACGAAGAAGGCTTCGGTCAGCTCCTCGGCATCGGCCTCGATATGAGCTCAGAGCCCTACCAGATCATCGCCGACGGAGTTAACGCTCCTGAAAACTTTGACTTCATGTCCTACTGCTCGCCGAACGGCGGAGGTGATGCTGCGAGCTGGGTCTCGCCGGTCAACTGGGAAGCGGTCTTTCATAACTTCGACAAGTTTGCCAGTTCCTCTGGATCAGCTTCCTCACTCCACGCTGCATCGCGCAACGAGGGTACATCTACCTCGGCTTCGACCCCCAGTCGACGAGCCTCACACGTCGCGAGTGCTTCCCTTAACCCGCGCCGCCTGCGGGTGATCGGCTACGGCAGCAACGCGGGCTTCGGCCTCACGAGCGTCGGCCCCCAGATCGGCCCACCGATTCCGCACGGCGATTCGAGCTACACGCTTACCGCGCGTGGAAAACAGGGCCAGGTGATTGCGACAACTCAGATGGCAGATAGCTATGGTCACGAAGACGCGGGCCCGGTTTATGGCCTCTCGGCCGAAGTTCCCGCCGCCGGGGTTGACAGCGTCGAGGTGACCTCAAAAGGGGCCATGATCGCCAGCCGCAAACGCCCCCCACATTCGCCCCGCCTGCGGATCCTCGCACCGCACCCCGGAGCGCGAGTCGGCGGAAGACGAAAGGTGATCGTGAGCTGGCGCGCGACCAACCCCGATCACGAGTCACTGACCGCATCAATCGACTATTCAACTAACGACGGGCGCAGCTGGAAGACGGTCTTCATCGGCCCCAGCACCGGCCGTGCCTCCCTGCCCGGCTCCGATCTGGACGGCTCGCGCTCAGCTCGGGTTCGGGTCCGCGTCAACGACGGCTTTAACGAGTCGGTGGCGGTCTCTTCCCGCTTCACCGTACTCGGTGCGCCACCCGAGGTGACGATCGCAAAGACGCTGGCGAGCATCCCGGGCGACGCCCGTCTCCAGCTTCAGGGGCAGGCCTTCGATCAGCTGCCCCGTGAGCTGGGGGGAGGCAGCCTGCGCTGGTTTGACGGCCCATTTGCGCTTGGTAGCGGATCAATGATCAGCGCCGGACCCTTGCCACCTGGTAAGAATCACATCCGCCTCATCGCCCGCGACGGCGGGGGCACTGCGACCGCGCGCGTGGCAGTCAATGTGAGCCAGGTCCAGCTTCCCTACTTGCAGCTGGCCATTCCCAAAAGTGTGGCGCTGAGCGCGCGCAAAGTCGCCTTGCATGTGCGCTCCGCAGTTCAGGCGACGCTCACCGTTGACAAGCGGAGGTTCAGTCTAGGCCCGAAAAGGAGAAAGCTGAGCCTGCCGATCAAAGGCGGCGGGCCGTTCCTACTCCATCTGGCGGTGACGGCAGGCGGCGTGAAGACCCCAATTGCGGCTGTGGTAAAGAGGCATTAGCCAGCCAAAATGCGGGAGGCTCCCGCTCTGGCATCTCCCGCTCGACCCTGGGCGAGCCGCCCCAAATCCCGCCGCGAGTTGCGGGCCGCTCGCCTCAGTGGCGAAAGTGGCGGTGCTTGGTGAACACCATCGCCACGCCGGCGTCCTCGCAGGCCTCGATCACGAGGCCATCTCGCTTGGAGCCGCCCGGTTGGATCACGGTGCTTGTCCCTGCCTCGATGGCAAGTTGAGGGCCGTCGGCAAAGGGGAAATAGGCATCGGAGGCGAGCGCTGAATCCAAGAGCAGCTCGGTGGCCTGCTCCCCGCGAGCCTGGCGGCACTTCTCAACCGCGAGTCGAACCGAGTCCACGCGGCTCATCTGTCCGGCCCCGATCCCCAGCGTGGCGCCGTCCTTGGCGATCACAATTGCGTTGGAGCGAACGTGGCGAACGACCGTCCAGGCAAAGAGCAGGTCGTCCCACTGCTGCTCGCTGGGTTCGGTGCTGGTCACCACCTCCATCAGCTCGCGAGGCTCAGGGTCTCCATCGCGATCTTGAATCAAGAGGCCGCCAAGAACTCGTTTGACGTCGCGTTCGCCGGGGTCGCGGCTGCGGCGCTCCTCCTCGCAGAGAATCCGAATTGCCTCCTTTTGCTGCAGAACGTCAAGTGCGCCGTCCTCATAGCCTGGTGCGATCAGGACCTCGACGAAGTTCTGATTCAGCGCCTCGGCCAAGCCCACGCCGACCGTTCGGTTGAGGGCGATCACGCCGCCGAAGGCCGACATCGGGTCACAGGCGAGCGCCCTCTCATAGGCATTCAGAGCGCTCTCGCCGAGCGCCACGCCACAGGGGTTGTTGTGCTTGACGATCACGCAGGCGGGCTGCTCGAAGTCCTCGACCAGTCGCCTCGCCGAGTCGAGGTCGAGCACGTTGTTGAAGGAGAGTGCCCGACCGTGAAGCTTCGAGACCCTCGATAGCACGTGGCTGCGGATTCCGGCCTCCGCGTAGAGGGCCCCCCGCTGGTGGGGGTTCTCGCCGTAGGCGAGGTCGAGCACCTTCTCATAGGCGACCGCGAGGTGCTCGGGGAATTCCTCATAGGGGGTCGAGAACCAGCGACTTATCGCAGCGTCATAGCGCGCGGTCTGGGCGAAGGCCTCGTTGGCCAGCCAATGACGAGTTGAGGCGGAGATCTCCCCTCCAGACTCCTCCAGCTCGGCGCAGACAGCGTCATAGGACTCCGGCTTGACGATCACCGCGACGCCAGCGTGGTTCTTTGCCGCCGCGCGGATCATCGTCGGGCCGCCGATGTCGATGTTCTCAATTGCCAGCTCCGCTCCCACCTCATGCCCGGCCACGGTCTGCTCGAAGGGATAGAGGTTGACGCACACCAAGTCGATCGGCTCGATTCCCTCGCGGCGCAGCGTGTCCATGTGCTCTGGGTCCTCGCGCCGCGCCAAAAGCGCTGCATGAAGGCGCGGGTGAAGCGTCTTGACGCGGCCGCCGAGGATCTCGCCCTGGCCGGTGAACTCCGAGACATCGGTCACCTCCAAACCAGCCTCGCGCAGCGCGCTCGCGGTGCCGCCGGTCGAGAGCAGCTCCACCCCGAGCCCAGCAAGCGCCCTGGCGAAGTCTGCGACGCCGGTCTTATCGGAGACTGAGATCAGCGCCCGCCGTACCCGGACCGCGCCATCGGTGACGGGATCGTCTCGAATTTCTGCGGCAGCCTCACTCATCGGTTAGCACCAGCGGTGGATCACTCGCCCCGATCCTAACCTGGCCCGCAGCGATCATGCGGATCGCCTCCGGGTAGAGCTCGTGCTCGACGGCGTGGATCGCCTCCTCGAGTTTGCCGCGATCGCGATCGGCGGGCACGGCGACCTCGCGCTGAACGATCACCGGGCCGGTATCGATCCCCTCATCGACGAAGTGAACGGTGACGCCGGTCACCTCTGAGCCGGCGCCCAGCGCCTGTCCGATCGCATCAAGGCCGGGAAACTGGGGCAGCAGGGCCGGGTGAATGTTGATGACGCGATTGGCAAAGCGACGCACGAATTCCTTGCAGAGCAGCTGCATGTAGCCGGCGAGGACGATCAGCTCGGCGCCTTTTGCATCGGCCCACTCCGCGATCGCAGCGTCGCGCGCCTCGCGGTCGGGAAACCGATCGCGAGGGAAGACCGCGGTATCGACTCCGGCCGCCCGCGCCCGCTGCAGGGCCATTGCCGTGGCCTTGTCGGAGCCAACGCCGACTACCTCAATTCCGCCGCGACCGTGCAGTTGGTCGAGGATCGCCTGCAGGTTGGTGCCCGAGCCGGAGGCCAGAACAACCAGCTTGAACTTGCCTTTCACCAGCGGCTAGCGGCTGGCCGGGACCACGTCGATCTGCTCGAGGGCGAATTTGCCGTTTGCCTCCTCGGGGTCCCCGAGCGGGTAGTGACCGGTGAAGCAGGCATCGCAATGATCCTCGGCCGGGGTACCGATTGCCTCGTATACCCCTTGCAGGGAAAGGTAGGCGAGGGAATCGGCGTCGAGCTCTGCGGCGACCTCCTCGATGCTGCGATTGTGGGCGATCATCTCCTCGCGGGTCGACATGTCGACCCCGTAGTGGCAGGGGTGGCGGATCGGCGGGGCCGAGATCCGTAGGTGCACCTCCCTGGCTCCCGCGTCGCGCAACATGCCGACGATCTGGCGGGTTGTGTTGCCGCGCACGATTGAATCGTCGACGACGACGATGCGCTTGCCGGCGACGATCTCCGGTAGCGGATTGAACTTCAGCCGCAGTCCGTGCTTGCGCAGCTCCTGGCCAGGCTGGATGAAGGTTCGTGCCACGTATCGGTTCTTGATCAGGCCGTCGTCTCGCGGCAGCCCGGAGGCGCGCGCAAATCCAGCCGCCGCGGGGTTCCCGGAATCCGGTACCGAGATGACCAGATCAGCGTCGACCGGCGCCTCGTGCCAGAGGTTCTCTCCCATCCTGCCGCGCACCTGTTGCAGCACCTTGCCCTCAAGCCGGCTATCTGGCCGGGAGAAGTAGATGTGCTCAAAGACGCAGATCGCGGGGCGCCCGGTCTTAACCACCTGGCGGGTCTCAAGCCCGCGCTCGGTCAGGGAGACCATCTCGCCGGGATGTACCTCGCGCATCAGCTTCGCTCCGATGATGTCGAGGGCGCAGCTCTCAGAGGCAACCACGAATCGCTCGTCCAAGCGGCCGAGCGAGAGGGGCCGCACTCCGTGCGGGTCGCGAAAGGCGACGATCGCATGCTTGGTCATCACCACCGTGGAGTAGGCGCCCTGCAGGCGTGGCATCACCTCCGCCACGGCGTCCTCGATGAATCTGCCTGGGTGAGAGGAGAGCAGCGCCGCGATGATCTCGGAGTCTGAGGTGCCGCGGAAGTCGATCCCGCACTCGCGCAACGCGTTCCACAACTCCACTGCGTTGGTCAGATTGCCGTTGTGGGCGAGTGCCAGCTCGCGACCATCATCGCGCCAGATTGGCTGGGCGTTCTCCCAGGAGCCGCCGCCGGTGGTCGAGTATCGAACGTGGCCGATTGCCATGTCGCCCTCGAGCGCCCGCAGCTTCTCCTCGTCAAAGACCTGCGAGACCAACCCCGAGTCGCGCAGGGTGGTGATGTGGCCCCCCTCACAGGTAGCGATCCCGGCCGACTCCTGCCCGCGGTGCTGCAGCGCGTAGAGGCTGAAGTAGGCGAGTCGGGCGACGTCGTGGCCGGGTGCGAATACGCCAAAGACGCCGCACTCATCGCGCGGTCCATCACGGTCGGTCAAAGGCCGCTCGGCGGTAGTCAAAAGCGCGTATTCCTCGCTGTGTAGAGACGGGACGCGCAGGCGGACTGCCTACTCCGGGAGGGTAGCAGCGGCCGTAGGTCCGAACGGGTGGCGCAGGGACTTGCGGCCTTGCCCCTTCCGCTTCTAGGTACTATGGGTGCGGGTCATGGTTGCAAAAGGCACTGCCGGCAGGCGGAACTCTCCGAGCGCGACGTTGCCGCGGCTGCTTGCGGGCGCATCTTCGGCGTTGCTCTGCGCGCTCGCCCTGGCGGCGTCGGCACGGGCCGACACTACCTTCGGCGGCAACCCGGCCCAGGCGGTGACTCCGGGGTTGAGCTGCGAGGGGGGAGCGCCGCCTTTTTACGGCGCCTCCTCGTGTATGTGGTCCTGGGCCAGCGTCAGGGGCTCAGACGGCGCCCCGTTCCCCGAAACCACGGGGGGCAGCGGCGAGATCACGAGCGTCACCCTGCCAGCGATGCCCGACCCCGGCCCGATGCAGGCGGTGGTGATCACCAGCACTCAGGAAGGCTCGTCGATCCCCTCTGAGCCCAACGTCTACTGCTGCCAGATACCGGAGATCAGCCCGACCTTCACGGTTCCGCCCAATCAGGTCACGACGGTCCCGCTCAACATGGCGATCTCCTCCCAGCCAGTGCCGAACCTGGCGATCCCGGGTGAGCTGGGGTCCTTCGACGGGATGGCAATCTCGGTTCTCAGCCCGACCGCCTCGTTGCCGCTCCTCTACACCGGCCGCACCGTGATCGGCGAGGAAGCCGACCGTGACAGCGCCTACTTTCCGGCCCCCGAACACACCAGCTCGGAGTACTCCAAACCGACCGATCCGACCGGCTATGAACTGCTGGCGAGCTTCAACCTCGGCAGCACGCCTCCTCCTCCCGCCCCGGCGCCACCAGCCGGCGCCAACGGCGGCCTCAAGCTCGCCAACAAGCCACTGCGGGTCGGGCCGAATGGCAAGACCCTCGCGCTCGGCACGGCGACCAACCCGCCCGCCGCCGGCACGACCCAGACGCTCACCGCCCCGGCCGCCGCAACGGCTTCGCGGGCGGGATCGAAAGCCGGCAAGCCGGTTGTGATCGGCAAGGGGAAGACCACGGTCCCCGCTGGCAAGACGGTTGGGATCAAACTGAGCCTGAACGGCAAGGGCCGTACCCAGCTGAAGAGGAAGGGCTCGCTCAAGGTAACCCTGACGATCGTCGCCGCCAATCCGCAGGGCGAAACGCAGACGACGACCAGCGCCATCACGATCAAGCGCTAGGCGCGGCACAGGTACCAGAGCCTCGGCGCGGGCTCAGGCGGGCGCTCTGACTCGCGCCGACAGCGAGCCCCAGGCGCTCGCGGCGGCGCTGAGGCTGAGGCTGATACTGCGGTCGGCGGCGGCGATCTCGATCGAGGTGCCCCCGACCTCGCCCAGCAAGATCGCGCCCAGGGCTTCCAGAGCGCCGCGATCGCCGCTGAGTAGGAAGCCGCCAGCGCCCTCGCCGAAGAGCGCCTCCTCGGGTGAGCAGCCGCGCTCGCGCAGGGGGTGGACGTCGATCCGGGCGCCGAGCCCGGAGCCGATCGCACACTCGGCCAGGGCGCAGGCGAGGCCTCCGTCGCTGATGTCGTGGACGGAGCTGAGCCTGCCGTGGCGGACCGCGTCGCGGATGGTGGCGCAGGCGCCCTTTACCGCAGCGATATCCGGTAGCGGCAAACCCGCGTCCAGTTCCCCGCGCTGCTTGGCAAGCTCCGAGCCCGCCAGGGTCGGGGTGAAGGGGCCCAGCAGGGCGATCGCCTCGCCCGCGGCGAGGAAGGCGCTGCCGGCGACCCCCGCCGGGTCGGGCAGTTCCCCGACCATGCCGACCACCGGGGTCGGGTAGATCGGGCCGTCTGGCCCCTCGTTGTATAGGGAGACGTTGCCACCGACGACCGGGACGTCCAGCGCGGTGCAGGCGTCGGCGAGGGCGCTGATCGAGCGGTCCAACTGCCATGCGGTGCCCGGCTTCTCGGGGTTGCCGAAGTTGAGGCAGTTGGTCAGGCCCAGCGGCTCGGCGCCGACGCAGGCGAGGTTCTGGGCGCACTCGAGCACCGCCTCGATCGTCCCCGCATATGGGTCGCAGGCGACGTGGCGGCCGTTGCCGTCGATCGAGACGGCGATCGCGTTGCCGGCCTCGGGGATCGTCAGGACGGCGGCATCGGCCGACTCGGGCCGGCACACGGTGCGCGAGCCGACCAGCGAGTCATACTGCTCGAAGGCCCAGCGCTTGGAGGCCACGCTGGGGGAGCCCAAGAGAGCCAGCAGCTCGTCCTCAGGGGAGACCCCAGCCTCGAGCGTCACCCGGTTGCCGTAGATCCATTGCGGGGGTTCGCTCGGATTGAGTTCATAAAGCGGGCAGCCGTCGACCAGGACTCCGATCGGCATGTCGCCGAGCACCTCTCCCCGCCCGAGCACCCGCAGCCGGGCGCTATCGGTGATCACGCCGATCTCTGCGGCAGCGGTCTGCCATTTCTCACACACCGCCAGCAGCTCGGACAGCCGCGCCGGCTCGACCACGGCAAGCATCCGCTCCTGGGACTCCGAGACCATGATTTCAAAGGGCTCCATGTCGGCCTCGCGCAACGGCACGAGGTCGAGGTCCAAGTCGATGCCGACCCCGCCTGCGGAGGCCATCTCCGCGGCCGAGGAGGTCAGCCCAGCCGCACCCAGGTCCTGCAATGAGACGAGCAGGTCCCCCGCCAGCGCCTCCAGACAGCACTCCAGCAACTTGGACTCCTCAAAGGGATCACCAACCTGAACCGTTGGGCGCTTCGCCGCGTCGCCCTCACCGAGCTCGGCGGAGGCCAGGACCGAGGCCCCCCCGATTCCGTCGCGACCGGTGGAGGCGCCGATCAATACCACCGCGTTGCCGACCCCCGCGGCGGCGGCACGCACCATATCGGCGCGCTTGGCGATCCCCACGCACATCGCGTTGACAAGGCAGTTGTGCTCGTAGGGCGGCTCGAAGTAGATCTCACCGCCGACGGTTGCGACGCCAATCGAGTTGCCGTAGTGGCCGATCCCGCGCACCGCTCCCTCGAGCAGGAAGCGGGAGCGCTCTGAGTCAAGCTCCCCAAAGCGCAGCGAGTCGAGGATCGCGATCGGCCTCGCGCCGAGGGCGAATACGTCGCGGAGGATGCCGCCCACCCCGGTAGCCGCGCCCTGAAACGGCTCCACCGCGCTGGGGTGGTTGTGTGACTCGACCTTGAAGGCGATTGCGTAACCGCCGCCGATGTCGACCGCGCCGGCATTCTCCCCCGGCCCCATCACGACCCGCGTGCCGCTGGTGGGCAGCCGCCGCAGCAACCGCCGGGAGTGCTTGTAGGCGCAGTGCTCTGACCAAAGCAGGCTGAACATCGCCAGCTCGACCTGATTGGGCTCGCGACCAAGCTGCTCGACGATCAGCCCGTACTCGTGGTCGGTGAGGCCGAGCTGGCTGTGCTCGGAGACCGTCAATGGAGGACCCTCGCGGCGGCGGCAAAAAGACGCGCCCCGTCGGTCGAGCCGCTGAGGGAATCGACCGCGTGCTCGGGATGGGGCATCATCCCGAGCACGTTGCCGCCTCGGTTAAAAACCCCGGCGATGTCAGCCGCTGATCCGTTGGGGTTCTGACCGGGTGCATAGCGAAAGGCGATCTGGTCGTTTGCCTCGATCTCCTCGAGCAGCTCTGGCTGGCGCGAAGTAGCGCCCTTCCCCGTGCTTGGCCGGCAGCGAGAGCCGCTCGCCGCGCAGCGAGCGCGCTGATGAATGGAGAGTTGGTGCCCTCGACGACGAGCTCGAGCTGGCGGCAGACAAAGCGCATCTGCTGGTTGAGCAGCAGCGCCCCCGGCAATAATCCCGCCTCACAAAGCACCTGGAACCCATTGCAGATGCCGAGCACGGCGCCGCCAGCCGCGGCGAACTCCGCGACCGCCTCCATCGCCGGTGAGAACCGCGCGATCGCCCCCGCCCGCAGGTAGTCCCCGTAGGAGAAGCCCCCCGGGATGATGATCGCGTCGAGTCCGCCGAGGTCGCGCTCCTGATGCCAGATGAGTCGCGCCTCACCGTGGCGAGAACAGGCCCGAAGCGCGTCCCGCTCATCGCAGGAACCGGGGAATTGGAGAACCCCCCAGATCACAGGGTCTGGATCTCGAAGTCCTCGACCAGGGGGTTGGCGAGCAGCTTCTCGCAGAGCTCCTCGAGGCGATCGGGGTGATCGGTGTCAAGTTCGATCATCCGCCCCACAACCACCCCGGTTACCGTGCCGAAACCAAGTGCCGGCAGCGCCTGCTCCACCGCCTTGCCCTGCGGATCGAGGATTTCCTGCTTGGGACGGATCAGAACTCGAGCTCGCATCGCTAGAAGCGAAGCCCGCTGATTCGCTCGTAGGCCTCGACGTACTTGGCCCGGGTCTGCTCGACCACATCGGGCGGGAGCGGCGGTGCGGGGGGGGTGTGATCCCAGCCCGACTGATCGGCCCAGTCGCGCACGTATTGCTTATCGAAGGAGGGCTGGGCGCGCCCTGGCCGGTAGGAATCGGCGGGCCAAAACCTCGAGGAGTCCGGGGTCAGCACCTCATCGCCGAGGACGACCTCGGCGCCGGCATGGCGGCCGAACTCGAACTTGGTGTCGGCGAGGATGATGCCCCGTGCGAGCGCGTGCTCGGCGGCATGTATGTAGAGCTCGATCGAGATGCGCCGCAGCTCCTCCAGCAGCGCCCGGTCGCCGATCGCTTCGGCGGCGCGCTCGAAGTCGATGTTTTCGTCGTGCTCACCGATCTTTGCCTTGGTGGCGGGGGTAAAGATCGGCTCCGGCAGCCGGTCGGACTCGAGTAGGCCGGCGGGCAGGGGCAATCCGCAAACCGATCCCGACTCGCGGTATTCGTTCCAACCCGAGCCCGAGAGGTAGCCCCGGACCACGCACTCGAGCGGATACATCTGCAGCTTTCGCACCCGCAGAGCGCGGTCCATTACCTCCTCGGGAACGTCCTCAGAGAGCAGGTGGTTGGCGACGATTGCGCCGGTTGTTTCAAACCAGAACACCGACATCTGGGTCAGCACCTTCCCCTTATCGGGAATCGGGGTCGGCATCACGACGTCATAGGTGGAGATCCGATCCGAGGCGACCATCAGGAGGTCATCGCCCCACTCATAGATATCGCGCACCTTGCCGGAGGAATGAAGCTTCAGATCCTGGACCGCGGTCACGGCTGCGATGCTAGCTATCGGACGGGCGGCAGGCGGCTCGGGGCCGATCGCCGCGCCGCGTTCGGTGACCGGGAGGCGATTTCTGAATCGACCCCGATCGCGCCCCGGCGCGGTCGGGTTGGGTCTGCGATCCTTGGGCGGTGACGCTCCCCGCCGGACCCAGCTCCAGCCCCCTGCTCCAGACCCTGCGATGGGGATTTCGCCCGCTCTCCTTCATGCATGAGAGCAGGCAGAGATATGGCAACTCCTTCAGCGTCAAGTTCCTCGGCTTCAAATCGCCGATGGTCTTGATCTCTGACCCCGAGGCGATCAAGGCGCTCTACACCGAGCGCGCCAACGGTCTTCCGGTCGGTCGAAACATCGTTTTGGAACCGATCATGGGATCGCGTTCGGTGCTGCTGCTCGAAGGCGAGGATCACCTCGCGCGGCGCAAGTTGATGCTGCCCGCCTTCCACGGCGAGCGGATGCGCTCCTACCAGCCCGTGGTTGAAGAGATTGTCAGCGCCGAGATCGAATCCTGGCCCATCGGTAAGCCCTTCGCGATCCATTCGCGGATGCAGGCGGTGACCCTCGAGGTGATTCTGCGCGTCGTCTTCGGAGTCTCCGACGGTCCCCGCCTGGAGCGGCTTCGCGGCCTGCTTTCCAAGGTTCTCACCGAGACCGCCTCGCCGACCGCGCAGCTGGTTCGGATCGCCACACAACGCTTTGATCGGCGCGGTCCGTGGGCAAAATTTGAGGGTCAGCTGAGGGCGGTGGATGAGTTGCTCTACGCCGAGATCCGCGAGCGCCGCGCCGCGCCGGGATTGGGCGAGCGCGGAGACGTGCTCTCGGCGCTGATCTTGGCGCGCTTTGAGGACGGGGAGGAGATGTCTGACTCAGAGCTGCGCGATCAGCTGATGACCCTTCTGTTGGCAGGACACGAGACGACGGCGACGGCGCTGGCTTGGACCTTTGATCTGCTGCTCCGCCACCCCGCGCCGCTGCGGCGACTGCGTGATTCTCTCAAAGAGGGCGAGGAGGACTTCCTGCGCGCCACGATCGCTGAGTCCTTGCGGCTGCGGCCGGTGATCCCGCTTGCCGGTCGGCGCCTCGCCCGCGAGCTCGAGCTCGAAGGAGCGACGCTCGCGGTTGGCACCGACGTCAGTCCGGCGATCTGGCTAACCCACACCCGCGCCGATATCTATCCCGAGCCCTTTGCCTTTCGCCCCGAGCGGTTCTTGGGCGAGGGACCGGAGACCTATTCATGGATCCCCTACGGCGGCGGCATCCGCCGCTGCCTCGGGGCTTCCTTTGCCGAGTTTGAGATGCGGATCATGCTTGCCGAGGTGCTCGGCCGCTGTGATCTGTACAAGGCCAGCCCAAAGCCCGAGCGGGTGGGACGACGAAACGTCACCCTTTCACCTCGCGACGGAACTCCCGTGGTGCTCACGGCTCGGCGAGCGGCCCGCCAGCGCGACCTGGTTTCGGCCTAGCCGCCGGGCGGCTACTTCGGCACCGACTTGGTGGCGGGGTGTTGGTTGGCCCAGCGCACGATTGCACCCGAGCCCGAGACCACCTCGCCGTCATCGAGGAGGAGTATCGGCACCTCGTTGGTGCCGCTCAGTTTCTTGACCTCGGCCCGATCCCGATCGCGAGTGCCCCAGGTCCAGGGCATCATCCGGTATCCGCCCACGGTCTGGACCTCATACTCATATCCCGCCCCCTGAAGTGCCTTGCCCGCCTTTGCGCAGGGGTGGGCGAGCCCCGGGCCGCTGGTCTTTTTCCCACAGGTGTAGAGGATCATCGCTCCAACCTACCCTCAGTCGGCCAACGCTTCAAGGCGCGCGAAGATCTCGGGGAGGTGGGTAAGGTAGGCGCCGTAGTCAAAGACCGCCTCGAGGTCCAAATCCGGAGCGGCGAGGGCTAGTAGCTCGCGGAACTCGGTGCCAGTGTCCCAGGCGCGCTGGGCGTTTTCCTTGACCAGGCGATAGGCGTCGTCTCGGCTCATCCCCGACTCAACCAGCGTGCTCAGCGCCCGCTGGCTAAACAGGGCGCCGTGGGTCAGCTCGAGGTTCTCGCGCATCCGCTCGGCGTGGACGCTCATCGTGGCCGCGGTCCGGGCCGCCAGATCCTGCATGTAATCCAGCGCGATTGTCGCGTCGGGAAGGATCACCCGCTCGGCGCCGGAGTGAGAGATGTCGCGCTCGTGCCAGAGGGCGATGTTCTCCAGCCCGGTCTGGGCATAGCCGCGCAGCAGGCGGGCGAGACCGGTGATCCGCTCGCTGCGGATTGGGTTGCGCTTGTGGGGCATCGCCGAGGAGCCTTTCTGGCCGGCGCCGAAGGGCTCCTCGACCTCGCGAACCTCGGTGCGCTGCAGGTTTCGAAGCTCCGTTGCAAAGCGCTCGAGCCCGCCTCCGGCGATCGCGATCTGGGAGGTCAGGACCGCGTGTCGATCGCGCGGGATCACCTGGGTGGAGACGTCCTCGCGGCGCAGGCCGAGGCGCTCCATCACCCGCGCCTCAATCGCCGGTGGTGCTGAGGCGTAGGTGCCGACGGCGCCGGATAGCTTGCCGACCCCGAGTTGGTCGAAGGCGTCGCTGAGGCGAGCAAGGTTGCGGTCAGCCTCAAAGGCGAATCCGGCGAGTCGCAGGCCGAAGCTGGTGGGCTCGGCGTGGACACCGTGGGTGCGCCCCACGCAGAGCGTGTCGCGATGCTCCAGGGCCCGCTCGATCAGCGCGTCGCGGTAGGAGCGGGCGCTGGAGAGGACGACCTCACCCGCCTGGCGCAGCTGCAGCGCCAGGGCCGTATCGAGCACATCGGAGGAGGTCAGCCCGTAGTGAATCCAGCGGCCTTGGGAGCCGATCGAGTCCGCGACAACCTCGACGAAGGCGGCCAGGTCGTGATCTGTGGTCCGCTCGCGCTCCTCGACCGCCTCGACCGTGAAGCTCGCCTCAGCGCGGGCCGCCCGCGCCGCCTCGACGGGAACGATCCCCTCCTGCGCCCAGGCATCGGTCGCGGCCAGCTCCACCTCCAACCAGCACTCCATCTTGCGTCGCTGGGTCCAGACCTCGCCTATCTCCGGGCGGGTGTAGCGGCGGATCACGCTTTGATTATGCGGGCGGCAAGGACGCCGGCATTCTTGGCGCCGTCGATTGCGACGCAGGCGACGGGGATCCCGGGGGGCATCTGCACGGCCGAGAGCAGGGCATCTAGACCGCCGAGGCTCTTGCCGAGAATCGGAACGCCGATCACCGGCAGGTCGGTGTGGGCGGCCGCGACACCGGGAAGCGCGGCCGACATCCCCGCTCCGGCGATGATCACCTTGAGGCCCCTCATTCGAGCATTCGAGCAGTACTCGCTGACCATCTCCGGATCGCGGTGGGCGCTCATAACCCGTACCTCGTAGCGGATACCCGCTTCCTGCAGCGCCGCGCCAGCCGCCTGCATCTTCGGCTTGTCGTTCTTGGAGCCCATGATGATTCCGACCAACGGCTCATCGACCGCGATTTCCTCGAATGCCTCCTCGACTGCAGGCATCGTCGTCGAGCTCGGCTGCGGCTCTTCTGAGATCTCGCTCATGGCTCCTTCCTAGGTGGGCTGGCTGGGGACCCGCTCTACTGCGCGGGCGGCGATATCGGATCGCATCTGCATTCCGGCAAAGGAAATGTGGCTGACCGCATCGTATGCGCGATCGCGTGCCGCAGCCGGAGTCGCGCCGAGGCCGGTGACGTTGAGGATTCGCCCACCGGCCGTGACGATCTCAGCGCCGCGCACAGCGGTGCCGGCATGGGTGACTTCCGCCAGCGCCGAGGCGGCATCAAGCCCGTGGATCACCTCGCCATGGGAAGGGGATCGTGGGTAATCGGCGCCGGCGAGCACCACGGTAACGGCCCACTCATCGCCGAACTCCGCCACCATCCCGCCCAGCCCGCCCGGCTCTCGCGTTGCCAGGCAGAGCTCGAGCAGGTCCGAGCGCAGCCGCGGCAGCACAGCCTGGGTCTCGGGATCCCCGAGGCGGGTGTTGAACTCGAGCACCTTGGGGCCCTCGGCGCCGATCATCAGCCCGGCGTAAAGGACGCCGTGGAAGGTTCGTCCGCAAGCCGCCATCGCGGCCAGGATCGGCCGGTGCACCGCCTCGATGATCTCCTCGATCTCGGCGGCCCCGAAGCCGGGGACCGGCGAGTAGCTGCCCATCCCGCCGGTGTTTGGTCCCCTGTCGTCGTCGTAGATCCGCTTGTAGTCCTGGGCGCCGGAGAGCGGTAGGACGTTCTCGCCGTCGCAGAGTGCGAGCAGCGAGAGCTCCTCCCCCTCCAGGAACTCCTCCAAGACCACCGTCGTCACACCGAAGCGACGCTCGGTAAAGAAGATCTCTGCCGCCTCCTGCGCCGCGGCGCGTGATTGGCAGACGATCACTCCCTTACCCCCCGCCAGTCCGTCGGCCTTCAGCACCGCCGGAAAGGAGGCACGGGCCAGCTCGCGGATTGCCTGCTCGCGGCTGTGGAGCAAGACGTGGGAGGCGGTGGCGACCCCCGCCTCCTCCATCAGCTGCTTGGCGAAGGCCTTTGATCCCTCAAGCTGAGCCGCCGAGGCGCTCGGTCCTACCGCCGCGATTCCGGCGTCCTCCAGGGCGTCCACAACCCCGGCAACCAGGGGTCCCTCCGGCCCGACCACGACGAGCTCGACGCCGTTATGTTGTGCCGCTATGACGATCGCTTCGGGGTCGCCGAGGTCGACCGTCGGCAGGCACTCTGCCTCGGCGGAGATCCCCGCGTTGCCCGGCGCGCAGAGCAGCTCGGGGGCGGCCGCGGAGCGTCCCAGCGCCCGCACGATCGCGTGCTCGCGGCCTCCTCCGCCGAGGACCAGGACCCTCAAGCCGGCGACCTAGAGTGAGTCGGCCAGGTCATCCGCCGCGATTGCGGTCAGGGTCTGGCTGTTCATCGTGCCGCGTGAGCCGAGCTCGACCGAGACCTTGACCATCGTTCGCTCATCGGGTGCCTCGACGATCGTGACGAAGTCGTACTGGCCGAGCGTCGCGTATTGGGCCAGGACCCTGGCGCCGATCTGCTCAACCTCCTCGTTGACCTCGGCCACCCTCCCCGGATTGTTCTTCAGGGTGCGGACACCGTCGGCGGTGAGATTGGTCAGCATCACGTAGGTGGGCATATTCATCTCCTCAGCTCGCGGGTTGGCTCCTACGTTACGCGAAGCGGGGATGGGCCCGTTGCTCTGCCCGCAATCGGAGCTTCAGACGCCGATATCTTGCAGCAGGGAGAGCATCTGCAGGCCGTAGCGGGTGACCTTGCCCTCGTAGTATTCGCCGTGGCTGAGCGGGACGCCGGCCGGGTCGGCGAAGCCGGTCTCGATCGAGCCCCCGGGTCGGAAGTTGGCGATCTGCTGTCCGGCTTTGACCGTCTGCCCAGCCCTCACCGTCGCGTCGACTCCCTCATAAACGTAGACCTGCTGGCCCTTGAGGGGACCGCCGAGGAGCTGGTAAAGGACGCCACCGCCTTCTGGCCAACCGGGGGCACCGGTCGCGAGGATCTTTGCTTCCCCGATTGCCTCGATCGGTCCCGTTCCAGTGAAGTCGACTCCCTGGTCGACCCTACCGGTGACCAAATTGGAGCTGAGGCTGAATGGATCGACGTAGCCGCCCGCCGCGGCCGGCAGGGCGATCGACCAGTCGGTGTAGGTCACCTTGCAGCGACCCTGCATGCGGTCTGCTTCGGCGAGAACCGCCTGCACGTACCACTCCGCCTGATTGTGGGCGAAAAGTCCGGCGCGCAGGCTTCCGTGGGCCCAGATCAGGCGGGCCAGCGTTGCGGCTGAGTCGGCCGGGTCGGCGTGGCGGATCCGGCCGTCGCCGTCCCCATCCACCGCGTACTGGCGCCACTCGCTCGGTTCGAGGCCCAGCGGTCCAGCGGTCTGCATTTCGTGGCGGTCCATCCCGCGGCCGAAGTTCGACTCGAGGTGGGCCACCGCGGCCAGCGCCCAGACGCCCCGCCGCCCGAGGCCGTAACGGGCAGAAGCATCCTCGAAGGCGCTCAGGTATTCGCGCGGCACTTCCCGACGCCAGGCTGGCGCCGGTCGACAGCTCATCACCGGCAGCTGCGGTGGGACGCTGGAGCCGGTGGCCGCCGAACCGCCGAAGTCCGGCGCGTAGCAGCTGGCGTTGGCGAGCACCTCGGCGACGTACCAATCAGCGTGGTTGTAGGCGAGGATCGCCGCGTAGGTATCCGACGGCATCCCGGCGGCGCTGAGGTAGCGCGCCGCGGCGAAGATCGCATCTTCGGGGTTGTAGGGGTTCTTCACCCCGTCCCCGTTGGCGTCGACGCCATAGATCGCCCAGGTTGAGGGCATGAACTGCATCCAGCCGACCGCGCCCGCCGAGGAGACATTGAGGTTGGTCCCAAACGCGGTCTCGACCTCGTTGATCCCGGCCAGAACGGCGGGCCCCTGCGGGCCGAGGTTGTAGGCGCCCGCCGCTCGCTCATAGATCGGAATCAGTTGCGGTGGAACCCCCGCCGCAGCGCAGGTCGATGAGGGGATGTTTGTGATTGAGAGCGTCGGTATCCCAGCGGAGGGCGGGGCGGTGGTGGCGCCGGGCGCCGGCTTGGTGGTGGCGGCGCGGGTTCCCTTGGGCGCCTTCTTGGTCTTGGTGGCGGCCGAGGTTCCGCCACCGCCGGCGCTGTGCCTCGGCGCCTTGCTGATCGTCGGCGGTGCTTCCAGGGTTGGACCCTGGACAACCGGGGCCGGCGTCGTCGTCGTGCTCGCCGGCTGGGGCGTGGCGAGGGTGGCTGGGGTTGCCGCGCTCGAGGGGACTTCGGCGGCTGCTGTTCCCGGGGCCGCCACGGCGGCACCGATCGCGGCCGCCGCCAGCGTGTTTCGAAACCATCCCATCCTCAGCCGACCACGTCCGTTACCTGCCAGCCGCCCCGCTTGCTGTTTTCCATCTCCAGGCGCAGCTCGCTGGTCAGCCCGACCCGAAGCAGCGAGACGCTGACCATGTAGACGCTGCCGCTGGAGGGGCCTGGCACGATGTTCAGCACCTTTGCCTCGGGCACCTTGACCGTGGAGGGTTGGCGAGGCGGGCGGCGCAGGAGCGATTGGGCGAGTGCGGGGGTGGCGGTGCTTGCAAAGGCGGCACGGACCGGCGCCCCCCCCTTGCCGATCTCATAGAGGACGAAGGCATCTGAGAACTTGCGCGCGACCTTGATCGCGGCTGGGCCGGCGGGTTTTCCCAAGATCACCGGGGCCGAGGAGATTGAGGCGCTCGGGGACTTGGCGGATTTCGCTGCTGAGGATGTATCGAGCGCCCGCGCGCTCGCAACTTTTGCTGCAGGGTGTCCGGCCGGGGCCGTGAAAACCGGCGGCGCTCCGTGCAGGACGTGGGCGGGGCGGGGCGGGGGGGAGGCAGGGGATGCGGGCTTGGCCGCGATCGAGGTGCCCGTGCTTTGCGCGGCGGGTGTCGCCGCCGAACCCCCGTCTCGTCCCGGCGCCGCCCACAGCAGCCCGGCGACCCCAGCGCCCACCGCGAGCAAGCCCACCGCGACGAGCGCCAGCCCGCGAAGCGCCCCTTCCCAGCCGCCAAGGCGCTCCTCAAGCGGCCACAGCAGGCCACGCTCGAGCTTCCAGCAGGCCCCCTCCAGGGCCCGCCTGGAGCGGGCGAGCGACCCCGCCGCCAGCGCCAGCAGGCGCTGATCGAGTGAAAAAATCGCGTCGGGAAGTGCGGAGCGCGGTCGCGCTGGTGGTCGGGGAAGGGTCGGCATGGGTTGGTCTCAGCGATTCGGTCGGTTGGCTATAGATCGGAGTTTGCCCTAGGAGACTTGAGAATGCACGCCTATGGTCAATTCTCCATCATCTGCATCAACTTTAACTACATCCCCGTCGCCGAACTCACCCTCGAGCATCTTCAGCGCCAGTTTGTCAACAAGCTGTTTCTGGATTACCCGCTTCAGGGGGCGGGCTCCGAAGTTCGGGTCATAACCGAGGTTACCGAGCAGCGTTCGCGCCTCGGGGCTGAGCTCGACCTCGATCCCCCGCTCGGCAACCCGACCGATCAGAGTTCGCACCTGAATCTCGACGATGCGGTCGATGTCCTGCTTGGAAAGACGATGGAAGATCACGGTGTCATCGATCCGGTTGAGGAACTCTGGCTTGAAGGTGGCGGCCAGCACCTCTTCGATCTGCTCGCGGATCCGCTCATCGACGGACTCGCCGAGGATCCGGTCGCTGCCGACGTTGGAGGTCATGATCAGCACGGTGTTGGTGAAGCTCACCGTGCGACCCTGGCCGTCGGTGAGGCGTCCGTCATCCATGATCTGTAAGAGCGTGTTGAAGACGTCGGGATGGGCCTTCTCGATCTCATCAAGCAGTACAACAGCGTAGGGGCGCCTTCGTACCGCCTCGGTGAGCTGGCCGCCCTCCTCATAGCCGACGTAGCCCGGTGGCGCCCCGATCAGTCGCGCCACCGTGTGTTTCTCCATGTACTCGGACATGTCGAGGCGGACGATTGCCTGCTCGGAGTCGAACATGAACTCCGCCAGCGCCTTCGCCAGCTCGGTCTTGCCGACTCCGGTCGGCCCGAGAAAGAGGAAGCTGCCAATCGGTCGGTCCGGATCCGATAGCCCCGCCCGCGAACGGCGCAGCGCGTTGGAGACCGCGGCGATCGCCTCGTCTTGACCGATCACCCGCTGGTGCAGCCGCTCCTCCATCTGGATCAGCTTCTCCACCTCTCCCTCCATCAGGCGGCTGACCGGGATTCCGGTCCATTTGGCGATTACCTCGGCGACGTCCTCCTCGGTCACCTCCTGGCTCAGCATCGTGCCGGCGCCCTGGTGAAGCTCGGCGAGGCGCTCCTGCTCCTCGGTGACGGTCCTCTCCAGCTCCGGGATCTCCCCGTAGCGAAGCTTTGCTGCGCGCTCGAGGTCGGCTTCGCGCTCGGCGCGCTCGGCCTCGCGGTTGGCCTCCTCAAGGCGCGCCTGCGCTGCTTTCCTTGCCTCGATTGCCTGCTTCTCGTTTTGCCAGCGCGCGGTCATCTCGTTGGAGCGCTCGGAGAGCTCGGCGAGCTCCGCCTCGATCGTCGCCCGCCGCGCCTTGGAGGCATCATCCTTCTCTTTCTTTAGCGCCTCCCGCTCTATCTCCAGTTGTTGAATCCGCCGCTTGACCTCGTCGATCTCGGTCGGCATCGAGTCGATCTCGATCTTTAACCGCGAAGCTGCCTCATCGATCAAATCGATCGCCTTGTCGGGAAGGAAGCGATCGGCGATGTAGCGCTCGGAGAGGGTTGCCGCCGCGACGATCGCGCCGTCGGAGATTCGCACCCCATGGTGAACCTCATAGCGCTCCTTGAGGCCGCGCAGGATCGCGATCGTATCCTCCAGGTCGGGCTCGCCGACGTAAATGGGCTGAAAGCGGCGCTCCAGCGCCGCGTCTTTCTCGATGTGCTTTCGGTACTCATCCAGCGTCGTGGCGCCAACCGCGCGCAGTTCGCCTCGGGCGAGCATCGGCTTCAGCAAGTTGGCGGCATCGACCGCCCCCTCCGCCGCCCCGGCGCCGACGATTGTGTGCAGCTCATCGAGGAAGAGGACGATCTGGCCCGCCGCCGCCTGCACCTCTGAGAGCACGGCTTTGAGGCGCTCCTCGAACTCGCCGCGGTATTTGGAGCCGGCCAACAGGGAGCCGATATCGAGCGCGATGACGCGGCGATCGCGCAGGCTCTCCGGCACGTCGCCGGCGATGATCCGCTGCGCCAGTCCCTCCACGATCGCCGTCTTGCCGACGCCGGGATCGCCGATCAAGACGGGGTTATTCTTGGTCCGCCGCGAGAGGACCTGGATCACGCGGCGGATCTCCTCATCGCGCCCGATCACCGGGTCGAGCTTGTCTCCCTCGGCCTCTGCGGTCAGGTCGCGGCCGAATTTCTCCAGCGCCTGGAAGTTGTCCTCGGCGCTGGGCGAGGTGACCCGGTGCGGTCCGCGAATCTCGGCGATCGCCTTCGCCAACGAGTCGCGTCCGGGCAGCAACTCGCTGACCCCGGAGCCCTTATCGCTCAGCGCCAAGAGGATGTGCTCGGTCGAGATGTACTCATCGCCCAGCTTCTGCATCTCCTTCTCGGCCTGTTGCAGAGTCCTGACCAGGGCTGAGGAGGGACGAGCCTCGGTCGCGCCCGCATCGCTCAATTTGGGGAGCTGATCGGCGGCCTCCCGCGCCCCCGCCGCCAGGGCGCCGAGATCGGAACCGAGCTTTTGCAGGATCGGCACGACGGCGCCGTCCTCTTGCTCGAGCAGCGCGATCAGCAGGTGCGCGGGCGCCACCTCGGGGCTGCGGCGCTCCGCCGCCAGGCTCTGCGCTTCGGCAACCGCTTCTTGGGATCTGATCGTGAAGCGATCCGGTTGCATCAGCCTCCCCTCCGGTTCCAGATCTGTTTTTCGAGCTCCGCCGCGCGGCGGCGCATCCGGGTCAGTTCAGTCCGCATCCGATCAACGCGCTCCTCCATTGCCAGAACCGTTTCGACTCCGGCCAGGTTCAGCCCTTCTTCAGAGGTCATCCGCTGAATCCTGCGAAGTAGCTCGACATCGTGCTGGGAGTAAAGGCGGGTGTTCTTGGGCGAGCGCTTCGGGCTGATCAGACCCCGGGCCTCATACATCCGCAGCGTCTGGGGGTGCATCTCGGCAAGCTCGGCGGCGATCGAGATCATGAACACGCCGCGCTTGGAATCGAGCCGCGCCTCGATCTGCTCGTGGCCGATGTGGGAGCTCACCGGCTTGCCGCCTCGCGGATAAGCTCCTCGCGCGGATCGGAGCCGTTGAAAGCCTCCGCCAGTTTCTCGGCCGCCTCGCTTTGCTCCTTGTTCAGCTTCTCGGGCACCTCGATCTCAAGCCGGTAGCGGATGTCGCCCTGACCCCGTCCCTTGGGCTTCGGCGGCCCCTCTCCGCGCAGCCGTTGAATCGTTCCGTGCCTGGTCCCGGCGGGGACCTTGATTTTCTTGGTTCCGCGCAGGGTCGGCACCTCGATCGTGCCACCGCGCAGCGCCTCGGCGATCGTGATCGGCACCGTCACCTCGAGGTTGCCGTCATCGAGTCGCTTAAAGATCGCGGATGGGTTGACCCGGGTCGTCACGTAGAGGTCACCGGGCGCTCCGCCGCGCGGTCCGGCCTCCCCCTTGCCGGCGAGTCGGATCCGGGTCCCCTCTTTTACCCCGGCCGGAATGTTTACCTTGTAGCGCTTGGTCTGGTGGGTCAGGCCAGAGCCCTCGCAGGTGGGGCAGGGATCCTCGATGATCTGCCCCGTGCCGCCACATTGCGGGCAGGGCTGGCTGATCGAGAAGAAGCCCTGACTCTGGGCATCTATTCCGCGACCGCCGCAGCGCGGGCAGGTGGTTGGAGCGCTGCCGGGACGAGCGCCGCTGCCGTGGCAGGTGGGGCAGCGTCCCGCCTTGGGCACGGTGACGCTGATCTGGGTACCGTTGACCGCCTGATCAAAGCTCAGCGAGACCTCGGTCTCAAGATCGCGACCGCGCATCTGCTGGGGATCCGCGCGGCCGCCGCCGCGATTGAAGATGGTCGAGAAGATGTCACCCAGGTCGCCGAAACCGCCCGCCTGGGCGGCGCCGGCGGGGCCGAAGCCGCCGCGGCCGCCGGCGGTGCCGAATCCCGCGAAGGCCCCGCCGGAGTCATACTCCTTGCGCTTGTCGGGATCTGAGAGCGTGTCGTAGGCGCCGCCGATCTGCTTGAATTTCTCCTCGGCCTCGGGGTTATCGGGATTGCGATCCGGGTGGTATTTGCGGGCCAGTTTGCGGTAGGCCTTCTTGATCTCCTCGGCGGAGGCCTTCTTGGGGACGCCCAGTACCTTGTAGAGATCCTCGGCCATTCCCGCCTACTCGCTGACCACCACGCGGGCGGGCCGCAGTACCTGCTCTTGCAAGCGGAATCCTTTCTGCAGCACCTCGACCACGAGGCCGGGTTCGACGTTCTCGACGGCGATCGTCTGCAGCGCCTCATGCCAACTGGGGTCGAACTTCTCCCCGCCGGGGTCATATGACTGCACCCCGGCCCGCTCCAAGACCGTCTCCAGTTCCCGGTAGGTGAGCAGGATGCCCTGCGCCAATGGCTCCTCGGGCATCGCCTCGGCCTCGGGGTCGATCGCGCTTGCCTTCAGCGCTCGCTCCAGATTGTCGGTAACCCCGATCAGCCCCCGCGCCAGTTCGGCCTTACCCCTTTGGGTCGCGGCCTCGGCCTCGGCCGCCATTCGCCGGCGGTAGTTCTCGAAGTCGGCCTTGGTGCGCTGGGCCAGGGAGAGGTACTCATCGCGCTCGCGCTGGGTGTCCAACAGGAGGGCATCGAGATCGGCCTCCAGCTCGACCTCGCTAGCGCCCGCGGCGGCGCTCAGATTGGACTCAGAATCGCCCGCGGTGAGCTTTGCCTCCTCGCCAGCGAAGCGCCGCTCTTTGGGCTCGGCGCCGGGCCCGGACTCCTGAGCGCCGCCGTCCTCACTCACCGTCGCCCTCATCGACGACCTCGGCATCGACGACCTCCTCCTCAGCGGCCGAGTTTCCATCGGCTGAGGCCTCCTCGCCGCCACCCTCCTGCTGGGCGGCATAGATCTGCTCAGAGAGGTGCCCCAGCGCCGCGGTCAGCGCCTCGGTCTTTGCGCTCAGCTCCTCGAGCCCTCCGGAATCCAGCGAGTCGCGGACATCCTTGACCGCCGTCTCGACCTCCTCCTTGAGCGCCGCATCGACTTTCTCGCCCAGCTCCTCAAGCTGTTTCTCTGCCTGGTAGGCGGCGTTCTCGGCAAGGTTTCGAGCCTCCGCCAGCTCGCGCTGTTTGCGGTCCTCCTCGGCGTGGGCCTCGGCGTCGCTGACCATTCCCTGGATCTCCTCCTCGGAGAGTCCGGAGCCCGATTTGATCTCGATCTTTTGCTCTTTGCCCGTGCCGAGGTCTTTGGCGGTGACATTGAGAATGCCATTGGCATCGATATCGAAGGTGACCTCGATCTGTGGCAGGCCGCGTGGCGCCGGCGGGATCCCGGTCAGCTGGAACTTGCCCAGGCTCTTGTTGCCGCTCGCCATCTCGCGCTCGCCCTGCAAGACGTGGATCTCCACCGACGGCTGGTTGTCATCGGCGGTCGAGAAGGTCTCTGACTTCTTGGTCGGAATCGTGGTGTTGCGCTCGATCAGCTTCGTCATCACGCCGCCTTTTGTCTCGATTCCGAGGGTCAGCGGGGTGACGTCGAGCAGCAACACGTCCTTGACGTCGCCGGCCAGAACGCCCGCCTGCACGCCCGCCCCAACCGCAACCACCTCGTCGGGATTGACGCCTTGGTGGGGATCCTTACCGGTCAGCTCCTTTACCCGCTCGCGAACCGCCGGCATCCGGGACATGCCCCCGACCAACACCACGTGGTCGATTGAGGCATCGCCCGCATCGCCCAGCGCTCGTTTGACCGGCCCGACTATCCGCGCCAACAGATCGGCCGTCAGCTCGTTTAATTTTGAGCGGCTGAGCTTTAGGTCCAGGTGCTTTGGCTGGCCCTCCACGGCGGTGATGAACGGCAGGTTGATCTGCGTCTCCTGGGTCGAGGAGAGCTCGATCTTGGCCTTCTCGGCCGCCTCGTAGAGTCGCTGCAGGGAGTTCTTATCCTGGGCCAGATCGACTCCCTGGTCGCGTTTGAACTCAGCGACCAGCCACTCGACGATCGCTTTGTCCCAGTTGTCGCCGCCCAGGTGATTGTCGCCCGCGGTCGACTTCACCTCAAAGACGCCGTCGCCGATTTCAAGCACGGATACGTCGAAGGTGCCGCCGCCCAGATCGAAGACGAGGATCGTTTGATCGGTCGCCTCTTTGTCCAGCCCGTAGGCCAGCGAGGCTGCGGTCGGCTCGTTGATGATCCGCTTCACATCGAGCCCGGCGATTTTGCCGGCGTCCTTGGTCGCCTGGCGCTGGTCATCGTTGAAATAGGCGGGGACCGTGATCACGGCGCTGTCGACCGCTTCGCCCAACTTCGCTTCGGCGTCGGTTTTCAGCTTTTGCAGAATCATCGCGCTGATCTCCGGGGGGCTGTACTGCTTGCCGCGAGCTTCAACCCGGACGTCCCCGTTGGGACCGGCGACGACCTTGTAGGGGACGATCGTCTCCTCCTCTTTGACCTCGGCCTCCTTGCGCCCCATGAACCGCTTGATCGAAAAGATTGTGTTCTCGGGGTTCATCACCGCCTGGCGTTTGGCCACGGTTCCGACCAGCCGCTCACCTGAATCGGGGAAGGCGACCACCGATGGTGTGGTCCGACCTCCCTCGGCATTCTCCAAGACGGTCGGCTCGCCGCCCTCCATCACGGCAACGCAGGAGTTTGTAGTGCCCAGGTCGATGCCGATCGTCTTGCCCACTTCTTGCTTACCTCCAGGGGTTTCGTCTTGACTGGCTAGGAAATCTAAGTGGCAGTATGGCAGATCCACAGAGGATTGCAAGCCGGTTTGGCGCCGCCAATGCGGCGAACGCCGCCCATAGGGAGGCCTCTTGGCTCAATGCGCGGGTGGGCGGGAGGCGGGAGAACCCCTCCTTTGCGCTACCCCTCGCCGGCGGTGTGGGCGACGAAGTTTGCGACTTCATGGGCCTGGCGTTCGTTCAGAATGCCGGCCGGCATACGGCCGGGGGTGGTGGTCGTGTCGACTCCGTGCTCGAGGGCATTGAGGACGCGCAGCTTTGTCGCCGCGATCGTCTGCGGGGCGCTCGGGCCGCTGGGCGCCCCGCTGGGCGCCAGCAGTTCGTCCAGATTCGGAGCGAAGTTGCCATCGGTCCCGGCCGCATACAGGGTGTGGCAGGTTCCGCAGTTGGTTTGAAAGAGGGCCTGGCCGGCCTTCAGGTTCGCCGGCACCTTTTGCTCGCCGGTTGCCGCGTCGCCGCGCGAGCGAAAGGCCAGCCAGGGGATCCCGACCGCGAGGAACACGACAAGCAGCCCGAAGATGACGAAGGTGCGTTTGCTCATTTGGCGGTGTTTGGAGCCGGCCCCCCGGGTCAGTCCCGCCGACCGGCGGCGCGGATACTACTGGCGCTTCGCTGCTCGTTGCGGTACCAGGGGCACATTCGCCTCAGCTCGCAGCTCTGACAGCGTGGTTGCGGGCGGCAGAGCTCGCGCCCGTGGCGGATCAAGTTCATGTGAAGCTCATAGGCATCATCGGGGTCGACGACCCTTGCGATCTCGGTATGGGCGCGCTGTAGGGAGGCGCCTGGCGGTAGTAGCCCGAGGCGCGTGCCGACCCGGTGAACGTGGACGTCAACCGGGAACTCCGGGAAGCCCCAGCTGAAGAGCATCACGCAGGCCGCGGTTTTGCGCCCCACGCCCGGCAGCGAGAGTAAGAACTCAAGCGAGCGCGCCGGCGCCGCGGTCTCGGTCCAGTCGAGGTCGGGCGGATCGCCGAGCGAAGCTAGGATCGCCTGGATGCGCGGCGCCTTCTGCTTGGCGAGGCCGCCGGGGCGAATCGCCTCCTCGATCGCGGCGAGTGGCGCGTCGCGGACGGCCTCCCAGCTCGGGAATTGCCCTTGCAGCTGGGCCAGGGCTCGATCGCGGTTTCGATCGTTGGTGTGCTGGGAGAGGACGGTCTTGATCAGCTCATCGACCGGGGCCCGATGCGGATCAGCAGTTGGGCGCCCATACATCTCGCGCAAACGGTCCCGAATCGCCCGCACTCTCGGCTTGGTGGGTGGCGTCCACTCCACGGCGCCCGACCCTAGCCGCTCGACCGTTAACCCGGTTATTACAATGCACCGGGTGTCTCGGGCTTTTTCGCGGATAGAGGCCAGGCTCCCCCAGGGCTGGCCGGACGCTGGTCGGCAGATCGGGATCTTGGCCCTGGTCGATCTGGCCTATGAGTTTGTCCGCGGCATCGCCGATTCGCAGCGCTCCGTGGCGATCGCCCACGGCCAGCAGGTGATCCAGTTCGAGCAGTCGATCCACACCTTCTTTGAGCCCAAGCTGCAGGCCTTTTTCCTGCCGGCCCACTGGCTGATCGATTTCGCCAACCAGGTCTACCTGAACGCCCAGTTCTCGATCGCGCTGAGTTTCCTGATCTGGCTATACCTGTTTCGCAACGAGTCCTATTACTTCGTCCGCAACATGTTCGTCGTCTCGATGGGGCTGGCGCTGATCGGCTACACCCTGTACCCGACGGCGCCACCGCGGATGTTTCCCGAACACGGCTTCGTCGACACGGTCAATGCCTTTGCTGGCAGCCACAATTCCTCTCTGGCCAAGATCTTCATCAATCCCTTCGCCGCGGTGCCCAGCATGCACTGCGCCTTCGCGCTGATGATCGGCGGCACCGGCGTGATGGTCTGCCGGCGCTGGTACGCGAGGGCGTTCTGGGCAGCCTGGCCGCTGCTGGTGGCCTGGGTTGTGATCGTCACCGCGAATCATTATTGGACCGACGCGGTACTCGGCTGGGCGGTCGCCGTTTCGGCAGCGCTGATCGCCTCCCGCCTGCTCGCCCGCGCCCGCCCCGAGGCCTGGGCCTGGCGGGCACGGGCGCCGCAAGAGGCCGAGGCCTAGGCCTGCGCCGGGCCAATCATCTAGCCTCAGCGGATGGAATCTTCGGCGCCCCCGAGGGCCCCGGGTCCTCAGCGAAACGGTCGCGGGACCCGCAATGGGCAGGAGCTCAGGGCCTATGCTCGGGACCGGCTGATCGAGTCGCGGCTGACTCCCAACGCGATCTCCGGGGTCGGGCTGGCGCTGAACCTTCTCGCCGCCGCGCTGGTCACGCAGCGCCTCTTCTTTCTCGCCGGCCTCGCCTTCATCGTCGGCTCCGTGATGGACACCCTCGACGGACGTTACTCACGGATGTCGGGAAAGGGCACCCTGTTCGGGGCCTTTCTCGATTCGACCCTCGATCGGATCGAGGAGGGGGTCGTACTCGCCGCGGTGGCGGGTTACTTCGCCGCCACCGGCCAGGGTTTCGCCGCCGCGATGTGCGTGGTGGCGGTGCTTGGTTCGCTGATGGTGTCCTACACCCGCGCCCGGGCCGAGGCGCTCGGGGTCGAGTGCAAGGTCGGGTTGGCGACGCGCCCGGTCAGGGTGGTGCTACTTTCGATCGGCCTGGTCTTTGCCAAGGGCGCCGGGATCGGTCACTTCGAGTTGCTGGCGCCGGCGATCTACGTGATCGCCGCTCTGACAATCATCACCGTCATCCAGCGTGTATGGCATGTTCGAAATGAGCTCTCCAAGGAGGCATCCGTCGTCGCCGCCGACGATGGCAGCCGTGCGGATGGGCTGTAACCAGTCGCGGACCCCGGTGTGATGTGCCCCCAAGCGCGATCGAGGAAGGACTCCCAAATTCATGAGTGAGAGCAACGGAGCAAACGGCGCCAGCGTCCCCAGCGACGCCGACGAGCAGAAGGTCCGGGTGGCGATCGTCGGGGTCGGCAATTGCGCCAACTCCTTCATCCAGGGCATCCACTACTACCGCGACGCCGATCCCGCCGAGCAGGTTCCGGGTCTGATGCACGTCGATCTCGGTGGCTACCACGTTCGCGACGTGGAATTCGTCGCCGCCTTTGACATCGACGCCGAGAAGGTCGGCAAGGACCTATCGGAGGCGATCTGGTCGGGACAGAACAACACGATCAAATTTGCCGAGGTCCCCAAGATCGGGGTCAAGGTTGAACGGGGGATGACCCACGATGGGCTTGGCAAATACCTCAAACAGAGGATCACAAAGGCGCCCGGGGCCACCGCCGACATCGTCGGAATCCTCAAACAGACCAAGGCCGATGTCTTGGTCTGCTACCTACCGGTCGGATCTGAGGAGGCGACCAAGTGGTACGTCGAGCAGGCGCTCGCCGCCGGCGTGGGCTTTGTCAACTGCCTGCCGGTCTTCATCGCCCGCGAGGATTACTGGGATGGTCGTTTCCGTGAGGCGGGCTTGCCGATCATCGGCGACGACATCAAGTCCCAGGTGGGCGCGACGATCGTCCACCGCCAGCTGGCGCGTCTCTTTCACGACCGCGGCGTGCGGATGGAGCGCACCAGCCAGCTGAACGTCGGCGGCAACATGGACTTCTTCAACATGCTCGAGCGCGAGCGCCTTGACTCCAAGAAGATCTCAAAGACGAATGCGGTCACCTCGATCATGGGTCATGAGCTGCCAGAGGAGGATGTCCACGTTGGACCCTCCGACTACGTCGCCTGGCTGACCGATCGCAAGTGGGCGCATATCCGGCTCGAGGGAAAAGCCTTCGGCGATGTGCCACTCAACGTCGAGTTGAAGCTCGAGGTCTGGGACTCGCCCAACTCAGCCGGCGTGGTGATCGACGCGGTTCGCATCATCAAGTTGGCTCGAAACCACGGAATTGCCGGCCAGCTCGACGGACCCTCCAGCTACCTGATGAAGTCACCGCACACGCAGCGACCCGACGACCTGGCGCGCGAGCGAACCGAGGAGTTCATCGCCGCCTACGCCCGTCAGAGCTCGCCCGCCGCCGCGAGCAAGCCGGGCGTTGAGCAGACCAAGGCCGAGGCCTAGGCAGGGGGCGCGGCGCCGGGCTCATATGCTGGGTGCCCGTGTCGGCCGGCCGCCTCTCGATCGCCCAGGTAACCCCCTACCGCAGGGGGGTGAAGAACCCGGTCAACGATTTCGTTGACCACCTCAGCGCCGAGCTCAAACTGCGCGGTCACGAGGTGGTTGTCCTCGCCACCGGTGATCGGGTCAAAAAGCTCCTGGGCGAGACCGAGTTCGACATCGTCCACGTCCATGACCCATTTGCACCAAGCGTCTCTTCGGCGGCTCTGAGGCATTCCTACGCCCTCAACGTGGCAACCTTTCATGCCCCCCAGGAGCGGGTACTCTCGACCCAGGTCGCCCGCCCCCTGGTTGAGATCTTCTTCGGCCGACTCGATGCCCGCACGGTGAGCGCGCCGCAAACCGCGACCCTGCTGAAGGCCTACTTCCCCGCCGATTACCAGCTGCTGGCGCCGGCCGGCTCAGATCGCCCCTGGGGGCAGGTTGGCCTCGAGGTGGAGGAGCTCTACCGTCGAGTTCTCGGGCGTCGCCACGACCGAAGCGGGGACCCCGAGCTGCGCCGTAGGATTTCCCGCCGCAAGCTGGTCGAGGTCGACCTCCACATGCACACCGACCACTCACCGGACTGCGCGACGCCGGTTGAGGTTCTGCTTCGCACCGCCCGCGACCGGGGACTGGGGGCGATCGCGATCACCGACCACAACGAGATTTCCGGGGCGCTTGAGGCGCGGCGGATCGTGGCCAGCCAGGGTGGCCTAAAGGTGATCGTTGGAGAGGAGGTGAAGACCGCTGGGCAGGGTGAGGTGATCGGCCTCTTCCTCGAGCAAAAGATCCCCCGCGGGCTGACGATGGCGGAGACGATCGGCGAGATCCGCAGCCAGGGCGGCCTCGTCTACGTCCCCCATCCCTTTGATCGCTTTCATTCGGTGCCCGACTACGAGCACCTGATCGAGATCGTCGAGGAGGTTGATGTGCTTGAGGTCTTCAACCCCCGGGTTGCCCTTACCGCCTTTAACGAGGAGGCCGAGCGCTTCGCCCGCAAGTACCGGATCGTGCCGGGGGCGGGCTCTGACAGCCACGTCGCCCAGGGCTTGGGAAGCGTGCGGGTGCGCATCCATGACTTCGACGGGCCGGCCGAGTTTCTCGAGGCTATGCGCGACGCCGATATCACCCGCAAGCACAAGAACCTCGTCTACGTGCAGGCGTTGAAGATCCTGCAGACGGCTGGGCGCCCGAAGGCCCCCAAACGTCGGGTGCCGGACGCCAAACCGGTACGCGGCGGGCGTCCGCGGGGGCGCGGCTCGGCGAGCAAGAGCTGATGCAGGCGGGTGGCCGCAGAGGACCCGCGCCCGGTCCGTCAAAGAGATCCCCGGCGATGCCAACCACCGATGATGAGATCCGGGAGAAGTACCTAGAGCGGGCGATTCGCGAGCTCAACCAGCTGACGCGGGAACTGCAGGAGTGCCCCCACTGTCCGCGCGGGAAGCTGATGCCGGTGCTGGGCTCGGGTCATCCCCAGGCCGACATCTTCATGCTCAAGCAGGCACCGGCGAGCTCTGAGATCGAGGAGGGCGTCGCCTTCTACGGTCGCGCCGGCAACGCCCTGATGAAAAGCTTCAAGCGCCTGGGGATCGACCCGCTCGTCGTCTACGGCACCCTCTGTGTGAAGTGCCCGATCGGGGAGCCCGACCTTGCCGCGAGCGAGTGCGTGCGCCGCCTGGTCGAGGAGATCGCGATCGTCCAGCCAAAGATCGTCGTCGTGATGGGGGCTCCGGCGCTGCGGATCCTAAACGAGCTGGAGCTTCCCCTATCGCGCCCGATCGAGTCACGAGAGGGCGAGATCCAGGCCTTCACCCCGACCGTCGATGCGCTGTACGTGCCCGATATAGATGACTCGCTGGATGAGGAGGGCGCGAAGCAGCGCTTCTGGCGAGCCTTTCGGATGCTCGGGGAGTGGTATGAGGACCTGCCGCCGTATTAGGGGGCGGCCGCCGCGGCGAGCTCGCCCATCGCCTCCAAATTGGCGCTCGCCAGGCCCCTGACCACCAGGGTGTCAAGCGCCAAGTAGGCCGACAGCGCGGTCTGCGCCTGCGGAGCCGATGCGGCGGCGACGCCGACCGTACCCTCCGGCTCACCGAGGCGGGCGAAGTGATTGCGATAGCCATCGTGGAGGTCGCGGTAAAAAGATTCCTCCCCGAGCAGGCGCTTTGAGGCATCCACACCCACCGCGGTGCGGACGTATCCGAAGATCGGAGGAGTCTCCCGCCCGGCCCTGCTGGCGCCGGCCTCGACCTGGATTCTGGCGGCGGCGGCGAAGGCAGGGGTCATCCAATTAAAGAAGGCACCGTCGTATTCGGCGCCGGCCAATTCGCACATCTTCGGCCCCATCGCCGCGAGAACGAGGCGAACCCCGGGGAGGCATTCGCGCAGCTCTGAGAGAGATTCGCGCATACGCCGAAGCGGCTTCTCCGAGAAGCCGGCGCCGACCCCGAGCCAGAGCCGGTCGCGATCGAGGCCAAGCCGGTCGAGATCGGCGGCGATCGTTTGCGGTGGAGTTCGGTCGAGCGCGATCACCCCGACCCCGAGCTCGGTTTGCTCGGTTTCGGCGGCGAACTCCGCCACCGTCTCCAACCCCTTTGCCCCCGGGTGATCGTTGGACCAAAGCGAGGCATAGCCCAGCTCCGCACAGCGCGCTGCAAGGGGCCGGGCGACCTCGGGGCTGAGGCCCGCGGCGACCCCGAATCCGCGCCTACCCACGCTCAAAGAGCGCGACGCACTCGATGTGGGGGGTCTGGGGGAACATGTCGACTGGCTTCACGCGGCTCAGCCTATAGCCTGCCTCAACCAGCTGGGAGGCGTTTGGCGCGAGTGTCGTTGGGTTGCAGGAGACGTAGATAATTCGCGGCGATTCGCACTCGATAACCCGGCGCACGATCTTTTGGGAGAGCCCAGCCCGCGGCGGGTCAATGACCACCAGGTCGGGCCGCCCAGCCCTCTCAAGCAGCGCCGCCAAGCCGGTGCGGGCGCTGGCGGCCAGGAAGTGGGCGTTCTCGATCCGGTTGCGCTTGGCGTTGGCTTCGGCGTCGCCGATCGCCTCGCCGACGATCTCAAGTCCCCAGACCTCGCCCGCCCGGGCGGCCATCGCGAGTCCGATCGTGCCGATCCCGCAGTAGAGGTCAAAGACGCGCTCGCTGCCCTTTAGCCCAGCCAGATCTTCGATCACGGCATGGAGCCCTTCGGCCATCTCGGTGTTGGTCTGAAAGAAGGATCCCGGGGAGATCTCCAGGGCCAGGCCGCACAGCTGCTCGCGCAGGCGCTCCTCACCGAGCGCGCCGGTTGGCCCGTCGGTCCCACCCGAGGGCCCCTCGATCGCGGTATGGAGGTCAACGGGGGGCCGCGGAAAGGGAGCGGCTGAGGTGATAAGGCGGGTCTGGATCTGGCCGCTGCGCCTGCCCTCGCGGACGACGAGGTTGCGCAGAACTCCGCGCTTGGCGCGGCGATCGTAGGGCGAGATGGCTTCCGATCGCGCCCACTCGCGAACCGCATTTCGCGCCGCGTTACCGGGCTTAGAGGCGAGTCGGCAGTCCTCGACGTCGACGATCAGGTCCCATCGGCCGCGGGCGTGAAAGCCCAGGGTCGTCTCACCCTCGTGCTCACCGAAGGAGTACTCGAGCTTGTTTCGGTAGCGCCAGGTCTCTGCCGCGGGGGCGATCTCTTCCAGCTCGAAACCGTCGAGACCGCCAATCCGGCGCAGCGCCTCATCGACCTGGCGCTGCTTGTGATCGAGCTGGCCCCGGTAGGGAAGACCCTGCCACGGCGCCCCCGGACAGGGCTCGCCCTGGTGGCTGCAGGTATCTGGGATGCGGTCGGCGCCGGGGCGCAGTAGCTCGACCGCGGTGGCCTCGGCGAAGCTGCGCTTTGACTTCGTTACCTCGGCTCGGACCCGGTCACCGGGCAGGGCGCCGGCGACGAAGACGACGTATCCGTCGGCGCGGGCAACCCCGCGCCCGCCGAAGGCGAGGGAGTCAATCTCGACCTCAAGTAGCTCCAACTAGCTCAGCTTCCTACGAGCTCGCCGCGCCGCCTGGGTCGCCTGTTTGCGGACCGGTTCCGCCCGCCCACCGACCTCGCGGCGCGCCTGGCTGACCAGTCGTTCGAGCTCCTTGAGCAGCGAGTCGGACTGTTTGCGGCCGCGGCTGAGCAGGTCGGAGAGGAGCTTCTCGGCATCGCCGCGGGTGATGCGCCCGCGCTTGACGGCATCATCGACGACGTCGGTAAGGCGATCTCGGCTCAGGGTGACGCTGCGCTCGAGGCTTTGGCGGAAGTGCTCGATGCTCCTATCGAGGCCGCTGGAGGTGGCCACTTCGTCTTTGTTCGTTTTTTTTGGACCACCTGGTTTACGTGCGGTTGCTTTCGTTGCCCCAGTTCTGGCGCCGGCGGGTTTTTTCTTTGCAGTCGGGGCGGCTTTGACTTTTTTTGCTGCGCCCGCTTTCTTTTTTTCGGCCATCTGTGGTCGCCTCCTGGCTCCGAAGTTTGCTCAAGGTTCTCGATGACTATCTCAATTCCCGACGCCGGCTGTTGAAAATCGACCCTCGATGGGGGCGTGGTCGGAGAGCCTCAGCGCCCGTCCCCGCTCGGCTCGCTCGCGGCGCTCGGCCGGCCAGGGCGTCGGGTCCGAGATCACCGCAAGTCCACGGACCAAGAGGTGATCGATCGCCGCCGGTGCGGTCGGCGCGCCCAGTCCAAATCGCCGCTGCAAATCTTCGAATAACTCCGGATTATGGGCGGGTCGCAGGTTGAGATCACCGCCGAAAAGGAGCGGCCGCTCTCCCGCCCACTCGCAGGCGGCTGCGGCCGCCGCGGTGACGTCCGCGATGGCCAGGCCGGGAAGCTCGCTGGCGTGAAGGTTGGCGAAGCAGATGCCCGAGTCGGTGGCGGTCAGAGCCATCGCCCGGCGCTCGGGGCGGCCAACGTGAATTGCCAACTGGCGCCGTTCAGCGATTGGCCCCAGCACTCCGCGCCGGCGGATCAAGCTCAGGTTGGACCCGCCCTCGGCGGAGGCGATCAGATCTGGATTGACCCGAGCCGCCGCCCGGCGCAGCAAGGCCAGGCGATTGCGGGAGGTCAGGACCCGGTGCGCTTCGGCCCCGCAGGCCTGGCTGAGTTGGGCGGCAAAGCGCGGCGGGGCCTCCTGCAGCAGGGCGATGTCCCAGGCGGCGTTTTGCAGCAGGCTCGCGAACTCCGGCGCCAAGTCGCGGTTAACTTGGACGTGGGTCGCGTTGGCCTCACTTCTTCCCAGCAGCCGGGAGCGCCAGGTGAGAAGACCCGGGTCGGGCGGGAAGTCACGCCCGTGAAAGAGGTTCCAGGCGATTGCGGTGAACTGCACGGGCTTAGTATCCGCGCCGTGAAGCGCCTGCGAGCCCACCCCGGACCCGATCCGTTCGCCAAGCCCAAAAGTTCGAGCGGCTGATGGCAAAGCAAGACTTCATCAGTGGCGAGGAGTTGGGAGCCTTCGAGCTGGAGAAATTGCTGGATCGGGCGCTGCGGTTAAAAGCGGGGCGGCGGCAGCGAATCGGATCCGAGCTCCTCAGCGGGCGCAACGTCGCACTTGTCTTTGAGCGGCCCTCGACCCGGACGCGGATTTCCTTTGAGGTCGGCGTTGCCGAGTTGGGTGGTGTTGCAATCGTTCTGCGCGGCGATGAGATGCAGCTGACGCGTGGCGAGTCGATCGGCGATACCGCACGGGTGCTCTCGCGGTATGTCGATGCGATCGTGATCCGCTCGAGCTCCGATCAGGCCGTTGTGGAGCTGGCCGCCGCGGCCGAGGTGCCCATCATCAACGGGCTGACCCCGCTGCATCACCCCTGCCAGGCACTCGCCGACCTGCTCACGATGCGGGAGCGCTTCGGTCAGCTCAACGGGCTGCGGTTGGCATACGTTGGGGACGGCAACAACGTGGCGCGCTCCCTGGTGATCGCGGGGGAGCTGAGCGGGATCGAGGTCGTGCTCGCCGCGCCGCCTGGTTACCAGCTCGAGCCCGGCCACGGCGCCGTTCTCACCGACGATCCCCGCGCCGCGGTGGCCGGCGCCGACGTGATCTACACCGACGTCTGGGTCAGCATGGGCGATGAGGAGGACGCCGATCGGCGTCGCGCTGACCTCGCCCCGTATCAGGTCGATGCGGATCTTCTGGCGGCTGCAAAGGACAGCGCCATCGTCATGCACTGCCTGCCTGCTCACCCGGGCGAGGAGATCTCAGCCGAGCTACTGCATGGACCCCGCTCCGCCGTTTGGGATCAGGCCGAGAATCGCCTCCACGCTCAGAAGGCGCTGCTCGCCACGCTTTTGGACGGCTGAGGGGCAGCCGTGTACCCCCACATCCACATTGGCCCGCTCACCTTCCAGACATTTGGACTGATGTTTGCGATCGCCTTCCTCTCGGCTGGCGCGTTGATCGCCAGGCGTCTGAGCGAGATCGGAAAGCCGGCGGATTGGGCCTATGAGGTGGCCTTCGCGGCGCTGGTCGGGGGGATCGTTGGATCGCGACTTTATTTCATCATCCAGAACTACCAAAGTGTCAAGCACGATCTGATCGGCAGCATCTTCTCCGGCTCTGGTCTGGTCTGGTATGGCGGCGTGATCGGCGGCGCGCTGGCGGTAGTGCTCTGGGCCCGCTACCGCGGTTTCCTCAACCTCACCCTGCTCGACCTGATGGCGCCAGCCCTCGCCCTCGGCTACGCGGTGGGGCGTTGCGGATGCCAGCTCTCCGGCGACGGTGACTACGGCAAGCCCTGGGGTGGCCCCTGGGCGATGGCGTACCCCCATGGCACCCTCCCTACCGATCGCACCGTGCAACCGACGCCGATCTATGAGACGTTGGCGATGGGCCTCGGCGCCTGGATTTTGTGGCAGCTGCGCGATCGCCTCCGGGTCGGGGTCCTCTTCGCGATCTACCTGGTCTATTCCGGCACCGAGCGATTCCTGGTCGAGTTCATTCGACGCAACAAGGTGGTGGCGATCGGCCTCACCGCCGCACAGCTTGAGAGCCTCGCGATGATGATCGTAGGGGTGATCTGGATCTACGCCGTGAGGCGCCGCTACGGTAGCCTCGGGCGTCCCGATGCAGCCCTCCCAATCATCCCCGAGCCGGCGACCTGAACCTGAAACGGTAAACGACGCGATTGAGGCAGCCGCCGAGGCGATCGCCGCCGCGGGCTGTGAGCAGCCGCGCGCCGACGCCGAAGCGCTGGTTGCCGATGCCATCTCGGTCAGCGAGGAGGAGCTCTCCCGCGACGGCGCCGGTCAGCTCAGCCCGGAGGTGGCTGAGGCGATCAGGGTTCGGGTCCAGCGCCGTGTCGAGCGCGAGCCGATGGCCTACATCCTCGGACGAGCCGGATTTCGAGAAATCGAGGTCGCGGTTGACCCACGGGTTCTCGTCCCGCGGCGCGAGACCGAGCTCTTGGTTGAGGTTGCCACTCAGTTGCCGCAGGGCTCCCGGGTGCATGAGGTAGGAACCGGCTCAGGCGCCGTGGCCCTTGCCGTTTTAAGCGAGCGCCCAGACCTGCGCGTCAGCGCCTCCGATCTCTCCCCTGAAGCTGCCGACGTGGCCCGCGAAAACGCCGCGCAGCTTGGACTTGAGCTCGAGGTGATCATCTGCGAGGGCTTGCCCGAGACCCTGGGTGACGATATCGATTTGGTCCTTGCCAACCTTCCCTACGTAACCGACTCGACGATCTCAGAGCGCTCGCCCGAGATCCGTCGCGAGCCGCGGATCGCGGTCACCGGCTCCTGCGGTGAGGACGGCCTGGGCGTTATCCGCGGGCTGATCGAGGAAACCCCGAGTGGCTGGAGGATGGCGCTCGAGCACGACACCCACCATGGCCCCGCGATGCGTGAGCTGCTGCGCGAGGCGGTCACCCTCGCAGATCACGAAGGTGCCGAGCGGGTGACGGTCGGCCTCGCTCCATGAGCGAGGCACCGCCGCGAGTTGAGCCGTCGGCGAGCTCGACGGCGGCCGAGCGGCGGGCCAAGGTTGAGCGGCTGCGGGGGGAGGGCGTAGACCCCTTTCCGCGCTCCTTTGAAGACCGCACCAAGATCGCAGAGATTCTCGCCGCCCATGATCCGAAAGATCTGGAAGCGGGGGAGCATTCGCAGTACTCCTACCGGATCGCCGGCCGGCTGACGGGGCGGCGAAGCCACGGCAAGACGACCTTTTTCGATCTGCGGGATCTGTCGGGCACGATGCAGATCTACGCTCGTCTTGACCAACTCGGCGAGCGGGCCTACCAGCAGCTCGCGGACCTCGATATCGGTGACATAGTTGGGGTGAGCGGCGATCTCTACGTCACCCAGCGGGGTCAGCTTGCCCTCTCACTGCGCGAGTGCGTCCTGCTCGCCAAGGCGCTGCGAGACCCACCGGATCTATTCCACGGCATTACCGATGTCGAGACTCGCTACCGCCAGCGCGAATTGGACCTGATGGCTAATCAGCGCTCGCGCGAGGTATTCGTGCTGCGCGCCAAGGTCCTGGCGGCGATTCGTGATCACATGAATGAGCGTGGCTACATCGAGCTGGAAACGCCGATCCTGCAGCGGCTCACGGGGGGCGCTGCCGCTCGACCTTTTAAGACCCACCACCACGCGCTCGACCGCCACCTGTTTCTGCGCATCGCAACCGAGCTCTATTTAAAGCGGGCAATCGTCGGCGGCTTCGAGGATGTCTATGAGCTCGGGAAGTTCTTCCGCAACGAGGGAATCTCACCCCAGCACAACCCCGAGTTCACGATGCTCGAGTGGTTCGTCGGCGGAGCCGACTACCGCGGCGTTATGGCTTTTGCCGAGGAGCTCGTGGCCGGCGTGATCCGAAGCGTGCTTGGAACAACCCGAGTTGAGTGGGAGGGAGAGACGATCGACTTCAAGACCCCGTGGAAGCGGATCTCGGTCCGCGACGCGTTGATCGAGGAGGCCGGCGTCGACATCGTCGATGCCAGTCGCGACCAGCTGGCGGATTTGGCGGGGGAGGATGCCGAGGCGGGCGATGATTGGGCGGCCCTCGTCGACACGCTTCAGGGCAAGCTGATCGAGCCAAAACTGACTCAACCCACCTTCATAGTCGATCTTCCGCTCGCCATATGGCCGTTGGTCAAGCCCAACCGCGACCACCCCAAGCTGCTCGGCGAGGCCTTCGATGGGATCGTCGGCGGCATGGAGATCGTCGGGGGCGGAACCGATATCAATGACCCGATTGAACAGAGGCGCCGCTTCGTCGAACAGCGCGAACGGCAGGAAGCAGGTGCCGAGGAGAGTCCCCATCCTCACGATGAGGAGTTCGTTCGCGCCCTCGAATACGGCATGCTCCCGGCCAGCGGTTGCGGTCTCGGCGTCGACCGGCTGATGATGATCCTGACCGGTTCAAAGAGCCTCCGCGATGTGATCCTCTTCCCGACCATGCGCGAGGCGCAGCCAGATTCCAGCCCGGAGCCTTGAGCGTGAGCCGCCCCCGGGGGTGGGGAGCTCTCGTCAGCTCAAAAGGCTGAGCGCAAGAGGCCGCCGTCGATTGGGATCACGGCCCCGGTGATATATGCGGCTCGCTCCGAGCAGAGGAAGGCAACCAGGTCGCCGTACTCCTCCGGCCGTCCGAGGCGTCCGGCCGGGACCTGATCGCGGGCGATTTCCTCGGCGGCCTCGATCGAGCCAGCGCTCGCCGCGATCCGCTTGGTGGCGAAGCGTCCCGTGGCGACGGTGTTTACGGTAATTCCCTCGGCGGCCACCTCGCGTGAGAGTGTCTTAAGAAAGCCGAGCGCCGCCATCCGGTGGGAGTTTGAGAGGTTTAGGCCCGGGATCGGCTCCCGGGTCGAGCTGGAGCCGACGTTGACGATGCGTCCCCAGCCCGCTCGTCGCATTGCAGGCACGAGGGCTCCGGCGAGCACCCTTGGTGTCAGCACGAGGGAGCGATAGGCACGCTCCCAGTCTTCCAAGCCATGGTCGAGGGCGCCGCCAAGCGGGGGGCCCCCTGTGTTGGTTATGAGGATCTCGATCGGGCCGAGCGCCGCTGTGACCTCCTCCGCCAGCGCCGCGACCCGGTCCAAATCCGTCGTGTCGGCGACGAATGGCTCCACCCTGCCGTCGATCTCGGCAGCGGCGTTATTCAGGGCCTCCTCAGAGCGGCTGGATAAAGCGATCACGGCGCCCTCGGCGGCAAGGGCCGTCGCTATTGCCCTGCCGAGTCCGCCGCTCGCCCCCATGACCAGTGCCACGCGACCGTCCAAGCCTAGGTCCAAGCTGCCCGTCCCCTGGGTAGCCGTGAGCACCAGATCGCGAACAGGACGACCGCCGCGGCAGCGCCCAGCCAGTGCAGATTTAAGACCACCGCGATCGCACTTGGAATCCCGGCAAGTACCGCCCCAATCAGCGCCGCAGGGAGCGCCAGCCCCACCACTCGAGCGGTTAGAGCCGAACACGAGATCCAGGCGGCGGGACCAGCGAGCCAGCCCCAGGTCACAAAGAAATCATCCGGGAGAGCGATCGCCAGGATGATCGAAAGCGCCGCCACCGCGACCAGCTGGACGACGGCCACCCGCCAAAGAATTGCCATATCCACGCCGAGATTCTCTCACCAAGACCGAAGCGGCGTGGGTTCAGCGGGGGCTCCGCGACCACCCGCCACCGCGGCTCTGAGTTTTCCACCCGGCAAGCGGCTATCGCCTGGGGCTGAAGGCCTCCGCGATGCGGGCGTCCAGTAGCTTCCTTACGAGGCTCTTTGGCAGCGGCTTATCGATCGGAAAGTGCAGTGCCCCCCTTGTCTTCGCGTAACCCTCGGTCTCCTTGGCAAGCTTTGAAATCACCGAGCCACTGTGGGGCAGGTAGCTCAGATGGTGTTTGAAAGCACCGAAACCAGCGATGGTCTTGCCCCGCAGCCGAAACGCCGGCATCCCGTATGAGATGCCTTGCTCTGCAGCAGGGACGATCGCGACGATCGCCTCGCGGAGCTGGGCGAGCGTCGCGCTCATTGGCTGATCCAGGGAGCCCAGGTAGTTGTCGATCTCTCGTTTGGACACGGCGCCATTTTCGAGGTCGGCGGAGGAGCAGTCAAGGGTGCCCAACTTCGCCCTGACCCCCTAGCCTTGGTTTGGGGCGCCGGCCAGTCGTCGTTTGGCTGGGGGCCCTGTGGGTAACAGAACTGGCAGGTCGATGATAGGAAGGTGGTGCTTTTGCCGAAATTCGTGACGATCGGATATGGAGATCGCGCCGGGTATGAGAGGACTGACCCCGCGATACGCGATGCGGCACATCGACACGATGAGAGTCTGCGCGCGAAAGGAGCGCTGACGGGCATCGCGGGTGCACCGGTACAAGTGCGCAACAGCGAAGGAGCGGGTGTAAAAACCAGCGAAGGGCCGTTCCTGCGCTCCGACCTTCCAATCGCTGGATTCGCGGTGATCGAGGCCGCCGGTCTCGATGAGGCGATCAGCCAGGTCTCCAAAACCCCCTGCGCGGTTGCCTACGGTGTCGTTGAGGTATGGCCATTGGAATCATCGAGCCCCTAGATTTGAACTGGACTAATCGTCGGCTGCTGGAGGCTGCTGGGCCCCAGTCGCTAATGGCGCCGTTGGCGCCCAGCGCTTTGCTTGGATGTGTTCTCGCCATAGGGCGGGTTTGGCGTCGCATTTTGGGCCGTGGCCCACAGTTCACCGATGCATGGACTCTGAGCTTGCGTCCCCCGCCAGTTCCTAGACACCCGATCCATACTTGGCACTTCACCGACTGACTTCTGCCCGGTTCACGCCGACCACACGTCGAAGCTGAGCGTCGCCCGTATAGGAAGCTACTCTCGCTTCATTATCGGCCTCGGGTGACCCTGACCTTTTCAATCGCCAAGGCTAAGTTTAAGCCCATCAGTCCGGGATACCGTCATCACTAGGAAGACCGTCACACCAATAGGGATGAAGGGCACCGCCCGACCGTGGCGTCGTCCCTGCTCACGGTCGGGCTTTGCTCACCGTCGGCTTTGACCGAGCCCGAGTTTGAGCAGCGGCTGCGGTCATCTTGGCTCAGCAGTTCCTAGACGCGCGGGCTGCCTGTTCGGCGGGTGCCCAGCTGCGCCCAAAGGAGAAGCGCCAAACCGATCACGATGCAGACAATTCCGATCGCGTAATTCACCAATATGGCGAGGACGATCCCGATCACTATGAGTAGCAATGAAAGTGGCATGGCCAGTTGTTACCCGCATTGGAGCCGTGCAAACCCTAAATGTCTTGGCGCATCGTTCCCATGTACGTGCGGTACACGCTGAACCACAAACGGCAAGCCGTGGTGTAGCTCCCACCTTGGCGGTTCCCCGCTGGCATTGTCGGTTGGCGTTGGTGCGGGAGAGTCCTCTCACCTCCGACTCGACGAGATAGCCGTCGATGGCCGACCGAGATAAAGGGTGGATTAGTCTCGCAGACAGATTTGGTTTGAGAATTCCCGCCCTCGGGGTAAACCAGCTTCATGACTGCAGCCGGAGACGTATTCGTAATTGCCGGTAACACCCGGAAGTTTGATCGCAATCGTGATTTGGGCGCTCGCTTCCGCCGGCTTCACCCTCTACGTTGCCAACTTCAGCTCCTACGACAAGACCTACGGTACGCTCGCGGGCGTCATCGTATTACTGATTTGGCTCTGGATTTCAAACGTCGCGATCCCTTTCGGCCACCAGTTCAACGCCGAGATCGAGCGCAGCATCGAGCTTGGCAAAGGCCAACCTGAGGCCTAGCGCCAGCTCGAGCCGGAGCCACGTGCTAAACCCAGGTAATCGACAGAAGCCACGACTACCCGTGAGCACTCGAGCGGCGTTGTCGCTCGAGTGGGTTGGAGGGTGCCGTGGGTCCGACGTGGCTCTGACCGCCTAACGCCTCGCCGGCGCTCGGTCTGGGTTGTTCGGACAACCACTCGGCCGTCCATCGTGCGAGCTGGCCTCCCCGAGCGCCTCGAGCATGTCGGCTTTGCTCGGCGCTCCCCCGACTCAATCGCCGGATTTTCGATCATTGATCAGTCCTGTGGGATGATGACTTCGCTTCAGGTATGCCTTCTAAGCGGCCTCGCGCCCTTCACTGGACCCGGATCCCTGCGGCTGTCAGCCTTATGGCCGCCCTTATCGTGCTGGCGGGAATCGGCCCTGCAGGAAACGACACGCCGAGCGCGCTGGGCCTGTCGCGCTCATCGAGTGCCGCCGTCGGGGGGCCGCCGGCCAAGGAGCAGAGGGCGCTCGTGGACGTCTCGGTAGCCACGCTTTGGTTGGCGCCGGCCCGCACCCGCCCGTTAGATAAGCCATCGCTCGCCAATCCCGTGCGCCTGGAAGCCTGGCTCGACGCGATGGGCACCGCTCAGCGGCTTTGGCTGGTGGGTCGCTTGGTCACCCAGGCTCTCTATGGACAGGAAGCAGTAGTTCTAGCTCACCGTGGATCCTGGGTTGAGGTCTCCCTGACCGGACAGCCGACGCCTAACCACCTCAGCTATCCGGGCTGGCTGCCCGCGCGCCAGCTCGTAATGGCCCCCAAAACCCCTAACCAAACTGGCCCCGGGACGGTCTCAGGACGACCCCCCTCGACCGAACCTTCCACTTCCACAGGTTTGACCTCGGCGGCGCTGGCGATCGTCACCAAGCCATCGGTCTGGCTCAACGGGCGCACGAGCAGTGGCGGCTTGGGCCGACGCCTGCTTCGCTTGAGTTTCAACACCAGGCTGCCGGTGCTCGGTCAGCGTGGACGTTTCACAGAAGTACAGACACCAACCGGGGTCCCGGCGTTGGTTCAAAGTTCAGCTGTAACCGTTCGGACCCAGGGCGTGGCGCCGGCTCCGACGGGCAGCGAAGTTGTAAGCGCTGCCGAGCAGTTCCTGGGAGTGCGCTATCTCTGGGCGGGTACCTCGGCCTTTGGCTTTGACTGTTCGGGTCTGACCTACACTGTCTATGACGCCTTTGGCGTTCTGCTGCCGCGTACCGCGGCCCTACAGGCTCAGGTTGGTAGACCGGTCGCGCGTCAAGCGCTGCGCCCCGGTGATCTGGTCTTTTTTGCCACCGACCCACCATCGCGGGAAATCTCGCACGTCGGCATGTACGTCGGCGGTGGGAACATCATCCAGTCTCCCGATTCGGCCGGAGCCATAGACATCATCCCGCTGGCGGCCTTTGGGAATGAGTACATCACCGCGCGCCGCTATCTGCCCTCCTAGTGGGTCGATCGCTATGCCACATCGGCCTGCCCGTCGGGCCGAGGTGGCGAGGCAAAGCCCGCACGATCGGGTGCTGTTCGCCCAGCCTCTTGCCCCCGCTCATCCGCGACGTCCCTTCAGGCGATATTCGATCAAGAATCGGGTGCATCTGTCCAAATTGAATGCTCGGTCGGGAGCTCCATTTCGCTGCGATGTCAAATCGCCGCGCGGAAATGCTTTTGGCCAGCGGCGTCCTGAGCCGCATCAACCCGGTTACCTACCTCCAACTTTGGGGTAGAGCACTCCAATGCCGTCATCGATCGCTCGCAGCTCCGCCGCCTCCGTTTGGAAGCGGATCCCCTGGAAGGTGGTATGGACCGTCTCGCTCTGGCTTGGCTCAAAGGGAAAGGAGCGGGTTCAGAGCAACCTGACCGACAAAGAGCAGTATGAGTTCTGGACCTTGCTGAAGAAGTCCAAGGGTCGCCCGGACTCGCTTTCTCAGTGTGACCGCACGCGGATCAAGAACATTGCCGGCAAGGCGGTCCGGGGCTCATAGGCTTGCAACTTGCGACGAGGTCGAGTAACCGCTGAGGAGATCCTCGAGGCCCTAGCCGGTTAGGCCGATGATGGTTTCTGCCGCCGTAGTGAGCTCATACCCCGTTTCCGGGGGATCGGCGAGCGCGATCTAAGGAAGAGCATCGACGCTGCCATCGGGCGTGGTCTGGTGCTTGAGCGTCGCGGCCCGGATGGTCAGATTTACCTGGCGCTTAGCAGCGAGGGTTGGCGGGAGTGCGCACCGCCACCACCGCCTGATTCCGATCATGGCGATGAATGCCAAGCTCCGTGAGCGGCCCTTCAGCGATCCAGACTTGATATTTGAGAGAAAGCTTGACGGTATTCGGGCGGCGGTTCATCGCGATGGAGGGGAGGTGACCCTGACCTCACGCAATGGAAAGAATCTCTCCGCGGCCCACCCTGAGCTGGTCGAGGCGCCCAAAGCCGGCCGATCGAAACCATTTCTCGCCTGCCAGAGTGGCGAGCGGCAACACTCCGTCATTACACCTCTAAGGCAAAGATTTATTGGTCCGCATTCAGCCGGTCAGGGGGGCTACCCGTTGCCGCTGCTAGGCGTTGGTCAGACTAGCCCGGTGTGAGTCTACAGCGCACGAGTGTCCCCACGACCCCCAGCCCGTCGCGGGCAGTGAGCTTCTTGCCGCGATCGGTGGGACGGGCCCGGTAGGAGATGGGAACCTCATAGATGCGGTGCCCACGTTGGAGCACGCGGGCAACGATCTCTGGCTCGATGTCGAAGCCGCGACTCTGCAGCCGAAGGTTACGGAGCAGATCTGTTCGAAGCACCTTGTGGCAAGTCATTATGTCTGTCAGATAAACGTTGAACAACACATTGGCGCACATTGTCACGCCACGGTTGCCCATTACATACAGCAGGGAGTGGCTAGTATGGCCCTCGAAGGCCCGCACTCCGAGTACGATGTTGGTCTCGCCCTCCAACAGCGGGGGCAGCAGTCTGCCAAGATCAATGGCGCTGTACTCCAGGTCGGCGTCGAAGATCGCAACCAGATCGCCTTGCGCATGGTCAAGCGCCGTGCGCACCGCGGCGCCCTTACCCTGATTGGTCGGGTGACGGTGCACCGATACGCCGGTCGGCCAATCGTTGGAAGCGAGGATCTTCTCGGTGCCATCGGTGGAGCCGTCATCGACCACCACAAGTTCATGGGGGACAGGAAGCGTAGTGCCCATCACGTCAGAGATCGCCTGCTCCACGGTCGCCCGCTCGTTGTAGACCGGCATCAGGATCGAAAGGGTCGCCACGGCGGGGGAGTATGCCAGGCGCCAAGCCGAGCGCGGATCGGGCGAAACCGCCAGAGCCGACGGGGACCGACGTCACACGGAGGGTGGCTCTAGCGTCGCGCCGGGTGGCTCTGATGGTCGTAGGCGACCCCATAGTCGCCGCCCGGAGCTCCGCCGCGAACGTGTATGTAGGTGAGGTATTGCACAGAAAGTGCCGCCTGTGCCACGACAAGCACCACCAGGAGGCGGCGCCCCCGATTGGGCCGCAGCAGTGCCGCGACGGCGACGGTCAGGAACGGCAAGACAAAGGCGACGATCAGGTAATGGCGGTAGAACAGCACGCCGCTTGCAGTGATCAGAAGCCCGTAGGCCACCGCAGATGCCCCGATCGCGAGGCCGCTATTTGAGGTCCTTCCCCCGAGGGGCCGCGCCGGAGCTCGCCGGCGTGGCCAGATGGTCAGCGCGAACGCCTCGACCCAGATAGCCAAGCCCACGACGAGTATCACGACGAAAGTGATCGCACAGAGGTAGAGCGATGTGCCATCGATTGTCGGCCACGCCAGAAACTTCCAGGAGTCGCTGCCAAAGGATGTGAACAGATTGAACCCGAGCGGATAGGAGATCCAAAAGGCCCAAAAACGCGGCTGAATCGTGTTCAGCAGGCTACGCATCGGGGCGCCCTCGTGTGTGAGCACATGGACCAGCCACGGTAGGAGCGTCAGAGCGCCCAAGGCAGAGCCCGCGAACCACCAACGCCAGCGGGCACTGCCGCGGTCATACAGCGCCGTCCACGCAGCGAAGCCCCCCGCAAAGAAGAAACCGGTCATGTGGATCTGCCCCAGCCAGGCACCGAGAACTCCCCAGGCAAAGGCGCCCACCCGGTGGCCACGGCGCCACCAGGCGAAAAGCATCGCGATCACGAACGGTGGCAGCACCGACTGGATCCAGAGCTTGCGGCTGAACAGGATCGCCAGCGGATTTACGGAGACCAGCGCTGTGGCCCAAAGCCAAGGCTCCCGCTGGCGGGGCGGGACCACCTTAAGCGCGAACACTGCAAGTGCTATCAGCGCGAGGATGTTGAGTACCATTACTCCCCGGACGAGCCCGACCGGGCTGTTTAGCGCCAGGCCCTTTGCCATCATCGAGTAGACCCAGATGCCCATCCCGGGATTGCTTGTTCCGACGCCCGAGGCCTGCCCAACCCACGGAAACGGATTTGAACCGGTAGCGTGATGGAACAGGAACATCTCATCGGCCTTGTACTCCATGTCGCTGGGCCAGATAAGGCGGAGAATCACTCCAATTAGCAGCGCGACACCCAGGGCGAGCGCTCCACGACGGTATATGACCCGGCCAATTAACGTACTCTCTGTCGCGAGCCAAACGCCAGGTTTGCGACTCACTGATCCGGGGTCTCCGCAGAGGCACCAACGCCGAGCTGGCAGAGTGCAGCATCGCCAAAGCTGGCACCAACGGCAGCCGTACCCTGCTTCACGCCAGCAACCTAGCAACGGAAGGGCACCCCAAGGAGCGCCCCTTAACTCCGGGCGCGAATGGGATCGAAAGGTGAGACGCTAAACGGCGAATTATCTCCGAGGTCCGACTGTTAGCGGGTGAGTCAACTTCGATCTCCCTCGAGGATTCGATGGGGCAGGGATTCGAAGGGAGCTCGATTTCACCGCGACCCTGGCCACACCGATCGTTCGGATTAGGGCAGCGTGCAGGATTGGTCGGCCCTGCCAGGAGCGGGGCCCGTTTTGAGGGAGGTTGGACGATCCAGAAGGGACCGGGCTAGCGCCAAGGCGGATGCGATTGGGAGTGGGTGTCTCCGCCAAATGCCGAAGACACGCTCTTTGTACCGGTGGCCGAAATGCGGAGCAGGCTACCGACCCCAGCTATTGTCCCAAATCCGTGCCTCATTCCCAATGCGGCCTCAGGCAGTTCAATTACTGAGCTGAGAGAGGTCCTCGTCGGGTCCGCCCCGGCCGTCGGGGGTCAGGTCGAGGATGCTCCAGGTCGGCCAGATCAGGTCGACGTGGCGCGAGCCCATGCCTTGGTCGCGTGGCGCGTAGAACAGCTCGCTCGCCCAGGTGTGGCGGTAGCCATCGCCGGCACGGACAAACACGTTGATCATCGGGCTCTGCTCGCCCTGCGGTGACTCCGAGTTGTAATCGCGGTTGTAGCTGTTGTTGCGCGATGAGAGCAGCCGCAGGTTGCGCCATCCGCGCTCCTCGGCGAAGGCGCGGAGCCGCTCGGGTGAGGTCTTTGCCACCACCGCCAGGTTCACTCGCCGCGCGAGCTGGCGGGCGGCGCCGTCGAGCGAGTCGAGAATCGACGTGCATGAGGGACAAGGCTGCTCCTCGAGCGGAAGCCGACTCGTCTCGCCCACGGTCGCTCCCAGCCTTGTATCGCCCGAGTAGCGCGGGAACATGAAGCTATAGATGACGAGCGTGTCCATTCCTGGCTCGAACAGCTCCGAGAAGGTCACCTCGCCGGCCCCCTCCGAGATACCCTCGAAGCGATAGTCCTCGGAAACGGGGCCGCCCCGGGGTAGCGAGCGGCGCTGCTCGGCGACTCGCTCAAGGTTGGCGCGCAACTCCATCGCCGCCTCGAGCAGGCGGTTGCGGGCCTCGCGGTAATTATCGGGCTCGCCGGGAAAGCGGATGCCGGAGTCGAGTGACACCGCGTCTTAATGCTACCGTCCGGGCGAGATCGGGAGTCAGCGGCGTTCTTCCCGCGGCGAAAATCCAACCCGACGTGCCAGCACACCCAATGGGGTATCCGGCTATCCCAGGGTCTCTGCCCCCAAGATCCTGGTGCATTGAGATGCCAAGGTTGGGGTTGGAGGCTGTCGAGGTGCATCGTTAACTCGGCGAGCAGACAAACACTGGGAACCGCAAAAACGGAGCGCAGCGGGAAAGTCTGAGCGGCCAGCCATGCACCGCGCCTGCCCATTGGGTCCCGCCCCTAGAGCAACCCCCACGAGTTCGAGCGGCATCGATCACGCAAGGGCGCTCGCAATCGGGCGAAGTCAGGAACAAGCTTCGTCCCTCGTGGCCCTGCCCCGGGGGGCAGGGAGCCGTATACCCGTCGCTACCGCGACGAGCTCTGGGCTCTTCCCTGCCTCACATCTGGCACTACGTATGACACTTAGCTGGCAGCGTTTCAGGCGTGTATGGAGGATCCGGAATGGCACATTCGGTTTCGGGTCCCCATACAACCGCCCTTAGGGTTTTCGGCTTGCGCGGATTGCCCTTGGAACAGGAGCCGCTGTGGAGGTCTTCTCCGGAGCTGGTAAGGGGCGAAACGACGCAGGTAAAGCCATATGGGTGGCGGCTGCCGTCGACAGCCAGCGTGGCTATGACGGACGGATCGGATGCGACGGACAGGTGCGGCCCGTGACACGCCATATGAGCCACGCCGTAGCTGTAGAAGTAGCCGCGGATGTGTTCTGCATCCACCCACTGGGTGGTCGCTGTGAACAGCCCGCAGTGCTTTCCCTTTGGCGGCGTGTTGGCGCCGCCAATCGCGGGTGAAAACGAGAGCACCAGGCCTGCCGCGCAAACGCTGGCCACCAATGGCATCAGCAGCCGAGCGGGGCGGAGCTTGCAGTGGGCGATCATGCTGGGGGCCATATTCTACTTCTTGGCCATCCTCGACAGCGCGGTCTTTTCTGCTGCTGCTATTCACCTAGGCCGAGATGCCAGGCAACTCTCCGGGTCCTGCCGGGCGGTGGGCGCCCCCCCGTTACGCCTTAGAGCCAAAGCTCGATATATGGTGAACTATTGATCTGCTTCTCGGTGGTGCCTTGGCGAAATTCAGACAACTCGAAATTGAATTCAACAGAACGCTGCGACTGGGACGCTCTTTCGGAGGTTATGCCTTAAATTCGACCGGCCGATCGGTTCGGTCTGCGACCCGTCTCGATCGCAAGGCGAATCTTTGCCGACCGTCCGCAGGGCCGTCCGCTCTTCGGTGGCGGCTGCGATCAGACCATATCCAGGGGCCAGGCTTAGCGCATCCCTTGGTCCGAACAATATCTTGCGCGGGCCTCGACCTGGCGGCCGAATCATTACCAGCGACCGCCGCTTCGTCGACCAGGCGTCCCGGGCAGGATTGCCGCTGGTCGCGGTTGCGGCCGGATGGCTCTCGAGTAGTTGCGGGAGGTATCCCGGAGCCGTCCCCCGGCGGAGGATGATGAACTCCGATCGTGGACCGCTATCGGAGGGGGATGGGCATATAACGACCGACCGTCAAAGCCACGACAAGGTAAGAACTGATGAGGCGGGGCTTGGCTCTGTCGATGTAACAGCTTCCACGGTTGCGAACATTGGACCTGGGATCGACTTCTACTTCGCCTTTGGTGTCATCGTGGTTACGGCGGGCATCGCTGCCCCCCTGACAATCATCGCGGCGGGTATCGCGGTCTTCTTCCTAGCGTTCATCGTCGCCGAGTTCACGAAGATGGAGCCCTCGGCGGGCAGCTTTATCACCTATGTTGAGACCTCCCTTGGGCCCAGGGCCGGCGTGGTCACGGCCCTGCTCACCACCGTAGGCTTCACTGTGGCGATTGCCGGCGTGTTCACGATGGCAGGCGGGATGATCTCGCTCACACTCGAGCACTACACATCGTGGCATCCGTCCTGGGTGCCGATCGCGCTGGTGATAACGACCGCGGCGATCGGGTTAACTATGCGCGGCGCGAGCCTGTCAACAACTGCGGTCGGTATCGCGACCGTCGTACAGGTATTGATCATGGTCGCCGTCTGCCTAGTCGTGCTTGTCGATCAGCGCAGTCACCTCTCGGGGACGCCCTTCTCCTGGTCGCATCTCCACAACGGCCTCGCCGGACTCTCCGCCGGCTTCCCGCTGGCGCTTTACATGCTCATCGGCTGGGAAAACGCTCCGGCTCTGGCCGAGGAGACGCGCAATCCCCGTCGCACCATCCCTCGAGCAATCTACACGGCACTTTTGCTCACCACCGCGCTCTTTGTCCTTTTTGCCTACACGACAATCGTTGGGTTCCACTACAAGACCTCCTCGATTGGGCGCGCGTCCGTGCCGTTTCTGGAAATGGCCGACCATTACCTCGGGGGCGTTGCAATCTTGGCATGGCTCGCGGGCATCGCTTCGGTGTTCTGCACCCTCGTCGCCGCCGTCAACGCACAGGCCAGGATGATCTTCGACGGGGGGCGCTCAGGGCTACTGCCAGCGTGGCTTGGCAAGTCCCGTCAACCTGGCGAGACGCCAGTGAATGCGCTGCTAACGATGGCCACTATCGGGCTTGGGATCGTCCTGGCCTGGTGGCTCTGCCACCTCAGCGGTCTCATTGGTGGGACTACCGACCCCGTCAACCTCTATGCGGAGTGCTCGACCATGGGGACGATTCTCGTGCTCCTCGTTTACGTGCTCGCCGCGATCTCGCTGCCGGTCTTCATGTGGCGCCGCCACCGCGATTCCTTTTCGGCCATCCGCTATATCGGGATGCCCGCCTTGGGCGCGTTGGCTCTCGTGATTCCGTTCATCGAGCTTTTCCAGCCGGGCCAACCGGTCCCCTACAGCATCTTCCCCTACCTATCCGTCGCGATCCTGATCGGGTCATGGATCCTCGCCCAGTATGTGGTCCGTCGCAATCCTCAGGCAGGCGAAAGCGAGGGGGATGCGCTGCCGGACCCATGACTTGGAGGGAAGGTCGGCGCCTCCTCTGGAGCTGGAACAAAATCGTGCGCGAGGTGACCCTGGGCGGCCTCCTCCGGGGATGAGCCGGTGCAGCTGATGGCGCTGATCGATGCGGCCGACCCCGCAATCCCTAAAGGCTCACCCGCGGCCTTGGGGGGCAGCGCGTCGGCTTGAATTTAAGCGCAGAGAGGGGCGAAGGGCCCAATCAAACCCGGCGCCGGAGAAGCGGCCAAGAACGAGCGGTTCGTGTGGGCCCGCCCACGCTGCCCTTGACAACTTGGAACAACAAGCTCGACCGTGAGTGGGTTGCTCACTGAATTCGAACGACGGGAGTCCTATCCGCGTTTGACAGATACCGCGCTATGGCCATTGGGGGCAAGGCCCACCTCCTCCGCCGTGATCTGCTGATTATTGGGGGCTAAAGAATTCACACTGATCCAATCTAAAGGATCCGGGGATCGACGCACTCGGATACTCAGCCTCCTGCGACGTGGCAGCCCCGGGCGAGGACCGTTGTCACATTTGGGGTTTCGGCGAAATGGTAGATAGCTCGTGCGAACGGGATGATCCCGGCCGTGAAGCCGCGCGGAACCGGGCAATCTGCGCTTATGTAGCTTCGCTGCCTTCCACGGTAGTTGAAGGTCCGCTTGATGACGATGGTGAAGCCGCCAATGTGGGCCGAGGCTCCGGCATCTTTCGGCACCTGCGTTGTCAGTCTCGTCCCGAGGTCAAAGCCGCTGCGATGGATCACGAAGGGCAAGACGAAGGAGGTTTGAGGGCTCGCCTCGTAGGCCAGGACAAGTATGGTCCTCTGCCCTCGTCCCGGCGGGCCGTTGAAGGCAAGCAGTCTCGCTCGGAATCGAAAGGGCGATTGTTCCGGCAGCGCGACAATTGCATGCAGCCGGCCCCTTCCAACTAGTGCGTCACCACAGAGGCCGATTGCGCGTCGCACTGAGGATGGCTCCAGCTGGCGCACTGTGCAGCTCGGCAGGCCCCTATTGAATAGCTTGCCGCGATGGCTGAGGTCAATCGTCAATCCCTTCAGTCGCTGCGTCAGCATTCCATCCTTGGTCCTGAACTTGGTGTGGAGGCGAAGGGTCGCCGGCACGTACCGTGTCCTCGGCAGCCTGTGGGGCGAGATGCTCGCGTTCAGCGACACGATCAGGCTGCCTACCTCTGTTCGCTCGCCCCAGACCGCGCTGGGCCCAAGGAGTATGGCTGCTATCCCGATTGCGAGGACGACGCCCCCAATCGAGCTACGGCGCTGGCGGGGTGTCAAATCAGCCAAACCTGGTCGGATCGAACCGACAGGAATGGAATTCAAAGGAGAGCACCACGTTGTTACCGACGTTGCCGTAGTGGATGAAGCGCGCCTCATAGCCCTGCGCCCTGATCTTTTCGCCGCTTCGTAGCGCGCCCGCAATCTTATTGAGATAGGACTCCTGCAGGTTCAGGTCAATGAACCACCTCGCCAGGGTCGGCTTATCGGCGTTTGGTCGAGGAACGAGGCCGATTCGCTTCACCGTACCCCCAAAGATTTGGCCCGCGCGGGCGAACTGTCCCGCTGCGCGCTTCAAAAGACCCCTTTGCACGTTCGCGCGGACCCCCTTGACGACCCGGCGTGTCGCTTCTGCTCCGGGTGCGCAAATTGCCTCCAATTGCTTGACGTAGGCTGCACGTTCGACGGGCACAGACGTCGGGACGTCGGCGTTTCCCATCCCTGTCGCTATCGACAAGGAGATTAGGGTCGCGCCTGCGACCCAGCTCAGTTTTTTCACGATCTTGCTCTCTCTCCCTCTGCTCCCCAATGCGGCAGCGCTCGGTCAAGGAATCCCGGTACCCACCAAACACGCTCGCCGATCAAAAGCATCAGTGCGGGCAACAAGATGATCCGAACTACCGTGGCGTCGAGCACGACGGCAACTGTCAGCCCGGTCCCCATCTGGCTGATCGTCGCGATCTGGGCAGTCGCGAATACGATGAAGACCGCAGCCATGATTGCCGCCGCACCGGTGATCACGCCGGCCGTCCGCTCCAAGCCATAGAAGACCGCGGCAGCGTTGTCGCCGTCGCGCTCATATCCCTCTCTCATCCTCGCCAGCAAGAATACCGCGTAATCGATCGACAGCCCGAATGTGACACCGAAGATCGCCGCCGCGCCGACCGTGTCCACATAGCTGTGTCCTCCGAGCGGATAGCCTGCCGGCACCGCCAGCAGCAGCGTCACGACTCCGATCGCTGCACCTACCGAAAGCAGGTTGAGGGCAACCACAAGACCGGCCAGAAGCGGAGCCCGCAGGATGAACACGAGGGCCAGAAAGACCGCGAGGACGATCGCCCCGATGATCAGCGGCAGCCGCGCTCTGGTTTCCTGACCATAGTCGTTGAGCGTGGCCGCTCCTCCCGTTACGCCGACCTCAAGACCTGTCCTCCGCCCCAGACGCTCGCCGCTTGCGATCAGCCGTCGCTCCAAGGCTTCGGAGCCCGGGCTGTTGAAGGTGTATGTGGGTACGATCAGGACCCGGGCCGCCTGGCCGCCACGGTGTAGATTGATCGTCTCGCCGATCTGTCGTCGCTGGGCCGCAGGCGCGCCAGCCAGCGCCGAGAGGACGAAATAGCCGGAGTTAAAGAAGTGCGGGGATGAGCGCTCCAGGCTTGACGCGGCACGGCCGAGTACACGGGCCTCGCCGGAGACCCGCCTCTGAGTTCCCACCAAGCCGGCCTGCAGCGGGTAGGAGCGGTGAAAGCCTTCTGAGAGCCCTCTGCGCAATGCTCCGATGCCCCCGGTCAGCCGTGAGAGGCCACCGCCGAGTTGCGTGGATCCGAAGCTGAGGCGGCTGAGTCCACTGGTCAAAGATCCCGCAGCTCCTGCAAGGCGCCGCGCGCCCTGGCTGAGCCGCGAGCCACCGACCGTCAGTCGACTGAGCCCGTGGTGAAGCTGTGCCGCGGTCGCCCTCAGCTTCCGCGCATTGTTCCTGGCCTCGATCAGGTGATCGAGCAGTTCGTTCGCAAGGGAGGCGTCGTTTCCGAGGCTCGGCTGGCTTGCAGCTTGCCGATTGAGGTCAGAGCTGAGCGCTCGCGCGTCGTGGACGCCGTTGTCGTTGACGATTTCGAGCAGCTCATCCAGTTCGAGCGCCAGCTCGACCGTCGCGACGCGGGCGAGCCGCTGTGCATCGTTTAGGCGCTGAGAGCCTGCCGCCAGGCGGGCTGTGGCTTCGACCGCGCGCTTGCCACCGCCGGCCACAGCGGCGAGGCCGCTCGAAATCGCATTTGCCCCGGTCTCGGCTCGCCCGGAACCCGCGCCTAGCAGCCCGGACCCGGCGACCGCCGCTGCTAACCCACTGCGCAGTGCGGAAACTCCCTTTGCTGCACGTCCCAGGTTTGGTCCGAGGCGGCGCACGGATTGCAGCTTCCCGCTCGCGCCGCCCGGCCCGAGCAGGCTCGCAGCAAAGGTGCGAAGCGGCGCCACCTTGCGGGCGAGCGCCGCAGGACCGATCACCGCCTGGACCCCGGGCCATGTGGCGACCCGCCGCTGCCACTGCGCGATTGCGGCAAGTCGGTGTGAGTCGGCGATTGTGCCCTTTTCGCTGGCTGCCACCACGGTGTAGGTGGCATCCCACCCGGGTCCCATCGCCCGATCGATCAGCTCCGCGTTCTGGCGTGCCGGGTTGCCGGCCCCAAGCTCATTCACGCCTGGTGCCCCGGTATTGAAGGAGAGCGCCGGAGCGGCCAGCAAAAGGAGCGGCACGACGACAACAACCGTCAATCCCGGCCTGCGCAGCGCCGCCCCGACTACGTTCATCACGCGCGAGGGTTTGGCCTGCTTCCCGCCAATTCGCCAGCGATTGACGTTATGTCCCAAAAGGAGGAGCGCCGCCGGCACAACCGCCCAGGAGATCACAACGCTTATGCCCGTCACTACCGCCAGGGCCAGCGCCAATGAGACGAGCAATGAGCCGGCCTGCAGCGCGGCCGAGGCGAGGATCGCCAGCAACAGGGTGCAGCCGGCAAATACGGTTGTCTTGCCGGCGGTCTGCCTGGTCCGATGGGCTGCGTCGAGCGGTGTGGCCCCCGCCGCCAGCTCCTGGCGGAAGCGGGAGACCATCAACAGCGAGTAGTCGACGCCGAGAGCGAGGCCGAACATTGTGCAGGCGATCAGCGAGAGCCCATCAATTGTCGTCAGCGAGGCGAGCAGGTCGAGCACCCCGCGTCCGACCAGTACCGTCATCGCACCGAAGAGCAGCGGGACAACCGCCGCGACCGGGGATCCGAAGACCATCAGTAACACGACCAAAAGCAGCGGCGCTGCGATCAGCTCGCCCCTCTCCGTGGCCCCGAGCGCTTCGTCTTGAAGGGCCTTCAGGACACTGGCGAAGCTCGATTGGGCCACCCGCACGGGGGCTGAGATCCTCCGCGATAGGAGGGCGTCGAGTCGCGGCAACGTTTCGCGCATCGCTTCACTTAGCCCAACGTGGAAATCGACAAGGATCAGCGCCTTGCGCGGCGAGGGCCGCAGCCTCCCTACAGAGCCCCTGTCCCAGGGGGAGAGGGTCGCCACTCCGGGCATCGCCCGCAGTGCCCTGACCAGCCCCGGACCCTGCCGATCGATCGCCGGCCCCGGGCCCCGCAGGAGGATCACGAATGGGGTCGAGTTGCCAAAGTAGCGGGTGAACAGCTCGCCGGCTCGGGCCGACTCGGTGCCGGGGATGCTCAGCGACGTCGGGTTCAGCCGTTGCTCCACGCCGATCCCGAGACCCCCCAGGACGATCGCGAATACGAGCGCTACGGCAAGGACCAAGCGGGGATATCGAAGTGCTGCCGGAATCCCCATTTGCCGCCTTTCAACGCCCGAGCTGGCGCGGCGGGTGGGCGTCACCTGGCTTCGCGCCCTCGCCCGTCTCGGTTCGCCACCGCGCAGGCTTCCTCTGCGCCAAGGAACGGCGCGAGGGTGATGTAGGTGGCAAGCGGCCCGATCTGAGGCAGGCTTACCGCCCCACCGGACTTCACCTGGTCATAGATCAGTGCGTAGATCGCTCCGCCGATCGTCTCAGCGGCTAGCGGGCTTGTCTCCGGTGCCAGCTGATAGCCGGTGCCGAGCAGGGCCTCGAGCCCCTCCATCACCTGATCGCGTTGCTCCAGGGCACGCCTGCCCGCCGCGTATACCTCTACTGCGCCAAGTTGCGCGTAGTCGGGCTCTGACGCAGCCCATGCGAACATCGCCTCATAGGTCAGCCGAATCGATTCCGGCCAGTCCGTGGCCCGCCTGAAGGCGGGCAGCATCGCGGCAAGCATCTGCGCCGAGCCGGAGTCCACCGCCGCCCGCATCGCCTCCTCCTTGCCGTCGAAATACTCATAGAAGGTGCTCAGCGAGATTGAGGCCCGTGCGGCGATCTCAGAAAGCTTCGTCGCCGGGTACCCGTTCTCGGCAACGGCCGCAGCCAGCGCACGGAGGATGCGCTCTGAGGGCTCGTACTCTTCGAGCGGGCGTGGTTTTCGAGGGCGCCGCCCTCGCGGTCGCACCAGAGCCTGGGGAGGGGGAAGGTAGGTGAGTCCCCAATTCCACATGTCTGGCACCAGCTTCGGCAACTCCGTCTCTTCGTGGCGGTAGAGGCGCTTGTGCATGATCTTCCGCAGCCCTCCTACCATCGCCCGAGCGATCTCCGGCGGCATGCCCTCCCGTCCCGGCATTTGGTCAAGTGCCTGCTCCATCAACGTTGCAGCGGCGTCCATCGCACGGTCGGCCACCGCCACCGCCCTTGGCCCGGCGGCGTAGATCTCAACGACACACATTCTGGCCGCCGCTGGCTGGGCGGCGACAGAATCAATGAAGGCGCCGAAAGCATCGCGCGCCCTCTCCATTCCCGGCGGTTTGTCGATTGCGCTCAGCACCGGGACGATCGTCATCTCGATCAGTGCCTCCACCGCCCCCAGCAGGCAGTCCTGCTTACTAGAGAAGAGTTCGTAAAACGCCTTACGCGAGACGCCGGAAAGGGTCAATAAATCGGCGACCCGGGCGCGTTCGTAGCCTTTTGCCTCAACAGTCGCCACCAGGGCTGCGAAGAGGCGCCTTCGTTGGCTCTCGCGCACGGCCTCGGCCGGATTCGCCCTCCCGGGGGAGAGCTTCTGATCGCGCAGCGTGTCCGACTCCCCCCAGGGCGTAATCACCATCGCGGGGCGACGATATAGCTTGGACTTGTCAGGCCACGCGGTATCCGAACGGCCGGCAGACTCCTCTGTAACGGGCTGTTTCAGAACTAGCGCTTTCTCAGTATTCGTGTGTCTCGCCATAGCTGCGTCGGGCAGGGCCCTAAGGGCCGACTCCTGCTCAAGGAGCTTTGCAGGGCCAGGCGCTTTCCGGTCCCAAACCTCCGCAGGCTTCATTCTTGCGCACAAACTTCTACTTGACAAACGCGTAGCAAGGTGTTTCTATAGCGCCCAGGGATTGCAGCAGCATGTTTCTCCGCTGAGAAGCAGGTTGCCAATCCACTACGGGGAGCGCCGGAGGGCGCCTAAGCGACGATGATGGGGGCAGGAGCTAGTGGGGGATATGGGAGCGAATCGGGGCCAGGCTCTAGGCCGGATTTCGCTGGACCCGTCGAGGTCGCAGCACCGAGTTAATCGCTGCAATCCGACCCTCGATCACCGCAAGTGCGGGAATTTCTGTCGGCAGGTGCCTCTCCGCGCCGCAAATCGTTGCCGAAGCATTCAGGGCGCTCCGTTGTTCCAAGCCGGTATGGAGAAAACCTTGGACGACTTCCGAGCTGTGTCCGCCTACGCACCCTGGCTGACGGCGCACCGGAAGCCCGATTCCCTGGGGGCTTTTCGATGAAGAGCTGCGCGAGCGTTCCTCCAGAGGTTGGAAGTCTGCCTCCCTCTCCGGTCGGGGCCGTTTGTCGCCGCTTGACCCACTCTTCGGAAACCTCGAGCCGCGACCTTGGCCTCACCTCGACGACTACCTCCAATCTCAAGCTGGTCGCGCTCAATTTCACAGGCGGATCGGCAGACCCAACCCGACCATTCACAACCCCAGCGCGGCCCTCCGTCGGCGAAGCCGCTGCCACCCGGCTAGGTCCAGCCACCGCGACTCTGACCTTGATTCGGCTTCCAGGACTTGGGTCGACCTCCCATCAGATTGAATCTGGCGTTTGCACCGCGTCCGGATGCTCGACCCCTTCGAGTCCCGCCGCCGGCTCTGCAGGCGACGATTTGCCGCGCACTGCGGGTAAACAAATCGTCTGTCTTGAACCGGGAAATACTTATGACTACCGGATCGTCGCGCAAAACAAATTCGGCGCTCTATTTGGCACCGCCCAGGACTTTTGCGCCACACCCGAAGCAACGCATCGAGTCACGGCTCCTAGGTGTAGCAAGAACCCGGTGCTAAAGCGGGGCAGGTGCGTGAAGATACCCAAGCGCCACCACAAGCCCAAAATGCACGTGCGCCGAGGTCAAATATGAGATGGGCTCGCTACTTCCGGGTCGGGGTCTCCAAAATCGACCAAACCCAATCCTCGGTAATCTCGGCCTCGGGTGCCGATGGGCTTAGCTCGGCAGTCTCCCCGAGAGCGATTCTGCGGAGTGGGGGAGTCTCATATCGTGGCCGGTCGCGACGGCGGACAGGCAGCTGTCATTCGATGCAGGCTGAGAACCGCGGACTGAACGCAGCCGTCAAGCGCGCTTTCGTGCTCCCAAGCCTGCTCGTCGTGGGGCTGTTCCTCTTTGCAGCGCCAGCTCAGGCTAGCGCTCCGAGCCACAGCTTCGCCTTCACCTTTGGCGACGGCGAACCGACAACTGCGACCAATGTAGAGGATCCCTACCCATTGTCGGACCCTCCAAGCGAAACGCAGAACGATGGAGTTGCAGTGGACCAAGCAGATGGCGACCTGTACGTGGTCGATTACGGCAACCATCGTATCGAGAAATTCAACCAGCGCGGTGAATTCCTCCTAATGGTAGGCCTCAATGTCAATAGGCCAAAAGCTGAAGAGTTCAGCGAACCCGGGAACCCGCATAACGTTACTGAAGCCGAAAGAGACATTTGTACTGCTCAGGACCCCGCAGGTACCTGTCAGGCTGGCCAGAGGTTGGGGAACGGTGCAATCCCCTACCAGGTCACCGACCCGCAATATATAGCCGTCGACAACTCCGCGCAGTCATCACAAGGAGACTTCTACGTTCTGGATCGGGAAGGCGATTCTATCGACGGTGCAGCTGCAATTCAGAAATTCAACTCCTCAGGTGAAATAGTCTCAGGCTGGGGCTCACGGGGAGTTATAGACAACATCAACGGCACCAGCTTTAGCGAGGAAAACACCAGCGGCATTGCGTTGGACGAAGCCGGCAACCTTTATGTCCGTGAACCGAGCGGGATATCGAAATTCTCTCCATCCGGGCACTACATAAACACGGTGCCAGTGGAAATAGCAGGCGAGCGGACATCGGTAAAGCTGGATCAAGCGGGTGACCTCCTGATGAAGACTGAAGGTCGCGAATCGCAAGTTGTCGAGCTGGGACCTTCGGGCGGATTCCTTGGCTACCTTACTCCCGAGATGCTGGGATCCGAACCTCTTGATACGACGGAATTCACCGTCGATCCTTCACTTGGTGACCTCTATCAGGACACGGGATCATTCGTCGCGCACTATGACCCCAGCTGCGAACCCATCAACAATCCCGTAGGTGGTTGTCAGCCCCTCGACACTTTCGGGCTCGGCGACCTGTCTCAATCGGGCGGAATCGATATTGACGCCAACACCGGCGCCATTTACGTGGTTAACGCTGGCAGCAGCGATGTCGCCGTATTCACCGACTCGCGGCCAAAAGTGACCACGGAAGCGCCGACCGAACTGTCGGAAAGTGGCGCCACCCTGCACGGCTCGATCGACCCTGCGGGCCGCGGCAACGTCACCAAATGCAGTTTCGAATACGGCACGACCGTCTCTTACGGGCAGTCGATCCCGTGCGGTGAAGTCCTTCCCCCTCTTCCTTCGGGAGAAGAAATGCACGCCAGTGCTCGTGTCGAGCAGCTTCCTCTGCTTTCGTCTCTACCCTCAAATACGAGATTCCACTACCGTTTGGTCGCGGAAAATTCGACCGGTGCCGTCGGACTGGGACCGGACCTGTCGTTTCTTACCACGCGCCCCCCCGCAATCACCGGAACCTCTTCCAAAGAAGTCTCTGATACCAGCGCTACGTTGACCGCGAAGGTGAACCCCGACGGACTAGATACCGACTGTCGGTTTGAATATGGGACCACCACGGCTTACGGGGAATACGCTCCCTGCACCCCTAGCGGTGAAGATATCGGCTCCTCTCAGGAACCGAAACTCGTCGAAGCAAAGATCACTGGACTTCACTCGGGCGCCACCTACCATTTCCGCCTCTACGCGACCAATGCGGATGGAACGAGCACCTCTCACGATGACACGTTCAGCTTCAATCCGGCGGCCTGTCCGAATGAAACAGTCCGCCAGCAGGTCCACTCGAACTTTCTCCCCGATTGTCGTGCATATGAGCTCGTCTCCGCCGCGGATGCCGATGGAACACAGCTCTTTCCCGGTGGTCCGAATACCGGTTACGCGACTAGTCCCTCCCGCTTTTCCTATGTTGGCGCCTATGGTGCAATTGCCGAAGCCGGTGGAAATCCGATAGATGGGAACGGTGATCTCTACGTCGCGACTCGCACCGCAAACGGTTGGGTCAGCCACTACGTTGGGTTTCCTTCCGCCGAAGCCGCCCTGGACGGTGGTGCGCCAGAAGGTCCGCCCGATTCCGGGTATCCGGGCGGACAGGGATACGGTTTTCCATGTTCTCAGCCGAGTGGCGGCTGCGGGCCCGCCAAGATCCAAAATATGGTGCCAACTGATCCCGCGATGAACTCATTCCTCGAGTACAACGATGGCAACGTTGCAGTCGGTACCTACCTCGACACCTATGACCTTGAAGATCTGACTCCCGTCCCCTCGAACGCTCCCAGGGTCTATACCGCAGACGGTGTGTATACCGAACGCCTACCGAGCAATCTCAACACGGTGCCTGGCGCGGGGAGCGCCCTGGACTGTACGGCAATCGAAGAATCCCCCTCTAGCGGGAAGATCTATAACCACTGCCCAGGTGATGTTACTCAGTCCGCAGATCTCAGCCACTTTGTATTTGCCACCGAGAGTACCCTCTTCGCCCCCGAAGGCCAACTAGCAGCGCCGGGCTCTGTCTACGATGACGACACAGCGACCGGCGCGGTCACGGTTGCATCCCGGGATTCCAACGGCGAACCGATCCCTTCTCAGCCGACCGATCTGGCTGGCGATCCGCTGCAGATCCCAGGTGTCTCCGCGGATGGCTCACATATCCTGATGGCTGCGCCAGGCATTGGGCCTTGCGGAGCTTCGTCCTGCCCTGAGGTACCTTGCCGCAGCTTTTGGGATGCAGTGCGCTGTCCCTCGCAGCCGTCGAACTTGTACATGCGCATAGACGGCGCCATCACAATTGACATTTCCAAAAGCGAACTTACGGGCGAACCTGCCGATGTCAACTATATTGGCATGACGGCTAATGGCGCCAAGGTATATTTCACTACCGACGAACGCCTTACCAGCGAAGACCGAGATTCTTCTACTGATCTATATATGTGGTCGCAGAGTGGGGCAGAAGAAGACCCGCCCCACCCCCTGAGTCTGATCTCCGGTGGCGAAAGTACGGGAGTGCCAGGAAAACCAGGGAATAGCGATGAATGTGCTGCCGAATTCACCTCCGGCTGTAACGTTATTCCCTATTCCCATCAGGATTTCTGTCTCCTGCGCAGTAACCTCGGCGGGAGCTGTGCATCCGATAGCTTTATAGCGTCTGAAAGCGGTGAAATCTACTTCTTCTCTCCCGAGCAGCTCGATGGATCCAAGGGAATCCCCAACAAATGGAACCTCTATGACTATAGAAACGGCCGGGATCAATTTGTCGCAGCCTTTACCACCGGTCCGTATTGTTATGCCCCTACAACGGGCGGCGGGGGTTATACGTGCAGTAACACACCGATCAGTAGGATGGAGGTCACCCCAAGCGGAGCCCACATGGCGTTCGTTACAGCCTCGCAGATAACTCGCTACGACAACGCGGGGCACTCCGAGATGTATACCTATGATCCCGCGACCGAAGCAATTACCTGCGTCTCCTGCAATCCGTCAGGAGAAGTTGCAACCTCGGAAGTCTTCGCCAGCCAGGATGGTCTATTTCTCACCGAAGATGGCCGTACCTTCTTTTCAACTAACGAAGCACTTGTTCCAACCGACACAAATCGGGCCGAGGATGTCTACGAGTACGTCGAAGGGCGGCCCCAGCTAATTACGCCAGGAACAGGGGATACTCCAAGCCTGGAGGATCAGGAATCCTTCGGGGCCATCGAAAACTACCCCGGTCTCGACGGTGTCAGCGCCAACGGCACAGATGTCTACTTTTCCACCAACGATACTTTGGTTCCTCAGGATCAAAATGGCACCTTTCTAAAGTTCTACGATGCCCGGACCGACGGTGGTTTCCCATCCGCTGTTCCGCCACCGCCTTGCGAAGCCGCTGACGAGTGTCACGGCGCAGGTAGCTCCACGCCCTCGCCCGTTCAGGGTGAATCGTCAGCCATTCTGAAATCCGGCAATGCCGTTCGCTCCGCCCACCATGGAAAAGTGAAATCGAAGAAACGCCATGGTCGCAGAGCTAAGGTTCATCACCGTGAGAAGTTCGATCGGAAGACCCGGCAGTGATCTCACTCATGGAGTTCATTTGCATCGTCCTGCGTCTGGCCGTGGTGCCACGCGAGGCCTTCCGCCGACGCCAGGATTGGGGCCCACAGGGGAGACGGCGGTCAAACTGGATGAGATTTGGCGAAGAGTCCCCCATTGGGGGTGGGGGGACGAGGGGCGATCGGCTTCTTCTAAGCGCCCCGCTGACTGTGCCGGTTCAAGCCCCGAGGAGACGCGAGCGGCTTCGACGACAGGGAGCGGCACACTATGGAGTAGCCTTGAGTAGACCAACCTCCATACCTAATCCCCTTAAGTCGCAACACTGTGGCGCAGTCTTGGGCATTATTGGTCTGGCAATCGCAGTATTTGGGGCAGGCTGCCTTCTCCCAGCCTTTTCTGGGGCGAACACCCCAATCCGCCAATACTCTGCCATCCCTTCCACTAACCAGGCCGGCGGCCACCCGGACCTCGAGGTGTCTTTCGAAGTCGAAAATAGTGTCGTTCAGCACACCCAGAGTGCATGCGATTGTCAGGACCCTAAATCCGCCATCGTTCAGCTACCCGCCGGTTTCATTGGTAATCCGCACGCGACTCCCCAATGTACGCTGGCAGAGTTTGCCTCTTATACATGTCCAGTTGATTCCCAGGTCGGGATTGACCACTTTGCTATCAGCAACGTGCCCATTGTGTTTAATAGCGCTCTTTACAATCTCGTTCCGACGCCCGATGAGGCGGGATTGCTTGGATTTGAGACCCCCTTGGCGAGCCCCGCCTTTACGGTACTGGAAGCCCGCACCGGCTCTGACTATGGTCTCGACTCGTCGGCTATCTCGATCCCCCATGGAATCGTCCCGCTCCAGTCCCTTCAGCAGGTCCTGTGGGGAGTCCCAGCTGCTCATGTTCATGACGTGTTTCGCATCGACATTCCCAGGGATATTGAAGAGGGGATCAACTTGGATGGGTCCTCCTTCGTTGGGGAATTTTGCAATGCAAAAGGCGAAAGCGTTACCCCCGAAGAAGGCGAGGTGGTTTCGGGAAATCCGAATGAAGTCGTCGATCCGTGTGGGTTCGGGCCCGACCGAGGACTTGTAGAACATCCAACTGCTTCCAATAGCCCTGAAACACCTTTCCTTCAGAATCCGACTGACTGCGGAACCGTCCCGAGCACCTCGTTGGAAATAGTGTCCTATGACGGTGGCGTCACGAATGCCGATTATCCTTGGCCGCAGGGGACTGGCTGTGACCAGCTCAGCTTTAACCCCAGCCTCTACGCTCAGCCGACAACTACTGCCACCGATGCCCCATCGGGAATCGATGTCGATCTCACGGTCCCTCAGCAGGTAAGCCCCTTCGTGCCGTCCCCTTCTGAGCTTCGCTCTGCGGTCGTTACCCTCCCGGAAGGCTTTTCCATCAATGCCGGCGCAGCAGATGGAAAGACCTCATGCAGCGATGAAGAAGCGCTTCTCGGACCATTTGGGTCCGACGCCGAAGCAGTTTGTCCAGAATCCGCAAAGGTCGGAAGTCTCACGATTGATAGTCCGGCTCTGCCGGGCCCACTCCCTGGATTTGTCTACTTGGGTCGACCTCAGCCGGGTGATCGCTATCGCATCTTTCTCATCGCCAACGGCTTCGCCACCCACGTCAAGCTGGCCGGCACCGTCACGCCCGACCCGCATACCGGCCGGCTGGAAATCTCCTTTCCGAATCTTCCCCAAACCACGTTTACCTCCTTCAACCTGCACTTCTTCGGCTCCGAACGCGGTCTGCTTGCCACCCCTACCCAATGTGGCGAATACCCGGTTACAACTGTCTTCACCCCATGGGATGAATCTCTTTCGACTCAGGAATCTACTCAGTATTTCCGCCTGACCACCGGCCCCGATGGCAGCCCTTGCCCCGGTTCCACCCGCCCCTTCTCCCCCGGATTTCAGGCTGCTTCGCTCGGCCACGCTGCGGCCGCTCATACCCCCTTCTCTCTCGAAGTCACCCGCCCCGATGGCGATCAGAACCTGAGCTCTCTCAACGTTACCGCTCCCCCCGGCTTCTCTGCCACTCTCAAGGGTATTCCCTACTGCCCCCAATCCTCGATCGAATCCGCCGAAGCGGAAACCTACACGGGTGCCGAGCAGCTCGCTTCTCCCAGTTGCCCTCTCGCCAGTCAGGTCGGTGAATCGGTGGTCGGCGCCGGCGCCGGCACCCACCCCGTTTACCTGCCCGGCAAGGTTTACTTGGCGGGGCCCTATAGGGGTGCACCTCTGAGTCTCGTCGTGATTACTCCAGCCGTCACGGGTCCCTATGACATTGGCAGCGTCGTGGTCCGCGAAGGGCTCAGGGTCAATCCCGAAACCGCCCAGGTGTCAACCGTCGGCCGCCCCCTCCCCCAGATCATCGGGGGCGTGCCGCTCCGTCTTAGATCAATCCGTGTGGATCTCAATCGGCCCAACTTCACCCTCAACCCCACCAACTGTGATCCGTTTTCGGTCAGTGCCGAAGTTTTCGGGAACCAGGGCGCTGTGGCTGACCGCAGCGAGCATTATCAGGTCGCCGACTGCGGCACCCTTTCCTTTGGTCCCAAGCTCACCGTGGGCTTCTCTGGATCAACTAAGCATGCTGGCAACCCCGCGCTCCGTACCACACTCACAACCAATACCGGCGAAGCCAATATCGCGAAAGCACAGGTAACGTTACCCCCCTCCGAGTTCCTAGACAACGCCCATCTCCAGGCGCCTTGTACGCGAGTCCAATATGACGCGCAGCAGTGTCCACCCGGCTCTGTGATCGGCTTCGCCAAGGCCGAAACCCCCCTCCTCGAAAAGCCCCTAGAAGGTCCCGTCTACCTACGCGCCGGTGGGGTCGGCCGAAAGCTCCCTGACATCGTCGCCGCTCTCAACGGCCAGATCGACATCACCTTGGTAGGCCACGTCGAAAGCGTCCCCGGACGCATCCGAACGACCTTCTCCACGGTGCCTGATGCCCCGGTCTCTAAATTCACTCTCAGCCTGGATGGTGGGAAAAAGGGACTATTGGAAAATGGCGCCAACATCTGCGCCAAAGCCTTGCATGCCAATGTAGACATAACGGGCCAGAACGGAAAAACGGCAAACCAAGACCCGGTCCTCGAAACTGCATGCGCCAAGAAGCAAAAGCGCCATCCCCAACAGGAGCCGCGACGAGGACTGTGACCACGATGACTATGCAATTCTCCCATGCGTCAATGCCGGTTGAAGTTGGCCGCGAAATTCGAGCTGCATCGCTTACACCAACAGGCGGCGAAAAGAGGCAACGAGGTGTAGAGGGCCCGGTAGCCGTTGCGCATGAGGCGGACGCAAACGAGGGACTCTTTGAAGCCGCCAACGACGCGGCTTGGAGAGGGCAGTTGGCGGCAGGTACCTTCACCGTGGGCATCGGCGTCATGGTCGCCGCCAAACTGAGCAAAACCACTGGCCAAAACTCATCTGTCCAGCTCGGCGATCTCTCAGCGCACCAAAATGCTTACAAGCTGGCAGGACCGCTTCGATGAAAGTATCAGTTCCACGAAACACTTCAAACGACCCGGATCGACGGGTCGACTTGGGCTCGACTAGATACCGAAAGACGGAAGCCGAGCCTACCCGAGGTGCGCGCGCCCGCCGCCCGGCTTTGGTGGTCACCCTCATTCTTGCCTACATCGGGCTGACCGCTGCCCCCGCCTCGGCCGAGTATAAAGATATCTATCAAAGATCTTTCAGCGGGAGCGGTGCTCTTCACAACCCGATCGCCCTGGCGTTTGATCAGACTAGCGGCGATGTTTACACGTCTGATGTGAGTGCCGATTTAATCGACAAACTGGACCCGGCTTCCGGCGAACTCGTGAAAGGGTACGGTACTGACGGACAAATCAACGGCTCCGCGACCCCGGCAGGAGCTTTTTCTGAGCCGTGGGGCTTGGCGGTGGAACAAACAACTGGAGATCTCTACGTCGCCAACTTCGGCTATGGAGTAGTCGACAAATTCAACCCGTCAGGCGAACCGGTCACTTCGTTCGGCACCGACGGCCAAATTAGCGGTGCCGCTACCCCTCAGGGCTATTTCGGTGACATCACCCTGACAGTTGACCCCACCAATCAAGATCTTTATGTTGCGGATGACGCCCATAGCGTCATTGATGTCTATACGGCCGGCGGCGAATATCTCCGCCAGTTTTCCACGGATGCAGCCACATCGCCGATTGGGGTTGCGGTAGACACGTCGGGATATATCTACGTTGTTGGTGAAGGTAAGGTGGAGAAATTCTCTCCTTCTGGCCGTCCTGTATCTGGTAAACCAATCATCGATGCGAGCGGCACTGCTGATGGGATCGGGATAGATACCTCTAGTAACGATGTTTACGTCGCGAATGCGAACCACATTGAACACTACAATTCTTCAGGTGAACTGGTCGGCACGATCAACGCCGCGACGATGGAAAACACGTTAGGTCTCGGAATCGATCCCGTGACCCATATCCTTTTCGGTTCTGACGATAGCTTGGGCCTTGTGAATGTATTCGAACCAGTAGGTATTCCGGGGATCAACATCATCTCGACAACCAGTGAATCGTCTAATTCCGCAACGCTTCACGCATTGATTCAACCCAGCGAAAACGAACAGGTTACGTCCTGCCGCTTTGAATACGGGACGAATGTGTCCTACGGTCTTGGTGCTATCCCCTGCTCTCCGGCACCACCGTTTAGCACGTCTACCGAAGTAAACGCAGGCCTCTCAGGTTTGACCCCCGAAACAACGTATCATTATAGGGTAATCGCCACCGGCGCGAACGGTACAAGCGAAAGTTCGGATCACACCTATACTCCGCATCAGGTCGTAGGCATTGAAACCGGTGCTCCAACTGCGGTTAAGGGAACCACCGCGACCATCCACGGGTCGTTCGTCGGATCCGAAGAAGCTACCAGCTATTACTTTGAATGGGGAACTACCAGCAGCTATGGCAAAGACACCGCTCCTCCTCCGGGCGACTCCGTTGGGTCTCCAAAGCACGGCGAAGTCGTCCCCCTCTCCTTTGGGCTCGAAGGTCTTCTGCCAGAGACGACCTATCATTACCGACTCGTCGCCAAAAACCAGACCGGGGTTAGTCATGGCGAAGACGAAGAATTCACTACGACTGCTACTGAACCGCTGATCGAAGAGTTTGTTGCCGACGTGCGGACGGATAGCGCCGTGCTCAGAGCTCGTATCAATCCTGGTGCCGCGGATACCAGCTATCACTTCGAATACGGAATCGGTCAATGCAGCGCCACCCCCGACCCTTGTTCTGTCATTCCGAGCGAAAATGTCGATATCGGGTCGGGCAGCGAATATCAAAGCGTTGCATCGCCCCAGCTCGGGGGACTTCTGGCGGGCACGACCTACCATTACCGAGTAGTTGCGACCAACGAAGAGAGTCCCCCTGGGGGTACGGCGGGTCCTGAACAGAGCTTCACGACATTCTCATTTAGCGCGAGGCAGGAAGACAACTGTCCTAATGCTCACGCTCAGCAGCAGACCGGTGCCTCTCTTCTGCTCGACTGCCGCGCTTACGAGCTGGTCTCAGCTCCGAATACCAATGGATATGACGTCGAGTCGAATCTTGCAAATGGTCAGACACCCTTCTCCGGTTACCCCGAAGCCTCCGGCTCCACCGGCCCCTCGCGCCTCCTTTACGGCGTGCACGGCGGCGGTATCCCTGGAACGGGGGAGCCGACCAACCGCGGCCTTGATCCCTACGTGGCGACTCGTACCGAATCTGGCTGGTCCACCGATTACGTCGGCATTCCGGCCGACAAGACTCCCTCTGTCGTTCCATTCTCCTCCACGCTTCTCGAAGCCGATGCCGGTCTTGACACGTTCGCCTTCGGCGGCCCCGAAATCTGTTCGCCATGTTTCGGGCCCGGGCACACCGAGGTCGGTATTCCGGTCCACCTGCCCAGCGGGGAACTCGTTCAGGGTATGGAAGGTCAAATCCCTCAGACATCCGCGCTCTCCGAAGGTTACGTAGCCAAGCATCTTTCCGCAAATGGAGAACATCTGGTTTTCGGTTCCGCTTCGAAATTCGAGCCTCAGGGTGCCGAAGGGGAAGTCTCAATATATGATCGTAACCTCAAGACGGATGAAACCCATCTCGTCTCCTTCAAGCCGGGAGACGGGGGTGTGCTGACCGGGCCGGGGATTGGCGAGCTCGACATTTCCTCCAATGGCACCCACATCCTTATCGGCGAGCTGGCTGACGAAGCTGAAGGCCGGAAATATTGGCATCTCTACATGAACTTCGGTGATTTCCCTGCCACCACTGAACTGGCGCCCAACGCAGCCGACGGTGTCGTGTATGACGGTATGAGCGCCAATGGGGAAGAGGTCTTTTTCTCCTCCGAAGAACATCTCACAGGCGAAGACCCCGAACACAGCGGCGCTGATATCTACATGTGGTCGAAAAAGGGTGAAGAAGAAGGAGAACCTCTCGCTCTGATTTCTAAAGGTGACAATGAAGGCAAAGACGGCGAACCCGGCAACACCGCATTCTGTGACCCGACCTCCAACACCAAGTACGTTCATTGGAATGCCAGAGGCGCCCAAGCTACCTGCGGCGACCTCGCGATTGGCGGCGCCGGCGGGGTTCCTTCCGCCGGTGGGGGCATCTATTTTCTCTCCCCCGAGCTTCTCGCCGGTCCCTCCGACGGCGTTCAGGGCGCTCCTAACCTCTACCTCGCCCGGCCCGGCTCAGCACCCAAGTTTGTCACGACACTTGAGTCCAGTGCCAACGCCTCCCTCCCGCCGGCCGAACATGCCTTCCGCCATGCCTATGGGGCATTTTCGCGGCCAAGCGCTGTCGCGATTACCGAAGCTCCCGGCGAAGAAGGAGACTCTTACATCCTCAGCCTCAATAACAGAGGCTCGGTGACGAAGTTGACCGCCGCCGGCCAGGCCGTTGCCAGCTTCGCCCACGAAGGTACGCTTTCTGGGAGCGCTGGCTGCCCCTTGGGAGCATTAGATTACGGTGAAGAGCTACACGCACCTACGAGTATCGCCGTAGATAACGATCCCAGCAGCCCTTCCTATGGCGATCTCTACGTCCCTCTCTTCAGGTTCGGCGGCGCTAATTTTGTCGACGAGTTCGGTCCCGAAGGGACCTGTCGCGGTCAGATCGAAGTCCCCCAAAAGCCAACCGGCGTCGCTGTTGATCCCGTCAACGGCAATCTCTTTGTCAGCACTTATGAAGCCGGCGTGTCGTCCTACAAACCGACCGCCTTTCAAGAAGAAGAACAGCTAGTCAAAGAAGAACAAGAAAAAGGTAAAGAACTTCCACCCGTCAGTCCCGCCCTTGAATTTGAAACGATCCCCGAGCCAACGGGCATTGCCGTCGATTCCCACGGCACCGTTTACGTCGAGGACGGCCAATCCCCGAGCGAACGCGACGAAGCGGCAGCGTACGATGGCTTTACCGGCGCCTTCATCGGGGTGCTCGAACTGTCCCGAGAAGCTGCCTTTGGGATCGCCGTTGATACCGGCGGCACCCCTATAACCAACCCTTCCTACAACCACGTTTACGTTAACGAGGGTGATCGTGAAGGCTCCCTTGGCAACCAGGTCGTCGAGTATGAACCTACAGTCGGTACCGAACTCGGCGCCATGGAAGACGGCTCGATCGGCTTCGGCCGTCTCGCTCGACTGGAAGGGGAATCAGGCTCCTCTGGTCTAGCTGCGTCCGCCGGTCGCCTGCTCGTTTCCCAAGCAGAGTCTGGCGAAGTGCTGGAATTTGGCCCTCGCGCCATCCCCTCTGACCCCGAAACCGACAATCCCTTGGTTCTCGAAAGTGTCGCCTCTCCTGAATCCCGACACACCGCCGACTTCCAGGTCACTCCATCCGGCAACTTCGCTGCCTTCACCTCCACCTTGCCGCTCACCGGCGTCAATAGCGCTTCTCACCGCGAGATCTTCCGCTACGACGCGTCGACTGAAGCTCTCACTTGCGTCTCTTGTAGTCCGACCGGTGAGCAGGCCACCGGCGAATCGACACTTGCCTCCAATGGCCTCAGCTTGGCCGATGACGGCCGCGTCTTTTTCAACTCCAGTGAAGGCCTCGTCGATCGCGATCTCAATGAACGCGAAGACGTCTATGAGTGGGAGCCGGATGGCGCTGGACCCCCAAGGGCCCGGTGCGAAAACGCCGCGGGGTGTCTTGGTTTAATCACTCCAGGTACTAGCCCCTTCAACTCTTCCCTGCTAAGCGCCTCCGCCGACGGAACCGACGCCTTTTTCTTTACCCGCGATGCTCTCGTTCACGGGGATGAAAACGGCAGTCGTGTCCGTATCTACGATGCCCGCGAAGAAGGCGGCTTCCCGTTTACTCCCAGCCCAGTCCCCTGCAAAGCCTCTGATGAGTGCCACGGTGCCGGTTCTCCTCTGCCCGAACCGCCCAATATCCAGTCCGTCGGCAGCTCCCCAGGTGGTAACGAACGGTCTCCCCTCACGACCGTGAATAGTTGCAAGAAGGGCTTTATATTGAGGCACGGACACTGCGCCAAGCGGTCCAAGCCTCACAGGCACCATGGGCGGCGGACTCACCCCAGGCACGGAGGTCGGCGATGAACTCCCCGCTCAAACCTCGCAATTCGGATACTTCTGATGGCCGTCTGGCCCGCGTGATCTCGCTGATCGCAAGCACGGCGCTCATTACTGCAACCGTGCTCGCAATCAGCGCTGCACCAGCAATGGGCTCCGAGGCGATCACTTCCTTCGAAACTACCTCCTCCGACACAGCCGCTGGCGGTCATCCCGACCTCACAACCTCATTCGAACTTGAAAAGCCTGGAAATCCCGAAGTAGCCCAGAACGTTACATTCGATTCCCCTCGGGGATTGTTTGGTGACCCGGCTGCCATCACCCAATGCACTGCATCAGACTTTGCTCTCGACCAATGTCCTTCAGACTCCCAGGCTGGCCTCATCACTGTCTATGCCAACTATGCAGGACAGTCCAGGGAACTGCTCGGTACTGCACCCCTATTCAGCATTGAACCCGCGGTTAGTCAGACGGCGCTGTTTGCCTTCATTGCTCCAATCATCGATCTTCCCATCGACATCCCTGTTTCTGTACGTACCGGTGCGGTTGCTGGTGGAGCTGGGGATTACGGCCTGCGCTTCACCGTCTCGGATATCACCCAGCTCATCCCGCTTGCCGCCGCCAGGCTGACAGTCTGGGGACTCCCCGCAGAAGTCGGCCACCTGGCCCAGCGCTTTCCTAAAGGTACTGCCGGCGTGCCGGCAAACTGCGCTGGCTTGACCACCACTGCCTGCATCACCGAGCCGACTCCGTCCTCCATTCCCGTCCGGCCGCTCATCTCCAATCCAACCACCTGCACCTCTCGACCCTTGGAAACCTCCCTCGAAGTTCAGACCTATGCGGATCCCAGTGGCCCGTCCACCGCATCAGCGAGCTACCCCGCGACCACCCAGTGTGAATCTGAGGTGTTCTACCCGGTCCTCGCTGCGAGCCCGACTACTTCCGAAACCGATGCCCCCTCCGGCCTGAATGTTGACCTATCCGCTCCTCAGTTCCAGGGCTTTGCCGTGTCGCCATCAGAGCTAAAAGCCGCCGAAGTCACCTTGCCCGAAGGATTCACAATCAACCCGGACGCCGCAGATGGCCAGGCCGACTGCCCCGAACCTCAGGCCAAGCTCGAATCGGAAGAAGCAGCCGAATGTCCCGACTCCTCCAAGATTGGGACCTTCACGATCGGCAGCGAAGCCTTGCCTGGCCGCCTCGAAGGCTCAATCTACATCGGCGAACCAAGGCCCGGCGACCAGTACCGCCTATTGCTGACCGCCTCAGGTTTCGGCATCCATGTCAAGCTCATTGGTTCCGCAGTTCCAGATGAAACGACTGGCCGTCTGACGATCCACTTTCCCGAATTGCCCCAGGCGCCCTTCTCCGACTTCCAGCTCCATCTGTTCGCCTCTGACCGCGGGCTCATGGCCACACCCACCGCCTGCACCATCTACACTACTGACGCCAATTTCATACCGTGGAACGAAGCCCTTCCCGCCCAGCATTCCAGCCAGATTTTCGGCTTGACCGAAGGCCCACACCACTCCGAATGCCCTGGGCAGGTTCGTCCCTTCCACCCGACCCTGGACGCCGGAACTGGTAACGCTGAAGCTGGCGCCTTTAGCTCTTTCAGCTTGAAACTCAACCGCGAAGACGGCGATCAGTTTCTCGGCCACCTTAACTTCACCATGCCTCCGGGATTGACTGCCAACCTCCACGGGGTTTCTTATTGTCCCGAAGCTAGTATCCTCGCCGCTGCAAAAACTCTCGGGCGAACCGAGCAGGCCGAACCAAGTTGCCCTGCATCCTCTGAAATCGGAACCACCAACGTTGCCGCCGGTCCCGGCGAACACCCCTTCCACGCGGACGGGAAGATGTATCTCGGCGGCCCCTTCCAGGGTGCTCCCCTCAGCCTCGCGGCGATCACCCCGGCGCTCGCCGGACCCTATGACTACGGCACGGTGGTCGTCCGCGTCGCCCTCCACATCGACCCCCAAGATGCCCATGTGATTGCCGACTCGGAAGCCATGCCCGAAATCATTGGGGGAATCCCGATCCGAATGCGCGAAATCCGCGTCAACATCAACCGCGAACACTTCATGATCAACCCCACGAACTGCTCTCCCTTCACGGTCGGCTCCGAAGGGATCGGTAACCAGGGCACCGCGGTGGCATTTGCCTCTCCCTTTCAGGCCGTCAACTGTTTTTCGCTCCCGTTTGCTCCGAGAATGTCGATCACCCAGCTTGGTGGTCACAAGGCGACTGCCCGCAGCAAGGATCCTAGCCTCGCGATAGAACTGAACACTCGGCCAGGTGATGCCAACATCAAATCCGTTGCCGTAACCCTGCCCAAAGCCTTCGAGATCGACCAGCGCCACCTCGGGAACATTTGCGACCGCTCAGAACTCGCTTCCGATCGATGCGCCGGCCGCCAGCCTATTGGCGAAGCGACGACCACCACGCCCCTGCTCGAAAAGCCGCTCAAGGGTCCGGTCTATGCCGTCTCTGGCTACGGGCTACTGCCCCACCTGGCCTTTATTCTTGGCGGCCAAGTGATGCTCACCCCCGAGGCTGAATCCTCCACCCTTGGTCAAACCGGGCGTCTTAAGACCGTCGTCCCAGTCGTGCCCGACGCCCCGATTGGAAACTTCCGCTTCACCCTCTTCGGTGGCTCTCAGGGCTATCTGGCCAACACCCAGAACCTCTGCAGCTTGCCAATCACCACGACGATCGAATTCACCGCCCAAAACGGCAAGACCGAGACCCAGCAAGTGAAGGCGAAGACAGCTTGCAAGGCCAAGAAAACCAAACGTCGCAGTCGGCGTCGGCGCTGAATATTCCAACCTACAAGGTCCACAGACTGACTCATGGGTAATTCGATGGAATCCGATCGGCCACCCGCCAGCAAGCTTCTCCCAATGCACTGCCCGACCGTGCTTGAGCAGACTGTCGTCGTCCCCCTCCCTGGCTGGACGGCGGCAAACGGGGCGTCCCGACTTTCCCTGGTCGGGAGGCGCCAAGGCAGTAACCGAAGCGGTTCGGACCTCGGAGAATCTCTTCTACTCCGTAGTCCGCTGCGAAGGCGCAGTCGTCCCCGGGCGCCAAAGAGGCCGTCCCTGCCTCGGCGCCCGGGGCCTCTGCATCTCCATCGTGACTACTACCTGGCTAGGCGGATGCTCTTGGCACAGTTGTGGCATTCGCATCGTTGTGGTGTGCATGAATGCAATCACCAGGGCTAGCACCGGCTTCGAGCATCGAAAGGGCCGAGAAGCCAGCCGGGTTCGGGTTCACCCTCGTAGCCAAATTAACATCAGGCCGCGACTCAAATGGCGGGGCCCGCCCCGAGGTCTGCCCTCCAACTCTGTCAATTCGCAGGAGCACAACACCGGGATGCTCGGCGAGTGTTCGGTCGCCGAAGGGCGGAGCTTGCTCGCCGTGACCCACGCAACGCGGTATGCCCTGATTGGGAAGGCGACATGACGGCTGCTCCAAAGAGCTTGGCCTCACCGGTTGACTTCCCAATGGGCATGAAGCGCGATTCCGTCGATACTCTTGCCTGACCGGCGGCTCCGGTCAGAGCCGCCGAACCGCATCACAGAGCCATAATCATAGTCCCCGGGCGGTTAGCTCAGTTGGGAGAGCGCCTGCCTTACAAGCAGGAGGTCACTGGTTCGAGCCCAGTACCGCCCACTCAGCAAAAGTCCTGCAAAACCGATTAGTCTGGAGAGTGCCGCCGGCGAGGTCTGGCCCATGGGTACCACATATGGGTACCAAACTCGAGGCGAATTGCACCTCGCCCCTGTCGTAGCCGGAGGTGACTCGACGGCTCCGGCTTTTTCGATGTCGAGACGGAATGCGTCGGGTTTGAACAGCTGCAGGTGCTGGAGTTGGCTTCCAAGCCGGCCGACTCTTTGCCCGGATCAAAGTCGGCTTCAACCTGTGGGCGGATTGGATCGGGCGCCGCCAACGCATGTTCGCATCAGGGCCAAGCCCCAGCGAGAATCTGGTCCGCTTGACGCCCGCGGCTGGAGCGGGCATAGTCGGGGGCCATGCGCCTGCGCGCAGCAACCGTCGCCCTCCGATCACTCCTCGCTGCCGTGGTGCTGGACAACCCGCGTGCCACGAGATCCCGCTTTCGCGCCTGGGCGCTGAGTCTGACTCTTGGTTTCTGCGTGTCGATGGCGGCGTGTGCGGCGGCGCCAGCCGGCGCCAGTGCCTGCGCCTCTCTCGCCGGGGTTAAGTCCTTCCACGGCACCGCCCACATGGCGTTCGCCGTGGCGGCGACGGGGGAAGATCCCGGCCAGGGTGGGAGCGAGACCATCACCCTGAACCGCGTCGCGACCGGGCTGAAGATCAATCTGGACGAGAGGGACATCGGCAAGAAGGACACCGCCTTCTACGGAAAGGCGAGCGGCGGCACCGTCTCGGTCGGAGACAGCTTCAACAACAGCGGCGACGGGTTCAGCGGTCAAGAGAACTACAACGGCCCGGTGAAAAACAGCACGCCGCAACTCGGAAGCGCGGAGGTCATAATCGACCACAGGAAGGGCATGTGCAGGTACGATGTCGTGGTCGGCTACGGGGTGACGACCGAATTCAGCGGGGACGAAGAGGTAAAACCCACATCGACGGTGGGGGCGGCGGCAGCCAGCGGTCCGGTGTCCCTAGCCGAATCGTTGAACCTCTCCGGCAGCATCCCGCTGCCGGCCACCCTCAACTGCCCCGACGAGACGGTGCCGCTGCGGTGTTACGACTTCGGCGGTGGTGGCTGGACGACCGAATTCGGCACGCTCGCGCAGTGTCACTCGGTCGAGGCGGTGAATTGCTCCAGCGACACCGAACCTGTGGGGTCGGCTACCTTCGGCTGGAGTCTCTCGCCGACGTTCGAAAAGCATCACAGAAAGAAATAAGAACCGTAGGCGAACCCATTGCAAGCATCGGAGTCCTTAGGAGGGGATCTAGGGGCTTCTCGGAGACGGCTCTAGACCGATAAATCCCTGCTATCTCGTACCTTTCTGGAAAGACACAGGAAGTCAGAAAGGGACGTTGGGGCCCGAATTTGTTCCTACCTTTGTTCCTACCTCGTGGTCTACTCCTTGTCAAGGGGTAGGCCTCAAAACATAGCCACGACAGCTGAGACGAGGGTACGGGACTTTCCGAGCGCTCGACGAATCAGACCCGGCAACTGGCGCTCAGCCGCCAGCGCCTCGTGGGAGCACTCGCCACCACGCTAGGCCAGTCGGCCCAGCTACCCCTTCCGTTTGGCCATTCGCTCGAGCTGCTTGCCGAAGGCCCTCTCGACTTCATCAGACATCGTCATCCGGTAGACGGCAACCAACGCTTGCAGCGACAGGGGGCGCAGCTGATCCAGCGCGGCGCGGACCTCTGCCCAGCGCTCCTCTGGATAGCCCTCCTCTTCGAAGGGCTTCCAGATGTCCTCGAGGAAAAGCTTCACAAACTCGTGGGAGACCGACTTGCAGCGGCTTTGAACCTTGGCGATCACGGCGAGGGCATGATTGAGGGGGACGCCTGTCGCGACGACGCCCTCGGCGGCGTCGAGCAGGGAGGGGAAGGGCGCCTCGTAGCGGTCCTCGTCGATCGCGACGAGCGCGCCGGCATCGATCGCGCGCTTCAGGGCGTCGTCGATCTCCGTGCCGAAGCGAGCAGCGAGCTCCTTGCGGCTGAACGTCTGGGGCTGCTCGCGGTCGAAGTCGTCGATCTCTCGTTTAAAGGAGATGAATTGCTCGGCGGGGCCGAGGTTGTGGCTCAGCAGCCGCTCGATCCCCTTCAGGTTGAAGCCGTCGGTCTGCAGCTCTTGGATCATCCGCAGCCGGTTGAGGTGCTCGGGCCCGTAGTAGCCGACCCGGTCCCGCACCTCTGGGGCGGGTAGCAATCCCCGCGCCCGGTGCGAGCGGATGTTGCGGACCGTTATCCCGGTTTCCGCGGCGAGCTGTTCGATCGTCAGCTCATTCTCGGACTTGGTGACCGCCATTGTGTGAAATCTATCACTGAACGACGGCGCATCTATCGCTGTGACGGCATTTGATGTTACGTTGTCAGCCGTTACGGGTATTGATGCCAAACACCCACGTCAGTGGAGCACCGAATGAGCCCAGCTACGACAGCGACAGCGCCGACTCGCCCGTCCATCCCCGGTCTCGGGCTGCTCGATCTGATGGCAGGGCCCCCCGGAATCGACGGCTATCTTGAGCAGATCAGCCCGATGTTGGTCAACGGCGAGTGCCGGGCCAAGGTGGTGGAGGTCGGCCACGGCATCGACAGCGTCACCTTGATCTTGCGTCCCAACCGTGTCTGGCAGGGTCTTCGCGCCGGCCAGTTCGTGCAGGTCTCGGTCGAGATTGACGGGGTTCGCCATACGCGCTGCTACTCGCCGGCCTCGCCGGAGGGCTCGGGTCGCGAGCTGGAGATCACCGTCAAGCGCCACCCAGACGGCTTGGTCTCAAACTTCCTCGCAGACCGTGCCCAGCCCGGACTGGTGATCGGCCTCTCCCAGGCTGACGGCGACTTCCACCTTCCCGATCCGCGTCCCGACTCGATCCTGCTGATCGGCGCCGGCAGCGGCGTCACCCCCCTGATGGCGATTCTCCGCACCCTCTGCGAGGAGCGGCACGCGGGACAGATCGCGCTGATCCAATACGCACCCGACCCCGATCGCACTATCTACCGCGAGGAGCTCGACCGCCTCGCGACCGAGAACCCGAACTTCAAGCTGACCCGCTCCTACACGCGAGCGCCAGGCACCGGCGATCTCGACGGCCACTTCAGCCCAGCCCACCTTCCCCAGGTCGGCCCGAGCTTTGCCGAGGCGGAGACCTTTGCCTGCGGGCCACCTGCCCTGCTGGACGCCGTGCGCGGCACCTGGGCCAACGGCCTCGAGCATCGCCTCCACGTGGAGAGCTTCCTCCCCCCAGGCCTGATTGCCGCCGGGGAGCCGGGAACGGGCTCGATCAGCTTCGCCGGCTCCGGCGTCGAGGTTCAGAACTCCGGCACCTCGATTCTCGAGCAGGCCGAGGGGGCCGGCGTCCCGGCGCAGTCGGGCTGCCGGATGGGGATCTGCCACACCTGCACCTGCCGCAAGGTGAGCGGCACGGTCAAAAACCTTCTGACCGACGAGGTCTCCTCGGGGCCTGACCAGACGATCCAGCTCTGTGTCTCGGCCGCGCTCAGCGACCTCGTCATCGACCTCTGAATCAACTTCGACGAAAGGCAACCAAGAATGAGCTCGAAGACCGAAAACCAGATTCCCCTCACGCCTGAGCAGATCGAGAGCTTCGGCGAGGAGCTTGACGCGATCCGCCAGCGAGTCCTCGCCGATCGCGGCGAGCGGGACGCCAACTACATCCGCAAGGTGATCCGCGCCCAGCGGGGGCTCGAGGTCGCCGGACGCGGCCTACTGTGGGCCGGTGTCTTTCCCCCGGCCTGGATCGCCGGGACAACCGCCCTCTCGCTCTCCAAGATCCTCGACAACATGGAGATTGGCCATAACGTGATGCACGGTCAGTACGACTGGATGAATGACCCGACGCTCTCGGGCAAGAGATTTGAGTGGGACAACGCCTGCCCAGCGGACCAGTGGCGCCACTACCACAATTACATGCACCACACTCACACCAATATCGTTGGCAAGGACCGCGACATCGGCTACGGGGTGCTGCGGATGTCGGAGGACCAGCGCTGGACTCCGTACTACCTCGGCAACCCCGTCTACGCGATCTTGCTTGCGCTGCTCTTTCAGTACGGGGTCGCGGTGCACGACCTGGAAATCGAGCAGATCAGGACCGGCAGGGCCGACATGGCTGATAAGAAGAAGATGGCGAAGTCGATCTGGCAGAAGCTACGCCGCCAGACGCTGAAGGATTACGTGCTCTTCCCGGGCCTCTCGGGTCCGCTCTTCCTCTTCCCATTGGCCGGCAACGCGACCGCGAACCTGGTTCGCAACGTCTGGTCGTTCACGATCATCTTCTGCGGGCACTTCCCGGAGGGCACCCACGAGTTCTCCGAGGAGGAGACCGAGAACGAGAGCCGTGGCGAGTGGTACTACCGCCAACTGCTCGGCTCAGCCAACCTCAGCGGCGCCCGACCCTTCCACCTCCTCGCCGGCAACCTCAGCTTCCAGATCGAGCACCACCTGTTCCCGGACCTGCCAGCCAATCGCTACGCCGAAATCTCGGATGAGGTCCGCGAGATCTGTAAGCGCTACGCCATCCCTTACAACGTCGGCCCCCTGGGAAAGCAGTTCGGCAGCGTGATTAGGAAGATCTGCCGCCTGGCGCTTCCCGAGAGGAAGGGCCATGGAGACGGCCGGCTGCCCGCAACGGAGCACGAAGGCGAGAAGGAACGGGTACCGGTCGCTGCGTAATCTCAACTCCATTCAAGCACCTGGATATGCCCGGTCTCAAAGCACATACGGCGAGGAGCTGGCCCGCCGTTTACTCAGCGAAGCGACGAGGAAGGGAGCCAGTGCAATAGAGGTAAACAGCGGAGCCAGAGTCGGCAAGGTGCTTGCCCAGCGTTGCGCGCTGTCCGCGAGGGAGGCTGGGAAATTGGCAGTGTTGCCCTGCATCGGTCGCCTTTGGGGCGACGGTGCTGCCGCTTAGACGTGAGGGTGGTCTGTCACGCCGGAGGTCGCGGGTTCGAGTCCCGTCGCTCCCGTCCCACGCAAACCCAGTCCTGGTGCAGGCTTTAGCCCTTCTCATCTCAGTAAGTTTCTTCTCTTTTTCTCCGTGGTACCACATTTGGGTACCAAACGCGGAGCGAAATGCACGCATGCTCAATGGATTTGGGCGATCGCTGACTCTACTTTTTCCTTTTAGCCCGCCCACAAGGCACAACTCTTCTGCCTGTTTGGCAGGTTCACGGCTCAGTGCAGGTAGTCGACCAGGCACCCAAACCGAAAGCTTGTGACGCGGGGCATCAAAGACCTCGTGCACCACGGTGCTGAGGAATGGCTCAGATCTCACCTCCGATCATCAGTGCGCCGGTCGCCTGCCGATCGGCGAAGCGACCACCATTACCCCTCTGCTGGAAGCGCCTCTCAAGGGCCCGGTCTATGCGGTATCGGGCTTTGGCGTGTTGCCCCATCTCGCCTTCATCCTCGGTGGCCAGGTGATGCTCACCCCCGAGGTCGAATCCTCTTCGGTCAAGGGTGGTCACCTAAAGACCGTCGTTCCCGTCGTCCCCGATGCCCCGATCGGGCACTTCCGCTTCACCCTCTTCGGTGGCAGCCAGGGCTACCTCTCAAACACCGAAAGCCTCTGCAGCGCTCCGACGACCTCGACGGTCGAATTCACCGGCCAAAACGCAAAGACCCTTACTCAGCAGGTGAAGACGAAGACCGCGTGTAAGGGGAAAAGCGCCAAGAAAAAGGCCAAGCGAAATACTCCTCGGCGGCATCGCTGAAAATCCGCACCCTAGTTCTGTCCGAAGGCGTGATCAATGACAATGAGGATTAGCTGCATCATCCGGTCCCCAAGGACCCTGCCAGTCGCATCTCCGGTGCTTGCAGTCTCGGCTAGACAAGGTGGGAGGACACGATGAGCGGCGAAGTGGTCCAAGACGCCGACTGTTACCTCGACGCTGTCGGCGACAGCGTCATGTTGTGGTCGCCGAGCGTGGCGGCCCCAAGCTTCGCTACCCACCCCGATCGCATCTCTCCTTGGTGGGCACAGACTGCGCAGTCTGGCAACTTTCCCTCAGGCACACTATGACTCTGCTTGAGCAGACTGTCGTCGTCCCCTTCCCTGGCCGGACGGCGGCAAACAGTGCCTCCCGACTATCCCTGGTCGGGAGGCGCCACAGCAGTAACCGAAGCGGTCACTGGCCCTGGAGATCTCTTCTGCCTCCACGGCCAGCCGCGAAGGCGCAGTCGTCCCGGGCGCCAATGAGGCCATCTCAGCCTCGGCGCCCGGGACCTCTGCATCCCTTGGCATGACCACGTCGCTAGCCAGGTGAGGGGATGCATGAGCACGAATTTGGGTTTGCGGGTGATGGTGCGGCTGGTTTCGAACCAGCGACCTCTCGCGTGGGAAGCGAGCGGCTTTATGTTGGTCGGTTCGCTGCTGGTCCGGGTTTTCCATACTGTAGTGCGGAAAATAGCTGAGGCCGATCCGGCTCCATTGGGCTCCACTTGGCCGCGTTTGACACCAGGAATGACACCACGGCTGGTCGCCTCGGGGGAGAGCAGCGCCTCAAGCACCGTGCTGCGTGGAGCCTCAGGCAACGGCAGCCGGCGAAATCCCTACTCCACCCCAAACGGCGCCAGCACAATGAAGCTGATCTCCGGCAAGAGCTCGGGCAGCGCCTCCGTTCGCCCCTGAGCCACCTCGTTTTGGAGGACCACGAAGACTCCGGCACCAATCGCCTCGATCACGACGTCCGGTGGGCGCGCTCCCACCTGGGCGGGAATGGCGCCGGGATTGAACATCGCGACCAATCGGTCCATCACCACTTCGGCTCGGTCCAAGGCGACTGGTCCCGCGCTCAGCACCTCGATCGTGAGCAGCCGGGCGAGCGGTGGGCTTTCGGCGAGGCAGCTGAGTAGCGTTGCCAACCCAGCCCTGACCCCCTCGACCCAATCGTCCTCAGCCTCGATCGCCGCCGAGACTCGGCCCAGGGTGCCCTTGACAAGGATGTCAAGGGCGACCCCGAACGCCTCCTGCTTGCTCGCGAACTTCTCATAGAAGGTCTGATTAGATACTCCCGCGGCAGCTGTGATCGCCGGAATGCTGAGCGACCCAAAGCCTCTTTCAGCTGCCACCTTGGCGGCTGCGCGGAGGATCCGCTCGCGCTGGGTCAGAGTCGCGCGGCTGTGGACGCTGTCAGGAGGCTCGTCCCATCCCGAGGCATCCTCTGCGAGCTCAGAAGCCTTCTGTAGAGACGGTGTGAGTTCTCCCACTGGAAGCCGGGGGACGCTCGCCCCGCTCGGCCGCTGGTAGAGCAAACCCCAGTGGAGTAGCTTCTCTAGGTGATCGCGTAGCTGCTCGGGTTTCCCGCTTCGAACGCGGCGGTAGACGATTCCTCGGATCCCGCCATTGATCGCGCGGATCGTCAGGTCGGAGACCTCGCCCCGTTTGGGGACTTGGTCGAAGCTCTGGCGAAACATCAGGTCGAAGGCGTCTGCGGCACGCTGGCGGCGAGCAACCCCCACCGCGCCGAGACTGAGCGCCCCCTGAGCACCTGCGAGACTGATCGTGCGCGAGGCAAAGACCGTCGTGGGGCAGGGGAGGGAGGTCGACCTGCCGGTCGGGCTGCGGGAGGAGCTGGCGACCTGGCGTGCGCGCAGTTCGTTGAGCGCCCCGGGAGATCCTGTGTTCGTGACCAGACCCCGCCAGGGTCAGCAGGCCAGGCAGACGCCGCGCAACGTTCAGGCGAGGCTGACGCGAGCCGTAGCGGCGGCCAATCTCAAGCTCGCCGAGACGGGAATCGAGCCGATTGCCAAGGTGACGCCGCACTCGCTGCGGCGCACCTACGCCTCGCTGCGGGCGGCGCTGCGCGATGACCGGGTCTACATCGCCGAACAGCTCGGGCACCAAGACGCTCGCTTCACGTTCCGCGTCTACCAGCGGGCGGCGAAGCGGCGGGAGCGCCTCGGCGGAGAGCACCTGGCGGCCTTTGATCGAGCATGCGAATGGGCGGCAGGGTCCGGAGGAGGTGACTCTCGCGATGTGGCTGACCATCGCGAGACGGCATCGAACGTGCGATCTCAGGCGGGGTCTGGCGTTTGAGCCTCCCGGACCGGATGGGCAGAACTACCTGGCAGGCTTCGAGCTCGCGGTCCGGTCCTTTGGAGGGTATCGAAGCATTTATTTGAAGTCGGCTCCAAACCGCCAAAATTCCGGTAAGTCAGTCCCGCCGAATTCAGCCGGACCGATTTCCGATAAATCGCAGATCCCGCGGAAATCCCGAGACGAAGAAGCATTAAGACATTCCTTCGATGGAAGCATTCGAACCCGCTTGATCCTCGCATTCGCCATCACGACCCCCGGCTGATGGGCATCCCAATCAATCTCGAAGCGCTCCGGCTACACAAGGAGCCCTCCGGCCCGCTCGAGCACCGCACGGGTGTGGTCGAGAAGACTGCCCGAAAACACCAGGCCGCCGCGTGGTCACCTGCCCCTCCCTGACCACCTCGAGAAACGCGGCATCGGTTCATAGTCTGGTCCAGTCGGCTCGCGGGTAAACACAAAATCGCATCTGCGGAGAGAAGGGTGGCAAAGTGAGCAAAAGTGCAACCCAGGGCGCCGCAGTTAGCCTCCCGGCCAAAGAGCTTCTGCCTCCTTTTGGGAGGTTGCTAAGTTCAGGCACCCTAATTCCGCGTTGGTACGAGCGCGTTTTCAGTTGGGCCCTGAAAAGGCCTCGGCATCTCCAGTGTTCCCAATACTGGAGCCGCGCGCGAAGAGCCGCGGGAGTGAGCAACGGCTGTTCCCGAAACCAAAACTTGACAATCGGGTCCGCATCTGTTCTAATGCGCGACGGCCGGAGGGGTACCAAACCTCTCGGGAAGGTCAGAGGCAGGAGATAAAAAACGGCTGTCCCGGACTGGGCCAGGGAATCCGCAGGGAGAATCATGGCCAGGAGATCGGGCGCCACGGCAGAGGAGTGCTACGTGAAGGCATTGTCCGGAAACATCCCGGGCGTCACGCTAGGTCGAACCACAACGGCCCTCCTCGCTATCGAGGGCCCCCTCGCTCGCTGCCCGGTAGAGATCGTTTGCTTCGATCTCGACCGCGCCTCTTGTCTAGCATTCCGGTCTAACAGCGCGATGGGAGAGCAGCTGTCGGCCTCCGGTAATAGTTTCTATCTGGTCCGAGCAGCCGCATACGAAGTCGGCGGAGTGAGCGAAGGCGGCGAATGCGTCGCCCAGCTCCCGGTCGCCTCCGGAGGCTCCTCGTGAATCTCCATCGCTCTGTTCGGTCACCCGTCCCCAAGCGCGCACCAAATTCTCTTGGATGGACGGTGCCCTCGATTCTCACCGGAATTACATGCTTTTTCCTTGCCTTCGGGGCTCCCGCAGCGAACGCCACTCCTCCACGTTCTTATGAGTCACAGATCCTCAGCCCGGGGACAAGTGAACCGTTGGCCATCGCCGCTGATGCCGCTGATCACGTCTGGGTCAGCTACAGCACTCCTCACGAAGGCATCGCGGAGTACGCGGCCTTCCCCTCGCTGGCGCAGATCGGTGACCTGAACGGCGAAGGCTACCTGGAAGGCCGCCCACCCGGTTTTTTAGCAATCGACAGTATTAACGGCTCGATCTACTCCTCCGACCCCCTGTTTGGGCGGGTAGACGAATTCACATCAACCGGGGAACTGACGCCACCCCAGTGGGAATTTGGCAGCTTCGGCGTCCAGGGGCTCTCCGTAGACAACTCCGGCGACGAGTCGAACGGAACCGTCTATGTAGTCAATGGGTCCGGCAACGACCAGGACAGTTCCGTAAAGGCCTTCAACCCGGGAGAGGTCCCGGCCGCGTTCGCCGCTCACGAGCCCTATATCGACGGAAACGAAATAGACATTCGGGAGGTCTCCACAGGGCAGGAACCGCTCGAATCTGTGACTGCAGCTGCGGTCGATTCGTCCGGCAACCTGTATCTCGCAGATCCACTTTTTGACTCTGGCTCTGGCGCTCTGGCCGAGTTCTCCCACACTGGTGAATTTCTCCGCCTGATAACTTTCGCGGAAGTTCCTGGGGGCTTAGGCGAACGCGGGCTGTCGGGGCTTACCATTGATCCTTCAAATGGAAACATCCTTGTCGTCGACAGTGCTCAAGACGTCGTCGACGAATTGTCTACCGCCGGGAAATATCTAGGGCAGCTCACAGGGACACCAACCGGCGAAAACGGCAAAGAAGTTCCATTCGGAAAGCTCACCGGGGCGATCGCAGTTAATTCGGCCGGAGTACTTTACATCGGCGATGCGGAGCATGCGACAGTCGACATTTTTGCGCCGACGGTCGCTGTCCCTCGAGTCACATACAATCCGGAATCGGATGCAACACCTACTTCTGGCACACTCAACGCCACCGTGGACCCTCAAGAGGGCGGTAACGTCACCGCCTGTCATTTTGAATACGGAACCGATACAAGCTTCGGTCTCGGCAGTCGACCTTGCCTTGATGAAACTGACGCAGAAATCGGCACTGCGTCTCACCCGATTACGACAGAAACTGAAGTTCACACCTCCCTATCAGGACTCTCGACCGATACCACTTATTACTATCGACTTGTCGCCGGAAACTCAAATGCTTCCAGACCCGGCCTGATCCGCTCATTCACGCCCCGGGCCGTCCAAAATCTCCAGACGGACTCCGCCACCAATGTCGAAGCCACGAGCGCAACTCTCAACGGCTCATTTTTTGGAGAGGGCGAAAATATCGAATACTTTTTCCAGTATGGCAGCGACTCGACATATGGAAATACGACAAGCGAAACTCGAGAAACCGGCCCGCTCGTAGGCGCCCAGGAACTCACCGGCATTCCTATCAACGGCCTGCAGCTCGGCGCGACATATCATTATCGAATAGTTGCTAGGGACGGACATGGCACCACATTCGGACCGGATCGAACCGTCACCACGCTAACGCGACCTTCGATTGACGGCCTCTCTACGTCGAACCTGACTTCCACAGCAGCGACCCTTCACGCCACCATAAACCCCAACGGGGGCGATACCAAATATCACTTTGAGTACGGGACGACAGCCGCTTACGGCAACAACGCCCCTGAACCAGCGCAGGAAATTGCCGATGAACTTTCGAGCGACCATGCGGTGCAGATTGCAGTGGGCGGACTTCAACCAAATGTGACCTATCACTTTCGTGTTGTCGCGGAAAGCAAGTTCGGAAGCACCGAAAGTGAAGACCAGACCTTCTCCTTTCACCCACCGAACTGTCCCAACGCCCACCTTCGCCAAATAACCAATTCATCCAAACTGCCCGATTGTCGGGCTTATGAGCTTGTCTCGCCTGAAGACGCTGGTGGTGCGACCCTGTTTCCCGAGGGTCCAAATTCCCAATTTGCCACAAATCCGGCGCGCCTTGCATTCGGCGGATTTGTCGACGCGATTCCTGGCACGGGCAATCCGCCAAACACACTGGGTGACCTCTACGTCGCAACTCGTACTGATGAAGGCTGGAGCACTAAGTACGTTGGAATGTCGGGAAACGAAACCTTCGCTGACAACGGGCCTCCAGACGAAGCACGCTCAACGAGAGGGGTTCTGCTTGGTTCTCCCGGTGGAAATCGTACAGATACCTCGATGAATAAATTTCTCAATTGGAATGATGGAATTATCGGATTTACGGGACCCAAGCTGTTTCCTCCGTTATTCACCCCCCACGTCTGGTCCGCGGAGGGAACCGCGCTTGAAACATGGCCCACTATCCCGGGGTACTCTCTGGATGCCATTTTCGAACAGTCGGCTGATTTCAGCCATTTTGTATTTCAGGTTGGATCCACTCCATCGTTCAGTCTGATCGATGACGACACAGCAACTAATGCAGGGTCCGAAGTATCGAAGGACGAAGCGGGAGACCCCATCCCGATTCAACCCGGCGACTCCACTCCCGACGAGGAATCGCTGAGGCCCGCGGCGGTGTCTACCGATGGATCCCATATCTTGATCGCCTCCCGAACCGAGGCTGCCGTTCACCCCGAACTCGAAGATGCACGAGAGCCTTGCGGTCTCGAAAAAACCGTGGAACAGTTTCAGAGGAGGGGTGAGGTCGAATCCCTTTGTCCCTTGCAGACCAGCCAGCTCTATATGCGAGTTGACGATGCCATTACCTATGAGATCGCTCCAGGCCACGGCGTGACTTACGTAGGGATGACTCCTGATGGTTCCAAGGTCTTCTTTTTATCCGCAGAGCATCTTACGAATGAAAACCTTGACCACAGCGGAGCCAGTCTCTACATGTGGAGTGCGGAAAAGGCCGAAAAGGCCGAACCTCCCATCGCGCTGATCTCCAAAGGAGATAATCCAGGAGGAGCGGGAGAACCGGGAAACACCGGAGAATGCAGTGCCGTATGGACTACGGGATGTGGAATCGTCCCATTCGTCAATAATAGTTACTACGAACCGTCGGTTTCTGGGTACATAGGCGGCAGCGGACTCTCTGACAACTCAATTGCGGCGACAAGTGGAGACATCTACTTTTTCTCCCCGGAGCAGCTCGCCGGGGCCAAGGGCATCAAAGACCAAGAGAACCTTTACGATTTCAGGAACGGTGCCGTCCAGTATGTAGCAACCTTTCCCCCAATTTCTTTTTGCAACCAATCTCTCGGATATTGCAGCGCGGGACCCGTAATTCGCATGCAGGTCACTCCCTCCGACGGTCGTATGGCGTTTCTGACAGCAAGCCGGGTGACTTCGTACAAGAGCGCTGGACATACCGAGATGTACATATACGATCCGGCGGCCCAAGAAGTCAAGTGTATCTCCTGTCTACCGAGCGGGACCTCGCCGGCATCGGACGTCTATGCAAGTAGCGACGGTCTCTTTATGGCCGACGATGGGCGTGCGTTCTTCAGTACGGCGGATCCACTTGTTCCAGAAGATACGGATGGACTTCGTGACGTATATGAGTACGTCGAAGGTCACGCACAACTGATTTCTTCTGGAACCAGCGCTAAAGACGCCAATCCTAATGTCCTATTACACACAAATCCTGAACTATTTACGTCTGGCTTGGTTGGGGTGAGCGCCGAAGGTACCAACGCCTATTTCACCACCTACGACAGTCTGGTCGGACAAGACCGAAATGGGAGCCAGCTGAAGTTCTACGACGCGAGAACCGACGGAGGCTTCCCCTACCTTGCTCCCCCCGCTCCTTGCGAAGCCGCCGATGAGTGCCATGGTGAAAGTAGCGTCCGAGAATCTCCCACACACAACGGTGCAGGCGCAGAACTGGGGCTCGGCGGCAATATGCCTCAGACTTCCCATTTCGGAAAGCGCCACCGCCGGGCGAAGCGCCACCGACGTTCCCGCCATCATCGATCCGCCCGCAAGTCGCGAACACAAAGGAACGGGGGCGGACTACATGGATGACATAGTAACGGGAGCAAACATTTTGTGTCTGCGGGCCCTCCATCGGAGAAATGTCCCGGTCGCGCCGAAATCTTCGCCTCCCTACCTTCGTCCGCCGGCCTCGAACTCCAACAGGAGACAAACGCCTGAGTTGGACAATGTCTTGCGAATCGCACTACAACAAGGAGAATCACACTAATGTTCAAAAAGTTGCGCGAACCTTTTGGCAAGGCTGGCCTTACCGTTGCAATCGTTGCTCTTGTCCTGGCGATGGTCGCCGGAGCATATGCGGCCGGCGCTCTGTCTGGCAAGGAGAAAAAGGAAGTCGAAAAAATCGCGAGAAAATTCCAGGGCAGCGGACCTGAAGGAAAGCAAGGCCCACCCGGAGCGCCTGGTACGAATGGCTCAAGCGGTACCCCGGGCGAAAGCGTTGCCGTCTCCACGCTCGGCAAAAATAGTGAATGTAAAGAAGGCGGAGCCAAATTCACCAATGCGACCGGTACTGCAAAAGCCTGTAACGGCGAAGCGGCAGCAGGGGGTAGTTATCCCAGCACTCTCCCCTCCGGTAAAACTGAGACTGGGGTATGGGCGTACATGCCGGGAGAGCTAGAAGGAAGCAACGAGGCGGAAATCCGCATTCCACTCTCGTTTTCGGTTCCACTAGAAGCCCCATTGCCTGGCTCCCAGACTGAAGTCCTCGGGCCAAACGCAACGCCGACAGTAAATTGCCCTGGAACGGTAGAAGCGCCAACAGCAAAGAAGGGAGAGCTCTGCGTTTACTCTCAGAGAGTCGGTGGGGGGCCGCAAGAAGTCCTGATCAATAACCCAGCGACCTCCGATGTAGAAGGGGCTGCGACCAGCGGCGCCGCCCTCACCTTTGAGTTTCCTGAAGAAAGCGCCCGACCTTCGTCCACAAAAGGCTGGGGGACCTGGGCGGTGACGGCTGAATAACGGCCCCAATACCTTAAGGCCCACCGCGCTGGAAGTTGACGCGCGGTGGGCGCGGCTCATTCCAAGATGACGAACTGAAAAGCATTCCTAAGTGAAACTGCGATCAAACACAACACGGACGAGGTATTGCCATCGCTCCGAGGGCGCTCAGCGACCGGCACCCCTTTCTGATCTTCTGGCAAGCAGGGGCCGGTCCTGCCGGAAGAGATTTGATGACCAGTCGGTCATGTATGCAAGAACACCCAGAGGCATTGGCTCGGCGATGGGGCTCGTATCAGGCGTTGCAATATCTCTTATCGTTGCAGCGACAATCTGCGCTGTGCCAGCGTTGGCTGCTACAAGCCATGGTTTCACCAGCTCGTTCGGCGCCGCGACATCCACGACTCCCAACCCATATCCGCTCTCAGATCCCGCCGGGGTCGCAGTCGATAACTCCTCTGGAGCCTCTCGCGGTGACGTTTACGTCACTGACCCCGGCGCCAACGACGTTCAGACGATAGACGTTACAGCAACGGGAGGCTCCTACACATTGTCATTTATGGGACAGACCACCGGATACATCTTCTATAGCGCCTCTCCGGGGGAAGTACAGGGCGCGCTCGAATCTCTGTCGACAATTGGATCTGGCAACGTGTCCCTTGAAGGAGTTCCAGGGCCTAACTATAGCCATGAATTCAGTATCACTTTTGTTGGCTCCCTCGCCAAGACCGAAGTCGATCATCTGGCCGTTAACACTGAACATCTGATCGGAGGTACCGCGACAATTAGCTTAACTGTACTCGGAGTTGCCGGTTCAGCAATTGAGAAGTTTGCTCCTTCAGGAGAATTCATTCTCATCTTCGGGAAAGATGTCAATGAAACTACCGGCGGTGACGTCTGTACTGGGACATCGGGAGATAAATGCAAGCCGGGTATCCCAGGGTTTGGCCCCGGCGCTTTCGACACCCCGACCTTTGTAGCCGTGGATAGTTCATCGACTGGCGAAGGTGACGTATACGTCGGCGAACCTGAATCCAATTGCGTATCCAAGTATGACTCGTCGGGAAAACTGATTACCGGATGGGCAAACGGAGGCAGCTTTTGCCCGTTTGGGCACTACAGCCCACTCGGCGGTATTGCGGTAGATCCAAGCGGCAACCTATTCGTCATTGGCGGGGCGGACCTTTACATCCTGGGAGCTAATGGAACGGCCTCGTCAGGACCCGTTCAGCTCGAAAGTGGCGCCGGAAATGGCCTTGCTGTCGACGCCGAAGATAACCTTTACCTGGGTTCAAGTAACGGAGTCACAGAGTATAGTGCGGCGCACGCTGAGCTTGGAGTCATGGACACCCAAGAGGGGGTCGGTGGACTTACCGTTGACCCAGTAACCGACGACATATACGTGACACAAATGTCAGGTGGGGGTTTTGTCAATCACTTCGGCCGAAACTGCGGACCAGTGACTGAAACACAAAGCTGTACCCCGCTCGACGCGTTTGGCGCTGGGCAGCTCTCGAATCCTGCGGGCATATCAATCGCGTCCGCGTCGCGTAATGCTTACGTCGCCAGCTCCGGCACAGATGAAGTGGTCGTATTCTCGCCGAATACAATTCCCAGTGCCGCGACTGAAGCTGCCACCGAAGTGACAGGTGGCTCCGCCACCCTCAATGGTGAGCTTGAACCCGCCACGGGGGGGGAAATTACCGAATGCTATTTTGAGTACGGCACCGAAACCTTCTACGGCCACACGGCCCCGTGCTCACCTGCTCCTTCTTATTCGACAAATTCTCATGTCAGTGCCCAAATAGCAGGCCTTAGAGCGGGAACACGATTTCACTATCGCCTAGTTGCCGTCAATGCGGCGGGAAAACTCAGCGGACAGGATCAAGTGTTTAGGACCTTTGGCGTTCCAATTTACTCCTACGTGGCGAGCCCGTCGACTACGCAGGCCGGGGGACATCCCGACATCACAACGGTCTTTTCGTTCGCCAGCCGACTTACTACGGCTGACAGCGGCGAAACTCCGTCTACGTGTGGCTGCCAAGATGTTAAGACGATCAGAAACAGTTTGCCCGCTGGAGTCATTGGCAACCCCCACGCGACTCCTCAATGCAGCAGGGTCGAGTTCGGAGCGAAAGAGTGTTCCCCCTCCACTCAGGTCGGTTGGAACACAATATCTATTACTGCAAATACTCTCGACGTGCCAGTATACAATCTCGAACCTACGGCGGGCCAGGCCGGCGTACTCGGCTTTTACGTTCCGTTGGCCGAAGCACCAGCATATATTGTTCTCAGTGCTAGAACAGGCTCCGACTACGGACTCAACGCCACACTTGAAGGGATCGAGCATCTGGTTCCCCCAAACCGTCTTGCCTTGGATCTGTGGGGAATTCCGGCCGCGTCCAGTCATGACGCTGAACGTGCTCCCCCTGGATTGAGTTACTGTTACGAAACCACGTCTTGCTCGCCGCCAATACCATCAAGCGCCGAAGTCATTCCGTTTCTAGATAACCCTACTACCTGTGGAGGACCGCTCACATCAACCTTGGAATTGGTTGCCTACGATACTGGCGTATCACAGGCATCTGCACCATGGCCCGCTACAACTGGATGTGACCAATTGAGTTTTAACCCTAGCCTTTACGCCCAACCTACTTCGAAGGAGGGTGATTCTCCTTCTGGTCTGGAAGCCGACCTCAAAGTTCCCCAGTCGGTTAGCCCAAGCGCGCCGTCTGCATCTGAGATCCGCGCCCTTACCGTCAGTCTTCCATTAGGACTATCGATTAATCCAAGCGCCGCTGACGGAAAGACCTCCTGTACGGACCTCGAGGCACGATTCGGTACCGAAGAAGAAGCTGAGTGCCCTGAAGATTCCAAGATCGGCACCGTGAGCCTTTCCAGCGCAGCACTCCCCGCGGCGATCCCCGGCGCGGTCTATATTGGAACCCCCGCGCCGAATGATCGTTATCGTCTCATTCTCACTGCTAATGGCTACGGCACCCACGTAAAACTCGGCGGATCCGTAACTCCAGATCCAAACACCGGCCAATTGCTGGTCTCGTTTCCGAACTTACCGCAGAGTCCATTCTCCGAATTTGCCATTCATCTCTTCGGCTCTGAACGTGGGCTTTTGGCGACCCCTACCGCGTGTGGCACTTACCCCGTTTCGAGCAGCTTCACACCCTGGGATGCCTCTCTTCCAGAACAGACCTCGACTCAGTACTTTGCAATCAGTTCTGGTCCGTCCGGCGCCCCCTGTGCGACGTCGCCGCCGGCCTTCAGCCCGGGGTTTAGCGCTGCAATTGCCGAATCCACTGCTGGCGCTCACACTCCCCTGGCTCTGGAAATCACCCGTCCCGACGGTAATCAGCACCTTAGTGGAGTCGCCGTGTCGATTCCGCCTGGGCTGCTTGCAACTATCAAGGGAATTCCTTACTGTTCCGACGCGGATCTTGCCACTGCAGCAGCTGCGAGCTACTCAGGTCTGCAACAGGAGTCGAGCTCTGCCTGCCCTCAGGCTTCCCAGATTGGTACCGCCCAGGTCGGAGCTGGCGCCGGTACCCATCCCGTTTACCTCGACGGTGCCGTATATCTGGCAGGGCCCTACAAAGGAGCACCGCTTAGTCTGGCTGTGATTACTCCAGCTGTATCGGGTCCGTATGACCTCGGTAATGTCGTGGTCCGAGCATCCCTTCAGGTAAACACTGAAACGGCGGGAATTACGGCAGTTTCAGATCCGCTGCCGCAGATTCTTGATGGAATTCCCTTGCAGCTGCGTTCGATCCGGGTTAGTCTCAATCGGCCGAATTTCATTCTAAATCCGACCAACTGTGACCCCTTCGCTTTCAACGCTCAGATCACGGGTGATCAAGGCGCATTGGTCGAGCTTAGCGAACATCTCCAAGTGGCCAACTGCCGTAGCCTTCCCTTCTCGCCCAAGTTGGGCGTCAGGCTTTCCGGCGCGCACACCCATAATGGAAACCCAGCCCTGACAACAACGGTGACGTCCCAGCCAGGTGAAGCAAATATTGCCTCAACTACCGTTACGTTGTCTCATTCGGAGTTTTTGGATAACGCACATATCCGAGACCCCTGCCTCCGCTCCCAATTTGCAGAAGATAGCTGCCCCCCTGCATCGCTTATTGGCTTTGCCAAGGCGGAAACCCCGCTCCTGGAAAAGCCCCTTGAAGGACCGGTTTATCTGCGCGCAAACGGAGGCGAAAGAAAGCTACCCGACATCGTCGCCGCTCTCAGGGGCCAGATCAATATAGATCTCGTGGGCTTCGTCGATTCCGTACACGGGCAGATCCGCACCAAGTTCGCGAACATTCCCGACGCCCCCATCTCTAGCTTCACGCTCAGCCTCGCCGGAGGAAGCAAGGGCCTTCTTGTTAACTCAACCAACCTCTGCAATTCTCCACAGCACGTCGACGTCCGCATGGTCGGTCAGAACGGAAAGACAATCACGGCATACCCCACCATAGGCGTGAGGTGCGCGAAAGAAACGTCAAGAGCCCGTCGGAAGAGGCCAGCGAATCGATGATTTCGGGGAGCCCGCCCAGATCCGTCCGGTACCATCCGAGAAGAGATCAGTCGAAGCCGAGCCATAGAGCTGCGCGTCCCGCGCGGCTCTTGATTTCTCGCCAATTCGGGCTACGGACGCTTTTCTCCCTTGCGGTCGTCTGCTCAGCCATCGCATCACTTACCATTTCCACAGCATCGGCGTTTGCCTCCCGAAAATATCTTTCCCAAATTACCGGCTTCAGTGATCCATGGGGTATCGCCGTGGACTCCACCGATCACGTTTGGATCAGCGACCCGGGCAACGGGGGCGATATCTTCAAATACTCTCCGTACCCCTCAGAAGCCCTGGAACTAACTCAGACTGGCGACGGTGTCTATCCAGCCAAGTACATACGCAGCCTGGCGGTCGATAGCGCCAACGGATATCTTTACGTTGCGGACGAAGGTGAAGGGATATTTGCTGGACGGATAGACGTTTTCGATCCGATCAATTTTGTCCCCCCGCAGTGGACTATCCGCGAACCTACGATTGCGATAGACAACTCCGGCGGACCCTCAAACGGGAGAGTTTATGTCGCAAGTTATGAAGGAGGCGGGGTATATGCATTCGAACCAGATGGAACTCCGGTCTCATTTTCGGCAACGGAGCCATACATCTCTAAAAATACTATCGAGCTCGCCCAGGCGCACGGTCTTACTGTCGATAACGAGGGCAATCTGTTTGTAATTAATTACTCCACCAATGCGGTAGACGAGTACCATGCCAGTGGCGAATTTGTCCAGGAATTTACCGGCGCGGGGGGGCCTGGTGAACCTACCTTCAGCAATCTCCAAGGCGTAGCCGTCGACCCGCTCAGCGGCAACGTCCTCATAGCCGATAGAGGCGCGGACGTTATCGATGAATTCTCGGAATCAGGCGAATTTCTCGAAAGCTTTAGTGGACCCTCTGCAGGCGAATCGTTTGGACGCATCAATGGCATCGCCGTCAACTCAAAAGGCGATGTCTACGTCACAGACGGCGGCGATCAGGTCGTGGATATCTTCGGACCGACCCCTTCACTCCCGAAAATCGACGGTGAATCCGTCACCGACGTCACGCAGACGTCGGGTGTGGCTAACGCAACCGTGAATCCCAATGGTGCCGGAAAGGTCATCGGATGCTACCTAGAATACGGGCTTACCAAATCCTATGGCTCGCCACACGTTCCGTGTTCGCCAGCCGCGCCATATGAATCCATAACCAAGGTTCAGGCTGCGATGGCGGCTCTTACCCCAGACAAGACCTACCATTATCGAATCGTCCTTACTGACGCGGCGGGAGAAAGCAAGAGGGGTCCTGATCAGACTTTTACCCCCCATGCCGTTACCGGCATTACGACGGAAGCCGCCGCCGCAATTGCGCCGACCAGCGCGACGCTTCATGGCTCGTTTGTGGGAAATGGCGAAGATACGCATTACTACTTCCAATGGGGTGTTAGCACTGCGTATGGCAATGAAACACCGGTTGAGGACGCTGGCTCTCCGGCTGGGCCGAATTCGACAGGCCTTTCATATGGACTTGCGGGCCTTCAACCGCAGACCACCTACAATTACCGGGTAGTCGGGAACAATGCCGTAGGTACAAGCTACGGTCAGAATGAAACATTCACAACGCCACCCGCCGTGTCGGGCGTCATCACCGACCCGCCTTCTGCAATCGGTGCGACAGACGCAACACTTAGCGGTTCATTCATTGGCAACGGTGAAGAGACGCATTACTTCTTTCAGTGGGGGAGTTCCTCCAGCTACGGAAATGTGACGACGACCGAAGATGCCGGTTCTCCAGGTGGTCCAACACCATCAATGATCTCTTTTGGTCTTTCGAATTTAAATCCAGTGACCACCTACCATTACCGCTTGGTTGCTATCAACCGCTATGGGTCCAGCGAAGGTGAAGATCAGAGCTTTACTACTCCGCCCGCTGCACCTTTGATCACGGAAGAGGCCTCCAGCGGAGTACAGTCGGACCTGGCTCGTCTCGGTGCCAACATCAATCCGGGCGGTGGTGTGACACGGTATCACTTTGAATATGGGACAGAAGCTTGCTCCGCGCCAGCGGAATCCTGCACTGATGCGCCTGTACCAAGTGTTGAACTGGGTGCTGCCACGACTTACCAACATATTAGTCTCGGCATTAATGATCTCATGCCCAACACTGTGTATCACTGGCGGTTGGTTGCGAGAAACAAGACTGGAACAACCGACGGGCCGGACCATACATTTACGACCTACGCTCTCGCTTCATTTAGTGATTCCTGTCCCAACTCTCACGTTCGCCAGCAGACTGGCGCGGCCCAATTGCTTGACTGCCGCGCCTACGAGCTGGTGTCGGCAGCCAACACGGGTGGCTACGACGTCGAGTCCAATCTAGTTGCCGGACAGACCCCCTTCGGCTCCTACCCCGAAGCGCAGAGTCCCTCCGGAGAACCCCAGGTCCTCTACGGCGTGCACGATGGCGGTATCCCCGGCACCGGGGATCCCACCAACCACGGCGTCGACCCCTACGTGGCCACCCGCGGTCCCGAAGGTTGGAGCACCAAATACGTCGGCATCCCCGCCAATGACCCCTTCGCCAAGGGCCCCTTCGCCTCGACCCTGCTGGAAGCAGACTCAAGCCTGGACACCCTGGCCTTTGGCGGTGAAGAAATCTGCTCGCCCTGCTTTGGCCCCGATCAGACAGAAACCGGGGAGCCGATCCACCTGCCAAACGGAGAACTGGTGCAGGGCATGGCGGGCTCGATCCCCCAACCCGAAGCCAAGCCAGAAGGCTTCATCGGCAAAGACCTCTCCGCCAACGGCGAACACTTCGTCTTTGGCTCCAAATCCCAGTTTGAGCCCGAAGGAAACAACAACGGCACCGATCTGTCGATCTATGCCCGGAACCTGAAGACCGATGAAACCAAGGTCGTCTCCAAGACCCCCTCCGGGGCGACGATGAGCGGTTCAGGTATCGGCGAGCTCGATATCTCCTCCGATGGCTCCCACATCCTGATCGGCCAGCTCGTCTCAGAAGTTGGCAACGCCAAGTACTGGCACCTCTACATGAACGCCGGGGACTCCTCCAAAACGACAGAACTGACCCCCGGAGCAAAAGAAGGCGTCCTCTTTGACGGGATGACCGCAGATGGCTCCAAGGTCTTCTTCTCCTCCGCAGAACACCTGACCGGCGAAGACACCGCCCACAGCGGCGCAGACATCTACATGTGGGAAGAAGGCAAGCCGCTGACTCTGATCTCCAAGGGGGAATCAGAAAACCCCGGTCAGCCCGGCGATAACGCCAGCTGTGATCCCGCCTCAAACACCAAGCACGTCCACTGGAATACGACCGGCACCGAAGAAAACTGCGGTGACGTCGCGATCGGCGGCGGTGGGGGAGTGGCCTCAGGCGACGGCACGATCTACTTCCTCTCCCCGGAGAAGCTCAACGCCTCTGAAGGCGGCGTTCAGAACGCCCCTAATCTCTATGTCGTTCGCCCCGGCAGCGCTCCGCACTTCGTCGCGACCCTGGAGTCGAGCCTAACTGGCCCTGAACAGCCCTTAGTTCGCCACCCGCTCTTGCGGAACTTTGGTGGTGGATCCTTATCGCAGCCCAGCTTTTCAGCTGTCGATGACTCCGGGGGCCCCTCCGACGGTGACATATATGTCGCCGACACTGCCACCAACAGAGTCTATAAGTACGATTCCAGCGACAACCTCGTCACGACCTGGGCCCAACAAGGGCAATTGACCGGCCTCACCGACATCAACGGAATAGCCGTTGGCCCTAACGGAACCCTATATATATTGACGGGCCAGACCATGCTTGAGTACTCCGACGCTGGGACTTTAATCAATCACATTGAAAATTTTGCCAGTCAGATTGCTCCCGAGGGAATTGCCGTTGACTCATCTGGAGATGTCTACGACATCCGCAATAGTGGCGCTATCGAATTTGCGGAATACGAATACACGTACGGGGGGAATGTAACGAAATATTCGCCGGCCGGTGTCGAACTAGGCCAGCTTACCTCGGGGCTCTTTGCCACCGGTTTCGCACTCGACCCAAGTACTGGTGATCTCTATGTTGACAACGGCACTGAATCCATTCTTGCCTCCAAAGCAGGCGGAGACGAAATCCTCCGCTACACCTTTAACAAGTTCGGCGAACCGGGTGCTCCTGAAGTGTTTGCCTCGGGATTTACGGGTGGACGGGGCGTTGCTGTTGACACGCATCAGGACGTGTATATTGATCAGGGAGACCAAATCAGTGAGATTGGACCCTCCGGCGCCCAGGCCAGCAGTCCGATCGGCGCCGGTATCCTGGCTAATTCAACCGCTATTACGCTTAATTTCACGGGAAACATTTATGCCAGCAACGTAGCCCATGGCCTCGTCGACGTCTTTGGTCCGGCCGAACCTTCTTCCGATCCTCGGGTCGATAATCCCTTGGTAGTCGACTCAGTCAATTCGCCGGCCGCGCCCCACGGCAATGACTTTCAGCTCAGCAGAAACGGCGAATTCGCCGTCCTCCCCTCGACACTGCCGTTAACTGGGTTCGAAAGCGCCGGCCACTCGGAGATCTATCGGTACGATGCCGGATCTGCGGACCTGATCTGTGTATCATGCGATCCGACGGGCGTTGCGCCTACTGGCGATTCCGACCTCGCCTCCAACGGCCTCAGCCTCACCAATGACGGCCGCGTCTTCTTCACATCAGGAGAGCCGCTTGTCGAGCGCGACGGCGATAACTTGGAGGACGTATATGAGTGGGAGCCGGCTGGCGCTGGGCCGCCTGCCGCAACATGTCAAGCGCCCAGTGGATGCCTCGGCCTGATATCCACTGGCGCCAGTTCCTTTGATTCCGTACTTCTGGGTGTCAGCGCCAGTGGAGCCGACGCCTACTTTTTCACCCGTGACAGGCTTGTGCCGCAGGACGAAAACGGTGATTTTGTCAAGATCTATGATGCTCGCGAACTTGGAGGCTTCCCGTTTACGCCCCAGCCTCCGCTTTGTAAGGCTTCGGACGAGTGCCACGGTCCGGGCAGCCCAACGCCTCCAATCACGGACATCCACGCCAACAATGGCGCCAGCGGCAATCACAAGTATTCGCCTAAGGCGTGTCGCCGAGGATTTAGCAAACACCACCGTAAATGCGTCAAGAGACGGCACAGTCGTTCACACCGCGACCGAAACCGGGCGGGTCGACACGGTCGCGGAGGTAAAAAATGAATCGCGGTGATCGTCCATTGAATCCATTTATACCTACGATAGGACGTTATTATTCGGCGATAGTAGTCGCTGCGACTCTAATTGCGTTGACCGCTTTTGCAGCTCCTGCCCAGGCTAGTGAGGCAATTAAGTCGTTCATTACTACGAGTACGACGGGACAAGCCGGTGGCCATCCGGATCTCGAAACCAGCTTCGTTTTGCACGAACCCGGCTCCCCGGAAGTTGCCAAGAATGTGATATTCAATGCTCCGCAGGGGCTCTTCGGCAACACCAACGCGATTACCCAATGCGGCACCTCCGCATTCGCTCTCGACGAATGTCCCTCCGATGCGCAGGCTGGTCTCATTACGCTCCATGCCAACTACGAGGGAAACCCCGACTATCTACTCGGTACCGCACCTATCTACAATCTTGTTCCTCAAAACGACGACACAGCTCTTTTCGCCTTTATAGTTCCTACCCTTGATATTCCAATTGCCATTCCGGTTACTGTGCGCACTGGAGAAGACTATGGACTGCGCTTTACAGTCCAAAACATCACCCAACTTACACCGTTAGCAAGTGCATCGCTCACGTTCTGGGGCTTCCCCGCTGACGAAAGCCATAATTCTCAACGTTTCTTCAAAGGGGCCCCGGGGGAACCTGCCGGCTGCGCCGGACTTTCAGATACCAGCTGCACCTCGGGCGTAACGCCGACGATCCCCGACAGGCCGCTAACAGACAATCCGACGGTTTGCTCCGAAGAACCGTTGACCACTACCCTCGAAGTCCAAACCTACCAGGACCCAGAACGACGCTCCAGGGAAACAAGTAGTTATCCCGCGATTACCGGGTGTGAAGATCTGACGTTCAATCCTGTTCTCGAAGTCAGCCCCACCTCCACTCAAGCTGACTCTCCCTCGGGCCTTAATCTAGAATTGAGGGCTCCTCAATTTGAGGGTCACGCCGCATCGGCATCCGAGATCAGATCGTCGATCGTTACGTTTCCACCGGGTTTGACGATCAACCCCGACGCTGCTGACGGCCAGAGCGAATGCACGCAGTCGGAGGCAAACTTCGGGTCCGAAGGACCGGCGGAATGTCCTGACCAGTCCAAGATCGGTACCTTCGCGATTGGCTCTCCCACCCTCAACGGACCCTTGATCGGCTCCGTATATATAGGGGAACCACAACCGGGAAATCAGTATCGTCTTTTTTTGATCGCGTCAGGATTCGGCATGAATATCAAGCTAGTCGGCTCCTTTAGTCCCAATCCTGAAACGGGCCAGCTCGTCGCGAGTTTCGAAAATCTTCCCCAACTTCCCTTCGAAACGTTCCAGCTCCATCTTTTCTCTGGCGAACGTGCGCTGATAGCCACTCCAATCGCTTGCACGATCTACACCGTCAGCGGTGATTTCTTTCCATGGGATTCGTCTCGCGCCGATCAAACATCAACTCAGATCTTTGGAATTGAATCTGGTCCGCATGGTTCTCAATGTCCCGGTCAGATTCGTCCCTTCAGCCCGTCTCTCGAAGCTGGCACTTCAAACCCCACTGCGGGGGCTTTCAGCTCTTTCACCCTCCTCCTCAATCGCGAAGATGGTGATCAATACCTCGGCGATCTGAATTTCACGCTGCCCCCTGGTCTTACCGCAAATTTGCATGGAGTCACCTATTGCCCTGAAGCCTCGATCGTTCAGGCCAGCCAGACTCCGGGACGGACGGAGGAGAAAAGCCCGAGCTGTCCGGCAAGCTCGGAAATCGGTACGTCCGATGTCGCTGCCGGGCCCGGCTCGCATCCCTTCCACGCGATCGGCAGGATCTACTTCGCCGGTCCCTTCAAGGGCGCCCCTCTATCACTCGTCGCGATTACACCTGCCCTCGCTGGCCCCTACGACTATGGCACCGTCGTGGTTCGGGTTGCCCTTCATATCGACCCACTTGACGCGCACGTGATCGCCGATTCAGAAGCCGTGCCCAAGATCATTGGCGGTATTCCACTTCGTCTCCGCTCAATCCAGGTCAACATCGACCGTGAAAAGTTCATGATTAATCCCACCAACTGCAGTCCCTTCTCTGTCGCGTCCGAGGGCGTCGGCGACCAGGGTACGGTCGCACAGTTTTCTTCCTATTTTCATGCGGTCAACTGTGAAGCCCTCAGTTTCGCTCCAAGGATGTCAATCACCCAGCTCGGCGGCCACAAGGCGACTAAGCGCAGCCGAGACCCGAGCCTCGCGATCGAACTCAACACTCGTCCCGGGGATGCCAACATCAAGTCCCTTTCAGTCATCCTCCCGAAGGTTTTTGAGATCGACCAGCGCCACCTAGAAACATCTGCGATCGCTCCGAACTCGCTTCAGACCAATGTGCTGGGCGCCAGGCGATCGGCGAAGCGGTCACCGAAACTCCACTGCTTGAAAAGCCCCTCAGGGGTCCCGTCTATGCGGTGTCGGGTTTCGGCGTTCTGCCTCACCTCGCCTTCATCCTCGGGGGCCAGGTGACCCTGATGCCGGAGGCGGAATCTTCCTCGGTCCAAAATGGTCGCCTGAAAACCGTGGTCCCTATTGTGCCCGACGCTCCGATTGGGCACTTCCGCTTCACACTCTTCGGCGGCGGCCAGGGTTACCTCTCGAATACCCAGGACCTCTGCGGCTCCCCGACCGTCTCAGCTATCGAATTTACCGCCCAAAATGGCGAGACAGAGGCCCAACAGGTTAAAACCAAAACCGCGTGTAAGGGAAAAAGCGCCGAGAAGAAGGCCAAGCGAAACCTTCGTCGGCTCCATCACTGAGGGTTTGCACCCCAGTCTGATGAAGGTGTGATCAATACCAATGAAAGCCAGCTGCATTACCCCTGGTACCACCACCCAGCCGTGGCGTCTTCGGTATCGGAAGTCTCTTGGACAGGAGTGGCCCCGATGAATCCCTTGATTGAACAGGGCCCCTCCTGCCCCGTCGACGTCGAGGACGGTTGCATCGATTTGGTAGTCCCTGAGTGCAATGCCGCAAAACGGTCACCCAGCAGGCCGGCTGGAAGCATCGCTGCCGCGAGGACGAGGAAGTACCCCGAGGAGAACCACTGCAGGTCGGACTCGGACGCGTCCAGCGCCTTCGCCAGCGTAGGAAGAGCCACACTGAGGACCGTGCTGTCGATGCCCACGCACAAGATCGTCACGAACACCGCTCCGAGTGCCCACCACCTGCGCGATCCAACACCCCGAGGGTCAGCCACGGTGGAACTCATGGCCTGTGCCCGCTGATAGCTGGTGAAGGCTTTGGGCGCATCGACCACCGCACGTGACAGATATCTCCTTCGCTCATCAGGGCGCGTGAGCATTTCGGAAGTCCATCGCGCTGCCCGCCCCGCACGCGGCCAGTCTCACGATAAACGCCCTTCTACTCCCACGAGCATATGCACGCTTGGGCGCGAGCAAAGCCTGCTGTCGAAACTGGGGCAACTCCGGAGTTCAGACTTCTGCTTATAGCCGGGCTAAGCGGGCGTTTGGCGCGCCGGAGCGCCAACGAGTGGTCCTGTCCAACGCACAAATGCGGCGCGTGAGTCATAGGGCGCTCGCATCGCTCCGAAAGGGGGCGCGCTCCACGTAGCTAGTGAGACTCCCGAGTTGACGTTGGGACCGTGAGACTTGCGCATCATCTAGTCGGCACTCAAGTGATCGTCTTGATTCCGCTTCAGCGCGCCTCCGGCAATGATCTGGCTCCGGTGCATGTAACCCGCGTCGAGCATGGAGGCAACGAAGCGGTTCTTGGTGGCTAAGAGCGCTCTGGTTACGCATGGCCGTGGCGGGAGATTGCTCTCGGGGATGTTGGGCTCGGAAGGCGCCCCTGAAGTGACGCGGGTGATTGGCGCCTGGTATCCACCCCGGAGTCTGGCGAATGTCGGGCGGTCTGCGACGGTAGGCGGGCGAGTACAAGGAGAGCGCCGACGAGGGCTGCGAGGGTGCCCGCGGCCAGCGATACCTCCACGCCACTCATGAACGCGGTGCGGGCGGCCTGCGCTAACAGGGCGCCGGTGGTTCCGCCCGCCCTGGTCGCAACCGCAAGCGCGCCGCCGAAGGAGCCGAGGATCGTGTGCATGGCGGCGTCCGGCACGTGCCGGAGGGCGAGCGCGGATGAGATGTGGTTCTGGTATCGCGTCGCCAGTAGGCTTCCGATGACGGCGACGCCGAGTGCGCCGCCGACCTGGATCGCCACGACGTTGGTGGCCGACCCAACTCCAGCGTCGCCCTGCGGCACCGAGCCGATAACTGAGTTCGTCGCCGTCGGCATCATTAGACCGGCGCCCAAGCCGATGAGCAAAAGGCCAGGCAGCACGTCCCCGTAGCTCGTCGCGAGCGTTGCCGCCGCTGAGATCTGCCAAAGGCCACCCGCGATCGCGGTTAGGCCGGCCGCAGCGGTGAACTTCGCTCCGATGACTCTTGCGAGGATCGGCGCCAGCGAGGCGGTCACCACCAGTGTGGCGGCCATCGGCAGAATCCGCAGACCCGCCTGCAGTGGTGATAAACCGAGGTCGAACTGCAGGAACTGGGTCAGCACAAACAATGCCCCCATCAGCCCGAAGACCCCCAGGCACTCGCCCGAAGCCGCCGCAGAGAAGCGCCGGTCGCGAAAGAACTCGAGCTTGAGCATCGGGTGCTTGCTATGGGCCTCCCACGCGACGAAGCTACCGAGCACCGCAAGACTGGCAACGCCCGCCCCGACAACAGCGGGCGAGCTCCAGCCGCGCGTAGGAGCCTCGATGATCGCCCACAGCAGCAGGCCCAGGCCGGCGATCGACAGTGTCGCGCCGACCGGATCAGGGGGCTCAGCGGCCGGGTTCTTGGAGTCCGGCACCAGCATCAGGGCCCCGACGACCCCTCCAATCACGATCGGGACATTGATGAGAAATACCGACCCCCACCAGAACCTCGAGAGCAGCAGGCCGCCGGTGATCGGACCGAGCGCGATCCCGAGTCCAGCGGCCCCGGCCCATGCACCGATCGCTCGAGCCCGTTCGGCGGGATCGCGAAACACGTCGTTGATGATCGAGAGCGTCGCGGGCATCGTCAGGGCAGCACCGACTCCCATGACTGCTCGCCACCCGATCAACAGATGCACCGAACCTGAAAAGGCGGCGCCGATCGATCCGCACGCGAACACCGTCAACCCCATCAGAAAGAACCGCTTGCGCCCAAACCGGTCGGCGAGGCTGCCACCGACGAGCACCAGCCCCGCAAAGACCATCGCGTAGGAATCGACGATCCACTGCAGTTCGCTCGATGTTGCATGGAGCTTGCGCACGAGAGTCGGCAGTGCCACGTTGAGGATGGTGTTATCCAGATTGACGATCACCACCGAGGAACAAAGCACCACCAGGACAGCCCAACGGCGAGCATTTCGATCCCCGCGGGGCGTTGCTTGCGGTCGCGTCAATAAGCCCACAGCATCACCTCAGATGTGGTCGGCGCGGAATCGCAGCGAGCGGTGAGGATGAGCACGAGCTCGAAGCTTGGGATGGCGCACGGAAAATCCATTGGAGCCTCGGGGCGGGCTGGCGGATCGCGGATCCGTGAGTATCGGCGTTGGGCACAAAGACCTCCGAGTTTGATCGACTCTCGGAAGTCAGGGTCGTGCTGCCAGCCGGGCTGACCTCACGCTGCGCCCTCCACACCCCAATGTAGTTGCCGTGTCAAGCAGGGGCGATCTCCGACTCCCACTTCCCGAGGAGTAGTCTCAAAGGCGTCGATCAACCCAAGGCGGGTCCGTCCGGGCGCTGCCCGCGAGCGCCTCTCTCCGTTCCAGGGTCTGGCACAGACTCCATCGCACCCCTGCTTGGCCGCTCCCAGCGTCGCAAATCGCCTGGCGGGCGCGTCGTTGAGTCAAGTGGCGCGCGAGTATGAGTTTGTCGTGACTCACGGCAACGGCCCCCGGGTGGGTCTGCTGGCACTTCAAGCTGAGTCCTACGCCGAGGTGCGCCCGCACCCCCGTGCCGTGCTCGGCGCTGGGTCTGAGGGGAAGATCGGGTGTCTGCTTGATCAACTGCTGGCAATGCGCTCCCGGGCCGGCCGGTCGTGACACTGCTTACCCAAGTTGCTGTCGACCGCGAGGATCCCGCATTCGATTCTTACTCCGGAACGCGAGCGCCTCGACGCACACGGCTCACGCTCCTGGATTGAGAGACGAGGAACCATCGTCGCGGTCGCCCGGCGACTCACGCCCGCTTGGGGTTGCGTCAGTGCTTGCGTGGGCTGGCCGCTTCAAGCGGACTTTGGCGCCCGCTTGGGACGCGTCGACGGTCGCTCCTCGATCGAATGTATGCCGGGAGGCGGGGGAACGCCGTAGCGTCCTCGAGCTACCCGCACAAATCTGGAGGCCGGTCCCTTGAGATTGCCGGCGAGCGTTGCCTTGACGGACGCCCATCGCACCGGTTCGCCCAGGAACGTTTCGACTTGCGCGTGCACATCACGGGCCTGCATGGGCTCGCCCCTTTCACTCAGCACATGCCAGATAGCGTCGATGATCCGTCCTTGCCGTGGATGGGCGGTGCCGACCGGTTCGCCAGGGGATTCCGAGGCGCAAGTTCGACTGTCCTCGGTCGCCATGCGACGGGCTTCGGCATCGCTGGATGCGTCATTCAGCAATGCCTCCAGGGGTGCTGGAGGGTTGGAGTGGTGTCCACTTAGGTCCACTCATAAGAGTCCTGCAAAACCGATCGGACCGAAGAGTCCTGCCGGCGAGGTCCAGCTCGTGGTCGCCAGGGCTGAAGCCTCAGGGAGAATCTGGTCCGCTTGACGCTCAGGGGAGGAGCGTGCATAGTCGGGGGCCATGCGCCTTGGAGGAGGAATCGCTCCCATTCGGTCGGTCTTCGGCGCCGGGGAGTTGGACAGGAGCCCTATTAGGCAATCCCGCAGCCGCACCTGGGCGCTCAGACTGACCCTCGGTCTCGGCCTGTCGCTGGCTGTGGGGGCGGTGATGCCTGCCGGGGCCAGTGCCTGCGCCTCTCTGGCGGGGGTGAAGTCCTTCCACGGCTCCGCCCAGATGGCGTTCGCCGTGGCCGCCACGGGAGAAGATCCCGGCCAGGGCGGGATCGAGACCATCACCCTGAACCGCGTCGCGACTGGGCTGAAGGTCAATCTGGACGAGAAGGACCTCGGCAGGAAGGACACCCTCTTTGACGGAAAGGTCAGCGGCGGCAACGTCTCAGTCGCAGACACATTCAACAACACCGGGGATGGGTTTACCGGTCAGGAGACCTACAACGGCCCCGTTACAAACGACCTTCCGGGCTACGGAGCGGCTTTCCTTGCGATCGATCACCGAAAGAGCACCTGCAGGTATGCGGTCGTGATCGGCTATGGGGCAACGACCGAATTCAGCGGGGACGAAGAGGTAAAACCCCCTCCAACGGTGGGGGCATCGGCATCCAGCGGCCCGGTGCCCATACCCGACACGTTGAAGCTCTCCGATAGCCGCTCGTTACCGGCATACCTCAGCTGTGCCGACGAGACGATCCCGGAGGCCTGCTTTGACTTCGGCGGCGGCTGGATGAGCGAATTCGCCACGCTGGCGCTGTGTCACTCGGTCGAGGCGGTGAATTGCTCCAACGACACCGAACCGGTGGGCACGGCTAGCTTCAGCTGGAATCTCTCGCCGACGTTCGAAAGGCATCACCGGAAGAAATAAAAGCCGTGGGTGAGGCTCGTTTACAGGCTTCGGGTTCCTTGGGAGTGGATCTGAGGAGGTCAGCCTTCAAAGTCATTTCCAAGGCAGCTCAGGAAGAGAGGCACGGGTCCACATAGCTCTGTGCTCACTAACCTACGAACTCTCTTCAGCCAGTTGTCGATCGGCGTTGTGTAGGGTCTTTGGTGAGCCCTAGGCAGCCACCCTGTAGGCGACCTGACGCCCGCTCTTCCCCTTTAGGGCCAGTTCCTCGCGGCTGCCGACCGGCTCTGGCAGGCCCGCCGCGACGCTCTCAGAGAGGATGATCTCGCCACCCTCCGCCTCGCCCTGCAGGCGAGAGGCGGTGTTGACTACGTCGCCGACCGCAGTGAAGTCATACAGGGCGCGTTCGCCAATGTTGCCGACGAACGCTTCGCCGACGTCCATCCCAACGCCCATCTCGACGAAGGGCCCGGCCTCGCTGCCGTAGCCGACCGCCTGCAGCAACCCGCGGGCATGGTCGAGCATCAACGCCGAGACGTGATCCGGGTCGACGTTGCGCAGGACATCCGGAAGGTAGAGCGCCATCACCTCGTCGCCGATCAGCTTGTCGATGATTGCGTCGGGGAAAAGCACATCCTCCGCGCAGCGGTAGAAGCGGCGCAGGAGCAGCGACATCTCCTCGGGATCGCTGGACTCGCTTTGCGAGGTGAAGCCGCGGATGTCAGCAAAGAGAATCCCGGCCCGCATGGTCATCCCACCGGGGGGCGACGTCTCGACACAGGCCGCACAGACCGTAGGGTTCTTGCGCGAGGGCTTGTAGCCGAGCGGCCCTACCAGGAAGCGGCCGAATCCAGCAAACGGAGCGCCGCAGCGACCGCAACGTGGACTGCTTGGCAGCGCGCGCCAGAACGTGCGCAACGCACGCATCATTAGGGAGTTTTCCATCCCGTAGTAGGCGCTCCAGTCCTCGGGCTGGAGCGGTTCGGCGCCGCTGCGCCCGGCATCCTTCCGCAGCTTGCGAAGCCCCATGCGCTGCCACAACGTGAGCTTCTCCCGCACGGCTGCGGACCCCTCCTCCATACCGCTGATGCTATCCCCGATGCCGAGCCGCCGCTAGGTCGCCCGTCCTTCAATGGCTCGACTCAACGAGTTGCTCGGAATCAACCTGCTTGCGAATTACACCTAGCGATTCAACGGGCACCCCCTGCTCAGCGCTGGCTGCCGACTCAGGCATAGGCTGACTCCCCTCATCATCTACCCCGAGGAGGTCTCCCATGAGAACAATCCGCAGCAGACTGAACTATGCCAATGTCATGTCCTCGATCGCGGTGTTCCTCTTACTGGGTGGCGGTGCTGCATTCGCTGCGTCTAAGCTCGCCAAGAACAGCGTCGGTACAAAGCAACTGAAAAGCAGCGCGGTCACGACCCCCAAAATCAAGAATGCCGCCGTGACCGGCGAAAAGCTTGCCGCGGGTTCAGTGGGCAGCGCCCAGTTGCAGGCTAACTCGATCACAGGGACGAATGTGCGGGACGGATCGCTGAGCGCGGCTGACCTCGCTCCGGGAACGATCCCGACCCCAACGCCCCGTACGGCTCGACTGCGAAGCGGCGAAACGATTACCGGATTTATGGCGATCGAGGAGCATGCGACTAACGGCTCTGAGTTCTTCGGGACTGGTGCCGGCTTCCAACTGCTGCCTCAGAATCCAATTCCGGAAACAGATCGGAAATTGGTCACCCATGGCTTGGTCACTCAGAGCTGCCCCGGTATCGGGAAGGCCGCCGCCGGTTACCTCTGTGTCTACGAAACGAACCAATCCAACGCCAAAGAACCCAACTTATACCCGGAAGTCGGCCTCAGATCCGAACCGGCGACGTATGGCTTCCAGCTGCAGGTGCAGAGCGAAACCGAAGGTACCGTCATCTACAACGTGGTCTGGGCCTATACGGAGCCATAGAGCGAATCAGGTGCGCGAAGGCGCGCTCGGATGGCACCAACGCTGTCGGGGCTCTGTTGCTCCAGCGGCGAGGAAGCCGAACGGGTCTCGACGAGGCTGGGGTGATCGGACGACCCAGGCGCCACGGGTTTGGGCCGCGCGGCGGCCCGCAGACCGCCGCGCTTCCCGTTCGGCTTCCGTGTCTATTGGATGGCGCCCACCTTCAAAGCCACCAACTTCGGTTCGGGAACAATCACCTTGTTGGAGATAGCGCTGCATTTGTCGGTCACAACCGTTGATTCCGAAAGGTTGAGAGTTGCAAGGCCCGTGACGACGTCGACTGTACCTGTGGCGAGCACTGTGTAGAAGCTCGACTCCAGTTTTGAACCGGCGTAGATATCGCAGTCAAACTCGGTGCCACCGGGTTCGGGTTGCGCAGTCTGCGACGCGATTACCTGGTACTGGCCGGCGGGCAGTGTCAGAGACGCAAGCGGGTACAGGCTTTCCGTGGTGGCAATGGTTTTGAAAGCACCCGTGATGGAGTAGAGGTCGCTCGGCCCAATCGGGCCTTCCTTGCCTTCTTTCCCTTGCTTCCCTTCAGACCCTTGGGCGCCAGCCGGGAGCTGACCCGCCTTGAAGTCCGCGGCAAGCAGCGACCCCTTCTTGACCTTGGCCCCGGTAACGGCACTGTTCTTGATCTGCTTGGTGCCCACCGAGTTCTTGCTAAGCGAGGCCGCATATGCAGCGCCACCAGTGAGAACCAGAAACAGCGCGAGCGTCGAGATGACGTTCGCATAGCTGAGCTTGGCGACAATCGGCTTCATTACTGCCTTCCGTTGAGTTGTGGAATGAGGGGCCCCACCCTACATCGAGCCGGGCTCGCCCTGGCAGAACCCCTATGTGGAATCCTTCACTCACGCCTTCGGGACGAACTGCTGAACGTCGAGGTGTTCACCTGTCTGGATGAGGCACGGGTGCTGGCCGCCGACGGGCGCAGCCGACTACAACGCCAACCATCCTCACTTGCGCTTGGCATGATGTCCCAGCACGAACGCCCCGTCGACCCCAGACCTCACTCGGGGTGGACCGATGAGTGGGTTCCGGTCACCGTCAATTCAAGGCTATTCCTGCCGCCAAGGACATGGCGCTGATCCTGGCAAAGTCTTCGGTGAATAGAGAACCCTTGGTTCGATCTACCGGAAGAACCCAAGTTCGTGCTCCTCTCTGATCGCCCCCATGTGGAGGCCTTCAACGAAGAGGCAGGTCCCAAGCAGCATCTTACGAGTTTGTCCATCTTGATAGGTTGACGCCCGTGGATGACGACTGGCGTCTAAAGATCGATCCTCAAGAGGAGGGAAACGCACGTCAACTCGTTGACTATCTCGATTCAAAGGGCTTGGAGCGCGACGTGGAGGCCGCTTTCCATGATCGGATCACAGTCTCACATGAAGACTCAGAGGTCTTCCTATACGCAGCTACACGAGAGCAGCTTGAGAGCGTCGGTGAGCTTGTAGATTCCTTGGCCAGGAAGCATGGGTGGAAGCTCAGTACTGAGCTAAGCCATTGGCATCCTGCTGCGGAGGAGTGGGAGGATCCTGACAAGCCACTACCCGACAGAGACCGCGCCCTAAAGGCAGAGCATGCCGAGGAGATTGCGGTCGAAGACAAGAAAGTACAGGTGCAGGGATACCCCAATTTTGGGGTTCGGATTGAATGCCCGTCTCACCGCGATGCAATTCATTTTCGCAAACAGCTTCGGGAGGAGGGCTTCTCCTCCGTGCACCGCTGGAAGTACATCCTGGTTGGTGGTTGGTGCCGTTGACAAAGACGAGGCTAAAGATTTGGCGACCCGGATCCGAAGTGAGGCTCCCCAGGGCAGCCAGGTCAAGGTAGAGGGTACCTGGACGGCGACATGGCACTCAATGCCCCCCAATCCATACGCTGTGTTCGGTGGGCTCGGCGTTTAACGCCATGTGTTAGGCTCTCGTTGGTAGCCGTACTTTGCTGGATTGACCGGATGTCCGTTAAATCCATTAGTTGATGCCAGCCCTACAGCCGGTGTGCCTGTGTTCTGTCATACAAAACCACGAGAAGTTGCTCCTCTAGGTTCCTCGGCACAGGTCGAAGCAGGCTAAGAGCGGTCATGTTGATTTCGGCTGGACCTGAGATGAACCCAAACAGATCTTCATACATGAAATACCGTCTGACATGTTGGGGTACGTAGGCAGTGGGTGTAGCCGATGCATTTCGTCCCAGGACGACAGTAGACACCGTGCGGTACTCATAAGCCCCGGGGATCCCCGGCAGCGGATCCGGTAGGCGAAGGATCACTTTACGGCCAAATTCTAGAGGTCCTGCTTCACGGTCAGATTCAAGGTGAAGAAAGTGCGAGTAGCAACTCAGAAAGCGGTGACTGCGGACTTCGGCGTTGTGCTGGATCATGATATGTGCCGTTGGATCTACTTCCACGTAACAGATTATTCGCTGGAATTCGTGTGGGAGGGTCCAGCCAATTGTTGCTGATTGACGGTTGATGATCGGCTTGTTGAAGCGATGCCAGTCTTTTCCGCCGCTGAAGCAGGCTTCTTCGCTCCGAGTAGGTCCCTGTTCTCTAACCTCTCCTTCCGGCTTGTAGACGCTGCCAAGAGGGATGTCTCCGATCCGCAGGTTCACGGCACGTGCATAAGCCACGGCGTTTGCTTTGGTGATTGGCCCTTTCGCACTGGCTGTCGGTGAGGTCGTCGAGCGGCCGCTACCGCCATGTCCCGCGACGACTCCGAAGATCAGAGCCACGGCAAGCAGGCTCGTCACGACTCCAAGTAGACGGACAATCATGAGGAAAGAATCGACAGCGCGACGGGGCGGCTTGAATCCGAAGCCACTTCGGTACCAGACCCGCCGTCTAGTCCAAAATGGGGCCTCCCGCTGTTCGGCCCCTTAAACTTTAGAAGGGTGGGCTGGTGGTTTGCTCCCAGTGCCAACGGTTAAAGGGCGCCCTAGGGTGGCTAATATGGAGCCCCAACGATACGCCATTTATACGGCTTGCCTCTTGCCGCACTCGTTTCGCCGGGCTCTGAGTCACAGTTGGTGAGCGGTTCACCGAGTCCGTTCTCCATTTTGTCTCCCCAGACCCGAACGCTGCCTTCGGCAACGGTGCCTCCATGGGTGAACTTGGCCCCGAAGGTGATGTTGCCCTCATGGATACGGCCGTCGTAGGCAGTCCCCTTGTAGCTGAAACGGTTGTGGTGCACCGATATACCTCCTTCGGCGTCGTGACCATATTGGATCCAGTAGGAGTTGGTCGTTTCGCCGTTTTCTTCTACCCGCAGATCGCAGGACATCCGCAGGCGGAGTGCGATTGCCGCAAAGCCAAATTCGGTCTGAAGCGAATTGGGAGGAGCGGGAAACCCTGTGAATCGTTGAGGCTCGACGTTCTCGATCTGAGTCCTGTCCTTCACAGCCTCAAAGTCGAGTTCCAAGAGTCCGCGCTGGAGATGGGCATGGGGGTCCCCAGCGCTGAAAAGGAGGGCCTCGGGGTACGCCCTGCTTGAGGAGGCCCCATGCGCCTCTCCGCTCAGCCCGAGAAGGACGGCGATCGTCGTCATCAGAGCCGGGTAGATCAATCTGGACCCCAAACTTCGCATCTCATCCTCCATTAGCGCCTTGCTGGGCGGACTGCGCCGCCAGGAAACTCTCGCAGGTTGCTGGCCGATTATGGGCGATGCTCTATTTGAATGTCCGTAGATGGGGCCACGACAAGGCTGCGGGGGTATTGTCGTTCGCGCTGCTTGCTGGGGTATGGGTTCTTGTCCGTGATCTTCATAAAGCCCCGCTTTCACCCACTGCTGAAAGTAGCATGGGCCCTGGTCGTATGGCAGGAGATCGGCGAAGTTCTGCCGCTCAATCGAAACCGTGATGCTTGGCGTCGATCCATGCTCAATACTCCGGTCTGACGCTGCCGACGACATGACCTGATGAGCTACACCCTCCGGTCTCGGTAGCGGTTGGATGACTATTCTCCTCTTGGTCGGCATCATCGTGGTCCCTCGATGCTCGTGTCGTGATCCGCTGCCGGGCATCCACCGTCTCATCTTCTTCACGCATGGATCTTCTTCACGCATGGATGAAGGGCGCATATAGACTCGATCCGCCCCGCAAGATCGTCAAAGACAAATGGGTCCGAAATCAGTCCGTGACAATCTTCTGGTTAGCGCTGCCTACGCGGCGGTCGTTGCCTGGCTATTTTTTTTAGGCGCGGACCTTGTGAGGCTCATCGCGGACTTTAGGTCCAGCGTTGAAGCCGAACTCAAAATTTCAGTTGCCCTCCAGTTTGTCAGCAACATCCCACTCGGGATGGCCTTTGGGCTCATTGCAGTCGGTCTAGCTGGCTCATCGGATCGACGCCAGCGCCGTTTCGGGTTCGCTGCGATCCTGTTTGGGATTGCACTGTTTTTGTCGGTCCTTTCGGCAGCCATCATGCTGCGAAACGGAATCGACCAAGGCTATATACATGATCGTCAAATCGCTGCCCAGGGGTTGGCGGTCCTCTACCTCCTCTTGCAAGTGATCGCCGCCCCAATCGCAGCGGTAGGCTTTTTTAGAGCAGCCAAGAGAGACACTTCAGCTTTCGTGTTCCGAGACAGGAGCCTCGGTTGGGCGGCCCTTCTACTTGCCGTGGGCGCTGTCGCCTACGCAGCGTCCCACTTCCTATTGGCAACGCCTGGATCCAAAATTGGACCCGGTGGACTATTCGAAGGCTTGGACGTGACTGCTGGAGCCAACCTGGTCACCGCATTCGGTTGGATCGTCGCAGCTATTGCTTTTTTCAACGCGCATCGAGCCGGTGAGAACTCACCCCTAGGGGGTATAGGGAGACGAGATGGCCTTATTGGCGTGAGTGTGGCCATCATCCTAATTGGGCGGATCGGCGTAGTAATAGGGGAGGTCATATTCGTTATGACATTGAGTCCTATCCACGATAGCGCGGCACAAACCGAAAGCTGGCTGCGAGTCATAGGGGCGTGTGTTGAGTTGATTGCTACGGCATATGTATCGATGGCATTTTGGCGCTCCTATCGAGGCCAGACTCCAAGGGCTTTGGAAAATAGGCACGATGAACAGGAAGTCTCGCCGGGGAATCCATAAATGGAACCACAAATTGCGGAGATTCAGAGTTCCATTTGAGATCGGGTAAGAGCTCCGTTCCCAACGGTCAAATCTGGTGGCCAGCCCCCCTTCATCGGTCCACCCCGCATGAGAGTCCAGGGTTTGTCTTTACGGAGTATCGCTGCTGCCCGCCGCCTCGCGTAGGGAGCCCGGAGGGCGAACGAAGCGAGGCGGCGAAGCGCTGAGGAGACATCATCCCCAGCGCTGAGTGTGGGTGGTTGGCGTTGTAGTCATCTCGCCAGTCCGCGGCAAGGACCTGCGCCTCGATCAGCGAGGTGAACACCTCAACGTCGAGCAGCTCGTCACGAAGGCGGGAGTTAAAGGACTCCACGTAGGGGTTCTGCCAGGGCGAGCCGGGCTCGATGTAGGCGGTGTCTGTGGACCCGATCCGACACCATTCGCGAAGCACCGTGGCGGTCAGCTCAGGACCGTTATCGGCGCGGATATTGGCGGGAGTGCCGCGCTCTTTGGCCAGGCGCTCCAAGACGGCGACTGTCTGATCGGCGTTGATCGTGCGATCGACCTCGATCGCCAGCGCCTCGCGGGTGAACTCATCAACGACGTTTAGGAACTTCAGCTCACGGCCATCGCTGCTGGCGTCGTGTTGGAAGTCAAGCGCCCAGACGTGGTTTGGGAACTGGGCGCTGAGGCGGTTGGCGGGAACCGTTGAGCTGCCGAGGCGACGTCGCTTCTTGGCCTTGGCAGGCACCCGCAGGCCCTCCTCGCGCCAGATCCTCGCCACCCTCTTTCGGTTCAGCGACCAGCCCTCGCTGAGCAGGTGAGCGTGGGCACGGCGGTAACCCCAGCGAGGACGCTTGGCGGAGAGATCTCGGAGGCGTTTGCGTAGAGCCTGATCATCTGGGGCCACCTGGGTGAGGTGGCGTTGGGTGGAGCGGTGCTGGCCGGTGATCCGACACGCCCGACGCTCGGAGAGGCCGAGGCGGTCCACAAGCATGCAGACCGCCTGGCGCCTCCGGGGCGGGCTCAGAAGTTTCCCCGGGCGATCTCCTTCAAAGCCAGGTTTTCCAGCTCCTTGTCGGCGACGATCCGCTTCAGCTGGCCGTTCTCGCGCTCCAGTTCTTTTAACCGCTTGACGTCTTCGGCCTTCATTCCGCCGTAGGTGTTGCGCCAGCGATGAAAGGTCTGCTCGGAAACCCCAAGGGTCTTTGCCACCTCGGGTATCTGCTTTCCCTCTGAGAGCAGCTGATCTGCCTCTCTGAGCTTGCGAATGATCTGTTCGGGGGTGTGCTTTCGCCGCTTCACTTGAGTCGGTCCTCCTTTGCCCATTGTGACGGGCGGGAAGAACTCTCAAATGGGTCGGACCGATCTCATGGGGGCAGGCCACCCGCTCTGTACTATTTCAGGACTCACGTATTCTACGGGCGAGAACGCGCTTCACGCTGGTGATGTGCCAATTCCCGCCCCGAGGCCGCTTGATCCCCTCCTCATTGAGCCAGCCTGCCACCTGTTGAAGGGTCGGGCCGTCTAAGCGCAGCTCCAGGATCTTGTCGATCACCTTCTGCGCTTCCTCATCTGGAACGAGCACCGCAGCAGTACCCTCGCCCTGGACGCGCAGGCCGAATGGCGCAACCGATCCGCCGCTGTAGCCACCTCGCTGGCGCTTGCGAGCCCGCCCACGTTTGAGTCGGGCCGCGATCATACCCCGCTCCAGTTGAGCCGCGGCACCAAGCACTTGTCGTAGGAACGTGCATTGAGGTCATCAGGGTCGTCACGAGGTATCTCGCCATCGAAAGTCTCGAAAGCAGCCCCCCAGCCCGCCATACGCGATCCAGGGTCGTTCAGGGTCGCGACACTTGTCCCACCTGCTGGTCCTCATAGACTTTCGTACCTCGCGACGGCTGGGAACTTGGCGGTGTAGTAACCGCGGCGCGCTGCAAGTACACGCCATAAGGGGGTTGGGCCCGAATGAATCTGGCGAGGAACAGACCCAACCGCGCGGCCTCATTGAGCCAACGCGGTCGGGCACAGGTTTGGATTATGGCAGGATGTATTTAAAGGTCAGTGTTTCGGGAGAGTTTTCGCTGCTACCGGTCTTCTTTGAGCTGAAGTTGCCGAGCGCTCCGTTGTACTTGCCGGTGCCACCAACGATTGCACCAGTGTGGCCACCCCCGCCGATATCTTTGCCACCTAGGTTCAGCGCGAATGTACCCCCGGGGACGGTCGCCGTAGCAGTGCAAGTTCCGTTCAGTGTTTCGCCCGTTGATGGCTGGGTGACGATGCAAGCGGCGTCGATCTCACCCACAGTCTTATTTTCAGAGTTCTGAAGCGGCGAAGAGAACGCAAGCCCGTTTCCGGGGGAGATGCCCTTTTCAGAGGCTTTCCCAATCACGCCATAGCTCGCCGCATTTCCCTTAACTTCGGTAAAATGCAAGGTTCCTTCGCTACCGTGGGTCTTCGAAGAACCGCAGCCAGCCAACGCGACCAGCGCCACCACGGCTCCCAATCCAAGCACCATAACTCGTACCCTCTTCATGCTTCTCCTGTCTGTAGCCGACCCTAGCGTCGAAACCTATCGGCTAAGGCGGCAGCGTGTCGCCATCGGGCAGTTGCCCATGGTGCTGGCGCACTCGACGGTCGTTCTACGGCCCTTTGACAGAACGCTGCTTCGGCATGGGCTTGGCGGCTCACGACCGTTCCCCGGAAATCTCGGATGAGGGAAGGGTCCGGGAGGTTGAGCCTCACTTAGGCGGAGACGCGCAGCTCGCTCGAACTACGGGTTGGACAGTGCACACCTTCGAGGCCACCAACTTTGGTTCGGGAAGAATGACCGAGTTGGTCAAAACGGTGCATGAGAACGAGGTCGTAATGAGAACCCTCTTGATATAAGGAAAAGGGCCTCCAGCCCTGCAACCTCGTGATTGGAGCACGAAGTGACAGCATCGCTGGAGACCCTTGTATTTGCAGCCTACGTGTTCGCGCACTCGCTGCCAATTCCTCGCCCCGGCCCCGAGGGCAAGATCACCAACCCCGAGCTGATCGCTCTGGCTGTCGCTCAAGCCTCGATCGGAGAGCCCTCCGATCGCCAGTTCCTGGGCATGATCGGCTACCGGGCTGGTTTGCCCACCTTCCCGACCAGTCCCAATACAACCGACGCCTGCGTCGCCTCACCCCCTACATCGTCATGGTCCAGCTTGAGCTGGCCGATGAGCTTGGAAACCGCAGATTCCGATATAGAGGCGAGGCGGCTCCTCGAGACCGGCTGTCGGGCCGCTCTGAGGCGCGCCCTCGCTTGGCGTTGCTTCTCTCGCCCCATGGCCCCTCACCGCCGAAACCGCCGAGCGGGGGCAGGTGGGTCGGGTGTGGTAGGTCTGGCCCCGGTGGCGAGCGGCGGTGGGGTGCGCCTCGGGGAGGATGGGTCCAGAGACCGAAGCCATGATCAGGTCGCTAGCAGCCGGAATGGCCTTTGGCTGCGATCAAAAAGCCGTGTAACGGATCCCGGGTTCGATTGGACTGAACCTTGCATTCCCATCCCCAACTTGAGGAGAACATGCATGAGAGCGACCAATCGAATCGGCGCGGCATTGGCTGTCGTGACGGCTGTTTTGGCTCTAGCTTGCGGATCCGCAAGCGCCTTCGGCCGTCGCGGAGGCGATCCCTTCGGCCCCCGAACAGGCCATGTCGTATTCGTCCAGACCGACAACATCTCGGGTAATCAGATCGTCGCATATGACCAAGCCAGCAACGGCAGCCTCAACCAGGCCGGCGTATACAACACCGGCGGACTAGGTGGGACGCTTACCGGCTCCGTCGTTGACGATCTCGCCTCGCAGGGCTCCCTCGCCTACGATCGCCAGGACGGCCTGCTCTATGCCGTCAACGCCGGCAGCAACACGATCTCTGTGTTCGCCGTTTTTGGCGACCACCTTGCCCTGCGCCAGGTCCTGAGTTCGGGAGGGTCATTTCCGGTCAGCGTTGCCTTTGATCGCGGTCTGTTGTACGTGCTGAACGCCGAGGAAGGCGGATCGGTGCAAGGCTATGCGGTCTTTGCGGGGCGCCTGTTCCCGATTCCAGGGTCTAGCCGAGCACTCGGCCTCAATCCCACCGAAGCACCACAGTTCACCCACACGCCCGGTCAGGTCGCCTTCTCGCCGGATGGTTCCCAGCTCATCGTCACGACCAAGGCCAACGGCAGCGATATAGACGTGTTTGGCGTGTCGCCGTTCGGGCGCCTGTCCAAAGCGCCCGTCGTCAACTCAGAGCCGGGCGCCGTCCCATTCGCGGTGACGTTCGATCAAGAAGGCAACCTGGTTGTGGCGGAGGCAGGCACCAACTCGCTGGCGAGTTTCGCGCTCGGCGATAACGGGACAATCACGCAGCTCGACGCGGTTCCCACGGGTCAGGAAGCGACGTGCTGGGTCGCCCGTGCCGGCGATCATTTCTATGCCTCCAATGCCGCCAGCGCGTCGATCAGCAATTTCCAATCCAGCGAGGGTGGGCAGCAGCTCACCCTCCTGGGCAATACCAACACCGACCCTGGCACTGTTGACGCCGCGGTGTCAAGCGACTCGCGTTACCTCTACGTACAAACCGGTGGCGCCGGAGTAGTGGATGAGTTCGCAATCGGTGCGCAGGGAGCACTGAGCAAAATCGGGGCGATCACGGTCCCCGGAGCTGTTGGCGGCGAGGGCATCGTCGCCCTCTAGGTACGGGGTGGGCTACGGCGCCTTAAGACGGGCGCCGTAGCCTGCTCAGCGAGCCATGAATCCGATGGAAAATGACTTCAATGCGCGCCCTCGCCTTTCAGCAAAGGAGTCAAATTGACCGCCGCCACTGGGGCCATGCGACGAATTCGCCGAGGCAGTCAAGGGGCCGACCAGGATCGCGAGCTGGTTACGCGCCTTCGGGCCGGCGAGGAGCGAGCCTTCGTCGAGTTGGCCACCCGCCACCACGCGGCGATGTTGCAGCTTGCCTCCTCGTTCGTGTCGAGTCCGGCGATCGCAGAGGAGGTCGTCCAGGATACGTGGCTGGCCGTCTTGCGCGGGATCGATGGGTTTGCCGAGCGTTCGACTTTCAAGGCCTGGCTTCTGCAAATCCTTGTCAATCGAGCCAAGAGCACGGGCGTGCGTGAGCATCGAAGCGTCGCGATCGGTGACGCAACGCCGGCCGTGGATCGCTCTCGCTTCGATGCGTCCGGGGCGTGGATGTCTCCCCCGCAGCACTGGATCGAGGACAGCGAGGACCGAGTTCTTGCTGAGGGTTTGGCCAACAGACTCCATGCGACGCTTAGACGGCTCCCAGCGCGTCAGCGCGAGGTCCTATTGCTCAGAGACGTCGACGGGCTAAGCAGTCCGGAGGTTTGTGAGGTGCTCGATATCAGCGCGGGCAACCAGAGGGTCCTGCTTCACCGCGGCCGCAGTCAACTGCGTCAGGCGCTTGAGGAGTTTGTGACGGCATGAAGATCCTGCGGCGAGAGGATGAGCTGGTTTGCCAGGAAGTGGTCGAGCTGGTCACCGATTATCTGGAGGGGGCGCTGTCTCGATCTCAGAGACGACGCTTTGAGGCGCATATGTCCGGCTGTGAGGACTGCGCGGAGTACCTCGAACAGATGCGCGCCACAGTTCGACTCACCGGTCGGCTGCGAGCTGAGGATCTGACGCCTGAGATGCAGGAGGACTTCACAGCTTTGTACCGGCGCTGGCGAGCTGAGAGGGATTAGCGTTTGCGGCGTCGCGGGTTAGGTTTCTGACCACTTCGTCGATCGGCGTTCCATCCCGAAACTGCTGGTGCGCCGCAAGCAAATTGGAGCCGCTGCAGCGGGTCGCTGTGCCGCCGCAAGGACGCGCTCGGCGCCGGAGCTGATCAGGGTCAAGTCGGGTTGTGGTGTCTTATCCGCATTTGGACCGAGCGCGACACCGGAGTGCTTCTGAGACCGTCGATATATGTCAGAGGCGGGCTACTACCTGCCGGTGCGATCGCGGTGTTTGCACCCGGGCCAGCAGCAGGGTCGGCGCTGGCCTTCCTCCAGCTCTTCCTTGGTCCGGCGAATGCGGCGCTCGCGGGTGGGCTCCTGCTTGGCATCTTCGACCCAGCAGATGAACTCATTGCGGGCTAAGGGCGTGATGTCCCTCCAAGCATCAAGTGCCGTCGCACTGGCGATCAGCGTCTTGCGCAGGTCCGCAGGCAGTTTATGCACAACCCCACCTGGGACCCTCTGGCCGCTCACATGCCGATGTTAATGAGCCGCGGGCAATCGCGCTTCTCGGTCCGGTTATGTCACGCCCTTCCTCCTCTCGCGGTGGCGGGAAGTCCCGCCTCCGCGGACAAACGGTTCCCCGGCGACGCGGCGGGCTGAGCCGCTACCGCGTCCGGGTGCATGCTGTCGCGCTCAGATTGGAGTACTGCTGCCTTCTCGCAGGGAAGTTGCGAGCCAGTCTGGAGGCTTGGGACCGCCGCAGATGCCCCCAGGCGCGCCAACGGGGATCCTTCTACTATTCTCGGCGCTAGGAATCGCGGCGCCAATCGGCCCACCCGCACACCACCAACCAACACCCCCTTCAGACCACAGTGAGGCGTTCGCTACGTGAGCACCACAAACCGCCGGCCTACCTCTTCAGCGCGCTCTAGCCGAGGGCATCAGCGGGCGCGCGGTCAACTGCCTGTAATAGGGCGCGTCTTTCCTGCGCCGCTAGTCGCAAAGGTTCCGGAGATCATCCTTCTCTTCTGGGTGGTGAAGCTCCTCACCACGGCCGGCGGGGAGGCCACCTCCGATTACCTGAAGATTTACGGCAACTTCGGGGGTGGCGGGACTGAGGTCGCCCTGTTTGTGATCGCGCTCGTGTTGCAGTTCGCAACGCGCCGCTACCGAGCATTCGCGTACTGGTTCTTGGCCTACGCGATCGCCATTTCCGGCACAGGCTTCGCTGATTTTCTGCATCTCGACGCCCACATCCCGTACGCAGGGACCACGATCTTGTGGGCGGTAATACTGGCGGCCGTGTTCTGGACTTGGCAGCGCAGCGAGGGAACGCTGTCGATCCACAGCGTCACCACGCAGCGACGGGAGGCGTTCTACTGGGCTACCGTGTTCGCGACCTTTGCCCTCGGCACTGCGCTCGGGGACTTCACAGCGACCTCGCTAGGCATGGGCTACCTGGCATCCGGCATCTTCTTCTTCGTGCTCATCTTGATTCCGGCGCTGGCTTGGTGGCGATTCGGTCTGAATAGCATCGCGGCGTTCTGGATGGCCTATGTGGTGACGAGGCCGCTTGGAGCATCGTTTGCCGACTACATCAGTAAGCCACACAGCCTAAGCGGCCTCGGCTTCGGCGACGGGCCGACTGCACTGGTGTTCACTGTCGCTGTCGCTGTTCTTGTTTCCTACCTGGCTATTGCTCGGCCCGACGTCCGACAGTCGCCCGCAGAGACCGAACGCCTGGCAAGTCAGACGCCCGAAGCCCCGTATCTGAGGGAGGAGTCCGGACTAGAGGTCGAATAGATTCGCCCCCCCAGCTCGAACCTCGCTGCAGCGGCGACTCAGCGGGCGCCCCTACTCAGTCCCCGCGCCAAACCGGTGCCATTTTTGGGAACCATCTAATCCTGCCAGCGCCTGGGTGTTATCTCCAGATAGCCCATATCCACCCGCATCAGGTCCATCGCCCACTCAAAGATCGTGCGACCGAGCCCATACCGGGTTGCGAGTGCCCGCTCAGCGGCTGGCTCCTCCGCACGCGAAAGTATCCGTCCTCGCGCCTCGAACGGGTTGCCGAGAGGTTTGCCGCGGACCGTGCAGGGAGCCACCAACAGGCGCGAGTTGGTTCGCAGGCGCCTGACCTTGCCGGCATCGCGCTCAGTCCGCACGTAAATGTGACCATCAGCCTCAGCTGCCCACGCGGGAGTCGGCACCGGAGTTCCGTCCCGCCGATAGGTAACCAGCAGCGATCGCTTACAACGGCGAATGCTGTCGATCGAACCGTCGCGCCGCGCATCACCAATTTCCCGACAACCTCGAGGAGCCGTTCTGGCTGCAAGGCGCCCGGTGAAGATCGCCGCCGGTAGTCTGCGACCCGGATGCGGATGTGCACCGGGGCGGGCAGTCTGGGGTCGGCTGTCATCGGATGGCGAGCGGGTCATCGCGAATCGTCGGGCAGGCGTAATCGAGCCCGATTTTTGCAGCTCCTCTTGTTATCGCTTGTCGAATAAGAATGTTGCTCGGTGCTTCGGTTGTGGCCGACATACTGCCGGCGTCAGAATGTCCAGATGCGCCTTCGTGTGGCTGGAACCACCATCGCTCTGGCGACCTTTCCAGCCGCAATCCACCTGCAGGACAAGCACGTCCATGGACCGCCAGCCGACTACGTAGGGGTCTTTCTCGCCTCTGCCGCCAGCTGGGTCGGCCTTCCAGGTCCCGGTGAGGCCGTTTTGGTCGCGGCGGGGATCCTTGCGGCTCACAACCGGCTCAACCTCGGCCCGGTCCTCTTTTACGCTTGGGTGGGCGCTACCACCGGCGGGGTGGCGGGCTGGGTAATCGGCCTGAAGGCTGGGCGTGCCCTGATCAGCGCCCCTGGTCCTTTCCTTAGAGCGAGGCATCGCGCGCTGGCGCGGAGCGAGCGGCTGTATGAGCGCTTCGGAACCGCCGCGGTCATTCTTACCCCATCGTGGGCCGCCGGAATCGCCCGGATGAGAACGACCAGATACCTCTTGGTCAATGCGGCTTCCGCCGCCCTTTGGGCGGCTCTGTATGGCCTCGGCGCCTATCTGACTGGACGAACTATCACCGATCTGTTTTCAGATCTTGGTCTCCTTGGCGCGATTATCCTCGGATCTGTCCTGCTCGCAGTGGGAATACTTGGCCTGGTGGGCTGGTACCGGGGCTCGATGCAGATTCCAAACTGGCTGCGCTCGAGGAGTGGGTCCGGCGATGGATCCGTAGGGCATTCGTTTGATCGACAGGGCGGGGGTGAGTGCTCTAAGAGGGGCGACGGCGAAGGCCAATGACTGCAGCCGCCTGGCCCTGGGCCGCGAGCTTCGCGAGGGCAGGAACTTCCGCTGAAGAGAGGACGGAGGTCAGGTCGCGGGCGCCAGCACGTCATTGGAGCGCTTGCCAATTTGGCCTCCGTGATAAATCCGGCTAACCACGCGGTTTCGACCCGAGCGCTTAGCCTCATACATCGCTTGATCGGCGGTGTCGATCAACGTCTCGTAGTCGACTGGATGTCCCTGAAAGCTGGCGACCCCAACTGAGCAGGTCACCCGCTGGCCATCGGCAAGCAGAAAGTTGTGTTCCTCGATCCGGTTACGCGCCCGCTCAGCTGCCCTGTACGCCTCTTCGGCTGCCGTCTCGGGGAGGATCACAAGAAACTCCTCACCACCCCAGCGCCCTAGCGTGTCGGTTGGACGTAGACAGCTCTTGAGGACCGACGCGAACTCGGCCAGCACCGCGTCCCCTGCAGCATGGCCGAGGCCGTCATTGATCCTCTTGAAGTGGTCGATGTCCAGAAATAGCAGTGAAAGGTCGCGGCGGTAGCGTGAGGCTCGCTCGACCTCGCTTGCCAGGGCCTTGCCCATCACCCGCCGATTCGCGGTCGCGGTGAGTGCGTCGTGGTTAGCCAAGACGACCAGCTCGGTTTGGGCCTCTCGCAGATCGAGCTGCAGACGGATCATCTCCCTTTGGGTGACGTACTGGCGCAGGGCGATCAGCGCTGCGAGCCCGATCGCAAATAGGACGATGCTGACCTGGGGTATGAACGCCTCCCCCCACATGGCGCTGATCAGCACAAGGGAGCCAATCCCAAGGGCTGCGAAGGGAAGCCATCCGACGCGCTTCTCTGATTGCTCCCGAGTCGGCACCGCGGCCTCAGCCGTCCCAGGCTCGACCAACCTCTGGCTTGCCCCCGCCAGCGCAAATAGCAGGAGCGCGCCAATCCAAAGAATGTCGATCGGACCCCCACCGCTATAGCCGCCATGCAGTTGCGCGTGGGCATAGACAACGTCGGCGGTGACGAACATCGCAAGGCCCGCCGCTATTAGCGAAAGTGGGCGACGTAGTGTCGGTGGGCTCCAGCGAAGGATCGCGACCCCGATGCCGGCGACCAGGCCGAGGTCGCCGACGGGATAGGCGACAGAGGTGGCCAATTGCAATGGTCCGATGCCACCGTCGAGTACGACCTGGCTCAAGACGAGGTACCAGATCAGCATCGCTCCCGCGCCGATGATGGTTGCGAAATCAAGGCCGAGTCGCAGCTTCTGAGAGCGTGAGGCTGGGGCGACGGGAACACGGAGCAGGGCTAGCAACATGAGTGGATAGAGGCCGAGGTAGAAGAGATCGGCCAACGAGGGAGCCGGGACTTCTGCGCCAACGAGGCTATAAATGGCGAGGGTGGTGTCGCCAGCGAGCTGGCACGTTATGGCCGCTGCCATGAAGCGCCAAAACCACTTCAGATCGGCAACGGTCGAGCAGCGGCGGCTGGCTCTCCAACAGGCAAATGCTGCGCCTGCGCCTACTGGCAGGAAAAAAAGGTTGCCGACCTGAGTCCTAGAGCCGGGAATCCAGCGAAACGCTTGCCAGCTCAGGTAGACCAGCAAGAATGAGATTGCCACCTTTATGGCCCGCCGCTGCGTCACATCTTGTAGATCGACGATCGAGAAAACTCCTTGAACGAATTGGCTCGACTCCGGCCGCACTGCCATAGAACGCAGGGTGCGTCTCCGGTCCCAGAAGGAATATGGTCCGGTGGCTCGTGACCGGCCCAGCCCGTTGGATCGGCGGAGTTAGTCTCGTCTTTGTCCTTCGCGCCAACCTCCGCGGTCCCCTGCCCGTGGCAGTCTCAATTCTCAGCCATTGTCCCACCAAAGTGCGCAGGCCTCCGTCAACTGAATTCCAGCCGCCCCCTCGCCTTCCAATATTCGCCTAGTCCACCAACCTGCAGGCCTAGCCAGCGCGGGTTGGGGGAGGGGTGGACGGCAAGGACGTCTCGTGGCAGTCGCGGCGAATGGCCCGCTGCAGCGGAGTCGTGGTGTCGGAACTTAGATCGTATTAGCGCCGCCGCGTTCGCTTTTTGCACAGCGCTCTCCAGGCGGCCTGGGGGCTTCTGCCTGCCGTCCGGGCCGGGAGCAAGCCGGGCTTGGCATAGGAAACTCTTTAAGAAAAATGGTCGACTCTATCCCCCGATATCCATTCTGTTTGCCGAGTCGTGACCAGCGTGGTCAGAGGAGGTTTAGGTTGCGCTGCTTTGATTTATGGCTCTTGCAATCTCCCCTGGAGCAAATCCTATGATCGAGGTGGCGGCGGTAACGAAGCGCTATGGCGAGAAGGTCGCCGTGCACGACCTCAGCTTCAATGTACGACCGGGGATCGTCACTGGCTTCCTCGGGCCGAACGGGTCGGGCAAGTCGACCACGATGCGCTTGATCCTGGGGCTCGACGCCCCCAATTCGGGGCACACCCTGGTCAACGGCAAGCCCTATCGCGACCACGCTGCTCCCCTGCATGAGGCTGGGGCTTTGCTCGAGGCTCGCTCCGTCCACACGGGACGTTCCGCCTACAACCATCTGCTTGCCCTGGCACAGACGCATGGGATCGGTCGCGCTCGGGTCAGCGAGCTGATCGAGATGGTCGGACTTCAAGAGGTCGCGGGCAAGCGTGCCGGCGGTTTCTCGCTTGGTATGGGACAACGCCTCGGGATCGCCTCTGCGCTGCTCGGCGACCCGCACACCGTGCTACTCGATGAGCCGGTGAACGGCCTTGATCCGGAGGGCATCCAATGGGTGCGCAACCTGCTCAAGAACCTGGCGGGAGAAGGTCGCACGGTGTTTGTCTCCTCACACCTGATGAGCGAGATGGCGTTGACCGCAGAGCACCTGATCGTGATCGGTCGCGGCGAGCTGATCGCCGACACCGGGGTGGAGGAATTCGTGCGAAGTGCCTCCAAACGTTCGGTGCGTGTCCGCTCTCCAGAGGTCGACCGTTTGGTCGAGTTGATTGCCGGCGCCGAGGTGGCGATCCAAGCTGTAGAGCCCTCGGTGGTTGAGGTCGGCGGCCTGGACTCAGAGCAAATCGGTGTCATCGCCACAGAGAACGGCATCGTTCTCTATGAGCTGACCCCTCAACAGGCCTCCCTAGAGGAAGCATTCATGGAGCTGACCGGCGATGCGCTTGAGTATCAGGCGCACAGTCCGGATTCACCGGCCGAGCCGGAAGGAGCGGTGGCGTGAGCGAAGTAGCGCTTCCGACACCGGTGGAGCAGGTCACCCAGCGGCGCGTAGCCATCTCGGAGTGGACCAAGCTCCGTTCGGTCCGATCGACGCGCTGGTCATTGCTCGTCACCTTGATCCTGATCCTCGGGATCGGCATCCTCGCCTGCGTGGTGTTTGAGTCGCGATGGCCTCACCTAAGCCCCCAAGACAAACTCAATTTCCATCCGCTGCGGGTGAACCTCGCCGGTGTCAACTTCGCCCAGCTTGCGATCGGGGTTTTGGGGGTCCTGGTGATTACCGCCGAGTACTCGACGGGCATGATCCGCTCGACCTTCTCCGCCGTTCCAAAACGCCTCCCGGTCCTTTGGGGCAAGGCGCTCGTGTTTGGTGCGGTCGCCTTCGTGATCTGCCTGCCAGCCATCTTTTTGGTCTTTTTCATCGGCCAGTCGATCCTCTCTGGCCAGCACATCAACATCGGAATCTCGCATCCAGGTGTGCTGAGGGCGCTCTTCGGAGCTGCCTTGTTCCTGACCGTGATGGGCCTATTCGGGCTCGGCCTTGGTGCAATCATCCGCAGCACGGCCGGTGCAATCTCGGCCCTGGCTGGGATTGTATTCGTCTTACCGCCGGTCATCGGTCTTCTCCCCTCGAGCACCGCGGAATCGATCGAACCGTATCTTCCGAGCAAAGCGGGTGGCGCCGTCTGGACGATTAATCCCGACCCCAACACGCTGGCGCCGTGGACGGGATTCGGTCTCTTTTGCGCCTATGCTGCCGTTGCGCTCATCATCGCAGCTGTTCTGATGCGCCGACGAGATACTTAGCGTCGCCTCTGGCTTGGCGGTTCGAATGGATTTCGTGAGCCAGGGCGGGATCTAACGCTCTTTATCATTTAAAGAGCAAGAATCTTGCCAATGTCGGAGCCAAAATTGGCCAATGGAGCGATCGCATCCCCTGGGAGACCCGAGCCGACGATCGTCGCACGCAAAATGGATCTGAACCGCGTCGGGCCTGACGCACATTGAGAGCTTTACCGGCCTTGGCTTCACTCCATCTAATCGAGTTGGTGGGCCTGGCGGGTCGGATCGTCGGCTAACTGCTGAGAGATTGTGAGCTGAGCCGCGGCACGGCGTCTGCAGGTACGGCCAGACACCCGCCGCTTCCCGCAATCGATGTGGGAGGAGCAGAGCGTTCAATTTCCAAGGCGCGGCTGGGGCCAGCGGCGGCTCGCTAGGGGCTTAACGTCCTGATCACAGGATGGTAATGCGATGGTTACAAGTGGGCACTCCGCCCATAGGTAACTTGCCCCACGCTAGATCAAGACGGCGGCGCTACCGCCTACCCAAGGAGATGCAATGACGACGAAGCTGAGCGCCCTTTTGACGTTTACCAGCCGCCTGATGTTGTTTGCGCTGGCGCTCGGCTCGGGGGGTGTACTCGCCGCCCCCGCTCAGGCCTCCCCTGGACACTCCTGGCACTCCTTCCCCGGTCACTCCTTCCCGCGTCAATTCTTCTTCCCGGGCAACCTGCTTGTGAGCCGATCGGTGTTCGAAAACGATCCCAGCCTAAAAAAAGGTGAAACGCTGCTTGCGCCCGGCTGCACGCCTCCCAACTGTGGGGTAGCCATTGCCAACGGAGTCTACCCGGAAGTTTTCAACAACGACTCGGTAGACGAACACTTTGGAATTACCTCCAAGATCTTCCTCGACCAGCTGACGCCGTGGGGATTCCCGATCAATTCACTCGAGGTTCCCAATAGCTCCGAGCCGGGGATCAACACTAGCTCCGGCCAGATGGTCACCAGCTTCTCCTCGAAGTCCGAACTGGCTCTCAACTTGTCAACGGGCGGACGCTATGTAACGTTCATGGGATACGATGCGCCGGCTGATCAAATAGACACCTCCAATGGCAGTACGCCCGGCGTCTTTGACCCCACCGACACTGACCCAGTGACCGCATACCGAACGGTTGCGCAGGTGGACGCGGCCGGGGACTTCAAATTCACTAACACCAACGACTACAGCGGCGACAACCCCCGTGCGGCTATCCTCAACGAAGAAGAAGGGGCCAACCAGATCTACGCTGCCGGGAACTCAGGTAATGGCTCCAAGCCAATCCCGGCCGGGATCATCGCCGGCGGAGGCGCCCAGGTCCTGACCCCCTCGCCAATTCCCCAGGCGCTGCAGGAACCCGCCTTTCCAACACCGGTCGGCAGCTTCAACATAACTGAGCTCGGCGACAAACACGACAAGCAGAGCAAGGACAATAACTACCGTGGCATTACCGTTTTCAACAACGTCCTCTACTATACGAAGGGCAGTGGTGGAAACGGCGTCAACACCGTGTATTTCGTCGATACGACTGGCAAAGCCTGCCCCAATGGTGTTGGGCTTCCGACGCCGGGTGCAAAGCTGCCTACCGCAGCGATCGAACCGCTTGCCGAAGCGCTCGCCAAAGAAGAACTCAAGCCCAACAATATGTGCATACTGAAAGGCTTCCCGACCGAACTGTCGTCGACTACGTCCTTTCCGTTCGGCCTATGGTTTGCAAATGCCGACACGCTCTACGTTGCGGACGAGGGAAACGGCGAAAACGGCTACTCGGAAGCGACCAATGAATTCACCCAGGCAGCGGCCCAGACCAACGCCGGCCTTCAGAAGTGGGTGTTTGATTCGAGCGCCGGTGAATGGAAGCACGTGTACACCCTCAGTGCGGGCCTTGGACTCGGCAAGCCCTACACCGTGCCCGGCTACCCGAGCGGCGACAATTCGGCAACCGGTCTGCCATGGTCTCCCGCCACGGACGGGCTACGTAACCTCACCGGCCGCGTAGACGGCGACCACGCGACCATCTACGCGGTAACCTCAACGGTGAGCGGGGACGGCGACCAAGGTGCCGACCCGGACAAACTCGTCACGATCACCGATCCATTGGCGGCGAAAGCCCCCGCCCCCTGGGAGCGCTTCCAGACCCTGCGGACAGCGGGCTTCGGCGAAGTCCTGCGGGGGGTCTCCCTTACACCGGGGACGCGCACCGGGAGGTTCCCAGGGTTCTAGCGTTTCGGGTACTCTCGGAGGCCGGTTCGGGCCGCCTCGCAAGCAGGGCTTGCGGGCGGCCCAAGCGCTCGATATAAGCCAATTGATTTGGATGCTCTCTGGAAGCGCCCATTGGCCGCAGGCTGGCGCAACTCCCGGATAGCTGGTCATCGATCCGAAGCCCAGGATTGCCGTTTGGCCATCCCTGGTCAGCGCTCGTGGCTCGGGTTTCGCTGGGTCCCCGCGAGCTAGCCTGCAGTTGGTGATCCGAACCAGGTGGTCATGGCGTCATTCAATCCTCGATCTGTGCCGTCCCCAACCCAGGCGACGTATCCGTCGGGTCGGATTAGCGTGGCGGTGGGAGCGGCGACCACGCCGAGTACCGGGAGCTCCCACTCCCCCTTGTAGCTTGCTTGGATCAGCTGAACCCGGCCAGCCCATGGAGTGATGTCGAGGACGCCGGGCGGACCGAGATTGAGCAGTACCGGCATGGCCCCGTGCAGCAGCTCGAAGACCCTCAGCGGGCCATTGGTCGCCATCAGGTCTAGATCGGGCATGCGGCGTCCTAGCAGGGGGTGGCCCTCGGCGAACTCGTAGTGAATGTCCAGCCCGGAGATGAGCCCCGCGAGGCGCTTACGCGGCTCGTCCATGCTGGCCAGCTCTGACACCACGTCGACCAGAGAATTCATGCGCTCGTCCCGGCGTTGGAGCGCGGCCTGAGCCATCGTATGCTGAAGCGCGCGGGCCGCGACCGGGTGGCGCTCGTCCTGATAGGTATCCAGGAAGCTCTGCGGGGAGATCCCATTGATTACCTGAGCAAGCTTCCATCCAAGGTTTACCGCATCCTGCACGCCGAGGCTGAGGCCCTGCCCCCCGCGGGATAATGAACGTGCGCAGCGTCGCCAGCGAGTAGGACCCGGCCGGAGCGGTACTCAGATGCCTGGCGCGTCATGTCGGTGAACCTGGAGATCCAGGTGGGGTTGTGGATTCCGAAATCGGTTCCGTACACCGTGATCAGCGCCGCACTCAGGTCGCGCAGGGTGGGCTCGCTGATGGGCCCGAGCTGCTGCTCGGTAATCACGATTCGCACCGTCTTGCCGTCCTCCATGGTGTGGAGGCCGTGGACGCCGGTGGCATCGTGGCGTATACCCCGCGGTGGCTCCTCGGTCACCTCGACCTCGGCAATCAGGTTGCTCCTAGTCGGATCCCAACCGGGGAACTCGATTCCGGCTGCTTTGCGGATAAGGCTGCGTCCCCCGTCACAACCGATGAGATATTGCGCCCGCATCGACTCCTCGGATAGTTCGACGTCAACGCCGGCGTCGTCCTGCGCAAAGCCCGTCACCTCACGCCCGTAATAGATCCGCACCGGCAGCTCGGCGATCCAGTCGGCCATGATCCGCTCGATCTGGTTCTGCCAGATCCCAAGCGAATACGGATGACGGGTCGGGAAGTCGCTCATGTCCAATACGGTCGTGGCCAACATCGCGGCCTGAACAACCCGACCCGCTGCGAGGAAGCGATCGGCGACCCCACGCTGATCCAGGACCTCGATCGTGCGGGAGTGAAAACCGCCAGCCCGTGACCCGATTAGGACGTGATCGGGACGCCGCTCGAGGACCGCGACGTCGACGCTTGCCAACGCCAACTCAGCCGCCAGCATCATGCCTGCCGGACCTCCTCCAGCGATCACCACCGCATGCTCGGTCATGGCCATTCTTCCGTCGGATGTCTCAACAACGGCGCACGCATTTCGCACTCCCAACCGGGCAGGTTCTGGTCTAGGCCGGCGGTTATACAGCAGGTCCCAGGGCTTCATGAGGGCTCCCTGGGTGGTATAAATTGACCTGGACGGGAACGGTTTGGCTGACTTTCCAGCTGATCAGCCGCAGCCTCGGCGCCACCGTCGAGCTCGGCAAGTCTCGCCGGTCGCCCAGCCCGACCCGCTCTCTTGAACCCGGATCTGGAAGCTCAGCCATGCAGCGCAGCCTGGGTCGCGGGTGCCGGATCGTTGGAGCGCCGTTCCCGAAAGGGGGCACCATGGTGCCTCTCTGCCCGAGACTAAATTGTGGGGCGGGCCTCGAGCTGGCCCGCGAGGGTGGCCGATCGCAGCGGTTGCCGGGGGAGGACCTTGACCCGCGTGCACATGCCGCCCCGATGGGTCGCCCTCCTCGCCGAGCGCCTGCGAGTGGGGCGCAGCGTGCTAATATTACGTTATGCGATCTACCAGTGAACGAGCTAGCGACCCTGGCCTACTCGTGCTGGCGAGCCTTGCGGATGGTCCGAAGCACGGCTACGCGATCACCCTCGACGTCGAGCAGATGGCTGGGGTTCGTCTCGGCCCCGGCACGCTCTACGGAGCCTTGTCGCGCCTAGAGGCGAGGGGATTGATCGAGGCGCTGCCCGCACAGGAGCGCCGACGCCCGTATCAGCTGACCGGGGCTGGCAGCGCCGCTCTGTCGGATCAGCTGCACACGTTGGAGCGGCTAGCCCGCAACGGCCTCGCCCGCCTGCGCGCGGCGAAGGCGGCGGCATGATGCGGCGGATCGCCGCAGTGGCGCTTGCGCTTTACCCTCTCGCCTTCCGCCGCCGCTATGGCGAGGAGCTGAAGGCCCTGCTCGAGGAGGCTCCGGTGAGGGCGGTGACAGTGCTCGACCTCCTGCGCGGGGCGATCGGGGCGCACCTTCATCCGGGAATTGGGCCGCAGGGTGTTGTCAGCTTAGAGGACCGCCTCCGAGCCAGCCTTAGCGCCGTGCTCGCCTGCTGGATTGCGTTCGCGGCCGCAGGATTCGCTTTCTATAAAACGACCGAGGATGCCCCCTTCGCGCGGGCTGGGAGCGAGCACCTCGCGCTCGGCGCCAGCCATCTCGTCGTGCAGGTGCTGGCCGCGGCTGCCTCGCTTGCCATCCTCTTCGGCGGCCTTCCAATTGTTCTCGCGGCGGTTAAGCAAGCGCCGCACAAGCGAAGCCTGCGAGCACCGATCGGTCTCGGGCTGGGCGCGGTGGTCCTCGTCTGCGGGCTCACCGGAGCGCTCGTGCTGCTCGCCCACTTCGACCACGGTGACCACTCAATGGCAGCCGCCGGGAGGGTTGGATTTGCTGTTTGGGGGCTGGCTTGCCTGGCCGCCGGCATGGTCTCTGTGATCGCCGCACGCCGCGCCTTGTTCGCGACCTCGCTATCGCGCGCGAGGCTGCTGAAAGGGTTTTTTTGCGCGACGCTGGTCAGCGCCGCGATGGCTGTGATCGCCCTTGCCACCACCGCCTACACGCTTGGGCTGGTACTTAATGCAGCGGCGCTCGCACGGGTTCCGAACGGACCGATCGGGAATCCGAGCACGGTGGCGACCCTGGTCGCCCAAGTGGTGGTGATGGTGATCGCGGGCGGGCTAGCTGCGCTGACCTCCCGCCGCGGATGGAGGGCGGCCAGGATCAACGCCGCCCGCTAGTTCACCGCCAACTGGGGTTTCGACCCTTGGCGGCGGTGCCTCCTTTCGACACCCTGTGGACCTGGATTCGATCGGCCTACCGAGTCGCCTGAGGTCGCACGCCAAGACTCCTACGGGCCCATCTCATCCAAGGACACTCCCGGGCCCAGCCTGTTGACCCGGCTTGGCCTGGGCTTGGATCGCTTCGAGAATCGTCCTCAGGCCGCCCTCGGTTTCGGTGTTCATCGCGTCCAGGATCGCCTGGGTGTCCTTGAACGTATTTTCGGAGCGAGCGTCGGATGCAATCGACTGCACGTCCTGACCGACCATGATGATCGAGAGCAGGACGAGCTGGATAAAGGTTTGCGCGATCCAGGCTACGATCAGGATCAGTCCCGGTTTGGTAAGGAACTTGGGCACGTCGCCGCTGCTCAGAACGCCCGCCTCAATCAGCACCGCCGGCAGGCTTGTCAGCGCGATCAGGCAGAAGATGTACGCCATCGCCATCGACCCCACGGCGTGGGTAATGATGACCGCTAGCTTCGCGTTGAAGCCCTTGACCTCGCTCATTGCCCGTCTGATTTCAGACGGGCTGAAGCGAACCGCCCGATCGAGATGATGATGTGTTTTTACAGCGTCGGGCGTCTTAGCTGGAGCTGCTTGGGCAGCGGTACTGGCTGATGTGGGGCTTGGCGGTGTCATCGGGCATCCCTTCGGGCGGTATGTCTTGAAGGTCTCCGGACGGTTCGCTCCGCGGTGGTGGAAGCAGCAGCTCGGCCGAAGCTCTCTATTTGCGCTGCGGTATCGAGCGCCAGTATGTCCCAGAGCTAGGCGGAGAGGCCGTCTTTTCGCCTGGACCGCTCACGGGCTCTCGTCGAGGTCCATATCTGGCAAGCTTTCAAGAGATGCCCCCGATGTCGGAGCTTGGCGGGAAACGTCTCCCATTCCTGCGTTGGTCGATCTTGCGCATGATGCTTGGTACGCAGCGCCTGACGACTGAGTGGCAGGTTGGCGACGGGCGGGAGCTGGCACTAGCCAAGTTCGTCGAGGCCGAGGCTCGACAGGGCGACCTCGATGATGTAATTCGCGCCGTCGATGACTTCGCCTATCACCGCAGCTTTTTGATCAACGTGGGCGACGAGAAGGGCGAGATCTTGGATCGGGCGCTCCGGCGCAGCGAGCCGCGCCAACTGCTCGAGCTAGGTACTTACTGCGGCTACAGCGCCATGCGGACCGCGCGGGTGATGCCCAAAGGGGCGAGGCTCACATCTATCGAGTTCAACCCCGAGAACGCCGCAATTGCGCGCCGCATCTGGGATCACGCTGGCATCGGCGAGGAGTTGACGGTGCTCGTCGGGACGCTCGGTGACGGCGGCGCCACGATCGCAAAGCTTGAGTCTGAGCACGACTTCGCCAAAGGATCGCTGGACTTCATTTTCATTGACCACGACAAGGCTGCCTATCTTCGCGATCTGCAGCGGATCTTGGAGCTGGACTGGCTGCATCCAGGTTCGATGGTCGTTGCCGACAACATAAAGCGGCCGGGAGCGCCCGATTACCGTGCTTTCATGCAAACGGAGGAGGGTCGGGGCTGGCGAACGAGCGAGCATGAAACCCATGTCGAGTACCAGTCGTTGCTAAAGGACCTGGTACTCGAGTCGGAATTCTTGGGGCATCAGTAGTTACACCCTAAGCTAGTGCGGTGAGTGCGCCAACCCGCGAGGAGGCCTGGGGGCTGTTCTGCGAATGGACACGATCCAGCTCCCTGCGCAAACATGTCCTCGGTGTCGAGGCTGCGATGCGAGCCTATGCCGCTAAGTACGGTGAGGATGAGGAGCTTTGGGCGGTCACCGGGATCCTCCACGACCTCGACTACGAGCGATTCCCCGACGCCGACAGCGGTCACCCGCGAGTCGCCTTGCAGCTTTTCGAGGAGAGGGGCTATCCGCCGGAGCTGATCGACGCGGTCGCCGGCCACGCCACCTATCTCGACGTGCCGCGCGAGAGCCGCATCTCAAAGACGCTTTTCGCGGTCGATGAGCTGACAGGGTTCATCGTCGCCGTCGCCTTGGTGCGGCCGAGCGGAATCGTCGGGATGACGACAAAATCGGTAAAGAAGAAGCTGAAACAGCCAAGTTTCGCCGCAGCCGTTAACCGAGAGGAGGTGCGACAGGGCGCTGCAGCGCTGGGAGAGGACTTTGACGGGCACATTGCCTTTGTCATCGAGGCGCTGGAGCCCCACGCCAAGGCGCTCGGCCTCGCCGCCTCCTGAGCACCGAGGCAATCGCGAAAGATCCACGCTCCATCGCAATCCACCGTCGATTCGATGGTATGGCGAGCATAAAATCGCAAATTGGCGGTCGCTGCGAAAACCTCTGGTTTGAGATCTCGCCCCAGGGAGCGAACTGCTTGAGGGCTGCTCGATCAGCGAGCTGAGAGGGGGTCATGGAGTCCAGCGCAGCTGCCTTGGGTGGGTGACCTCGAGCAGCAAAATCCGGGGCCTGCGCCCTGGGATTCATCCACTCCGCTCCAAATCCCGATTGGTCTGTATATGTCTCGCCGGCCGTCTGCTAGCCAGCTGGCGAGGTGTTCATTGCAACGGCAGCGCGAACGAGCGCCTTCAGCGCCTTTTCATCAATCTCGTCCCCCTTCTGGAAGTCGATGGCGCGCCTGGTGTTGCCCTCAAGACTGGAGTTGAAGAGGCCTGAAGGGTCCTCCAGCGCGGCGCCCTTGGCAAAGGTCATCTTCACGACGTTTTTATACGTCTCGCCGGTGCACACCATTCCGCCGTGCGACCACACCGGAACGCCTCTCCACTTCCATTCCTCGACAACTCCGGGGTCGGCCTGCTTGACGAGTTTTCGAAGCCTCGCGAGCATCTCGCCCCGCCAGTCACCTAGTTCTCTGATCCTCGCATCTATCAGCTGCGGGGGAGAATCCCCCACTTCTCCGTCCTTCGAGCCGCTCTTCTTCATGGTTGTTCGCCCTTTGTCCGTGCTCTGTCCGGCAGTCGCTTGAGTATTCTCGCCGAACCCGGCGATTGGATCGCGAGTCGTGTCGGCACCGATGCCAACGTCGGCTCTGCGAGAACGAGGTGGGGCCCTAGCCAGGGAATGATCGGGCGGGCCATTGCTAACTCCGACGCCGGGCAGTAGGGGGCAGGGAAAACTCCGTCCCCGTTGACCTGGAGCTCGCCGCACCGCGGGGCAGCTCTCCCCTCGGAGCGATCACTGGTATATAGATTCCTGCCCAGTTCAAACAGGAGGTTTTTATGGCCCTCATTGATGAGGCTGCCGATGTAATCCGTGAAGCCATAGACGCGATCGATGCAGAGTATGCGCTCTTGTCTAAGGCGTTGGACTCGCTAAATGGAGGCAGTCCTAAAGAGTTACGCAAACGGCCCACCACGCGTCGTTCTGCGGTTCCTAAGGCACGCAGAACTGCCAAGCGCGCGACGAAAGTTTCTCGGCGTTCAGAAGTGCAGGCCACGATCGACCGGAAGCCCGGCATGACAGCTGCTCGTCTCGCCAAGGAGCTTGGAATGCCCGCTTCGGAAGTCGACGTCATCTGCGAGGCGCTCGTGAAAGAGAATGCAATCCGCAAGCGCGGCGCGACCTATGAGCCGGTGCCCGGTGCGCCAGCGCTTCGGTGAGAAGCTAAATATGAGGTATCGCTGGGGGACCGGCGCGGCGATCACGCGGGCTCCCTTGATCCAATCGAGGCGAATCGAGCTGACATTTCCTCGGGTCCTGCAGAGTTGTCGCGGTGGTCGCCCGATCGCCTCGCCCTCGGCCCAAGGTCGCTGCCTAATACGGCTGGCTGCGTCCGGCAGAATTGCCCGTGGCGAGGATGGGATCGACTGCGGCCTCGCTGGCCCGTAGCTCCAACGCCATCCGCTCGATTCCGTGGTTGATTGCGCCGACCGCCGTGTGAATCCGCAAATTGGCGGCGGCGATCGCCTCCTGCGCGCCGGTGCAGTCATGTTGCTCCCACCTTTCAAAGGCAACTCCGAGACTCCTCACCGCGACCTGCAGAAGGCGGATCCCGGTCTGCATCTGGGCGACCGTTAGGATCAGTTTGTTGACCTTGGCGCGGTCGCGCCAAATGTCGGGGAAAAGTGCTCGAAGATCAGCGAGGTAGGAGCGCGATCGGGCCAGGGCGCCAATCACCGCTCGACTGGCTGGTCGGTCGCCCCCTTCGACGATCCCGGTGAGCGTCGTCCAGTTCGCCTGCACGACATCGCCGCTCTGTTCGAATCCGAGGGCGCTGCTGCAAGCCGTGCTCGAGGCGCCAAGATCCTTAATGAGTGCTGCCGGAGCTTCTTCTATCCCAAGCTGGAGACTTCCATTCACCCTAATCAATCCCCTGATGATTGGGGCCGGTAAATGCCCGGCGGCTGAGGCGTTCGAGGCGAAGAGCATCGCGCTGAGGGCGAAGATTGCCAAGGTGCCGACCGCCACTTTTGGGCGGTTAGTGCGATTTATGACTGGCGCGCGGGGTGAGGGCCGCATTGGGCAACAATGCATCAGAAAAAGGCACCAGCCATCCGCATTTGACCCCTATCTTGGGAGAGGCTAACTACGGTGGCACTCTGGCTCCGAGGTCAGCGGGAATTGGGCCTGGGGGTGCCCCTCGCCTTCATCCGGCTTATTTCAAGCCCCCGTCACGGCTTCGAAGGTCAGTCTGGGCCCGAACCTGCCTCAATCCTCTAGGGCAACAAAGAAGACCCTAGCCAGAGACCCGCCTACATGCTTTGTGAAGGCCTGAGAGGCGATCCGGGTACTTCCAGGCGGTGGGGTATCTGGGGCCCATAAGCAGGGGGACCCGGATGAAGGCATGGGATTGGGTCCGACACACCCGTTTGAAACAGCAGCGATTCGTGCCGGTTTGACCAGCGTGGCTTAGTGATGATGGGTCCGGTGCTTCTTCTTTTTCAAACCGGTAATTACCACTGTTCCTGACCAGTTAAAGGACTGCGTACAGCTGATTCCAAGCGAAGGTTCCGAGCCGCAGTCCGTCGAGCTCAGTCCATCGATCGGCTGTAGCGCAACTTGGAACGTTTGAGAATGACCGCCAGCTGCAGCCCGAAGTTGAGACTGGGGGACCGTGAGAACGGCATTGAATGCTTCGGCGCCGCCATTGCCGATATGACTGTTGCCCGCCACCCAAGTGGCCCAGGGGTCTAGAACATTGCAGGGTTCAGAGCCAGCCTTGGTACCGGTGTACACGAAGCTGTCATCACCCGAACCCTGGATCTTCATATCGTAGTCGTGAATGCCGTAGTCCGCGGTCAGTACTCGGCCATTGGATTCATCCCTCAGATCGCCGCTAGCCGCACAGGGCGTCTCTTCTGTTTGGAAGTCTTTACGCTCCATGATCCAACCATGATTGGAGTTGGATCCGCCAGAGCCTCAGTTGTGCTCAGAAATGGCTTGCCGGAAGGGTTCAGGTAGACCGTGTAGTTCGCTACATTTGGTTGGCCTTCGAAGGTCATTGTCCGATGTTCTTCGGTTACGTGTCCATTATCGACATCGGCATAGTCATAGCTGTAGGAACCCTTCAGAAAAAGAGCCACCACGAATTTGGTTGGTGCGTTGATTTTGGTCGGAGTGCGAGCCGCGCCGACGGCGGGTTGAGCAAAGGCGGTGATCAACGCCACGACGATAGCCGCGCCCCCCGAAAGGACCAAACGCAGGTTGATATCTATCCGCTGCACCTCGACCATCCTTTTCGGCTGTGGTGGGATCCGGCCACCCGGAGCCTAGACGATTGGAGTCGGGCAAGGGTTCGGTCTCGAGAAATGACTCACACTCCGGAGTCGGGGTGCCGGCTCAACCTGGGCAGCATCGGCGCCTCGGCCTCTGGCTATGGGGCGCTACCTCAACATGTGCGCGCACCAACGCTCAATTGCCGTCGTCATCCGCTGGGCCGTAATTGGCCGCGGGGCAGCCGCGGCCCCGCGCCGAGCGAGCGGCGGCGATAGATCCGAGGGGGCGATCCGTCCCAGCGACAGGCAGAATCGGGAAGCGTGCATGGGCCGTCCCTCCTACAATCATCGGGTCGAACTCAGCCTTGCTACAACGCTCATGCCCGACTACGATCCCTACACTTCGCTTGACTTTATGTCGAGTTGCGCTCGGCCTTGAGCTCTGCGGCGATGTCACCCCGCGGCGACCTTTGTGAAGGGAACCCGCCATATGAAGCGATGACTTGTAAACAATCGGTGGACCGTGTGAGGTTTCGCACCAGGGAACTACGCGCAGTTTAAGTTATAAAGGCGCAGGATCAAGATCTTAAGGATGTGGTGGCTAATGGTAATGAAGCGCATGAAGACGTTCTGGAGCAGATGAAGTGCAGGTGGAAAAAACCATTGTCGGGTAGGGGTGGGAGAGGAGGGCAAGGCGTGAGATTGCTGTACTTCCCGAGGACTAGTTGCTAACAGAGTTTGTTCTTGCCTGCCGGAGCGACGAAAATTTGAGCGGGGTCGGCGCTCCCTCGCCAGGAAGATCAGATGTGCTGCCATGTCATTCCTCAACCCTCAGCGACGATGGCAAGATGGCTGATCTTTCGAGCCTGGTGCCAAACCGGGCTCCGTTGATTTGTGGGGCGCTTGGGCACTATGACCGAGGGCGCGTCATCCAAATCGCCGCAGCCTTTGGAGCTGGGCCTCGACTTGTCCAGGAGGATCGCGAGTCGATGTTGATGATCGATCGCGAGCCGCTGCGCTGGAGCGGCAGGCGGGAACGGGGCCTGGGTTGGATCGAGGGCATGGTCTGGCGCGACGGTGCTTCGGAATGGAGGCAGGCGGCAAGTCGGGGCGCGTGCGGGCTGGTTATTCGGGGTCGACGTCGCATTCTTCATTCCGCAATCAACGGTCTCTCAGCCTTGTATTGGATAGAGGACGAGGGAGCGATCTACTTTGCTTCTCGGATCGATCCGATTGCCCAGACCTTCCCCAGGCCGCTGTCAGTTGACTGGGATGCCTGGGCTGCGATCATCGCCCTTCGCTACCCGCTCGGAGAACGCACTCCTTTCGCTGAGATAAGTCGCCTCGCGCCATTCTCGACCTTGGAGTACCGTCGGTTCGGTCGCTCCCGTCGAGAATCGCCGACTTGGCCCTGGGCAGAGCTTGAGCCCGCGGTCGGTCTATCCCCAGGCGCTGATACGGCAGTTGAAGCGCTTCGCGAAAGCCTCTCACCGCTAGATGGGGAAATCCTCTGCCCGCTTAGCGGTGGCCGGGATTCGCGGATCCTCTTCTGCCTTCTGGCGGAAGCCGGTCAGGCCGGCACTGCTGTAACGGTCAATGACGATGAGGGAGGCCTCTTTGAGGAGGAGCAGGCCGCGCCCGTGGCGGCGGCGCTGCGGGTGCCACATGAGCGGATTCGCGCACGGTTGGAGGCCTATCCCTGTGACTGGGAGGAGCGCGCCAGGAGGGTCGAGTATCAATTCGTTGACCACGCCTGGCTTGTGCCGTTGGCGCGGCGGATTGAGGACATCAAGTCAGCCGTCCCCGATGGTTTCGCTATCGATGCCCTGCTGCAGTCCGGCAACCACTTCTACCCGCCTGAGACGCTCGAACACCGGCGCCGTCGGGGCGCGAGCCTGGCGATGTTCGACAGCCTGCGCAAATACGGTCAGGCGCAGATGGCTTTAACGGAGTCATTCCACGAGGGGATCGTATCCCGCGCTCGCGAGCAGTTTCTGACCTCGGCGGCGCCGTTTGAGGGCCATCCCTCTCAAGCCATCCTCTCTCTGTATGCGACGCGAACGGTCCGCGGAATCTCAACCTACCCGGGCGGGCTGTTGGGAAGCAGGGCACGGGTGATCGCCCCAGCTGCGAGCGATCCCGTCGCGCAAGCTCTTCTCGCGGTCTCCTCAGCCGACAAGGTTGACGCCGCGATGTATAGGGCGATTTTCGACCGACTGCCCGCCGCGGCCCGCCTCCCATCGACCTCCGATACGGCACGTCGTTCCCCGCGGCTGCCTCGACGTTGGTGCTCAGAACCAGCGATAGAGCTGCATCGTCGCTCGCTCGCCGAGGGCCCACTGAGCGACCATATCTCTACCCAGCTACAGGCCTGGCTCGCCATGCCTGAACGAGGGGAGCTCCCGGCCGACCTGCGGATGGGGATGGAGGCAGTGAGCTTATTTCACGCCTGGTGGCGTCGCTATCGCGGCTGTCTTGGCGAGGTGGACGCGAGCGCCCTCAGGGGGGATTGAGCGCCGCCTCAGCCCTGCTCCTTCCTGGTTTCGCTCGATCGCAGCTTGCCCAACGCAGTCGCTGGGGCTCTCCAGGAGCGAAGATCCGGTCCCAATTGATTTTTGCGGTTATCGAACCGTCTGCAGTTCGGGATTGGTGGCGAGCATCGTTTGGGTGAAGACGTAGTTGAAGGCGAATACTCCAAGGAAGGAGATCACCACCGCCTCGTTTACCGCGCGTCCCACTCCGGCCGCACCGCCCGAGGCGGTCATTCCCTTGTAGCAGCTGACCACGGCGATGATCGCGCCGAACATCGTGCACTTGAGTACCGAGCCGGCGAGGTCGGTTACCGAGGCATTTGAGAAGAGGGTCGCGAGGAAGCCGCCCAGCGGCTGGTGGTAGAGGAGCTCGGTGAGGATTCCGCCGCTCAGCCCGAAGACCAGTGCGAAGATGTCGAGGAGGCCGGTGATCAATACGAGGGCCAAAAACCGCGGCACGACGAGGTTCTTGATCGGATCGACGCCGAGCACCTGCAGCGCGTCGAGCTCCTCGCGGATCTTGCGAGCGCCGAGGTCGGCGGTTATCGCGGTGCCGGCGACCCCGGCGACGACGACGGCGGTGACGAAGGGGCCAATTTCTCGAATCGCGGCCAAGACGAAGAAGCCGCCGAGGCGGTCGAGGGCACCGAGCAGCGAGAGGAAGTTCGCCGCCTGCAGTCCCGGTGCACCGAGATTAATCGCCACCGTGGAGATCAGCAGCGGAAACCAGCACAGCTGCAAGGCGAATAGAAACTGACCGATGAACTCCTCGCCATAGGGATAGGGCGGGCGCACGGCGGAGCCGATCGTTCGCGCCGTGAGGATCATCACGTCCCCGACCTGGCCAAACACCGATGTCAGCGGGCGGATAATCCGCGCCAACGGCGGCGAGGCGATCACCGGTGACGGCCCCGGACCGACCGGGATCGATGCATCGAGGAGTTCACCTCCCAGAGCAGTCGCGGGCCGCGGCGGGATCTGACCCATCGGTCCGCCCATCGCAATCCCCGCGGCGGGTCTGAGGGCTTCCCTTCATTGGTCATCGCGCGATCGCACCGAAGCCCACCAGGGCCCCCTCGCGAGGTGATTACCGGCGCGGCTTTGATCGCACTTACTCCGATCGGGAGTTTCCGTGATTCCCGGCCCCTGGAGCGGGGAGCGCAGAAGCCAGTCGGCTCTACCGGCGCCGGGGCAATTCCTTCCGTAGCGCCGGGCGCGCTGTATCGGGTGTTTCTTGCCGGCAGGTAGATCCGTCCCCCGTGGGGGCGCGAACCGGGGTTGTGGCGTAAACCCCAGATGCGCCGAGGGACCAGTTCTAGGCGGTTCCATGTGCTGGCACACTAACACAATATAGTGATCTAGCTAAGAGGCACAATCTCGAGAAACCGGAGCTCGGGCCGTCGCGGCCAGGCCCGCATGGCCAGCGGCACGGGGACTTATCGGTCCCGACCGCGAGAGGCTAGATTCCGGTTTCGGCCTGGAGCCGGCCGGTTCGAACGGCGTCCTTCATAGCGGCATAATCGCGTTCGTTTTGGTCCGCGTAGGCGACTGAGAATTCCCCAATCGCTTGATCGAAGACATCTGACTTACCCAAGTATGCGGCTATTGCTATGCCGTCGCCCGATCTGGCGTGACCGCGAGCAAGATTCCAGGCACACATCCGACCCCAGAGCTTCAGACCGGCCGGGGTCATTCCTTCGATATCGGCCGTTCCCTTCCAGTCTCGAAGCTGGCGAATGTAATAGTCACGCTCGCGGCCCTTCCATGTGAACCGCTCCCAACCCAGAAATATGTCGCTGGCCGCCTGCATCAGTCGCTGGCCGACAACAACCCGTTGTCCGTGATTGGGGAATTTGCTCGGCGAGGTGAATTGCTCCAAGACGGAGGCCTCAGCCTCCTTGATCTGTAGCAATAACGGTGAGTCATGGGCGTCGAGAAAGAGCATTATCCAGGCGTCGGTGCCGACGCTACCGACCCCCACAACTTTGCGCGCGAGATGTACGAACCGATATTGCTCGAGTAAATGTTTTTGATTTGGTCCGAGGGTGTGTTGATAGGACCTGACGAAGGAGTGCAGAGCATCGGCGAGTGCGCCTGAGTCGACACCCGCCACGAACTCTTCAATTGCGACGATGAGCGGGGGGTCATCAACGATTCTGGGCTCGCCGTCCACGGCGCGACACAACTTGTCAAAGGCCTGCAGGCTGTCATGCGCCCGCGCCTTGGCGATGGCGTGCCAAACGCCGGGTGTTCTCTTGGGGTCGACAAGTGATCTAAACCGGGGCAGGAGTTCATCCATGTCGAGGTGTGCGTACCAGACATCGAGCATCGACATTCCGGCAAGCTCCCTGATCGTCTCTCGGTAAGAGCGCGTAGCGCGGCGGACGATCTGGCCCCGCTGCTTTGTTGAGAGGCCGTTCTCACGGCCAGCAACCTCCAGGCTAACCGCAAGCCGCTTTAGGTCCCACTCCCACGGCCCCGGCGCGGTCTCGTCGAAATCATTGACATCGAAAAAGAGGTGGCGCTCTGGCGAGCCAAAGATGCCGAAATTCGAAAGGTGCGCGTCGCCGCAGAGCTGCGCGGTAAGTCCGGAGTTCGGCGTGGAGGCAAGATCGGAGGCCATCGGTAGGGCGGCACCGCGGTAGTAGGTAAACGGAGAGACCAACATGCGACCGTGCCGGATCGGTACAAGCTCAGGGATTCGACTGTGTGCCTGGGTTTCGATCAGATCGATTGGGTCGCTTCTGTCCGCTGGTGGATCCCAGCATCCGTGGCTTGACCGAGGCACCTTTGAACGGGCTCGCCTGCCGCGAAGGACGTGCTCCTCTGCGGAGAGGCGCTCCACATGGCGCCGGCCCTCCCGGCCTTGTACGGATTGCGGAGGGGAGGCGCTCCCTTCGGCGCGCTCGGGGGCGAATGACCCCGTTTTGGTGTTGGCGTTGGTGTTGATCTTGTTCGGATCTTCCGCCTGCACTGAGTTTCAGCAAGCGGCACGCGCGATTGATGGCAGCGACCGAACTGACAGCGTAGCGCCGTTGCCGCGGCAGAGACTGCGCGTGTGCAGCATCTCGGGATACCGGCGACTGCTTTTGCCTAGGATCCAGCGGCGAATGGACCGAGAACTGCCCTGCTCTGGGTCGTCACTGTGAGTTACGTACAGATTGATGACCACGACGGCCAGGCCGTCGTCGGTGCGGCAAGGGCACGGCTGAATAGACAAACGCCAATCGTTCGGGTGCGCCGTCGCAGTCGCCCCGCGCAGACAGCTCGAACTTTGGATCAATCGCGATGCCCTCCCTCAGTACCCGACCGGATGGCGGACGACGAAACCGGCTGGATAGGGAGGTTCTGCGTGCCAGCGCGGCCCCGTTCCGCGCGCATCACCGACCGTGTCCCAGCGCAATCCGGCGATCACGGCGTAGGCGTGGACTGAGTTTGCATAGATCGTGATCCAGCGACCGGGCCCGGGGGCTCCGTAGCTCTCCAATGAACCGGAGGTCATGGGCTGATTCAAAAGCCCACCGCCATGCAGGGCAAAGCTGACCGCTCCCGAGCAGTCATACCCCGACGCATACCAGGAGCCATGGCCCCCGCCCCAGACGTAGGGCAAATCGGAGATCATGTTGGCCGCGCCGATCACTCCCTCAACCGCCGGGGGTGCTCCCGCCGGCGCAAAGGCGATCCCGTTGACCAAAGTGGCCGTCGGGCTGGTGCTCTGCGCCGACAGCGCCTTAAGCGATTGGGCGATCACCGCCTCGTTGGCCGTCGAGCCGCTCGGGGGAGGCTTGGCGGAGCCGTTGGTGCCCGCCGAGGCCGCCGGCATCGATGCAGCCGCACCGACTGCATCGACCGAGGCGCCGGTCGGGACCGCGTTGGCTGAGCGGGTCGGGGTGCGCGCCACAAGCGAGCTCGGCTTGGGCGCCCTCGGGATCGGCCGGGCGAGGCTTGAGTCGACCGCGTCGATTGCCCGGGTTGCGCGGCCCACCGTATCGCCCGCGGCATGGGTGCCGGCGCCGAGTGCCAATGAAATCGCCGCTGCAAAAACTGCCGGGGCGCCTAGCAACGTTCTGCCTCGGTCCTATCGGAGTGGGTCCGCCCGCGGTTAACCGCGGGCGGATCTCGCCTCACCCCGCGCATCCCCGCAACCCTCAAATTCGCCACGAGGGCGAGGATAGCGCCTCAGGATTGCCCCGAGCTCCGCGTGCAATCACCGCCCCGAGTGTGGGTCGCCGCGCATCCGTGGTTGCCAAAGGGCGATCTCAGCACCCTGCGGAGTGGCGATGACGCTGCGCCAGCCCCGCGGTCCGGGGCGCGTCTCGAGCAAAACCGCTGCTCCAAGGGCCCGGGCGCGCTCCGTTGTCGGCTGATTTCCGGGACTCCAACGTAGGCAGCCAGTGTGGATGCTCGATGGGGCAAGAAACAATGCTCCAGCCCAGCCCCGTACTCAGCTCAACCGCGATGTGGGAGCCATCCCCCACCGGGCTCGAACGCGGCCTCTAGCCAAAGAGCTCCGCAAAGAGGGCTGCGGCGATAGCCGGGCTCGGTTGAAGATAGGCAATGGGTGCTGGGCACGATCGCTAGGCCGGCCGACTCTATTGCAGCGCAAAAGGAGCCAGGGCGACCAAGATGATCTCTGGTAATAGGTCCGGCAGCCCCGCGGTTCGCCCCTGCGCAATCTCGTGCTGAATCACGACGAAGATGCCTCCGCAGATTGCCTCGACGACGATATCGGGGAGCGGGGCCCCCACCTTTGCGGGAACCTCTTTCGGAGCGAACAGTCGTGTCAAGCTGTCCAGGACGCCATCGACCCGGTCCATCGCCGCCGGACCCGCGGCGAGCACCTCGATGAATGGTAGCCGGGCGAGCAGGGGGTTTTCGGCGAGGTAGCTGAGGAGCTCCTGCAAGCCGGTGATGATCGCGTCGGGCCAGGCCCAATTGGCTCCAACCACCGCGCCGATCCGGGCCACAGCGCGCCCTCCCTGCAGATCAATTGCCTCCAGGAACACCTCCTGTTTGCTGTTGAAATGCTCGTAAAAGGTTTGATTGGAGACTCCGGCGGCCCCCGTGATTGCCGGAATGCTTAACTTCTCATAGCCCTTTTCGGCAACAACCATCGCGGCGGCGCGCACCATCCGTTGGCGCTGGGACAGCGTCGATCGATTTCGGATGCTGTCGGGCTGTTCATCCCATATTTCCTCTTCGGCGGTGCTTGTGGTGATCTTCGCCGCGGGGGCGAGCGGCTGGCTGCCCGGCAATCGCAATGCACTCGCGCCGCCCGGGCGCTGGTAGGAAAGACCCCAATCGAGAATCTCATCGAGGTGATCGCGCAGCCGCTCGGTATTTCCGCTGCGAAGCAGGTCGTTGACGATTCGCCGGATCCCGCCGACGATCGCTCGAATCGTCAGGTCTGAGAGCTCGCCGCGGCCCGGCGCCTGCCCGGCGCTCTGGCGGATCAGCAGCTCAAATGCCTCCGAGGCCCGCTGGCGGTGGGCGACACCCGCGGCACCCAGCCTGAGCGAGTCCACCAGCACCAGAGAGGACGCCGCGGGTTCGGCGATTACAAACTCGGCGAACGCATTGAGCGCCGCCGCGAGCTGCGGTCGGTAGCCGGTCGTGGATTGATAAGCGCGCTGGGTCTGTTCGGCGGCCCGCGCGATGATCGCATCCGAGGTAGCAAGGAAACAGTCCTGCTTTGAGTCGAAATGCTGGTAGAAGGTCGTGTTTGAGACTCCGGCCAGCGAAACCAGCTCGCGCAGAGTGGTCGCCGCGTACCCGTTTCGGGCGACCGCCTCGATCATTGCCCCCATCAACCGAGCCCGCTGGTGAGCTGCAACCTCCTCCGCGCTTCTTCCGCTTCTCCCACTCGGCAGCCTGGGGAATATGGGTTCGGATGTTCGCGGCATTTTGGGGCGGGCTTGGGCCCCATACGAGCCTCCTTGGGGAGCCGCGTAGGGGCGAGGCCGAATATCTTGACAGTCCCCTGTGTAGGCTCCTTGACACTTAGGTAAGTCGCGCCTATGATCGGTTTAGGCGGACGGTTCCCGCCTTCCGCCCCGGTTTGCCCCGGCTGGATGGGAAAACCTTTCGCAGGGGCAAACGCATGGCATCGTCTGTCCCTGGACGGCGCCAGTTGTGCCAAGTTCTTCAGATGCCGGCCTCATTGCCGGCATCTGGAAGCTTCCACCTGATCGCTGATGGTGAAAACAACCCCAGCCAAGACAGGTCAACTGGCTCCTCCCTGGGTGCGGAAAAGCCTCCATGAAAGCGGCTCGCTCGGGGCTTGGAGCCCCCCAGGTGGCATGGGCCGAGCTCCTACCGTGCCGCCCCCCGCGCTCAGCATTCAGAACCGGTTTTCTAACCGGATTCCGGGATCCCTTCGGCAGCCAGCCCCAAGGCGTGCGAGGCTTTGCGGACCGCGCGCTTGGGAAGGGCGGTGATGAGCATCCATCGGAGCCCAAGGAGGTAGATCGAAAAATGTATGACTACGTGATTGTCGGCGCGGGTTCGGCGGGTTGCGTCCTCGCCGCAAGACTCTCGGAGGATCCCGAGGTCAGGGTCTTGTTGCTGGAGGCCGGTCCTCCAGACCAAAACGAAAATATCCACGTTCCACTTGGCTACCTGAAACTTGCCCGGACCGAGCTCGACTGGGACTACTGCACTGCACCGGAGCCCAACTGCAACAACCGACGAGTCGCGATTCCACGCGGCAGGGTGCTCGGCGGCTCCTCCTCGATCAACGCGATGATCTACATTCGCGGCAATCGTCGCGACTACGACGGTTGGGGAATTCCGGGTTGGACCTGGGAGGACCTCTTCCCCTACTTCCTAAAGGCGGAGGACAACGAGCGGGGCGCCTCGCCATGGCACGCGGTGGGTGGCCCGCAGGCGGTCTCCGATCAGCGCTCGAACAACCTCATCTCCTCGGCCTTCGTCGATGCCGCGGTGCAGGCAGGTTTACAGCCCAACGATGATTTCAACGGGCCCGAGCAGGACGGTGTCGGCAAGTACCAGCTGACCCAAAGGGCCGGGATGCGGGCCAGCACAGCGGTTTCGTATCTGCACCCCGCGCTCGAGCGCCCCAACCTCACTGTCAAGCCGTATATGCATGTCAATCGGGTCCTCCTTGATGGCAAGCGCGCGATCGGCGTCGAGGCAACTCAGCTCGGCGACCCTCAGGAGCTCCGTGCCGAGCGCGAGGTGCTGCTCTGTGCGGGCTCATTCAACTCACCCCAGCTGCTGATGCTGTCAGGGGTCGGACCCGCAGAACACCTCAGCATGCGCGAAGTCGAGGTGCTGCTCGACCAACCGGCGCTTGGCGAGAACCTGAGCGATCATCCCGCCTCCTACGCGGTCTGGACGACTCCCGAGCCCGAGAGTCTCCTGCTGGCGCTTGAGCCGGCGGCTCTGGAGGAGTTCATCTCCTCAAAAAGCGGTCCGTTTACCTCCAACCTCGCCGAGGCCGGCGGCTTCACCCGGGTTGAGGCCGGCGCTCCGGCGCCCGATATACAGTTTCACGTTGCGCCGATTCACATAGTCGAAGAGGGGATGGGCGACCCCCAGGGCCACGGCGTCTGGGTTTCTCCCTGCTTGCTCACCCCTGAGAGCAGGGGCTCGGTGCGACTCGCCTCAAATGATCCGACCGCGAAGCCGATCATTCGCAATAACTTCTACAGCGCGGGGGCCGATCTTCCGCGGATGATCGAGGCGGTCCGATTGATGCAGGAGATAAGTGCTCAGCCGGCACTTCTTCCCTACTGCTCCGTGCCGTTCACCGCGCCGGATTCAGATTCAGATGAGGCGCTTCGGATGCATGTGGCAAGCACCACGTTTCCGATCTATCACCCGGTTGGTACCTGCGCGATCGGCTCGGTTGTTGATGCAGAGCTCCGCGTCGAGGGCCTCGATGGGATCCGGGTCATCGATGCATCGGTGATGCCCACCGTGCCGCGCGGCAACACAAACGCGCCGGTGATCGCGATCGCCGAGCGCGCCGCTGACTTGATCCGCTATGGCAAAGCGATGAGCACGAATCCGGGCGCAGATCGATCCGCAGCAGCCGCGCAGGGTGGTTGATCCCCCAGGTGCCGCTGAGGCGGGCTGCCCAGCGTGGCGAGCGAAGATTGACCCCGCCGATTCCCCCACCGCCGGGGTGGCTCGCCAAGACCTAGCCGTCCTGGCGCCGGATGCATCGAAAGCCGATGTGGCCGGTTGAGGTCTCCACCGTCACCCCCTGTCGGGCGGCCGGGCGATAGCGCAGGCAGTAATTTGGCGCGCATAGGTGAGAGCCCCCCTTGATTACGCGTCGGGGAATGTGCCCGCCTGGCTCCTCGGGAAGGAGGCTCTGCTCGGGGCTTGCGGCACGGGGATTTTCCGGGCCGCAACAGGCGCCGCGGGTGACCTCGCCGTGATCCGTCAAAAAGAAGTCCGCGGTCCATTCCCAGACGTTGCCCGTCATCTCATAGAGGCCAAATCCATTTGCCGGGTACATCCCGACCGCTGAGGTTCGCTGCTCCCGCTTTGGCTTGAGACTTTGCCAGGGGAACTTGCCCTGCCAGGTATTGGCCATCCGCTGACCCTCGGGCATTTCATCGTCTCCCCAGGCGAAGATTTTCCCCTCCAGACCCCCTCGCGCCGCACACTCCCACTCAGCCTCGGTTGGCAGGGCCTTGCCGGCCCAGGTGGCGAAGGCCTCGGCGTCCTCATGGGCGATGTGGACAACCGGATGGCGCTCCCTGCCGCCAATCTTGCTACCGGGGCCCTCCGGACGTCTCCAGTAGGCACCGGGGATGTAGCTCCACCAGTTGACCACGCTATGCAGGTCAACCGGACCCGCGGTCTTATTGAAGACCAACGATCCTGGGACCAGCATCTGGGGGTCGGCGCCGGGGTAGTCACTGGGATTGGGAGCTCGCTCGGCGACAGTTGTGTAGCCGGTCAGTTTGGCAAAGCGGCGAAATTCCGCCACCGTGACTGGGTGCTCATCCATCCAAAATCCATCCACACTGACCTCATGCACGGGGCCCTCCTCCGGATAGAAATCCTCTGATCCCATCCGGAACCCGCCGCCCGGGATCCAGGCCATTCCTGGCTGAGGCCTCCGCTGCTCGGGGCTCGATGAGTGGGGCGACGCCATCGCCAAACGCTACTCCCGAGCGGCTGCTTTCAGCCATCCGCCAGCCGAGGGGGCCGGCCCGCTAAGTTGCAGCGACATGCGCAGCCATTTGGTCAACCTCGCTCCGGCCAGTCCCGCATCGGTTGAGCGCGCCGGAGAGCTCCTTTCTGAGCTCGATGAGTGGTTTGATGTCTCGGCAAGTGGAGCGGGAGCGCCAGCTGATGGGTTTGGATCTGTTGAGGTTGGCGGACATATCGCCGATCTGGAGCAGGCAACCGGGGAAGTGGTTGCTCGCCTTGACCAGATCGACCCTAGCTGGCGCGACTCGCTCAAACTCGCCGACCAAAGCTAGTTCGATCTCAACCGGCAAGCTCGGGGGGAAGGTATTTCGGTCCGGCGGGGTAGATAAACCGAAGCTGCTCCGCAGACATCTCGAGGGTATTGGCCAGCTCGGGCGGTGCGCCGAGCGCGAGCCAGAGCTGCTCGCGCTTCGTGTCATTGAATAGCTGGCGCACCGATTCAGCCTCAACGAGCACCGAATCGAGTCGCTCCAGGGTGAGCAGCTCATCATCAACCCGCATTCGCCCGCTTCCCTCCAAAAGGACGTAGAGCTCTTCCTGATCGCGGTGGCGATGCTGAGTGGAGGCCTCCCCCGGCGAAAGGCGCCACAATCTCGCGCCCAGCGCAAGCGCCCCGAGCTGCTTGGCGAGGTCGGTATTTTGGACGCGCATCTGATTTGAGGGTCGCCAGTGCGCCTCGCAGGCACGTAGTACTCGAAATGCCACCTTGAAAATCTAGTCGCTTCTGCACTCAGCCATAGGCGCGCACGGCCAATACCGCGGCGACCCCGAGCCCGATCACAGCGATCGCCAGCCGCAGCGTCTCCCCTGATACGCGGCGCGCGAGCAGAGCCCCGGTTCGACCGCCAATTAGCGATGCCACCATCAAGGTCAACGCATAGCGCCAATCAACGGGTGCCAGAAACGCGTAGGCGACTGCGGCCAATAGGTTCGCGATGCCCGCTAGGAGAATCTTGATCGCGTTTAGCCGTTGCATCGAGACGGCGATGAAGAGCCCGAGCAGCCCGAGCAGCAAAATCCCGACTGCCGAGCCAAAATAGGCGGCGTAGGCCCCCGACAGCAAGAGGCCGGCGCTGAGGAAGGGGGAGTGCTCATTGCCCGCGTGGGAGATGTGGGGTGTCAGCTGTGGCTGAAAGAGGAGGAGGAGGCAAGACCCGGCAACCAAGACTGGGACGATCAGCTCAAATGTTTGGTTTGAGGTCAGAAGCAACAGCAGGGTCCCCATGCCCGCGCCGAGAAGCGTCGGCACGGCCAGCCGCAGGAGCCTCTCGCGCTGCTCACTGAGCAGGTCCGCGTAGCCGATCGCACCGCCGAGGGCCCCGGGTATTAATCCCACGGTGCTGGTGACGTTTGCTGAGAGCGGTGGGACTCCAAGCGCCACCAGGGTTGGGAAGGTGATCAACGAGCCGGCACCGGCTAGCGCATTGGAGGCGCCGGCCGCCGCTCCGGCCGCCGCGACGGCGAGGAGCTGGAGCATCAGATCTTCGCTTTGATCCGTTTCCAGATCGATGGAGCCCGGGGCTGACTCTTTCGCCACTCCTCCTCGGTTGGCAGGCGCCCGTCTCTTCGAGCGCCGATAACGCAGGCGGTGTGAGCGTGGCGGCGTCTAGTCATATCGCCCTCGGGTGCGATCAGGACGTGCTCGCTGAGTGCCGGCAGGTGATCACCGCACAGCGGGCAACGATAGGTCGCCGGCTTGCGGTTTTGGGCCCGGCGCATCGACCACCAACGTACCGCTCGATCGCTGCTCACCGCGCGTGAGTGTGGGAGCGGAAAATGCCCACGATTCAGGGGCCCCGCGGGCTGAGCCTTTGCATCGGGGTACCACCGCGACGGCGCTCACCGCGGGCGACAAGGTCAAAGAAGACGTCGTTTCGGCCGCGCCGCAGGCGGCGGGGTAGTTGGCCGTGGGCGCGGCGGTGCGCGGCGGCGATCGAGCGAAAGGCGACCTCGTCGGCGTGGTTCCAACGAATGTGGAAAACCTCGCGCACCGATGGCGCCAGCGTGCCCTTGATGATCTGATTCTGCACGGCGAGGTTGCCCCGGGCCGGGAGCGGCACCGGTTGGCTGAAGGCAAGGAGCGGCGCAACCTTCAAGGCATCCTCGGTTGGCTGAAGGGCCGAGGAGGCCAGCTTGTCCCGCCACCACCGCGCGAACTCGCGATGGCTCGCCGGCATATGCTCTGCGTCGAGACCGAGCAGGCTGCCAAAGCGACGGTAGTCCTGCCACAGGGCCTCGCGCTCGCCTTCGCTCAGTTCTCCGACCAGGGTTTCGTAGAGCTCGCGCCCGGAGTCGGCGATCACCGCCAGGGTCCACAGCATCAGCTCCGGGTCCAACGCCGAGTACCTGGTTCCGGCCGGATGGGGGCCTGCGGCGTTGGTCAAGGTGCCGTTGATTCGGCGGTGGCGGCGGTTGACCTCGGCGAGCACCGTATCGGCTTCGGTTCGAGTTCCAAGGAAAATCGCCTCTTGAATCTTGGCGGTGCGTGCGAGTCGCTGGAATGGTCGATCCGCGGATCGCGTGCTCGACATCGTTGCGCTGTAGGTCTTCGGTTCAAGGGCTCCGACCAGCAGAGCCCTTTGCCCATAGAGGAGGCCGACCGAGCGCTCGCCGTGCACCCTCCGCAGCATTGAGCGGCGGGGAGGGAAGTAGTGGGAATCCTCACCGAGGTCGGTCACAGCCGACCTCGATGCTACTCGGCGGCCAGCGCTATCAGGGCTTGGCCAAAGGTTCGAGAGGGGGCCAGCTGGTGCAGATCGTGGGCGGCAAAAACCTCGTCTAGGTCCTCGCGGGTGAGCGTCTCACGCTCGAGCGCATTTGCGGCGAGATCATCAAGGCACTCGCGGTTGGCGGCGAGCAGCGCCCGGGCGCGGCGCTGGCCTTCCCGCGCCAGGGCGATCGCCGCGAGGTCGACTTCTCGGCGAGTCTGATCCGAGAGGGCGTAGTTGCCCGTCGGCAGTGCGATCGGGGCTGGCCCATCGGCATCCTTGGCCACGCCCATCCCGAACTCCGCCGCCATCTGCTTGCCCAGCGCGTGAACCCGAGCCAGATCATCAGCGGCGCCTGAGTAACACTGACCGAAGACCTGTTCCTCAGCGGCGCGCCCACCCAGCAGTGTGACGATCTCATCGAGCAACTCCTCGCGTGACTTCAGGTAGCTATCTTCCTGGGGCGAGTGGGCGACAAAGCCAAGGGCTGGCCCGCGCGGCACGATGCTGAGGATCTCTGGTGGATCCAACCCCAGTAGTCGCCGACAGAGCGCGTGTCCGCCCTCGTGGTAGGCGACGATGCGGCGCTCCTTCGGACCGAGGCGGCGGGCCTGCTGGGAACCGACCGACTGCCGCAACAGCGCCTCATCGATGTCATCGCGGGAGATCGCGCTACCTCCGCTGCGCCCGGTGATGATCGCCGCCTCATTTAATGAGTTCGCGAGCTGGGCTCCGGTCATTCCCGTGGTCTTTCGGGCGATATCGGTGAGGTCGACGTCAGGGCCCAACGGCTTGCCCTTGGCGTGGGTTCGCAGGATCGCCTCGCGCCCATCGCGGTCCGGTGGCGCGACCAGCACCTGGCGGTCGAATCGTCCCGGGCGCAGCAGCGCGTGGTCGAGCTTGTCGACATGATTGGAGGCTGCGATCACTATCACCGTGCCGGGGTCGCGCTCAAATCCATCCAACTCGACCAGCAGCTGGTTGAGCGCCTGCTCGCGCTCGCTGGTACCGCCGTCACCCCCTCCGCCTCCGCGGGTTCCACCGACCGCATCGAGCTCGTCGATGAAGATCACCGCCCGCCCGGACTTCCTCGCTTCCTTGAAGAGGCGACGAATGCGCGCTGCGCCGCGGCCCACGAACATCTCCACGAAGCTTGAGCCCGACGCCGAGAAGAAGTCGACGCCCGCCTGCGCGGCCACCGCCCGCGCCAGCATCGTCTTACCGGTTCCAGGCGGGCCGAAGAGGAGGACCCCGCGGGGCGGTTGAGCTCCAAGCGCGGCGAAGCGGTCTGGATCGCGCAGCCACTCAGAGACATCGAGCAGCTCGTCCTTGGCGGCATCGACCCCCTGCACCTCCTCCCACAGCACCGGCGCGGTCTTACTCGCCTTCACCGTTTCGGGCCTCGTCGTCCCCATTGTGCTGCGCATCAATTTGACGAAGACGAGCAGGAGCGCGGCCATGAAGACCACCCCGAACACCGGGTACCAATTGAAGAAGAAGTTCTGGATTTCAGACGCCTGTAGCGCCAGGGTCAGATGCATGTTCTCCGCCTAGTCAAAATCGATTAGCCATTGTGGGGGCAATTTCTCCGCTCTCCAATCGCACATTTGTCCACCGACCCGCGGTTGGGCTAAAGGTATGAGGCAAGAGCAGGTCTCGGCCGGGTGTTTGCCGCGGGCTCGCCGACGCGGCTCCGAGAATGCTCCGAGCGCCGATTAGGCATCAGGCTAGATGGAGCTAGAGCGAGGACGGCACCGCACCGGGGGTGGGCGAGATCGACTAGCTGCGCTGCACCTGGGAGCCCCCGATGATCGCCGCTTCGCCGCTGTCCTCAAAGACGACCCAAGCCTTATTGCCGCCGTCATAGTCGGGGGCCCATAGCGCCAGCGAGGCCGGCCGCCCCCACACCGTGCAGCCTTCGGCCGAGATTTGATCGAGGCCGCGCCAGACGCGAATGAAGGGGTTCTCATCCCACTCTGCTCCGATCGTCGTCGGCCCGCTGTGGCCCGGATGCACCTGAGTCTCAGTTGGCAGCCCCATCAGGCGCTCCATTACCGAGCTCTTGAGGTCCCCAAATCCGCTCGCCACCAGGCGCCATCGTCCCGCCAACCGTGCCCTTGAAAAGCACATCTGCGGTGAAGATGTCGGTGCCGTTCAGCAAATAGGCGAGGTGGCCCGCGGCGTGCCCGGGGGTAAGGATCGCCTCAACCTCAAGCGCTCCGACCCCCAGCTTTTCGCCGTCCTCGAGGGTCAGCTCGACCGGGAGATCGAGCTCGGCGGCCGCCGCTTTGTGGGCGACCAACAGCGGATCGCCGAGGCGCTCCCGGGCAGCGGCGAGGCCGGCGACGTGGTCGAGGTGGGCGTGGGTCAGAAGGTAGTGGGTGACCTTAATCTGGTCTCGCTCGCAGCGCTCAAGCAGCGGCTCAAGGTTGTCATTGGCATCGATCAGGAGTCCCCCACCGCCCACCTCGGTCTGCGACCAGATAGGCGTTGGAGAGCCACTGGGGATTCTCGGTCCTCTCGATGATCACCTCATCCGAAGTATCGCGGTTTGGCAAAGAGCGCCTGGATGTCGCCGATGCGTCGCTCGCGAAAACCGGCCTCTGAGGAGCTCAGATAAAAGGTCCAGAGCCGTTTGAATCGCTCGTCATAGCCACGAGAGCGAAGCCGACCCCAGGCTTTCAGGAACCGCTCGCGCCAGGCCACGAGCGTGGGCGGATAGTGGGCCGTGATGTCCTCATCCCAGAGCGGGCGCATGCTCGTGACCCGGGCCACTGTGTCGGCGATCAGGCCCTGCGAGGGCAGGCAGCCACCGGGGAATACGTGGGTGTTGGCAAACGAGCGCGCCACCTTTTCAGTCTCATAGAGGCGGTCATCGATGGTGATCGCCTGCAGCAGCATCAGACCATCGGCGCTCAGCAACTGGTCACAGCGCCGAAAGAACTCATCGAAGTACTGCCACCCAACCGCCTCAATCATCTCGACTGAAACCAGGCGGTCATAGCTTCCAGTCAGGTCGCGGTAGTCCTCGGCCAATACCGTCACCCGTCCCCCCAGGCCGGCCTCATGAACCCGGCGGCTTGCCAGCGCGTGCTGCTCGCGAGAAATCGTCGTGGTGGTAACGCGACAACCATGCTCTTTGGCTGCGTGAACGGCCAGGCCACCCCAACCGCTCCCAATCTCGAGCAGATGGCTGTCGGGGGAGAGGCGGAGTTGAGCACAAATTCGCTCCAACTTTGCGAGCTGGGCCTCCTCCAGCGTTGCGTCTTGACTGCGAAAGTAGGCACACGAATACATCATCTGCCGATCGAGAAACGACGGCAAAGAGTTCGTTGCCGAGGTCATAGTGGGCCGAGATGTGTCGCTTTGATTTGACCAGGGTGTTCTCGGGCACCAGACCGCGAGCGCGGTGCAGCAGGGCCCGCCCCTCCGCCACGGCTCCCCGCAATCCGCGTGGCTCGCGCAGCTCGCGTGCCGCTATACGCAAGAGGGAAACCAGGTCATCGGTCTCCCAGAGTCCGTCCGCATAGCTCTCACCGAGCCCCAAACTTCCCCGCAGGATCCCTCGCCATGCTGCCGGCTCCTTGATCGTGACGGCGGTGCGGAGCTCGGCATCGGCGGGTCCGAAGCTGAGGGTTCTGTTGCCCTCCGATACCTCGATTCGCCCGGCGCGGACGCGGCGCAGCGCTCCCGTCACCGCGGCGCGTGCGAGCGCGTCCTTCACGGTGAGAGGAAACCCTTGGGCCGAGTGCCCTGAGGGTGAGGGAAATAGCCTGCACCCTTCAACCTCAGCCGGATCGATTGGGCGTATATCTTTGCCACCACCTGTAGAGACACCAGCGGATAGCGGGCCAGCAGACGAAGCATCAGCGCTCGGCTGAGCGCCCGGCGCTTCATGTTCAGCGTCGCATCAAACGTCGGGCCCCCCCGACCTTCCAGTGGCCGCGACTCGATGTGGACAAGCAGTCGCTCATCGGGTTCGCCGGCATGGAAGGCATAGGTCTGATCCATTCCCATCAGGGGGGAGACATGAAGTGCCTTATCCAGCTGATCGCTTAAGACCTTCCCCGCATGGTCACCGCGGGCAAGGACGTAGGGATGGCGCTCCCCCCAGGGGATGTTCCGGACGTCGGCGATCACTGCCTCGACTCGCTCTCCCTTCTCTTCAAAGCAGTAATAGAAGCAAACCGGATTGAAGCTGTGGCCAAAGTAGCGCAGCCCGGCGAGCAGGCGGATCGGTCCTTCGGGTCGGTGCCCGCTGCTGGCAGCGACCGTGTCCCTGGCGCACTGCGCTAGGGGCAGCTTCGGGTCTCCCATGAAATCGGAGCGAAGAAAGCGAGCAGGTGCCGCCCGGCGCGCTGACCAAAGTGGATAGGGATCCAGCGCTTCGGGAAGCTCGTCGAGGTCGAGGTAGAGGAGAAAGAGCGGATAGCAAAATGTGTGCTCGATTGGTTCGAAGCGGCGATGGCGGATCCAGCCCTCATATACGGCGGAGGCGCTCACGCGGCGAGTGCCTCAGCGATCGGCTCCGAAGCGGCGAGACGCGCGCAGGCAGCGCGGGCGCTCAGCACGCCGTCCTCATGAAACCCCCAGCCCCAGTAGGCCCCGCAGTAATGAGTTCGGCGAAAGCCGCTGATCTCCCCATGCCTTGCCTGCGCGGCGACGCCGGCGGCGGTGAAGACAGGGTGCTCGTAGGTGAGGCGGTGAAGGACCTTCTCGGAATCGATTGCCTGATCGCGGTTCAGTGTGAGGAGGAACTCGCGCTCAGATTTGAGACTTTGCAGGTTGTTCATCCAGTAGGTGACGGTGGTGTTTTTTGGGGGCGGATCGCTGAGGTGGAAGTTCCAGCTCGACCAGGCGCGGCGGCGTTTTGGCATAAGCGCTGTGTCTGTATGAAGGACCGCTTCATTTCGTTGGTAGGGGATCGCCCCGAGGATCTCCCGCTCGGCGGAACTTGGATCTGCCAGCATCGCCAAGGCTTGGTCAGAGTGGGCGGCGATAACCACTTGATCGAAAATCTCACTCTCAGATCCCTCCGCCTCAACTCTCACGCAATCGGGCAGGCGCTCGATCCGCCGCACCGCGGACTCGAGGCGAATACGGTCACGCCAGGGTGCCGTGATCGCCTCGACGTAGCGGATCGAACCACCGCATATGGTTTGCCAGCGGGGCCGATCGCGGAGGCTGTACATCCCGTGGTTGTCGAAGAACTCCGCCATGAAGCTGGCCGGAAAGCTCCGCATTTGCTGCGGGTCTGCCGACCAAACCGCAGAGACCTGCGGCAGGATCAGCCCCTCGATGAAGAGCTTGGAGAAGTTCCTCTCCTGTAGCCACTTACCGAGCGATGGCGCGGTTCCGTTCATCCCGATAAGGGTTGGCGCCTCGCGGTTGAATCGGCGCCAATCGCGAAGCATCCCGAGGAAGGAGGGACTGAGCAGATGCGCCGGCCGGGCAAAGAGGCCACGAGGGGTGCCGGAGAACTCGAACCCACCCCCGTCGGAGACCGAGAAACTCATATGGGACAGTTGCACGGCTACCCCGAGCTCACCCAGTAGCCGTTCGAAGTTCGGATAGTTGCGATCGTTGAAAACGATAAAGCCGGTATCGATCCAGTGGGTCTGATCGTGATCGTCGATCCGGATCGTGTTGCTGTGCCCGCCGACCCGATTGCCTGCCTCAAAGACCACTATCTCGTGCTCGCGGTGCAGCAGATGTGCGGCGACCAAGCCAGAGACTCCGGTTCCAACGATCGCGATCCTCATTCCTGCCAACTACGTAAGACGGTGGAAATCGGATGCCCGGGGAGCGAATTTCTGTGGCGCCCGTTCTCCGAACGGAAGTCGATCATCAGGAGGGCGGCGATCGGCCCTCGTCCTAGCGACCCGCGCGAGGATTGGACCAAGCCGGGCGCGGTCGGCTTTTCTGTCGCCCCGAGCTGAGGATGTTCCCAAGCGCCCGCCTGACTGAAGCCGGCCTCAAGCTGCGATCCCCGTTTCCAAGGTGCCGAGGCTGGGAGAGATGAGGGCCAACTGATCCCCCCCGCGCAGCCAGACGTGCGGCTCCCGTGCTCCGCCAACTCCGGCCGGAGTCCCGGTCGAGACAATGTCGCCCGGCTCGAGCGTCATCAGCTCAGACAGATGGGATAGCAGTTGGGGGATGCTGAAGATCAGATCCGCGGTTGAGGCAGATTGCATCTCCTCGCCGTTTAGGCGCAGGGCGAACTCGATTCCATCGTGAGGACCTGCCTCATCTTTGGTGACGAGCGCGGGTCCGCAGGGCGCCGAGCCGTCAAAGACCTTCCCCGACATCCACTGGGGGGTGGCGAACTGGAGGTCGCGAGCCGAGAGATCGTTAAGGAGGGTGTACCCAGCTATGTGCTCGAGAGCCTCGGGCTCGCGAACGGCGCTGGCGCGTCGGCCGATGATAAAGGCGACCTCGCCCTCGTAGTCGACCTTGTGGCTGGCGGCGGGAAGCTTCACCGCTGCGCCAGCTGCCGCCAGGGCGTTTCGATACTTGGCGAATATCGCCGGACTCTGCGGCGGATCAATTCCCGCCTCGGCGGCGTGGCTGCGGTAGTTGAGGCCAATGCAAACGATCTTCTCGGGGTCGGGGATCGGGGGAAGTAATTCGAGCTCGGCGATCGACCCAGCACTCGCGCTACCCTGGGCCAGATCCTCGACTTCCAGCGCGCTGTCAAGCTCCTCGAGTTTTGCCTCGGCGATCAGCTCACGCAACGACCCGTGCTGGGGTTCCCCGATCGCGATCCAAGCGTCAATTACCTGATCGCCGACCAGGACCCCCGCTCGAGGCGCCGCCGCCGATCTATAAGTCACCAATCGCATGGCTGGGAGGTTAGGCCCAATGCGCTAGCTTTGGCGAGTCGGACGCCGCCGTACGGCGCGACCGGAATTCTTGGGGGCGTAGCTCAGCTGGTTAGAGCGCCGGCCTGTCACGCCGGAGGTCGCGGGTTCGAGTCCCGTCGCTCCCGTTGCACGCAAACCCATTCGTGGTGCGGGTTCCAGCAGTTAGATCGCCGCTAGGCTCTTTCCATTTGTCGCCGTGGGTACCACATATGGGTACCAACCCGAGGCGAAATTGCACGCCTCCTGGTGGCTAGAATCGCGCGGTTGGTTCCCGCGTCGCTTAGTCTCAACGGCTGGCTGCGGCCATCTCATAGGTAATCCAATCGGTTCGCGTTGCCACGCGATCGTATGCACGTCTGGCGCGGTAGTTGTCGTCGGCAGTCGTCCAGCGAACGATGCGCCAGCCCTGCTCGACGGCCGTTGCGTCAATCGCGGCGAACAGCGCTTGCACGACGCCGGTCCCACGTACCGCGGGGTCCACGAATATGTCGTCGAGGTAGCCGGCTATTTCGCCACGCAGCGGCCGCACCCAGCTGCGCATGTGCACGAGTCCGACCGCCTCGCCACGATCACCGGCTGGCACGGCAACGACCGCCTCAACCGAGTGGTCCTCGTGGATCCAAGACCAAACACGGCGCAGGTGCTCCTCGGACGTCGCCTGTTTGTAGAACGCGCAATAGCCTTTGAAGAGGCGTTGCCACGCCTCCCAGTCGCGTTGCTCTAAAGGACGAGTCATCCAGGTCGTTTCATTCATCGAGCGATCCTATGTCGGCTCACCGGAACAGTTTGGAGCGACATTGAGGCTGCGATTAGCCAATTTGCCAGCGGTCGGTCGCCAAGGTAGGCACGCGCATCTACCATCAACGCTTGGCGGCAATCGCCTTGCCCGGCGTTTCAGAGCGCGCGATCAAGTTCGCTCTCTCCTGGATATTGCTAGTTGTGCCAGCTGGCGCGAATTCAAGTGTCAGCCGAACCCTTAGCGTTTTACGCTGCCTTAGTGCTGCAAGCATCTTCTTGTCGGGCCTGATCTGGAACTTGTAGCGGCCCGCCGTAGCGATGGCGCTTGTCGCCCGCCCGTAAACAGCCGGGCTCCCGATACGGGATAGCCTCGCGCCCTTCATCACTTCGCCTCGCAATTGAACTCGGCCGGGCTCCGGGAATTCGTATTCAAGTACGATTTCACCGGTTTTGTTCTTGACGAAGGGCCTTTGCAGCTCAATCGGTGGATTGGCCTGCGGGCTCTCGCTGGTTGAACCCTGGTGGCCATCGGGAGTAGCCGAGCCTTCCGCGGGACGCTCTGGAGTCGACCCTTCCGTGCTGGCAGGTGCGAAGTATGTAAGGACCTGACCCGCCCAATTGGCAACAACACAGAACGACACCGACGGACACGACACCGAGGAAAACTTGCCATTTGGCTCAAGCGGCATCCAGGCGCTCCACGCCCCCCCTTCGTAGATCGAAGCTGCCCCTTCAAACCGCGGGATCGCAACGCAAAATGACGAAGAAACACAGGACAATCCTTCAGCGCTGAATGGTCCGCGTTCTGGGGCGTGGGGTATTTCGCTGGGGGCGCTCCAAGTAAAGCCGTTGTATATAAGCGCCTCTCCGAAGTTCTCGCCGCTCATATTCGAAAAGTGTTCCGTGACCGCCGCGCAAAACAGCGCCGAAGTACAGGACACCCCCCAGAGTTCGCCTTCGGCGTAGGTATGTTCTGGCGCACTCCAGGTGCCTTCCAAATAGGTCACGGAATCGTGTTCCCCAACCGCCATGCACATCGATGAGGACGAACAGGACACCGATTGCAGCGCCGCCTCTGGATCGACCTCCCGAGGTTCACTCCAGTTGTTGCCATCGTAGACGAGGGCATATGTGCTCTTCGTGGGTCCAACCACATGATCCGATAGGGCTACGCAGAAGGTTTCCGAGCCGCACGACACCGAATTCAGGCCACCTGAGCTATCAACTTCGCCAGGGGAGCTCCAGCTGGAACCGTTGTAGGTGAGTACCTCGCCTTGCCTAGAGCCACCAACCGCGGCGCAAAACTCGGTCGATGGGCAAGATATTGATGAGAGGCCCCCTTCGGGATCGACCTGGGTGGGGCTGCTCCACTTGCTCCCTTCATAGGTGAGCACCCTGCCGTGGGCGTCAACCGCTGTGCAGGACGAGGCGCTCGGACATGAGATGGAGGAGATCCCTCCGCCGCCTACGGCCGTGGAGTGGCTCCAGGTCGAGCCATTGAATGTGGCGCCGTATCCACCGGCGGCCACGCAGAAGGCTTCGGTCGGGCAGGAGAGAGATCGAGCTGCTCGTTCGTCCACCGTGCCCGAGCTATGCCAAGAGCTGCCGTTGTAGGTGGCGGTTTCTCCGCCCGGCGAAAGGGCCACGCAAAACGATTCTGATCGGCATGACACGGAGTCGATTACCCCCGCAATCACCTGCGACTTGCTCCAACTGCTGCCGTTGTAGGCCAGCTCATCACCGTAGTTCCCTGCCGCTACGCAGAAGGATGCGGATGCGCAGGAAAGAGTTTGCAATCCGGAGTCGCCCTGGCTGTCGAATTCGGTCGGTTCGCTCCACCTGGCGCCGTTGTAGGTGGCCTCGTAGGCTGGCCCGCCGCCGCCCGGGGCTATCGCCATGCAGAATGATTCCGACGAGCACGACACAGCCTGTAGGCCTCCCAGTTTGCCGATATGGACCGGGACACTCCAGCTACTGCCGTCATAAATTGCCGCTTCGCCAAAACCTCCCACGGCGGCGCAAAATGAGGATGAAACGCAGGAAACGGAAGTCAGATCGGTGCCCACAGCGACCGGTTCGCTCCAGGTTTTGCCGTTGTAGAGGAGAGCGCCGTCGTCTCCGTCCATCGCCATGCAGAAGGAGGTCGTGGGACAGGAAACCGAGGTGAGCTGAGAACGCGGTTCGATCAGGGAGGCTTCCCTCCAGGTTCCGGCTTTGTAGACCGCGGCTGCTCCGCCGCCCCCATTTGAAAAGCCAACCGATACGCAGAAGGAGGAAGAAGCGCAGGAGACCGATTCGGTGATGATCGCTGGATCGATCGGATTGGGAGAAGACCATTCGCCTGCCGCGCGCGCGGCAGGCGCACCGCTCAATCCCAAAATTGCGACCAGCCACACACCCAGCAAGAGGCGGCCGGGGACCTGCCGGACCTGCCTGCGCCGGCGACTGCCGTCGGTGTCCGCTTGGCGGCCTGGCACGTCGCACATCCTACCTGGAACTTTCTTCGGGAATGCTCCCTATGTCGCCCCCCGCCAGACTGCGCTAGCTCGGTCCGGGCCCCTTCGAACCTCCTCCGAGCCTAAACCGGCCGAATTGGCCTAATTAACCTAGAAGGTGCCCCGCCCGCTCGGCCGAGCCGCCGAACAACCACCGGCGTCCCGTAACGCGGAGTCATCGTGATGCCACGCATCACCACCGGTTCGGCGTTCGGCCGGACTGGCTCGAGATCAACGTTGGAGACGACTGCACGAATCACCTCCGCCATCTCCGCCTGCGCAAGCGAGGCGCCGATGCAGCGCCGAATTCCCCCCCAAATGGAAGCCACGCGTATGACTCCGTAGCTCCATCGATGAACCGCTCCGGACGATACTCGTGAGGCTCTGGGTAGAGATCCTCGCGAAGCTGGACGACGATGATTGCAGGGTAGATGCGAATCCCTGCTGGGACCTCCCAGTCACCGATTATGCGCGCTTTGGCTAGGGTCCGCGCGCAGCTATCAAGAGCTGGTCGCAGTCGCAGCGTCTCCGTGACGACGGCGTTCAGGTAAGCGTCCTCGCCAGCATTCAACTCATCGCGCAGGCGCTCCAGCACGCGGGGGTTTCGAGGCAACAGGTCGAAGGCGAACGCCAGCACCGAGGCAGTCGTCTCATGCCCGGCGAGCAGCAATGTCATCAGCTCATCGCGCAGTTCGACGTCGCTCATCGATCGACCCTCCTCATCGCGCGCGCCCAGCAGCATCGAGAGGACGTCGCTGCGATCCTCGAGGTCAGCTTCCGTGCGACGCAGGGCGATCTCTCGATATATCAGCGCGTCGGCCGCCTTCAGGCGGCGCTGAAACCGACCACCGGGGCTCCAGCGGCCCAGATCGCCGCGCAGCACTCGCGGCAGCAGGAGAGCGGTCTGCATGTCGAGCACCGCGACCAGCGCCCTTTGCAACTTCTCGATCCGCTTCGGCTCGCTCACCCCAAACACGCCCCGAGCGATCACCTCGAAGGTGAGCGCCCGCATCCGATCCCTCATCACAAGTCGCTCGCCTAGCCGCCAGCGTCCGACCTCGACCTTGGCGACGTCGCGGATCACCGTCCTGAAGTTCTCCACCGCACATCCTTGAAATGCGGGCAGCAGCAGCTTGCGCTGGCGCATGTGCGCCTCGCCGTCGAGCGTGAAGACCGACCTCTCGCCTACCACGGCCGCCAGCGGCGCATTTCCTTCACCGGCTGGGACGTCGGCTTGCTCGCCGGTGAATATCTCGCGGATCGCCCGTGGGTCGGCGACGTACACACCGACCCCGAACAGCAGCAGCGGCACGGTGAACACGTCCCCATAACGCTCGCGCCAGCCGAGCAACGACTCAAGCGGCGATTGGATCAGACGGGCTGTGTTGATCAGCGCTGGTGCGCGGGGGCCGGGCGGAAGCGTTCGGCTTTTTGTCAGTAGGGTGGCCACTGGAACCGTTCCAGCCTAAACCTGAAGATGGCCTCGAACCCTCAGCTAAGGGTGATCGACCACACCGCCAAGCGCCCGGCACAGGGGATTCGAATCTGGATGTCACTGCCCTGACGGCACTCACCCGCGTGAACTCAAGCATTTCGGAGTTAGGCTTCAGCCCGAGCGCCGTGGTTGCCGGGACATAAACCAATTGGGTACGCCGATCACTTTTGCCTCACCGATCACCGCGTAGCCGTGTCGTTCATAGAAGGGGACGTTCTCGGCCTTGTCAGTCTCCAGGTAGCTGAGCTGGTCGGCGCAGTCCAGGCGGCGGCAGTACTCGCTCATGATTTGGTCCCCGACCCCGCGAGACCGAAGATCAGGGTCAACCGCGAGCGGACCGAGGTGGGAGTGCGGTTGATCGGGGTCGTGCCCGCGCCAAGCGGGGAGCCAACTTCTGACCCGCCACGACGCGCCCGGCCCGATCGCCACGATCTCCGGCAAGAATCTCAGCTGCTGTATTACGTTCAGCTGACATCCGCCCGGCGAGCTGGTCCCTGCAACGGCGACCAGTCTCTTTTCGTGAAAGCCGCCGATCGGCTGTTGGGTGCTCACGATCCGCAACAGGGCCCCGAACACTCGCTCCAGCGAACGCCGCCGCTCGGAGTTCTCACCGTGTGCGGCGACGTTCAGCGGGTTGTCACCCATCCCCCTCGCCAGCAGCGCGACCGCGTCGTCGGCCTCACCGCGTCCTAGGTCTCTGATCTCGATATTCGCCAATCGGTGATACGACGTGTGGTCAAGATCCATCGAGGCGAACTCTCCGATCGTCGGCAGCTATACGTGTGCGTCGAGGTAGTCCTGGAGTCGTTGCTTGCCGTGCGGCGGAGCCAGCACGTCCTCGCTGCTGAGTGCAGCGAGGAACCTCACCATCTCGGCCCGACGGCGGTCGCGAAGGCGAAAGAGCGGCAGCACAACTCCCAGCAGCGCAGAGGGAATCCGCAGCACCCGCGGCTTGCGGCCGACCGCGGCGAAGGCGATCTCGATCTCCTCTCGCCGTGTGATCACCTCAGGCCCGCCGACCGTGACCTCCTGCTCCTCGCCCTCGATTGCCTCCACGCAGGCAACGGCAAGGTCGGCCTCGTGGATCGGGTTGCTGCGCGCTTTGCCGTCGCTGAAGCTGACCGCCAGCCCCCGCCGCGCCACGTCGAGCAGGTCCAGGTAGGAGCAAAAGAAACCGTTGGCCCAGATTACAAAGTATTCGATGCCGCTCGCGGCCAGCTCTTTCACGAAGCGCTCGTGAGCCGCGACGTAGGCGTCATCATGCATCTGCGCGGGGGCTAGCACCGTGACGTAGGCGAACTTCCGTACTCCGTGGCGCAAGGCCGCCTCGAGCAGGTTCCGGTTGATCGGATAGTCGACCTTGCCAAACGACTTGCGGTCGGAGATCCGCTGCAAGGTGCATGGCTCTCCGGCCGCGGAGAATACGATGTCGACCTCCTCCAGGGCCTGCTCGAGGTCATCGCCAGGTATAAGCAGATCGAGCACCACGGTCTCTTCGGCGCCCTCCACCATGTTGCGCCTTTGCGGGTCGCGGATCAGTGCTCGCGTCTGGTAGCCCCGCGAGCTCAGCTCGCCGACCATATGGCGGCCCAGGTAACCGCTAGCTCCAGCGATCAGGACCCTTGTCATCTAAGTCTCCAGTTCAACCTATCGCGGATGGGTGTGCTCGGGATTGCGGGCGAGCGCTCTTGCAGCCACCGGTCGGCGAGCTGGGCGGCCAGCTGCGCGCTCTCAAAGGAGACCTCCGAGAGGATGCCGGGGGCGGCGACCATGTCTCCGGCTAGAAAGACGCCGCCGCCGCGCTCGATCGCCGGGGCGCTGGTGCCAGCTGTGGCCGGGAAGATCGAGAGCGCCGCTTCGGCGGCACGAGAGCTGGCGGCGGCGCCACACCACTCGCTCACGCCACTCAGCAAAGCCGGCATCGAGGATCTCCTCGATGCGCCGCATGCCCAGCTCCACCGGCCTGTTCTCACTGACACCAGCATGTGCTTGGACCAGCTCGGCTCCAGCTGGGGCCACAGAGGGGTCGCTTGCGGAGTAGCGCTCTACCAGGGCGCCACCTTCGAGGTCCAGTACCGCGGTGGCGTCGCCTCTGCGTGAGAGAAGGCCGATATCGAGCAGCACGGCGTCGGCTCCCTCCCAACGCAGGTCCTCTTCGCCGAGCAGCCGCTGGGCCTGGTCCAGCTCGCACGCCACGATCAGTGGTGCCTGCGGCAGCCTCTCGACCTGCGTGCCGATCTCAAACGCGACCCCGAGCGCCCGCGCCCGTTCATGCAGCATGGCGACCAACTCGCCCCAGTCGCCGATCACGAAGTGGATAGCCGGCGGTGCGTAGATCCACTTCAGCCGCTCCCACACGAACGCGGCCGAGAGCCGTCCAGGATCGGGGTCAAACGTGAACGCCACCGCCCAAGCGCAGAGCATTGTGGCAGCCTTTGCTCCAGCGCCTCGTGTTGCCCAGGAGCGAAAGTCCTGCTCGACCGGCGCTCGGCGCCCGAGCAGAGCCAGTGCCCGGACGAGCCCGGCGGCGGCGTCCGCCTCAGCTTGCCCACGTAAAAGAAGCCGACTCCACGAAAAGAGGGCTTGGCCATCGGGGGGAGCAGCTCGCGCTCTGCAAGCCAACGCCAGTTGGTCCGCCCCTTGTAGAGACGTGGGGGCCGAAGTTAGCGGTGAAGGGGCCGCTCGAAGCACGTGCGCGCCCTCCAAGCCTCTCGTGCGCCTCCAGCACGCGCGCTGGATGTCCGTTCTCGGCGCAGGTGATCGCCGCGACTAGGCCGGCGATGCCACTGCCGATGATCGTGATCCTCGTGCCCTCCTCGCTCTGGATCGCTTTACGGACAGCCATTGCCATGGCACGTTACGACTTACTGGTCCTCTTAGATGGGACCAGATCTGTACAATTGATCAGGGCCAGATAGCCGATGGACCTGTTCGTTCGCCTCGACCGCAACTAATTCTCTTCGCTGCACGTGCAGCTGGAGAGCCAGATCCGCGAAGCGATCCAGCGGGGTCGCCTCAGCGGTGGACTCGAGCTGCCGTCGACCCGGGCGCTCGCGGAGCAACTCGGCGTCGCTCGTGGCGTTGTCGTCGAGGGCTATGCTCAGTTGCAGGCCGAGGGTATCTGAAGTCCGTCGACGCGGCAAGACGTTTGTCGCCCATTTCGCGACGCCGGGGCGGGGCGAGATCCAGGCATCCTCGAGCGACGCGAATTCGGTCATCCACGACTTTCATCCCGGCCTGCCCGATTTGGACAGCTTCCCTCGCACCCCCTGGGCGCGAGCCTTGCGCAATGCGATCAAAGATCTCCCCGGTCCGGCGCTCGCCTACGGGGACCTTCGCGGTGCAGCCGTGTTGCGTGAGGGGCTCGCCGCCTACCTGGCTCGCGCCCGCGGGGTGGTGGCCGAGCCCGGCAGGCTGGTGATGGCCCAGGGGTTCACGCAGGGGCTGGCACTCGGCTGCGAGGCGCTTCGTACACTGGGCGCTCGCAGCCTTGCCGTGGAGGACCCCTGCCTGCCCATCCACCGGGTGATCGTCCAAGAGGCTGGGCTCAACGCGGTGCCCATTCCCGTGACGAGCAGGGCATACGAACCGACGAGTTGGAGCATCACGCCGCCGAAGCGGTGCTGGTGACGCCCGCTCACCAGTTTCCGATGGGGGCGGTGCTGGCTCCTGAGCGTCGTGCCCGGCTCATCGATTGGGCACGGCGCCATGATGCGTTCATAGTCGAGGACGACTACGACGCCGAGTACCGCTATGACCGCGATCCCATCGGCTCCTTACAGGGACTTGCACCCGATCGGGTCATCTACGGGGGCAGCGCAAGCAAGACGCTGGCGCCCGCCCTGAGGCTCGGTTGGTTCCTTGTGCCCGAGGAGATTCTCGGACCGTTCTTGGAGCGCAAGGCCTTGATCGGTGGCCCGTCTCCGCTGCTGGAGCAACTCACGCTTGCCGAGTTCATCGCAAGCGGCGAGTACCACCGCCACCTGCGTCGAATGCGCCGCCGCTATCGCGTCGCCGGGACGCGATGATCGATGCTCTGAACCAGTCCTTCCGCTGCACGTCTGGAGGGAATCGCCGCCGGCCTGCACGTCGTTACGCACCTGCCCAGCGAAATCGACGACTCCCGCCTGGCTGGTGATGCGAGGAAGCGAGGTGTAGGTGTCCACCCGCTCAGCTGGCACGACGTCGAAGCCGAGACCCGGATCGGCCCGGCTTGGTTCTGGGATACGGGTCCCTTGGCGAGGCGAGCATCAGTCGCGGTGTTCGGGAGCTTGCCCGTGCAGTGGATTCGATCCAGCAGGAGTAGACGGTGCGTGCGAGCTGCGGACCAAAGCTTCAAGGACGCCAGCTCAATTCACCGAGATGGTGGCTGTCTGGTTTCACCACATAGGCGACTCCTGTGTCAGGACATAGGAGACACCAGATGAAGTAGCTCCCGTGTGGACAAGGCGCGGTATCTGATAGAGGCGCACGTACTGGAGAGCCACTCTGGCAACGAGCTGGCAGCGGATCAAACCACGCACTCCCAACCAAACGGCGCCGACCCGGTTGTTGGTACCGCCGTCGCGATCGAGGCTCGATCGCGACAGCAGCAGCTCCCCTCGCCCTTGTGGATCTTCCCCGAACACTGCGGAGCTGGAGACCGCGGGCTCTCGATCGCCAAGCTCGGTCGTGTGGTTCTTGTGGTCGGACCCGCGTAGAGCTCGGCCATCGCCCTCGCGGTCGGCTCCATGCCCCCGCCACCAGCCCAGATAAGCTCTCGCCTTCTTGAGGAAACCCTGCGCTTTTATAGCCCGCATTCCTTTCCATCTGGTGCGCCACATCAGATTCCACGCCGTCCCGACCCCGAGCCTCGATGACGTGCCACGCTTGCTGGACCGCAGCCCTCGGAATCCTCTCCAAGGCCATCGATCATCCGCTCGATCTGCAGCCTGATGGCAGCCGCCGAGCCCTCTGCACCGCGGAGCGCCGAGCGTGCCCGCATCGGGGAGCTTTCGTCGATCTCTGCTTTGAGCAGGGCTACGCCAACACGACCCTGTGGTGCTTCTCGGACGCGCAACGTTGACCAGCAGACCTTCGAGCACCACTTCACCGACCTTGAGATTGCTTCTGTGAGGTTCTTCAGGAACTGGCGAACGGATACCTGCACCGGCTCGGCCCGCCTACGCGGCTGAGCAAGGTTGGGCCAACCAGCTTCGCGCCGCCGCTTACGCCTCGCTTCGCTTCCTACGCGAAGACCTACCCCGTGCCCCTTCCTCTTCATCGAGGTCCTCTCGGCGGAACCCGCGCCCTGCTGATTCGCGACCAGGGTATGGACGCTCTATTTGAGCTGATCGATCTGGGCCGCCGTGAGCTCGACGATCCGAACTCCATCTCGCGGTGACACCGCCGTCTCACTCGCAGGCGGGGTTTACGAGCAAACGCACGTCGCGATCGACCGCGACGACCCGCAGATCTGGGCCAGGATGATCCCGAATTGATGTACTCGTTGGTCCTGCCCTACCTCGGCGCCGAGGCCGCCCTTGAAGAGCTGAGCATCCCCGCGCCCGAATTCCTTGGCTGAATCCCCGATTGCCTCCGAGCCGGCCGGTCGGAGCTTTGCTGATGCTCGGACTCGGAGCCTCCCTTTGCGACCAGAGCTGATTGCTGCTCTATCCTCAACCCTTATGCGCGCTCTTCCCGAAAAGGCCTCGAGGGCCAGGCTCGCCAGCCTCCGGCGACCCTCACCCGCGAGAGCGCCCAGGCGCCCAGCGCGCTCGCATCTTGCGCGCCACCGGTGAGTTGATCACCAAGCGTGGCTACCACGATGTCACCGTCGAGTTGATCGTCAAGCGGGCCCGAGTCAGCTTCAAGACCTTCTACAGGCACTTCTCGGGCAAGGAGGAGTGCTTCCTTCAGCTCTTCGAAACCGTCGTCGAGCGCACCGAGCGCAGGGGTTCCGCGACGCGCTTGAGGCCGAGGCCGATGCGCCTGGCCTCGTCAGGTCGCCGTCGCCCTTGGTGCCTTCGTCGAGACGATCTCCACCAACCCGATCATCGCCCGCGCCTGTGTGGTAGAGGCCCCGACCGCCGGCCCGCTGATTCTCGATCGATACGTGCGTGCGAGCGGCGCTTTCATCCCCCTCTTTCGCGCTGGTCGCGTGCTCAACCCAGACGGCGACAAGATCCCCGCCACCCTCGAGGAGACCCTCTCAGGTTCGGTCCTTTGGTCAGCCTACCA
>CAVOWL010000004.1:0-1643721 GCA_963700105.1 uncultured Solirubrobacterales bacterium | reverse complement strand
GCTCTGACCCTGCTGGTCTCCTTGGTGATCGTTTGTCGGCCTCAACCTCGTCAGCTGAGTGTCGTTAGGTCGTAGCACGATATTTTATTCGGATGAGCTCTCCCTCGTCCTCGCTGCGCCATCTCGGCGATTTCACGGCAACCCCGCGGATGCTGGTGATCGCGGCGTTTGCAGTCCGTCGGCGCGTTCGCGGCGGCGGTCGCGGCATGCTGCTGCGGCTGATCGGGCTGTCACCAACCTCGTCTTCTACCAGCGGTGGGTCCGTCGCCCTGGTGGCACCGGGAGCTCACCATCATCCGCCGCTGGCTGATCCTGGTCGCGCCGATCGCCGGCGGGCTGGTCGTCGGCCTGATGGCCGGCTACGGGTCGGAGAAGATCCGCGGCCACGGCATGCCCGAGGCGATCGAGGCGATCCTGACCGGCGGCAGCCGCGTCCAGCCGAAGGTGGCGATACTCAAACCGTGTCGGCGGCGATCAGCATCGGCACCGGCGGCCCGTTCGGCGCCGAGGGCCCGATCATCATGACCGGCGGCGCGCTCGGCTCGATCCTCGCCCAGTCTCTCCACCTGACCGCCGACGAGCGCAAGACGCTGCTGGTCGCGGGCGCCGCGGCCGGGATGGCGGCGACCTTCAACGCTCCGCTGGCCTCCGTCCTGCTCGCGGTGGAGCTGCTGCTGTTCGAGTGGCGCCCGCGCAGCTTGGTCCCGGTCACGGCCGCGGTCGCGGTCGCGGCGACCGTGCGCGTGCCAGCTGTCTCGGCGCGCGCCCCGGTCTTCCCCGTCACCGCGCACGTCACCCGAGTCCGCCGGACGATCGGCCTTTGGCGCTCGTCCCCGGCGTGACCGGCGGGCTGCTCGCGATCGCCGCGACCCCGCTGGTCTATCTGTCCGAAGACGTGTTCCAGCGGCTGCCGATTCACTGGATGTGGTGGCCCGCGATCGGCGGTCGTCATCGGCGTCGGCGGGCTGATCCAACCCCGGGCCCTCGGCGTCGGCTACGACGTCATCGACGAGCTGCTGACCGGCCGAGCCGCGCTTGTCCCTGATCGTCGGCATCCTCGTCGTGAAGACCGTGATCTGGTCGCTCTCGCTCGGCTCGGGCACCTCCGGCGGCGTGCTCGCGCCGTTGTTCATGATCGGCGGCGCGCTCGGCGCCTTGAGGCGGACGATCTGTTCCCGCATGTTCCCGGGCTTCTGGGCCCTGGCTCGGCTTGGCCGGCCGTGGTTGGCGGCGTGATGCGCTCGCCGCTGACCGGAATCGTCTTCACCCTCGAGCTCACCCACGCCTGGAACGCGCTGACTCCCGCTGCTGATCGCCTCGGTCAGCGCCTACGTGGTTTCGGTCCTGATGCTCGCGCGCTCGGTGCTCACCGAGAAGATCGCCCGGCGCGGCTTGCATCTTTCTCGCGAGTACAGCGTTGACCCACTCGAGGTGCTGTTCGTGAGCGAGGTGATGAGTGCCGGTGATCAGGGGGTTGCTATCACCACGACTACGTTGTCTATGCCGATGACACCCTGCGCCACGTCGCCTACACGATGGCAGAGACCGGGGTCACCGAGATGACGGTGATCGCGCGCGACAATCCAGCCATGGTCCTCGGACGCGTCAGCCTGGAGCAGCTGCTGCAGGGACGGTTGCGCGATCTGCACGAGGAGAGCCACAGTGAACGGGTGTTGCATCCGCGCGATCTGATCTCTTTGGGAGGTCGCGGCGAGCAGGGGGAGGCCTCAAGAGCGATGGGGGAGATGAGTCAGACCGACTACACGGCGCTACTGGGCTTCAGAACTGCGCTGCGTCGCTTCCTGCATTGGAGCGAGGAGCAGGCTCGCGCTTCTGGGCTGACTCCGGCTCAGCACCAGTTACTGCTTGCGGTCAAAGGGCACGACGCGGCGGAGGGCCCGACGATCGGGGAGGTTGCCGCCTATCTGGCGCTTCGCCACCACAGTGCCGTCGAGCTCGTCGACCGAGCGCAGGGAGCCGGCCTCCTCAGGCGCAGCCGCGACCCCGATGACCATCGGGTCATTCGTCTTTGCCTCACGGCCAGCGGCGAGGAGCACATCCGGCGGCTCTCGGCGCTGCATCTGGCCGAGCTGAGCCAGCTTGCCTCCTTTATGCCACCGACTCCTTGAAGTAGGCGGCGTCGATCTCGATTTAGTGTTCCCGGATCGCGCCGGGTTCCCGGCGAAATGCCAGGCAGCTCAGGCGTCTGCTTTACCGGTGCCCACCAGCCTCAGTGATCGAATCCATCAACTTCTGAGCTCGGACGGCGAGCGAGGTAGTGCAATAGCTCTGGGTCACTTGATTCCAGCTGATCGACCGGCTCGCCGTGGCAGCTACAGAGCTCGACCACGGCTTCTTCGCTGTTGAACGATTTCACCCGCCAGAGCGCGCCATAGTCCTCCCATCGCGCCAGCATGTTTAGCGGGGGTTCGGTCACTCTCTCAGCCACCCCTTGATCAGGCTCAAGTGATGAGCGCCGGGTAGGGGTCTTCGGTGTGGGGAGCGAAACGGGCGGGGTTCGAAGTGCGACTGCCATTGCTTTGTGAGCCGATCACCAGGTGGTGGAACTCGACTTGCAGGCGAGACTCCAACTGCGCCGCTGCGGCATTTCCGATCGTGTCGCCTTCGGGATCGCCGGTCACAAGGAACACCTCGGTAGCGGGAAAGGTTCGCAATTCATCCTCAACCGCTTGCACCAGATCCTCGTCACCCATCCTTGCCCTCGCCGAGATCCCGGCCTTGGCCAGCGAGGGAAGGCTGACGACCAGGCAGCGCTCGGCACGCTGGTGGGCAGGGCCGAAATCAGAGGTCCAGCGGTTTAGAAAGCTTTGGTGAGCCGACGCTAGGACGACGACCTCCGCTGCTTGGTCAACGTCTGGGCCATCCGCTGCCCGGGCAATCTGATCAATTGCCCGCGTGTCCTCGAGCGCTTCGCTGATCACGATCAGCAGATGGCGGCGAAGGTCCAACAACACAGCAGGAACGATTGGGTAGCACGGAGGGTTCCTGACCGCCATCACGATGATCGAGGACGCAGCCAACGCTCCAACCGCCATCCCGAGTCCGGGTCCGCCGATATAGAAGCCGGCGACGATCGATACCGCAATCGCGGCGACGATTAGCGGCAGTTTCCATGCGGCCAGCGCAGCTTGTTCTACCGGCGGAGCTTTTACTAATGATCGCTGCTTCATCGCCTCCTCCTTTCGCAAAGGCACCGTAGCGCGTACGGTCGGCCACGGCCAGGGGGGGTCTGGGCTCTGTCCGGGTGGCGGTGATGGCAATCCGTCAGGCCACCCCACGATGCCGAGGCAAAGACCCAGGTCCACAGCCGCCGCGCGCTACTCTGCAAGTAGAGCACTTCCCCCGATCGCGACGGGTTGGTGTCGGCTTGGCTCCCGGTTTTAAGGAGACGACCGAGTCAATCAGGTGCCAGCCTCGACACGAGATTGGCGCCGAGCGAAGAGGAGGTTTCTGATGAGTGATTTTGTTGTAGTGCCTAACACGTTCTCGGGATGGGATGTCATGCATGCCGATGATCCCGTCGGTGTCAGCAACCACCCCAATCAGCAATCCGCGATGGCCGCTGCCCGGATATTTCTTGCTGAGGAGCATGACTCCGGCACGGTACGCCTCGATCGTCAGCATCCGCACGGCATCGATGACCCCTCCACCGGGGTGCGCGGCGTCTTTTTCTTTCTCGCGGGGCTCTTCGCTCTCGCTGTTTTGATCCTCGTCCTTACCTCACTGGCAAGTGCGGCGAGTGGGTTGTGAAAGGAGCGTGAACTCTGCCTCTTTCAGCGCCGCCGTGGCGGCCGGGACAGCCCCGATAGCGCATCCGGCCAAGCGATTGCGGCGCTCTGGAAGGTCCTCGGGCCAAGTATCGTCTGCCAAATTGAGCCCTAGATGCACCGAAGCCGCCTTGCGGCGGCTTCAACGCTGTTGCGAGAGCTTGGTAGCCACTCGCAAGCGAGATTCTAGAGCCTTTTTGGCAGAAATCAAGCACCCTGAAGGCCCTACGAGAGCCTTCAACGGATCACCGTCCAGGTCTCCTACCGGAACAGAAAATGGCGACCACGGGGAGTTGTGGGGGCCGCCGTCAACGCACTCGCTGCGATCGGGGTTGCCATCGCGCTCTTGCGGGTTACTGCGGCCCGGCCGGGCCGCGCCGGCTGCTTTTGTGGATCGCCGTAAGGCGATACTCAGTAGCGGATAACCGTTCAACCGGCCGTTGGCATTCCGTGCGCGTTTGGGCGACGGCCCCGCATCTCGTCGCCCAAAGCCCCCCGAAACCCCACGGAACTACCCGAAACCAGCCCTCTACGAGTCCTATAGAATCTCAAGCGAGGTAGCCCCGAATCCGCATGGCAAGCGGGATTCAGACACATCGGTCTGGGTAGCTCAGTTGGTAGAGCACACGACTGAAAATCGTGGTGTCGTGGGTTCGATTCCCACCCTCGCCATACCCACAATGTAGATGGCAAGCGGGTTTTTGCTCAGCTTGCCTCTACTGGCGCTTCGGCCTGAATTGGTCATTTTCGGAGTTAGTCGCCAATTCAGGCAGCTCGGTGGATGCGAAGCCACCGCGCCTGGCCGGATGAAATCCTGCACACCTAGTATCTAAGTGTGTAGACTTTTTAGAAATGCGACCTGACGAAGTGCTTGACATCGCGCGTCGTGCGGGGGGAATTTCCTCAGCTTCGGAGCTGATCAAGAGCGGAGCCCGCTGGGAGGATCTGTACCGGCTGCGGGATAGCGGAGAGCTGATCGAGCTCTCCCGCGGTGTCTATCGACTCGCCGACGCTCCGGCGACCGCTCACCTCGATCTTGTAGCCGTATGCCGCAGGGCACCCGAGGGAATGATCTGCCTGAACTCAGCCGCCAGCTTCTGGGACCTGAGCGACGAGATGCCCGACTCGGTCCATTTGGCGATCTCGCGCGGGAAACACCGCCCCCAGATCGTCTACCCGCCAACACGGGTTCACGTCTTCGCCGCCCCTACGTTCTCGCTCGGGCGCGTCCTGCAGAAAGTCGAGTCGGGCGAGGAGATTGCCATTAGCTCCAAGGAGCGAACGGTCGTCGATCTTCTGAGGCTACGTTCGCGGGTGGGCCGCGATCTCGCGCTGTCAGCGCTGCGCAGGTACCTGCAGGGTGGCGATGCCAAGCCGGGCGAGTTGCTGGCGGTGGCACGCCGGCTGCGAGTCGGATCGGTGATGGCTGAGGCGATCGAGCCTCTGCTGGCGTGACCGAGCGAACGCCCCAGCGGGCTTACCTCGACCTGCAGAACCTCGCCCGCCACCAAGGGCGCAACACGCAGCAGCTCTTCGAGCTTTACATCCACGAGCGCTTCTTGGCCCGATTGGCCAAGTCGCGGTTCGCCGACAAGTTCATCCTCAAAGGTGGGATGTTGCTCGCCGTACTGGATGTGAGACGAGGGACGCGAGACGCCGATATGGTCGCCCGCGGTGTGGACGGCGACGAGAGCAGCTTACGTGCTGTGATTGGCGAGATAGCTGAGGTCGATATGGCCGACGGGGTCGGTTTCGAAACCGGGGTGATCACGATTACCACCATCCGCGAAGGCGCCGAGCACGAGGGCGTCCGCATCGTGCTGCCAGCAAGCCTCCGAGGCGCCAAGCTCAAGCTCAGGCTCGATCTGTCCTTCGGCGATCCGGTCGAGCCACAGCGCATCGACTACCCCACGCTCCTGGATGATTCAGGCTTCAGGCTCCTCGGCTATCCGCTGGAGAGCGTCATCGCCGAGAAGGCTGACACGATGATGCTCCTGGGTGACGCGAACACGCGCGACCGCGATTACGGCGATGTCTACCTGCTCTCAGAGATTCACTCTGTTGGTGCGCAGTCTTTGCGCCGAGAGCTGAACCGCGTAGCCGAGCATCGCGGGCACGAAGTGCGTCCCCTCGGTCCCCTCCTGGAAACCTTGCGCGAGAGTCGACAGCAGCCGTGGGAGGCGTTTCGTGCACGTGCCGGCCTGCCTGGCCTCCCCAATCACTTCTCCGATGCTGTTGATGTTGTCGTGGCCTTCGTCGATGGCGTACAGGCACCAGGAGCCTCGCTCTGGAATCCGATCACCGGGCAGTGGGAGTAGAGTTCACCAAAGTGCAGTGCCCGCTTCCAAGCAGCGCGGCATCTTGAGGACGAGATCTATGAGGTGCGCGCCGATGGTCAGGGCAGCATCTACGGCGTCCTATTCGTGCCCCAGGGCAAGCGCAAGCAGGTGTTCTTCTGGCTTGTCCAGCGCTACGCCCGCGTTCTCGGATATCGCGTGCAGTACCACCTCATTCCAGAGGGGCAAGCGAAGGCCGATCCTCCGGTTGTCGTGCACCACGCCTCGTAGTTGCTGGCTCCGTTGATTGAAGTGGCTCCGGGGGCAGTTTTCGGAGCCACAATCCACCCGAAACCGCCGGGAAAAACGGGGAACCAGGTCTCTTCGGGCTGAAAAACCGGCCAGCACCTAGCCGAGTTTTCCGCTTTTTCATGCGGTTTGCAACCGGTTCTGGCAAGACAACTCGGCCCGCTCGGACCTGCGCCTGAAAATCGTGGTGTCGTGGGTTCGATTCCCACCCTCGCCATTTTCTTGCCTGGCTCGAGGACCTCGGTGGGAGAGAGGATTCCTGCACAGAGGGTGCCCTCGCTGTTGCAACGACTGGAGCCCTAGAATCCGCCACTCACGAGCGATGAGGCTCGCTCCATAACCGCGGCGTGACCGCTGATGGCCTCTACCAACGTCCACCGACGCTGATAGGAGGCCGATCCAATGCAACTGCCGCGAATCGATCGCCGTGAGCTGGCGGCAATCTATGCAGGCGGGTTGGTCGGCGCGCTGGCTCGGGTCGGGTTGGCCCAAGCGCTACCGCACGGTGGTGGGGCGTGGCCCTGGGCGACCTTCGGCGCCAACATGGTGGGCGCGCTCCTGCTCGGTTACTTCGTAACCCGGCTGCAGGAGCGCCTGCCGCCCTCCAGCTACCGGCGTCCGCTGCTTGGAACCGGATTCTGCGGGGCGCTGACGACCTTCTCGACGCTGCAGCTGGAGCTGTATGGGATGCTCAACCAGGGTCGCCTAGGACTCGCCGCAGCCTATGCGAGCGCGACGATCCTCGGTGGTTTTCTCTGTATACACCTGGCGACCGCGGCGGTGCGCCGGACCAGGGTGCTGCGGTGAGCGCTCTAGCCTGGATCGGGGTCGCCGCGCTGGGCGGAGCGGCGACAATTGCTCGATTCCTGCTCGACGCCTCCCTCGCCGAGCGGCACGGCGGTCCCTTCCCGGCCGGCACCCTGGCCGTAAACCTGAGCGGCGCCGCCCTGCTCGGCCTGGTCTCCGGTGCCGCCCTGCACGGCGCCGCGCTGACCGTCGTTGCCGGCGGGGGACTCGGCTCCTACACCACCTTTTCAACCTGGATTTTTGAGTCCCAGCGACTCGGGGAGGCCGGGCGCCTGGAGCTCATGTGGCTCAACCTCGCCCTCTCGATCACAGCCGGGCTGGCGGCGCTCGCCCTCGGGCACTTCCTGGCGGCTTCGCTGTGAGCCCGAGCCAGGCATTTGCGGCGAGCGAGGCGCTGAAGCTCACCTTCTACTTCGGCGAGCACGACCGCCACCGGGGCCGCTTTCTCTCAGAGGCGATACTCGAGCTCTTCGAGCGCCGCCAGCTGGCGATCAGCGTCCTTCTGCGCGGGGCCGAGGGATTCGGAGCTGCCCAGCGGCTGCAGACCGATCGCCTCCTCTCGCTCTCAGAGGACCTGCCGCTGGTCGCCCTCGCCGTCGGTCCGCCCGCGCAGATCGAGGCGGTCGCCTCTGAGCTGGTCGGGATCGCCGGTGAGGGTCTCCTCACCCTGGAGCGGGCCCGCCTGCTTGAGCTCGGCCGCCCCCAGGAGCAGGGGGTTGATGGGGAGGAGGTGAAACTCACCGTCTACACCGGCCGGGGCGAGCGCCGCGGCGCCGCGGCGGTCCACGTCGGCGTGGTTGAGGCGCTGCACCGCCATGGGGTCGCCGGCGCGACCGTTTTGGCTGGCGTCGACGGCACCCTGGGCACCAGGCGCACCCGCGCCCGGTTCTTTGCCACCAACGCCGCGGTGCCGGCGATGACAATCGCCGTAGGGGAGCGGGGCGGGATCGTCTCGGCCCTCGCCGAGCTGGGCGCTTCCCCCCGCTCCGCGGTGGTGACGCTGGAGGCGGTTCGGGTCTGCAGGCGCGACGGGCGAGCGCTCGCGGTCCCGCCGGCGCTGCCCGATACCCAGGGCTCGGGTCTCGGCGTCTGGACGAAGCTGATCGTTTACTGCTCGGAGCGCTCTGAAAGCGGGGGACGGGCCCTTCACCTGGAGCTGATTCGTCGCCTGCGGGCCGAGGGTGGCGCCGGAGCGACGGCTTTGCGCGGCGTCTGGGGCTACCACGGCGAGCACGATCCCCACGGCGACCGCGTCCTGGCGCTGCGCCGCCACGTTCCGATCCTCACCGCAATCATCGATACGCCATCACGCTCCCGGCGCTGGTTTGAGATCGCGTCAGAGCTCACCGCCGAGACCGGGCTGCTGACGGCTGAGACCGTTCCCGCGCTTCGGATCAGTGGCCGCGCAGGCCAGCCCGAGGGCGGCCTGCGACTCGCCGAGCCCTCGTCCTAGCGGGTAGATATCGGTCGGCTGCATCGTCCGCCGCTGCCTTTACTTTGAAATACGAGATGACCCAGCAGGCTCTCACCGACACCTCTGCCCCGGCGAGGGTGGCGCTTCGCGAGTTAGAGGATGGACAGCGCGTCGAGGGCGTCTTCGCGGTGCGCGAGCGCGAGCTGCGACGCAAGCGAAATGGTGATCGGTGGCTTCGCCTCTTGCTCGGTGATGCCAGCGGAGTCGTCGAGGCGATCTCCTGGGAGGACGCCGAGGCTCGCCACGCGCTGAGCGCCTCGGCCGTCTTCGTGGTCGGGGTATTTGAGGTCAGCGATCGCTGGGGTTCGAAGATCAAGATTGTCGAGCTGCGCGGGGCCGAGCCCGATGAGTACCGCGCCGCTGACCTCGCCGTGGAGTCAGATATCTCCTTTGCTCGACTCGAGAGCGACCTGCGGTCGTTGTTAGGGACCGTTCAGGATCGCCAGCTCGGTGAGTTGCTCGAGCGTTTTTTTGGCGAGCGCTCAGAGATTTGGGCGCGCTTTCGAGACGCTCCCGCGGCGAAGATCTATCACCAGGCCTATCGACACGGATTGCTCGAGCACACCCTCTCGGTGGCGCAGGCGGTCAGCGCAGCCGCCGCCTTCTTTCCTGGGATCGACCGCGATGTTGCACTCAGCGGCGCCCTGCTGCACGACCTGGGAAAGACGGTCGCCTACAACGATGACCCGCTGGCGATCGACCTCACCGATGCCGGGCGCCTGCAGGGAGAGATTCCGCTCGGCTATTACCTGGTCCGCCGCGAGATCGAGGAGATCTCCGGCTTTGATCCCTCCCTGGCCCAAGCCGTCTTGCACATAATCCTCAGCCATCATGGCTCTCTGGAGCATGGCTCACCGGTCCTTCCAGCCACCCGCGAGGCGGTCCTCGTCCACATGATCGACAACCTCGGCGGTCGCCTCGGCAGCTTTGACCGCCTCGAACGCGAGCTGCCCGATGGTGAGTCCTGGTCACATTTTGACCGCGCCCTCTCGGGCTCGGCCTTCTTCGGGCAGCGAGCTGCCTGAGATCCGGCAATTCCTCCAGCCTAATAGCGAGCGCTGCAGCGGTTGATCTGAGCGGCGTTGGGCTGACCTCGCTCGATGCAGCGGATCAGCTGGTGGCGCTGGGCGCTATTGGGGCCGCTTGAGCCGAATGCTTCTCGCAGCTGATTTTGAGCATCGCTGCTGAGGTTTTCAAAGCTCTTATCGATCCCGCCCAGGCCGGCCGAGCCCAGGGTTCGCTGCAGGGCGCGGTCACCCGTCCCTATCGCCGCGTCGGTCTTCTCTAATAACGGCCGCAGCAGCACCAGATAGATGGTGAGGAGTACCCCGGCCAAGAGCGCCAGCTTGATCAGGGTGGAGGTGAGGCTCGTGAAGAGGATGCGCAGGAGGGTCACCGGAGCGGTCGCACACTATCCTGCAAGCCGTGGCGAAGGACACCGAGAAGCTGATCCGCCAGCTCTCGTTGATCTCGTTCCTGATGGCACAGGGGAGGCCGGTTTCGGCCCTGGAGATCAAGCGCGAGGTGGAGGGCTATAGCGACATGAATGACGATGCCTTCGCGCGCCGCTTTTATGCCGATCGGGCCGAGCTGGAAAGCCTCGGCATTCAGCTCGGGGTCGAGAAGCCTGGCGAGGGGTTCTTTGAGGCGGAGCTCTACTCGCTGCCTCCGGAGAACTTCTACCTCGACGCGATTGAGTTCTCAGACGAGGAGCTCGCGGCCCTGAGCACTGCTCTGTTACTGCTCACCGACGGCGGCTTCGCCTACGCCGAGCCGCTGCGACTCGCCCTCCAACAGGTTGCCTGGGGGCATCCAAACCCCCTCCATGAGGGCGAGCGCGCCCCGGTTGAGATGGCGATGACCGCCTCGGCCGGCGGCCGAGATCTATCCCAGCGCCTCTCCAAGATTGAGACGGCGATCTCGCGGCGCAAGACGATCGAGTTCACCTACTACACGATGGAGCGTGGCGAGACCGCCAAGCGCAAGGTCGACCCCTACCACCTTGTCTTTCGGGGCGGCCAGTTCTATCTGATCGGACACGCGCACGAGCGCGATGCGGTGCGCGTCTTTCGCCTCTCGCGGATCCAGGGCAAGGTCGGCTATGCCTCCAAGGCCGAGCATGACTTCTCTCCGCCGGAGGACTTCGATCGCCGCGACTACGGTGGGCGTGCCGATTGGCAGCTGGGCGAGATAGAGGGCAGGGCAAAGGTCTTCGTCCGCGATCGGATCGCCTGGTTGATCGAGCGCGATTTCAGCGACTACGGCGAGCTGCGCCCCGCAACAAAGGCAGATCGAGCACCCGGGAAGGGTTCGATCTATGAGACCGATTACGCCTCGGAGCGGGAGCTGATCGCCTGGGTTCTGCGCTGGCGCCAAAACGCCGCGGTGCTGGCGCCAGAGCGGCTGCGCGAGGAGGTCGCCAAGCGCCTCTCGCTGCTCTCTGAACGCCATCACAATGGCTTTGAGCCGGCTGAGATCGTCGAGCGGCCGCTGCGCGAGCCGCCGCGGCGCGGGCGCTCCAACGGGCGCGGTGAGGCGGCGATTCGCCCCGAGCGCTTTGCCCGCCTCGTCACCCTCGCCGGGATGCTGATTCAGGCGGCGAAGCGGGGAGAGCGACTGCAGATCGCCGAGCTGCGGCGGCGGCTGGAGCTGAGCAGCGAGGAGCTGCGAGAGGATGTCGAGCTCCTAAACGTGGTCAATTTTGGCGGCGGCACCTACGTTCTCTACGCGGAAATCAAGGGGGATGAGATCGAGGTCGACTCCCAGCCCTACGGCGAGAACTTCGCCCGCCCGGCCCGCCTCTTACCGCTGGAGGCAAAGGCGCTGGTCGCGGCGATCGACCTGTTTGGGGACCACCTCCCTCAGGGTGGACTGCAGAGCGCCCGCGGCAAGATCGTCGCGGCGCTTGGCCACGACCCCTCCGAGGAGGGGCTCGAGATTGCCTCGGGGGGCGGCGGAGACGCCGAGGTCGCGCGCCTGGTAAATGAGGCGATCGCGGCCCATCGCGTGCTTGACCTCAAGTACTACAAGGAGAACGAGGACCAGTTCACCGATCGCTCGGTGGAGCCCTACCGACTTGAGAACGGCCGCGAGGGCTGGTACGTGGAGTGTTTTGACCTGACCAAAGCCGGGGTGCGGCACTTCAAGCTGGACCGAATCAAAGAGGCCGCGCTTTCTGGCTCGACCTTTGAGCCCCGCCCCGAGGTGGAGGAGCTGGCCGGGGTCGAGGGGTGGATGACCCACGGTGAGGTGCCAACCGCCCACGTCGCCCGCGTCTGGGTTTCACCCGAGCGGGCGCGCTGGCTGCGGGAGGAGCGCACCGTGGTCGAGGAACTCGCCGACGGGGCCGTAGTGGTCGAGCTGCCCTACGCGGGCACCTCGTGGTTGGTGCGGGAGATCCTCCGCGGCGCCGGTGATCTGGTCGTCCTGGAGCCAGCCGATGCGCGGGCGGCGATCGCCAAAGAGGTCGCCGCCTGAGCGGCGGCAGTGACCCCGGCCGCGAGCCGGTCCCGGCTCCCGGGCACCCCGAGATCCTTCGCCTCCTGGCCCCCAACCCGGGGCCGATGACAGGGGAGGGAACGAACACCTACATCTACGCGGCCGCACCCTGCACGGTGATCGATCCAGGGCCCGACGATGTCTCCCATCTCGAGCGGGTCCGCTCCGTAGCGGCCAGTCGGGGCGGCATCGGGACGGTCTTGCTCACCCATCGCCACGGCGATCATGCCGCCGGCGCGAAGCGGCTTGGGGTGGCGGTGACCCTTCCCGTCGACGGCGAGCGCTTCGGCGCCCTGCGCGCGATCTCCACTCCGGGGCACGCCGCCGAGCACTGCTGCTTTCTGAGCGAGGATGGAGTCTGCTTCAGCGGCGATCTGGTCCTGGGGGAGGGTTCGACCTTCGTCCCCCCAGACGGTGGCTCGCTCGCGGCCTACATGGATTCCCTGAGGCGCCTGCAGGCCGAGCCGCTTCGGCTGATCTGTCCGGGCCATGGTCCCTGGGTGAGCGATCCGGCGGCAAAGCTCGCCGAATACGTCGAGCACCGCGAGCACCGCGAGCGGGGGCTGCTGGCCGCCCTTGAGCGCGGCGAGCGCTCTCGCTCTGCGCTGCTCGCCGAGGTCTGGAGCGATGTGGCAGAGCAGATGCGCCCGGCCGCCGCCTTGGTGATGGAGGCCCACCTGCAAAAGCTAGAGGACGAGGGGCGTTTGCCGGCGGGGCTCGGCAACTGATACACAGCTGTTGTGAGCGGCCTCAGAAAGCGAGCGGCTCTGCGGGTGGGACTCCTGACCAGCGCCGCCGCCGCTGCCCTGGCGGGAGGGGCCGCCGGCGCCTGGTATTGGCTGGCGCGCCGCCCCCTGCCCAAGCAGGAAGGCAGGATCGTCGTGGATGGGCTCCGCGAGCGCGCCGTGGTCAGGCGCGACCGCTGGGGCGTTCCCCACGTTTCGGCCCAGAGTCAACCTGACATCTGGTTTGCGCAGGGCTTTTGCCACGGACAGGATCGGCTCTGGCAGATGGACTTCTACCGTCGCGTGGTCAGGGGTACGGTCTCAGAGTTTGCGGGAGCGGAGGGCCTGGGGGTGGATCGATTGATGCGTACGCTCGGCATCTACCGCGCCGCCGAGAACGAGGCCGCGGCGCTTGAGCCCGCGGTGGCAGCGGTCTTGGAGCGATTTTGCGAGGGGGTAAACGCCGCCGCGGCAAGCGCCCGGGCGCTGCCTTTTGAGATGCAGATCCTGCGGCTTGATTTTGATCCGTGGCGCCCCACCGACATCCTCAGCCTCGGCAAGCTGCTTGCCTTCGGGCTATCAACGAACTGGGAGCGGGAGCTGCTTCGCTCAGATATGGCGAGGCTCCTGGGGGCGGAGCTGGCGGCTCGCCTTGACCCGACCTATCCGCGAGACAACCCCCTGGTCGCCCAGCAGCCGTGGTCTGGAGACGGGCTCGCGCTCGCCGAGCAGATCGACGCGGTGAGGCGCTCGATCGGGCTCGCCGCGGAGGCGAGCGGCTCCAACAACTGGGCGGTCTCGGGGGCGCTCAGCGCTACCGGTACGCCGCTGATCGCCGGCGACCCCCATCTGCCACCGAGCATGCCCGGGATCTGGTATCAGATCGGGCTTCGCGTTGGTGAGCGATTTGTACGCGGCGCCTCGCTGCCGGGCCTGCCCGGGCACTACATGGGTCAAAACAACGATGTCTGCTGGACCTTCACCAACGTGATGGCCGATGTCCAAGACCTCTTCATCGAGCGGATCGAGGGCGATCGCTACCTCTTTGAGGGGGAGTGGCGAGCGCTTCAGATCATCCACGAGGAGATCGCGGTCAAGGGCCGGGCTGCTCCCGAGCAGCTCGAGGTGCGGATCACCCATCACGGCCCGATCGTCAATGAGGCGCTGGGGGCCGATCAGGCCGAGCCGCTGGCGCTTCGCTGGCTCACCCTCGATGCCCCGACGGCCTTCGCGGGAATGTATGAACTCGATCAGATCGACTCCGGCCCCGAGCTCGTCCGCCGCCTGGCGGGACACACCTCCCCCGCCTCCAACCTGATCTGGGCCGACCGCCATGGCTCGATCGGATACAAGCTGATCGGCCGCCTGCCGCGTCGCCGCGGCGAATGCCCCGACCTGCCTAAGCCTGGTTGGAGCGGTGATTTTGAGTGGGAGGGAACCGTTCCATACGGGGAGCTGCCGGAGCTGATCGATCCAAAAAGCGGCTACCTGATCAGCGCCAACAACCGGATCGCCGGGGATTCCTATCCCCACCACATCACCAGCGAGTGGCTCGATGGCTTCCGCGCGGCGCGGATTGAGCAGCTGCTCGGGGAGCGCGAGGTCCACGATCTCGATGACTTCGAGCGGATGCAGACCGACGTACTCTCGATTCCTGGCCTTGAGGCAGCGGGGAGGCTGGGGCGCCTCAACCCCGCCGCTCAGCGCGAGTCGGCGGCGATCGAGCGGCTGCGCAGCTGGAACGGTCGCCTTGATCCCGATTCGATCGCGGCGACGATCTATCAGGCCTTCTTGCTGCGCTTGGGGCGGGAGGTGGCGCGGGCGGCGATCGGCGACCGCGACCTCTGTGAGCGCTGGCTTGATCGCGCCGATAACGGCTTCATGACCCATGTCACCTCGCCCTGGCGCTGGCACTCTCACCTGATGGCGCTCTGGGAGCAAGGCGATGCCGATTTGATCGGGCGCCCCTGGGAGGAGCTGGTATTGGAGACTCTGGGCGGCGCACTGGATGACCTCAGCGACCGCTTCGGACCCGACCCGGCGGGCTGGCGCTGGGGCCTGGTGCACGAGATGGAGTTCCCCCACGCGCTGGGCGATGCAAATCCGCTCTTTCGGCGGCTCCTGAATCGCCGCCTCAGTGCCGGCGGAGCGCAGGAGACGGTGTGCCAGATCGCCTATGACCCAAACGACCCCTACCGGGCGGTCTGGGCTCCCAGCTGGCGGATGGTCGCCGATCCGTGCGCGCCCGAGCGCTCCCGCTGGCAGATGTTCACCGGCCAATCGGGCCATCCGGCCAGCCCCCACTACGATGACCTACAGGCTGATTGGCTTGCTGGCAAGACGCAGCCAATGGCCGGCGGGGGTCCCTGGCGGCAGCTGGAGCTCTCACCGAGGGAGGCCTGAACGACTCATCCCGGCGCAATCAAAGCGCTGCGAAGCGCTACTTAGGAGGTGACAATGGTTTGCATGCCCATGCCCGAACGCGCTCGAGCGGCGGCGCGTGCCCGCAAGTCGGCGCTTGCCGCTGCCCTGATGGCCGCTGCCCTGGCGCTCGCGGCGGGCGGCGCGAGCGCCTCGCCCGCCGCTGCTCAGAGTGCGCCGGCGGTGATCCACTACGCAGGCCAGCGAGTCCTGGCACCCGCCTCCTGGCCGGTCTACCGACTGTCTGCTCACCCCCAGATGTGCGTGCGACTCGACCGCGCGGCCGTATACCTCGGGACTCCTGGGGCGAGCCAGCGTTGCCCTGCCAATGCGATCGGGCGCCGGCGGGCGATCCTCCTCGAACCAGCGGCCGCCCGGGTTGCTCGCGCCTCGGCGCTTGCCGCCGGCCCCACGCGGGCGGCGCCTGCCGCCACCGCAATCAGCGGTGCCTTCACCGGACTTGGCTTTGACGCCTGCTCGGCCCCCTCCTCGCGGACGATGGCGGCCTGGTCTTCGTCCCCCTACCGGGCGCTCGGCGTTTACATCGGCGGCGCCAACAGCGCCTGCGCGCAGCCCAACCTGACGGCATCCTGGGTCAAGACCGAGCTGAGCGCCGGCTGGCATCCGATCCCCCTCTACGTCGGCCTGCAGGCCCCCAGCACCAGCTGCGGAGGCTGCGCCAAGCTCAGCTCCAATCAGGCCACTCAGCAGGGAACGGCGGCCGCGAATGACGCGGTGGAAGAGGCCGCCAGCATCGACATTGGCGCGGGAAGCCCAATCTATTTCGACATGGAGGCCTACACGCCGGGCGGCAGCGCCACCCGGGCGACCCTCACCTTCCTTCAGGCCTGGACGCAGCGGCTTCACGTGCTCGGCTATCTCTCCGGCGTCTACAGCAGCAGCGCCTCCGGCATCGCCGATCTCGCCAGCGAACTCGGCACCGGCTACACCGAGCCCGATGACGTCTGGACCGCCAACTGGAACGGTGAGGCAAACAGCGCCGACCCCTATCTCCCAAGCGACGCATGGGTCCACCAGCGCATCCACCAATACCGCGGGGCCAACAACGAGACCTACGGCCGGGAAACGATCAACGTTGATAACGACTACATCGATGGTGCGACGGTTGGCGCCGCGCCCCCGCCGCCGCCTACAGCGACGGCGAGCGTCAGCATCTCAAGCATCGAAGCGGTTGGCGAGGCGGTCAGCGTTGGAGTTCTTTGCGAACGCCCGGCCGGTCAAACCTGTCCGGGTCAGATCGTGATGCACTCAAACGTGCGGATCGGCGGCAGGGGCCATGGGCCGAGGATGATGCGGGTCGCAATCGCACAGCGCGGCTTCAGGCTCGGGGGCGGTCAGGCCCACACCTTCAGGGTCGCGCTTAACGCCCGCGGTCGACCGCTTTTGAGGAAAGCCGGCACGCTGCAGACCCAGCTCGTCGTCGCAATCCCGGGATCGCGCGCCACCCGCTCGGTCGAGCTGACCCGCGGCAGCAGCGGTGCGGGAGGGCTATAGGCGCGGGGCGCTGCCCTCAGTTCTGCTCGGTGGAGAGCCGCTCTTCGGAGCCCGCGGAGGCGGTGACGGCGTCGACGATCTGAACCGGGGCCTTGGCGGGGGAGCCGGCGTCAAAGGGAGGTTGGGGGTCGTACTCGAGTCCGAGCTGGACGGCCTGGGCGACCTCGGACCCAACCTCGCGGGAGACGAGGTGAAGGGCCATGTCGATACCGGCGCTGACCCCAGCCGCTGTGATCGTCTTGCCGTCCTCGACGTAGCGCTCGCTGACCGGGGTCGCTCCGAACTCACGTAGAGACTCCAAAAACAACCAGTGAGTGGTTGCCAGCTTGCCCCGTAGCAATCCGGCGGCGCCGAGGACCAGGGAGCCGGTGCACACCGAGGTCGTCCAGGTCGTTGATTTGTCAACTTCACGAATCCAGGCGAGGACCTGCTCGTCGGCGAGCAGCGCCCTGCTCCCGACGCCGCCGGGAACGAGGACGATGTCGGGCTTCACTTCCTGCTCGAGGGTGTAATCGGCGCTGAGACCGAGGGAACCGCTGTCGGTCCGAACCTCCCCGCTTTGCAGGGCGACGAATTTTACCTCCCAGCCTGGGACCGAGCGCAGCACCTCATACGGCCCGATCGCATCGAGGGCCGTGATCCCCTCGAAAATCAGGATCGCCGTCTGCACCCCCCCATCATCGGCCCCCGGCGCCGAAAAAAACAGTGGCAGGACTGCCACTGTTCGATAGGTTTCTGCCATGCACCGAGTCGTGGCGCTCTGCATGGATGGCCTGGTCGCCTTTGACCTGGCGGCGCCGGCGCAGGTATTCAGCCTCGCCGCCGACCCCGGCGGCGCCCCGATGTATCACTTCTCCAGCTGTTCGCTGGGCGGTGATCGAGTGCAAAGCACGACCGGATTCGCGATTGAACCCGGCGCTGGGCTCGACGCGCTGGCGGCAGCTGAGACGGTTGTCGTTCCCGGCTACGTCGCGGTGCTCGAGCCGCCACCGCAACCGGTGATCGTCGCGCTGCGCGGTGCTGCTGAGCGCGGCGCCCGCATCATCTCGGTCTGCAGCGGCGCCTTCGCCCTCGCCTACGCCGGTCTGCTCGATGGTCGCCGCGCGACGACCCATTGGGCGATGGCGGCCGAGCTGCGCGCTCGATTTCCCGCGGTCGAGGTTGAATCGGCGCCGCTCTTCATCGATCAGGGCGAGGTGATGACCTCAGCTGGCCTGAGCGCTGGAATAGACCTCTGCCTTCACGTCGTGCGGGTCGATTTCGGGGCCGCGGTGGGAGAGCGGGTCGCTCGCCATCTGGTCGCAACCCCTCATCGCGACGGCGGCCAGGCCCAGTTCATCGAAGGACCGCCGAGCAGCGTCGCTGGGTCGTTGGAGTCGACCCGGGCCTGGCTCGCCGAGCGACTCGATCAGCCGCTTGACGTGGCCGCGATGTCTGAGCACGCTGGCCTCAGCACCCGCACCTTCGCTCGGCGCTTTCGCGAGGAGACCGGTACCACCCCACTGCGGTGGTTGTTGGGGCGGCGCGTGCTTGAGGCCCGCCGCCTGCTCGAGGCCTCCGACATTTCAATCGAGGAGGTCGCCTGGCGATCAGGGTTTGGTAGCGCGGCATCGCTGCGCGAGCATTTCCGCCGTGCCACATCGACGACGCCGAGTGCGTATCGGAACGCTTTCAACCTAGAGTCCCCAATGGCGTGAGTCGAAGGGATCAGATAAAGCTCAGCGAGCGCGAGTTCTCTGCGCTGCTTGAGGCCGAGCGGATTGCGGTCATCTCAAGCCTCGGCCCGCGCGGCTGGCCGCACCTGATGCCGATGTGGTTTGTCCCACGCGAGGATGAGGTTTGGATTTGGACCTACGCCAAGTCGCAGAAGGTTCGAAACCTCGAGCGCGACCCGCGGGCCACGGTCCTGGTTGAGAGCGGGCACGACTATGGCGAGCTGCGCGGCGCGATGATCGAGGCCGAGGCCGAGATCCACCGAGATCCCGAGGTCGTGGTCGGATTTGCCACCGAGCTGACCGTGCGCTACGCGGAGGGAATCTCAGCGGTCGATGGCGAGGCGAGGGCGGCGCTTGAAGCGCAGGCGCCAAAGCGGGTCGCGATTCGCTTCAAGACGTTGCGCGTCGCGAGCTGGGATCACCGCAAGTTGGACGGTGGCTACTGAGGCCTGGCGGCGAGCCCTGATCCCCGCAGCGGCTGCTTGCCGAACAGCTGCTTAAGGGCTCAGAGGAGCTCATCGGCGAGCAGGCCGTCGCGGATTGCTAGCTCCTCAGCGCCGCCGGGGGAAGCGGTCTCTGCACCCCGCCTTGCCGGTGAGCGCAGAACGGTGAGCGCGACGGCGATGCCCACGGCTACGCAGCCGGCGGCGATCAGGAAGGCAAACCGATATCCACCCGTGAGTGCCTGGGCGGCGGTGTTGCCAGCGCCGAGAAGGTGGGCGGTGCGGCTGGTCGCAAGGGTGCCTAGGACCGCGATCCCGACCGCCGCCGCCATCTGTTGGGAAACGTTTACGAGCCCCGATGCGAGCCCCGCATCCTTGGCCGGGACCTCCGACATTGCCAGGGTGATCAGCGGCATGAAGGAGGTGCCGGCGCCGAGGCCGATCAGCAACAGGGCGGGGAAGAGGTCGGTCCAGTAGGAGGCATGGATCGGGACCCGGGCGAACAAAAGCAGGCCGGCCAGGGCCATCGCAAGCCCCGGGATCAGCGTCCGCTTGGGTCCAAATCGCGTCACCAGGCGCGGCGTCACCGCGACCGATAGGACCCCGATGCCGAGGGTCATCGGCAAGAAGGCGAGCCCGGTGCGGATCGCGCTGTAGCCGAGCACGTGCTCGAGATAGAGGGCGCCGAGGAAAAACGAGGAGAACATCCCGATCACGAGGAAGCCCCGAACGAGATTTGCCCCGCTCAGGCTGCGGGAGCGGAGCACCCGCAGGGGAACGATCGGGTTTCGGATCCGCGCCTCATAGGCGATGAAGATTGCGAAGAGGGCAACCGCGATCGCGCCCAACCCAAGTGTATGGGGCGATCCCCAACCGTAGCTGTCGGTCTCAACGATCGTGTAAACGCCGAGCATCATCGCCGCCGTGATCAGCGCCGAGCCGAGGATGTCGACCCCCTGGCGCAGGCCGGCGCCCGCGTTCTCCTCGACCAAGACCAGACCGAGCCCGATCGCAACGATGCCGATCGGAACGTTGATGAAGAAGATCCAGTGCCAGTTGATCGCGTGGGTGAGGACGCCTCCGGCGAGCAGTCCGATCGAGCCCCCGGCCGAGGCGACGAAGGCAAAGACGCCCAGCGCTTTTGCCTGCTCGCGGGCGCCCGGAAACTCGGTGACGATGATCGCGATGATCACCGAGGAGGCGACCGCGCCGCCGATTCCCTGGACGAAGCGGGCGGCGATCAGTAGTCCCTCGCTGTCGGCGATTCCGCACATTGCCGAGGCGCTGGTGAATAGGGCGAGGCCGCCGATGAAGACCTTCTTGCGGCCGATCAGATCCCCGAGCCGCCCGGCCAGCAGCAAAAAGCTGCCGAAGGCGATCAGGTAGGCGTTGATCACCCAGGTCAGGCTGGCTTGGGTGAAATGCAGGTCGCCCTGGATCGAGGGCAGCGCGACGTTGACGATCGTCGCGTCCAAAACGATCATCAGCTGACCGAGGCAGAGCACAACCAGGGCGATCCAGCGACGGCGATCGGGCGCTGTTGATTGGATTTCGTTCTGGGACATGGCGTCTTTGGGTGTGTCTGAGCGGGGGCCGGGACTTCTGGCAACCTCGCGGAGCGGCGGCGAATTAGTCAATGTAGCAAGGATCATCTATGAACCGAGCTACAATGGCGAGATGGTCACCAAGACTGCGACGAGCCCGGCAAGATCGGCGGTTCTAATTGCCCACCTGGCTCGGGCGATCAACCACCGCTTTGAGGCCGAGCTGTGCCCGCTGGGCCTGCGGCAGCGCCAACTCGTTGCCCTCAGCTACCTGCGCGACCACGGGCCGGCGCCGCAGGGGGCGATGGCGGAGGCGCTCTCGATCGATCCCAGCAACGTGGTGCTGCTGCTCAACGAGCTCGAGCAGGCCGGTCTCGCAATCCGACGCCGCGACGACGTCGACCGTCGCCGCCACATCGTGGAAATCGCCGCTGCCGGAGAACGCGCGCTGAAGGAGGTCGGGCGGGTGCTCGACGCGATCGAGGACGACGTCCTCGGTGCCCTTGATCAACGACAACGCAACCAACTGAATGCCCTTCTCGACAGCGCGCTGGACGGCCAGTTGCCCGAATGCAGCGTGCGGGTACCTGCCGAGCGGGACTCAGGTGAGGTGGTTTCGGTCTGAAATATTCAGCCAATAATGGAGGTTTGAAATGAGGCTTGGACGCCTGATTGCCCGACTCGTGATCGGCGGGTTGTTCTTTGGCCACGGCAGCCAGAAGTGGTTTGGATGGTTTGGAGGTCCCGGCCTTGATCGCGCCAGTGAAATGATGGATTCCCTCGGGATGCGACCCGGGCGGCGAAACGCGATCGCGGCGAGTGCCTCTGAGACGATTGGCGGAGCGATGATCGTCGCCGGCGCCTTCACCCCGGCCGCCGCCACCTCGCTGATCGCGACGATGATCACGGCGATCCACACCGTTCATTTCAAAAATGGCCTCTGGTCTTCCAATGGGGGCTATGAGTTCAACCTGGCGCTGATCGCCGGTTTGCTCGCGCTTGTTGACGGTGGTCCCGGCAGCCCTTCGGTTGATTCTTTACTGGGAACCGGAGAGAGTGGGCCCGGCTGGGCACTTGCAAGCCTCGCCGTCGCGGCCGCAGGATCGACGCTTGCGATCGCCGCTGGGCGTCGCCATCAAGACCCGGCGGGGTCGGCTGCGCAAGCCACCACCGCCTGAGCTCTTTCCCTCGGGTCCGGGTCGCAATCGATGAGGTTGGTGCTGGCGACGAATCACCTCGGGCTGGGGGGGAGTGAGTCCTACCTACTTACGGTCGCCGAGCAATTCGAGCGCCTCGGCCATGAGGTCGTGCTCTATAGCCCCGAGCCGGGTGAGGGTGCGACGGTCGCATTGCAGCGGGGCCTCACCGTCGGCGGCGACGCCGAGCTCGGCGATGACTTCGATGCGGCCCTGGTTCAGGATTCGGCTGTCTCTTTCCAGGTCGCCGATCGCTGTCCGAGCGCTCCGCAGCTCTTTGTCGCGCACAGTGAAATTTTTAACCTGCAGTCGCCGCCGCAGATGGACGGATCGGTCGCCCTGGTGGTGGCGCTAAATGACCGAATCCTGAGGCGTCTGGAAGGCTTTGCGGTCAAGGTGGAGGTGGTGCGCTTGCGCCAGCCAATCGATACCGAGCGGTTTTTCCCGCGAGGGTCGCTTCCCCAAAGAGCACGGCGTGCGTTGCTCCTAAGCAATACCCCTCATGGAGATCGAATGGCGATGCTGGAGGCGGGCTGCGCGGAGGCAGGAATTGAGCTGAGTCGGATCGGGGGACCATTCAACCAGACGACCGATCCGCGCCCCGCCCTTTTCGGAGCCGACATCGTGATCGGCTACGGGCGCTCGATCCTTGAGGCAATGGCCTGCGGCCGTGCCGCCTACGTCTACGATTGGAGCGGTGGCGACGGTTGGATGACCAGCGAGTCCTACGCTGCGATCGAGGCGGACGGAATATCCGGTCGAAGTGGGCGAGTGATCATCGATCCCGTCCGACTCCGCGAGGATCTGAGCCACTACAGCGCTTCGATGGGACCAATCAATCGAGACCTGGTGATCGCCAATCACCGCGCCAGCGTCCATGCTCGCGAGCTCTCCGAGCTCTTTAGCCGACTGGCGAAGCCGACCCAGCGCCCGCGCGGACAGCTGCAGGAGATGGCTCGGTTGGTCCGCCTTGAGTGGCGCGCCAGCGTCGATGCCCAGGCTCTCGGCAATGAGAACGCGCGCCTGCACGGTTTGCTTGCAGAATCTCAGCGCAGGCTCTCTGAGGCTGAGCGGGCGGAGGCCGAGAGCCTGCGGCGAGCCGAGCGATCTGAGCTGGAGCGCAAGCAGGAGGTCGCGGCCACGATCCATGCCTATCAGGGGACCCTCAGCTGGCGACTCAGCGCACCACTTCGGAGCGCGGGGCGCCTCTTCCGCCGCTTGCGCAGGTCTCGATGAGGCTCACCGAGGCGCGGCGAGCCTGATCGCTGAGCTCTGCCACAACCCCATCCAGGTGGGCGCTTTTGAAGGATTGCCCGCCAGATCGGATCGGCCAGTCGCCCGATCGCTGAGAAGGAGATTCGGGCAAGCTCGCCGCCGGCGCTGATCGGGGTCCACTCCGGCCGCGGCGAGCGGCGCATGGGCCGCGCTGCCCTCTGCTGCCGCCCTGGTTTGAGGCGTCCTTGCGGTAGCGTCACGAGACGTGAGCGAGCGTTTGCTGATCACCGGTGGGGCCGGCTTTGTCGGCTCAAATCTGGCCGTGTCGCTCGCCAGGCGACACCCCGATTGGGAGATCGTCGCACTCGACAATCTCTATCGGCGCGGATCGGCGTTGAACCTTCCTCGCCTGGGCGAAGCGGGGGTGCGTTTCGTCCGCGGCGACGTGCGCAGACCCGAGGACCTTGAGCCCCTCTCGGTCTCTTCCCTGATCGAGTGCTCGGCGGAGCCCTCGGTAATGAGCGGAGTTGATGGCGACACTGGCTACCTCGTGCACACCAACCTGACCGGGGCCTACAACTGCCTCGAGTTGGCCCGTCGCGAGGCGGCCTTCGTCGTCTTCCTCTCGACCAGCCGGGTCTACCCGGTGGCGGCGCAGGTAGCCCTGAAGCTCGAGGAGGGACCGACGCGCTTTGAGATTGCCGCCGGGCAGGAGCTGCCGGGAATCTCGCCGGCAGGGCTTTCGGAGGAGTTTCCGATGGATGGTGCCCGCACCCTTTACGGGGCCACCAAGTTGGCCGCCGAGCTACTGATCGAGGAGTACCGGGCCGGTCTCGGCGTGCCCGCGGTGATCGATCGCTGTGGAGTAATCGCCGGACCCTGGCAGATGGGGAAGGTCGATCAAGGGGTGTTCACGCACTGGATGCTCGCCCATCATTTTCGCCAGCCGCTCAGCTACATAGGCTTCGGCGGCGAGGGCAAGCAGGTTCGCGATCTGCTGCACGTCGAGGATCTGATCGACCTGGTCGAGCGCCAGCTGCTTGACCGGGAGTTCTGGGACGGGCGCACCGTCAATGTCGGCGGTGGGCGGGCCTGCAGTCTCTCGCTAAAGGAGACGACCGAGATCTGTCGCCGTCTCACCGCCACCGAGGTCCCGATCGAGCCGATCGAGCCGACCCGTGCGGGCGATGTACCGGTATACATTTCGGACTGCTCAAGGCTCTTTGACCTGGATGAGTGGCGTCCAAGGCGCGACGCCGAACAGGTTCTACTTGATATCCACGACTGGATCGCGGCGGATGAGGCGGGGATCGCCGAGGCCCTAAACATCGATGCCCCGGTGGGGGGAAGGGAGTAGCTCCAATGCCGGTTGCGATCATCACGGGGGCGGGGGGCCTGATCGGCTCCGAGGCGGTGCAGCACTTCATTGGCGAGGGCTTTGACGTGGTCGGAGTTGAGAACGACATGCGGGCCCGCTTCTTCGGCCCCGAGTCTTCGACCGCACACGTGACGGCTCGGTTGGTCGCCGAGCATCCCGAGTTCCTCTGGGAGAACACCGACATCCGCGATGCCGATGCGCTCGATCGGATCTTTCGCGCCCACGCCGGAAAGATCGAGTTGGTCATCCACACCGCGGCGCAGCCCTCTCACGATTGGGCGGCGAGTGAGCCCCAGACCGACTTCTCGGTCAATGCCAACGGTACGCTCAACCTACTCGAGGCCGCCCGCAGCTACGCGCCGCAGGCCACCTTCATCTTCTGCTCCACCAACAAGGTTTATGGCGATACCCCAAACCGATTGCCGTTGGAAGAGCTCGATCTGCGCTTGGAGCTGCCTGAGTCCCATCGCTATTACCAAGGAATCGACACCTCGATGTCGATCGATGCCTCAACTCACTCCCTGTTCGGTGTCTCCAAGGCCGCCGCCGACCTGCTGGTTCAAGAGTACGGTAACTATTTCGAAATGCCCACGGTCTGTTTCCGCGGAGGCTGCCTCACCGGCCCCCAGCACGCCGGCGCCAAGCTGCACGGCTTCCTCGCCTACCTGATGAAGTGCACGGTCACCGGTACTCCATACACCGTTTTCGGCTACGCCGGCAAGCAGGTACGGGATAACATCCATAGCGCCGACCTAATTGCCGCCTTTGCCGCCTTCCACAGCTCACCCCGAGCAGCCGCCGTCTACAACATCGGTGGCGGTCGCTTCAGCAACTGTTCGATGCTGGAGGCGATCGAGATGTGTGAGCGGATCGCGGGTACAGAGCTGAGCTGGGAGATGGGCGAGGAGCCGCGGATCGGCGATCATCGCTGGTGGATCTCCGATTTGGCGCCCTTTGAAGCCGATTACCCTGACTGGAATCTGCGCTTCGGGGTGGAGGACATTCTGCGCGAGATTCACGAGCATAACCTGGAGCGCTGGAGCGTGGGTGCCGCGTGAAGCTCTCGGTGGTGATGCCCGCCCAGAACGAGGAGGGCTCGGTCGGTGCGACGGTGGAGGGTGTTGTTGCGGTGCTCGATCGCGAGGGGATCGAGTACGAGGTGCTGGTCATCGATGACGGCAGCCAGGACACAACGCCCGAGGTTGTCGCCGCGATCGCCGCGGAAAATCCCAGGGTGCGCTGCCGTCCGTCGCACTATGAAAAAGGCTTCGGGATGGCGGTCAGGGCGGGGCTCGACCTCTTCGAGGGCGACGCGGTCGTCATCACCATGGCCGATGCCTCAGACGATCCCGAGGACATTGTCCGCTACCACCGGTTGCTCGAGGAGGGATGGGACTGCGCCTTCGGATCTCGCTTCATGGCGGGAGCCAAGGTACACGACTACCCGCGCCTCAAGCTGACCATAAACCGGCTTGCCAACTGGTTCATCCGCATCCTTTTCCGCCACCGCTACAACGACACCACCAACGCCTTCAAGGGTTACAGGCGCGAGGTAATAGAGACCGTCCAGCCGCTGTTGTCCAAGCACTTCAACCTCACCGTTGAGATGCCGCTGAAGGCAATCGTCAGAGGCCACACCTACCAGGTGATCCCGATCTCTTGGACGAACAGGACGAGCGGAGTGCCGAAGCTGGCGATGCGTGAGATGGGCAGCCGCTATCTCTTCATTGTCCTCTACGTCTGGCTGGAGAAGGCGCTCAGCCGAGGCGACTATCAGGTGCGAAAGCCGACGCGTCGCTCACCGAGCGGCGAGTCAATTTCCTCCTAGTCGGTCCTGACACCGATCACGAGGAACTGCTTACCAAAAACCCGCCAGGCTGGCGGCGCTTTGAGGTATAAACGGGTCAGTGAAGGGGAGTGAGGCAGGATGCCTCGGAACGAGTACGGTAGATAGCGCGGGATCGCCCTGACGGGCGCGAAGCCGGCCGCATAGAGGTGCTCTTCGATCGCCTTGTGGGTAAGCGCAACATAGTGGTCTGCACAGTCCCAGTACTCCTTCGAGCAATAGCGGTAGTTCGGTCCCATGATCGCGATCCGACCACCCCTCTCCATCGCAGCATGCATCTTTTCGAGGAAGGACGCGATTGCCTCCTGGTCGTGTAGATGCTCGAGAAAGTTGGAGACGAAAACACCGTCGAAGTGGTCGCCGGGAAGGTCGGTATCCATGATCGATGAGGTGAGGACGGTGGTCTCGGGCCAGTGAGCCGCCTCGGGGTAGCTGACATTGTCGACCGCCCACGTCTCCCTGGCCGGTACGGCGCCGATGAACTCGCCGCGGCCGGCCGCAGGGTCGAGGACCTTCTGCGGGCATCCCATCAGGCCGTAGACGTGGCTGCTGATCTCCCGCCAGACTGCGACCCTTCGCTCTTGGTCGATATCGCGGAAGCGAAAGCTGTAGAGGCGCTCGTAGTTCATCTAGCGGAGTTTGCTCCTCGCATCGGTGAGATTGCAGACTTGGATCGGTCTGCCTGGATATGCGAACCTACCGACGATGCATGCGGTGGGGGATCATCTCTGGGGCCCGGTGCCCGGTTTCTCGCTGCGAAGCGGGGTCTTCTAGCCGATGGGGGCGAGCAGATTGGTCCCGCTCTTGCCTTTGCACCTTGTCCTGACCGGCCTGCCCATCGCTGCGGCAGCCCTTTACGCGGCCCGGAGGGGGGTGCGGCAGGTTCCGGTCCTACTGGCGATCGGTCTGGCGACCAGCGGAGTGGTCGGGATCCTCGGCTTCTGGAGTTATTACGGCGACCGCCTGATCGGAGAAGCCTTCTCCTATTTTGTCGTCTTCGCCTCGATCCTCGTGGGCGGATGGTCCCTGTACGGCGGCAGGCTCGATCGTGCTCTGCTTCGGCGCCTGGGGACGCCGTTGGTTCTCTGGGCGCTTGGCTCGGCCTTCCTCCTCTTCCTCGGGTTCGTGCATGGTGGCACCCAGCAGCCGTTGACGACGGCGAGCATGCGTTTCTCGCACCCGCTGCCCAGTGACAGCGAAATCCCGAAGTTTTTCTCGGAATGGTTCTTCCTAAACGGTCACCACGGCGTACCTCCAGTCTTTCCCGGAGAATGGCTGTTCAGCGACCGCCCTCCTCTTCAAGTTGGTTACGTGCTTTCGCAGCGCCCGTTCGGCTGGGATGCATCCGGGCTCAACTACGAGGTACTTGGGGTCGTGCTTCAGCAATTGTGGATCGTCGGGCTTTGGGCGCTTCTCGTCGCGGCGAGGGTTAGTCGCGTGACCCGTGCCCTGGTCATGCTCACGGTATTGGTGAGCGGGCTCGCGATCGTCAACGGTTTCTTCGTCTGGCCGAAGCTTCTCCCGGCCGCGATGCTCTTGGTCGTGGCGGCGCTGGTTCTGACCCCGCTGTGGCCGCGCATGCGTCGTAACCTGTGGGCAGCGGGCTTGATTGCGGCCCTGTGCGGCCTGGCGATGATGGGACACGGCTCGAGCGTGTTCGGGATCATCGCGCTGGCCATCGTGGTCGCCTTTCGCGGGCTACCCAGTTGGCGCTGGCTGGGGGTTGCTCTGGTGGTCGGGATTGTGGTGATGGCGCCGTGGTCGGCGTACCAGAAGTACGGCGACCCCCCCGGGAACCGCCTCTCCAAGTGGACCCTCGCGGGGGTCGTCGAAATCGATAAACGCAGCACCACCGAAGCGGTGTTGGACTCCTACCGCGAAGCCGGACTCGGCGGAGCACTACACAATAAGGCCGATAACTTCGAGACGATGACGGGTTGGACAATGGCACCCGAAACCCTTGAGACCGCCATCGAAACCGGCGACCTCACCGACGTCGTGCGCGCGCTGCGGGTCGACTTTTTCTTCTACCTTCTGCCCTCCATGGGCCTCCTCCTGCTGGCGCCCTTCGCGATGGCCATTGGGCGGCGTCGGGGGCGACGTCGCCACTCCGAATGGACCTTTGCTCTCACCTCTTTTGCCGTTCTAGTGCTCGGGGCAATCGTCTGGGGGCTGTTGGTCTTTGGCAGTAGCAGTGACCTGACGGTAATTCACATCGGAAGCTATCTGCTGCCGATGCTGGGAATGGCCGGTGCGGTGGTTGGGCTGCGCGCCACCTTCCCACGCTTTGCGCTCTATTTCGTCGGTTTCAACGCGCTACTCACCCTGGCGCTCTACGCTCCGGCGCTGAATCCCCCTCCCGGCAGCGCCTACTCGCTCGGCGCCGCTGTCCTCGCCGCCGCAAGCCTGGCCGGGTTCGGCGTTGTCACGCTGCTCGGCGATCGTATCCGCAAGTCACCCGCCATCGGGCTGTAGGTCTGTTCAGGAAGGCAAGCGGCTTCCCCGCAGCCGCAGCCGCGGGCGTCCGCGGATCGGCGGGCGTCGGCGCTTGGCCCAGACGAAGACTCCGGCGAAGCGCGGCGTACCGCGCCGCAGGTTCGGATTGTTGTAGGGGTCGACCGCGACCAGCGGTGCCCAGCGGTCGACGAGCTGGTATTGCTCCCAGTCGTTTACGACGGGTGAGCGGCTCGAGGACTCATAGTGATAGAGGAAGAGGTCGGGGTCATAGACGATCCGCCGGCCGGCGGCATGGGACTTGAGGCAGTAGTCGACATCGTTGAAGTTGACGGGCAGGCTGAGCGAGAGCCCGCCGAGCTCTTCGAACAGCGCCCGGGGGGTCATCAGGCAGGCGCCGGTCACGGCGAGGCAGTTGCGGGCGATGACCACGGCGTTGGCATAGCCCTTGTAGTCACTTGGGAAACCGCGATAGGTGTGGCCCGGGAGACCCCCGTCGAAGCCGACGCCGACATGCTGGAGGCGACCGTCCCCCCAGACCAGCCGACCGCCGACGACGCCGACGCCGTCCTGGGCGCAGTACATCACCATTCGCTCGATCCACTCTGGCGTGGCGATATCGATGTCGTCGTTTAAGAGAAGCAGGTACTTACCGCGCGCCTCGACGGCCCCCATGTTGATCATCGCCGAGAAGTTGAACTTTCCAGGGGGGGCGGGGACGACGCGAAGGCGCTCGCCCGCGATCTCCTCCAGCTCCGCGACCAGCCGCGGCTCCAGCGTGTGGTCGGCGACAACGACGATCTCGTAGTTCTCATAGGTCGAGTTGGCGACGATTCCGCGCACGCAGTTCGCTACCAGGACCACCGGCTTGAAACGAACATCGCGGATCTGCCCGGCGGTGGGGATGAGGATGCTGACCAGCGGTTGCTCGTGCAGGCGGGGGCGAAGGTGCAGGACACCGGGGTCACTGGGGTCCATCGCGACCTCTGCGGGGAGGCCGATTCGGTCGCAGTGCGCCTGCACCGCGCGCGGCCCTGCCTCAAATGCCCACGGCTTCACGTCCTCGCCGCCGGAGGCGGCTGAAGTGGCGATCGTCCGCCAGTGGTAGAGGACCTTCGGGACGTGGAGGATGCGGCGCGAGCGCTCGGTTACCTTCAGCACCAGGTCCCAATCTTGGGAGCCCTCGAAGCGGGCATCGAAGCCACCGACCTCGATGCTCAAGGAGCGGCGCAAAACGCTCAGGTGACAGGTGTACATCTGCGTCCGCATCCGCTCCGGCGACCAGTCGGGCTTGAAAAAGGGGCCGGAGTGAAAGCCGCGTTCGTCGACCTTGTCCTCGTCGGTGTAGACGTAGTCGGCGTCGGGGGCGGCGTCGATCGCCTCGGCGACCTCGGCGAGGGCGTCGGGATGGAGCAGGTCGTCGTGGTCGAGGAGGACGACGAAATCGCCCTCGGCCATCGCCAGCGCGTCGTTGGAGGCGGCGACTATGCCGGCGTTCTGTGCCCGATAGGCGACCCGAAAGCGAGCGTCGGTCTCCCCCGCGCTATCGAGGATCTGGCGGATGTGGGGGGCCGCCGAGCCGTCATCGACCAGGCAGTGCTCCCAGGCGCCGTAACTCTGGTTCGCCACCGAGCGCAACATCTTGCGCAGCACGTGCGGCGGCGTCTCGTAAACCGGGGTAAGGATCGAGAAGCGCGGCACGGCGACCTCTAGGCGCGGCCGCGGAGGAGCCGCAAGAGGATGTCCAGCAGCGGCCCCGACCCCGGGACTTTAGAGGCCACCCGTTCCTTTACGGCGGAGACCCGCAGCGCCCGGTCCTCGACGACCGCAAGCAGCCCCTTGGCGGCCCCGAGTTCGCGGTCCTTGCCGATCAGCAGGTCGCGAAGGCGGAGGATTTCCCTCTCCTGGTCGGCGATTGTTTCCCTCATCGCCGATGCCTGGCCGGGGGGCTGCAGTCGACCGGGCTCCGCCTCAAGCGCCCCCTGGGCGGCGAGCAGCGATTCGCGCACCTCGTCGACCTCGCGCCGCAGCCGCCACCAGCCGCGGTCATAGCGCCGCACCGTCTCTGCCTGGGGCTCCTCGCGGCGGACGTAGACGGCGGCCCAGTGTGAGAGATAGCTGAGGTCGCGGTCGAGGTCGCGCAGGAATCCATTCTGGGCGAACTTGGCGGCCCAGTCCTCTGGCTGCATCACGTTGAGGTGGGTTGGCTCACCGTAGTCCCCCGGCGTGCTCGACATCACGATCAAGTCGGTGGCCGAGCAGAGGTTGGCTATCGCCGTGTCGGCCTGCTCAGGCGGGAGGTGCTCGAGCACCTCGATACAGGTGATGAGCTCATAACGGCCCTCGATTGGATCGGTCACCGAACCGACCTTGCAGTAGGGGGCGGCCGAATCGTCGACCTGGGAGATCGCGTATTCGGAGACGTCGAAGCCCCTCGCGTCGACCCCCTTTTTGCGCAGCTGCTCGACCAGGAAGCCCATCGCGCAGCCGGCGTCAAGGACGCTGGTCGGGTGGAAGTCGCGGATCAGCCCGTCGGCGACGTCACCGAAGAAGCGCAGCCAGCGATCGTTGCGCTCATAGGGGCCGCCGCTGCCCCAATAGTTGGCGTAGTACTTAGCGCCGTAGAGCTGGTTGTGTTGGTCCGAGTCCCTTGTGGGTGCCGCCGAGGTAACCTGCTCGGGCATAGCGGCCGAGTTTACCTGGAAGACTCCCGGGCAGTGCAGGGGCGCCGGGTGGCACCTGCCGCGACCCAGCGGCGCGGGGCTGGGTGGTTTTCAAAGCTCGAATCAGCTTCGTCTTCCTCGAGGAGCCGGCCCTGAACGGCCTGGCGCCGCTCACCGCCGCAATCCTCGGCGCGGCCCGCCGAATACGTTCGCTGGTGCTCTTGATCAGGGTCGCCCTGAGCGCCTCGGGAGCGGCGGCGATTGCTTTCCTTTTGGGCTTTCCACGCCGAGCTGCTGATCGGCAAAAAATCGTTGCCTTCCCAGTCCTCGTCTGGGCCGCCGCGGCGATCATCTCGCCTTAGTTGGAGCGCCGCCGCCGCCCCTCGATCCCATGCTCTCGCTGCGCCGCCGGCTGGGGGTTGATCGCTCACCTCACCACCGGCCCCCGCAAGCGCCCTGGCCGGTCTGCTGGGTCACCCAGCCGCCCTTGGGTGACCGCGGACGGGGAATAAACTCCGCGCGCTGATGGAGCGAGCAACCCGAAACGCGCCGCAGCTACTGCTTGGCGGGGCGCTCCTCGTCGCCGCGGTGGTGACCTTGGTGCTGGTTCGCCACCTCACCTTCTTCGCCGACTCGTGGGATTTCTTGATGAACCGGCGCCACCTGACCGTGAGCGCCGTCTTCGAACCCCACAACGAGCACATCGTGGTGATCCCGGTGCTGATCACGCAGCTCTTCCTGCGGATCTTCGGGATGACCTCGGCGATGCCTGAATTCGTGCTCCTGACGGTTGGCCTGCTGGTCACCGCCGTGCTGCTCTACGTCTATGTCGAGCGGCGGATCGGCAGCTGGCCGGCGCTCTTTGCGGCGGCCCTCGTCCTCTTCCTCGGTCCCGCCTATGAGGTGCTCCTCTGGACCTTCGAGATCAGCTACGTCGGTTCGATGTTATTCGGGTTGGCGATGCTGCTCGCCCTCGAGCGGCGCGACCGCCGTGGCGATGTGATCGCCTGCGTATCGCTGCTGCTCTGCTTCGGCTTCTCCAGCCTCGGCATCGCCTTCGCGGTAGCGGCCGTCGTCGCGATCCTGGTCGCTCCGCGCCAGACCTGGCGCCGACGCGCCTTTGCCGTCGCGGTCCCCGTGATCCTCTACGCGCTTTGGTGGATCGGCTGGGGGCACAACGCCGAAACCCACTTCACCCTCCAGAATTTGCTCGCTTCGCCCCGCTATGTGGCCGAAGTAGCCGCGGTTGGGGTCGGTGCCCTCTCCGGCCTCGGCACCGAACCGTTGACGCTCTCCGCCGAACCGGTCTGGGGGCGGATCCTGCTTGTCGCCCTGATCGCCGCCGTCGGGCTGCTGATCTACCGCCGCAAGCGGGTCGACCCGATCGTCTGGCCGGTCGCCGCGGCCGCGATCGCCAACTGGTTCCTCACTGCCTTCAGCTATATCCCCGGCCGCGAACCGACCGCCAGTCGCTACCAGTACATCAGCGCGATCTTCATCCTGATGATCCTCGCCGGCCTGCTGCGAGGCTCGCGACTGGGCAGGCGGACGCTGATCGTTGCCGGCCTCGCCACCGCCCTGGCGATCGCCCCCAACCTCGCCGTCCTCCGTAAAGGGCGCGACAACTTTGCCGAACAGACGATCTTCACTCGATCTGACACCGCGGCCCTGGAAATCGCCCGCCCGACGGTCTCGCCGAACTTTCAGTTGACCCCGGAAGTGGCCGGTACTGGCTCGATGGTCAATATCTACGCCGCCAAGTACTTCCAGGCGGTGAAAGAATTCGGCTCACCGGCCTACTCTCAGGGCGAACTCGAAACCGCCGCCCCGCAGGGGCGCCGCCAAGCCGACGTCCTCCTCGCCCACGCACTGCCGATCGTCGGCATCGTCCACGTCGGCGGTTTCAGCTTCTCCGCAGCGGCGGGGCGGACCTGCACGATGGTCGGGGGTGTGGGCGGTACCGTCGAGGTGCCGCTGTCGGTCGGCCTGAACCGGATCGAGGTGCCGCCGGGAACGGAAGCGACGCCGAGCCTGCGCCGCTTCGCGGAAGGCGAATACCCGGTGTCGCTCAGCACCATCCCCGCGAGCTCGGCGATGCTGCTGCGCATCCCGCGCGATGAATCGTCGCGGCCATGGTACGTCCACGTCGATTCGGGCCGGCCGGTACGGGTCTGCCGCTAGGCCGCGGGCGGCGCTAGAGGTTCTCCGCGACGCGTGGAGCTTCTCGGCGGAAGATCCAGACCGCAAAGGCGCAGACGCCGACGAAGATCATCCCCGCCGGAATCAGGTGGAGAGCACCACCCGCCGCTTCCGCTGCAGTTGGCGCCTTCGACCTCGGTTCGGCGAGGACCCAGACGCGCACCTGCTCGAAGATCACCGAGAGTGGGTTCAGCATCAGAAGGTGTTCCTTGGTGTCGTGCGTCGGGCTTTTGGTGAAGGCGTTGACCGGGTAGAGGATCGGCGTTCCGTAGAAGAGCACCTGGGCGGCGACGATCCAGATGATCGCGACGTCGCGGAAGCGGACGAAGAGGACCGAGAGCGCCATGCTGACCCCCGCGGTGAGGATCAACAGCGCGGCCACCGCGACCGGGAAGAGAAACCACGTCCACTGCGGGCTGATGCCGAAGGCGAAGAGGAAGACGAGGACGATGATCAGGTTGACGCAGAGGTTGAAGAAGCCGGTCAGAACGGAGGAGAGCGGGATAACCAGGCGGGGAAACTGGGTCTTTCGGACCACCCCCTCCTGGGCTACCACCGACTGCACGCCGGCCGTCGTCGCTTCCTGAAAGAAGGTGAAGAGGACGATGCCGAGCAGCAGCATCACCGGGTAATGTTCGACTTTTTCAGACCCGGCGTGGAAGACGTTGGTGAAGACGAAGAGCAGGATCCCGAACAGGGCGAGCGGGCGGATCAGCGACCACAGGTAGCCGAGCATCGTGCCGAAGTACGTGCGGCGGAATTCGGTGACCGAGATCAGCCAGAGCAGGTCGAAGAAGCGGCGGAAGCCACCCCCTAGCGCCGAAGGACCGCCGACCTCGCGCAGCGGTCCGATCGGGGCGATCCGTGGCTCCTCGCTCACCGCGGACTCCGCCGACGCCCACCCGCATCGACATTCGCTTCGATCTCGTGAGGAAGCGAGACGATGCCGCCCTCCGTGCCGCCGAACACCGCGAAGTCGACGGCGCTATTGACGTAGAGGGCGACGCCGGCGGCGGCCGCCCGATTGACCCCGAGATGGACGAAATAGCGCCCGGCCGCCAGCAGGTTCTCGATCTCGGCCCGAACCGTCACCCGCTCGCCCGGCTCGAACCGGATCGGCTCGCCGTCGCTCTTTGGCACAACGCCGAGGTCTGAGACGGTGATCCCGTCCGCGTTGGCGATGCTGAAGCCGATGCCGAGCCCGGCCATCGCCTGCAGCGTCTCAAGTTCGGCGCAGAGGCGGAAACTTGCGCCGTGCTCGACGTTGGTGATGTGTTCGCCGGCCATGTTCTCGAGCCAGATATCGATCAGGTTCACTTCGTCGCCGGGTTGGGAGGTGACGGTCGCGTAATCCTCGGGGCTGCCCCGTTCGAAGTTCAGCTGCAGGTAGTGGCGGCCGACCTCCCCCGGCTCGCCGATATGCAGGACCTTGCCGTCGTCGATCAGCATCGCTCGGTGGCAATACTCCTCGACGCTGGACATCTCGTGGGTGACCAGGACGATCGTCTTGCCGGCGGCTTTGGTGGCGTGGAAGACATCGGCGCACTTTTGCTGGAAGGCTGCGTCACCGACCGCCAGGACCTCGTCGATCAGCAGCACGTCGGCGTCTGCCTCCAGCATGACCGAGAACGCGAGCCTCACCTGCATCCCTGAGGAGTAGTTCTTGAGCTTTAGGTCGACGAATTCCTCGAGTTCGGCGAACTCGATCACCGAGTTGAGTTTTTGCCGCGTTTCCTTCGGCGTCAGCCCCATCATCACCCCGTTGAGGACGACGTTTTCCCGCGCCGTCAGCTGCGGGTTGAAGCCGACCCCGAGCTCGATGAAGGGAGCGACTCGCCCGGCCATGCGGATCGTCCCCGCGTCGGCTCGGTAGATGCTGGCGAGCAGCTTGAGCAGGGTGCTCTTGCCCGAGCCGTTGCGGCCGACGATGCCGAAGAACTCGCCCTGGTGGATGTCAAAGGAGACGCCGTCGAGGGCTCTCAGGATGCGGAAGTCGCGGGCCGCGAAGGGGCGCACCATGCGCTCTTTCAGCGAGTCCACCCGGTGGGTGGGGATGGCGAAGGTCTTCTCCAGGTCCCGCGCTTCGATTGCGAGGGGCGCGGACGTCCCCGGCGGGGGGGTGACTATGGCTTCGCCCTTCGCCTGCGCAGCTCTGTGCGTCCCCGGCTGAGCGCCCGTCTGCTGATCGCGAGCATTTTCTCGGAGAACGATTCGGGCGGCGACGGCGTCGGTGGGGAGGGCAGTGGCCCCGCCTTGCGCAGCACCACGATGAACTCGATCCCTACCCGGGCCGCCGCCTCGAGGTCGAAGGCGTCGTCGAAGCGCTGGCGCAGGGCGAGGATGAGGTTGAGGAACTCAGCCTGGGTCCAAACGTGCATGTGGATCGAGTAGGCCTGCGCTTCGAGCTGCTTGGCCCGTTCCTCTATCCACTCCTCCGAGGTGGCCTGCGCGGCGCTGCCGACCGAGGGCGACTCCTCTTCGATCACCAAACGGCACCACTCGCGGTAGTGCTCGGAGCGAGAGCGTTCCGGGCCCTGCTCGAAGTCGGCGACCATGTGTTCGATCGGGGTGACCGGGCGGCGGAAGTCGAAGGTGAAGCGTTTGTCGGGGACGGCGTAGAAGAGGACGCCGCCCGGTTTGAGTTTGCCGAGATGGGTCCCGATTGTCCCGATCGGATCCTCGGTGTGCTCGAGGAAGTGATTGGCGATGATGAAGTCCTGGCTCTCGGCGGGGATCCTCGCCAGCTTCTCGCCGTCATCGACGATGTCGACTTCGGTTAGGTCCCAGTCGGCGAGCTCGGGGTACTCGCGACGCAGGTCGGGTGCTGACATCCGGTCGACGTAGCGGACGCGGGCGTGGGCGGGGACGGCAAGCGGCTGGTGCAGCGGGCCGATCTCGATCCCCTCGCCGATCAGGAAGCTATTGGCGAAGGCCGTACGGGCGTCGAGGTAGACCGGCGGCGGCGCCAGCATCGCGGAACTCTCCCCGGAGCTGTCGATGGAGCTCATCGGCTGCAGGCTACCGGCCCGATCCGGCGTGCGAGACGAGAGTTAGAGGTGCAAGGCTTGACCTCGAAATGAGCAGTGAAGCGCCCACCGTCGCCGTGGTGATCCCCAGCTGGAACTCAGTCGGCCTGCTGCCGCGCTGCCTCGATTCGCTCGCCGGGCAGGGTGAGCTGGAGCTTCTGGTGGTCGACAATGGATCGACCGACGGGAGCGTGCGCTTGCTGGGCGAGCGCGGCGTTCCCCACCTGACCCTGGCCGAGAACGTGGGATTCGCGGCAGCGGTCGACCTCGGCGCGGCCCGCACCACGGCGCCACTCCTGATGCCGCTGAACGCCGACACCAGGTTGGAGCCGGGCTGCGTGGCAGGACTTGTCGCCGCGCTGCAGGCCGACCCGGCGCTGGGTGGCGCGGCACCCCGGATCCTCCAGTTCGAGGGCGAGGAGCGCAGCGTCGCCGCGGCCCGCCTCTACAGCGCCGGTCAGGCCCTGACCCGCGACGGCCGCGCGGTCGAGGAGGGGGCGGGCGAGGCGCAATCTCCGATCTATCTGGCCCGGCGCGAGGTGTTCGGCGTTTGCGGCGCCGCCTGCCTTCTACGCCGGGAGCTGTTTGACGACCTCGGCGGCTATGACGAGCGCTACTTCGCCTTCTATGAGGACGTCGACCTCAACGTGCGGGCCCAGATTGCCGGCTGGCGCTTTGCCTACGTCCCCGAGGCGGTCCTCTGGCACGTCGGCAACGCCTCCTGGGAGGCTGGCTATCGAGAGCCGGCGGCTGAGAATGCCCGGCTGGTCGCCCGCAATCGCCTCGCGACCCAGATCAAGTTCATGCCCCTGAGGTCCGCGCCGGGGATCGCTGCTGTAGAGGTCGGCTCGCTGCTGCGGGCCGCGAGCAAGCGCCGATTCCGGGCCACCCTTCGGGGCAAGCTCGGCGTCCTGCGCTGGCTGCCTGAGCTGATCGGCGAGCGCCGCGCTCTGCGCCGCCTCCGGCGATCCTTCGCGCGTTCGCCGCTGGCTCGGTGCGCGCATCGTGAAATAGCGCGACCTCCAGAGGCCACCACCCGCCCACTCCGCCTCGCCCAAACTGTCAGGCTGCGCGCGTGAGGATCTGTCTCGTCTCACCCGAGCATGACGATTCGGGCGGCATCGGACATTCGGTCAGGCGCCTGGCCACCTTCCTCGGCAAAAAGCACGAGGTGACGCTGGTGCACAGCGCCCGCGAGGAGGGCGCGCCCCCAATGCCAGCCCCCGGGGTGCGCGAAATCTATGCTGACGTCGAGGCTCCTCCATCGATTTCATATAGCTGCGCGAACCATCGGCGCTCCGCTGCGGTCTTGGCCGCGATCGAGGCGGCCTACAGCGACTCGGGAGGACCCGGCTACCTCGAGGTATCCGACTATCAAGGCCACGGCCTGGTGCCTCTCCAGGCGCGTCGGGCGGGCCATCCGCTGCTCGGGCAGACGCTCGTTGGGGTCAGGCTGGCCAGCACGGCGGAGTTGATCTGCCTTCACGACGCGCTCAGCAATGAGGAGATGAGATTCACCGCCGACATCGAGCGTGAGCAGTTCCGCCTCGCCGACCGGGTGCTGTGGCGCGGTGGGGACACGCTGTCCCTCTACCGGCGCTACTACTCGAGCCTCTCCCTTCCCGAGGCGGTTTTGATCCGGCCTCCACTTCGGATTCCGCAAGCGCCGCCACTTGTGAGGCATCGAGACCCGACGGAGCCGCTGCGGCTCCTCTACGTGGGCCGACTGCAGCAGTTCAAGCGACCGCTCGATCTGATCGAGGCGTGCCTGCGGCTTCCCCGAGATGATTGGCAGCTGACCCTGATCGGAGGGGATACCTCCACGGCCCCGACCGAGCAATCGATGCGTGCGACGATCGAAGCCGTTTGCGGAGACGATCCCCGCATTCGCATCGAGGGTGAGCTCCCCTACGAGGAGGTGCAGCGGCGCTGGGCCCAGCACGACCTCCTTGTTGTTTCATCCGCCTTTGAGGTATGGGGGAACGCGGCGACCGAGGCGATGCGCAGTGGGCTGCCGATTCTCGCAACCCCGGTCGGTGGTCTGACCGAGATCGTCGAGCCCGGAGTGACCGGTTGGCACACCGAAGGACTCGGACCCGGGGCGCTGTGTCGGGCTCTCACCGGATTGCTCGAGAATCGCGAGGCAATCGAGGAGGTCAGAACCTCGGGGGCGATCTTCGAGCGGCTGCGCCAGCTCACCGACCCGAACCAGATACTCAATGCCTACGAAAGCATGCTCGTACCGGCCCGCGTCAAGGTCTCGCGGCCAGCCGAGCCGGTGGCGCTGCCCTCGGTGACGGCGATCGTTCCCTACTACCGCTCCTCCGCCTACGTCGAAGAAGTGGTGCGCTCTCTGCTTGAGCAGACCCACCGCGACCTCGACGTGGTGATCGTCAATGACGGCTCGTTCAAAGAAGAAGACGGGATCCTCGACCGGCTGGCCGCCGACGGGCGTGTCAGCGTTATCACCCAGCTCAATCAGGGGGAGTCCGCGGCGCGCAACTTGGGCGCCCGAGTTGCGCGGGGAGATTTCCTGGTGATGCTCGACGCCGACAACATGCTCGAGCCAGAGTTCGTATCACGGGCGCTCGCCATCTTTGGTCGGGAGCCCGAGCTGGCCTACGTGACCTGCTGGCTGGGGTTCATCGACCCCGACGGTGGGCCAATCGAGGCTGGCTACGCTCCGCTCGGCAACTCAGTTCTCCATGAAGACTCCGCCAACTGGGACGGGGATACCATCGCGGTGATTCCTCGCAGGCTGTTTTCAGAACTTGGCTATGGCTTCGACCCCAACGCCGTGATCCACAGCGACTGGGAGCTCTATCGAACGCTCAGGGCCGGCGGTAGATTCGGGGCGGTGATTCCCGACCGACTGGCGAAATACAGGGTGCACGGCGACTCGCTGATGAGATCCCTCGGGGCAGCGGTCCACTCCCGTAGCTGGGAGGAGGCGTTGGCCCGCATCCGCATGGCCGAGACCAGTTGGACCGCTGAAGCACCGGGATGAGGTGACCGTGCTGGAATTCGGAGATGGGCGCCGCGTCGCCGAACTACTTCGGGTGAACTCCGAGCTGGCTTCAGAGATCCGTCGACTCGCTCGCTCCCACGAATGCGAGCCGCGCTCTGGCCCGATGCCATCGGCGCGCCGTCTGACCGGGGTGGAGGAAGAGCGGGATCTTGCCAGCGCCGAGCTTGAGAGCGTCCGCGCAGAGCTGGTCGAGAGCCAGCTACACCGCGATCAGCTGGCGGCTCAAAACCACGATCTTGGGGTTCAAAACCACAATCTGGCGGCCCAGAGCCACGATCTGGAGGTCCAAAACCACGATCTGGCGGTTGAGGTCGCAAGGTTGAGGTCGGGCTATGCGGGCTTCTTGCGCCGCGCCCGCGCCCGCTTGCTGCGTAACTGAGTCCCAATCCCTCGCTCAGCCGCGTCGGCGCCGGCGCAGGGCGAGTGCCTGGCGGGCTGAGATCTCCAGCAGCGACGCCTCGCCCACCTCGCGTAGCTCTAAGCCCCCGCCCTCTCGCCAGCCCCGAACCCTCCCGCCGATTCCCTTCGCCGTGTGGTCCATGACCAGCTGCCCGGCGCAGATTGCTGTCTCACAGGCAAGCGCCCGCAACCCCAGCCTCGGCTGAGACATCACCCCGTAGCGCCGCAGCAGGTAACCACGGCTCCAGCCGGTGCGGGCGAACTTCTCGCCGCTCTTTGCGCCCAGGCTCGCCGAGTAGGCATGGACCGCCCGAGCCTCCGGCGCGAGCCGGCAGCTAGCTCCTGATGCGGCCATCCGCAGCGCCAGGTCCAGGTCCTCGTAGTAGAGGAAGATTCGCTCATCGAAGCCCCCCACGGCCTCGAATGCCTCTCGCCGATAGAGCGCGGCTCCCCCGGTCGGTCCAAGCGGGTCGGGCGCACTTCGCGCTATCTCAGCCGGCTCCCCGTGCAGGTAGTCGAAACCCATCAGCGTGCGGTCGGCGATCACTCCGGCTGAGTCGATTCGACCCGGCGCAGCTTCCTGCACCAGCACCCCGGCGACCATCTGGGCTCCCCCGCCGGCTGTATCCAGCATCGCCTCGGCGAACCGCGGCTCGCACTCGACGTCGTTATTGAGCAGGATCAGCGGGTCGGCCGGATGCTCGTGCACGGCACGGTTTATCGCCGAGCCGAAGCCGAGGTTTTGTCCCAGCTCGAGCAGACTTACCTCGGGGAACTCCTCTCGCACCAACGCCGCCGAGTCGTCCGCCGACCCGTTGTCGGCAACCACCACCTCGACCGGTCGCGTCTGCTCGCGCAGGCTCTCCAGCGCCCGCCTGAGGCGCTGCGCTCCGTTGTAGTTCGGTATGAAGACGGCCGGTCGCATGGTGCTCGCTCGGTAGGGTTGCAGGCTCGCATGGAGTCTTTGAAGGGACTGATCCTCTCCGGCGGGGCCGGCACCCGCCTGCGCCCCATCACCCACACCTCGGCGAAGCAGCTCGTACCGGTTGCCAACAAACCAGTCCTCTTCTATGGGATCGAGGCCCTGGTCGATGCCGGCGTAACCGAGATCGGGATAATCATCGCGCCCGAGACTGGGGATGAGATCCGCGCCGCGGTCGGCGATGGCAGCGAATTTGGGGCGAAGATCACCTTCATCGTCCAGGACAAGCCGGCCGGCCTCGCCCACGCCGTGCTCACAGCCGAGGAGTTCATCGGCGGCTCGTCCTTCGTCATGTATCTCGGCGACAATCTGCTCCGCGACGGCCTGCGTGGCCTCGTCGCCACATTTCGCCAGTCCGAACCCGACGCGCTGATCCTCCTCACTCCGGTTGAGGACCCGAGCTCATATGGGGTTGCCGAGCTCGATGGCGAGCGAATCGTGCGGCTGGTCGAGAAGCCGAAGGACCCTCCCTCCAACCTCGCCCTGGTCGGCGTATATCTGTTCAGCCCCTCGATCTTTGAGGCGGCGGGTCGGCTGGAGCCATCCTGGCGCGGCGAGCTTGAGATCACCGAGGCGATCCAGGGATTGATCGACAGCGGTCACCGAGTCCAATCGGAGGTGGTAACCGGCTGGTGGAAGGACACCGGGCAGCTGGCCGACATGCTGGAGGCCAACCGGCTTGTGCTGGAGGAGATCGAATCCCGAATCGATGGGGATACCGACGGCTCTCGGATCGAGGGGCGGGTGATCGTTGAGAAGGGAGCTGTCGTCGCCGGCTCTGTGGTTCGCGGGCCCGCCGTGATCGGCGCCAACGCGCGCATCGAGGATGCCTACATCGGCCCCTACACCTCGATTGCGGCCGACGTTTGCATCTGCCGCTCCGAAGTTGAGCACTCGATCGTGCTGGCGGGGTCGGTGGTCTCGGACCTGGGAACGCGGATGGAGGCCAGCCTGCTCGGGCGCAACGTGAAGCTGACCCGTAGCGACGGGCTGCCAAAGACGCTGCGCCTTCTGGTTGGCGATAACTCTGAGATAGAAATCGTCTGATGAATCGAATCGGGCGAACGCTTGCAGGCGATGCACCTTTTCCCGGCTGCAGTCGGGGGGGCGGGCGGTGAAGGTCCTGGTCACGGGCGCGGCCGGGATGCTCGGTCGCGACTTGATGCTGGCCGCCGGCAACGCCGGTCACGACGTGGTCGGGTTTGGTCACGCCGAGCTGGACGTGACCGCCGCCGCCGTCGTCGAGAGGAAGCTGGACCTCGAGCACCCCGACGTTGTCATCAACTGTGCCGCCTTCACCGACGTCGACGGGGCCGAGGAGGCTGAGGACGCGGCGTTTGCCGTCAATGGCACGGCTGCCGGCAACCTCGCAGCCAGCGCCGCGACGATCGGTGCCAGCGTCGTCTACGTCTCCAGCGATTACGTCTTTGACGGCGCCAAGGGCGCCCCCTACGTGGAGACCGATCAACCGGCGCCGCTCTCGGCTTACGGGCGCACCAAGCTGGCCGGAGAGGAGGCGTCCTCAGCCGCGAACAAGCGCCACTTCATCGTGCGCTCCTCGTGGCTCTTCGGCGTCGGCGGCAGCAATTTCGTCGAGACGATGCTGCGCCTCGCCGCCGATCACGGCGAGGTCCTGGTGGTCCGCGATCAGGTCGGATCGCCCACCTACACCTGGCACCTCGCCTACGGAATCATCCGCCTGATCGAGGGGCTCGAGTTCGGCATCCACCATATGGCGGCGGCCGGAAAATGCTCGTGGTATGAGTTTGCCCGCGAGATCTTCGAGCAGGCAAAGGTCGAGTGCAAGGTCCTTTCGGGGACGACGGAGATGCTCGGGCGCCCGGCCCCTCGGCCGCCGTTCTCAGCGCTCATAAGCCAGCGCGAGCACGCGATCCGGCTCCCCCCTTGGCAAGACGGCCTAGCCGCTTATCTTTCCCAGCGCCAAGCCGGAGTCGAGGCGCCATGAAACTGCTGGTGACAGGAGCCGCCGGCTTCATCGGCTCAACCTACGTTCGTCTCCTCGGTGCCGAGCACGAGGTCACTGTTCTCGACAAGCTGACATACGCCGGGCGTCGCGAGAATCTGCCTGAATCCGTGGAGCTGATCGTCGGCGCGATCGAGGACCCGGCGCTGGTGCGAGAGGCGATGCAGGGCGCGGAGGCCGTCGTCAACTTTGCCGCCGAGTCCCATGTCGATCGCTCGATCGACGATCAGGCGGCCTTCGCTCGCACCCATGTGATCGGCACCGGGGTTCTGCTTGATGCCGCCCGTGAGCTGGGGGTTGAGCGCTACCTCCAGGTCTCAACCGATGAGGTCTACGGCTCGATTGAGTCGGGCTCATTTACCGAGAGCTCACCGCTCGATCCATCCTCGCCCTATTCGGCGACCAAGGCTGCTGGAGACCTCCTCGTCTCCGCCCACGCCCATACCTACGGCATCGAGGCGCTGATCTGCCGGGGCTCCAACAACTATGGCCCGCGCCAATACCCCGAGAAGCTGATCCCGCTGATCATCCTCAATGCCATGCACGGTGACTCGCTGCCCGTTTACGGCGACGGTCGCCAGGTCCGTAACTGGCTCTACGTTGAGGACTTCTGTCGCGGCATCCAGGCGGTGCTGATGAGCGGTCGCCCGGGCGAGGCCTACAACGTCGGTGGCCCCGATGAGGCTGAAAACATCGAGGTGATCAAGCGGGTGATCGAGCTGACCGGCGCCGATCCCTCGCTGATCGAATACGTCCCCGATCGCCCTGGCCACGATCGCCGCTACTCGCTGGGAAGTGAGAAGATTCGCTCAGAGCTTGGCTGGGAGGCGGAGGTTCGATTTGCCGACGGGCTGAAGCGCACCGTTGAGTGGTACCGCGATAACCAAGAGTGGTGGGAGCCGATCCGCTCCGGGGATTACCGCGAGTACTACCAGCGCCAATACGGCAAGAGCCTCAGCTGATGCCAAAACGCCTCCCTACCGCGATCGATGGGGTGGCGCTCTTGGAGCCACAGGTCCACGGCGACGAGCGCGGTTTCTTGGTCGAGACCTTCCGCCGCGACACTTGGGCAGAGCAGGGTGTGGGAGTGGATTTCGTCCAGCACAACCAGTCGCGCTCGCTGCGCCACACCCTGCGCGGACTGCACTTTCAAACCGAGCCGGGCCAGGCCAAGCTGGTCCGCTGTCCTCGCGGCAAGATCTTCGATGTCGCGGTTGATCTTCGCCGCGGTTCTGCCAGCTTCGGACGCTGGGAGGGCCACATCCTTGACGATCAGAGCCATCGCCAGCTCTTCGTACCGGTCGGTTTCGGCCACGGTTTCTTGGTGCTCAGCGAGGTCGCCGACGTCACCTACCTGCTCTCCAGTCCCTACGATCCTTTGACCGAGGCCGGCATCGCCTGGGATGATCCCGAGGTGGCGGTCCAGTGGCCGCTGGAGGCGGGAGCCCAGGCGCTTCTCTCCGAGCGGGACAGGAGCGCTCCGCGGCTCTGTGAGCTCGCCGACTCGTTGCCGTTTTAGCGCTCTGAGATTGCGCCGATGGCGAGACTGATCGCCAGCTTGGCGCCGATCCCCAGATAGACCGCGAGGTTTAGTAGCGGCGGGCGCCGTGGGGCCTCAAAGCGACGGTAAAAGCGACCCATGCCACGGTGAAAGGCGAGCTCCTGTTTGGGGGCGCGGCGCCGGGCGCTGGAGCCACCCTTGACGTGCAGGGCGACCCCGGCGGGCTCATAGAAGACCTTCCAGCCCGCGCGCCAGAATCGTGCGCACCAGTCGAGATCCTCCATGTAGAGCCAGTAGCCCTCATCGAGCAGGCCAACCTGATCGATCGCCTCGCGGCGGCAAAGCATGAAGGCGCCATTGACGGCGTCGACCTCGCCCGGCTGATCCTCGCCAAGGTGGGTGGCCCGGTAGGCGCTCAGTGAGCTTGGGGAATTCTTCGCGCGACCGATCCCGGTGAAATGAGCCAGGGCGCTCAACGGGGTGGGGAAGGAGCGCTTGCAGGCGTGGTCGAGCTCGCCCGACTCGGTCACCAGCTTGCAACCGACCATGCCAATCCGTGGCTCTGAGTGAAGTCGTGAAAGGGTCGCGTCCAAGGTCCCGGCAAAGACCTCGGTATCGGGGTTCAACAGCAGCACCGCCGCCGCCTCGCTTCTGCGCAGGATGAGGTTGTTGGCGGCGGAGAAGCCTATGTTGCCGCGACGAATCAGGTTGACCGCGGGGAACTCGCGCTCGACCATCTCGGGCGTCCCGTCGGGGCTACCGCTGTCGATCACACTCACCCGCACCTGCCCAACGCTGGGAGGATGTGCGGCGAGGGAGCGCAGGCAGCTGCGCAGCAGCGGTGCCGCTCCATGACTGACGATCACGACCTCAAGCTCGGGCGATCGGGGCACGGTTTGTATGGCTATGGGCGGGCGCCCTCACCGCGCACGATCGCCCCCGGTGTGCGCAGCAAGATCGCAAGATCGCCGGTAATCGAGAGGTTGTCGAGGTAATCGCGCTCCATTGCGAGTCGCTCCTCAAAGGTCAGATCGCTGCGTCCATAAACCTGCATCGGTCCGGTGATGCCGGGCTTCACCGCGAGTCGAATCCGCTGTCGCTCGTCATATAGAGCCACGACCGCCTCCTCCTCTGGTCGGGGCCCGACCAGAGACATCTCCCCCCTCAGCACGTTGACCAGCTGCGGTAGCTCATCGAGGCTGCTGCGCCGCAGCAGCCGCCCCGCCCTGGTGACCCGGGGATCGTCGCGGATCTTAAAGGCCGGCTGCTCGAGCCCACCGAGGTCGACGAGGCCGCCGAGCTGCTCCTCGGCATCGATCACCATCGTTCGGAACTTGACAATCGTGAAGGGCTCGCCGTCCTTGCCGATCCGTCGCTGGCGAAAGAGCACAGGCCTGCCGGAGTCAAGCAGGATGAAAAGCGCGGTCCCCAGCAAAAGTGGCGAGAGCAGGACGAGCGTTGCGGCCGAGCCGATCAGATCCAGCCCTCGCTTGAGCCCGACCGTGGAGCCGGATGGATCGGAGAAGCGAAAATCGAGAACGGGAAGGTCGGCGAGTCGGTTTAACTCGACTCCGGGTCCGAGCAGGCCGTAATGCTGGGGTAAGAAGGTCAACCCCAACCCAGTCGCCTTGCATTCCCCAATCAGACGCTCGGCGGCATCCTCGCTCATCTCCGGCTCGGTGACGATTACCCACTCGACCTCATACTCAGAGGCCACCCGCGAGAGTTCGGCCCCCGAGCCGAGCCGCGGCAGGCTCACGGACCCAGGGCTGGTCTCCGCGCTGGGTGAGAGGTAGCCGATCAGCCGCAGCCGCGTCTCGGGATGGGTGGCGAGCCGGCGCGCCACCACAGCGACTGAGTCAGGTGGCCCGATCGCGACTCCGACCGCCAGCCCGATCAGCCGGTGCCAGAGAGACCGCACGATCGCTCGAATGACGAAGCTGCCGACCAGCGCGCCGAGGCCAACCAGGATCGCGCTCTCCGGCGAGAGTGGGCCGGCGGGACTCAGCGCCAGGAGCCCATCGAGCGCCAGAGTTCCAAGCGCGCTGGCCGAGATCAGCGCGGGCAGCTCGTCAAGGGTGCTGTGGCGAATCCGGCGATGATCGTTGTCATAGAGCCCGTGAAGCTTGACCACCAGGATCCAGACCGGGCTGAACATTGCGGCCCAAAAAAGCGTCGCGATGTCGGTGCTGGAGGTCGCCGCGGTGGCCAGGCACAAGGCCCCGGCCAGCGCTGCCCAATCGCCTGCCGCAAGCAGCCTGCGAAGCAGCGCTCCGCGTTGGCGGGCCCCCTCGACTCCGGCCAGGCCCAAGCGAGCGACCAGATCGGTTCTACGCGGCTGCCGGGGTGGAGTCGAGGGCGGTCGCGATCGCGACCCCCGCGCCCTCCTGGCGGCGGTCTCTGGGCCATGTCGGGGCATCAGCCGCTCACCCGCAGCTCCCCGCGCCACGCAGGCAGGACTCAAGTGGGTTCAGCTGGCGAGCCCGGGACAGATCAGTTTCAGCGCCGCTGCGATCGCCGGCCTTGCGCTCGGCTTTCGATCGTAGGTAGTACAGCTCCCAGTTGCGACCCTCGCGTTCGATCGCTTGAGAGAGGCGCTGGATCGCAACGCCGTATTCGCCTTGCAGTTCGGCGAGGAGACCCAGTTGCACGTAGGGAGACGCTGCCCAGGGCTCGATCGAGCGGGCGGTGTTTGCGTGGCCGACGGCGCTTGCGAGGTTTCCGCCCGCCGCCGCGCTTTGACTGGCATCGATCTCCCGTTCGACCAAGAGTGGCCCGATCAAGGCGATCGCCGCGATCCAAGCAAGCGCCAATCCGGCGACCGTAAGGCCGTAGTTTCGCCCGGTCGCGGTGCGGCCCCTAGCCCCGCCGCTTGGCGAAAGTTGAGCGCACCTCACCCCCACCAAAACGCCAGCGGCGAGGAAGAAGATCGCCCCCAAGCCGGCGATTTGCCAAAACCAATCCAGGCCGGCACCCACGGCAAAGGAAAGCATCGCGGCGAACAGCGCCGCGTAGCCGTCGCGGCTAGAGTCGGGCGCGGCTCGCCAGGCCGAGAAGCCATACCAAAGCAGGGTTCCGATCAAGGCCAAAACCAGCAGGCCGCCGATCACCCCCAGCTCGGCGAAGGCCTCCAGGTAGAGGGAATGGGCGTTGAGCACCGGTGTGTCGATCGAGCGGTGCTGATCCCAGGCAAACTGGTAGGTGCCGGCGCCGATGCCGTGGATCGGCTCTTCGCCGAAGGCGTCGATCGCGACTCGCCAGAAATCCTCACGTCCGGCTCCGGAGAGCTGACCGAAATGCTGTGATGGCTGGCTTGGGAAATTGGGGTAGGTGTTGAATTGCTTGAGCGCCTGTCCGCCGAGCGCAATAGCTGCGCCGATCACAAGCAGCACGATCGCCACGCCGAGCCGTTTTAGAAAGGAGCGCTCGCGAGAGATCACCAGCGCCCGTGAGGTCAGCTTTCCGCCACGGCGCTCGGCGCGGCGCAGCGCCCCGTAAAGAGCCAGAGAAAGAGCGATTCCCCCAATCAGGATCAGCCCCACCGTCACTCCCTGATTCACCGATGCCTGGCTGGCGAGGTTGTCGGCGAGGCTCGTTCTTGACCCCACCGCGATCACCGCTGGAAGTGCTCCCAGCGCTCCCAGCGCCAACGTTGCAAGCAGCCAGAGGCGATCCCTGGAGAGCGCGAGCAGGCAAGCCACGGCGATCAGCAGCGATAGCAGGCCGCCGCGTGAGTAAGTGAAATACAGGGTAAGAAGGACCGCCGGGATGGCCGCCACCGAGAGCCAGCGCAGGGTGGCCGAGAGCGCCCTGCGGCTCATCCACAAAAGCAGCGCGATCGCAATCCCACAGAGTGCGCCGTTTGCATTCCAATAGCCCAACGGGTAGCGCAGGCGAGGGCCGCTGCCGAGTCCGTTGCTGACCTCCAAAACATGGGGAAGGAGACGGCTCGCGAGGCCCAGAAAAGCCACGAGGGTGACGGCAATTGCCAGGCCTTCAGCGAAACGTTGCCGCCTCTGATCGGTTTGGGTAATTAGGAAAGCGGCGAGGAAGATCCCGAGGTAGACGAGGATCCGATCCGCCTCGATCACGCTCAGTTCCACCGATCCGGACCAAAAGGCCGAAAATGCAGACAAAAGAGCCAGGGCGCCGATCAGACCACTCGCCCAAAAAAACGGCCGTCTCAAGGTCGCACTTGATGCTGCGCCAAAGACCAGCAGGCCGACCACCACCAGCCAAACTGCAAGGCCAGCGATGTGGCGCCCGCTCACGTCGAATCCCCCCCCTCCAATTGCCAGCCCAACGATCAGGGCAACGGGAGCAATCAGCGCCGCTGTTTGGTCTAACCTGCGCTTCGATGCACGGGATGCGCCTCCGCTGGGCCCGCCACTCGGGCCGCTTCTCTGCCCTGCTCCTTTCAGGGTCTGTTCTGCTGGCATTCGCTTGCTTTCCTGTGGTTGCGGAGGCGGATTCGGCTGGAACTCAGTACGAAAATGAAGTGCCTACACCAACGGGGACCCATAAAGTCCCCGGACCATCGGCGCAAACTTCGGCAGTGGGCGGGGGCGCTTCCCCGCGGGGGCATAAGAATTCGGGTTCCGGAGGGGGATCTTCGGCAGGTGGCTCATCCTCGGGCAGGGGCAACGGGGGCACCGGTCAGGGTAGCCCACAAAACGGCTCAGACAAGCGCCCCTCAGGCCAGCTGCAGGAGACGGGCCAGGGGAGCGGATCCGCACCAGCCTCCGCCGAAGCCGGTTCCTCGCCGCTACTTCCAATCCTGCTTGCGATCGCCGCTTTGGCTGGGATTTCGATCGGTGTGGTGACGATGAGGCAACGCCGCCGACGCCACGCGACGGGCACCCCCGTTTCGCCGAAGGCGGGCTAGACCGTGCGCAGAGGGCGGATGGGCACCGGGAGGAAGCTGCGTGCCTGCGCGGCGACGCTGGCGATCGCCGCGCTGTTCGGATCCACGGCCGCGGTTGCGGAGGCGCTTCCGGGCAATTTCTGGGGGGTGGTACCGCAAGCAGCCCCCACTGCCCAGCAGCTGCAACGGTTGAAGGCGGGTGGCGTCAAGGCGATCAGGATTCCGATCGGCTGGGAAGGCGTCCAGCCAACCAGGGGTGGACCCCTCAACTGGTCGGGAGTCGACGCGCTGATCGGGGAAGCGGCGCGGGCGGGGATCGAAGTCCTTCCATTCATCACCGGGGCGCCATCGTGGGCGGTGCGCTCGGCCTGGGTACCCGGCTCCGGCGACACCGTCAAGGCGCCGGCCAACCTTCCGGCGGCGGGATCCGCCGCCGGAGCCTGGACCAGCTTTCTCAAGTTGGCGGTGGAGCGCTATGGGTCAAACGGCAGTTTTTGGGCGGAAAACCCCTCCATTCCCAGGCACCCGATCGAAACATGGCAGATCTGGAACGAGGAGAACTTCAAGTTCTTCGTAACCCGGCCCAACCCGGCTGAATACGGGAAGTTGGTGAAGCTCTCCTACGCGGCGATCGAGTCGGCCGAGCCTGGGGCGAAGGTCCTGCTAGGCGGGATGTACGCCCGGCCCAAGAAGAGCGAGGGCTATTTCGCCAGCGAATTCCTCGACCAGATGTACAGGAGGACCCCCGGTGTCAAGGCGGATTTCAGCGGCGTGGCACTGCACCCCTACACCTATCGCTACCAGGAACTTGGCCGCGAAATCGAAGCCCTGCGTGGCGTGCTCAAGGCAAACCATGATTCCAACAAGGGACTTTGGATTACCGAGATCGGTTGGAGCTCCGAACACCCATCGAGGGCAGACGGTTTCGCCGTCGGTATCAATGGGCAGGCCGCCGAGCTGAAGGGTGCCTTTAGCCTGCTGCGCAGCATGCAGAGCAAGTGGCGAATCGAGCAGGTCTACTGGTTCTCGGTCGATGATGAGGCGGGCAGCTGTAATTTCTGCGGCGGGTCGGGCTTGTTTGGGGCGGGCTTTCGGCCAAAGCCGGCCTGGAACGCCTACGTCAGGTTTGCCGGCGGCGTCGCCGGCTGATTCGACCGAGGGGCGAAGCGTAAGATCGGTCGGTTGAGCACCGAGGCGATCCCGAGCGCGAAATCCACATCACTGGCGCCTTTCAGCGCGCCCGTGCGGCGCTGGTTTGAGGCTTCCTTTGAGGGGCCGACCCCGGCGCAGGTGGGAGGCTGGGAGGCGATCTCCGGCGGCGCCAACGCGCTTATCTGTGCCCCGACCGGCTCTGGAAAGACGCTCGCCAGCTTTCTTTGGGGAATCGACCGGCTCTCGCGGCGCGAGGAGCCCAGCCCCGGCGTGCGGCTCATCTACGTCTCGCCGCTTAAGGCCCTCTCCTATGACATTGAGCGCAACCTGCGCGCCCCGCTGCGTGGGATCGGAGCCGAGATCTCGGTTGGTCTGCGGACCGGCGACACTTCCCAATCCGAGCGCCGGGCGATGCGTCGGAATCCCCCAGACATCCTGATCACCACCCCGGAGTCGCTCTATCTGATGCTCTCCTCCGAGGTCCGCGAGATCCTCGCCACGACCGAGGCGGTGATCGTCGATGAGATCCACGCAGTTGCTCAATCCAAGCGCGGATCCCACCTCGCCCTGACCCTGGAGCGCCTCGAGCACCTCGCCGCGGCCGAGAGGCTGCAGCGGATCGGACTATCGGCGACGCAGCGTCCCCTGGATCGAATAGCCCGGTTTCTGGTCGGTCCGGGGCGGCAGTGCAAGATCGTTGACACCGGTCACAGCAAGCAGCTCGACCTGCAGATTGTCGTACCCGTTGACGATATGAGCGAACCGGGAGCGCCCGCCTTCCCCAGCGCCGATGGCGCTCCACCCGAGGGAGAGCCGCTCGTTCACCAGCGCTCAATCTGGCCCGCCATCTATCCCGAGCTGTTGAGGCTTGTGCAGGAGCACAACTCGACGATCATCTTCGTCAACAACCGTCGCGGGGCCGAGCGACTCGCCAAGCGTCTCAATGAGCTGGCGGCCGGCGAGCCCCCCACCGAGTTGCCTGCCACCGAGCAAGCCGGAACCCCCGAGCGCCTCGATGCGCCAGTAGAGATTGCCCGTGCCCATCACGGTTCCCTCTCCCATGAGGAGCGAAGCGTGGTCGAGGAGATGTTGAAGTCTGGCGATCTGCCGTGCCTCGTCGCCACCTCCTCGCTGGAGCTTGGCATCGATATGGGCGCGGTTGACCTCGTCATTCAGGTCGAGTCACCGAAGTCTGTGACCCGCGGCCTGCAGCGAATCGGGCGCGCCGGCCACGGCCTCGGCGAGGTCTCCAAGGGACGCATCTTCCCCAAGTTTCGCGGCGATCTTCTCGAGTGCGCAGTCGTTGCCCGGGGAATGCGTGAGGGCCGGATTGAGGAAACGGTGATCCCCCAGAACCCGCTCGACGTCCTCGCCCAGCAGCTCGTCTCGATGGCCGCCCTGGATGAGTGGGACGTCGATGAGCTCGAGCGTCTCGTGACCGCGTCTGAGCCGTTTCACGATCTCTCTCGCGAGCAGCTTGAGAACGTGCTCGACATGCTCGACGGCCGCTACCCATCCGATCGCTTCGCAGACCTCCGCCCCCGCATCGTTTGGGACCGCACGACCGGCAGGGTTCGCGGTCGCAAAGGCTCTCGCCAACTGGTGGTCACCAACGCCGGCACGATCCCCGATCGGGGCCTTTATGGGGTTCATCTTCCCGACGGACGAAGGGTCGGAGAGCTAGACGAGGAGATGGTCTATGAGGCTCGTCCGGGGCAGACCTTCCTGCTCGGTGCGACCAGCTGGCGAATCGAGGAGATCACCCGTGACCGGGTGATCGTTACGCCAGCCCCCGGAGCGCCGGGGGCGGTTCCATTTTGGAAGGGCGATGGGATTGGGCGCCCGGCCGAGCTGGGCCGAGCGATCGGGGCCTTTGCCCGTGAGGCCGTTTCCCGTGATCCGGCTGAGCTGGCGGTTGAGTATGACCTCGACCGCCGCGCGGCCGAGAACCTGGTCGCCTACCTCCGCGAGCAACAGGCCGCGACCCGGGTTCTCCCGTCCGATCAAACGATCGTGGTCGAGCGCTTCCGCGATGAGATCGGGGACTGGCGACTGTGCGTGCTCTCCCCCTACGGCGGCCGGGTGCACGCAGCCTGGGGCCTTGCCTTGAGCGCCAAGATTCGCGCCGAGCGCGGTCTTGAGGCAGATGCAATCTGGTCGGATGACGGAATCGTGATCCACCTCCCCGACGCCGATCAGCCACCACCCGCCGAGCTGGTCATGGTTGAGCCCGATGAGCTCGAGGATCTGGTCGTTGGGGAGCTCTCCGGCTCGGCCCTCTTTGGTGCCCGCTTTCGCGAGAACGCATCGCGTTCGCTGCTGATCCCTCGTGCCTACCCGGGCAGGCGCACCCCGCTTTGGCAACAGCGCCTAAAGGCGCAGAGCCTGCTCGAGGTCGCGCGGGACTTTCCACGCTTTCCGGTTGTGCTTGAGACCTATCGAGAGTGCCTGCGCGATGTGCTCGATCTGCCCTCCCTCGCCGAGCTACTGGGAAAGCTTCATTCGCGCCAGCTCAGCCTGGTCGAGGTTGAAACTCCCACCGCCTCCCCGTTTGCCTCCTCGCTGCTCTTTGACTACGTCGCCAGCTACATGTACGAAGGCGACGCGCCTAACGCCGAGCGCCGCGCCGCAGCGCTGGCGCTCGATCGCGACCTGCTGCGTGAGTTGCTGGGTCAGGAGGAGCTGCGAGAGCTGATCGACCCCGAGGCGCTGGAGGAGGTTGAGGCTCAGTTGCAACAGCGCAGCGAGGTCGGTCGCGCCGGCGATCGTGACGCGCTGCAGCAGGTGCTCCGAAACCTCGGTGACCTCAGCGCCGAGGAGTGTGCGGCGCGGGTCGGCGAGGGCTATTCGGCGGCCTCCATGTTGGAGAAGCTGGTCGCCGAGCGTCGCGCCGCGCTGGTTCGGATCGGCGGCGAGGCGCGCTACATCGCCGCCGAGGACGCCGGTCTTTATCGCGATGCGCTGGCGGTGCCGCCCCCCGCGGGGCTCCCGGAGGCGTTTCTCGCCGAGCACCCCGATGCGATGCGTGCCCTGGTTCGGCGCTTCGCTCGCTCCCACGGGCCCTTTCCAACCGCCCGCCTCGCCGCTCGTTACGGGATCGATCCGACCCCGGCGCTTCGCGAGCTTGAGCGTGAAGGCGCCCTGGTCCGGGGGGAGCTACTTCCCGGCGGGACCGAGCGCGAGTGGTGTGATGCCAACGTTTTGCGCAGGGTTCGACGCGCCAGCCTGGCCCGACTGCGCCACGAGGTGGAGGCGGCCGATCCCAGCCAGCTTGCCCGCTTCCTTCCGAGCTGGCAAAACGTTGATGCCCACCGTGCCACGGGTGCTGGGGTCGACCGCCTGCGCGAGGCGCTTGTCCCGCTGCAGGGCGTGGCGCTCACTCCCAAGGTCTGGGAGGAGGACGTTTTGTCGCGGCGAATCGGCGCCTACTCGCCCAACTGGCTCGATCAGCTCTGCACAAGCGGTGAGGTTGTCTGGCTTGGCGCCGGCTCGCTCGGCCGAAGCGACGGGCGGGTCGCCCTCTACTTCCGCGAGGACATTCGCCTTGCCGGTCCGCCCCCCGCCAACAGCAAGCTGGCGCGGGCGGAGGGCGATGTTCATGATGCGATTCGCCAGCGCCTGGCTGCCGGGCCGGACTTCTGGCTGGACCTGCTCGCCGACCTCGACATCCCAACCGAGGAATTACACAACGCGCTCTGGGATTTGGCCTGGTCGGGGGAGGTCACAAATGACGCCTTTTCCCCGCTGCGGGCGCCCCGCCTGCGCGCGGTCGCACCCTCAGAGCACGGCGGACGGCGCTTCGCCCGCCGCCGCTCATCCAGCGGTGCTGCGGTCCAGGGTCGCTGGTCTTTAACCGCGCCACTCTTTGCAAACGCCCCAGCCAGTGGTCCACGCCTCCGCGCCCAGGCCGAGCTGATGCTGGAGCGCTATGGAATCGTCACCCGTGAGATGGTCCTCGCGGAGGGAGTTCCGGGGGGATTCGCGACCCTCTATTCAGAGCTCACCAACCTTGAGCTGCTCGGCACCGCTAGGCGTGGCTATTTCGTAGAGGGCCTGGGCGGCGCCCAGTTCGCCCTGCCTGGAGCGGTCGAGCGACTGCGCTCGCTTCCCGCCGCAAGGGGTGAGTTTCAGCTGCTGGCGGCGACCGATCCTGCCAATCCCTATGGAGCGGCGCTGCCATGGCCCAAGCTCTCCGGCGGCCGTCGGCCAGCCCGGGCACCCGGCGCCTACCTGCTCCTGCGCGACGGCGAGCCCGCGGTCTTCATCGAGCGCGGCGGCCGGGGTCTCCTGCGCCTCAGCGAGCTCGGCGGCGCGGAGTTGGCTGGGGCGATGCGCGCCCTGGCCGAGGCAGTCTCGGCCGGGCAACTGCCCAAGCTTGGAATCGAGAAACTCGACGGCGAGCCGGTGATCGGATCCGGCCATGAGGAGGCGCTGCTCGGTGCCGGTTTCAGCCGCGGCCCCCGCAAGCTGACCGCCTCGGCCTAGCGCAGCGCGACCGCCGCGCTGAGATAATTGCCAGATGGGGGAGGCAGAGCAGAGTGCCGTGGAGTTGCTGCGCAGCGTGCCGCTCTTTGCCGACCTCGAGCAGGAGGAGCTGGAGAGCTTCTCCCGAGTTGCCGTGCCCCGCTCGTTTCCAGCGAGTACGCGGGTCTTTCACGAGGGGGATCATTCCGATGCCTGCTACATCGTCAGTGCCGGGAGCTTTCGGGTCACCCGCGAGCACAGCGATGGGCGCGCCATCACCCTGGCGACACTCGGCCCAGGTGACATCTTCGGCGAGTTGGCGATGCTGGACGGCGAGGTGCGCTCGGCCAGCGTCGAGGCGCTCAGCGACGGTGAGCTGCTGGCGCTGCCGGCGAGCGACGTCCGGGCTCTGCTGGCCCGCCATCCTGAGATCACCGTCAAGTTGGTCGCGGCCCTGGTTCGCCGCCTGCGCGCCGCAAATGAACGAATTTCACGTCAGTCCTTCCAGACGGTGCCCAGCCGTGTCGCTGGCGTCCTCTCGCAACTTGTGGAGCAGGAGGCTGCGCATGAGCGCGAGCACGGTGTGGTGACGATTCGGATGAATCAGGCCGATCTCGCTCAACTCGCCGGAACGTCGCGCGAGAGCGTCAGCCGTTTCCTCGCCGACCTGGAGCGCTCCGGCGTGGTGCGATCGGGTCGCGGAAGGGTCACCATTCTCGATCCGCCCAAGTTGCGCAATTACATTTACTGAGTCGATCGCGGCGGCCCCGAAGCCGCTTCGGGTACTCTCGCTCGCCATGCGGGGCGGAATCTACGTACTGAACTTCTATTCGGCGATCTTTGTCGACCAGCTCAAGCGAGGTCGCAAGACCGCGACGATTCGGCTTGGAGATAAGACCAACAAGTACGAGCGCGGCCAGGTCGTCTGGGTCACGGTCGGTTTTCGCCACAGCCCGCGCGAGAAGATTTTCACCGCGGTGATCGATGACGTCGAGCTGAAGCGAGTCGGAGACCTCTCACCGCGCGATATCGAGCACGACAACCCGGAGTTCCGGCGGCTCGAGGAGACCGCAAACTTCCTCGAGCAGATCTACGGTCGGTCAATCACAGATGAGGACATGGTCACCGTGATCCGCTTCTCTCAGATAGTCGAGCCTCCCGGTGCTCATTTTGGCAACGGCGAGACGCCTCATCACAACTGATCGCTTCGACGAGTTTCAGCGAGCGGTGGCGGGTTAGCCGCACCCCTTCGGGGTTTGGAGCGCCTCCACGCCGATCGGGGAAGCGATCGCGACGATCGAGCGCGCCCGTTGAGGCAGCGGGCAGCGGTCGGGCTAGGATCGGCCGGTGCGCGGCGGCGGCCCTCAGAACATCATCAGCACCCAGCGCCGCCCGCCAACAATTTCACGACGTATTCACTTGACCGAGCTAGCAACTGCGCTATCTTTGGCTTCTTGGCACTCGGACCTGTAGAGTGCCAAATGCGCCTCTGAAGTCCCCAGCGGCATTCAAGCGCGAGTTCCGACCTTTCCACCAGTTACCGACCGATAACGGAGGTTCACGGATGAAGCTGAAGCCCCTCGGGGACCGGCTAGTCGTCAAGCCGATTGATGAGGAGGAGACGACCGCAAGCGGCATCGTCCTCCCCGACACGGCGAAAGAGAAGCCACAGAAGGGCAAGGTCGTCGCAGTTGGCGACGGCGCGATTAACGAGGACGGCAGCCGCCGCCCGCTCGATGTTTCGGAGGGGGACGAGGTCCTCTACTCCAAATATGGGGGGACCGAGGTCACGGTCGAGGATGAGGACTTGCTCGTGTTGCGCGAGTCCGATGTTCTCGCCAAGCTCGGCTAACCCGATCAATAGGACTTAGAAGAACCAAGGAGGACTGAAATCAGATGGCTCACAAGGAGCTGAAGTACAGCGAGGAGGCAAGGGGGGCCCTGCAGGCTGGCGTCGACGCAGTCGCCAATGCAGTCAAGGTCACCCTCGGCCCGAAGGGGCGCTATGTCGTGCTCGATAAAAAGTTCGGCGCGCCCACTATCACCAACGACGGTGTCACGATTGCCCGCGAGATCGAGGTCGAGGACGTCTTTGAGAACCAGGGCGCCCAGCTCGTGCGCGAGGTCGCCACGGCAACCAATGACGTCGCTGGAGATGGCACCACCACGGCAACCCTGTTGGCCCAGATCATCGTCCGGCAGGGACTCAAAAACGTCGCTGCCGGAGCCAACCCACTGGCCCTGCGCCGTGGAATCGAGAAGGCCGTCGACGAGGTTGTCGACAACCTTCGAGAGAAGCAGTCAAAAGAGGTCGCTGGCAAGGATCAAATCGCCCGCGTCGCGGCTATCTCGGCTGCCGATGATGAGATCGGGAACGTGATCGCCGACGCGATCGAGAAAGTCGGCAAAGACGGCGTTGTCAACGTCGAGGAGGGGCAGACCTTCGGAATGGAGTTGGAGTTCACCGAGGGGATGCAGTTCGACAAGGGCTACATCTCCCCCTACATGGTCACCGACCAAGACCGCATGGAGGCGGTATTGGAGGACCCCTACATCCTCATTGCAAACCAGAAAATCGGCTCCGTCCGCGACATTCTGCCCGTCTTGGAGCAGGTGATGCAGGGTGGCAAGCCGCTTCTGATCGTCGCCGAGGACGTCGAGGGTGAGTGCCTGGCAACGCTTGTCGTCAACAAGCTGCGCGGCACCTTCACCGGCGTTGCGGTCAAGGCGCCGGGCTTCGGCGATCGCCGCAAGCGGATGCTTGAGGACATCGCGATCCTCACCGGTGGAGAGGTGATCACCGAGGAGATGGGTCTCAAACTCGAGAACACCCAGCTCTCCCAGCTCGGCAAGGCTCGCCGCATCGTCGTCTCCAAGGACACCACGACGATCATCGATGGCGCAGGCGAGGCCGAGGGAATCAAGGGCCGGATCAAGCAGATCAAACAGGAGATCGAGAACACCGACTCCGACTTCGACCGTGAGAAGCTCCAGGAGCGACTCGCCAAGCTCGCCGGCGGTGTGGCGGTGGTCAAGGTTGGCGCCGCGACCGAGACCGAGATGAAGGAGAAAAAGCATCGGGTCGAGGATGCCCTGCAGGCGACCCGGGCAGCTCTAGAGGAGGGTGTCGTCCCCGGTGGCGGGGTCGCCCTGCTAAATGCCCAGGCAAGCCTGGATCCCGATGCGCTTGATGATCCAGACGAGCAGACGGGCGCACGGATTATCCGCCGTGCGTTGGAGGAGCCGGTCCGCCAGATCGCTGAGAACTCCGGGCTGGAGGGCTCAGTTGTGGTCAATAAGGTCCGTGACCTGAAGGCGGGTGAAGGTCTCGATGCCGCCAGCGGCGATTACGGTGACCTGATCAAAGCCGGTGTCATCGATCCGACGATGGTGACGCGCTCGGCGCTGCAAAATGCGGCCTCGATCGCCAAGAACATCCTGGTCACAGAGGCGATCATCGCCGAGCCACCCGAGGAGGCTGGCGCCGGCGGCGGGATGCCGGGCGGCATGCCCGATATGGGCGGCATGATGTAGCGACGCCGCCCAGGCGTCTGACTCGCCCAAGGGGCGATCGACTTCGAGGGGCCCGGGTTTACCCGGGCCCCTCGTTTTTTTGTTCTAAAGCCTCGGGAGGCCAGCGTCTTCGCTGACTCCATGCATCGCTCGGGTTGCTCCGCTGCCGCGAGCGTGGCGCCGATTATTCGGCGAGGACCTCCTCCATGCCCCTCGGGCTCACCCCAAGCGCCATCGCATCTGCACTACCGCGGCGGCTCAGCATTGATACCTCCATCAGCTCCGCCTCCTCCCAGGTTGCAAAGGTCTGCTCGCCGAAAACCGAGCGCATCGCGATCAGCCCGGAACGAATCAGCGGAAGGGGGATGTGGATGAGGGGGCGGGGGCGCCCGGCTATGCGGCTGACCAGGTCAGACATCTGGTCATAGGTCAGGGTCTCAGGGCCGACCAGCTCATAGCGCGATTGCGACCGGGGTTGATCGATCGCGTTGATCACGCATTGGGCCGCATCCTTTGCCCAGATCGGTTGAAATCGAGCTTGACCGAACCCCGATACGGGAAGGACCGGAAGGAATGAAAAGCGACGCAGCAGGGTTATCCAGGGGTCGGAGTGGTCATAGACAATCGAGGGAGCAAAGATCGTCGTTTGAAGAGGGGAGGAGCAAACCGCGCGCTCGGCCAGCCACTTGGCTCGAAAGAAGCGTGTTCGCTGCGCGGCCCCAGCGTTGAGGGCGCTGAAAAAGACAAAGCGCTGCACTCCGCCGTGCTCGGCTGCCTGCAGAAGGCGCACGCTGGCCAGGCCATTTAGCTCCTCGATCCGATGCGGTGGCTGATCGCGAATGGTCGCAGCAAGGTGGATAACCGTGTCGACCCCACGCAGGGCGTGGCGCAGGAGATAGGGGTCAGACAACTCGCCCAGATCGCCCAGGGCGATCTGAACGTCGACTCGAAGCGGACCAAGGCGGCGGGGCTCGCGCACCAGGCAACGAACGTCTTCCCCGCTCTCAAGGAGCTGTGGGAGAAGCCGTGACCCAACGCTTCCTGACGCCCCGGTTAAAAGCAGCATCGCGGATCAGGGCTGGGGTTGGCGCCTTTCATTTCGCGGCTCCCAACCCTAGTGACCGTCCGGCGCCGCCGCGCGCCGTTGCAGATCCCTAAAATGGGATCTCGCGCTTGGCGGGGGCTTCGGCCACCGCAGGGCACCGAAAAGACGACTTAGGAGAAGCCTCGAATGACATACGTCATCGCCGAGCCGTGCATAGGACAAAAGGACAACTCGTGCGTCGAGGTCTGTCCGGTCGATTGCATTCACCCGACCCCGGATGAGCCCGACTACGACTCGGTCGAGATGCTCTACATCGATCCCGATGAGTGCATCGATTGCGACGCCTGCGTTGAGGCCTGTCCGGTTGACGCCTGTTTCGCCGAGGATCAGCTTCCGGCCGAGTGGGCCAAATACGCTCCGATCAACGCCGACTATTACAACAGCAAGAGCGCGGCCTGAGAGATATCGCTGCCACCGCAGCGCTCCTTCAGGGCAAGCTCGATAAGGGATCACGAGCGCAGACCGCCACGCCACCAGCTCGGCAAGGCGAAGCCGACCCCCTAATTGAAGGGGTCCTAGGGCGATCCTCGGGACCGAAAGCAAAGATCGGAGCGTCGAGCAGAGCCCTGAGGCGGCTGGGCGCCTCACCCGTGGCACGAATTGGGGTGATCTGGGGGACCTGGTTGAGCTGGCACCTGCTCACTTGCCGCTTCCCCGGCACCGGAGCCGGCTTTATCGATTAGGCGCCCGCTGGGATTAGGGGTTTTTGCGAACCGCTCGCCTTCGCCCCTACCTGCCCAGCTTGAAGTTGACTTTGCTTTCGGGTGCCAGGACCGAGCCTGGTTTGGGGCTCTGCGTGATTACCTTGGCCGATCTGTTCTTTGATCCCTTGATCGAGCCGAGCTTGCAGTTGGCCTTCAGCACCATCCTCTTGGCGGGTTGCAGCTTCTTGCCCCTTAAGGCTGGAACAGCGCAGGCGGTATAGGTGAATTCATCGGCTCTCACCGTCGGGCTGTTCCCTGCCAGGGTTGTCACGCTCAGGTCGACTCCGCCTGGAACCGTGCTGGGCGGCGCGACTGCGGTGATTTTGGTGTCGGATTCCACCGCGAAGCTGGAGGCAGGTACCGAACCAAATTTGACCGCGCTGGCCGATGTGAAGTTCGCCCCGGTGATGATCACCGTGCTGCCGCCGGCGACCGAACCCGAGGTCGGGCTGACCGAGCTGATCAGCGGGGCTGGTTGGACTTCGGCGCTGAGCTCGATCTCCTGCCCCGATTCGCTACCGCTGGGAGCCACCGTGGAGTTATCGAAGGGTGGAGGGAAGATGGAGGAGTATCCGGCTCCGGGGACCGAGGCGACACCGATTTCATCGGTGGCGTGGGTGGGATCGACTCCGATCAGGTCGCCGGCTTCAATTGGCATGTTCGCGCTAAACGTCTGAAGCCCGCTGCCGGTTGGGGTCGCAGCACCGCTGGTGCCAGCTGCCGTGTAGGCGCCGGTGCCGGTCGGGCGAAGCACCCGCAGGTAGTAGGGACCGCCATTTAGGCCTTGGACCCGCCAGCGCACGATCGCACCGCTCACCGGGGAGATGAGGTTGGCGCCCTTCTCCGGCAATGCCGTGTTGAAGAAGGTCTCAACCTGTTCAAACTTTTTCGACGTGAAGGTGGTCGGCAGAACGCTTCCCACGGTGACGGTCGATGCCTGCGCCGAAGCCGCCAAGAGTGCGCAGGCGCCAGTTGTGGCGGCGAGTGCTGCGGCGGCAAGGCAGCGCGACCAGCCGCGCCCACTTTGGCGATTGATCGCAGGGGCTCGGTGTCGCAGTCGAGGCGTCATTCACTCCTCCTAGTTCATGCCGGGTTTGAGGACATCAGCTGATCGCAAGGCTAACTGTTAAGCACTAAACACGGTGCTGGACCGATGTTTCGGTGAGCGCCGCTGGGAATGTCTTCCCCAATAGCTCGGGGCAACGGTGCCCAAGAGCGACAGCTTGCTTCGAAATCGCCGCCGCCGTGACACTTCAGAGCTAGCGCTCCCATAACCCAACTCCAGAGCGGCCCAGATGTGGTCTCATGCCTGCAAGGGGCGTGGCTCAAGGCCGATTTGGCGAACCGACGCGATCAACTAGTCTAGGCTCGCCCTAGGCGCGAGCGAGATTGCGATCGTTGTGGGATCTTCAATTCAAACCGCAATGGATCAGGGTTCGCCTTGCGCACAGATGTCCCGCGCTGACTCGGTAAACATTCAATGTCCTCTATTTCTGCCAAGCGACCTCCTTTGGAGCAGGCGACCCCGGCCTGCAAGCCGCTGTAATGCCAGCGCGCCACCTGCGAGATTCGCAATCGAAGGTTGGACTCCGAATCGGTGAAGCTCGGCGTAGCTCCCATGGTCTCCTCTCCTCAATCGCGCTTCAGTTATCGATCTGCACCGCGGTCATCTCCATTTTGGGGGCCGTTTTGTCGTCTCCTGCCGCAGCCGCGGTTCCCCCCGGTTTCTGGGGCGTCGTTCCGCAAGAAACTCCAACCGCGAGGCAGCTCGAGCGGCTTCAGCGGGGTGGAGTCGAAAGCATCCGAATTCCGATTATCTGGAGCGCGGTACAGCCGCGAAGGAACGGAGTCGAGAACTGGTCGAGCGTCGATGCTTTGGTCGCAGGTGCGACCGCGGCCGGGATCGAAGTGCTCCCCTTCGTTGTCGGAGCGCCGCCCTGGGCAGTGCATTCGGTTTGGGTACCGGGTTCAGATCGCACCGTGAAGGCGCCCGCTCATCTCCCGATAGCGGGAGCCGGGGGTGCCGCTTGGACCGCGTTTCTAGAACAAGCGGTGGCCCGGTATGGGCCCAACGGTGCCTTCTGGAGTGAAAACCCGTTGCTTACGCCGCGGCCAATACGAAGCTGGCAGGTCTGGAATGAGGAGAATTTTAAATACTTTGTTGCACAACCAGACCCTGCCGAATATGGGCAGCTGATCAAAATTTCCTCCGCCGCAATTAAAGCGGTAGACCCCGGAGCCAAAGTCATCCTCGGCGGACTCTTCTCCCGGCCCCCGGAAGCGTACTTCAAAAAGAGAAGGCCACCCGAGGCATACTTCGCGACAGAATTTCTCACCCAGATGTATGAAAAAACTCCTGGCTTGGGCAATGACTTCACCGCCGTCGCGCTGCATCCCTATTCGGCGACCTACCAGGAAATGGCAGTCGACATCGAAGAACTAAGGGAAGTACTCAAAGTGCGAAACGAAGCCGCCAAGCCCCTCTGGATCACCGAGATGGGGTGGAGCTCAGAACCGCCCAATGCGACGGACTCATTCGACAAAGGCGCCAACGGCCAGGCCGCGCAACTGAGAGGCGCGTATCAGGTGCTTGAGAAAAACCAGGTCAAATGGCGGATCCAACGGGCATACTGGTTTGCGGTCAATGATCAGAATGAAAGCTGCAATTTCTGCGGGGGATCCGGCCTGTTCGCACCGGGTTTCAAGCCAAAGAAGGCTTGGTATGAATATGTCAAGCTCGCGGCCAACAACCACTAGGTAAGTCGGCCAAGGTGAGTTTCGCTGAGCTGCGGTTCGCCGCTGCCCGGGCGGTCTCTGTGACCCAGAGATCCGAGTCAATTCCTTGCCGGTGGCTGTTTGGAGGAATACCGGGACCCGCGAGGGCCGAGACTCATTTCTTCAGCTTCGCGACCCGAAATCGGTCGACGTCTTTTTAAGGCCGGGATCCCGCTGCGCCGGATCATCCGTCTCAGCCGCATGGGCCAGGGCGCGTCGCCATTTGTAGAGCCAGACCGCTCTCGCCGAGCGGTCAGCCTCAGCGCTAGTTGACTACGGGGAGGGGGGTGCCGCTTAGCGGCGGCGCTGAAGCGGGTCCGGGGACCGCCTGTAGAACGGGCAGCTCCTGGGGGGTTGCGGCGATGATGCCACGCGCCGCCTGGCGGATCGCCTGGGAGGCCGGTGAGTCCGGCTCAGATGTGACGAGGGGGGTGCCGCTGTCGGCGTGCTCGCGCAGGGCCTCAGAGATGGGGACCTTGGCGAGTAACGGTACGTCGAGCTCGTCCGCGAGTTGCTCGCCCCCTCCCTCGCCAAAGATCGTGAATCGCTCCCCAGCCGGAGTGGTGAAGCCCGACATATTCTCGATCACCCCAAGTAGCTCAAGGTCGAATTTGGCGGCCATCTCAGCTCCCCTCCGGGCGACCGACTGAGCCGCCGGCTGCGGCGTCGTGACGATCACGAACTTTGCCTGGGGCAAAAGCTGGGCGAGGGTCATCGAAACGTCGCCCGTGCCGGGCGGGAGGTCAAGCAGCAAGTACTCCAGCTCTCCCCAGGCCACGTCCTCGAGAAACTGCTGGATTGCCTTATGGAGCATCGGCCCGCGCCAGACGACCGCCGCGTTCTCCTCGACGAAGAAGCCGATCGACATCACCTTGACTCCCCCGCTTGCCTCAAGCGGCAGGATCTTTCGCTCCGCGTTGACCTCGGGCTTACTGTGAACACCGAGCATGCGGGGTATCGAATATCCGTATACATCGCAGTCCAGGGCGCCGGCGGGATGACCTTCGGCGGCAAGCGCCGCAGCCAGGTTCGCGGTCATCGTCGACTTGCCGACGCCGCCCTTCCCCGAGGCGACGCAGATCACGTTTTTGACCTTGGCCAGGGCCCCCTGGGGTAGCTTGCCGCGGCCGAGGGTCTGCTGCAGGTCGCCTTTCTCCTGATCCGAGAGGACGTCGAAGCCAACCGAGACCGACGTAACACCGTCCAGCTCGGAGACCTTCTGGGCGACGGCCGCTTCGAAGTGGGAGCGAATTGGGCAGCCGGCAGTCGTCAGGGAAACGATGACCTCAACCCGACCGCCATCTTGAACCGCGATCGAGCGGACCATCCCCAGCTCGACGATCGAGCGGCGCAGCTCCGGATCGATCACGGCGCTGAGCTTCTCGGTGATCTGTTGCTCGCTTGGCAGGGCCATTGGATGCATTCTCGCAAAGCACCTCGGCGGGAGGATTCTTGAGGCAGATGGGGGCGGCCGGGCAACCGCCGCCAACCGAGGGGCTTTGATCAAGCGACCCCCCCAGCCTGGGGCTCAAGCGGCGGGCTGCCGGCTCGAGCGGGCCAGCTTGCCCTGAGCAGGCAGGTTCGGTTGCGGCGATGGGATCGGTAGGGTGTTGAACCGATGTCGAAGGCGACCCTTCATACCAGCGCCGGGGCGATTGTCCTTGAGCTGCACGATGACGACGCACCAAAAACGGTGGATAACTTCCGCAAGCTCGCTGCCGAGGGCTTTTATGACACCCTCGTCTTTCACCGAGTGATTCCGGATTTTATGATCCAGGGCGGCTGTCCTGAGGGAAGTGGGCGCGGCGGACCGGGCTATACGTTTGAGGATGAGATCAACGATCACAAGGTCGTTCGGGGAGCATTGGCGATGGCGAATTCTGGCCCCAACACCAACGGCTCCCAGTTCTTCATCGTGACCGCGGCCTCGGCGCCGTGGCTAGACGGTAAGCACACGGTCTTTGGTGAGGTGAGCGAGGGTATGGATGCCGTCGATGCAATCGAGGGGGCCGAGACCGACGGCTCCGATCAGCCCCGCGAACTCCAGCTGATCGAGCACGTCGAGCTCTTCGAGTAGGTCCTGTCTTAGCCAGCCGCCGGACCCCCGGGGGCGGCTTCGTCCCCGTCGCCCCTCGTGCGCTGGCGACGAAGCGCATCGCCGGGGCGCCAGAGACTGACCAGACCAGCGACCAGGGTGACGAGGAAGATCTGTCCAAGCATCATCTCGAGCCCCGAAACCATCTGCCCTGGCTGGCCGGCGGGGACCAGGTCGCCATAGCCGGTCGTGGTCAGCGTCGTGTAGCTAAAGAAGAGGAAGTCAGAGCCCTGGGGGTGGGCGACGCCATGGAAAAAACTACCCCCCTGGATTCTGGCAATCGTTCCGTAAGCAAAACTGAACAGTAAACCGAGCACGGTGTAGACACTGATCGCGCCAAGAATCGTCCGAAATCCGACCCGATTGGCGGTGACGACACGGCGCAGGACGGCGGCCATGGCGACCATCAGCAGGCCGATCTGGATCAGCGAGGCAATGTTCAGCAGGGTGCGCTCGCCGCCGGCGGCTGAGATCGCCGCGAGGGCAACCGTCAGCGCTGAAAGCCACACGGCCGTTCGCACCACCGCAGCACGTGCGGCGGAGCTGGTCAGGGAGACGATGGAGGTAGCGCTGGTGGCGATCGTCAGCACGACCGCTGACCAACCGCGATTGGAAAGTAGCGAGGCGAGCACGTAGGTGAGCAGGACCAAGAACAGCACCAGGCCGAATGCGTCGCTTATCCGTTGCGCGCGCTCTAGCCAGCGCTCGCGGGTGCGAGCCCGACGGGATGCCGAGTCCATAAACCGCACTTCGGTCGTGCCCGCTCGTTTCCTGCCGAGCTGACTCAAAGGCCGTCGGGATGGTGCGCGAGGAAAACAGTTGGGATGGTCGCCTGCCGGTACCAATCGGGGTCCGCTCTGCCCAGAATGGTTAGCCCGGGCGCTTGCCCCGCTTTGCGCCAGGCCGATCGATGCAAGATTGAAGAGCGAGTCCGCATTGGGTGCGCCGCGTGTTTTTCCCAGCAGGTCTCGCGATCGGGAGGTCGTTCTCGGCGGATCGGCACAGCCCCTACCCACGCGCCGCGACCGTGAGCCTGCCGAGCTCTGCCGGCGAAGATGATCAGGGCGCGGAGCTGTGGTTTCGCATCGCGGCTCTTATACGAAGCGGTCTAACGTGCCGCCGGGCGGGAAGATCGAATCTGTCCAAAAAAGAAGCCCGCTCTCAAGGCTCTTTTCGAGGCTGGCAGGAAACAGCTTGCGATGGCGAGGGGGACCCCGTACGGTGCACGGACGTGAGCGATCAGATCTTGGAGCAGCAGGCCCCGCCGTCGGGCATCGGTCGAGCTGGGTCGATCAAGGGCGTTAGGTGGGCCTAGGTGGCTGAGGAGCCCAAACCTCCCGGCGATGTCGGGGACTTCAATCTAGCGGGCCTCCCCTTTGCTCCGCGCACCCGCCACCTGCTGGCATTGGAGTTCGGGGATCGCAAGGATTTCGACGATCCGCGGCTTGAGTGGCGGCGGCTTTTCTCCGAGCTGCTGGGGACGTTCTTCTTGGTCTTGGTGGCGGCCGGCGGCGGGTTGCTCTACGCGAAGGGTCAGATCAGCCTCGCCGCAGCGGTCGTCGCGCCCGGGCTGATGGTTATGGCGATCATCCTTTTCATGGGCGCAATCTCCGGTGCGCACCTAAATCCCGCCGTCTCGCTGGCCTTCGCCCTGCGCGGCGATTTCCCCTGGAAGCGCCTGCTGGGCTACATCCTCATCCAGCTGATCGGGGCGACGCTCGCCTGCTTATTCTTGCTGGCAGTATTTGGAAACGTCGAGCATCTGGGGGCCACCCTTCCGGGATCGGGGTATCACGCCTGGCAGGCGCTATTGATGGAGACTGTGCTCAGCGCCGGTTTGGTCAGCGTTATCTTGGGCACGGCTTCTGCGGCCCAAAACGTTGGTGCGATAGCCGCCCTGGGGGTCGGCGGCTACATCGCCTTGGCAGGGCTCTGGGCGGCTCCGGTAAGCGGAGTCTCGATGAACCCGGCCCGCTCGTTCGGTCCGGCGCTGGTGAGCGGCGACTTCACCAATTACTGGGTGTATCTGGTCGGCCCGATCTGTGGGGCGCTGATCGCCGTTGGCTGTGCCGTGATCCTTCGCGGTCGGGGCGGCAGCTCGATCTCACGTGCCGCAGGGTCGGGCCTGCTTGATCCGGGTAGTTTGGCCGCGCGACAGCGCCTGGCACGTGAAATTGAACTCGGTCGGATTGACCCAATGAAGATCGAGCCCAAGGATGAGCAGCAGCGCTAGGTTGATGGCGCCCCAGCCAAGTTTCTTAAAAGAGAGGAGTGCGCTGATGACGGGTAAGGCAGACTTCACCCCCGAGGAGTGGAAGGTGGTTTCGGAGGCGCCGACTAGCGCCGGAATGATCGTCTCAACCGCCGAGCACGGCGGTACGTTTCGCGAGGCCCTGGCGATGGCAAAGGCCTACACCGAGGCCCGCAAGGAGCACGGCGATTCCGCGCTCCTCGATGAGGTCGTCTCTCATAAGCCCGAGATGGACCACACCAGGTCTCATTCGGCCGCCGAGCTGAAGGAGCATGGCCTGCAGCGCATTCGTGAAGCGATCGCCCTGCTCGAGCCGAAGGCGAGCCCTGAGGAGATCGAGCAGTACCGTCGATTCATCCTCTCCCTCTCCGAGCGGGTCGCAGGCGCCAAGAGCGAGGGGGACGGGCAACCGGTGAGCGAGGCTGAGAGGGCGGCGATCGTCGAGATCACTGGGGCTCTCGGCTCCTAGGTCTGAAGGGGTGCCGGGGTTGCTTCGGGCGCCAGATGGCGGCCGAGACCTCGCGGCTCCTTATATGAGGCTCGCAGCGGCGGTTGCGCCTGTGCTCGTTCCGACCGCATGCGGTTACAGCGACGTGCGGCGATTTGGTCGAAGATCTGCTGATTCATCGCCGTCCAAAGCTGTGACCAGTTGGCAATACGGTGCGCAGCTCCGCGACGACTCGTTCTCGCGCTCGGTGCAGTTTTGCCTGCTCGTGGGCTTCGGGGGCCGCCTTTGCCCGCTCTTGTGAGGGGTCACCGCGCTTTCCTTGATGAGGGCGGTCCTTTTGCTCAATCGCTCCTAGCGCGGTGACGATCACGTTGATCGCTCCTTCTCGTCGCTCCATTCGTCCTTTGGCCCGAACGAGCGGCGCGCTCCGCACGGCCTCTCTGAACAGCTCATATACACGGGGAGGTACAACCAGGTTTATCGTGCCGCGCTCGTCCTCTATGAGCATGAAGGTGACGCCCTTTGCGGTCTCGGGGCGCTGGCGGGCGACCACCATCCCCGCGACTTCAACCGCACAGCCATCCTTTAGCCCGCGCAGCTTCGAGCTGGTCGTCACCCCCGGTCCGAGTCCGCTGCGAAGCAGGGACATTGGGTGGCTACCAAGGGTCATCCCGGTCGAGCGGTAATCGGCGATCATTGCCTGCCAGCTTTGCAGCGATTCCAGCGCAGGGGGGGGAGGGGGATCGAGCGGCATGCAGAGCTGTGTACCCGTCCCAAACCGTCGCCCAGCCTTGGTAATTCCCACCCTCCAAAGCGCCTCCCGGCGCCCCGTGCTGGGGGTCGTATCTGTGGCTTGCTCATCTAGCGCCCCGGCCCAGGCCAGCCGCTCCAGGCTCTCCTGACCTGCTCCCGAGCGCGAAGCAAGGTCGGCGATCCCCTCGTAGGGCCCTCCTTTCGTTCGCTCCGCAACCAGCGAATCCATCTCCGCCTCGTTCACCCCCTTGACGTAGCCGAGGCCGACTCGTACAACCAACCCGCCCCGAACCCGCTCGACATGGCAGAGAACTCTGCTGTGGTTGGCGTCGGGACCCACCACCCGCAAGCCCCGTCGCTGCGCCTCGTGGACCAACGAATCGGGAGGGTAAAAACCCATCGGCTGCTCATTTAGCAGGGCGCAAAGGAACTCCGGGCCATAGTGGACGCGCAGCCATGCCGACTGGTAGGCGAGCAGGCCGAAGGCGGCCGAGTGAGCCTTGGGGAAGCCGAAGCCAGAGAAGCCCTGGATCTGCTCCCAGACCCGCTCGGCCACGGCCACCGCCACGCCCCGGCTGCTGGCACCCGCGACGAAGTGATCGTGGTGGATATTCAGCGCCTCCTCAGAGCGCTTGCGACTCATTGCTCGGCGCAGCCCCTCCGCCTCTGCGGAGCTGAAGCCCGCCATCGCCATCGCCACCTCGATCACCTGCTCTTGGAAGACGATCGTGCCCAGGGTCTCCTCCAGCACCGGCTTTAGCAACGGGTGCTCGTGGGGGATCTCATAGGCGGGGTTCTCGCGCAGTCGCTTGCGGCGTTCGATGTAGGGATGGATTGCACCGCCCTGGATCGGGCCGGGGCGGACCAGCGCTACCTGCACCGTCAAGTCGTCAATGTCGCGCGGTTGGGTGCGCGGCAGCATCTGCATCTGCGCTCGACTCTCGATCTGAAAGACCCCGGTGGTATCCGCGGCTCGGATCGATTCAAAAGTCTCGCGATCGTCGAGCGCGATGCGTGAGAGGTCGAGCCGTTTCCCCCGCACCCGATCGATTTCCTCAACGCAACGCTCCACCGCCGAGAGCATTCCCAGCCCCAGCAGGTCAATCTTTAAGAAGCCGGCATCCGCGCAGGAGTCCTTTTCCCACTGCACGATCTGGCGTCCGGGCATCGCCGCTGGAACTACCGGGCAAACGTCGATCAGCGGCTTGCTGGAAATCACCATGCCGCCGGGATGTTGGGAGGCGTGGCGGGGCAGTCCCATCGCCTCCTCGCAGAGAAAGAGCAGCGCCCGCCAGCGCGGTGAGGCGGCGCGGTGCCTGCCGATTGCCGCGCTGATATCGCGTTCGATCTCCCCGCGTCGCTCGTGAAAGCCAACCATCTTCGCGACTCGCTCGATCTCACCGGGTGGCAACCCAAGCGCTTTGCCGAGATCCCGCACCGCGCCGCGCGGGCGATAGGTGGGAAAGGCTGCAACCAGGGCCGAGTGCTCGACTCCATAGCGTTCATGGACACGGGGGATCAGAACCTCACGGATGTCGCGCGGGAAGTCGAGGTCGATATCGGGGGCGGCCGCTTCGAGCTCGTCGTTTAGAAAGCGGCCGGCGAAAAGCTTCGCCTTCACGGGGTCAACGTGGGAGAGGCCGGTCAGGTAGCAGACGACCGAGCTGACGCTGGAGCCGCGACCGCGGCCGGGGGGTAACACCGCGCGGGCGGAGTTTCTCCCGCGCACCTCAATCGCAACATCGCGGGCCAGCTCCAACAGGTCGCGGTGCAGGAGGAAGAATCCCGAGAGGCCCAGGTGGCGGATCGTCGCCAGCTCCTGCCCGAGCCGCTCCTCGGCTTCGCGCCGGTACGCGGTGCCCCCGTAGCGCTCCACCATCAGGCCTCCGCACACCTCGGCGAGCTTGCGATCGGCATCGAGATTCTCCGATCCCGGGTAGGAATAGCCGAGCTCCGCGGTCAGATCGAAGCGCAGGCGCTCGGCCAGCTGCTGCGTCTCGGCGACCGCCTCGGGGTGTTCGGCAAAGCGGGTGGCCATCGCCTCGGGAGATGCCAACGCCGAGGTCGAGTTGCCGCGGCGTCGAGGCTCGGACTCCTCCAACGTCATCCCCGCTCGCACCGCGACGAGGGCGTCCTGCAGGGAGGCACGGCGGCGGGCATGGGAATGGACGTTGCCGGTTGCCACGCAGGGCACCCCCAGTCGTTCGGCAAGCCCCGTGAGCCAGCGGTTGCGGGCCCGGTCGTGGCGCCAGTAGGGGCGCTGCAGCTCGATTCGGAAGCTGGCATGACCGAAGCTACTCAGCAGCCGTCGCGCCAGGCTCGCTCCAGCCGCGGTTTCCCTCCTTTCAAAGGCCCTGCAGAGCGGCCCCTCTCGAGCACAGCCCGACAGGCAGATCAGACCCTCGGTGCGCTCCTCTAGTCGCTCGAGCTTCACCCAGGGCTGCCCGGCGTTTCGCTGGGCAGAGTCGCGTGTATGCGAGTGAGCTTCGCTGAGAAGCCGGCAGAGGTTGTGGTAACCGACGGTGGTCTCAACCAGCAGGGTGAGATGAACGAGCCCGGGGGTGGGGATCTCCCCACCCCCGTCCAGCCTCACCGTTAGCTCCGAACCGGTGATCGAGCGCAGCCCCAGGTCCTTGCAGACGCGGGCGAACTCCATCGAACCCCAGAGTCCATCGTGGTCGGTGAGGGCCAGGGCTGGATAGTCCAGCCGGGCCGCAGCCGCGGCCAGCTCCAGCGGAGATGAGGCTCCGTCTAGGAATGAGAAGGCGGAGTGGGCGTGCAGCTCAACGTAGGGGGCGGCGCAGCTCATCAGGCCCTTTGCAGATACCAGTGCCCGCTGCTTGCGCTGCGAAAGATGGTCAGGTTGTGCCCGTCGACGAGCACCAGCTCGTAGTAGTGGCGGCGCAATGGCTCGGGAGTCCACCAGCGATCCTCGACCAACCATTCCTCGCGGATCGCCTCGACGGCTACACCTGCGACCGAGATCGGAGAGCCGCAGCGATTGCATCGAAGCGCAACCTGCTGCGGTGCATAGAGCCGCTGCGTGGAGGGTCTCATGGCGCTGGGAAGGGGGTGAGCATTGCCCGGCGCTCTGGCACCCGTGAGGCCGAATCTACCGCCAGTACTTTCAGTATCGCCTCGGCGCCCGCAACCGCGCGGATCTGATCGAGCGCCTCGGAGAGGCGCTCGCGCCGCAGCTCCTGATCTCGCCTGGCGAGTAACAGCTGCTCGCTGTCTCGGGGGCCCAGGTTTGTCGCTTGCAGCGAGAGTGAGGTGGCTGGCCCAGGTAGCGCTGCCAGCCTCGGTGACAAAACCCGAGAGATGGTCTCAGCGGAGGCGCTTGGTTTGCCCAGCGCCTGCTCTACGCTCCAGCTTCCCCCGGCGCAAAGAGTTGCTCCGAGGCGAAACGCCAGCACCGTTTTCCCTTCTCGCCTGGGAGCTGCAAGCAGGCGGTCGATCAGTAGCCCAAGGGCATTCTGTAGCTGTTCGCCTGCGGTGGCCTCGGGTAAGTCGATTTCCTCGACCAGTGCTACCTCGGGTCGGCGTGGTCTTAGGGGGGTATCCTCGCCGCGGGTAAGTCGCAAAGCGCTCAGACCCAGGTGGCCAAAGCGATCGGCGACCTGATCGACGGGGAGCGCGGCGAGCGCGGCGAGCGTATCGATTCCCAACCGCTCCAAAGAAGCGATAAGTGCCTGCACCTCGCGCTTGGAAGGGCCCAGGCCGCTAAGGAGAGTTGAGACCGGAAGCGGGGCAAGAAACCCAGGCAGCTCCTCAGCTGCGACGATCACACTGGGTTGGGCGGCGGATCGATGGGAGCGGTGCCCGAGGTTTGCCGCTATCAGAGCGGCGAATCGTGTCGGTGCAATTGCAATTTGGGCCCCTAGTCCGAGCGCCATGCGCGTGGCCGTGAGAAGACCGGAGGTTCCCCCGTGGATTCCCCGCAGTCCATCGATTCTGAAAAATGCCTCTCCCGGACGTTTGGACTCAACCGCTGCGCCAGCCCCCTCGAGCTTGCAAAGGAGTTCCTCCCATAACTCGATAGTGCGCCGGGTGTCTGGCTGCACAAGGGTCAGCTCCGGACACCGCGCCAGTGACTCTCCGAGGCGCATTCCGGCGCGAACTCCGCGCGCTTCACAGACTCCGGACACCTCGCCAACGGCTTGCTCTCCCCCCGGCTCAGGGGCCAGGGCAATCGGCGTGTTCAGCAGCGCTTCTTGCTCAAGGCACGCAACTCTCAAGCCGAACCGAGGAATCAGGGTGCACGCGATGTTCATCGAACATATGTTCGTATCGCAAAAACACGAGGCAGTCAAGGGCGATGCGAATTTGGGCGGCTAAACCTTGGGGTCATACACCTGCGCCGATCGCCGGGGGTCTTCAGGGCGCCGTGGCTGCCCTCAGGTTCTCAACCGTTAGCTCGGTTTCGATCGCCGAGCGCAGCGCCTTTAACGCGCTGCCCCGGGCGCGGAGCTTGGTGGCAGCGTGTGCGGTGGGGTCAAGGGCGGCGAGTTCCCTGGCGGCTTGGAGGCTCGCAGCCCCCAGCTCATCCGCGCTGACCACTCGGTCGAGGAAGCCGGCGGCCACCGCGTCTTCGGGCCGAAACATCGTTGCATTAACCACGGCTCGGTCGAAAAGGGCAGGATGCAGTCGCTGACGCGCTATCTCGATCACGAACCAGGGCACCGTGAGGCCAATCTTCACCTCGTTGAGCCCGATTTGAAACTGACCCTCGGTCCCGATCCGCATGTCGGCCACAAGGGGCAGGAAGGTCCCCGCCGCGATCGCGTGGCCGGTGCAGGCGGTGACCACGGGGGTTCCAAATGAGAGCACCCGCTCTGCGAGCGTTGCCCCAAGCATCAGCATCTCAAGGACCCGTTCGCTCCCTTCGGCGAAGACGTTTATGTCGAATCCTGCTGAGAAATAGTTATCCCGGCCCCTGAGCACGACGACGGCCTGGTCGTGCTCGGCTCGATCGAAGGCCGCGTGGAGAGCCTCGAGCATAGGAATTGAGAATGCATTGACCTTTCCGTCATCCATCCGGATCGTCGCGATGCGCTCATCCAGTTCGTAGGCCACCGGCTTCGTCATTGACTGCCTCCCGTCGCTTGAACGGCGATATTGGAAATGTAGCGATGTTCCGAAACAACGTTCTGAAAGCCCATTCATAACAGCGTCACGGTAGAGTTCGAGCATGCCCAGGGCCAAACAGCGCACCCCCGAGCTGCGCGATCGCGTGCTGTCGGTAGCGGTTGGGCTGCTTGGCCGGGAGGGGGTAGCCGGATTTACCACCAGAAGCATCGCCCGTGAGGCGCGCACCTCAACGCCCGCGGTCTATGAGCTCTTTGGCGATAAGGGTGGATTGCTGCGCGAGGTGTATTTCGAAGGGTTTCGACTGCTGCGCCGCTACCTCGAGGCGCTACCTGAATCCGCTGACCCTCGCGCCGATCTGGTTGAGCTGGTTGAGATCTACAGAAAGTTCATTTGCGAGAACCCGGTCCTCTCCCAGGTGATGTTCTCGCGCCCGTTCCTGGATTTCGATCCCGGGCCGACTGAGATCGAAGCGAGCGGATCGGTGAGGATCTTCATCGTTGAGCGGGTGCGCCGCTGCATCGAGGCGGGGCTTCTCAAGGGCGAGGAGACCGACATCGCGCACGTGCTCGTCGCTTTGATCCAGGGTCTTGCCACCGCCGAGAACGCAAGGCGACTTGGCAGGTCCCAGGAATCAATCGACCGGCGGTGGGCGTTGGCGATCGAGGCCCTCCTCGGCGGTCTAAGCCACTAACGAACACGACCCACACTCGCGCTCGACCGGCGCCAAGCGGCTCCAGACCGGTTGCGCTCGGCCCCCATCAACGAGGCTTGGCTCCGCCCTGCGGGCAGTACCCTGAAGTCAAGTGAGGCGTGGCTGAAAATCATGAGCGCACAGGAGTTTGCCCTAGCAACCTCAGTCTTTCTTGCCTGCATGGTCGAGGCCGTGGAGGCGTTGACGATCGTGCTCGCTGTTGGCGCAACGCGCAGCTGGTCCGCAGCTCTAAGTGGCGTCGGTGCAGCGCTTCTTGTACTCGGAGCTCTGACCGTAGCCCTCGGCCCGGCGCTGACCTCCTTGCCGATCAACGTCTTGCGCCTGGTGGTCGGCGGCCTGCTCCTCCTCTACGGCATGCAGTGGCTGCGAAAGGCGATTCTGCGGGCCGCTGGCCTAAAAGCCCAGCACGACGAGGAAAAGATCTACACAGAAGAGGCCGCCGCAGCGCGGCAGGCTGCCCCGCCGGAGGCAGGCTTTGATGCCTATGCCTTCACGATCTCTGCAAAAGGTGTCTTTCTCGAGGGGCTTGAGGTGATTTTCATTGTGCTCACATTTGGTGCCAGCCAGCATCGAGTCACATCGGCTGCAATTGCCGCGGTGCTCGCGGTGCTCGCGGTGGTGCTAGCCGCGATCGCGGTTCGCGCTCCGCTCGCTCGCGTGCCGGAGAATGCCTTGAAGTTCGGCGTCGGAGTAATGCTGAGCTCATATGGAATCTTTTGGGGAAGCGAGGGCGCCGGAGCGAACTGGCCCGGCTCAGACGCGGCGCTGTTGGCAATTATTCCCGCGATGGCGCTTCTTTCGCTGGCCATGGTGTGGGCTTTGGGCCGGGCGCGCGGCAGGCGGGGAGACCGGCTGCCAGAACAGCCGGAGAAGGCAATGGTGAGCACGTGAAAAGGCTCAAATCGTTATTTGCCTTTGGCTTGGAGTTCGTTGTCGGTGACGATTGGGTCAGTGCGGTTGGCGTTGTGGCCGCGCTGGGTTTGACCGCGGCGATAGCCGGGATCGCCCCAGCTTGGTGGGTGATGCCACTCGCCGTACCGGCGCTACTCGCCTTCTCGGTATGGCGGGTTGCGAGGGTAAAAACGTAAGCGCAGTGGTTGGCCGAAAATCGCTTCGGCCCGAGCGTTGCTGAGGATCTGGTTGTCGGCGAGCTGGTCAAGGACATGGTGCTGGCGAAGCTTCGCCAGTTTGAAATGGCGCCTTGGGTCATAGGCCGAAGGGGCCTGCGGAAGGCCGGCCAGCATCGCCGCCTCACCCCAGCTGAGGGAGGCTGGAGATACGCCAAAGTAGCCGCGAGCGGCAGCTACCTCACCCCAGTAACCGCTGCCGTAATAGACCGAATTGAGGTACATGTTGAGAATCTGTGCCCGTGAGTAGTGCAGGGAGAGCTTGATCCCCAGGCCGATCGCTTCCAGCGTCGCTTCCACGCCGTCGCCTTTGACGTAGAGCACTTTGGCGAGCTGCTGGGGAATCGTGCTTCCACCCGGGTCACCGTTGGTGCCGAGCGTCGCGAGTGCGGCGCGGCCGGCGCCGTCGAACATGTTGATCACAAAGTTCTCGTAGAAGTTCTCATCCTCAACGGCGACCGTTGCCGCCGCCAACTTGGCGGGTGGAATCGGGCCGCCGGGAATGCCGTGGTGCTCGCTCAGGATCCGCTGCACGCGCTCCGGCGCATCACCGATTTCGGGAAGACTTGAGAGGTAGACAAGGCCGCCCACGAGCAACCCAAGCCCGACCGTCATCGAGCACAGGGCGGCAAGCGACAGGCGCTGAGGCCGGCGGGGGCGCACTCTTATTGGGTGCTGGTCCGCCACCCCCGAAAGGTAATAAAGGGGGCGAAGTACGGGAGGTGTCCGATCGATGCCCGCTTCCACCCCGCATCAGTCCGGACTGGATCAATCGGCGCTCAAAGGCCTCGCGGCGAGGGCTGCTCCAACTCGGGCCCCGATTGGCCGGGCGCCCCGATCAAATTCTCTCTCGCTAGCGACCGCCAAAGATCGTGCGCCGGTAGACAGCGCTCACTCCGGGCCTAGCCGCCGGATTCAAGTTGGTTGAGGTCGATTCATATGCTGCCAGAGATGCTCCCGCTGAGCAGGAGACATTGCCTGAATTACCGTTGCCTCCGGGTGAGTAGCGACCGCTCCGGCGAGAGATCAAGAAGGTGCCGTGATGGAGAAGATCGTGCACGTAGACGTTGCTGACCTTCGGATCCACCCCGAAGCCATCGTAGGGGTTGCCGAGGTTGGTGGCGACGCTTTGGAAGCAGACGAAGCGCCCGTCCCTGGGGATGTCTGGCTGGGAGGAGTCCCCGTTGGCAATCGCTTTGCTCCCGCCTCCGCTTCGAGACGCCAGCAGGATGTTGCCGGTTCCAATTTCTCGCACGTAGACGTTATCTACCGGGTTGGCAATAGCGCTGAGATTGGTGGCGGAGCTCTCGAAAGCCACCCGGCCACCATCTCCATCAACCGAGGGGTTGATCGCCGCACGATTAGCCGCCCTGCCATTTTCTGAAAGCGAGACGATCGTGGTGTTTTCATTGTCTAGCTTGCGCTCATAGACCTGTGGTTGACCGTTGGCCAGGGGGCTCAGGTTGTCGGCGCTTGACTCAAAGACGACTGCGTTGCCCGAGGAGGAGATCTGGGGATTGGTCGCATCGGCGTCGGCCACGGGCCCACCAGCCCCCCCCGCCCTCGAGATCAACTTGGTTGAGCCGGTGCGCAGATCCCTGACGTAGATATTGACCTCTCCCTGCTTTGCTCCCGGCGCCAGATTGGTCGCGGTCGAGGCGAAGGCAACTTTTTGGCCGTCGGAGGAAATCGACGGCGAGAAGCTATTTCCATTCGCCTTCGCACCCGATCTTCCGCTGGCCCGAGATATGAGGATCGTTTCTCCCTTGCGGGAAAGACGCAGGTAGACGTTTGACTCCCCGCCGCGGCCTCCAAGGTTGCTCGCGCTGGAGGCGAAGGCAACGTTCCAGCCGCTGCCGGAGGCTGCCGGTTCTGAGCTTTCTCCGTTTGCTCTGGCACCGCCGGAGGAGCGTGAAATCAACTCGGTCTGTTCGTGATCAGTGTTGCGCAGATAGACCTGCCTTCCGGCCCGTGGTCCAGGGAGATCCGTATGGCTTGAGACGTATGCAACGTAGTGGCCGTCGAGGGAGATCGAGGGTTCGGAGCTGTCGTGGATCGCCGGTTGCCCGTCGGCGCCATCGGACCTGCTGACCAGCAGGGTCCTGTAGTCATTGAACGCGCCGGCCTTGACCAGGACCGGTAATCCGAGCAGCAGCGCTAGGGCAGCGACGGAGGCAGCTAAAAAGCGGTTTCTCGGAGATCTTTGATCGTGGGAACGCAAAGCGAATCGGTCCGAAACTGCGCAAAGCGCGATTGTCAGCGCCAGCTAGGTGGCACGGAGTCTGTATCGGATGAAATTCCACGCACCTTGACCCGGCAAACGCCGGCGATCGATGAGGTGAGGAGGGGCCGGCCTCTCAAGATCACGGCAAAGCGCCGCGAGACCTGCAAGCGTTGATCCGGAATGAGACCCCGAGCCGCGAGCGGGCCGGCGCTTGAGCGCCGCTGCTAGCGCCGGCGACCTGAACCAGCGGCGAGCCGCTCCCCAATCCCCCGCCTCTTTTAGCCGCGCCTTAGGCTGGGGGCAGAACCTATAGCCCCTCGCAGCCCCGCTGCGGCCCTGACAGCCATGCGCCCCCCCTTAGTCATCAGTTTGACCCTGATTCCTCTTGCGGCAGTAATCGTTGGTTGCGGTGGGGGAACCAGCGCCTCAACCAGCTCCACCGCAACGCCTACGCCGAGTACTGCGTCGCCATCTACTGCTTCACATGCAGGGGCTGATCACAGCTCAGCCCATGCCAACCCGCAGCATCCGAGCTCAAGGCCCAAGCCGGTCAAGACGAAGACGATCCTAAATAAGAGCGGCAGGCGAAACACCGGCCCGGCCCTGCCGCTGGTCAAGGGGCCGCGGCTTGACGTCACCAAGAAAGTTGCCGCCTGCTTTAAGGCCGGACACGCCGGCATCGTGGGAAGCACGATTCCAGGGGCTTATGAGGTCTTCAACACGACCGGGCCGGGGGGCGGTGGCATCGAGGTGGCTGCAACTCGAAGCGCGACCGTCGCCCAGGAGGTGGGGCGATCGATCGCCGCAACCGGACACTACGTATTGGTTCCAATCCGCACTCCAACGGCGGTGGCGGCGGTGGCAACTGGAGCCAGCGCGGCCGACCGATCCCTGGCGAGCCGCTGCGCAGAACTGGCGGGCTAAGGGCAGGTCGGATCCCAGCGCCGCCAGCGGGGTACCGCGCAAGGCGGGGCATTTCAGGTCTCGGTCCGCTCTCCGGGCGGGTCAAACCACCAGGAGAGCATGATGAGGGGCATGCGCACCCGCGAGTCCCGGCAACTGATCTGATGGCCCGCGTCCTCTTTGCCGGCAAGCGTGACGCGGCCCGCTCGCAGATGTGTGATGCCTTCTTTGGTTCGCGTGTGGGTGATCGGCACCAAAGCGAATCGGCTGGACTCATTCCCGCTGAGCGGATTCAACCGGAGGTGGTCGAGGTGATGTCTGAGGTTGGAATCGACCTATCGGGCAGGCGGCCCCAGGGGATCGAGAAGGTAGAAGCGGCGGGCCTCGACGTCGCCGTCATTGTGGGCGCTCCGCAGGCCTTGCCCCTGTCGGTCCCCCGATCGATCGAGTGGGATCTGCGCGATCCGCATGAAATGCCGCTCGCAGATGTCCGTGAGATCCGCAACGAAATTGAGGCGAGGATCGAGCAGCTCGTCGTCGAGCTCGACGTCGCCGCGGATGGCCGTTTCGCCCGCTTCGAGGCATTGGTGGCCGACGCAATCGATGCACTCCCGCCCGAATTTCAAAAGATCCTTGAGGGCGTGGCGGTGGTCGTCTCTGATCAGGGCAGTGATGCACACGCCTACGGTCAGTACTTCGGGGACGGAGTGGCGCGGGGTCGATTTGAGGATCGAATCGTCATCTATCGTGACACCCTCGAGCGCGACTTTGGCGGCGACCCGGAAGTGCTTGCAAAGCAGGTTGAGCGCACCCTGCGCCACGAGCTTGCACATCACCTGGGCTGGGGAGAGCGAGGGGTTGGCGGGTTGGGACTGTGAGGCTCGCTGGCCTCGTCCCCGCCTGCTTTGGGCACGGCGACAGCCTGGATCCCACGGTCAGAACTTGAGCCGGCGGATCCGGGTCCTCTCGTGTGTCGGGCGTAGCACCGGGGTCTCCTTGGAGAGGCGGATTGGGCACGACGCGGCAACCGTGCTCATTTACCATTGGCCCGAGCGGACCGCGAGGGGGCCAGGCCGAGCTCGATTAGCGGTTCAGATTGCACTCGGCGCAACTACGGCAGGGCACCTGAGATCGAGCTGCAGATGGAGAAGCCTCAAGGCGCCGCTTCAAAGGATCGATAGGCGCGCTAACTTGAGGCCGGAGTCGGCAATCCCCACGGTTCGTCCCCGATCGGGACGTCGTCGCAGCCGCCAGGTGAAGGTGATCGTCAAGATTCAGTGGGCTAGATTGGCCGCAGGTGTCAAATCGGGCTTGCGGCGCCTTTTGAGGCGAGTTGGCAAACGGATCGCTTGAACTCAACCACCGCAGAGCGCACCCATCCAAATGTCACCCTTGCGGTGCTGGCACTCGGCGGGCTTGCCTACGCGATGCTGAGCTCGCTGGTCGTCCCAGCGTTGCCGACGATGCAGCGAGAACTGCATACGACCGAGACGGGAATCACCTGGTTGCTGACCGGCTACCTGCTCGCGGCGTCGGTGGGAACATCAATCATCGGGCGGCTTGGCGATATGTACGGCAAGGAGCGCCTTTTACTCTGGACGCTCGTTGTTCTCGCCTTCGGCACAGTTTTGGGCGCCGTCTCGAGCTCGCTGATTCCGATCATCGTCGCTCGCTTTATTCAAGGTGTCGCCGGTGGAATCTTTCCGCTGGCTTTCGGAATCGTCCGCGACGAGTTTCCCCACGAGAAGGTTGCGGGCGGGATTGGTCTACTCTCAGCGATCCTCGGAGTGGGTGGGGGGGTAGGGATCGTGCTCTCGGGTGTGATCATCGAGCACCTCAGCTACCACTGGCTATTCTGGATCCCCCTGGTCGCGATCCTGGTTGCTGCGTTTGCGACCTGGCGCCTGGTCCCCGAATCCCCGATCCGCGTCCCGGGCCGGGTCAACTGGCTCGCTGCGGCATTGATGACCGTGGGGCTCTCGGCGCTCTTGCTCGCGATAAGTGAGACGACCACTTGGGGGTGGGGATCCCCAAAGACTGTCGGGTTGATCGCGATCGGTATCGCCTTCACCCTCGCCTGGATCATCGTCGAGTTGCGCAGCCGCGAACCGCTTATAGACATGGCAATGATGCGGGTCAGGGGTGTGTGGACGACAAACGCCTCTGCCTTCCTGCTGGGGGCGGGCCTTTATGCCTCATTCATCGTCTTTCCCCAGTTCGCCCAACTCCCCACCAGCACTGGTTTTGGTTTCGGGGCCTCCGTAGTCGTCTCGGGGCTTTACCTGCTGCCAGCGACGATCGGGATGACGATTCTGGGTCTCAAGGCTGGTGCGATCTCGGCTCGGTTTGGCTCGCGAGCCGCCTTGTTGATGGGAACAGTCTTTGCGACGGCATCCTTTGCACTGCTCACCTTTGTCCACAGCCATCCCTACCAGCTGTTGATTGCAGCCGCCTTATTGGGGGTCGGTATCGGCCTCGCGTTTGCCGCACTGGGGAACCTCATCGTCCAAGCTGTGCCGAGCCACCAAACTGGGGTCGCCAGCGGCATGAACACCGTGATGCGCACTCTCGGTGGCGCGCTCGGGGGCCAGCTTTCAGCGACCTTCATCGCTAATAACACCGCAAACGGATTGCCAACGGTCACCGGCTTTACCGAGACCTTCCTGATGGCGACGGGGTTTCTCGTGCTCTGCTTTTTGGCGGGCCTCTTGGTGCCGCGCTCCCTTGCCGCAGCAACCGCCAAGAGCTCCGACACCGGCGAGGCCCCCGCCCTGCCGGCATCCGAAGGTGCTCAGGCCTGATCCCCGACGCCATGCAAAGAGCAGCGCCAGTCTAAGAGGTGAGGGCGGTGGGGATTTGAACGCTCGGGGTCGGCTGAAGCGCCCAGCCTATGAGCGGGGCTCTCCGTTGGATGAATTCAGATCGAGCCGATCATCGCCGCATCAGAGGGCGATGATCGAGTGTCAGATTGCGGTCGCTAACGGCGCCAATTTGAGTGCCTCGCGAGCTTGCGGCGCGGTGCGCCATCTGCACCGAAGTCGTGCTAGCGTCCGGTTGTGGCCAACGGCATCGCTGCAGCTACGGTGGATAGTGTTGACCGTGCACCCGTTCCTTCTGCGCTAAGCGGCGACTTCGAAATCGTCCCGCGCAAGGGCCTTCTGCTCGTGGGGGGCGTCCTCATCTTGCTGATCGTCGGGATTGCGGTCAACAAGACCTGGCCATTGATGTTCCTGCACGTGGTCGGCGGCGCCTCCTGGACCATCATCGACCTCTTTCTTGGTTTCGTGCTCGGGCCGATCATGGGATCGATGTCGATACCAGCGCGGGCCGAGTTCACAAGCAGGTTGATGCCAAAGATGGTCCTGATCATGCCCACAGCGGTGACGGTTACGCTTGCGGCGGGGTGGCAACTCGGTGTAAACACCGGCACCGTCGATTCCAGCTTCGCCCTGCACGGATGGGTGGTCGCGAGCTACATAGTGGTGGGAGTGATGGCCGTTATCGCTCTTGGACTTCTGGAGCCGGCGAACATTGCTGTCCTTGTTGAGATGAAGAAGCCCCAACCGAGGCCGGAAGTGATCGAAGGATTGATGAAACGCTTTATCTACGCGGCCGGCATCCTCGGGATCATGCAGATCGCGACCCTGGTGATCATGACCAAGCTGGGCGCCTCGTGAACGAGCGTCGCCTTCCACCCGTCACCCAACTCGGTATGGTCTCCCTTGCCTTGATCGTGGTCGGGGGGATCTACCTTGCCGCTCACCTTCCACAACACGTCGCTCTCGGTCCGGCCATCGCCTTGCTGGGGGCCTCGGCACTGTTGCTCGCCGCGAATTTGATCGCCCTCGCCCGCGTGCCGGACTTTCCTTGGCGCCGCTTCTTCGAAGTCGCCAAGTGGGCGCTGCTTGCCTACGCAACGATCGCTGGATTGATCGAGTACGCGTTCCTTCGAAACAACCTGCGTGGCGGAGCCCTGGTCGTGTTGACGCTTTCGCTTGTCGTATTTGCGATCCACGTACCGGTCCTGATCGGGTTTACCGTGGCACGATTTGCCGAACCTGAAGGCAGCGCCTCAGGATTACCGGGCTGACGCCTCCTTCACCGAGACTGCTCGATTGATGCCCGGCCGTCGCCCGGCGAGGGGAGGGGCCCAAGCCGATTCTAAGTGAACCCGGCGAGCGGCCGTCTCGTCGGTTCGGTGCGTGTGCATTCCGCCCTGCCGCGGGCCGAACCGCGGCTTCATGGCTAGAATTTGTTGAGCCCAATGGAAAGCCACGGCTGGAGCGGAATGACGTTAGCTATGACCAACAGGCGGGTGAGGCTTCTGGACAACACAGTTGTCATCACGGCGTCCTATCGTGTTTCGCATTAGCCTGCGGTGATGGGCTCTTGGAATCTGAATTAACTCTGATCAAGGATCGCCATTTGCAGTCTCGCCGCATCGTTCCCACAAAATGGGCTGAATGGCTGAGCGACTGGAATTCGAACTAGCGAGCGTTCGGGCGAGCTTCGGTTTCGCGATCTTCGGCGAATTCAGATGCGCTCAACCTGAGAGTAGACTCGGCCTAAGCTAGTTGCAGCTGCAACGGTGTTGACTTTGTTTGATCGGGCGCCATAGTGATCTGCGAGCTCAAGGATCGTCTCGTCAAAGAGGGGGCAAGTTCACGGAAGCCGTGATCACCGAGACACTTCGTTTGAGACCCGCTGTTCCGGTTGTACTGCGCTGCCTGCGCCAGCCGCTTACGGTGGCCGGGCATCAATTGGCAGCAGGAACCACCGTTGCGCCGAGCACATTACTGGTACATCGTCGGGCCGACCTCTATCCCGAGCCGTGGGCATTTCGCCCCGACCGTTTCATCGACCGGCGCCCGATTGCCAGCGAGTGGTTCCCGTTCGGCGGGTCGGTCCGTCGTTGTATCGGTGCTGCGATTGCACAATTTGAGGCTCGAATCGTCGTCGAGGCCGTGTTTCGCGATCTGTGCCTAACCCCGGCGCAGGGCAAGCCGGAGCGAGTCGGGCGCCGGGGCCTCGTGCTGGTTCCCGGGCGCGGAGCGCGCGTTATCGCGACCCAGCGCCGATAAACAGCATGGACCCGACTGGGAATGTCCCGAACACGACGATCTCGCGATCGTTGAGGAGGCCAGACGATGGCTGCCGGATCTTTAAAACGGAGACGCAACACCCCAACATTTCGATCGTTGGCCAGGTTAACAGGATGGTCCCATCTAGGCCGCATCGCGAGACTAGCTTTGGGCGCAGGATCGTTGAATTGTCAGGTTCGTTCTTGAAATGGCGGACGCCGAGTCACCGAGCAGAGGGAGTCACCTACATGGAAATGTCTTGGAATTGTCGTTCGGCTCGATTCCTGGGTATCGTAGCGACAGTTGCGACCTCAACATTCCTTGGCATCGGAACCAGCGTGTCCACCGCTCTTGCCCACAGCCCCCAGGCCGGATTTTCTCCGTTTGGGGGATTCTCAAACAGCGTTGTCTTCAATGGCGCCGAGGTGAGTCACACAATTTCGGGCGGCAGCGAACAGCTCACCAAACCGGATGACATCACCCTTCTTGACGGGCATGTCTTCGTCGCCTTCCAAAACGGTGTTGGCCCTCAGGGGGAAGCGAGCCCGACCGGTAATGCCGACAGCACCGTCGTCGAGCTCGACCCTTGGGGTCATCCGCTTAACCAATGGGATCTGACCGGGAAGTGTGACGGTCTCACGGCGGATCCCGCGACCGATCGTTTGATAGCGACCGTCAATGAGGATGCCAACTCGAGTCTCTACACAATCGACCCGAAAAGCGCAGAGGCAATTCACTATAGCTATAACGAACCCCTGCCATCCGACGGAGGTACCGATGCGATTTCGATCTACCACGGCATGATCTTGATCAGCGCATCGGCACCCGGTACAACCGGTGCCCCCGCGCCGCAGGCCTCCTACCCGGCCGTCTATCAGGTCGAACTCAATGCTTCGACTCAGGTCGCGAATATCCACCCGCTGTTCGGCGACGAGGCGACGGCTACCGAGGCCAACATTGGCACTGGAGCCATGGTAAAGCTAGCGCTAACAGATCCCGACTCCAATGAGGTGGTGCCCTTCTACGCGCGACGTTTTGCTGGTGACTTCATGCTAACGAGCCAAGGCGACGAGGAGCAAGTGTTCGTCAAGGACGCCGGAGGGCCCGATCAGACTCTGTCTGTGCTCAAGCTGACGAGCTCTGTGGATGACACCGCCTGGCCGTCCACCCCCTGGGGTTCGCTTTATGTAACCGACAACAGCAACGACACGGTCGACCGGGTAAATGGATTTTTCCTGCCCGGTGAGGTGTTTGTCGCCGATACGCCCTGTGATGAGAACAGTGCGCCAAGCACGTGCCCAGGCCCCGGCTTCCCGTCGAACTTTCTCGGTGAGCTAGACCCGTGGACCGGGGCGATCGCTCCACTCACCTTATTCGGACCAGCGGTCCAACCCCAAGGAATGCTGTTCGTGCCGTGACTTGAACGAGAGGCCGAGCCTAGAGTCTGAAGCGCCACGACATGGCGGGAGCGTGTTCGGTTGGTGGCTTCAGATCGTGCCGGGGGCATGGAACCAGCGAGCGCATGATGCTCGGTCGTTCCCGCTGAGCTCCGGGTCACTTCTCGAGACCCCTGTGTCAGGACATAGAAGACGCCGAAGGAAGGAGCTCCAGCCCCCGAAGGTACGCGTCGGGTGGCCGGGCCGGGCGATTTGATTGTGGCGGCGGTCGAATCCGCCATCGTCAGCTCCGCAAATTGGGTCGATGGGACAGAGCGCTCAAGAAGCGTCGGCACCGGCGACGTCCCCGTTCAATGTTCGGGGAGAAATCCCTGCTTTTTGCGGTCCGCAGAGGGTATCGAAGGCGTGATTGGAGTGTTGAACGGGATCGGCGACGGGCAAGTATGCCCAGGCGACAGCCGAGCACGTCGATCGGCGATTAAACCGTGGCGCTGCTATCGTGATTCGCTCAGGGAATAGCAACGATCGGAAGGAACTCCAGCGATGGGCGGTGGACGGTTCGCGGGTGCCGCATTTCTACTATTTTTCTGTTGTTCAGCAATATGTGTATCCGGTGCGGTCGCGAAGCCCAAACCGCCCGCAACGCCAGGCCAGGCGCTCCCCTTCCGGGGATGTCAGGGTCTGCTCACATTGGGCGACTTTCCAGATGCCGTCTCAGAAGAATCCACCCCTGGAAAATTCTTCGATAACGTCGAGGTCAGCGTTTGCCAGTTCCGTATGTTCAAACTCGAAGACTCAGCCGCATACATCTTGGAATGCGTAGCCGAACCGGACATGTCTATGTGCACGCACCGTGGCGGCAACGACGGGTTGGTGGTGGCCGGTGCAGCTATCTACAGGAAACATCCGCAACCCGAGCGCCGTAAGGGGTGGCCGTCCGGATTCACGAGACACGTAATCCATGGACTTGGAACCGCCGCGGAATTGGGCTACAACGACGATGTGCCGACCATCAATCCGATGGTGCAAGGACAACCCGTAGGTTTTGGATGGCTTCAGGTCCGGAACGACGTATTCAACGTCGAAGCCGAAGGGGCGATCCTGCCCCTGCTGGAGCGGGTCGCGCATGAGCTATCACCGACGGGCAAATAAGCGGGAAGCAGCACGGTTTCGCCATCTCAGCGTTGCATAATCTTCCCCCGTAGGGTCACGCTTGGGATCGGGACTGATTTGGCGGTGGCCCGATGAGGCCGATGTATACAAGTGAAGTTAAGTGGGCGAATTCCATTAAGGAAGCGGACTCCGTCCCAGGGAGTGGGGCGATGAGATTCGAACCCACGAGACACCCGGAGGCACATAACGGTTTTCAAGCGACCGATTGCTCTGAGTCGAGTGGGACAAGTTGCAGGTGAATCGAAGCCTCTGAGCTAAGCTGGCCCTTGGGAAGCCAGACGGGAGCTCAGCCCGGAAGCGTGGGATTCAGTGAGCAACCGCGCACAGCCGCGTCTCGGTTTCGCTGAATGATTGGGCTGGCCACCCCCGACCGTATAGATGAGGCTCGCTCTCGCGAAGGGGAGGGCGAGCGATGGATAGCCGTTTGTGGCAGGGCAATCGGCGCTCAGAAAGCTCACGCGTCTGCCGCCATGCCCAAAGACGCGTTTTAGTCCCCTGACGATTCCCACGGGAAGAGCCACCGTGGACTGGTTCTCCCACTGACTGGTTCGGCCCATCGGTTGAATCCCAAGCGGGGATTCACTTCTGCTTCGCACTACGGGTGCAATTTCCGAGCCTTCGAAGGCCTATGGAAGCACTGACACGGCTGGTGGTCGTGATTCCGTCGCTCGAATGCAGGTCTTTGCAGCCAACGATGAGTTTCGGCGAGAGATTTCTCGAGTCCAATCGTACGCCCGATGCATGGAGCGAAGATATTGGCGCCATGCCTTTCGGTGGGCGAAGAATCTCCGCAGAAGTCTCCCTCGCGTCCAGTGAGCGACAGATTCTTACGGCCTTCTTCGTTCTCTGGTCCATCCTCTTGGGATGGACCTCCTGATCGTGGACGACGAGTACGCGCTGCGGGCTGCGGTGCGGCGCGCCCTCTCATTGGAAGGTTACGCGGTCTCCGAAGCAGCGAGCGGCGAGGAGGCCATCCAGCTGCTGGGGGAGCGCCAGTGGGACGCCGTCATCCTCGACGTTCTGATGGCCGGCCTCGGCGGCCTTGACGTGTGCCGGCGCCTGCGCGCCGGTGGAGACCGGACCCCGATCCTGATGCTGACCGCCCGTGAGACGGTCCAAGACCGAGTCGCGGGCCTCGAAGCGGGCGCCGACGATTATCTGGTCAAGCCGTTCGCCCTCGCAGAGTTGCTGGCTCGGGTTAAGGCGCTGTTGCGGCGCACCCTTCCTGACGGGGACAGGACGGAGGCGCTTCGCTTCGACACGCTCACGCTCGACCCTACGGGTCACGAGGTGAGGGTCGGGGGGTCACTTGTCGAGCTGACCAGGACAGAGTTCTCACTCCTGTACCTGTTGATGCGCAATCCCGGTCAGGTGCTGTCTCGGGCGACTATCAACGAACAGGTCTGGGGCTACGATTTCGGCCCGACCTCCAACTCCTTGGGCGTCTACATCGGCTACCTGCGTCGCAAGCTGGAGACTGACGGTCAACCGCGCCTGATCCAGACGATCCGCGGGGTCGGCTACGTGTTGCGGCGGCCGCGAGGATGACGGTCCGCCGCCGCCTTTCGCTCGCCGCGGCTGCGGCTGTTGCGATCGCGATCGCGCTTGCTTCCCTCGCCGCCTATCTCGCGGTGCAGGCCAAGCTGCGCGGCGAGGTCGACTCGGCGCTCAGACAGCGGGCCGGGGAGATCCAGGACTTCTCCCGGTTTAGGCCGCCGCTGCTCCGCCCACCCAAACCACCGCCGGGCCCCTCGCCCCAGGCGCAGTTCGGTGGCGCGGCCGGCCTGGTCCAGTTCGTCGCACCGGACGGCGGGCCAAGGCGCATCCCCGAAAGCAAGTCGAGGCATATCCCGCTCACGCCCCAGGCCCGCGCCGTTGCAAGGGGCTCAAGCAGCGAAACCCTGTTCCAGAATGAGACAGTGTCTGGCCAGCAGCTGCGGGTGATCACCGCGCCGCTTAAGGGAGGCGGCGCGGTTCAGGTGGCGAGGCCGCTTAACGAAGTCGAAAGCGTCCTGCACCAGCTGGTTCTGCTCTTTGCCGTGATCACGGTTGGGGGCATCGGCCTGGCGGCGCTTCTGGGAGCCGCAGTCTCGCGAGCCTCCTTGGCGCCGGTACGGCGCTTCACCGAGGAGACGGAGTCGATCTCCCAAGGCCCGGACCTCAGTCGCAGGCTGCCGGTGAGCCACGACGATGAGCTCGGCCGCCTCGCGCGCTCCTATAACGCCACGCTTGGGGCACTTGAGCGCTCTGCTGTAGCGCAGCGCCAGATGGTCTCCGACGCTTCGCACGAGCTGCGTACCCCGCTGACATCGCTGAAGACCAACCTTGAGCTGCTCCTTCATAGCCAGGGAAGGCTCACCGACGCCGATCGCGCGGAGCTGGAGAGTCACTTGGTCGAGCAGAGCGACGAACTGACCCTGCTCGTCGATGACGTGGTTGAGCTGGCGCGCCGCGGTGAGGCAGAGCAGGCGGCGGAAGATGTCAACCTGGACGAGATTATCGGTGCGGCCATCGAGCGCGTGAAGCGCCACGCGCCGGGAGTGTGTTTTGAGACTCGGCTGGAGCCCTGCACGGTGAGGGGGGCGCCTGAGCGGCTCAGTCGCGCCGTCTACAACCTGCTGGACAACGCCGCCAAGTGGAGCCCGAGTGGCGCCACCGTGGAGGTTCGCCTCCTCGAAGGGACGCTCTCGGTTCGCGACCACGGGCCCGGGATCGGAGTCGAGGACCTCCCCTTCGTCTTCGATCGCTTCTATCGCGCCTCCGAGGCTCGCAGCCGGCCTGGCTCGGGGCTTGGGCTGGCGATCGTGCGCCAGACCGCCGACGCCCACGGCGCCGAGGTCTCGGCGGCGAACGCCGAGGGCGGCGGGGCGGTCCTCACCCTGCGCTTCCCCGACGCCGTTCTTACGTAGATCTTCAGCTTCTCTTCGTTCGGCCTAAGGAACGGGGGGTTTGATCACCGTGATGCGGAAGACCGTCAAACCCCGCCGCCTGGCCGGAGCCGCCCGAGGGCTACCCAAGGCCTGGCACAACTGGGCGCTGGGAACCCTCTGGCTTGCCACACTTGCCTTCGCGATCTCCTCGATCGGCTCCTCCTCTTCAAGCTCCGCGGCGACGCAGAGGACCGCGACCGTCTCCCGCAGCGTCGTCCAGTCCACGGTCTCCGGCAGCGGCAGCCTCGAAGCCGCCAAGCAGGTGGAACTCAACTTCGGCGCTTCGGGGGAAGTGACAGCCGTCGACGTCAAGGCCGGAGATCACGTGAGCAAGGGCCAGATCCTCGCGCGCATCGACTCGAGCTCTGCCCGAGCTTCTCTGGCACAGGCGGAAGCCCAGCTCGCCGAAGCCGAAGAAACGCTTGAAACGGCCGAGGAAAGTGGAGCATCGACAGCGTTCACCACCACCACAACGGGCGACATATCGCGGCTCGCCTCGGCGGAGGGCGCCGAAGCTGCGGGCAGCCCTCTGCTTGTCGCCTACGTGAGCGACAGTGAAGGCAGCTTTGAAACTGGCGCGGCGAACCTAAAGAACCAGGCCGGCGCAACGAAGGGAACCGGCGAAACCGGGAGCGGCGGCGAAGGCACTGCGAAAGGTAAGACAGGTAAGTCCGAAAAGGCCAGCGGAACAAAGGGCGGAGGTAGGACAGGCGACTCCGGCTCAGTAGCGACCCCGACCCCATCGGGAAAGAGCTCCTCTCCGACTCCGTCGAACTCCTCCGGTTCGACGGAAAGAGGAGCCGCAGGCTCCTCGGCCGCTACCCCGAGCGTCGCGACGGCCGAAGCAAAGCTGCGAGAGGCGCAGCTGAGCGTCAAGAGCGCAGAGCAGGAAATCAGGCAGACGACGTTGCGAGCGCCAATCAGCGGCACGATCGCATCGGTCTCGGGCGTAGTCGGTGAAACAGTCTCCGGTGAAAGCTCGGGCGCTTCGAGCGCCGCCGGCTCCTCCAGCGCGGCTGGTGGCGCCAGCGGGCTGGGGGGAAGCGGATCGAGCTCCGCAGCCGCGAGCTCCTCGCAGGCCTTCATCGTCCTCAGCCAACTGGGGAGGATGAAGATGGAAGTCTCCCTCAGCGAGTCCGAAGTAAACAAGGTAAAGCTCGGCCAGCCGGTGACCGTGAGCATCAGCGCGATGGAAGGCACTGAGCTCGCCGGCCGAGTCACCCACGTCGACATTCTGCCCAGCGAAGGCAGCAGCGCCAGCTCGAGCAGCGTCGTCAGCTATGGGGTGACGGTTCTCCTCACCCAAAGCGAAAAGGGCCTGCGCTCAGGGATGTCGGCGAAAGCAGAAATCGTCAAAGAACAGGTCAGGAACGCGCTCGCGGTGAGCAGCGAAGCGATCACTACCGCTGGCCCGATCAAGACCGTGACGGTCAAGGAAGGCGACGGTAAGGAAGTCAAAAGGACGGTCACCACCGGACTGACCGGCGAGGAAACCACCCAGGTGATCAGCGGGTTGCAGGCCGGAGACGTAATCGTGCTGCCGGCGTTGACTGTCCCGGCGTCAAGCGGAGCTTCCGCCGCCTCGTTGGGCGCCAAATCCTCAGCCTCAGTAGGCGGCTTCCCGAGCTTCCCCGGCGGTGGCTTTCCCGGAGGCGGATTCCCGGGAAGATGACGATGACCGATAGGCGCCGACAGGCGGTGATCCGAATCGAGCACCTGACCCGCACTTACCGGCTGGGCAATCTCGGGGTGCACGCCCTACGCGGGGTCTCACTGCAGATCCAGCGCGGCGAATACGTCGCGATCATGGGCCCCTCGGGAAGCGGCAAGTCGACCCTGATGAACATCCTCGGTTGTCTCGACGCTCCCAGTGAGGGCCGCTACCTGCTCGATGGCATCGACGTTCGCCGCCATTCCGAGGATCAGCTCTCAGACTTGCGCAACCGCAAGATCGGCTTCGTCTTTCAGGGCTACAACCTGGTGCCACGGATCACCGCCCTCGCCAACGTCGAGCTTCCACTTGCCTACGCCGGGTTGGCGCGAAGCGAGCGCCGCCGCCGAGCCGTCGCCGCGCTTGAGAGCGTCGGTATGGGGGATCGCATCGACCATGCTTCCGCCGAGATCTCCGGCGGCCAACAGCAGCGGGTGGCGATCGCGCGCGCCATCGTCACCAACCCGGCGCTGATCCTCGCCGATGAGCCCACCGGCAACCTCGACTCCCGCTCCACTGCCGAGGTGCTCGACATCTTCGAGCGCCTCAACCGCCACGGGCGCACCGTGGTCATGATCACCCACGAGAACGACGTCGCCGCCCGCGCTCGACGACTGGTCCGCCTCAACGACGGCAAGCTCGCCGAGGACCGCCCGATAGTGGATCAGCTCGGCGTCGAGCCCCCACTGGCAGGGATCACCTGATGGCCCTCGAGACCCTCCGCACCGCATGTCTCGGGCTGCTTGCGCACCGGATGCGCTCGGCGCTGACGATTCTCGGCATCACGATCGGCGTCGCCTCGGTGATCGTCCTGATCGCGGTCGGCAGGGGGTCCTCAAACGCGGTGCAGGAAAACATCGACGCGCTGGGATCAAACACCCTGACAGTGATCGGCCAGCCCGGCGCGGTCAGCGCCGGCTCCAGCTCGGTTTCGGTCTCCTTTACCGAAGAAGACGTCAAGGCCCTTAACGACAAGGCGAAGGCGCCGCAGATCAAGAGCACCTCACCGGTGATAAAAGTCAGCGGCGCGACCCTGATCTACGGCGATTCCAGCTATGAACCATTGGAATTCATCGGCACCACTCCCTCCTACGGGAGCGCTCGCAACTACCAGGTCGAATCGGGCACCTTCATCACGCAAGCCGACGTGAAGGAACGCTCTCGGGTCGCAGTGATCGGCCCCGAAGTCGCCTCCGAGCTGTTCCCCGGCCAGAGCCCGGTGGGCAAGACGATCCAGGCCAATGGCATCAACTTCCAGGTGATCGGGGTCACCAAGCCCAAGGGCTCCAGCGGAACCCAGAGCCAGGACGACATCGTGATCGCGCCGATCACCGCGGTCCGAGACACCCTCGCCGGATACGGTGACCTCAGCTCAATCACCGTGCAGGCGCTGAGCAAGGAAGCGGTGGGCGCAGCCGAATCGGAGATCACGACGATCATCGACCAGCGCAACCACATCACCGAACCGTCGAACTCAGGCTTTTCGGTGATCAACCAGGGCTCGATCATCGAAGCCTCAAGCTCCAGCGAAGGGGTGTTCACGACCCTGCTCGCTTGGGTGGCGGCGATCTCGCTGCTGGTAGGCGGGATTGGGGTGATGAACATCATGCTGGTCAGCGTCACCGAGCGCACCCGGGAGATCGGCATCCGCAAGGCGATCGGCGCCAGGCGGACGGACATCCTTGCCCAGTTCCTGACGGAGGCCCTCCTCGTCTCTGCGATTGGCGGGCTGTTTGGCATCCTCGTCGGCCTTCTCGCCAGCCGCTTCAAGATCGCCGGCGTGCAGCCGGCCGTAGCGCCCTACTCGATCGCCCTCGCCGCGGCCGCCTCCCTTGGCTCCGGCCTCTTCTTTGGCACCTATCCAGCAATGCGGGCCTCCCGCCTACGACCGATCGAGGCACTGAGATTTGATTGAGCACACCGACATTCCACAGCGAGACGACGAGCAGCCGACCGGCGTCATCGACCGCCACTCACCCGCCCCGCAGGACTCCGACGGGCGCGACTGGGGTGAGCCAGCGGAGGATGGCTGGAACGAGCGCGACGAGGAGGAGCTGTCGCCGCGCCCCCCCAACCGCCTCCTGCGCCCTCTGCCGATGGGGTTGATCGGGCTCTTGATCGCAACCCTTGGTTTCCTAGGGGGGGTTCTGGCCCAGAAGGGCAGCGGCGAGGGCGGGTCCTCGGCTGCGTCCCCGTTCGGCGGAGGTGGGTTTCCTTCCGCGCTGAGCGGCAAAGGCGGGGCCGGAGGTTCGAGCTCCGGATTCCCGGTGCCAGGCGGCTCCAGCAAAGGTCCGGCCGTAACTGGCACCGTCACGAGCGTTAGCGGCAAGACGCTCTACGTGAAGGACTCTGAAGGCGGCGTTCTCGCAGTTAGGGCCGAAGCGGGCTCGACCGTGACCCGCACCTCCAAAGCCGAAGCGAACGCGATCCACCCCGGAGACACCGTCGTTGTGCAGGGCTCCCGCCACGGCTCCAAGGTGACCGCGAGCTCGATCAGCGCAACGGCCAAGGGTGTGGAAGGTGCCGGCCTGAGTTCCATCCTCAGCAGCGGCGCAGGCGCTGGTACCCATAGCACGACTGGCAGCACCAGTGCGGTCGAATCGCTGTTCGGCAAATAACACGGGCAAAGGCTCGTAACGACTCCTAGAAATAGAAAGAGAGGAGGCTAGGATGAAGACCAAAGGGAAGCAACAACCAAAACCGACTGTGCTGCTGGGCGGCGCTTGTCTGCTCGCGCTCATCGCGCTGCTGGCGCTTGCCGGATGCGGCAGTTCCGGAGGCTCGACAAGCTCGAGTACCACTACGACAAGTGGTTTCGCCAGCAAGGGGGGGACACCGTTTGCTAGCAAAAATCCGAAGCTCGTCGCATGCCTGAAAGAACACGGCGTCGAATTGCCCAGTCCCGGGGCGAGTGGGGGACCCCCAGCCAGCCCCGGTGCCCCACCTAACTTCGGCGGCGGCGCTCCGGGAGGGAAACCCAACGCGAAGATGCGCGAAGCGTTCGAAAAGTGCGGTATGAATAAATTCCCCGCTGGTCAAGGTCGTCCACCTGGCCCACCCAACGCCAACTCCGCCACGTTTCGTAAGTCGCTGACGGAATACGTCGCCTGCGTGCGCAAGAACGGATACGACCTTCCCGAACCCAACCTATCCGGCAAGGGTACGGTCTTCAACTCGTCCAAGGTCAACCAGGAAGACCCGAAGTTCAAAGCCGCTAGCGCGAAGTGCGCGAACTTGATCCATATGCCCGGACCCGGCGGCGCCCAAGGCTAGGGATGGTTCACATGAGGACCACTCAAGCTTGGCCTATCTCAACCGGGCCGGGACCAGCGGCGCTGGGCCCATCTATGTGACTGCGGCGCGGCCCCATGCGACCTCGGCGGGGCGTTTACGCGCGGGGATCCCAAGCAGCACGAATAGTTGACTGTCGTCCACCCCTCGGGTAGCGCTCCTTGTTGGCCCGCCAGGCGAGCCTTCCGCTCGAAATCTTGATCTCATGCACATAAACCGCGCGTCGCGGTGCCCGATCTGCCGGGACGCCAAAACCTCAGCGGAGAATCGCCTCGCTAGTTGCTGTGCCTAACGAGTAAAGGCGCGAACCCAGAAAATTGAAAAATCCCGGCTGGACAGTTCCGCCCGGTCGATCGCAAGCGGGAGAAACCAGGGGTGGGGGTGGAAGGCGCGGGACACACCGCGGGACACAAAGACAGCGCCTCTATGACGCTGCATTACCAAGCCTGAGAATTTGCCCATCCGCCCTCACCGCCCGAGAGGTCGCATTACCAAGCGGAATCCTAGGCGTAGAGCGGAGGGGGTGGAGCGGAGGGGGTGGGATTCGAACCCACGAGACACCCGAAGGCATCTAACGGCTTTCAAGGCCGCCGCATTCAACCGCTCTGCCACCCCTCCGAAGCGAGGAAGGAAAATTGATGCTAGCCGCAGCGGGCTATGACCAGGGTCCTGGCTAATGATTGGATGCGCCGATGCGCCGCCTACTCATTCTCGCCTCGGCGATGGTTTTCTTCGATGTGACCTTCTACTCGGCGATAGCACCTCTGTTGCCGAATTATGTAGCTGAATTCGGTCTCACCAAGGCCGAAGCGGGCATCCTTTCGGCTTCCTATGCAGCCGGCACGTTGGTCGCCTCGCTGCCGGCCGGCCTTGCGGCGACTCGGATTGGTCCCCGCCGTAGCGTCATCGGTGGGTTGCTGCTCCTTGGCGTTTCTAGCTTGGCCTTCGGCTTTGCCCATGACATTGCCCTGCTTGATCTGGCGCGGTTCACACAGGGGGTAGCCGGTGCGCTGATTTGGTCGGGCGCGCTGACCTGGCTGATCACCACCGCACCGAAGCACATGCGGGGCTCCGTGATCGGGACGGCTTTGGGGACCGCCGTTGCGGGGGCCTTGCTTGGCCCCGCGCTCGGCGCGCTCGCAGCCGAAATTGGCACGAGGTTGGTCTTTGGGTCAGTAATGGGGATCGCACTCGCACTCGCACTCGTAGCCTCTCGCTTACCGGAGGTGAGAGCACAGGAGGAGCAACATCTGACCGAGGTGGTCGAAACGATCTGGAGTCGCCAGATCCTGACCGCAGTCGCCTTTGTCGCGGTTCCCTCCCTTATGTTCGGAGCGATTGAGGTACTGGTACCGCTACGGATGGCCGCTCTGGGCGGTGGCCATGTTGCGATCGCGAGTGGATTTATTGTTGGCGCCGGAGTTGAGGCAAGCTTGTCCCCAGTCGCTGGTCGCTACTCGGATCGTGTCGGGCGCCGTGCCCCCTATACCCTCGGGCTACTCATATGCGCTTTTGCGATGGTCATGATCGCCGTCGCGCAGGCGCTCGGAATTGTCTTCGTGGGATTGATCGTGACCTCCCTCGGGGCGGGCGTCTGCTTTGCCCCGGCCCTTGCCATTCTCTCCGAGTCGGCAGAGAGAAGCCGTCTGCACCAGGGTTTTGCCGCCGGGTTGTCGAACATGGCTTGGGCTTCAGGTCAGGTGGTCGGGGGACTCGCGGGAGGAGGGCTAGCCAGCCTCACCGACATAACAGTTCCCTGCCTCGCGGTCGCGACACTAATGCTCACCACAGCTGCCTACGCAAGGCGGACCCTGTCTCCCAGTTCGCTCGAGGTGGCTCGGGGCCTTAAGTAATCTCAGCCCGAGCTCACGGGTTCCCTCCCCGAAATCGTCGTGGACAAGGGCGAGCTAGTCTGCAATCTATGGCGGCCGGGGACAGCAACAGAGCCGTCAGACCGTGGCGTAACTGGACTGGCGATCAGCGCTGTGAGCCGGAAGAGGTCCTCAATCCACTTTCTGTTGAGCAGCTGGCCGAGTGCGTGGGGCGGGCGGCGGCGGCTGGACGCAAGATCAGCGTGGCCGGCTCCGGGCACTCCTTCACAGAGACGGCACTCACCGAGGGTACCCTGATCGGGATCGATGCCTTGAGCGGCCTAATCGACGCCGACCCCGGCTCCGGGTTGGTCAAGGTTGGGGCTGGAACGGTCCTCGCGGACCTGAATCTGGATCTCAATCGACTCGGGATGGCGATGGAGAACCTCGGCGACATCGACCGCCAGACGATTGCCGGGGCAATTTCGACCGGCACCCACGGAACGGGGGCCAAATGGCGCAACATCTCCTCCCAGGTTGAGGCGGTCGAGCTGGTTCTTTCCGATGGCACCATCCGTGAGCTCAGCTCGACAGAGGAGTTGCTGGTGGCGGCTCGGGTCGGGGTCGGCGCACTGGGCGCAATCTCAGCGGTAACCCTGCGTTGTGTGCCGGCATTTACCCTGAACCGTGTCGACACCCGGCGGCCACTTAAAGAGGTCCTCGATACGTTCCAGGAGCGCGCCGACGCCAACGATCATTACGAGTTCTTCACCTTTCCATACGCCGAATACGCTTTGGTATTGGAGCGCAATCAAACCGAGGCCTCGCCCCGGCCCCGCGGTTCGGTCGCTGCTTATTTCAACGACGTCGTTTTGGAGAACTGGGCGTTGGAGGCGCTCGCGGCCACCGGGAAGAATTTTCCGGGAACGATCCCGCATCTCGCCCGACTCGCGGCACGAGGTGCTTCCGGTTCCAGGGCAACCGATCGCAGCGACAGAATTTTTGCCAACGAGCGGCGGGTCCGCTTCACCGAGATGGAGTACGGGGTGCCCCGTGAGCATGGCCCAGCAGCAGCGCTTGAGGTGATCGAGTGGGTGCGCGCCAATCGCTACCCCGTCTTCTTTCCAATCGAGGTGCGAGTTACCGCCGCCGACGATGCGTTGCTTAGCACCGCCTACGGGCGTGACACGGCATACATCGCCGTTCATCAATACCGGGGAATGAAGTGGCGCCCCTATTTCGAAGCAGTTGAGCAGATTATGGATGGCTATGGTGGCCGTCCCCACTGGGGCAAGCGCCACTTCCAAACGGCGGCTACGCTCGCGCCTCGATACCCCGGCTGGGAGCGGTTCCAGGCCGCCCGCGAGGCACTCGACCCGTTGCGCGCCTTCACGAACTCCTATGCAGAACGCGTTCTCGGTCCCTGATCTGATGCGGTCCTTGCGGGGCTGGGGATGGACTGCCCCAATCGCCTGCACTAAATGAAGGTCTGTCCCTCGCCGCGGTAGGTCGGGACCTCGTCGATGACGGCGCCGCCTTCGAGCAGGAAAAGGGAGGCAAAATGCTCACACAGCTCACCCGCCTTGGCGTGGCGGAAGTAGACGCGGTCGCCGATTTGCAGCTGGCCAGATGCCTTGCCGAGCAGGGGAGTCTGGACCTCCCCGGCCCCCTCCTCGGGGTCAAGCCGGAGCCCTCGCGGCAGCCATGGTGTCGGCAATCTGGAGGGGTTGCCATTCCCCGAGGCGAGGTAGCCGCCGCCGAGCACCGTCGCCACCTCCTCGCTTGGCTTTCGCACCACCGGCAGAGCGAATCCCGCGGCCGGGGTGAGGCTGAAGCGGCTGTATTGATCAAAGAGCGTCGGCGCGTAGAAGCCAGAGCCGGCGCTGAGCTCGGTCACTGCATCCTCAGACGCGGTTAGCTCAAGGCTTCCGGTGCCCCCGCCGTTGACAATCTCAAGCTCGACCATCTCTCCGACGGCGCTGACGATGGCGGCGCGGCGCTTGGCGAGCTCGGTGGTTGAGCGGCGCTGCATGAAGCGGATCAAAGCGCCTCGCAGACGTTCTCCATTCGGCCGGTCGGCGACCCCAGCTATCTGTCCCTCATAGGCCATCAGCGCAACGAGATCGAGCTGGGGCCGCTTTGCGATCTCCCTCGCGAGCCCCAGGACTTGATCGGTGTCATGGAGTGGCGAGCGCTTGGGGCCGAACTTGATCCTGCCGCCCAGAGCCCACCAGCCGGCGTCGACATCGATGCAGACGCGAATTGGTGCAGCCCCCGGGCCGAGCACCGACTCGATCAGATCCAGATGCTCAGCGCAATCGACCATGACGATCGGTGCGCGCGAGGGGTTTCCGATCGAGCACAGCGCCAGCGCCCTAAGTGCAGCTACGTCGGCGGTCGGATAGGCCAAGAGCAGGTCGTCGAATCCGTGCTCAAACAGCCAGAGAGTCTCCGCCAGCGTGAAGGTCAGCAGTCCGGCCAAGCGCGCATCGCGTCGCAGAATCATCTCCAACAGCGCCCGGCAGCGCACCGACTTGCTGGCGACCCGCACAGGCTTGGAGCCTGCCCGGGCAAGCATTGCCGCCGCGTTTGACCACATCGCATCGAGATCAACAAAGGCAAATGGCGCCTCGAGCTCCTCGAAAGCCGCCTCATACTCTGCATGGGTCTTCATCTGCTGACGAGCGTAACCGTGCAGGGCGGACGCGCGAGTAGAGGGCGGCGGTATGTTCTTGCTGCCCGGAGAGGTGGCCGAGTGGCTGAAGGCACTCGCCTGCTAAGCGAGTAGGGGGCGCAAGCTCTCTCGAGGGTTCGAATCCCTCCCTCTCCGCTCCCCGACCCTCAGTCGAGCCTTGCCCGGACGAGCACGCGGGCGCCGTCTGCGGGGATCATCGTCACGTTTCGGTGAACGGCACGCTCGGCTCGCGGCTCGGCCGCAAGAAGATCAAGCCTGCGCGCCATCGCCTCCAAGACGACCCGCTGCTCGGTCATTGCCAAGGCCGCTCCCAAGCAGCGACGGATGCCTCCGCCGAAAGGGATCCACTCATAGGTTCCGGGCTTATTCTGCAGCCAGCGTTCGGGCTTGAACTGAAAGGGTTCGGGATAGAGATCCTCGCGATGGTGAACCAAGAGAATGCTGATCGCGACCGGAGCGCCGGCGGGAACGGCGAACTCGCCGAGTCGCCAGGGCACGCTGACCCGGCGCCCGATCAAAGGAATAACGGGTCGTGACCTCATTGACTCGACGATGCACGCCTCTATCCACTCGGCGGCCGCCTCGCTCGAACGCACTGCAGTCACCAGCTGCTCGTGGGCCTGCGGAGCCCGCAACAATCGCTCCCAGGTCCAGGCCATGGAGTTCGCCGTCGTCTCGTGGCCGGCCAGAACCAAGGTCAGCAGCTCATCACGAAGTTCTTTGTCGGAGAGGGTCTCGCCGTTCTCGGTTTTGGTCTGCAGCAGCATTGAGAGAATGTCGCGACGCTCACCGAGATCATCAGTTCCTCGGCGCTGCGCCAGCAGTGCATAGATCGGTCGGTCAAGAAGCGCCAGACCCTTCCGAAGCGGTCCAATCGCCTCCTCGCGACCGACGTGTAGAAGCTCCGTCAGCTGCGCGGTGGGCAGGGTCGAGGCGGCGACCAACCGCTTCACCGTTTGGCGCAACTGGGACTCGGGCGTGCTGGCCGTCGGTTTCCCGTTGACGCCAAAGATCCCCGCCATGATCACGTCGAGGGTGATTGCCTGCATGCGAGCGGCCAACGCAAACGGCCGGCCGATCGGCCAGCGGTCGATCTCGGCTTCGGCGGCGTCGCTGATCAGCTTCGCATAGCTCTCGATCGCTGCTCCATGAAAGGCGGGCAGGAGAAGTCTGCGCTGGTGCATATGGCGCGCCCCGGTAGCCGTCAAAACCGAATTGGGACCGAGGATTGGTCGCAGCGGTGACTCGCCGGTCAGCGACGGTGCCTGCTCGGGGCTGGCCGTAAATAGCGAGCGGACGTGGTCGGGGTGGCTGGTAATGGTGGGCCCGCCGGGAAGCGTGCTGCGCATGCAAAAAACCTCACCGAGTTCCCGGCGAGCGCGAAATACGAACTCGATCTGGCGCTGATTGAAGCGGAGCAACTGGATGAGTCGTGGGAGCGGAACCGCCGGAGGGCGCGGCAAACGGGTCGCCTGGTCGCCATCGATCGGTCCCGCTGGTGACGCGGGCACCCGACCAAGGAGACTGTCCCCGCCATAAAGGGAGCCGGGCGCGAGTACCGGGGTACTCATCTGACACCGATCGCTGGCACATAAATAAGTGTAGGAGTTAGCCGGCTCCTTTGTGCGGCCTCGGCTTTGCCCAGCAAAGCGCAATCATGGTCGCGTGGTAAGCCGAAACTCTCAATTGAGCTCGGGAGCGCTGGGGATTGCAATCTGCATCACGTTTCTGGCCGGATGTGGGAGCGCATCCCAGCACAGCGATCTTCCTTCGAGCGACGGCTTGAGGCCGTCGCGGACCGAGACTCCCCAAGCGCTCCCGAGTGCGGAGGATCGCGCCTCGGTTGCTGCCCGCCTGCCCCGGGTCCCGACCTTGCTTCGGAGGCCAGCGCAAACTCCGGCGTTTGCGATAGCGCGCCTGCGCGCCGGAGCTCGGGTAGCGATTTGGCGAGCGCCGCAGCGAGGTTACCTGAGGCTGATTGGGCCGCGCACCGAATTTGGCTCACCGGTGGTGCTCTCGGTCGTCAAACGGCGCGGCAAATGGCTCGGAGTTTCAAGCGCTGATCTCGGCGATGGAAAGATCGGCTGGATCCGCCGCAACCCGCGCAAGGTGCAGCTGTATTGGACCGAGTACTCACTCGCGGTGAGCCTCGTTGGACGCAGCCTCGCCCTGCGCTACGGCGGCCACCCGGTGGATCGCTTCCCGGTGACGATCGGTGGCCCAGGATCGGAAACGCCGCTTGGGCGCTTCGGAATCACCGACGCGCTTCGCTTCGGCAACAGTCCCTACTACGGCTGCTGTGCGTTGGCGCTGAGCGGGAGACAACCGAGACTTCCACCAGGTTGGATTGGCGGCAATCGGCTCGCGATCCACGGCACCCACGGTGCGGTCGGCCGTGCCGAATCCAGCGGCTGTATCCGCGCCACAGACCGAACCATGCGGCTGCTTTTTCGGCTAGTGCCGCTGGGGACCCCGGTATTCGTGCGCGAGTGAAGATCGGATCCGAGTCCCGGCACTGACTACAGTCCCTGTGTGCAGGCAGAGAGTGGACAGGAGACCGACATGGCGCAGAGGCGTCGAACCAAGATCATCGCCACGATCGGTCCGGCGAGCTGGGACAGTGCGGTTCTTGAGGAATTGATCGATGCTGGGGCCGATGTCCTTCGCCTCAACTTCTCCCATGCCGACCTCGAGCGTCACTCCCGGACCATCGACTCGATCCGCACGGCTGCCGAGCGGGTCGGACGCGAGGTTGCTGTCTTGGGGGACCTGCCCGGACCCAAGCTGCGGGTAGGTGAGCTACGCGGTGACGTCGCCGAGCTCGAGACTGGAATGCATGTAAAGCTGACGCCGCGCACCATGGAAGGGGATGTGAAGACGATCCCGGTCTCTTGGCCGGAGGTCGGCTCCCTGCAAGAGGATGAGCTCGTCTACCTCGCAGATGGGGCAATTCGGCTGCGGGTCCGCGACCGCGAGGAAGCCGAGGAGGTTGAGTGCGAGGTTGAGGTCGGGGGCACACTTTCCTCTCACAAGGGCATCAACGTCCCCGGTGTTGCGGCGGGGCCGGCGGCTACCGATGGCGACCTGGCCTGGGTCGAGTTCGCGGTTCGAAGCGGTGTCGATTTGCTCGCCGTGTCATTCGTTTCCTCCGCCGCAGACCTCGCTCCGGTGGGGGAGCGACTGCGCTCGCTGGGTTCCGACATTCCGTTGATCGCCAAGATCGAGAAGCGGGAGGCGGCCGAGAATGCAGCGGAGATCATCGCTGCGGCGACTGGCGGGATCATGGTCGCTCGCGGCGACCTTGGCATCGAGCTGCCACTTGCCCAGGTCCCTGTCGTTCAGAAGCGGCTAATCCGTCTAGCGGGGAAGCAGTCCAAGCCGGCGATCACAGCGACCCAGATGCTTGCCTCGATGGTAAGTGCCCGCCGCCCGACTCGAGCCGAGGTGACCGATGTTGCGAATGCGATCTATGACGGCACCGACGCGGTGATGCTCTCCGAGGAGACTGCGGTCGGCGGGAACCCGGTTGAGGCGGTGCGGGTAATGGACCAGATCGCGCGGGCGACCGAGCCGGATCTGCGCTACGGAGAGTGGCTATTCAGCCGCACCGACCAAGCGACCCAAGACGTCGCCGATTCCGTTGCCCAGGGCGCCGTCGGTGCGGTCTATCGACTCGGGTTGAAAGCGCTGGTGGTGCCGACGACAAGCGGTCGCACCGCGCGGCTGGTCTCCGCGCACCGCCCCAACGTTCCCGTGTTGGCCGTTTCGCCAAGGATCGAGACGGTGCGCCGCCTCAACCTGCTGTTCGGCGTTACTGCGGTGCTGAGCGATTACGAGACCGAGGTTCGTGGATTATTGGACGGGTGTGCAGCGATCGCCGCTCGTCACGAGATAGCCCGCTCGGGCGAGCTGATCGCAATAACCGCGGGGTTGCCGGAGCAAGAACTCGGCACAAATCTGTTCGAGGTCCATCGCGTGCCCTGAGCGCTGATGCCCGCTTGCAGGACCAACCTTTATCCGAGCTCTGCCAGCCTTTGGTCAAGCTGCTTGCGAACCGCCTCGCAAACCGCCTCTACATCGGCGTTGTAGCGCTCCGATGAGAGCACCCCCAAGACGACCTCGGCGTCAGCTTTCGACAATGTCAGGGTGATCGTCTGCTCGGCCATGGGACCTCCTCGGTTGCCTGGACGTCTGGAATGAACAGATTGTTGCTCCTCTATGGTGAAGGGAGAGCCCTCCGGGCATATGCCGGGTAGCTCGGGTGGATGAGGGGACGCCCGCGAGCCGATACCAGATCCTTCAGATTGAGCCGTGGGTAGAGCGACCAGATTAGGTCTGTGAGCGAGCGCTCGACCACCCGGCAGTACGGCGACGATGCCCGGCAGTCAGGTGCTCGCATTCTTCGCCGGACGGACGCAGCCGTGCGGCCTCGCCTCATCTTCAATGAGGTGGCCGCGACGCCACACGAGCGACCCGGCTCATTGTCCTATGGGGAGGGCCAGTCGGCCTCGCGCGGCTACCTGGCCTAGAATCCACCGTCCTGTATCGCGATCAGGCCGAGGGCTTGAAGGCATGCTCGGGGCGTGTGCTTGCATCGGTCCGCCCTTGAATGCCGAGCTCGTGATTTGCAGGGCCAGCGCCCGTAGCTCAGTTGGATAGAGCGTCGGTCTACGAATCTATTCCGGCCCAACACGGCAAACCGCACTGACAAGCCAAATCTGGCTCTGGCAGCGGAGTGACGGCAATTCGGATGTGGGTCAGACGAAGTCAGGGAAAGCTCATAAGAGTCTGAATATCGGGCTCTTCATTCCCTTCGGCTTCCCTTCACGCGAGAAATCCGCCATTCGTCGCTGACGTATCCCACAAAAAAGATCTGCTCGCGTCCAGACTTAACGGCTTGTGATCTCAGCGACTCTCGACAGTTCGTGCGCTCTCAATTTTCTGAGCACCGATGAGGAGCCCGACGAGAACCTGATGGAGCTAATCAGCCTGGCGCTCGCCGGTCGGGTCGCGATCAATGTTTCCCAGGAGACGTTCGAGGAGGTGGAGCGCACGTCAGATCATCAAGCGCGGCAGCGCCGCCTGACTCGTCTGAGCACTTTTGGGCGCTTAGAGATCTCCTCCGAGCAGGTCCCGGAGAGGGACGTGCTCGCCGACAAACTGCATACCGCGATCTTCCCAAAGGCTGTTTCAGGAAGCAGTCAGGATGACCACAACGCAAGAGATTGCCGCCAGCTCGCGGCCCATCACCTGATTGGCCGCGACACCTTTGTCACGCGAGACGAGCGCCTCCTTCGTGGCGCGAAGAGCGCGGCGGAGCACGGAATCACCGTGATGAGTTCGGGGGAGCTCGTCTCGCGAATCAGCTCTGACCTGGAAGCGGCCGGCCTGCCGAGCTATCCGGGGATCTCAGTTCGCGATGCGGACCTTCAGCGAGACGAGGGCGATATTCGTCGGGTCCTATCGCCCCTCGGAAACGACTATCCCGATTTCGACGGCTGGTTGACGAAGGCCTTAAATAAGCCGGACACACGAGTCCGGCTCGGCGAATACGACGGTCGGGTGGCAGCAGTAGCCCTGAGTCAGCCGAAGGACGAGAGAGTCGTCAAGTTGTCGGCCTTCTATGTCGCCGAGATCGCCCGTGACGCGGGGCTAGGCGGCCATTTGCTGTGGTCGGAGCTGAGGACCTGGGCCCGGCATGAGGTGGAGAAGGTCTATGTGACGGTCTCGTCGCGCCACGCGGATCTGGTCGGGTTCTTCACTGGCTTCGGTTTTCTCGTCGAGGGAATGTCGCCGCGCCGGTATCAGGAGGACACCGCTGAGCTCGTTCTGGGAAAGCACTTCTTGAGGGAGAGGGTCACCGATCACCATCTCAACGACTTTTCGAATAACCGAGCCGCCGTGGTCTTCCGAATGCCACCGGGCGCAGAGGCCGGACCTAGCGGGTGGGGGCTTCGTCCGGATGCTCAGAGACCCGAACTGGAGTGGGAGGGCAACGGGGAGAAACTCTGTTTGGTCGCCCGCGAAGGCGACGATGTGCTTCGGCGCTGGGGGCTTCTGGACCTGGAGCGAATATTCCACCCCGCGCGTTTTGCGGTCGCGGCACGGAAGGCGCTCATGGTGCCGATCGAACCGAGGTGGGCTGACGCGCTTCTCGAGCACGCCGGACAGCAGCGCGAACTCGGGCAAGACGCCGTTTCTGAACGTTTGTTGCTCAGAGCTGACAACGCCTACTACTGCTATCCGAAGTCTCTCGACATCGCACGGGCCGGCACGCCAATCCTTTTCTACGTCTCCGCGCCGGTCAGCGCCGTTGTCGGAGAGGCGCGAATCCTCAACTCCGCGGTCGACGTTCCCGAGGAGCTCTTCGCTGGCTTCGGCGGCCTTGGTATTTATCGCCTGCCGCAGATCCGAGAGCACGTGATGCCACGAGGTCCTCGCGAGGGCAGAGCGCTGGCGCTGAGCTTTGGCATGTACGTACCGTTCCTGAAGGCCGTGACGAGCACCGAGCTCGAACAGATCGCAGGCCGTCGGCGCATCCCCCAGGGCCTTCTGTCCATCTCATTCGAGGAGTTCGAGAGCATACGGCGAACCGGGGGCCTGGAATGGTGAATGGGAACCAAGACGTACTGATGTCGATCCGGCCCGAGTATGCAGAGGCGATTCTCTCGGGGTCCAAGACCTTCGAGCTGCGTCGACGTCGTCCATCGTTTGCGGACGGAACGAAGGTCGTCGTTTACTCCTCGTCTCCGGACAGGCAGCTCCTCGGCACATTTGAGACCGGGGCCATTCACGAGGGATGCCCGGATGACATCTGGGATCTGGTCTCTTCAGATGCGGGGATCGGTCGGGACGCATTCGACGAATACTTCTGCGGGTGCGACATCGCGTATGCCATCGAGGTTCAATCACCGCAGCGTCTCGAGCCCAAGCCTTTACGGATACGCCCCCCCCAGTCATACCTCTTTCTGCGCCCGGGACATCGTGCCCATCGCACGGTCCTGCAATGGGCGGCGGCTACTTGAACGCCCAATTCGTGGCCGCTTAAAGCAGGCTGATCGTTAGAGGCGCTGGATCCTGAGGACTTGTCCTGCGGCTGCGAGATCTGGCCATGCCCTCACAGCTGATGCCTTGCGGTGCGCGTCCATCGGGTCCGGGGGAGATGGACGCGCACCGCATCGGCCTCCAGCACCGGGCGGCACCGATCCGTCGATGCAAAACCAGCCATCGCTGGACGAGAGAGGTGAACCGCCAATGGCCAGGACTGTCGACACTAAACCCGGTTTCCGGGCGTCTATGCTCGTCACAAGCTGCACTGCTCCCTTTCCGAGGGCGGGGAGAGGTGTTCCTGCAAGCCGAGCTTCTACGGCGTCGCCTGGGACAAGGAAGCCAGCAGGAACCAAAAAACCCAGTTTCGCCAGGGTGTCATCGAGGCCCGGAACCCGCGCCATGACCTCATGCAGAAGATCCGCAATGGCGAGATCCTCGAACCCGGTGGCCTTACCGTCGCCGAGGCCCATGAGAGTTTCGTCGCAGCGGCTCGCGACGGCATTGCCCTCAACAAGAAGGGGCGCCCCTACAAGTCGAGCGCCGTCGTCGACCTAGACGGCTGCCTTTCGAAACTTCCGCCGGCGATCCGCAGCGCCGACCTGCACGAACTGAGGCGCGGGCAGATCCAGCACGCCGTCGATGAGTTTCACCGCGCAGGGCTCTCCGGCTCGAGGATTCGCTCGATTGTCAACGCGCTGCGCTCGCTGTACCGGTGGGCGGAGGAACGGGAACTGGTCACCCGCGATCCGGCGGCGGAGATCCGCCTGCCCGCCTACGAGCCGGCGGGGTCGGTTCGGGTGGCGAGCCCGGCTGAGTTCGCGAAGCTACTCGCCGCCATCGAGAGCCAGGATGCGGTTCCCTTCGCCCTGGCTGCCTACGGGTCCGCCCGTGCACAGGAGATTCGCCACCTGCGCTGGGAGGACGTCGACTTCAACAAGGTCCGCATCTCGCTTGGCACCGACGAGGATGCCCGAAAGAGCGACGCCGCCCGCCGCCTGGTGCCGATGGTGGGGCCGCTGGAGCGGATCCTCAGTGAGGAGGCCCGTCGCCAGGGCAGGCCGTCCGAAGGAATGGTGTGCCCACCGCGCCGGCGCGCGGGCTCGGGGATGATCTCGCTCGGCATGCTCCAAAAGCGCGTCTTCAGGCTGTGGCTGGAAGAGGGCCTCGAGCCGATCGGCCTGCAAGAGTCCCGACACACCGCTGCGACCTGGCTCGACCATGCAGGCGTAAGCCCCAAGGTCGCCTCACGGTTCATGGGCCACAGCACCCCTGCGGCCCAGGCCGGAGCGGCGCGGATCACCCTCGGCCGCTACACCCACCTTCTCGAAGGTGAGCTCGAGCGTGCCCGGGATCAGCTCGACGCTTTTCTCGCTGAGCGAGAAGCGATCTGAAGGACACACCGCTGCTCACAGAGAGCTGCGCAGTTCTCCGGCGTAGGCGAGGCAGATGCCCCTCACTCGCTCCTCCGGCATAGCCCCTCGAAGGGCACGGGCAGCCATCTCGATGCCGATGCCGGCCCTGCCGCCAAACAGAGTCTCGAAGCGCCCAATGGCCAGCTCGGTGGGCAGGCTTGCACTGGGGTGAGCGAGGAGTCCTGAGAGCGTCCTGGCAACCACCTCCGGTGAGCTCTTTTGCATCAACCGAACTACGTCAGAGGCGTCCTTGTCGTCGACGCGATCTCGGCGCCCGCTCTCGATCCGCTCGCTGATCTTGTGCGTCTTCGCCACCAACAGGGCTGCTGTGCCGGCCACGCGCAGTTGGGAGCTGCGGCGATCATGCGGGTCGAGGGCCTCGATCCGCATGACGTCGTTGTCGACGAGCGCTGCCTCTAGGCCCACCGTCTTTCGAGCCGCGCGTTTCCCGTGCCCCCGGAGACGGGCTCCACGGGTTCCACCCGGCGGCGCTACACCCGCTGGGACGATCAGATCGACGGGAATCAGCACCTCGACCCCGCTGATTGTGGCTGGCTTTTGCCAGATGCCGGGCTCGGCTGCGCCTTGCAGCTCGGCCAGCTTGAAGCCGGCCGCCTCCATCAGCTCTCCGAGCGCGGGGGCATCCTCCAGCACCGCCGGATCTACCGCGAGGTCGCCGTCGGTTGTGTACTCGGCGATCGCCAGAGCGTCGGGTCCCGTGCGCAGGTAGATCGCCTGGGCACCGGCCAAGACCACGGCGCCGCTCTGGGGCCCCAAAGCCTCCAGAGCGTCAAGCAGGACTCGTCGGGCTGCGACGTACTGCGGGGAGAGCTCGCGCTCTGGCGCGTTCATGCCGGAGCGCTCCGCCGCAGCTCTTGAAGTGAGCTGGCTCTCCAGTCGGGCTCATTCGCCGCCATCCACCCCAACAGGGCCTCGCCCTCTGAAGGCATCCGTCCGTTGCCGGTCAGGCAGTCGACTGCGACCTGCGAGGGCGCTGCGAATCGCAAGCCAATCTCGGTCGAGGTGCGCTCCCAGACGACCGGGTCAAACGGTTTCAAGAGCATGACGTTCGCTCCCTCATCGGCCTCGAGTAGGCCAAACTCCTCGACAAGCTCGGCTGGGGCCTCGCAATAGGCGAGCAGCGTCGCCGGCGAGGTCACCGGTGCCAGCCGAGATGCGGCAATCGAGCCAGTGACCGCGAGCCTCGAGCCGATGCCAGGGTTCTCTCCGAGGGCCATCAGCAGCGCATCGACACCAGATTGGGCGATGAACGCCTCTGTGTCATTGGTCTTGAAAACGTCGTATGAGGTGGCCCACCTTCGAAGCAGCGCCTGGAAGTCCACGCTCTCAACCGGTCCTCGTGGGGAGCGCTCGATCAGGGCATCGCGGTAGAGGGTGTCCAGCAGTCGCGAGACGTACCCGGGCGCGAGGTTGGTCGTCTCGGCCAGTTCGCCGACCCCGTAAGGGGGCCGAGCGTCTACCAGCAGCCGGATCAACCGGGCGGCCTTCGCTCCCCGCAGCTGCGCTCTGCCGCGCTCTTTGGGGGCAGGGTTCCGCGCAGCGCCCACCGTCTGCAGATAGAAGGGCGGATTGTCGATGCGCAGCAAAGCGTTGCCGGTCAGGTCGATGAAGCTGAGGTCCTGCTCGGCGAGCAACTCCTGGGTGCGTTTGCTCAACCAAGGAGCGACAACTAGGAGCGGAAGATGCGCGCCCATGTTCCGAGCGGTTTGTACCTGGGGAAGCAAGCTGAGGACGGAACGCGGAGACATCGACTCCTTTTCCTCTACGGCGACCGACGTGATCGTCCCGTTAGGTCCTTTGAGGGAAATTTTCGAGTCGGCCAGTGGGACGTTCAGGTCAAGGCTCTCAACGACAATGCTCTCGACGCTCCAACCCCTTGGCAGGCGCTCCTGGAGCCAAGCAACTGCCTGGTCCTTGAGTGGTCTATCCGATCCTGGCGTATTTGCGATCATCGTAAAGATCAATGTATCAGACTCTATTCCCGATTATTGCTTCTTTGCCGTCCGCGCAAAGAAGCGAAAAAGGAAAAGTCAGTTCATCGTATTGGTGCTTATCGCCGGCCGCGGCTCGCTCTACTGTGGGCCCAGATGGACTACCGAGAGCGCGAGGAGATCGCCGAACGGCGGGGGCGCGACCTGATCGAGCTGCTCGACCCTCACCTGCCGCTGGAGGTGAGGGTCGAGGGACCGGCTGATGCCTGGGCCCTGGTCGGACCTTGCTTGCTGGCACGCCAGGTCGGAGCGTTGGAGGCCATGTTTGCCCTGCGGCCGCTAGACCGCGAAGCTGACGCCCTGATCTTGTTGCGCAGCCTCTATGAGCACGCCGTCACCTTTGCTTGGCTTGCGATCGAACCCGGAGCCGAGCGCCAGCGCAAGTTCCTCAAATCCGATCTGATCTCGCGCCTCGAGCTCGACAAAGACATGCAGGCGATCGGCCAGCCGCCGCTCTCCGACGAGGTGCGTCGACGCTTTGAACGCGAACGCGACGGTTTGCCGGAGAAGATGCCAAAGCTCCACGAATTGGCCGAAGTGGTGGACGGCCACTGGGGCCCAATCCTCCCCGGTTGGGCCGATTCTCCCGATCACTCCTATCGCGGCCTCTACGCAATCGCCTACCGGCGTCAAAGCATGGTCGCCCACCCCAGCCTGATGGGTCTCAACGGCGTCTACGTCGATCTGGACGATGGCGCCAAGCGAGTCCAACTTGAGCAAAGAGACGCGGAGATGCACGGGTCCTATGGCCTCGGAGGCATCCTGCTTGCTTTTAGCGTATACATTGCTGCGGAGGCACTCGATTGGCCGATCCCGGTCGATGCCGTGGAAGCGATCTTCGAATGAGGTCTTCAACGAGGGGCGCCGAGGTGTCCCTCCTCGATTTCGCGGCCGTTCATTCCCTCGCCAGGCACGGATCACTAGGATCGGGAGAAATCTGCTTAAGGGGCGAACTCCAAAAACCCCTTATTTGCAGGCCAAGCGCCCGTAGCTCAGTTGGATAGAGCGTCGGTCTACGAAACCGAAGGTCACAGGTTCGAATCCTGTCGGGCGCGCTATCTGAGAAGGCTCGGCAGCTCTCTCCAATCTGAAGCTCGGGGGTAGCGATGCCCCATCGATTCCCAGCTCCCTCGCTCAGAGACGCTCGGGTGGCTCCATTCGGTACAGAAATTGACCCCTGCCTCCTTCTTTTGCGATCGCGAAGAAGAGGCCGAGAAGGGCCTCCTGCATCGCTGCATTGGCGAGTGGGCCCGCGCAGATCGGCTCATAGCCTGCGTCGCGGATCAGCTGCTCGACTGCGGCGCCTGCCTCTTCGTCCCCGCACCAGAGGTTGCCCGGAATTGAGTGCGCGTCTTCGATACGGTCAAAGAGGGAGGCAAAGTTGATATTGAAGGACTTTGCAGTCGGGCCGTGGGAGCGGGATTTGACGTACTCGGCGTTGGAGTCAAATCCCCGCGGCGCTTCGGCACCGCCCCAGAGATTTGTGGCGTCGATGACGGTCTTTTCCTCGAGGCCCCTAATACCGTCAAGCGCCTCAGCCACCGCCCCGCCCGGAACCGCGAGCAGCACAACGTCGGCCTCGGAGACGTCTCCCCCTTCGCGACCGAGCAAAGTTACCTCGTGCCCGGCCTTCTCCCAGAGCTTTCCAAGGCCAGCTCCAATGTTGCCGCGACCAATCGTCATTATTTTCATTCGGCGCCCCTCTGCTCTCGGTGTGTCGGTCGCTTCATTGTGTCGCTTCGTCGATGCGGATCAACGCCGGGAGTGCGGCGGTTGGATTGCACAAGGTCTTTTCGACCGAGAGAAGAAAGCTGCGGTGGCGCTGCCCGGCCGCTGCCCTTGGCGGGGACCCGCTCGATTTGGGGTGCGCGGCGGCCGCCGCAAGCAACGATCCTCCAAGTTCGAGGCAGCTCTGAGGCGCGAATCAGCGGCGCCCGCTCATCCAGCTGGGGCACGCCAATAGCGAATGAGATCGGCTCAGACAGAGGTTTGGGAGATGTAGCCGCCGCCCCTCAGGTTGCAGATCGCCGTGGCGGCACTTGGCGGATCAGCTTTGCGCGGTCTGCGCTGCCACGTCATCTGCACACGACTTGCCCTCGCGCCGCTGCCTCAGCGAGTGACGCAAGTTGACCACGATCGAGCGCGGGATCGTGACCGCAAGGGTACGGGTCGGGCCGACCTGGCGGGTTGCGAACCTGTCGAATCTGGCTGCCACCTCGGGATCACGCGCGGCAGCGGCAAACAGGGCTCGTTCTCCGCGGCTGAGGCTTCGACCCGTGGCATAGTCGTTAACCATGAAAGCGTGACCGGCCAACCTGCGTTTGTGGCGGCGGCGGTAGCGCTTCAAGCCGTGTTCAAGCAGCTCCTCCCCAGCCAGCGCGGGCGCAACGCAATCGGCGAGCCATTCACCGGATTGCAGTGCCCAGCCGCAGCCGATGCCGAAAAGTGGGTCCGCTGCCAGGGCGGCGTCCCCGGCCAGAGCCAAACCCGGTGCTACTGGAGTCCGGACACGGTTGGGCATCTCGATCTTGCCGAGGACCGGCTGCACCAGTCGCGCGGTGCCAATCGGGGGTCCCTCGGGTAATCCTCCGACGAAGGAGGTCAGGGCCGCTGCGGGGTCATGCCGGAATGCCGGCAACAGCTCCTTTGTCGGCATGGCGGCGTAGAAGACGAGGCCAGCGTCGGTTGGAAACGCCGCCCCCCAGTGAGGATCCAACATCCAAATCGAAGCGTCTGGCGCGTGCCTGGGTTGATCTCCCTCAAAGTAACCGCCGTAGGCGAAGCGCCCATGGGGAAGGATCTTTTCCCTGACCCCCGATAGCCCGGCGACCTTGGAATCGCGGCCGTCGGCGCCAACAACCAGCTGCGCCCGCAACTCCGATCGCGCGCCTCCGGGGCCGCGCAGGGTCACTCCAGCGAAAGCGTTACCTTCACGCAGCAGCCCGTCCGCGGTCTCGCCGAGGATCAGCTCGACCCCGGGGGTCGCAGCCGCCGCCTCGCGCAATATTGGGTCGAGTACCTCGCGACGAAGGTTGAGGCCAAGTCCCGCTCGGTCAGCGGGCGCTTCGATCCATCCCCATCGGGTCCAGGCGTGGATCCGCGATCGCACCGCGCCGGCTGCAATCAGCGGCTTGAGCAGACCGAGCCGCTCGATGGTCGGCACTCCCGAAGCCTGGATGTAATGGCTGCATATGCGCTTGAAGGCCTGCGGGTCGGGCTGTTTCTCGATCAGCGCCACACTCGCCCCGGCGCGCCCCAGCAGGATCGCCGTCGTGCTCCCCGCTAAGCTCGCGCCGACGATGACGGCGTCGTAGTCGGGGGAGCTGCCACTGTCATTGCTGCCCTTAACCATGCCGACCTCCAGTTTTGCACGCCCGGATTCTTACGATACGTATCGTACTATACGGCTCGAACTATGAAAAGCAAGGCAATTCGCCTAACTACCACGTCATATGCGTTGCTGGCCCTTCTCGACCAGCTCGGCGAGGCTACCTCCTATGACATCAAGCAGGCCCTCGAGAGGTCGATCGAGAACTTCTGGCCGGTGCCCCACACAACCGCCTATGAGGAGCCAGCCCGACTCGCCGCAGGCGGCTACCTATCGGTGAGCCAGGAGTCCAGCGGTCGCCGCCGCAAGCTCTACACGCTCACCGGGAAAGGCCGTGCGGCGCTGCAGGCGTGGGCCGCCGAGCCGAGCGCCGCACCTCCGCAGCTGCGCGACGAAGTGATGCTCAAGGTTTTTGCCGGCGCCGATCCGGCGCAACTGGTCGGGGCCAGAGCCGAGTGGCACCGGGCCAAGCTGATCGAGCTGGAAGGCTATCTCGATGAAGTGCGCGAGGCCGAGGGATTGGAAAGCTCAGAACGGACGCTGATCGCTGGCCTCGCCTATCACGAGAAGATGCGCGAGCTGCTCGAGGATCTGGTCGATCCAACCGAGCCTTCGGCCAGCTGAGCTGGCCGAAGGCTCTGGGCGCCCTCCGGGTCACCAAAGATAATTTCGGCCGCGATCAGCAGGGGTCACCAGCAAGACCTATGAGCGCTTGCTGGTGGTCAGGTTGGATTAGCGACCTCTCAGCATGCCTGATCAGCGGCGGATCAATTTCTATCTCACCGGGGACTGGACTTGCCTCGGTGACGCTGGCATCGCCCTACCTGATAGATCCAGCCGGTTGGGTCTTGCTGAAATGTCCCTCCCTGCCCCGGAGCCAGTGCCAGCCCCGGCCGGCTGACTTCGGATGCCGTCAACAGTCTCGCCGTCCCTGGCGCGGCGCCCAGCCTGACGGCGGTTCACGCCGGTGTCACAAAGCTGAAACATCACTCCAACCAGCGGTTAACACGATCAATTTCCAACCCTCCTAGCCTGGCCGCGTTGGAGTGAGTTCGACCAGTTCGCGGATCCCTCGACACGACAGGAAACAAAATGAAACGGCTTCCAGTCCTCCTAGTCGCCTTGGCGGCGTGCTCGGCCCTTACGACCTCGGTGTCCCTCGCATCGAATCACCAGATCGATCCTCACCATGGCGGAACCGTGTTCGACCTTGGCGGCCCGAGAACTCCAATCCGACACGTGGTCGAGATCTTCCAAGAGAACGTCTCTTTTGATCACTACTTCGGGACGTATCCACATGCCGCAAACACAGATGGTCAGACCTTCCACGCCCTGCCAGGGACCCCAGCCGTCGACGGCCTCCTTCCGGCGACCAGTCCATCGCTGCCGCCAGCCATGCGGCACAGCACCAACCTGCTGACAAGCAATCCCAACCTCGCACTTCCCGAACGACTAGACAGCAGTGCCACGGGCCTCGCCGGCGACGCGGGCGGGCAGCTTACCTGCGACCAAGACCACGACTACAGCGACGAGCAGCAGGCGTTCGACAACGGCAAGATGGACCACTTCGTGCAAAGCGTTGGCACCGATGACGGAAGCCTGTCGCCGTTTGGGACGCCGTGCAACGCCGACACCGACATGGACTACTACGACGGCAACACGGTCACCGGTCTATGGAACTACGCCCAGCATTTCGCGATGAGCGACAACTCATACGGCACCACCTTCGGTCCGTCGGCCCCGGGCGCGATCAATCTGATCTCCGGAGATACCGGCGACGTCGACACCTCCCACGAGGCCAATGATCCCTCGATCTCGACCTCTACCAGTCCCGACAACGATCTGACCCCGGATGGCTCTGGAGGGTATTCGCTGACCAGCGATGCCCAACCGTATTGGGATGACTGCTCGACCCGCGACGCGGTCGCGATGTCGGGGAAAAACATCGGTGATGAGCTAAATTCCGCCGGGCTTTCGTGGGGTTGGTTTGAGGGTGGCTTTCGGCCAACGACCACCTACCAGGCCGCCTTGGAAGCGACGGGTCACAACGGCCAATCAACGAGTACCTTCATTCCCGACGAGTTCAAGAGCGCGGAATTCCAGAAATCGGTTCCTCACGCCACCAACCAGGGCCTCTGTGACGCCGTCACCCCGGTTGGGGAAGCGCTGGGCGGGAACGGTCAGTATGGATACAAGGACGACTACATTCCCCACCATGAGCCATTCCAGTTCTATGCGTCAACGGCCAATCCCCATCACCTGACGATTCCTACAAACAGCAAGGGCCGCGACACCCTGGCCGGATTGGCAACGATCGGGCACGACACTCAGTCCTACGTCGATGGGGTGCCCCAGTTCAACACGCCAAACCACAACTACGACACCAGTGATTTCGAACAGCTGGTCACCGCGATCTCAAACCATGAGCTGCCCCCGTCGGCTCTGCCGGCCGTCAGCTTCCTCAAGGCCCCCGGCTATGAGGACGGCCACGCCGGGTACTCAGATCCCACCGATGAACAGGAATTCGTCACCCACACGATCAACGAGATCATGAACACCCCCGATTGGCGCCACACAGCCATCATCATCAATTGGGATGATTCTGACGGCTGGTATGACCACGCAAATAGTGGCGTCACCAACCCGTCGCTATCGCCGGCAGATAACCTGACGAACACGACGCTTAGTGGAGCTACCTCGGGTCAGTGCGGGCCCAAACCGCAATCGAGTTCGCCTCTGGGTGGCGAGCAGGGTCGTTGCGGGCTCGGCCCACGTCTGCCGTTCCTGGTGATCTCACCGTTTGCAAAACAGAACTATGTAGATCACAACCTAAGCGATCAGTCCTCGACGATTAACTTCATCGAGTACAACTGGAGGCTGCCCGGAATCTCGGGATCCTTCGATCAGGCATTGGCGAAAACCGACAAGGCTGAGCACATCCCATTTGATCTCGCCGGGATGTTCGACTTCAATTCCAATCACCAAAATCCCGCTCTGGTCCTGAATCCCAGCACCGGTCAACCGGTTGGACGCTGGCCAGAAGAAGAAGAAGGTCCATCCGGCTGGCCCCATTGGTGACCCGCCAGCTCGCTGGCGCCAGCTTAGAGGTGCGGGCCCCCGCTACTCGCACCTCTAAGCTGGCACCTGGACCCCAGGTAACGGTTTTGGGACCCACCAAAGAAGCCTCGAGGGCCTCGCTCTGCGATGCCGAGGGAAGGCGAGGCGGCCCTCGTCCCGTGCGCCCCAACGAAGCGCTGCTCGAGGGCCGGTCGTCGCGATTTGGCGGAGCACATGGTGTCGACCCCGCGCCGAGTGGAGCTGATCTCAATCAGATTCATTTCCCGGGGATTCGGGCTTGCTCTGGTCTCGGCTTGCGGGCTGAGCGGAGCACCCCCAGCGTCCTCAAAATGGCCGCCAGCCGGCAGCGGCAAGGTTTTGGGTGGCGCTACTCCGAGCCTATTTCGAGAGCCTCTCAGTGAGTCTCGAGTTAGACCTCCTGTAGTCTGAGTGCAATGCATAGACCTCGATCAGGTTTTCGGTGGATCCCGGTCGTCGCGCTGATCGTTGGTCTTGCCACGACCGCGACGGCTAGCGCCACTGGCGGAGTTGTGCTCGGCGCTAAGGCTTTCGCGCCAGTCGGGAGGGGTTGGGGGACCGTGAAGCCAAAAGAATTGTTCAACGGCGGCGACCCAAGCGGGCTGATCACCCAGATCCATTGGACTCAGTGGGGTGGATCGGTGGCGATCGGTAAGGGGCGCAATCCAATCTTTAAGCCCGGTGGCGGTTACTACGCACAGGAGGTGCCGATCAGGCTGCGGGCGAGCGCGGTTGGCAATTGCGCAGGACGGTCTGGGTACACCCAGCTCTCCGTAAGCGAGCCATCGCGCCCCGGCGGCAAATTTGGCCAGTGGCGTTTATGGTCGGGCGCAGCCAGCGTCTGCGTTGCCCCCCACTGAGATCTTCATGAGACACCCTCGCTACCGCGGGGCTGGTCTCCAAGCCACCTCCTGATCAGGTCGGCGGGGAAGGCACCTCACGCTCAGAGCTCTAGCCTTCCGGCGCCCCTCGGCGGGCTCGAGCTGCCCCCGGCATTAACCAGCCCCACCCCCTGCACCGGCGACCAGCCGCCACCTGACACCTCAATTGCGCCTCAGGGTCTCCTTGACCTTTTCGGCCAGCCGATCGGTTCCTTGCTTTGCCTTTCCAGCCGCCCTGTCCACCTGGCCTTCTCGCTTGAGGTCGCGATCACCGCTCAGGCTGCCGGCTGCTTCCTTGAGGCGACCCTTGGCGTCGTCTTTGTTTCTAAGTTCATCGGCCATCGCCATAACCTGCCTTCGCTCGTCTTTTCGTCTTTTGCTTTCGGACTCTCCTACCCCGATCTGGGAATTTGACCCAGGCCGATTTGCAACTGCGTTGAGGGCAGCGAGGGCGCGGTCCGCTTTTTCGGCTCCAGAGGTGGAGCCGCGAGCTCGAAGGCGCTGCGCGGCGGACCGGATCTAAACCACTCCGGGGGCGAGCTGCCGGATATCGCCCGGCGGTGGATCGCTCAAAGGCTGCGCGACATGAAGGTCTCCGCCAGCCCAACCGAGAGGACCGCGGCGAGCCCGATGTAGACGACCGCGACGAGTGCCCGGGTGCGGGCTGGGATCGCGTAGTAGGCGCGGCTCTCCGGTTTCGCTCGCGCGCTCCATCGTCGCCAGCTCTCCATCGCGCCAAGGATCAGGATCAGGATCAGTACTGGGCTGGGATAGAAGATGGTCAGCGCGAGAAGCCCAGCCAGACCGATCAACCAAACGGCAGGGCTGAGCGCAGCCATCGCCCGACCGCCATCGAGTGGAACGATCGGCAGCAGGTTAAAGAGATTTAGGAAGAACCCGATGTAGGCGAGCGCGCGCCAAAACTGATTTCCACTTGCCAGCCAGATCGCCAGCGGGATCAGGGTCGCGATGCTTCCCAATAACGGTCCCGCTAGCCCCACCCGGGCCTCCGCCGCCGCATCTTTGCCCATCGACTTGGAGGCTATGACTGCCCCGAGGAAGGGGATGAACAGCGGCGCCGAGGCTTTTATCCCCTCGCGACGGAGCTGGATCACGTGACCAATCTCGTGCAAGAACAAAAGCGCGACGAGGCCGATCGCAAACGGGAAGCCGAAGAGCAGTCCGTAGGCGGCGATCGATACCGCCATCGAGCCGAAGGTGGCGAGAAACTTGAGCTGGGGGAGCAGGACCAATAGGGATTTTGCTTTGGCGATCAGGACACCGAGGGGAGCAAGGAGCCGCCCAAGCCTTTTGCGCAGCGGGCCCCGACCCGAACCGGGGTGGATAGGCTCAAGGCCATCAGGTCTCTCAGCCGATGCAGGCACGCCGATCGCCAGCTGCTCTCCGAAGCTCTCGCTCATCCCTACATTGTCCATCACATGGCTAAATTAGGCCTCAGCTGGGGCGATGGTGGTCGACCCCGGCCCTGAGCGGCGAGCCCCGTCCGCCGCCCCTCGGCCTCCGGCGCCAGCGCCCGAGTGATATGCCACCCGCGCCCTTTGGAAGGCGCGGGGAGGCTCGACTTCTCTGACCCAGCTGTGATTATCTCGCTCGATGCCGTCTTTCGTGCGCGCCGCGACCAACCTTGACGCCTTTGAGCTGGCCCGTCTGGATCGTCAGACATTTGGTCCCAACTCATATTCGCAGAGCACGATCCGCCAGCTGATAGACGTTTTTAAGGGACTCGTGCTGCTGGCAGAGGATCGAGACAGGGTGCTTTGCGCGTATGGGTTCGGTGCACTAGCCGTGGCGCAAGACACCGGTTGGATCCTCGCGTTAGGGGTCAAGCAGGGGCGACGCCGGTCTGGATTTGGCCGCGCCATTGTCGAGGAGCTCGCCCAACGACTGACGACTCTCGGAGCACTGCGTGTGCGTCTTACTTGCGCGCCAGGGGCAGGCGGCGCCCTGGCCTTTCACGAAGAGCTCGGGTTCGAGGTGATCGAGAGGGTGGACGACTATCTGGGGCCAGGTCGTGACCGTCTCGTCTTGGAGCGCTCGCTCACGCATCCTGGGTGACCCTTCCCTCCATCGAGCGCAGCTCCTCCTCGGCTACGCTTCGATCGTCGAACTCGACTCCACCCCCCGCGGCGTTGGCAAGTAGCCTCGGCATTGCGCCCCGGCCCATCACCAGGACCAGATCACCGTGCCCGGCGCTCCTCAGCGCCTGCCGGATCGCCGCCCGTCGGTTGGTTATGACCTCGGCGGTTGGTCCCCCCCTCGGCCAATCTGCCAGCAATCCTGCGATCACCCGTGCGGCGGGCTCGCCGCGCCCGTTGCCCTCGGTGACGATTACCCGGTCTGCAAGCTCGCTGGCGATCGCGGCAAGCGCCCCTCGCTTGCCGGGGTTGTTGGCGCCACCGGCGCAGAGGACAAGGTGGACCGACGCGCCGGCGCGAGCGGCCGCGATGCGACGCGCGGTGAGCAACGCTTGGCGCAAACCAGCGGCGCTGTGGGCGAAGTCGACCACGACATCGAACGGCTGGCCGCACTCGATCAGCTCCCACCTTCCGGGAACCCCGCGCATTGTTTTCAAGGCCTCCAATGCATCTGGACGGGAGAGGCCGAGCAGCTCGCAACCAGCCAGCGCCGCAACGAAGTTCTCAGCGTTATGCCAACCGGGGAGCTGGGTCGAGATCTGGAGGTCGTTCCCAGTGGGGGTTCGGACCTGAATCCGCGCGCCGGTTGCCTCCCAGCTGGCCGCGAGCACCCGGTATTCGGCATTCTCGGCTGAACCGAATGTCGCGACTGTGCTCCCGGCGTCTCGCAGCTCTCGCGCCAGCTTGTCACCAAACGGGCCGTTGACGTTGATCGCGGCGAGTGGGACGGCACGTCCTTCGGCGAGGAAAAGTCGTCGCTTCGCGGCTCCGTAGTCGTCCATCGTTTGGTGGCGGTGTAGATGTTCTTCGGTCAGATTGGTAAGCACAGCGAGTTGCGCGAAGGGTCCCTCACAGAACTCAAGCTGGTAGCTGGATGCCTCGACCACCGCGGGTTTTCCGGTCGGCGCGAGCGAACTGAGCGGCGAACCGAACTCCGTGTTTCCCGCCAATACGGCCGACCCCATTTCATCGCCGAGTGCTCTGGCGAGAAGCGCGCAGACGGTCGTCTTGCCATCGGTCCCGGTTACTGCGATCAGTCGGCGCCGACTCAGCTGGACCCCGAGCTGAAGCTCGTCGATGACCGTGAGCCCATCCGCGAGAGCGGAACGAATCGGCTCGCGCTGCGGTGCCACGCCAGGGCTCTTGATCAAAGTTGCGGGGCTCAAGTCCTGCAGCAGCTCTGGGCGCCATGGCCCCAGCTCGACACGAACTCCATGGCCTGCTAGCCGAGCCCGTCGCAGCCTCGTCTCGATGCCGTCATGGACGTCCCAGACCAAGATCTGGGACGGTTTCACCCGCGCCGCCAACGCTTCTGCCGCGCTGAGGCCTGCGCTTCCGCAGCCGACCACCAGATAGGGCCCTCCTGCGAGCCGGTCTCTCACGGGGCGATTCTCTCCAGTTCGGCAGCTCGAGCACCCTTGACGAGGATCCGATCTCCACCGCGAGCGATCCTCTTCAAAATGTCTCGAGCCTGCTCTGGCGAGTTGACCAAATAGCGCTCGCCGCGGTAATCGCGTAGGTACTCCCCGGCGCGGTCCCCGACCGCAATGATCGCGTCTATCCCTAGCCGTGCTGCCTTTGCTCCTGCCGCTCGATGGTAGGTGCCACTCCGTGGTCCCAGCTCCTCAAATGCAGCCAAGACGGCGATCCGTCGCTTCGCCGGTTCGGCCGCAAATGCTTCGAAAGCGGCGCCCAGAGCCTCCGGGCTAGCGTTGAAGCAGTCGAGCACCAACTCCACCCCGTCGATGCGCTTGATCTGCCAGCGCAGCGGCGGGAGAACGAATTCGGGCTCGGTCGGGGGCCCTAGTCCGAGGCCGCCGAGCAGGGCGATGGCGGCTACCAGATTTGCCAGATTGTGCGGCTGAGAGAAGCCCGGCCGCACGGTGATGGTCTCGCCGGCGCAATCGATCGAAGCGACACCGGCGCGGAAGCTGCGCAGGCTGAAATCGCCGCCATCGCCATGGCGGATCGTTGTCAAATCGTCGCGCAGGTAGGGATCGAGCAGGGGCTCGTTGCTCGGCACAACGCATACCGCCGCGGGGGGCAGCGCCGCGATCAGCTCGGCCTTGTTGCGGGCAACTTCGGCAACCGATCCAGTGGTCTGCAGGTGGACAGCCGCGATGTTGGTGATCAACGCCGCAGTGGGTTCAAGCAGGTCGGCCTTTTCGGCGATATGACCCTTAGCCTGCATCGAGAGCTCAACCACCATGGCAAGGACGTCCTCGGGTAGTGATGCGATCGTTGCCGCGACGCCCCGGTGTGTATTGAAGCCTTCCCTCGTCGCATGCGTTGGCATCGATGACCTGAGTAACGACGCGAGAATTGCGGTGGTCGTGGTCTTTCCGCACGATCCCGTGATCGCGATCGCGTGCCCGGCAAATTCGGCTCGCTGGGCTCTGGCAATCGAATACAGCGCGGCGCTGGAGTCCTCGACTGCGATCGTGATCAAGTCTCGATTGACCTGGGCGATTGCCGCGGGCTCGGCGATGATTCCGGCGGCCCCTTGCTCGACCGCGGCGGCGATGAAATCGCGGCCATTTGCCCGCGACCCCGGCAGGGCGATGAAAATGTCGCCCTCTTTGAGCACGCGAGTGTCCACGCAGATTCGATCCGTCGAGAGCGCTTTGCTGGGAGCGCTAAGCAGCTGGCCTCGGGCCGCTGCGGCGAGCCAGGTTGCGTCGTGCCTCATTTGCCGCCGGGCTTTCTGCGGATCCGCGCCAATTGATCAAGCGCCCTTCGCAGGGCGCCTTGACGTGCTTTGGGTTCGGACTGAAACGCGCTGGGCAGCTGGGCAACCTGGTGGCGGGCCGCGGTCAGCTCGGCGAGATTCATTGCATTCTCGTGTTCAAGCATCTGGCAGCGCTCGTGGGTCGCGCGCAGCTCCAGCGCCACCGCTGCGACCCGCGACTGGGCGTCATGGTGGGTGCGCACGAGGCGAGCCATCTCGCGCAGTGGGGCGTCGGGTGCAGCCGCGGTAATCCCCCGAGACAGCAGCCCCAAGATCTCAACGGCGTGATCGTAAGGCGAGTGGTGTAGGACGGCGAGGTCGCGGTTGGCCTCCCCCATCCGTGGCCGGTATTCGGCGAGCGCGCGGCCGAACGCCCCCGCCTCGCTGAGCGTCGCAGTGGCGCGGCCTCGGAAGCCATCGGCCTCAATCTGGGGATAGCTGACCTCGGTGATCCATCCATCGCCGCCGGAGGGTCCGAAGACCCAGACCGCACGCCCACAGGCCATGGCCTCGATTGCCGAGCGTCCCTGCGCGACCACAATGTCAGCCTCAAGGATCGCCGGCAGGGGATCCATCGCCAGCTCTCCGGCGGCTCCGATCTGGCGCCATTTCACGTTCGCGCGCTCACAGGCCTGGGTCAGCGCATCTCGGCGGGGGCCGTGAAGGTAGTTGCCGAGCAGGAGTACTCGCTGGGCATGCTCGCGCACTGGACCTGCTGGGTAAAAGTGGGCAAGGTCAACGGGTTGGCGCAGTCGAAACACCGGTGGGGCGCATGCGGTCGCCTCGACCCGAGCTTGGACGACGGAGTTCATCGCGATTGCAAATGACGTGACCGCCTCGTGGCGTGGCGGAAGGTGCAGGTCGAAATCGCCGCCATGGACGACGATTCCCCTGACGGCGCTTGGGAAGCGCTCAGCCATGATCAGTGCCGACGCAGCATCGCTTGAGAGAACGGCCCCGCAAGAGGAGGGCAGTTCGGTCTCGCGTCGGCAGACCCGCAGGCCACGCGACGTCGCCAGCTCTGCGACGGGGCCCATCTGAGGCGAGTACAGCGCCACATCATGTCCAAGCCGCTCGAGGTGTGGCGCCAGCGTAAGTAGGTAGGTTTGCACCCCCCCCGGCTGATCAAGCGCCGGCGCCGCGAGCACAATCTCCACAGCTCCCTCCAGTCAGCTTCGAGGCTCCAGACCACCCCCACCGCAGCCAAGGACTCAAGCAGATTCCGAATACTGACGTCCAACTCCGACTCTGGCCCTGATTGGCGACTGGCAATACCCGTCCTTGGGTCGGCCACTGTTCTGTGCCCTGGGGATGCGCTCGCGCTGGGCCGGGTCCCGGGCGTGGGCCGACCAGTTTCCTGCCGAGCTCGGTTGTGGGCTGGTATCTGAATCTCGATGTGATTTGCTGAGTTTGCCTTGATCGATACGGTTAAGGCAATCCGCCCTGGCGTCGATTTGCATGGAGGAACTGATGAGAAGTTGGGACCTGAGAACTGCAGGGGCAGTGCCGCACGAACCACAGATTCTCTCCACCGCGGATGACGCGCGGACGATCCTCCTGCTGTTGCCGAGCGGCGAGCGCCTCCAAGAGCATGAGGTGCACGAGCATGCGCGGATCATCGTCATAGAGGGTGAGGTTGAGGCCAGCACTCCCGATGGCGACCGTGTTGTCGCGGGCGCCGGCCAGCTGCTGGAATTTGCGCCCCGCGAGCGCCATAGCATTGTCGCTCGGGCCGAGGCAAGGTTGCTCTTGCTCCTCTCTCCCTGGCCTGGAGAGGGGCACCCCGGAGCGATGACGCTGAAACAAAAGGCAGAGGTTCGCGAGCGCGCGGCCGCGCACCCCCAATCGCCCTGATGGCTCGGATTGGGTTCTCCCTCACCTTGGGAGCCGGTGCGAGAAGCCGCCGATTTTGAGCGATAAGGACGCGACGCTCAGCAAGCTGTGGCGGCGGTCGCCCCGGTCGAAGGCGGCCTTACAGCCTTGCCCCTGGACGCCGGATGGGGCGTGATTTCCCCGCTCAGAGCGCCCTGGAAATCGCCGCCCCCACCCGGATGGCTAGGGAGGTGAGAGCGGTGTTGAGATCCAGTGCTGAACCCAGGAAAAGACTAGGTCAGCCCGGGTGAAGATTCCGGGGCGAGTGGTCAGGCAGTCGCCAAACACGGCCTGGGCGATCCCGATCTCGATCACCCCCTGACCACCTGGACCCACGGCCAATAGTGGGCCGCCGCTATCTCCATGGCATACACCAGATTCGAACCTGGGAAAATCAATTGCGCAGATTCGGCCCGGTAGACCTTCGCAGCGGTTGCCCTCCAAGACGGTTCGTGCCCAGTTCAGCGATTCGGTCAGTTCGAGCTGACCGAAGTGGGTCTCCCCCCAGCCGACGATCAGGGCGCGGGTGCCCGTTCGCAGGGTCCTTGCGTCGACCGCGCTTGCAAGGCGAATCGCCGGGGCGCTTGTCGGTGTCGACAGCACGAGCAGGGCGGCGTCACCGAATCCACTCGATCTTCCACTGAGGCTGTATCGCGGAAAGAGCAAGATGCGAGAGACCTTCGAGACCTGGCTTTCTGGCGATGTCCAGTTCACGGCACCAGTCACAACCCGGTAGCCAGAGACTTCGCTGGGGTCGCCGGTTTCCATATTCACCGCACAATGTGCCGCGGTAAGCACCAGGTCTGCGGCGACCACCGTCCCGCTGCAGGCGATCAATTCTTCCCCCCGTTGGTCGATTATGAACGCCATGTATGGAAACGTCCCGACCCGGGCAACCTCACCTCCGATCACGGAGGCCTGAGCGAGGGGAGCGCTTCCGGACCGCGGTGATCGAGCCGCCTCAGCGCTTGGATCGGCACCCCTAGCGGGCCATTTGGGCCCCGCCGCCTGGGCAAAGGCGGGTGAGGGAGTGAGCGGAATGTTTCTCAAAGCCGCTGGCCCGAACCCGAGCCCGAGCCCGAGCCCGAGCAAACCGGTGAGCACCCCGCTCACCAGGAAGGTCGTCCCTCTTTGCCGTCGCGCATTTGACCCCAGATGCTCGGGCCCCTCCAGGCTGTTTCTCGGGTTCATGCACCAATTATCGGCCACCGAATTAGCAATCGTTAAAGTCGCTGATACGTTTCTCTTCTTCTGGCGCCCGGGTCCTCGCTTGGCGAGCGCCCGTTCGGGCCGGCGTAGCCGGCCCATTGTGAACGGCGTGGGCGCCGGGAACCGAGGCGAGCGCCCCGCCTTTTTGGCGCATCCTTCGCGCTCGCGCCGGGATCGCAGAACCAAGGCGGACGCCCGCTCCGCCCCTGGGTGTGCGATATCGAGCTGGTTTCCCTTTCCGCCGCTATCCGGCCCGCGAGGAGCGGCTCGGGGAGGGGCGGCTTGACTGGGCTACAAGCTGGGGGCTACTCTGTGGCAGGGGTAAGGCGACCGAGGGCGGGCCAGGGAGTCGCCGCACAGAAGCCGACAACGAGCCCCGTCAAGAACTAAACAGCCGAGAAATAGTGATGCCACGACCGCAAAAGCATCCCCTGATTGGCGGGCGGTTGGGTCGACTCGCGGCGCTCAGCCTTGGCTGCCTAGCGCTCTTGGCCCTGGTCGCTGTAAGCGCCTTTGGCGAGGTGGTGCAGAGCGGCAACCTGATCATCGGCGTGCAGGGCAGCATCCACCCCTCGAGGCTGCCAAAAGACACCCTCGCGCCGATTTCGCTGGAAATCGGGAGCACGATAAAAACCGCGAACAACAGCCGCGTGCCGGTTCTCAGCACGATTTCCCTCGAATTCAACCGCCACGGTGCGATCGACACCCAAGGGATCGCCACCTGTAGCGTCTCGAAGCTGCAGAACACCCTGACCGCACAGGCCGAAAGAATCTGTGGCAGCGCTCTGGTCGGGAAGGGAAGCGCCGCCGGAGAAATCTCATTGCCCGAACAGGCGCCGTTTGATGCCAGCGGGCCGATGCTGATCTTCAACGGCAAGCCCCAAGGTGGGCAACCGGTCTTGATCATTCACGTCTACGCCGACGTCCCGGCTCCGACCACATTTGTGACCACGGCCGTGATCAAAAAGGCCGCCGGAAAATATGGGCCCAGCATCAAAGTGAAGATCCCGACGATCGTCGGCGGGCAGGGTTCGCTGATCTCCTTCAATGCGACCCTCGACAAGATCGTCCGCGCCGATTGCCCCGCCCCGGGTTCGATCGGGGGCGCCGTTTTCCCGTTTGCCAAGGCCAGCTTTGAATTCGCCGACGGCAGCAGGGCGAGCAGCGATCTGGTCCGCGAGTGCCAGGTCAAGGGCTAAATCGTCTGCCGCGCGGCTCAGCGCACTACCGAGATATTGAAGTCGGCGCTCCCCAGGGCGCCGTTTAGTCGAAGCCAGAGTGCCAGGTACATCTCGGTGCCGCGGGAGGCGCTGATGTCGCCCAGATCGAGGATCGAGCCCGGCGCCCAGCCAAAGCTCTCCAAAATGCCCCTCGTTTCGGACTTGGCGCTGTCGTCATTGCCGCAGAGGAAGCTGGTGTGAGCGCCCTCGATGCGGCCGGGGTCGACCATGACGAGATGGCTGACCGTGTTGAGCGCCTTGACCACGCGGGCGGCGGGAAAGGCGTCTTGGATCTGCTCGCCGAGGCTGTCGTCGTTGCAGATCAAAAGGCGCGGCGGCATCCCGACCGAGAAGTCAAGCGGATTGGCGACGTCGATCACCACCTTTCCGGCCAGCCGCTCGGCGCCGGCGGCGCCGAGCGCGGCCACGGAAGCCGCGCCGGCGGTGCAGTTAAAGAGAAGCTCGGCGTGCAGCGCCGCCTCCGCGAAGTTTCCACCCCGCCCCTCACCGGCCTCGCCCAGCCATTCGCCCAGCGCCTCGCCGCTTGCCGATCGTGAGCCCATCGTGACCTCGTGACCGAGCTCGACGAGTTTGGTGGCGATCGCTCGCCCCACCATTCCCGTTCCCAAAACTCCGATCCTCATCTGCATTCCTCCTCGCTCACCAGGGAATTGAGGCTAGCGCGAGATGAGCTCAGCTCGCGGTCGCGGTCGCGGTCGGTTTGAGCGCGCCATCTTCGACCTGGTATTGCTCAAGCAGCCGGCGCTCCTCCTCGAGCTTGGGGAAGCCGAAGAAGACGAGCAGGGCCCCGGCGAGAACCGCAATGATCCCGGCGCTGTAGGCCCACTGGTCACCCTGCAGGAAGGAGGCCTTTGCCGCGGCGATGATCTGGTTTGCGTAGTGGGGGTACTGCCCCGCGGTGTCAGCGGCGCTGGAGAAGGACTTGGTCAACTCGCCTTCGACGCTTTCGGTGACCTTGCTCTGCTGCTGGGAGGAGGCGATTGCCGCGCCGGCGGCGGCGGCGTAGCCGGCGGTGAGCAGTGCGCCGAGGATCGACTGCATGATCGCTCCACCCAGGTCGCGCTGCAGATCCGCGGTTCCCGAGGCCATCCCCGCGCGGGTGACTGGAACCGAGCCGGTGAGCGAACGAGAGGCCGGTGTACCGGCAAAGCCGACGCCGATCCCGATGAATCCGTAGCCGAGCCCGACCTTCCAGTAGGGAATTCCCTGCTTCCATAGCAAGAGCATGGTGAGGAAGCCGAGCATGCAGAAGAGGTAGCCGATCAGCAGCGTGACCCGGGCCCCGCGCGCCTCAACCAGCTGCGCCGAGCGCGGCGCGACCACGACCATTAACGCCGCCGCGGGCAGGATCGCAAGGCCGGAGTCAAGGGTCGAATAGCCAAGCACGTTTTGGAGGAACTGTTGGCCGATGAACATCGCACCCATCAGCGAGCCGAAGACGATGATCCCGGCGCAGGCCGCAACCCAAAAGACCCGCCGCGCGGCCACTTTGAGGTCATAAAGGGGTGAGCGGGCTCGACGTTGGCGGATCAGGAATGCGGTGGTGGCAGCGATCGCGATCACGCCAAGACAAATCGCCAGGGTCCCCTTGCCCGGCACCGGCGCGATGTTTATTCCCAAGACCAGCGCCGCGACCAGGAGGATCGAAAGGATGCCGCCGAGGTTGTCGACTGGGTCGGTCGTCTCATTGACGTGGGGCGGGACGTAGCGCCAGGCCAAAAGGAGGGCGATCAGAGCCAGGGGCAGGCTGATGAAGAAGACCGACCCCCAGGCGAAGTGCTCGAGCAGTGCACCCGCTAGCAGCGGTCCCAGGGAGGCGATCGCCCCCCCGATCGCCGACCACAGAGCGATCGAGCGGGTGCGGGCTGCTCCCGACCAAAGGGCGGTGATCAGCGCCAGGGTGGTCGGGTAGGCCATGCCGGCTGCGACGCCGCCCAGCACGCGGGCCGCAAAGAGAACGCCAATCGATGGCGCGAGGCCGGCAAGCAGGGAGGCGGGGATCGATAGCCCCATCCCGAGCAGCAACATCATCTTGCGCCCGTGGCGGTCACCGAGCGCCCCCAAATACAGGACCGAGGTGGCGAGGCCGAGCGAGTAGCCAATCGCAACGAGATTGAGCGTCGTCTGACCGGCGTTAAAGGCCTTGCCGATGTCGGGCAGCGCCACGTTGGCAACCGCCAGGTTGAGGTTGGCGACGGCGGCTACGAGGATCAGTGCTGCCAGGACGACTCCGGCACGCTGGGGGCTGCTCGACCTCATCTCCGCCTAGATCTCAACCAGCAGCCCCGACGGTCCAAGATTGCGAACGGTCGTGGCGTCGATCTGGCCCCGACAGCCCCACGACTCGTGGATATGCCCGCAAAGGACGATGCGGGGGCGCTTTTGCTCGATCGCCTCTCGAACTGCCTCGCTGCCTAGGTGGCTGCCGTCGCCGCCTCGGTCACAGCATCCCCGCGGCGGGGAGTGCACCACCAGCACGGCGTCGTTGGGGCAGGGCGCGAGCATCCGCGCGGCGGTGTCCTCGTCGAGGTCAAAGCTCCACTCCCAGGGAGTTTGCGGCACCCCGGCGCCGAGACCGAAGAACTCGGTTCCGCCGATTCGCAGCCCCTCGCCGTGCAGGACGCTGGCAGCGCTCCACCCCGAAATAGCGCCACGAAGCGCCTCGACTGTCTCGTTGTTGCCCGGCACCAGCACGGTGGGTTTCTTGATCGCCCCAAGCGCCGCGATCGTCTCATTCAGTCCGTCGTGGACCGAGGCGAAGTCGCCGGCGCCGATCACAACGTCGGCCTCGCCAGACATCTCGACCAGCCTCGCGGCCCCCGGCAGGTCTCTGTGCAGATCGCTGAAGGCCAAGAGCTTCACCGGCTCAACCTATCCGCTCGGCCCGAGGGGTAGGGGGAAATTCAAACATGTGAATTTCCTAAAGCGCAGCTTAGTCTCGGTTTACACCCGCTCGGGAGTCTCGGTTGGTGCCGATCGCCACCCCGCGCCGCAAACCGGGCCCGCCGTCGCGCTGGCGGCGGGCGCGCCGCATCGTCTTGGTCGCCACCGCTATCTGTCTGATTCCGGCCAGTCTCTCCTACCTACAGGCCCTAAGCGGCTTTCATAACGTCAGCTTCAGCATCGCAAGCGTCGAGTGGATGCGATCCCACGGTGGCAACGGGATCGTCTCTCAGATCGAGGACTGGTACTACACGCTCACGGCTCCCTCGAAGGGTGGACCCCCGCTGCGCTCGCTGCCCAAGGTCGGTATCGCGCAGGGAGAAGAGGGGCAGTCGGCGGCGACCTACCGGCCCCCGCCGATCAAGCCATTGATCCACCCTGCCCTGCCGGGGGAGGGCATCTGGCGCCCAGCCGGCGCCCATGCGGGGGCGCGCCCGCCGGTTCTTTTGACCAGCTTTCGCAGCGATCCCGAATACCCCCAGTTCGTCGCCGGGGTCGCCTGGATCGATACGCATCGCACTCACCTGGACTATGTGCCCGGTCTCGCAGAGCCGCCGGAACCACTTCCCCATCGCGGCCCTGCCGAGGTGCCACCGGCCAAGCGCAATGGGGTGGTCGCGACGTTCAACGGCGGCTTTCCGCTCGAAACCTCAAACGCGGGACTGATCTTTCGCGCCCACACAGTGGCGGCGATGGTCGATGGGATCGCCACCCTGGTCGAGTACCGCGACGGCAGGGTCGACATCGTCCGCTGGCACGGCGGCTCAAGCGGCGGGTCTGACATTTGGTTTGCCAAGCAGAACCTGCCCCCGATCATCTACGAAGGTCGACTCAATCCAAATCTCAGCGACGGACCGGAATGGGGCGCGACGGTCAATAACGCCATCCGGGTCTGGCGATCTGGCCTTGGCATCGATCGCCGCGGCAACCTGATCTATGCCGCGGCCAACTACCAAACCGTCGAATCGCTGGCCAAGATCCTCAAGCGGGCCGGGGCGGTGCGGGCCCTCGAGCTCGATATCAACGAAGACTGGACAAGCTTCATCACATACCGACATCCAGGCGCCTTGGATCCCTCCAACCTGCTGCCGGAAATGTATCGGCCGCCGACCCGCTACCTGACCCCCGACGAACGGGATTTCTTCGCCGTCTATACGCGGGGCCGGTGGTGAGCCGATGAACCTCCCAACCCGAATCTCTCCGGCCGCCCGGGGACGCCGGGCGCTGCTGGTTGATCTTCTTGCTGGCGCCCTCCTCGCCCTGGTCGCGCTGCAGCTCGCCGCCGGGCTCGGCGTCGTTGGCTTCTTCGGGCTGCCGCTCCTGGCGCTTTGCCTTTTGTGGGTCGGAGTCGAACGCCTTCTGCGGCGTTTCAGCTCGCGGCGCTGGCGGGTCGGTTGAGCAGACGCCGCAAGGCGAGGCGCCGCGGCTTTGCCTTGGTCTCGGCCGCGCGGGCGGCGAGGTCGAAGTACAGAAGCGTTCGGCCCAGCGCCACGTAGGGGATCAGGAGCGCGAATACGACCGACCCAAAGACGTTGATCCAAACCAAAGAGAAGTTGGCAAAGATCAGGACAAACCCGAGCACCGGGCCGGTGATTACGCTCAGCAACCAGAGAAATCCGACGACCCTCACGGTATGCCACCAGCGACCGCGAACCAGGCGGGAGCTGCCTCGAAAGGCCTCGCGCAGGGAGCGGTCCTCAAAGAGGATCTCCTGCTGGACGAACTGCCACTCGACGTACTTCCAAACGGCCAGCGGCGCTCCGATCACGGTGATCGCGATCGCCGTGACGCCCAAGGTGGACAGCAACTGGGCGGCGACGACGCGCCAGAAGCGGCTCAGCATGCCGCGGTAGGAGGCGAGGAATCCGCCCGCCCGTCCTTCGACCACGAGCCGCAGGAAGGCGATCACGACGGCCGCGACGATTGCCGAGGCGATTGGCTTTCCCAACCAGTCGATCAGATCACCGAGCCCCAGCTGAAGTCCCGAGGGACCGAGCGATCCGTCGATCCGCTGCCCTTCACCCCCACCGCTCGCCAGCGCCTTGAGCAGCTCAACCGCTCCGACAATCGGAATCGCCGTCAGCCCGATCGGAACCAACGCCCGCCAGCTACGACCGTAGAGCTGGCGGGCGGCGCGAATCAGCTGGCCGAAGGCGCGACGGCGCCGCAGCTGGCCGAGGTCGACCGGACCCCAGGTTGTGACCCCGACGAAAAGCAGGGCGGCGATCGCCACACCGAGAACCGTCAGGATTGCGGCGCTCGGAGATTTGGCCTCGAGGTTGACGAGCCCCGAGGCGGTTGCGACGGCGCCGCAGAAGGCACCGGTGACAGCCGGGCCGAGCACGGCGCCACCCGGCAGTCGCGGGCTCGTCGCTCGCTGGGCCTGCATCCAGCTGAAGGGTTCGCGCCACTGCGCCTTGGTGATCGGACCGGTCGGACCGTTGTTGTATCCCTTCTCCTGCTGTCCCCAGCGGCCGGTGTAGGTGAGCCACTTGAAGCGACCCCGGCTGCTGGGATGATTGGGAAGGAGGATCGCTCGCACCCGCAGTCGGCGCAGCGGTTCGCTCGTGTTATCGCAGCCCAGCCCCGATCCTTCCTGGCCGTTCTCGACGAAGATCCCCGATTCATAAAAGGTCGCGTGGGAGCCGGCGGCGGGATAGACGATCGGATGGTCGCCCTGCTTTTGGACCTTGCCGTCTTGCCAACCGGCGGTCTCGCCTCCTCCGTGCTGAAAGAGGACCATTTCGCTTGGACCGCGCCGAAGCGCCCCCGCCGCGTTGGGGGCTTCAAAGGCGATCAGCATGCCCTCCCAGTCGCCCTCGTGGACGTCGTTGAATTGGTTGAAGTACCAAAAGAACCAGTACTGCACGACCAGGCCTGGGTGGCCGGCCTGGCGAGCTAGATGGGCATAGGTGACGGCCGGCGCCTTGCCCTGGCGCTTCAGCGCGGCGAAATCCCTGGCGTAGACGCAGGTATCTCCGAGCGGGTCACCGGGGAGGTTGAGGTGATAGCGGCTGCCAAGGCCGGCGATGTCGGCGGCGCTGGGGCCCCGCCTTATCACCACGCTTCCCCCTGGCTTTGACTCGGTCAGCTCGACGGCTGGGTTGCCGAGGACTGTGCTGACCGCGGTTGGCTGGTACTGCTCGGCGGAGGTATCGCAGGGCGGATCGGTTTGGGCCCGAAGCATCAGGATCGGCGCGTAGGTATCGATCAGGCGCTGAGCGGCGGGAGCCGCCCCCGCCGGGGCGGCTGAGCTGAGTAAGAGCACCCCGGTCGCCGCGAAGAGCGGCAAGAGGCGGCGGCTCGCTCTCACCGGGGCAACCTAACAGCGCCTTGCGCAGATTCCATGGACGGCGCCACATTCCATGGACGGCGCCACTTCCGATAATCTCGGCGCCCTGATGCCTCCCATCTTTTGGATCGGCCTGGGAATAGCTGGATTCGTCTTTTTGGTCGGCGCAATCTCCGGCGCGCGCTCGCGCACGGCAACCCTCCGATCGGGGGCGGCGATGGGCGCCTATCTCGGGGTGATGGTCGCCTTCCCGCTGCTCGCGATCGGCCTGGCGACCAGCTAGCCGAGGCGCTGCGCAGGGCATATTCGTCGGCTGGTTGGGTAGCTGGTGGCGAAAACCGACAGGAAGGAAGTCATGGCTGAAGCGATCACGATCCCGATCGTCGCGCTCGAGGACGGCGTCGGCATCCCTCAACTGGGATTCGGCGTTTTCCAGGTGCCCCCCAAGGAGACCCAGGGAGTAGTCGAAGAGGCGCTCGCGGTTGGCTACCGACATCTCGATACCGCCGCGGCCTATCGCAACGAGGGTGGGGTTGGGGCGGCGCTGGCTGGCTCGGGACTGGGGCGCGAGGAAGTCTTCATTACGACCAAGCTCTGGAATCGCGAGCAGGGCTTCGATTCAACCCTGAGGGCCTTTGAGGCGAGCCGGCAGCGGCTTGGCTGTGACTATGTTGATCTCTACCTGATCCACTGGCCGGTTCCGGCCGCGGAGCACTTTGTAGAGACCTGGCGGGCCTTTGAACAGATTCACGCCGAAGGCGGCGCCCGCACGATAGGAGTCTCGAACTTTCGGATCGAGGACCTGCAGCGGCTCGAGGCCGAGACCGAGACTCGGCCAACCGTCAACCAAGTCGAGCTTCACCCCGAATTTCAGCAGGCTGCCCTGCGTGCCTGGCATGCGGAGCACGGGATTGCCACCGAGGCCTGGAGCCCGCTGGCCCAGGGCGCCGCGCTCAGCGACCCAACCGTGGTGCGGATCGCCGCTCGCCATCTGAAGTCGGCGGCCCAGGTCGTCTTGCGCTGGCACATTCAACTCGGCAACGTGGTGATCCCGAAGTCGGTGACCCCGGAGCGAATCCAGGAGAACTTCGAGCTCTTCGATTTCGAGCTCGGCGATGATGAGATGGCCGAGATCGGCGGCCTTGACGCGGCTCGGCGTATCGGCCCCGATCCCGCCAGCTTCGTCTCGCCCTGAGGAGCCGAAGATCGATCGCGAGAACTTTGACCGAACTCACGGTCTGAGCGGAGAACCCCTGCGAGGATCTGGGTCCTGAGCCCCGAGCTGAAAAGAGAGGTGCCTCGCGCCGAGCGGGTGCTGCCGGGCGTCTGGCGGCTGCGCCTACCGTTGCCCTGGCCAGGCGTTCCGCACGGCAACGCCTGGGCGATCGCCTCAGACGGTGGGATCGTTCTCTTTGACACCGGAATCGGCGGCGAGGACCGATTGCGCCAGTTCGATCTTGCCCTGGCCCAGGCTGGCTTCAGCCTGGCTGATATTCGCCTGGTCATCTGCACCCATTCCCACACCGACCACTACGGGCTCGCCGCGCCGATCACCGAGGCCGCCGGCTGTGAGCTTTGGATGCACCCCGCCTGGGAGCACGTTCGATTGCTTGCCGATGATCCAGCCGCTGCCCGCGAACATCGACTCGAGGTCGCCCGCCAAAGTGGAGTCCCCGCCGCCGCCCTGGCGCGCTACCGCGAGTCCCGACGCGGCGGCGAGGAAACGGGGATCGAGGCGATCAGAGAACCCGATCGCGACCTCCTTCCCGGGCTCGTGGTCGAGACCGATCTCGGCGCCTGGCAGGTGCATGAGACCCCCGGGCACGCGCCATCGCACGTTGTCTTGCACCAGCCCGAGCGACGCTTGATGATCTCTGGTGATCATCTGCTCGGCCGCACCGTCCTCTTCTTCGACCACGGTCACAGCCCCGATCCGGTCGGTGAATTCATGCGCAGTCTGGAGGAGGTCGAACCACTGGAGGTCGAACTGTGCCTGCCCGGCCACGGGCGCCCCTTTCGCGATCCCGAGGCAAAGATCGTCGCGGCCAGGAGCCAGGTCGATCAGCTCCTAGAAAGCGTTCGCGAGGGCCTCGCGGCCGGTCAGAAGACCGCATTTCAGATCGTCGCCGAGATCATCGGTTCAGAGAACCTCGACTCTCCGCTGAGCGCCTGGGTTCTGCAGATAGTCCTCTCCTGCCTCGACCACCTCGCCCTGCTCGGAGAGGCTGCCGCGCTCGAGGGGACCGATCCCCGCCAGTGGAAGGCCATATAGCCTTGTCGCGATGGCTAGCTTCACCTTTGTGCGCGAGGTGGCCGCCCCGCCAGAGGTCGTCTTTGACGTCCTCACCGACCATCGCCGCTACCCCGAATTCACCCCGATCCGAAGGGTCGAGCTGGATCGGGGCGGTGAGCCCGCGCCGAATGGAGTTGGGGCAATTCGGGTCGTGCACTCGATCGGGCCGCCGCTGCGCGAGGAAGTGATCGCCTTTCAGCCCTCGAGCCGCTTCTCCTATCGGCTGATTTCGGGAGCACCGGTCCGCGACTACGTCGCCACGGTCTCATTGGAGGCGATTGGGGGCGGGGCGAGGGTCACCTACGCGGTTCGCGCCACCCCAACCCCCCCGATCGGTGCCGCCGCGATCCTGGCGGCGGCGAGGTTCGGCGTCCGCCAGCTCTTAAACGGCATCATCGCCGAGTCTGAGCGCCGCGCCGCCTAGCGCGGAGGCTGGGGGCTGGCGAGTGTGGCTCAGGCCCGGGGCACTCGTCGCGCTGATCGCTGCCGCCTCTTCACCGGGTCACACTGGGCTGCTCGGCAGCCCGCGGCGCTCGCGCCCGACCTCGGCCGCCGGGTTTTTGCAGCTGGCGATCAGCTCCGGCGCCCTCAGATTGGTCCCCTACCATGACCGCCTCCAAGATGAGCCCAACCGACCCGACTCCGCCAGCCAAAAAGCGCCCACGAGCGAGGCGATGGCGCCGGGCCGCGGCAGCGCTTAGGCATCCAAAGCGGACCTGGCGCCGGCATCGGGGCGCGGTGATCATCGCCGCGATCGCCGCGGTTTTTGTGCTCGCGGGCCTGGTCGTTGCCTATGAGCTCTTAAAGCGTCCCCCCGACGTACACAACACCAGCGTCGCCTTCAGGCCACAAAAACCACCGAAGCCGAAGGCGAGGACGGTCAACTGGCCGATGTTCGGCCTCAACCCAGCCCGCACCCGCTACCTCCCGGCCCGGGGGATCAAGCCGCCCTTTCGCCTGCTCTGGCACTACACCCAGCGCGCCCTCTTGGAGTTTCCGCCGGTCTATGCGAACGGGCGCCTCTACGCCGTCAATAACAGCGGCACCGCCTTTGCCCTGGACGCAAACACCGGCAAGTTGCTTTGGAAGCGCAGCATCGGGCGCCTGAACGCCTCCTCGCCCACCTTCTATAAGAACCGCCTCTACATAGTCAACCTCAACCCCGGCCACGTCGTGAAGCTGGATGCAACCAGCGGGCGGGTGATCTGGAAACGGCCCCTTCCCGGGCGGGCGGAGTCATCCCCGCTGGTGCTAGGTAACACCCTTTACTTCGGCTGTGAAGACGATCAGCTGTTTGCGCTCAGCACGCGCAACGGGCACCAGCGCTGGGCGACGACCCTGGCCGGGCCGGTCAAGTCGGCCCCCGCCTACTACCAAGGAGACCTCTTCGTAGGTGATTACGGCGGTGACATGAACGCCGTCAACGCGAGGACCGGCAAGCTGATCTGGCAGAGCGGCTCGCTCGGCAACGGTTTCGGAAGCGGCGGTGAGTTCTACTCGACTCCCGCGGTGGCTTTCGGCCGGGTCTATGCCGGCAACAACGACGGCCGCATCTATAGCTATGACATCAAGAATGGTGCGCTGGCCTGGACCCACTCCACCGGGGGTTACGTCTACTCGGGTCCAGCGGTCGCCACTACCCAGCACAGCCCACCGACCGTCTACATCGGTTCCTTCGACGGAAACATCTACGCGCTAAACGCCAGAAACGGCGAAACCCGCTGGTCGAGATCGGCCGGGGGGCAGGTGATCGGCTCGCTCTCGGCGGTCGGAGAAATCGTCTACGTGGCGGAGTTCAGCACCGGGTCGACCAACGGCTATGAGATGAAGAACGGGCGCCAGGTCTTCCACTACAAAACTGGGACCTACACCCCGGTTATCTCCGACGGCCGACGAATCTACCTGGTCGGATATTCGAGCATCAACGCCCTGCAGCCATTTAAGCCGCAGCCAAAGACGGCGAGAAGGGGTACTCGCGGCGGGCCTGGGCGACGGCGCCCAGCCAGGCGCTAGCGGGCGCCCTCGATCAGTACCGAGGAGTAGCGGCCGCCGCCGACCAGGGCGGCCCTTTCCAGGAGGGCCAAGCGAACCGCCAGCGGGCGCCTTGAGCGGAGCCTGGTCAGGGTGAAGTTGTAGGAGACCGGCTTTGATTCGACCACGGCAAAGGCGGGGCCGAGAAGGCGATTGGCGCTGCGCTGCGCTGCCTGGCGCGAGCCCACCAGATCGATTTCGCGCAGTCTCAGCACCGCCTGATGCGGGTAGCGGGCATCGAGGTAGTAGCGCAGCGGTTCGTTGCCTGAGAATTTGATCGTCACCACGGCCAGCCCTGGGTGAAGCGCGCCGATCTGCTCTGCAGCATTTCGCAGGTCCTCGCGCTGCAACCGTGCCAAGCGGTCGATCTCGATCGAAAAGATCAACGAGCAAAGGCAAAAGGCGCCGGCAAGGGCGAGGCCCGCCCGCCCGGCTCGACGCACGCCAAATCCTGCCGCCAAGACGATGATCAGCGGCACGAAGACCGGGATCAGGTTGCGACCGTCGAAGTAATCAGCTCCGAGCGCGCCGAGTGCGATTGGCGCGGCGAGGCCGGCCAGACCAACCGCAATCGCGACCGCGGCGCCGCGGCGCTCGCGGCGGCTGCCGCGCCACGCCAAAAGCGCCAGGCCGAAGAGCGCGATCGCAGCCGGGACGCCGAGCGGGATCGGCCCGGGTTGGCGTACGCCATGCTCATCGCCATTGTCGTCACCGACAAGCTTGGCTCCGGTGCGTTCGAGGCGCTGGCTGAGCGGCTGCTTGGCGATCCAACCGGCGTGGGCATTGCCGGCTTGGCGAAGCGCCAGCGGCAAGAGCGCTGCTGCGACCACGGCTACCGCCGCGATCGCGAGGGCGCTATCGCGGCGTCGGGTCGACCCCAGCAGGAGCAGCGCCGCCTCGGGGGCGACCACGAAGCCGGCGAAGTAGTGGGTGCAGATCGCCAGCGCGGAGAAGAGTGCCCAGGCGGCCAGCTCAGCGCGCGAGCCACTGCGTCGCGCTCGGGCAAAGAAGAGGAAGGAGAGGGAGGTGAGGAAGAAGACGAGGGCGTAGGCGCGGGCGTCCTGAGAGAACCAGATCAAAACCGGGCTGACGGCGACAATCGAAGCTGCGATCAGGCCGACCCTGCGCGCCAACGGCAACGCGATCGCGGCGAGGTAGATGACCAGGATCGAGGCTGTTCCGAACAGCGCCGAGAGCGAGCGCATGCCCACTTCGGCGGTTCCGAACAGCCGCGACCAAAACCAGGCGATCAGGTAGTAAAGCGGCGGCGTCGACTCGCTGCTGGGGACGATCGAAAGCGTCTTGAAGAGACTTGGCTGCAGCACGCGCCCGACCGTGACCGCCTCGTCATAGCGGTAGCTCTGCAGGCCCAGGGTGGAAAAGCGCAGCGCCGCACCGAGCACGAGGATGCCGCCCAGGAGGACCAGGTGGGGGGATTCAGCGGCCCGTCGCCAGGCCTGCTGTGACCGTGAGGCTACGGGGCCAGCCCTCCCGACGGTGGTGGCGGCAGTTGCGGCGGGGCAGGGGCAAAGGGCGGGAAGGTTGGCACCGCCAGGCGACGGCGCAGCACCCCGAGACTGCCGGGGAAATTTTGAATTCGGTAGGGGTTTGAGTTACCGAAGTCCTGGTAGTAGACGAGCATCTTGGCGCGCGGGTGGCGCTTCAACCAGACGAAGAGGCGGCTGACAAAGGTCGGGTTGTCGCTGTTCTCCACACCCCACTCGGTGAGTACGAAGGGCTTATTCGGGTAGCGGTTGTAGAGGTGGGTGAGGGCATTCCATTCGGGGTAGCCAGAGTAAAAATCGGTTCCAGCCCAATCGGTGTAGGCGGTACCGGGGAAGAAGTTTTCGGGCCGGTTTCGCTTTGTCGCCGGGGAACCGCTGACTAGGGGACTCCACAGCACCGAGATCGGGGCTTGCGCCAAAGAGGCGGGAAGGGTGCCGGTTTCACTGCGCAGCGCCGGCAAGCCCGCCTGGGCGAGGCGGGCGTCGATCTTGGCGATCCGCCCGCCGCCGTGCACGATGATGTAGATGCGGCGGAAGGCCAGGCGGTACCAGTAGGGCCGATCTTCGGGCCCCTTCAGATTTCCTTCACAGTCATAGGCGGCATAGACGTTGAGGCAGCGGTTGGGCTCGCCCAACGGCCGGATGTAGGCGCGAAGCTGATCGGCGAAGAAGAGGTGGTTTAAGCCGATCAGGTAATCGTCGCCATAGCCCTGGGCGATCTGGCGCAGGGTGATCAGCTCCTGGCCCGTATTGGCATCAGCGGTTGAGATCTGCAGGATCGGCCTCGCTTCGGCGCTTTGCCAGCGTTTGATCGAGCCGCTCAGGCTGGCGCCCCAAGCCTTGAAAGTCTCGATTACCGCCGGATGCTTTCCGACCAGTTCTGAGAATTCGTTGAACTGGCTGTTGACCCCCGTATCGGAGACGCCGAAGAAGACCTCACCGCGCGGGGGCAGCAGCAGCCCGGCGCTGGCCCCCGGCACCGCAACGAGCGCCAGCGCGCACGCCGTAACCCAGGCGATGAGTAACTTTGCCTTCCCCCGGACTCCGATCATCGTCCCTGCTTCGACCCGATGGCCTTCATCACCTCCCCCCACCGCCGCCGAGCCGAATGGCTTTTTTGGGCTGTGGCCGGGCTCACCGTGGTGGGGGCTGGGATTCGCTTTTCGACCCTGGGGCTGCAGAGCTATCGCCACGACGAGGCTGTCACAGCGGGGCGGGTCTTGGTCGCCAGCCTCCCCCAGACGATGGAACGGGTCTGGAGCGGCGAGTCGACTCCGCCGCTTTACTACCTGCTCGCCTGGCTTTGGATGCATCCCTTCGGTGTGCACGAAGTCGGCCTGCGCTCGCTCTCGGCGCTGTTTGGAACCGCGACGATCCCCGTCGCCTACCTGATCGGGCGCGAACTGATCGGCCGCCGCACCGGAATAGCCGTTGCGGCGATTGTCGCCGTTAACCCGATGCTCGTCTGGTATTCGCAAGATGCCCGCTCCTATGCGCTGCTGGTCTTGCTCAGCTCGGTTGCGCTGCTGTTCTTCCTGCGCGCCAGGCGCAGCGGCGCGAGCCGAGATCTGGCCGGCTGGGCGGCCTTCTCGGCGCTGGCGCTTGCCAGCCACTATTTCGCGTTCTTTCCGCTGGCGATCGAGGCCTTCTTGCTGGTGCTCGAAGCTCGACCCCTGCGCCGGGTCCTTTGGGCGCTCGGTGCGGTTGGGCTGGCCGGCGCAGCGCTCGCCCCGATTGCGCTGCATCAAGCGGCCGGTAAGAACAATAATTGGATCGCCAGCTTCGCCTTGTCCGGGCGCCTGCGCGAGACGGCGATCAGCTTCTTCGTCGGCGAAGCGGGGCTGCTCAAACACGCAATATTGCCGATCGCGCTGTTTGGCGCGGCCCTTCTTCTGCTGCTCCTGCGCGGCGATCGCCGCGAGAAACGCGGCGCCGCGCTGGCGTTTGTGATCGGCGCCGGCGCCATCGGCTTGGCGCTGGTCTTTGCCGCCGCGGGACAGGATTTCGTGCTCGACCGCAATCTCTTGCCGGCGCTGATCCCTCTCGCCCTGATCGGCGCCGCCGGAATCGCCGCGCCGCGAGCGGGTCGGTTGGGCATCGGGGTCGGGGTGGCGCTGGTTTGCTACCTGCTCGCCTTCTGCATCTACTCGGACTTTCGACCCGCGCTACAGCGCGAAGACTGGCGAAGCGTGGCGGCCGCGATCGGGCCTCCGCGCGGCCCCCGGGCGATCCTGGTCTGGGAGCAAGGCGATGAACCGCTCGCCTTCTACATCGACGCCGGCGAGACCCGGATCGAGCCCAAGCAGTGGCGACGTGCACCGCGGGTTCTGGGCGAAGTCGACGTGGTCAGCGGCCGCCCGCCGCCCCGGAAGTCAAGCGCCCTGCCGGCCGCCTTTCAGCTTGTCGCGCGGACCACGTTGGGCAGGATGACGCTGAGTCGCTACGCGGCGCCGCGGCCGCGGCCGCTGGGCTGGGCCGCGATTGCCCGCAGCTTTACCGGCTATCCCAATAACGCGGTCCTGGTCGACCGACCGCACCCCCACTCAAGCGGCTGATTTGAGCTCCGGACCCCGACCGCGATGGGCGGCCACCAGGGCGACCACCTCGGTCGCGAACTTCGAGATAAAGCTGGGCCCGATTCCGTGAATCGCCGCCAGCTCCTCGGCGTCTTTGGGGCGAGCGGTGGCGATCGCCTCCAAGGTGCGGTTGTGGGCCACCGTGAAGGCTGGCTTGCCGGCGCTTGCATCGAGTCGCCACGCCCGCAACGCCTCCAGCAGCCCCGCGTCGGCGACCCCCAGACCCGGGGCGGGCCGAGCGCTGGGGGCATGAGACCTGTGCCCGGCCCTGCCTGGCGCGATCCTTTTGTCCCAAAGCTGTGGGTCACAAACGTCGCAGCAGCGCCCCAGAGCACGCGGCGCCGTGTGATCGCCGAAATACTCGAGCAGGCTGCGCCGGCGACAGCGCTTTGAATAGATGAAGGACTCGATTGCGCGGTAGGCACGCCAGCCGCGCTCGTGGGCGATCGCTAATTCAGGATCATCCCCGCGGCGCTGATTGAAGCGAACCAGCCGCCCCAGGTCGGAGCGCATCGCCAGCAGCACCGCGCGGGCTGGAAGCCCGTCGCGCCCGGCCCTGCCCGCCTCCTGGTAATAGGCCTCGACACTGGTCGGGATCGCGATGTGCCAGACCGAGCGCACGTCGGCTTTATCGATTCCCATGCCGAAGGCATTGGTTGCGACGATGACCTCGGCCTCGCCGCACATGAACTGGCGTTGGGCGCCGTTGCGCTGAGCTGATTCGATACCGGCGTGGTAGGCGAGCGCTCGCAGGCCGCGGCGCCTCAAGGCGAGCGCGATCTCCTCGCTGCCTCGGCGCGTCCCGCAGTAAACGATCGCGGGGCGGTTGATCGGGTCCGTGAGCCCGGCTTCGAGCAGCGCAACGCGGCGTGCCCTTGAACCCTTTCCCTCCAGTGCCAGGACGTCAAAGGAGAGGTTGGGCCGATCGAAACCCGCGCGGACTCGGAGCGGGTTTTGCATCGCGAATCGCTCCGCTATCTCTGCGGCCACCGCGACCGTCGCCGTCGCGGTGCAGGCCATCACGGTCGGGCGGCCAAGTTGCTCGGCGACCTCGGGAAGCCGCAGGTAGTCGGGTCGAAAATCATGCCCCCACTCCGAGATGCAGTGAGCCTCATCGATCGCCAGCATCTCAATCCGGCGGGCCGCAATCGCTTTGCGAAAAACGGCGGATCCAAAACGCTCCGGCGAGCAGAAGAGGATTCGAGTGTCACCGCCACGGACCCGATCCAAGGCGCCTTGAATCGCATCCTCGCCCATCGCTGAGCTGATCATCGCGACCGGCGCCCCGGTCGCGATCAGGCGGTTGTACTGATCGTTGATCAGAGCGATCAGCGGGCTGATCACGAGGGTCAAATCCTCCGAGGCAAGGCCGGGCAGCTGGTAGCAGAGACTCTTGCCGCCACCGGTCGGCATAACGACCAAGGAGTCCCGACCCGAAAGTGCCGCCCCGACCGCCTCCCGCTGTCCGGGACGAAAGCTTTTGAAGCCGAGCTTGCCCAGCAGGCGCTCGGCGGGATCTGGGCTGCTTGCCATCGCCCCAGGCTAGGGGCGGCGGTGGATGGCGCTGGCAAGGTCGCAGCGCCAGCGCCATGTTCGCCTGCTAGGGCAACCAGGGCTCATTCCACTGACAGATCCCCCGGGTGAGGAGGTTTGACTCCTGCGGCCCCCAGCTGCGCGGCTGGTAGGGGTGCAGCGGTCCGGGCTCCTCCAGCAGCGGTTGAACTATCCGCCAGGTCTCCTCAACCGCGTCCTCTTGGGTGAAGAGCTGAGTGCGCCCGTGCAGGGCGTCGTCGAGGAGTCGCTCGTAGGGCTCGGGATCCTCGCCCGGGACTTTCTCAAACAGAACCTCGAGGTCGGCTGGCTCAAACGCCTCAACCCCCGCCCTCTTGGCGAGGAAGCGCAGGCGCGCCCCTGCCTTGGGGTCGATCCTGATTGTCATCTGGTTTTGCCCGGGGCGCTTGCCCGACCCCACCCCCAGCGGCGGCGGGCGCTTGAAAGCGACGCTGACCTCAGTTGCGGTGACCGGCATCTCCTTGCCGGCGCGGATGAAGAACGGAACTCCGCTCCAGCGCCAGTTATCGATCTCAAGCTCCAGCGCCAGGAAGGTCTCGGTAGTCGAATCCTTGGCCACGCCGCGCACGTCAAGGTAGCCCTCGTACTGCCCGCGCACGTAGCGCTCGGGATCGGCGCTTCTGACCGCTTTGAACAGCTCGAGCTTCTTGTCGCGAAGCGAGTCGTGGTGGTTGCCGGTTGGCGGCTCCATCGCGACCAGGGCGAGGACCTGCAGGAGGTGGTTTTGAACCACATCGCGCAGGGCCCCGACCGGGTCATAGAAGCGGCCGCGGTCAGAGACACCGAAGCTCTCGGCCATCGTCATCTGCACGTGGGAGACGTGCTCGCGGTTCCAGACTGGCTCCAGGAGTGCGTTGGAAAAGCGCAGGTAGGTGATGTCCATGACCGGCTCCTTGCCGAGGAAGTGATCGATACGGAGGATCTGATCCTCCCTGAGCACCTCGTGAAGTTCGGCGTTTAAGGCCATCGCCGAATCGAGGTCGTGACCGAAGGGCTTCTCGATCACCACCCGGGCATTGGTGCTCAGATCGGCTTCGCCGAGGCCACGCACCACGGTGGCAAACAGCGAGGGGGGGACCTCGAGGTAAAAGACAGGTTGCCTCGCCGCCCCGATTGCAGCGGCCAGTCGCTGGAAGGTCGCGGGCTCGGCGTAGTCGCCGCTGAGGTAGGTGATTCGGGCCGCGAGGCGATCGAAGATGTCCTCGTCGGGATCAGCGACAGTCGTGCCGATCGCTTCGCGGGCATGCTCGAGCAGCTCCTCGGTGCCCCAGTTCTCGATCGCCACGCCGATGATTCGACAATCAAGCTTGCCGCGTGCCTCCAGTCGGTAGAGCGCCCTGAAGGTCATTTTCTTGGCCAGATCACCGCTGATGCCAAACACGATCAGGGCGTCTGCGGTAGCGCCATCGCGACGCGGGGGGCTCGGTTTGGCCATCGGCGCGCAGGCTATCCCAGTGGCGTAGGGTTAGGGCATGGAGCTGGGAATCGTCGGCCTTGGCCGCATGGGCGCCAACATGGCTCGGCGGCTGATGGCTGACGATCACCGCTGCGTCGTATATGACGTCAACCCCGAGGCCGTATCGAAACTGGCCTCCGAAGGTGCCGAGGGCGCCGGCTCACTGGCGGAGCTGGCGCAGCAGCTGAGCGCGCCGCGGGCGGTCTGGATCATGGTTCCCTCCGGCTCGATAACCGAGGAAACGATTGATGCGGTCGCCGCAGTTCTTGATCACGGTGACGCGATCATCGACGGCGGCAACTCCTATTACCGCGACGATATCCGCCGCGCCAAGGGGCTGGCCGAAAAGGGGATCGACTTCCTGGATTGCGGCACCAGTGGTGGTGTCTTTGGCCTCGAGCGCGGCTACTGCCTGATGATCGGTGGACCCGATCCAGCGGTGGCGAGGCTCGACTCGATCTTCGCCTCGCTGGCGCCGGGGGTGGGGACAGCGGAGCGCACGCCGGGGCGCGAGGGTGAGCCCTCGCCGGCCGAGCAGGGCTACCTTCATTGCGGGCCAAACGGCGCCGGGCACTTCGTGAAGATGGTCCATAACGGGATCGAGTACGGGATCATGGCCGCCTACGCGGAGGGTCTGAACATCCTGCGAAACGCCGACGCCGGCAACTTGCGCCGCGAGGCAGATGCGGAGACCGCACCGATGGAGCAGCCTGAGTTCTACCGCTATGACATCGACCTGCCCGAGGTTGCCGAGGTCTGGCGGAGAGGAAGTGTCGTTGGCTCCTGGCTCTTGGACCTGACCGCTGCTGCACTTAGGCAATCACCCGATCTCGCAGACTTCGCCGGTCGGGTTTCTGATTCCGGTGAGGGCCGCTGGACCGCGATTGCGGCGATCGATGAGGGGGTGCCGGCGCCGGTGCTGACGACGGCGCTGTATGAGCGCTTTTCCTCGCGCGGACTCGATGATTTTGCCGACAAAGTGCTCTCTGCGATGCGCAAACAATTCGGCGGTCACGACGAGAAGAAGCAGTGAGCCCCGAGCGGCCCAGTCCAAACCAGTGGGTATAGAGCTCGAGGTCCTCCCCGACCAGCAGGCCGCGGCGAAGCGCGGCGCGGAGTTGATCGCCGCCGCCGGAGAGGCTTCGGTGGGGGAGGGGCGCTCCTTCTCGCTGGCGATGAGCGGTGGGCGTTCCCCGTGGGCAATGCTCGCCCTTTTGGGGAGGATCGAGGCGATGCCGTGGGGGCAGACCGAGCTCTTCCAAGTCGATGAGCGGATCGCCGCCCCCGGCAGCGAGGACCGCAACCTCACCCACCTCGTTCTGGCGCTCTCGATCGAGCACCAGGCGGCGCTGCGACCGATGCCCGTGACCCAGCGGGACCTAAGCGGCGCTGCGCGCGAATACGAACGGGAGCTCCCAGAGCGTCTCGACCTGGTCCACCTCGGCCTCGGCCCCGACGGCCACACCGCCTCGCTGATACCAGCGGACCCGGTGCTTTTGGTCAACGACCGCCGCGTCGCGCTGACCGAGACCGTCTACCAGGGTCACCCCCGCATGACCCTGACCTACCCGGCCCTAAATGCGGCGCGGGAGGTCCTTTGGTTGGTGACGGGTGCCGAGAAGCGTGAGCCGCTCGCCAAGCTGCTCGCCGCCGATCGCTCGATTCCGGCCGGCCGGGTTGAAAACGAGAAGATGATCGTGATTGCCGATCGCGCCGCCGCCCCCCCCTAGCGCCGCGCGCTCCGGCCGCAGGCCGATTACTGCGGGTCTTGGTCGGCGCTGCGGTCTGGCCGCAGTGACCTGGCGCCGTCACCGGAGCCGATCAGAATGTCGCTGACCATGTCTACTGGAAAGAGGCCATGAGCGGCAACACCGGGATCTGCCTCAAGGCGGGCAGCGAGCAGCTGGGGCCGCTCGATCGCGCCCCGATAATCGGCGATCGCGCCCATGTCTGGGCTGGGCGGTAGCTGGCGCAGCTCGATCTCATCGCCGAGGCGAGCGAGGGTCGAACCCAGGCCGAAGGTAAAGAGCTCCAGCGGCACAGGGGCACGCAGCTCTCTCACCGGCTTGCTGGAGTCGGCGATCACGACGAAGCGCTCGGCCGCCGCGGCGACGATCTTCTCGCGCAGGTGCGCCGCGCCACCACCCTTGATCAGCCAGCCGTTGGCGGCGATCTGATCGGCGCCGTCGATCGCGATATCGAGTCGCGGTAGTTCGCAGAAATTCTCGACGGCGAGGCCAAGTTCACGCGCCCGGTGCGCGGTGGTCGGTGAGGTGGCCACGCAGCGGATTGCGCGGAGTCGGCGCTGGGCCAGCGCCACTAGCAGGTACTCGACGGTCGAACCCGTACCCAGCCCCACGGCCATCCCGTCCTCGACCAGCTCGGCTGCCGCTTCCGCGGCAACTTGCTTCTCGGCGTCTGCGCTGGCACCGCTCAAGGGCGCCACCTTATCCCCGCGCCCCTCGGAGGGGGGCGCCTGGGGTAAGCAGCCTGCTACAGACTAGGATCGGGGCCCAGCCATGTCAGAGCAGATCGATCAGCTCAGCATCAACACGATTCGCACGCTCTCGATTGACGCGATTCAAAAGGCCAATTCCGGTCATCCCGGGACTCCGATGGCGATGGCGCCGACTGCCTACACGCTCTGGCAGCGGTTCTTGCGCTATGACCCGGCCGACCCTATCTGGCCCAATCGGGACCGTTTCATCCTCTCGGCGGGTCACGCTTCGATGCTGCTTTATTCGCTGCTCTTCCTCGCCGATGTGCGGGCGGTCGATTCGCGCTATGAGGTCGGCGGTGATCCCGCGGTAAGCCTTGAGGACATCAAGAACTTTCGCCAGCTCGGATCGCGCGCTCCCGGGCATCCCGAGTATCGCTGGACCTCGGGGGTCGAGGCGACTACCGGTCCGCTCGGTCAGGGAGTGGCAACCTCGGTCGGGATGGCGATCGCGTCGAAGTGGCAGGGCGCCCGCTTCAATCGCCCCGGCATCGAGCTGTTTGATTTCGATGTTTATGCGATCGCCGGTGACGGCTGCCTGATGGAGGGCGTTTCCGGCGAAGCGGCCTCGATTGCGGGGCATCTGAAGCTCGACAACCTTTGCTGGATATATGACAACAACCACATCACGATCGACGGCGCCACCAGCCTGACCTATGAGGACGACGTCCCGGCCCGATTTGGCGGCTACGGATGGAACGTGACCCGGGTCAAAGACGCCAACGACATCGAGCTCCTGAGCGGCGCCTTTGAGGAGTTCAAGGCCCACCGCGAGCGCCCGACGCTGATCATCGTCGACAGCCACATCGGCTGGGGATCCCCCCACAAGCAAGACACCGCCGCCGCCCACGGCGAGCCGCTCGGAAGCGAGGAGGTGCGCGAGACAAAGCGCTTCTATGGTTGGCCCGAGGACGCTGAATTCCTCGTCCCCGACGGGGTAAGGGAGCGCTTCGCCGAGTGCCTGGGTAAGCGGGGCGCCGAGCTTCACGCGGGCTGGGAGGAGCGCCTCAACCGGCTTGCCAACGAGGACCCTGAGCTTGCCGCTGAGGTCGAGGCGATCCAGCGCCGCCAGCTGCCGCTCGGATGGGACGCCGAGATCCCCAGCTTTGAGCCCGATCGGAAGGGAATCGCGACCCGCAAGGCCTCAAACCAGGTCGAGAATGCCATCGCCGCCCGTCTGCCCTGGCTGATCGCCGGTTCGGCCGACCTCACCGACTCGACCTCGGTGCGACTTGCCGTGCAGGGCGCCGCGGACTTCGAGCCGCAAAGTCGCCAGGGACGCGAGCTGCACTACGGCATTCGCGAGCACGAGGCCGCGGCGATCTCAAACGGGCTCTCACTTTGCAAGCTGCGTCCACTCTGGTCCACCTACCTGACGTTCTCCGACTATGCGCGGCCCGCGATCCGGCTCTCTTCGTTGATGGAGCTGCCGGTTATCCACGTCTTCACCCACGACTCGATCGGCCTCGGCGAGGACGGGCCGACGCATCAGCCCGTCGAGCAACTCGCCTCGTTGCGGGCGGTTCCGGGTCTGGACGTGATCCGCCCGGCCGATGCCAATGAGGTCGCCGAGGCATGGCGGATCGCGATCGACCGCCACCATCAACCGGTCGCCCTGATCCTCACCCGCCAGGACGTGCCGGTGCTCGATCGCTCTCGCTATGCCTCCGCGGAGGGACTGAGGCGTGGCGGCTACGTGCTCGCTGATAGCGATGCCGATCAGCCGGAGCTGATTCTGATCGCCACCGGCAGCGAGGTAGCAATCGCCCTCGCCGCGCACGAGGAGCTGAGCGCCGAGGGCGTCGGCTCGCGGGTTGTAAGCCTTCCCTGCTGGGAGCTCTTTGACCGCCAGGATCAGGATTACCGAGATCAGGTCCTGCCACCGTCGGTCATCGCCCGGGTCTCGATCGAGGAGGCTTCGACCCTGGGCTGGGATCGCTACGTGGGACTGGGGGGTGAGACGATCGGCATGCACACCTTCGGCAGCTCGGCGCCGCTTCGCGATCTTCAGAACAAGTTCGGCTTCACCCCGGATAAGGTCGCCGAGGCCGCCCGCGACACCCTGCGGCGCGCGAGCCGGCGAGACTTGTGAACCAACCGCGAAGGGAGCGCCTGTGAAGCCAACCGCCCAGCTGCACGAGCTCGGCCAGAGCCTCTGGATCGACAACATCACCCGTCCGATGCTCGCCGAGGGGACCCTGGCCGGCTACATCGAGGAGCTATCGGTTACGGGCCTCACCTCCAACCCGACGATCTTCGATAAGGCGATCTCCTCTGGGCACGCCTACGATGAGCAAATTGCCCGCGATGCCTCGGGGGCGAGCTCGACCGAGGATCTCTTCTTCGGCCTCGCGATCGCCGACCTGCGCGCCGCCGCCGACCTCTTCGCCGCCGTGCATGAGCGCACCGACGGGGTCGACGGATTCGTCTCCTTGGAGGTCTCGCCGCTTTTGGCAGACGATGCCGCGGCGACGATCGAGCAGGCGGCAGAGCTGCACGCGAGGGCCGAGCGCGACAACGTTTTCATCAAGATCCCCGGCACCCAGGCGGGGCTTTCGGCGATCGAGGATTCGATCTTTGCCGGCATTCCGGTCAACGTCACCCTGCTCTTTTCAGCCGAGCAATACCTCGCCGCCGCAGAGGCCTACATGCGGGGGGTCGAGCGCCGCATCGCCGCTGACCTCGACCCCAACGTCGCCTCGGTCGCCTCGCTGTTCATCAGTCGCTGGGACGTCGCCGTCGCCGAGCAGGTGCCGTCGGATCTGCGCAACCGGCTTGGAATCGCCGTCGCCTGGCGCGCCTACCGCGCCTACCACGAGCTGGCCAGCTCGGAGCGACTGGAGCGCATCATCGGTCGCGGCGGTCGACCCCAGCGGCTACTTTGGGCCAGCACCGGCACCAAGGACCCAGGCGCCTCAGACGTTCTCTACGTCGAGGCACTGGCCTCTCCCCTCACCGTGAACACGATGCCCGAGGAGACCCTGATCGCCTTCGCCGATCACGGCCGGGTCGGTCAGTTGGTTCCCACCGATGGGGTGGAGGCCGAGCAGCTCCTGCGCCGCTTTGAGTCGGCGGGAATCGGGGTCGATGCCCTTGCCTCCCGCCTGCAGGAGGAGGGCAAGAGGAGCTTTGTTGACTCCTGGAGCGAGCTCTTACGGACAATCGAGTCCCAGCTGGCGGAGCCACAGCGTTCGTGAGCGCGCTTCGCGAGCGATCCGCCTGGAAGGAGCTGGAGCGTCACTTCTCCTCCGGCGTCGGTGCCATCCACCTGCGCGAGCTCTTCGGTGCCGATCCCGGGCGTGGTGAGCGCCTCCTCGCCGATGGCGCCGGCCTGCATCTGGATTTCTCCAAGAACCGCGTCACCGATGAGACGATCATGCTGCTTGGCGAGCTCGCTCGGGAATGCGGGTTGGCCGAGCGCCGCGATGCGATGTTCGCCGGCGAGCGAATCAACGTCTCTGAGAATCGCTCGGTCCTACACGTCGCTCTGCGGATGCCTCGGCACCGCTCGCTGGTTGTCGAGGGGGTCGATGTCGTCAAGGAAGTTCACCTGGTCTTGGGGAGGATGGGCGCCTTCGCCGAGAGGGTGCGAGCAGGCGAGTGGCTCGGCCACACGGGCAGACCGATTCGAAATGTGATCAACATCGGCATCGGCGGCTCTGACCTGGGGCCGGTGATGGCCTATGAGGCACTTCGCCATTACAGTCGCCGCGAGATCAGCTTCCGTTTCATCTCCAACGTCGACGGCACCGATTTCGTCGAGGCCACCCGTGACCTCGATCCGGCCGAGACACTCTTCATCGTCGCGTCAAAGACCTTCACCACCCTGGAGACGATGACCAACGCGCGCTCGGCCCGGGCGTGGGTTCTCGCCGGTCTGGGAGAGCCGGAGGCGATCGCCCGCCATTTCGTCGCCGTCTCCACCAATGCCGCCGAGGTCGCGAGCTTTGGCATCGACACCGAGAACATGTTCGGCTTCTGGGAGTGGGTCGGCGGGCGCTATTCGATCGACTCCGCGATCGGTCTCTCGACCATGCTGGCGATCGGCCCCGGTCGCTTCGCCGAGATGCTTAGCGGCTTTCACGCAATGGACGAGCATTTCCAGGAGGCACCGATGGCGCTCAATTTGCCGGTGCTGCTCGGCCTGCTTGCCGTTTGGTACGGGGATTTCTTCGCTGCTCAGACGATCGCGATCCTGCCCTATGAGCAGTACCTGCACCGCTTCCCCGCCTACCTGCAGCAGCTGATGATGGAGTCAAACGGAAAGCACGTCACCCTCGATGGCGCTGAGGTCGACTACCAGACCGGCGCCATCGCCTGGGGTGAGGCGGGAACCAACGGTCAGCACTCCTTCTACCAGTTGATCCATCAGGGAACCGAGATGATCCCCTGTGATCTGATCGGATTCATGGATTCCCTCAACCCGCTGGGCGATCACCACGACCTTTTGATCGCAAACGTCTTCGCCCAGGCCGAGGCGCTCGCTTTCGGCAAGACCCGTGAGGAGCTGCGCGAGGAGGGGGTCTCCGAGGGGCTGATCGCACACCGCCGCTTTGAGGGAAATCGGCCCACCAACACGATTCTCGCCGCGCGGCTTGAGCCAGAGACACTGGGCTCGCTGATCGCCCTATATGAGCACAGCGTCTTCACCCAGGGGGTGATCTGGGGGATCGATTCCTTCGATCAGTGGGGTGTGGAGCTGGGCAAGGTCCTCGCCGCCAAGATCCTCCCTGAGCTGCAGGGCTCCACCGCGCCGAGACTGCACCACGACAGCTCCACCAACGCCCTGATTCGCCGCTACCGCGAGTCCAGGAACGGGCGCTAGATGGAGCGCTCGGCCCGCCCCCCGCCGCAACCGCGAGGCGCTCGGCGGCTCCGCGCGGCCGCCCACCTGGGGGAAAAGCGCTTTGATCGAGGCGGTTCTGTTTGACATCGACGGCACCCTGATCAGCACCGGTGGCGCCGGGGCGATCGCCTGGCGGCGCGCCTTTGAGGAGCTCCACGGTACCCCGCTCGACATCCGCGAGGTGACCGAGTCGGGGATGACCGATCCCGAGGTCGGCCAGGTGGCGCTTCGCAACATCCTTGGCCGCGACCCCGACCATCGCGAGTTGGCCGCCGCGATGGGCCACTACCTCCGCCACCTCTCAACGGCGATCGAGGATGCCGCCGAGTACCGCGTGATGCCGGGTATCGAGGAGCTGCTCGAGCGCCTCGTCGACGGCGGCCAGCTGCTTGGATTGACCACCGGCAACGTTGAGGCGGCCGCCCATATCAAGTTATCCCGCGCCCGCCTCAATCGCTTCTTTTCCTTCGGTGGATACGGCTCTGATTCGCGCGAGCGCACCGAGTTAACGCGCTGCGCGCTGCGCCGCGGCGAACTTGTCTCCGGCGGTAGCCTCTCGGTTGATTCGAGCATTTCCGTCGGTGATACGCCGCGCGATGTGGCCGCCGGCCACGGCGCGGGAATAGAAGTCGTCGGCGTGGCGACCGGAAACTTCAGCCTGGCCCAGCTGCGCGAGGCTGGCGCCGATTACGCGGTGGAGACGGTCGAGGAGAGCTTTCCCGTCTGATCGATTGGGGACCAACCATGGCGTCGCCGGGCCAGCCCTCAACCCTTCGTGCAGCGAACCTGATAGATCGAGGTGAAGCCCGATTCAAAGCCGTTGCGGGCCGCTCTTAGGTAGAGGCGCCAGACCCGGACCCGCTCAGATCCACCGAGTTGGACGGCCCTGTCTAGGTTTTCGTCAAGGCGTCTCGCCCAGTGGCGGAGCGTCTCGGCATAGTCTGCGCCGAACTCCTCGATGTGGCGAGTGATAAACCCAGCCCGCTCCAGCGCCAAGAGCACCCGCGAGAGGTGCAGCGGATCGGCGTCGGGAAAAACGTAGCGCTCAGAGAAGGGGCCGGCGTCGGGATCGGTATGGCGCAGCCGCGCGATGCCGTGGTTCAGCAGCCGCCCCCCGCTATTTAGTAGCTCCGCCAGGGTGGCGGCGTAAAGGTCGATCTGCTCGGCGCCGACGTGCTCGACCATGCCGATCGAGGCGATCGCATCAAAGTGCTCCCCGGCCAGGTCGCGGTAATCCATGACGCGGATCTCGACTCGGTCTGCGACCCCGGCCTCCTCGGCCCGCTGTCGGGCCCGCTCGGCCTGGGGAGGGGAGAGGGTGATGCCGAGGACCTTGGCGCCGTGGCGGGTCGCCGCCCAGAGCGGGAAGCTACCCCAGCCACAGCCGACGTCGAGCACACGGTCACCTGGCTTCAGGGCCAGCTTTGTGCAGACCATCTCGAGCTTCTCCTCCTGGGCGGCCTCGAGGGTCTCGGCGCCGCGCGAGAACACCGCGCAGCTGTAGGTCATCGAGTCATCGAGAAAGAGCGAGAAGTACTCGTTGGAGACGTCGTAGTGGTGCCGCACGGCGCGCGCGTCGCGCTCGCGGCTGTGGCGGCGTCCGCTGGGGCGAAGCTCGGCGCTGGGGCGCCGCGGTAGGGCCCCGATTCCGGCCGCCCGCACCGCGCCCAAAAGCAGCGCCCGCTTGTCGGCGCGGTCGAGGCTCGGCGGCTTCCAGCGCTCGAGCAGCTCGATCACGGCGTCCATGTCGTCGACCTCGATATCTCCGCAGACGTAGGCGCGGCCGAGTCCGAGCTGGCCGGGGGCGCGCAGCAGATGGGCGGCGGCGCGAGGCGAGCGCACAAAAAAAGTGGGCCCGCTCCCAGCGCTGGCGGGCAGGCGGGTGCCGTCCCAGAACTCAACCACGAAGGGGCGCTCGGGGATGCGGCTCTCGATCTCGCGCCGCAGCGCCTCGGTGCTGGCAAGTGGCATTGGAGGCGGACCTTATAACCGCACGCGACGCCGGGGCTTCGAGCTCGAGATCCTCCGCTGGCGATCAGCCTTATCATCGGCTGTGATGTCCACCACGGTTGGCCCCCTGCCCTCAGACATACAGCCGGTCGCCAATGAGACGCGCGATCGGATCATCACCGGACTGGTCACCCTCGTCCCCTTCCTGGCGATCGGGATCGCCGCCTGGCAGGTCTGGGGCGAGGCGCTCGATTGGGTTGACGTGATCCTCTTCCTCGTCCTTTACCTGCTGACCGGGCTCGGGATCACGGTCGGCTTTCACCGCCACCTCACCCATCGCAGCTTCAAGACCAGCCGCTGGCTGCACGCCCTCTTGGCGATCCTCGGTTCCGCGGCGATCGAGGGCCCGGTCATCTCCTGGGTCGCCGATCACCGAAAGCACCATGCCTTCTCCGATCAGCATGGGGACCCCCACAGCCCCCACGTCGATCATGGCGGTGGCCTGCGCGGCGAGCTGCGCGGCCTCTTTCATGCCCATCTCGGCTGGCTCTTCATCCATACCCAGCGTGGCAACAAGGAGCGCTTCGCCCCCGATCTGATCAAGGATCCGGTGATCAGCTGGGTCGACCGCACCTTCATCTACTGGGCGATCCTCGGCTTGATGATTCCGTTTGGGCTCGGCTATCTGATCGGCGGCACGTTGGCGGCGGCGCTGGCCGGACTGCTCTGGGGAGGCCTGGTGCGGGTCTTCGTCCTTCACCACTTCACCTACAGCATCAACTCGCTTTGCCACGTATTTGGCAACCGCGACTTCGAGACCGGCGATGAGTCTCGAAACCTCGCCCTGATCGCGATCCCGACCTTTGGTGAGGCCTGGCACAACAACCACCACGCCTTCCCCACCTCCGCCGTGCATGGGCTCGGGCGCTGGCAGTTTGACCTCTCGGCGCTGGTCATCGACAGCCTTGAGCGCCTCGGGCTGGTCTGGGACGTGGTCCGGGTCTCGCCCGAGCGGATGGCGGCGAAGGCTGCCGGCTAGGGGACTTCGGTCGATTCATACCAGTCGATCCAGCCGCCGCAGGCGCGGCGCAGGGGGACGATGCGGTGTGGGCCCACCGGCACCGCCACCAGCTCCCCGAGGAATGCATTGCCGTCATAGCCGCTCAGTTCCTGCAGAAGGCTGGGCGGCGCGGCGGCGATGCTGAACCTGATCGCGCCACCGGAGCTTCGGTAGCGCCCGGCGGGCCAGTACTGGCCGTTGTTGGCGAGGCTGATCCCGCTCGGTCGCTGACCGTCGAGGGCGGGCTTCAGCGGCTGGGTGAATCCCGGCGCGGAGAGGGTCAGTCCAAACGGGGAGAAGTACTGAAGCGATAGTTCCCATTCCCCCGGCCCAAGCGTCAGGGTCTGGGCGGCGCTCGCCCCCGTGCCCAGCACGCTGCTGCTCTGCCAATGGGATTTCTCCCCGATCACCGGGGAGCCGGGAAACAGCGAGGCGCGGCCCGGGTCGGAAATGAGGATGCGAACCTCCGGCTCGCTGCAGTTTGCCAGGGCGCCCGCCTCGGTTCCCTCCAGCAAGACGTGGCGATGCGGTGGCGTCGGTCCGACCCGCTTCCACAAGATGAAGGAGGGGGTGGCGGCGATGCGGTGGAAGTTTGGCGGCGCCTGGCTGTTCCAGGCGGCTCGGCCCGTGATCACGTAGCGAAAGCGTTCGAGGGTGCCGTGGGAAAATGAGTCAAAGTCGATCGGGCTGTAGGCCTGGCCGGTGTCAAAGGGCTTCTCTGGGTTTTGCACAACCAAGGGGTCGGGGAACTCGACCAGCGGCACGTGGGTATCGGCGCCTCCCAACTCAAAGGCGGCATAGCGATCCTGACCCGCGTAGAGCACCGATTTGCCCCGCAGTATTGGTGCAAAGGCCCGCAGCTCGGCGTCGTGTCCGGGCGGTCCGACCGGAGCCTGGCGCAAAGCCAGAAAGCTCGAGTAGGCGGCGGCCGCGATGAAGACAACCGAAAGCGCGCTCCAGGCCACGCGCCGCAACCGGTCCGGGGGCTTTGGATCGGCTATCTGGCTGCGCGAGCCCCTGCCGAATTCAGTTAGCAGCGGTCGCACGGCAACCAACATCACCAGCGGTGTCGCGATCATCAATGCCTTGGCGCGTGAGTAATCTCCGCTGAACGGCAGGGAGGTCAGGTACAGAGCGATGCCGGCGAGGAGGGCCATCGGCACCGCGAAATCGCGACGGCGTATCCACCAGATCGCACCGACCAGCAGGGCCAACCCCGCGATCGCTCCCGCCAGGCCGGTCAGGTGGGCTCCGCCCGGGGCGCTGAGGCGGTAGTTGGAAGTTGGCCAGATCCCCAGCGCCTCGACCGGGGAGACGGGGCCGTAGGTGTTGCTTCCGGCAACTTGGTTAAAACCGTTCGCAAACCCGAAGGGACCGACAAGCGCAAGCGCCGCGGCCACCGCCAAGAGCGCGCAGATGCCCACCACCACCCGCGGCCGGCGCAAGAGTGCGGCCAGGTGCCTTGGTGAGAGAGACCGCCTCAGCGCCGGTACGGTGAAGCTCCAGAGGATCAGTGTCGCGATCGGCCAAGCGAGTCCAGCGAAGCTGTAGGAAAAGAAGATGCCGCCGACGATCGCCAGCGGCGGGAGGGCAAACCGCACCCGTGCCCGCGTCCCAGCTGGGGGTTCGGGGAGGGCGCGAAGGCAGAGTGCGAAGGCGAGGACGAAAAGCGCCTCGGCGGTCTCCTTGAAGGCAGCCTGGGCGAAATAGGAAGCGGCAAGATATGGGAGGGCAACTAGGGTGGCGCCGATTATCCGCCGCGGCAGAGACAGCTGGCCAAGCGCCCCCAGCGCGGTGAGTGCGGTGAGCACCCCGATCGCGATGATCTCGCCGATGAAGGCCTGCGCCAAGCCGATGCCTGGCGTTGCGGCGATCGCGGCCGCGAGCCCGTGGGGTCCGAGCGGGTAACCGGGGTCTGGGGTCGGGCCAAACCCAGTGCGCAGCCATTCCGTCCAGGCCAGGTGCAGGCCGAGGTCATTGTTAAATCCCTCACCCAGCAACCCCCAGCGTCCGTTGATCGCAAACGGAATCGAGAGGACGAGGACGACCGCCAGGGCCACCGGTACTCCCTGGCGCCATGCCCCGGCAGCCGGATAGCGCAGCCGCGCGGCCCCGATCGCGGCGATAAGGATGAGCACGGCGAATCCGACCGTCGCGCTGCCTGCGTGTCCAGGCGCGCGAGCGAGGATTCCGCAAACTGTGAGGATCACGCCAAGGCCGACGGCCGGCTCAAGCCAGGACCACCGATTGCGCCCCGCAAAGGACAGAAGCGCCCAGCCAACAAGCAGCGAGGCGGCACAGATCAGCGCGGCTGAGGCATAGGTCCCGATCATCGCCGCCGAAAACCTATGTCAGCAACGCTCTCGATGCGAAACGGCGGCCGCCATTTAGGCGATCTTTATCCGCTCGGTTGCCGCTCAGGTTCAATCAGGTTCAACCCGAAGCGCCGGAGCTCGGGTTTGCCCCGACATCACAACCAGCACCCGCAGACCCCCAAGCGGGCGCACCCAACTTCGTCAATGCGCCAAAAGCCGCGACCTTGACGAAATCGTTATACCGCCGTCAGGCATCTTGATGTCGCCTTGATACGGGGTGGAGCAAGATTTCGCATATGGACGTGATCGCAGTTCTGATCGGCATCGTCATGTTCGCTTGTTTGTTCGGCCTCATCTACGCGATCGAGTGGATATGAGCACACCGTTTGCGGCCTTCGTCGGCCACATGAGCGGCGCTGATTTCTTCGGGCTTGTTGTCTCGGTGCTCGTCTGCGGGTACCTGCTCTACGCGCTGGTGCGCGGGGAGAAGCTCTAGTCGCGTGACCTTTCTCGGCTGGCTGACGATCGTTGGATTTGCGGTGATCCTGACGCTGGTCGCCCTGCCCGTGGGGCGCTACCTGGCCGCCGTCTACAGCGGCGAGCACACCTTTTTGGACCCGGTGCTTCGCGGCCCCGAGCGCTGGCTTTACCGGGTTCTCCGTGTGGACACCGGTAGGGGACAGGACTGGAAGGCATATGCCAAGAGCCTGATCATCTTCTCGCTGGCGGGCTGGCTACTGCTCTATTTCATCCTGCGCACCCAGACGCTGTGGGATTTCACCGGATTGAATCCACAACACTTCCACTCGGGAACCTGGAATGTGACGTTTAACACGGTCTCATCGTTTATGACCAACACCAACTGGCAGTACTACAGCGGTGAGACGACGATGAGCTACTTCAGCCAGATGGCCGGGCTGACTGTCCAGAACTTCCTCTCGGCGGGGGTAGGCATCGTCACCGCGGTGGCGCTGATCCGGGGGATCGTTGGGCGCAGCGGCAAGAGCCTTGGCAATTTTTGGCAGGACATGGTGCGCACGGTTCTTTGGGTGCTGCTTCCCCTCTCGGTGTTGGTAGCCCTGGTCCTCGTCTCCCAGGGAGTAATCCAGAACTTCTCGGCCTATCTGACAGCTTCGGGGGTGACCCACCTGAGCCAATCGATCGGGATGGGGCCGGTCGCCTCGCAGGAGGCGATCAAGTTGCTCGGCACGAACGGCGGTGGATTCTTTAACACCAACTCCGCGCATCCATTCGAGAACCCGAATGGTTTCACCAACTTTTTCGAGATGCTGGTCGTCTTGGTTATCCCTGCGGCGCTGATCTTTACCTACGGGAGAATGAGCGGAAACCGCCGCCAAGGGTACGCGATCTACGCGACCGTGATGATCATGTTCCTTGGCGCCGTTGCCGTCGCCTACGTCGCCGAGGCCCACGGCTCCCCCGCCCAGCACGCCGCCGGATTGCACACCAATGTGATCGCCGGCTCCTCTGGCGGCAACTTGGAAGGCAAGGAGCAGCGCTTTGGAATCGCCGGATCGGCGCTCTTTGACGTGGTCACGACGGTCACCTCCTGCGGCGCCGTAAACAGCGCGATTGAGTCCTTCACGGGGATCGGCGGTGCCGTGCCTTTTGCAAACCTCTCGGCAAGCGAGGTGATCTTCGGTGGGGTGGGCACCGGCCTTTACTCGATCTTGCTCTACGTCCTGTTGGCGGTCTTCATCGGCGGCCTGATGGTCGGGCGCACGCCCGAGTACCTCGGCAAGAAGATCGAGGCGCGGGAGATAAAGCTGGTTTCTCTCGGTTTGTTGATCACCCCACTGATGGCGCTCTTTTGCACCTCATTAGCCACGGCGAGCAAGGCCGGTCGCGCCTCGATCTCGGCCGCGGCGACGGGGCCGCAGGGTTTCTCAGAGACCTTCTATGCCTACCTCTCCCAGGCCAATAACAACGGCTCGGCGTTCGCCGGCTACACCGGCTACGTGCAGCCGAGCGCCGGCAACCTCGGCGCTCATGGGATCACCTTCGCCGACATCCTCGGTGGTTTCGACATGATGTTCGCGCGCTATGCGCCGATCCTCTTTGCCCTGGCGGTAGCCGGCGCCCTGGCCGGCAAGCGCGTCAGCCCCGCCGGCCTGGGGACGATGCGCACCGATAACCCAGTCTTCGTCGTGCTGCTGATCGGGGTGATCATCCTGGTCGGCGCGCTGACCTTCTTCCCCGCCCTCCTACTCGGTCCGATCGTGCAGGGCCTGACCAACCACCTCTACTGAGATGAAGCGCGACATCATCACCTCCGCGATCGGCATTTTAGTGCTAACGGTGTTGTGTGGAATCGTCTATCCGCTGGCGATCACAGGGATCAGCCAGCTCACCTTTCCCGGCAATGCCAATGGCCAGCGGGTGTATGTGAACGGCAAGCTGGTTGGCTCAAAGATCATCGGCCAGCAGTTCGCCGTCCAGGTGGTCAAAAACGGCAAGCCGCAAGTGGATGAAGAAGGCAACCCGGTGACGGCTCCTGACCCCCGCTACTTCCAGCCCCGGCCCTCGGCCACGATACCCCCATATAACGCTGCCGCTTCAACCTTCTCCAATCTCGGGCCCAACAACATCGCGACCAAGGAAGCGATTGAAAGCAACATCAAGGCCTATCTCGCGCTGGAGAAGCCGTATGACCCGGGGCTAACTGCCGCGCAGGTACCGGTCGATGCGGCAAGCAGCTCGGGCTCGGGACTCGACCCCGAAATCTCGGTTGCAAACGCCGATATCCAGGCACATCGCATCGCCGCGGTGCGCCGTATCTCGTTGACCGAAGTGATGTCGCTGATCTCCAAGTACACCGATGGACGCGGCCTCGGGTTCTCCGGTGAACCAGGCGTCAACGTACTTGAGCTGAACCTCGCCCTCGATCGCCTTACGGGAGGCCGCTGATGTCTGCTGAAGCTAACCCTGTCACCCCTCCTTCTCCGCTGGAGCCACACGAACGCGAGGCGATCTCGCTATTTCGTGGAGACATCGTCGGCCGGGCCTTGAAAGAGAGCTTCGCCAAGCTCGATCCTCGGGTGCAGATTCGAAACCCGGTGATGTTTGTGGTCGAGATCGGTGCTCTAATCACCACCGTGACCTGGTTCATCCAGGTCTTCGGTGGAAAACCGCTTGGCGGCGGACACGAGCCGGCTTGGTACACGTTCGTAATTTCGTTCTGGCTCTGGCTCACGGTCGTTTTCGCGAATATGGCCGAGGCATTTGCCGAGGGTCGCGGGCGGGCTCAGGCCGAGACGCTTCGCGCAATGCGCAAGGAGACCGTCGCCAAACTGCGCGACGGCACCGTCAAGCAGGCTTCGGAGCTGACCAAAGGCGACGTGGTCGTGGTGGCGGCTGGGGAGCTGGTCCCCGGTGATGGCACGGTGCTCGAGGGGATCGCATCGGTCGATGAGTCCGCGATCACCGGCGAGTCGGCGCCGGTGATTCGGGAGTCCGGTGGTGATCGAAGCGCCGTGACCGGCGGCACCAAAGTGCTCTCTGATCAGATCGTCATCGAAATCACTCAGGAGCCGGGCAACTCGTTCCTGGACCGCATGATCGCGCTGGTCGAGGGAGCCGAGCGTCGCAAGACCCCGAATGAGATCGCCCTGAATATCCTGCTCGCGGGGCTGACCCTGATCTTCATGATCGTCGTCGCGACGCTGCGACCTTTTGGCCTCTTCGCCCACACTCCGATTTCTGAGACGACCCTGATCTCGCTGCTGGTTGCGCTGATTCCGACCACGATCGGCGCGCTTCTCTCGGCGATCGGGATCGCCGGCATGGATCGGCTGGTGCGACGCAACGTGCTGGCGCTGTCGGGACGCGCGGTGGAGGCCTCCGGCGACGTCGATGTCCTGCTGCTCGATAAGACCGGAACGATCACGATCGGAAACCGGCTGGCCTCGGAGTTCATCCCGATGCCGGGCGTCTCTGAGGAAGAACTCGCCGAGGCCGCGCAGCTGGCGTCGCTGGCCGATGAGACGCCCGAGGGTCGCTCGATCGTCGTCTTGGCCAAGCAATTCGGAATCCGCGAGCACGACATGGCCGAGCTGCACGCCGAGTTCGTTGCGTTCACGGCGCAGACCCGAATGAGTGGGGTCGATTTCGATGGCCGGCGACTGCGCAAGGGCGCAGGTGACGCGATAATTGATTTTGTTAGCGCGGAGGGGGGCCGTCCACCGGTCGAGCTGCAGGAGGTGTTGGATCGGATCGGCCGCGAGGGTGGTACTCCCCTCGCGGTCTCGCGCGATGAGCGGGTGCTCGGCGTGATTTACCTTAAAGACACGATCAAGGAGGGGATGAAGCAGAGATTCGACGAGCTGCGGGCGATGGGTATCCGCACGATCATGGTCACCGGTGATAACAAACTCACAGCGGCAAAAATCGCCGAGGAGTCGGGCGTTGATGACTTCCTCGCCGAAGCGACACCGGAGCGAAAGCTCGAGTTGATCAAGGAACAGCAGTCAGACGGCCGCCTGATCGCGATGACCGGCGATGGCACCAATGACGCCCCCGCCCTGGCTCAAGCAGATGTCGGGGTGGCGATGAACACCGGCACTCAGGCCGCGCGCGAGGCAGGCAACATGGTCGACCTCGACTCCAACCCCACGAAGTTGATCGAGATCGTCGAGGTGGGTAAGCAGCTGCTGATAACCCGTGGCGCCCTGACGACCTTTTCGATCGCCAATGACGTCGCAAAGTACTTTGCAATCCTGCCGGCAATCTTCCTCAGCACCTATGCCGTCACAAAAAACGGCCAGGGACCGCTGCACGTGTTGAATATCATGAATCTGGGAACACCCGAGTCGGCGGTGATATCGGCGATTATCTTCAACGCCCTGGTCATCCCGCTGTTGATTCCGCTCTCGCTGCGCGGGGTGAGCTATCGGCCGATCGGCGCCAGCGCGCTGCTGCGCCGCAACCTCCTGATCTACGGACTGGGCGGTCTGATCGCCCCCTTTATCGGCATCAAGCTGATCGATCTGATCGTCCACAACCTGCTCGGAGCTTGAGCGGGCGGAGACGCCGGAGCATGAAGATGGCCGAGCTTTCACCAAGCTCACCGACCCCCGCCGAAGGCGAACGGCAACGTGGCCATTACAAGATATTTCTCGGCATGGCCGCGGGGGTGGGAAAGACCTACCGCATGCTGCAGGAGGGCCACGCCGAAGCCAATCTTGGCCGCGACGTTGTGATCGGCTACCTGGAGCCCCACGACCGCCAGGATACGACCGATCAATCCCATGGCCTCGAGGTCTTGCCACGACGTCGCGTCCCCTATCGCGACGTCGTCGTCGAGGAGATGGATTTGCCTGCCCTGTTGGAGCGAGCCCCGGAGCTGGCCTTGATCGATGAGCTCGCCCACTCAAATGCGCCCGGCCTCGTCCACAAGAAGCGCTACGAGGATATCGGCGACGTCTTGGAGGCGGGGATCGACGTCTTTTCCACCGTCAACGTTCAGCATCTGGAGTCACTCAACGACCAGGTCGCCGAGCTGACTGGGGCCAGGGTTCGGGAGACCGTCCCGGATTCGGTCCTGGGTGCTGCCGATGAGGTGGTCCTGATCGACCTCACCCCGGAGGCGCTGATCGCACGTCTGCGCGGCGGAAAGATCTACCCGGGTGAGAACATCGATGCCGCTCTCAACAACTTCTTTCGGATCGAGAACCTCGCCGCGCTGCGCGAGGTGAGCCTGAGGCAGGTGGCTGAGGACGTCGAGTCCAAGCGGCTGATCTTGAGCCAGGCCGAAACCGTCGGTACCCGCGGTGAGGAGCGCGTCTCTGCCGATACCTCAAAGGCGGTCGGCGAGCGGCTGCTGGCCTTGGTTCGGCCTCAGCCCGGCTCCCAGCGCCTGGTCCGACGGGCCTGGCGCTCCGCCCAGCGGCTTGGAACCGACCTCGATCTGCTCTGGGTGAAGCGGCCGGGAGCGCCGATCCAGGGCGAGCAGGAGCGCCAGGTCACGGCGCTTCGCCAGCTCGCCTCGGTGCTGGGTGCGACCCTGCTGATCGAGGAGCACGATGACATGGTGGCGGCGGTCGCCCACGTCGTCCGCGAGCGCGGTAGCACCTACATCATGATCGGCGAGTCACTTCCTCGCCGCGGTCTGGCCCGCCTGCGGGAGCCGCTTCCCCAACGGCTGATGCGGGCCACTCCGCCGGGCGTCGACGTGCGAATCGTCGCCCACCGCAGCCTCAAGGAGGATCGGAGATGATCGGCCTATTCGTCCTTTTTGCCCTGCTGCTGGGCTTCGCCGTTGGCTATTTGATCTCCCGCTCGCGCCGCGGCGGGGCTCGCGCCGAGCGCCCCGATTCGGTCCACAACATCCTTTTGCCCTTCACCGGCACAGAGATATCCCGCCGCGCTCTTGACGCCTCGCTTCGTCTCGCCCGGGCCGAGGGCGCGACGCTGATGCCCGCCTACCTGGCGACCGTCCCCAAGCAACTGCCGCTGGATTGCGCGATTCCTGCCGAGGCGGCGAAGGCAATGCCGATGCTGGAGGCAATCGAGCAGCGCGCCGGCGCCCAGGGGGTGGCGGTCGACGCTCGGATCGAGCGAGGCCGCTCGCACCGTCACGCCCTGGAGCGGCTGCTTGAGCACGAGAGCTTTGACCGCGTCGTGGTTCCGGCTAGCGCCAGCGGCCGCACCGGCTTCTCCGGGGAGGACCTCGTCTGGCTGCTACAAAAGGCACCAGCGGAGGTGTTGATCCTGCGCCCGGGGCCGCAGGACGATCGCGTCGTGACCGCGTCTGCCAACGGCAGTGCTCACCTCTAGGCGGCGAGCGCGATCAGCACGAATCACTTGCGAGCAAGAGCGTCTCGCGCAGGTTCTCACCGTGCAGCGGCTCTCCGTGGCCTGTGCAGAGCAGTCGTGGCTCAAGGGCGGCCAGCTTCCGCACCGACTCCTTCGCCATTGCGTGATCCCAGGCCCAAGCTGGATGGGGGACACTGGCCTGGCCCGGGGGGAGGGCCTTGAGGCGCGCGGAGTCGATCAGGTAGACGACGTCGCTGATGATCGCGACTCGATCGCTCGCTCGCCACAGGCCGATCAGACCGGGTGCGTGACCGGGGAAATCCAGGACCTGAAATCCGGCCAGCTCCTCACCCTCTGAGATCGTCGCGGCGATCTTCACCGGACCACCGTCCCAGCGTTGAAATAGCAGTGGATAGATCCAGCGCACCGGTGCAAAGGGCAGCTCGGAGGTGTCCATGTAGGGGGAGAAGCGATCGTCGCTTTCGGCATCTGCCACCTCGGCGGGGTGGCAGAGAACCGAAACACCCATATAAGGAGCCGTACCGCGGTGATCGGCGTGGGCGTGGCTCAAGACCACCTGTTTTAGCCCGCCCAGGCGCTGTGCCGTTTCCACGGTGGCCTTGGTCATCGGCTTGGTGCCGGCGTCGAACTGCACGACGCCATTCCCGTCGCGCAGGAAGTAGATGTTCATCCCCCGCCGCAGGTCGCCGCGCAGCAGCCACACCCCCTCGGCGACCTTCTCCTCAGTCATCGCGTTCTGAGTCTAGTCTTGGTCGATGCCGACCAGCTGGAAAATTGGGATGGCGGTCCTGGTCGTTTGCCTGTTTGCATCGATGGCGATCGCGATCGTGCGGCTCTCGAGCACCCCGACCGAAATCCTCGGCGCCGGCTTTCACGATTGGCATGGCCGTCAGCTGCCCCGTTAATATCAGCGGCGTCCAGCGATCGAGCGGAGGAGGCGGGCTGTGTTCAGGCGGATCGTGGTAGGCACCGATGGCTCAGAGACAGCCGCCGAGGCGGTCGGCCAGGCGGTCGATCTGGCCAAGCTCGCCGGTGCCCAGCTCAGCATTGTCAGCGCCTACGCGGCTGTGCCGAAACGGCGGCTGGCCGAGGAGAAGCTCGATGCACCCGCCGACGTTCAGTACGAAATCGGTCCACGTGAGGATGTCAACCTGGTGCTCGACAGCGCCGCCGCCGCCGCCAAGAAGGAGGGGGTAGAGGTCCTGACCCACCCGGTCGAGGGGGATCCCGCGGAGGCGATCCTAAATGTTGCCGAGGAAAGCGGCGCCGATCTGATCGTTGTCGGCAATAAGGGAATGACCGGAGCGCGCCGCTTCCTGCTTGGGAGCGTACCCAACAACGTCTCCCATCACGCTCCCTGCAGCGTGATCATCGTTCGCACCACTTAGGCCGGCCGCCTAGGCTCCGGGTTGGGTCGCATTCGCGGCGTCGATCAGTCCCGCGCCCTGCTCGCTCGCCGGTAGGCCGATGCTGCGGGCGGTGTCCTCGAGGCGCAGCGTCACCCGTTTGTCCAGCGATCGCGCCGGGACCGGCCCCAAAACTCCACTGGCAATCACCATTGCCGCAACCCCCGAGACGTGGGCAGCCGCCATCGAGGTGCCGATGTAGTCGCTGGGCATGCCAAAGATCGGATCTCCCTGCTTCTTCAGGGTGACCTGGTAGATCGGCGCTGAGAGAACCGACGGACAGCCGTTGATCGGGGTGCCGCCGCCGGGCGCCACCAGGTCTACGCCTCGACCGGTGAGCGAATAATTGCCGAGGCAGCCGCCCTGGGTGCTTCCTCCGACCCCAATCACGCCGGGCCCGGTGGCCGGCTGGGAGACGCAGGTCTCCGAGCCGACGTTGCCGACGGAGGCGATCAGTACGACGCCCATTTTGGCGGCAAACTGGAGCGCTTCATCGACCTCCGGAACCTTCTTGCCACAGCCGAAGTTGAAGCTCATATTGATCACCTGGGCGCCGTGCTCGGCGGCGAAGCGGATTCCCTTCGCGATATTGCTGGCCTGCCCCTGGCCGTGAGAATTGAGGACCTGGACCGGCATCAGCTTCGCCTGATAGGCGAGCCCGGTCAGGCCGATGCCATTGTTGGTTTCCTCTGCGATCGTGCTGGCAACGTGGGTGCCATGACCATTGGTGTCTACTGGGAGGCGGTTCCTGCCGACGAAGTTGTAGCCGGGAACGAATTGCGCCGCGGAGAAATCAGGGCTGCGCTGGAAATGGACCACGCCGCCCCTTCCCGGCCTGTTCAGGCTGCGATAAGCGATCCCCGTATCGAGGACCGCCACCGTGACGCCGCTGGCCCCCGGCCTTCCCTCTGAGATCAGATTGCGCCAGGCCCCAACGGCGTTGATCCCGCCGGGTGAGGTTGGCACGCCGGCGGTCCCGGGGGAGGAGGGAAGAAAATTCCACTGCCTCGTCTCCCAGCTTCCGCTCGGGTCCGGTGCCGTCTGCAGGGATCCGTCATCGTTGGGCACAAAGAGCGAAGCGCTTGCCGTGTAGTTGGGCTGGGCGTAGAGCACCGCGGGGCTTCGGCGTAGTGCGGCGGCCGCGGCGCCCGTCCCGATCTGGGTGGGCAGCGATACCACCCGGCCGAGGCGCTCGCCGGAGAACTTCACCACCAGCTGATGGGGGACGAACTGGCGCGCCTGACCGAGCGCGCTTGTTGCCTGCGCCGGTGCGCCAAGGGCACCCAGCGCGATCAGCGCTGCGGCCAAGGTCGCTGCGGTTGGAATCAGAAGGCGTCTGTTCATCTAGATATCGCTCGCCGGCGTCCCTGCATTCAACGAGCACTTTCCCTAACACCGGCTTGCGGGGGAAGTTGTAGGTCCCACATACTCCCTGATCGATGCACGCGGAGGCTCCCAGATCTGAGCACACCCGTCTGATGGGCCTTGCCTTGGAGCAGGCGCGTGAGGCTGGAATGCGGGGGGAGGTCCCGGTCGGGGCGGTGCTCGCCCGCCGAGGCGAGGCGCTCGCGGCTGCCGGCAACGAGCGCGAGCGCCGTCGGGACCCAACCGCCCATGCTGAGCTGCTCGCGATCCGCGCCGGGGCCGAGTTGCTGGGCGGCTGGCGGTTACCGGATACGGCCCTTTACGTGACCCTCGAGCCCTGCCCGATGTGCGCCGGAGCGATCGTCTTGGCCCGCATCCCAACAGTCGTCTTTGGTGCCCAGGATCCAAAGGCCGGTGCGGCCGGCAGCGTCCTTGACGTATTCGCCGAGCCGGCGCTCAATCACCAGCCGCGGGTGATCGCCGCGATCCGGGAGGAGGAGTGCGTCGGGTTACTGCGCGAGTTCTTCCGCGCCCGACGCGGCTAGGAGCGAATACCCTTTGCGAGAGTCCGGAGAGGTGTCCGAGTGGCTTAAGGAGCGCGACTGGAAATCGCGTGGGCGGGGTTAACCCGCCTCGTGGGTTCGAATCCCACCCTCTCCGTTCAAGCGGCTGCGGGCTGCTCGAGGGCTTGGTTCATCGTGATCACGATCGACTCAGCCGCTGGCCTCGGCGCTATCGCGGGATGGCTGCCGCGGAGGCGCTCGTGGCAGCAGACCACGTAGCACCACTCCATCAGCCGCATCCGCGAGACGGGATCGATGCCGGCGATTGTCGCTCCGATCAGCCACCGACCCTCTGCCTCGCGGCAGCTCCGCACATCGACCTGGGCCGCTACATCGTGGCTGTTGCCGGCCACATCGGGGAGCTCCAAGGAGACAGCCGCTTTGGAACCGATCTCAAGTGAAGCCTCCATAATCAATCCGATTCCGGCTGCGCTTGCATCGATTAGGCGGCCGGCTATGTGGCCATCATCGGAGAAGCAGTGAACCGGGGCGTCTCCCTCGAGGCGATAGATCAAGCGACGCTGCCGTCGCCCTCCGACAGCAAGCAGCGTGCGCAGCATGCGGCGAAGCTCGATCACGCCCAGCAGGGGGACGATGATCGCCGCGATTCCCGGCAGCGCCGGCAGCGCCTTCGCGCCGGCGAGGTCCAAGAGCCGCAGGGCCGTACCCGCTCCGATCAGCACCGCGCAGCCGACGACTAGATGCAACCTGCCGACCGCGCGCAGGCCCCCACCGTCACCGCCCTGCTTCGGAGTGACTTTGAAGGTGCTGCGAGCTGGACGGATTGCGGAGCGCAGCGCGCGGGTGTAGATCTCCATAGTCAATAGCTCGTAATGAGTTGTCTCTGCGATCCGCATGTAGCCACGGGCCAATGCGGATCCGGCAAACAGGTTCAGCGAAACCGAGGGCAGCCACAGGGCCCCCAGGGCCAAGACGCTGATCCTCATCGGAAGATCTCCCGTCCACAGCACCAGCCCTAGGGTCAAGAGCAACAGCAGGCGCATCGGCGGCGCCAGGTAGGCCGCCAGGCTGGCAAAGTAGGAGAGGCGCTGCAGCGGGCGCAGCTCACGGGCGCGAAGCGGTGACTCGGGCAGCCCGAATACCGCGAGATTGCCGCGCGCCCAGCGGTCGCGTTGCAGGAGGTAGCCATCGAGATCGTGCGGGGCGAGGCCCTGGACCAAGACCTCGTCGTGGTAGCGGGTCTGCCATCCATGGCGTTGAAGGCGAATCGTTGTGTGGAAGTCCTCAGCGATCGTCTCGGTGGCCACTCCACCAATTTCGAGCAGGGCTTGGCGCCGAATCAGCGCGGCTGAGCCGCACCAGTATGCGGCGCCGTGGCGATCTTTTCCGGGGCAGATCACCCGATAAAAAAGCGATTGCTCGTGACGACCCACCACGTAGTGCTGCACGGAATCGTGGTTAAAGAAGTCATGTGGACTCTGGACCAGCCCGACCTCCTCATTGTCGAAGTAACCGACCATCGCATCGAGCGCATCTGGCATAGGGACGTGGTCGGCGTCGAGCATCAAGATCAGCTCTCCGTCGGTCCTAGGTAAGGCGGCGTTGATATTGCCCGCCTTGGCATGGGAGTTGTCTCTGCGGCTTAGGTAGCGGGCTCCGGCCAAATCCGCGAGCTCCCTCATCTGCGGCCGGCGCCCGTCATCGAGCAGCCATGTCGTGTGAGGGTAGGTGAGGGCCCGGCAGCCGGCCAGCGTCGCCAGCACCACCTCGACGGACTCGTCGTAGGTGCAGACGTAGACATCAATCCTGCGACCTGCTGTGACCGGAGGCCGTCGGACAGCTCTTTTTGACCATGAAAACCAGGTCATTGTGGCCAAGGCCAAGAAGCCATAGACCTCCGTTACCAACAACATCGTGAAGGCGATCGGGCTGGCTCCCTGCCCACTCCAGCCAATCCGCCAGCCCAAGTAGGCAATTCCCCAGATCAGGGCCAGCAGTGCGACAACTCTGAGTAGCAGCGGATGGGTATCAAATACACGCCCGATTTGAGTCTGCCTGTGGTCCTGCACGGAGCCCTGATCGACGCATTTCAAACACCCCTGTAGTCCTGGGAAGCACCGTCCGGCTCGTGTTTCACTGCAGCCGTAGAATCTTCTTCGAGCTGAATTCTGGAGGGGTGCCGGAGTGGTTGAACGGGGCGGTCTCGAAAACCGTTGGCCGTCGCAAGGCGGCTCGTGGGTTCGAATCCCACCCCCTCCGCTTTGTTGTGTCTCGGGACATCGGAGACAGATGTCCCGAGACATCGTAGACAGCTCACCTAGCTCCGATCGGCTGGTAGTTGCGAGTGGGATCGAGGGTGAGCTGGCGGATTAGCTCGCCGCTGTCGAAGTCAAGGACCCGCACCTCGCGCTCAGCAACGAGGAGCTTGACCGCACGACCCTTGTGGGCTCTGCCGATGCCGATGTGGTGGAGCTTTGAGTCATGGCGCAGGGTGACGGTGCCGTTTGAGTCGACCCTGTCTTTGCGAACGCGGAAGTGAGCGTCCGGGGGGCCCCCGCCCGGAGGGTGGGCCTTTAACCGGGCGCTATAGGCCTGAAGGGGTGTGCGCCCACCGAGGGCTCGGTGGGGCCTGATCGTGTTGTAGTAGTGCAGGAAGGAATCGAGCTGTTCTTGGAGCGCCGGGAGGGTGGGGGCCGGGGCCTGCCTGTCGAGGTAGCGCTTCAGCGTCTGGTGGGGGCGCTCGACCTTGCCACAGGTCTGGGGGTGGTAGGGCCGCGAGTTCTTGGCGGCGATCCCCAGCCGCTCGAGCTCTATCTGCAAGGCCACCTTGCCGCCGCGTGGGGTGGCGCTGAAGACGGCGCCGTTGTCACAGAGCAGGCTGGCGGGCGCTCCGTGCAGGGCAGCTGCCTTGCGAAAGGCGTCCACCACGTCGGAGGCCTTGACGCTCGCATAGGCCTCAGAGGCCAAGAACAGGCGGGAGTGATCGTCGAGCATGTTGAGGATCTCGGCGTGCCCTCCGCCGCAAAGCTGCCAGTGGGTGATGTCGGCCTGCCACATCTCATTGGGCAGCTCTGCCTGGAAGCGGATCAGCGATGAGCGTGGGCGCTTTTGGGGCGCTGGGGTGACCAGACCCTCGCGTTTGAGGACGCGCCAGATCGTCGAGACCGACGGCACCGAGTCCAGCTGCTGGGTGAGGTGGTGGGCGATTGTCTGCGCTCCGCAGTCATGGCCTTCTCTCGCCAGCTGCTCTCGCAGGCAGACGATCGCCTCGACCACATCAACGGGCGTCTGCTGAGGGCAGGAACGCGGCGCCCTGGAGCGGGGCTCAAGGGCCTCATAGCCTCCTGAGCGATAGCGGGCCGCCAGCTTGTAGATCCAGCTGCGATGCACTCCATGGGCCGCCGCCAGCTCGCTGACGGAGCGGCCCTCCAACGCCTCGACCAGATACCGCGCCTTGTCCACAGGAGAGCTCCTTCATTCGGTGTCTCCTATGTCCTGACACAGGTGTCGCCTATGTGGTGAAACCGGACACCGCCCCCTCCGCTTTGTTAGCGGATTCCGCACCCCTATGCGGGATCGGCGATGCCGGTCGACGCCGCCTAACACCGCCCGAGCGTGGTAGTGCCGATCGCACAGATCCCGGCCTGCTCCGGCGCTTACGGAATGGCAGTCAGGCAACCAAGACTCGCGCAGTGAGGCAGTCGGGATCGCCTATTTCGTCACGCTTTCGGGGTTGCAGAGCGGTCAATACCGAGACGTTGCTGATGCCTGTTGACAAGGGCAACTGGCGAATCTAAGGTCTAACCCCAGACCCCCTTCGCGCGAAACTTGCCATACATGGGTCAAGGTGAAAAAGGCGATCCCACCTCGGCTTGTCTAGCGCCTCTGGACCGCCCTTTTTGACCTACCCAGGTTTGGGCAGGACCTGCTCACTTCCGTCCAGCGCACGTGGATTTCGGGAGCCTTGCGACCGTTTATGCCATTGCAGCGCCGCGACAAGGCACTGGGCAGCGACGGAGGTTCCGTGGACCCCGCGGCCTTGTCCCGCATGTTCAGAAGGAGTACACCGCTCAGGCGCCGCCAAGCTGCGTGGCTTTAACAACCAATAGAAGGACAGCGACAAGAAGGTAGCCACGCATGAGCATCATCCCGGCTTTGCGCCCGGCTGACCAGCGAGGGCGCTCCAACAGTGCGAGAGGTGGCATGGTCCAGTTACGACGTGCCTCAGGAGACATTGTGTAGGAGGGGGCTCTGCGCTCGCGTCCACGTAGCGTGAGCGTTCCCGCCACCAACAGCCCCAGCACGAGGCCGATGCCTAGATAGATGATCAGCGTCGCCGCGTTGATCGAGGGAAAGAGCGTGGTGGCGACCAGGATCATCGAGAGCATCACCAATACTGCGACGATCGTGGAAGCCAAGAGATTGACCCACATGCCGTTAACCCATGGACCGAGAACCTCGCGGTCGTTGCAGAGCAGGAGCAAAAAGACCGTTGCGCTCGGTAGGAGAACCCCGGCCAGCGCCTGGACGGCCTCGGTCATCACGCCTAGCGGTGCGCCTGGAATCAAAACGATCGCAGCGGCGAGAACCACAAGGCCCGCAAAGATCGCGTAGAAGAGCTTCGCATCGCGGAAACCGCGGTGCAATGAGTGGCTGGCGCCGAATACGTCGCCGAAGGCATAGGAAGTCGCGAGGGTAACCGCGCCTGCACCGATCAGCGATGCGTTCAACAGCACCACCGCGAAAAAGGTTCCAGCCAGGGGACTGATGTAGTGGTGCAGGCCGCTTGCCACGGCGCCAGCATTCGTGTAGTTACCGTGCTCGGGCGTGCCTCCAAAGCCAAAGGCGGTGACCGCGATCAGAGCCGCCGCGCCGATAACGACGACGAACGCACCGATCACCGTGTCGGCGCGCTCGTAGTTTATCCAGCGAGGCGTTATCCGCTTATCGATGACGTTGGACTGTTGGAAAAAGAGCTGCCAGGGGGCCACGGTGGTTCCGACGATCGCGATGATTAGAAGGATCGAGGTTGAGGTGGCACCCCCTTCGATCCCAGGCACGACGAAGTCGTGAGCCATAGTCGCCAGGTTGGGGTGGGCCATGATCGCCAATGGGATGACCAAGAAATTGGCGAACACGAAGAAGAACATGAAGCGCTCCCAACTTCGGAAGCTACCCGTCGCTGTCATTGCGATCAGAAGTAGGGCGGCTGCCGGCACAGCTATGTACTTGGTAATCCCCAGATAACCCAGGGCGAGGCTGACCCCAATGAACTCGGTAACAATCGTGAGGAAGTTAAGAACGAACAGATCGCCAACGGAGAACCAGCCCCAAAAACGCCCAAAGCGCTCATTGATCAAGCGTGCGTGGCCAACTCCGGTGACAGCGCCGAGCCGGATAACCATCTCCTGATTGACTATCAGAACCGGGATCAATAGCAAGAGGACCCAGAGCAGGCTGGTACCAAAATTCTGCCCTGCCTGCGCGTAGGTGGAAACGCCGCCCGCGTCGTTATCGCCGACCATGACGATCAGGCCGGGTCCCATGATCGCTAGTAGAGCCAAGAGGCGGGCGCGCCAACCGTAACGGCGGCCGGTATCGCGCGCCCCGATCGTTCCAAGGGCTCCCTGGATCTCGCCGGCGTGGGCCTGATCAATGACCGCGGGAGAGCTCGCCGCGGCGCTTTTCGGGCTGGATGTCTCTTTAACGTCTTTCATCATCCTCGTTACTTCTCCGCTCAACCTCGGAGTTCTCAACCTCACGCCATTCGGGCCGAGGAGAGCGCGCGCAGAGCTCACTCGCGCGCGCCAGAGGAGTGATGACTAGGGCCTAGACGTCAAGACGCAAGGCGCGCGCGGGCGGTCTGGTACTTCGCGGTAGGTCTATGTCCATATCCATTACCGGCTCCATCGCAGTTGCCTCAACATCTGTCACCGCCGAGGCTCTTGCGCTCCGGCGGTTAATTTGAGCCTACCAGAGCTCCGGCCAGCTCGATCCACTTCAAGCTGGCTTTAACAGCTTGATAACCGCGCTCAGGGTCAGCTTTGGGTGACCCGTGCACGTCGCCGCCAATCCTCGGGAATCAATGCCTCCAAGACGTCATCGACGGTGACGACGCCGACAAGCCGGTCGGCCTCATCGGTGACTGGAAGGACCGTGAGGTCAAAATCCGACATCAGCCGAGCAATCTCTGGTAGCTCCTCGTCGGTTCGTACGCATCGCGGGTCCCGGTCGGCGACCTCGCTTAGCCGACGATCCCGATTCGCCCGCAGCAGGGCTATTACCGAAGCCGACCCGGTCAAGCCCTTGTCGGCATCGATCAGGTAGATGGTGCTCGCCGCCTCGGGCGCGACGTCGTTGCTGATTCGAACAGCCTGCAGGGCATCCTCGACGCGGGCTTGCTCACCAAGGGAGAGGAATTCTGGGCTCATTAAGCCCCCCGCGGTCGCCGGGTTATAGCCGAGCAGGGTTCGGATCTTCACCTGTTGAGCAGGCGGCAGAAGGTCAAGGATCGCCAGGCGCCGATCCTGGTCGATTTCAGCGATCAGGTCGGCTGCGTCATCAGGCGCCATCCGGGCAAGGAGCTCGGCGGCCTGGGCATCTGAACGCTCGCGGATGAACTCCACCTGGTGCTCGTCGTCGAGCTCCTCGAAGACATCGGCCTCGAGCTCACGATCACTGCCCACGGCTTCGATGATCTCCTCACCCTCGTCATGCGAGGCAGCCTCGACCAGATCGGCGATCTGGGCGGGGTGCAGGCGCGCCAGGCGGCGACGACCCAGACGCAGGCGCGAGGTCGGTACATGGCCAACAAATGGCTCGAGTTTTGACCAGCTCAGGATCGAGTCCTCGGCGACTGGGCCGGATCCGCCCCGAAGGATTCTTCGCATCGCGCTGCGCGGTCTTGGGTCGATCCCGCCGAGGCGCCAACGGCCGTCGACGCAGACCAGGATGATCTCGTGTGCTGTGACGAGCCGGGCACCCTCGACGTCGATGAGCTTGCGGCCGAGTACGTCATCCCCCAGCAACACCTCGCCCTCTCGGCGGCAAAACTGAGCAAGGCTCAGCTTCTCCCCCGAGAGACGGACTTGTCCAGGTTCGAGGCTGGCAATTCGATCGGTAGGAACGAAGAACTCGCGGCCCCCGATGCGCGCCCTCAGCCCCGTGACGGGAGGAAGTTCTCCCTCGGTGAGTCGGACGATTATGTCCTCGACGCGGCCGAGTTTCTCGCCTGCTCGGTCGAGCATCGGGCTGCGGATCACCGAGGTGATAGGTAGTGGCTCGGCCACAGTGCAGAAGATACGCCACTGAAGCGTCGTCGCGACATAATTGGGCAGATAAGACTTATCGGATGGCTTCCTGCTTCATCGAAGCTCCCGATGGCCCGCCGGGCTAGAAGCGTCAGATGATTGCCCAGGGGGGCAGTGGACCCAAATGATTGAGTCAGCACTTCCCCCATCGCAAAGTAGATATAGGCCGTGCTCGGGCGCCCAGACCCCGCAGCGGCCAACCGAGATCGCTGGGGTGGCGACGTCAAATTACTGCTCGGAGCAGGAGTTCTGAAGCACTGGATTTTGCTCGGAAGGGACAAGAAAGGGGAGTGCTTCGGTTTGGGCATGGATGCGAAGAATCGGAATCAACTGCACGCTGATCGGGTGGACCTGGTCTCGCGTTGGAGAGATTCTTGTCGGCTCGCGGCCACGTCCCAATATCGAGTTGCCCAGCCGATCTATATATCCGCTCTTTATTTATCCGATCTAACCTGGGGGGCAGCGAGCGTGTTGGAACCCGCAAGAAATGGCAAGGGATCCGGTCTAGATGGCGTTTCGACTTACGGTGATCGTGCTGATCGCATTCGGTGTGGCCTTGGTGGGCTCCCAGGCTGCTCAGGCTCGCGTGCGCCCAGCGGTCAGCCTCAAAGTCTCCGCACTTGAGGCCGACCTTGGGGAGAAATTAGTTTTCAGCGGTCGGGTCAGGCCAAACCGAACAGGTGAGACAGTCTTTATACAAGAGGCATCCCACGGTCAGTTGCGAGATATTGCCAGCGGGAGCCTCAAGCCCGGCTCAAGATTCCTGATTCGGGCCAGCTTGCGGGTGGCTGGGGTGCTCCGTCTTCGCGCGGTGTTTGCAGGCGATTCAGCCACCCGCCAAGGCCGCTCCCCACCGCGCCAGATAAATGTCCTCCCGGTGCCGGTTGGCATTCACAAAATCAAACATGTTGTAGTCATCATGCAGGAGAACCGTAGCTTCGATGAGTATTTTGGCACCTATCCTGGAGCGGATGGTATCCCGCCCGGTGTGTGCGTGCCCGATCCGGTCAACGGCGGCTGCATTGCGCCGTATCACGATCCCACGGACTCCAACAAGGGCGGCCCGCACGAATCTGCCGCCTTTGAAGGTGATCTCAACGGCGGCGCGACGAATGGCTTCGTCGCTGAGGCCGAGCATGCCCAGCACTGTGAAACCCCCGGCACTGCCCAGTGCGAAACCGATGTCATGGGATACAAGGACCGAAGCGATATCCCCAATTACTGGACCTATGCAGAACACTTTGTCCTCCAGGACCACCTTTTCGAGCCGACCAAGAGCTGGAGTCTGCCTTCTCATCTATTTTTGGTCTCGGAGTGGTCGGCGTCCTGCACCTTGCCCACCGATCCCTATAGCTGCACTAATTCAGTCGACGGCCCTGGCTTTCAGAGCACCAACCCTGAAGATCCTTTGGAGGGTCCCGAGCCAGACTTCGCCTGGACTCCGATCACCTATCTCCTCCACAATGGCGGCCTGAGCTGGGGCTACTTCATCAAAAAGGGCGAGGAGCCGGATTGTGCTGATGGAGAAGAGCGCTGCACCAACCCACCGCGCCAGGGCCCCTCCACCCCGGGGATCTGGAACCCCTTGCCTGACTTCACCACGGTTAGGGAAAATCGCGAAGAGGGCAACATTCAGGACACCTCGGTCTTTTTAAATGACGCCCAGAACGGCACTCTACCCTCCGTCTCCTGGGTGGTGCCAAGTCAGACGGTGAGCGAACATCCCCCGGCGTCGATTTCGGCCGGGCAGTCCTACGTCACCAATCTGATTAACAAAGTCATGGAAGGACCCGACTGGCCGAGCACCGCGATATTCCTGAGCTGGGACGATTGGGGGGGGTTCTATGACAACGTCGTGCCCCCCGTAATCGACGAGAACGGCTACGGGTTTCGCGTTCCGGGACTTGTCATAAGCCCGTATGCCAAAGAAGGCTTTATCGACCACCAGCTGCTCAGCCACGATGCCTATAACAAGTTCATCGAGGATGACTTTCTGGAAAGTCAGCGCCTGAACCCGGCTACCGACGGAAGACCGGACCCGCGGCCAGATGTGCGGGAATCGATCCCCGAGCTGGGCAATCTAGCAAACGACTTTGATTTTCATCAGGCCCCCCGGCCCCCACTGATCCTCCCTCGGTAGCACGACCCAGGAGATAACCAATGACCGCGATTCGAAAGCACCTCAGCTACGCCAATGTCGTGGCGACGCTCGCCCTCTTCCTCGCCATGGGCGGGGGGGCCCTCGCGGCCCTGCGGATTCCGCCAAATTCGATCGGTACCCCGCAGCTAAAGCGTGGCGCAGTGACGGGAATCAAGGTCAAGGTAGGGTCACTGACCGCTACCGACATAAAGCCGAAATCACTGACCGGAGAAAGTTTCAAACCTGGGTCCCTTACGCCAGAAAACCTTCCGCACTTCGGCCTTGCCAATCTACTGGGAGTATCAGGGACTGCGCTCAATAATGTCACCATAACTCTGGCCAAAGGCGCCTGCGGGCGCTACGTATTTGCTGCCTCCGGTGCGCAGCCTGGCGAAGCCGTGATGTTGCAGGGATCCGACATCTCAGAATTGCAGCACGCGATCGAGGCAGGCCCGTCGATTACCAACCCGAACGAGATCAATGTGAGTGTCTGTGCGGACTCCGAACATCAAGTGAACCAGGCTCCGAATACGGTGCAGCTTCGCTTTGACACGATCGGATGACGGATCCGCAGACATCCTGTTGGCGCCGCGCCGCCTGAGCCAAAAGTCCGATATGGGTCCTTACCGAGATGGATGGGGGAGACCAGGCAATGGATGTCCGTAGCTCACCCTGAGGCAATACAGCGGTCGGGGGTCGTTGCGCTCGATCAGCGCCTCGCCGGAGGGATGACCCTTGGTGCCGCACTGGATCGATTTATCCCGTTCGCCGTTTCGAGCTTCGATCACGTCCGGTCCACCATTGCCGTAGATTTGATCGGCGCCAGGCCAGCCGATGATGTGATTGCCAGCGTGGGTGCCGATCAGTATGTCGGGTCCGAAGGATCCCTCGAGGTCCTGGGCTTCGGTGATGTGGATCGGATGGCAGTGCGCAACGCCCTGAACGTAGGCGATGCCCCGGGCCAGGGATGCATAGAGAACTCCAGCCTGGATCGGAATCTCGGTGAAGGAAAGGTCGTTTCGCCCCGGACCCCCAACGATTTTCCCTCCGTCACAGGGCGGCCCAGCGGCCAGCAGATCTGCGCCGGGGCCGCCTTCGAGTATGTTGGGGCCACCGGGGCCCCCGACCAGGGAATCGGCACCTGCGCCGCCGTAGAGGCGATCGGCGCCGGGGCCACCCTCGAGCAGGTCTTCCTCAGGTCCGCCGCTCAAGACGTCGTTGCCCGGACCGCCGTCGACCCGCACTTCCCCCACCCCGACCAGCGAGCCGGGTACCTGAAAGTGATCGTTGCCCGCCCCCAGATCGACCGTCAGCCAGCGCGGCAGATCGCCCAGCTGACAGCTCGCTTCATCAGCCGCCCCACCGGGATGGGTACAGCCGTCGTGAACCGCGATGGGTTTTTTGGCACTGATTGCGAGCAGGTCGCTACTTTGTTCAAAGCTGGCCGAGATGTTGTCGTTGCCGGAGCCGGCGGCTACCACCACCCCGGCCGATGCCGGATCGATCCCCGCTTCAAAGTAGACCTGAGCGCTGGCTCGAGGTAGGCGTTCGTGACCGCAGGAGGTGCGCCGAGAGGGGGGAGCGCCCCGGCACTTGTTGCTGCCTGAGCCGCCGTTTAGTTCATCGCGCCCGCCGCCACCGATTAATGTGTCGTTACCCGGACCGCCGAACAGCTTGTTGTTGCGGTGGTTTCCGATCAGGGTGTCGTTGAAGGCCGAGCCTTCGAGGTTCTCGATGTTTCGCATCCGGTCATGGCCATCACCGATCGCGAGGCCCGCTTTAAGCGAAGCTTCGACTCCGCCACTCTTGGTTTCTTCACTGCTAGGCATCTCGGCGAAGGACGCGGTGTCATCGTGGCCGGAGCCGCCGTTTAGGTAATCCCAGCCATAGCCCCCGTCGAGGATGTTGCCGTTTCCAGAGCCACCATCGAGGTGATCGATGCCGAGGCCACCGAAGAGAACGTTGTCGTTGCCAGAACCGCCGTAGAGGCGGTCATCGCCGGAACCCCCGTAGAGGACGTTTTCGTTGCCGGAGCCACCGTTTAGAACATCATCGCCGCGGCCCCCGTAGAGGATGTTTGTCCCCGAGCCGCCGTTTAGGACGTCGTTGCCCGCTTCCCCGTAGATGATGTCATTGCCGGGTCCGCCGAAGATGCGGTCATTGCCCGATCCACCGTAGATGATGTCGTTGCCGGGCCCCCCGCAGATGATGTCGTTGCCGCCCAGGCCATAGATCACGTCGTTTCCCGCCCCGCCCCAGATCACGTCGTTGCCGGGCGTACCGACTAAGACATCGGGACCGTTGGTGCCGACGATCGTCGTCTTGTGGCCATCACAGCTCGGCACTTCTTCGGATTCGGGAGTCGGAGCCCCCGCAGTCGCGTGCGCCACAAAGAGCACACCCAGCATTACCAAGACGCCCGCGACCGCGCGGAGGCGCATCGTCATCCCCGCCAGTCTAGGGATCGGCTGCCAAGGTGCAGCCCTTCAGCAAAAGTTTAATTTTAGCTCCTACTTTTCCCTCGCCCTCAACGCGAGGATGGGATCGGATCGATCGGGTAAGCCATGGCTAAGACTTTTGCCCCAATATTTCTGTGCGGCGCCGTTGCGGTATTGGCGGTATCGGGCTGCGGCTCCAGCTCCAGCACCGAAACCCCCGCGTCGGTCCCAAGCAGCGGTGCGAGCACCGAAGCAAAGGCCCCGCCCGAGCCCAACGTGACGGTGATCTCAACCGCCACGACCAAGAAGCCCAAGCTCGCTACCAAGGTTTTGGTCGACTCCCAGGGCCAAACGCTCTACGCGTTTAGCAAGGATCCCAAAAACACCTTTCATCCTCGCTGCGTTGGCGCCTGCGAAACGACCTGGCCTCCCCTGATTTTGACCGGAAGCGCTCCGGTCGCGGGCAAAGAAGCCTTCACCACCCAGCTCGGTGCAATCAAACGCGCTGACGGCAAGCTCCAGGTCGATTACGCTGGCTCACCGCTCTACACCTACAGCGGCGATAAGGCGCCGGGCGATGCGCTCGGGAACGGGGTTTCCTCCTTCGGCGGAACCTGGCACGCTCTCACCGCTCAGGGAAAACCGGCGGCGCCTTAGTAGCCGACCGGGTGACGGGCGACAAAGCCGCGCGTCGTATCTCCGGCCATTGAGGGGTGCCAGCGAGGCCCGGTGACGCCCGCAGGATCTCCGACCGTATCCCATCGCAGGCCGTCTATGACCGCAAAAGCGTGCACCGAATTTGCATAGACCGTGATCCAACGGCCCTTGCCGGGTGCGCCCCAGTGGGTCATTTCACCGGATACTAGGGGAGACTTGAGGAAATCGCCGCCGTGCAGGGCGAAACTGACCGCGCCCGAGCAATCATAGCCGCGCGATAGCCAGCTGGCATGACCGCCTCCCCAGATATAGGGCGTGGTCCGGATCGCGTCAGCCGCGGCGATCACCTTCTTCACGGCAAGCGGTGCGTTAGGGGCTGGGAGCGCCACTCCATCGATGAGCCGGGCCTTTTGGAAAGTGCTGCAGCCGGCAGTCGAATTCGCCATCCCGCCGCTTTCGGGCGCACAGGAGCTTGTCGATGATTCTGTCGGGACTTCGGTGGCTTCGGGCGCCGCGGTCAGGCCACCCCCTGGAGTCGCGCTCGCGATTCCCGGCGCCACCATTGCCAGCGACGCCAAGGCGCCGCCCACTGCTAGCCCTGCTTTCAGCCTGAAACTATGCCTATATATGTGCAAACCGATCTCCTTCGTCGGCCTACGGGGTTAGCTGTCGGGCTGGCGCGAAAGGAGCCTGCGCCCCCACCTAGATCCGGTGAGTTAGCCCCGAAAACGTGGTTCCCCCGCTCCCGGGGCGCCTCCAAGCGCTCGGGATTCGGCGTTTCGGTTATCTGGAACGGCGCCAGTGTAGACGATCGTCCGGTCGATTGCTCACAGAATGCAAACAAAGCTTTTCCTTTCGGGATCGGAACCGATACTCCTTTCGACCAATCGGCTCGCCAGCTTGGATTTTGGGATGGAATTTGCCGGTGCTGAGCCTGCTGGGGCCGATCTCGGCCGCCGCCAAGGAGGGCCAGGCTCCATCGAGACCAACCGTGATTGGGGCGCAGCCATGTCCCGGCGCCGCCACGAGCGCTTTGTCAGCGAGAGTCCGGGCAAGTTTGACCTAGGCCGTCAGGGGCTTCGGCCAAGAGCGTTTCACGTCGATTCGCATTGACCTTCGGCCATTTCAATCGCTGGCCTGAAAGGGGGCATTGGCCGTGACGTAGGTCCTGACGCGTTCCCGAGCGAACAACCGCATTGCTCGAAGTAGTTGACGGGGATGATCTTGTCGGGTGGGCGAGTGCCAGCTAGCGTCGGGGTCTTCGGAGAGGGCAAGCCATACCATCACCGGCCGCCCCGAAAGGAGGTTGCGGATGATGTTCTCGGGGCTCGTCGCCAAGGGGATCCCCGGGCCGGCGTCAGAGCGCGCCGGTGCCTTCTTCAGCATGAAGATGTCGGGCATGTAAGAGCGCCGATCGGAGCTCAAAAAAGACTCCTCCCGCGGCGTCCCTGCCGCTCTTCCTGCCGATTGGGCCGCGCCTTGGACCCCCCAGATCTCGCCCGAGGGGCCTCGCTCCGGGTCGAGCGGGCCGCTTCGCGCCACTTGGTTTGAAGGGTCGGCTGGCCGACTGGCTTGTCGGCAAAATCAAGCATCATGGAAAGTGACGTCGCCTCACGGCCGTCTTGGAGAGTTTGCTTAATCGCGGGCAGCCGGATACGGGAGGGAGGGGTCCTCGAGAAATTGCAAACGTCCGTCTCCAGCGGCGATAACCTGGCCGATCGGGTGGACCAAAGCGTCGTGACTCGTCGCAGTTGGATTCTCGCGCGGCCTCTTGTCAAGCCAGTCGGCTCAAATGGCTGCGCAGATCCTTCGCCCCGGCCTCCACGGTCAAAAGATTGGTCGCGATAAAGCCACCGGGAAGTTCATCTGCCGTAGCCAGGATCACCTACCCATCCCGGCCGGATTCGACTTGTTCGCCCCCAATGGGACCATCCCAACAAGTTCTTATGTCGGCTGATTCCTGAGGCCGAAAGCCCTGCGAGGGTCCGGATCTCGCGGTTGGAATCGCCTCGGTTTTCCCCCGCTTCGAGGCATAATCGAGGTGAGAGTGACAAAACTAGCGATCGATTCCCACGCTAACGGGGCTAGCGAGAGCGCTGGAGCCTCGATTCGAACAGCCCCTTGGTTTTGGTTCCGTGTGGCTGGCTGCCGCTCGGCTCGTGACGAGTTGATGATCTTCCTCGAATGAGCGTGCGGCGGCAGTGAGGATCCGTGAATTTCTGCATTTTCGGTGGTCCGCTAGCCTCAGGGACCCATCTCGGGGGATTCCAGACAAGGTGGGGTTCTGACAGCTACCTCAGTCAGACTCAGAAGAAGGGCGGTCACATGCCGCTCGTGAAATCATTGGAAACTTGGTTTGCAATCTAAGTTAGATCGGCGGACCTGCAAGGCCGCGGTTGCGCGAATCGGTTGGCTACGGGTCGCCACCCTGTTGGCCGGCATAGTCGCACTTACCGAGTATGTGTTGCCCCGAATCACTAGCCCCGGATCACACTGGCCTCTTTCCGATGTAGCCGTGTACTGGTGGGGCGGCCGGCAGGCTATGCGCGGTGCTGCGCTATATGCCCCTGATGCCGTGTACCACTTTACATACCCTCCACTTGCCGCTCTCGTCTTCAGTGTGGATGCGGATGCTCAGGTGGGTTATCTGAAAGTTGCCATCACGTTCTTTAGTATTCTTGCGCTGGTATCGCTTTGCTGGCTGGCATTACACGCGGCCGGGGTGCGGGGCCGGCCGGAGGCAGTCTTCGCGGTTGCCACACTCACCCTGCTCACATTGCCTGTCGCCAAGTCCATTCAGTTGGGCGAGGTGGACTTGATCGTGGCTGCCCTTGTTTGCATTGACCTGCTGCCGCGCAGAAATGACGGTCGCTGGTGGCAAGGGATCGCCACCGGGGTGGCGGCGGGGATCAAGCTGACTCCGTTGATCTTTGTGGGCTACCTCTTATTTACGCGTCGGATCAAGGCGGCAGCGACTGCGGCTCTGACGTTTGCAGCCACCGTGGCCGCCGGTTTTGCGCTGCTGCCATCTCAGTCCTGGACATTCTGGTTTGGCGGAGTGTTTCTAAATGGGCACCGGGTTGGGGACCCGGCTAACTCTGCGAATCAATCCTTGGCCGGCGCACTTGCCCGGCTTTCGGGTGGACTTGCCCCCCCCGCCCCCTGGTGGCTCGCGATTGCGCTTGTGATCGGTCTCGCAGGGATCGCGATCGCCAGTCTGGCCCATCGGCGCGGCCACCGTCTTGCCGGGGTCACATTTTGCGCGATCACTGGGCTGTTGATTTCGCCAGTTTCGTGGACCCACCATTGGGTCTGGTCGGTGCCCTTGCTCATTGTCATGTTTGGTACTGCCTGGCGGCGGCGCTCAGCCGCATACTGGATCGCCGCTTTGATGGTTGCAGCCGTCTTCTCAGACTTCACTCCGACCTCCTCGCCTGGGTTTCAGCATGGCTCGGCTGAACTACTTGCGAGCGATCTATACGTTCTCTGCGGCCTGGCCGTGTTGTTAGGTGCGGCTCTTGTCTTTTTCGGAGGTGACAAGGGAACCGACCGATCGCGATTTTGAGTGATTCCACCCACGAAGGCGATTGGAGGCGGCCTTCATAAAGCTCTCCCTGGGATGGGCGAAATTGAAGGCCGGGCATTGCCAAGATCGGCTGATTTTTTGCAAAGCCCCGATCGTCTGTACCTAAGCGAGGATTCCGAGGTGCCAAAGCTCGGCGGGTTGGTACCGTCTCGCAGGATAATTTTTGCGTTGGGCTGCGGCCGCTCATGAATTGGCCTTTGGATTAGGGGCGCAGGCTTAGACGGAGAGAGCGAAGAACGGCGCGAACCCTCTCAGTGAAGCTCGGTGGCCCCTGTCCGCGGCGCGGATCCAGCGCCTGGCCGCAGTAGGCACAGCCAGCAGCGAAGAGGGAGACGCGCTCCCCGCATCCAGGGCAAAAGCTTGGTCCAGACCGTCGCATTATGCAGATCTTGCACGGCTATATTCAAGGCAGGCTTAACGCTCGCGCAGGAGACAAGAGATGTCGCAAGGGGCAGATCGGGGTGGCCGAACACTCCTTGCGCCAAGCGGCTGGCGACATGGGGTTGCGGCGAATGGGGCAGGCAATCTCCAGCGAACCTTCGTCAGCGCGCTAACTCGTCAATCGCAACAGCTAGAGCAAGCATCAAGGCGATGTCCTCGCCATCGGCGATCTGAATCCCGTAAGTCTCGCGCACACGCACCCACTTCTTAGATACGGTCGCAACCACGTCACCGCCTCGCTTTATCTCATACTCATGCTCGAGAACGTTGCCTCTTGCCTTGAGCGGCTCCCCATTCTCTACCTCGACCTCAAAACGGTCGCGGATGCCAACGAGCGCCTTGTGGACTGTCGCTATGTCTCTCCCCCCTCGTTCGACCTTCATCGTTCCCCGTACATTGAGTACTCGATCCTGAATATGGGCGACTTCATTTCCCGATGCATCCTCGAGAATGAAAGTCTTGCGCACCCGCAACGCCTTACCATCAACCTTGAAGACCCTTTGACCATCATCGTCTTCGATCCAGAAATCATCGCCAACCGACAGCAGCTTCTCACGCATTACAAACTTCTGTCCGCCATCGTCACGATTTCGCATTAACCCCATCTTTCAGGCCTCCTCGTTGATGTCGTGGCGGCGAAGGTCTAATTTGAGATACGTCATTTATGGTCACCGATGAAGCAACAATGGTCGGATATTGGTCCCTAACCAGTGCCCGCTTCGTAATCGACTGCCGGTGCCATGACCGCCCCAGCCAGCCAGAGGAATGGCAACACGATGCCCAGCCAAAACAGAAGATAATGGTGCTTTCGGAATGTCAATACCCCGCATGTGATCGCTAAGACGAAGTAGATCGCTCCTCCAAGAAACAGCATCGTTGGTCTCCTTTGGTTATTGATAAGGGACTAGATAAATCGAAAGACCGCCCCTGATAACGGCTTCCGGGCACCGCGCTTTCGCGCCATCCTCTCCCCGGAGGAGATGGTCGAGGTTCTCGGCAGTTGCCGGCGTCGCTCGGACCCAACCACCCGATACATTGAAGTCCCTCTGAACACTCTGGTTTTCCCGGACTGGGGGAGCTTCCCGGGGTGCACGCAAGGGTTTGGGCGGTTACTTGTAAATGAGGTTCCCTGCAGGTGTCGAATCCGATGCCCTCGCAATGCGATCGACACAGCGCGAGTCGGCGGTCTCGGTGGGGGTACGGGTTCCTGCAATCTGGAAGGCTCATTTTTGGAAGCTTGCTCCGCTGAATCCACGAGTTTCAAGGTCTGTACTGGGCATCGGTACAGTAGGTGAGCAGGACGCACTTCAAATCAGCCCGGTCGGGCGCTTTACTGGGGAGCGTTTGGTGGGCCATGGTTTCGGCTGCGTCCGGCTGAGGACTCAGCAACCCAAAAACTATGTGGGCCACGGTTGCCGGACATCACTCGAAACAGGTGATTTGGCCCGGTTGTAGATCGATGGATCCAAGGAGGCTCAATGCGGTGCGTACTCGGGGGCGACTGAGAGGATCAGCACCACCCAGGCTGCCCTCTAGAGCCCGGCTGCTCGGCGACGTATCTCCTCGCTCGTGAGCAGCTCGATCCGCTGGCTCAGCATCCACTGATGGCCAAACGGATCGCGCAGGCGACCGCCGCGCTCTCCGTAGAACTGATCGGCCAATTGGAAGATCACCTCCGCTCCGGCCGCAATCGCCTGTTGCCAGACGGCGTCGACATCCTGCCAGTAGGTAGCCATAATCGCACTAACGGAGGCCCCGAGCGACGTCGGCGATGCGGCTGGAGCGCCATCCTCAGCCTCCTCGGTGATCATGACCACCGAATCTCCAATCTTGACCTCGGCGTGAATCAGGGCACCACTCGGCCCGCTGAAACGCTCGCCGATCTCCACGGCGCCAAATGCGTCGATGTAGAAGGAGATGGCCGCTGCGCCGTCGTGGACGACGAGTCGCGCCGTGACCGTGTGCAGGTGCTCGGGGATGGGACTGAACTTTTCGGTGGGCCCACTCAATATCTACATTCTCCTTCAATTCCTCTGAGGGTTCATCCTCGCATCGCCGGCAGCCCCACCGCTCCTGCTGTTCGCGGCTTTTGGCGGGTGCCGCTGAACCCACCAAAGCCCCGCCGAGGTGTCGCCAACATGCTCGAGGTAGCGGTTTTAGCGACCCACGGACTTCCGGGTCGCGCAAGGCATATACGAGCTGGGCCTGCGCCGCTTCTAGCTGATCCGTCGTGCGTGAGTCGGTAACCCCGGGCCGTCGCCGCGCGATCGGTGATTCGGAGTCCGCGGCAATGCCGGTCCCTCAGGCCAGCAGTTTCTCCTTGGCTTTCTCGAACTCCTGCGCGGAGATGGCACCCTTGTCTTTTAGGTCGCTGAGTTTGTGGAGTTCATCGGCGGGCGAGCTATGTGCCTGCTGTTGGATATAGGCATCCATGTGGTGTTTTGCCTCCGCCTGGGCTTCCAGCGACCGCTCGCGCATCCCACTGTGGCGTGCAATCAGGTAGACAAGCGCACCCAAGAAGGGAATCACGACTATAAAAAGCACCCATCCAGCCTTGCCCCAGCCTGACAGCTCGTGATCGCGAAACAGATCGCTGAAAATCGTGATGTAGATCCAGAGCCAAATCACAAAGATGAAGATCTCGAAAACAACAGCAAGCGCATCACCGAAACTGAAGCTGGCTAGGATCAAGGGAGTCGACCTTTCCGGTCCGATCATTTTGGGTCGCGGCGAAGTGCCGCATCCGTACGCTACCGGTTTTTCGGGTCGAGGTCGGATCTCGGCCCGCTGCAGCTAGGGGAAGGCGGCCCCGCGCAGCGTCTCATTCTGGGGTCCCATCATGTCTCAGGCGTCGTAGGGGTGGCGGGGAGCTGTGGCGATTTCAGAGGGCGCGCTCGATGGCGCTCGCTTTGCACGGCCCCCAGGAAGACCTCGATTCGGTCGCTACGGAGGCCGCGCCGCCTCGGGGCTCCGAGCCCACCCCTCGCCCCTGCATCAGGGCGATGCCTGTACAGGCAGCTAGACCAACAACTCCTGAAATGCAGGGATCGGGATTTTACTTAGTCGGTCTCTGCTGGTGTTAGGACGATCACCGGGATTTCGCGCTCAGTCTGCTTCTCGTATTCGGCGAACTGCGGGACTCGCTCGGACTGGGTGCGGAAAAGGCGCTCGCGTTCCTCGCCGGCGGCCTCACCGGCAACGACGTCAATCGTGTTGGTACCCACCTCGATCTCTACCTGGGGGTTGGCTTTGAGATTGTGGTACCAGTCAGGATTTGTCGGTGCTCCTCCCTTGGAGGCGAAAATGACGTAGCGCCCATCGTCTGTTAGGTAGGCGAGTGGGTTGATGCGCTCTTTTCCGGATTTCGCGCCTGTATGGTGGAGCAGAAGCAGCGGCATAGCATCGAACATGCCGCCAACCCGACCTCCGTTGGCGTGGAACTCGTCAATTATCTGGGCGTTGAAGTCTGCTGGTGATGTGGACATTTCGCTCCTTGAGGGCGGTTCAGTTGGCGGTTCGTGATGGCACGATGGTGCACGTAACCCGGCTATGATCCTAGCGAGGGGGGCCGCTGTGTTGCGGTCGAGCACGGTTAGATCGGAGCGGGAACGGGGTCCTCCTCACCGTTGTGCTGCGGCGGCCCATGCGTTCTTGATCGCGCCGGTTGGAGGAGCATGGAGGATGCGATTGCCTTGCAAACGCGATCACGGCAGCTAAGCCGTTGCATCGTTTGATTCATATTGACGAGCCCGGTCCGCTCAGGATATTTTTCAGGGCACCAGCGTCGAGGGAAGAGGGGGTGCGCCGATGCCGGGTCAGCCTGGATCTGCCTGAATCAGGTCGGTTGCTCTGGAGAGCTTCCGTTCACAATGCATCTGGGCGATTGATTGGATCACGGGCTTTCAGCTGGGCTTTTGGATTGGATGGTCTCACCGCGCCCTCATGAGACTCTAGGCCCCGGACAGGGGAGGGTGGCGCCGCCTCAGATTTCGAGATCGATCCTCGATTCGAAAGCGAATGCGCTCGCTGGCGCCCCGAGCAGACATGATCACGAGGTGACCCCGGAACGTCGAGTTCTTGCCAAGCTCACAGGGCGCGGCTGAGCTCTTGTCGGTCTTAAGGAAACCGAGCCCGAGCAGCGCGAGGGGAGTTACTAACCTAGATCCATGGCAGTAGCAACCGCGACCAGCCTCAGCGTGCACCTAGGTGGGAGGCTCCTTTTTGCCGATGTCTCCTTCAAGCTCGAGCCGAAGGAGCGGATGACCCTTTCGGGGCGAAACGGCGCCGGGAAGTCGACCCTGCTCAAGGCTCTGTGCGGTGAGCTTTCACCTGACTCGGGAACGGTTGCATTGCAAAAGGGTGCGCGGGTAGCGCTGCACGATCAGCGGCCGCCGCGGAGAGCGGGGGTCTCCTTGGGTGACTACGTGTTTTCCGGTCGAGCGGATATGCAGGCGATCGAGGCAAAGTTGGAGCGCCTCGAGCAGGAGATGTCGGGTGGGGACACCGATGAGGAGAGGATGCAAGCCTATTCCGAGGCACAGCATCGTTTGGAAGTCGGCGGTGGCTATCGGTGGCGGGACGCAGTGCTGGCGGTGCTGGCTGGGCTTGGCTTTGACTCCAAGGATGCGGAGCGTTCGCTCTCAACCTTTTCCGGTGGCGAGTTGACGCGGGCCTCGCTCGCGCGGGCACTTGCAAGTGGGCCGGATCTACTGCTCCTAGATGAGCCGACCAACCACCTTGACATCCCATCACTTGAATGGCTCGAGCGCTATCTGTGCGAGCTCGACGCTGCCGTGGTGTTGGTCGCCCACGACCGCTGGTTCCTCGAGGCGGTCGGAACATCTGTCTTGGAGTTGGAGGCAGGGCGGGCGCGCTTCTTCGCCGGGCCTTGGCATGCATGGCGCAAGGAGCAGGCAGCCCGCCAGATCGCACTTGGCAAGGCGATTGAGCGTCAAGAGGCCGAGATCGAGCGGATGGAGCGCTTCGTAGAGCGTTTCCGCTACAAGGCGACGAAGGCCAAACAGGCACAGTCGCGAGTCAAGCGAATCGAGAAGGCCAAGCGCGACGGGCCCAAAGCCGAGCGGCGCGACACTCGCAACCTTCGTTTCACCTTCAGCCAGCCGGAGAGGCCGGGAAGGATTGTGTTGAAGGCTTTGGAGGCGACGGTCGAGGTCCCCGGCCGGACCTTGCTCGCGGGGATTGATCTTGAGATCGAGCGGGGAGAGCACGTTGTCCTGATCGGTCCAAACGGAGCCGGCAAGACGACGCTGATTGGATGTCTGGCGGGTCGCGTGGAACCGGCTGCGGGGGTGATCCGAACAGGGCACAACGTGAAAATCGGCTACCTATCCCAACACGCCGATAGCGCAGCGGGGGAGGGTACGGTGCTGGATGCAGCGCAGCGGGAGACCGGTCTCAGCGCCCAGAAGGCCCGCGCGCTTCTGGGCAGCTTCCTCTTCTCCGGTGCCGAGGTAGAGAAGTCCCTGGCCGACATCTCCGGGGGTGAGCAGAGGCGGCTCTCATTGGCGATCCTGGTCGCATCGGGCGCCAATGTGTTGATCCTCGACGAGCCGACGAACCACCTTGACATTGAGAGTCGGGAGGCCTTGGAGGATGCGCTGATCGCATATGAGGGAGCTGTCGTACTGGTTTCCCACGACCGCGCCCTGCTTGAGGCGATCGGCAGCAGAACTCTGATCTGTGCTGGTGGTGAGCTGCGCAGTTACGCGGGAGGCTGGGCTGCCTATGAGCGCCAAGCCGAGCAGGAGCACTCCGCCGCCGCGGTTCCGCCGCCGCACCGCCGCGGTTCCCGTCGACGCCCTGCCGACCCGGCAAGGAGTGCGGCTCGCAAGGCGGCGAAATTGGAAGAGCAAATTACGCGGGCCGAGGCCGACCTCCTGGCGCTACAGGAGGAGCTTGCCGATCCCGCCGCCTGGTCGAGCCCGAGCCGCGAAAAGCTGGCCGGTGAGCGCCATCAGAAGGCAGAGCGCACCGTTGCCGAGCTCTATCAGGAGTGGGAGGCTGCGGCCCAACTGGCCGGGGGCGACGCTCCCAAAGCGTGAGATTGCGCTCCTCCCAAAGTGCGGGCGGGTTTGCTCGGCTGGCCCGACCTTGGCACCTGGCTGGATTCAGATCGGGGTCCCAGGGGCCTCGATTCCCGAGGCGATGTTTTTCCTCAGTCTGGGCCGTTGAAAATAGCGCCTATTTGCCCCAATACACGGGTAGCGATTCGCAGTTCCTCGGCGCCGACGTCGGCCAACACCATCCCCCAGCGCTGGTGCCAGAGCGCCCGTTTGTCTTTAACCTTTTTTTGGCCACCAGCCGTGAGCCCGCTGACCACCACCCTGCGATCTGCCGCCAGACGAGTTCGCTCGACGTGTCCACAGTTGGCCAGGTGATCAAGCATCTGGGTAACGGTGGCCGGAGTCAGTCCGGCAGCGATTGCCAGCTCCCCGGCCGACATCGGACCTTTCTCATAAAGCTCGTTCAGCAATTCAAATTGGGCATGGCCGACCTCCGAGCCCAGTAAATGCGTATCGCGTCCCCGCATCCGACCTGCCCCGCGCAGCACGTGCTTGAGGGCGGTCGCGAGCTCAACCAGCTCAACCTCGCGCCCATCACTGAGGTCTCGCCGGATCGACCTATCGGCAGCCAAGGGTCTATCGGTAGCGGCGAACGATCCCGCCCTGGAGACGATGCCTTTCGAGGTCGCGGCTCTCTCGCTCACCACGGCATTTTCACCAGCGCGGGTCCATGGCGTGCTCAGGTTCCCAGCGGCTCGACCGCTGACTCAGCAAGCGCATCGGTGCGCGCCGCCCGGGCGTTTGAACCTTCGGCCCGCAGGAGCACTATGCAGGGGATCATCGATAGCGCGGCGATTGCCAAAGACCACCAATAGGCGGTGTCAAATGCGCCTGCCAGAGCGGCCGAGGTGTGGGCGCCAGCAGCGGCGCGCTGGAGCACTACCGCGAGGACCGCCGTCCCGATCGCTCCTCCCAGGCGCTGCAACACGTTCATCTGTGGTGTTGCATCTGAAAGCTGGTCGGTGCGAAGCGCGGCGAAGGCCGCTGTCATCGTCGGCATGAAAGAAAGGCCAATGCCCAGGCCTCGAAAGGCGAGTACCACTGAGATCGCCAGGATTGACGTGTTGGCGCCAATCAATCCCAGCGGCACCGTGCTCAGACAGAGAATCGTAACGCCGACGATCGCCACTCGGCCCGCGCCGAAATGCTGCGTCAGTCGACCGTTAAACGGTCCCACCGCGAGCATTCCGAGACCCTGGGGGGCGACCAGAAGACCGGTTGCGATCACGCTCTCCCCGCGCACCTCCTGGTAATAGAGGGGCACCAGAATCATTGCTCCAAACAGGGCCGCACCAAGGCCAAATGTAGTCAGCGAGGCAGCGCCGAAAACACGATTCGCATACAGGCGCACATCGAGCAACGGACGCTCGACGCGCAACGCGTGCCAGACAAAGGCGATCGATAGCGCGAGGCCGATCGCGATCGGCCAAACAACGGTCGGCGCGGTGAAGCTCCCCTTAGTTCCGATCTCCGCAAGTCCATAGACAATCAGCGGCATGCTCGTCGCTAGTAGGCCGAATCCGACCGTGTCGAGGCGTCCGGGCGCGCCAAGCTTGGATACCGGCAGCATCCGCACCGCTAACAGCACCGCGATGATTCCGATCGGAACATTCACAAAGAAGATCCAAGACCAGTGAAAGCCCTCCAAGATGATTCCCCCGACCACCGGACCGAGGATCGGGGCGAGCATCGCTGGCATCACCACGACGCCCATCACCCGACCCATCCGCTTGGGTCCTGCCACCTCGGCCATGATCATCTGGGCGACCGGCATGATCATCCCTCCTCCGACTCCCTGAAGCACTCGAAAGATCACCAGTGATGTACTCGAGGTTGCGAGTCCGCAGAGGGTCGAGCCAATCGTGAAAAGGACGATCGAGCCGATGTAGACTCGCTTGGCTCCAAAGCGTCGGGCGGCCCAACCGGTGATCGGTATGACTGCCGCAAGGGCCAGCAGGTAACCGGTGATGACCCACTGGATCTGGGAGAGGGGACTGTGGAGATCCCGCCCCAACGTGTCCAGCGCGACGTTGACGATCGTCGTGTCGAGGATCGACATGACCATGCCTAAGATCACGACCCCGGCAATCCGCCAAACGAATGGCTCGATGCGATCTGAGGCGGACGGGTCGGTCATGCGCTGCAAAGACTGAACCTTAGGTACCGAATCAATCTCTGTCAAGTTGTTCTCACAGAGGCCGCAGCGCCTTGACCTCGGTGATCAGGGAGCCGCGGGAACGATGACCATCGTCCCATCTGCGCTCGGCAGCTGGGCGGTGTCAAAAACCGTGTCGCTAAGGCGGTGAGCGGCCGCCGCCATGTCGACAAACGCCTCCTCAGTTTCCAAAAAACCGATTCTGGGCGTGCGGTAGTGCATCGGGACCAGCCATTTTGGGGCGAGACGCTCGGCAATCGCCGTGGCCTGTGCAGCCCCGATCGTCGGGGGACCGCCAACCGGCAGAAAGGCAAGGTCGACTCTGCCGATCGCGACCTCCTGCTCGGGTCGGAGAGTGTCTTGACCGAAGTCGCCAAAATGGGCGACGCGCATGCCGTCGAGTTCGAAAACGAAGATTGTGTTCGGCCCGCGCTCGGTTCCGGCAACCTCATCGTGCTCGGAGGCGATCGCGATCACCTCGCCGATGGGTGATTCCAGTCGACCGGCCGTTGATCGCAAGATGGCCGGGTCCCCGCCGATTACCTCGACTCCATTGTGATCACCGTGCTCGTGGGTAACCAAGAGCAGATCAACCTCCTCGCTCTCAATCTCCGGGTAATCAAATTGAATGCCCCTTGAAGCAAGTCTCGACATATCCGCAAACGGATCGATGAATACCGCAGCATCGGTCCCGCTGAGCGAAAAGGCCGATTGTCCGTACCACTGAACGCGCATGCATCTCCTCCGTCTCGGCAGTCTGTACCACTTATTCTGACGGGTGCGGCTTTCCAGCCAACTGAAAGTGAGGTTGCTTGCCGACCTGGCGCTTCAGCACCGCGATTTTGCTGCAAGCGCGCCGCGGTTCTTGCCCAGGGCGCTGCCCGCCCCGGTTTGATCGAGAGGCGCAATCAGGAAAGCTGCGTTGATCGATACATCTCCGCGCGGAAATCAGCGCTGGCAATAGGCTAGGTTGATGCAGGGTCAGAGCCCCGATTCGCCACAGCTAAGGGACCGTCGGCTTGCCGTTTTCACGCTGTTGGTTGCCTCCTTCGGCGCCGGCTACGTTGCCGCTGGTCTGATCGGTGCCTTCGTTGGGGCCGCCGCGATGTTTGTGATGCTCCAGTTCCAGCCATTTAGGGACCCGGTGCTTCGGCTGATGGACCTATTGATTCCCTAGCCTTGCCGCTGCGTGTTTTTCAGCAGGGCGGGCCCGAGCTGGCACCAACACTTCAATGCGCCAATTGCCCCAGGATGGTCAAAGCACCGCGGTCAAAGGGGCGGGCGCCCGCCCCCCCAGGGCCCGCCACGGCCCCGCCGTGAGCGGAGGTAGATCCGCAGGGCCATCAAGACGACGATAAAGATCACACCGAGGAGGCCACCGCCCCGGCCCAGAACGGGCGCTAGTAGCAGGGCCACCGCAAGCGGCGTTGGATGAGCTGCACCGAGGATCAAGGTGTGTGGCATAGGGCGCGAGAGCTCCATTGATCTTCAGGGTAGCTACGGCAAGAAGATGTGAAGATCGCCTGATGATGTCTGGCTCGACTTCGATCGTGCGGCGTGCCTTTTGCGCACCGTCCACGCCACGCCCACCAGCACGCTGAGAACTAGTAGGGCGCCTCCGGAGGTGTTGCCGAGCTGGCTCCAACTGCTGCCGGCGAGCAGGCCGAGGAGGGTGAAGCCCACCGCCCAGATCGCGCATCCGGCCACGGTCATCAGGATGAAGGGCCCCGATCGCACCCGCGCGTGACCGGCGGGCAAGGAGATGAACGTTCGGGCCAGGGGCATAAGCCGGGCGAGAAAGACCGCTCGGCTCCCGTGTCGGGCCAAAAGCTGATCGCAGCTGGCCAGCGCCCGGGCGCTGCGTCCGCGGTGCTCTTTGTGGGAGAGCATCCGTCCAATTCCATAGGCGAGCAGCGAGCCGACGAGGTTACCGGCGGTCGCCGCCAGGACGGCCGCCCAAAACGACATCAATCCCGATCCCACGGCGAAACCGGCGGACATCAGCGTCACCTCGCTTGGCACGGGGATGCAGGCGCTCTCGGGGATCATCAGCAAAAAGACCCCGAGCGGTCCCAGTTCGATGACCAGGCTGCTCATCTTGACATCAGCGCTTATCGCGACCGGGAGCCGGCGGCTGAGGGGGTTTCTGGGGTGGTGGTGGCAGTCTGGAATGGGGGGGTTGGTTCGGTCGTGGTCGCCGGTACCCGGTTGCCGCCTGCACGCTGGATGCTCGCCACAATGCTCCGTTTCTGACGGTGGCAATCCCTTCTGTGTTGAGGGTGTCGGCGATCGCCTGAAGGCTCATGCCAGCCTCACGCATCGTCGTGATCCGACCGCGAAGCTCGGGGTCTGCGGCGACCGCGACGCGGCCGCGACCCCTGCCATCGGCCTGTCTGCCCGCATGACGCGCTTGCTCGTCCTCGCGTTCGGCAGCGACGAGAGCTGTAAGCAGATCAAGGGCGCTGCGTCCCGATCTCTCGCCGGTGTCGAGCATCGGGTCGAGGATCACAAGCGCCGTCCCGGCTTTGTCAAGCCAGGCAACCAGGTCCACAAGAGATGAAACACGATGGGCAAGAGATTGCGCCGCGGCGACGATCAGCCCGTCGCCGCGGCCCGCGTTGAGGTGAGAAATGGCTTCTCTTAGCCGAGGGCGTTTGGGTCCAGGCGGGGAATCCGGCGCCTCGACAATAAGCTCCACGAGCTCCCAGCTCGAATTCGCGCATGCTGTCGCAATCGCATCGCGTTGCAAGTCCAGCGGCCGCGGATCCCGCGGACCAGAGGCGCGAACGTAGCCGATCAGGCGTCGGGCGGTCACCTATCGATCATACGCAAGTCATATTGCGTACAAGCGCCCGCCGCGAGAGGAGCGCGGTGCAGGGCGACGAAAGCGTAGGGGTGGTGGGCCAACCGCACTCGCGTCGCTCCGCTCGCTGGTTACATCGGCGCATCGATCGCAAGGGCCTGCGGCCACGCTTCGCCGCCTATGTGATCGTTTCATTCTGGACGATGGCGATCGTCGTGTTTGGCATCGTGGAGCGACTCGTCGATCCGAAGACCTTCCACTCGATCTGGCTCGGGATGTGGTGGGCAACCCAAACGGTGACCACGGTTGGCTACGGCGACATCGTTCCCCAGCAGACAATTGGAAAGGTGATCGCCGTCTTCCTGATGGTGGGCGGCCTGTCCTTGCTGGCTGTGGTGACGGGGGCGATCACCAGCGCCTTTGTAACTCGCGCCGAGGCGGAGAGACGCGAGGCGGGCGAGGATCCGATGACCATCCGACTCGAAGCGATGGCCGCCCAGCTCGAGGCGATAAAGGCAGAGCTCGCCCGCCTCAAACAGGGACCGGCAAGCGGCTCCTGATCCGGAGGGGCTTTTCGGGACCCCGGGCTGATCCAGTCTCCCTGGACCGATTGGATCGGGTGCGCCGCCGCGGCGGGCGCCACGGCCGACCTTGTGAGCATCGCCGTAGTAGGGATGGCCTTTCGGCGATCGCCGCTGCCCGGCCCATGTTTGAGACCGGCCGGGGGTCGAGAATCAACGCTTGCGCTGCTTTAACCAGCTGTCCGCATGGTCTCCGTCGAGGCGCCGGGACTCCCCATTCATCCGGTCTTTAGGCGACAGCTTCAGGGTGCAGTGGCGTTTGCGATGCTGCTGCTGGCCTCATTAAAAGTGCTGCTGATTCCCCTTGGGATCCTCGCCTTCCTGCTTGTCTTGCTGATTATCGGCGCCGTTGGCCTTGGCGTTGCGATGGGGGTGATCTCCTCGTTGTCATGGCTTTGGCGTTTAGCCTTTGGCCGAGAATCGCGGGCCAAGCAGCATCTTAACGACCCCTTTACCTAGTCAACCTACTTTCCCGCCGCCAGATCGGTGGACACCCTGACCACAAAACCAGTCGATCGCCTCGAGGGTTCGCCCGCCGAAGGAACGCCATCTCTTAACGAAGAACGGCGCGCCGCGCTTCGCGACGTCTTCGGGGCATTCTTTTCGTCACGGCTGCTCGTCTGGGTCGCCGGAATACTCGCCGTGCTTGCGGTTGGCTTTTTCCCCGGCACCTCCGCCCTGCTTGATCCCCATCACCTCACCGCCCCATTTCACGAGCGGTTCTTCAACATCCTGGTCTCCCCCGCGGCGCGCTGGGACTCGGCCTGGTACCTGAGCGTTGCCAAGACCGGCTACAGCCTCTCCTACCAAACCGTCTTCTTTCCGCTCTACCCCGGTTTGATTCGGCTTGGAGGTGACGCGCTGGGCAACGGCAACGGTATCGACCTGCTGGTCGGAATAGCGATCTCAGTTGCCTGTGCGCTGGGAGCCCTGTACCTGCTGCACCGGCTTGTGTCGCTTGAGTTCAATGCGGATCTGGCCCGAAACACGGTGTGGATCGTCGCCTGGCTACCGGTTTCGCTCGCCCTCTCGGCGGTCTACTCCGAGTCGGTCTTCCTGCTGCTCTCAATTGCTTGCTTTTATGCGGGTCGACGGGGGCGATGGGCGCTTGCCGGTCTTTTGGGTGGTCTTGCTGCGACCAGTCGGAACGGCGGAATTTTGCTGCTGGCGCCGCTTCTTGTCTTCTATTTCTATGGCTCCCGGCCCGATCGGGAGCCTGATTTTCCGACCGCGAGTGGCGTCAGGCCCCGCTACCGCATCCGACCCGACGTCTGCTGGTTCGCGCTCGTGCCGCTCGGCCTGTTCGCCTACATGGCCTACCTCGGGGTCACCCTCGGTCACCCGCTTGACCCCTTCGTCCACCAGCAACACTGGGGCCGGTTTTTCCTACCACTTGGCGGCATCCCGCTTGAGGCCTGGACCCTCCTCAAGGACGCCGCCGCCGCGGTGCCGGGATTGGACCCACGCAGGGCAGCGAACATAAGCGTCAGCGGGGTCACCCATCACCTCTACTCCATGGTCTTCCTCATCGTCGGGGTGATCCTTTTGCGCATTTGCTGGAAGCGCCTGCCCGCTGCCTATACCGCCTACGCGGCGGTGAGCCTCGCGATGGCAGTCTCGGTACCCGCTGATAACGAACCGCTGAAGTCGCTGCCGCGCTTCATGCTGGTCATGTTTCCTCTCTGGATCGCCCTGGCCCTGTGGGCAACGGAGAATCGCCGCGTCCGCACCGTGATCGCGATCTCGGCACCGCTACTCGCCGTATCCACCTACCTCTTTGTGATCTGGAGCTGGCCGCCGTAGAAGTGGCCTGTGCCTTGAGCCCTCCAGGTGAGGAAGGTCCGAGCTCCGCGGCCGGATTCACTCCGTCAGCTCCCAATGGGCGCTTTCAGGACTCCCGCTTGGGCTCGACACTCGCGGGTGGTGCGGATTTCGGCGGGTGGACTCCGGTGACCGCTGCCAAGCGATCAACGGTTCCAGTCAGGGCTTGAAGTTTGGTCAGGCCCACCGCCAGCAAGAGCGCCCTGGTCGATTCAGGGGCGACCGATCGAGCCCAGTGGGGGCGGCGTCGAGGATTCGATTGCGTCTCGAATCGCAGGTATTGGTATAGGTCCGTAGATGCTGGAATTCGATCGGGTCGGGCAGGGTCCGCAATTGGTCATGCTCCACGGGACGACCAGTTCGCGTGAGGTCTGGAGGCCGCTCTTGGGTCAATTGGAAGAGCGCGCCGAGGTGATTGCTATCGACCTTCCCGGTCACGGTCAATCCTCCCCCACCTCCTTCTCTCCGCCCGAATGGGCTCGAGAGGTGGCCGCGTTGCTTGACTCGCAGGGTTTTGGGCAGGCCACCCTGATCGGCCACTCATCCGGTGGTTGGACCGCGCTGGAGCTGGCGAAGATGGGTAAGGCAGCCGCCGTGGTAGCGCTGGCGCCCGCTGGACTCTGGGCTAAGCAATCCCCGATGATCACCAATTGCATCCTTGCTGCGAACTGGCGCCTTGGGCGCCTGTTCGGACCGGGTGCAGCCCGGGCGCTGCGGCTGGGACCGGCGCGGAGGCTACTTCTCGGCACGATCAGCGCCAAACCGGGCGAGGTCAACGCCGCAGTCGCGATTAAGAGTGTCCGCTCGGCGATCGCCACAGATAGTTTCCCGCGCCACTTCGCGGAGACCCGGCGGCTTCGGTTCTGCGATGGTCAGGGCATCGAGGTTCCGATCCGGCTTATCTGGGGAGCGGGGGACCGGGTCGCACTCGCCACCAAGTCTCGATTCATCGATCAGCTTCCGAGCCAGACCATGGTTGAGACCTGGCCAGATTGTGGTCATATGGTGATGTGGGATTGCCCCGATCGTCTCCTTCGGGTGATCGATGAGGCGCTGGGTGAAGCGGGTTGACTAGGAGCAGTGGGCCGATCCCCGCAAGGGCATACGGCGTGGCGATGGGCGGGGTCGGGATTAACGTGCAACTCGGCCTGGATCCGGTCCTGAACCGGCGGACCGAGCTCAGTCGAGGCTGGCTCTGCAAGTGGAGCGGCACCCAATCGAAGCGCTGGGAGCGCGAGCTCAGTGCACGATGCAGTTTGGACTGCCACTGCTGCCTTGGGGAAATGCGTGGGCGAGCGCCTGGGCGATCAGGCGGCTGCGGGCCGCGTACCCCGGCGTGTTGAAATGAATTCCGTCTTCGATGAACCAGGAATTCTTGACCACCGAAGCCCAGTCAAAGATCCTCATATTGGGGTAGAGCCGACATGCTTTTACCAATGCCTGGTCCCAGGTGCGCATGTTCTGCTCTGCGTATGGGCCGCTGGAAAGCAGGGATTTGACATTGACCCACAGCACCGGCTGATCGCCGATTACCGACATCATCTGCCTGATTCGCGCCATTTGATTCACCGAAGAGCCGACGTAGATATTCGCCGCATCGTTGGTGCCGAGCGCCAGAACCCAGCAGCCGCGATAGCCATGGCTCTTCCAGGCTTGGGCAACTTCGCGGGCATTGGGCTGGCCTTCAAATCTCTCGACAATGGAGCGGGCGCCAGAGATCTCGAAATGCTGGGTGCCAGCGCCGACGCGAGCGTATTGGGCGCTGATCCGCTCGCTGGGATTTGGAAGGTATTCGGGAGAGATGAGTCCCTCCGAGGTCGAATCACCGATGTGGACTACCGCCCGGCATGAGGTGCGCTTGGATGAAGCCGCAAAGGCCGCGCTGGCCGTCTTTGGAACCGGCACGGAGACCGTCTTTGAGATGTCGTGCCCGAGGGCGGCCGGCGGGTTACCGGTGAAGCCGGAGCCAAAGCCGGCAAGTCCCGCGCAGGCGATCAAAACCACGGTGACTCCGCAGGTGAGAGCCACCCAACCAGCCCTCGGGATCCGCTGAACGCGCCATGAACCAGCTCTGAGCTGTCGCCAAATCCTTGCCAGGGCACCATGGCGGATCGGCTCCTCCACGAATCGCCACGAAAGTGCAGCTATTAAGAGAGTCGCGCCAACCTGGAGCGCATCGCGAAAGAGGTTGGTTGTGTGGACGCCCGTCGGCGCGGTGAGGACGATGATCGGGTAGTGCCAGAGGTAGATGCCGTAGGAGCGCACCCCGATCCAGCGCAGCGGTGCCCAGCCGAGGATCGCACCCAGCCTGCAGGCTGGGTGTACGAGCGCAGCGATGACGAGTACGGTCGCCGCTGAGAGCAGGACGAATCCTCCCCGATAGATAAATGGTGAGTACTGGTTGGTGCGCCAGATCAGCAGGACGATCACCGCCAAGCCGGCGACGCCAAGCCCATCTATCGTGATCCGGGCACTCGAACGTATTCTCGACCTCAGCTGGCGACTGGGCCACACCATCGCCAGGGCGGCACCGGCGAGAAGCTCGAAAGCGCGCGTGTCGGTGCCGTAGTAAACCCGCGAGGGGTCGAGGCTCGGGTGATACAAGATCGCCATCAAGATCGCCGAGGCAGCTCCAAGCAGCAAGGTTGCGCCGGCCAGTCGTGGTCGGATTCCGGAGGGGTTTCGCGAATCTCTGACGAAGCGCAGTCCGAGCAGAAGGATGAAGGGCCAGATGATGTAGAACTGCTCCTCGACCGCCAGCGACCAGAGGTGATTGAGGGGTGAGGCTGGGCCGAATCGCGCGAAGTAGGAGACGTGCTGAAAGATCAGCCACCAATTGCTCACGTATAGCGCCGCAGCAGCGACGGCTTCTCTGAAACTGGGCGGCTGTGAGGGGCCGAAAACGGTGACCCAGGCCACCACCACGGCGAGCATCACAAACAGAGCGGGCAGGAGGCGACGGGCTCGGGCAAGCCAAAAGCTGGGGATACGGATACCGCCGGTGCGTGACAGCTGCGCCAGCAGCAGGTCGGTAATCAGGTAGCCGCTCAGGGTGAAAAACACGCCAACGCCGAGCAACCCGCCGGCGGCCCAGCCAAATTCGAGGTGAAAGGCGATCACCGCAAGCACGGCAATCGCACGCAGACCGTCGAGTCCGGGCATGTAGCGCTGGCCGCGCTTGACAGGTTCAGGCATGGCGGGAGCCACATGGTAGGCGGGACGCACTCGGCAGGGTGGCCCTTGGGGATTGGGGCGGCGTCTTCGCCGAGGCCGGCCCTGAGAGTTCGATCATCGCAAGGGTGGGTGCGGCCCCGCTCGATTCCGACGCTGAGGGTTCCTGGCTGGACTCAGCGGGACGCGGCGATGATGATCAGCCGCTCGCTTGCCTCTGCTCTTAGGAAGTGGAGATGATCTGCGGGAGTAGCGGTGGGTATTTCAGAGTAGGCAAGGAAGCCAGAGCGATCACAGGGTCCGGCTGCTTCGAGCGGTGGTCACCGTTTGGATCCGCTCGTCGCAGCCTAGTCCGAAGCGCTCTCGCGGTGCGAAGAGCGGCGGATTGCGATCGGTTTCCGCCTCGGGCGGGCGCCTCGCTGGCCTGGCAATGGGCGCGCGGTTAGCATCGGCATCCAGTGCCAGAGCCGATCCTGATTCTCAGCGGAGCGCCCGGCGCTGGAAAGACGACTACAGCACGGCTGCTCGCGGTCGGGTTTGAGCGCGCGGTTCACCTCGAGTCCGACGCCTTCTTTCGTTTCATTCGATCTGGCTACGTCGAGCCGTGGAGGCCAGATTCGCACGAGCAGAACACCACCGTGATGCGCATAGTTGCCACGGCTGCCGCCGCCTACGCGGCGGCGGGCTATTTCACGATCATCGATGGGATAATCAGCCCGGCCTGGTTCCTTGAGCCGGTGCGCGACGCCCTTAAATCAGCCGGTCAGGTGGTCGCTTATGCTGTGCTCCAAGCCCCGCTTTCGGTGTGCACCGCCCGGGCAGTTGGTCGCGGCGGCGAAGGTTCCATCGATCCGAGCGTAATCGAGCGGCTTTGGCAAGACTTCGCCGACCTCGGCGATATGAAGCAAAATGCACTCGATTGCGCCGAGAGAAGCGCCGCGCAGGTCGCCGAGTTGCTGAAAGAGCGGATGCAGCAGGGGCTGCTCACCATCTGAGCGATCAACCATTTCGCTGCTTTTAGCGACCTGTCAAGGTCTTCGATCATTGATCGCGGCCCGGTAAGGGGCGATCAGTGCATCATCATCGGCCAGGTGCCCGCTCAAGTCAACGCATTCCGAAGAACTCAGCCGCCAGCGGTCGGGCTCCGTTGTCCCTCGGCTGCTCGGAGCGCGATCTCGCTGAGGGAAATCCCTGCACCAAAGAGCTCGGGGATCCGATGAGAAAGGGGAAGGGGGAGCCATTGCTTCTGATCCATGGACTCGGCGGCTCTGCCCGGATCTGGGCACCCATAATCGATCTGCTCGCCCTTGAGCGAGACACCATCGCCCTCGATTTACCGGGCTTCGGCGACGCGCCGGCGCTCGGTGAGGCAGTTGAGCCAACCGCAGTTAATCTCGCCGCGGCGCTTCATCGGGCCTGCGAAGGGCTGGGCGTCGATCGTCCCCACGTTGCAGGCAACTCACTTGGGGGCTGGGTCGGGCTCGAGATGGGCAGGGCGGGGTGGGCCGCTTCGGTTACGGCGCTTTCACCTGCGGGATTGTGGCAAGACCCGCTGGGCGATCGCCGTTTCGATTCGCGTCGGCTGGCGCGGCGCCTGCGCCCGCTGGTTTCGGCTGCGCTGAGGATGCGCCGGACCCGCAATGCGATGCTCGCCACTTTTGCCGCAAGGCCGGAGCGGATCCCCCCCATCGACGGGCGCGCACTGGTGTTGGGCTGGATTGACTCAATAGGTTATGAGGCAACGAACCGCGCGATGCGATCCCAGGTCTTCGATCCAGCCGGCTACCCCGAGATCCCCGTCACCCTCGCCTGGTCTCAGCTTGACCGAATCGTCGCGCCGCCACGGCGAGAGCGCATGCCCGCGGGTGCCCGATACCTCGTTATGCCCGGGGTCGGGCATACGCCGACCTGGGACGATCCAGGCCTGGTAGCCGCGACCGTGCTGAGGGGCAGCGGCGTTTCCTCGGTCATTTGAGCCTCGAGATCAAGGGTGTATGGGGGGCGGCCTCAGGCCGCGATCGCCGATCCGCTTGAGTCCTGCGGCCGCCGAAGCGAGGCCCACAGGTGCACGACCGCATAGGAGCGATAGGGGCGCCATCGCTGCGCGAGGCGCCCCGCCATCGTCGGGTTGCCATCCTGGCCGAGTTGCTGCAGAGCATGTCGGACGCCGAGATCGCTCGGCAAAAATGCGTCTGGATCGCGCAATGCCCGCATCGATATGTAATCGGCGGTCCAGGGCCCGATACCCGGGAGTGATACAAGCTGCCTCCTCGTCTCCGCTCGATCGGCTCCGCAGTCGAGGGTGAGCTCACGGCGGGCCAGCGAACTCGCCAATCCCAACAGGGCGCTGCGGCGCGCGAGCGGCATCGCCAGGCTTGCAGGGTCTACTTGAGCAAGCGCCTCGACCGATGGAAACGCGTGGGTCACGCCGCCAAGCGGGTGCTTGAGGTGGTCTCCATGGGCGCCAACCAGCCGTCCGGCGAGCGTTGAGGCGCCCCGCAGGGAGATCTGCTGGCCGAGGACAGCGCGGACCGCGAGCTCGCTGCCGTCGACGTGTCCTGGCACCCGTCGTCCCGGCGCGCGCTTAACCATGGGTCCGATCAGCTCGTCCTGGCCCAGAGCACCCGCCACGCCGTCGGGGTCGGAGTCGAGGTCGAGCAGAGCTCGTGAGCGCTGCATCGCAACGGAGAGATCGCGGAGGTCCTCGAGCCAGTAGCGGGCCTGGACGTAGCCCGGCGCGGCGCGCAGCTCGACCGCACCGTTTGCCTTCGGGAGGCGCAGACTTCGACGAAATGCGCCGTCGACCATCTCCTCCACTGCCGGCACGGCGCGCTGTCCCAGGAAGGCAAGCAGACCCTCGGCGTCAAGCGGGGCACGGTATGGGAGCCTCAAAGTCAGCACACCGCAATCGCTGGAGCGCCCCTCTCGCCGGGCGCGGTCGCGCAGCTCGCTTGGTGTCAGCGCAAAGACCTCTTGGATCGTTGCATTGAACTGCCGCACGCTCTGAAAGCCAGCGCCAAATGCCACCTCGGTAATCGGCAGCGTCGTCGTCTCGATCAGGATCCGAGCCGACTGCGCGCGCTGGGCTCGTGCGAGCTCGAGCGGTCCAGCCCCGACAACGGCCATGAGCTGGCGGCGGAGGTGGCGCTCGGTGTATCCGAGGTGCTGGGCAAGACCGCTAACTCCGTTGCGATCGACCATCCCATCGGCTATTAGCCGCATCGCCCGCCCCACCAGGTCGGCCCGAAGGTCCCACTCCGGAGAACCAGGGGTGGCATCGGGTCGACAGCGCTTACACGCACGAAAGCCGGCTCTTTGGGCCGAAGCGGCGGTGGCGAAGAAGGCCACGTTCTCGCGCTTTGGAGTGCGCGCCGGACAGCTTGGGCGACAGTAGATACCAGTCGTCTTCACCGCGCAGAAAACCCATCCGTCAAAGCGAGGATCGCCAGCCTCGATTGCCCGCCAGAGCCGATCTGAATCAAAGACCACGGCTCTACAGTTCCATATCTTGCGGTGGGGGTCTAGCGGAAATCGGACCTGGGCTCAAGCGAAGTAAGGACCGAAATTCGGCCCCGACCATGGCCCGGGTCGAGCGGCAGGCTCACCCGCTCCGCGCTCGATCATCCGCGCAGCCGAGTGCCAAAGAACGAGAGGATCTCATCGCGGGCGGCCAGCGTCGGTTGGCCCTCTTCGTCGATCAGGTGGGCGGTGACCACGCTGTGCGGACTCACGACCACCTGCTCAAAGAACGGCGGTGGGTCGGGGTTGGCGGCGCTATCGGGGAGCACACGAGCAACGAAGCGCTCACCGAGTGCTTCAGAGTAGGCCGCGAATCGCTGGGCTCTGCAGAACCGATCGCCCTCGAAGCGGAACGCCATGACGGTCAAATCCTCGCGTTCGAGGCGGTCTCGAACCTCGGTCAGCTCCTCGGGAGCGATGTGAATCCCGGCGGGGTCGTCCAGCGGCAGGGCGGGTTGCGCCAGAACCGGTGCCAGCATCGAGGGCTCAAGCATCATCGTCAGCGCGAAATTGCCGGTGAAGCACATCCCGATCGCGCCGACCCCCGGCCCGCCGCACTCCCCATGAGCCAGTTTCGCGAGCGAGCGCAGCCAGGCGGTGACCGGGCTCGACTCGTTTGCCGCAAAGGCCCGAAACTCGGCGCTAAGGCAGGCTTTCTGAAATACGGCGACTCCCTCCTCGGCCTCGGCCACCGAGCCGTCGCGGCCAAAAAGCGACGGCATGTAAACCGTGAATCCCGCTTCCCTTACCCATCGACTGAAGCGAGCCAGTTGCGGGCTGATCCCCGGCATCTCGGCCATGACGATCACCGCCGGTCCGCTACCGGCGACGTGGACCATCTTCCTTACCGCGTCGATCGTGATCGGGCGGTGATCGAAGTCTTCGAGGGGATCATCGTGGTTTGGGTACGGTTTTGGCACCGCCGGTTCCCTCTAGCTGGCTCGATCTGAGTGATTCGCACCGGGGGTTCGGCCGCGAGCGCTAGCTTGACCCCACCGGTTGGAAGCGATGCAGCGATCGGCTTTCGGAGGGAAGGCGGCGGCCGGGATCTGGCTCAGGGTCTGAGTTCGGTTCATGGCGAGCATTTTCCTCCGCGGGCCAATCGCTGCAGGAGCCAGTCTCCTTTGTGGCAGATATTTGCTTCTGATGCGAAGTGGCTATCTAGTCTCGATGGCTGCTCAAATCGGGCCGCGGGCTGCATGGTCGCGTTGGATCGACCACGAGCCACCATCGGCCGAAGCGGATTCCTTCGGCCTTGACGGCGCCCGCGGCAACTCGCTGTCCCCCGCGATCGCTTGAACTCCCCGGGACGGTGACGCTCAGCGTGGAATCATCTCGCCCATATCTGCGGCTTGAGATCCGGAGGCGATGAGTTTGGCGTCTCACTCATGTCTTAGCTCTGACAAATCAATGCTGCCCTCGCAGGGTGGGTTCAAGATTGAGAGGACGTTGATGGGAAACCTTGTCGTTACCGAGTTCATTAGCCTGGATGGCGTCTTCGAGGAGCCTCGCTGGACATTTGATTTTGACCGAGGGAAGGAGGGCGACGCCTTTAAGGGCGATGAGCTAAAGGCAGCTGACGTGCTGCTCCTCGGCAGAGTCACTTATCAGGGGTTCGCCGCAGCGTGGCCCTCGATGGCCAATGACTGGTTCGGCGAAAAGATGAACACTATGCCTAAGTACGTCGTTTCGACCACGCTAACGGATGAGGATGCGAACTGGACCAACTCGACCGTTATTCGCTCTGATGTAGAAGGCCAGATCTCACACCTGAAGGACGAGGTGACTGGAGATATCCTCGTCGCTGGTAGCGCCCGCCTGGTCCGCACGCTGTCCGAATACGGTTTGGTCGACGAGTACCGGCTGATGATCTTTCCGGTCATCCTCGGGAGTGGCAGGTTGTTGTTTGATCAGGGCAGCTCACGCGCGCCATTGCAATTGCTCGAGTGCAAAGCCCTCGGACCAGGCGGAATTATCATTCTCAGGTATCAGCCAGCGCAATGAGCCAGCTCTTCACGTCGACTCAGGTGCATCTCGCCGCAGGGGAATCTGAGGGTAAGGTCCCTCGGCGCTCGGGCCGAGATCGACGCGGGTTGGGGCAATGTCGTTGGGGTCGTTGACTGGACCGGAGTTCTCGGGAAGACTCAGAGTGTGCTTAGCCTGCCGATCTCCGATAAACATCGCCTTCGCCCCCTCCAGGAATCAGACGCGGTCGAGCTCTACGCGTTGATAGATCGCAATCGTGCCCAGCTTCGCTGCTGGATGCCATGGGCCGCCGGTCAGACTCTTCAGGCCACCGAAATCTTCATTGGAAAATCGTTGAAACAGCTGGTTGACAACAATGGCTTTCAAACAGCCATCCTCGAGCGGGAAGAGATCATTGGGATGGTTGGTTATCACGGCGTGGATTGGGGAAGCCGCTCCACCAGCCTCGGCTATTGGCTCGACCACGACCATCAGGGCCAAGGTACGATGACCAAGGCGGTGCGCACGCTCGTCAGCCACGGGTTTTCGGATTGGGAGCTCAACCGCATCGAAATCCGCGCTGCCGTTGAGAACCGACGCAGCCGGGCAATCCCTGAGCGACTCGGCTTTCGCAACGAGGCAACGCTGCGGGAGGCTGAACGGGTCGGCGATCGAAATCTGGACATGGTTGTCTACGCGACCCTGGCGTCGGAGTGGAGCGCGCAGAGAGACTGATCGATCTCAGTAACCCGATGGGTTTCAGGTCAGCGCCGGCGCGCTTACTGACCTCGGATGACCCTCGACGATTTGTGCTGCCCATCGCGGCGACAGAATTCGACTTGAAATTAACGGCTAGGAACCATCGACGTATCGGGCGAAATGATGTGAGACGATAACCATGCCGGAGTTCAGGTAGAGCCGGTGGGCGTCGGAGCGCTCCAGGCCGACGCCGGAATCGAGATGCACCTGTTCGCAGCCGAGCCGCCTGCCCTCCTGGAGGAGCCAGTCGAGCAGACCCCGTCCATGGCCGCGGCGCCTGGCCTGGGGAAGCGTTGAGAGATCATCGACATACAGGTAGTGCCCCCAGGCAAGGCTGTGTCCGGCACGGAACCCGCCCACGGCTACGGCCTGTTGCTCGCCCTCCTCAAAGGCGCCAACGAGGCGGTATCCCTCCTGGCGCTGGACCCCGTCGATGCGGTTGGCGAAGGAATCCTCATCGGCAAGCTGCGGGCGCAGCGCCTGCATGGCGCGAAAGGCGAGGCCAGTGTCGGGCGGAATGATCTCGCGAATCACCCCGCGATATTCCTCGATTCATCGGATACAACAATCCAAGGATCGGCCACGGAGAATCGCGGGAATCTACACTCGGGTGAGGTGAGTGATCCCTACACAGCTCCGGATTTCAGCTCGGCGGCCTTGATCACGATCGACACCAGCGCGATGTCTTAAATGGCGGGTCGCTGGCGATTGCGGGGACCTCGGCGGCGCTTGGGCCAATCCGGGTGATGTTGAGGGCATTTCGCGAGGCGAGCCGGCCAATAGTTCATATCGTGCGCATCTATGAGCCCGATGGACGCAACGTGGACCTTTGTCGCCGGCGCTCCGTAGAGGATGGTGCGCCGCCCATACTGGCGAGCGGCACGCAGGGCTCCCAGCTTGCCCGACAGCTTCTGCCAGAGCCCGATTTGGCACTCGATCACGAGTTGCTGCTGGCCGGCGAGATTCAAATCCTCGGCCCTCAGGAGGTCGCGATATATAAGCCACGCTGGGGAGCCTTCTACAACACGCCCCTTGAGGAGCATCTGCGCGAACAGGATGTGAGCACTTTGGTCTTCTGCGGCTGTAACTTTCCCAACTGCCCGCGCACCTCAATTTATGAGGCGAGTGAGCGCGACTTCCGGGTCGTGCTCGCCCCTGATGCAATCTCGGGCCTCTATGAGCGCGGCGAGAGCGAGCTCAAAAACATCGGGGTGGTGCTGATCGGCGCGACCGAGGTCGCGGATGCAATCGGTGCGGCCAGCGTTCGGTAATCCCTTCCGCCACCTGAGTTCAATTCACTCGGGGGTCCGGGTTGCTTTTCAGGAGTCGGTGGCCTGGCTGAAATCAGCCCACTCGAGGGCTATGTCGGTCCCGATGCTGTTCTTGGTCCTCCCTTAACCCGATCGATTTACCGGGCGAAGGCGATCGCCTCCAGGGCCCGAGCGGTGGCCCTCTCGGATGCGTCGACGTGAGGCATCCGCAGGTGGGGTGTCGGGATTCGACCGGCCGCGTGAAGGGCGGCCTTGATCACCGCCGGACTAGGCTCTGCAAAAAGTGCCCTCACCAGCGGCAGCAGCCGCTCGGCATGTGCACGACCTTCGGCCAGCGCGCCGCCCAGCCCGCAGTCGATCATTTCGACGAAGCGCCCCGTGCACAGGTGGGCGGAGGCAGCGATTGCTCCGCTGCCACCCATCACGGTCAAGGGGAAGAGGAACGGGTCATCGCCTCCGAGGACGGCAAAGCTATCCCCAGCTCCCGCGAGCAAAATGAGGGTGTCGAGGTCGATGCCTCCCACCGCCTGCTTTACACCCGCAATTCCCTCTATCGCGGCCAGCTCTAGCAGCGACTCGGCTCCCAGACCCTGGCCGGTCCGGTATGGGATGTTGTAGATCAACACAGGCACGGGCGATCGCTCTGCGACCGCTCGGAAGTGGGCGACGATTGCAGCTTCGGTTGGTCGAATGTAATAGGGGACAACGGCGAGTGAGGCACGAACCTCTCCCAAATCCGCCAGCGCCTCATGGCGCTCGATCGTGGTGCGGGTGTCGTTTGTCCCAGCGCCCACAATCAACGGCGCTTCGCGCTGACCGCAGATCCGCGCGCAGACGCTGACGACGGCGTCGCGCTCCTCGGCGTCGAGGGAAGTTGGCTCACCGGTGGTGGCGAGGGCAACGACACCACGGGCGCCCGCGTCGAGCACTTCCTCGGTCAGTGACCCGAGCGCCTCCAAATCTAGCTCTCGGTCCTCATCGAACGGCGTTACCAGGGGTACGAATACCCCAGTGGGGCGAAACTCATCTGACATCCTCCCGATGCTATTCGCAGTTTGAGATGAGGGCTAGCCGCAGGGATGGACTCGAGTATCAGCGGCGGCGCCTCGATCCGTCAGGCTCGAGGCGGCTCGACTGGATCGCCCTGAGGCCTCAAAGCGTGGAGTTGCTTGCGGCCTGGGTCGGCCTCAAGCAAATGACGGCGGTTCGTATTTGCCTTCGGGGTGCACTCCGATCAAAAGTGCTGTGACCGGGGCATCGGAGCGATTTAGAATCGTGCGGGTGGCGGGCGGCTCGATCGAGGCAAATGTGCCGGCCGGCGCTGGGTGATCTTCCCCGGCAATCTGGAGCGTCGCCTCGCCCTCAAGGACTATGTAAAGCTCGAGCTGCCCCGACCCCTGCTCATCATGCTCGGGGATCTTCCCTCCGGGGGCGATTTCGACCAGGTTGAACCCAAAAGCAGAGGTGCCGAGTGCCTTTCGCGCCAATCGCCAGGTCGAATCGCCCGAGCCCTCCATCGCCTCAAACTCATCCCGGTGCTTGATCGTAAAGTCGTCGCTCATTGCTTCCTCCAGTGGCTAGGCTTGATCCGGCGGATTGGCTGCGAGTGCATCCTCGCCAATCACGGCCCATCACGCTAGTCAACGTCAGATAAGCCGCCTCCGCTGACGCGTTTGTCCGGGTAATTCGGTGCTGTCGAGGGCGAGTCTTGAGCTCAAGAGGTGCTGCATTCGTCGCGCCAGCTGGCCGTTTCCCCAACCTGCCCTCTGAGGCAGGTTGGGGAGCGAGGACGCGCATCGGCTTCGCATCTCTCTGGACTTCGCGAAACCGTGCCGGGTGATCACACCTGCCAGGGGTTTCTAATTCGGGGGAGGTCGGCGCCGGCGCCTGATGTTCCTGACGCATCGATTGTCTTGGTGGTTTCTTGCGCTGGGAGTTGAAGCGTCGAGTGCAGTCGCACCGAGTAGCCTCGAGCGCGAAAGATCGCGCCGTCACCGTAGGCTGGCGGAAGTACCTGTTCCTTTCCCACCCAGCTGACGAAATGACTCCAACTAACCACGCGGCTGCACCTTGAGCCCCAGAATCACTCGCCGCGGCATCCAGATCGCCCTCGGCATGCTGTGGCTGCTCGACGGCGCCCTGCAGTTTCAGTCCTACATGTTTTCGCGGGAATTCATCCCGGAAACGATCGAACCGATGCTCTCGATGCAGCCGGCCTGGCTGGCGCACTCGATCCACTGGGCGGGCCATCTCGTCGGCTCCCACCTGACTGTCTGGAATACGCTTTTTGCCCTGGTCCAATGCGCGATCGGCCTCGGGATCCTTTATCGGCCCACGGTCAAGCCGGCGCTGGCGCTCTCCTTCGGGTGGACGTTGGTGGTCTGGTGGTTCGGCGAGGGGTTCGGGATGCTGTTTATGAACATGGGCTCGCCCTTAAACGGCGCCCCCGGGGCGGTCCTGCTCTACGCGGTGATCGGCGCGCTGGTCTGGCCGACCGGCAGACGCGCTAGCCGCTCGGGAGCCGCATCAGGCCTGTTCGGTGGACGAGGTGGCCTCGCGATCTGGTCGGCGGTCTGGGGCTGCTCGGTGCTGCTCTGGCTCAGGGTGCTCTTTCGCCCGGTGTACTCGATCAGCGGCAGCCTGATCGAAGCTTCGGGCAATGCGATGCCCTGGCTCTCCAGCTTGCAGCGATCCCTTGCGACAATGCTCGCGGGCGATGGCAAGGCGATCGCCGCGATCCTCCTCGCCGTGTCGCTTCTCCTTGCAGTCGGCGTCTGGACCCGCTGGCGGCGGGAGACCTTGATCTTCGGCGCCCTTCTTTCGATCGTCTATTGGGCGCTCGGTCAGAGCTTCGGCGGCCTGACAACGGGGAGCGCCACCGACCCCAACATCGGGCCGCTCTTCGTCTTGCTCGCCTTCGCCATCTGGCCGACCGATGCGGCGAGCAAGTTCGCCCCATCGCGCCGTCTACGGCCGCCTCGGATCGCCGCCGGGACGACTCTGGGGTCTTCATCTCTTTCGCCCAGTCCGTTTTCGTCTCGATAGCGTTTCGCACCTGGCTTTCAACCGAAAGGCAACAGGGGCCTAGGTCGCCTCCGCTCTGTCAGCCCGAGCGCGCCGGCGAGTCCTCGCCAGCCATGAGGTGGAGATCGGCCACATAAGGAGCAAACCTGAGGTTGCACGACAAGGTGGCAGACGCTCGATCGGCGAACGTGGGAAGACGAACGTCCCAGACTTCAGGGAGGCGGCTGCGGACTTTCGCCAAGCCTTGTTCTGTGGGCGTTTGCGATGATCGCGGACGCGTCTGTCGGCTATCGCCCGGTGTCTTCGGTCCAGTCCCCAGAACATTGTCAGCCTGCCGAGCTCGAGCTAGCATGAACGCCCGTGAGTGGGATGAGTGGGATGGGCAGTGGCATCGGGTTGAAGAACCCCGTGATCACGTCGCACTTTCACCACAGCCTGTCGGTTCAAGAGAAGGCGCTGCTCGGGGCCCTGATGCTTTTTGCAGCGGTGCTGCTCGTCTTATGGTTGGGGGACAGGCTGCTGCGCGACGGCCGCCATGGCCGGGGAGGTTCCCTAAAGAACAGATCTCCACAAAGCCGGGGGCACGGGCGAGAAAACCGACCTGAGGCTCGCGCCCGCCGCTTCCTGCGGATCGGCTTCGGATTGCTTTGGATCCTAGACGGCATCTTGCAGATGCAGTCGGGGATGCCGATGCGCCTGACCGGGCAGGTGATCGGCGAAGCCGGCGAAGGCAGCCCCGCGTGGTTACAGGATGTAATGCGCTGGGGAGCAACGATCTGGAACAACCATCCCGTCACAGCAGCGACCGCTGCGGTGTGGATCCAGATCGGGATCGGACTCTGGCTCTTGCTGGTCGCTCGGGGCCGTTGGTCGAGGCTCGGTGGCTTGATAAGCGTCGGCTGGGCGCTGAGCGTCTGGGTGCTCGGCGAGGCGATGGGGGGAATTCTCGCGCCGGGGGCGAGCTGGATGATCGGGGCACCCGGGGCGGTGATCTTCTACGCGGCAGCCGGCGCCCTGATCGCGCTCCCGCAACGCAGCTGGCGTGATCGCCGCCTTGGACGCGGGGTGTTGGCGTGCTCGGGAGCGCTGCTCCTTGCGATGGCTGCCCTGCAGGCATTGCCGGGCAACGGCTTCTGGCAGGGGAGCGGCGGGGCGCTTCAGAGCATGGTGAGCGAAATGGCAACCACCCCGCAGCCGCACGCGCTCTCGGCGCTGCTCGGCGACTTCGCACGGTTCGCCGCCGCCAACGCCGTCCTTTTGAACCTCTTCGTGATCGCGGCACTCGCGATAGTGGGGGCGGCATTCCTAAGCGGCCGCCTCCGCCTGATTCGACCGGCGCTGGTCGTGATCGGAGTGCTGTGCCTCGCCGACTGGGTGCTCGTCCAAGACCTTGGCGTTCTCGGCGGAATGGGCACCGATCCCAACAGCGCAATTCCCCAACTGCTCTTGTTCATTGCCGGCTACCTGGCCTTGGCTCACCCGCCAGCCCCACTTCCGGACCCACAGCCCGAGACCGACACCCGGCGCTCCTCGCCGTTTGAGCTGAGGCCGCTTGGGCGGGTGCTGGCGATCGGCGCCGCGCTCTCGATGACCGCCCTGGGAAGCGTCTCCTTCGCGCTCGCCGCGGTCAATCCAAACGCCACAACATTGCTTGCCCAGAGCATCGACGGACCGACCTCATCGGTGGGCGGCTTTTACCGACCACCTGGCTTCAAGTTGGTCGACCAGCGCGGCCAACCGGTCTCACTTCGCGGATTGCGGGGCAAGGTTGTGCTCCTCACCTTCCTGGACCCGGTATGCAACGTCGACTGCCCGCTGATCGCCCAGGAGTTCAAGCAGGCCGATCAGATGCTCGGTAGCAACGCCCCCCGGGTGGAGATGGTCGCAATCAACGCCAACCCGCTCTACCGCTCACCGTCTGTGCTGCGGGCCTTTGACCACCAGGAGCAACTCGAACGCCTGCCAAACTGGCTCTACCTGACCGGTCGTGCCCGAGCGCTTCGTCGCGTCTGGAACTCCTTCGGCGTCGAAGTCTCGGTGCCATCCGGTGGGGCGATGGTGGACCATGCCGAGGAAGCCGCGATCCTCAATCCTCGCGGCCAGTTGCGCTGGGATACGAGCTTTGATCCTGGCCCGGGGACCTCTAGCACCAAGTCCTCCTTTGCGGTGACGCTGGCCAACGCGGCCAGGCAGGTGCTTGGCGAATCGCGCTCCTGAGATGAGCACTCAGCGGATGCTCAAGTGCCGCTGGCGCGCCAGCGCCCGGCGGCGAAGAACGCACCTGGCGGGGATCGTCGTAATGACTCTCGGCCTCAGCGGCTGTGGGATGGCGAGCCAACCGCGGGCTCCTGAAACCGCCCTGCTCGCCACGTCGCTTTCTGGCGCCGCTGGAAGTTGGGCCGTGGTCCCGGTTGGGGCGGACTCAGGCCAACACCGCTTTTGGGAGCTCTTGTGGCGGGCCAGCAGCACGGCTCGCTGGTCCTTGGTAACACCACCGGGAGTCCAAGACAACGGCGGCCTCTCGATTGCACAGGCGCCGCGAGGTGTGCTGACCGCCGGATTCCTGCCGAGCATCAACCTCCATTTCTCGCCCCTCGCGCGGACCCTCGACCACGGCGCCTCGTGGTCTCCCGAGCTGCTTCCTGGCGGTTTGACAATAAGCCCGGATTCACTCGCCGCCGGCCCGGGATCAGGGCTCCTTGCGCTGACCCCCCGTCGCAGCGGCGAAGTACTCGAGCGTTCGACGCCGTCGGGGAACTGGCGGGGGCTTGTTTCAGCTGAAGCACTGGCGCGGCAACCAGCGACCCATGATTGCGAACTCGAGGGCATCGACGCGGTCAGCGCCAGCTCGCAAGGAGGCCCCCTCGTGGGCGGCCCGTGCAAGCTCCCCGGACAGATCGGCGAGTACGCCGACGATCACGGCCACTGGCGCCCGGCCGCACCCCCCGTCCCAAATACGCTGCGCGGCCAGACCGCCTCCGTGCTGCGCTTGACGAGCACCAGGGTTGGCGCGTTCACACTGGTCGAGTTCACATCTGTGTCCAGCAATTACAACTACCTGGTGGCGGCTTGGAGCATCGACAGCGGCAAACGGTGGCGCGAGCTGCCGGCGTTGCGGCTGAAAGCCAACCAGCAGGTGATTAGCGCCGGACCGGGGCTGGGGAATCAAGCCTATGTCTTGACGGGAATCGGGAAGAGGGCCGATTCTCTTTTGATAAGCACTGGGCCAGGTTCCGCGTGGCGGGCGAACCTCGCTCCTCCCGCCGGCACCGCCGCAGTGGCTCTGTCTGGCGGCGCGGTTGTTACGGCGTTCGCGGTCCACGGTAGGACAATTGATGTGTGGCAACTCGAAAAAGGCAGCCGCAGCTGGCGCCGTGAGCAAGTGACCCCCGTCTCAATCGGCGAAGGAGAAGGCTGATCGGGCCCAGCGGAATTTCGGTTGAGGATCTAAGCAAGGGACTCGGTGGAATTGGCACAGGAGAACTCAGGACAACCATCAGAACGAAGGCCTCTTTCAGAGTTGCGGAGGCCGCGATCGATTTCGACATTCCGCGACTCGATCACCGCCGTAGTGACCAGTTCGATCGACTCCTCTCCGGTGTCTGAGAGGAACTCCGAGCGGAGGGGCTCCATGCAACTCCTGATCGAGGAGCGCCCCTCGGCGCCGCGGCACCTTCCCCGGACTGCTCAGAAGAGGCGGTCGCGGTGGTATTCGATTGCTGGGCCTCTAGGAGCCGGCGCCCGGATTCGAACCGGGGACCCCTTCATTACGAGCGGCATCTCGGGGTCATTTTGGGCTGGTTTTGGCGTGATTTCGTCCCGGCAGATCGGTCTAGTTGGGTCCATATCTGCACAGTCGGGGACACGTGTCGGTACACGATTTAACCGCTTCCCTCAAATGCGGGGGGCGACGTTTTGACCCCTTAACCAAATGAAGGGGTCGCGGTGCGGTGTCGGCACCGGCGTGGTCGAGGCGATCGATGAGGTCGGTGGACTCTGGGCGGGCCGATTTGCTTCAGCGAGTGTCACTCGGATAACCCTGCCGGAGGCGCTAAACGGGCAGCTTGCGGGCTTTCTTCACACACCTGGCTCGGGCTTTACCGTGCTTCTTCTTGCACTTCTTCAGCGCCCTCGCTCTCTTGCCGGTCGGCGATTTGACGCTCGGGCTTCCTCCCGTTGAGCTTGCATGTACCGTGACAGTCTGGGTCGATGAAGACGAACCTTCAAAGCGCAGATTGCCCCCATAGTTGGAGATGACATTGTGGCTACCCACAGCTGGGTAGCTGAGTGTGCATGTTGCCGTTGAAGATGAGGCTCCCTGGGTCAGAGGCTGGGCCGCGCAGGCCCCGATTGGCTGCCCGCTATCCAGGAATCCCACGGAGCCCGATGGCTCACCACCGCCTGTTGTCCCTGGCGTCACGGTCGCCGTGTAGGTCACGGCTTCGCCGATCGCTGGCATCTGGTTTGTGACTTTTAGCGCGGTCGAAGTGGCGGTCTCCCCTCCGCTGCTCGCTCCACCGTTCATGACCGTTGCGGTAACCGCGTGCGTCGAATAGTTGATGCGCATCGTCGGCGGTGTTTCACTTTCGCTAAAGCATTTAACCGGCACTGTAGAACCATTCGGGATCCCGCTGAAGGTGCCTGTGAGCGACCCCGATTCGGTCGTTTCGACGATGGTGTCCACATCTCCGGGGGTGAGGCTGGGGCAAGCACCAAGCTCACTGAGGTTGAGCTTGGCGTTTGCAAGATTGACCGCGCCGCTCGAGGTCAGCTGCGAGTAGTCGGTTCCCGCGGTCGTCCCTGCCCGTTCGATAAATAACAGCAATTCGCTGGTTGGGTCGAGCGTTACACTGCCTTGAACGGCAAGTGTTCCGCTTGGAGAGGATCCGTTACCAACTTGGATCAAGCTTCCTATCGTCGAGAGTGGACCTACGGTTGAGCCTGGGTTCGCAAGGAGGCTGGCGCCGTCACTGAGGCTCACCGCATTTTTGTCCACTCCGTTAAGTGAACCTCCGGAGTTTATTTCCACGATCCCCTCACCGGTCGCGGTGATCGCCCCAACCTCGGCACTCTTGATATCGAGCACGGTGATGCCGGTGCTGAAATCGATGCCGAGGGTGTCTGTGCCGCCCGTAACCGGTTCGAGATCCAGTTGCGGAAATTCGGAATTGCCGACAAACAACCAGGTTTGGGGTGCGCCCAGTGTGATCGGAAAGCCAAGGTGAGTGCTGCCGAATTCTCCGGAGTTGGGCGGCGCATTGGCGCTGAGCCCCCCGGCGCCGAGCGTTATCGGGTCGCCAGTGAGGTTGTAGCCGATGCCATTGTCCAGCGAGAGTTTTTCGACGTTTATCCCACTCACGTCGTTGTTGCTGTGGTAACAGGTCCCGGTGGAAGTTCCGAATTCGCAAGCGGGGCTGGTGAGGGCGGGGAAGGTGAGCGTCCCGACCGTGCCGCTGGGAGCCGCGCTGCCTTCCCAATTGGTCCCGGTGGACCAGCTTTCCGTACTCGGAGTCGCCGCGCCGCTCCAGGTGTAGTTGGTGAGCGCCGATGCAGTGGCGGGTCCAACGAGCAGTGTCGTAGTGAGTATTAGGCCGGCAACTATCCCGGCTAGCCGACAGCAGCGAAAGACTCCAGAAGAAGTTGAGCGCTGCACGGATAGCCTCCAGGAGGGACATGCATCCATGGATGGGTGCGAGGCTACCAGGTCTCGGCTTCGATCTCGCTACCAACAGCGGCTAAACCAAATGCTGTTGCTGCGATCCTGAAAACAAGGCTAAAGCCGACAGGGCCGCGAAGCTACCCGGAGCCCGGCGCTTACGCCTTCGCGAATCTTCTTGCGATCTCGGTATCGGTGGCTCCCGGTTGGCGCGGTGAGTCTAATGTCTTCACTGCGCCATCTCGCCGCCACAAAAGCGTTGTTTGGCGCCCGCGAGGCCTTGGCCTGGGATAGTTGCCTGAGCTGGCTGATTTCAGCGTCTGCAGCCAGCTGCTTGGGCCGATCAGAATCCGCGTGCCCGGTCGCATCCAGCGCAGCACTGAGAGCAGGTCGTGCTGCCGCAGCGAAACGCAGCCGGCAGTGGGTCCGCCTGTCTGCTCGTGTAAGAAGATCCCCGACCCCCGCCCGTAGACCGGATGGCGGTAGTTAAAGTCGATCACCGCGGCGTAGCGGTAGGCGAGCGCGTGGTAGGACCACAGGTAATCATTAGGCGGTGTGCAGGGCGTGCGATTGACCCAACGGTTGTAGTTGGCGGGAGTCTCAGCCCAGCAGGAACCAGGGACTAGACGGCGCCAGCGAAAGCCGGTGACGCCGGGGTTAGGGCGCGAGCCGAAGTCATAGACGAACCCGTAGTCGCCAATTGGAGTTGTGCCGTCTCCGTCGTGTCTTTGGTCCGGACGCGAGAGGCCGTTGTATCCAACTCGGGCCGGCATTGCTTTGCGAACCGTCCGCCAGCGGCCACCCTGAAGGTCATATGTCCGGGCCGTGGCGTAGGTGGTGTGCATGCTTGCGGTTGCGATCTCGATAATCCGATTCGCCGAGTTCAGGCCGCGCATTCCGCTGGGAGTCACTCCGGGAGCAATCTCCGGGTTGGCGGCAGAAGCGCCGGGAGCCCCGAGCCCAGCAACAACCAGAGCGACCGTCAGAACGTTGCAGGCCTTCCTCATATCAACCTCGCATCGGCCTGTCGCCTCTCAGCCTCGCCACCTGCGTTGCAGGTCCCGAGAGTTGAGTTGCGTGGCGGGCGCATTACCGGGCCCATCTCAATTTCGGTGGAGGTCCGAAGTTAGCAAGAGAGCTGAGAAGCGAGGGCAGATCGAAGGGCCTCGCCGGGGCGAGTGCCGGAAGCGATCTTAGGAGGCGCGTCAGCGAGTGCAACTGAAATCAGGTTACGAGTTGGCTGATTCATGTCCGGATGATCGCACTCCGCCCGCTGACCTCGGCTGAGGGGGGGTCGCTGGGCGGACCATGTGGTCGCCTTGGATCGCCGAGAGAGAGGCAGTCCTCATGGGCGTGGTTCAATGCGAACTTGCGCGGAATCGGGCCGCGTTGGCCGGCAGAGTACCCAGCGGCGCTGTCGCTGAAATACCGCGACTGAGGTACCGCGAGATCGGAGTCACGGCCGTCTCGCCTTTAAGCTTCGGCTAGTTTTGAGATTGGCCGATAGATTTGCGAGTCGTGCGTTCGCAAAACCGCGTCGGTCGCGCGCCGAAGACAGCGATCTCGAGCAGCACAGTGCGAGGCAGGATTCTCGTCCTTTCGATATTTGCGTTGCTCGTCCCTTCCAGTGCCTCAGCGCTAGATCCCAGCGCAACGACGTCAAGTGACCGGACGAGACTTTCGGTGCCAATCTCTCTATTCACCCTGCACGGCACCAACGGGTACCTGATCACGGTCTACGGCGCCAGCGGTCGGCGGGATAGGAGCACCGTGGGCCTCTCCGCTGCCCGCGGCACTGCCAACGCCAACTACACGACCGAGGGCACCGTCACTCCGACGAGAATGGAGGCCACCTTTGGACGTCTGGGAGTCCTTGCGCTTCGCTTCAGATTCTCGGGTCGGGTTCGGCACACGACAGTTCCGCCAAGCTGTCGGCTCAACGGTTTCCCGTCGGTCGCCAAAGCTCGACTGGGAACCTTCATCGGCACGATTAGATTCCGCGGCGAGCACGGCTATACAAAAGTCTCCGCCAATCGCATCAAGGGCCGTGTCGGCGAACCCTGGGCGGTTATCGGAGGCCGCGGCGAAGACCAGTGTCTAAGCCTGGGATCTGGAGTGAATGAAGCCCCCGGCGCACTGCTTCAGGCCGCAAGCCCAGCCAAGGCAGCAAGCTTCGGCGCAACCGCCGAACCCCCGATAAGCGCTCCAGAGACAGCCTCACCGCCCGCCCCGGGGCTCGGTAACTATAGGTTCGACGGCTCAACGCTGGAAAAGCGAAGCGGGGTCCTGATCGCGCGCTCAACATCTGCGAGCGGCCCGGCTGGCGATTTCATCTTCGATAGCGCCCTCAGCTCCGCCACCGTCATCCCGCCAGCCCCATTCAGCGGCATCGGCACCTTCCAGCGCAACCCGGACGGATCGGCTAGCTGGACCGGATCCCTCAGCGTCTCACTGCCGGGGCGTCCGAAGGTGAGGCTAGCCGGTCCGCGATTCAGGTCAAGCCTGCAATCCTTCTAAGTGGGCCGAACGCGGGTACCTGGGCCGGACGGAGTCGAGGTCGGATAGCCCTGCAGCTTGATGGCGACTCAGACGTACGCATACCCAGTGGGATTCGCTCGGTCTCTACCGATTCAAAGCACGCGAGATCGCCTCAGGCAGGAAAGCAGGGATCGCCCGGTGGGAGTGCCGCGAGTAGTTTGGCGATCGGAGTTGTGATGCAGAGTTCCGCCACCTCGGCGAGCGAGGTGGCGCCGATTGACGATCCGCGATGGATATGTTGGGTTTGTAATGGTCGGAGATCAGAGAACTAGAACCGGGGCATCGAAGGCCCTGACGGGAGGAGTCTGGTGGAGATCGTGCTCGCGGCGCTGGCTTTCGATCAGCCAGGAGGGATGCAGACCTACCTACTCACACTTGCCCCGCACCTCGAGCGCCTCGGCCATGGCGTAACGATCTACTCGCCTGATGGGGGCTTGGTGGCGGATCTGGCGAGATCACGCGGCCTGCGGGTGAGCCAGCTCGAAAGCGAGCTGCCGCCCTCTTGTGACGCTGTACTCTCGAGCGACGCGGTTTCGGCGCTGATAATGGCGGATTGCTTCCCTGCCGCCGTGCGTGGGATCATCGTCCACGGCGGCGACTTCGACCTGCACCTGCCGCCCAGTCATGAGGCGGTCGTTTCGTTCGCGGTCGCGATGAATGGAGTAGTCCAGCGACGTCTGGAGGCGACCGCCGACGCCCCGCCGGTCACAAGGCTGCGACAACCAATCGAGATCGCGCATTTCTATCCTGCCGGACCCGTCCGCGAGCAGGTAGTGCGGGTGCTCTTGCTCGGCAACTATCTCAATGGACGGCGCAAGGATGCCCTGGTAGACGTTTGCGAGCGGTCGGACGTTGCGTGGCGCCAGGTCGGGGCTGCTGGCGAGATTGCGCTGGATCCTCGGCCTGCGATACTCGAAGCCGATATCGTGATCGCGCAGGGGCGTTCGGCAATTGAGGGGATGGCATGTGGGCGAGCGGTGTGGGTATTCGGCCCCTCGGGCGGTGACGGCTGGGTCACCGAGGACACCTACGCGGCGATCGAGGCCGATGGCTTCCGCGGCCGCTCCTCCGGGGCGCCTATCGACCCTAAGGCATTCGGACGAGCACTGGAGGAGTACCGACCACGGATGGGCGAGGTCAACCGCGAACTGGCAGTCCTTCATCACTCACCATACGATCATGCGGTCGCCATAGTCGGACTGCTAGAGAGCGGATCAAGGGGGCCGGCGCGGGGTGGCCCTTTGAGAGAGATGGCACGACTCGTGCGCACGCATCACGATGCTCAATCGCGAGTCGCGGCCGTTGCGCTCGAGCTTCGAGAGCTACACGTGCAATACCAAGTACTTGCGAACGAAAATGCCCGACACGCCGCAGGGCTCAATGCGTGCCGGGGCCAGGTGGCCCAGCTGGAGGCGAGGCTGCATCCACCTCCCGGATTTTGGCGTCGTGCTGCGGGTTATGCCAAGAGACGATTCAAGCGAGCTCGACGGAGGCTTAAACAAGGTGAAGCATGATGCAACCTGGCTTGCCACGGTGGCAAATGGGCGCCTGATCAGCCGGGGCAGGAGAGCCGTGGCGCGGGGCCAGGTCTGCGTCGACAGTCGGCTGCTGCGCAGCGGGGATGTGTTCGTCGCACTGCCTGGCTCGCGAACCCATGGCCGCGAATTCATCGCTGATGCGATTAAACGAGGTGCCGACGGTGTCATCGCGGAGGCGTCGCAGCTCGAGCAGGCCGGTCGAGTCGCGGTCGCGGTCGCGGTCGAAGACCCGCGGGAGGCTCTGCGCTCGATCGCACGAGCTAGGCGCCAGGAGTTCGCCGGCCACGCGATCGCAATTACGGGATCCAGCGGCAAGACGACTACTACTGAGATGGTTGCGTCACTTCTTAACCCGTTGCTGGCCGTGCATGCCACACGAGATGGGTTCAACACCCATCTCGGCGTTGCCGCCACGATCGCCGGCCTCCCCGATAGGGCGCGCGCGCTGGTGGTCGAGCTATCAATGCAGGCCCGCGGCCACATCGCCGAGAAGGCCGCCCTGCTGAAGCCCACGGCGGCAGTGATCACCAACATCGCTCCAGTTCACCTCCAGACCGCGGGTTCGCTGGCTGACGTTGCCCGCAATAAGGCAGAGTTGCTGGCCGCGTTGCCGCCTGGGGCGCCTTGCATCGTGCCCGCTGAGGAGCCGCTGCTCGAGCCCTATCTGCGCAACGATCTGATGACAATCCGCCACGGCCGAGGGGGAGACTTCCAACTACTGAGCGTCGTGGATGGGGTTGCATCGATCGATTGCGCGGGCACGACCATTGCCGTGCGGTTGGGGTTCTCCCAGCCACACAATCTTGGCAATCTGGTCGCTGCAGTTGCCCTTGTGAGCGCACTGGGGATGCGGCTGCCCCGAGAGCCTGATATCGGTTTACCGCCGCTGCGCTGGCAGCTCGGGCGTCTCGGTAAGGCGGAGATAGTGCTCGACTGTTTCAACAACAGTCCCCAGGCCCTGCGCGCCGCGCTTGAGGCCTTCGCCTCCGAACCAGCTCGTCGTCGGCTCGTCGTTTTGGGCGCCTTTGAGGAGCTTGGCCGCGAGGCGAGGCGATATCACCGCACTGCCGGGGCAGAAGCCGCGCGCTTGGGAATCGACGCAATCATCGCGGTGGCCGATGCAGCGCGCCAGTACTTGGACGGATACCCCGGTGAGTCCTACTTAGTCGATACGCCAGAGCAGGCGCGAGTCCTACTGGGGAGGATCGCTCGCGATGGTGATCGGGTGCTCGTCAAGGGTGCGAGAAGAACCCAGCTTGAGAAGATTGCGGCGTGAGACGCCAATGAGCGATCTACTGCCGCCGGTCCCGTATCTGGTACTTGGCTGCGGTCGTGCCGGGGTCAGTGCGGCTGAGGCCCTTGCCGCCCGTGTGCCGACATCGAAAATCCGGGTTTGGGACGTTCACGACGGGTCAGAAACGAGGCGCCGCTGCGCGCGCCTCGCGGGCTGCGGGGTGGAGGTCGAGCTCGGCCCGTGGCGTCGGGAGCTGGTCCGGGGACCCACCCCCGGAACGGTAGTAAAGAGTCCCGGTGTGCCCGCTGAGTGCGAGGCAGTGCGAGACGCGCTAGCGCGCGGCGTGCCTGTGCTAGATGAGCTCGAGCTCGGACACAGGCTGAGCCGCCGGCAGCTGATCGCCGTGACAGGCACGGACGGCAAGTCAACCGTCTGCGCGCTCCTCGCGCACGCACTTGGCGGAGAAGGCGGCCCGCTTCCGGTGGCCGGAAATACAGATTTCGGATCCCCGCTCAGCTCGTTGGCTGCCGAGGGCGGCCCGGCAGTAATCGAGGCCTCCAGCTATCAGCTCGAGTTCTGTGCCCAGCCGTTTTCGGAGTTGGCAGTGCTGACCAACCTGACCGCCGAGCACCTGCATCGCCATCACACGATGAGCGACTACGGTGCGGCAAAGCGACGACTTTTTATCGGGGGCGCTCGGACGGTGCCCCTTGCCGCGGTCAACGTCGACAGCACGTTCGGGCGCGAGCTCGCGCAAGATCTGCGCGCCGCGGGCGCCACCGTCGCGACTTTCGGGTCCACTAAGCATGCTCAGTACCGCGTGCTCAATGCCACATGGGACGCGGCAGGCGCGCGGCTGTGCCTAGGGACGCCGTCTGACGGCGTGCTGCGGCTCTCGACTCGGCTGCCCGGATGGCACAACGCAGAGAACATCGCCGCGGCGCTTGCGGCATGTGACCTACTCGGCATGGCGCGCGGCGACTCACTGCCGGCGCTGAAGAACATGCCCGGGGTTCCCGGGCGTTGGGAGCGCGTGGGCTGCGATCAACCCTTCGATGTGGTCGTCGACTTCGCCCACACGGTCGCCGGGCTACGCCAGACGCTGTTGACGGCGCGACAAGTAGTTGCCGCTCGCAACACCGCGGTTCATCTGGTTCTCTGTGCGGGTGGCGCCAATAATCCGGGCAAGCGACGCCCACTCGGCGCGGCAGCCAGCGAACTTGCCGATCGCGTTGTAATCACAGAGGGAAATGGGCGCGGTGAGCCCCCGGAGCAGGTAATCGCCGCGCTCCTGGCGGGCTGGCGCGAGGATAGACAAATGCCGGAGGTTGTGACAGACCGTCGCAGTGCGATCCGTCGAGCGCTCGCGGGGGCTCTCCCCGGTGACATCGTGATCATTATGGGCCGCGGCGCGATGCCGACGCTGCTGGCCGACAGATCCGGTGGCGGCAGCGCCTTCGATGATCGTTGCGTGGCGCGGGAAGAGCTGATCTCGATGGCGCCCGAGCTTATGCTCCAGAGGTGAGCCTGCGCTCAAGCACCAGGCGGTCACGCCCGGGTCCGAGATAGTCGTCGACGCGCTCGACTACTGCGAAGCCGAGGTTCGCATAGAAGGCGAGTGCGTCATGAGCGCTCGGGGCGCAGGTCAGACGGACGCGAAGCGCTCCGAGGACAGCAATTCGCTGAACCAGCTCCTCGACGGTGGCCCGCCCGAATCCATGCCGCCGACACTCCCGCTCGACGCCAAGCGCGAGTATCCAGCCGGTCTCAGCGGCGGAGGCGAGCGCACCGAATGCATACGCTCGCGGGATGCTTTCCCGATCCTCAGCCAGTAGGACGAGCCCTGCGAAGACCTCCACGAGCTGGCGGATCGTGCTGGGTGAATAAGCGTGCACGCCAAATGTCTGCCGATCTAATCCCGCGAGCTTGGATACGTCGACAGAGGTGGCGGCGCGCACCGTGGGTGGCATCGAGCCCGGGATTTTGGCAGGTCGGTAGGCGGCTAAGGAGGTGGTTTGTCGCTAGCTAATGACCAGGGCGACCTGAGTCGTGTCTCCGGCCTAGGGCCGAGCTCAGTGTTTGGAATTTTGCACATTACGCACTTGGCATCACTGAGAGATCGCGGCTCGTACAACACACGGGGATAGGCCTCATCCAGTCCATCGGGCCCTCAGAACGCCGAGACTGTATCTGAGATCAAGGTCCAGACTCGGATAGTCGCCTCACGCCCACGGACCGAGAACTCATCGACGTAGGTCAGACCGCTGGTTTCCCCTCGAAGCAAATCCTTGGTCGACTCGGCGACGAACACCAAGTGGGGCGTTTCCTTGGTCATTCCCTCAAGGCGCGCCGCGGTGTTGACTGTGTCGCCGATCGCCGTGTACTCCATGCGCCGCTCCGACCCGACCTGTCCGCACATGATCTCACCGCTGTTTAGGCCGACGCCCATCTGAAACCCATCGCCTAGGCCGCGGGCTCGCATCCACTCGTTGAAGCGCGGCAGGCGCTCGAGGAGCATCTCGCGGGTGGCTGCCAATGCCCGATCGGCGTGGTCGACCTGCTCGATTGGGGCTCCGAAGACAGCCATGATCCCGTCGCCCATGTAGGTGACCAGTGTCCCGCCGTGGTCCATGATCGCCTCGCTCATCTCCGTCATGTAACGGTTGAGGCACTCAACGACCTGGTCGGGCTCCAGTGACTCCGAGAATGTGGTGAAGCCGCGCAGGTCGCTGAAGAGCACAGTTGCGACCCGGCGGACTCCACCAAGTCGGTGATTCTCATCGGTCCGCGCCAGAACATCTTCGACCACGGCCTCAGGCACGAAGCGCGAGAAGGTGTCGTGAACCCACTGGCGCTCAAAGGCCGTGATCATCGTCGTCACGACCAGCGCCCCGATCGCCGAGACGGCCAGGGCACCAAGTGGATAGATAACGGGCAGGATGCGCCCACTATTGAAGGCGAGCTGGGCAATCACAACGTAGGCGGCACCCAAGCCAACTGCGCCGCCAACGGCTGCGAAGGCCCGGAAGCGCCAGCTGAGTAGCGCCGGGGCGATCGCCATCAGCAAGATCAGCAGCGCATCGAGAGCAGCCGATGAGGAACGAAGCGGGAAACCGTGCCCAACCGTCCAGATCGCGTTTGCCTGGACTTCAGGGCCCGACATCACCTCACCGCCGGTTGTTGGGGTTACGTGGGTATCTCCCAACGAAGGAGCCCCGGCGCCGATCACGACGATCTTGCCGCGGAAGGCCCCCGCCGGAACCTGCCCCCGTAGAACTTTCGAGAAGGAATAGGTGGGGAAGGTGCCTGGCGGGCCGCGATAGTCGATCCAGGCGGAGTGTCCGCCCGCGAGGGGGGCGGAGGAGACCCTGTGGCCGGTGGCGGTTTCAACTGCCGCCACGGCGAAGCTGTCCAGCCCGTTGAATGAGAAGGGGAATTTCCGTAGCACCCCGTCGGGATCGGGTTGGATCACCGTGTTGCCCGCGCGTGCCCCAACGCTGCGCACAACCTGTTCTCCTCCGAAGATGCCGGATTCCCCGTGAGAGTTGACTTCGGTGGTCGAGAGGACGATGTGACCGCGATCCCGGCCAACGGCCGTGATCAGGGCGTTGTCTTCACGAGGGATGGTGGCCTCGGTGAACTGGACGTCGTAGGCGATGACCTGGGCACCGTCATCGCGCAGCCTGTCGATCAGCTCGCCGTGAATATGGCGCGGGAAGGGCCACTGCAGGCCGAGCTGGTTGAAGGTCGTATCGTCGACCTGCACGACGGCGAGTTCCTTCGGCGCCGGCTGAGTGCCCCTGATCGAAAAGCGCGTGTCGATCGTGCCCAATTCCTGCAAGCGCAGCAGATGGGCCCCGTAGGCGAGCAGGCCGAGGGATGCCGCGCCGAGCGCGACGGCGCCCAGAGCCATGATCCGTCGCCGTCGCAGGCGGCGTGCTCTCATCAGGGTGCTGGCGCCAGGTAATGCTGACCCATGTGTAGGGTCACGGTGCGATGGCGGGTGAAGTCGTGGACCACCACGGTGTCGCGCTTTGCCTCGAAAAACGTCCCGTCGCAACGTTCTTCTGTAAGCCAGATCGTCCCGCGTACGGTGGCCGATCCAGCATGTCCCTTGGTCATGTAGTCCCCATGCCCATTGCCCCATAGACCGTTGTGGCTGGCGTTGCTCCGGGTGAGCCTGCGGGCTGCATTGTGGCCACGGTGGCATGCGCTGGGCTGAAGACCCTCGAGGTCGAGCTCGGTGGTCGGGGGGCCGTGAGCGGGTTGGAGCACCGTGAAAGTGCCGTCGTAGAATTCGGCGGTCTGGGCTTTTGTCTCATTTGGCCCCGTCGCAGTGCTCAGTTGCATCCGACCCTTGTCCGTATCCACGGTCGAGCCGATTGGGATCTGCTCCTCGCCGCTCAGAAGCTGAAACTGACTCGCGCCCTTCGGCTTGATCAGCACCTTCCCACTGACCGTCTCGGCGTCGACCTCCTGGTCATATGACGGCGAGCCCTCCCCGAGGCGGGTGGCTGTCCAGGTACCTGATTGACTCTCGTTGCTTTCCCAGGTGCCAGACATTTCGTTTCCACTAGCCGCGACTGTCCCATCGAACGTCGCCACATAGCCTGGATCAAATTGGTTGTAGGTGGTGACGATCTGGACGTGGTTGCCGGTAAGACTGCCGCTGATCGTTGCGAATACGGAGCCTTCGGTGCCCTCCGCCACACCTTCAATGGAGCCGGTCCCGGATGAGATGACAAAGCTTTGGGCCCCCGCCCCGCCGCTCCCGCAGCAGCTCCAGGTTCCCGTGATGTTCGGGGAGCCTGCCTGCGCCGGAATCGCTATGAGGGCGGCCACCGACGCAGCCAACGCCACGATCCACCAGATTCGCTGCACCAATCGACCCCCCTGAGTGCGCTCGTGTCAGAGCGGCCTCATGTCATCGCCTATTCAAAAGGCGACCTGCTACTCAGCATCGCAGATTTCCTTTAGCACTGTCATGCGCATTGCCCCGGGATTGAAAGTCTCGCCTTTGGTAGCGTGTCTTCTTGTCCGGCTCGGCCAAGGGGGCAATCATCGGCTCGAGCATCGCCATAGAGGAGCCGCCCATGAGGAACGGGCCTGCCGGTTTATCTCCCAGTCCCTTGCGCCGCTCAAGCCGAACGATTCTTACCACTGGAGTCGTCGCGTGGAGTTTGTGTGCAGCTACTGTGGCCTCCGCGAATACCCCAGTGGCGATCGCTCACGGCTCGAAAGCTTCGCGGGAGTGCACCAAGATTGTCGACGCCAAGGACGTTCGCCGAATCGCGGGGGAAACCGTCACGGCCCCGGTGGTCAGCAGCGACACTGTTGTCCTCGGCAGCGCTCACAGCTAATACAAAATTGGGTCCGAGTGCTCCTTTTACCCCACACCTTCTTCCGCCTGGCCAAAATCCATGGTGTTCTTCGGAGTGACGGTGCAGGAGGGCGTATCAGTCGATCGGTTTGAGTACCTAAGGTCCAACCTCCCCCCCGGGGCTGAGCCAGTCCAAGCGTTCTCCTCCTCAACGGCGTTTGGCAGGTTGGTCCAGCACTCCTTTGCGACGAGCGCCACTACCGCAACTGGGGCGAACCTAGCAACTGCTTGGGTGCTGGAGGGGAACAAGCTGTTCTCCGTCTACAGCGACGAGGCGGCCACATCGACTGTAGAGGGGTTGGCCGAGGGGATTTACTTCAACATCGAGAATCATCGGGCATAGCGGTCCGCTTCTCAGCCGTCCTTGCCCGTCCCAGATGGAAAGAGCAAACGCGTGATGACCACTCCTACTGCAATTAACCTGCACAACGGTCGCGCCAAGCCAAGCGCTCATCGTGCTTCCGGGGTTATCCACCGTTCCGACGTGAGGCCTACGGATGCTTAGCCTCTCCTGCTTTTATGGCGGATCGGGGAGCGAGTAGCTCGGCCAGGTAGGCGAAGAGTGAGCGGCCCTGCAGGCGGCAGGTGACCGAAGCAGAAAGGGCTCGCTCGGCGAAGCGCTCGCCGTCCTCAGAACGGGTGCCGTGGGAGAGCTTTCTGTGGATGACCGGGCTGAGCACCAGCTTTGCGCTGCCCTGGCTCTCCTCCCAGCAGTTACACGGCCTGGGTTGGACCCGTATAGTCTAGTCCAGAAGCCTAGAACGGACTAACCCCAAGTACCCCGGACACCTCCGGGTTCGATAGCGACGCCTTCGATCAGACGCCCCGGCAATTGCCGGGGCGTCTGCGCGTCCTCGCACGCTTCCAAGTGCCAACCAAGAAACACGGAGGACGCGATGACCGAGGATGACGTGCTGTTCGGATTCCGGCTGCGATTGTTCACCCTGGCGCAGGAGCTCGGCAACGTCTCGGAAGCCTGTCGGGCGATGGGGGTCGCCAGGTCGACCTATTACGCCTGGAAGCCCAAGCTGGAGCGCTACGGCCTCGATGGGTTGCGGGTAAGGGAGCGCCGCCGCCCACGCATGCCCAACCAGATCGGCCCCCACCTCGAGCACCGGGTGCTCGCCTTCTCCCTGGGCCACCCGGGCTTCGGACCCCGGCGCATCTCCGCGGAGCTCGCTCGTCCCAAGTGGGGCGGTATCCGTATCTCCGAGCACGGCGTGTGGCGAGTACTGCGCCGCTTCAACCTGAATACCCGATCAAAGCGCCTAGCACTGATCGCCCGCCACGCTGATCCCTATGAGCGAAAGCCTGAAGTGGCGCCTAAAGAGCTGCATATCGAAGCTTCTGAGCCTGGTGAGAAGGTGCAGATGGACTGCTTTTTCGTCGGTCGCCTCGCCGGCTCCAAAGGTGTGATCTGGCAATACACCGCGATCGACGTGGCATCCGCCTACACCTGGGCCTATCTGCGCTCCACCGAGCACAACCCCTCCGCCCGCCACACCGCCGAGCTGGCCCACCTGGTCGCCGCAGAGTTGAAGGCGGCCGGCTGGAGACTCGGTGAGGTCACCACTGACAACGGCTCGGAGTTCCGCAGCAAGGACTTCGGTGAAGCCCTCAACTCCCACAGGGCCACCCAACGCAAGATCAAGGCCGGGCGACCGAACTCAAATGGCTGCGTCGAGCGGGTGCAGCTGACAATCCTCGAGGAGTGCTGGCGCCCTGCGTTCGCGCGCTCACTGGCACCACGGATCACCGCGCTGCGCCGCGACCTGCAGGAGTACCTGGGCTACTACAACGCAGACCGCGCCCATACGGGTCGATTGACGAAGGGCCGGGTTCCGGCGGATATTGTCTTCGGTGCCCGCAAGATGGCGAGCGTGCGATGAGCCCGAACTGTCGTTACATCTCGGGGTTAGGACGGCCTAGAAGCTCGATCAACTTTGGAGGAGTGAAATGAGCCGGAAGAAGCGGTGTCTTTTTGCCGTTATCGCCTTGGTTGGCGCACTCGCCGTTGCAACCGCTGCCATCGCCAAACCCATCACTCCCTCGAGCGGCCCGTTCAGCGGCTCCACCTCGCAGAAACAAGAAACCGCTCTTAGTGTCTCCAAAGCCGGCGCCGGCCGCAAGGTCGAACTCAAGTCGATATCCGTCGAATTCAGCTGCAACTTTCAGGGCGCCACGTTGCCGGTCGGCACGTCGTTTAGCTCGAAATCCTTTAAGGAAAACGAAAAGGGCCTTCCCCTACCCGTCAAGAACGGGAAATTCTCTTACAAGGGACCGCTCTACACCGGCACGCCCCAGCCGACGATCGATTTCTCCGGCAGCTTCAAATCCGCAACGAAGGTTGTTGGCAAAGTATCTTTGACCGGATTGACCGCCGAAGCGGAGCCGGGCTTGACCGGCAACTGTCAAGCCGCCACGTTGACCTTCAACGCCAAGCACTCCTAGGTTCCTGAGCCAGGCTTTCTGACGGAGACTCCGAAACCAGGGATCCACCCTGGAAGAAGGGAACCCCCAAACCGTAACCGTTCAGTCCCCGGCCGCCCCGCGCCGGGTACGGGAGGGCGACGGGCCGGTTGACATAACAAGGGCTCCCCGCAACCGCGTCGAACCCCGAGGCGTGGAGCGCGCCGAGGCCGAAGCTGTCTACGACTCCGGCCGTGAGGCCTGCGTCGAGTTCATGCTTGAGCTGGCGCAACGCTTGAGGAGCTGGCGAAGCGCTCAGAGCGCCAAATCGCCGGCCTGCAGACACGGATCGAGCGACTCGAAGAGGAGCTGCACCGCCTCGGCTCGCGGGCAGCCACTTCCCGCGCTCGCCTGAGCAGTAGCCCACCGATGATCCTCACGAAACCACGCCCCAGGGGTCAGGGGGACTGAACGGTTACCATAATTATGTAAGCGTTCAGTCACCCCGCCTCAGACCAGTGCCGGCCTGGGCTGCCCGCGGATCGAGGCCTGGGTGACCTCGACTAGGTAGGCGAAGAGCGAGCGACGCTGCAGCCGACAACTGATCGCCGCCGAGAGCAGCCGCTCGGTTGCAAGGGCGCCCTGAGCAGAGCGGTTGCCCTGGGAGAGCTTGCGGTAGATGACCGCGTGACGCAGACCGCGCTCGGCCCGATTGTTGGTCGGCTCGACGCCCTCTGCCTCGATGAAGTTCCAAAGCGCCGGCCAGACCTTGATCAGGTTGCGGGCGAGGCCGCGGTGGTAACGGGTCTTGGCCGACTTTCGCTTCCCCGCCTCACAGAGCGCTCGCAGTTCGCGCTCCAGCGGAGCGATCTCGCGACGAAGCGCTCGGCGGTCGCCTGAGTGCTGAAAGGCGCGCCAGGCAGAGAACACCTCCTCGGCGACCCCCAGACAGGCCTTACCGAACTCGCTCTGGTCGGCAATCGGACTCTCGGCGTGGAAGCGAAAGTCGCGCAGAAGGTGCGACCAGCAGACCTGGCGGCGGGGGGGGTCGAGATGGTCATATGCCCACCAGCGGTCCGAGGAGACGATCGCCTCAGTTTCGCCGAGCAGCGTTTCGGCCTCCTCGCGGTGACGGGAGGGGGCGACGCGAAGGACGGCGGCCCGATCGGCAAAGGCGCCCCAGAGGAACCGCGTCTGCCCTGCTTGCTTCCAGCCGGTCTCATCGACGCAGAGGACCGGGGCGCTGCGAACCGCGTCGCAGAGCCGTTTCTGAGGCTCGCGCAGGGCGATGCCCTGGCGCCCGAGGATGGCGTCGACACTGCCGACCGCGATCTGGGAACCGAAGAGCTCGCCGCAGAGATCGGCCACCTGGCGGCGGGAGAGCCGAAAGCCCGCGGCGAGGGTGGCGATGGCTCCCTGAAGGCGGGGGCCGAAGCGCTCGCGGGGGATCTCTGGCGGCAGCTCGGCCTGAGTGAGCGCGCCGCAATCGGGGCAGCGGCGGCGGCAGAGGCGGTGCTCGGTCACTGCGACCGCGGTCTCGGGCAGCTCGGCGACCTGGTGGCGGCGGATCGGGCCTCGCGCCGGCCGATCGGCGAGCGAGTGCCCACACTGCGCGCAGCTCTCGGGCAGGTGCTCGATCACCTCATCGACCTGCTCGATCGGCAAGAGCCCGCGACCTGAGCCCGGGTGGCCAGGCTGGGCACCGGGGTTGCGAGGGGAGCGCTTGCCCTTGCGCCGGCGTTTGCCGGCACCGGGATCGGCAGAGGGCGGAAGCGAGGAGTTATCGGAGTCGCGGCGCAGCTCCCGAACCTCTCCTTCCAGCCGCTCGACCCTACCTTCGAGGCGCTGCACCTGGTTGGCCAGCGCCAGCAGGACCTTGACGCAGGCATCGCGTCCGGAGTCGTGGATCGCCTCGGCCTCGGCGCGGTCCATGCCGCCAGGGTTCGCCGCGGCCGGCGCGGGGCCTGCTTATGTCAACCGCTCACCTGAGGCTATGCAGGGGTGGGTGACTGAACGCTTACATAATTATTGCTATTTGCTGGACTTTTAGGAGCCGGCGCCCGGATTTGAACCGGGGACCCCTTCATTACGAGTGAAGTGCTCTACCAACTGAGCTACGCCGGCGCGCTCGGCGCATTCTAGGCCGCCGTTGCTCTGGTTCCGTGGCATGCGAAGGTGATGATTGGCGCTTTGTCAAGCCTCGCGAGCGCTCGGTTGGTCGGATTGGGCCAACTTCGCTGCGCGGCTGAGGACCCGATCCAACATCGGCTCGGTCAGTCTGCCGGTGAAGGTGTTCTGCTGGCTGGGGTGATAGCAACCAAGCAGCTCCCAGCGTCCCACCGACGCCTCGGCCCCGTGGCCGAAACGCGGTTTCGGTCGGGGCGCCTCAGCCCCCAGGGCCTTCATCGTTCGCAGCGCACCGTCCCAGGCAAAGGCGCCGAGCGCGACGATGACACGGCAATTGGCCAGCGCGTCAATCTCGCGCACAAGGAAGGTAAGGCAGCGGTCCCGCTCGGCGGGGGTGGGCTTATTTTCTGGTGGCGGGCAACGGACCACCGCGGTCACGTAGGCGTCGCTCAGACGCAGACCATCGCCACGAGTTTCAGATCGCGGTCGGTTTGCGTAGCCGGCCCGAAAGAGTGCCGCATACAGCCATTCACCGGAGCGATCACCGGTGAACATCCGCCCGCAACGATTGGCTCCATGGGCCGCGGGAGCCAGCCCAATCACTGCCAACCGCGCCTGCGGGTCTCCAAAGCCATCGACAGGGCGAGCCCAGTAATCCTCGCCTCGAAAACGCCGTGGCGGGTTGGCGGCGCTCGCCTCACGCCAACTGACCAGGCGCGGGCAACGACGGCAGCTGTGGATTTCCGCCGCCAATTGCGCCAGTGCTTCAGGGCGCTCTGAGTTCATAGGCTTGAGATCTCATGGCTTTGACCCGAATCATCCGCGCCGCCGGGGCACTTTGCAAACGAGGGATAACGGCCGTCGCTCTCGCCGCAACCTTCGCCTTCGTTGCAGGTTGTGGGGGGGCGAGCATGAATACGCGCGCCAAGGGCGAAAGTGAAGCCGATGCGGCGCTACTCAACTCAGCTCTCGCCCGCGAACTGGCGACGATCGATGCCTATGGTCACGCCATGGCGGCGCCGGGGGTCCGGTGGGGCTCCCTAATGCGGGTCTTTCGTGCCCAAGACCAAGAACACGCCGACGTCTTTATGAAGGCAATTCGCGGTTTCGGCGCGACGGTCGATGAGGCCAAGGTCAAGGGTGAACGCCAGGCCATCGACTACGCCGCTCAGCGCAGGCACGTCGACTACCTCGAGCTGCTCTATCAAAGAGAAAGCAAGGGCTACGCGGGGACCCTCAACGGGGTTGCCAAGCTGACCACCGCGGGAACCCGCTCGCTCTTGGCCTCAATCGGCGCAAATCAGGCCGAACACATGGTCCTCCTGCGCCAGGCGCTCGGGCTGCGGGGGCTGGCCGCTGTCCCCACGGCATTTGCGACGGGCTCGACCTCACCCTCCAAATGAGTTGCTTCGTGGGGCGTTTGGCTGCCCAGTCGGGGAAGATGGGAGGGTGACCGCCCCGCTTTATGCGATCGGGCGCTTCTGCTCGCGCCACCATTACCCGACGATTGCGATCTGGGTGATCGTCGCCGCTGCGCTGGTGATCGCCGGACAGGCGTCCGGCGATAAGACCAACGACAACCTCACCCTGCCGGGAACCGATTCGACGAAGGCAACCGAACTTCTCGAACAGCACCTTCCCCAGCAGGCATATGGCAGTAATCCGCTGACGTTTGAAGCACCGCGGGGCAAGCTGACCGAAGCAAAGTACGCGACCGCGATCGCCGAAACCCAAAAGCGACTGGAAGCGCTGCCGGAGGTTAATTCGGCGATCAGCCCGCTCAGTCGCGCCGGCGCTTCCTTTCTCAGTAACGACGGCACCGTCGCCTATATCCCGGTCGTGCTCGGGGTGGGTCCGGGGGAACTCAACGAAGAAGACGCACAGTCGGTGCTCGATGCCGCCAATCCGGCCAAGGCTGCAGGCATAAGGACATCGGTGGGTGGCTACGTCGGCCAGCAGCTCTCCAAGCCCTCGACCGGTCTGAGCGACGCGATCGGTCTTGCCGCCGCCGTCGTGATTCTTCTCTTCGCTTTTGGCACGGCGACCGCGATGCTGCTGCCGATCGCCTCCGCGGTGATCGGGCTCGCCTGCGCCCTTTCGATCATCCGCCTCCTGGAGAACACGGTTCAGGTACCAAGCGTCGCCTCAACCCTGGCGACGATGATCGGGCTTGGAGTGGGAATCGATTACGCGCTCTTCATCGTCACGCGCCACAAATTGCAGCTTCGCGAAGGCATGGAGTTACGAGAGTCAATCGCCAGGGCGACTGCAACCGCGGGCGGTGCGGTCGTCTTCGCCGGCTTTACGGTGGTAATCGCGCTCTGTTCGCTTGCCTTTGCCGGGATCCCGTTGGTTACCACCCTCGGCTTCACCGCGGCGATCGCCGTGGTTGTTGCCATCCTGGCAGCCGCCACGCTGCTGCCGGCGATGCTCGGAGCGCTTGGCCCTCACATCAACTCGCTGCGCGTGCAGCTCGGCAAGACCCACCCCGATGATCACCAGCCACACGGCTGGACCAGGTGGGCAAGGCGGGTCGCCGATCGTCCCTGGCGCTCAGCGATTTCCGCCCTGGTGATTCTGGTCTTGCTCGCACTGCCGATCCTGCAACTGGAACTGGGTCAAAACGACATCAGCGCGTTGCCGAAGTCGACCACCGCCCGCCAGTCCTATGACGCTCTCGATAAGGGCTTCGGCCCCGGCGTCACCGGCCCCCTGTTGATTGCCGCACAGTTCAAATCGCCATCCGAAGCAATGAGCGGATTACCCCGCCTGCAAAAGCAGGTTGCCGCCGCCTCCGACGTAGCCGGCGTCTCCGAACCGACCCTCGATAAGCAAAAAACCGTGGCGGTCTTCACGGCGATCTCGAAGTCCGAGCCGTGGGCTGATTCGACCGTCACCTTGGTCAACGACTTGCGCGATACGACAATCCCTGCGGCGGTCTCCGGTACCGCAGCGAAAGCCTACGTTGGCGGGCAGACAGCCGGCTACATCGATCTCGCCTCCCAGATCGGTGCTCAACTGCCGCTGATGATCGCGATCGTTGTCGGACTCAGCTTCATCGTTTTATTGCTCGCCTTCCGCTCGCTGCTCATCCCGCTCAAGGCGGCGGCGATGAACCTACTATCGGTCGGGGCGGCCTATGGGGTCGTGACCGCGGTTTTCCAGCTCGGATGGGGGTCTTCCCTGATCGGCCTCGACCACCCGATCCCAATCGTCAGTTTCGTGCCGTTGCTGATGTTCGCAATTCTGTTCGGGCTCTCGATGGATTACGAGGTGTTCCTATTGACCCAGATGCGCGAGCACTACAAACAGCACGGCGATGAGAAGCGCGCGGTGATCGAAGGGTTGGCCAATACGGGCCGGGTGATCACATCCGCGGCGGCGATCATGGTCTGCGTCTTCACCAGCTTCGTGCTCAACGGCAACCCAATTGTGAAGGAGTTCGGCGTCGGGCTTGCGGTGGCGATCGCGATTGACTCGACCCTGGTCCGCTGTTTGCTGGTGCCAGCGGTGATGGTGTTGCTCGGCCGCCGAGCATGGTGGCTGCCAGCTTGGATGGAGCGAGTGGTGCCCCGCATCAGCATCGAGGGTGAGGATTATTTCGCGGCCCGCGATGCCAAGCTCGCCGCCGCTTCGGCCAAGGCGCCAGCGGGAAGCTCCTGAGCGGGATGTTCCCGCTCAACCTCCCCAATTTTTTGACCCTCGCGCGGATCCTTGCGGTGCCGGTCGTGGTCGTCGCGCTGCTTGGCGAGACGCCAAATGGCGATGCATTGGCCGCCGCGGTCTTTGCTCTGGCCGCGCTGACCGATGGCCTTGACGGCTACTTCGCCCGCTCGCGAGACTCGGTGACCACATTCGGCAAGCTGATGGATCCGCTCGCCGACAAGCTGCTGATAACCGCAGCCCTGATCTCCCTCGTTTCGCTTCACCGCCTCGAAGCCTGGGTCGCGATGGTGATAATTGCCCGCGAGATAGCCGTCACCGGGTTGCGCGCGATCGCGGCTGAGCGCGGCATTGTGATCGCCGCCAGCTGGCTTGGCAAGGTAAAGACGGTGCTGCAGATCGCCGCCGTATTCGCCCTGATCGCCGCCAACCCGGCGCCGGTGTGGGTCGATGCTCTCCTTTACTGCGCGGTCATCGTCACCGTCCTCAGCGGTGCTGATTACTTCTTTGGGCTGCGCCGCCGGATCGAGGCTCAGCGCAAAGCGCGGGGTCGCAACCTCGGGGTCAGCTGACCGGCGCCTCCAGCCACTCGCGCATTGTCATGTGGCGGCGCTGGTGCGCCCCGCCCGAGAGCTCTTCGCGTAGATCGCCGAGCAGGCCATAGCGTTCGGCGATGACGTTGTGGCGGTGGATCGTCTCCAGGTTCTCCTGGCGCGCCATCACGAAAGCCTGCGCGGGAAGGTCCTCATAGTGCTCAATCACCAGCCGCGCCATCTCACGAACGCAGTCCTCAACAAAGCGCGGTCGCGAATGGGCCTTGGCCACGACCGCCAGCTCGTCGGGGCGCTTCATTAGCTCATAGATCTCCGAGCTCATCGAGTCCTCGACGATGCGCAGCAGCTCTGGGGCATCGATCCAAGCTTCAGCTCCCTCGGGGCAGCCAACGTAGAGGGTGCCGATGCCGCGCTGGTTGTGTGTGGCGATCGGTACCGCCTCCAGCGCTCGCTCGGTCTGCTCGGGATCAAATCCACGCTCGGCGAGGCGTTCGCGGGCGAGCCCCGCGACCATCTCCTGTGCACAGGGACAGGCGGTCATCCCCTGCGCCTGGACGCCGATCAAAGTACGGGTTCCTCCCTCGGAGGCGACCGCGGTGCCGAAGAGAACGTAGATCTCCTGGGTCTGGCGCTTCGTCGCTGGAGTTGAGACGGTCTCGGGGTAGCGCGCGGTGACCGAGACCTCGGCGCGGCTTCCGGCCTGGCGCTCGCGAACTCGCTGGGCGATGTGGGCGGCAAGGACCTCGGCGCGAAATGCCTCGCCCAGCACGACCTCATCGATCGCCTCGCCGACGATCTCCTCAAATCGCGACATGTGAACACCAGCCTGATTTGGGTTGAGGTCGACAAGGCACTCAAAATCGGCGTAGAAGAGGTTCTCGGTTCCGTCTGTCTTCACCCGGATCACCTTCTCGACGCCCCTGACGCCGACCCGAGAGAGGCTGATTTGCGTCGCGGGAACCGCGGCTTGGACGTCGGTTTCGGCGCGGGATGGGGCGCTCAGCTCGGCCATAACACTTCAAGGGTAAGCAACCGAGGCGCTCGGGGTGCCGCCGCCATTTTCGCGGTGGCTACGCCTATACTTCGGCGCGGCCGGAGCATCGGGGCCGGCTCCCCCGGGAAAGGGGAGAGGGTTTTACCGGAGGCAGTTGAGATCGAATCGATGGGGACGGTCCCGCAGGGGCTGGAGCAGGATGCGGGTGAACAGCCCTTCGCGGACTCCGAGGAGCTTCGGGGCCTGATCACGCTGGGGCGTGAGCGCGGCTACCTGACCTTCGAGCAGATTGCTGCCACCCTCGAGGAGGTTGAGGTCACAAAGGAGCAGGTCGCCGGCCTGCATTCCAGCCTCATCGATCATGGCGTCGACGTGATCGCCGAGGATGGGGTAAGTGCCTACAAAGAACAGCGCAGCGGGGAGTCGGGCCGGGGCCAGTCCAAAAAGCAAGAGTTGGACCTGACCGTCGAGCCCAGCCTCGATTCGTTGCGCTTGTACCTGCGCTCGATCGGCCAGGTTGATCTGCTCAGCGCCACCCAGGAGATCGAGCTGGCGAAGCGAATCGAGCGCGGCGACATGCTGGCGAAGCGACAGATGGTGGAGGCGAATCTGCGCCTCGTGGTCTCGATCGCCAAAGGCTACCTGGGGCGCGGGCTCAGCTTCCTTGATCTAATCCAGGAGGGTTCACTGGGATTGATCAGGGCGGTTGAGAAGTTCGACTACCGGCGTGGCTATAAGTTCTCGACCTACGCGACCTGGTGGATCCGCCAGGCGGTGACCCGGGCGATCGCCGACAAGGCGCGCACAATTCGGATTCCCGTCCATATGGTCGAGAAGCTAAATCGGGTTTCCCACGTCGAACGCCAGTTGGTCCAAAAACTTGGCCGAGAGCCCGAGCCGGCTGAGATTGCCGAGGAGCTGCGCTGGTCAGTGCGCGACGTGCGCGACATCCTCAGGGTTGCCCAGCTACCGGTTTCGCTTGAGAAACCGGTCGGCGATGAGGATGAATCCGAGCTCGGTGATTTCGTCGCCGATGACGCGGTCTCTGAGCCCTTTGAGGAAGCGAGCGAGCACCTGCAAAAGGAGGGCGTGCGCAAGGCCCTAAACGCCCTTCCCGAGCGCGAGCGCCAGGTGATCGAGCTGCGCTACGGACTCTCGGGCTTGGAGCCGCTGACGCTTGAGGAGGTGGGCCGTACCTTCGGCGTCACCCGGGAGCGCATCCGCCAGATCGAGAACAACACTCTGAAAAAACTGAAGCGCCTGCCGGAGGCCCAGATGCTTCGCGAAGCGAGTTAGCGCGGCTCGAGCACGAACAACGCGATGTCGCGCCCGGTCTTCTCGTCGTAGTCGTCAAATCCAGCGTATTGCTGGTTTGCGCGGCGCCACAGTCGCGCCCGCTCCTCACCAACGGCGAGGCGGGCCCTAACCGCCCTTCGTTTGCGGCCCAACTCAACTTCGGCCTCGGGGTTTGCCCGCAGGTTTAGTGACCAGGCCGGGGGCTGGGTGTTGCCCGCATTTGAGCCGATCACGATCAGCTGCTGGGCGTCGGCGAGGTAGAGGACCGGCGCGGTTCGCTTCTGCCCCGAGCGTCGCCCGGTGGTTGTCAGCAAAAGCACCGGCGCCTTGCCGACGTTTCCCATCAGGCGCCCCCCCGTGGCGCGGTAAAGCGGCACGTTTAGCTTGCCAATCCAGCGCAGCCCGCTGGCCCCTAGCGACATCGAGAAGCGGGCCCAGGTGCGGTCGCTGATCACGGCTGCGAGTATCGCATCCCAGCGGCTGCCCGGAGCCTGAATTACAGTGTGGGGATGGATGAGCCGCATGCCTTCCGCCTGGCCGCCGAGCGTAAGGACCTTGAGCTGCTCAAGCGGACCCTTCGCGATGATGTTGTCCTGCACAGTCCGATCCTGTTTCGCGGTTTTGAGGGTCGGGAGCTCGTCGGCGAGGTCCTCACCCACGTCGCCGCGACCCTTGAGGACCTCACCTACGTCGAGGAACTCCGCAGCGCTGGCAGCGTCGCCCTGCGCTTCAGGGCTCGGGTCGAGGACCGCGATCTGGAGGGGATTGATTTCCTCGAGCTCGACGAGCAGGGGCGCGTCGCGGAGCTGACGGTCTTCATGCGCCCGATGTCGGCGTTGACGCGCTTCAACGAGAAAATGTCGGCTCGGCTCGGCGTCGCCTAGCGCCCTCCCTCCCTCTACAATCGCCTCGGCCAAGCCCCGGGGGAGTGTCCGAGCGGTTAAAGGAGACTGGCTGTAAACCAGTTGGCTATGCCTACGCAGGTTCGAATCCTGCCTCCCCCATCCGATCTGCGGTGCGAGCGGTGCCCAGTCTGCCAAGCGCTGGTGGGCGATCGGAGTCATCCGGCTAAGGAGAATCGATGAGCGAGGCTGTCGATATCGAAGCGCTCAGACTGGGTCTGAGGAAGACCTGGGCGCAGGGCGATTTCGCGATGGTCGCCAACCTGGTGGTGATGGCGGCGGAGGAACTGGCCGAGTCGCTTCAGCTGATGCCTGGCGAGCGCGTGCTCGACGTCGCCTGCGGTAGTGGCAACGGAGCGCTGGCGGCGGCGCGCCGCTCCTGGCGCACAGTGGTCGGAGTTGACTTCGTCCCGGCGCTGCTGGAGCGAGCTCGCGAACGCGCCGCCGCGGAGCGCCTCGATGTCGAATTCCTCGAGGCAGATGCAGCCGAGCTGCCCTTTGCTGACGCCGACTTTGACGTTGTCACCTCGCTCTTTGGTGTGATGTTCGCCCCGGACCAAGAGCAGGCGGCGGCGGAGTTGCTTCGGGTCTGCCGGTCCGGAGGGCGGATCGGGATGGCGAACTGGGTGCCAGACGGAGCGGTCAGCGGCCTGTTTGCGACGATCGCCAAACACGCGCCACCGCCTGCGGGGATGTCGGCACCAATGCTTTGGGGAACCGAGGAGCGGGTCAGGGAGCTGTTCGGTGAGGGGGTCTCCGATCTGCGCGTTGAGCGCCGGATCTCGCGGCAGGCGTTTGGATCGATTGATCATTACCTCGAGTTCTTCCGGGCCTATTTTGGACCGGTTAAGACCGCGTTTGAGCGGGTCGGAGCCGAGGGCGAAGCGGCGCTGGAGAAGGACCTGCGCCACCAGCTGGGGTTGGCAAATACAGCCGGCGAGGGGGCCCTGGTGCTCGAACCCGAATACCTCCAGGTGATCGCGACCCGCGCCTGAGCGCGGGCAAGCGCTCGACTTCAAACGGCGATGCACTCGCCGCAGGCCTGCGCCCGCCGTTCCTGGGAGGATCGATTCGGGCTCGGAGCGCCTCGCGCCGCGCCGCGACCCGGTGCCCTAGGCTGCCGAGATGCGGACGTGCAGAAAGCTGGCTCGGCTGACTGCAGCGGGCCCTGCTGTCGGCCCCAATCGGAGGGTGACCCGGCCTAGGATCGAGGCTGCACACCGCCAAGGCACGGTCCCCTCTTTTTGTGATCGCGCGGGCCCTGAACGCATCAGCTTGATATGAACGATCTCAGTGATCGCGTGATCGCGATCGCCGGCGCGGGGGGTGGGCTCGGACCGGTTGTCGTCGAGCAGCTGGCGTCCGCGGGAGCGGTGGTGGCCGCTACAGATCGAGACCCCAATCGCCTTGAGCAGCTCGGCTCGGGACTCCCAACGCAGCGCTGGGACGGGCGCGTCGTCGATTTGCTCGACCCCGACGCGAGCAGCGAGTGGTGCTCAGTGCTGCTCGAGCGCTTCGGTCGGGTCGACGGGTTGATCCATCTGGTCGGCGGCTGGCGCGGCGGCGAACCCCTTGATCAGGAGCCACTCTCGGACTGGGATCTTCTGCACGATTTGCTGATTCGAACCGTCCAGCACACGACCCGTGCCTTCCACGACCAGCTCGCGGCAAGTTCGCACGGACGCTTCGTTTTGATCTCGGCAAAGCAGGCCCAATCACCCTCGAACACAAACGCCGCCTACGCGGCGGCCAAGGCGGCGGCCGAGGCCTGGACACTGGCGCTGGCCGACGGATTCACCGCGACGAGTGCAACCGCCAATATCATCGTCGTCGAGGCAATTCTGACCGCCGCGATGCGGAGTGAGAACCCGGGCAAGGAGTTCCCCACCTTCACCCCCGCCGAGCAGATAGCCGAAGCGATCGTTTTCCTTTGCTCGGATGCTGCGGAAAAGATGAACGGGCAGCGCCTCGCGCTTACGATGGGCGGATGAGCAGGCAGGGCGAGCTCAGCGCCAAGGTGCCGGAGGGCAAGATGACGATCGGCGAGCTCGCCCGTCGCAGCGGAATGACGGTGCGAAACATCCGCGCCCACCAGACCCGCGGACTGTTGCCGCCTCCCGAGGTGCATGGGCGCACTGGTTATTACGGCGAGGAGCACATCGCCCGCATTGCCTTGACCCGCGAGATGCAGGCCGACGGGCTCAATCTGGAGGCGATCAGGCGGCTGCTTGAGGGAGCCGAGGAAAGTGGCACCGAGATCCTCGATTTCACCCGTGCCCTGCGGGTGCCGTTCGAACTCGAGGCGCCCGAGATCGTCGAGGCCAAGGAGCTGGCCCGGGTCGGCGAAGCCGAGCCCGAACCGGCGCTGCTGCGCCGGGCCGAAAAGCTCGGTGTCTTGCGCCAGCTACCTGACGGGCGCATCGAGGTGATCAGTCCGCGACTGCAGCGCTCTGCAGCTGCGCTGGTTGAGCTGGGGGTGAGTCCCGATGCGGCCCTGGTCACCGGAGAAAAGCTGCGCCGCCACGCCGAGGGCGCCGCGCGTGTCTTCGTCGATCTTTTCGTCAAGGAGATATGGGAGCCCTTTGATGCGGCCGGACGGCCTGAGGGGGACTGGCCCAAGGTCCGCGAGGCGCTTGACCGGATGCGACCGCTTGCCTCCAGCGCTCTGCTCGCCATCTTTCAGATCACGATGAGCGAGGCGACCGACAAGGCAAGCGAACGCACCCTGGCGGTGGCCGCCGGAAAGGCGCCCAGGCGCAAAAAGCGCCGCCGCGGATGAGGTGGCGCAGGCTGAGAAGTGGGGGCCCGCCAAAAGGGGGATATTTGCGCTTAGCCGGCCAGCGACGACACCTCAGCGTGGCCGCGTAGTCTCTTCCCGATGATGGAGGCTGCCAGCGCGGATCAAGACGAGCTCGGAGCGAAAGGCGGCGCCGCTGGCGAAGGGGTCCTGCCCTCCCAGGCGTTGAGCGCGGCGATTGAGGCCGAGTGGGTCAGCTCGGGCGATTACCGCATTCGTCCCGAGGCGATTCAACCGGCGAGCATCGATATGCGGCTCGGCGATTTCGCCTGGGCGCTTCGCTGCAGCTTCTTGCCCGACGCCGACTCAAGCGTTGAAGACAAGATCGAGGGGCTCGCCTTTCAGCGCGTGGATCTACGCGATGGAGCGGTACTCGAGCGCGACCGTCCATACCTGGTGCCCTTGATCGAGGAGCTGGCATTGCCGGATGGGGTGCGCGCCAAGGCGAATCCAAAGAGTTCGACCGGGCGACTCGATGTCTTCACCCGGGTAATCACCGATCGCCACCATCGCTTCGATGAGATCCGCTCGGGCTACCGCGGCAAGCTCTACCTGGAGATCGTGCCGCGCTCCTTTGCGATCCAGGTGACGACCGGGCTCTCGCTCAACCAACTGCGACTAGTGCGCGGCGAGGCACGCCTTCGCGACGCAGACATCCGCCGCCTCCAGGAGGAGTTTCCACTGCTCTATCTCGATTCCCATCCCCTGCGCGAGTCCGAGCTGGCGCTGGCCGACGGGCTTTTCCTCAGCGTCGATCTCTCCGGACCGGCGGACCGAGTGGTCGGCTACCGCGCCAAGAAGAACAGTTTGCCGGTCGATCTCTCCCGCATTCGCGCCTACCGTTGGACCGATTACTGGGATCCGGTTTTCCCCGAGCCGGGCGGAAGAATCGTGCTTGAGCCCGAGATCTTCTACCTTCTGCTCTCCGCCGAGGGGGTTTGCATCCCGCCCCAAATTGCCGCCGAGATGATGGCCTATGACCCGACGGCGGGGGAGTTGCGAACCCACTACGCGGGTTTCTTTGACCCCGGCTTTGGCTATGACCCGGGCGGCGATCGCCACGGAAGCCGCGCCGCGCTAGAGGTGCGGGCCAGAGATGTCTCATTCATGCTCGAGCACCGCCAACCGGTCTGCAGACTGAGTCTGGAGGCAATGGCGGCACCGGCCGAGCGTCTCTACGGCCACGGGTTGGGCTCCAACTATCAGGGCCAGGTAACGATGTTGAGCAAACATTTTGAGGAGCAGACGGCGGGCACCTGAGTGAGTCCTTGGCTAGCCCTGTTACTCACGGCCGGGCCGGGTGGCGACCAAGGAATCCGATCATTCGGTTCCCCGATTTGAAATGCGCTCGGGCGCATGGGAGAGGTCGCCCAGCGCCGCGAAGGTATTTTGTTCGGGCCGTTGGCCCCGGGCAGGACGATCAGCCCCGGGTTTTGATCAGGCGGGCGGACGCACCAGCTAGCGGCAACCATCTCGCCCAGATCACCGCTGAGGCTGACCCAACCCTCCGCGGCGCTCACTTCCCCGGCAATGCTCATGCATCCGTCTTCTCTTCAGTTACAGAATCGCCCGTGGATAGGCGCGGGTCGCCGCAACGACCATCGCCACAAAGAACGTCGCCACCACAAGGAAATCCAGCCACAGCCTTCCCGCCCCACCGACTCCGACCAACATCTGCCGCAGCCCCTGAACCTCGTAGGTGAGCGGGTTGGCCCGGGCCAGAGCCTGCAGCCAGCCTGGCAGGATCGCCAGCGGGTAAAGCGCCGAGGAGGCGAAGAACAGCGGCATCATCACTAGCTGACCGATTCCCATGAACCGCTCGCGGGTCCGAACCACCGCTGCTATTAACATCGAAAGGCAGGCAAAGGAGGCCGTGCCGAGGACGAGCAGGCTGAGCGCCCCGACCAAGTCGAGCAGGTTGTAGTTGAGCGGGATACCGGCGATCGCGACGACGATCAAAAGCAGCACCCCCTGGGCAAGCGCCCGCACCGCGGCGCCAGCCGCCTTGCCGACGACGATCGCCGTGCGGGGTAGCGGCGTGGCGAGTAGCCGCTGAAGCTGACCGACGTCACGCTCCCAGATCACCGCCAGGCCGAAAAAGATCGCGATGAAGAGGGCGGCCTGGGCCATCACACCCGGCGCCAGATACGCCTGGTAGTCGCTTGCTCCCGCGCTCAGCTGGTGGTTGTGCTGCAGGGCGCTGCCAAAAATGAAAAGCCAAAGCAGCGGTTGCACCGATCGGGTCAGGATGTCGACCTGATCGTGGCGAAGCTTTTGCAGCTCCGCTCGGGTCATCGCGTGGGTGCCCCCAAGCAGCCGCCGAAGCGCCGACCCGCGCAGCGCGGGCAGGCGCTCAGCCGAGCCGGCGGGCAACGCGCCGGGTACTGCGGACATCGGCCATCCTCCCCTCGTCTGGGACCTCCAATCCCGTCACCGCCCGAAAGACGTCCTCGAGGCTCCCGACCCGATGCCTCTCGAGTAGCTCGCGCGGTGCGCCCTCCTCGACCACCCTGCCCCGGTCCATGATCGCCAGGCGTGCGCAGTTGCGCTCCGCCTCCTCCATCATGTGGGTGGTAACGACGATCGTCGTCCCGGCCCGCCTTCGCAGGGCGTGGAGGCGATCCCAGACCAGACCCCTGGCGATCGGATCCAAACCGACGGTTGGCTCATCGAGGAAGAGGACAATCGGCTCGTTGAGGAGGGCGGAGGCGATCTCTAGCCTGCGCAGCATGCCGCCGGAGAAGTTGCGGGCGAGACGGTCGCCCAAGCCCTCGATCTCCATCGCTGCGCTCACCTCTTCGATCCGGGCGCTGCGCTGCTGGCGCGGTACCCCGGTGACCCGGGCGTAGAACTCGAGGTTCTCGCGTGCGGTGAGCGCCCCATCGGCGGAGAGCGCCTGGGGCACGTATCCGATCGAGGCGCGGACCAGAAGCGATTCGCGGCTGACGTCGTGACCAGCGACCGTCGCGCTGCCAGCGTCTGGGCGAAGCAGGGTGGTGAGGACTCGCAGGGTGGTCGTCTTGCCGGCCCCGTTTGGACCGAGCAGGCCGAACACCTCGCCGCGGCCCACCGAGAAAGAGATACCGTCAACCGCCCGCACCTGGCCAAAGCTGACGAGCAGATTGGCCACCGCAACCGTCGCGGAGTCGAGTTCCGCCGCCGGCGATTGGGCTGGGGCGAGGCTGAGGGGCTCGCTCATTGAGCTGCTCCGCCGGCCGCCTTCTCGCCACTCAGCTCGCGAAGCCGTGCCTGCACCCGCTTTCGCTTCGCCAGCAGCTCGCTCTCCAGCCTGGCGATCTGATCGCGGCGACGCCGGGCCAGCTCTAGCTGGCGGCCGATATGACCGAGCGATTCCTCGAGGATCTGGCGGCGGCGGACGGGATCCTCGACCCCGCTTTGCCACTCCCTGCGCAGCGCCTCGCGAGCATCCTCGGCCTCGACCAGCTCCCGCAGCTCCTCGAGGGAGACCCCCAACAGGTCTTTCAGTCGCAGCATCTCGGTCAAGCGCTCGACGTCGCCCTCGGCGTAGGTGCGGTGGGCGCGGGGCTCGCGCCCGCTGGGCGTCGGCAGCAGGCCGATTTCCTCGTAGTAGCGGATCGTGCGCGGCGTGGTTCCAGCCAGCTTGGCGACGTCGCCGATGCGCAGCTCCGCACCCTCTCGATCTGCACTCATGGAAGTGCCTCAACCTCCTCGAGGATTGCCTCCTCGACCGCCACCATGGCGCCGTCAGGGGGCGCGCCGTTTGCCGCGGGGGGCGAGGGATGGCGTGGCCGCAGCAGTGAGACCCCGGCGCCCAACAGCGAGGTTGCCGCCAGGACCAAAAGCGCCGTATGCATATTGTTGATGAACGGTGCGAGCTGGGCTTCGGAGAGCCCCGAAGCGAGCCCGGAGAAGATCTTAAAGAGGACCGGCTTTGGCACCGCGGCGGTGATGATCGCAAGCACGAAGGCGATCGAGATCACCGCGCCGGTGTTCTGCAGCATCATCCTGGCCCCCGCGGCGATCCCACGACGGTTGGTCGGCACCGTCCCCATCATCGCCGCTGTGTTGGGCGAGTTGAACATTCCCGAGCCGATCCCGACCAACAGCAGCCACAGCATGCTCTGCCAATAGGGGCTGTGGGCCTGCAGGGTGCTCATCAGGGCCAGTGCCGCGGCGCTGATCACCATCCCCAGCGCCGCCAGCATCCGGGAGCCGTGGCGATCGGCCCAGATTCCGGCCAGCGGCGAGGCGATCAGCATTCCGATCGCCATCGGGGCGAGCTTGATCCCGGCGGTGATCGGGTCATCTCCCTGGGCGCCCTGGTAATAGAAGACGAAGACGAAGAGCAGCGCAAAGCGTGAGAGCCCGTTGATGAAGGCGGCAGCGGTTGCCGCCGCGAACATCCGATTGCGGAAGATCGAGAGGTCGAGCATCGGAGCGGCGGCCCTGCTCTCGACAAAGACGAAGAGCGGCAGCAAGACGGCGGAGGTGGCGAGGCTGCCGATTACGAGTGGATCGTTCCAGCCCGAAATTCCCCCCCGCGAGAGTCCGTAGACGAGTCCGGTCAGCCCGACGACGAAGGTCAGGGTTCCCAGCACGTCCAGACCGCGCTGGGCGTCGCGCCTTGAAAGCTCGCGCAAGACGAGGCCGCCCCAGAGTGCACCGCCGAGCCCCAGCGGCACGTTAAACCAGAAGACCCAGTGCCAGGAAATCGCGACCAGGGCGCCGCCCAGCACCGGGCCGAGGACGAGGCCGACCGCCGCGACCATCGTGTTCGTTCCCATCGCAAGCCCAAGTTGCTCTTTGGGGAACGCGTCGGTAACGAGAGCCGCCGCGTTGGCGAAGAGAAAGGCTCCACCGACCCCCTGCAGGATTCGCCAGGCGATCAGCTCGGTGCCGTTGGCCGAGAAGCCGGCGCCGAGCGAGGCGGCGGCGAAGACGAGGAAGCCGCTGACGTAGGCCGTCTTTCGGCCAAACAGATCAGAGAGGCGACCGGCGGTGAGAACCAGCACGGTCGAGGAGATCATGTAGGCGAGGATCACCCAGACCAGTTCCAAAAGCGAGGTTCCAAGCGCCCGCTCGAGGTCGGGCAGGGCGATGATCAGCGTCCCGGAGTTGGTCGCAACCAGGAGCATCCCGAGGCTGGTACATGAGAGCGCCCACCACTTGTAATGCTCATGGTCTGCGGCGACCCCCGCCGAGCCCCAAAAGCTCTTTCTTACGTTCACGTAAATTAGACTAGCGCAGCGGGCTCGCCGGGGGGGCCAGACTTCGTTGGGGGCGGCTCGGTGATCGGATCGGCCTCGGCGTTTGAGCGCAATAGGATTCAGCGATGGCGCAGAGAACCTGGCGCGTCTATCTCTCCGGTGAGATCCACTCCGATTGGCGCGAGCGAATCAGCGCCGGTGCGGAGCAGCGGGACCTGGCGATCAGCTTCAGCGCGCCGGTTAGTGATCATGATGCCTCCGATCGGGCCGGCACCCAGACCCTGGGAGAAGAGAGCGAGCCCTTTTGGCGTGATCACATCGGCGCCGGTGTAAACGCGATCCGCACCCAGACGCTGATCAGGGACGCCGACATCTGCGTCGTTCGCTTCGGAGAGCGGTTTCGACAATGGAATGCGGCCTTTGACGCCGGCTACGCCGCCGCCCTGGCGAAGCCGATCATCACCCTGCATGCGGCCGATCTGGATCATGCCCTCAAGGAGGTAGACCGCGCCGCCCTGGCGACGGCGCGAACCGCCGAGCAGGTCCTCGACGTACTTGCCTACGTGATCAGCGGCAAGCTGCCTGGTTCGGGTTAGCCCCCCGCCGCGCCGATCCGGACCTCCACCAGGCCGCCGCGCGGTCGGTGCGCGGGGGTCCGAAGCCTATGCGAACATATGTTCGTGCGATGGGACGATCTGAGGACCGAGCGAGACCTGCGGTTGCCGGGAGTTGGTGATGGAGCGATCGTCAGGACATTCGATGCTCCCGAGGCGATGGGGATCAATTTCCACGAGGTCAGGGCACGCTCGGCGCTCAACCGGGTGTCGGGTGCCCGCTTTGGCTTCAACTACACGATCAACCCATACCGGGGCTGTACCCACGCCTGCGTTTTCTGCTTCGCACGACGCACCCACACTTACCTGGACCTAAATGCCGGAACGGATTTCGAGCGGGAGATCGTCGTCAAGGTCAACCTGCCCGAGCTATTGCGTGCTGAGCTGGGGCGGGCCAGCTGGAGGCGCGAACTTGTTGCGCTGGGAACCAACACCGACCCCTACCAGTGGGTCGAGAGTCGCTACCGGTTGATGCCCGAGATTTTGGCGGCGCTGGAGGCGGCCCGAACCCCGGTCTCGATCCTCACCAAGTCCCCCCTGGTGATGCGCGACGTCGAGATCTACCAGCGGATGGCGGAGCACCTCTCGGTCTCGGTCAACCTCTCCGTTCCGACCCTCGATGAGAGTGCTTGGCGGGCGACCGAGCCCCATACCCCGAGCCCCAGCGCCCGCCTGGACGCGGTTGCCGAGCTGCGCAGACGCGGCATCGACTCCGGCGTTTTGATCGCTCCCCTGATGCCGGGGATAAATGACACCCGCGAGCAGGTCCAACCGATCGTCGACCGCGCCCGCGAAGCCGGCGCCAGCTTCCTCGGCGGCGTCGCTCTTCACCTGCGCAGCGAGGTTCGCGAGGTCTTCTTTGCCTGGCTGGAGGCCAAGCGCCCCGATCTGATTCCCCGCTATGAGGCCCTTTACCCCGAGGGTCGTTCCTACCTGCGCCGACCCCAACGCACGGCGATCGGCGGCCTGGTCGAGGGCTGGGGAAAGGGGCGGGGTACGAGCGCCGCTCGCCCAGAGCCGAGGGCCGCGCCAGCGCGGACGCGGCCTCGGCGCAGCGCTGACAGCCAGCAGTCGCTGTTTTAGACCTGGTCGAGCTCTTTGAAGGTGCACTCGCGAGGGTCTTTGTCATCACGGAAGCGATGAAAGCGGGTCCCGTGTCGAATCCGTCCCGCCGAGGCGTGGTCATAGCCGACCTCGATCACGAGCTCGGGTCGCATCGCCACCCACTCCAGGTCGCGACCGCCGCTCCAGCGACTCGCCTCGGCGCTGCCGCTCTCGCCGCTCTCAAGCGGTGCCAGCAACGCTCGCATGCTGCGTTTGGCGGCGGCGCTGAAGCCGGAGATGTGGCCGACCGAGCGCAGTTCCTCGCCGTCATAGAGGCCGAGAATCAGCGAGCCGACCGTTCCCTCCTCTTTTCCCGGTCGCCATCCCATTACCACGCAGTCGATAGTTCGCTCTCGCTTGACCTTGGCCATCCCCTTGCGCTTTCCTGGTAGGTAGGGGGCGTCGAGGCGCTTCGCCATCGCCCCCTCGGTGCTCGCCAGCCAGTGCTCGGCCCGTCGCGGGTCTGCGCTCAGAGGGGTCAGCTCCAACGCCGCGCTTTGAGCCAGTTCCTCAAGCCGCTGACGACGACTCTGCAGGGGGGTGTCCAACAGGGTCTGATCGCCCTCGGCCAGGAGGTCAAAGGCGACGTAGTCGGCTGGAATCTCTTTGGCCAGCAGCTCGATCCGCGAACGAGCCGGATGGATGCGGCTCTGCAGCGCGTCGAAGGTCAGTCCCCCCTCCGCGTCGCGGATCACCAGCTCACCGTCGAGCACGTAGTGTCCCCGGGCAAAATCCAGCTCGGGGAAGTAGCGGGCGAGCGCTTTACCCCCCCTCGATTGGATATAGGCATCGGCTCCGTCGACGAAGACGATCGCCCGAAAGCCGTCGAGCTTTGGCTCATAAACCCACTCCCCGCCGAGTGGCAGCTCCTTTCGAGTCAGGGCAAGTTGCGGTTTCAGCGGCGGGGTGAGCGGCAGGCTCATCCGAGGCTCCGCTCACGGCGGGCGCGACTCTCGCGTGGATCGGCGATCGGCACAGCCGCCAGCAGTTTCTTTGTGTAGGCGTCTCGCGGCTGCTCACAAACCCGATCCGCCTGGCCCTCCTCGACGATCTTGCCGCCGTTCATCACCGCGATGCGATCCGAGACGTGGCGAACCACGCCGATGTCGTGGGCGACGAAGAGGTAAGTGAGGCCAAGCTCATCCTGGAGGTCGTCGAGCAGGTTGACGATCTGAGCCTGGATCGAGACGTCGAGGGCGGAGACCGGCTCATCGGCGATCACCAGCTTTGGCTCCAGTGCCAGGGCGCGGGCGATTCCGATCCGCTGTCTCTGCCCGCCGGAGAACTCATGGGGGAAGCGGTTGTAGTGCTCGCTGGCGAGGCCAACCCGCTCCAGTAGTCCGTGGACTTGACGACGCAGCTCGGCGCCCGAGGCGACTCCCTGGCGGCGCAACGGGTCACCGACAATTTGTCCGATGCGTTTGCGTGGGTTAAGCGATGCGTACGGATCCTGGAAGATCATCTGCATCTCGCGGCGCAGCGGCCGCATCTGGCGGCGTGAGAGCTCGCCGATCTCCCGCCCCCCGAATCGGATCGAGCCCGAGGTCGGTCTCAGTAGGTGCAAGATCGTGCGGCAGAGGGTCGACTTGCCGCAGCCGGACTCCCCGACCAGGCCCAGGGTTTCCCCTTTGCCGATCGCCAGGCTGACCCCGTCGACCGCGCGCACCTGGTCTACGGTCCGATCGATCAGCAGGCCCTTTTTGACCGGGAAGTACTTGCGCAGGTCGCGAACTTCCAGCAGCGCGTCTTGGCTCACGGTGGATCCTCCAAGCCAATTCTTCCCTCCACCTGGCGCAGCCGTGGCCTTAGGAGTGGGTCAAGCCAGCAGCGATCGGCGTGACCGGGATGATCGCTGCTCCGTGCTTCGAGGCTCGGCAGCTGGGTGCAACTACCGAACTGATGCGGGCAGCGGGGCCGAAATGCGCAACCGCTGGGAGGGGCGAGCAGCGAGGGGGGGACGCCGCGGATTTGTGGCAGCCGCCGCGGTCGGGGCCGGTCGAGTCGAGTGAGCGAGCCCAGCAGACCCCAGGTGTAGGGGTGCTGTGGGTCATAGAAGATCTGGTCGAGGCTGCCCGCCTCCACGACCCGCCCCGCATACATCACAAGCACCCGGTCCGCGACCTCGGCGACGACCCCGAGATCATGGGTGATCAGAATCGTCGCCAGGCCTCGTTCCTGATTTAGATCCTCAAGCAGGCGCAGGACCTGTGCCTGGATAGTCACGTCGAGCGCGGTGGTCGGCTCGTCGGCTATCAGCACCTCCGGTTCGAGGGCAAGCGCCATCGCGATCATCGCCCGCTGGCGCATGCCGCCAGAGAACTCGTGCGGGTAGTCGTCCACGCGTCGCGCCGGGTCAGGGATGCCGACCGAATTGAGCAGCTCGATCGCCCGTCCACGTCCCTGTCTCTTGCCAAACCCCTCCCGATGGGCGCGGATCGCCTCGACGATCTGGGCGCCGATCCGATAAACGGGGTTGAAGGAACTCATGGGATCTTGGAACACCATCCCGATTTGCTCGCCGCGCACCTTGTTGAGCTCGCGCTCGCTCGCGCCCAAAATCTCTTCTCCGCGCAACTTTACCGAGCCCTCGATCCGCGAGTTGGGTGAGCGTGTGAGTCCGATGATCGTCTGGGCGGTAACGCTCTTACCCGAGCCAGACTCGCCGACGATCGCCAAGACCTCTCCTGGCTCCAAATCGAAGGAGACATCGTCCACCGCTTGGATCTGTCCGCCTTCGGTGAGAAAGCTGACCCGTAACCCTCGCACCGAGAGCAGCGCCGTGGAGCTCACGGCGCTGGGGTCCCCAGCCTGATACGCGGGTCGAGATAGGCGTAGGCGACATCAACAAGGGCATTGAAAAGCACGACGAAAAAGGCGCCGAAGAGAACGATCGCCATGATCGGCGGGAGGTCGGTGTTGATAAGCGATTCGTACGCATACTGGCCGACGCCTTCAAGGCTAAAAATCGCTTCGATCAGAATCGCTCCACCGAGAAGGGCTCCGAAGTCAAGCCCAAAGAGGGTGACAATCGGAATCAGTGAGTTGCGCAAGACGTGCCGGGTCATTACCTGTCGCTCCCCGAGTCCCTTGGCGCGCGCGGTGCGGACGTAGTCTTCACCCATGGCGTCGAGCATGTTGGAGCGCAGCACGCGGCTGTAGAAGCCGACATAGAGGATCGCCAACGTTATCCAGGGTAGGACCAGATGGCTGGCCCATTCAACCGGGTTTGCGGTGAGTCCCACGTAGCCGCCCGAAGGGAAGATTTCCACCTTGTAGGTGAGGTAGTTTAGGAAGATCGCTGCCAGCCAAAAGACGGGCATCGAGATGCCGGCCACGGCGACAATCGTCAGCGCCTTATCGAGGAGGCCACCGGCCCTGACCGCGGAGAGGTAGCCGAACAGGATCCCGAAGAACATCCAGATTGCGGCGGCGCCGATGCATAACGAAAAGGTTGCCGGGATACCTTCGACGATCCGTTCATCAACGTTTTCCCGCCCCTGGTAGGAAATGACTTCTCCGCTAAATATCTTCTTCATCATGGTCAAATACTGTTGCGGTAAGGAGTCGTCAAAACCCCATTCCTTGGTGATGCTGGCAACCAGCGCCGGGGTCGCGTTTTTCCCTGCCAGTCGCTGCGCCGGATTGGAATTGGGAATCACATTGAAGATGAGAAAGGTCATCACCGAGACGGCGAATAGCACCGCAACTGTCCCGCCGAGCCGCCTGATCGCGAAGCGGGCCATTAGACAGCTGTTCCCTTTGGCTCGGTCAGACCCGCGTGCGCCTCAAGTCGCACTTTGGACTTCGGGTCGAGCGCGTCGCGAAGGCCGTCGCCAAACACATTGAGCGAGAGCACTGTAAGCAGGATCATCGTTCCGGGGATGATCGTCAGTAGGGGTGCGCTGGTGATCAGGTTGTTGCCCGTTGCAATCATCGTGCCCCAGGAAGCGTCGGGAGGCTGTACACCGACGCCGAGGAAGGAGAGCGCGGACTCGACCAGCATATTGTTGGCGATGTTGAGGGTGAAGAAGACGATGATCATTGACCAGAGATTGGGGAGCAACTCGTCGAACATCACCCGCAGCGAGCCGGCGCCCTGGGCGATCGCGGCCTCGACGAACTCTTTCTCGCGCAGGGCCAGGACCTCGCCACGTATCGGACGTGCCATGTACGGGACGAAGACGACGCCGATGATCAGGATTGGGATCCAGATCGAACCTGCCGCAATGCTGATCGGTCCGATTTGGAGGCCACCGACTGCCAGCACGAGGCCAAGGGCGATCGCGAGCAAGAGCACCGGAAAGGCCCAGATTACGTCCATCGTTCGCGCAATCACGGTGTCGGTCCAACCGCGGTAGTAGCCGGCGATCAAGCCGAAGAAGGTCGCCAGGATCGTCGTGATCAGGGCAGATACGAGGCCAATGAACAACGATGTGCGTCCCCCGTACATCAGCCGCACCATCTCATCTCGGCCGAGACGGCTGTCGGCTCCGAGAAAGAACTTGCCGCTGGCGCCCAGGAAGACCGGGCCGATTGGCTGTCCTTCGGGGCTCACCACATCGCGCTTTTCGCCGTTGACCTTGATCTTCTCCAACGTGTGGGTTGAATTTGGGCCCGTGTGGGCGACGTCATCGGCCCAAAGTGGCGCGGCGAGGACGAAAACGACGATCAAGACGAACAGGCCGAGGGAGAGAAGTGCTGCTCGGTTTCGCTTCAGGCGCCGCAGGGCCAAGCGCCAAGGGCTGCTTCCCTCCATGCCAGGTTTCGCGTTGGGCTCGGAAGCCACGGGCCTATTGTGAGGGGCGGGGCGGCTACTTGAACTGGAAGCTGGTCAGGTCATCCTCAAAAGTCGGGTTGAAGATCACCTTTTCGAGGTTTATCGCGCTAGAGACGAAGGTCGAGACAGTGCCGGTGCCGTAGGGTACCCACGGCGCCTGTTGCATGTAGGCCTTGTCGAGATCCGCGTATTCCTTTTTTTGCCTTGACCCGAGGGGTTCTTCATCAAGCTTTGCAATTTTCGCGTTTAGCTTTGGGTCGTTGGTCTGGGAGAAATTGTTGTTGTTTGTAGGCATGATGCTTTCGCCTGCCAGAAGAGGCTGGAAAAAGTCGTTTGGATGCGGGTAGTCCTGATACCAGTCATAGAAGCCGGTGTCGAGTTCCGGCGTCGATCGATTACCAATCACGGTAGGGTAGTTGTCGGTATTTATTTCTTTCAGTTTCGCGTTGAAGCCTAGTTGTTGAAGCACGCCCTGATAATACGCTCCGGCTTCGTTGTTGGGACTTTCACTGTCGGTCCAGACAGTGATATCGCGATCAGAGGGGTTCGCTTCGGCAATCAACTGTTTAGCCTTTGCCATGTTATGAGGGTAGAGATTGTATTTGCTGTAGCCGGGCATGCCTGGCGGAAGGATCTGATGTGTCGCTGCGATCGAACCGGCGTAGATCCGTTCCAGGGCTTCCGTATTGACGGCGTAATTGATCGCTTGACGAATCTTCAGGTTGTTGAAAGGTGCCTGCTTTGAATTCATCCAGAAGTAGTAGGTGCTAACCGTACCCTCCACGCGGAACTGCGTGCCTTCGTACTTGTCCTTTACTTTCGAATATAGGTCGGCCGGGGGTGGGGTCTGCATCCAGTCGGTCTTGCCACGTTCGACTTCATTTACCTGGGTCGAATGGTTGCGAACAACTTTGATATCGATTCTGTCAACGTGTCCGCTTGGGATTTCCGGCATTAGTTTCGAGTTGTTCTTCGCCCACTGGGGGTTACGTTTGTATGACCAACTCCGCCCCGGCTCGGATTCGACAATTGTGTAGGGCCCAGTGGCGGGCGGTGGGTTGGTGGTCTGGTTTGTGGCCGGGGTGTCGGGCGGCACCGGCGCAGCGAAAAGAAGCCCCAGCTCGTTAATGAAGGTTCCCCGTGGTTTGTTCAGATCGATGACGATTTTGCCCGTCTTGTTATCGGTTGTGATGCCACGGATACCGCCACTTTTTGTCTTTGCAAATTTTTCGGCTCCAACGATGTCAGTGTAGAAGGGGGTGCCGGGGGAATTGAGCTTAAATAGGCGTTCAATCGCGTAGCTGAAGTCGGAGGCCTTGACCGCGCTGCCATTGGAATATTTGAGGCCCTTGCGCAGACTCAGGGTGTAGGTCTTGCCGCCATTGCTGATTATCGGCAAACTCTCGGCGAGGCCGGGAATTACCTTGCTTCCTGCGACTCCACTGGCGTGGGCATATGTCAGCAACGGGATGTAGGTGTCATACATCGCCGTCCAACCTTCGACGGTGTAAGACAACTGTGGGTCAAGATAGTCCGGAAAAGAGGCGTAGCTGCCGGTCAGCGTGCCGCCCTCCTTGCCGCCAGAGGAGCCGCATCCCGCGATATTCAGCGAAAGGGCAGCAACGAACGCCGAGATCATAAAAATCGACCCGAACTTCTTCAACGCAGAATCTCCGCTTCGGTGGTGGTTTTGGGAGCCAACCTTGTATTCGACCTCGATTCCCCTGCCCCTCCGCGAGCGATGGCCGGAATCAGCTCTAGTGCTACCTCGCTTCCGGGCTCGATGCCATTCGGATCGGTTTTTGGGAAGAGCTCGGGCCATTTCGCCCCGAGCAGAGGTGCGGCTACGCCCGCGGTCGCCAAGACGCCGATCCCCGCGACCAGGAACGTCGTCCGCGGCCCCGATCCTGCGGCGATCAGGCCGCCGAGCAAGTAACCGATGCCAGGCATTGCCGCTCCGATCGCCTCCAGCACACTTAGGACGCGGGCCTGCATGCCGGGCCCTGTCAGATCCTGCACGGCGCTGATCACACCGACCCACTGAACCCCGTTGCCGGAGCCGCCGAGAACGGACGCCGCGCAGGCGACGAGCAGGCTTGGTGCGGCGGCGAGTCCGAGATAACTAACCCCGACCATCACCGTGCTGAGGAAGAGCAGAATGGGGAGCGGCGTTTGGCGCAGCGCCGCGAAGACGAAACCGCCGATGACCATGCCTGCCCCCCAGCTTGCAAGCAGGATCCCGTATCCCGTATCCCCCACATCCAGCGTCTCCTTGGCGAAAATCACCTCGACTGGAATTACGGCCGAGAAGAAGACAAACGCAGCCGCCTGAGCGATCAGCAGTCGCCGCAGTGTGACTCTGCCACGAATGTGGGCAAGTCCTCCGCCTACGCGTTCCCTCAGCGTCTTTGGTTCGGGCTCGCTGTGGGGGAGGCCCTTGCAGGAAACCAGGATCCAGCCCATAGCGCAGAACGAGATGGCGTCGAGCAGTAGTGCCGATTGGATGCTGAACTCAGCGACGATCAATCCGGCCAGCGCCGGGCCAACCGCCGCCCCCCAGGTGAAGGCGAGATTGAGGACGGCATTTCCTGCCCGAAGCTCTCCTTCGGGCTCGAGGAGAGAGACGACAATGGCTCGGGTCAGAGCGCGGCTGCCGACGGCCAGGATTCCGTCCAGACTGGCGAGGATCAGCACGCCCGACAGCGAGAAATTCGTTGCGAGTAGGGCAAGGCCGCCGAAGGCGGCTGCCTCCGCACAATAGATCAGGGGAAGTGCGATACGGGGTGAGGGCTGCTCGGCCTTGGCTACAAAGACCGGCACGAGGAGGGCCGGCAGAAACTGGGCCGCGAGGAATAGGGCTGCCGTGGCGACCGCGCTGCCGGTCTGATCAAAGACGAGAACCGAGAGCGCGATGATGCCCATCCAGTCGCCCATCTCGTTCACCGCATACGAAAGCGCGAGGCGTCGAAATGCCGGGCGGCGCAGAGGGTCCCGTAGGCGTGGATTACTCACTTATTAGTATCCAGGCCTTGCAGTTTCTGCACAACTTTCCTTGCATTTGCACAACTTTTAGCCAGCTTGTGCTACAAGAGTCCCAAGCTCTGAATCACTTTTGGCTTGCAATAGCAATCTGACCAACAGACGGGAGGCTTCGAATGGGCTTTCGCGGTCATTGATCTAACAGTAAGAAGACTTTAAGTCACGGTCGTGCATTTGCAATGTCCGTGGCAGTTTTTGGAGGGCGTCCCAACGGGGCGCCCTTCTGTTTTTCGGAGCAAGGCACCGGTTTCCCGCTTCTGAGGCCCAATCCGGCCGGAAAGCTCGGGCCTGCGGCGCTCACAAAGAGGCCGACCGCGTCGACCCGGTTAAACTCCGACGCAGGGAATGCCGATGCATGCAGGAATCTGTATTCACGCCCGCGCGCGATAGCTTTGTGCGGGGCGGAAAGCCGATGCCAGAAAATCGTCCTTCTCGTCGTGTCATCACCGTCATGGTCGTCGGCCTTGTTGCCACGGCCGCGGCTGGGGTTTGGTGGGCGCCGGAGGCGAATTGGAACCTGCCCCTCGGAGCGTTGCTGCTCGCCTTCTGCGTATTTAGCGACCTGACCGCGGTCGACACCAAGTCACACGTCCTCATTTCCGGTAGCTTCCTCGCCCTCGTCGTGGCGATGGTTCTGCTCGGCGGTACGCCCGCCGCGCTACTGGGCGTTGGGACGATGCTCGCCGGCTGGCTGCGCTGGCGCGAAGGATGGGGATACCTGCTCAGCAACATCCTCGCTTACGCTGTTTTCCCGCTTCTCGGAGGCGTCGCGTTCCATGCGGTTGTGGATCGGGCTGGGGTGACCCACAGTGATCCGGCCTTCTACCTGCTGATTTTCGCCCTTTTTCAGTTCGCCTTGGCGCTCAACTTTCTCATGGTCGCCAGTTACGGTTGCTATGTCGAGCGAACACCCTTTTCCGACAAAGTGCGGCTTTTGCCGCCGGTCCTGCCATCGGAGTTCGCAAGCGCGATGCTCGCGGTGGGGATTACCTTCATCTACTTCCAAGTTGGCATCACCGCGATCGCGTTTCTTCGGCATTGTCGTGATCACTTTCCAGTATTTGCTCGGCCAGCTGCTGCTCTCCCAGCATCGGGCCGAGGAGCTTGAGCAGCGCGGCAAGCAGCTGGCGAGTTTTCAGGTTGGAATGTTGAGCGCGATGCTGCGCACGTTGGATTTACGCGATCAGATGACCGCTCGCCACAGCGCCGCCGTGGCCCGCTATTCGCGGGCAATTGCCCAGAGGGCCGGGTACCCGCGCCAGGAAGAGGAGCTGGTCCACATCGCAGCGCTGCTTCACGACATCGGCAAGTTCATCCTTCCCGACCGGATCCTCAAGGCAAACGTGCCACTAACGGATGAGGATTGGATGCTGATCCGCCGCCACCCCCAGCAGGGTGCCCGGGTGGTGTCCTCGCTTGACGGCTACGGCCCGGTGGCTGAGATCATTCTTGCCCACCATGAGCGGATTGACGGCAAAGGCTATCCCCGCGGCCTCTCCGGTGATGAGATTCCCGAGCTGGCTCGAATCATCTCGGTCGCCGATACCTACGACGTGATGACCGCCCGTGATTCCTACCGCTCGCCGACCACGGCCTATGAGGCGATGCAGGAGCTGCGCCGGGTCGCTGGCAAGCAGCTTGATGCCCGCTTCGTTGAGATCTTCATCGAGTTGCTCGAGGGTGAGGACGTCTCCTTTCAACACGGCGAGGCCGCCGACTTCGAGAAGGAGCTGGCGCTGGAAGCCCGGATCGCGGAGACCGCCAGTCCGGTTGGCGGCGGAAATCGATTCCAGGCCCCGAGCGTCGGCGTCAGCTAATTCGAGGGGTCGCTGCGCGCCGGGAATCGCGGATGGATAGCGTGCAGTCGATGCGCGCGGTCACCTTTCAAGCGCCGGGAGAGGTCCGCCTCGAGGAGAAGCCCAGCCCCGTGATCGGGACCTCAGATGAGGCGCTGGTTAGGGTCGAGGCGAGCGGAATCTGCGGCTCGGATTTGCACATCTTTCACGGGCGGGTGCCGGTTGAGCCCGGTTTCACTATTGGCCACGAGTTCGTCGGTACCGTGCTGGCGATCGGTGATGACGTCGAGCGGGTGGCGATCGGCGACCGGGTGCTGGGCTGCTTTCACACCGCCTGCGCGACCTGCACCCCCTGCCTGCGGGGTGACTATCACCGCTGCCGCAACGGCCGCACCTTTGGCCATGGGTCAAAGCTGGGCAATTTGCAGGGGGCTCAAGCTGAGGAACTCCTGGTCCCCCGCGCCAACATGACGCTGCGGCGGGTGCCCGACGGGATGTCTGCCGATATTGCCCTTTTCGCCGGCGATGTGATGGGGACCGGCTACCACGCGGTTGCTCACGCTGGGGTACGGGCTGGCGACGCGGTGGCGGTTCTGGGGCTTGGCCCGGTCGGACTGTGCGCGGTGCAGGCGGCCAGGGCCTGCGGGGCGCTTAAGGTCTTTGCAATCGACACGGTCAGAGAACGGCTTGAGATGGCGGCCGACTTTGGCGCCATCTCGCTGCACCTCACCGAGCAGGATCCCAAGGGCGCGATCCGCTCACAGACCGATGGCGGGGTCGACGTTGTCGTCGATGCGGTTGGCGACCCTGGTCCGCTGGCACTGGCGATCAGCCTGGCCCGAGACGCCGGCACGGTTTCTGGGATCGGCGCCTACGCCGGCCGCGGTGAGCTGCCGCTTGGGCTCGCCTGGTTGAAGGGTCTCAGCCTGCGGCTCGGCCTGGCCAACGTAATTGCCCACGTGGACCGGGTGCTGGCGATGATCGAGGCCGGGGCACTTGATCCCTCGCCATTGGTTACGCACCACATGAGGCTTGACGAGGCGGCCGAGGCCTACCGGCTCTATGACAATCGGGAAGCTCTGAAGATCGTCTTGGCGCCGTAATCGCTCTGGCCGCCAACCTGCATATCGAACATCACCTTGGCGCCGCGCTGGTTCACGCCCCTCGAGCTCTGGGCCGCTGGAGCTCCCACCTAGCTTGCGCTGAGGGCCGCGGCTGGCGCTGGTCGGCGGTGGCGGTGAAATGTCTCTTCGACCCATTGATAGGCGCGGCGATCCTTCAGCGGGGCTCGAAATCGCTCGATCCCAGCCGCCGGCTCCTGATCTGGGGGAAGCGGGCCCTCCGCGGGTAAGACCAGTGGGTAAAAGAGCGACGCCGCGGTGAGGTCGGCGACACTGAAGCTGTCTCCGACGAGGTAATCGCCAGAGCCGAGCTCAGCTTCGAGTCGGTCAAGGGCAGCGAGGACCTTCTCGGCGGAGCGTTTCGCGGCCTCGGGGCGGCGGACGCCGAAGCGCAGGCCCGAGTAGGCGCGCCCGTAGGACGCAGCCGCGCGGCTGATATGTGCGAGGGGTCCGGGCGCGGTCTGTTTCATCAGTTGAGCGAAGCGCTCCCGGTCGTTGCCGAGCTCATAAAAGACAAGGAGGCGAATGTGTGGGCCGAGTTCCTCGTCGAAGAAATCCTCAAGCTCCAGGGCGCGGCGGCGCTCGTAGGGATCTTCGGGGTATAGGGGGGCCTCGGGATAGCGCTCCTCAAGGGCAGCGATGATCGCGCTCGAATCTCCGATCCGCCGGCCTTCCAGCTCGATTACCGGAAAGGTCGCGTTGGCGCCTCGGGTCAGCCACAGCGCGATCGGGATGTGGGCGCCGGGCAGCGGGGCCCGGCGCCGGTGGGCAATTCGCTTATGGTCCAGGGCCCAGCGCGCCTTCTCGCTGAAGTGCGAGATATCGATTTGCCAAAGGGTTGGGAGGGATTCGCTCATTGCAGCATTGCTCTCGTCGTGGCAGCATAGACGCGCTGTGACCCGATTGAGCGATTCCCAGATCGAGAGCCGCCTTGGTCAGCTGGCGGGATGGCAGCGACGGGGAGACTCGATCGTCAAAACATTTGACCGCGGTGACTTCGTCGGCTCAATCAAATTCGTCGAGAGCCTCGTGGAGCCTGCCGAGGCGATGGGTCACCACCCCGACCTGGAGATCTCTTGGGGCGAGGTCAAGGTGGCGATCTCCACCCATTCTGAGGGTGGGCTCACCGATGCCGACTTCGAGCTGGCTGCCGAGATCGACGCCCGTTTGTAGGGTTTCCCGATGCGGAAGCGCGCTCTTGGTAGATGGCTCGGACCGGTTCTTGCCGGCATCCTCGGCTTGGCATTGGTGGGGTGCGGGAGCTCGACGACCACGGTGATCACCAAGACGACCACCGTTTCCCGGCCAAGCAGCACGCCGAGCACGCCGAGCACGACGACTACCCAGACCGAAGCAAGCCACGAAGAAGAACCTGCGGTGCGAACGGTGCATCTCTCAACCTTTCGTAGTCCGAGCGGCAACATCGGGTGCGTGTTGCTAGACGGCACCGCCCGTTGCGACATATCAAAGCGCGATTGGGCGCCTCCTCCCCGTCCGTCCAGCTGTCCCAAAGAGGTGGATTTTGGACAGGGCCTCGAGGTCGAAGGTTCGGGCGCCGGCAGGTTTGTTTGCGCCGGCGACACCGCGCTAAACCCAAGCGCCACGCCGCTTGCTTACGGCAGCGCCTCGCGTTTCGGCGATTTCACCTGCATCAGTCGCACAACCGGGATGACCTGCACCGAGCCGGCGACCGGACACGGATTCTTCATCAGCATCCAAAGCTACCGAACGTTCTGAGCGCTTGGCAAAGCGGAAAAAGCGTCGACCCAGGCAGAAGGCGGCGACGATCGATTACACCGACGCAGAGGGCAACGTTCTCGCCCTTCGCGAGTCACTGAGCGCTTCCACGATCGCCAAGATCGGCGAGGCTCCGCACGGCGAGGCGACTTCCCTTGAGGATGCCTGGAAGCGTCGCTCAGAGCTTCTCTTTGAGCGCCTCGCGGTTAGCTGGGAGCTTGCCGGGTTGCCTCTCACCGACCAGTCAATGCTGCTCGGCCGCTACCGGATGGCCGATGCCGAGACTCAAAAGTGGGTGCGCCAGACCCTCGCCCGCCACCTGGAGCGCCACATTCCTGAGCTGGCGGGGTAGGGCCCGCCTCGATAGCGTGGGCAGGTGCCCGAGGAGCTTGAGATCAACGATCGCTTGTCGATTCCTCTCGCCGAGATAGAGCTGCGCGCCTCTCGCTCCTCTGGTCCCGGTGGCCAGCATGCCAACGTAACTTCCTCCCGGGTCGAGGCGGTGTTCGACGTCGAGGCATCGAGGACGCTCACGGAGGCGGAGCGTAGTCGAGTGCTCCAGCGCAGCGGCCGGCTCCTGAGCGCCGTCGCCCAGGATGCGCGCAGCCAGGCCCGCAACAGGGAACTGGCGTTGGAGCGGCTCGCGGAAAAACTCGCGGCCGCCCTGTGGAGGCCGCCGCCGCGGCGTCCGAGCGCACCGACCCGAGCCGCTCGAATGCGACGCCTCGAGCAAAAGCGCCGTTCCGCCGAGCGAAAGCAAGCTCGCCGCAGGCCCGCGGTGGATGACTCTGAGTGAAGCGCCCGGGCTTCCCAGGTGAGAGATTTGGGTGGTGCAGAGCGCCGTGGGCCCAGCAAAGAACGCCCTAGCTGGCGCTGGGGACCCGAGAGCTGCCTATGCCGACCGCAGCCGGAGCCTGGTTCAGATCTGGGCGCTGTTTCGGGCAGTGCTTGAGCGCAGGCGCGGCGTCCTTGACCGTCTCGTCCAATTCCCCGTTCAGACCAACGAGGTCGCGCGGTGTGCCGCCCTGCGGCCCGGCTTTCTAGCGGTTGCAGCAGAGACCGCGATGCCACTGCGGTTGCTGGAGGTGGGAGCCAGTGCCGGCCTCAGCCTGCGCTGGGATCACTATCGCTACCTCGGTAACGACTTTTCCTGGGGGCCAGAGGATGCATCGGTGAAGATCGAATTTGAGCGCCGCGACGAGGGAGGGTTTGTGGCTTCTCGGGGTGCCGTGGTCGCCGAGCGCCGATCGATCCGCTCACAGCTGCGGGACAGCTGACGCTGCTGTCCTATATTTGGCCCGACCAACCGGCTCGAGTCAGGCGGATGCGGGCCGCGATCGGGGTGGCGGCTCGGGTCCCCCTAGCGCTTGATCGCGATCGTGGCGCGCGCTGGGTTGGGCGGCGGCTCGCTGTCAGGACGCCGGGCTTGGCGACCGTCGTCTACCTCCTTTGTCGCCCAGCACATGGAGGCGGGCGAGCGCCCGGCTTTTCACCAAAACCTCGCCGAAGCGGGGAAGCGGGCGTGCATCGGCGCCCCCCTTGCCTCGCTGAGCATGGAGCCCGGCGGTGATGATCTGGCCGAGGTCAAATTGACCACCTGGCCGGGGGGGCGCCAGCGACGTCTTGGCTGCGCCGATGCCCACGGCAGCTGTGTTGACCTAAGCGACGGCGGGTGAGGGCGCGCAGAGGGTCGTTGGGGGCTGCCTCAGTTCTCTTCGATCGTGGGGAGTTGGAGGCCACCTCACATGGCGCGGCGCTGTTTGGTTTCGCATCGGCGTAGTCTCGAGCGCCTCAGCGCTTGATCCTCACCCTCGAGCGGAGCCACCCCGATGCCAAAAGACTCCCAAACAGCCCACCAGGCCACGATGCTCTACGGCAACCGCTTCCTGACCGAAGACGCACCCTCCAAGAGCTTCCCCGCGACCGGGATGTCACCCCTTGACGCGATGCGATTGCTCGGCGAGGACCTCGCGATGGAGGGTGACCCGCAGCGAAACCTGGCCACCTTCGTCACCACCTGGATGGAGCCAGAGGCCGACCGGATCATCGCCGAGAACCTCTACCGAAACTTCATCGATCACGCCGAGTACCCGATCTCAGCCGAAATCGAGCAGCGCTGCATCCGGATGCTCGCCGACCTCTTCAACGCGCCCGGGGAGACGACCGGCACCCGCACCCAGGGATCCTCGGAGGCGATCATGCTGGGGGCGCTGTCTTTGAAGTGGAAATGGCGCCAGCGCCGCGAAGCCGCCGGGGCAGACACCACCAGGCCCAACCTCGTCTTCGGCGGTGACGTGCACGTGGTCTGGGAGAAGTTCTGTCGCTACTTCGACGTCGAGGCAAGGATCATCCCCCTGGCCGAGGACAAGTACGTGATCGGCCCCGAGGACGTTGGCCCCCATATCGATCAGAACACGATCGGCGTAGCCGCCGTCTTGGGCACCACCTTCACCGGCCACGCCGATGACATCGTCGGCATCAACGCCCTCTTGGAGGAGCTACGGGACAAGCAGGGCCTAGACGTTCCCCTCCACATCGACGCCGCCAGCGGCGGCTTCGTCTGGCCCTTCCTCTATCCCGACTCAAAGTGGGACTTCCGCCTCTCCCAGGTGCGCTCGATCAACGTCTCCGGGCACAAGTTCGGCCTCGTTTACCCCGGGATCGGCTGGCTGGTCTTTCGCGAGAGCTCTGACCTCGCCGAAGACCTCGTCTTTTATGAGAACTACCTCGGCAAGACCGATGCCACCTTCACCCTCAACTTCTCCACCGGCGCCTCGATGGTCTTGGCCCAGTACTACAACTTCGTCCGCTACGGGCGCGAGGGCTACGCCTACATCATGGCCGCGATGGCCCAAAACGCCAAGGCCCTGGCCGCCAACCTGACCGCCTCCGGTGACTTCGAGCTGATCGGCGCCGACCAAGAGCAGCTGCCCCTGGTCGCCTTCCGCCTCTCCGCCGGGCATAACTACGACGAGTTCGACCTCTCCTGGCAGCTTCAGGCAGAGCGCGGCTGGATGCTCCCCGCCTACACCCTTCCCCCCAAAGCCGAAGCGGTCAAGGTGATGCGCGCCCTGGTCAAGCAGACCCTGAGCCGCGAGCAGGTCGACCGGCTTTGCTCTGACATCTCCGACGCCTGCGCCACGCTTGCCCAAAAGGGCGGCGCCCACCCCAACGAGCGCAAGCAGGTGAAGACCGGGACGGGGTATTGAGAGTTACCTAGCCCTTCATACAACGCCAGGAGGATCAAACCTTGGAGAGTTCAGCCAGCCAGTTACAGTCGGAGTTAATCGACTCCTACGCGGATGTGAACGGGATTCGCCTCCACTACGTCGAGGCGGGCGAGGGTCCGCTGGTGGTACTGCTGCACGGGTTCCCGGAGTTCTGGTACTCGTGGCGGCGCCAGATTCCCTTCCTGGTCGAGGCCGGCTACCGCGTGATCGCCCCCGATATGCGCGGCTACAACCTCTCCTCGAAGCCCGTGGGTTGGCGCCAGTACGACGCTGCCCCGCTCGGCGCTGACATCGCCGCGTTGATCCGCAGCTTCGAGGTGGAGAAGGCCCGAGTCGTCGGTCACGATTGGGGAGCCGCCGTCGCCTACCTGACCGCGATGGAGCACCCTGAGGTGATCGAGCGCTTGGCGATCCTCAATGTTCCCCACCCCGCACGCATGCTCGACGGCTTTCGTACCCTTACTCAGCTTCGCAAGAGCTGGTACATGTTCTTCTTTCAAATTCCGCTGCTGCCAGAGCGGCTATTGGCGCGCGACGGGTACTCCTTCCTAAAGCGCTCGCTTCGAGCGGAATCTCCCGCCTCCTTTAGCGAGAGCGATTTGGAGCGCTACGTGGAGGCCTGGTCACAACCAGGGGCCTTGACCGCGATGCTCAACTACTACCGGGCGGCGCTGCGCCAGTCACCCCGGCGCGCGCTGGAGCGGATGAAACCGATTGAGGCCCCCGTCCTCGTCATCTGGGGCGAGCGCGACACACACCTGGGGAGCGAGCTTGCCGACCCGACCCCAAAATGGGCCCCCAAGGCGCGGGTCGAGCGCCTCCCAGAGGCGACCCACTGGGTCCAACACGATGCCTCCGAGCGGGTCAATGAGCTGCTCAAAGATTTCCTGCAGTAGTGGGCACCCAAAGAGCCGGGCGCGCGCTCTGCAGCTCGATCTAGGCGGCCTCGGGGTCGCAACCGAGAAACCCCACGGTTCGGGCGAGGCCCGGGGGCTCGATCTCCCTGCGCACCCGGCCCCGGCTGCAGGGCAACGGCGCCCCGGGGTGATTCTTCGACCGCTTTCAGCGGCTGATGCGCCAGAGCTCCTGCGAATTCATCGGATCCCCGAGGTGATGCGCTGGTGGGATTCTCCGGCGGCGGGGTTCCCGCTCACCGATGAGCCGGAGTCGACCCGACTGACGGTCGAGGTCGACGGCAGAATTGCCGGCTTGATCCAATTCCACGAGGAGCTTGAGCCCAAATACCGCCACGCGGCGATCGATCTGTTCCTCGATCCGGCCTTTCATGGGCGCGGACTCGGTACCGAGGTGGTCAGCTCCGTTGTCGATCGATTGATCCACGAGCGCCACCACCACCGGATAACGGTCGATCCGGCAGCCGCAAATGCGGCGGCGATCCGAGCCTACGAAAAGGTTGGATTCAGGCCGGTGGGCACCATGCGCTGCTACGAGCGAGATCTCGATGGCGAGGGCTGGCACGACGGCCTGCTCATGGAGCTCCTCGCCGACTCACCGGCAGCAGCGTAGCTGAGCATGAATGTCCCCCCCGGCGGGCCTCAGCTCGGAGTGCAGGTGTTGCAGCGAAGCGGTGAGGGTCACCTCTTCGCGCAGGATCTCGCCGCTTAATTGGGCGCGGCGACTCGCTCGCAGCAGCGGTATCGCGTGCACGAACATCGACCATGTGTCCAACTCGACGCGGATCAGGGCGCTTCGCGCCGCGCTGCACCTTGGCGGTGGATCGAGCTGCCTCGTCTGGCCGAAGTAGGCATCCAGTTTCGGTAGAAAGCCGGCGAGAGCCGCGGCGGTTCGCCTGTAGGCGCCGACCCCGGGAGCCTTGATCGCGGCGAGCACGTCTGAGCTCGCCTGGCTGTTTTGCAGGTCGTCGGTGATCAGCGATAGCCGCCTCGCGAAGCGGGCATCGGGGGAGGCTGCGGGAGGCCGGGCGCTGGGCGTCGGGTTGGGGCGGGGTCGACGACTTTGCTGAGCCCCTTCGGTTGGCCTCTCCGCGGCCTCGGGGCGCGCGAGGGTGCCGACCGAGTTGGTCCTCGCGGCGCCCCGTTCGCCACTTGCGCCGCAACCGAGCAGAGCGGCGCCGGCGCCGAGCAGGATCAATGCGCTCTGAGCGAATCGTTCAGTCGCGCTCATCTCGCCCTAATCGAATCAGATCGCTGCCGACCCGACCCCAACCAGGGCACCTGAGTGGTTGGGGTGGACCGCTCAAGCGAAGACCCAGATTGGCCAGGCGTTCCGTGTTTGTGGGCCGCGGCAGGCGGTGCCCGCTGCGGGGGTCACGGTCTCACCGGGCTGGGGGGCTGGACTTGGAGTCGATCAGCGGCCGGGGTGCGCGGGGAGCGGATCAACCTCACTCGAGAGGCCGAAATCAGAAAGAGCGGAGAGGAAAGTCTGCGGATCAAAGGCCTCCGCGGGCGCCAGCGCGCCGCGGCGATCAAAGCTCGGCGCCGCGCACAGTATCGCGCCCTCCGCGAGCGCTGCCGCGGTCAGCCCGTAGACGTCAGAGCCGCTCACCGTTGCCCTGCGCACCCGCGATCCCGCCCTCGCCTCACAGCTGATCACAAACCGGCTTGCCCTTCGACTCCGCTCGCTGGGGCCTGAGGGCAGCCGTCCAATCAGAGCGGCCGCCGCCTGGCGAAGCGGTGTGCGCATCGCCAGTTTGAGGGCCGGAGTGCCCGCTACCGCCAACGGCATCAGCGCCCCGGGAATGACCATTCCGTTCAGAATGGTACGAACCGCCGCCGTCTCAACGTGCCGGGGTACGGTGATCTGCTCACCGGCTGGATAGCGCAGCATCCGCTGCTCCCCAATCGGCTCCGGGAAGCTCCAGCGCCCGCCGTCTGCGCTGCGAGGCGCCGGCCTCAAGGCCCCCTCGCGCCAGACTTGGTCGCCCCCGCCCATGATCTCAAGTGCCGAGAGCGCGGTGCCCTGGGTGGGCGAAAACCCCAGCACGTTGTAGGCGATCACGATCTCTTCAAGAGGCCCCATCTGCGCTGCGGTAAGAGCCGCGATCAGATCACCCGGTGCGTAGTCAAAGCCCATCGCCGGGATCAGGCTTGCGCCCGCTTGCGCCGCTTGCTTGCCGTAGCGCTCAAAGACCATCCTGATGAACGGCTGCTCGCCGGTCGTGTCCAGGTAGTGGGTTCCGGTCGCGGTGGCGGCGGCGAGAACAGCCTCGCCGTGAAGGAGGAAGGGTCCGGCGCAGGCGATCACCGCCGCGCAGGGCTCGAGCAGCTCGCGCAGGCCACTGGAATCGGCCAGCGAAACCGCCTGCGCCCTGACCCCACCGAGCTCCGTTGAGAGGGTGGCGAGTTTTCCTTGGTCCCGCCCGGCGATCAGGAAGTCGGCTCCGCGGCGTCGTAGCTCGCGCGAAATCAGGGTGCCCGTGAAGCCGGTGGCGCCGTAGACCGCGATCGGGCCACGCTGAGGGTGAGGCTCGGTCTGGGCGGACGGAGAGGCGATACCCGCCACGGTATCCGAATGGCATCGATTCGCCGCTGAGCAAAGGGATAATCTGGCGCCCGCCAGAGCGTTTGTGCAGCCGGGGAGCAGCACTTCGCTGGTTCCAAAAAGCGAGAGGAGGTTGGCGGGCGTATGTACGCTGAGGGCGGGCGCCGTGGCGGTTGGGGGGTGATCGTCAGCTATGCCTTGGTCTGTGCGGGAACCCAGGTGCTCTGGCTCACCTACGCCGCGATCGACACCGACACGGCTCACCACTACGGGGTCTCGGTTTCAACGGTCGGCTGGCTCTCGGAGATCTTCCCACTGCTCTACGTGGTTTTGGCGATTCCGGCCGGGCGCCTGCTCGATCGCTGGTTTCGACCGGCGCTGGCCGGCGGCGGGGCGCTGATGGCCGCCGGCGGTGTTCTGCGGTTGGGGGGAGACACCTTCGCCTGGGCGATGGCGGGACAGGTCACCGTCGCGGTCGCCCAGCCGGTCATCCTGAGCGCGGTCAGCAAGCTCGCCGGGGACTACCTGCCGGCCGCCGAGCGCCCGGCTGGGATCGCGGTCGGATCGGCCGGCAGCTTTGTGGGGATGCTCCTCGCGCTGATCCTGGGGCCGACCCTGGGCGGTCACGGCCAGATCGAACGTCTACTCGTGGTCGAGGCGGCGCTCGGCGTCGCGGCGGCGCTCGGATTGGCGCTGGCGTTGCGAGCTCGGGGTCGGGAAACCAACGAGAGCGCGGCGATCGAGGGAAGCGCAGCACAGGCGCTTTGGCAACTGCCGGCGATGCGCACCCTTTGTGGCTTGGTCTTTGTTGGTTTTGGCATCTTCGTCGCCCTGGCCACCTGGTTGCAGACCCTCCTGCACCCCTCCGGCGTCTCCGATCAGACCGCCGGAGCTCTCCTGGTCGGGATGATCGTCGCCGGGATCATCGGCTGCGCGGTGCTGCCGCCGATCGTCGCCCGCCGCGGTGCCGAGCGCAGCTTCATGCGCAGCGTCGTTGTGATCAGCTGCCTTGGTTGCGTGGCGCTGGGGGTGCTGCCGTGGCTCGGGGGGTGGGCGGCGGCGATCGTGGTGCTGGGCTTCGTCTTGCTGCCAGCCTTGCCGATCATCCTCACCGTTGCCGAGCAGCTCGCCGGCGCCGCTGCGGGGACCGCGGGGGCGATCGTGTGGATGGCTGGCAACCTCGGCGGGCTAGTCGTCGCGCTGATCGTGCAGCTGCTCGTGCACGATCCCCTGCCCGCCTTCTTGGCGATGGCGGCGGTCTCCCTGCTGGGGCTCACCCTGGTCGCGCGCTACCCCTCCTCTGAGCAGATCCGCGCCCAGGGCTTGAGTTCCCCCGGCGCCGCCGATCCTGCCGCGGAGGAACTCGCCACGATCTAGCGCCGTGGTCCCGCGGGACCACGGGCGGCGCTCATGCCAGGGCCGGGGCTTGCTCGCTGTCGCCGGGGCCCTCGCCCTCGCCAAGGTCGGCTCGCTTCTTCAGGGCGAGGCCAACGAAGGGAAAGATCAGGGTTGAGAGCATCGCCGCGCCGACTAATCCGGCGGCGGTGGAGTGGCGCATGTGTCCGGCGGCGATCGCGAGGGTTGTGATCGCGACCACGAGCGGCAGCTCGGTGGCACAGTAAAACGCCAAGGCGGCGCGCTCTCGCATGCTGAGCACGCCTCGGTAGAGCAGCACGGCCGGGGTGCCGCGCACGATCACGAAGAGGCACAAAAAAAGCGCCAGCTTCAAAAGGGCGCTGCTGGAGCCGAGCGCGTTGAGGTCGAACTGCAATCCGCTGGTGACGAAAAAGAAGGGGACAAAGAAGCCGAATCCAACCGCGGTCAGCTTTGACTCAAACACCGACAGCTCATGACCCTTGAGCGCCGCTCGGGTGATCATCCCGGCGACGAAGCCTCCCAGCAAGACATCGAGGCCGAGCTGGCTGGCCAATAAGACCAGGCCGAAGACGAGCACCACCGTGATTCGCACCGCGAGCTGGCTGCTCGCCTCGAAGGTGCGCTCCAGCGCCGGCCAGCCTTTCCAGACCAATCGCACCGAGCTCAGCGCCACCGCTAGGGCCAGCAGGATGAAGCCGAGCAGGATCACGGCCTTGTGGAGGGGCTGGCTGGTCGAGAGCACCAGGGTGATCAGCAAGACCGGGCCGAACTCCCCGCAGGCCCCCGCCGCCAGCAGGTAGGTGCCGAAACGCGTCTTCAGCTCCCCCGTATCGCGCAGGATCGGAATCAGGGTGCCGATCGCGGTCGTCGCCATCGCCGAGCCGGTGTAGAGGAAGGAAACGATGATTCCCGCGGCCGCGAGGGCGCCGCCGATTCCGTAGGCCAGTGCGACCGAGAGGCCCCAGCCGATCGCACCGAGTCGCAGCGGCTTGCCCTCGATTCTCTGAAAGTCGATCTCATAGCCCGCGAAGTAAAAGAGCATTCCCAGCCCGAGGTTGGAGAAGAAGGTGATGAAGGCATCGCTGTGGGCGAGGTCGAGAACCTGGGGGCCGATCGCGATCCCCAAGACCAGCTCGAGCACGACGACCGGCGGTGCAAAGCGGCTCGGCAGCACCGCCACCGTGATCGCCGCCAGCGCGGCGACGCTGACGATCGCAAAGAATGAGGAGGTATCTACGTCGATCACGGTGGCGGCGATCCTACGCCGGAGAGGGTAGGATCAGTTGCGGACCGTGCTAGGTGGGGAATCAGCGGTGCCCTGTAACCCGCAATCCGCTCTAGCGGGGCCGAATCCCGTTCTGAGGGGCTGGCCTTCGGGGTCAGTACGCCGCGAGCGGTGTTGACGGCCGGGTCCTGCGCGACGTGGGCACGCGAACCAGGTCAGGTCCGGAAGGAAGCAGCCTTAAGCGGATGCCGCGGGTGCCGCAGGTAAGCCCGGCCTGAGCCAAACGCGACGGGCACGCCCGGGGACCTCGCTTCAAGGGGCGGGTGCACGGTCCACTTTTATCCCCTGCCAAACGGTGGAAGACTGCCGTCGTGATTGATGAGCGCTGGATCCGGTCGCTGCACGTCGAGTCGATGCGACGAGCGGAACTGCTCGCCGAGCGAGAGCCCCACGTCCTATTTCAGGCCTCGACGATCGGCGCGCTTTTGAGCGGCGCCTACGATGGCGATCTGAGCTTCGCCGAGCTGCGCTGCCACGGGGACCTCGGCCTGGGAACGCTGAACGGTCTAAACGGCGAGATGATCTGCCTCGAGGGGCGCTTCCATAGGGCCGATATAAGCGGCGCGATCCATCCGATTGGCGACGAGGAGATGACGCCCTTTGCGGTGCTGACCCGGTTTGTGCCGACGGTCGATGAGCGGATCGCGCCCGCCGCCTCAGAGGCCGAGCTGCTGGCGAGGCTCGATCAGCTCGCCCCCGAAGCTGCGAGCTCATTCGCGGTCCGCATCGACGGTGAGTTCGAGTCGATCCACGCCCGCTCGGTGCCGCGCCAATCGCCGCCTTACCGAGCGCTGGCCGAGGTCCTCGCCCAGCAATCCGTGTTTGAGCTGCGCGAGGTCGAGGGCACGATGGTCGGATTTCGATTTCCGAGCTACATCGAGGGCATCGAGGTGGGCGGCCTGCACCTGCACTTCATCAGCGCAGATCGAAAGCACGGTGGACACGTGCTCGACTCCCGCTCGAGCTCTTCGCGGGTTCGCATCGATGCCTCAGACGAACTTCACGTCGAGCTGCCCCCTGGGATCAGCCTTGGCGATCCCGATCTCGCCGCGGCTACCCACGCGGCGATCGAAGCGGTCGAGCACGCTGGTTAGTTTGAGGGCAGCGGTGCGCCCCCGTTCGCGCTGGCTTGGGTCGAACCCTCATCGGCAGCGCCGATAGACCTTCCAGGACTGATTCTCGGTGACGAAGTGAAAGCCGTGGGGGGGGCTCAGAGAGAACCGGGTCGGGTCGTTGGGATCGAGGATGAAGTTGTGGATCACGAACTCGCTGGTCGGGTCGACGAAGTAACCGTGGCTGGGGATGCCCTGCTCGGTGGCGCTGCGGATATCGGTTGGCTTCACCCCGAGTCCGAAGGCGAGGCGCGGAACGGCGCGGTGGTTGGGGACCGTGATCGGCCCGCAGAGGGGCTTGAAGGCGCCCGCTTCGACGAGATGGGTGAGGGCTCGCTCGATGTTTCCCTGGTTGGTGACGTCGGTGCTGACCGTCGAGTCAAGGTTCCACTGATTGGGAAGCCAGATCGCGAACATCGCGACGACGATCGCCGCGAAGAGCTGCCAGCGCCGCCGCCAGGGATGCCCGGGCTCCAGTAGGCGCCAGCCGAGCAGGGCCAGCGCGACGAAGACGGAGAGCACCGCGGCCGCGAGCATCGTGTAGCGGGCGATGATCGCCAGGCCGGCGCAGGCGAGGATGGCGAACGCGGCCCCGGCGAGGAGCGCGGCCGCGATGCCGAGCGCCGAGCGGCGGCGCAGGAAGGCGAAGCCGAACACCAGCCCCCCGGCGGCGCCGATCATCCCCGGCCACTGGAGAACTTCGCCGAGCCGGCGCGGTCCGTAGAGGATGAGGTCGACCGGGCCGGTCTGGCGCCGCAACGTTTCGACCGTTTTCTGGGTGCCGTTGAGGGAGTAGAGGGGGTTGCCCGTGGTGGCCGAGTCAAACAGCACCCAGGCGAGCGGAGCGAGCAGGGCCACAATCACCAGGCCGGCCAGCTCGCGCGAGCTGCGCTCCCGCCGCCAGCGCAGCCGCCAGGCGCGCAGCACCCCCGACTGCGCACCCGGCCTTTGCTCGATGTCCAGCGCCAGGTAGGCGAGGTAAGCGCAGGAGAAGAGCCAGGCCTCCGGTCGCAGCAGCCCCGCTGGCACGAGCATCGCCAAGACCGGCCACCCACAGCGTGGGCGCTTCGTCTCGATCACCAGGGCGCCGAGGCAGAGGGCTATGTAGGGGAGGTCGATGTAGGCGACCAGGCCATTGGAGAGGTACGGCGCCCTGGTGATCACGATCGCCGCTGCGACGACGCCGATCCAGCGGTCAAACCAAAGCGACCCGAGGCGGTAGACCAGATAGGTGACCAGCCCCAGCGAGGCGTAGGCGATCGCCATCGTCACCACTATCGTTCCCGCGTCGCCGATCGGCGACGTCACCACGCCGAGCAGGTCGGCGAGCGGGTGGGGGGTGGGAGGAAGCGCGGCGCCGTAGTCGGGGCTCATCCCGTGGGCGAGTTCCTTGCCCCACAGCAGCGCATAGATCGTGTCGTAGTTGGGGAAGCCGACCGGGAATAAGGCCAGCAGGAGCGCCGTCACCGCGGCGACCCAGGCGGCCGGCGTCAGCCAGCTTGAGACCCTCGGTGGCACCGGGGCAAGGTACAGGTGGCGGCCCCTAACCGATGCCCTCGGCCCCCCGATCGCTCGCAGATACACTGGCCTCAACCCGACGATGACCGAGTCACGCTCCCTCTACCGCCGCCACCGCCCCGGCTCCTTCGATCAGGTGGTCGGCCAACAGCACGTAGTCCGCACCCTGCGAAACGCGGTCAGCCAGGACAAGGTCCACCACGCATATCTATTCGTCGGATCGCGCGGTACCGGGAAGACTTCGATGGCCAAGATTCTCGCCCGCTCGCTCAACTGCGAACGCGGCGGCCCGACGGTCACGCCCTGTGGTGAGTGCGAGTCATGCCTGACGATCGCCGCCGGCAGCTCGATCGATGTGATCGAGATGGATGCCGCCTCAAACCGCTCTGTCGACGATATTCGCGACCTGCGCGAACGGGTCGCCTACGCCCCGGCCGCCGGGCGCTGGAAGGTCTACATCCTCGATGAGGCCCACATGTTGACCAAGGAGGCCTGGAACGCCTTTCTAAAGACGCTCGAGGAGCCACCGCCGCAGACCGTCTTCATTCTCGCCACCACGGAGGCCCACAAGGTGATGGCAACGATTGCCGATCGCTGCCAGCGCTTTGACTTCCAGCGCCCCTCCCTTGAGCAGATCTCTGAGGTCTTGCGCCGGGTCGCGGGGGCGGAGGGAATCGAGCTCGAGCCGGGCGCGGTGGCGATGATCGCCCGCTCGGCCTCGGGCAGCTTTCGCGACGCGCTGGGAACGCTCGATCAGATTGTCGCCTTTGGCGGAAATCGGGTCAGCCTCGAGGAGGTATCCGAACTGCTCGGGGCAGCCGATGCCGAGCTTTTGTTCGAAGCGCTCGACGCGGTGGCCGCCGAAGACCCCAAGGGGGTGCTGTTGGGCGTTGAGAAAATGTCGGGCTCCGGCCGCGACCCATCCCAGTTCGCCCGCGACCTGCTCGATCACCTCCGCCACCTACTTCTCACCCAGACGATCGGAGAGGTGCCAAACACGTTTGTCGTGACAGCGTCGGACCCCGATCGCCTCAAAGCGCAGGCGGCGGCGGTTGGCCCGGCGACGCTGATCCGAACGATCGATGAGCTGGCGGGGGCGCTGGGCGCCGTCCGCGAGGGTGATGACGCTCGGATGGCGGTTGAGATCGCCCTGCTCAAAGCCGCGCGTCCTGACCTAGACCCCTCAAGCGAGGGTCTGCTGCGCCGGATCGAGCGTCTCGAGCAAAGGCTCGGGGCAGATCGGGGCGCCCCGCCAGCGCCAGCGCAAGGGGCATCGGAGCCGCCCGCTGAGAATCGTGACCCCGAGCCCGAGGAGCTCGCCAACCCGTCCCCAACCGAGGCGGAGCCGGTTGACCTCGAGCGGATCCATCGCCTCTGGCCGGCGGTCCTCGATCAGCTCCGCCAGGCGGGGGCGCCGGCGCTCGCCGCGCTATTTGAGGGGGCCAGCCCGGTCGGGGTGGATCGTGAGGAGGCAACCCTGACCGTCGGCTTCCCGACAAGTGCCACCTTCAACAAGCGAAAGGCGGAGGCTCCCGAGAAGCGCCAGCAGCTTGGCGAGGCGCTGTTGGCCGTTACCGCGGAGCGACTGCGGCCCCTCTACGTGGTGTTAAACGCCGAGGCCGCCGAGGCCGCCGCCGGGGAAGAGAGGATCGATGAGGATCAATTGCTGGAGCATCTAAAGAGCGAGTTCGATGCGGAGGAGGTCGGTTAGGTGGCACGTGGCGCTGGACCCGGGGGCTTTGATGTGAACGCCCTGATGAAGCAGGCACAGCAGATGCAAAACCAGATGCTCGAGGCGCAGGAGTCGCTCAAAGACGAGCTGGTCGAGGCAAGCGCCGGTGGTGGAATGGTCAAGCTGAAGATGGGTGGCGATCTGACTCTGCGCGAGATCTCGATCGATCCTGAGGCGATCGATCCCGAGGAGGCCGAGCTGCTCGCGGAGATGGTGCAGGCGGCTGTGAATGATGCGCTGCGCGCTGCCCAGGAGCTGGCTTCGACGAAAATGGGTGGGATCACGGGCGGCCTCGGTGGCCTGCCGGGGCTCTGAGCCCGGCGCCGCGCGCGGCGCGGGCGGGCTTCGGTGAGCACTGAGGGACCGGCTCCGCTGGCGCGCCTCGTCGCCGAGCTCTCGCGGTTGCCGGGGATTGGCCAGCGCACCGCCCAGCGCCTTGCCTTTCACATCCTGCGAGCGCCCGAGGAGGAGGCCGCGGCGCTGGCCGCGGCCATTCGCGAGGTCAAGGAGAAGGTGGGCCTTTGCCAGCAGTGCTTCAACCTCGCGGAGGGTCCGCTCTGTCGAATCTGTGCGGATCACAACCGCGAGAGCGAGATCATTTGCGTGGTCGAGGAGCCCGCCGATGTGATCCCGATCGAGCGCACCCACGAATATCGCGGCCTTTATCACGTCCTCGGTGGGGCCCTCTCGCCGATCGACGGCGTCGATCCCGAAGACCTAAAGATCGCCGAGCTGATCGAGCGGGTCCAGCGCGGCGGGGTGAGCGAGGTGGTCCTCGCCACCAACCCGACCACCACCGGTGAGGCGACCGCCCTGCATATTGCGGCCCGGCTGCGCGGGGTCGTCACCGTCACCCGCCTCGCCAGCGGTCTGCCGGTCGGGGCCGACCTCGAGCATGCCGATGAGGTCACGATCGGTAAGGCGCTGGCCGGTCGACACAGCCTCGATTAGGCGTCGGGGTGGACAAGCATCTGAGCGCAAATAGCGAGTTCTGCCCTTGCCGACGTCCGCGTCATCCGACAGGGTCCCACCCGTGGCAAGTGGCCTGCGATCAGAATCCAAGAGCGCCCTGACCCCAGCCGGGAAACTGGCCCGCGATGTCTCCATTCTGCAGGCCTCGCTGCTGGGTAGTTTGACCGAGGAGCTGGGCGCTAGGGAGACCGACCTCTTTGCCGAGACGGCCCGCCGCTTGGCCGAGCAGTTCGGCTCGGTCACCGCAACCGCGGTCGGAGCGGTCTGGGAGCGCAGCGAACCTCGCCCCGAGCCCGACTCGCTGAGCAGCTTGCATCGACCGGGGCAGATGCGCCGCCGGCTCGACCAGATGCTCGAGATGAACCGCCGCTATGGCCAGCCCTTTGGGCTCGTCGTCTTTGCGATCGAGGGTCCGGGGATCCGCGCGGGCCCACGCGGTGGCGGCCAGGAGACGGTACTTACGGTGGTCGCCGCCGCGCTGCGAGAGAGCGTTCGTCTGGTCGATGAGGTCTTTCGCCTCGAGGAGGACGCGCTCTGCGTACTGGCCCCCAACCAGACTACCGTTGAGGGGGTGCAGATGGCGGAGCGATTGCTGCGCATGCTGGATGAACTCGAGGGCGGCGGGGGACTGAGTATCAGCGTCGTCGCCGGCGTCGTCGCCTGTCCAGAGCACGGCAGCGAAGCCGAGCGCCTCCTGCATGGCGCCGATCAGGCGATGTGGCGGGCGCGCGCTGTCGGTCAGCCGGTCGGGGTCGGCTCGCTGCAAGATCGCTGACAGGTTCGGCGAAATCTGTCCATAACTGAGGTAAACCCGAACTTTTGGTGGGAGAATGGCGCTCGCGTGGCGAACTACGCTGTGCTCACCACCACCCTCACTTAAGAAATATGCCCGGAATCCGCACAAACGCAGCAGCCGAGGTGCTCGGCGTCAGCCCCAACACGCTGCGCAGCTGGGAGCGGCGCTACGGCTTTCCCACCCCGAGGCGCACCCCTGGCAATCACCGAAACTACGAACTGGTCGAGCTGCAGACGCTGCGCGACGCGCTCGCCCAGACAGGAAATATTTCCTCGGCGATCGCGCTGGCGCGCCAGCGCCAGGCGGCGCCGGCCTCCGGTGGTGCCCTGATCGCTGCCCTGGAGAGCTTTGATGAGGACGCCGCCAATCGAGCGATCGAGGAGAGTCTCGCCCTGCGGCCGCTGGAGCGCTCGGTCGAGGAGCTGCTTTTGCCCGCGATTGACGAGCTCGCCGCCGACCCAGGCCGCGAGGCGGAGCTGGAATTCGCGGCCCGCTGGGCGATGGGTTGGCTGCACGGGGCGCGGCGCCTCGCCTCCTCGGCCTCGCGCCCGGCCGGGATTCTTCTGCTTGATTCAAGTCGCGCCCAAGACGCCGAGGCCGTCCACGCCCAGGCCCTTGACCTCGCCCTTCGCCGCGCCGGTTTTCGGGTTCTGATGCTCTCCACCGAGCTCGGCGATGAGCGTTTGGAGCGCGCTCTGGGAGCCCTGGAGCCGACCGCGATCGTCCTCTGCGGGCCGGGTACCGATACGGCTGCCGCGGTCAGGCTGGTGCGAAAGATTCGCGCCGTTGGCTTTGACGCGCCGCTGCTGGGCTTCCGCGCCGGCGGCTTGATCGGTGACGCGGTTCCATCCGCCGGGGAGAGCCCGAGTGCGGTGACCGCGACCTTAAACGCAGACCTGCGCCGCCGCGCCGCGCAGGCCTTCGCCTAGCCCATTCCGATCTGAGCTGGCTTGCTGCGCCAGCGCCGCGCTCGGTCACGATCGGATCTCTGCCCCAAGGCACAAAGCGATCCGGCCGGCCCGGAGCCCTGCGCTCCGTGCCGGCCGGATCGAGTTCGCGGCCTCACGCCGCTGCGGATTGCCTCTGGGCTACAGCGAGGCCACCGCGTTCTCGGAGGCTTTCAACACGATTTTGGGGATTTCGGCGAAGTCGAGGGCCGCGCCGTATTTCTGCCCGATCGTGAGGTTGTACTTGATGAACTGTTCGAGTTCACTCTTCTTTGGCGCACCGTGGGGCACGATGCAGTAGGTAAACGTCGATATCGGGTAGGCAATCGTCGCCTTCTTCGGTGGATCGACGATGTGCAATTCGTTGCTCGACGGCACGTGCTTCACCGTTTCGGCCGCCGCCTCGATGTTAGGGATGCTCGGAAACTCGAAGTTTCCAGCCGCATTTTCAACCGAGGCGGCACTGAGTCCCGCGGCGATGATGTAGGAGGCCGAGATGTAGCCGATCGCACCCTTGGTCGTGGTAACGACCGAGGTCACACCGGAGTTACCTTTGGCCCCAACTCCAGCCGGGAAGGCGACCGATGTCGCATACCCGATTGAGTTTTTCCAGGTTGAGTTGACTTTGGAGAGGTAATTGGTGAACGCGTAGGAGTCACCGGAGCCATCGCTGCGAAAAACCGGGGTGATGGTCAGTTTCGGCAGGTGGATACCCGGGTTCAGTTTTTTGATTTTCGGGTTACTCCAGTTGGTGATTTTGCCCATGTAGATTTCGGCAAGTACGGTCCCCGAGAGCTGCAGTTTGTCCTTCTTTACCCCGGGAATGTTGTAGCCAATGCCGGTTGCGGTAAGCGCCCAGGGGATCTGCACGCAGCCGTTGCAGGCCGCGGCCTGCTGCGGGGTCATCGGCGCATCGGAGGCGCCGAAGTCGACCGTGCGGGCGGTGATCTGGGCGATCCCGGCTCCCGAACCAACCGAGCCGTAGGTCACCTTGATGGCGCCGTTGGTGTGGGCTTCGAAGCCGTTGATCCAGTTTGCCATCAGCGGTGCCACCAGCGTAGACCCCGCGCCCTTGAGTTCGGCGAAGGCACTCGCGGTCGAGACTGCGGCCATGCAGGCAACCGTCCCAACCGTCGCAATGATGAAACGAAACAACCTGGAGCGAATCAAGTGAAGATCCTTTCGGCTTGTGTGGTCCCGTCAGATGCGGGCATCGTGGTCATTCGACTGGTTCGCGCCTCAGAATCGCTGTGCAAAGACGCGCAATTGTTTCAATCTCGTGAAAAGGTGACTTGTTGCCAAATTGTGAACTCACACACACTTGTGTCAATTTTGTGAAAACGCAGCAAAGGTCGCTGCAAACGGATCGATCTGATCTAGATTGCGCGGGATGAGCACCACGATCGACCCCCCCGCCGTCGGCCCGGCGGCCCCGGGAGGCCGCCAAGCCCGCCGCCGTCGGCGCCGCAAGAAGGTCGACGGCCTCGCCGACGGCCTCCTCTACGGACTGTGCGCCTTTGCGGCCCTGCTCGGTGTCGTGCTCCTATTTGTGATCGGTTATCAGGTCTTCGACAACGCCGCTCCGGCGATATCGAAGTTCGGATTGGGATTTCTCGTCCACACGACCTGGGCACCTAACTTCGAAGAGTTCGGCGCCGGTTCGTTTCTGTTTGGTACCGCCGTCACTTCCTTTATGGCCCTGCTGCTAGGGGCGCCGATCGCGATCTCGATCGGCCTCTACCTGAGCCTGCTGGCGCCCGGCGGGGTGCGGGGCATCGTCTCACCACTGGTCGAGATGCTGGCGGCGATCCCCTCGGTGATCCTCGGCTTCTGGGGCATCTTGGTATTTGCCCCATTCGTCCACGAACACCTCGAGCCCTGGCTTCACGACACGCTTGGGTTCATCCCGCTGTTCGGCGCCCCGCAGACCACCGGCGCCAGCGTCTTCACCGCGGGTCTGATCCTGACAATCATGGTGATCCCGATCATCGCCTCGATCTCACGCGATCTCTTTCTCACCGTCCCTCGCGATATCCAAGACGGTGCGAGTGCCCTTGGCGCAACGCGCTGGGAGGTCGTGCGCGGGGTCGTTTTGCCCTCAACCGCCTCCGGCGTGATCGCCGCCTGCCTGCTCGGCCTGGGGCGGGCCCTGGGTGAGGCGATCGCGGTAACCCAGGTGATCGGAGCGGGCTCTGCAATCAACTCATCGCTGTTTAAAACCGGCGATACCCTGGCGGCGAGGATCGCCAGCCAGTTTCCGTCCTCCAGTCCCGGCCTCGACCAGGCGTCACTCTTTTACCTGGGGGCGATCATTTTGGTGATCGGGCTGCTCTCAAACCTCTTCGCCCGGCTGATCGGCCGCCGCTTTGACTACAGAAGGAGGGCGGCCTGATGAGTGGCGATCGTGTTCCCGATCCGAGCGCGCCGCTCACCCCGTCGGGAAACCTGCGCAGGAGGAAGATTGTCTCGCGGCTGGCGGAATCCGGAGCGACGGCGGCGGCGCTCGCGGCTGTCGCGGTGCTGGGGATCGTCGTCTACTCGGTCTTTAAGCACGGAGCGAGTGCGCTCAGCCTCGATTTCCTGATCAAGGGAGCGCCCACCGGAATCGGACCGGCGATCGTCGGCACCGCGCTGATCGTCTCCCTGGCGACCTTGATCGCGATGCCGTTGGGGATCTTGGTCGCCCTCTACGTGACCGAGTTCGCGGGCGATCGGGCCGCGCGCTCGATCCGGCTTGCGATGGATCTGATGAACGGGCTTCCCTCGATCATCATCGGCCTCTTCGTCTTCGGGGCGCTGGTCAATCACCAACAACAATCCGCCTACGCCGCCTCGATCGCGCTGGCGATCATCATGTTGCCGCTGATCGCCCGCGGCAGTCAGGAGATCCTCCTGCTCGTCCCCAACAACCTGCGCGAAGCGGCCGACGCGCTCGGGGTGAGCCGCTGGCGCACCGTATTGGGGGTGGTCTTCCCCAGCGCTCTGGGGGGAATCGTGACCTCGACCGTGCTCGCCGTGGCCCGCGCCGCGGGTGAGACCGCACCGCTGCTCTTGGTCGATTCGATCTTTAACCCAAGCGTCTTTAGCTTCAAGATCACGGAAGCGATCCCCAACATCCCGGTGACGATCTTCACCCTCTCTGAAGAAGCCAACCCCGAAGGTTTCACGCGCGCCTGGGGGGCGGGATTCGTGATGCTCTGTTTCATCATGGTGGCAAGCCTCGGCGCCAGGGTCCTGCTCGCCCGCAGTCGCAGGAAGTTGAGCGGGTGAGCGCCCCGGAGCCAAATCTTCGTTCCGCAGCCGGTGCCAGCGGCGTTTCTCCCCGGGTTCGGATTCAGACCGCTCCCCATTCCCAACCCGGCTTCGGCGGCAACGGGCTTGCGGGCCAAAACTCCGGCCTTGAGGTTGTCTTTGACGCCCGCGATGTATCGGTCCTCTACGGCGAGAAACGAGCGCTTGCCGGCGTCAACCTGCACATCCATCGCAACCGAATCACCGCCCTGATCGGACCCTCGGGGTGCGGCAAGACGACCTTCCTGCGCAGCCTCAATCGAATGAATGACCCGGTTCCCGGCTTTCGCCTCGAGGGTCAGATCACCTATCACGGGCACGACATGTACAGCGAGCGAGTTGATCGTATCGAGGTGCGCCGCCGCATCGGGATGGTGTTTCAGAAACCGAACCCGTTTCCCAAGTCGATCTATAACAACATCGCCTGGGCCCTGCGAAACCTCGGTATGAAGGACGGTCTGGACGAACGGGTCGAGCGCGCCCTGCGCGGCGCGGCGCTTTGGGAGGAGGTCAAAGATCGCCTAAAGGACAGCGCACTGGGCCTCTCTGGCGGTCAGCAGCAGCGACTGTGCATCGCGCGGGCGATCGCAATCGAGCCCGACGTCTTGCTCTTGGACGAGCCGGCATCGGCGCTTGACCCGGTTGCCACGGCGAAGATCGAGGAGCTGATGCATTCGCTCAAATCGAGCTACACGATTGTGATCGTCACCCACAACATGCAGCAGGCTGCGAGGGTTGCCGATCGGACCGCCTTCTTCGGGCTTGAGATGAACGGTGCCGAGCGGGTCGGAACGCTGATCGAGTGCGGCGAGACCGAGACGGTGTTCAACCATCCCGCCGACCCGCGCACCCGCGACTACGTCGCGGGGCGCTTCGGCTGAGTTAGGAGTGAAGGATCGCCTCGCCGGAGACCTGCTGCAGCAGCGATTGCCCGCACTGCCAGCAGTAGGTCGCGCCGCTGCTGTGCGGGGCTCCACAGGAACCGCAGGTGCCCGCGGTCGCCGTCTGCTCCATGCGAACGATGCGTTCGACCTCGCTCAGCTCGGCGTCTGCATCCTGCAGCGCTGCGGCGCGCTGGACCAGCACCTCGACCCGGATCCGGTTGCGAATCGCCATCTCATAGACCAAGCCGCCGAGGTCCCACTGAAGTTCTGCGACCCGCCCGGTGAGCTGGTCACGGCGGCGTTCCAAATCGACCACCAACTCTGATCCGTAGGCCGGGGCGAGAGGCGCAGATGCCGGCTGTGGCTGATTTGGGGACGCTCGCCGCCCGGCGCCATTTGCACCCGACGCCCGCGCCCCGGCACTGCGGCGATCGCGACGCGGACGAAGGCCATCGATGATCAGTGCCAGTGGATTCTCCATTCCCTCAGCCCCCGAAAAATTCGCCGGTGAACTTGCCGCCTTTGCAGCCCGAAGTGCCCTTCGAGCACTTTTCACCCAGTTTCGCCGTAGGCGGCGGCAGCTTCACGCCCTTGGCAGGTTTGAGGATTTCTTCGGCGCCCTTACTTTGGCCACTGGCCCCAGTGGCCGCCCTGCTTTTCAAGGACTTCTTCGCATTGGCGCCACCTCCACCAGCGGTCGTGGTCGCGGCGGAGCCAGCTTTGGTGGTGGCGGCGCTCGCTTCCCCGCCCCCCGGCACTTTCACCACGACCGGAGTGGTGCTGGCCGGGGAACCCTGAGAGCTCCCTGAGTGCCCGATCAGCACGCCCACTCCGAGCGCCAATAAGAGGGTGCCGATCCCGGCCACCAGCGTCGCGTTGGGTGAGAGCCGTCGCGCCCGTTTGGCAGGAGCCGCGACTGCGGGCGGCGGGCCCTTGACCAGGGTGTCCATCAAAACAACCGCGTCCATAAAGGGCAGGCGGGGGTCGCCGCGGCGCTGCCCGCATTCCAGGCAATAGCGCTGATCGGGAGCCATCTGGGCGCCGCAGGCGGGGCAGCATTCCCCGGCTTTTGGGGGTGGCGGTGGCGGCCCGGGTGTGCCGAGCGCGGCGATCGGGGCCATCACCTCGGTGCTCGGCTCAGCGGTTGAGGTCGCGGGCCACTGAAGCGGCGGTGGAGCCGGGCGCGGTTGGGCCGGCGCGGGGGAGCTCCCACCCTCGGGGGGTTCCGCTTGTGGGATCGAGACGTCTGTTTGGCTCATGGTTTTGTCGGCAACCCAGATCGCCAGGGCGGCTGCTGGTGATCTGGCGCGATGCCGGTGCCCGCTGCATCGTCAGCCCAGCGTCTGGCGCCGGTGTTTAAGAGTTGTGAAGATCCGATCGAGCCCCCGGACTCCAAATCTTCACATCGAGGTAACGAGAGCGCGCCAGACTGACTCCTGAGCGTGACCATCCCAAACGACGAGGAGGCCCGCGCCGGCACGGGCCGGATCAACTGCGGCGGCTGTGGGTCGCCGCTCGGGGTCAGCCAACGCTACTGCTTGAGATGCGGGAAACGCGCTGTCGCTCTGCCGGCTTTGATCGCCGCGCGGATTGAGGCGCTGGGTGGCACCCAGCGCCCCCCCGCCAAGACGCCCCCAGCGCCCCCAGCGGGGGCTGTTGCCGCTGGGGCGCAGAATCCGAGCCTCGAGGAGCGCTTCATGCCCGGGCCGCGACTTGCCGCGGTCTTGGTCATGGGTCTGCTCTGCTTCGGCGTTTTCCTCGGCTCGGCGACCAGTCCGCTTGCCCAAAGCGCCGGGATCGCGCCGATCCTTTTGGATATGGGGACCCCGGCAGCCGCCAGCCCCACCACCGCCGCGGTCTCACCGAGCCCGGCTCCCGAAGCGGCGGCTCCGCCAGCGGCGCCCGCCGCGGCCACCGCTCGCTCGGTGCCCGAAGCGCTCGCCCCGGCTTCAGAAGAAGGTGAAAATGTGGTCGCGACTACGCCGGCCAAAAAACCCTCGACGCCGATTGAAATCCCGACCGAACCGTCGCTGCCGGCGGTCAGCCACGTGTTTGTGATCATGCTCGCCGATCAGGGCTATGAGGCGGCCTTTGGTCCCAATTCATCCCTCCCCTACCTGGCGAGCACGCTGCGCGGTCAGGGCGAGCTGCTGAGTGACTACTACGCGGTGGCGGGGGGCGATCTGGCCAACGAGATCGCCCTGATCAGCGGCCAGGGTCCGACCGCCCAGACCGCGGCAAACTGCCCCACATACACCGAAGTGTCCCCCGCCACGGTGGGGGCCGAAGCCCAAGTCAGCGGCGCCGGCTGCGTCTATCCCGCGGCGACGATGACGCTGCCGGGCCAGCTCGCCGCCGCCGGCAAAAGCTGGAAGGCCTACATCGAGGCGATCGGAAATGGAGGCGCCAACCAGCCGACCACCTGCCGTCACCCGGCGCTTGGGGCGCCCGACCCCGACCAGGCCCCGCTCCCCGGCGATGCCTATGAGACCTGGCTGAATCCGTTCGTTTACTTCGGCGCGATCACCGCCAGCCCCGAATGCGGCCAAGACGATGTCGGGCTGGAAGAGCTCGCCCCGGATCTGGGCGCGGCGAGCAGCACCCCGTCGCTTTCCTACATCGTCCCCAGCGCCTGCCATGACGGCAGCGAAGAGCCCTGTGAAGTCGGCCAGTCGGCGGGTCCTGCTGATGCCGAAGGCTTTCTGCAGACCGTCGTCCCCGAGATCGAGGCCTCCGCGGCCTACAAAGAAGGTGGCCTGATCGCGATCACCTCAGATCAGGCGCCGCAATCGGGACCCAATGCGGACTCGAGCTCTTGCTGCGGAACGCCCCAGTATCCGAATCTGGCCGCTAGCGGCTCGGCGCCGAGCACCGGGCCGGTCAAAGCCAGCGGTGGCGGTGGCCGCGTAGGCCTGCTCCTGATCTCCCCGTTTGTGAAGGCCGGCAGCGTCGATGAATCCAGCTACTTCAACCACTTCTCATTGCTTCGAAGCATCGAGGAATTGTTCGGCCTGCCGGCGCTCGGCTACGCCGGCAATCCCGCCCTGAGCGGCTTTGAATCCACCGTCTACAACAACTCCGCGGGCTGATTCAGATTCAAAGCGAGGCCCTCGGCGCGCCCTCGGCGCCCATCCTAAAGATACATTTTGAAGGGGTGACCTAGCTCACACAGCGGTTGGAGTTGCGGGCCCCCACCGCGCCGCGCCTTGGGACCCAGGCCGTGGACCGACCCCCCTGGCTATCCTCAGGCGCTTATGGCTGGGGCAGACTCTGCGATCGTGGTGATGAAGTTCGGCGGGACCTCGGTCGCCGGAGCCGAGCAGATCAAGCGTGCAGCGGGGCGTTTGGTTGCGGCCCGCGACGCCGGTAACAGGGTGGTTGCGGTGCTCTCGGCGCGGGGCAAGACAACCGATGATCTGGTTGCCCAGGCCCTTGAGATCTCCGACCGTCCAGTGGCGCGGGAGATGGACATGCTGCTTTCAACCGGAGAGCGGATTTCGTGTGCGCTTTGCGCGATGGCGATCCACGACATGGGCCACGAGGCGATCTCTTTGACCGGATCCCAGGCGGGGATCGTTACCGATTCCTCTCACACCAAGGCGCGGATCATCGACGTCCGTGCCGAGCGGATCAGGGAGGCTCTGGACGCGGATCGGATCGTCTTGGTGGCGGGCTTTCAGGGTGTCTCGACGCAGAGTCGGGACGTCACCACCCTGGGCCGGGGAGGCTCCGATACGACCGCGGTCGCCCTCGCCGCCGCGCTGGGAGCAGGGGTCTGTGAAATCTACACCGACGTCTCCGGGGTCTTCAGCGCCGATCCGCGGATCGTTCCCGAGGCCCGCAAGTTGCCGCTGATCTCCTACGAGGAGATGCTTGAGATGTCGGCCTCGGGGGCCCGGGTGCTGCAGCTGCGCTCGGTCGAGTACGCGCGCAACCACGGCGTCCGCATCCATTGTCGCAGCAGCTTTGAGGAGCACCCCGGTACCCTCGTCGTTGGCGAGGAGGAGACCGTGGAGCAGCCCTTTGTAACAGCCGTGACCCATTCCGACGGGGAGGCCCGTGTGACGCTGACCGGCGTTCGCGATGAGCCCGGCGTTGCCGGGCGCATATTCACCGCCCTGGCCGAGGCCAACGTCAACGTCGACGTGATCATCCAAAACGAGCCGGTGGGAGACGATGAGCTCGCCGACCTCTCCTTCACCCTCGATCGCTCCGACCTCGCCACCGCCACCGATACCGTGAGGGGACTGGGCGGGGTAAGCAACGGCCTTCGCGCCGATGAGCGGATCGGCAAGGTCTCGATCGTCGGCGCCGGGATGCGCTCGCACCCCGGAGTTGCCGCCCGCGTTTTCGAGGTGCTCGGCGGGGAGGGAATCAATATCGAGATGATCTCCACCTCGCCGATCAAGATCTCCTGCGTGATCTCCGCCGATCGGGTTCCCGATGCCGTGAGGGCGCTGCATGAGGCCTTCGGCCTCGGTTCTGATGCGGTTCACCCCGAGGACCCAGGCGCGTGAGCGCGGCTTGGCCGTGGCCGAAAGCCCCGGTCATACTCGCTGAGAGATGAGCGATAATCGATACAGGGTCGGCGTGCTCGGTGCCACCGGAGCAGTCGGGGCGACGATCCTCGAGGTCCTCGCCGAGCGCAATTTCCCCGCCGCCGAGGTCGTCCCCTTTGCCTCCGAACGTTCACTCGGGCGCAGGCTGCAGTGGAGGGGCTCGGCGCTTCAGTGCCGGGCGCTCAGCGAGGAGTCGATCCAGGGGCTCGACATCGTCCTCTCCTCGGCCGGGGGGGCGGTCAGCGCCGCGTGGGCACCGCGCCTGGTTGCCGCCGGCGCGGTGGTGATCGATAACACCAGCTACTGGCGCATGCACGAGGACGTGCCGCTGGTCGTCGCCGGGGTTAATCCAGAGGCGGCCGAGCGCCACAGCGGGATCATCGCCAACCCCAACTGCACCTCGATGGTGATGATCATGGCGCTCGCCCCGATCCACCGGGCCGCCGGCCTTGAGCGCCTAGTCCTCTCGACCTACCAGGCCGTTTCGGGAACCGGGCAACGCGCCATCGAGGAGCTCAGTAGGCAGTCGCGCGCGGTCCTCTCGGGCGAACCCGATCCGAGCGCCGAGATCTACCCCCACCGGATCGCCTTCAACGTGCTTCCCCAGGTGGAGGTCTTCAGCGAAGGGGATGACTACACCACCGAGGAGCGAAAGGTGATGGCCGAGACCCGCAAGATCCTGTCTCTTTCGGAGCGGGTTGGAATCTCGGCGACCTGCGCCCGGGTGCCGGTTTTCACCGGTCACTCGGAGTCCTTGAACGTGCAGACGGCCGAGGAGCTCTCCCCCGAGCGCTGCCGCGAGCTGCTGGGGGGGGCACCGGGGGTCCGGGTCGTCGATCAGCCCGCCGCGGCTCGCTACCCGATGGCGATCAAGGCGGCCGGTTCCGATCAGGTCCTGGTCGGGCGCATCCGCCGTGACCCCAGCCACCCGCGCTGCCTAAATCTGTGGGTGGTTGGCGACAATCTTCGAAAGGGTGCGGCGACCAACGCGGTGCAGCTGGCGGAGCTATTGATCGAGCGTGACCTGCTCGGCGGCGGGGGGTAGCGTTGGACATCGGCTTCGCCGAAGCCGTGCTCCTCTTTGGTGGTCTGCTCGCGGTAGTTGCGGCACTGTCCGGGTTGATCAAGGGCACGGTGCTCTCGGCATCGGTGCTCTCGGTCGCGCTCGGCATCGGCCTCGCCGCTGCCGGCGTCGTTCACGTCGATGTCAGGGACCAGTCGATTGTCGAGCTGATCGAGCTGGCGCTGATCCTCACCCTGTTCTCGGACGGGATGTTCGTCGAGCGCGAGCTGTTGCGCCGTCACTGGAGCCCGGTCGCTCGCTCCCTGGTGATCGCGATGCCGATCACGATGGGGCTGCTCGGGTGCGCCGCAAAGCTGCTCTTTCCGGCGCTCAGCTGGGCGGAGGCTTTTCTGCTCGGGGCGGTCCTCGCCCCCACCGATCCGGTGGTCACCTCGGCCGTCGTCGCCTCGCGTCTGGTCCCCACGACGGTTCGCCACACGCTCAACCTCGAGTCCGGGCTCAACGACGGCCTGGCCTTGCCCTTTGTCCTGTTCTTTCTCGTCTTCGCATCGCCCAGCGGTGACGCCGCCAGCGAAGCCGCGAAGCTGGCCGGGGAGGCGGTGCTCGGCGCCGTCGTCGGACTCGCCCTCGGCTACCTCGGCGGGCGCCTTCATCAACGCCTTCCCGGAGGCGGCCTGACCCAGCGCTATGAGGGGATCTACGCGGTCGGCTTTGCCCTCGTCGCCTTCGGGCTCTCCGAAGTTACGATTGCGAACGGTCTGATCGCCGCCTTCGTCTGCGGCATCGCGATGGGGGCAACCGAGCACGATGTGCCGCAGGGCTTTGTCGAGTTCGCCGAGAACGCCAGCGCGATCTTTCAGGTCATCACCTTCTTTGTTTTCGGCGCGCTGATCGTCGCCACCGGCTTTGACCACTCGATCCCCCCGCTGATCGCCTTTGTCGTCTTCACCCTGATCATCGCCCGCCCGGTCGCGGTGCTGCTCTCTTTCATCCGGACCAGGCTTCCCACCTCACAGAAGCTGTTCATGGCCTGGTTTGGGCCCAAAGGCGTTGCCTCGATGCTCTTCGCCCTCTTCGTCTTGAAATCGCGGGTCGCCAATGGCGAGCTGATCTTCGACATCGCCGCGATCGCCGTGATCGCCTCGATCGCGGCGCATGGTCTCACCGACACCCTCGGTGCGCGTTGGATCGGCCGTCGCAGCGCCGAGGAGCGGGCCGAGGCGCCAAGCGGCGGACACCTCGGCAGCGCCGGCCTGGATTGAGTCGAGCTAGACGCTGGCGGCGGCGCTTTTGAGACGCTCCCCGACCCAGGCGGTCGAGGCAATGTGGCGACCCATCCCGAGCTCCTTTGGCTCCGCCCCAAGCGCCAGGCCAACCAGCTGGGGCAGGTGCAACACGGCCAGGCCGAGGTCGCGATTGACGACCTTGGCCGCATCGGGCTGCTGCATGTCGAGGTTGAGATGGCAGAGCGGGCAGGGCGTTACGAGGCAGTCCGCACCGGCGTCCAGGGCGTCACCCACATGGGTTCCGGCCTGGCGCAGCGAGGTCTCCCGGTTCATCGTGATCACCGGAAAACCACAGCATTTGCGCGCCCCGTCGTACTCGACAACCTCGCCACCGAGCGTCTTGATCACCTGCTCGAGGTAGATGTCTCGATCGGGATGCTCGGCATAGCCAAGCCGCTCCTTCGGGCGCACCACATAGCAGCCGTAGAAGGGGCCGACACGCAGCCCCGCCAGCGGCCTGCTCACCTTCTCGGCGAGCCGCTCCAGGCCGTAGTCCTCGACCAAGAGCCAGAGGAAGTTCTTGTTTGTGAAGCCGTCCTTGCCCTTCTCATAGCTGAGCCCCTGGCCGGAGAGCACCTCGTTGATGTGGGCTCGATAGGCGGAGTCGGCGTCGAGGCGCTGCTGGCACTCAGATTGGGCCCCCTGACAGGTCGAGCAGATGTTCATCATCGAGAGGCCGGTTTGCTGGGCCAGCGCGAAGGTGCGGGCATTGAGGGCATCGGCCAGCTCCTGGTTGTGCTCGGCGATCACCCCGGCCCCGCAGCAGTTGGCGCGATCCAGAGTGACCAGCTCGATTCCGAGCCGATCGGCGACCAGCGCCATCGAGCCGTGCAGCTCGGTTGTGAAACCGCGCGAGACGCAGCCGGGCCAGTAGGCGACGCGGATTCTCTCGCTCATTGGGTCGGCTCCTGGCTGGCGTCAGGGCCGCTCGGCTCGGCTGCGACGCTGGCCGGCTCCTCCTGGTCGCCGTCCTCGCCCTTGATGTAGATGTTGAATTCCTCCTGGTGTTGCTCGGCGTGCTTATAGATCGCCTTGACCTCGTCCTGGGCGCCGCCGGGCAGCTTTGGGTGAACACCGGGGATCAGCTTCGGCAGCGAGCGCATCTTGCCCGAGCGGATGCCACGAATGGCGACCGGAAGCGAGCCAACCATTTCCCTGATCGCACGTTTTGTCGGTTTCAGCTTGCCCTTCACCCCGGGCGCAAATGACTCCTGCAGGAGCAGTGACTCATCGAGCGTCCCCTTCTTCTCGATGATCTTGACGAAGGCGACCTCATGGTCGTGGCCGCTGTTTGGATCGGCGATTCCCTCCTCGCCGGCGCGGCGGCGCAACCGCATGATCTGATCCATTGGCGCCACCCCCTTGGGGCAGGCGTCGATGCAGCTGAAGCAGTGGGTGCAGTCATAGATCCCGTGCGGATCCTCGCCGAGGTCGTGAAGTCGCTCCTTGGTCTCGGCATCGCGGGGGTCCCCGACGAAGCGGTAGGCCTTGGCCAGCGCGGCGGGGCCGATGAAGTCTGGGTCGGCTTCCATCGAGAGGCAGGAGGAGACGCAGGCGCCGCACTGGATGCAGGCCATCGACTGGGTGATGTCGATCATCGCTTCGGGCTCGACCACGTACTCGCGCTCGGGCGGGGTGCCGTGGGGGAGGAGCCAGGGGGTGACGCGGCGGATCTTTGTCCAGTGCGTGGACTCCATGTCGGTGATCAGGTCCTTGATCACCGGCATGTTGCCCATCGGCTCAACGACGATCGAACTCTGCGAATCCTCGCCAGGCTCGCGGCTCAGCCCCGCCATCTTGGCCGCCTGGGCCTGCGCCTCACCGATCTGGGTTTTGCAGCCAAGCCCGGATTGACCGTTGATCTTCATCCCACACGAGCCGCAGATCGCGGCCCGGCATGAGCAGCGCACGGAGAGCGAGCCGTCGTCTCGATCTTTGACCTGCAGCAGGCCGTCGAGAACCGAGAGCGAGGGGTCCAGCTCGACCCTGAACTCCTCCCAGTAGGCGGCCTCGCCGCTCTCGGGCTGATACCTGCGGACCTTAAGTGTGTACTCGGCCACCCTCACGCCCTCTCCCGCCCGAACCGGGGCAGTTTGGAACATCTCGACATGAACTGATCTCGGTCATTGGCTCAATAGGTTCTTTCTTCGGGCTCCCACTTGGTGATCGTCACCTCGGAGTATGAGATCTCGGGGCCGTCCTCGCCGCGCTGCAGGTCGATGTGTTTGAGCCATTCCTGATCGTTTCGCTCCGGGTAGTCGGTGCGGTACTGGGCACCGCGGCTCTCGGTGCGCTCGAGCGCACCGACGCAGGTGCACTCGGCGTTGTCGAGCATGTAGCCAAGCTCGATCGCCGCCAGGAGGTCCTGGTTGAAGACGCTGCCGTGGTCATCGATGTAGGCCGATTCGGCCTCCTGCTTGAGGCGGATAACGGTCTCAAGCGCCGCCTCGATGCCGCCCTGGTCGCGAAACACGGCAACCTGTTTATCCATCGTTTGACCCAGCTCGAGCTTGATCTCTGAGACGCGGCGCCCGCTGCCCTTCTCCCGAGAGGAGATCGCGGCGATCATCGCCTCCTCGGCCTCAAGCACCTGCTTGGAGGGCCGTGAGCCGGCTACCCGCTTGGCTCGGGCGGCGGCATCGGCGCCGGAGCGCCGCCCGAAAATCAGCGTGTCGAGCAGCGAGTTGGCGCCGAGGCGGTTGCCGCCGTGGACCGAGACGCAGGCCGCCTCGCCGGCGGCGTAGAGGCCGGGGATATCGGTGCGCCCCTCGACGTCGGTCTTCACACCGCCCATCGTGTAGTGGTTGCCAGGCTTGATGTGGATCGGTTCACGGGTGATATCGACGCCGGCGAAGTCGCGCCCGACGAGGACGATCTCGCGCAGTGCCTCATGCACGCGCTTGCGCGGCACGACCGTGATGTCGAGTGCGACGGTGCCGTCGGGGAAGCCGCGACCCTCGTTGATCTCGGTCTGCTCAGCGCGGGAGACGACGTCGCGGGAGGCGAGCTCCATCTTGTTGGGCGCGTAGCGCTCCATGAAGCGCTCGCCCTTGGCGTTGAGCAGATGGGCGCCCTCTCCGCGCGCCCCCTCGGTGATCAGAAAACCCTTGCCGGCCAGCGTCGTGGGGTGGTATTGGATCATCTCCATGTCCATCAGTTTCGCCCCGACCCGGTAGGCCATCGCGATCCCGTCACCGGTGCAGATCAGCGCGTTCGTGGTCGGCCTCCAAACCTGACCATTGCCGCCGCAGGCGAGGATCACGGCCTTTGCCCCAAACAGTTCCATCGAGCCGTCGGCGATGTTTCGGGTGACCACGCCGCAGCAGGAGCCCTCCTCATCGATCGCCAGGGCGCTGCAGAACCACTCCTCATAGCGGGCCACCTGCTCGGAGTGCTTCATCAGTTGCTCGTAGAGGACGTGCATGATCGCCTGCCCGGTGATGTCGGCGACGTAGTAGGTGCGCGCCGCCGAGGCGCCACCGAAGGCGCGGGTGCCGAGTTTTCCCTCCTGATTGCGGTGGAAGGTGACACCGAGGTGCTCGAGGTGAAGGATCTCCTCGGGCGCCTCGCGGCACATGATTTCGATTGCGTCCTGGTCGCCCAGGTAATCAGAGCCCTTGATCGTGTCAAAGGCATGGGACTCCCAGGAGTCGCCGGGGTTGAGCGCGGCGTTGATCCCGCCCTGGGCGGCGTTGGAGTGAGATCGGACCGGGTGGACCTTGCTGATGATCCCCACCGAGACGTCCTGCTCGGCGGCCGCCAGAGCCGCTCGCTGCCCGGCCAGGCCGGCGCCGATCACCAATACGTCATGAGTGGGCACGGGCGGATGCTATAGAGCCGAAATCCGACGCCGTTCTCGGATTTAGCGCGAGCCTAGAACCAGCCCTCGCCGAGGCGCCGAATCGCCGCCTCGGCGAGGGCAATCGCATCGATCAAGGTGGCGAAATCCAGGTTGGCGGCAAGGTCGCTGGGCCAGTGGTAGTTGGCCGGCGCTTTGAGCTCGTTGCAACCACAAAGCGCCGCCGTCTCATAGCCCGCCGCCAGCGACTCCAGTCCGTCGGTCCCGTTGCGCAGCCGCAGGTTCGGATAGAGCCAGATTCCGAGTTCCTCGGCGAGGCCGTCCATCAACGCCAATGAGCGTGGCGGGTACTCGCTCATCTTCAGGAAGCCCTCGCCCCGCAGGACGAGAAGGTGGGGTGATCCGATCGCCTCGAGGCAGAGAAAGAAGGTGCTCTCAGGCGGCAGCTGGGCGAAATGGCGTTCTCCAAACGCCTTCATCCCCTCGCTGAATGACTCCTCTGAGCCGGTGGAGAGAAGGATCACGCGGACGCCACTGGGTGGTTCCTCGACCAGTTTCCTGGCAAGCGCCAGGAGCGCCACGACCGAGCTGCCGTTGTCGTTTGCTCCCGGAACGCTGTTATGGAGTCCGATCTCGGTCAGGGCCAGGGTCGAGCCGACCGAGAGCGCGATTCCCAACCGGCGCAGGAGCCCGCTGTCGCCGAGCGCCCCGAGCATGCACAGCAGCGGCCCGCCGATCACCGGTGCCATCAGTGCCGGTGAGGTGTTGGAGCGCTCGATGAAACCGAGGCGTTTGGCGAGCCGCGGCAGCGCCGGGTGAAAGAGGAGGCCCGAGTGGGCGGCGTCGTGATGGGCGACGATCACGACGGTTCGCTCGGCGCTTCGATCGCCGAGCTCGGCGATCACGTTGTAGGTCTCCCGGCTTGGGAGAAGGCGGCGCAGGCCTCGCTTGCGGGGTGGAAAGTCATCGAAGATCCCGGCCACGCCGAGCCCGCCAAGCAGTGCCCCCAGAGTCCTCCGGCCACGCCCTGCGAGAATTCCGCCGAGCAACCCGAGGCTGCCGCCCAGACCGAGCGGCCACCAATAGGTCCCGTGCGCTCGCTCCGCCTCGATCCGTGCCCTGACCGAAAGCGCGCCGAAGTTTTTCACCAGCCACTCGGCGGCCTCGCGCTCGCCTTCAGATGCTGAGGGCCGTTCAATTTTCTCCAGCTCCTCGAGGCGCTCGCGCAACCACTCCTGCTCGACATTCGACGCCATCTTGGGGGCGAGGCTATCCGCCGCTTACCATTGGGTGATGCTCGGCGGTGGTTCGATCACCCTCTTTCACGTCCGCGGGATCAGGATCGCGGTGGACTGGTCCTGGTTCCTGGTCCTCTTTCTGGTGATTTTCTGGCTCTCGCCGGTCTACGGCGAAATCCTCGGCCAGCCCGGTTCGGCGACCGCTCCGTTTGCGCTCGCGGTCGGTAGCGCGCTCGGCTTCTTCGGCTCGATCGTCCTGCACGAGCTGGGCCACGCGATGGTTGCGCGGCGCCGCGGGATCGGGATCTCCAGCATCCAGCTGTGGATCTTCGGCGGCATGGCGAAGATGGACCGCGAGCCCGACAGCCCGGCGACCGAGTTTGAGGTTGCAATCGCCGGGCCGGCGGTGACCGCGGCCATCGTCGTCCTCTTGGTCGGGATCGGCCTCGCCGCCGCCGGGCCCCACGGGTTCGAGCAGGCGCTGCCCTTCGAAGGTCGGGTCGGGATTTCGGGCTTGCTGGCAATGATCGCCTGGCTTGCCTCGATCAACCTCTTGGTCTTGATCTTCAATCTGCTGCCGGCCTTCCCGATGGACGGCGGCCGGATCGCCCGCGCGATCGCCTGGTGGCGGACGGGGGACCGCAACGCCGCGACACGGGTCGCGGCGACCCTCGGTCGCGTGTTCGGCTACCTGTTCATCGCCGGCGGGCTTCTGCTGCTCGCCAGCGGCGATCCCTTCGAAGGTATCTGGCTGGCGCTGATCGGGATGATGATCAACGGTGCAGCCCGCGGTGCTGCGATGCAGACCCAGATCTCCAGCCGCATCGGGGACGTGCGGGTGGCGGACGTGATGGATCGCGAGCCGGTCGCGATCCCGGGGGAACTGAGCGTCGAGCAGGCCCTCGATCAGTACTTTCTGCGCTACCGCTGGCCCTGGTTCCCGGTGGTCGATGCCGCCCATCGCTTTCTGGGACTGCTCGAGCGCGATCGCGCCGATCAGGTTCCCGAGATCTCGCGCGCCTCCTCGCTGGTCTCCGAGCTGCTGGAGCGCGATCAGGGCTCGCTGCACGTCAGCGAGGATGCTCCCCTTGACTCGCTCCTGGCAAATCACAACCTGCGCCGCTTCGGCGCGCTGATGGCAGTCGATCGTGACGGCCGCCTCTGCGGGGTGATCACAGCCGAGCAGGTCGGTCGAGCCCTGCGCGACGCCGCGCACGGCGCCCGCCCCTGAGCCCCAAGTCGCCCCGGCTTTAGCGGCCGACCCGGTGGCGCTCGATGATCCGGGTGAAGTCGGTTGCGGCCGGCAGGGTGCCGAATGCCCGGCCCCACTCGCCATCGAGGCGAGAGGCGCAGAAGGCATCGCTGACCGCCTGATCGCCATAGCGAACCAAGAGCGAACCCTGCAGGGCCAGCGCCATGCGCTCGACCAGGCTGCGAGCCCGGTACTCGATCGTCTCCAGATCGCCCGGCAGCTGATCGCGCAGTGAGCTGGCGTAGGCGGCAAGGCGGGGCTCACCGCCTGCTCCGGCCCCGACCTCCTCGAAGAAGGCTTCCAGCGAGCCGGGGCTCTTGATCATCGCCCGCAAGACGTCGAGGCACTGGACGTTTCCCGAGCCCTCCCAGATCGAGTTGAGCGGGCTCTCGCGAAAGAGGCGTGGCATCCCGGACTCCTCGACGTAGCCGTTGCCGCCCAGGCACTCCAGGGCCTCGGCGGCGTGTACCGGCGCCCGCTTGCAGATCCAGTACTTGAGCACGGCGTTTGAGATTCGCTTCAGGCTGATCGCCCCCTGATCGCCGGCGATCGCCTCATCGTAGGCACGGGCCAGGCGCATCGCCGAGATCGTCGCTGCCTCGGACTCCACGCAGAGGTCTGCGAGCACGTTTTGCATCAGCGGTTGCTCGCTCAGGGCCCGGCCGAAGACCGAGCGGTTGCGGTCGTGGTGGATCGCCTCTGCGACCCCCACCCGCATCCCGCTGGCGCCGCCGATAACGCAGTCAAGGCGGGTGTGGTTGACCATCTCGATGATCGTTCGCACCCCCGCACCCTCCTCCCCGACCAGCCAGGCGGAGGCCGAGTCAAACTCGATCTCAGCGGAGGCATTGGAGCGATTGCCGAGCTTGTCCTTGAGCCGCTGCAGGCGGAATCGGTTGCGCTCTCCATCCGGGGTCCAGCGCGGGAAAAGGAAGCAGGAGATCCCACCGTCGGCCTGGGCGAGGACGAGGAATGCGTCGCACATCGGCGCCGACATGAACCACTTGTGCCCGCGCAGCTCATACTCCGCCCCCGCGCCGCCGGCGGCGACGGGGCGCGCCTCGGTCGTGTTGGCGCGGACGTCGGTACCGCCCTGCTTCTCGGTCATCCCCATCCCGGCCAGCGCTCCACGCTTCTGCGCGGCGGGGGCGTTTCGGGGGTCATAGGCAGCCGCGAGGAAGCGCGGCTCCCACTCGGCGGCCAGCTCGGGTTGGTTGCGCAGGGCCGGGATCACCGAGTAGGTCATCGAGATCGGGCAGCCGATCCCGGCCTCCGCCTGGGACATGCACATGAAGGCGGCGCCGCGGGCGACGTGGGCACCGGGGCCCGGCGCCTTCCAGGGTGCGCAGTGCAGCTCCTGCTCCACCGCCATCCCCAATAGCTCATGCCAAGCCGGGTGAAACTCGACCTCATCGACGCGGTTTCCGAAGCGGTCGTGGGTGCGCAGTTTCGGGGGGTTTTGGTTCGCCGCCTCCCCGAGCGCCTGGATTCGGCCCGCGCCGGCCAGCGCCCCGACCGCGGCGATCCTCGCCTCCGCCCACTCGGCTCCCTCTCGTCGCACCGCCTCGACCAGCGCCGTGTCTGACTCAAAGACGTTGTAATCGAGCAGCGGCGGCGGCTGATTGGTCACCTCGTGGGTGCTCGCCGATCGATCCGTCGCGGTTGCCATCGATTCCGATTGTGTCACTCCCATGCGCCGCGCGGGGGGCCAACGCTTCGACGGCCAGGTAGCATCGCGCCGCGATGGCGAGGATCAAGGTCAAAAATCCGATTGTCGAGCTTGACGGCGATGAGATGACCAGAATCATCTGGTCCTTCATCAAAGAGCAGCTGATCCTCCCCTACCTCGAGCTCGAGCTGCTCTATTTCGACCTCGGGATCGAGAGCCGCGATCGCAGCGAAGACCGGATCACCGTGGAGGCGGCCGAGGCGATCAAAGAGCATGGGGTCGGCGTCAAGTGCGCGACGATCACTCCCGATGAGGCCCGGGTCAAGGAGTTCGGCCTCAAGGAGATGTATCGCTCCCCCAACGGGACGATCCGAAACATCCTCGGCGGCGTCATCTTTCGCGAGCCAATCGTGATCGCCAATATCCCCCGGCTAGTGCCGGGCTGGCGCAAGCCGATCGTGATCGGTCGCCATGCCTTCGGCGATCAGTACCGAGCCACCGACATGGTGGTGCCGGGCGCCGGTTCGCTGACCCTTACCTACACCCCAAGCGACGGATCTGAGCCGATCGAGCTCGACGTTTTTGACTTTCCCGCCGGCGGCGTCGCGATGGCGATGTACAACCTCGATGACTCCATTTGCGACTTCGCTCGCGCCTCGATGCGTTACGGGCTGCAGCGCAATTTCCCCGTTTACCTTTCGACCAAGAACACGATCCTGAAGCGCTATGACGGGCGCTTTAAGGATCTATTTGCCGAGGTCTATGAGCGTGAGTTCAAGGCCGACTTCGAGGCCGCCGGGCTGACCTATGAACACCGCCTGATCGACGACATGGTCGCCGCGGCGCTGAAGTGGGAAGGCGGCTACCTGTGGGCCTGTAAGAACTACGACGGAGACGTGCAATCTGACACCGTCGCCCAGGGTTTCGGTTCGCTGGGGCTGATGACTAGCGTGCTGATGACCCCGGATGGAAAGACCATCGAGGCCGAGGCCGCACACGGAACGGTGACTCGCCATTACCGCCAGCACCAAGCGGGCCAGCCGACCTCGACCAACCCGATCGCCTCGATCTTTGCCTGGACCCGCGCGGTCGCGGCTCGCGGCCGCCTCGATCACTCGCCACCGGTATCGCATTTTGCCGAGACACTTGAGCGAGTTTGCATCGAGACCGTGGAAAGCGGCAAGATGACCAAGGACCTGGCGCAACTGATCGGTCCCGGGCAGGAGTTCCAAACGACTCAGGAGTTCCTGGCCTCGATCGATGAGAGCCTGCAAGAGGCGATGGCGTAGCGGTCCCAAACCCCCAACTCCAGGAGAAATATTCGTGAGCACACCCGTCAAGGTCACCGTTACCGGCGCCGCCGGCCAGATCGGCTACGCGCTTTTGTTTCGGATCGCAAGCGGCCAGATGCTTGGTCCGCAAACCGCGGTCGAGCTGCGCCTGTTGGAGATACCGGATGCGATCAAGGCGGCCGAGGGAACCGCGATGGAGCTCGACGACTGCGCCTTCCCACTGCTGAGCGCGATCGAGATCTCCGATGATCCCAAGCAGGCTTTTGAGGGCGCCAACCTGGCGCTTTTGGTCGGTGCGCGGCCGCGGGGTCCGGGAATGGAGCGCTCCGATTTACTTGAGGCGAACGGTGGAATCTTCAAGCCCCAGGGAGAGGCGATAAATGCCGTCGCCGCCGATGACGTCAAGGTGCTGGTGGTTGGTAATCCGGCAAACACCAACTGTTTGATCGCTATGTCAAACGCCCCCGACGTTCCCCGCGAGCGCTTTACCGCGATGACTCGCCTCGATCACAACCGGGCGATTTCCCAGCTCGCCAACAAGCTCGGCCTGCCACTGACGGCGGTGAGCAAGATGACCGTGTGGGGAAATCACTCGACCACCCAGTACCCGGATCTGGTCAACGCTCGGATAAACGGCGAGAGCGCCTGGGATGCGGTCGATGATGAGGCCTGGATTGCCGAGGAGTTCATTCCGCGGGTCGCCAAACGCGGCGCCGAGGTTATCTCAGCACGCGGAGCATCCAGCGCGGCCTCCGCTGCAAACGCGGCGATCGATCACATCCACGATTGGGTCCTCGGTACCCCTGCCGATGATTGGGTGTCGATGTCGGTTGCGGCTGACGGGTCCTACGGTGTGGCGGAGGGAATCATCAGCGGTTACCCGTGCACCTGCAGGGGCGGGGAGTGGAAGATCGTAGAGGGGCTCGAGCTGCCGGAGTTCTCACGGACTCGGATTGATGCCAGCGCCGCGGAGTTGCGTGAGGAGCGCGACGCGGTTTCACAACTCAACCTTCTTTAGCGAAAGAAAGAGGCCGGTCCCGAGCGGGACCGGCCTCTTGAAAAGCGGGGCGAGATGCTCTGACTCAGCCGGCGGGGTGGTACTCGCGGCCCTGCTTTTTCACCCGTCCCTCTTTCTCGAGGTCACCGAGGACCCGGTAGAGGTAGTTGGGCTTGATTTTCATCGTTTTGGCGATCTCTGATGCGTTGATCCCGGGTTTGCTCTCGACCAGGCTGACCGCCTGATCTGCGCGGGTACCGCCACGACGGCGACGGCGACGCCGCGTTTTGCGAGCCGGCGCAGATGCGGTGGTGGTGGTTTTTTTGGTACCGCGTGGGCGGCCTGGGCCGCGACGGCGGGTGACCGATTTACCGCCGCCAAGGTCGGCGAGCGCGCGCTCCAAGCGTTTGCGCTCACTGTCGAGCTCGGCGAGGCGCTTCTGGACAAGCGAGCGGGCCTCATCGAGTACGTTGGACGTAGAGGGCATCTGTTTCCTTTCAATAAGTACTTTGCTGAATCGGCGTCGTAGTGTTGCAGAGTCACACTGACGGTGAGCGGCAATTTAACCAGTTCCGCCGATCGAAGCGTTCGGTCTGGGCGATTTGGTGCAACTCACCCCCCCGGCACCTTGCGAAGATGGAAACTAGGTGTGTCGGATAAGGAGTGAACCCAGAGGTGAAAGTTCGCGGGCCCGGGTCATGCAGTTCGTTCGGCTTGGCGCTCTGGCGAGATCCGAATCACATTCCAGGCCAATCCAAACCTCTCCATTGTGGAGATGATCAGAGCCGATGGATCGAGCTCCCACCGTTTTAGTCCGTGTACCGCGGAGCGTGGAAAGGCATGGTGGTTGTGGTGCCAGGACTCACCGAGTGAAGGCAGGGAGAGCCAGAAGACGTTTGTCGAGCGATCCGCAGTCTCAAAGCGGCGGCTGCCGAAGAAATGGCAGACAGAGTTGACGCTCCAGGTGATGTGGTGAACGAAAAATATTCGTACCAGCCCACCCCACAGTAGGCCGGTGGCCGCACCGGCCAAAGTGCCGCTCAGCAGGTATCCGGCAAGCGCCGGGATGGCGAGGCTCAAGATCGCGAGGGCCGTGAAGCGGCGAGCGATCAGGCGCATACCGCGGTCCTCGTAGAGGTCGGGTGCGTGGCGACTCCACTCGGCCCTTCCCTGGGTCGAGGTCAGCCAGCCGCAGTGGGCGTGCCAGAGCCCCATCGCGACGCCGGCAATTCCGTCGCCGTGGCCGAGGTGGGGGCTGTGGGGGTCGCCCTCTTCGTCGGCGTGGGCATGATGCTTGCGATGGTCGGCGACCCAGGAAATCACCGGTCCCTGCACGGCCATCGAACCGAGTACGGCGAAGGCGTACTCGAGCTGTTTATGGGTTTGAAAGGAGCGGTGCGTGAGAAGCCGGTGAAACCCGACCGTGACCCCGATCGCGCTCAGTAGGTACATGAGCGCTGCGATCGCCAGGTCGGAGGCGCTGACGAGCCTGTTCCAAAGTAAGACGATCGCCGTGAGCGTCGCCAGGAAGGGGATCACGACGGCGCCCAAGTTGGCGACCTTCTCTAGCCTGGTCATTTCGCCCACGATTGAAAAATACGCGAGGTTTAGCCAAATGATTTAAGCTCGAGGCAACTTTCTTGGGCCAATTTCCATCATCTAAATGACAAGTATCGACGCCCAGCCGTGGCGCGGTCTGCGCCCCGAGGTCGCCGAGCTGATCGAACCCGAGCTGAGCGATGTCAGCGAGGAAATCCTTGCCACAATTGCCCGCGAGGTGCCCGAGTACGCGCGGCCGCTGGAGGGGAAATTCGGGCGGGGGATCCAGACCGGTGTAGCCGAGGCGTTGCGCCAATTCCTCGCCCTGATTCGCGATCCCGAGGCGGGGCGAGAGCCCGGACGCGAGGTCTACGTCGGCCTCGGCCGCGGCGAGCTGCGCCAGGGGCGCACCCTGGATTCCCTGCAGGCCGCCTACCGGGTTGGCGCCCGCGTGGCCTGGCGGCGGATCGCCGCAGCCGCCCGCCGGGCCCAGCTTGACGCGGAGGTGCTGAGCCTTTTGGCGGAGGCGATCTTCGCCTACATCGACGAGCTCTCCGCTGACTCGGTTGAGGGCTTTGCCGAAGCCCAGGCAGAGGTTGAGGACCTGCGCCGGCGACGTCGCCGTGAGCTGGTGGAAATGCTGTTGGGAGAGCCCGCGCCCGAAGCGGCCACGCTGCGTGCGGCGGCCTCTCGGGCGGGCTGGGCGTTGCCCCTCACGGCCGCCGCGCTCGCCTGTCGGGAGTCTGAGCTTCGCGGCGCGACCCGGCGACTCCCCGCCGATTCACTGGCGAGCGCCCTGGGGGGAGTCGGGGCCGTGCTGATCGCCGATCCGAGCGGCCCCGGTCGCGCCCGAAGCCTTCAGCTCGCGTTCTCTGAGGCAACGGCTGCGCTCGGACCCCCCGGCCCGCTGAGCGAGTTGGTTGGCTCCTGGTCTCTGGCCCGCTCGGCGCTGGCGGCCGCCGAGGCGGGCGCTCTCGCCGCCGGCGGTCTGATCCGAGTCGATCAACACCTCGGCGAGCTGATCCTGTTTGAGAGCAGCTCCCTGCTCAAAAGGATCGCCAGCCAGCGCCTCGGGGCACTGGCTGGCCTGACGCCAAAGGCAAAGCAGCGGATGGAAGAGACGGCGCTTGCCTTTGTCCGCCACCGAGGTAATTCGGTGGCGATTGCCGCAGCGCTGCACATCCACCCCCAGAGTGCTCGTTACAGGGTTGCCCGCCTGCGCGAACTGTTGGGTCCACAGCTCGATGACCCCGACGCTCGCTTTGAGCTCGAGGCTGCCCTGCGGGCGCCCTCCTAGCCCGCGCCGCGCCGCTTGCGCGGCAGCGTCTTAAAGACGGCGTCCCACAGTGGCGAGGAAACGCCAAAGCCGTAGCGATGGTCTTGGAAGTGATGGCGCATGTGCTGCTCGCGCAGCTGTTTGCCGAGGTCGGATTTGGGAACGAAGTGGTGAACGTAGTAGTGGGTGTAGTCATAGATCAGGTAGCCGCCGATGAAGCCGCCAAAGAGCGGGTATGCCGCGGGAGCCCCGAAGATCGCGTAAAAGGCAAAGAAGAAGAGCGCCGCCAGGGGAATCGCGACCGCGGGGGGCATCACCAGACGCAGCTTGTCGTTGGGGTGATCGTGGTGGATGCCGTGGATGATGAAGTGCAGGCGCCGTCCGAAGGCGTTGTCTGGCTCCCAGTGAAAGACGAGCCGGTGCAGCCAGTACTCGGTCAGGGTCCAGATCCCGATCCCGGCGAGGCTCAGCAGCGCCAGCTGCAGGGCGCCGTAGCCGTGATTTGCGCCGAGCACCTCGACCAAGACGATGACCGGCACGAAGACGATCGCCGGAACCGCCGGGTGGACGCGGGAGAAGAAATTGAGGAAGTCGCTCTCAAACAGCTGCGGGGAGGCCGCCAGGTTCTCGCTGCGTTTTTGCGCCGTCATCTTGGCCAATGGTAGCGGCGGCGATCGCGGCCTTCGCAAGACGCGGGGAAGATGTGAAGGGACTGTGTCAAAGAGGTTGCGATTTGCGGAAACCAAGCCGGCGGCGGGCGCCCCGCGCTGCCACGATGCGCCGCGATGGCCCGCAAAGCGAAGACCCCGAGCTGTGAGCAGTGCTATTTCCACCGAAACCTCCTCTGCGCCCTTGACCTGAGCGAGCCCTGCGCCACCTTCAGGGCCGACCGCCCGGAGGGACTGGTCCCGCCGCGCCAGCCGGTGCTCTTGATGCGCGCCCCACGCTGGGCCTCCCAGTCGCGCGCGGCGTAGCCGACGGGGCTATGTTTTGTGCGATGACCGAGCATGAGCTTTTCTCCAACTTTGCCCGCATGCGGCGGGAGATGGACCAGATGCTGGGCGATTCCTGGGGTCGGCCCGGATACGTGAGCCGTCGCAGAACCGGGTTTTCGCCCAACGTCGACGTCTATTACTGCGGCGAGCCGCAGCGGGCGGTGATCAAGGTCGATCTGGCCGGGGTCGAGCTCGCCGATGTCAGCATCGAGGTCAGCGGCCGCAGGCTGGCGATTCAGGGTGGACGCCCGGTCCAAGCGACCGAGGGTCGCGTCTATCAGCAGGTCGAGATCCCGTCCGGTCCCTTCCGACGGATCGTCGAGCTGCAGGTTGAGGTCGACGCTGATCGCGCCAAGGCGACCTATGAGGACGGAGTGCTGCGCATCGAGCTGCCGCTGCGCGACCCAGCCGAGACCACCCGCCAGGTTCCGATCGGGCGCGATTGATGGAGGGCAGCCCGGTCCTCGAAGTGGTCGAGTCTCCGCTTGAGGCCGAGGAGGCGATCCGCGCAAATGAGCCGCTGCCCGAGGCGCTGCCGGTTCTGCCCCTGCGCGAGACGGTCACCTTCCCCGAGACCCTCACCCCCCTGGCGGTTGGCCAGGCCCGCTCGATCAAGCTGGTCGACGACGTGCTGGGTGCCAATCGAATGCTGGCGATGGTCGCCTCCCGTGACCCCGGCAACGATGAGCCCGGCCCCGCCGACCTCTACGGAGTCGGCGTCGTCGGCGTCGTCGCCCGCATGCTCAAAGTCCCCGACGGAACGCTGCGCATCCTCGTGCAGGGCGCGCAGCGGATTCGACTCGGTCCCTACGTCGCCGAGGAGCCCTACCTGGTCGCGCGGATCGCCGAGATGGCCGACGTGATCCGCCCCAGCGCCGAGCTTCAGGCGCTCACCCGAAACGTCCAGCGCACCTTCTCAGAGATCATCGAGCAGATCCCCTACCTGCCGGAGGAGCTGCAGATGGCGGTCGCCAATATCGAGGATCCGGCGGCGCTTGGGCATCTGATCGCCGGCGCCTTGCGAATTCCGATCGAGGAGAAGCAAAAGCTCCTGGAAGAAGTCGACGTCGCAAAGCGACTGCGCCACCTCTCCCAGATCCTCGCGCGCGAGCTCGAGGTCGTCCAGCTCGGCAGCCAGATCCAATCTCAGGTTCAGTCTGAGATCGATAAGGGCCAGCGTGAGTTCTTCCTGCGCCAGCAGCTAAAAGCGATCCAGGATGAGCTCGGCGAGGGAGACGAGCAGCAGGCTGAGGTCAGGGAGCTGCGCGAGCGGATCACTGCCGCGAAGCTTCCCGAGCAGGCCCAAAAGGCCGCCGAGCGAGAGCTCTCACGCTTGGAGAAACTTCCCCCCGCGGCCGCCGAGCACGGGGTGATCCGCACCTACCTGGAGTGGCTGGTTGAGCTGCCCTGGTCAAAGCAGTCCGAGGACAACCTCGACATCGCTCATGCCCGTCAGGTCCTCGACGCCGACCACTATGACCTTGAGAAGGTCAAGGACCGGATTCTTGAGTACCTCGCCGTGCGCAAGTTGAACCCAGATTCACCGGGCCCGATCCTTTGCTTCGTCGGACCGCCCGGGGTCGGCAAGACCAGCCTCGGGCGCTCGATTGCCAGGGCGCTGGGACGCGAGTTCGAGCGGATCTCGGTCGGCGGCGTTCGCGATGAGGCGGAGATCCGCGGCCACCGACGCACCTACATCGGGGCGATGCCGGGAACGATAGTCCGCGCCCTGCGCGACGCCGAGTCGCGCAACCCAGTTTTCATGATCGATGAGATCGACAAGATGGGCGCAGACTTTCGGGGTGATCCGGCCTCGGCGATGTTGGAGGTGCTCGATCCCGCTCAAAACGACAGCTTCCGCGACCACTACCTAGACCTCGAGTTCGACCTCTCCGACGTGATGTTCATCGCCACCGCGAACATCCTCGACACGGTCCCCGGGCCGCTTTTGGATCGGATGGAGACAATCGAGCTGGCGGGCTACACCCTGGAGGAGAAGAAGCACATCGCCCACCGCTACCTGGTCCCCCGCCAGATCGCCGCCAACGGTCTCAGGCCCTCCCAGATCGAGTTCTCCCAGGCGGCCCTGGCCGCGATCGTCGAGGAGTACACCCGGGAGGCCGGGGTGCGCAACCTGGAGCGCCAGATCGGCGCGATCTGTCGCAAAGTCGCGCGGGAGGTTGCCGAGTCCAAACTGAAGAGCAAGGCGAGGATTTCCGCCAAGCGCGCCCGCGAGCTGCTCGGCCGCCGTCGCTTCTTTGCCGAGCAGCGCCGCCGCACCAAGGCCCCCGGCGTTGCCACCGGTCTGGCCTGGACCCCAACCGGCGGCGACGTCCTCTTCATCGAGGCGACCGCGATGCCCGGCTCGGGAACGCTGACGATCACCGGCCAGCTCGGCGAGGTGATGAAGGAGTCAGCCCAGGCTGCCCTCTCCTATGTGCGTGGGCACCAGCGCCAGATCGCTCCCCAGCTTGAGCCCGATTGGTTTGCCAAGCAGGACCTTCACATCCACGTCCCGGCCGGGGCCGTGCCCAAGGACGGTCCCTCCGCCGGGGTGGCGATGACGGTCGCGCTGGCCTCTTTGATCAGCGGCCATCCGGTCCAAAACGATGTGGCGATGACGGGCGAGATCACGCTGACCGGGGGGGTGCTGCCGATCGGTGGCCTCAAGGAGAAGTCCCTTGCCGCCCAGCGGGCCGGAATCAAGCGGGTGCTTGTTCCGGAGCGAAACGAGGGTGACGTCGAGGAGATTCCAGCCGGCGAGCGAAGCGAGTTGGAGTTCATCTACGTCGACGAGGTTTCCAAGGCGATCGAGGCAGCGCTGGCCTAATCAATGGAGGCGGTGGCGCTTGGCAGGGGCCGCCCCTGGGCGGTGGCGCGGGCCGCATGCGGGGCGCTGCGGTCTCGCTCCCGCGTCTTTTGGGCGCTCGGCGCGCTGGCCGCACTGGCCGCGCTGCTGCGCTTTGCGACGCTCGGCCAGCAGAGCTATCACCACGACGAGGTGATCACCGCCGGCCGCATTCTCGGTGGCAGTTTCTGGCACGCGATGGAAGCAGTCGGCTCCAGCGAGTCCGCGCCGCCGCTTTACTACGCGCTCGCCTGGGGGTGGACCCAGCTGACGGGGACCGCCGAAATCGGCCTGCGCTCGATTTCGGCGCTGGCGGGTGTGGCGAGCGTCCCGGTCGCCTACCTGATCGCCGAGCGGTTGCGAGGACGCCGTGCTGGGCTGATCGCGGCGGCGCTCGTCGCCGTCAATCCGATGCTCCTTTGGTACTCCCAGGAGGCGCGCGCCTATGCCCTGTTCGCCTTGCTTTGCGCGCTTTCACTGCTCTTTTTTGTGCGCGCCCTGGGGGGCACCCGTCGCGGCGACGTCCTCGCCTGGGGTGCCTTCTCCGCACTCGCCCTCGCCACCCACTACTTCGCCCTCTTCGGGGTTGCCGCTGAGGCTGCCTGGCTGCTCCGTCGGCGCGGTCGCGCCTCGCTGCCGGGGATCGGCATCATCGCCCTCAGCGGCCTCTTGCTGGCGCCGCTGGCGCTTCAGCAGATGTCAATCGGTCATGCCCAGTGGATCGGCAATTATCCGCTCCCGCACCGCCTTTGGGAAGCCGCGCAGACGTTCATGGTGGGGGAGACCGCTGAGATCATCGGTCAGCCCGAACACCCCCTGCTGGCCGCGCTGCCGCTGTTGGCAGTTATCTCGGGCCTGCTTTTGCTCAGGTTCCGCGGTGATCGCGGCGAGCGCCGCGCCGGCGGAGTGGTCCTCTTGATCGCCGCCGCCACCGTCTTATTGCCGGTCGCGCTGGCCCTTGTCTCACCCGGCCGTGACTACATCCTTGCCCGCAACCTTTTGCCTGCCCTGATTCCAATCCTGATCGCAGTTGCGATTGCCACCAGCGCCCGCCGGGCGGGCCGGTTGGGAGCCGTTATAGCCACCGCCCTGATCGTCTACTCGCTTGGCTTCTGCGTCTGGGTGGATCTGACGCCCGCCCTACAGCGCCCCGACTGGCGGGCCGTCGCCGCTCAGCTCGGCCGCCCGCAGGCGCCGCGGGCGGTGGTCACCTGGATCCTGGGGGTGGCGCCACTTCGCTACTACCTCTCAAACGGCTCCTTCGAGGTCTCCACGGGCGCTGGCTTTGAGTGGCTGGTGCATGAAGTCGATTTCGTATCCAACGCGGCGAGTGGCCCGGCTCTCGGGCGCCTGCTGGGACCAGGGTTCAAGGCGCTTCCCAGCGAGGCGGTGGGGCGCCTGCAGCTGAGCCGCTACGTGCTCAACGGCCCCGGGCTGAGGCCGCTTCGGATGCGCTCGGTGCGCAAGGCGGCGCTGGATTTCCCCACCAACGGGGTGCTGATCGATGGTGTCGGGCCCCGGTGAACTGGATTCGGGGCTATCCTGAACGCCCACCGAGAATCCAGCGAGGAGAGGGCATGAGCAAGACACGCGCGACCCAGGCCGCCGATATCTATTCGACCGCACGCGAGAATCCCTACGTGCAGCGACTGATCGAGGACGACGAGTTGCGCGACAACCTCCGCAATGCCTTCGATGCTGCGCGCAAGGCGTATGGCCGCGCGACCGGCAACGGCAAGGGGCCCGTCAAGGCGATGACAAGCGACAAGAAGGTGCAAAGGGACATGCGCTCGGCGGCTGAGTCGCTGCGCGAGGTCTCCGAGCAGTTGCGGGCGCCCAAGAAGCGCAAGAGGAGCAAGCTCGGCCGCCTGATTCTCTTCGCCCTGGTTGCCGGCGCGGTGGCGCTGGTGCTCAGCGAGGATGCTCGCAAGAAGGCCCTCGACACCCTCTTTGGCGCCGAGGAGGAGTTCGAGTACACGAGCACGACCAGCATCAACGGCTCCTAGCCGCGGCTCCCCTAAACTGCACCCCAGCGTCTAGGGGTAGCGGCTGGATTGTGCAGCAAACTGGCGAGGGGCCAAGGAGAATCAATGGAGGCAGCAACCAAAGAGCGCGAGCTGAGCGGCGAGAAGGCGCAGCGGATCATCGATGCGATGCGAGACAGCGTCGCAAGGCGCGGCGCCGCCGCCTCGACCTTCGAGCAGGTGGCCGCCGAGGCTGGAGTCAGCCGCGGCCTCTTGCACTACTACTTCGGGACAAAGGAGCGACTCCTGGTCGAGGTGGTGCGCCGCGACGCTGAGATTCGCGTCGCCCGCCTCGACGAGATGCTCTCCAAGGCGAAGTCGGTCGACGGCGTGCTTGACGTTTTGCTCGCCAACCTGACCGACATGATCGAGAACGAGCCCGCCTTCTTCCTGCTGCTCTACGAGCTGTTCAGCGCCGGTAGGCGCAACCCCGATATCCGTCACGAGGTCGGCCAGCTGTTTCGCCGCACCCGCTCCCACGTCGCCGAGGTCTTGAAGGCAAAGGAGCGCGAGGGCGTGCTTAACCTGCGCTACGACGCCGAGGCCGTCGTTTCCTACCTGTTCGCCGTCGGCGACGGTTTCGCGCTGCAGGCGCTCTCAGATACCGAGCGCGACAACAGCGCCGCGTTGGCGGCCGGGGCCGCCTCGGCCCGCTACCTGCTGATCGCCGAGTAGCCCACCCCGACAGCGCCGTGATCCTCATCACGGACGGCCGCCGCCGCCGCCAGCCCCCCCGCGGCAAGGGCCCCAGCCCCGGCGCTCTAGGATCCGCCGATGAGCGCAGCCAGCAAGGACCCCGATTCCGACCTGGCCTTCGTCGGGGCGCTGGGGCAGGCCGAGATGGTGCGCGCCGGCGAAGTCTCCCCGGTCGAGCTGGTCGAGCTCTACCTGGAGCGGATCGCGCGGTTTGATCCGAAGCTCAACAGTTTCCGAGTCGTCTTCGCCGAGCGCGCGATGCTCGAGGCCAAACAGGCCGAGGCGCGGCTCAAGGGCGGTGAGGATCGACCCCTGCTGGGCGTGCCGATCGCGCTCAAGGACTCAACCGACCTGGCCGGGGAGCTCAGTGCCTTCGGCACCGACGCCTTCTCGGAGCCGGCACGCTCGGACTCTGAGATGGTGCGGCGCCTGCGCGAGGCTGGCGCGATCGTTATCGGCAAGACCCAACTGCCCGAGCTGGCGATTTGCGGCTTCACCGAGTCGGCAACCTGGGGTATCAGCCGCAATCCCTGGGACGCCCAGCGCAGTCCGGGCGGCTCCAGCGGTGGCAGCGCGGCCGCCGTCGCCGCCGGCCTGGTTGGGATCGCCTCGGCCTCCGATGGGGCTGGATCGATTCGCATCCCGGCCGCGAGCTGTGGGCTCTTTGGCCTCAAGCCCCAGCGCGGCCGGGTCTCGCTGGCGCCCGACCTGCAGCATTGGAACGGTCTCTCGGTGAATGGTTGTTTGAGCCGTACGGTGGCCGACACGGCGCTTTGGCTTGACGTGATCAGCGGTGGCTCGCTTGAGCCCGGGGCTCCCCCGCCACCAAAGCGATCGTTCCTGGAGTCGGCGAGGAGGACGCCGCAGAGGCTTCGAGTCGCCCATTCGGTGGCGGCGCCGCGTGCCCTGGCGCCGCCGATCGTGACCGATCTGGTCACCGATGCAGTGACGGACACCGCCGAGTTGATCCGCTCGCTCGGGCACGAGACGATCGAGCAGGACCCCGAGTGGGGAGGAATCGGTGACAACGTAGTGCCGCGCTATTTGCGCGGCATCGCCGAAGATTTCGCCGCCGTCCCGCACCCCGAGCGCCTCGAACGAAGGACCCGCGCGATTGCTCGGCTGGGTGCGAGAATTCCGGTCGCGCTCTTTGAGCGAGCCCACCGCGCCGCGGCCGCGGATGCGGCGCGGATCAACGCGGTGTTTGAGCGCTGCGACGTCCTGATGACCCCGGTGATGGGTGATACCGCGATTGCGGTCCGGCGCTGGGAGGGAAGGGGGGCGTTATGGACCTTGCTCGGAATGAGCCGGTGCTACCCCTACTGCATCCCCTGGAATCACCTCGGCAACCCCGCGATGGCGGTCCCGGCCGGATTCTCCGCGCAGGGGATGCCGCTCTCCGTGCAGATCATCGGTCGCCCCGGTGATGAGGCGACCCTGCTCTCCCTTGCCGCCGAGATCGAGGCGGCGAGACCGTGGGCTGAGGCTCGCCCCAAGCTGGACTGAGCCCGCGCCCGCGGCGCCGGACCCGGGAGGCCCTAGCCGGCGAAGGCCCGTCGCAGCCGGGGCAGCTCGCGGAGGCGCCCGCGCGGGCGAACCCGGCGCTGCAGCATCATCTTGGTCGGGTTGGCGTCGGGGCCGGTGAATGCGACCCAATCGCTCCAGCTCGCCTCCAGGGTCAGGTTGGGATTGGGAGCTTCACCGGGCTCGGCTCGGGTCGAGCCGTTCTCGATCACCAGGTGCCAGGGAGCGGCGTCGCTGAAGCGCCACTGATAGATCACGGGGGTCCCGTTTGCGACGGTTGGATCGGCCGATCGCGCGACCACGTCGAAATGCAGTCGCTGCAGCTCGGGCGAGGACTCCGGCTGGCGGGCGTTGGGCTCCCCGACGATCCCCGCCATCAGCATTTTCACCTGCCGTTTGGCGATCTCCTCCTCAGACATCGCTGGGTCAAAGGGGAAGACGCCCGGCGGCATCTCCTCGGTTGGATAGCCGATCGTGCGCCAGCGCTGGCGGATCAGCTTCAGCCCAAAGGCGAAGATATCCTCCATCGAGAAGCCGTAGCACTCGGTGTAGCTTCGGTCCCAATTTGGTGGGGTGAAAACGGCCACCCCGTAGGGCAGCACTTCACGCAAGAGCTCGACCACCGCGGCCTTGCACTCCTCGGAGTCGGCGAGCAGTTCTGCCAGCACCTTCACCCCGAAGCCAATATGGCGCTGCTCGTCGCGTGAGACGTTCGCCATCCCAGAGCTGAAGCCGGGCATCGAGTCCTCCGAGGCGAAGAAGTCCTCGATAAAATGCTGTCCGGGTTGAGCGAGGGATCCCTCGACGATCAGGTGGTAGAGGGTGATCGCCTGCGCGTACTTGGGCAGCGAGCGGTCCTTGCGCAGCTCCTCGGCCATGCGGTCGAGTCGGTCAAAAACCCCGCGGTAGCCCCAGCTGAGCTGGGGAAGGGTTGAGGACAGGGTCGCCTGCAGCGAATCGCCGCCGATCCCGATCACCTCCTTGAAGAAGCGATGGAAAAAGACCGAGTGGCGGACCTCATCAACCTGCTGGGTGGCGAGGAAATAGGATTGCTCCTCGGTGGGAGCGGCGGTTATGTAGGGGGCGAGGGTGTCGGCAACCCGATCCTCGCCGTAGAAGAACATCGAGTAGATCCACATCGCCGAGCGACGCTGGATATCGCTGAGCGCCCCCCACCCGTTGCGATCCTCGGAGAAGTCGATGTCGTAGGCGCTCCAGTTTCCGTGCTCCCAGCGGTGATAGAGATCCTCATAGGTGACGTCCTGCACGAGACTCTGGGCTGCGACGCTCATCTCTCTCCTTTGCTGTACCTCGGGTTGGGAATGGAGGTTAGCGCCCGACTGGCTGCACAGCCAGGATGATCAGTGTGACCTCATCACACTGATCATCTCCGCCCTTAGCGGCGGCGCGCGGGACTCACACAGATTGCCCGGCCGGAACCTCGATCTCGCGCTTTAAGATCTTGCCGGTCGGGCCTTTAGGCAGCTCCTCGACGAACCAGACCAGCCGCGGATACTTGTAGGCGGCGATTCTCTCCTTGACGAAGGCCCCGACCTCCTCCGCGCTCAGCTGCTCGCCATCGTGGAGAACGATCGCGGCCCCGATCTCCTCGCCCCACTCATCGTGGGGCACTCCGACCACCGCCGCTTCGCGGATCTTGGGGTGCTCGTAGAGCACCTCCTCAACCTCGCGTGGATAGACGTTGTAGCCGCCGCGGATGATCAGGTCCTTCTTGCGGTCGACGATGTAGAAGTAGCCGTCCTGATCGATGCGGGCCATGTCCCCGGAGTGAAACCAGCCGCCGCGCATCGCCTCCTCGGTGGCCTCGGGTCGCCGCCAGTAGCCCTTCATGATGTTGTGGCCGCGGATCACGATCTCGCCAACCTCGCCCTGGGGAAGCGGCTTATCGTGCTCATCCACCACCCGCATCTCGACCCCTTCGATCGGGGTGCCGATCGAGCCGGGCTTGCGCTCCAGGTCGGGGTGATTTGAGCACGCCACCGGCGAGGTCTCCGAGAGCCCGTAACCCTCGAGAACGATCGCCCCGAAGGCCTGCTCGAAACCGCGCAGGACCTCGACCGGCATCGATGCCCCGCCGGTGACGCAGCTGCGCAGGGTGGAGGTGTCAAAGCGCTCGCGGTCGGGGTGGTGCAGAAGCGCCCCATACATCGTCGGCACCCCCTGGAAATGGGTAACCCGATCGCGCTCGATAGTTGCCAGCGCCTCCCCCGGGTCAAAGCGGGTCAGGAGGGTTAGGCAGGCGCCCATCCGCAGCGAGCCGTTCATGCTGACCGTCTGCCCGAAGGAGTGAAAGAGGGGTAGGGCGCCGAGAACGACGTCGCCCGCGCCGACCTCGGTCATCGTCTCGCCCGAGATCTGACAATTGCGCAAGAGGTTTTGGTGGGTCAGCTCGGCGCCCTTGGGTTTGCCGGTGGTGCCCGAGGTGTAGAGGATCACCGCGGTGTCGCCCGCGCCGGTATCGGCGAGGCCCGGCCGCGGCTCAAAGCCGCCAAGCGTCGCCGCCATCGCCTCCGGCTCGACCTCAATCGCCTCGGCGCCGGCATCGGCGGCCCCGTTCTTTGCCTCCTCGCCGAATTGATGCCAGGCGAGCAGGACCGTGGCGCCGGAGTCCTGCAGGTAAAAGCCGATCTCCCGCCGCTTCAAAAGAACGTTCATCGGCACCACGATCCCGCCCACCCGCAGGACCCCGTAGTAACAGATTGGAAACTCGGTGACGTTGGGAAGCATGATGCCGACCCGATCGCCGCGCTTAAGGCCCCGCTCTTCCAGCAGCCCGGCGAGGCGAGCGCTGCGATCGTCGAGCTCGGCAAAGCTCAGCTGTTTCGCCCCGAGCCGGATCGCCGCAGCCTCGGGCAGCGCCTCGGCGCTCTCGGTGAGGATCGATGCAAGGTTGAGGCCCATCGCTTCAGGCGAGTCTAAGCTCGAGGCGCGCGGCGTGCAATCAGTCGGTTAGGCTCGGGGTTGATGCAGGACCTGGGACAGCCGAGCTCCTACCTCGCCATCGCGACGGGTATACCGGTGTACACGAGCGACGGCGAGCAGATCGGCAAGGTCGAGCACGTCCTCGCCGTTCCCAAGCTCGACCTCTTCGATGGCATCGTGATCGACCGAAGCGTCCTCCCCGGCGGGCACCGATTTGTCGATGCCGCCGAAGTGGACGAGTTCTATGAACGGGGCGTCGTCTTAAAGATCGACCTCGCCGCCGCCCGGGTCCTGCCCGAGCCGAGTCCCAATCCGGGCGCGCTGGAAGTCGGCGGCGATGACATGGTCAAAGCCGACCACGACAAGCTGCGCCGGGCCTGGAATCTGATCTCCGGCAAGGGCTAGCGTCGCGCCGGGTTGGACCCGCGACCCCGCACAACCAGGCGGCTCACCCCCGACCCCGATCGGCGCCGTCGCTCCCCGGCGCCAACCGCCGCTCAGCTCGGTGTGGATGAAACCGCCATTCTCACCCGGCGGCTTAGCGCGCAGGGGCTCTGCGCTCCGCAGAAGCACGATTTGCTCGGGGTTGTTGAGGATCTGCTCGCGATCCAGGCCCAGGATCCGCGCGGCGCTCGCCTTGCGATTCGGGTCCGAAGCGCCGGCGTCCCAGCCGCCGACATCGACCGCGCGATGAGCGCCGAGCGCTCGCTGCTGATCAGCTGGCTAAACCGGGGCACCCTGCACCTGGTGCGCAGTGAGGATTACCCCTGGCTGCAGGTCCTGACCAGCCCCCGGACGCTGAGCGCCAACGCGAGACGCCTCGCCGAGGAGGGGGTGACGCCGCGGCTAGCAGAGCGCGGGATCGAGGTCATCGTGCGTTCGCTCGGCGCCGAGGGTCCCCTCACTCGAGCCCAACTGCGGGCGCGGCTGGACTCCGCCTCAGTGCCCACCGAGCGCCAGGCGCTCGTTCACCTGCTGATCCTCGCCAGCCTCCGAGGCCTGATCGTGCGCGGTCCGATCCTCGAGGGCCAGCACGCCTTCGTCCTCCTCGCCGACTGGCTCGAGCCGCGAGCGCCGCCGCAGCGCGAGGTGGCGCTCGCCGAGCTTGCCCGCCGTTACCTGCGCGGACACGGACCCGCCAGCGATCGTGACCTCGCCAAGTGGGCGGGGCTGACCCTGCGCGAATCCCGCGCCGGGCTTGAGGCGATCGCCTCAGAGCTGGTCAGAGATCAGCTGGGGCTGGTCGACCTCGCGGCTCGGCCGCCCGCCACCGGGCTGCCGCCGCCGCGCCTGCTCGGCGCCTTTGACCCCGTCCTTCACGGCTGGCAATCGCGTCGGGAGATCCTCGCCCCCCACACCCAGCTGGTCACCACCAACGGGCTGTTTCGGCCCTTTGCGATGGTGAAGGGCCGCGCCGTCGCCACCTGGAGGATCTCTGGGGCTGAGGTGGAGCTCAGGGCGCTGGAGCCGATCTCAGCGGCGATTGGAGCGGAGCTTGAGGCCGACGCCGAGCGGGTCTGCGCCTTCCTCTTCGGCTCGCGCTGATCGCCCCTCGCCTGCCGCTTCGGGGGAAGGGCCCGGGCGCGAGGGCGAGCCCCTAGCCCAGCTTCGGGCTGCGCCAGGGTTGGTTGAGGCGAGTCAGCAGGTCGGCGCCCAGACCCTCGATCGGCACCCGGCTTTGCTCGAGTGTGTCGCGGTCTCTGAGGGTCACCGTGTCGTCGTCCATGCTCTGGTGATCGACGGTGATCCCCCATGGTGTGCCGATCTCATCCTGGCGGCGGTAGCGCTTGCCGATCGAGCCGCCCTCATCGAACTCGGCGCGAAGCTTGCGACGCAGTTCGTGGAAGATCTCACGGGCCTTCTCCGGCATCCCCTGCTTGGAGACCAGCGGCAAGACGGCGACCTTGATCGGGGCCAGGCGGGGGTGAAGCCGCAAGACGGTGCGTTGGCGACCCTCTACCTCCTCGCTGTCGTAGGAGTCAACGAGGAAGGCGAGGGTGGCCCGGTCGGCGCCGGCGGCGGGCTCGATCACGTGGGGGACGTAGCGTTCTTTGGTTCCCTGGTCGAAGTACTCGAGCTTCTCACCACTGAACTTGGCGTGTTGGGTGAGGTCGAAGTCGCCCCGTTTGGCGATCCCCTCGAGCTCTGACCAGCCGATCGGAAACAGGTACTCGATGTCGCTGGTGCCCGATGAGTAGTGGGAGAGCTCGTCGGGCTCGTGGGCGCGAACCCGCAGCAGGTCGGGACGGATGCCGAGCTCGGTGTACCAACGCTCACGCTCCTTGATCCAGCTGCGATACCAGCGATCGGCCTGATCGGGCGGAACGAAGAACTCCATCTCCATCTGCTCGAACTCGCGGGTGCGAAAGATGAAATTGCCGGGCGTGATCTCATTGCGAAAGGACTTGCCGATCTGGGCGATCCCAAACGGCGGCTTCATCCGCGCGAACTGCAGCACGTTCTTGAAGTTGATGAAAATCCCCTGGGCGGTCTCGGGGCGCAGGTAGACCTCGGAGCCCTGACCGGCGACGGGTCCAACGTGGGTCTCGAACATCAGGTTGAACTGACGCGGCTCGGTCAGGTCGCAGGCGGGTCCCTGGCCGGGCCGCTTGGAGGGCTTTTGCCCGCAGCGGCCGTCCTCGAGCTTGTCGGCGCGAAAGCGCAGCTTGCAGGTGCGGCAATCGACGAGGGGGTCGCTGAAGCCCTGCAGGTGCCCCGATGCCTCCCAGACGCGGGGGTGTTGGAGGATCGCCGAATCAAGCGCGACGATGTCCTCGCGATCCTGCAGCATCGCCCGCCACCACTCATCCTTGACGTTGTTCTTGAGCAGCACGCCGTAATGGCCGTAGTCATAGGTTGAGCCGAGGCCGCCGTAGATCTCTGAGGAGGGAAAGACAAAACCACGCCGCTTGCAAAGCGCGACGATCTCCTCCATCGATGCCAGGTCGGCGATTTCTGAAGCCATTGTCAAACCGTATAGGTCGGCTTGCGATAATCCCCGATTGATGCCGATCTATGAGTACAAATGCACAAACGGCCACGTTTTTGACGTGATCCAAAGGATGGCCGATGAGGCGCTCACCGAGTGCCAGGAGTGCGGCGCCCCCGCCGAGCGGGTGCTGCACCCGGTCGCCGTTCACTTCAAGGGCTCCGGTTTCTATAACACCGACTACGGCCGCAAGAAGGGTGGCGGCAACGGCTCTGAGGGCGGCGGCGAGTCCAAGGGATCGTCCTCAGACGGCGCGCAGAGCTCTGATTCGAAGTCCAAAGACTCGGGCTCCTCGAACTCCAGCTCCTCCTCTGGCGGGGAGAAGGCGAAGGCCTCAAACAGCAGCGACTGAAGGCGCCGCTCAGCTTTCGAGGAAGCGCTTCACGGCCTTCCTGCGCGCCGATTTGGGTACTTCGATGCTGCCTTCGGGCCCGTTGAGGTTGCAGCCTTCCTTCGGCTTGGCGCAGAGCACGTCGGCGCCTGAGCCGCCGCCGAGCGCCGCGGCGAGGACCAGCTGCGGCATCGTGAAGAAGCCCATGTCGCTGATGAAGGCTTTCGGCGCGTCCCAGCCGATGATCGGCCCCATGATGAAGTTGTAGGGGAGGCGCAGCGGGTCGGTGAGGCGTTCCTTGATGGCGCTGATCACCGCCTGCTGCGCCGCCTCGCGGTTGAGGTCGGAGTAACCGAGTGAGTAGGCGCTCTTGCCCCGGCCGGGGCATTCGCTGGGATCGCGCATCCGCGCGTAGGCCAGGGCGGTCTGGCCGTTTAGGGAGTTCTCGCCCATGTGTAGGTGCAGGGTTATCCCGCCCTGACCGTGGCCGGCGCCGCCGGAGATGTCGCCGCAAAGCTCGTGGGGGACGTTGACTTCGATCCCGCCGATCGCGTTGATCAGGTTTTCGAAGCCGGTGAAGTCGACGATCGCGAGGTGGTCGATCTTGATGCCGAGGAACTTTTCGACCGTCTTGACGGTCAGCGCCGCCCCGCCGAAGGAGTAGGCGGCGTTTATTTTCTGCGCCGCCTGACCGGGGATTTCGGCGTAGCTGTCGCGGGGGATCGAGAGTTTGTTAAAGGTGCCGCCGCCGGCCCGGATCAGCATCAAAGTGTCCGAGCGGAATTCACCGACCGAGCAGTCACCGTGTGGGGCATCGCCGTGGGACTGGTTTTCGAAGCACTTCGCCGAGGGGGCGGCGCCAGGTTCCTTGCTGCCCGGCGGGCGGGCGTCGGTGCCGATCACCAGGATCGTCTGGGCGCTCGGCAAAAGGAACGGGTTGCCGTGCAGCGCCGAGCTGGCTTCGCCCGACAGCTTGAAGGCCTGCAGCTGGGCAGACACCGCAAAGGCGAGGAAGCTGATCAGGATCCAGCCCAGGGCCGCCAGTCCGATCCATTTGAGCACCCGTCGGGGCGTCCAGCGGCGGCGGGGCCCGGCTTTCTTGCGGTCGGGCAGATCACCACGACCGGGTCCCTTTGACCTTCTCGCTCTCTCCCGAAGCCCCGAAAGGCTAGGGCTCCGCAGTCGCGACAAAAGACCCTTGCGCGACCGATAGACCTTGTAGTTGGGCGGCCCAGGAGGCTGCTGCTCGCCGTTGGAGGGCATGAAAGACTCCGGAATCATGCCTATACCTTCGGTCGCCTGCCCTCAACCCCACCCCAGTCAAGCGTGAGCGCAGGAGAAACGCTCGGCGTCGATCTGGGCGGGACGAAGATGCTGATGGGCGTTCTCGATCCCGAGCGCAGGGTGCTTTGGGAGAGCCGGGAGGCCTCAACCGGGCGCAGTCAGGAGCAACTCGTCGACCTCTTGGTCGACGAGATCGCCGCCGCCCGCGCCGCCCGCCCGGGGCTAGAGGGCGTTGGCCTCGGGATGCCGGCGACGATCGATCACGCCCGCGGGGTGGCGGTTAGCGCCGTTAACCTTCCGATCCACGAGCTGGCCATCCGTGAGCTTGCCTCCGAGCGCTGCGGGCTGCCGGTGGCGCTTGACAACGACGCAAACGCCGCTGCCCTGGCCGAGCACCTCTACGGGGCGGCGCGGGGGGCGCGCAGCGCCGTGGTGCTGACGATCGGCACCGGGATCGGGGGAGGGCTGATCCTCGGCGGTGAGATCTATCGCGGCGCCAGCGGCGCCGCCGCCGAGCTGGGCCACACGACGATCGAGATCGACGGGCCGCCCTGTCAGGGAAACTGCCCCGGGCACGGCTGCGTGGAGACCCTTGCCTCGGGCACTGCGCTGGGGCGCGAGGGCGCGCTGGCGGCGGAGCGAGAGCCGGACTCGGCGCTGGGACGGATGGCTGCTGGCGGTCGCAGGATCGACGGCACGGCTGTGACCGAGGCCGGGCTCGGCGGCGACCCCACCGCGATTGCGGTTTTTGAGCTGATCGGGACCCGGCTTGGCGTCGCGCTGGCCAGCTTTGCCAATATCCTCGAGCCCGAGGTGATCGTGATCGGCGGCGGCGTGATCGCGGCGGGAGATCTGCTGTTGGAACCGGCCCGGCGCGAGCTGAGGGCGAGGGCGCTGCCGCCGATGAACCGCACCCCGGTGCTCGCCGCTGAGCTGGGCCAGGACGCCGGGATGATCGGCGCCGCGGCGTTGGCGCGGATCGAACTTGATCGGAAGCGGGCCTGATGCCGGGCGGGCTGATCGTCTGCCCGACTCCAATCGGCAACCTCGGCGACCTCACGGCGAGGGTGCGAGACGCGCTGGTTTCCGCGGATTTCATCGCCTGCGAGGACACCCGCCGCACCGGCGCCCTGCTGGAGAAGCTCGGTATCGCACCGGCCCCGCGGCTTATCTCAAACCACGAGGGCAACGAAACCGCGCGCGCCACAGAGCTGGCGCAGCGGATCGAGCGTGGCGACATCGTCGCCCTCGTTTCCGACGCCGGTATGCCGGCCATCTCTGACCCCGGCTATCGGCTGATTCGCCGCTGCATCGAGCGCGACCTCGAAGTCACCGTCTTGCCCGGACCATCGGTGGTGCCGGTGGCGCTGGTGGCCTCTGGGCTGCCCACCAATCGCTGGCGCTTTGAGGGCTTCCTGCCCAAGCGCGCCGGGGAGATGGAGCGGGTGTTGCGCTCGACCGAGACGGTGATCGCCTTTGAGTCGCCGCGCCGGATCGGCGAGTCGCTGGCCGCCCTGGCGGCGATCTCGATTGACCGCCCCGCCGCGGTCTGTCGCGAGCTCACCAAGATGCACGAGGAGGTCGCCCGCGGCTCGCTCGGTGAGCTGGCGCGGCGCTTCCGCGGCGATGTCAAAGGGGAGATAGTTCTGGTGATCGGCCCCGCCTCCTCTGAGGAGCACGACCAAGACGTCGGCTTTGCCGTGGATGCACTTCGCCACCTAGTCCAGTCCGGGGCCCGACCTCGGGCCGCCGCCAGCGTCGTCGCGGCGCTGACCGGAACCCGCGCCAACGACCTCTACAAGGCGCTCACCGGTCGCGAGGCGCGCCGGTGAGCTACTACGTGACCACCCCGATCTACTACGTCAACGCCGAGCCCCACCTCGGCCACGCCTACTCGACCATGGCCGCAGACGTGCTCGCCCGTCACATGCGCCAACGGGGGGAGGACGTCTTCTTTTTGACCGGTACCGATGAGCACGGCGAGCCAATTGAGACCGCCGCCAAGCGCGAGGGGATCGAGCCCCAGCAACTTGCTGATCGAAACGCCAAGAAGTTCGAAGCGCTGATGCCGATCATCGATGCCACCAACGACTTCTTCATCCGCACCTCAGATCCCCGCCACACCGAGATCGTCGCCGAGATCATGCAGCGCGTCTATGACAACGGCTGGGTAAGCAAAGGGGTCTATGAAGGCTGGTATTGCCCGCGCTGCGCGGACTTCAAAACCGAGCGCGAGCTGGGCCCCGGGCAGAGCTGCCCAATCCATGAGATTGGCTTGGAACGCGAGCGCGAGGAGAACTGGTTCTTCAGACTGTCGGCTTTTCAGCCGCGGCTGGAGGCGCTTTATCGGGAGCGGCCCGACTTCGTCGTCCCCGACTTCCGCGCCAACGAGGCGGTCTCCTTCATCAAAGGGGGGCTGGAGGACGTCTCGCTCTCACGGCCAAAACTGAAGTGGGGGATGCGGCTGCCCTGGGACTCCAGCCAGCGAATGTACGTCTGGTTTGACGCCCTCCTCAACTACGTAACGGCGCTTTCCTTCGCCCGCCAGGGAGAGGATCTGACCGCGCGCTTTTGGCCGGCCGATATGCACGTGATGGCCAAGGACATCCTCAAGTTTCATGCCGTGATCTGGCCGGCTCTTTTGTGGGCCGCCGACCTCGAGCCGCCGCGGCGGATGGCGATCCACGGCTACCTGATGATGGGCGAGAAAAAGATGTCGAAGTCACTTGGCAACGTGCTGGACCCGTTTGAGGCGATCGAGCGCTTCGGCGCAGATGCGCTGCGCTTTTACTGCTTTCGTGAGGTCAGCTTTGGCCAGGACGGCTCGATCTCCACCGCTGGTTTTGAGGCACGCTATGAAACCGAGCTCGCAAACGATTACGGGAATCTGGCCAGTAGGGTGAGCGCGATGGTGGTCCGCTACCGCGCCGGCAGGGTGCCGGTCGCGGCGCTTGACGCCGTCCTCGCGGAGGACTTTGAGGGGGTTTCGGCGCGGGTTTGTGAGCTTTTGGACCGCGCCGAGCTGAGCGCCGCGCTGGAGGCGGGTTGGAAGCTGGTGCGCCGCCTCAATCGCTTTGTCGAGGAGACGAGGCCGTGGCAGCTGGCCGCCGATGAGGCTGATCCCGAGCGCCTTGATGAGGTCCTCTACAACCTGGTTGAGGGGCTGCGGGTCACCACCTTGCTGCTCGCCCCCTACCTGCCGCAGACCGCCGAGGCGGTGCTCGCCGCGTTGGGGGAGGACTCAAGGGCCCTGGCGGAGCTGGGCTCTCGCCCCGGTGGCCAACGGATCGAGCGGATCGCCCCCCTGTTTCCAAAGGTCGAGGCGGGCGATTGATCGACTCCCACACGCACCTGTTCCTCTGCGAGCGCCCCGAGGCGGAGCTGGTTGACGCGGCCCAGGGGGCGGGGGTGAGGCGGATGTTAAACGTCGGCCTCGGCACCGATTCCAACCCTGAGGCGATCGCCGGGGCCGAGCGCAACGAGGGGGTATACGCGAGCGTTGGCTGCCATCCCAGCGCGGCCGCCGAGTTCAACGACGGCGTCGCCGAGGAGATCGCGCGGCTCGCCCGGCACGAGAAGGTGCGCGCGATCGGGGAGACGGGAATCGATTACTACCGTGGTGAGGGTGATGCCGCCGCCCAGCGCCGTGCCTTTGAGGCGCAGATCGAGATCGCCGCGCAGTGCGGTTTGCCGATCATCATTCACGCCCGCGACCCCAAGGACAGCCGCAGCGCCACCGATCAGGTTTTTGAAATCCTCGACGCAAAGGGCAGCGGCCTCTCGGTGATCTTGCACTGCTTCCTGGCGCCCTGGCGGGTCGCCGATGCGATCGCGCGAGGCTGGTGGTGCTCGTTCTCGGGCATCCTCACCTTCCCGGGCTCCGGCGCCCTGCGCGAGGCCGCCGAAGCGCTGCCCGATCGGCTCGTCTTGGTCGAGACCGACGCCCCCTACCTTGCCCCACAAACCCATCGCGGCCAGCCCAACCAGCCCGCCCACGTCGTGGAGACGGCGAGGGCGCTTGCCCGCACCCGCGGCGTTAGCTACGAGGAGCTCGAGCGGACGGTCGAAGAGAATGCGGAGGCCGTTTTCGGGTGGTGAGGCTGGGCCAGAACTTCATCTCCGATCCCAACCTTCTCGATGCAATTGTCCGCGACGCCTGCCTCGCCGGTGAGGACGTGGTGTTGGAGGTCGGCGTCGGGGAGGGGGTCTTGACCGAGCGCCTCGCCGCCGCGGTCGCCCACGTTCACGCAATCGAGATTGACCGCGGCCTGCGCCCCTGCCTGACGGCGATCGAGGCGCTGCCCAATGTCGAGCTGCATTGGGTCGACGCGATGAGGCTCGATTTCACCAGCCTCTCCCCGCCCCCCAGCGCCGTCGTCTCCAACCTCCCCTACTCGGTTGCGACTCCGCTGATCTTGCGCACGATCGAGCTGCTTCCCACGGTCTCTGACTGGACGGTGATGGTGCAGCGAGAGATCGCCGATCGGCTGCGCGCGGCTCCGGGAAATCGCACCTACGGCGCGGCCAGTGCCCTGACCCAGATCGCCTGCGGGGTCGAGCTGGTGAGAAAGGTCGACCGAGCGGTCTTTCGCCCCCGTCCGCGGGTCGATTCGGCGGTTCTGCGGCTGCATCGGCACGGGCCGGCGGCAGATCCTCAGACCCGTGAGCTTGTGCGCGCCGCCTTCGCCCATCGCCGCAAGGCCCTCGCCCGCTCTCTCGAGCATCGCCACCCGGGCTCCTTAGGGGCAACCCGGGCCGCCCTGGCGGAGCTCGGCCTGCCCGAGAATGCCCGGGCTGAGTCGCTCTCGGCCGCCGACTTCATCGCGCTCTCTGCCAAGCTGCATCCCGAGGCCTGAGGACGAACCGACCGCCGATGCTCGTCCACGCACCCGCCAAGCTCAACCTCTGCCTGTTCCTGGGGCCGCCTCGCGAGGACGGCCTGCACGAGCTCTGCTCCCTGTTTGAGCCGCTGGCCTTGGCCGATTCGATCGAGCTCTCGCGGTCTGAGCGCGACGAGGTGCACTGCCCCGGAGTCGATGGCGAGAACCTCGCAGCCCGCGCCCTCGCCGCGCTTCGTGAAGCGGGCTGGGCGGAGCCGCCGCTGCGGGTCACAATCCGAAAGCGGATACCCGTCGCGGCGGGGCTTGGCGGCGGCAGTGCCGATGCGGCGGCAATCCTGCGCCTCGCCGCTGGGGAAATCGAGGATCTGATCACCATTGCCGCCGAGATCGGCGCCGACGTGCCGTCGCAGCTGATCCCCTCACTTGCCCTGGTGGGGGGCGCCGGGGAGCAGGTGCAAAGGCTTCCCGAGCCGGCGCCCCATGCGGTCTTGTTATTGCCGCGGGGCGGCGGTCTCGCCACCGCGGCGGTCTACGCCGAGGCCGATCGGTTGGGGCTCGGGCGCGAGGCGGCCGAGCTGGAAGCGCTAGCCGGCGCCCTGGGGGCGGCGGCGGGGGCGGGATCCTCGCCGCTTGATTACGCTCCGCTGCTGGCCAACGACCTCGAGCCCGCCGCCCGCTCGCTGCGTCCAGAGATCGGTACGGCGCTGGAGGAGCTGCGCCAGGCCGGCGCGCCGCTCGCCCTGCTCAGCGGCTCAGGTCCGACCGCCGTCGGCCTCTTTGCCGACCTCAACGCCGCCCGCGCGGCCGCGGCCCGGATCGACCGCGACGACACGATCATCTGCGCAGCCGGGGTCTCTCCTTGAGGATGCCGGGGGCCGCAACGGGTGCCCGCAGACGGCTGTTGCTGGCGCTCCTCGCCGCGGCGCTTTTGAGCGGGTACTACCTGCTCAGCCGCCGGCTCGGCAGCCTCGATCTGCATCACCTGCTGGAGGAAATCTCCAACACGCTGGGCGCCTGGACCTACCTTCTGGTTGGGGTCTTTGCCTTCGCCGAGGCCGGTGCTTTCGTCGGTCTGATCGTTCCCGGTGAGACGGTGATGCTGCTCGGCGGTGCCGTCGCCGGGCAGGGGGCGATCAACATCTACCTGCTGATCGCGATTGCCTGGTTCGCCGCCTGGCTGGGGGATTCGACGAGTTATCTGATCGGCCGTCGCCTCGGGCGCGATTTCGTCCTTTCCCACGGCCCCCGCTTCGGGATCGGCCACGAACGCTTTGAGCGGGTCGAGGATTACTTTGCCCGCCACGGCGGCAAGACGGTCTTCATCGGGCGCTTCGTCAGCCTGCTGCGCGCCTTTGCCCCGTTCATCGCCGGAAGCTCGGGAATGCGCTACCGCGACTTCCTTCCCTACAGCATCCTCGGCTGCGGGCTCTTCGTCAGCGCCCACGTTCTGATCGGGTACTTCTTCTCGCGCAGCATCGACACCGCCGCCAAGTACGCGGGCACCGGCGCGATCGTCTTCGCCGCCCTGATCGTCTTCGCGGTCGTCGTGATCGCCTCATTTCGCCACCTTCGCCTCGAGCAGAATCGTCGGGCGCTGCGGCGCTGGATGCTGGCTCACCGCGCCAGCCGCCCGATTGTGGTCCTGGCCGGCCGCTTTCAGCCCCAGCTGCGATTCATCTGGGATCGGGTCACGCCGGGGGGAAGCTTCGGCCTGGAATTCACCTCGCTGATGGCGGCTCTGGCGGTGGCCCTCTTCGTCCTGATCGCTTACGCGGTCCTGGTCGGTCGCGAACCCGGTCCAACCCCGGGCGACATCACCGCGGTGGAAGTGGTCGAAAACATCCGCAGCGCCTGGCTCACCGATTTGGCCAAGGTGGTCACCGCGCTCGGCTCGGGGGCGCTGACCTGGAGTCTGACCGCCGTCTGCGCGGTGCTCCTCGCCGCCCGCCGCCGCTGGGCGGAGTTCTGGGTGCTCTTGGCGGGGATGGGGCTCACCTACATCGGCTTTCACGAGATCAAGGCGGCGGTCAACCGCCCCCGCCCGCCGGTCCCGCTCGTCGGCTCCTCGGGTTCCTCCTTTCCCAGCGGGCACGCCGCCTACTCGGTCCTCTACGTCTGGCTCGCGGTGACCGTGGTGATGCGGCTGCGCCCGGCGATGAGCCGAGGCGCCGCGGTGATCATCGCCGGCTTCGGGCTGACCGCAGTCATCGGTCTCTCACGCGTCTATCTGGGGGTCCACTACCTCAGCGACGTCAGCGCCGGCTGGGCGCTCGGGGTCGCTGCCTTCACCCTCAGCGCCGCGACCGCGCTCGTCATCTCCCAGTTGCGCCAGAATCCATTCCGGTGAGGACCCTCGCCCTCTTAGATATCGCAAACCAGTACCTGCTGTTCGGTGCGGCGGGGGTGATCAGCCTGGTCGCTTTCGTCACCCTGATCTTCGTCCCCGCGCTCAGCTCCTACGGGCGCATTTGGGAGAAGACCGCTGCCGGATTTCTCTCCGTCTTCGTCCTCTTCGCCCTCCTCGTGATCGGGGTGGTCGCGGGCCTCGTCTTCGTCTACTACTACAACGACATCGTCAACCTGATCCACGGTAGATAGGGCCCCGGAGAAGACGCTGGGGATAATGAGCGCATGTCTGCAAGCGCAAAAGGGCAGAAGATGCCTGCAGACCAAGAGGAGGTCGACGCCCTGGATCGGCTCTCTGAGGCGGTTGAATCCGGGGCTGGGCTTCCCGCGGTCGCCCGGGCTGCCGCCAAGGTTCTTGACGCCAGCGTCGCCCTGATCGATCGCTCAAGCGCCGTCCTCGCTGTCGCCGGCGCCTCGCCCGATCAGGAGCGAAAGCTGTTGGCCGGAGCAGCGGAGGTGGTCACGGTCGAGCTGCGGGTCGCCGATACCGCGGTCGGTGAGCTGCGCTACCGCGCCAAGACGGCGCCCGAGCCGGCGATCGCGCGCATGGTGAGGACGCTCTTGGCGCTGGAGCTTGAGCGCTCACGCTCGCCGGAGTGGGAGAGCGAGGAGGTGGCAGGGGCCTTCGTCAGGGCCGTGCTCGGGCGATCGGTGACCGATCGTGGCGACATCTTGGCCCGCGGTGCCGAGCTGGGCGCCGAGCTCGAGCACGGGGCGGGGGTGGTGGTGGTGCGGGCGGCGCCGCGCGCCGCCCAGACCGGCGAATGGCGGGAACGGGTGATGACGCTGGTCCTGCGCGCCCTGCGCGCGCTGGCTCCGGGCTCCCTCGCGGTGGCCGAGGGAGGTGAGGTCGCCGCCGAGGTGGCCGTGATCGTGCCGGCCCCAAGCGATGAGCAGCTCGCCCGTGCGGCCAGCGGCCTGGCGCGCGAGTTGGGCGACAGCCTCACCGGCTTTCACCTGACGATTGGCCGCAGCCGCCGGGTCGGAGACCCGGTCGACCTCTATCGCTCTGGCAGCGAGGCACGGCTTGCGGTCAACGTTGGGGAGGCCGAGGGTCGAGCGATTTTGGCCTTCGAGGACACCGGGGCCTACCGCCTGCTGCTGCCGGCGATGAGCGAGGACCCACGCGAGCTGGAGCGATTCTATGCGGAGACGATCGAGCCGATCTCTGTCTATGACGAGCAGTATGAGACCGAGCTGGTGGCGACCGTCGAGGCCTACCTCGACAACGACGGCAACGTGGCCGCCACCGCCAAACAGCTCTTTACCCATCGCCACACGATCCGCTACCGACTCGAGCGGGTCAAGGAGCTCTGTGGCCATGACGTCTCCGCCACGGAGGGCCGCGAGAAGCTCGGCCTCGGCCTGAAGGCGATGCGGGTCCTCGGCATCGCCTCACCGCGCGGGCCGGCGATGGAGCCCGGCGCCGAGGCGGGCCAGGTGCCACGATCCTCAGAGGAGTAGGGGCATTGGAGAGCAGGGCCCAATCGGTCGGGCAGGCTCGTTCGCAGTTTGCCGGCAGCTGATCTGCCCGCGGCGCACGCCGCCCAGCGCCGCGAGCAGATCATCCGCCTCAGCCACCCCGCACACCGCTCGCTTGGAGCTCGGCCCCTGATCCGATTAGGACTAGGCTTGGGTGGCGCTGGGGAGTCGGCTAATGGCAAGCCCCGGGCCTTTGGAGCCCGCTATCCCGGTTCGAGTCCGGGCTCCCCAGCTTCGAGTCCCCCCTCGGGCGCCGCCGCCAGGTCTGAATTCGAGGGATAGATGCCCTTGCAGACACCGCCGTTTGGGGGCAGGGTCGCACCTCCCACCCCGATGATCGCCCCAATGGCCTCCTCCTGAGCGCTCGCGGGCGCCGTTGGTCCGTCAAACCTGATCGCCCAGCCCCTGCCCCTCAGGGCGACCCGCTGAATTTTGTCCGAAGCGGCGCCTAGGCTGCGCTTCGTGGAGCCCCCCCGCGAGGCAGCTTGATCCCGCGGTCCGCGCGGGCCTCTCGCGAAGCTGGAGGTGGTTGATGGCGGCGGGGGTGGCGGCGATCCTGATCGGTTGCGTGGCGATCGTCGTACCGGCGTTGGCCTCGGTCGGCACCGCTATCTTCATCGGCTGGATCCTCCTCATCGCCGGCGTCTTCCTCGTCGCGGTCGCCTTCAGCGCCCATTCGATCGGCACGGTCCTGCTGCGCCTGATCTGGGCCCTGCTGACCGCCGCCGTCGGCATCTATCTGATCGTCGAGCCCCACAACGCGACCCTCACCCTGACCCTTGTACTCGGCCTCTACTTCCTCTTCATGGGGCTCACCCGGATCTTCGTCGCGCTTGCCGCCCACGGCCAGCAAAACGCCGGCCTGCTCGGCCTCAGCGGCGTCGCCGGCTCGCTGATCGGCGTCCTCGTCCTGGCCAAGTTCCCGAGTTCGGCTGACTGGGCGATCGGACTCCTGGTCGGGATCGACCTGATTTTCGCCGGCTGGACCCTGCCCAGCGTCGCCCTGCTTGGGCGCGACCTCGCGCACGGGGGCTGACGGCGGCATCTCACCCGGTCTAGAATTCGGGGGTGAGTTCGCCCCTGGCCCTGGTCATGGCGGCGGGAGAGGGCACCCGCATGCGCTCCTCGCTGCCGAAGATGTTGCACCCCGTCTGTGGGCTGGCAATGATCGCCTGGCCGATCCTCGCGGCTCGGGCCGCCGGTGCCGATCCGGTGGCCGCGATCGTCTCAGCGGGGCGAGACATTTCGGCCGCCCTGCCGCCGGGGGTCGAGACCGTGGTGCAACCCGAGCCCGACGGAACCGGGGGCGCGATCCGTGCCGCGCTAAGCCTGATCGAGGCAAGTCAGACCGTTTTGGTCCTCTCCGGTGATGTGCCGCTGATCTCAAGCGAGACGATTGCCGCGCTCCTGGGCGCCCACGAGGCGAGCCCGGCGGCGGCGACGATGCTGACGATCGAGCTCGAGCGCCCCGGCGCCTACGGTCGCGTGCTCCGCGATCAGGGCGGGGAGGTCTTGGGCGTGATCGAGACCAAGGCGGCGGGTGATGCAAGCGCTGAGCAATTGGCGATCCGTGAGGTAAACGCCGGCACCTACGCCTTCGATGCGGCGCCGCTGGCGGCTGCCCTTGGTGACCTCTCAAACGACAACGCCCAGGGCGAGTACTACCTACCAGACGTCTTTGCGGCGCTGCGCGAGGGAGGGCACGCGGTCGCCGCCCACGTCGCCACCGACCTCGCGGTGACGATGGGGGTCAACAATCGGGTCGACCTCGCTGCGGTTGAGGCCGAGGCGCGCCGGCGCATCCTTGAGGCCCATATGCTCGCCGGGGTGACCGTGGTTGACCCCGCCTCAACCTGGATCGAGGCCGGGGTCCAGATCGGTACCGACGTCAGGATCGAGCCCGGATCGAGCCTGCGCGGGCGCACCGAGGTTGGCAGCGGCTCGGTGATCGGCCCGCTCACGACCCTTACCGACAGCCGCCTCGGCGAGCGGGTCTCGGTCGCCCATTCCTACCTGGGCGAGTGCGAGGTCGGGGGCGATTGCCGCGTCGGTCCCTTCGCCCACCTGCGCCCCGGCACGGTGCTCGGTCCCGGGGCGAGGGCGGGCTCCTTCGTCGAGATCAAGAACTCCGACCTGGGCGAGGGGGTCAAGGTTCCCCACCTCGCCTACGTCGGCGACGCCGAGGTTGGTCGGGGAAGCAATCTCGGCGCCGGAACGATCACCGCAAACTACGATGGTTTCCGCAAGAACCGGACCGTGATCGGCAAAAACGCCCGGATCGGCGTTGACACGATGTTGGTTGCCCCGGTAGAAGTCGGGGACGCCGCCTACACTGGCGCTGGTGCAGTGATCAGAGACGATGTGCCCGAGGGGGCGCTCGGCGTGAGTCAGAACGAGCAGAGAAACATCGACGGATACGCGAAGGCCAAGGCGGTCGAGATGCAGGAGGAAAAGGCACGTGAGCACGATTGAGGAGCGACCCCGCGCGGCGACGGCGATCCCCCATGACTACTCCAAGCGGCTGATGGTCTTCGGCGGTCGCAGCTCGATGGAGCTGACCGCCAAGGTTGCCGGCAAGCTCGATCTCGACGTCGGTCAGGTGACGCTTAAAACCTTCGCCAACGGCGAGGTCTACTGCCGCTATGAGGAGTCGATTCGCGGCGCCGATGTCTTCCTCGTGCAGTCAACCTGCGGCAACGAGCAGACCCGGATGACGGCCAACGACGCGCTGATCGAGCTGCTGACGATGATCGATGCGGCCCAGGGGGCATCGGCGCATCGGATCATCGCGGTGATGCCCTGGTACGGCTACGCCCGACAGGACAAGAAGTCGGCTCCGCGTGAGCCGATCTCGGCCCGGATCGTGGCCAAGTGCCTGGAGGGGGTGGGGGTCGATCGGGTCTTGACCATGGATCTGCACGCCGGCCAGGTCCAGGGCTTCTTCCACGTGCCGGTGGACCACATGACCGCGATGCCGATGCTGACCCAGTGGTTCGCTGACCAAAACCTCACCGATGAGCTGGTGATTGTCTCCCCTGACGCCGGCAGGGTAAAGACCGCCCGCAACTTCGCCCGACGCATCGGCACCCACTGGGCGGTGATGGAGAAGGAGCGTCCCGCCCAGCAGGTTGCCGAGATCGGCTACGTCGTCGGTGACGTGAGGGGGCGCACCGCGGTCCTGGTCGACGACATGATCGATACCGCGGGCACGCTCTGCGCCGCCGCCCAGACCGTCCTGGAGGAGGGGGCGGCGCGGGTGATCGCCTGCGCCACCCACGGCGTCTTCTCCGGCCCCGCCTACGAGCGCCTTGCCTCAGAGAACTCAGGGATCGAGCGGATCGTGGTCACCGACACCCTGCCGCTGCGCCCCGGCGCCCCGGACAACATCACGGTGCTATCAACCGCAAGCACCTTTGCCGATTCTATTCGGCGCATCTTCACCGACGACTCGGTTTCTGAGATCTTCGCCGGCGAGAACCAGCTCTTCTAGTGCCGCCCCGCGCGCTGCGCCTGGTCGGCCATAAGGGCGCCGACCTGATCGCCCCCGGCAACACCCTCGAGAGCTTCGCCGCGGCGGTCGCGGCCGGGGTCAACACGGTCGAGCTCGACGTTCTGTGGACCCCCGATGGACATCCCGACCTGACGCCGGCGGAGCGCTCGGAGCTACTGATCGCCCATGACTGGCACGACGCCGCGCGCCGCTCGCCGCTGAGACTCGCCGAGGCGCTGGGCGCCTTCCGCTCGCCGCCACTTGATCGGGTTGAGATCGACCTCGACATCAAGCTGGCGGGCCGCGAGGATGAGATCGTCGCAGAGCTGGCGGCCCATGGCCTGATCGAGCGGGCGATGATTTCGACCATGGAGCTCTCCAGCCTGGCCTTGATCCAATCGATTGAACCAGCCCTGCGGCGCGGCTGGACCTATCCGAAAGTGAGCAGGGATTGGGTCTCCAAGCGCTGGGCCAGGGCGCCGATGCTCGCCGCGCTGGCGGCGATGCGAAGGCAGCTTCCGCGCCTTGCGGCGCGGCGGCTGCCGCAGCTCGGGGTCGAGGCAATGTGGGTCTATCATCCGCTGATCACACGCCGGTTGGCCGCCGCCACCGAGCTGGCGGGAGTCGAGCTGATCGCCTGGACCGTCGATGAGCTGAGTCAGATGAAGCGCCTCCTAAGGCATGGAGTGAACGGCCTTTGCTCCAACGATCCGCGCCTTTTTGCCGAGCTCTGAAGGCTAAACTGTGGTTGGGGCAGATCCCGGCCCCCGACCCAGCTTGGCTCGCACCGCGGAGTTCAGCTCCTCGGCGCTGAAGCCGCCCAGCGCCTCTCCATCGAGCGCGAAGCGGTAAAGCGCCACGCCGAAGATGCCGCTCAACGCTCGCGCAATCAGGAGGGCGATCGCCAGCCCGATTGCGCCGATCACCACCAAGAGCGCGCCGACGAAGCTGGCCGAGGACCAGATCGCCAGGCCGAGCACGATCAGCGCCGCGGCCGGAAGCACGCCGATCAGGACAACCGCACCACCGATCGCAATATTGCCGGTCACCTGCGCTCCCCAGCGGGATTTGAAAAGGCTCGCGGAGCGCCTCAGGGTCGCGAACGGACCGGCGCCCTCAAGCGCGATCACCGGAACCGCGAGGAAGGTGATCAGTGACCAGCCGATATCCAGCAGCCGGCCAAAGATCGCCCCACCGATCCCACCCTGATCCTCGAGCAGGCTGAGCAGCAGTCCGACCACGGTTGAGACGGCCGCCCAGCCGGCGACCTGAGAGAAGCGGCTGCGCGCGATCGCCAGGCCGTCGGCGACGCTCGCCTCCTGGCCGGCAAAGATCAGGTCGGCGGTGGCGGCGAGTCCGACGCTGAAGTAGATCCCGATCAGCTCGAGCAAATAGAAGCCGATCAGCGCCAGCGGGGCGCCGAACGCCACCCTGCCATCGGCGATCAGGTAGATGCCCGGCCCCAGCACGATCACCGCCATCGCGATCGTCGCCGCGGCTCCGTAGAGCGGGAAGCGAATCAGGGCCCGATGCTCGCTGAGAAGGGTCCAGCTTTTCTTGGTCAGCGCCCAACCTCGTCTCATTCTGCTCATCGCAGCTCTCCTTTCAGGTGCTGTTGGCCAAGCCGGGGGTTCGCATCACGCCCCTTCCCTCGAAGTACTCCCACTCCTGCTCGCCGAGCTCGGTCGCGGGTGGGTCGGCGTAAACCCACTCGCGGGCGATCCGGTACCAGTTGCGCTTGGCGCGCAGCTGGCCCAGGACTGCGACCACGCCGATCTCCATCCTCCTTCCCATCAGCTCCTCGGCCGGCAGCGACTCGCGACGCATCAAATCGAAGTACTCCGAGCGCGGATCGTGGGTGGACTCGATGATCTTCATCACCCGGCGCGGGCTGATTTCGATCTCGCGATCCTCGATGTACCAGCCACCGACGGCACGCATGTGCTCCATCAGCCGTTCGGCGTCGAGCTTGGAGGGATTCTTGATAAAGCCGAGCACGTGCAGGGCCTCGCGAAAGGCCTCGGGATCATCGCGTGAGGCGGCGTCGAAGGCTCGCTGCTCGAGGATGATCTGCTCGCGGTCGAGCTTCTTGGTCATGCCGAAGTCAAGAAAAGCGACGCGCCCGTCCTCCATCAGCAGGTAGTTACCGGGGTGGGGATCGGCGTTGAAATGCTGGAGGTGGTAGATCGAGCCAAAGCTTCCGCGGTAGACGATCTCGCCGAAGCGGCTGCGCTGGGCATGGGGCAGCTGCTTGATCTGCTCGAATCCGATTCCCCGCACCAGCTCGGTGACCAGCACCCGCCGTCGTGAGAGGCGGGTCACCACTTCGGGCACGTAGATGAAGGGGTGCTCGCGGTAGGCGCGGGAGAAGGTGCGCTGATTTTGGGCCTCATACTCGTAATCGAGCTCCTCCATCACCCGCTCCCGGATCTCATGTGCGATCGCTTTGGCGTCGAGGCCGGGGGCGAGGGCACGCGCCAGGTGAACCAGGGTGCCGGCATTTCGCAGGTCGGCCTCCAGCGCCTCCGCGATTCCCGGGTATTGGATCTTGACCGCGACCTCGCGCCCGTCGAGCAGGCGGGCCCGGTGGACCTGGCCGATCGAGGCGGCGGCGAAAGCGTCGGTCTCAAACTCGGCGAAGAGCTCCGCCACCGACTCTCCGTCGTACTCCTCCAACAGCACCTTCTCGACCTTCGCCCACGGCATCGGCGGCGCCTCGGTACGCAGCTTGGCCAGCTGCTCCTGATAGATCTCGCGGTACTCCTCCGGGATGAATTCGGTGTCGATGAAGGAGGCAAACTGTCCGAGCTTCATCGCCGCGCCCTTCATCTGACCCAGCGCCCCCACCATCTTCATCGCGGTCTCGAGGTGGCGTTGCTCGAGGCGCTCCTTGCTGTTCTCCTCAGAGCGCCCGACGTTTGTCGCTTTGGTGCCCGCGTAGCGCGCCCCCTGTACGCCGACGATCGAGCCCAACTTTGCCGAGCGCCGGATTCGGCCCTTGGGGATCTTCGCGTCCTCGGCCACGGTGAAAGGTTGCCACACGCCTCGTTTCTCTATCCTCTCCCGTCCGATGGCCAGCCAACGAACAACGCTTAGGGTCGCTCCTCGTGGGGAGTTCGGTTCGCGGAACTCCCGCCGGTTGCGGCGCCAGGGCCTGGTCCCCGGGGTCGTTTACAGCGGCGGCTCGGCGGCCAGACCCTTCCAGGTCTCCGAGCGCGAGGTCCACGCGGCGCTGGCCGACGGCCACGCTCTTTTTGACCTCGAGATCGAGGGTGCCAAAACGGTGCCGGTCGTGGTCAAGGCCCAGCAGCTTCATCCGGTCCGGGGGGCCCTGCAGCACATCGACCTGCAGGAGGTGAAACTGAACGAGGCGATCCAGGCGGAGGTGGCGATCGAGCTGGAGGGAAGCGAGGCCGCCCCGGGGACAAAAGCCGGCGGCGTGCTCGAGCACGTCACCCGCGAGATCACCGTTGAGGCTCTGCCCACCGAGATCCCCGACCGGATCGTCGTTGACGTCTCGGCGATGGAGATCAACGACACAGTTCAGCTCTCCACCGTGAGCGCCCCGGAGGGGGTCAAATTCGTCGCCGATGATCCCGAGGAGATCACGATCGCGACCCTCTCGCCGCCGCGGGTCGAGGAAGAGCCCGAGCCGGCCGTCGAGCAGGAGACCGAGCTGATCGGCGAGGAGGCCGAGGCCGGCGCCGCTGCGGAGGCCGCTGCCGAGGAGGGCGGCGGCGGAGATTCGGGCGAGGGCGGCGGGGAGTAGGGCTGTCGCCCTTCGGCCGCCGAGCCCTCGGCGAGGAGGAACGAGGCGGCGGGGAGCGCATCCTGATCGTCGGCCTCGGTAATCCCGGACGCGAGTACGAAAAGACGCGCCACAACGTCGGATTCGACGTCGCCGCAGAGCTCTGCCGGCGCTGGGAGCTTGGCTCGCCGAGGCGCCGTTTCGGCGGCCTGCTCGCCGAGGGTCGGTCTGGGGCGGGCGGAGCGCGGGTCGCCGTATTCACGCCGCAGACCTACATGAACGAATCGGGCGAGGCGGCCGGCCCGGCCCGCGGCGCGCTCAAATCGCCGCTTGAACGGGTGATCGTCGTCCACGATGAGATCGATCTCCCCTTCGGTGAGGTGAGGAGTCGCCTCGGCGGTGGACTGGCCGGCCACAACGGCCTCAAGAGCCTGAGGCGCGGATTTGGTGGCGCTGAGTTCTGGCGGGTGCGGGTCGGCGTCGGCCGTCCCGAGCGCAGCGACCCTGAGTTCGTCTCCGCCTACGTGCTGTCGCGATTCGCCGAGCCCGCGGCGGCGGTCGCGGCGCTGATCGATCGCGCCGCCACGGAGGCCGAGGCGCTGGTCGAGCGGCTAGGTTCGGCGCCAGTGTGAGCGAGGTGGCAGAGCTGATCGGCTACGAGGTGGGGCCCGGCGGGGTCGCCGTGCTTCGCCTGCAGCGCCCCGGCGCTCGCAACGCGATCAACTCCCAGATGCTGGCCGAAATGCTCGAGCGCCTCGCCGTCTCCCGCGAGGATCGGGGCGTGCGCGTACTCGTGATCAGCTCATCCGATCCGCTCGGCCTCTCGGCGGGCGCCGACGTCCGCGAGCACCTCGATCAGGAGGGCAGGGTTCGCCGCATGCAGCTCTTTGCCGACCTCTACGATGAGATCGTTGGCTTCGCAAAGCCGACGATTGCCGTCTGCCACGGCGACGTGGTCGGCGGCGGCGCCGAGATTGCGGTCGCTTGTGACTTGCGGATCGGCGCCGGCAACCTGCGCATGAGATTCCCCGGCGCGGCGCTCGGCGTTCCGGTCGGACCGGCGCGCCTGGTCACCCTTTGCGGGCTCGCCGCCGCCAAGTACCTGCTGCTCTCCTCGCGCACGGTGGGCGCCGAGGAGGCGCTGCGGCTCGGTCTGATAAATCGGGTCGCGCCGACGGCGCGCTGCGAGGACGCGGCGCTAGAGCTGGCGGCAGAGGTCGCCGCCCATCCGCCCGCCGCGGTGGCGCGGCTGAAGGCGATGCTGCACGAGTGGGACCCGGTTGAGGTCCGCTCCAAGGCCGAGGGAGAGGGACAGGTGCGCTGGCAGCGCAGCGGTCCCGGCCTGCCCTTTGAGGAGTAGCCCGGCCTAGAATCGAGGGAGCGCCCGGAGCACTGATCCGGGCCATTGTGCTGCCATGAGCCTTCATCCGCTGATCGAGATAGTCGCCGAGAACGAGCGCGTGCACGCGCTTAGCGGCCGGGCGCGCGCGGCCGCGGGGGGCGCTGAGAAGCTCAGCGTCGCTGTCTCGACCGTGCTTCGGCCGCTGCTGCTTGCGACCTTGCTCGAGGACGAGCGCGGGCTCGCCGATCGCCCCGCCCTGCTGGTCAGCGCCGATGATCGCTCCGCGCGTGACCTGGCCGCCGATCTGCGTGCCTACCTCGGCGGGCGCCGGGTGCGCTTCTATCCCTCGCGGGGAACCGGCTACGCCTCCCATGTCACGCCGCCGCCGCACCTGGTCGGATTGAGAATCGATGCTCTGGACGCGCTTGGCGCGGAGCGCGACGCTGTCGTCGTGGCGAGCGCTACCGCCCTCGCCGAGGCGGTACCCGACGCCTCGTTGCGCCCGGCGGGGTTCTCGATCAGTGGCGGCTCGGAGCTCGATTTGGGCGCGGTCTCTGAGGATCTGATCGCTGCCGGGTACGAGCGGGTCGAGCAGGTGGTTGAGCGTGGGCAGTTCGCCGTTCGGGGCGGCATCCTCGACGTCTTTCCGGCGACCGAGGAGCGGGCGATTCGGATCGAGCTCTTCGGCGATCAGGTCGAGTCGATGCGGTGGTTTTCGACCTTCACCCAGCGCTCCCTGGGCGACGCCGATCGGGTCGAGTTGGCGCCGGCCGCCGAGCTTGACTCCGAACACCGCGAGCTGGCCGAGCTGGCGGCGATGGAGGCCGCCGAGAATGGGGAGCCGCTAACTGAGCTCGCTGACCTGCTGCCGCTTGAGCACTTCAAGGCGCCGCTCGATCTGGTCCCCAGCGAGGCCGCGGTCGCGCTCGTCGCGGCCGAGGAGATCGAGCCCGCCCTGCGCGATCACTGGGAGGACGTGACCACGGCGATGCACGCAGATGACGCGCGCAAGCTCTACGTCGACGTCGCTTCGGCGCTCTCCCAGCGCGCATCGCTCTCACTGGGCGGCGCCGGTGAGGAGGATGAGGACGCGTTTCGTGCCTCTCGCGCGGAGTCGCCGGCACGCAGCATCAAGGAGGCCGAGGCAGAGCTGGAGAAACTGGTGCGCTCTGGTTACCGCACCGTCGTCGCCTTCGAAAACCGCGGCGAGGCAGAGCGGACGCGCTACGGCCTGGACCGGCTCGATGCCTCACTTCTAAACGGCGGGCGCCTCTCGATAGATCCGGGCCTGGTCTTCGCCGAGGCGCGCCTTCGCGAGGGTTTCATAAGCCCCGAGCTTCGGCTCGCCGTCTATCCCTTCCGACGTCTCGTTCACCGTCGCCGCCCCGCCACCGAGCGGCTGCCGAGCGCCGCCCGCGGCCGACTCGCATTCGGCGAGCTGCGGGTCGGCGATCACGTTGTTCACGAGGATCACGGCGTCGCGCGTTTTGCCGGCTTTGAGACCCGAGAGGTGGGTGGCGTCACCCGCGATTACCTCTATCTCGAGTACAAGGGCGAGGACCGCGTCTACGTACCCACCGAGCAGCTCGCCAAGTTGAGTCGCTACGTCGGCTCCGGCGCCGAACCGACGCTCTCGGCTCTGGGCGGGCGACGCTGGGAGAACATGAAGGCGCGGGCTCGGCGCGCCGCCGGCGAGCTCGCGGGGGAGTTGCTCAACCTCTACGCCGAGCGTCGCGCCCGCAAGGGCCACGCCTTCGCGCCCGACGGCGAGTGGCAAATCGCTATGGAGACGGCCTTTCCATACCGCGAGACCGCCGATCAGCTGGAGGCGATCGAGGCGGTCAAGGGCGACATGGAGGAGGAGCGGCCGATGGATCGGCTGGTCTGCGGAGACGTTGGCTTCGGCAAGACCGAGGTTGCCCTGCGGGCGGCCGTGAAGGCGGCAGCCGATGGCAGGCAGGTGATGATGCTGGTGCCGACGACGATTCTCGCCCAGCAGCACTTTGGCACCTTCAGCGAGCGCCTCGCCGATCTTCCCTTCAGGGTTGAGGGGGTCTCCCGCCTGCGTCGCCCAGCCGAGGTGAAGAAGGTCCTCGCCGATTTTAGGCAGGGCAGCGTCGACATCCTGATCGGCACCCACCGGCTGCTCTCCCGTGACGTGCGGGCCAGGGAGCTCGGGCTGGTGATCGTCGATGAGGAGCAGCGCTTTGGTGTCAAGCAGAAGGAGCTGCTGCGCCAGCTGAAGCTGAAGGTCGACGTCTTGGCGCTCTCGGCGACGCCGATTCCTCGCACCCTGCAGATGAGCCTGGCGGGATTGAGGGACATCTCGGTGATCGAGACCGCACCGGAGGGGCGGCGCCCGGTTCGCACCTACGTCGGACCCTACGATGAGGATCTCGTCCGTCGGGCGATCGAGCGCGAGGTCGAGCGCGGCGGCCAGGCCTTCTTCCTGCACAACCGGATCGATTCTTTGCCGCAGGTGGCCGAAGGGCTGCGCGCCCTGGTTCCCAAGGCCCGTTTCGCAGAGGCCCACGGCCAGATGGAGGAGGAGCGGTTGGAGCAGACGATGCTGGACTTTTTACGCGGTGGGGCCGATTGCCTGGTGACGACCACGATCATCGAGTCGGGGCTCGATATTCCGACCGCCAACACCCTGATCGTCGAGCGCGCCGACCAGCTGGGGCTCTCGCAGGCCTACCAGATCCGCGGCCGCGTGGGGCGCTCGCGCGAGCGGGCCTTCGCCTACCTGCTCTACCCCTCACCCGAGATCCTCACAGAGGAGGCCGCGGCGAGGCTCTCGACCCTCGCCGATCACACCGAGCTCGGATCGGGGTTTCGGATCGCGATGCGCGATCTAGATATTCGCGGCGCCGGCAACCTGCTCGGTGATGAGCAATCCGGCCACGTCGCCGCGGTTGGCTTTGAGCTCTACTGCCAGATGATCGATGAAGCGGTCGCCGAGGCCGGCGCCGCCGGGGAGCGCGGTGAGGCGGCGCCCGAGCCGGTGCGCCTCGACGTCGCGGTGGATGCCTACCTGCCGGTCACCTTCGTTCCCTTTGAGGCCGCCAAGATCGATATCCACCGCCGCATCGTCGCGGCTCGCGAGCCCGGTGAGCTGCGCGCGATCCGCGATGAGCTGAGTGATCGCTTCGGTTCTCTGCCAGAGGAGGCCGAGAACCTTTTGAAGCTGCAGGCGGCGCGAATCGAACTCGGCCTGGCGGGGGCCCGCAGCGTCGAGTTCCGCGGCGGGCGCCTCAGTATCAGCGGGGTCGAGCTCGATTCGGAGGGCGCGGCGGCGCTGCGCGAGGCGGTTGAGGGGGCGGTGTATGAGTGGCGCGAGCAGACCGCGGCGCTGCGCGTCCCCGATCAGCCCGAGGCCCGCCTTGCCGCCGTACTGGCGATGGCGGCGGGATTAAGAGACGCCAGGCGTTCTTCGGATATGCTGCCCGCTGCGTGAGTCCAAGCAAACGCAAAAGACCCACGGCGGGCAAGGGTAGCCCCCAGAGTGCCAAAGGGGCCTCATCCGGTCCATCGCCGATGCAGCGACTCGGATTGCTGGTCTTCGGGATCGCCTTCATCCTGCTGTTCGCCGGTTTCGCAATCGCACAGGGAATCGGCCCCCCGGCGATCCCGGCCGGTGACGTGGCGCTGGTCGAAGGCGTCCCGGCGAGCATCGGTCACGTCTCTGAAGCCGAATACAAACGGTCGCTGCTGCAGGCGGCGGCCCAGGCGGGCCTCAAATCGACCCCCAAACCGGGCGAAAAACAGTACGAAGAACTGAGGAAAACCGCCCTCGGCAGCATCTTCGACACGATCTGGATTCAGGGTCAGGCCGAAGAAATGGGGATCACGGTCACCTCCAAACAGATCGCCACCGAACTCGCCCAGATCAAGAAACAGAACTTCAAAACGCGGGCCGCCTACGACAAATTCCTCAAAACCTCACACTTCACCCAGGCTGATGTCGACAATCGGGTAAAGCTGAAACTGCTCAGCACCCAGATCCAGGCTCAGATCGGTAAAGAAGCTCCGACCCCGCCGGCCTCGCAGACCGAACAGTATTACGAAGCGGCAAAGGGCACCCAGTTCACGACGCCCGCCTCGCGGGAAATCCGCCTCGTCCTCAACAAAGATAAGGCCAAAGTCGAAGCCGCCAAGGCGCTGCTCGAAAAGGACCACGCGGCGGCGAATTGGCAGAAGGTCGCCAAAAAGTATTCGACCGAAGCAACCTCCAAAAGCACCGGGGGCCTGACGGCTGGAGTTACCGAAGGGCGCTTTCAGGAACCGCTCAACAGCGCCATCTTCTCCGCCAGCAAAGGTCAGCTGGTGGGCCCGATCAAGACCCCGCTCGGCTACTACGTCTTCGTCGTCGAAAAAACGACGCCGAAAGCAGTGCAGCCGCTTTCCTCGGTGAAATCCCAGATCACCTCCCAGCTGACCCAGCAGGCCCAGCAGGAAGTCTTCACCCAATTCGTCAGCGATTACACCAGTAAGTGGCAGTCGCGAACCTTCTGCGCTTCGGGATATGAGATCGAACGCTGCTCCAACTACGTTTCCAGCGGTCATCCAGCGAGCGCTCCGCCGGCCTGCTATGAAGCCCACCCCAAAGGCGGCCTGCCGGCGGCCTGTCCGGCCCCCGTCCAGCAGCTCGCCCCCCAGATCCCAGGCAGCGCGACGATCCTCGTGCCACAGGGACAGCGGCTGCCGCAGCGACCCCAGCCAGCGGGTCTGAAACCGACGCCCACCACCCCGGGGCTGAGCGGGCTCACATCGGGGGCGGCGGGCGCGGCCGGAGCCGCGGGAGCCGCCGGCTCCTCCGGGGCAGCGACGACGGCGCCCTAACCAACCCGGCCCAACCCGAATAAACTGGCGCGCCCCCGATGAGCGTCATCGCCTCCATCCACGCCCGCCAGATCCTCGACTCGCGCGGCAACCCGACTGTAGAGGTCGAGGTTTTGCTCGAGTCGGGCGCTCGCGGTCTGGCCGCGGTGCCCTCGGGTGCCTCAACCGGCGAGTTTGAGGCGGTGGAGCTGCGCGACGGCGGCGCGGCCTGGGGAGGCAAGGGGGTGGGCCGTGCGGTGGCCAACGTAAACGGCGAGATCGCCGCGGCGCTGGGTGGAGCACGCGCCGCCGAGCAGGGCGCCCTCGATCAGACGATGATCGAGTTGGACGGGACGCCGAACAAGGGCAGGCTCGGGGCCAACGCGATTCTCGGCGTCTCACTCGCCGCTGCAAAGGCCGCCGCCAATGATTCCGAGCAGCCCCTCTACCGCTACCTTGCCGAGCTCTACGGCGGCGGCGAGCCGCACCTGCTGCCGGTGCCGATGATGAATGTCCTAAACGGAGGTGCTCACGCCGATAACTCGATTGACTTTCAGGAGTTCATGGTCGTGCCCTGCGGCGCGGCGAGCTTCTCGGAGTGCCTTCGGGTCGGCACCGAGGTCTTTCACGCGCTGAAGCGGAGCCTCGCCGCCCTGGGACTCTCCACCGCCGGCGGCGATGAGGGCGGCTTTGCCCCCAACCTTGACTCCAATGAGGCGGCGTTGAGAGCGGTGCTGGCGGGGGTGGAGGAGGCGGGCTATGAGCCCGGGGGCGACGTCTTGATCGCGCTTGACCCGGCCAGCAGCGAGTTCTATCGCGACGGCGTCTACGTGCTTGAGCACGAGGGTCGCGAGCTCTCCCCCCCGAGATGGTCGCCTACTGGGATGACGCCTGCTCGCGCTTTCCGATCGTCTCGCTGGAGGACGGCATGGATGAGGAGGACTGGGAGGGTTGGGCGCTTCTCAGCCAACGCCTCGGGGCGAGGGTCCAATTGGTCGGCGATGATCTGTTTGTGACCAACCCGCAGCGCCTGCGGCGCGGGATCGAGCTGGGCGTCGCCAACTCGATCTTGGTCAAGGTCAACCAGATCGGCACCCTGACCGAGACCCTGGCGGCGATCCGCCTCGCGCGTCAGGCCGGATACAGCACGGTGATCTCCCATCGCTCGGGGGAGACCGAGGACACGACGATCGCCGATCTAGCCGTGGCGACCGGAGCAGGTCAGATAAAGACCGGCGCTCCATCCCGTTCAGACCGCGTGGCGAAGTACAACCGCCTGCTGCGGATCGAGGAGGAACTGGGGTCCGCCGCACGATTCCCCGGCCTGCAGGCATTCGTCCAGCAGTCCACCTAGATGCAGGAAAGCGGCCCCGGGTCGCAAAGGGAGGGGCGTGTCCGGACGCCGCCAGCCCAGCCGTCGCCCCGCGGCGCGGCGCCGACCCGCTGCCAGGGGGGGCGCGAGTCGCGTTCACTGGGATCGGGTCGGGCGGGTCGCGCTGACCCTGGTGCTCGCCGCTGTCCTTTACTCCTATCTCAATCCGGCGATCGACTTGGTCAAGACCTACACGGCGACGACCGCGGCAAAGGCGCAGTTGCACAGCCTCCTAAACGAGAACGCGCACCTTCACCACCTGGTCCAAACGGCAGCAGACCCGATCGTAATCGACAGCAGGGCCCGAGCCCAGGGAATGGTCGGCGAAGGCGAGGTTCCGATCGTGGTGCGCGGGCTCAACTGACCCACTTCGGGGCCCCCGGTGGTTAGCGCCGGCTCCTACCTGATTAGCGCCGCGGCCCTAATCGCCCTGGTCGCCTCGCTTGGATTTAGCGCCTTTTGGCTGCGGGCAAGGTTGCTGGCCTCCTGGCACGGTGCGCCAGCGCGGCTTCTCGAGGCGATCGTGGCGCTTGCCCTATTGATCTGGATCTCTGAGCTCCTCGGCACCTTCAACCTCTTCTACGGCGGACTGGTGGTGGCGGTATCGGTGTTGCTGGCGGCGGGTCTATATCTCCTCGGCGGCGCTGCGGCGCTGCGGCGATCGGCGCGGCGCACCGGGGGTTCGGATCGCAGCGATCCCCGCTCCCCGGGGGCGCGGCAGGATGAGGCCGCCCTGCCAGCGCCAGCGGTCGGGCGGTTGGGCTATCTGGTCTCCCTCGCGGTGGTCTCGGTGGTCGTCGCGCGCTGGGGGCTGACAACCAAGCAGGCCCTGGATGGGGGGATCTTCAACTTCGACTCACTCTGGTACCACATGCCATTTGCGGTGGACATGGTGCAGAGCCATTCGCTGACCGCGATGCACTACACCGACACGGTTTTCACCAACTGGTTTTACCCGCAGAACTCCGAGCTGCTGCACGCCGTGGGGATCGCGCTGACCCATCGCGACACGCTGTCGCTGTTCATCAACTTCGGCTGGTTGGCGCTTGCCTTTCTGGCCGCCTGGTGTATCGGTCGGCCCTATGGTCGCGGCCACCTGACACTTCTCGCCGCCGCGATCATCCTCGATTCCCACACCCTGATTGTGCGCGAGCCGGGGGCGGCCAAGAATGATCTGGCCGCCGCGGCGCTGTTGCTAGGTGCGATCGCGATCCTGGTCAACCTCTGGGCCCAGGGCCAGGCTGGTGGCTCAGAAACCCAGCGGGCCGGGGCGGGAGGCTCGATTCCGCTCGGCTGGGCGCTCGCCGCGGCCGGGCTCGCGGTCGGACTCGCCGCCGGCACCAAGGTCACGGTCTTGGCGATGGCGGCGGCCCTGAGCCTCGCCGTGGTGGTCCTGGCGCCGCGCGGCCGCCGCCGCGCGGCCGCGTGGTGGTGGTTCGTGCCGGCGCTTTTGGGCGGTGGCTTTTGGTACCTGCGAAACCTCGCGTTTGCCGGCAGTCCGCTTCCTGAGATCGCCCACCTGGGGCCGATTACCCTGCCACATCCCGAGCGGCTGCAGAGCGCGCGCCCAGGCTTTGCGATCTCCCATTACGCAACCGACTTCGGAGTCTGGCGCCACTACTTTGTCCCGGGGTTACACCAGGCCTTCGGCGCCCTCTGGCCGCTGATCTTGGCGGGGGCCGTCCTGGCCGCCGCGCTTGCCCTTTTCAGGGGCCGCGATCGGGTCATTCGCTGGATCGGGGCGGTCGCTTTGATCGGCATGATCGCCTACCTGTTCACGCCGCTTGGTGCAGCCGGTGCGCAGGGTGCGCCGGTCGCCTTCGCGATCAACGTGCGCTACGTCGAAGCGGCACTGCTGGCCGGGATAGTGCTGTTGCCTTTGGCGGCGGTATTTGACAGACGGCGCCGCCAGTCGGTGCTGATCGGCGTGCTGGTGATCGTCTTGGTGATCAGCGACCGCGCCGACGCGGTGCTTCGCGATCCGTCGCGGATCTTTGCCTGGGCGCTCGTCGCGTTGTTCGTGCTGGTGCCGGCGGCGCTCCTTTGGGGCCATCGCCGCGGAGTTCGGCCCCTTGCCATCGGTGCGGGCGCTGCCGCGCTTGGGGCCGTCGTGATCGCAGTCGGTTACCCGCTGCAGCGCGATTACCTGCGCGAGCGCTTTGCCAAGGGGCTGCCCGGAATGCACCTGAACTCCGCCTATCGGTGGGCCCGCCGGATCGATGGTGCCCGGATCGGATTGGTCGGAACGACCGCGGGGTTTCTGCAGTATGGCTTCTACGGCACCGAGCTCTCAAACCGCGTCATCTACCTCGGCGCGAAGGGAGCGCATGGCGCCTTCAACGCGATCCCGACCTGCCGCGCCTTTCGCGCAGCCGTCAACGCCGCCGACCTCGACTTCCTGGTCACCGCTCCCTTCCTTAACTTCATCCACACCCAGCGCCCTATTCCCTCACCCGAGGCGGGCTGGTTGCGCGATCAGTCCGCGCTTTTACCGATTCTGCGCAGCGGCCCGGTGACGGTCTGGAGGGTCGCGGGGTCACTCGATCCGGCTCGCTGCGGTCCCGCCAACGCTCCTCTTCGCCGCATTCCCAACGCGCCGAGCTGATTCGCCGGGCCGGCGGGCCGGCTACCCTGAGCGGGTGAGCTACCCCTTCCAAAACGCCTACTTCCAGTGGGAGGAGGGATGGCGGCTGCTGCAGAGCATGGCGCACGAGCGCGGGACGCGGCGGCGGGCCGAGCGGGTGATCGATGCGATTCGCGACGAGCTGAGACGGCGGATCGGGCCGACCTTCAGCGCCGCTGAACTGGCCGAGCTCTATGCGAGCGGAACCGATTGGTGCGGTCAGGTTGCGCTCGACACGGCCCCCGATCTGGCAGGCGAGTCCCAATCACTCGCCGATGCGGCCTTTTGGCTCTACCTGCGCGGGGCGACCGACTTTGCCGCCGCCCCGCGGCTAGTCATCTGAATCATCGGCCTCGGCGCTGCCGGCGCGGCGGATCACGATCTGATCCACCTCGATCCGTACCGTGACCGCGCGTTTCCCGGCCCAGTGCTCGGCATAGGTCGGGTTCTCCTTCACGGCTGGATCAAGCCAGAGCCCATAGCCCTCGTTTTCGCCGTGCTCAAACGTTGCCTCCAGGGGTTTTTGCCGGCCGCGACCGCCGCGGCGCCCGCGGCGGCGCCGGCGTCGCGGCGCCGCCGCGGCGCCCTGAGCTGATTGTTCCTCGGTCTCATCGGGATCCTCGGCGTCCTCAGGCTCCTCGGCCCGATCGGATTCCTCAGGCTCCTCGGCGCCGACCGCGGCGGTTGCCGCTTCGATCTCAGCTTCGATCTCGTCGCGAAGGTCGGTTTCGGTTCCCGCCTCCTCGGTATCTGGGGAGAGCTCGTGTTGGTCGCGGAACTCGCGAAGCTCGGTGGTGCTGATTTCGAGCTGATGGGCGATCCAGGCATCGGTTCTGCCCTGGCGCACCCAGGCACGGATTTGGTTCAGGTGCGGCTTCAGCGAGCGTCTGGCCATCGCCGGGCGAGTCTATTCAACCGCAAGCTCGGTTGGGCGGGCACTAGGCCATCAGGAAGCTGAGGGCCTCAAACATCACGACGACGACGACCACCACGGTGACGGTCAGACAGACCGCGAGAATGCTGAAGCGAACCTTTCCCTGCTGCTCGGTACGATCTATGCGTCGAGCCCGCGAGCGGTTCGCGGCCCGCCGTCGCAGTTGCTCACGGCGGCGGCGCTCCAGCGTGGTCTCCTGCTCGAAGGCCGTCTCGAACTGGGAGATGCTTTGTCTCATTCGCATAGGTCGGTGGCCAGGGCCGCGGGCACCGTAGCAAAGCTCGCCAAAGGGTTCGATCCCAACCTGCTCGGCCCGGGCGCCTGATTGAGCGCAGGCCTCCTAGTCTCCGCCCCTAGGGAGTGCGGCGAGCGCTGGAGAGGAGCGTCTCCTTGATCTGGCCGATGATCTCCAGTGCCTCCCCGCGCTCGCGCTGCCAGACGTTGCGGCCGAAGATGACTCCGGATCCGCCCGCTTCCATAACCATCCGAGTGTGGTCGAGGACCGTCTCATCGTCGACCTTGGAGCCGCCCGAGAGCACGACCAGGGAACGCCCGGCCGACTCCACGCAGTGGCGGATTGCCTCTGCGGGGCTCAGCTCCAGCTCGTTGTAGGGGGCGGGGGAGTCCCCATCTTTGGCAGATGACTTGGGCATATTGAGCTTGACGACGTCGGCGCCCATCTCCATCGCCATTCGCGCCGCGTAGTCGATTGCATAAAGGGAGCCGGCGCCGCCCTTTGCATCGATCGCCTCACCGCGCGGATATGACCAGATCACCAGGGGCATGCCGAAGCGCTCGCAGTCCTGGCGCACGACCCGCAGCTGGGCGAGATCGTCTGCCTGGCGGGGGGAGCCAACGTAGAGGGTGTATCCGACCGCGTCGGCGCCGAGGCGCACGGCGTCCTCGACGCTGGCGTTACAGGATGAGAAGGCCTGCGCTGAGGACGGGATGTCGGTCTTGCCGTTGACCTTGAGGATCAGCGGCACCTGTCCGGCGTAGTCGGGGTAGTACTTCTCCGCCAGCCCGATCTGACAGGCGAGTGCGGAGTAGCCAGCCTCTGCGGCGAGCTCAAACTGGTAGTCGGGGTCCTTGGAGGCCGGGTTTGGGAAAAAGTCGCGGGGGCCGTGCTCGATGCCTTGGTCGATCGGCAGCATCATCAGCGTCCCCTCGCCTGGACCGAACTCAAAAAGCAGTCGGCGCAGGCGGGTGCGCTTGCCCGGCGCAAGGGTCGCAAGCAAGGATTTCTGCTCGGTCAGCGTCTTGACTTCCACTCGGAATCCTCCTCGAAGATGGGTATCTCGCCAGTATGGCAGCGCCGAGGCAGGGAGCGGCTGGCGCTGGGGGGTTATTCTCGATGACCATGAGCGAGACCGAGCTCAGCGTCGTCTGCAAGAACTGCGGCTCCGAGGTCAGCCCCTACGTAACCGAGTGCCCCTACTGCGGGGCACGGTTGCGAAAGCGGGCGCCAAAGCTGGAGCGTCGCGGGGACGGACTCGAGGCCAAGCTCTCCCCGCGCCGGGTGCGGCGGCTCGCATTCCTGAGCCGCCGCCGGCTTTCTCGGGGCGACATCAGCCGACCCTACGCGACGCTCGCCGTGATCCTCGGCTCTGCCATCTTGCTGCTGGTGCAGAAGGCCAGCGGGGACCCCCTCGCTTCCTTCGGCGGCCTGATCGTTCCCTACGAGGGAGCCTGGTGGCGGTTCCTGAGCGCGCCCTTTGCCTACATCGACGTCGGCTATCTGTTCGTCGTCGCGGTTGGTTTAGCGATCTTTGCCACGGCCCTGGAGAGCCGTCTGGGGAGCCTGCCCACCGGCCTCTTGCTCGTCGCCTGCGGCTCGCTTGGGATGCTGGCAGCGAACGGGATCGCAAACGCCCAGGGGGAAATTGCGGTGATCGGTGGCGGCAACGGAATGGCCCTGGGCGCGCTCGCGGCCTGGTTTGCGATCCGCCGCGCCGAGTCCCACCGGGCGATCGAGCAGGAGTACGACCTGATCGGCGTGGTGGTCGCCGCCGCCGTCTTGCTGGCGCTGCCGATCTTTGACTCAACCGCCAATGTTTTTGCCGGGCTGATCGGCGGCGCCGTCGGTGGCCTGGCCGGACTCGCCGCATCGGTCCTGCGTCCCTCCGGCTAAGGTGGCCGGCGTGGGCGCCGAGGACAGCGAACTCGACCAGGCGATCGAGCGGCTCCTCGACCCCGAGCGCTTCGCCGAGGCCGAGCGAATCGTGGCGGCGGCGGCGCCCCAGTTGCAGCGGGTCCTGGCCGCCGCCCTCAGCGATGGAGGCTGGTTCGGCGGACCGCAGGAGGCAGAGACGCTGAAGGCGGCCACGACCCCCGATCCCGAGCAGAGGATCGCCGCGGTGGGTGCCCTCCTCGCCGAGGAGGCGAGGATGGGCATGATGGTTGGAGTTGCCGTCGGCTGGGCACTACGTGAGGAGTTGACCGGACCAAAAGAAACCGAAGGAGATGACTGAGAAATGCAGATCAAGTTTCATGGCCACGCCTGCTTTGAGTTAAGCGACGGGGAGGCGAGCCTGCTCATCGATCCGTTCCTAGCGCCCAATAATCCTAAGGCGGTGGCCAGCGCCGAGGACGTCGAGCCAACCCACATCGCCCTCACCCATGGGCACGCTGATCACATCGCCGACGCGGTCCCCGTCGCCAAGCGCAGCGGGGCGCACTGCGTCGCGATCGTCGAGCTCGCCAGCTGGCTGGGAAGCCACGGCATCGAGGCCGTCAGTGACCCCAACCTTGGCGGCACCGTTGAGTTCGATTGGGGCTGGATCAAGCTGGTGCCCGCCTGGCATACCAACACGATTCCGGGATCCGCGGAGGAACCGTTCAGCGCCGAGCATGGAATCGCGATCGGCACCTGTGCGGGGCTGGTTATTTCAATCGGTGGCAAGACGATCTATCACGCCGGTGACACCTGCCTGTTTGGCGATATGAAGCTGATCGGCGAGCGCAATCCGATCGACCTCGCGCTTTTGCCGATCGGCGGGCACTACACGATGGATCGCCATGACGCCGTCGTCGCGGCGCAGCTGCTCGGCGCTTCAACCGTGATTCCAATGCACTACGGGACCTTTCCGCCGATCGAGACGGACGCCGCCGCCTTCGCCTCCGATCTGGATTCACAAACCTCGGCCTCAGCGGTCCTGTTGGAGCCGGGGGAGGCGTACGAGCTCTGAGCAAAACTGGCTGACTGGCCAGTCATGCTGCTAGGCTCGCCCCTACCGCACAGCCCCAGCGAGGAGAGCAGCAGATGGAGATCGAGGAGGTATCCGGGACCCAGTCCAGAACAGAGCGCGCCGACTTTCAGGCCACCGCCGACCCGGCGCTGATCGAGGCCGCTGATCGAACCGCCGACGTCAAGCTGCTCACCTACGCCGAGCTCTACATGCTCTGGGAGCGCCAGCAATGGCAAACGCAGGAGTTGGACTTCAGCCGCGACCGTGAAGACTGGCATCAGCGAATCAGCGAGGAGGAGCGATTCCAGCGTATGTACGGGCTCTCCTCGTTCTTCATCGGCGAGCAGAAGGTGGCCGAGGAGCTGGGGCCGATCATGCGCGCCTGTCCGAGCGAGGATCAGAAAATTTTCCTCTGCACCCAGATTGCCGACGAGGCTCGCCACGTCCGCTTTTTTGAGCGTTTCTACCGTGAGGTCGGCGTCTTGGAGTCCGACGGGCTGACCGAAATGCTGGCTGAGACCTCTGAGCACCTAAACGACAACTTCAGCCGCCTCTTTGACGAGATGCTGAGAAAGCGCACCGATCGCCTCTCGGTCGAGCCTGAGGATGGCGAGGCCCTGGTCGAGGCAATCACGATCTACCACATGGTGATCGAGGGCATGCTGGCGCTGACCGGGCAGCATTTCATCATGGACTTCAACGAGCGCGAAGGAACCCTGCCGGCCTTTGTCGCGGGGTTCCAAAACGTCGCCCGAGACGAGCACCGCCACGTCGCCTTCGGATCCGTCTTCCTGCGCGAGAAGGCCCACGAGGACGAGCGCTACAAACGTGCGATCCAGCGCACCCTGGAGGAGTCGCTGCCGGTCGCCGACGGCGTTCTCTCGCCGCCGTGGGCGACCGATGAGAGCTGGGATCTGTTCGGCTACACACTTGAGGACACCCGCAAGTTCGCCGGCACATGCCTGATGCGCCGGCTCAAGGTGATTGGACTGCAGCTCTAGTCCCGCGGCCGGGCCTTTCGGCTCGCTGCTAGGGGGTCGGGGACGGCGTGGAGCCTTCGGCGCCTGGCGTAGCTTCTGGTTCTGAAGGGCTTGCGGGTGCCGCTTCGCTTGCCGGCGCCGCTTCGCTCGCCGGCGCCGCTTCGCTGGCGGGTGGAGCGGGCGCGGAGGTCGATCCCCCGACCGTGACGACGACGGTGCCGCCGCTGGTTGGCGCGCCGGCACCTGTCGGGGTGGCGGCGGTGACGCCTTGTGTGGCTTGGGTGGTCGGGTCGTTTGATTGCCCTGCGGCGGCGGGGCTGGTGCTCGAGGGTGCCGAGCTGGGTGGAGTGGGTTTGGTCGGTGCGGCTTGCACGGGAGTCACCGGGGTTGGCTTGACCGGCAAAGCGACGGGTTGATTGGCCGCGATCGCTGGCTTGAGGACGTGGGTTGGGGAATTGGAGGGGGCCGGGAACCTGCGACTTACGCGAGCGATCGGCGCGGCCTGATGAACCGGAAGCGGGGTTTCCTGCGGCTTGATCTCGACGGCGCCGGCCGTGATCACAGCGGCGGTCACAACGCCGGCGACAGCCTTGGCGCCGATCGCCCCGCCGACTGCGCCAATTCCGCTGGCGGCGCTGCCGCCGCTGACGGCGGCGCTGACTGAGCCGACTGCACCAGCGCCGGTCGCGCCGGCACCTGCGGCACCCGCACCTGCGCTTGCGCTTGCGCTGGCCGCGCCGGCGCCAGCACCGCCGGCGCCCCCCCCGAGCCCGAGCTTTGAGGCGATGAACCCCTTCAGCGCGAGCAGCGGCCCGATCGGTGAAAGCGCTGCCAGCACCTTCTCGTTGGAGCGGATCTGGGAGCGGAAATCAGCACACGCCTCGCACTCGCGGACGTGGCGCCGCACGGGTCCAGAGACCTTGCGCAGTCCCTCGGCAGCCTCGGCCAGCTCAAGGTGGACCTCGCCGCAGGTCAAAAGGCGGGCCTGACTCGCCTCGGCGAGGGAGATGCGGGCCCTCACCAGCAGCGACTTGACCGATGGCACGCTCGTGTCCATCGCCTGGGCGATCTCCTCGTAGGAGAGGGCATCCATCTCGCGTAGCAAAAGCGCCGAGCGCTGCGTCTCGGGAAGCTTGCCGACATCGGTGAGCAGCTGGCGGAACTCCTCGCGGTTGTGGACCTTCTCCGCGGTCGAGGAAGCTTCGGTCGCCGGGACCATGTCCATCGATTCCTGTGCATCGGCGGTCGGCTTGCGCAGGTGGTTGAGGCAACGGTTGCGGGCGATCCGGTAGAGCCATGGGCGCAAGTTGATCTCGCGCTCGTCGGCGAGCATCGCCCGGTAGGCGTTGACGAACACCTCTTGGAGCACGTCCTCCGCGTCCTCGGTGCAGCCCAGCATCTGTCGACAGAAGCCGAGCAGGCGACCCTGGTAGCGGTCGACAATCGTCTCGAAGGCGCCGGGGTTGCCTCCCCGCGCCATCGCGATCAAGCGTTCATCGCCCTGAAGCTTGAGCAGCGGTGAGCGCCGGGCTAGCAGTCCGCGTTGACTGGCGTGCGTTAGTGCGGAAGCCTCCAAGCTCTCCTCCAGGGAAGGCGTTGTTCGTTGACCTTAGAGACACCGTAGCATCGGTTTTGTTTCGGTCCCGGTAAAAAAAGTTGCTTTTTTGGGTCTCCTGCGCGGTTAGCATCGTTCCCTGCCCGGGTGGCGAAACTGGCAAAAGCGGCGCCCTTAAAAGGCGCTGCCCCTTCGGGGGCTTGCGGGTTCGAGTCCCGCCCCGGGCATTGCTCCCCACACCTCCTCCGCTAGGGTCGAGGCGATGGAGCATGGGGGCTGGCTGATCGCAAAGACGATGGCGTCGCGGGGGGTCAGCCATCTCTTCACCCTTTCCGGAGGGCACCTATTCTCGATCTATGACGGCTGTCGCCGCGAGGGAATCGGGCTGCTTGACGTGCGCCACGAGCAGACGGCGGCCTTTGCCGCGGAGGGATTTGCGAAGGCGACGCGGCGGGTCGGGGTCGCGGCGTTGACGGCGGGGCCGGGGGTGACCAATGGGATCAGCGCGCTTGCGGCAGCGCAGGCCGACGGCACGCCGATCTGCGTGCTTGGCGGGCGGGCCCCCGAGATGCGCTGGGGGTCCGGATCGCTACAGGAGATCGACCATCTGCCCTTTGTCTCGCCACTGGTCAAGTCCGCGGTTACGGTCAAGCAGGCGGATCAGATTCCGCGCAGTACGGCCGCGGCACTCGACCTTGCGATCGAGACTCCAAGCGGCCCGACCTTCGTCGACTATCCGCTTGACGTCGTGTTCAGTGAGGCCGAAGTTGAGGTGCCCTCCGCGGTCGCGCCGTCCGCTGCACAACCGGCCCCCGGTGTCGAGCAGGTCGCCCGCCTTCTTGGCAGCGCCGAGCGCCCGGTGATCATGGCCGGAAGTGGTCTTTACTGGTCCCACGCCGAGGCAGAGCTTCAACGGCTTGCCGAGGCTTCGGGTATCCCGGTCTTTCTCAACGGACTTGGCCGCGGCTGCCTCGCGGCGGACCATCCGCTCGTTTTCAGTCGAGCCCGAAGCGCCGGGCTAAAGGGCGCGGACGTGGCGCTCGTGGTCGGCGTTCCGATCGACTTTCGGCTCGGTTTCGGTGCAAGCTTCGGCGAGCAGACGAAGATCATCAGACTTGACGTGGCCGCCAACGAGCTGAGCGCCAACCGAGCTCCGGATATCGACCTGGTCGGCGATCTCGCCGCGAGTCTGGCGGCAATCGGTGGATCCTGCGATGAGGCTGGAGCCGCCGGCGGTTCCTGGCTCGCCGAGCTAGGCGAGGTCGAGGATCAGCGTCGCGCGCTCGAGCGCCAGGAGCTCACCGATCCGCGCTCGCCGCTACACCCGGTTCGAATCTATGCCGAGCTCGGTGAGGTTTTGCAGCGGGACGCAATCGTGATCGGTGACGGCGGCGACTTTGTCTCCTACGCCGGGCGATTCATCGACACCTTCGAGCCGGGCTGCTGGATGGATCCGGGTCCATTCGGATGCCTTGGGGCTGGTCCCGGTCAGGCGATCGGCGCCAAGGTCGCCCACCCCGATCGCCAGGTCTGCCTCTTGCTTGGCGACGGGGCGTTTGGGTTTGCGGGGATGGAGTTCGACACGATGGCGCGACACGGGCTCGGTGTGGTCGGGGTGATGGGCAATAACGGCATCTGGGGGCTTGAGCATCACCCAATGGAGTTTCTCTACGGCTATTCGGTGGCGGCGAAGCTGCGACCCGAGACGCGCTATGACCAGATGGTCGAAGCACTGGGGTGTGACGGAATACTGGTGCGCGAGCCGGACCAGTTGCGGCCGGCGCTTGAGCGGGCGTTTGAGTCGGGGCGGCCGACCCTGGTCAACGTGCTCACCGACCCCGAGGTAGCCTACCCGCGGAAGTCAAACTTGGCTTAGGAGTTGGTCTGGGAAGGCTGCGGGGTGGAATTCAATTTGAAGTCGAATCGGCCGCCCAGGCTGGGCGGCCGATTCAGACTGGTCCCCGGGACGGGCAGGGGTACGCCTTCAGGGACCGTGTGTTTATTCGGTGGGCTCAGGCGGCGGGAGGCGCCGTAAATGCGGCAATCGCCCAAACCCTGGTGCCGGATAGGTTGAAATGATCCAACCACCGACTTTGTAGATTATCGACCCGGTTGTCCTTTTGGTCTAGGCCAAAAGGACTCTAATACTGATTAATGGGTAGTTCAAAGCTACTTATTATTATGGGTTAAGTGGAGACGTTGACCGCTTTGTACTGTCGGGCGGCGCGCACCTGTCCAGCGGGGCCGGGGTGGTTCCCTCGGAGATCATTTCCGTAGTTATCCGTGATCCGAAGCGGCGCATATCGCGCTGCCATAGAGGATGTCATGCTCAGAGACCTCGATCTGATCGAGGCCGAAGGCCCGCATTGCCTCTATCAGGATGACAACCCCAGCGACAATCGTTGGGGCCCGATCAGGATGCAGGCCAGCCACCTGGCGTCGCTCGGCAAGCGGCGTGGACGCCAGCATCGAGAGCATCCATTGGATCGAGTGAAACGTCAGGCGGTGACCGTGGACCCGCTTGGGGTCGTAGGGATCAAGTGACATCTCGATTGCGGCCAAGGAGGTGGGGGTGCCGGCGACGGCGATGGCTGCTCGGGGGGCGGGAGAGATAGCTTGCTGCCCGATCACGGCCCTAATTAGACCGCGAACGTCTGCGGCAAGGGCCTCAAGCTCGGCCGTGCCAGGGGGATCGGAGGGCAGGTAGCGCTCGCTGTGGCGCACGACGCCGGCCTGAAGGGACGTGTGGAAGGCGATCTCTGACCCTTCACCGACGATTAGCTCAGTCGAGCCCCCCCCGATGTCGATGACCAGCGTTGGCAGCGTCGGTGGGCGTTCGGAGCTCGCACCGAGATAGGTAAGCCGCGCCTCCTCCTCGCCGCCAAGGATCTGGGCTGAAAGGGCGAAGCGCTCTCGCAGCTCGGCAACGAAGGCGCTTCCATTTGCGGCGTCGCGGACGGCGCTGGTAGCAATCGCCTTTACCGTGTCGACGCCGGTCTCTCGGCAGAGCGCCACGTAGCCGGCAATCGCATCGCACGCTGCCTCGATCGCCTCGGCGGCCAGTTGCCCAGTTAGATCGACCCCTCGGCCCAGGCGTGTGACCGTGCTGCGGCGCTGCACTTCGACGATTTGGCTACCCGAGACTTCCGCGATGAGCAGTCGGGCGGAGTTAGTGCCAATGTCAATGACCGCGACAGTCTTACTTTCCTCAGTCATGAAGCCCGGCACTCTATGGATCGCCGTTGTATCGAGGTTCGGCAGGGTTCTGCCTTCGGGCGCTCCGTTGCTAGCATGACAGCAGCGTCGCGGGGTGGAGCAGCCAGGTAGCTCGTCGGGCTCATAACCCGAAGGTCGCGGGTTCGAATCCCGCCCCCGCTATGTCTCTCGGTACCACCACGGAGCCCTCCTTTTGGAGGGCTTTCGTGTTCTCGAAGGCCTTCGCGACCGCCTCTGAGACGGTGGCGGAGATCTCGATCCGGCGGCCGACCTTGTCGTAGGCGATCTGCAGGTCGAAGGCCTCAAAGACCTGCCGCTGCACCGCGGGGGTCGCCTCGGCCAGGGCCGCGCTCAGGTCCGGCACCCGCTCGAGCTGCTCGGCCAGCTCCTCGTCTTCCACCTCCTCTCGATCAGCGCCAACCTCGGCGAGTGCCTCCGCGAGGGCTTCCTTGTCGGCGCGAAGCTCAGCGATCCGCTCGGAGACCAACTCTGGCTCGATCCCCTTCTCCAGGGCCTGCACCTGCGCCTTGATCTTGCGGTCAATCTCGGCGATCTGTTTGCGCAGCCTGGTGCCGGCTAGCTTGCCGTTGGTACGCTCGCTGCGGGCTTGGGCGCGCAACTGCTTCTCGAGGCGCTCAAGTCGAAGCGGCCCAAAGACGCGCTGCTCGAAGAAGCGCAAGACCAGCGGCACCAGTCGATCCTCCCGGGCCGAGATCGCCTTCACTCCCGCGTGGGCCTCCAAGGCTGCCTCGTCGCCGTAGGTGGTCGAGTAACCGCAGACGTAGTAGCGGCGGCCCTTCCTCGCCTTGCCCTGCATCGAGAGGGGCCCGTGGCCGCTGCAACAGCGCACCATCCCTGAGAGCGTGTAGCTGCGCTTGGCGTGAGCGCTGCCGTTGCCACGCCCCCTGGTCGAGAAGCGTTGCTGCGCGGCCTCGAAAGTCTCGTCGTTGACTAGTGCCAAGTGGGTGTCCTCAGCGACGACCCACTCCTCACGGGCCCTCCGCCTCGCACCGCCGCCTGCATGCTTGGCCTCGGTGAAGTCCAAGCGATTCCAGACGGTGTGGCCGGTGTAGACCGGGTTCTTCAGCATCGCCCGGACCGTGCTTCCCGCCCAATGGCCACGAAGGTTGCGGGTGGCGTCAACGTGGCTAGGGGATGGCGGCCCGCCTGGACGGTTGAGCTGGTTTGCGATGGCCTTCGGGCTCATCTTCCTACTGACGAAGAGCGAGAAGATCTCTTTGACGACCTCAGCCTCTTCGGGCTGGGGCTCAAGGGTGACCCGGCGCTTGTCGCGGTCGCCACGGTGCTCCCCGGGCAACTCTTGCTCGCGGCGGCGGTAACCGTAGGGAGGACGCCCGCCGGCCCGGTAACCCTGCTCGGAGGCCTCGCGCATGCCGCGCTTCGTTTCGCGCGAGAGCTTGTTGCGCTCGAACTCATCCCAGATCTGCTGCATCCCGATGAAGACCTTGCCCTCGGGCGTCTCGGGGTCGCCCGCACCCATCGCGTAGTGGATCGCCACCCCGACCTTCTTCAGCTCGCGCTCGAACAGCGCGGCGTAGAGGCGGTCCCGGGCAAGGCGGGAAGTCGAGTAGATCACCACAGCGTCAAAGCGCCTGCCATCGATGTCGCGGGCCTCAGCGGTCAGCGCCGACCACCCGGGGCGCTCTTGCTTGGCACCGGACTCCTGGTCTGTGAATTCGCAGGTGACCTCTCCGCCCAGCTCGGCGGCCTTGCGCTCACAGGCCTTCAACTGGCTCGGGAATGAGAGGGCCGGATCCTGCTTATCGGTGGTGGAAAGCCGTCCATAAAAGGCGAAGCACTTTTGCGGGCCGGTCATTGATTGGCCTCGACAGCGCGCACTTCTTCGTCAGCGATCTTGTAGATCTCATCACCCAGGTGCTCGAGGTTGGCTGCAACCAAGAGCGCGGGGATGGCAGTGTCTGGCCCATATTCCCAACCGTGAGGCAGCGGATTCTTCCCTGCCCGAACCCACCGTGCGAGTTTCGATACAAGCCCTGCCTCGCTGAGTAGCGGGATTTCGGGCGGCTCTAGCAGGCCGACCTTGTCCTCATCGGGGTTCAATTCCAAGATTGGCCACGGCCAATCACCGGCGAGATCAAAGACCTGAGGACCGGCCACGCCGTACTGCTCGGCGGTCGGGTCAAACGCCCAACGTCCGGACCTGAGGAGCATGTGGAACCCGCCGGTGGCATTGCATGGCTGCCACTCAGCGGGATAACCGAGCTGGCGAGCGCAAAGTCCGAGTGCGCCGGTGGCCTCCCAACAGCACGTATCAAATTTGCCGAAGGCGGAATCGGCGAGCGCGTCTCTCACCTTGACGGTTGCCTCGACCAACTCAAGTGGCGCGGCCACGTCGATCCAGCAGGTCGGCTCTCCCGCGTCCTCCGGCACCTCCAACAGCAAGGCCATTCGATGGAGGACATCGACTATGTCAATGGCGTCTGCACACCCGGAAGGGTTTCCCTCGCGTCCCTGTGAGTGCGCGGCTCGCTCCTCGCGAGCCTGAGTGAGTTTCCTTTCAGCCATCGTCGCAATGCCCTGTGCAAGCAGGCCGGCGCTAAATACATCGATACCAAGTTGGGAGGCCATATATCGAGGGACCTCCTCTGCAGGCGCTGCGGATCAGCGAGGTGGGCCTGCCAAGCCGTGCCCATTGGGAGAGGCAGCTGCGTTACTCCCGGCCCTCCTGGTTGGGGGAGCCCAGTCGCAAGCCGATCGGCGACTATGAGGCGAAGGCGAGCGGGCGCCTCCGCATCTCGTTTGCCGAAAGCTACGGTGGCGGTAGGGCCTGGGCCGACCGCAAGTCGCGGGCGCTAGAGGACAGGCTTGGAGAAGTGCTGGCGGAGATCGAGATCGAGGCGGCCGCCGTCGAGCATCGGCGCAAGGAGATTGAAAGGGAAAAAGAGGCGCGCAAGCGTGCATGGGAGGCGGCGATGGAGCGCGCCAAGGAGCGCCACCTGCAGGCCTATCGTGCGGACGCGCCTAACAGGATCTGAAAAGCGTTATCCGGCTTTCCAACGAGAACGATGACTGGGCCGGGTGCCACCCGCAACGCGACCGTTGCGTGGGCTAACTCGTGAATAAGAGTTGCGAAGGGCCTCACCACAAGCTCGGCCAGCATGAAGGCGATAAGCAGGTTGAGAGGGCTGACGTGCCCAGGGCCCATTGGCCAACTATCGGCCGTTCGTCAACGGTCCTTTACACCTTCCCGTGTCCGGAGGAAATCCACCGCGTTTGGAAAGTCACCTACCGCTAGCAGACCCTGGAAGCCTAGTCTCGACCCCGAACCCTCATGGCTCTGCTCTCCCATGCCGATGACCACCCGAAGATGAGCGATGATCGACTCGGACGTCTGATTGGCGATGCGGGAGGAGGGCATCACCCTGCCGCCCACGTGCGAGTCGCCACCAATATCGAACCGGGCGCCGTCGCCCCAGAATGTGTAGCGCCCATTGAGGGAACATCTGCGCGGTGAACAGGTTGGGGACCTGCGAATGAGGGGCACTTGGATGATCGTCGCGGCTGTCCTCACGGTACTGGCGCCCCTGATCATCCCCGCCACCGCCTCGACCGCGGGCGAGATCGTGATCCGCGGCCCGCAGTCGAGCTCCCACCTCAGGCTGACGACGGACCGCGAAGACCTCGTCGTCTCCGGCAACTTAGCCGGGCGAGGCCAGGTGGGCTGCGGCGGCGGTCGTGGCGCGTTGCGCTGCCCGCTCGCCGGAATCGACAGGATCGAAGTCGACATGGGCCCCTCGAATGACAAGGTCGAAGTCCTCGATCCGCTGCCGGTACCTCTCACCGTTCACCTGGGAGCCGGCTCTGACAAATTCATTGGCAACAACGAGCCCGACACCTGCTACACCGAAGGATCGAAGGCCAACGCCTGCGTGGGCGGTGGCGGCAACGATCGCTGCATCGTCACCGGGGGGAGCAGCGAATGTTATGGCGGTCCCGGCAACGATTACTGTCAAGGAGGCCCCGGTAGTGACGGCTGTTGGGGTGGACCCGGGAACGACGTCTGCTTCATGGGCGCGGGCGACGATGGCTGCCATGGCGGGCCTGGGAACGACCGCCTCTACGGGGGCCCCGGCGCCGATCAGTTCTATGGCGGGCCGGGCTATGACTACTGCAACGGCGGACCGGGCGTCGGGCGCTCGCACGGGTGCGAGGCAGGGCCGGGACATTGAAACCGCGCCGGAACGAGGCGCGGGCCTTTAGCCGGCAAAACCATTCTCGTTAAAGTCCCTATGCGTCGCTTAACAGCCAGGATCTAGGTCATCACGACAAGTAGTGGTCGGCCTCAGAGGTGCAGCTGCAGGTAGCGTTTTCTGCGCCTTCCCGGCCGGGCTCGGCCGCTCAGTGCTTGAAATTACAGTCCCCGTGATATTCGGCTATGGCGACGAATGGGTAGCGGTGGCCGGAACGAATGCCAACCAAGAAAGTGCGGACGTGAGCGGCAAAGTGCTCGGAGAGGAAGATGAGGTTGTGCAGGTGAACGCCGTCTTCCGACCGGAAAGCTGAGACTCGCTCAAGCCGCAGAGTGGGCCCGGACAGCCCTGGTGCCGTCCGGGCCAATCGCTCGGCGTTAATCCCTGGTAAGCGTGACTATTCTGCGGTCACCGCCCAGGTGCCCTTGACTAGCGATCATGCAGAATTTCTCGCTCATGGTGTCACCCGCGATGATGGGATTTCGACCGGGTTATCCACGAAACCCGAGCGTCGATCCTGGCGAGCATGGACGAGTTCTTGGCTGGCTCCGCAGAGCGCCCCAGCTGGGCATAGCTCGGCGGCGACGGAGCGACGGGGATTGCGGATCCCGGCGAACGCAATGCACTCGCGACGAGTACGGCTGCGATTGCGTCCGCGACGCGGAAGGCATGCACCGCCGCGTCGTCGAAGGCCGCCCTTAGCAGAGGTCGCTCGCTAGGGCGTACTCCCACCAAACTCGCTGCGGCGAGAGGCTGTCGCTTGGCGAGGTTGATCGCCGAGCGGCCAGCGGGATCGATCGCGGACCGCCGTAGCGTCGCGTCGACCCGACTAGCAAAGGCTAGAGAGACAACGGCTCCCAGCACAGCGACGGCGAAGAGCTGCGCGACGCGTGAGAGCGTCGTATTCACCGCTGCGGCGACCCCCGCATGATCCTCCGACACACCCCCAAGGACCGTGGCGGTCAACGGCGCGACAAGCATCGCGAGTCCCAACCCAAACACAATCAACGCCGGAAGGACATCGGTGAAGTAATCGCCGCTCATATTGACCCGCGTCAACAGCCATACGCCACAGCCAGCAACCACAGGCCCGAGGCTCAGCAGCGCCCGCGACCCGATGCGGTCGGCAAGCGCGCCGAAGGGGCGGGAGAGCAGGATCATCAGTGATGTGACCGGAAGAAGCGCCAGCCCTGCCTGAACGGGGCTATATCCGCTGACCTCCTGCAGAAACACAGGAAGAAGAAAGATCACGCCACCTAGCCCAAGGTAGGTGGTAAATGTCGCCAGGTTTCCGACAGTGAAGTTGCGCTCCCGAAACAGGCTCAATGGGAGCATCGGCGCTCGGGCTCGCGCCTCATGCGCAACAAACGCGATCGCTCCGAGAACCCCTGCCACGAGTGAGCCGATCACAACGCTGCTCCATCCGCGCGACGGCTCCTCGGTAACAGCAAACACCGGACCCGCGAGCGCGACGGCCGCCAAGAGAGCTCCAAGATAGTCCAAACGTCCGGCTGCCGAATCGCCATTGTCTTCAGGCACGCCGCGAGCAATCAGCGTCAGGGTGATCACCACAAGCGGTGCGTTGAGCAGAAAAATTAGGCGCCAAGAGCCGGCGGCAATCAACACTCCCCCGATGAATGGCCCGATCAGCCCGACGATCGAGCTAAGCGCGGTCCATGTCCCGATCGCCCTAGCCCGCTCGTCTTTGGGAAACACATGGACGATCACCGCCAAGGTGGTAGGCGTCACCAGCGCTGCGCACGCTCCCTGCATCGCACGGAACGCGCATAGCTCGGGGATCGACGATGCCACGGCGCAGAGAGTCGACGTGAGGCCGAATCCGGCAACGCCGACCAAGAACACGCGCTTCTGACCGAATACATCTCCAAGCGAGCCGCCGATCAACAATAGCGACCCGAGCGCCAGCAAGTACGCGTTCGTCACCCACTGCTGGCCCGCCAGACCTCCACCGAGGTCGCTTCGAATCGCCGGCAACGCGACACTTGTCACGGTCGCGTCGAGGAATACGACGCTCGTACCCAGCACGGCTGCGAGCAGTGTCAGATGCTTCTCGCGCGGTGTGGCCACTGATCGGACGTCCGGCACACGCCCAGATTGACACGTCACGAGGGCTACTTGACTCGCGACCGCACCTTGAACGAATCAGTAGCAATCGCAGCGCCCATTTCGGTCCAACGCGGGCGCCTCAATACTCAGGCGGTGTCGAATCGAACGAGAATCGGGCCTGGCGAGCGCCAGCGTGAGGACTTTCGCAACGCCCGATGGGACGAGTGAGCCGAGCGTCAGTCGGCGAATCGGAAGGGATCCTTTTGGGCAGTCTGGGGTCACGCTCAACGGATACTCGCCTGGCTGCGGCGGAAGCCGGGCGGCGATCGAAGGTTAGCCGCCTCTCGGAGGCCGGATCGGCTCTCCCTTGGCGGAAGGGTTGACAGGGATGGGCCGGTCAGTTCTACTGGCACTATTTGGTTCCCAGTCAACGTTTCGTCCACCAAAATAATCGGAGGCAGTCATGAACGCCACAGGCATCGACGAGAGCAAGCTGGAAGCATTCATGGGCCAGGCGGTGACGGACATGGGGGCTGTGATCAGCGCCCCGCTGTTCCTAATCGGCGAGAAACTCGGTCTCTACAAGGCAATGGCTGGAGCCGGGCCGCTCAGCTCGGGGCAGGTCGCCGAGCGAGCGGGGGTTGCCGAGCGTTCGGTGCGCGAGTGGCTGAGAAACCAGGCTGCCGGTGGCTACGTGACCTATGACCCCGACAGCGACGCCTACACGCTTCCCGACGAGCAGGCCCTTGCTCTGGCCGATGAAGACAGCCCCTTCTACCTGCTCGGCGCCTATGACCTGATCGCCTCGCTATTTGCCGATGAGGAGAAGATCACCGAGGCCTTCCGCAAAGGCGATGGCATGGGCTGGCACGAGCACAATCACCGGCTCTTCAGCGGCACCGAGAGGTTCTTTCGGCCCGGTTATCGCGGGCATCTGGTCGCGGAGTGGATTCCGGCGCTTGACGGAGTGCAGGAGAAGCTCATAGCGGGTGCGAAGGTGGCCGACGTGGGCTGTGGCCATGGCGCCTCGACGATTCTTATGGCAGAGGCGTTCCCGCGCTCTGAGTTCATCGGCTTTGACTATCACGACGCCTCGCTGGAGCGGGCTCGCGAGGCGGCTGAGGAGGCCGGCGTCGCTGACCGGGTGAGTTTCCAGGTTGCCTCCGCGAAGGACTTTCCAGGGGAGGGCTACGACCTGGTCACGGTATTCGATTGCCTGCACGACATGGGCGACCCGGTGGGTGCCTCTGCGCACATCCACGAGGCGCTCAGCCCCGACGGCACCTGGATGATCGTCGAGCCGTTCGCCAACGACAGCGTCGAGGAGAACCTAAACCCCGTGGGGAGGGTCTTCTACGGTGCATCAACGGTGATCTGCACCCCAGCGTCACTCGATCAGGAGGTTGGGTTGGCCCTTGGCGCGCAGGCCGGCGAGGAGAGCCTCACCGAGGTGATCAAACAAGGCGGTTTCAGCGAGGTCCGCCGAGCCACCGAGACTCCGTTCAACCTGATTTTGGAGGCCCGACCCTGAGGTAGCCGGTCTCCGAGCCTAAGCAAGGGCCTCACTGAATGATCCTCCGCTGCAGCAATCCAACTCTGAACCCCCCCATGCCCATGGGTTGGGGCGAAGTTGGCGCGGTTGGGGTAGGAGCGGAGCGGATGAGATTGACCAGGAATCACGCGACCGAATACGCTCGCCGCATCCAAAGAAAGGTAGTCCCATGCATGCAGTTGCGATCAAGGTCACCATCACCGACTTATCTGCCGCCCAAGCTGAGCTGAAAGAGCTGGTACCGCGAGTCTCGGCGGCGCCCGGGTTCGTCGCTGGCTACTGGGTCGCTCTCCCCCAAGACAAAGGTATCTCGATCGCTGTCTTTGACTCAGAGGCTGCGGCCCAGGCACTGGTTGACCAGATGGCCGCTGGCCCCGCCATGGCTGTGACGATCGACAGTGTCGAGGTTGGCGAAGTCATCGCCCAGGCATGACTGCGCCCGCCTGAGCGTTCTAGGACTTCCACGCCCCGCCCGGGCCGCTGCCTCGACGGACCAAGCTGTGGAAGTGACCGACTTGGTGCGTACTTCTCGATTGGCGCGGCCATCGCTCAAGTTAACACCGACAGCCCCGACAGACGCTGAGACTCCAAACGAAAAGAAGGCCGCCTGATGGGAACCTCAATCTTCTTCAGCCACAACGCCCGAGACCGCCAATGGTGTGAGTGGCTCGCCGCCGATGTCGAACGACTTGAGATAGAGGCCTACCCCGCCGAGCACGATCAACGGCCTGGCAAACCCCTAGCCGAAAAGGTCAAACGCAATATCAATAAGTGCAACGCCGTGGTTGTCCTTCTGACAGACAACTCGGTGGGGTCGTCATACGTTCACCAAGAGATCGGCTACGCGCTTGCGAAAAAGAAGCTTGTGATTCCACTCGTCGCACCGAGTATCTCGGCAAATCACCTAGCCATGCTCCAGGGGCTCGAGCACATCGTCTTCGACTTTCGAGATCCGCACCCCGGAAAAGAGAGCCTCGCATCAGAGCTCCAACGCCTCGCCGAACAGCAGCGTAAACAGGATGATCTCGAAACGTTGATCGCGCTTGGCATATGCGTTGGGTTACTCGTATTGCTACTGAGTGAGGGTGGTTCAGGAGCCATCGCAGCCTGACCAGATGGAAATTTCGATGTCTACCGGAATCTCTCGGGTCAGGCCTAAACGTCGAACCCCTCCGCCCGACACCGTTGCCTTACGGTTACCTCCCCGAGGCCACGGGAGCGCATCCCGTGGATTCCTCGGGGTCTCTGAATATTCGAGTAGCTGGACGGAATCCGATGGCTTCGGAAAGCTTTCCTTGATCGGGTGGCTGTGCGGGCGTGCTGCATTGGCCCACGTCGTCAGCAGGAAATTCGCCCAGTTAGGGGGCCGTCTTGGAGTGGTAGCGACGACCGATACCGGGCGGGATTCGAACCCGCGACCTTTGGGTTATGAGCCCGACGATTCAGAACCTAGCTCAAATCGCCAGTAAAATCCTAAGGGAGGGGCTGCCAAGACGGCCCGAAAGGTTTGTCCCCGCCCGGCAGGTTGAGTTCGTGGCTTTCACGCCGCTTGCCCGCCACCGAGACCTCGGCCAGAAACGAGTTGTAGGTATTTTCCTGCTCATACAGGATCCGTTTGCCATCGGGCGAGAAGACCGGGCCCCCCGGGCAGTAGAACTTGCCGCATCCATCGCCGCCCTTCTGCCTCGGCGACACGAGTCGGGCGTCTTTGCCGTTTGCTTTAGCGATAAAAAGCGCGCCCTTCCTGGGAGTCTCTTTGACGAAGACGATCAGCTTGCCGTTGGGTGAGAAGTCGGCTTCATAAGCTTTGACCCTGCCTTGATCTGCCACCAACAGGTGGCGAGCGCCTCCACTTGGGCTGATCTCTTCGATTCCCTTGTTGGAGTCAAAGACGATCTCTTTGCCATCGGGTGAGTAGCGTGGAGACTCGTCGTCGCCGTCTGGGTCTTTGGTGAGCTGCAGCAGGCCGGTGCCGTCGGCGTCGACCCTGTAAATCTGGGTCGCGTCGCTCACCGCTTCGGTGCGATCAAAGACGATTTGTTCCCCGGAGGGAGAGAAGCCCGGGTCGCTGTCGGTGACGCCGGGTTCTGTCGTTAACTGGTGCACGTCGGCACCGCTCGCGCTCATGGTGAAGATCCGTCCTTCGGATTGAAACCCTCCGGCCGGAGTCCAACGTGCGGCGAAGGCGATCTGCCGGCCGTCGGCCGAGTAGGAGGGAGCTTCGACCTGGGCTTCGGTCGCGCCCGGCGGTTGGAGGCCTTTCCCCTCGACTAGGACAGTTGGGTGCTGGGGGTCGTTGGGAGTGACGGCCTTGATCGGACCGAAACCGAGGACGCCTATTTCATATACGCTTTGGACCGTGCCGTAGGCGATCTGGCCGTCTCGCCCCGGGAAGGCGGCCCGGGCGAGCGGCGCCAGCAGCGCCATGGCGCCCAGCAGGGTCAAACCCGCAAATGCGATCTGACCCACGGTCCGCCTAGCTCTCATCGCATGCCTCGGCTTTATCTTAACCCAGCGAGACGAGCCCGCGGCGAGGCTTGTTTGACCAAGCGGAGATTGGCGTCAACGAAGAGCCCACCCGGTTTCCAAGCCGGCTCCATTGGGCCCATGACCTCGGGGGGATGTGGGAATGAAATCTGTCCATGGGAGGCTATTCCTGGCCTGCGATGAGCCGCGACAGCATCCAGAAATCCGCCGCTGAAATCTCCGCATTCCCTCCCGAAGCGAGATTGCGCGTCACAAAGGCGGGAGCGTGGTGTCCGGGTTCACCACAAAGACGATACCTGTGTCGGGACAAAGAAACACCGAACGAAAGTAGTCTCCTGTAGACAAGGCGCGGTAGCTGGTCGAAGCTCACGTATTGGACGGTAGCCAAACAGCGAGCTGGCGGCCGGCCCCATGAGACCCGAGTTCGTCGATTTGCGACCCACGCCTGAGGGCATGTATTTTAACCGATGCCCGGGGGCTCGCCTGGAGTCTGAGTCCTCGCCATGGTTGCCGAATGGACGGTATCCTGGCTGAACTATCAGCGGAGATTAGCCAATAGCCATGCGGAATCGAGGTAATGACCGAAAGTCAAGCCGAAGGCTGCAGCTCGTTCTGATACTGGCGCTGATCCTCACCACGCCGGCGGCGAGCGCCCTCGCCCACGTCGCCTACGTCGCAAACGAAGCCACAGGAAGAGTCTTACTGATCGACACCCAAACCAATCGCGTGGTGGGCTCGATTGGCGTCGGCAAAGGCCCGCGTGCGCTCGCGATCAGCCCCAACGGCAAGATCGCCTACGTGATCAACGAATCTATCCGAGACGGATCCACCTCAAGCAGAGTCGGGCTGTTCGACACCCAAACCAGGAGGCTCGTGGACTCGATCCGAGTCGGCGCCAAACCGGATGCGATCGCGGTCATACCGGATGGCGGGACCGCCTACGTCGCCAATTACCGCTCAGACAACGTCTCGGTGATCGACACACAAACCAATCGCGTGGTGGGCTCGATCAGCGTCGGAAAAGGCCCGAGCTCTATCGGAATTACCTCCGACGGCAAGACTGTCTACGTCGTGAACCTCGTGTCAAACACTATTTCGGTGATCGACACTCAGACCAACGAGGTGGTGGGTCGGCCGATTAAAGTCGGCGAAGGCTTCAACCCCGAAGGTCCAATTTCGATCGGAGTGGTCCCAGGCGGCAAGACCGCCTACGTCGCCAATTACGGTTCAGACACCGTCTCGGTGATCGACACCCAAACCAACCAGGTGGTGGGTCGGCCGATTCACGTCGGCAAATGGCCGTTTGCGATCGCTGTTCACTAGTCGCCCGCGCCAATGTGACCTCCGAGGGAATTTGGCAGCGGCACCAGTGCTCCCGTCGGTCGAGATGGCTCCCACGGCTTCCACCCTGTGCCACCCCGGCTCTTCACTTACCTATCTCAACCCCACCCCCTCTGTCCAGGTGTGTGATGCGGCCTCAAAGGGGAGACGCGCTTCACCTCCCCAGCGCTTCTTCCTCCTAGTAGTCGAGCCCTACTGTGTCGAGCACGTTTTGACTCGCCGCGCGACATATGGCGCCCGCGTGGTCAGGATGATCCCAGAAGCACCGAGTTCCTTTTTCTTTTCTTCCTGGTCAACTTCGCCGGCGAACCCGTTCGAGGTGAGGCTCTTCACCACAAAGGCCCCGTCCGTGGACTGCGTCGTCGGTGGGAGTTCCATGAACATCCCGAAGATCGTGACCGAGCTTGTGACCGTCACTTCGCCGCCGAACCCGATGCGCGTGGGCTTGCGGCCGTTTCCCCAGAACATGGCGGTGGCGAGTTCACCCGAGCCGCTGAGCTGCACGGTGGCTGCGCCGGTCGCTGGTTCGCTGCCTTCCCCCGCCGTCGAGCCCCCCACTGCCGTGGTCGGCGATTGACGCCAGTAACCGCTCGTCAGGGCCCCGCCGGGTCCCGTCTTTTCGACGTCGAGGCAGAAAGTGAAGCGGCCGCCCTTGACTATGGAGCCGTCGATCCGTTTGCCGAAGATCCCACCGCTGCTGGTCCCCCGCCCTTCGTAGAGGCCGCCGCCCAGCTTCACGCCGGTGACCCGTGCGGCGGCGGCCGGCGCATTCGCCAGCGACACAGAGGCCGCCGCCAGCAGGCAGAGCACAGCCACGCATCGCCACCGACCCAACCTCATCGCCACCTCCACTGCGATCGTTCGACGCCTACCCGCGACCTCCCCTCACCCACAGGTCATCACCGCGGCCTTCAGCGTCCTGGTGGCGAGTCCGTGGCGGTGGCCCTTGCGCAGGATGACGCTGATCCTGGCGATGACCGCGAGTTTCTCGGCCGCCGGTGAGCCGGGATAGGTCGCTTCGAAGGGTTGGGTCCGATCGATCGAGATCGTCTTCCCGCCAAGTAAGAACTTCACTTTCTTCACCGAGTAGCTGGCTTTGTGGCGGCGCGACCCCTTCTGCTTGACGCCCACTTTTACCGTGAATGTCTGTCCGCCCGCGACGCACTGCTTCGGCGTCTGCAGGTTCCCTTCGAGACCTGGCCCGAGCAGGCCCTTAGTGATCTTCGTCGGGCCTGTGTAGATCGGGAGTTGCGGCGGGCTGGGGGGCGGGGGCGGCGGACTCGGGGGTGAGAAGCCCGAGTCAAGCGCCAGGCCGGTCGGCTCGTCGAGACCGCTGATGAGAGTGCGTTGAGGGGTTTCGGCTCCGCTCGGGCTGACGCGGCCGATCGCGCCGCTGGCGCCGCTCGCCCAGTAGACGTATTCGCTGTCGGCAGCGAGGGCGCTGACCTGCACGCCTTCGACGATCCTCTCGGTGCTCGTACCTTTGCCGGCGCTGAGGGTGGCGCTTTCGATCGCACTGTCTAAGAAGTTGTACCAGTAGATATGACCGCCGCCGACGGCGATCGCGATCGGTTTGGTGGCGTTGACCGAGTCGTGGTCGATCGTCTGGCTTTGGAAGTCGAAGCTGTCGATGTTGTCTTCGACGAAGCCTTCGGACCAATAGATCCGTTCGGAATCGACCGCGATGCCCGTCGGGTGGACGCTGGGGTCGGGGATGAAATCAGGTTCGGGGTTGCTCCCGTCGGGTAGTTCGGCGCGACCGATCGAGGTATTGCTCCCACCGCCGTCGATCCAGTAGATATGACCGCCACCGACCACGAGGTCATGTGGCTCTTCACCCGCATCGGCGATGAGGACCCGAGGGGAGCCAGGGTCGGTGAGCGCGGCGGCGCTGATCGTCCCAGGGCTCCCGTAGTCGCCAAAGCTCCAGTAGATCTGGCTCGCGTCGACCGCGACGGAGGAAGAGGGGGTAGTGACTAGCCCCGCAACCACGTCGGAACCGTCGAGGTTGGCACGACCGATCTCGCTGCCTTCTGACCAGTAGACGTAGGCGCTGGCTTGCCCGGTCAGGCCCCAGAAGGCGGCAATGACCGTCGTTGCCATCAGCACAGTCCGCAGCCATCTCATCGCCTTCTCCTGGTTCTGGACTCGTCTTTGGGGCGACCGGTTTGCTCTCCTCCGACGGCACGGGCGCCGCACCGCCGAAGCGCGGTGTGACCTGAACGCCGTGGATCCGCCGGGATCGCGCTCTCTTCGTTCAGCTCCGTCATGACGGCGTCTGGAGAGATTCGATGTTGGTGGCGATGGTCAGTGGCTTGGTAGAGCTGCAACGTTGCGGTGCCGTTGAACTGTCGGCAGTCAAACGTGATCCTATCGCCCGCGACTACGACCAAGCCCCGCTTTGGGGTGGTGTCTTCGGGGGTGGACTCATGCTGAACGCGCTGCCCGGCCGCGCCGCTCCTCAAACCTCCGCCACGACGCTAGACCGATCGAGGCCAGCGCCGTCGATGCTATACGGGACGAAGGGCGCGAGATATTCATTGGGCAGCGGATCGTCCTCGCTGCCCAAATCGCGCCGAACCGTGCCTGAGCCACACGGATATCCAAGGGAACTAAAACGGCTATTTTCAGCTCTAGAGAGCCAAAAACCACACTTCAAATCCGATGATTACAAATCAGGTGCTCATGAGTTGACTACTCGGGCGAAATACAAGATTTCGGTTCTGATAGCTGTCTCCTCCGTTGAGCCCGCTACACCACTGCCTACGACTTGACTACGAGGGGAGCGGTTGGCCGTCCCCTGGGGGTTGTCGCTCCTTGCAGCCAGCGCGCGTCGAGGCCTCCGGGCACGCTGGATCACCGTTCGCGAACGTGCTACTCGTGTGGGGATCATGGCTACGATCCGGAACTCGAACGAGGAGTATGGCTGGAAGACTCAGTGCCCTCCGAGATTCGCCACGACGTTGAGATGCTGTGCCACTTGCTCAGCACCTGCGTTGCTGACCTCGTCGTCACGCTGTCAATCTTCGAACAAGCTCAGCTCTCTGACCACACGCGGTTTCAGGAGAGCGCAGATGCCCGCCGAGTAAAGTGGGAGCGCGACGCTGCGCGAATGCGCGAGATCGAGGCCGCCCTTGAAACGGCGGCTGGCGTCTCATGGGGCCACCCCGACTACTGGGAGCGGTCCTCGGAGATCCGCGAGCAAGCGCGACGCCAGATGCTAAGCGAAAAGTGGGCGCGCGAGGGCGGCCCCGAGTCCTACCAGCGGCGAGTCGTCTTCATCCACGCGCGTTCTTTCGTCACCACGCTTGCCGTTCTTCAGCGCAGCCTCCTTGAGATCGGGAAGTACCCCTTAGAGTCTTCGGTGCGAAGCGCCATCCAGTGCGCTTGCGACAACTTTGCGTCCGCGGTTCCCGGCCTCAAGGGTGTTCGCGATTCCGTGGCTCACGTCGAGGAGCGCGCCCGCGGGGAGGCAAGGGGCGAAAAGATCACCGCCGCACCCATCATGAACAACGCGATCCATGCCCCAGACGGCGGCGTCATTGTCACAGAGAGCCTCAACAACCAGCACTTCGGAGGCACGATCGAGGACGGAACGTACGCCGAGGTCGAAGTCGCGGACACAACGACCGAGATCGCCCGCGCAGCAGTACAGGCAATATTCGATGCCCTACCCTGGCGGGCTGGCCACCGCCTCCATGAGCCGAGCCTCTGAGCCGAATCGCGACGCCGACGTGCCGCGGCGTCTTACTACACCGGCTTCATGCGCAATGGGCTGCCGCCACTCGCCCCGCCGCGACTGACGGGTCGGCGAACCGAGGAGCCGGTAGAGCCGCTGCGACGGTGGCGCTTCTCCTTCGCGCAATTTGCGAGAGCGCCGACCCCGAGCCGTAGACGACCGCATTACGTGTGCGAACTCGTGAGCGAGACCACCTAGTGCGGACTGCGGCCATCTTTCGCCCTGGAGGACCTTGCGACCGCTCCGGCGCTGCGCCAAACTCGGATTGTTCCCATGGACGAGATCCAGCGAGCCGGGTTGTTGCTTTACTCAGCTCGATGCTACGAGCAGCGTCGTGAGCGGAACCGCCAACAACACACCAGATTCGTCTCTCGCCACCAGCGGTTCATTCCTCCTCGAAGCCGCTTTGCTCGAACTTCAGTGTCGTGGCGTTCTCGGAGACCACGCGAACCTGTGACTCATCGAATCCGTCTGGTGCAGTGGCCTCGATCTCGAGTGTGATGTTGACCTTCGCGCCCGGAACAGAGGCCAAGTGCGCTAGCACCTCGTCGGCCACGTTCGCCTAACCCCCTTAGATTGCCTCTCTCAGGCTCTCAGCGCATGTCCTAGTGCCTCTTGGCGCGTTGCGCGTTTCGGCATAGGCTGCGCGGACTCTCAACCCCCACCACTCGGAGATCAGATGAGAACGATCCGCAGCAGACTGACCTACGCAAACGTGATCGCAACATTGGCGCTGTTCATCGCGATCGGCGGCGCGAGCGCCTTTGCCGCTTCCAAGTTGGCCAAGAACAGCGTCGGCACCAAGCAGATTAAGAACGGCTCAGTGACCGGCATCAAGATAAAGAAAGGGACGATCACCGGCACGAATATCAACTTGGCAGAGCTGGGGACCGTTCCCTCGGCCACCACTGCGACTAGCGCGAACACGGCCACAACTGCCAGCACGGCCAATGCCCTGGCGGCGATGGAACCAACCCGGCTCGTTGGGGCCTCGGGTCAGCCGCCATTCTTGGCGGGGTCCTCCAATTTCCCGGTGGAAGGTGCGCCATTTAAGTTCCAACCGGTCGGCTTCTACAAAGATCACGATGGAGTAGTTCACCTCACTGGCGTAGCGCAAATCGGCAAAGAAGAAAAACCGATTCCTGGCTTGCTCTTTACGCTGCCCCCCGGGTTCCGGCCAGCGAGCGGGACCGTGGAACTGCAAATCACGGAGGGGCCTAAAGAAAAAGCCACGGTTTTGATAGTTGGCTCAAACGTATCCGTTGAAGGCCGGGAACTCGGCGGTGACGTTGTCGTCTCGGCAGGAAAATCGGGTGAAGCGGCGATTCTTTCCGGGATCACGTTTCGAGCAGAAAGCTAATTCAAAAGAGGCTGGGCCCGGATGGCACTACGGCTGTCCGGGTCTTCTCGCCATCTAAGCGGCTCTTTTAGCCGGTTTGCCGGCGATCCGGATGCTCGGCTAGTCTTCCGCGCCCTGAAGACGAAGCCCGCGCTCTCCCATACCTCTGTCCGCCTCGCCTACCTGGCCGCAACGGCCGTGGGTGTTCTGATGCTTTTCCCGGCTGCAAGCGCCCAGGCGGCGGACGTAATCGTCGGCAGTCCGCTGACTGCGACATTTGCCCCTGTGCAAATGTGCAAACCCGTATGCACCGGCACCGACATCACCCTGCCGGAGACGGGTGCGTATACAACCTCCCCAGTCAGCGGGAGGATCGTTCGCTGGCACCTTCTTGACGCCTCCGGTGGCGAGCTAAGGGTGCGGGTCCTACACCCAGTTGGGGGCGAAAAATACGAAGGCCAGACCCCAAGCAGTTTCGAAACCCCCACCAGCACCGGGCTACAGACGTTTACCGTAAGCCTGCCGATCGAGGCTGGCGATCTGATCAGCCTAGAAAACTCGAGCGCCGCCGTTGAAATTGGAGATTCCAGTGTGACCGGCGCGGAAATTGGGGCAATCCAGCCGGCGCTTTCGGAACCCGGCAGCGGCTCATTCTCTATACGGGTCCCTGGCGAGATCGCCTTCAATGCGGAAGTTCAACCGGCACCTGGGATCTCCTTGATCGGCCCATCCTCGGGCATGACCATAGGCGGCACATCAGTTGTCATCGCAGGGCACGATCTCACAGGGGTGACCGCGGTCAAGTTTGGCTCAACCCCGGCCACCAGCTTTACGGTCAACTCTGAAACCCAGATCACAGCAACGACGCCGGCCACGACGACGCCTGGGGCAGTGGACACCAGCGTCACGACCCCTGCTGGGACGACCGCGACCAGCTCTGCCGATCGGTTCACCTACACCGCTCCTCCGGTCCCCCAGCCACTACCCGCCAAAGTTTCCTGCACTGTCCCCAAGCTGAAGGGCAAGAAGCTTAAGGCTGCCAAGCAGGCGCTTCTAAAGGCCGAATGCAAGCTCGGCAAGGTCAAGGGCAAGAAGAGCAGCTCGGCGAAGGTGAAGACTCAGAAGCCCAAGCCGGGGACCGTTCTGACCGCGGGCTCGAAGGTTAACGTCACGGTTAAATAGTCGTTACGCTCACATGCCGTTTCGCGGTCGGGAAGTCAATTAAGCCACAGGGAGCCGGCGCCGCTCTGAAGCGGACAGGCGTTGTCTGAGACATTGTCCCCTAGCCTCAGCCGCAGCTCGAGCAAAGCTCGCGTGCAACTTGCTCAAGCAGCGGCAAAACCGTAATGCCTTCTCCGCCTTCGATAGAAAAGGTGTAATTGCGGATCTGTAGCCAACCAAGCACCTGTTCGCCGTTATAGCCGAATTCGGCGACCGTACCTAGGTTTTTGACTTGGTGCCTGGTATAGCCCGAAGCCCAATTCCCTTTCCTGATTTTCCTCGCGTGGGAGTCCCAGTATTTCGCCCCAAGCACGGTTAAGGTCGTATAGGTACCGTACCCCGCACACTTTGGGCTTCCCTCCGAACAGTAGGTTTCCACTTCTGACGGGCTTAATTTGGTAGTAGTTGGGTCAAAACCCTTAGGAAGAAAGTTACAGGCGCTTACTTGGCCTATTGGGGATTGTGGCTCCTGAAATTCTTCGGCCCCGGCGCTTGGAATGTCTCCGGCCGGCACCAAACCTCTACAGGTTCGACCGGGCAGTGCGGGAGTCAACTTCTGGGAGCCTGGGGCGTTTGGCTTCGCCCCCGCACTTGGCGCGTACATCGCTATGTATCCCATGGCCAGCGCGAGGATGGACAACATCCAATATCTGCCGCCAATCATGCTCTGGCCCTCATGTGGTGGCGACCCTAGCAGGAGGAGGGATCAACGTCCAATGTGAACAGATTGGTCCCAAGCGGCGCTCAGCGCCCTCCTAACGCTCCAACACGCCTCTTTACGCTCAATCCCCCGGACTTCAACTTCCAAGCCCTTAGAACGCCGCATATGCGAACATCTGTTCGATGGGCGTTGCAGGCAGCGATCACGCGCATTTCGAGAAAGCTTTGGAGAATGGGAACTTCGCCTCAGCTTGGCTTTAAGCGACGAATCTCTCCCACGTTGAGTTAGCCGATGCGCTGCGGCTCACCTGTCTATCGCTCAAAAAAGACCAGAAGCGATTCGAGCCCTTGGCCCGGCGGTGGCTGGCTCGCTACATCGAGGAGCGCAAGCCGAGACTCGATCTGATCAGCTGGGCCGCTGCGCTGTTCGGCCAAGCGCAGCTTAGAGACACGACCGTCGAGGAGATCGAAGGGGCGCTGGGGAAACTGCTGGAAGCCAGATAGCACTCAAGACGCATCCCGACGATGCCGACATCTGGCCTATGTCAGCGATCCGAACGGCGCCTTGGACTCTGCGCGCCTACGGGGCGATCAGTATCGGGACAGCGATTGTTGGCACCGTGATCAGCGATGGTCGTTCGATACTGGGGCTGCTTATTGCCCTCGCGCTAGTCGTAGGGGTCTGGCAAGGGAGCCGATTGGTCTGGTGGTTCTTGGTCGTCATAAATGCTCTCGTCCTGATTGCCGCTCCACTTTTTTTTCATTCCGTCTGGTTTGTCTCGGTGCCAATCGGTGCCGCCGTGTTGGCGTGTCTGCTGGCCCCGGCATCACGCCAGCACGTCTTTCACACAGCGGAACGTGTCCCGGCGGAAAGCTCGTCCCTTTAGGAAGCTCCTAGGCGGCCGCTGAAGGCGGTTGCTGACCTAATCAGCGGTTAGGTTTGGCGCCGTGCGAAGACTGGCTTTCGGATTTGTTGCCGTCGCGATCAGCTCGCGGATGCGGGTGTTTGGGATGCGCGGGTTCGAGCGCAAGAGGCATTCGATCTCCTCCTTGAAGGGATCGAGCTTTGAGGGCGCTGGCTTGCGACGGTAGCGCGGCGGTTGATCCTCAGCGAGAGCCCGGCGGATCGTTTCGCGATGAAGGCCGCTGCGGCGGTGGATCTCGCGGATCGAGAGCCGCTCCACCCGTTGCATGCGCCTGATCTCCGCCCATCCCTCCACCTCGATCACCTGCTCCTCCTCGCCTCGATCTATTCGATCGAGCGAGGGTCAGGACCCGGCCCCGGACGCATGTCCCGCCCTGCGCCGGGGGGGTCGGTTTTAGACCGGCGCAGGTGGTCCAGTATTCAACCGGCGCCTACAACGACCATCCGGCTAGCAGGGGCAAACACCATCGCGACCGCCGTCATTGTTGTCTCAGCCCCTTCTACCGACGGCGCCGATACCTCCTCCCATACGGGAGGGCCATGAGCGGTGAGACGACCGGGTTCGGGGGTGCAGGTGCCGACACCGGATCCGACGAATAGACCCGGTTTTTCGGTTGGCCAGCTGCCACCGACTTCCAGACAGGGCTGTTGTGTGCCTTGCGGGCCGGTGCTGCCCAGCGCACGTGTCCGATGAGCGCTGGCCGACCATGAGTCCAGACCGAAATGACCATGGCCGAGGGGAATATTGGGCTGAGGCGGAAGCTCGGCGCCCAGGGACGGCTCGGCACCCACAAGCGTCCCAAGGACGACCGCAAGGCAGACGCCTGCATGCCTCAGGCCCGACTGACTCACACGTCGTTGGCGCACGACCGCCACACGGCTATCGGGGCAATCCAAGGGCATCGACCTTCAACGCGAACGCACCGACCGGCTCTGACCCCGTCTGACGCGCCCGGATCAAGTTGGCGCTGAGGCCCTGCCCCGTGAGTGGAATATTCGATCGTCCGGGGAGATCCACCGCGAGGTTCCCCTGCCAGCTGTTTCCGGGTCGGTGGGTGCGGCTGAACACCGCTTCGCCTGAGAAGGGCGGGGGAGGACTGACGGTTGCAGTTTGAATTCGATCGTCATAGCTGAAGGCCGAGGCTGAGGCCGTCGTATTCGTAGCCCTCCAAATTTCAATGCCTTCCCTTTCTTCGTTGACGCTCACCCCGATCTTGACCGGGGCAGTGGGGTCGTTCTCGACCACGCTTATCGACGGGCCAAATCGCGATTGGGCGGGCTTGACGGTCAGTTCTGCCCCTGGCAGTCCCGGGCCGGTGCCAGAGGAGTCCCTGGCGGGGCAAACCAGATTCAGAAGGAGTTCGATGTTTCCCTTTGCTCTGGTTGCTTCTACGCTGGTGTAGCCCTGCTCGCCATGGAAGTCGATGGTGCCGACGTAGCTTCCAGAGCCAAAGGCAACCCGCTTCTTCTCGCAACTCGAGCGCTCTCTTGTCGCCCTACCCGATGGTTGAAATGTGACCGCGATGTGACCGAGACGACCGAGGTTGGATTCGATGGATCTTTCGGTGACGGTCGCTTTCGCTGTATACAGAGCCTGGCCCTGACCCCCACTCACCAACATCAAAATCACGGCCCGTTGTCCGTTCCTAGGCAAAGCTCCAATCACCGCGATCGAGTAACCGTTGCTCGATTGAAGCTTGAACCCATCGGGCGCCGGGAGCGGCTTGCCGGGTTTAGTCGTTCTCCCGGACGACTGAGTCCCCCTGAGCGCCTGGGCCGGGGAAGTGACGCTTCCTAGCGCAACCAGGATGGCGGCTAATGAGAACAAGCCGGCAGCGATTCCAAGTCTCCAGCTCCGGCCACGCATGTCTCAAGCTTAGGTCCTGCCTTTGTGCGGAGGCGGCTCAAGGGGGAAGCGGTGCGGGATCACATCGCGAAGATCTTTGAGACCTGGCCCGACATGAAGTTCACAACGCGGCGGCTCTACGTCCGCGAGGGCCATGTCGTGCAGGAGAGGACGGCGAGCGCGACGCACTCCAACCCGATGCGTCGCGGCAACCTCCTCGCGCCGGCGACGGGTAGGACGATCAGTTGGGACAGGATTGACTCGATCCCCTTCGAGGCCGGGCTGATCAAACGCAAGGACGTTTACTCGGACTCGGTCTCGATCCTGCGCCGAGTCGGCCTGCTCGATTAGGTCTGCGCCGTATTCCACTCATGACTGGTGCATCAACTCAATCCGCCCGCCCTCGCTCCACCAGGTCTCAGCATTCGGGCCGTTGAGCTGAAGACATCAGGGCTGTCCCCTCTTTGATTCAAAGGAGCAGCCACCAACCCTGCGACAAGTTCTAGGCGAGGTCGAAAGCTGGAGTTGACAGGTGCTTGCCTTCGTGTTTAGATATTCGACTAAGTCGAATGACTAATAAACTTGCAACCGCGGACGTGGAGGCCGTGAATGGCCAGCCCTCGATCAGGGAGGCCAACGTCGAGGCCTTCCTCGACGCCGCCGAGCGGCTACTGGTCAGGGAGGGCGCGGCGGGGATCTCAACTCGACAACTCGCCCGTGAGGCTGGGCAAAACCATGGTCTCGTCCACTACTACTTCGGCTCGGTCGACGAGCTGTTGCTACAGGCCTTGGAACGATTCACAGGCCGCGTCCTTGACCGCCAGCGGGCGATGTACGAGACGGAGGCTCCCTTCGCCGAGAAGTGGCGGACCGCGGTCGCCTACATCGAGGAGGATCTCGCCGCGGGCTATCCCAAGGTCTGGGCGGAGCTCGAAGCGCTCGCCTGGAACAAGCCCGAGTTGCGTGACCGACTACACGAAGTCAGCGACAGATGGCGCTCGCTACTGCGCGACGCGCTGGAACAGGCGATCCATGAGTACGACCTCGACAGCGGACGCTTCTCGGCGGAGTCCTGGGCGGCGTTGGTGATGCAGTTCAACAAGGGCCTTTTGCTCGAGCGCCTGCTCGGCTTTGACCGCGGTCACGCCGAGATGCTCGCGGCGATCAATGGCTGGGTCACTTCGCTGGAGGCGCAAAAGCCATGAACACGATCACCGAGACGAGTATCAAAGCTGGGCCAGCGGGCCGTTCAATCGGTCGCGACGGCGAGCAGAGCCGCGCTCGTTACCCCGATGAGGAGGGCTTTGTGGAGCGCGACGGAATTCGGCTCTTCTACGAGGTCTACGGCGAGGGCGCGGAGACCGTCTTTCTGATCCCGACCTGGTCGCTGGTTCACTCCCGCCACTGGAAGATGCAGATCCCCTACTTCGCCCGCCATTTCCGAGTGCTGGTGATGGATGGCCTTGGCAACGGGCGCTCTGACCGTTGCCTTGACCCACGGCGCTACGGAGCCGCAGAGTCTGCCCGCGACTGCCTCGCCGTCATGGATGCGACTGGGACCGAGCTGGCGGTGATGGTCAGCCTCTCAAAAGGCGCCCAATATGTATTGGAACTGGGCCGGATCGCTCCCGAGCGGGTTGCAGGCGCCGCCTTCATCGGACCGCTTTTTCCCTACACCCCCTCGCAGCAGTGGGTCCTATTCAATCCGGTGACCTTCCGTCATGCCTTTCACCGCCGCTTGCCGGCCTACCGCTGGTGGGGACGCATGAACGCGATCCACTGGCGGGAGAACTACCCCGACTTCGCGGACTGGTTCATCTCCAGATGCTTACCCGAGCCGCACTCAACCAAGGGCATCGAGGACGGGGTTGGGTGGGCGCTCGAGACAGACCCCGAGACGCTGATCGCCACGGCAGCAGGTGAGATCAACCGCGACCGGCGCACCCTGCGGGGGCTTGCTCAGGATCTCGAGTGCCCAGTGCTGGTGATCCACGGCGATCACGACAAGATCGCGCCGCCCCGCGACGGCCGCGCGCTGGCTCGCCTCAGCGACGGTCGACTCGAGGTGATCCGCGGCGCCGGCCACTTCCCGCACGCCCGCAAGCCGGTTCAGGTCAACCTTGCTCTTCGTGAGTTCTCCGAGGACGCCTTCGGACGGAAGCGCACGCCGCGTGACCCAACCATCTACCGCCCCGACGGCCGACCACGTGCCCTTTATATCTGCTCGCCGATCGGCCTCGGCCACGCCCAACGCGACGTCGCGATCGCCCGCGAGCTGCGCCTCCTGAACCCCGATCTGCAAATCGATTGGCTCGCCCAGGACCCGGTCACCCGTGTGCTTCAGGCAGAGGGCGAGCGTATCCACCCCGCCAGTGCGCATTTGGCCAACGAGTCACGCCATATCGAGTCGGAGTCAGCTGAGCACGATCTGCACGCTTTCGATGCGCTGCGCCGCATGGACGAGATCCTCGCCGCCAATTTCATGCTCTTCCACGACGTCGCGCGCGACGAGCGCTACGACCTCTGGATTGGGGATGAGGCGTGGGAGCTGGACTACTACCTGCACGAGAACCCCCGCGAGAAGCGGGTGCCGTTTGCATGGTTGACCGACTTCGTCGGCTTCTTGCCGATGCAGGACAGTGGCGAACGGGAGAGTCATCTAACCGCCGACTACAACGCCGACATGGTCGACCACGTCGCCCAGCACCCCGAGGTTCGCGACATGGCACTTTTCGTGGGCAATCCCGAGGACATCGTTGGGGGCTCGCTGGGGCCGCAGCTGCCGATGATTCGCGACTGGACCGAGCGCAACTTCGACTTCACCGGCTATGTGACGGGCTTTGACCCCGCCGACCTCGGCGATCGCACCATGCTGCGCGGCGAACTCGGCTATGGCGACGCGGAGCAGGTGTGCATCGTTACCGTCGGTGGCTCGGGCGTGGGGGTGGATCTGTTGCGGCGGGTGATCGCCGCCTTCCCGGCGGCCAAAGAGCGCGTCCCGGAGCTGCGCATGATCGTCGTCGCCGGCCCTCGGATCGACCCTGAGTCACTCCCTTCAAACGTCGGGCTCGAGGTGGTTCCCTACGTGCATAACCTCTATCGGCACTTGGCAGCATGCGATCTAGCGGTGGTGCAGGGCGGTCTGACCACGTCGATGGAGCTGACCGCGCAGAAGCGGCCATTCCTCTACTTCCCGCTGCGCCACCACTTTGAGCAGAACTTCCACGTCCACCACCGGCTCGAGCGCTACCGGGCGGGTCGCCGCATGGACTTCGATGATTCCCCGCCGGAGCAAATCGCCGCGGCGATCGCGGAAGAGATCGGTCGCGAAGTCGAGTATCGCGACGTAGAGGTCGACGGCGCCGCAAGGGCGGCGGCGAGCCTCGCGGAGTTGCTCTAGCGCCGCGCTGTGGCCGGCGCCACCTTCTCCGTGGCGGGCCGCGACCTTCGAAGCTAGAGCGGGTCAGTCAGCGCAACCTGAGCGACGATCCGTGGGTGGTAGCGAGAGACGAATCGGGCCCCCGCTATGTCTCTCGGTACCACCATAGAGCCCTCCTTCTGGAGGGCTCTCGTGTTCTCGAAGGCGTTGGCGACTGCATCAGAGACGGTCGCGGAAAGCTCGATCCGCTTGCCGACTTTGTCATAGGCGATCTGCAGGTCGAAGGCCTCGAAGACCTGGCGCTGCACCTCGGGGCTCGCTTCGGCCAGGGCCTTACTGAGGTCAGGGACCGGGCGAGCTGCTCTTTTCGCTTTTGCCTTTTCCGCACTCGGCCAGCGCTTTGTGTCCGCTCTCCACGTCCCGGAAGCTGCCCCCGCCCCTTCTCGCCGATCAGGTTGAGCACCTGGTTGCACTTGCCGAGCTGGCGGGGAATCGACAACGAAGGGTCCTGAGCATCATCGGTGGACACGCGTCCGTAGAAGGCAACTCTCATCCTGACCCCTGCCTTGGTGGGTCTGCGCCGCCAAGCTCGCCGAGCTTCGCCGCCAGCTCGCTGGGGTGGATGCCAAGGCCCGCTTGCAGTAGGTGGTGATCGAGTGTCGCCAGCGTCGCGTTGCGATTCTCCGCGACCGCGGCGTAGACAGCGTCATAGACGGTCAGCTCGTGGTGAACGGCCAAACTAGTCGCGAGGCGAAACTCCTCGGGGTCCGGCCGAACCGCTGGGCAGAGTACGGCGAGTGCGTCTAGCACTGTGGCCACCTGCTCGGCGCTGGCCGCGGCCCGGCCGCGCATCAGTGCGTTGCCAAGCTCATAGGCGGTCAGGTCAAGGACGATTAGCGCCACCGTTCGCGCCCGGTGGGCCGCGAGGAGCACGCGGGCCTCGGCAACTTCCTCCTCGCCCTCTGCGTGGAACCACTTAAGGGCGACGTTGGCGTCGCTAACGACGTCGATCACGGGCATCGCGTGCCTCCCGATCGGCGCGGATCAGCTCGGCCGCCTCGAAGCTCCCGGCGCCGGCAAGGGCGGCGCGCCCGCGCTCCAGGGCGGCGTCGATCGCCGCGGGGTCGGGCCAGCCAAGCTCGCGGCGGGCCGCCTCCTGTAAGAAGGCACTGCGGCTCGTGCCCCGCTCATCCGCGGCGCGGTCGATCCGCTCAAGCAGCTCGTCGGGCATCGAGACCATCACCTTCAGCGCCTTTGACATTTCCATTATTATAGCTCCTGGCAATAACGGAAACTGTCGGAGAGCCGCCTGCTCGAACCGGGGCGAATCGGTCGCTGAAATGATGACGCCGCAATTAACTATCGAGAATTTGGCTCTGCGTAAGGCGATACGCGGTCGCTGATATCGGTTCAAAACCCGCCCCCGCTATTGGAAAAGGCCCTGGAAACAGGGCCTTTTCGTGTCTGTGCGCTTCGCTTTATCTCCTGCGGCGAACTCGGAGACCGCGATCGAGGACGGTCCCAATCGTCAAGCTATTCGCGCGGTAGCGGCGGCGGGTTGCGCCAAAGCCTGCGCGTCCTCGCGCAGGCGCTCGGGCAGGACTACCGCAGCACGCAACGTCTCCAGCGTTGCGCGGTCGCCCTCGATCTCGACATCGGATGCCGCAGGATCACCGAGAACGAGAGCCCCGAGGACCGCCTCGGGCGGCCCGACCAGCGTCAGCTCGGGATCGAGCGCCTCACCCCTCTCCGCGGCGACCCACCCATCCTCGATGCGCAGTCGGAAGGAGTGTCCGTCGCTGCGGAGTTGAACCGTCATTGCAACGTCGTGGGGGGGCTGCAGGACGACCCGGAGCGAATTGGGAAGCCACGATGGTTCGAGGCCGGACACCTCGTCGACATCCAAGAAGTTCATCCCCCAGCGCCCCAGTTCAAGCAGCGGGCGCTCCAATCCACGCCCGATATCGGTCAGCTCGTAAGCGACAACCGATGCCGGCGGATCCAGCTCGCGACGCCGCACGATGCCGTCGGCTTCGAGGTCTCGCAGGCGACGGGTCAGCACGTCAGTGGGAGCGCCGCCCACGCTTCGTGCGAGGTCCGAGAAGCGCAGCGGGCCGAGTAGCAGCTCGCGGACTATCAGCAGTGACCAACGCTCGCCGATGCGATCGAGGGCGCTGGCGAGGCTGCAGGACTGTCCATATTTCCGACGCGTCACTTAAGAGACTCTACCAGGGCTAATTTGACTTTCAAAGTTTATGCTTTGAAAACTGGTAGGGTGCCGGACGGTGACCTGGATTGCGGACCTCACCTGGAAACACCCGAAGCGAGTCCTCGCAGCTGTCGGCGCCTTCGCCGTTCTTGCCGTCGCAATCGGCCACGACGTTGAGCGCCACCTGAAGCCCGCCGGCTTCACCGACCCGGCCTCCCAGAGCGAGCGGGCTACGACGCTCCTCAACGGGGCGCTCGGCTACAACCCCAACCCGGCGATCGTGCTGGTAGTCCGAGCGCCAGACGGTGGTCCACTCAACGTGCGCAGCCCGTCCGTTCGCCGCGACGTCGACCGGCTCAGCCGCGGGCTGGAAAAGATCGAGTACATCGGCCACGTGGTGAACCCGATCCGCGACCGGCGCGCCGGCGCCGGTCTGGTCGCCCGGAATGGGAAATCTCTGGTGATCTCCGGCTATCTCTCGACCAACGACATCGAAGACGACGGCGGGATCGCGTCTGAAAAGGTCGAACCGCTGATCGCCTCGAGCCCGCTCGCCGTCTCGATGGGCGGCTTTGCAGCGGGCTTCCACCAGACCAGCGAACAGGCACGAAGCGACCTAACCAAGGCCGAGATGATCGCCTTTCCCGTGCTCGCACTGCTCTTGTTGTTCGTTTTTCGCGGCGTCATCGCAGCGGCGATTCCTCTGCTGATCGGAGGCGTCTCCATCGTCGGCACGCTTTTTGTGCTGCGGATCATGTCGACGTTCGTAGGCACTTCTGTTTTCGCCCTAAACATCGCCACGGGGCTCAGTCTCGGATTAGCGGTCGACTACGCCCTGCTCATGGTCTCCCGATACCGAGAGGAGATCGGGCATGGCGGCGCCTCGCGCGAGGCGCACCGCCGCACCGTTCAGACGGCAGGCCGCACCGCGATCTTCTCCGGATTCACGGTCGCAGCGGCAATGGCAGCGCTGGTCTTCATGCCGCAGCGCTTCCTTTACTCGATGGCGGTCGCCGGCGCCTCTGTGGCGCTACTTTCGTCGATCATCGCGATCCTAGTAGTGCCCGCGCTGCTGACCCTGCTCGGGAGCCGGGTCGACGCCCTCTCGATTCGCCGAGGACCGGCCGTGGAGGACACCTCCGGCGGTTGGTATCGACTGGCGCGCGGCGTAATGAGGCGCCCGGTCACCGTCGCGCTATCCAGCTCGGCGCTTCTATTAATCGCGGCAGCACCGCTTCTGTGGACAACGCTGACCGGTCCCAGCGCCGCGGCGGTGCCGACCGTCGTGCCCGCCTACAAGGCCTACCGGTATCTGGAAGCCCACTACCCGCGCAATGTCACCGAAGCGGTGACCGTTGCTGTTGACGGTCACGCCGGCAAGGCCCAGCTTGCCTCCTACCAGCGGCGTATCGAAGCGATCGACGGAGTCGTGAGCGGCAGTCCCTTCAGACGGGCTTCCGGACAGGTCGCCTACGCCAACTTCGGTCTCGCTGGGCCGGCGCTCCAAGCCCCCGCCCAGAATTCAGTGGAAGACATACGCGGCCTGACCCCACCGGGGGCCTCGACCGCCCTCGTCTCCGGCAACACGGCCAGCTTCATCGACCAAAAGCAAAGCCTGATCGAACACGCTCCACTGGTGGTGGGGCTGATCGCGCTCACCACCCTGGTTATCCTTTTCTTGCTCACCGGTTCGGTCCTCCTGCCGGTGAAGACGCTGCTGATGAACTCGCTAACCCTCGGCGCGACCCTCGGAATCCTCGTCCTCGCCTTCCAGGCAGGCTGGCTTGACGGCCCGCTCGGGTACCACGGTCCGGCGGCAATCGAGGTGACGAGCCTAGTCTTCCTTTTCGCCGTGATCTTCGGCCTCGCGACCGACTACGCCGTGCTCGTCATGGCGCGGATCAAAGAGCGTCGCGACCTCGGCGACAGCAACGAGAAGGCGATCGCCACCGGGATCGCCCGCACCGGTCGCGTGATTACCGCGGCGGCGCTTGCGATTGCGGTCGTATTCCTCGCCTTCAGCGTCAGCACCGTCTTCTTCGTCAAACAGATCTCAATAGGGATGGCAGTCGGCGTGATGATCGACGCGACGGTCGTTCGAGCCCTACTGGTTCCCTCGCTAATGCGCCTACTCGGTGAGTGGAATTGGTGGGCGCCGGCCCCACTACGCCGCTTCCACCGGCGGTTCGGTTTCTCCGAGAGCGCGACGACCGAACCCACCGAGCCCCACGCCGCCGCGAGATCGGCGATGTAGGGCTCGCACGGCCGGCGGCGACGCTACGGCAGGCTGCCGCTCGTTGAATTAACTGAGACACGGGGCTTAGGGTCGCGATCGATCACCGACTCCGTCGGGTCTCGGTCAAGCCAAAGTACCTCCATTGGTGTAGTTGGGGCGCGTTAGCTCGCTGCCCCAGACGGCGAGTCCGGTGGTCCGCGTCAACCCTTTGGCGGCCGGCTAGGGGCAAGATGCAGATCTAATCTTCTCGCCTGGCTTGTCCCAGTGGCCAACGCCAAGCTAAAGACCATCGGGCCCGAAAAATTCCGAAGTCGCGTCCTAAAGGACCAATAAAAGACTGATGTGAGACGGCAACTTCGCCTGCCGCGCGCCTAAAGGCGTTTGGATATAGCCATATTCTCGGGAAACCTTCCGGGGCTCTCAGGGTTCAGGGTCGGATCGTTGCCGGTTATTCCCATATTCGATTAGGCTAAGGTCCGTAACGGAGGGTGATTTGAGGAAAGGCTTCAGAACGGTACTTGCTGCGGTCGCCACGCTGCTCGGAGCACTGGCTTTGGCGGCGCCCGCGAGCGCGGCGCCAGCCAACGATGACATCGCCAACGCCCAGACGGTCGGCCCAGCCCTGCCGGTCTCGGTCGCCGCTTCCACGGTCGGCGCCACCGGTGAGGCGGGCGAGACCGTTTACGGCAACCCGGCCACCGAGTCGGTCTGGTTCCAGTGGACACCGTCGGTCAGCACCGCGGCCATAGTCGACCTCTGTTCATCTGGCTTCACCGGTGGCAACGCCACGTTCGGCATCGGCGTCTACACCGGCGGGACCACGTACGCCAGCCTGACCACGGTCGCTGACATCGCCGGCCCGTGCAAGCTCGAGTTGAGCGCCATCGCCGCGACCACCTACAAGATCCAGGTCGACTTCCTGCACGCGCAGGGCAACTTCACCTTCACCCTGCGCACCCCCCATCCCCCGGCCAACGACAACTTCGCCTCCGCCCAGAACCTCGGCGCCAGCCTGCCCGTCTCGGTCGGCGGCAGCACGATCGATGCCACCTACGAGAGCGGCGAGCCGCCCGCCCTCGGCGGATTCGAAAACTCGCGTTCGGTCTGGTACTCCTGGACATCACCGATTACCGGTCGGGTCCAACTCAGCGGTTGTCCCTTTGAAACCCAGCCGGGGTCGGCAGCCAACAAGACCCTCGGCGTCTACACCGGCACCTCCCTCGGCGCGCTGAGCGAAGTCGTCGAGACCAACAACTGCACGGTCGAGTTCGCAGTCACCGCCGCGACCGAATACAAGATCGCCTTCAGCGGCAGTATTCGCGGTGAAGGGACCTTCACGCTCGCGTTGCGCGAAGCGCCGCCACCCGCCAACGATGACCTCGCCGACGCGACGGTGATCGGACCGACGCTGCCGCTCGCGGTGCAGGGCGACAACAGCTTCGCGACGATTGAGCCCGGCGAGAGTGCACTTCCGATCAGCGGCCTGACCGATGATTCCCACTCTGTTTGGTACCAGTGGACGCCGAGCGTCAGCGAGCTGGTCAAGCTCAACGCCTGCCACCTGGACCAGCCGAGGCTCGGGGTCTTCACCGGCACGACGATCTCCTCGCTCGTCGTGGCGACCGAGCCGCAGAGCCGATCGCCTTACTGTGAAGTGGAACTGAGCGCGGTCGCCGGCACGACGTATGAGATCGCGATCGCCGGGGACTCATTCAACGACGGCACCGGGCCGTTTGAACTCGAAATCCACAAAGTCAGCCGGCCGCTAAACGACAACTTCGCCGACGCCACCGCGATCGGCCCCGAATTGCCAATCTCAGTCGCCGGCAATAACACCGATGCGACCGTGGAGACGGGCGAGCCGGCGCCGGCCCTTAACTACGAACCGATTGCGACCGTCTGGTATCGGTGGGACTCAAACTTCAATGGGCCGGTTGATATCAGCACCTGTGGTTCGGTCACGCCGGACTTCGTCTCCGTGCACACGGGCTCGACCTTTGCTGCGATGACCCGGGTCGTGCCAACCGGAGAAAACGATCCCGGTGCCTGTTATTCGGCCCAGCAGGTCGGCTCCAAAGAGCGCTTCACGGCGGCGGCCGGTACCACCTACTGGATCCAGGTCAGCAGCCCCTCCAGGGGCATCGAGGGCCCCTTCCGGTTGACAATTATCGACCCGAACGCGAAGCCCTCGCCGCCTCCCGCCATCGTCCCGGTGGTGACCAAACCTCGCTCCGACCTGAAACTTGAGATCGAGCAATGCAAGGAGCGGTTTAAGGGCAACGGCAAGCAAGCCCGCCGGAAACGGGCCAACTGCCTTAAGAAGGTCAGGCGCAAGGCCGCGATCGCCGTCTGCCGCAAGATCGCGAATCCATCGCAGAAGAAGCGGTGCATCGAGCGGGCGACCGCAGCACCAGTGGCACAGCTACTACAAGGTTGCACCAAGAGGATGTCTGCCAAGCGATTGGCGTGTCTACCAACCTCAAGTACCAGGAGAACGGGGGACCAGGCTTCCGACAGCTTCATGATCTCCTTCTAGAGATAGGTCGAGGTCCCGACGTGCAGGTCATGGTTCAGGCGGCTGTCTGCAACTTTGTGCTCGGCAACAGCAATGCTCACGGCAAGAACTTTGCGATCCTCTTCACAGAGTCGGGACGAAGGCTGGGACGCTGCATGACATTGTCTGCACGGCCGTCTACGACTTGGACCATGCGATGGCGATGTCCATTGGGGACGTCTTTGATCCGAGCCAAGTGACCTACTCGAACTGGGTCGACATGAGCCATGACTGCGATCTCCAAATAGAGAGGTTTCTAGCGTTGGTGCTCGAGACAGCAGCCCGTGTCTTTCATTGCACGACGAGTGTTGCCGGCCTTGCGAAGGCTGAGGGTTGGCATGTGGCGCTTTTCGACAAAATCGTTGACGTCGCAAAGCAACGCACCAAGTCGATTACTGACGAGCTCGAGAGCTAAGAGGCCTAGGAGAGAAACGTGTTGACAAAGCGCATCTGTAAGAGCAAGACGAAACCAGGTAAGGCGTCAATGCCTTCCTCGACACGGGGGACACCGGACTGCGGGGCTGGCGCGGGAGCTTGGCCGGCATTCGGAGCGGCTAGCGCGAGAGCTGGTGGGGGCGCCCGATCATCGGACGCCGCCGACGCGGACGTGGCGCGGTCGCTTTCCAGTGAGCTAATCGCCATCGGAGAAGGATTCGCGTTGTATAAAGACCTGCATCGATATGCTGCAGACACCTCCACGGTCCTTTCAACGAGCTTCGTAGGTTACGTGGCCAGCTTCGTTTTGCTCGGTGACGACGAACCGCGTATTGACATGCCCGACGCGCGCCGTACATGAAAACGTCAGACCTTTCTGTTGCGGCACTGTTGAGGGACAGGAGACTTTTGCATGTTGTCCTCGTTGCGTCAAGCTGCTGCTCTGAATGGCCTGCTCGACCTTTCCAGTGTTTAGTGTGGCGGTCATCCCCGATGAGCCACATGCAGCAATTGTCAGGCTCGCACTTACGAGGACGCCAGCAATAACCGGGCGGCTGCGAAATCGCCTGGAACCATCGGGGGATCTTAGGTCGGAGGCTGTGATTGGACTGCGGATAGATGTCATTTGGAGTGCCTTTCTGGACTGGGATAGCTATCGGATGACCTACGCGAGCTTCTCGATGGCAATGGAAGCATTTGTGGTCGGCTGTGTTCCTCCGATCGGGGTCGCAAGACCAACCGCCGCGCTAGAACTGTGATTTCTGACAGTTAGCACCCCGCCAGCGCTAATAACGACAATTGCCTGTCCGTTGTTTTGCTGGGTTCCCGCCCCCGAGCCGTAAACCGATCCGGGAACGACCGTTCCATTGACGAATAATGCCATCTGGCTGGGCTGAGTGCCTGACACAGAAAAGGTGACCATATAGGTGCCCGAGGTAGCGAGCGTGACCCCCGCAGTTCCTGCGACATGTGTGATTCCCGGCGTCACTACTCCGTTGCTATCGAACGTCACAGCAGACTCCAGCGGCACAGTCTCTTCGCTTTGGTTGTAGACGTAGGCATACTGCGAGAGTCCGCTCGACCCGGCGGCGCCGTTGGCGCCCGCAGGCCCTTGCGCACCCGCAACCCCGGCAGGCCCCTGCGATCCAGTTTCGCCGGTCGAACCCGTCGCCCCGCCAGCACCTTCGGCTCCTTTAAGTCCTTGCGGGCCCGTTGCTCCTGGCGCACCTCCTGCGCCAGTTTCACCTTTGACTCCTTGCAGTCCTTGTGATCCCGAGGTGCCAGTCGCACCGATTACACCAGTCGAACCTATCGCCCCGGAAACTCCTGCAGCCCCTTGCGCACCGGTTGCTCCTGGCGCACCTCCTGCGCCAGTTTCACCTTTGACTCCTTGCAGTCCTTGTGATCCCGAGGTGCCAGTCGCACCGATTACACCAGTCGAACCTATCGCCCCGGCAACTCCTGCAGCCCCTTGCGCACCGGTTGCTCCTGGCGCACCTCCTGCGCCAGTTTCACCTTTGACTCCTTGCAGTCCTTGTGGTCCTGCGGCGCTGGCCGAGCCGGCTGGTCCAGTCGAACCCGTGGCCCCGCCAGCACCTTCGGCTCCCCTGGGTCCCTGGGGGCCAGAAGCACCACTCGAGCCCCTTAGGCCGGTGGCCCCAGCCTGGCCTTTAGCTCCCGGCAGACCCCGAGGGCCGCGCACGCTAAGACAGACCTGTCGCTTTTGAACGCAGTGGGAGGACTGGGCTCCACTGCGGTCGGCACTCCCCGTAAAGGCGGCATGCCCGCAGGGGAGAAAGGGATGGGAGTGACAGGCCGCCATGGCTACGCCTAGCGGCCCCACGACAACCATCGAAAACAGGGCGAACAGCACCGCCGTTATGAGCTTCTGACCTTGCATGTCGGGCCTTTCTTGATCCCAGCCCGGCATCTCCGGTGCTCGAATCCATTAGATGGATGTCGGCGAGGCCAAGTATCAGCGCGGTCAGTCCGAAGAGCTGAGAACGGTGGTTAGGCGACCGTTACTAGTGTTATCGACAGTGGTTTACATAACTTGATTCGAATGTGATTCGATGGGCAATCCACTCGAATCTTTTGGCGATTCGTCAGCTCAGGTGGCGTCATAGCGCTACCTAGTGATTGTCAGCGGGACCCCACTGCCGATGCGACGCGACATCCAGGTGATATTGGCAGTGCTGAGTCGAACGCAACCATGTGAGGCGGCCGATCCAGGAGCACCGGGTAGGTTGTCGGTGCCATGGATGGCGATCTGACCCGGCCCACCATCGAATTCATGCAGGACGTCCGATCGGGCGCTGGTTGCAAGGGCGAATGGAGCGCCAGATTCCCGAAGAGAGAGCGCCAGGGCCTCTTCGATAAAAAACTGCCCCCTTGGGGTCGGGGTGGAGGGCTTGCCAACAACCGCTCGAAACTGCCGTCTGATCCGGCCATCCTGATAAATCGTGACCCGACGAGCCGAAAGTGTTACCCAGATGTGCCATTTGGTGGATGTGTTTCTGGTGTGGAAGCTCGAGATCCAACCGGTGTGGCTGTTTGGCCGACCGGGAAGCCTGACGTGCAGCCAAGAGCGCTCTCCACGTCCGACGCGGCCAAGCACGGGCAGGACAGTCCGAACACGCGTCAGCGGCCGCCGTGCGTTCACAGTTTCAATTCGACGCGCATGGGAATTCGGCGTGGGACGTGCTATGTGATTTCCGAGCAGCACCACGAGGGGCTGGCTCGATGGCACCCGGTAACTAGAGGCCTGGGCCGAGCCCACGTAGCCGCAGGCACTGCCAACTGCGACGAGCGCAATCGCCACAGCTAAGACCCCCCGGTTCCAACCGGGGGGTCGCGTACCATTGGACGTCGAATCAGTCATCCGGTGAACTTCGATGGGCCGTGGCGTGGATGGAGCTGCGCTGACGCGCAAGCTCGGTAGGTGAACGTCAGCGTTTTTGCGTGGGTAGCATCGGTGAAGGTGACGCGTGCCCCGACCTTGTGTGCGCCGGGCGTGGCCCGAACGAGCACTTGAAACGGGGAGCTGGTTCGGCTATCGATGCGGGTGCCGTCAAGGCTAAAGACGACCTTCTTGATCAGGTGCCCGCGGACGGTGGCGCGAAACCCTGCAGTGCAGGCTGCCCGCGCTGTGCGGTACATGCTCGCACTTCCGTTATGGGTGGGTTCGCCCGGCAGACTTACCCGAACTGCCTTACCAGTGCCAGAGGCGGGCCCGCCAGTCGAACCCGGTGCACCGCTTGCCGGTTCTCCGACAGTCGGCCCAGGCGGTGACGGAGATGAGGAAGTGGATCCGGTTCCACACTGGGATCCTTCGAGGACATTGTTGATTAGGCTGATTTGCCCGTTTCGAGCGAGCAATCGCCCGATAACTGATGCACCGTTATTTAGCGAAATGCTTGTGAGCGCCATCAGATTACCCTGAAACGCGGTCGTGGTGTCGAGGGTCGCCGAACTGCCGACCTGCCAGTAGACGTTGCATGGAGAGGCTCCATTGACCAGCACCACCGAGCTTGCCGGCGCAGTGATCAGAGCCGAGTTGATCTCGAAGACGAATTGTGCGTTGGGGTTGCCCTGGGCGTCGAGAGTGAGTGCGCCGGTGAGCTGGGCGGATGACGTGTAGCGGTAGGCCCCAGCGGTCAGCGTTCTGTTGCCGAGGTCAGTACCCGATAGATCGTTGGCTGGTGCGACCGGTTGTTCGGCCGCGACGTTATAGGCGGTAGTCAGATCAGACTGTGCCTGACTGGCGACCGCGTCGTTGTTGTGCGTGGCTCCATTTACAACTGCTGGCATACCGAAACCGACGAGAGAGGTGCCCGGGGAGACTCCGAGATCTCCGTTGAGCACCGATGGTCCGGTATTGGTGACCGTGGAGCCGCCGAGGGCGACGAATGGACTCGCGGTAGCGAGGTTGACCGGAGAAGCCTGCGCGACAGCCGGCATCGAAGCGAATGCGAATGCCGTCCCGAGGATAAGGCCGATAAGCCAGCCGGGCTTGAGATGGGTGGAACGGGACATGTGTCCCTCCTTGTGGGCGAGCAGCCCAGGCAACGTTCCTTCTTTGGCCGTCACTTACCGCCAATTAGAGAGCGGCATGGTGGCAGTCCTTCGGTAGCCCGGCGAACTCCGAAGGAGTCCCGTGGCTCTGCGGACCCGCCTCGCGACGGGGGTGCCTGAGTCGAGAAGGTCTGCTCTCGTGTCCAGCCTGCATCGAAGCGGCATCGCTGGTTCTTGAATCAACCACCTTTGAACGCGGACGGTTGTTGTGCTCAACGCACGTCTCATGGCAAAGTGTTGCGAGCAGAAGATTGGTTCTTGACACCCATTGCGGCGAATGAACGCCTAGAGCTGGGATTTCCCCCACGCCTACCCGACGCCTGGCTGAATCAATTTGCGACTTCTCCAAGTATCTGTGATAGCCTAATGTAAGGCGGTTGCTTCTTTTGCCGACCAGTGCTGCGTTTGGCTAGCCGACTATCTGGCTTCCGTTAATCGGGGTTTCCTTCGGGACAAAGTCCGATATACACACCAAACCCAGTCGGCGGAGAAAGCCGACGAGTCTCATTAGGGGCGAGGTATGCCCAAGGCTTTTCCAGTATCCACAGGCACCTTAAGCGTTCCATTCGGAGCGCCCGGTGGTGGCGCTTTGGCGCGGCCGGTACGCTCGGTGATGGACCGGGCCGAGCAGCTCGCCCAGGCCGGGAGTTGGGATTGGAATCTACCTGACAACGTACTCGTGTGGTCGGACAACATGTTCCGGCTCTTCGGCCTGGAGCCGGGTGAGATAACTCCGACGCCGGAGTACGTCGTCGAGCGAATACTTCCAGAGGAAAGCCAGCAGGTCGAGCAGAAACTGGATCTAGCCAAAGGGACTGGCACCCTGCCTGACGTTACCTATCGGATCCGACGGGCAGACGGCACCCTGCGAACCCTCCGATCCTTCTCCTCCGTTGCGGATCAGCGCGAAGGCCGGCCGCTTAGATTTGTCGGCTGCGTCCAAGACATCACGGAGCTGGCAGAGTCACAACGCGCTACTGAGGAGTCACTGTCGCTGCTTGAGACGCTCCAGTCCGTCGCACCGGTCGGCTTCGCATTCCTGGATTGCGAGTTTCGGATCGTTCGGATCAATGAGACCCTCGCCGAAGTCAACGGTACGCCGGTGAAGGAGCAGATCGACCGCACCGTCGCCGAGGTCGTTCCCGACCTCTGGTCTCAGTTGGGGTCTGTTCTCCGCCAGGTACTGGAGACCGGAGAGCCGGTGGTCAACGTCGAGATTGATCGCGAGGGAAGCGAAGGACGCGCACCCCGCAATTGGCTCTCGAGCTTCTATCGGGTTAGCAATCACGACGAGTTGATGGGAATTGGTGTCGTCGCCGTCGATGTCACCAAGCGCGAAAAGGCGGAGCGGCTTCGAGCCGCAGTGATGGACACCATGCTTGAGGGAATCTACGTCATTGATTCTGAGGGTCGGTTGACATTCATGAACGCTGCCGCTTCGAAGCTCCTTGGCTGGAGTGAGGAGGAGCTGCACGGTAAATCGATGCATGCCGCAGTTCATTTTCAAAATGGAGACGGAACACCACATCTTGAGGCAGATTGCGAGATGTTGAAGGTGCTATGGGGGGGCCGAGCGATCCAGATGGTGCATGAGTGCTATACGCGCAAGGATGGCACGATCTGTCCGGTCTCCTGTTCAGTGACACCGCTTATAGGAGCCTCGAGCGAGCGCGGCGTCGTGGTTGTGTTTCGCGATGCCACCAGCGAACAGGCAGAGGATGTTCGCGTCAACCAGGAGCTGGACAAGCTGGCTTGGGTCGGTCGCATCCGCGACGCGCTCGATCAAGACCGATTGAAGTTGTTCTCGCAGCCGATCATTCCGCTGAACGGCGGCCGACCGAGCCAGGAGCTGTTGCTACGAATGGTCGGGACCGGCGGCGAGATCATCGCCCCGGGCAGCTTTCTTCCTGTAGCAGAGCGCTACGGATTGATTGGCGAGATCGATCGCTGGGTGATCGGTGAAGCCATTCGTTTGGCGGGTGGCGGTCAGTGCTTTGCTGCCAACCTCTCGGCCGAGTCAATCGGCCACCTCGATTTGCTTCCGCTCATCGAGCAGAAGCTGCGCGACGCGAATACCGACCCTTCAAACCTCATCTTTGAGATCACCGAGACAGCCTTGGTATCGAATGTGGAAGCGGCGACGGCTTTTGCCGACGGACTGATCGAGATCGGATGCAAGGTTGCACTGGATGATTTCGGCACTGGCTTCGGCAGCTTCACCTATCTGAAGAACCTTCCGATCACGTTTCTGAAGATCGACGTCAATTTCGTCTTGGATCTTGCCACGAATAAGGCCAACCAGAACATAGTGGAGGCGATCGTGGGTCTTGCTCGGAGCTTTGACTACCAAACGGTAGCCGAGGGGGTAGAGAATGCCGAAACCCTCGCTTTGCTCGAGGACTTCGGCGTCGACTTCGCGCAGGGGTTTCACTTCGCGCGCCCCGTGCCCGCCAGTGAGGTCCAGAGCAAAACCTCGGCGACCAAGTAGGTCGATGTGACTTTTTCGGAGCCCGACTTATTCGGAATAGCGAGGAATCCCTTACGTTACGAATCTCAGGACAGCCTGGACGCCTATGAGGGCGCTCGCGCACTCAGGATGGACGTTGCAGATGCCATTGCTTGTTTACCCGAACGGCAGCAGATCGTTCTCGCACTGTATTTCCAAGAACGATTGAAAATGCGCGAAATCGGCGAGGTTCTCGGCATGACCGAGTTTCGGGTATCTCGACTGCATGCCTCAGCATTGATCGCCGTTAAAGCCGCGGTCGGCGCTTGGGCTGGAAGTTAATCTAGGTTCGCGCAGAGGCCGGACCCATCTGCCCCTTCCCCCGTGCGGGGGTATTGGGGCGTAGGATTGTCCGGGTTTCGTCAACCCCTATACCCCCCAACCTGATGGGGGAAAGGGGCAGGATGGGTTGCTTTTCGCCCCTAACCTGGTCGGGATGGGGTTGGCCCGGGTACTCGGTCGCGATTGCCCTCGGTTCAATCCGCCTGCCGACCTTGTCGTAGGCGATCTGCAGGTCGAAGGTCCTACCGTGCGGACGCGCTACTCAGGCGCGTCGAGAGTTGGAAGCAGGTCGGGCTGCGCAACGCTCACAGCGCCCGCGGATCGTCACCTCATGCTCGACGACCTCGAAGCTCATTCTCCCGCTCACCTTGTCGATCGCCCGCTCCAGTGAGGCGTCCTCGAAGGAGATCATTCGGCCGCACTCGCCACAGATCGCATGGTGGTGGTGCTCCCCGTCGGGTTCGACTCGCTCATAGCCGGCCGTGCCGCGCGCAACCTCTAGGCGCTGCAGGAGGCCGAGCTGCTCGAGCTGCTCCAGGGCGCGGTAGATACTGGCCCGACCCACCCCCGCCTTGCGACGGCGCAAATCGTCCTCCAGCTCGAAGGCGGTCACCGCGCAGTCGTGGTCGGCGAGGGCCTCGATCACCGCGGTGCGGGCTCCGCCGCGGCGAAGGCCAGCGCTTTGCAGGACTGCGAAGGCGTGTTCAGACCAGGGCGTCTGGGTGGCCGTCGTCATTCCTTCGATCCTAGAGGTAGGTCAACTCGTCTCCGCAGGAACCTGCTCCGACCCGCCGCCCACAACCGCCCGAGAAGGTATGCGACGGCACTGGCGGTGCCGACAAAGAAGCCGACCGGGTAATTGGTTTCATAGGAGGCGGCGATTGCAAACCAGACGATCAAGAGCGCGATCGCGACGGAGAGCGCCATTGCCAGCACCGGCCGGTCGGTGAGGGATCGTGCCGCGCCGGGCGCGCCGATCATCAAGCTGAAGATGAGGAGCGTGCCGACCACGGGAACCGTCATCGTCGTGGCCAGGGCCAGCACCAGCAGGAAGGCCAACTCCATCGTGAAGCTGCCCACCCCACGCGCCTCGCCGACCTCTGGCAGGACCGAAGAGAGCAAAAGCGGCCGGCAAAGGAGGGCGATGGCGAGCACGCAGAGCGCCCCGAGGATCGCCGTCGGGCCCACCGCGTTGGAGCTGATCCCAAGCACCTCTCCGAAGAGGAGCGAGTAGACCGCTGGCGCGTACTCGCTGCTGAAGCTGAGAAAGAGCGCACCGAGGGCGAGCATCATCACCAGCGTCAGCGCGGTCACCACGTCGTGGCGGCCGCGGCGGCCGAGAAGGCCGATCCCGAGTGCTCCCGCGAGCGAGAAGACGCCGAGGCCGAGCAGCGTGCTGACCCCAATCAGGCTCGCCCCGGCGGCGCCGGCGAAGGAGCCGTTGGGGATCGCGTGGGCCGCGAAGGCCGAGCCGCGCAGGACGGTGAAGAAGCCGACCACGCCGGCGACCACGGCGACGATGCTGGCGACGGTCCAGGCGTTGACCATGAACCCCGAGAACACCGAGCCCGGCCCTAGCTTCCCGGCGCGGGCTCGGTGGCGGCATCGGCAGGCACCGGGCGGCGATCTTCTCGCCGCGAGCGGCGCCAGCGCTCGGGCAGCCCCGAGAGCAGGTAGGACAAAAAGACGATGACGACGACGAAGAAGCTGACCGGCCAGCCGTGTTCGTAAGGCGGCCAGTGATAGCTGTCGTAGGCGAGCACGACGCCAAGCCAGGTCGCACCGATGCCGACCCCGGCCGCTACCAGCATCGCCCGCAGGGGCCGCTTGGTCAGCCGAAGCGCGGTGGCGGCTGGGCCGATCAGGAGCGCGGTGCTGAGGATCGTCCCGATCGTGATCGCCGCGAGGGCGGTGGCGAGGGCTAGGGCCAGGAGGTAAAGGGCGCCGACCGCGCACACCGCTATCCCTCGCGCGGCGGCGATCTCCGGGCTCACCGTGCTCAGCAGCAACGGCCGGTAAAGCAGCGCGATCAGGGCCACGGCGAGCGCGGCGAGGATCACCACCGCCGGGATCGTCGAGCTTGAGATCGCAAAGATCGAGCCGAAGAGGATCGTCACCGTCGCGCCGCTGGCATTGTGGAAGGTGGTGTCGAGGTAGAGGAAGAGTGCCGCCAGGCCGATCGCCGCCCCGAGGACGATCCCCGTCGCCATGTCGCGACCGCGGGCACGCTGGACCCCGATCAGCTCCATCGCGCCCGCAGCAGCGACATCGAAGGCGACGAACCCCCAGAGCGGACCGACCCCGACCAGGTAGGCAGCCGAGCCGCCGGTGGTACCGATGTCTCCCAGCGCCTCGCCGGCGAAGGACTGGCCCCGCATCACTGTGAAAACCCCAACCACGGCGGCGACGATCGCCACCGCCGCTCCGATGACGAGGGCGACGTGTACCGCTTCGTTTTCGAAGAACCCGGAAGCGAAGACCGGGCTGAGGAGATCGCTCACGGCACGCTCCCCGCGTCCTCGATCACCTCTTCGTGGCCGCGCAGGTCGCTGTCCTCGCCAGCGCCCGCGACAATCAGCACCCGCCCATGGACGTTCACAACATCGACGTGGTGGCCATAGAGCTCGCTCAGCACGTCGGCCCGCACCACTTCCTCGCTGCTGCCGCTCGCCGCCCGGCCGCCGGCGAGGTAGACGATCCTCTTCATAACCGGCAGCAGCGGGTTCATTTCGTGGGCGGAGATCAGCACCGCGATTCCCTGCTGGCGAGAGATCCGGGCAAGTAAGGCGACGACTTCCTGGGCGCTTCCCAGGTCGAGGTTGGCCAATGGCTCGTCCAAGAGCAGGAGCCGGGGCTCGGAGATAAGCGCGTGGGCGATCAGGATTCGCTGCTGCTCACCGCCGGAGAGGCGCCCGACCCGGGTGTCGGCGAAGCTCTCGGCGTCGACCGCGGCCAGCATCTCCTTCACCAGCTCGCGTCGGCGGCGAGAGGGAAGCGGCGGTCCGAGTCGCTGCGCGTCGAGCCCGAGCCCGACCAGATCGCGCCCGCGCATCGGCAGATCGGGGTCAAGGAGGAACTTCTGCGGCACGTAGCCGAGCCGGCGCCCTCGCCGCGCGCGGGGATGCCCGTCGAGGAGGATGCGCCCCTGATTTGCGCCCTGCAGGCCGAGAATCGCCCGGAACAGGGTCGTCTTGCCGGCGCCGTTTGAACCGATCAGTCCGGTGAACTCACCGGGCCCGATTGCGAAGCTCACCCGGTCAAGGACCTGGCGGCCGGAGATCCGGACCCCCAGATTCTCGACCGAGAGCACCTGCTCGTTCACCGACGCCTCACGCAGCTAGAGCTTTTCCGTCGACTTACCGTGGGCAATGGCTTCTTCGATTGCCTTCAGCTCTGCCAGCATCCATCTCTGGTAGTTGAAGCCGGGGGGCATCGTCTCGTAGACGCCGACCACGGGAATGTGGTGTTCAGCGGCTGACTTGAGGAAGGTTTCGGTGACCGAGTCGGTCACCTGCTGGTTGTAGATGAAGGCATCGGCCATGTGGGTGGAGAAGAAGCCTTCCTGCAGAGCGACGTCTTGGGGCGCGGGGTCGGTTCCGTTCATGATGTCGGCCTGCATGCTGAAGGGAGTCAGGTTCTTTACCCCCGCCGCTTCCAGCATGTAATCGGAGACAGGCTCGGTGGTAGCGACGGCGCTGTTGGGGTAACGGGAGCTGAAGCGGCTCAGCCCCACCAGCCATGGCTTCAGCGATTGGTTGAACTTCTTCGCGTTTTCAGTGAAGTAGGCCCGGTGGTTGGGTTGCAGGGCGGAGAAGTCGCTGACCAGCGCCTTTGCCACCGCGGGCATTGTTTCGGGCTTGTACCAGAGGTGGGGGTTGGGGGTCGAGTTGGGCAGGCCGAGCAGCTTCTGGACATTGATCACCTTGCGCGAGGAGCTCGGTGAGGCCGACTCGATCTTTTCCATGTAGTCGTCATAGCCGACACCGTTTTGGATCACCAGCTCAGCGTCGCTCACCTCCTGGGCGACGCTGGGGCTTGCCTCGAAGCTGTGGGGGTCGGTGTTGGGGTTGCTCTCGATCGCGCTGGCGTCGACGTATTTTCCGCCGATCTGTTCGATCACGTTGGCGTATTGGTTCTCGGCCCCGACGGCGGTGATTTTGTCGCCCGAACTCGAGGCTGAGCTCCCGCCACAACCTGCCAGCAGCATGGCGAGGAGGGTGACTAGCGCGAGAAGGACGGTGATGGGGCGAAGGCGCGGTGCAGACATGGAGGTCTCCTCGGCGATTCGGGCTCTGGGAGCGGCGAGAAAGCCCGCCGTTGGCGTGCACACTACATGATGAATGAGACTCGTTCTCTTTACAGCATCGGCTGCCGTGTCCATCACCACACCCTTCCGCTTCTGGGAGCGGGGTTAGCCTCGATCCGCTTGCGATCGGTGAGAAGCGCGCTAGCCTCGGGAGGAAGAGACAACTACCGAAGTGGAGAGAGATGGACGATCACCAGGTTCACGAAAGCCACGACCACGAGCATGAAGAGGGCTGCGGCCACACCGTCGTGAGGCACGAGGGGCACGTCGATTTCCTGCACGACGGCCACCTCCACCACCCCCACGAAGATCACGTCGACGAGCACCGGATCGCCGTAAGCGATCGCAACCCCGACAGCTGCGCCCCCGCTGATGGCGCCGCCCACGAGCCGCGACACAGCCACGGCGAGGACTGCGGTCACGAGCCGGTGCCACACGGCGACCACGTCGATTTTCTGGTGGACGGGCGCCTGCATCATCCCCACGGCGATCATTGCGACGACCACGGCCCCATAGAGGTCGTCTGAGGTACGGCGCATCCCTGACCCTGCGGCTCTACCGAACGTCCTCCGCGGGGATGCCCAAGCCTTCCCCTGCGGAGTTGAGGGTCGACCAGCAGAAGATCGCAGGCTTGAAGAGGACCGTCGACAGGAACGGCGCCGCCGCCGCGATCTCCAATGGCGACACTCGATTCGCCTCGCACGTCCTACTCGGTTTCGTCTCGCTCGCTCAGTCGCGGCTGAACGAGCGTCTGGCCTGAGTCTCCCGGATGCTCGAATGGGACCAAATGCAGCCGGCTCAGGCAGTCGCCCAGCTCAATGGGAGAGCACGGTGGCAACAATGAAACAGGTGGTGGAGATGCCGGTGATGATCGCCGGTGCGTAAAACCAGAAGCGCAGCGAAAGCGCGAGATAGGTGCCGGAGAAGATGATCGTGAGCGGGCGGATGGCGCCGATGCGTTCCACCAGCGTGAAATCGTGGCTAGCGATCAGCAGACAGAGCAGTCCGAACGAAAGGACGCCGAGGCCGTGACTGATGTTGAAACCGAGCCACGCTCTCCACATGGACGGCGCAGCGCCGCCGCCGAACCGCATGCGGGTTCCTTGCATCGCCGGAACGAGCGAGCGCTCTTTCGGGGCGAAGTAGGTGGGGCGGACCGTATCGATGAGCGTGTAGAGGACGTGCAGGCCGCCGGCCAGGATGAGCGGGATCGTGCCTGCGATGAACCACGCCTGTGCCGCATCCGCGCTCACCGTACAAGTATACATACATGGATGTATGATTTGCCAATCCAATGAACGCTCCGACTCCAGTGCCCGTGGCAAGGCGGCGCCCATCTCAGGCCGAGCGGAGCGCTCGGACCCGCAGCGCTCTGCTGGAGTCCGCTGCGCGGGGTCTTTCCCGCCACGGCTACGGCAATCTTGTGCTTGAGGAGGTGGCCCGCGAGGCGGGCTACACGCGTGGTGCCCTCTACCACCAGTTCAAGGACAAGGAGGACCTGGCACTGGCGGTCCTTAAGTGGGTTGATGGGACCTGGTGGCAGGAGGTGGGTGGGCTCGCCGAGCACCAGTCCGATGCAGGAGCGGCGCTGATCGCGCTGGCGAGGGGTCACGCCGTCTACTGCCGGCGAGACGTCGCCCGCGTGATGATGGCGCTGAGAATCGAGTTCAGCGGCCAGGACGGTCCGCTCGGATGCGAGATCAGGCGGATCTCGGGGGTTCTGGTCAAGCGCTGCGCCCAGCTGATCGATGCGGGGCGGAAGGATGGATCGATCCCATCGGGCCCGCCCATCGCAGAGGTCGCCCTGGCATTTATCGGAGCGATCGAGGGCGCTGTAATCGCGCTCGCCGGTCATGCCCCGCATGACGAACTGCTGGCCGCCCGCGCGGCCGCGGGCGCGCTCGGGCTGGAACCCCCGCGAGCGCTTCTGCCCGAATGAATGACCTTTCGCCTGATTGCGAGCACGTCGATGGTCGGCCTTGGACACTTGCAGTGCCGATGAAAAGGGGTGGCCCCTGACCAGTCGCTGCTGCATGGAAACCACAGAAACCCCGCGACTCCATGGAAACCGCTACGGGAGGCGCCTTGGTCATGGCAACCAACCGTTAGTAGCCCCAATCTCTCGGCGCTCAGCTCTTCTCGCGTCCACTTGGTCGGCCACTGCGAAGAGCTTGGCTCTGGTCGCATCAGAAAGTCGAAGCACCAGCACCGCCCCCGATCGGGGCATGGTCTGCGCGCTGACAGGTTCGCCCAATCCTTAGAAGGCGCTGCTATTTGCAATAGTGGCGCCAGTCCGAGGTCTCTGTCGGTTGTTCGCTGATAGCCCGCGGCGCTACAGCGGCGGTTGGTGGCGCAGTCCGTCGAGGGCGACGCGCACCAGGTGGCTGGTCTGCTCAGGATCGTTAACAGGCGCCTTGGTGATGGCCATCAGGATCTGGATGACCTGGGCGATCGTCACATCAGACCGCACGGCGCCGGCCTCCTGGGCGCGCTGCAGGAGCGGCTCGCCGGCGGCGAACAGGGCTGCGCGGCAGCTCTGAAAGAGAGGGGCGTCGCGTTCGAGATAGTTGAGCAGCTCGTGGGACAGCGCCTGCTTGGTCGCCATGTAGGCGATCACACGGTCCAGCCAGCTGTTCAGCGCCCCCCACGGATCGCTGCCGTCGAGCTGCGCCGCCGTATGGCAGACCTCGGTCACCTCGTCGACGTAGAGCGCCTCGAGCAGCGCCTGGCGCGTGGGAAAGTGCCGATAAAGCGTGCCAATGCCAACGCCCGCCCGGCGCGCGATCTGCTCGAGCGAGGTGCTCTCGCCGCCCTGGCCGAACGCCTCGCGCGCCGCCGCGAGCACCTTCTCATAGTTGCGGCGCGCGTCGGCGCGCATAGGCCGGGCGAGGAGGGTCTCGGGATGTGAATCGGTGGTGTTCATGGAATTGCCCTTGACAAATGGAGGGTACCTCCATATGGTACCGGAGGCGTCCTCCGTTTACTTCTGGAGGCGGCCTCCATTTTAGCTCGACATCGATCCCATTGCAAGACGCGACTCTCACATCCGCACCACCACCATCGTTGGAGCTCACATGATCCTCACATCCGCCTCTCCTCTCGCGCCCGCGCGCCAGCGCTGGGCGACGCTCCTCGTCGTCTGCCTCGCGCAGCTGATGATCGTCCTCGACGTGACGATCGTCAACGTCGCACTGCCCTCTATCCAGCACGACCTGCATTTCAGCCAGGCCAACCTCACCTGGGTCGTCAGCGCGTTCCTGATCACTTTCGGCAGCCTGCTGCTGCTTGCCGGACGGCTCGGCGACCTGGTTGGACGCAGGCGCGTTTTCCTCGTCGGCGTTGTGCTCTTCACCGGCGCCTCGATGCTGTGTGGGGTCGCCCCGAGCCAGGGCTTCCTGATCGGAGCCCGCTTCCTGCAGGGGGTCGGCGCCGCCGCTCAGGCCTCGGTGATCCTCGCGATCATCGTGACCGAGTTCCCCGAGCCCGCCGAGCGTGCACGCGCGATGAGCGCCTACGTGTTCGTCTCGGTCGCGGGAGGCTCGCTGGGCCTGCTCGCCGGCGGGCTTCTCACACAGGCGCTCAACTGGCACTGGGTCTTCTTCGTCAACGTCCCGATCGGCCTCGCGACCCTGGCGCTCGGTCGGCTCATCATCCCTGCGGATCGCGGGCTCGGATTGGGGCATGGCGTCGACTGGCTGGGCTCACTGCTCGTCACGGCGTCGCTGATGAGCGCCATCTACGGGATCATCGGCGCCACGGCGCACGGCTGGACCTCCCCAGAGGTCCTCGGCTTCGTCGGCCTCGCGACCGTCTTGATGGCGGCGTTCGTCGCGCTCGAGGCACGGATAGCGAACCCGATCATGCCGCTTCGCATCCTGGCGGTACGCGGGATGGTGTCGGCCAACCTGATCAGGGGCTTCCTGGTCACGGGCATGTACTCGACCTTCTTCCTCGGCACGCTCTACCTTGAGCACGTCCGCCACTACAGCGCCGTGCAGACAGGGGCGGCCTTCCTGCCATGGACGATCACGGTCGCAATTCTCTCTCGGGGCATCACGAACCGGCTTGTCAACCGCTTAGGCGCGCTGCCGATACTCGTCGTCGGGATGGGGAGTGCCATCGTCGGCCTGCTGCTCTTCAGCACGTCTGGTCCTAGCACTGCCTTCTTCCCGACGATCTTCTTTTCCTGTTTCGCGATCGGGTTCGGCATCGGCAACGCCTTCATGCCCCTGCTCACGATCGCGATGGCTGACGTTCCACCCGCCGACGCTGGGCTCGGTTCGGGGATCACCAATGTCTCTCAGCAGGTCAGCGGCGCACTCGGTCTTGCCGTACTCGGGACCCTTGCGACAGACCACACGAAAGCAATGCTGAGCGAGCATCATGCGGTCACGAGCTCGCTGATCAGTGGGTATCACCTGGCATTCGTGACGGGCGCGGCGGTGATCGCCGTAGGGCTGCTGCTGGCGCTCGCACTGCTCCGCCGCCGTAACCCACGTCCGTCGCTACAGCCAGCCGAGGGCGGCCGGCACGACGTGCACGCCGGTCTCAACGACCTCGAAGTGGAGCGACAGGCCGCATGACCCAGACCAAAGACACCTACCACGGTCGACTCCCGAGCGGCAACCGCCGTCCCGGTCGCGTAGCCAGGGGCAACACTCGGATGCGCGTGTCCTCGGAGGCAGTGGTCTCCGCCTACATCCGCGAAATCGCGCGGCCACGCACCGGCGGCGAGCAACACGACCCGCAGAAACAAGGAGGAAATCACGCGAGGCCCCATCTCTGACACTCCACTTGTCCGCGACCTGATCCGCGTCGGCGACGCGGCGATTGGTCGTGAGGACGACGCCACGTCGCGTGCTTCTTCGAAAAAGATTTCGCCTTCCACGGGCCCGGGGGCGAACTGGGCTTCGCCGAGCGCAGTGCTTACCGCGCCTCGCTGTGCGCTGCTTTCAGCGATCTGTAAATCGTCCGCGAGCAGATCATCGCCGACGGCAACTTCCTGGCGGCACGCGCCACGTTCTCCGGCGATTTCATCGGCAGCTTTACTTACTCGCCCATCGGCCCCGTCGAGACCACCGGCGAATCCCCGGCACCCCGAGATGGGAGTTTTGCGCAAAATGACCCAACAACGCAGGCAGCCACGTTTAGCGGCGTCGAGTGCGGCAATCCTCAGTGATAGCGCACTTTTCGGGAGCCTTCGGGTCTTCGAAGGCTCTGGTACGGCGGTTGGGGTGTGAACCGCCGTACCACTCTGTTATAGGCGATCCCTAGGTCGAGGGTTTCAAAGACCTCGTAGCAAGCGGTTTTCGCATCGCCGGGATGACTAAATCGAGATAGTCGTCGGGATGGCGGCTGATGTAGGTGGCGATGAACGGGCAGAGCGGCACCACGCGGAGCTCGCGCGTCTTGACATCGTCAAGTGCTACCCGTGTCAGACGGCTACCAAGTCCAGCACCCTCATGCCCCGGATAAATCTCAGTGTGGGTGAAGGTGATCGAATCGTGGCCCAGCTGGTACTGGGCGAATCCGGCGACCTGTCCGTCTACACGGATCTCATAGCGATTCTTGTCTCGATTATCGCGTATCTCAACGCTCACCACCTACAGAGGATAGGGTCCCTTGCCAAGGCTAGGCGGACCTAGGCTCCAAAATGTCCGCGCTCGATAGGAGGACCGAGATGACGACAATTGCCGAGCGCGACGGCGCTCAGGTCGAGAGCGCAAATGCGGCGGGGAAAGCAACGGCCGCAGTTGCACAAGGTCTGTGGTTGCATCCCAATTGCTGGGATTGCTGGGGTTGACAACGTGACTGAATCCAACCTGGCCGCTGGGGACCGCGAGCCGGTTCGCTTCCTCGTTTTCTCGGCCTCGATGAGGTCCGAATCGCTAAACGCACGGCTAGCGTGCCTGGCCGCGACCACGATCGAGGCCAATGGTGGGATCGTCGACTCCAGGCCAATGGCTGATTTCGAGACACCCGCCTACAACGCCGATACTCAGGACGCAGACGGCTTCCCGTCCGGAGCCGACCTACTCCGGTCCTGCATTCAGACCAACGATGCCTTCGTGGTCAGCTCACCCGAGTACAACGCTTCGATGCCCGGCGCACTAAAGAACTCGATCGACTGGGTTTCCCGCTTCAGCCCGCAGCCATTTAATGAGAAGCACGCTCTGCTGCTGTCGGCCTCGCCGTCGATGGTAGGTGGCAATCGAGGACTTTGGGGCCTGCGGGTTCCGTTCGAGCACCTTGGCGTGCGGGTGTACCCCGACATGTTCTCTCTCGCCCAGGCTCACCAGGCTTTCGACGCTGGCGAGCGCCTCGCCAATGACCAACTGCAGGAGCGCTTCGACGCCACGATCATCGGCTTCATGGATCTGGTCGAGGCTTCCAAGCACTACCCCTGTGCGAAGACGCGCTGGGTCGAGTACCTCGGCGAGCGACCCGATCCGATGACAGATCGGGTCGAGTAGAAACCCTACGGTCCCACTCGATACGGAGCCGGCTAAAGCGTGACAAGAGCCGACGTCAGCTCGACTATCCGCGGGTGGTAGCGAGGGACGAATCCCGCCCGGTATCGGTCTTCGCTACCACCGCCAGAATCGCTGTAAATGGGGCACCTCTCAGACTCGCGCTGTCCGCCCTCCCAACTGAAGCTCCGTCCTCGAGCTCCTGCTCCTCGTCCATTGCGCTCATGAGCGCGGTCGACGCTCGGACGATCGCTCGGCCCGGAAAGCACTAGCGCACCGAGGTGTGGGCAGCAAGCGTGGATAGTTTGTGACGGATTGCCATCACCTTCGTAGTTAAGGTGATGAGCACTCCCGTGTCCTCTTCCGAGCAGCCATCGTCGCGGACTGGAGCGACATTTCGTGAGGGTGTACTCGACCCGGCCGCGTTTGATGCCCTCTTCAGAGAATGCGCCAGCGATGTGCATGGGTATCTGATCTCTCTTCTGCGCGATCGCTCAGCGGCTGAGGATCTCACCGCGCTCGCGTTCGAACGGCTCTACCGTTCGCGTTTGCGCTTCGATCGGCGGCGCGGGACCCCGCGCGCCTGGTTGTTCTCGATTGCCCGCAATGCCGCTTTGGATGAACTGCGTCAAAGAAGGCGCAGGAGCAGCTACGACCTAGAAGGGGATGATCTTGTAGACGATCGGGCTCCTGGTGACGCGCTCGAGGATGTGGAGCGTCGCGCAACCGTGCTTGATGCGCTCGCATCGTTGCCGCTTCGCGAGCGTGAGCTCGTGCTGCTGAAGTTTCACGGTCAGCTCTCTAACAGCGAGCTGGCACGCACCCTGGGCATCAGCGAGTCCAACGCCGGCACGCGGCTTCACCGTGCGCTCACGCGGCTGCGCGAGCACTGTGCCGAAGCCGGCCGCGAGGAGGTCGCATGAGGATCATTCCGTTCCCATCCGATGAGCCGTTGCCCAGCCAGGAGGCTTGGACCGCGGAGCTGGAGGCTGCGCTTCGCGGTGAGTCGCAGCGCCCGGACGCGCATGCCTGGCGAGAGCTGCGCGATGACGTGCGTGCGCTCGCTCCTCCCACGACTCCCGCGTTTGAATTGCGCCTCGCGCAGGAGCTTGAGCGCCGTGGTGCACTCGAAGGTAGCGCCGAGGATGCTGAGACGCGGATGCGGGGTCAGGACTCGGCCGGGTCACCTCGACGGATCTCGGCGGGCGACACGTCGGGGTCGCGACCGGGCGCGTTTGTGCGCCATCGGCCCGGTTCGTGGTCACTCACATCTCCTCGGCGCTCGGCTGTTGGGGTAGCCGCGACTGTGGCCGTTGCGATCGTCGCGGCGCTACTTATCTCGGGATTGCACAGATCCGCGCCTGTTATCGAGTCCCGGGCTCCCACGCAGAGAGCGACAGAAGCTGCCCTCAACGGTAGCGCCCGTGCTTCAAAAGGCGCAATATCGTCGTCCCCCTCTGCCATACCTTCGGCACCTACGGCAAGGTCGGGAGGCTCGGCTGTGTCCCCACGGGCGCAGGCATCAGCGTCGATTGCCGCCACGAGCGCTACTGGCGGGTCCTCGGCGCCCAGGCGTGTGCAGCACCTCGCGGCGTCCATCACGCTGGGCGGTACCCCCCAAAACCTGCAGGTCACATCAGACCAGATTGCGCAGCTCACGGTACATGACGGCGGCTACGTTCAGTCGTCCAACGTGCAGGTGCAGCAGCAAGGAGCCAGCGAAGCCACGCTCGCGCTCATGCTGCCCAGCGCGCGACTCGCCTCCGCGCTGGCAGCAATCGGGCGTCTGGCTCCGGTTCGGGCGGAGAACCAGTCCCTGCAGGACATCACCGGTACCTACAACGCCGCGCACCAGCGGTTGAGCGACGCCAAAGCTGAACAGCGAGCGCTGCTGCGTGCACTCGCAGCAGCGAGCACCGAAGCACAGATCGACAGCCTGCACGCCCGCCTGGCGGCGTCCCGCGCTGCGATTGCGCGAGCACAATCCTCCGTGAACTCAATCACGGCGCGCGCGAGCACGTCCGAAGTCGAAGTGAGCATCCTCGGCGACACACGCGCCGGTAGTGAAGGACTCTCCCTCCAGAAAGGTCTTCACGACGCAGGCCAGGTCCTGCTCGTCGTCGTCATCGCGATCCTGATCCTGGCCGCGGTACTCGTGCCGCTCGCTCTCGTCGTCGCAGGAGTTGCGCGCGCGCGACGCACCTGGCGCCGATACAAGCGCGAGCAGGCTCTGAATTCACCGTGACACTGGGCGTTCTGGCATCACGCAGCCATTCGTGCTCCAGGTACCCAGAGGCCTAAGGCTCGCCTGCCGCGACGGTACTGACCACCGCGAGACCGGACGAGCTGGTCGGGCCAGCTGCGCCACACGGCGCTAGCTTTGGTCGACGCCGCCGCTGAGCCACACGTAAGAATCCAGGTCGGCCCGCCGCTATCGCATTGCCAATGAATCAGGCGCAACCACGCTCGCGATCGAGACTGTCTGAACGGACGAAACTCGGTGAGGCCGCCGCTGCGACTGGCAGCGACTGCTTCGCTCGGGCAAATCAGCTCCTGCGGCAGACTACGCTGTCGCAAGAGTTGCTGCCACAGCTTCTGGGGGCACGCGGCTGGGTTCAAGCCAGCAGCGGCGCGTCTTCGCCAGTCGGTTGTGGAGCATCAAATGCCGTTGTCGAAACTAAACGTATGAGGAGTGCAAATGCCGCTACAAGGTGAGTACGAGCCGAGCCCGTGGGACTGGGTGCGCGAGCAGGTCGATGAGTACGAGGCGAGCAACGGCCGACGTGCCAACACTCTCAGGGATACGGGTCTTCCCGTGATCATCGTCACCACGCGGGGGAGAAAGAGCGGCAAGATCCGCAAGTTCCCGCTGATGCGGGTTGAGCACGACGGTAAGTACGGGCTCATCGCCTCATTGGGAGGCGCTCCGAACAACCCGACCTGGTATGGCAACCTGATTGCCGACCCCACCGCGTTGATGATTCAGGACGGCGCGAAGCCGCACGACTTCGTCGCGCGAGAGGTTCAGGGCGAGGAGCGAGCGTTGTGGTGGGAGCGCGCCGTCGAGGCCTATCCCAGCTATGCGGAGTACCAAACGAAGACCAGCCGGATCATTCCAGTCTTCGTGGCCACTCCAACGGGCTCATAGCGCCTGTCGTGGGACGCGACGCCAAAGGTGCGCCTCGTCCTCTCGCGACTTCTGCTGACCCGCGCGATGGAGGGGTCGGTCGTCGGCCGCGGGATGGGGCTCTGACGACCGTACGCGTTCTGTCTGCGTGGCGCGGTGAGCACTGCGGTGAGCGCTCGGGGCCAAGCCCCGACTGCCCTCGGAATGCGAGCGTCCCGATGACGCCGCACCAGAATTCTGAGTTGGATGAAGAGCAGTATCGACGCCGCAAATTGAGGACGCTTTCCCCGTTCGGGTGGATGAGACAGAGGCCGTTGGTCAATCGACGAGGTGGCCTCGCTCGATTATCCGCGGGTGGTAGCGAGAGACGAATCGGGCCCCCGCTATTCGAGAAGCTCCGCTATGCCGGGATTTCTTTGGCCACAGTCCGGCGTCGTGGGACTCCGTGGTACCCGCGAGGTATCGTAGTCGAGTCGAGGTTCAACCCGGCGCTGGGAAACGGCGCTGGGAAAAGTGGGAGGTTAGCTCGGGATGGCTTGCGCCTTCCTTGTTTGTGGGTTGTCGTTTTCTTGGTGGGCCGCAAATCGGCGGCAACCGATACGACCGGACCAGGGCTGGGGAATAGCCGCTGTTCTGTGCCGGCTTGAAGGGATCCGGGTTCTCGAGCGAGGCGTCGATTTCGTGTCCTATTGTCATTCGCCCCGCCGCCTCGGAATTGGAGCTGGCGGAGCGTCGGCGAGCATATATTTAAGGTCCGCTATGGAGAATTACTCTCGCACGCTACGTGGCTCCCGGTGACCGTCGACGGCGAGAGGCGGGCTGAGATGACTCGCCGCCTCAGCGTTTTGTTCGTTCAGAGCGACTGTGGCGGCGGTGTGCCTCCGGCAATAGCCGTTGCACGCCGGCTCGTAGAGCAGGGCCATACCGTGAGGTTCCTTGCTGCCCGCTCCTTGGAGGGCCAGTTACGGCGAGAACGCTTCGCCTATGAAGCATTCCAGCAGACCCCCGACTTTGGATTGGCCAGGCCAGAAACCGACCAGCTTCGCGACTGGGAGGCACGAACGCCGACCGGAGCTGTGCATGCTCTCTTCAACGTCATGTGTGGCACGGCAGCCGCCCAGGCAGCCGATGTGGTCGCCAACCTGAAAGCCACCCCTACCGACGTGATCGCCTGCGACTTCATGCTACTCGGAGCCTTCATCGGCGCCGAGGTGTGCCATGTGCCAAGTGTCGGACTCGTTCACACTGTGGCGGTTATCCCGCTCGACGGGTTGCCGCCGATTCCTTATGGCCTCCGTCCTGCACACGGTTTACCTGGACGCTGGCGCGACATGTGTCTGGTGCGTGGACGAGAATGGGTTCTGCGTCGCTGGCTTCGCGTGCTGAACGACACCCGCACCAGCTACCAGCTCGCCCCTCTCCCGACGATCTATCAGCAGTGGTTCGGAGCAAAGCGACTGCTGATCCTCTCCAGTCCCAGCTTTGACTTCCCGGCGAGCGATCTTCCTGAGAATGTTCGCTATGTCGGGCCGCCCTTCTGCGAAGCGCCCACCGAAATACCACAGGACCTGCGCGAGTTCTCACCGGCCCCGCTCATCCTGGCCTCACTCAGCACCACCTACCAGGCCGAAGGTGGCTATCTCCGGGTGCTGATCGCTGCCCTTGGCGGCCTGCCCGCCGACGCTGTGGTCACGACAGGGTCGGGGTATCACGCGGCCGACTTCGCTCCCCTGCCCAGCAACGTCCTCGTCCGTTCCTACGTGCCACATGGCCCGCTCCTCGACCGCGCGGCGCTCATGATCACCCACAGCGGCCATGGCAGTGTCATGGCCGCACTCGCCCACGGCGTGCCCCTTCTCTGCGTGCCGTTCGCTCGCGACCAGCGTGACATCGCGCTCCGCGCAGTGGCCACCGGTGCTGCGATTAGGCTGCGCCCGCGCGGCCTAAGCTCGCGGAAGCTTTCACGAGCCATTGGGCAGGTCCTTGAGCGACCGGGCTACCGGGAGGCGGCAAAAAGGGTTCAGGCAAACCTCGCCACCGAAGACGGCGCCGGTAAGGCAGCGGAGGAAATCGCGGCCGCAGTGCTCACGAGAGAACGCGCGGCTGATATCGCGATTGACGCTGGGGCGGTCAATGGTTGAGCCGCGCGCCCTGCTTGCAGATGGGTCCTTGAAAGTCGCGCGACACCGCGCTCAGCTGTAACGACAAGAAATTCGATGTTTGGTGCTCGACGAGCGGCCGAGTGCTCGCAGGTCCCATTTCCCTCACAGGAGAACGCGTCCGGTGAATGCGCCCATGTCAGGGAGCGCTGTCACCACGGGGCTGCCTCACTGAGCGCCTCCAGCGCGATCTCGACCCTTCTCGACTACATAGGCTGCTTGCTTGCGCCGACATTGCGGACGAATGCCTTGATCGTCAGGGACCGTATCCGTCTCTCTCGATCAGATGCTCGGCTGCAGTAGGAGACGGGCATCCCTGCTTACGATCGTTATTGGGGAGCGTCGGACCGGAAGGACGAGCCAGCCGTTCAGAGGGGCCTCGGTTCTTTAGTGTGAGCGCAAACGCTCGCGAGCAAAGAATTATGATCACAATGGGAAAATCGGAGCCTAACGCGCCTCGGGGCTTCACGTGAGTAAGAGAGCAGCTGTCAAACCAGATCTGAAACGTGAACGAATCTACGGGGCGCTGATCGCTCTCGTCGCCGAACACGGCTACGACGCGACGACGATTGAGATGATTGTTGAGCGTGCAGACGTCAGCCAGGCTGAGTTCAACTGCCGGTTCGCAGGCCGCCAGGACTGCTTCGATCAGCTCTGGGAGGTGATGGGCGCGGAGTTCATCGAGGGCCTGCGCGCCTGCTTTGAGGGCGATGCCCCTTGGCGCGACCGCTTTCGCGCCTCGGCCTACTACATGCTGCGCTACTTCCTCCAGGACACCACCCGAACCGTCTTCTTCATGCTAGGAACGCTTGGTGCCGGCGAGATGGCGGTGGCTCGGCGCGACCGAATGATCGCCGCGGGCGTCGATCTAATTGATCTCGTTAGGGACGAGTTGCAATATCCCGATTCGGTCTCTCGTGCCACGGCGGAGGCAGTTACCGGCACGATCTATCAGGCGCTGGTTCGCGTCACCCGCCGGGGAGATCCCAGGCCGTTACCCGAGTTTGTCCCGCAACTCGTCTACATCGGCGTGCTTCCCTATTTCGGTCCCGAGGCCGCCGAGGAAGAGCTCCAGCGCGGCCCCGCCGATCTCGTCCGATACGAACGGGGCGAACTCTAGTCAGACCGCACGGCGAGGCAGGGGATTGCGTCCTCTCGCCGCGACCAAATTCTGTCCTTACCGTCGTAGTTTTGTTCGCATCGGGGCAGCTGTCGCTGCGAGCTCATTAGTCAGAAAGATCGGGTCATTTTTGATGTGGCTCAGTGGCTCGCTATTCTGGCTGGGTGGAGACTCTGCCCGGATATCTCCAGCGCCTGCCGGCCGAGGGGGACCGCTTCCAGGCCGAGGTCATGTCGCGAAGCCAACGTGCCCGCATGCTTGCGGCGATGGCCGAGCTTGTCGCAAAGCGCGGCTACCAGAGCACCACTGTCGAGCACATTGTCAAGCGCGCTGGCGTTGCTCGCGCCACCTTCTATGAGAACTTCGAAAACCGAGTGGACTGTTTGCTTGCCGGTTTCGACACTGCCGAAGAGGGTGCCCGGCTTCGCGTGTTGGCTGCCACCGAGCTGCAGGACAGCTGGCCGGAGAAGGTACGCGTCGGGGTCGCCGCCTTTCTCGATTACATAGTCTCTGATCCGGCCCTCGCCCGCACCTGCATTGTCGAGGGAATGACCGCCGGCCCTGTCGCCATGCGCCGATATGAACAGGCGCTCGAGAACTTCACTCCGCTCTTTCGTTATGGGCGCGAGTTCGTCCCCCCCGGTCGCAAGCTACCCGAAGCTCTTGAGGACTCGATCGTTGGCGGCATCGTTTGGATGATTCACCAGCGGCTCCTGAGTGGTGAGCTCGATCAGATTCCGGGGCTTCTCCCGGTCATGCTTGAGTTCGCCCTCGTGCCGTACTTGGGCGAGGAGGGAGCCGCTCAGATCGTTGCCAAGGTCTGAGAGCTTCCGACTGGCCACTCGCATCGACAGTCTGCCCCGGGGCTCCTCCCTGTCCCGATCGCAGCGCGGCCCGCAACGCCCGATCAAAGGTAGTGTCCCAGGCGCACTGGCTGAGATACGTATCGACTTGGTCGAGGCTAGCCGCTATGAGCTGTCAATCCCGGTTCCGATCGCGCTCCAACGCTGAGGCGGCGCGGTTGGCTCCGATCTATGAGGCTGTGATGACTGCTCCTAGCTGAGGCGCCGTTGTTCTTCTCCCAGAGTTCCCGCCCAAGCTGATCTGCTTGGTGGTCCTTTTCTGGCCTTGGGCCGCGGAAGAGGAGCTTCGCTCTCACCCCGCGGACCTCATTATTAGCTACCGACACCGCGAACCTTTGCCAGCCAAACTCCCGACCGGCAATTTAGCCAGACCTCCGGGTACGTTGACGTTCAAATGGGACACCCATTCGATTCTTCGCTAATTTCGACGCTATCTTTTCTTGCGTGCCCGACCGCGCTCGAGGTGACGATGGAGAGCAACTCCGTGAGGTCAAGCCACTTCACGGCGGCCGCCACAGCCTACCCCCTGAGGTCGTCGCCTTTAACCAGCGCGAGCGCCTCCTGGCTGCCATCGCTGCGACCACTGTCGAGAACGGTTACGCCAAGACGACGATTGCCCAAATAACCGCCGCTGCCTCGGTTTCGCGGCGCACGTTCTATGAGCACTTCACCGGTAAGGCGGAGTGCTTCGTGGCCGCTTTCGACATCCTCGACGCCCACCTTCTCGAGATCGCAAAGGAGGCCGCGGCTGCCGAGACCGAGTGGCCCGATCGGGTGGCCGTCGTCCTGCTCTCTCAGCTTCGCTATTTTGCGGCCCACCCCCAGTTCGCCCAGTTCTACATGATCGAGGCGGTCAGTATTGGGGAGGCGACGAATTCCCGCCGCGAAGAGCGCGCCAGGCGCCTTATCTCCCTTCTTGAGTTAGGCCGGAATGAGCGGGTTCGCGATGCCGAGCTCGTTGAGGGCTTCGAGGAGGCGCTCGCGGGCGGCGTCATAACCCTGCTCTTTCGGCGCATTCGCGCCGGAGAGGCCGAGCTGCTCGAGCGCTTCGCGCCGGGTTTGATCGAGTTCGTGCTCTCGCCTTACCTGGGCCCTGAACAGGCAACCCGCATTGCCAACGCCCATAGCTTCAGCCCTCTGTTCTAGGCTCTTGAGCTTCTCTCCGTGCCTGGCTGGGGCAACCAGGCCCTTCGTGCGTCCCGCTGCGTCGCCAACCTGCGCTTCCACTTTCAAAACGGTATTGAGCCGGGGCCGCAACCGTAGCCCATTGGGTACCGTTGTGTTTATCAGGGTACTATCGGTTGACATTCTCCTCATTCTGTGCCAGGATTAGCGCCTGCTCGCTCGGGAGCGGCAGGAGGACTATAAGGCGAGTTCCACTAGGGGCCTGGAAGCGGTCGGCAGCGGGACTCAGGAAGAGGAGAGCGATTAGGTGGAGGCCGCCATTCACAGAGCCTTGGTATCTGGTAGCCAAATTGAGGGGTGCTCCGACCTGGGGCCACGGCGCTAAAGGTGCCGCCCGTGTTAATAGCTGCACCCGTCTCCACTCCCCTGGCAGACGACACCAACCCTTCGGGGAAGGAAAGTGCTTCGGGGCCAGAAGTAAGGATATGGGCTGACCCGGACCCGGCCATGGGGATGGGATCCACCTTCGTGGATTGGGCGAACACCCGAAAGCCCCAAGCGGAGGTGAAATATGTGATGAGGGCCTCCGGGCCAAACTCGGGCTCCAAAGGAGCGCGATGCACTATCGGCGCGTCCTGGACTCCTGCGCTTTGCTCGGCCAGAGCTTCGCTGTTGGCCTTTGCCCCCCCTCGCGGCCGGGGTCGTTTTCTAGTCTGCCTGGCGGGCGGCGCAAAGACCGGCTCCCCGTCTGGCGGTCGCGACGCAGCGGAGTCGAGCGAGGCCGAGGGAGGTACCGATACCGCGGCTTATGTCCGTTTCTTTGGCGGCTCCGCTGAGGTCGCTCAAGCCGCCGCTCTTGTCGTCCACCCTTCCGCTCCTGTCGCGACGGAGGCCGTCGCCTTGGCTGAGACTTCCGCATGACGCCCCGTGCCCGACTCGCCCTCGCGTCCCTCGCCATCACGGCGGGATTGGGCCTCCTTACCGCGTCCCCGACCTTTGCCGCACCGACCCACCTATTCAAATCTGCCTTTAACGCATCGGATGCCCCAGAAGAATCGATCCATCCCATCGCCTATCCCTGGGACATCGCCGTCGACAACTCCGGCACATCAACGGACGGCACCGTCTATGTGTCGGATCTCGCCAATGTCGTTGATCGTTTCAATGCTAGCGGCAGCTTTCTATCCCAGATCGACGGCTCAGAAACTTTGGCAGGTTCTTTTAGAATTCCATTTGGAATCGCGGTCGACTCGAGTGGGAACCTCTACGTCGGCGACTACGAAGGTGGCGTGGTCGACAAATTCGACTCCTCGGGCAAACTCGTCAAAGCCTTCGGAGAAGACGGCCAGATATCCGGTGCCAAAACACTCGGTGGATACTTCAACCCGTACGCGATTGCCGTCGACCCAAAAACCGGAGAACTTTACATCTCCGATATAGGGCACGAAAACGTCATCGACGTGTTCAGCCCGAGCGGAACATATGAGCGCCAATTCGAATCGAATGGAACTGCGCGGGGTCTAGCGATCGATTCACAGGGGAACCTCTTTGCCGCCAACGGTAGTGAGGTAAACGTCTATGTAGCCGCGACCGGAGAACTAAACACCGCCTACGGAGAAGGGCTGGGTGTGCTCGACTCTGGGGGCTCCAATGGCGTAGCCGTAGATCCTGCCAACGATGACGTCTATGTGGCTGACAGCGAATACGTCGCTCAATACGACAAAAACGGAAAGAAACTCTCTACATTTGGCTTCGGCCACCTCTCCGGCGCGATAGGCATAGGAGTAAGTGACAGCGCCAAAACGATTTACGTATCAAATCCTGGCGGGACCGATGTCGTAACCTTCGGGCCCCTCGTCACCGCCCCAACTCCGACGACCGGCGAAACAACCGAAATCACCAGGAGCACGGCCACCCTTACGGGAACGGTCAATCCCGAAGCTATCAAACTCACAGAATGTGTCTTTGAATACGGTAAGACCCCAGGCTACGGACACACCGCAGCCTGCGAAAACCCCGATGCTGTCGAAGTCGGCAGCGGCAGCTCATCGGTCGCCGTTCACGCCACCCTAAGCGCCTTAAGCAGCGGCACGACCTATTATTATCGGCTCGCTGCCGCCAACTCGAATGGCGGCGAACAGGGCACCGGATTGACTTTTGAAACCCCTCCCGCAGTCAGGAGCGTCACCACCGAACCCCCAACAACCGTAACCGGAACCTCCGCAGTGCTCCATGGCTCTTTTATTGGCGACGCAGAAGACACACAATATTTCTTCGAATGGGGTACAACAGACCGGTACGGTCACAGCACCGACGAAGCGGATGGGGGTATTGTCCCAAATAACCAAGCGGCCAATGAGAGTGGCGTCCTCCCAAACTTAACTCCGACCGTTGAATATCACTACCGATTCGTGGCCTCGAACACATTCGGCGTGACAAGAGGTCCAGACCAAGTCTTTACGACTCTCGCGGAGCCGGTCATTATTGCCGGTCCCGCTTCCGAATATGGTGTCCCACCGCGTGAAGAACCATCTGTGACTGTCAACGCCGAAGTCAACCCGGAAAACGGCGGTCCGGTCACAGCATGTGCGTTTGAATTTGGGCCCTCTAGCGCCTACGGTAAGCAAACGCCGTGCCTTGGCCCATCGAATGAACAGGTTGGTACCGCCCTCCGTCCGATAGCTACCATGACCGCAGTCCATGCCAGATTCACCGACCTATCGCCCGGCGAGATTACCCATTTTCGCGTTGTCGCAACATCCGAAGCCGGAACATCTGATCAGTCTGACCAGACCGTCACGGCGATTCCTCTGAAACCCGTGGTGCTTTCAACCACCGCTTCGGGCGTCACCCGCAATGACGCCAAACTTGAAGCACAGGTCGACCCGAACTTCGGTGTCACTGTCTACCTGTTCGAATATGGGCTAAATGCCGTCTACTCTGACCAGACATACACGAGTACGCCTCCGCTGTCTGCTGATGGGCAACCTCACCTCGCAACCGCAGCAATTAGTGGCCTTACTCCGAATTCGACTTACCACTACCGTGTCGTCGCGATCAATCTGGCTGGTACGACCGTCGGACCTGACCATACTTTTACCACAGCAGCAGCCCCAGCAATTGCGGCTACTCGCTTTTCGAGCCTCACCTCGACCTCCGTTGAGCTAGATGCTGAAATCAATCCTCATTTCGTCCCCACGACCGTCCATTTCGATTATGGGCCTACGGACACCTACGGCCAGAGCACGAACGAGAGCTCGACGATCGGATCGGACGGTGCCGTGCACAGGGTGTCCACGGTAATATCCGGCCTGCAACCCGCCAGCGTCTACCATTTTCGCGTGGTTGCGGCTAACTCGGAAGGGCAGACCGACGGCCCAGATCAGGTCGTTACAACGTTGGTCGAAGAAACTCATCTCACGCGACCGCCGCTAGAATGCGCAAAGGGACGGGTGGCAAAGCGCGGCCACTGCGTGAAGAAGCATCGGGCCAGGCACGGGCATACCAAGCGGAGGGTCCACCATGCGTAAAGCGTGTGGTGACAGTGCACCTTCTCATATCCGAGAGGTACAGTCTTTTGCTACATACAATTGCAGCTCGCGGCACTTGAGTAGACTTATATTCGCTGCCGCAATAATTGCGACGGGTCTCCTTACGGCGTTCTGCGCTACGGCGCTGGGGGAGATCTCTCACAAATACACGACTTCATTCGGTGCAGAAGCTTCGACGCCATCGAATCCATATCCGCTTTCAGAACCTACGGCTGTGGCCGTGGACAATTCCAACGGCCCATCTGCGGGAGACTTTTATGTAACGGACACGGGTCATTGGCGAGTAGAGAAGTTTACAGCGGGTGGAGCATTGATCCTCATGTTCGGTAAGGAAGTTAACGAAACGGCCGACAACAGCCCTGGAAGCACGGAAGTGGAAAAGGACGTCTGTACGGTTTCGTCTGGCGACACTTGTAAGACCGGGGTGCCTGGAGATGGCGACCCAGGCGGCTTTGTTAGGCCGGAGTACATTGCTGTCGACGGCTCTACGGGTCCGTCGGGCGGCGACGTGTATGTTGGCGATGTTGGTGGAGAAGGAATCTCGGGGAGTGTATCTAAGTACTCGCCTTCGGGAGGCTTAATAAGGACTTGGGGAGTCGCCGGCGAGATTTCGGGGTTTAGTCGCCTTTTCGGAGTTGCAGTTGATCCCAATGGCAGTGTGTTTGTTCTGTCCAACTATGTCTCATGGTATAACCAAGATGGGTCTCTACGCTCCACCTTTGAAGGCCCTCGCTCAACTGAAGAACACGGTGTTGCCGTTGACGCTGAAGACAATTTATATAAAGTCGATGGTTCGGGTGGCATAATTAAGTTTAGTGACACAGGGGGGAACGAAGAAGAACTCGAGTCAGGCATTGACGCATTTGGTGAGGTCGTCGACCCAAGCACCAATGACCTCTACGTCGCCAACCGTCACCAGATCTTTCATTATGCACGCGGATGTGGAGTGCAATGCGCCCCACTTGACTCATTCGGCGAAGGGGATCTATCTTTTGCCCAAGGCATTTCTATCAACGCGAGCTCGGGCGCCGTCTACGTCGCTGATACTCTGAGAGAAGAAGTGGTGGTGTTCGAAGACGTTCTGCCGGTGGCCATCACTGGGTCGTCTTCTGAGATCGGCCTGACGAGCGCCACTGTTTCCGGGCAAGCGGACCCCGCCGGGCGCGGCGACATCACGGAATGCACATTCGAATATGGGATCACCACGTCGTACGGTAAATCCGCCCCCTGCTCGTCGCAGCTTCCCTTCGCGAGTTCCACTGCCGTCTCTGCGGAACTCACTGGTCTGGCCTCAAGCACGAAGTATCATTATCGGCTAGTCGTCGCTAACGCAAATGGAGAATCCGATGGTTCGGATCAGACATTCCGAACTGCGGGAGCCCCGGGGATAGTTGGCATCAACTCCTCTGAGGTGGGCGAAACGTCTGCCCAGCTCGAAGCCGACATCAATCCTCGGTCAGCCGAAACCAGCTGCTATTTCGAATACGGGGCCACCATTCGATATGGCTCCGTAGTGGCGTGTCCAAACGGCGGGCACATTCCGGCAAGTCAAATCGCCGAGACCGTGAAAGTGAATATCGACGGCCTGAATCCGGGTGATAGGTACCACTTTCGTGTGGTCGCGACAAACACCTACGGAACAGCTGAAAGCGAAGATGACACGTTTTCCTACCAAGTGCCAAACTGCCCGAACCAGTTGGCGCGTCAGCAGACTCGAAGCAGTCTATTACCAGAATGTCGCGCCTACGAGCTCGTATCCGCCTCCGACGCCGGCGCCACCACTTTGGTCGGGGGATGGCTCCAGTCCCCTAACGCAGATGAAGCGTTTGGGTATCTGGCCGCAGGAGGGATCATTCCCGGATCGGGCGAACCGCAGAATGACCTAATTGATGATTTTTATGTAGCGACCCGTGGGCCGGAAGGGTGGTCCACACATTATGTGGGCATACCCGGGAACGAATATGCCGGCAGGGAAGCGGAAGCCGAGGTGTCCAATGAAAAGATGGACCGGTTTCTTGTCTTTAACAGCTCGGTGAGCGATGCTCCGTACCTCTATAGTGCATCTGGAAAGCTTTTGGCCCGCTGGCCTACTGATTTAGCGGTTGTTCCAAACGGCGAAGCGGGGGTGGAAGGCGCGACGCCGTCGCGAGATTTCTCTCACCTGTTCTTTAGGTCAACTAAGGCCGAATTTGTGCCAAATGGACTGATGAAGCCGCCGGGTACGGCCTATGATTTCAACACCAAGACTAATGAAACTACCGTGATTTCTCGCACGCCAAATGGGGAAAATATACTACCCTCAGGGAGTGGTGGGGCCGATGTTGAAGCGGGACCAGTGTCTGCCGACGGATCCCTGGCCCTCATCTCTCTTGAAGGCCACCAGTACTTACGTGAAAATGACGCTGTCACCTATGAAATTGCCCCGGGACACTCGGCGAATTATGATGGATCCACTGACCTTGGAAGGAAGCTGTTCTTCACTTCAGCGGAACACCTGACGAGTGAAGATCCAGAACATCAGGGGGAAGCGTTGTATGAATGGAGCCTTGAAAGGGCGCGGCTCCAGGAAAACCCGCTAATTCTCATCTCGAAAGGGGAAAGCGAGCTGGCAGGAGCTCCCGGCAACACCGGTAATTGCAACGTGGCATGGACTAGCCAGTGTGGCGTGGTCCCGCTTGACATGGCTTCGGAAAGTGGCGACTTCTTCTTTTATTCTCCCGAGCAGTTGGTTGGATCCGAGGGATTGTCTGGCGCGAAGAACCTCTACTATTATCGTGGAGGGCGCCTTCAATTTGTTGGAACCAATCTTGGAATTGGTGCTATCAACGTGTCGGCCGATGGAAGTCATATGGCATTTATGACCTCTGAACAAGTAACTGCGTACGAAAACGATTCCTTTAATGAGATGTACACCTACGATCCCGCTAATGGCCGAATTGCTTGCGCGTCATGCAATCCCAGCGGAGCACCACCTGAAATGAGCGTGTCGGGTGCCGAAAACGGTCATTTCATGGCCAACAACGGAGCTGTCTTCTTCTACACCGAAGAATCACTTGTTCCTCGAGACACAAACGCAGGACCAGATGTCTACGAGTTTGTGGAAGGGCGACCGCAGCTAATTACAACGGGGCGTGGCCCGGCGGGCTGCGTCACCGTCTCCGAAGACAATGGAACCACGATTAGATGTGCCGGACTTGTCGGTGTGAGTGAAGACGGAACGAATGTATTTTTCGCAACCTACGACAACCTGGTGCCGCAAGACGAAAATGGCGCATTTCTTAAGTTTTACGATGCCCGCATCGACGGTGGCTTCTTTGCCACGGAACCACCGAGTGCCTGTGCGGCGGCCGATGAGTGTCATGGAGAAGGAACGAACCCTCCTTCCGAAGTGCCGACAGGTACCAGCAGCTTGCTTGGCGTGACGGGGAATCTATCGAAAGAACCGGGTCACATGCGGCACCGTAGACATCGTCGGCGGGCCCACCATGACCACCGCCCAGTGCGGAACCGTTCAGGAGTGGCGAAATGAGCTTTCGTCGAAGCTCTGGGTCTGTGGCCCGACGTCCACCTGGAGACTCTGTCTGGATGAGGATTATTTCGGCGAGGTTGCGTGTGCGCACCTCGCAGCTTCCCTGGTTGGTCGGGGGCGGTTTCGTGGCTATCGCCTTGACCTGCCAGGGATTCGCGACATCGGCTCAGGCCGACCCGCCCAACCCCACGCCGATTTACAGCTTTGAACAGATCCCGTTTGACCAGGGCCCGCAGGCCTCCGGCGAGATTGAACGCTTACCGGGCGACCAGGCGGGCGGGCATCCAGACGTCCTCACAAACGCAAACTTTGGCAGTCACAGAAACGGTAATGCCGATGTGAAGAATCTAATTTTTAACAATCCGGCGGGAGTCGTCGGCAATCCCCATGCGCTGCCGCAGTGCACTCAGGCTGAGTTCGGCAGCAACGACTGTCCGAGCGATTCACAGGTCGGTCTTCAGGCAGACGGAAACGGATTGGTTCCAATCTTTAATTTGGAACCCCCGCCCGGGATTCCTGGACTGATCGGATTCAATGTGCCTTTAGTACACACCTATATCTTTGAGATCGTAAGCCCGCGCACCGAGAGTGACTACGGCCTCAAGATCTCGATCATCGGTGTTCCATTCCATTTTGATCCGCTGGAACAATTGCATCAAATACTTTGGGGTGTGCCCGCGTCGCCAGTCCACAATGGTATGAGATTCCCGAGGAAGGGCGAGCTATGTGAGCGAAGTCACTCTGAATCGGTCGAAGAAGAGTTGCTCCGTACTCATATGAAGACCGAACTTGCATGCAGCACCAGCGAAAGTGTGGACGAAGGCTGGACGGGCGAAATACCATCGAACAGCCCCGAAGTACCGTTTATCAGCAACCCAACCTCGTGCGGACTTCCCCTCGCGTCGTCACTCGAAGTGGTCTCATATGACGATGGAGTTTCTAACGCGACGGGCCCCTGGCCGGCCACAACCGGATGCGATCAGCTCAGTTTCAACCCTAGTCTGTTTGCGGAGCCGACCTCAACCGCGACGGACACGCCTTCGGGTCTGGAAACCGACCTTACGGTGCCCCAGCAGGAGAGTCCTACAGTTCCATCACCATCGTCGATCAAAGCAAACACCATCACGCTTCCCGAAGGGTTCACGATTAATCCGGGTGCCGCGGACGGCAAGACTGACTGCACCGAAGCGGAGGCACGGCTCGGTCCGTTCTCCTCTGAGGAAGAAGCGGAATGTCCCGAAGACTCAAAGCTCGGGAGCCTGGTCATTGAATCGTCGACGACACCCGGCCCGCTTCCAGGATATGTCTACATCGGCGAACCGAAACCGGGAAATCGGCTACGGGTATTCCTCGTAGCCAATGGCTATGGCGTACATTTTAAGCTTGCCGGGAATGTCACGACTAATTCCCAAACTGGCCGCATCACCACTTCCTTCCCGGAAATGCCTCAGTCACCCTTCTCCGCGTTCAAAATTCACTATTTTGGGTCCGAAAGGGGCCTGTTTGCCACCCCGATGCAATGTGGCGTATATCCGGTCAATAGTACCTTCATTCCGTGGGATTCGCAATTACCGCAGCAGTCGTCTGTACAGTACTTTAATATTGACTCGGGCCAGAACGGTGCCCCTTGCCCCGCGAAGGTTCGTCCCTTTGCTCCGACATTTAGGGCCGCGTCGACTGATCGAACGGGCGGTGCTCATAGTTCCTTTGGGCTAGAACTTCACCGCTCCGACGGAGATCAACAGCTCGTTGATCTGAAAGTATCCACACCGCCGGGATTATTGGCTACTTTGGCTGGCGTCCCATATTGTCCCGAAGCATCGATCAAGGCGGCTGAAGCGGAAAGTCATTCCGGCCTTGAAGAGGAGTCCATTCCGAGCTGTCCCCGCGCCAGCCTGATCGGAGAATCGGTGGCGGGTGCCGGTGCCGGAACACATCCGATCTACCTCACGGGCAAGGTCTACCTCGCGGGTCCCTATAAGGGAGCTCCGCTGTCACTTGCGGTGATAACTCCGGCGGTTTCCGGGCCGTATGACTTCGGAAACGTGGTGTTGCGGGCGGCCCTTCATATCAATCCTGAAACTGCGCAGATTTCTGCTGTGACGGATTCACTTCCTTTGATTCACGAAGGCATCCCACTTCGTCTACGCGAGATCCAAGTTAACCTGAATCGAGCTGGCTTTGTATTGAACCCTACTAACTGTAATCCGTTCTCGGTGGGCGCCGTGGTCACCGGGGATCAGGGAAACGTGGCCTCGGTGAGTACACCCTTTCAGGTAGCCAACTGCGCTAGCCTCGGTTTCGCTCCGAAGTTGACAATGGGGCTTTCGGGCTCAACCAAGCGGGCCGGCAATCCAGCGCTGCACGCCACCTTGGTGTACCCGCCGGGTACAGGTTACGCGAACACCGGTCGCGCCATTGTTACGCTCCCAGAGGGGGAGTTCGTCGACAACGCGCACATCAAAGATCCCTGCACTCGCGTCCAGTTCGCCGAAGGCCATAACCCTGGTGAACAGTGCCCAGCGGGTTCGATCCTTGGTTACGCTAGGGCCGAATCTCCTCTGCTTGAAAAGCCCCTCGAAGGGCCCGTCTACTTCCGCAGCAACGGTGGCGAACGCAAGCTACCTGACATCGTCGCCACCCTCAATGGTCAGATTGACGTCGACCTCGTGGGTGACATCAGCAGTATTCATCATCAATTGCGCACAAGTTTTGTGTCCCCTCCGGACGCTCCAGTCTCCAAGTTTACGCTTACGCTTTACGGCGGCGATAGGGGACTTCTCCAGAGCTCGATGAACCTGTGCAGCCGTACTTTGCGTGCAACTGCCGACATCGTTGGTCAGAACGGTAAGACCGCAAACCAAGAACCGATCCTCCAGACGCCCTGCGCCCGCCATGACGTGCGGCGACATGTGTCCCGATCCGGAGCAGGGCGTTTTCATCGTGCGAGGAGCCGTAGATGACTCCGCGTATGGGCTTCGACGGGCTGCGGCCAATGAAGTGCCTCATGGCGGTAGCCATCTCGGTGAGCGTCTCTGCGATGTTGCTTCCCACCTGTGCGTCTGCGCTTCAAGTCAGACTACATGGTTTCGAGTCATCCTTCGAAGGTGTCGGCTCTAGCGAAGGCCCGTTCTTTCCCGAACCGATCAACAGCGTCGCCGCCAACCAAAGCGATGGTTCATTATACGTCCTGGTCGGCGGTCGTATTCTTGATAAGTTCAACGCCGCCGGTGAACCACTGCCATTTGCAGGGCCGCATCTCTCCAGCTCGACCTCGATAGATGTACCCACGAACCCTGCGACGGCGAATGTTGTCGCGGTGGATAACTCTCCAACAGCCACCAACGGGCGTATCTATGTGGCGGCATTCGGTGAAGGGACACTATACGCGTACGAAAGCGATGGAGAAGAGGCGCCGGATTTCCCCATAAGGAATATTGGATTTCAGCAGTTTGTTGTTGAATCAACTTCTGGCAATTTTTGGATCGCCGATAATAATGTCAGCGAACAGTTCACGTCTCAGGATTTACCGACTGGGCGCAAAGCAATGTACGATGTTGAAGCGGTCGATTCTGAAGGGGATGTCTATACCCAAAACGGAAAGTTCAATCCTTTCGACGAATTTCTGTATCAACTTCCTACCCCTGGGTCGATGGCGGTCGAACCCGCCACGAACAACGTCTACATCAGTCAAGGTTCCGAGATGAATGAGTACGATGGCGCGGGGACCAAGATTGCCACGGTATTTGAACCCGAAGGCATCGCCCTCGGACCAATTGTCGTCGGTGCAAGCGATACTATCTACGCTGTCGCTTCGGGGAGAGTCGATATTTTCGGTCCTGGAAATACGGTTACGATCCCACAAGTTACGACTGATCCTGGGTCAGACTATCAGGAAACTAGTGTAATACTGCACGGCACCGTCGAACCGGAAGGCGTTACCACCACTAAATGTTTGTTCGAATGGGGCGAAAGCACAAACTATGGAAACAGAGCCCCTTGCGAACCAGGTGAACACCTGGAAGGGTCGGGTGATCTCCCTGTAACCGCGCATCTCACGGGTCTTACACAGGGTGGCACCTACCACTACAGATTAGTGGCCGCCAATGCCAACGAAGATTCCCGCGCGATCGGACTTGACGCCACGGCGATTCCCGCGGGTGCGCCCGTAGTGAGTGGGCCCTATTACTCCACCAACGTGCACTCTGATACCGCTGAGGTTCACGCGGATATTGATCCCGAAGGTGGGCAGACGACCTATCAGATTGAATATGGTGAAACTGTCTGTGCGCAGGAACCTGGTCGCTGCGAGACAACCTCTGCCGCAAACGCTGGATCGGAACAGTCTACCAAGCCGATATTCGTTCAGCTCCTGAACCTCAATCATAATGCCACTTACCATTATCGAATCGTTGCTACCAATCAGGCAGGAACGGTATACGGACCTGAAGGTACCTTTACGACCTTTCATGAGACAGAAGTTCTGAGCGATCCCTGTGCTAATTCTCATGTTCGCCAACAGACTGGCGCCGCCCTCCTCCCCGACTGCCGCGCCTACGAGCTAGTTTCTGCGGGCAATAGCGGCGGGTATGATGTGGAATCGGATTTGGTTCCCGGCCAGGCACCGTATGCCGGATTTCCCGAAGCGCAGACACCAGGGGGACAGCCACGGGTGCTCTACGCCGTTCATGACGGTGGCATTCCAGGCACGAATCACCCAACCAATCGGGGCCCGGACCCTTACATCGCCACCAGGGGTGAAGATGGTTGGACCACTGAATACGTCGGTGTGCCGGCGGATGATCCCTTTGCGAGCAAACCCTTCTCCTCTGCTCCCTCCAGCGCCAGCGCCAGCCTGGGAACTTTCGCGTTCGGTGGGCCCGAAGGCTGTTCGCCGTGCTTTGGGGGCGGCTACACCGGAATCCCGGTCCGGCTCAGCGACGGGGAACTCGTGCAGGGCATGGTCCCAGCTCAAGGGCTTAACCCGGGTCCCACAGCCGTCTCCGACGGCTACATCGCGAGTGACCTCTCGGCCAACGGCGAACACTTCATTTTTGGCTCAACGTCCCAGTTCGCCCCCGGAGGCAACGACGAAAACGGTGATGTCTCGCTATATGACCACAACCTGAAGACCGGTGAAACCCACGTAATCTCCAACACTCCGAGCACCGAAGGCTCTCCGGTAGCGCTCCCCTGCCTGCAGGGTCAATGGCAGTGCAGCACTGCACACCAAGACTCAAACGGGATCGCGGAGCTTGCCGTCTCAAAGGACGGCTCCCACATCATCTTGGGCCAGAAGGTCTCCGAAGACGCCGACGGGAACGTCTATTGGCACCTCTACGAGGATGTGAATGACTCGATCACCTCGATCGACCTCACCCCTGGCGTGATCTCCGAACACGATGGTCCAGGCCTTGCCGAAGGCGTCCTCTTTGACGGGATGACCGAAGATGGTTCCAGGGTCTTCTTCACGACCAAGGACAAATTGCTCGGCTCTGACATCGACGAAAGCGCCGATATCTATGAGGCCGAAGTGTCCGGTCAGAGTACCGCCACTCTCCATCTAATCTCTACCGGCAAAGGGGGCACCCCGAGCAACTCAAACGCCTGCGAACCGGTCTCAAACTCTGCTGGCGAGCACTGGAACACCGTCGGCTCGGAAAAAAACTGCGATGCCGTCGCCATCGGCGGCGGGGGTGGGATCGGGGCGAGCGACGGATCGATCTACTTCCTCTCCCCCGAGAAGCTCGATGGGTCCTCCGCTGGAATCCTGAACCAGCCCAACCTATACCTCGCAGGTTCGGAATCTGCACCGCGCTACATCGCCACCTTAAGCCCCGACGACGCGGTCGTCCTCGACTCGGTGAAGGAAGTCGAAAAGCGAAAGACCGCCGACTTCCAGGTCACCCCCAGTGGCAACTTCGCTGCCTTCGCTACAACCAGCTCTCTCGAACCGAATTATGAAAGTGACGGTTTCTCTGAGATCTACAGATACGCCTCTGCGAGCGGCCAGCTCCTCTGCGTGTCGTGCGACCCAACTAATGCCCGCTCAGCTGGTGGCGCCACGATGGCTGAGGATGGCCTCAGCCTCACCAATAAAGGCGATCTGTTTTTCAACTCTTCAGATGCCCTTGCCCCGCGCGATCTCGATGAAAAGGAAGACGTGTATGAGTGGGAGCCGACGTCGACAAGCCAAGCTCCTGGGAGCTGTCAAGAAACCAGCTTGAGCTTCAGCAAAGGTTCCGGGGGGTGCCTCAGTCTGATTTCCACCGGCACCAGCCCGTTTGCCTCGAGCCTCCTCAGCGCCACCTCCACTGGTACCGATGTCTACTTCTTTACCTACGAAACACTGGTACCTCAAGACGAAAACGGTCAGCATGTAAAGATTTATGATGCTCGCAGCGAAGGGGGCTTTCCCTTCACGCCCAACCCGCCTCCCTGCAAGGCTTCTGATGAGTGCCACGGCCCGGGCTCGCCGCTTCCCTCAGCGCCCGTACTCGGGACTAAGGCCAACTCGGGTCCGGGCAATGTGGAGGCTGAAAACACCGGATGCAAGGCCGGAGCATCTAAGATACACGGCCACTGCCGTGCCAAGCAGAAGCACCACAAGAGACGTCATAAGCGAGACGCCCCCCATAACCGCAGAGGTCGAAAGTGACGCTCCCGCGAACCGGGCTGGTTATAATGTCGTGCCTATTCTCCGTAGCCGTTTTTGCTGCGCCGGCATCGGCGTCGGAGGGTATCGAATCCTTTGAAACCACCACTTCCTCCACACTCGCTGGGGGCCATCCTACCCTCCGCACGTCCTTTTCGCTCGAAAGCCCCGGCAGTCCGGAAGCTGCTCAGAACATATTCTTCAATGCGCCCCGAGGCGTTTTTGGCAACCCGGATGCAATTACGCAATGTACTTCGAGTGACTTTGCCCTCGATCAGTGCCCTGCGACTTCGCAGGCCGGGCTGATCACAATCCGGGCGAACTACGAAGGAGACGTCGAAAAGCTACTAGGCACAGCCCCAATCTACAATCTCATACCAGGGCCGAATACCGCGCTATTCGCCTTCATAGTCCCCACGCTCAACATCCCGATTGGAATTCCGGTTGCTGTCCGCACCGCCGGGGATTATGGCCTGCGCTTTACGGTTTCCAACATTTCAGAGCTCACCCCGCTGGCCAGTGCCGAGTTGACCTTTTGGGGGTTTCCTGCTGAAGCCGGTCATGACCCTGAACGCTTCCCGAAAGGCTCGCCAGGCAACCCCGCTGGCTGCCCCGGTGCGCTCAACACTGAATGCAATGCGAATCCAACGTCTTCCGCTATCACTGTACATCCACTCACCATTAACCCAACCACCTGCACCGAACAGCCACTTACCACGAGCCTAGAAGTTCAGACCTACAGGGACCCGAACGCCCGATCATCGAAAAGCGGTAGCTACCCCCCGACCACCGATTGCGAAAGGGAGTCCTTCTACCCCGCCCTCTACGCCAGCACCACTACCAGCCAGACTGACTCTCCTTCGGGACTCAATGTGAATCTTTCGGACCCTCAACCGCTCGGATTCGCCGCCACCCCTTCGGAGATCAGCTCCGCGACTGTCACGCTTCCGGCGGGTTTGACCATCAACCCTGATGCAGCCGATGGCCAGACTCAGTGCACCGAAGCGGAGGCAAACTTCAGCTCGGAGGGCCCCGCGGAATGTCCCGATAGCGCCAAGATCGGCACATTCTCTATTTTCTCACCCGCCCTCAGCGGTCCCCTAGAAGGTTCCGTTTACATAGGCGAACCACATCCAGGTAGCCAGTACCGCCTCTTTCTTTTTGCCTCAGGATTCGGAATCAATGCCAAGCTGGTCGGAACATTTAGACCTGACCCGACCACCGGGCAAGTGACGGCCTATTTTGAAAACCTGCCGCAGGCGCCATTTGAAGACTTTCAGCTCCACCTCTTCTCGGGTGAACGGAGCCTGATGGCAACGCCTACTGCCTGTGCCATCTACCGTGTCAACGCGAACTTTGTTCCATGGGACGCGGCGGATCCACTCGAGGAATCTTCGGACGTGTTTGGCCTGGAATCTGGCCCACACGGTAGCGAATGTCCAGGCCAAATCCGCCCCTTTGTACCTACCCTTGAAGCCGATACATCGAACCCTACCGCCGGTGCCTTTAGTTCCTTCACGCTAAAGCTTAATCGCGAAGACGGTGATCAGTACCTGGGGAAGTTGAATTTCACTCTACCGCCGGGGTTGACCGCGAACCTTCATGGCATCACCTATTGCCCCGAAGCTGACATCGTTGCGGCTGCCAACACGCCGGGTAAGGTAGAGCAGCTTAATCCAAGTTGCCCAGCATCGAGTGAAATCGGAACCTCAGATGTGGCGGCTGGGCCGGGATCGCATCCTTTCCATGCCTATGGCAAGATCTTTATGGCCGGTCCGTTTCAGGGCGCACCGCTCAGTCTGGTTGCCGTGACCCCTGCCCTCGCAGGACCATATGACTACGGCACCGTCGTCGTTCGCGTTGCACTCCACATCGACCCCCTCGACGCCCACGTGATCGCCGACTCAGAGACGGTGCCGGAGATCATTGGCGGAATCCCGCTGCGGTTGCGCGAAATCAGGGTCAACATCGACCGCGAACACTTAATGATCAACCCGACCAACTGCAATCCTTTTTCGGTTGCCTCTGAAGGCATCGGCGATCAGGGCACGGCGGCCAGCTTTAGCTCCTACTTTCAGGTAGCCAACTGCGCCGGCCTCGATTTCGCTCCCAGGATGTCGATCACCCAGCTCGGTGGCCACAAAGCGACCAAGCAGGGCAGCGACCCGAGCCTTCGCTTCGACTTAAACACCCAGCCAGGCGACGCCAACATTAAATCGGTGACTGTCACCCTACCCAAAGCCTTCGAGATCGACCAGAGCCATCTCGGCAACATCTGTGACCGCACGGAACTGGCCGCTGATGAGTGTAAGGGGAAAGCCGCGATCGGCACAGTGATCGACGAAACCCCGCTACTTGAAAGGCCTTTGGAAGGCCCCGCCTACGCCGTCTCGGGTTTCGGCGAGCTGCCCCACGTCGTCTTCATCCTCGACGGCCAAGTGATGCTCACCCCTGAGGCAGAATCCTCCTCGGTTCAAGGGGGCCGCCTCAAGACTGTGGTTCCCATCGTACCTGATGCTCCAATCGGAAGTTTCCGCTTTACCCTCTTCGGCGGTAGCCAGGGCTATCTCGCCAATACCCAGAGCCTCTGCGGTGCTCCGACGGTCTCGACAATTGAATTTAACGCTCAAAACGGCAAGACCCTGACTCAGCAGGTCAAGACCAAGACGGCGTGTAAGGCGAAAAAGAAGGCCGAAAGGGCGAAGCGTCCCGACCATCGGGACCACGGTTGAATGCATTTCGGTATGCGCCTCCGCAGTCACTCGACAGGGACAGGGCGCGAGCGTCGGGCGCGCAGCCAGCTCGACATTTTTGTCGCCGGCCCTCAAGGGGACAGGGATCTGTTGGCGAACAGAACGGCGCCTCTATGGCAGCTCAAAATATTCCCCTCAGGCTTCGCCCATGGCCTTGCTTGAGCAGGCTGTCGCCGTCCCTTCCCTGGCTGGACGGCGGCAAACGGGGCGGCCCGACTCTTGGTCGGGAGGCGCCAAAGAAGCAGCCGAAGCGGTCGGGACTGGAGAGTTTTCTTCTGCCTCCATGGTCGACCGCGAAGGCGCAGTGGTCCCGGGCGCGCTGGGGTGGTCTTGGCCCCGCGCCTCGGGGCCTCTGCTTACAGCTTTACCACCAGTCGGTCATTCATCGACCGGGTTGGCTGGCTATATCCAGCTGGCCGCAACCCAGCTGAGGTACCGGCCGTGGTACCGAGCTGAGCGAAGCTCATCGCCGTTCACCGCATCTATCGTGTGCCGAAAGGCCTGGCAGGTGTCGACCAGCCCGCTTGCGGCCTCCCCATAACCCGGAGGTCGCGGGATCGAATCCCGCCGCCTGACTTCCAGTCGACTCGGGATCCGCGCGGCCGCGGCTTGTTCTGAGAGACAGGGAACGAATACAGGTGGGCTTGGCCCCACGAAAATACAGAGCGATCAGCGGAAGCCAGCGAGCATGAAGTCGCGTGGCTGCCACAGGAAGAGCGTCGTGCCGTTCTTCACTTCGCCTCCCTCATATTTGCGCTTGCCCTTCCGGGAATAGCAGGCGCTGCACATGAAAACTCCGGGCGCCATTCAAGCCCTCACGCCCGGTCTGCTGAGCTCACCATGCGCGGGACCTATGGCGATCGGATCTCGGTGTTCGCTGCCGGCCGTAATGATCTGCTAATCGCGGCCCTACGTGGCCATGCCAGGGTCGTTTAAATGACCCGCGCCACGGTGGCCCCGCGAACCCTGAATGCATCGTTGGGTCGCCTCGGTGCCGTATCGCACCGCTTCTAGCCCTCGCTGCGGGTTCGGCGGGGCAGATACCGAAGGAATGCAAGACTCCCGACGGTCCGACCTTCGCCAAGACTCGATTCGGCCCTTCGTCGGCCAAGTTAAATTCCGCGGTGAGCACGGATATTTGCGAGTCAATGCTCACCGGGCTCAGGGAGAGGTATCGGGGAACCGAGGGCAGTTCCTGGAAATGGTCCGATTCACTGCCAGAAATTGGTCGGCAGCGGCGGAAAACCGCCGCGTCCGCACATGGTGACCCTGCGTGCTTCGAAGCGCAACACAGAGCTTGGCATCGCATCTCGCCGAAACTCCTCAGCATCGCCGGATTGCCTCGCCCGGGGATCGAAAAGGGTTGGCCACGATGTCTTCCATCCGCATCGCCATACGCACCTTCCACCCGGCGCAGGGTCGAGGTCGGCGTAGGGAAGGGCGGAAGTGACCCGGGCTGGTCGCATCGCTCACCCAACGATGATCTCGCCGAGGACCTCGCTACGGCTCAGCCAACAGAGCGCCCGCCGGCAGCGGCCCCCGATATTCGCCGAGCTGTTCGAAGGCCCGCCACATCGCGGCGTATCGTCCGCCGCGGGCGAGCAGATCGTCATGGCTGCCCACCTCCCCGATCCGACCGCCGGCGAGCAGGACGATGCGATCGGCGGCTCGGGCGGTCTGCAGCCGGTGGGCGATGATGATCGTGGTGCGGTCCCGCGACAGCCGCTGCATCGCCTCGGTGACCCGCGCCTCAGTCGCCAGGTCGAGGTTCGAGGTCGCCTCGTCGAGCAGCAGGATCGCCGGGTCGACGAGCTCCGCCCGGGCCAGTGCGATCAGCTGACGCTGGCCGGCAGACAGCGAGCGACCGCGCTCGGCGATCTCGTGCATGTAGCCGCCGGGCAGCGCGGCAATGAAGTCGTGGGCGCCGACCGACCGCGCCGCCGCCTCGACCTCGGCGTCGCTCGCCTCGAAGCGGCCGTAGGCGATGTTGTCGCGGACCGAGCCGGTGAAGAGGAAGGCCTCCTGGGGGACGTAGCCGAGCTGGTGGCGGAATTCGGCTAAGTCGAGTTCACGCAGGTCGTCGCCGTCGATGCGGACGCTTCCCTCGTCGGGATCATAGAAGCGGGCCAGCAGCTTGATCACCGTCGACTTGCCGGCGCCGGTCTCGCCAACGAGCGCCACGGTCTCGCCCGCGTCGATCCGCAGATCGACATCACGTAGCGCCTCCGGTGCCTTCGTCGGGATCTCGTCAGCGCTGAGAGCGCCGAGACGGGGATCGGCCGGCCCGCGGAGCTCGACGCCCGCGCTCGACGCCGTGACCGGCTCGGGGTAGGAGAAGCTGACCCGGTCGATCGCCACGGCGCCGCTCAACCGCCCTCGCCGCAGCGGCTTCTCCGGCGGCGGCGTCAGCGTCTCCAGGCCCATCAGCTCGTCGATGCGGGCGACCGAGATGCGGGTCTGCTGCCAGGAATCGAACACCTGCGACAGCTGCTGGATCGGCGAGAAGAACATGTCCACGTAGAGGATGAAGGCGATCAGCACGCCGGTAGTGAGGTGGCCTTCGCGGACCATCTCGGCGCCGACCCCGAGCACAATCACGTCGGCAAGCGAGGAGAGGAATTGGACGAACGGGAAGTAGGTGGAGACGAGCCGCTGGGCGCCGACGCGGGCTTCGAGGTAGTCATCGCCAAGCCTGCGGAAGCGGCGCTCGGTCTCCGGCTCGTGGGTGAACGCCTGCGACTCCCGCACCCCCGAGAGGCTCTCCTGGAAGTCGGCATTGACGATCGCGATGCGATCACGTGCTTGGTCATAGAGCACCCTTGAGCGGCGGCGGAAGGCCGCCGTCGCGAAGGCCAGCGGGACCACCACCACGAGGGTGCAGAGGCCGAGCTCGAAGTTGAGCAGGAGCAGGGCGACGCCGACGCCAAAGAAGGTCGCGAAGGCGACCAGAGCGGAGAGCAGGCCACTCTCGATCAACGCTTCAAACTGGTCGACGTCGGTGGTCATCCGGGTCATGATCCGGCCCGCCATCTCGCGCTCGTAGTAGGCAAGGGACAGCCGCTGCAATTGCGCCCAGATGCGGATCCGCAGCGAAAGCATCACTCGTTGCGCGGTGCGGCCGGTGACGAAGGTCTCGCCGACCTCGTCGACGAGGTCGGCGAGCGTGACCAGGAGGAAGATCGCCGAAGCGGTGAAGAGCGCCGCCTTGGAGCCGGTGGCGACGCCGCTGTCGATCCCGGTCTTGACCAGCACCGGGCCAGCGAGGCCGGCCAGCGCGTCGAGCACGACCAGTACAAGCCCGATCAGCAGCGGCAGACGGAACTCACCCAGCAGCCTGCGCAGGTTGAAGCCGCGCTGGTGGCGGGCCTCGCGCTCGAGATCGATCCGGGCGAAGTCGCGGATCGGCCGCAGCTTGGCCACCTGTGCCATCAGGGCCGGCGTCGGCGCCAGGCTGCGGCGAAAGGCGCCGCCGCCGACCCCGCCACCTTTGCCGAGACCCCCACCGAGGTTCGGGGTGCCGAAGGAGTTGGTAGTGGTTGATGCCGTCGTCCGCCCGGCGCCGGCATCGCTCCAGGCGGCCACGGTTGTAGCGCCATTTGAATGCGCGGCAAGCGCCTCGACCCGATCGCCGAGGGCCTCGGCGACATCCTCGTCGAGTCCAGTCAGCAGGCCCCGATAAATCTCGCTCCGAGCGACAAGCTCCTCGTGGGTTCCCTGCTCGATGACGCGGCCCTCGTCGAGCACGACGACGCGGTCGGCAAGGCGGAGCGTCGAGCGCCGGTGGGCGACCAGCAGCGTCGTACGACCGGCCATGACGCTTCGCAGCGCTGCGTTGATCGACTCCTCGGTGCGCGCGTCGACGGCGCTCGTGGCGTCGTCGAGGATCAGGATCCGGGGGTCGTGGAGCACCGCCCGCGCCAGAGCGATCCGCTGGCGCTGGCCGCCGGAGAGGGTCAGGCCGCGCTCTCCGACGATGCTGTCGTAGCCGCGCGGGAGCGCCGTCACGAACTCGTGCGCTTGGGCGACTCGCGCCGCCGCTTCGATCTGCTCGTCGGTCGCCTCCGGGCGCCCGTAGGCGATGTTGGCGCGGACCGAGTCGGAGAAGAGGAAGGCCTCCTCGAAGACGACCCCGACCTGGCTGCGCAGAGATCGCAGCGTCACCGTTTGCACATCACGACCGTCGACCAAGACCGTCCCTCGGTCGGGCTCATAGAAGCGCGACACCAAGAGCGTCGCCGTGGTCTTACCGCTGCCGCTCGGACCAACGATCGCGACCCGCTCACCGGCCCCGATCCGCAGGTCGAAGCCGTTGAGGACCTGGTGTCGCTCGTTGTAGCCGAAGTGGACGTCGACAAAGCTCACCGCCCCCTCCAGTGTCCCCAGCTCGACCGCGCCCTCGGCATCCTGGATTGCCGGCGGCGTGTCCAGCAGCTGGAAGATACGCTCGACTCCGGCCCGAGCCTGCTGTCCGATCGCTAGCAGGCCGGCGAGCTGGCGGGTTGGCGATACCAGCTGGGCGATGTAGGTGGTGAAGGCGAGGAAGGTGCCGAGGCTGATCTCCCCGCGCAGCGCCAGCCAGCCCCCGAAGGCGAGGATCGCGACCTGGCCGAGTGAGGGGATCGCCTGCAGGAGTGGTTGGTAGCGGGAGGTCAGCCGCACCCCCCGCAGCTGCGAGCCATAGAGCGATTCCGAAGACTCGGCGATCCGCTTGAGCTCGCGGCGCTCCTGGCCGAACGCCTTGACGACGCGAACGCCATTGACGGCCTCGTCGACCTGCTGAATCACCTCGCCTTCGCGCTGCTGGGCGTCCCAGGTCGCCGGGAAAATCTTTGTCCGCATCCGGTAGGAGACCGCCAGTAGAGCCGGCGCGATGATAAGGCTGATCACCGCGAGCGGCGGCGAGAGCACTAGCATCACGCCGAGCGAGAGCACCATTAAAAGGACGTTGCCGCTCATCATCGGCATGAACATCAGGAGCCCCTGCACCAACGTCGTATCGGAGCTCGCGCGGGCGACAAGCTGGCCGGTTGGCATCCGGTCGAGGTTCGCGAAGTCCATCCGTTGCAGATGCGCCTGCATCTCGTTGCGCAGGTCGTACTGGACGGACAGTGCGACCCGGCCGCCCCGGAAGCGCCGCAGGTGTGCGAACAGGAAGCCCGCCGCGCCAACCGCGACCAGCGCCGCCAGCCAGGGAGCTAGCGACGCCGTCCGTTCGACGATCACGCCGTCGACGATCTGGCGCTCTAGAAGCGGCGCGCCGGCCTGGCAGGCGGCCCCGAGGACCGCCGCGATCAGTGAGACGATCACGTCGCGACGCTGACGCAGGACGTAGCCGCTCAGTCGCCGGACCCAACCGCCAGCCGTCGGCTCAACGGGGGCGCTCAAGCCACAGGCCCGCCGGCACGTTGCGCAGCGCGCAGCGCACTTTTCTCGGCGGCCGCCTCGTCGAGCGCCTCGCCGAGCCAGCTGAGCGACTCGAGCACCCTGACGCCGTCGGGGGTGCGGGCGCAGAGGTCCTCGATCCGCTCCAGCATCGCCCGCTCGACCACGGCCAGAGCCTTCTCCCCGGCCGCAGTCAGGCCCAGTGTCGCCGCCCGCCGGTCGCCCTCGACATCAGCGCGCGAGAGTAGCCGGCGCCGGCACAGCGAGTCGACGGCGGCGCTGACGGTCGGCTTGCCGAGCGCCAGCCGGTCGGCGACCCGTGAGGCCCGCTCGTCACCGTCGGCGACGGCGGCTAGGACGCGATAGTGGGCGAGATTGAGATCCGAGGACGAGCGTTCGAGCAGTCGCGAGACTCGCGCCAGCGCCCTGATCGCCTCGACGCCGTTATCGCTCCTTGGCTGCCTGCTCACCCCAGGAGGCTACCAATGTGGTTCGCCCGTCGAACTATTCTGCGGGCGAACCGGATTGCCTGACCAAGGCGGCAGGTGTGACCGGTCCTGACCAGACTCGACCTGGTCAGGACCGAACCTTTCGGCTTCCAGCTACCCCGATGCCTCGAACAGCCCCACCCGTCGCCGCGTCATGGCCGCGGCTGCGGGGAGCCGCGAACCACTCGATGCTCGTACGATCCATGCGCTGCACAGCCGAGTGCAGAGGGATCGCTTGATTCCTCCACAACGTTGAGGTGCTTCTCGCGCAGAGTGCCGACAAAACGATGGCAATATCGGCGCGCGTCCGAGTGGCTGCCGAAGACTTTCCGCTGATTGCGAGACAAAAGCTCTGCAAATATGCCCCCTTTTGGTAGCTGCTCAGTCCTCTGATCCTCAGGCGTGGCTGCGATGAATCGGCCGGGGGCTGTGACGCGGGCAAGGGCCGGAGATGGCTGGCCGCGGGAGCGGGCGCCACCTGCAGGTCAAAGACCTCATAGGCGCCTGTCGCTGCTGCTCGCAGGCCGCTTCGACCAGCGACTTGCCGAGCCCCCTGGGCCCCGGGGGACCGCTGCAGCCCGCGCCCGCGGGTAAAGGAGCAGGGCGCGTATTTGAGATCCGGCTTCCCGGCGAGCTCGATCATGGGCCAGGCTCCGGCCCGCGCAGACGCGATCGAGTGCGCGCACAGCCTGGGTCGATCTGGGCTGCACACACCGCGGCCAGATTGCAGGGCAGCATCTACTGGCACGCATAAGCTTGGGGGCCAATGAACTCCGATCCGCGAGCCTCCCTTCCTCCCCCCAGTCGGGTGAGATGTTGGCTTGCCGGGCCCCTTGTCACGATGTTCGTGCTCGTGGTCGCGCTGCTCGCCCTCGGCGATGGCGTCGCGGAGGCCCGCGTGGTGTTTGTCCACGGCCGTGCCTACGGCGTCACACCCACGCCCAAAGTCAGGAAAGCCCAGGCTCTCCTGGCCTTGCGTGGCCGCGCGGCGCCACTTAGCGTCGGCGGGCCTCAGCCACCGGTTGTGTACCACAACGGTCCCCTGATGCTCACCTCGAAACTGTATTTGATCTTCTGGCAGCAGAAAGCTGGAGAATTTCCAAACCAATATACGGGACCGATCATCCAATACGCCAAGGACCTCCAGGCCGAAAGCTCGCGGACCACTGATGAGTTCTCCGTCGCCAAGCAGTACACGAACAATGAAGGAAAAGCGATCACCGGCAAGGTCGAATTCGGCGACGACGTATACGCCAGTGGTCCCTATCCCCCGCCGGAAGAATCCGAAGGCTGCACCGGGGCCATGGCTCCCTGCCTGACCGACAAGCAGATCCGCAAAGAGATCTTGGAACAGATTGAAGCCAACCACTGGCCGACCGACTCGGCGAGCGCGCCGGAGGCGCAGTATCTCCTCTACACGCCCAAGGGGGTAACGACGTGTGAATTCGGCGAATGCGCGCCCGAAGAATTCTGCGCCTACCATAGTGAGATCACCGAACTCGGCCCCGAAAAGAAGGTGGCCGTATATAGCGACCTGCCCTACGTCCCCGAATGCGACTCCGGTCAAGCGCCGACCGGTGTGGGCGGAGACAGGGACGCCGACGGCACTCTCGACTCTGAGATCCACGAGATCGTGGAGTCCGCAACCGATCCCGAACCCGAAACCGGCTATACCGATGAACACGGGGAAGAGGTCGCCGACAAGTGCACCGGGCCAACTGTCGAACTACAGCCGGAGGTCTATGGCACCCCGCTTGGTGGCAGCCTCGTCGATGACACTGCCTTCAATCAACTGATCAACGGTAACAGCTACTACACGCAGCAGATCTGGAGCCAGGAATCAACGAAGACGCCAGCGCCGGCCACCAAGAACGAACCGGCCGGATGTGCCGCTCGGATCGGTCCCACGCCCGCCTTCACCGCGCCCGCCACCGGCGAAACCGGCCACCCCATCAGGTTCGAAGGGAGCGCCTCCTACGACATCAGCGCCCCGATCACCACATACGAATGGAACTTTGGTGACGGTTCGCCGGTCGACACTAACAGCGGTCCCACCCCCAATCACACCTACCTTAGTCCAGGCGAATACCAGGTGTCGCTGACGGTGATTGATAGCAACGGGACGGCAGACGCCTCGACGCAAACGCTGCCGATAAACGTAACCGGGGCGGCGGTGGGCCCGCCGTCGGCGACGATCGAAGCTCCGGCCGATCACCAGATGTATTTGGTGGGCGAAGACATCCCTACAAGGTTCTCCTGCGCCGAAGCGGCGGGCGGGCCGGGGATCGAATCGTGCACCGATTCCCACGGAAGCGCCAGCCCCGGCAGCCTCACCGCCTCCACCGCCGGGTCATACACCTATGCGGTGACCGCCGTGAGCCACGATGGCCTACGCAGCAAAGCCACGATCGCATACACCGTCTCTACGTCTGGCGCAAACCCCGGGTTCCCGGGTGGAGGGACCGGCTCGACTCCGGGCGGCGGACCTCCGGGAGTAGGTGGACAGCTCACGACGCCCAGTGGCGCGCAGAAGCTCGCGCGGGCACTCAAGGCATGCAAGAAGCTCAATAAGAGCAAGCGCCCACACTGCGTCGCCGCAGCCAAGCGGCGCTTCGCGCCGGCAAGGAAGTAGCCCGCGGGGGTAGCTGGGTGGCTTTTATTGGCGCTCGCGCTATTTCAAGGCGTCTCTCGGTCCGGCAGCGAGGACTCGACCGCCCTCGATCTCAAACCGGCACAGGCGCCGCTACGGCGGTCTGCAACTCGGCAGGAGATGCTCAAGGCACTAATCGTCGGTCATCAGGTCACCGCGGTAGAAGTTTGTACGGGTACGCATATAGGTCCCGGAGGCGCGGCGGGGGCGTCGGCAATCCGGCGCCTTCGTGAATGTGGTCGAGCGGTCCTGCGAGGGCAGCCCGCTCATTTGGACCGAATGCACCCGGTTCGGTTGAAAGAACTAGGATAATCCTGTGAGCGACGAAGCTGACCGAGCGACAGCTGCTCTATGTGATGTCGGTACGCTTCAGCTTCTGTGCGTGGCCACGCACAGAAGCAACGGGAGGCGATATGCCCCAGGAAGCTGATGGTGGAGGTCAAAAGGGTCCGGCGGGTGCTGTTGAAATTCGCACCGGCGAGCTTGCCGGGTCGACCTTCGAGATCGATAGGCGCTTGGTCATCGGCAGCGATCCAAGCTGCGACATCTCGCTGAGCGATCCGGAGGTCTCAGATGAACACGCCTCAATCAGGGTCCACGACGGAGCGATCGAGATCCGCGATCTCGGCTCACGGACGGGCACCTTCGTCAATGCGGTGCGCATCACCGAACCGACTGCACTTGGCCCAGGGGATGAAATGCGAGTGGGTTCGACCGTGCTGGGGGGCGCCCAGCCGAACGCCGCCGCCGGCCTAGAGCCAAGACCTCGAGGAGCCATCACGGTTCCCGTCGCCACCCCCCAGCCGACGCCCGGCCCAACTCCTAAAGCATCGGCCGGGGCTGGCCGCGGCAGCCCCAAGAAAGGCCTGATCCTTGCAATCGGCGCCGGAGCACTGCTGCTCGTCGCCGTCGCCGTCGCGGTGGTCGTCATCGCGTCATCGGGATCCTCGGGTCCGCTCGACGAGTCGCAAATCATCACCGCGGACAAGCCATCAACCCTCATGGTGGTCGGCAGAGGGGTCGGTGCCTCGCCGATCAACGGAGGCACCAACAAGATCCTCGATTCGGGTTCGGCCTGGGTCTACAACGGTAATAAGGGCCTGATCGTGACCAACGCGCACGTGGTGATGAACGCCAGCGCCTACGAGGCGGGATACGACTCGACGAGCCTGGCCCCTGCCACCGTGGTTGCCGTCGATGCCCGCGACGACCTCGCGATGCTCAAGGTCAACTCCTCTCATCTGAAGACACTTCCGATGGCTGAACCGGGGAAGGTCGAACAGGGCGACACCGTCTACGCGCTTGGCTATCCAGGTAACGGAAATTCCCAGGAGGACTTCCTCCAAAGCCCCTTCCAGGCCACCCAGGGAACCCTCTCCACCTTGAAGGACGAAGCCACGGTCTCCTACGATGCCTTCGAGCAGGAAAACAACGAAAACTCGGGCCTTCTCTTGAAGAACCTCTACCAGACCACCGCGGCGATCAACCCGGGCAACTCGGGTGGGCCGCTCGTCAACGACCACGGTGAACTGGTGGGCGTAAACGTCGCCAGAGGTAGCGGCGAAAGCCAGAACGATGCAATCTCGGTGGCCACCGTGCGTAGGGTGGTTCCTAAGCTCGCGAAGGGGGAATCGACAGCCTGGCTCGGCCTCGGCCTCAACGCCCTGGCGACGCCGCTTGCTGGCTGTCCGCACTCGTCACATGAAACTGGGTTCTGCCTCGAATCCAACAGCGAACAGCCGGGAGGCACACAGGTGTCCAACAAGGGACTCAAGGGCGGAATGCTGGTAGGAGCAGTGACCAAGGACACCCCTGTCGAACAGCAGACCGAATTGGCCCAGGTGGTCTCGAAGTCGGTTCGCAACGAATACTTCGTACTCGTCACGTCGATAAACGGCGTTCCGGTAACCACCCAGCAGCAATACATCGATACCGCCGGGCAAATTGAAGACGGCACGGAATTGGAAATGTGCCACATTGACGTGACCCTAAGCAAGGCACAAAACGTGGGTCCGTACTGCGAAAAGTTCCACGCGCCCTGATCTGGGGATCGCTGGAGACATCTTGTCGGCACATTTTTGGCCGTTTCGGCGCGATTTGCGCTTGGACGATCGCAAAGGACGAAAAGCACGCTAGGTGACCGTACTGCGTGGCTCGCGGAAGCTTGCCCAGCAGAGCGCATCGCTCGTCCTTACGGAGCACGCAAGTCATCGCCACCTCCGGCTCAAGCTCTCCTGCACACGCCCGCGTGCTAGCGCGATCGCTGTCCTCGCCGTCACCCGCAGTGACGCCAACCCGCCTCAAATCGCCACGAGCGAGCGCACGGTTTACCCTCTCTAACCTCAATCGAAGCGCCAGCACACCTGCAGTTCACCTGCAGCTGGGGCGAGCGCTCGCTGTGGAAACTGCTTTCGAAGCAGCCGAATGAAGGTGAACCAGCGCGGCTCTTGCTCATATGGAGCTCCCGTGTGTTCGAGAGGACAGAGGGCGACGTTTGCGAGCCCTTCGGCCGACCGCTCAGCGGCTGATAGGTTCGGTCGTCATGGAGAGTTGCGGACCGCCCGGCCGCCGCCGGAAGATTGTGCTTCTGAGGGTTGGCGGTTTCACAAGTTTGGCACTCGGGGTCCTGGGGAGCATTGCGTGCGCAATCCTCGCTGTGGTGGCGATTGTTAATGCCTTTGGTGAGCTTCATGTGGTGAATGTTCCAGGAAGGGGCGTCCTCACCCTCACCCAGCGCCATTACGTGATCTATTACGAAGACGCCGTCGGCACGCCGGATGCCTTCGAGGTGCGGGGACTGAGGGTCTCCATTCGGCCCGGCGCCGAGCCGAAGAACGTGCTCCCGATCTCGGGCTATGAAGCGTCGTTTACGTACTCTCGGGGGCCTTACTATGGCCGAGCTGTGGGTACGTTCGACACACCCCATCCGGGCAGGTATCTGATCATCACCTCGAACACCTCCGGAGCTGGGGGCAGTGCGCGGATCTCTGTCGGACCACCTGTCCTCGGTCTGTTCGGGCGGTACCTGTTCCGCGGTGCGCTCGGCGCGATCTTGGTGTTCTTCGGGGTGGGGGGCTTGGGAGCGCTGCTCCTGACCCTGTCGGACCGCAAGGAGGACGCTGAGTCGCGGCGCGAGCCAGGCTCCGCCTCAGGATGACACCTGGGCGGCACCTGACCAGGCAGCATTTTCATCGGCACGATCTGCCCTAGGCTCAAACTCGTCCGGGTGGTTAGATTCCCGCCTTCTCTGGCCCTGGAGAAATCGTTCGCTTGGAGTCTCGCCCTGAACCCTTTGACGGTTTGCAGGGAAGCGGTAGTCAGTCGGGGCTGAACAACCGTCGTTATCAAGGCCAACCTAGGAGGCGATAACTGTGCAGATCCCGCCACCGCTCCCAGTGTTTGCAAAAGACGGGCGGAGTCTGGCGAGAAGGGGAGAGCGCACCGCCCTTGGCTGGGCAGTTCCTTTTCCCACTTTTAAAGGTGCTAGTCAGTCCACCAGCTGCGCTGGCCATCGACGTCTTCGCGCGGAGCTTCGCCGAGATTGGGTGCGCCGATGACGAGGATCTCGAGACCCTCTGAGCCGGCCTCGTATCCTCGCCACGTACCAGGTGGGACACGCACTGCGTCCCACTCCTTGAGCTCGACGATTTTATCGTCGAGCTTCATCCGCCCACTCCCGCGCAGGACCACGTACACCTCCTCCTGCTCCTTGTGCGTGTGGCCATACGGAAAACGATAGCCGGGCGGGACGCGCTGATAGCTCAGGCCGGACTGCTCGAGGTTGAGCGCGGCGGTCGCCGAGCGAAACTCCAGGTCCGGGGCGCCATCGAATCTGGACCCGAGGTCCTCCAGGTCCTCCCTGAGGTTCCTGAGAGTAAACGGCACGGCGCAATCCTATAAGGTACCCCTGGGCTGGGGTCGCTGATGTGACCGTCTAGCGCCGCGGCGCCAAGCTTGCGTCCCGGCGGCGCTCCGCGGTAGGAGAGTAAGTATCGTTCCAATGCTCTGCAGGGGCCTCGCGCATCGGGCTTTCCCTCTGAGCGTGGAGGGGCATCGGGCGAGGTAGTCGAGCGTTCTCGGATCGTGCGATTTGAGAGCGTCCCTGATGCGCCCGAGATACGTGGTCCGACCCGACGGCAGTTTTCTATTGCCACCCTTTGCGCCCTCGCCCTCAGCTGGCAGGGGTGCTTCAATGTGTGATCGCGCGATGATTGATCCCATTACGGCCAATCTAGGAGATGGGTGTGCGGATCTCGCCGTCGTATTCGAGAGCCGCCTCCTGTCTGGGGTCCATCAGTTCGAGACCCACCACTGAGTCCGGTTCGTTTGCACCAAAGGCCTTCTTAGATCCTGTCCCTGAGAACCCACCTACTCCTCGGAAGCACGGCCTAAAACTGCCATTTGGCACAGCTCGATCGCGTCTGTTGAATTGACCTGCACGGCTGGTTCGGTCGCGCGCAAATCAAGTCCAACCGCGTCCACCTGGCACGCCGCACCGAGGGAAGCGCCTGGGAGCTGAAGCGTTTTTCTACTCGGGGCTTCTACGTCGTGACCGTCCAAGCCACGGTTCGATCACGCCTGTGGTCGGCGCGGTGCTGCAGATCTTCGCATCGACGCGGGGGCACCCCCTGGGGTGTAGCTACAACACCTCGTCCTCGGCCTCTGTCTGTGGTGCGCTCCCGGCGCTGCCTCAGCAGTTGCTGAGGCGAAGAGTCACCGTGGCCTTCCGCGTGATCCCATCGAGCGTTGCCTGGAACTTGTAGTGCTCCGCCGGAAGCGCCAGCGAAGCTACCTTGTACTCCTCCGCTGTCGCTAGGTCGGCGTTATTGCCACTGGCTTCGAAGAGACTGCCCGCCGGCGAATGGTCTGGGTGACCGGGCCCGCTCAGATTCAGCCGTTGCGTGCCCGGGATTCTCCTATGGGACCAGCGGTAAAAAAAGGTGATCGAATAGATCGGATCGGATTCGCATGACGTCACGGCGGCGCCGCTCACTGCCGGCATGAGGGTCCGTCGGTCTCTGTCTGGATCTTGGTGATCTGCAGCTCTGGGGTGGGGGACGCGATCGCGGTTGCGCCAACCCCCAGCGAAAAGATGGCACTGCACGAAACGACGAGGCTGATAACAAAGTTTTTCATCCGGCTCCTGGGTCTGACGCTCGGTGGAACGGGTCCGCTCAGCCCCAACCACCCCCGTTTTGTCAGGCGAGGAAGAGGCGCTCGGAGCTCTAGCCGCCACCACGCTCGCAGCTCGCCTGTGGTCGCGATGTGCACAGTGTCAGCCAAGGCGCCCCTCTGATGAATTGCGAGCCCGACTTTCGCGGCGATCTGCCGTTTGGCGGTATGGGGGCGCAAGGAGAAGCGGGGCGGGGTCCCCGTGCTGCCGTGGCGCGGACGGCAAGGGGAACGGCCCGCGGATGTGTGCGCTGACGCTTGACGGTGCCGTCGCGCCAGAGGGAGTGCTGCTCGGCTTCCTACTTGACCGCCCACCGAGACGACGAAGATCAGCGCCACCAGCGGGGTCTTAAGCAGGGAGATCCACCTCGCCCAGGCTGGCCACGGCGCGGTGGCCAACGCCAAGGCTCCTCTCGGAATCAGGTCGGCGGCAAAAGCAGCGTTACTCGAGTGGCGGCAGGGCCGGCCTGCGACCTGACTCCAGGCGCTTCACACCCCTGCTCGGGCCGCCTGGGCCCGAGCAGGAATCGGCATAGCTACGCGGTCGGGATCGCAATCAGGCTGCTGTAGTTTGCCGTGCCGTTTGCCACAGCGACTGTGCACTGCACACTCAGAGTGGTTGGCGACGTCGTCGTGGTGATCACGGCCTGCATTGACGCCGGGACCGAGGCCAGTGCCGGCAACGTCTTCATCGCGGCCTGGTCGAGGGTGGTGGTGCCTGACTTGAGGAAGCATTCGACGCTGTCGCCGGCTCCTGTTTGGAAGAGCTGCGTCTTCGCCAGGACCACGTAGTTGCCGACCGGGACCGCGAGTTCGACCACCGTTGTTGCCGAAGCTGCGGTTGGCAGAGCGGTCAGGCCCTGGTTGGCCGAGAGCGGCGTGATCGTTCCGTTGGTGCCGTTCGTCCCATTTATGCCATTGGCGCCTTTAGCCCCATCGACCCCGTTGGTTCCGTCAGTACCATCGACCCCGTTGGTGCCGTTCGCTCCGTTCGGGCCGTTGGCTCCATTGGCTCCATTGGCACCGTTGCTGCCTTTGGCGCCTTCGGCACCGTTGGCACCGTTGGGTCCGTTTGCACCGTTGGCGCCGTTGATTCCGGCGCTCCCGGTTGAGCCAGGATCACCCTTGGCGCCCGTCGTGCCCTGGTCGCCTTGGAGCAGCGCTCGCGTGCTCATACTCAGATCCTTGGGTTCCACCGCGCCATTCCTGATCGCCTTGCTGGTGACCGCACCGGGGGCGATTTCGCCGGCCCTGATCAAGCCCGTCGCGGCGACCGCGGATCCACCGAGCACGATGAAAAGGGCGGCACCGGCGAGGAGGATCGATGGGGTCCGCCACCATCGCGGCCGCTGTGCTCGGGGACTCCTGGCTGCATGTTTAATCATCGGTACCGCTCCTTCGGCTAAACCGCTTCGCTGGAGCGGTACTTGGCAGCGCGAGCAATTGCTCTCGCTGCTGAGCCATCGACAGAGTGGCCCCATGAGGTAAGCCAACGGGCGTACCTGGACCTAAAGGCTTTCTGCTGGAAGAAGTGAGGATCAGCTGCGGTCTCTAGCCCCCCGTGATGGTGATCGAGAATCACGTCGAAGATCAGTCTGGATCGATTTAAGGCGGCTTCGGCCACTGCCTAAGTCCGGCCTTCCCGGTCGGCGACGTCCCCCGTGGCCTGCGGCGGTTCCCATACGCTCGCGGCGCCTACCGAGACGGTTGAGGCCTCGAGCAGCAGCTGGGCGATCCCGGCGGCCAGGAGGAGGCTGACGAACGCAAGGGGGGCGATTGCCCCGCCTGCCGCTGCCAGGACAATCGCGGCGGCAGAAAGCAGTAGGCGGCCGAGCAAGGTGCGGTCCCGGAGAGAGGTCCACTCTGCGCCGAGGTGAAAGACCGACAGAGAAAGAGCAAACGCCGCAATGCCGCCGGCGAGCGCCCAGCGGGCACCCGCGATGAGGCCGGGGTCAGCCGCGCCGGTGATCGCGAGCTTCGTGCCAGCCCCGAATGCGGCGACGCCCGCGAGCAGGGGGAAATGGCCATACGTGTAAACGAGGCCGAGAGCGCCCCGCCCGACCACCGAGGTGTCGGCGAGGTCAAAGTAAATCCACCAGAGGATCAGCCCGATCAAGAAGCAGACGCCTGCAACCGCCCAGGACGCAAGGCTGAGCTCGAAATCGGCAACTCCCGCCACAACGCCGGCCACGGCCGCGCCGAGCACAATGATGAAGAAGGTGCCGAAGCGCTCGGTCAGGTGCGAGACGACGATGGGAGCACCGGTAAGGGCGCGCCAGGCTCGGGGCGGGATCGTGAGGTCGATCCCGATCGCGATTCCCCAGAGCACGAGGCGGTATGGCTCCGGCACGAAGATCGAGAGGAGCCAGAGTCCGGTCGTGAGCGAGAAGCCGGCTAGGTAGGCGTCGATCAGGGCGCGGCCTTGCCCGTGGATGTGCAGTCGAGCGCGGATGTAGAGCAAGACCAGCAGGGAGCGCACGACCACATATCCGACCGCAAACCCGACCGTACCTCCCTGACCCTTCATCACCAAGTGGACGTTGATCGCAACAGCAGCGATTGCGAGCATCGCCCCCGACTTTGCCAGCCGGTATGGGAGGTCGTCTGTGTCAAAGCGGTTGGCGTAGAATGTGTACCCCGCCCATGCCCAGGCAACGACGACAAACAGCCCGACGAAGCGGGCGAAGACGGCGGCTGAGGGTTCCCTCGCCAGCGCGGCTGCCAGCTCGCCAACCGCGACTACAAATACGAGGTCGAAATAGAGCTCAAACCAGGTGGCGTGGCGCTCCTCGCCGGGGTCAGCGACGGTGCGAAGCCGTGGCGGATCGAAGCGGAATGTCGAAGCGTCCCACATCTTTCAGGAACCGTACCCGCGCATCCGTGGCGAGGTATCCGATGCGGGGTCGATCAGAATCAAGGGCCGGGAGGGGCGCGCATACCCTCACGACCATATTGGGACCGTGGTCGGCTTTTCAAGGAGCGACCTTGGGGGAATTCGGACGTGGGCCTCCGAGCACCGAGCCCATGCTGAGCATCCCAGAGCCGGGTCTGGCTCAGGCAAATTTGGATTTGCGGTGCCCTCTTGTTGGTGGGAAGCTTGCTTTCAACGCTCATTGATCGGCGAGGAATGACAACAAATGAGGATGGTGAGCCAGATGAGCCCAGATCTGTTGAGCGCTGTCAGACTCGGATTGACCGATCTGGAGGTTTCCCCGATTGCCTTCGGTACCTGGCAGCTAGGTGGTGAGTGGGGTGCGTTTGACCGAGGGGAGGGGATCGCGGCGATTCGGCGCAGTCGCGAGCTCGGGGTAAACATTTTTGACACCGCTCAGGGCTACGGTTTTGGCGCCTCGGAGCGACTCCTCGGTCTGGCACTGCGAGACGATCTCGACAACCGCCGTGATGAGATCGTGATCGCGACCAAGGGCGGCCTGCGTATGACCGAGGATGGCCTCGTCCGCGACTCGAGCCGAGCCTGGCTTCGCAGCGGAGTCGAGGAAAGTCTTAAGGCGCTCAGGGTGGATCACATCGATCTCTACCAGGTGCACTGGCCCGATCCATCGGTGCCCTTCAGCGAGACCGCGGCGGCGCTTCAAGAGCTCGTGGACGAAGGCAAGATCCGCCACGTCGGAGTCTCGAACTTCGACGTGGCTCAGATACAGGAGTTCTCCCGCACGCGGCCGGTGGAGACGGTGCAGTCCCCCTACCATCTTTTCCGCCGGGACATCGAGGCTGAGCTGCTCCCCCACACGCGGGGACAGGACATCGGGGTTCTCGTCTACGGCCCACTATCGCATGGGCTTCTCACCGGAAGCATGGGCGCCGATACCTCGTTCGCGGAGGAGGACTGGCGAAGCGCGAGCCCTGTGTTCCGCGGTAGTTCCTTCCGCCGCAACCTAGAGGTCGTCGATGAGCTGACGCGATTCGCCGCCGATTCACTGGACTGCACGGTGGCACAGCTCGCTATTGCCTGGACGCTGGCGAATCCGGCAGTCGACGTTGCGATCGTAGGCGCACGACACCCAGCCCACATCCAGGACAGCCTCGCAGCCGCCGAGCTGAGGCTGAGCGAGGCCGACCTTGAGCAGATCGACCGAATCATGGCGGGATCGAAACCCGTCGGAGGGCCCTCGCCGGAGGCAATGCCGTCCGCTGAATAGCGATGTGAAGCCAAACCGCATGAAGAAGGAGCACGAGATGGCCACGACGCAGCACAGAGCGGCCACGACGATCGGCTTTGTCGGCCTCGGACATATGGGCGGCAATATGGCCGCCCGCCTTCTCGCGGCGGGGTATGTGGTCTACGGAGAGGCAAGAACCAAAGGGCGTGCGCAGCACCTCATAGACGAAGGCCTGGGGTGGTGCGATTCGCCACGCGAGCTCGCCGTGGCGGCAGACATCGTATTCACATCGATCCCCGACGACGCCGCCCTCGAGGATGTCGCAGCCGGGCCCGACGGGATCCTCGCCGGCCTCAAAGCCGGGAAGGTGTGGGTGGACGTGAGCACGGTCAGCCCCCGCGTCAGTCGCGAGGTGGCCAAGCGCGTGCGGGGGACCGGCGCGCTGATGCTCGACGCGCCTGTCTCCGGCAGCGTTCCCCAGGTGCAATCTGGGACGCTGACGATCATGGTCGGCGGGGAGGAGCAAGCCTTCAACCGGGTCGAGCCGGTGCTCCACGAGCTGGGGACGCCAACTCGGGTCGGTGCTAACGGTCAGGGGCTGGTGCTCAAGCTGGCAGTCAATATCAGCCTCGCCGTGCAGATATTGGCCTTCTCGGAGGGGCTCTTGCTCGCGCAGCGCGACGGGATCGACCCGCAGCTTGCCGCTCGGGTGATGACCGAGAGCCCGATTGGCTCACCGATGCTGAAGGCGCGCGCACCGCTAGTGCTCGACCTCCCGAATGACGCCTGGTTCGATGTGGGTCTGATGCAAAAGGACATCCGCCTCGCGCTGGGGATCGCTGGTGAGCTGGGGGTGCCGCTGGCCTCAGCCCGCGCCGCCAATGAGGCTTTGAGCTTGGCAAGCGAGCTCGGCTTCGAGCATCGGGACATCACGGCGCTATTTCAGGCTCTCGCGCGGAACAGACCAGCGAGACCGTCGTTGAGGGCTGAGGGCGCCGACGCGGGGCCAGTGTCGCGTAGCGTGGATACCGTCGATGGCGAGTAGCGAGCCTATTGGGGTCGCACCGGTGAGGGCCGCAGCGAGCTCGCCGTCCGCCGATCGCCGTTGGGCGGTCTTGGCCCTGCTCGGTGTCGCGCAGCTGATGGTCGTACTCGACGCGACGATCGTGAACATCGCGCTGCCCTCAGCGCAGCGCTCGTTGGGGTTCTCCACCGATAGCCGCCAGTGGGTCGTCACCGCATACGCGCTGGCGTTCGGCAGTCTCCTACTGCTGGGGGGAAAGCTTGGGGATCTGTTTGGGCGCAAGTGGACCTTCATCGCCGGGCTTATCGGCTTCGCGGGTGCCTCCGCGATCGGAGGGTTAGCGCAATCCTTCGGCATGCTCGTTGGCGCGCGGGCGCTGCAGGGTGCGTTCGGTGCTCTGCTCGCACCGTCGGCGCTGTCGCTGCTGACGGTGACGTTTGCCGGCTCGCCCGATCGGGCGAAGGCGTTTGGCATCTTCGGCGCGATCGCCGGAGGCGGCGCGTCAGTTGGCCTGATCCTCGGCGGGGTGCTGACGCAAACGCTGTCGTGGAGGTGGTGTTTGTACGTCAACGTGCTGATCGCGTTACCGACTGTCTTGGTCGCACTGAGGCTCTTGCAAAACCATCCCCCTGAGGGACGTCCTCGCATCGACATCCCGGGTGTCCTCCTCGCCGGCGGGGGCCTTTTCGCGCTGGTCTACGGGTTCTCCAACGCCGAGACGCACTCGTGGACGGCACCGCTGACGATCGTCTCGCTCGCCGCCAGCGTGATTCTGCTCGTCGCGTTCGTGGCAGTTGAGCGCCGCAGGACTGATCCCCTCCTCCCGCTACACATCGTGAGGGACCGTGCCCGTGGCGGCGCCTACCTGTCGATCCTGCTAGCGGGCGCCGGGATCTTCGCGCTCTTCCTCTTCTTGACCTACTACATGCAAGAGAACCTCGGCTTCTCTCCGATTAAGACCGGCCTCTCATTCCTGCCGATGACCGCAGCGCTCGTCCTCACCTCCACGACGGTGCAGACCAAACTGCTCTACCGCACAGGCGCAAAGCCGCTGGTTGCGGTCGGGATGACGCTCGGATTGATCGCGATGCTCTTGCTAACACGTCTTTCCCCCGGTGCCAGCTACGCGAGCCATGTCCTGCCCGCCCTGGTCATCATCGGCCTCGGCATGGGCTGCATCTTTGCACCCGCCTTTAGCACGGCGACACTCGGAATCGAGAGCTCCGAGGCCGGCGTCGCCTCCGCGATGGTCAACACCTCCCAGCAGGTAGGTGGCTCGGTTGGCACCGCGCTCTTGAGCACAATCTTCGCCAGCGCGACCGCCGCCTACGCTTCCAGCCACGCTGGGACGACCGGAGTCATCAATGCGGCATCAATCCACGGCTACACCACCGCGTTCGCCTGGGCCGCAGGAATCTTTGCCCTGGGGCTGTTACTCGCACTCCTCATTCTCCCGTCAAAAAGCAAGATCAGTACCCCTGCGCCAAAGAAAGCGGTGGATTACGCAACCGCAATCCCGTCGGGAGCGGCGGCGCCAGCGACCGCCGTTTTGGTCACCGGTCCCTGCTGTCACTTCGGTGTAACCGTGCACATTGAACAGATCAGGCTGTTAGACGGCGTCGCGAAAAACAGACCGACCGCGTCCCAAAGCACCTCCCCAACCGAACTCGCGGACCGCCCGCCTTCAGCTCCCAGCTGAGCGAGCGCCCCTCTCACCGATCCGGCGACAATTACCTAGCGCGGTCAGGAACGATCAGCACCGGCCGTTGCGCGTGCGTCGAGAGTCCATGCGAGACGCTGCCCAGTAGGGTGCTGCGGATCGCGCCGCGTCCACGCTGGCCGCAAACAATCAGCCCAGCGTCGATTTCTTGAGCGATCTCGCCAATCGTCCCGACGACTGAGATCTCGGCTTTCGCGATTCGTGCCGAGGCGTTGTAGCCGTGCGCTCGGGCTCCCGCGGCACCCTCTTCGGCGATTCGCTTTGCGGAGGCGGCCTCTTGCTCGTCTATCTCGCCCTCGTTGGGTACGGCGGTCAGAAACGAGCCTGCTCGTACTAGGCTGACTACTGCCGGCATCCACACGGCCAGAACCACGGCATCGGCGGGGTGCGTTACAAGCTCGCCTGCAGCCAGTAGCGCCGACCTCGAGCCGTCCGATCCGTCGTAGCAGAACAACACAGGTTTATTCATGACAAATCCTCATCGTCGTCCTGATGAGCACAGAACCATCGTTGAGCGACCCACGGTACCTGAGCCTGTCCTCAACCTACAAGGTCCGAGAGAAAGGCCTCAACATTATGCGTTTGTGGCTGTGGGAATTGATGGCCACCGCCCCCATCCTCCAACGCGACCGGCGCCGAAGTTGGGGCTGAGCGGAGGGGCCGGCTGATCTGCAGCCGGCCCCCTGGCAAGTTCTGCGCAAACCGACGGCGGCCGTTCAGCCGGTGGTGTGCTTGGCCAACAATGCCGCATCTAGAGAAGTTTCCTCAGCAGATCCAACAAGACGGCCCGGCTCCTTGGGGGTGAGCGCCGAGGTGAGCTCCTCGGCGCGACCACGCGCCGCCTGGCGACCTTCCCCCAGCTTCACCTGTCCTGCCTCAGTCAGGTAGAGGGCATGGCGCCTCCGGTCCTTCTCGCTGCGACGGCGCTCGAGCCAAACCACGCGCTTCGAGCTCATCGATCGTCGCAATTAGCCCGCTCGGGTCGAGTCTATCTGGGTGCCCACCTCCTGCTGGGAGGGGCCATCGGTGAGAGCGACGACGTTTATCACTGCGAACTGCTGGCTCTGCTCCGATGCGTCCGGGTTCATCAGCGGGTCCACTCTGACGATCGAAGGCGGCAAGCTCGCGGGCACGCCGCCGTTTCGGGTCAGCGCGGGCCCCCGGTGACGCGGGTGGGGGGCTGAACGCGAACGCCCTGGCGACCGTTGTGATGCTCAGCGCTTCGTCCGGAAACTTCGTGGCGGCAAGCGTGCCGCTGCAAGGAGGGCCGGGCTTCCTCCCTCTTCCGCCGATCCGTCGGCCTGTTCTTGTAGCCAGCCCGGCTCCCTGACCCGCCCAAACCCCGTTTGTAAACGCCCGAGGACGCCATCCAGGCTTCCAAAAGGGAGGAGTGGTACTGATGTTTATGCTCCTGGAAGCGGAGGGGGTTTGGCTTGTCGTTGCTCGGTCCCGCCTTCCCATGGCGCGGACTCTTCTGCTAATCCGATCAGGGTCTGAAACCTTAGGGTCCGTCTCACATTTCATCCTGCCTGACCGTTTATCAAACGATGGACCGCCAAGACCTCAGCTTTCCTTCAGGTATCGATACCTGTGCTGCCTGGTTGTACCCCTCGCTGAGTGAGTCTAGGCCGGCGCCGATTGTCGTCATGGCCCAGGGCCTGTCTGGGACCCGCCGCGACGGGTTGGGCTCATTCGCCGAGCGCTTTGCGGCGGCCGGCATCGCGGCGCTCGTCTTCGACCACCGCGGGTTCGGGGACAGCGGTGGCCAGCCGGACCTGTTTCACCCTGCGCTCCAGCTGGAAGACTGGCGGGCCGCCATTGCATTCGCTCGTTCGCTGCCGGGGATCGACGTCGGACGCGTCGCGACGTTTGGCTCCTCGATGGGAGGGGGCAACGCGCTCGCCGCCGCTGCGCAGGACAGGCAGGTCGCTGCCGCTGTGAGCCAGGTCCCCTTCCTCGATATGTGGCGCCAGGCGCATCGGTCATCCCCGCGAGTCACATTCCGCATCCTGCTCGCCGCCGCCATCGACCAGCACTTGCCGGCCGTTGGGCAGCCACACGAGCCGGCCTTAATAAACGCACCCGACAGTGAGGTCGGCTGGCGCCATGTCGTCGCGATTGGCGAGGAATCGCGCTGGCGCAATCGGGTCTCGGCCCGCTGGCTGCTCGGACTTCCGTACCGCCCTGCGCGCCATGCTGCCCGGTTGCATTGTCCGTGGCTCCTCTGTGTCGGTGAGGCCGACCGAGTCGCCAAGCCTGGGCCCGCGATCGCCGCCGCACGCAGAGCCCCACTCGGTGAGCTGCGCACCTATCCCGGCGTCGATCACTTCGACATTTACGATGGTCCTGAGCACGCCAAGATCGTTGCCGATGAGGTCGCCTTCCTTCGTCGCCACCTGCTTTCGGTGGCCGAGGCGATGCCGTCCACCTAGGCACGACGTTTACTCCTATCGTCCAATCCCTCCGTTAAGCACCATGGGCGCAACGTTGCCCCGAAGCCAAGCGGCATAGGGAGATCACATTCAAGGACCTTGACGGGCTGTCAGGATTGGACCGAGAGGAAACGCCGCAGGGATCTACGAGCACCCGGGAGGCGCCGGCCGGCGTCAAGCTCTCGGATTGCAATCTCCGCAGTCATCGCAGCGAGAAGCTGTGACGCTGCGGCCGCATCAGGCCATCCCATTGCCTTGAAGCTGGGGATGGCTGAGGCGGCGAATCGCTCGTGGCGCTTCGACATCGTGCCGGCGAGGTCGGGATCCGAGCGGGCCTCCAACGCCAGAGCCTTGACAGCGCGATCCTCGAGGCAGGTGTCGAGGTAGGCCTCAGCGCCGCGCACAATCCGCCCTGCCCCCGCGGGTACCCCAACCGTCGCAACGGCGACTGCATCCTGAACGCGAGCGTGAAAGCGGGCATGGAGAGCATCGACGAACGCCCTGCGATCGTCGAAGTGCAGGTAAAAGGTGCCCTTCGCAACGCCGGCCTCGGTGACTACTCGGTTGACGCTGAGACCGGCGAGCCCGTGGCGCTCGGCGACGGACACGCCCGCTTCGAGCAATGCGTCGTGAGTGCTGGTTCGGGCGACAGTGATTGCTTTGACAGGCACGGCCTGAGGCTACATGACCGATCGGTCACAAATATGACCGATCGGTCAGTTGCTGCTAGGGTCTGCCGACATGCCGCTCCTTAACACCTCGACTGGGCCGATTGCATATGACGAGCGCGGCGAGGGTAGCCCGATCGTCCTATTGAGCAGCGGCGCTCACGATCGTCACGACTATGACGAGGTGCGCGAGCTGCTTCCCCCTCGCTTTCGCTCGATCGCTCTGGACTGGCCAGCCCACGGCGATTCGCCGGCCGGGGAGGGCCTCGCGAGCGCGATGCGCTTCGCCGACTTGGCGGAAGAATTGGTTGAGAAGTTGGCGCCTGGGGGTGCCGTCGTGGTCGGCAACTCGGTCGGAGGCTTCGCCGCCGGGCGTCTTGCGATCCGCAGGCCCGACTTGGTCAGGGGGCTGGTCCTGCTCGACAGCGGTGGATTCGCCGGGCGCCCCCTGAAGGACCGTGCCTTCTGCGCACTGATGGCCCGTCCCCGGTTCCTGCGCGCCATCTATCCCTGGTTTGCCAGCTTCTATATGCGCCCGCGAAGTGCCGCAGACCGCCGCGTCCGCGACGTCGCGGTGGCCACGACCCGCCAGAGCCCGGGACTGGGGGCAGTCAGCGAGCTTTGGCGCAGCTTCGCTTCTCCCGAGCACGACCTCCGCGCCGGGGCGACCTCGATCGCGGCTCCCACCCTGCTGGTATGGGGCCGCCGCGATCCGGTGATCCCGCTCAAGATCGGCCGCAGGGCGGAGGAGTTGATCCCCGGCGCGCGACTCGTCACTCTCGACACTGGCCACGCGCCTCAGGTCAGCGATCCCGAGGGCTTTGCCGCAGAGCTCGTCCCCTTCACCGACGCCGCCATCGGCCGTGTGGCGGCCGCTACGCCATAAGTGTGCACGGCCACCGCTCGGAGCTGCTCGGGGTGTCGCACTCGGTCGATGTAACTGGCGGGACGCTTGACTACTTCGAGCGCGGCGAGGGCCCCCTGCTGCTATTCAGCCACGGCTGGTTATCCAACGCAAACCTCTGGCGCAAGGTCATCGACCTTCTGCACGAGGACTTTCGCTGCGTGGCGCTCGATCTCCCGCTCGGCTCTCACCGTAGGCCGATGGGTGCCGATGCCGATCTCAGCCCGAACGGCGTCGCGGGCCTGATCGCCGATCTGCTCGAGGGCCTCGATCTGAACGAGGTAGCGCTGATCGGTAACGACTCGGGGGGCGCCTACTCACAGATCGCCTTGGCCCGGCACGGGGAGCGTATAGGGGACCGTGTCAGGGGCCTCATCCTCACCTCCTGTGAGACCCCCTATGACGAGTGGCCGCCGCCCCCGTTCGACGGCCTCCCCGCGGCGGCGCGCGACCTCCAGGTGCTCCGAGGGCTACTTGGAGCCCTGGAGGACCCGATTGTCCGCGCCCTGCCGCCGGCCTACGGATTGCTGCTCAAGCACCCAGTCGAGCCCGAGATATTTGACTCCTATGCCCTTCCCGCTACGCGCGAGCCGGGCGTGCTCGGCGATGTCGCCAAGGCGATGGCCGCGGCGTCCACCGCTCCTGTCCGTGAAGCCGGTGAGTACCTGATCGCGAGCTCCGAGTTGCCGATCTTGCTGATCTGGTCCAAGGAGGACGAGGTTTTTCCGCTCGAGCACGGGGAGCGCTACGCGGAGGCGCTCAAGCACGGCCGGTTCGTCCCGATCAATGATGCCTATAGCTTTACGCCCGAGGACCAGCCGGAGGCGGTCGCCGTGGCGATCAGGTCGTTCGAGTTCTAGCGAATGCACGGGCGGATCTTGTTGCCTCGCGGTTGGCTGGGGCGCTTCTTCCGGGGGTTCTTGAGCTGTGGTGTTGAACGCCCTCAATACCAAGGGAGCTAGCGAGATACGGATCGGGCAATTCATTCCGGGTTGATCGACGGGCGGTGATCCCCTGCCTGGCGTCATGGTTGGGGCCAGCGCTCCCCTAGCTCCGCGTCGTGGCCGAACTTTGTGCGGCAAGCTGCAGGCCGCGGTATCGGACTACGGCCACCCCTGCCCAGATCACCTCGACCACCCCGAATGGCCAGGCCCCAGCCAGGAAGCCGTAGACGCTAGAGAGCAGGCAGCCGACGGCGAAGCCCAGCGTATAGCGACGATCGCGCCGCTCCAACGCGTACATGACGACCATGAAGGTCACTGCTGCTGCCCCGTAGGCCGTCAGCATCGCGCTGCGTTCTGAGTACGGTTTAGGAGAACTCCGCCCAGGCAGTCCTCAAGGCTGATGCACTCACAGCGCAGGCCCGCCTCCAGCATCGCTTTCATCGCCTTGGCCTCGGTCAGCGTTCGCTCGACCTCCGGAAGTTTGCGAGCCGCGAGGCGACGCCAGAGATCCGACGGCGGTGCGTTCTCTGAGAAGCCGGCGAGGATGACGCGGATCTCGGCCAGGGTGAACCCTGCCTGCTTGGCCAGGGAAATCATCTCGATTTCCCGCATCGCGTCGAGGTCGTAGCGGCGCTTACCTCCGACCCGTCGAGGGGTCGAGAGCAATCCAGCCCTCTCCCAATAGCGAAGCGTCGACGCCGGGACTCCGGCACGATTGGAGGCTTCCCCGATCGTTATTTCGGTGTTAGTCGCGGTCATGGCTTGACTTGAACCTTACTTTAGGTGATAGACCAATCCGAAAACCCGAGAGAAGGGATCCGTATGTCCGATACGTCGAGGGACACCGTTAATGCCGACGCCGCCGTTGCACCCAGCTGCACCCTGAGCGAGGGGGTGGAGATGACCCGCTCGGCCCGCCGTGCGCGCGCCGGCGCCGGCTTTGGCTTCCTCGCAATCGCCGGGGCGTTGGGCGCACGCCAAGCACCGGGCGGAGTTGCCCTCTGGCCGCTGGCCCTTATCCCCACTTGGTTCGGCATCTCTCACCTCATCGCCAGCGCCACCAGCTATCGGGGCTGCCCCGAGCTTGGTGCGATTCCCAGCGTCTTGCTCGCCCGCCCCGTCGCGACGAGCTGCGGGCCATGGGACCGTATCGACCGAAGGCTTGGCCGCTTCGAATCAAAGGGTTCCCGCCCAGGCTGCTGCGCCTAGTTTGCGATCAAGGAGGTACCGTTGGGCCGCTCCCACCTGACCACAGTCGCCCTGGAGTTTCATAGATTCAGTGGACATCTGAAGGTTGCGTGGAGCAGGGTGAGGGCACGACAGGGCCGGTTTCTCCAGGGCTCGAGCGCCAAGGAGCAACTGCCTTTCGGCAGGCGTCAAGTCGCGGTTGGCCAAGCGGTTGGGGCGGATCGGGCTTCGCCGTGGCGGTTAGCGAGTCTCCTCAATAAACCTGTCGAGGTGAGTCGCCAAGACCTGCGGTTGGTCTTCGGGGACGTAGGTATAGGAATCGGCGATCGGGACAAGCAGCGCGTTGGGGAGGATCTGAGCAAGCCGCTCGGCGTGGTTGTAGGGGAACACGCGATCCTCGGTTGCCCAGGCGATCAGGGTGGGACGGTTGAAGTTTGCGAGCGCTGCATCAGCCTGGATCGTGTAGCGACGGCGGATCGCGCGCAGGACCTTGGCGCTGTCGCGGCGCACGCCGCGGTCGGTCTGCCCAGGTCGCAGGTAGGCGTCGTATGCCTGTTTTTCAAGCGGGCCCTTGGTAAGCAATCCGAAGGCGATTGGTAGCCGGCGGATCGCCGTGAAGCGCATTGAGTTTCCGAGTAGCCAGATCGAACCTGGCAAATATGGAATCAGCTGGAGGTAGCGATAGATCGGCGGCAGGAAGTTCTCAAAGCACTCACATGGTGTGAGGACGAGTGCGCTGACCCGCTCGGGGTGGCGGGTGGCCAGCAGCTTGGCGATGGCGCCGCCGGTGTCGTTGCCAACGATCACCGCCTCCTTCACATCGATCGCCTCGAGCAGCTCAGCGACCAAATCGGCGATCGCCGGAGCTGAGAGATCCGCGTCACGGCGCATCGCGACGGTGTGGGCGCCAAGTGGCAGGTCTGGGATGATCGCGCGGATCGGCTGCTGCAACGCCGGAACCAGACGACGCCAGAACCCGCTGGAGAGAACCAGTCCGGCAAGGAACACCACTGGGGTCCCGGAGCCTCGATCGCGATAGCGAAGCGATCCCGCGCCCAGTTCGATTTTGTTTAGCGCCCCGAGCGCTGTCTCGAAAGGGTCAAAGGTGGCGACCTCTTTCACCTCGAACTTCCTCCGTGCACCATCTCTTGGCTTGGGTCGTTGTGGCTATCGGCTTGAATCCGTCTCTTCAGCACGACGCGCGCCCCACCTGCAGGGGGGTAGGTGACGAATCGTCGTCGGGGTCGCTCGGGCCTTCCTGATGCGCTCAGTTCGCAGCGCTTGAGAACTCGGCTCACAACGATCCGCATCTCAAACATCGCAAAGGAGGCTCCAAGGCAGCGACGGACGCCGCCGCCAAAAGGAATCCAGGTGTAGGGGTTGGCACGCTTGTCCTCGAAGCGCTCGGGACGAAAGGAATCGGGATCGGGGTAGAGGTCCGGATCACTGTGCAGAAGGATCATCGAAGCCGCGAGGAAGGTCCCAGCGGGCACCCTGTACTCGCCGACCGACATCGGTGCCGTGAGCTGGCGCATCGCGACCCCGATGATCGGTCGCGACCGCAAGCTCTCCTTGATGGTGCAGTCCAGGTAGTCCTCATCGCCTTCGGACAACCTTTGCCGCAGGCGCGCCAGCACCGCTGGGTTGTGGAGCAGCCGCTCGAAGGTCCAGGCCAGCGCTGTGGCGCTTGTCTCATGACCGGCAAGCAACAGCGTGATCAGCTGATCACGAAGCTCGGCATCTCCCATCGGATTCCCCCGCTCGTCGCGTGCCAAAAGGAGCAGCGAGAGGATGTCCTCGCGCGCGCTTAGGTCACTGTCCATGCGCCTGCGCTCGATCTCGTCGAAGAGGATCGCATCGACCCGATCGCGTAAGTCGAGGAAGCGGCGCCAGGGACCGCGGGGGCCGAGGTTGTATTGAAGGAATGGCCAAAGCAGCGCCGGGGAGTTAATTAGCTTTGGGATCAACCGCTCCAGCTCAGCCCGGCGCCCGGCGTCATTAATGCCGAAGACCGCGCGCAGGATCACTTTCAGGGTGATCGCCTGCATCGAGGGGTGGATCGGGAACTCGCTCTGGAGTCTCCAGCGCTCGATCTCTTCGTCGGTGATCTCGGCTATCAGTTTGGCGTAGCCACCCAGCCTCTCGCCGTGGAAGGGCGGCAGCATCAGTTTTCGCGTCCGCAGATGGCGCTCCTCATCGAGCAGTAGGACGGACTCCGGACCGGCGACAGGCTGCGTAACCGCATTGCCCTGGCCGGCGTGCATAACTTCGGGATCGCCCGTGAAGACCCGTTTGACCTCCTTGGGATCGGCGATCACCACCATGAAGCCAAGCGGCCAGGCGTTGAGCGAGAAGACATCGCCGTAGCGACGCCGGCAGCGGCCCAAAAGGTCATGCTCGCGGGCCAGCCACCAGGCGCCGAGCAAGTGGCGAGGGAGGCGAGGTCCCGGTGGCGTGCCGGTGAGATCGGGTGGCGGGGCTTGGGGAAACGGAGCGCGCTGTGTGCTCATCTCGGCTGCTTCGCTCGTGCTTTCATGCCGTCCTCGATCAGGGAGAGAACCTGCCCCAGCAGGTCGGGCGCGACCGAGTCGGGATCGGTGAGCTGCTCGATTGAGAGCCCGTCGGCGAGCGCGATCGCCACCGTTGCGATCTGAACGGCCGGCAGGGCAAGCGGGATACCGAGGGCTCGGTGGCGGGCCTCGACTGCCTCGGCTATGCCCTGACGAAGTCTGGCATTTCGGGCCGCGTAGCTGACCCGGAGCTCGGGGTCGCGGACTGCCATTGCTGAGTACTCATGAAAGAGGAGGACGAGCTCGCGATTCTCTGCGAGGACGGCGGAGAAGCGGCGGCTCACCTCCTCGTTGACGCCACCGTCTGAGCCAGCGGATCTAGTCAATTCGAATAGTGCCCCAAGGCGGCGGTCAATGCGCTCGTCAAGCAGCGCGAAGAAGAGGTCCGCCTTGCTCTCGAAGTTCCAGTAGAGGGCTCCCTTCGAAAAGCCCGCCTCGGCTGCGATCTCATTCATCGATGCTTCCCGGTAGCCATGTCGAGCAAAAACGCGGGCTGCGGCATTGAGCAGCTGCTCGCGTGAGCTGCCCAGTTTGTCGGAGCGCGCTTTTACATCGGCTCGGCGGTGATCGGGTTTAGTCGCCACGTAGGAAGCATACCGACTGGTCGGTATGCAGGTCGCTTGCCTTGCTCCTCTCGCGGCGGAGGACTTCCCATCGCAAGGCAGATCATCGCGGTCACCTCCCTCGGCGCGTTTTAGCTCCAGACCCGAAATCACGACGAGATGCCGTCAAACACCTTCGGGGATTCGCAAGTAACGCCGGGATGCGAAACGAGACCCGGCCCGCACCTGCTGTCCTACCGAAATGCGCGGTGGTCTGCCGGCGTTGGCTGGCGCAGGCCTGAGGGTCACTCTTCCAAGAAGAGCCGTCCAGATGAGCCAAATCCCAGCGCGCCCTCGGCTTCATCGAAAGGTCGCGGGCGGCGCTTTCGCGTTGCGCAGCCGCCGTCAGCGAGCCGGCACCGCGTCTGCTATCGGCCCTCGCTGCCGGGCCGGGCGGTGTACTGCGCCTCGCTCACGTGCTCCCCCCAAGTCACCGGACTCCCAGAGTCATCTACCTCTTGCATCGCCAGATGGGTCATAAACCGGTTGGGAGTGGCGCCATGCCAGTGGTCCTCACCGGGCTCGAAGAAGACCCGATCTCCGGGCCGGATCGTCTCGACCGGGCCTCCGCGCCGCTGGCAGAGACCGATTCCCTCGGTGACGAAGATCGTCTGGCCGAAGGGATGGGTATGCCAGGCTGTCCGGGCGCCTGGGGTGAAATGGACGCTGGCGGCAGCCAGGCGAGATGGCTCCAACGGCGTTGCCACGGTGTCGATGTAGACGTTGCCGGTGAACCAGTCGCTGGGACCGGCACTGCTCTCAGGCAAGTTCCTGGTGATCTTCATTCCGCGCTCCTTGGTGGTCGGAGTGGATGGGCCCCATGAACGGCGAGAGGCATCTCACGGCTCGACCATAACCTTCAACGCCTCGCGCTCATTCATCGCCGACAATCTCGGCGAGACCACCATAACCACGCCGTTGCGCGCGCGACCCCAGTCGATGCGGGATACCGTTAGGATCGGGGAAGTTCCAATCTGAATGCGTCGCGGACGCGGCCGCGCGCCGTAGAACTTGTTGCCCGCAGGCTGATCAGGGGGCGCCTCGCTAGCAAGGTCTAGCTCTTGGTCGGCCCAGAAAATCCTCGAATCGAGCGAGCGCCCTCGCGACCGGGTTCGAACCCGTCGAAGAGTCTCCTCCCGCGTTGGGGTACCGGCCACTCTGAGCAGGACATCCGCTACACATAGATTGGATCCAGATCGCGGCCTTCGGTAGGCCTTTAACTGGCGATGAGTTTGATCGCGGTCCGCGGTCCTAAATAACGAGTTCCCTGAAGAAAGAGAGCGCTGAGATGGCGGAGCACAAGATCGGAACGCACCAAGAATGGTTGGCGGCCCGCAACGAGCTCGCGGAGCTCGAGGCCGAGCAGGCGGACCGAAACGCGAAGATCAAGGAGATGCGGCTGGCGCTGCCCTGGGTTCCGGTCGAAAAGGAGTACGAGTTCGATACCAAGACTGGAAAGAAGACGCTTGCCCAGCTCTTCGACGGTCGCTCCCAGCTGCTCGCCTACAACATCATGTTTGGCCCCGATTACACCAAGGGCGCCTGCCCCGGGTGCACGGGCCTCGGCGACGGCCTCGACGGGACTCTGGTCCACCTAAACCACCGCGACGTGACCCTGATCTGCTTCTCGAGGGCGCCGATTGAGCGCCTTGAGGCCTACAGGGAACGGATGGGCTGGGAGTTTCCCTACGTGTCCACCTACAACACGGAATTCGCATTTGACTTCGGGCTCGCGCTCACCCAAGAGCAGGCGCAGCAGAGCCCCGAGATCAAGGGGATGCTCGACAATCCGCCCGATTGGTTGGTCGAGTGGTCCCACCAGATCGGGGCCGACCTGCGCGACGGATTGCGCGAGGGCCCCGCTTGGATCGCCTTTGCGCGCCAGAACGGAATTGTCTATCACACCTATACCGTGAGGGCTCCCGATCCGTTTGTCGCTCCATACTTCAACTTTCTGCTCGACCGCACGCCCTTGCCCCAGCCCGACGAGCCTCGCACTTTTCGCAAGGATGAGTACCCGGATTGAGCTGCAGCGAAGCGGCGTTCGGGCTTGATTGCCCTCCAAATGGCTAAGAGCCGCATGGCTTCGGAGAAACAGCGCAGCGCCGACGCGGCGTTGAGCTCCACAAGCAGAGCGGAGTACTAGGCGCGATTCTCCGGGACGAACTTGCTGGCTATGAACGTCGCCCCCTGCGGGTCGGTGATGACGGTCATCCTCACCCAGGGGGCATCGAACGGCGCGACGGTTACCTGCCCACCGAGCTCCGCGGCTCGCTCCGCCGTGGCGTCTGCATCGTTGACCGCGAACGTCACGCTCCAGTGCGCGGAAACTTTCGGCTGGTCGTCTGCGATCGGATTGAGCGTCGCGACCACATCCTCGAAGCCGGCGGGAGCGCCGCTCTTCGCCATCCGCTCGCGGAGCTCCGGATCGCGCTGCTCGAGATAGTCGCCGTAGCCGGGCAGGCGCCACATCTCGGCGCCGCCTCCAAGGGCGAGCGCCTCCCATCCGAATACCGATCCGTAAAAGGATTTCGCGCCCTCAGCATCTCGGGTATTAAGGCCATTGAAGTTCAAGGAGCCGGGTTCGTTGACGATCCGCGCCCCCCGGTGCTCGTGGGCTTGCCAAACGCGGAAAGCGGCCCCTGCGGGATCGGTGAATACGGCCATGCGACCCGCTTTGACGACGTCGAATGGGGCCATGACGACGCGTCCGCCTGCAGCCAGTACCTTGGAGGCGGTTTCCTCGGCGTTCTCGACCCAGATATAGGTGTTCCAGGCCGGGACTGGCGAGTCGGCCTCGGGTTGCGATCCAACGGCCGCTACCTCGCCACCGCGAAGTCGGGCGATGAAGTACCTACCCGAGGAGCCCGGCGGCATTGTGTCTTCGAAATCCCATCCGAAGAGTCCGCTGTAGAAGGCGACGCTCGCCTCGGGGTCGGGTTGGCCGGTGTCGATCCAACACGGCACTCCCGGTAGGTATCCATCTCGATCAGGCATTCGTGCTCCCTTTTGCGTTGTTGATATGGCGCCGCACGATAGGTGCAATCTAGGTCAATATCTGTCCTCAATCTTCTTGACCATGAAGAAGCGATGAGCCAGACATCGAGCCGACTCCTAGAGCTGCTCTCCATGCTTCAGGGGCGCCGCGATTGGGCCGGCAACGAGCTGGCTGGACGACTCGAAGTCTCGGCCCGGACCATCCGGCGCGACATCGAGCGGCTGCGCCAGCTTGGATATCCGGTGGACTCGCTCACCGGTCCTGTGGGTGGCTATCGCCTCCGCGCCGGAACCGCGATGCCACCGCTGCTGCTCGACGACGAAGAGGCGATCGCGATCGCCGTCGGTCTCCGCACCGCCGCCCGGGCCTCCGTGACCGGCGTGGAGGAAACTGCCGTACGAGCTCTCGTCAAGCTCGAGCAGATCTTGCCGGCGCACCTGCGCCGCCGCATTTCAGCACTGAGCTCGGCGACGTTCACGCTGCCAGCCGGAGGCCCAACCGTCGACCCCCAGTATCTGACGGTTATCGCCGCAGCCTGCCGCGACTCGGAGTGCCTTCGATTCGGTTACCGAAGCCGCGACGGCGCGAAAAGCAGTCGCGAAGTCGAGCCTCACTCGCTCGTCAATCGCGGCCGCCGCTGGTACCTCGTCGCCTGGGATCGCCACCGCTGTGATTGGCGAATCTTCCGCATCGACCGGCTCGCCAAACCGACCTCAAACCGCGTCCGCTTCTCGCCGCGCCGGTTGCCGGCCAAAGATGTGGGTGCCTATGTCGAGCAAAGTATCATCGGCGCGCCGAACCGATTCGAGGCGCTCGTCACTCTCCACGCCGCTGCGGAGGAGATCGCTTCGCAGGTCCCGTCCAGCTGGGGCAGCGTCGCGCCAATAGACGCTCAGACCTGCAGTTACAGGGCGGGCGACGATGACCTTCGCTGGCTGGCTCTTCGCATCGCGATGCTAGGCGTCGACTTCGAGGTGCACGAGCCGCCTGAGCTGGTCGAGCATCTGAAGGCGCTGACCCTGCGCCTCAGAGCCGCTACGCGTTAGCCGCCGCTTCGCCACCTAAGAATCGAATGGTTCGTGGCGGCAATCGCGACCCGCCCTGGTCGAGCTCGCTGATCTGGCTCGAAGGCAGCGCCGCCCCTCCTCATCCCGATTGGAGCCACATCACGATCCGATCGTTGGCTAGATCGGGGCGCTCGACCTGAAGAAAGTGGCCCGCGCCTTCGATGATTTCGGCCTTTGAGCCGGGCGAGAGGTGGCGCTCGGCGTCGCTAATCAGAGAAACATCGATGCAGCCGTCGCGTTCGCCGTGCAGATATAGGGTCGGCTGAGGGGCCCTGCGCCGGGATGCGCTCTGCTCGACGGCGTGTTCCTTTGCAAGGCCAATCTGCTCGAGGGCGGGTTCCTCTGCCCGGTAATAGCCGATTGCAGCCGAGAGATTCTCCGGCTGGCCCAGACACAACTTCACGAAGCCTAGGTCTTCGCGCGCTTCATAGCCCGGGCACCAGTCCTCCCAGAGGCGGTCGATAAATGCCATGCCGTTCAAGGAGAGAACCGACTCGGCAAACTGGGTCCTCATAAAGAACAGGTAGAAGAAGCGCTTCAACTGGTCATAGTCGCTGAACAGCCGCTTATCAAGTGCCAGCGGAGGGACGCCAATTGTCACCAGCCGATTCCACCTGTCAGGAGCGGCGGCAGCCGCGCCGTAGGCGGCCTCGGCTCCCCAGTCGCTGCCGATCAGAACCGCCCGAGCATCGCCGTCGAGTGCTTCATGCAACGCAATTGCGTCGGCCACGAGCGCGTCGAGCTGGTAGCAGCCATCGGGTGCCAGTCCCGTCGGCGCATAGCCCCGCATGAATGGGGCGACGGCGCGAAAGCCAGCTTGGGCCAGCTTGGGCAGCAGGTATCGCCAGGTATGTGCCGAGTCGGGGAAACCGTGCAGACACAGAGCCAACGGCCCACTTCCCGCTTCGAGGATCTCGAATTCAACCCCGTTGGCCGCGATGCGCTTCTGGCGCGGGCGTGATGTGCTCTGCTCACCCGACGACACAAAGGCAAAGCTAGCTCAAGGCGGCTCTGGCAATCGGGTCACCGAGCTCCCCACTGCTACGCGCCTAACAGAGCTTGGCGCAGCGTGGGCCCGGTGCCCTGCGGAAGCGATGCTCCGGCAGGGGCTGATTGAGCGCGAGGGAGAGTCGTGAGGCACCGACGCGTCAACTCGATGCACTCTCCTCAGCGTCCACCTGCCACGGCCACCTAGCCGGCAGGATCGGCCTCGGAATTACTCCCTGGCCCGCGCCTTTTCGAGCTGGGTTGGATCGAGCGCAACCGTCGAGCACGTTGCGGAGCTGTGCCCAGCGAGGGCCGGCGGCAATAGCCCGCGCTGCGCTGCCCTTGACTGGGAGACGTATGGCTTGTGCTGGTGATGCCCGGTCTCGGGGCTCGGAAGCTAGGCTCGAACCGTGACGTCAGAGGAGCGTGCAAACCTTGCCCATCTACGCCGCGCCCGCGATCTGATCGACCGCGAATACGCTCGCCCGCTCCGAGTCGCCACGCTGGCTCGTGCGGCGTTGATGTCCAGCGCACACTTCTCGCGACAGTTTCGCGCGGCCTACGGGGAGACGCCATACGCCTACCTGATGACGCGCCGAATCGAGCGGGCCAAGGCGCTGCTGCGCCGCGGCGACCTCTCAGTCACCGAGGTCTGCATGGCGGTTGGGTGTTCATCGCTTGGCTCATTCAGCGCCCGCTTTACCCGGCTGGTAGGCGAGACGCCGACTGCCTACCGAACTCGCGACCACAGCGAGCTTGCGAGCCTGCCGGGCTGCGTCGCTAGGGAGATCACACGCCCGAACCGCAGGACGCGCAGGATCGGAGAAACGCGCAGTGCGCTGACCCCCTAGCCTTGCGGGCATGAATCTGACCCTTTCAAAATGCTTCGTCCTTGTTCATGACCCCGACCTTGCGCTGGCCTTCTACCGTGACGAGCTGGATCTTGAGCTGCGAAACGATGTCGCCCGTGGGGACTTCCGCTGGATCACCGTCGGCGCGGCATCCCAGCCCGACGTTGCGATCGTCCTCACGAATTACTTGAACGGCAGCCCCGCCGACACCGACACGCTTGCCGCCCTCGTCGCCAAGGGCGCCCTGAACGGTGTCCACTTTCACACCGACGATCTCGACGCAACCTTCGACAAACTGCATGCCTCGGGAGTCGAGATCGTGCAGGAGCCAACCGAGCAGCCGTGGGGTACGCGAGACTGCGCGGTGCGTGACCCGTCCGGCAATCTGGTGCGTATCGACCAGCCACCCGCTGCCTAGGGCCGGGGGGCCTCACCGACACCCCGTCCGGGCGGTCGGTCGAGTGAGGGCTGACCTAAGACTTTTACTGTGTCGGCGCAAGTCGAGGCCCTCATCGCGGCGTGAGTGGAGTCCCGACCGTTTGACCATAACCACCGAGAACGCTTTCTCCCCAGTCTCCCAGGCGGCAATCGTCGGGGGAAGCAGCCGCACCGGCGCTTGGGACGGGGGCCTCCGCACCTCGCCTTGGGTGTTCGTCACGGGTCCGGGCGCTTCAGCCTAGGGTTCCACAGGACCTCCCATAGGTGTCCGTCGGGATCGCGGAAGTAGCCGGAGTAGATGCCCCACGGGCGATCGTGCGGGCGGTTCGTGAGGGTCGCGCCAGCAGCCTCGGCGCAGGCCAGCACGACGTCGACTTCCTCTCTGTTTGCGACCGCGTGGCCGATACTGAACTCGCCACTCTGTGGGGAGTGGAGCCGAACACTGGCGTCCTTTGCCAGCTCGGTCCGGGGGTATAGCAATAAGAGCAACCCACGGTGCAACTTGAACATCGCCGCCGCTCCCGCCGGAGTGACATCGTCGCCAGGGTACTCGGCGCCAACCAGCTCGGCAGAATCGAGGCCGAGGCCGTCGCGATAGAACTCAAGCGAGCGCTCGAGATCGGCTACGGCGAGCGTGATCACATCGATGTGCGGTTCCATCTGCGGTCTCTCCATCGCCCGGTGAATTCCCTCTAACTTCCTTCAACGAGCATAGGAGGATTCCATGCGAGAAAGCGATCGTGTGCACTCCCCGCGGGCGTCAGATTCGATTCCGCGCTCAGCGCAGCGCGCGAGCCGATACCGAGTTGCATGGCTCGACTTTCGTCAGCTTGGGGGGCACCTTAAGGCCGGGGTCCGGTCGCGCGAGATCAACGCTTTGCCCAACGGGCTGGCTACTCGCCTCCTGGCCCCACAGGCGCGTTGAGCCGGCCGTGATGGTGGTGGAGCCGCTGGAGCAGGAACTTGTCGCCGAGCAGAGCTGTGATCGTCACGAGGTGGTAGCCGCGGCGCTTTAAGCCTTCGATGATGCCTGGCAGGGCTTCCACGGTTTGGCCATCGGTTTCAATATTGTCGTGCATCACGACGATTGAACCCGGGTGCACGCCAGATAGCACCCGTTCGCGGATGACGCTCACCCCGGGGTGGCGCCAGTCTTCGGGGTCGACGTCCCACTTCACGGTAGTCAGGCCGAGAACCTTGGCGCGCTGGATCAGTTCTGGGCTGATGTTGCCGTAGGGCGGACGGAACAGGCAGGGGGTGAAGCCGCTGGCGCGTTCGATTTCGCGGTTGGCGAGTTCGAGCTGCAGCGAGGACCCTTCGCCCTCCTCGGGCAGGTCGCGTGGGTGGTTGTAAGAGTGGTTGCCAATCTCCATCCCGTGGTCGATCATTTCGCGCAAGAGCCCAGCACCGTGCAGTTCCATCAGCTCTGCAACCCGTTCGCCGATCATGAAGAAGGTGCCGGGCACGCGGTAGCGCAAGAGCGTCTCATACAGATCGCGGGTGTAGGGACTGGGGCCGTCGTCGAAGCTGAGCGCCACCATCTTGCCGGTTGAGGGGCCGTGATTGGCAAAGACGAAGTGATAGGTACACCCGACGGGCGGGTGGGCCATGCCCACCGAATTGACGACGGGCTTGACAGATGGCACTTTGGAGCTGCCGCCGCACCCAGCGATCGCGAGGGAGCTCGCCACGATCAGCGAGGCAAGCAGCGTTAGCGAAGCCTTGAGACTCATCTCTGGTATGCGGGCAGCAGCATCGGCAGTCCCCGCGGAGACAGCCGAAGATACCGGTGCCGGCAGTCGTCAAATGGCGGCACCTGGCAGCCGTGCCCCAGCCCGATCCGCGCTGCGCTTCTATCAGTCGGCCTGTTCGGACCGGGTATCCCGAGCCGGGATCGGTAGACCTTTCGGCAGGTAGTGAGATCCAACGCGATCCCCTCGATCCAGAAGGGTCGCTCGGGATCGTAGGACTCTTCCGGTTGTCGTCCTGACAGCTGCGGCCCACCGAATGAAGGCGTCGGCGAGCCGCGACATCACGGTCGAGGGCGCCGGGCTCGCTGGCGAAGCTATCCGCGCCCGCCTCCTTGACGAGTGCCACCTATTCTCGCATCGGTCCTCGTCGGGGCAGGCAAACACTCCATGACCGCTGGCGTCCGGAGGGGTGGTTCAGTTGCTGGACCCGGGTCGGCAGCGACGTCGTTCAGCTGCGCTATCGCATTTTGAGTGGCCCCGAAACTGTGCCGACCCTCACGTGACCCTAGAATTGCGACGATGTTGCCGCATCTCTTCGCGGGGTTGCGCGTTCGAGATTTGCAAGCGGCCCGACCGTGGTATGAGCAGTTGCTCGGCGAGCCGACGTTCTTCCCCAACGACACCGAGGCGGTCTGGACGCTTGCCGAGGACCGATCGGTATACGTAGTCGAGCACGCCGAGCGCGCCGGCAGCTCCGTGGTTACGATCTTTGTCGGCGATCTCGATTCCCAGGTAGCTGCGGTAGCTGTCCGCGGGCTTGAGCCCGATGAGCGTCTGACCCTCTCCAACGGCGTGCGCAAGGCGCTCTACCGCGACCCCGATGGCAACGAGCTCGGATTCGGGGGTGCACCGCTCGCTGCCGACTCATAGGGACTTCGGTGCCCTCGCAAAATCAGTCCGCCGTGGAGCGCCTCCTAGCGGCGCCGGTCTTTGGTCCCTTGCGGCTCGCGGTGGAGCCCCGACAGAAATGCGCCGCGCCAACGCCCTGCGCGAGACGCGAGGGTTCATGGGCTCCTGACTCCCAAGCAGCCGCTCCCGCATTACTTGCCCGGCCCCTTGAGTCCGTGCCACCACTAGGACACACTTTTGTGGATTCGATCAAGCCCTAGCCAGGTGTGTCTCCTGACAAATAATGCTCTTCGTCGAGGTCGGCGAGGAGCCCGGGGTGGATTGGTTGCCGGCCGAGCAGCTCGCGGGTCAGCGCGCTCGAGGTTGGACTGTCGGCCCCGATGAATCAGGCAAGCCAGCCGAGGACCCGTTCAGGTGTACCATATAGCTGGCACAGTAACTCGTCCCCAAGCGAACTGGTTGATGCCTGAATCCGATCGCACTCTGCAGGACCACAGCCAAGGCAGAAACCGCATTCGAGCGTTGGTCGCGCTGTGGGTTTTCATTGCGATGCTGCTGGCCTCCCTGTCGCTTTGGACCGCGATTCCTTTGAGCTGGATCTACATCGGCTCCAAGGTCTCCCACACGCAGTTTCCAAGCGGTGGTCCCTACCTCGTGGTCGCGGTGGGAATAATCGCCTCGGTGGTGATCGTCGCCTGGTTGATCGCGCGGCTCAACGGCCTCTACGTGAGGATCACCGGCACCAACCGCCTCACCCCGATGCGTCCCAGCTGGTTAAAGAGCATGCGCGACACGACCCCCAGCGCCGGCACCACCACCGTGGTCGAGGCGGTGCTGATGGGATCGGTCTTGCTGGCGGCACTGGCCCTAACGATCTGGTTCTTCCTATTGGCCGGATCGCCGCTTCCCAGCTCTGGTCCATGATGTCCCGGCGCCGATTCAGGTAGTTACTGGCCACCGCCACCGACGGTCTCGCGTCCGCTGAGCTGGGCTGGGGGCCACTTCGCTAGGGCTCCTTGTCGGCGCGCGCTCGCCAGGGCCTTCGGAGCTCCCGTGCGGTCGCCCGGATCTTCGGAAATCTTGAGGAGGTTGGGCGAGGCGCGCCCATGACTCCCGAGCGGTCTTGGTGTCTAACCTTCCCCGGATGAAGGCGATCGTCCAGCGGGTCAGCCAGGCCGCCGTCGATGTCGAGGGCGAGCGGGTCGCTCAGATCGGCCCGGGCCTCCTCGTGCTGCTCGGGGTCGCCCTGGACGACAGTGCACCGCAGGTTGACCGCCTCGCAGACAAGATTCGTGCCCTGCGGATCTTTGATGACGCCAAGGGCCGCATGAACGAGCCGCTCGGCGAGCGCGAGGTGCTCTGCGTCAGCCAGTTCACCCTTTATGGTGACGCCAGCAATGGCAATCGGCCCAGTTACACCAATGCGGCGCCGGCTGCGCAGGCCGAGCCCCTGTACGAGCGCTTCTGCGAGCGCCTCGGCGCAAAGCGGGGGGTCTTCGGCGCCTGCATGGGAGTGGCCCTCGTCAATGATGGACCGGTCACGATCTTGCTTGAGTCCTGAGCCCGGAGCTGGCCAGGCCCGGATGGATGAGAGTGCTGGGCCGACGTTTGAGGAGATCGATCACCCGCCGCTGGCCTTGACGGCCTGAGGGCTTGATCGCGCGCTCTCATCGTCGCTCGGGTACGTCGCTGCTCCGGTCAAATAAGCTGGTTCGAAGATGGGATTCCTCGACAAGCTGAAAGAGAAGGGCCGTGGCATCGTGACTGTGGCGAAGCCCGAGGACGGGGTCGCGCCGCAGAGCGCCGAGGAGCTACGAGGGCGATTGCTGTCGATTTCGGGGAAGGGGATCGAGACAGGGGAGGATGACGGTGAGATTGTCGTCTCGTGGTCGGCCAAGGTGTCAAGCGCCGGGGCGGGAGGCGGTGAGTATGAATATCTCTACCGTGCGATCCGGCTCGCGCCGCAAGACGACGAGCACGCCGTTGTCGGGCTCTGCTTCAAAACCACCACCGACGCCGAGCTAGGCAGCGACGGGATCTCTGCTTCAAAGAGCTGGGAAAAGGGCCAGCACATCGGCTCGGAGACTGTGCATGTGGTTGCCTGGCTCGGTCCACACCAGACGGAGGGTGGCGCCGATGAGGGTGGCTATAAGTTCTCCTGGCCGGATCTGCGCGACCCCGTGATTGACGCCGTTACTGGCGCCGGCTGGACCTACAAGCCGAAGAAGTTCTAGCCGGCGGCTGGGGAACGCCGCAAAATCGCGGTCCAGACCATGGTCGCCGCCCATTTCACCGCTGCGACCTGCAAGTTCGATTTCCCAACCGATGAATCCAGGGGCGGGCTCGCTCCGGGGCGATTTCGCAGCTGAGACGCTCAGGGCTCAAGCACTTCCATCCTCACAATTAGCCCATCCTCCAACCAGAACCGATGCCGTAGGCGCGAATCGCTGAGCAGCTGAGCAGTCTGGGCGTCGTGGACGACCTGGCGCACAGCGACACTGATGCTGCCGTCGGGCTGCTCTGAGAACCCCTCCGCTTCGACCTGGCTGGAGATAGTCGCCAACTGGCGGTGCCAATAGTCGAGGACCGCGCTCCTCCCGATTACCCGGCCGCCCTCCCAGGTGTTCGGCCAGTCGACCTCGGGGTGCATCAGCTCGATTGCAGCCTTGAGGTCGCGGGAATTGAAGGCGGAATACGCAGCACGCAGGATAGGTTCGGCTCCAGTCAGAGGGACCAAGCTTAGGTGCGGCTTTGGCCAGACCTAGCTCGATCAGCCAACTCGAAGGGAAACTCCCTCATGTCTCCGATCCGCCCGATGTTGCCGGGTTTGGCGCCATCAGCAGGCGGTAGGTGAAGACCTGCTCGAAGCCCATCGCCGAGTAGAGACTCTCGCCCATCGGCGAGGCCTGCAGTGAAGCGAACTCGGCTCCGAGGTCGAATCCGGCGTTGACCGCGGCGGCAGTGACCGTCCAGCCCAGGCTCTGACCCCGCGCCTCCTCCACGGTCCCGACCCAGTAGATGCCGGCAACTTCGTGGCTGAGGATGGTCATCGCGATGCTGACCGGCTTCCCGTCTTGGTAGGCGAGGAAGGCGGCGACGTTGTCGGCGAGCAGGCCGTCATGATTCGTGTAGGAGTCAAAGCTCTCTGGGGGAAAGCCGAGGCTGGAGTAGGCGATGGCCGCGACCCGCCAGTAGTCGGTCGCCTCGGCGGCTGAGGTTACCCTGCGCAGCTCCACCTCCCTGGGGAGGGAGCGCTCTTTCATCGGGTGCCCGAGGATCATCTCGGGCATCGCATGGACCGCTTGAAGTCCGCCGGCCTCAGCCGCGGCAATCAGGTCTCGGTCTTTATCGACGCCCGCTCGTGCCCAGACGCTGAAGCCGCGGCCCCGTTCGCTGAAGAAGCCTCGCGCCAGCGCCAAGAATTCGCCTGGGTCGACCTCGTCATCGATGCGAAAGGCTGCATTAGAGATCACCGGATGGGGAGGTGTGCCAGCGCCCAGCATCGAGCCGTTCCCGGTCTCAATGACCGCGTTGGGATCGAGCTCGAAAAGCTGCTGTGAGCTCTGGACCAGGTTGAGGTGGATATCGGTGGCGTGGATCAGCGTTTCACCACCGGGGCGATCTCCATTCCAGGGGTGGGGGTATTGCCAGCGCTCGGTGGATCCATTCTCCCATTAGCAATGGAGTCAGTCACCTTGAAATCGTCCCAGTTTTTGCAAGTCACGGCAGAGGTCGGGTCCACTATGCCCCTGTCGATCAGGCAGGGCTTCAGGGGGAAGCGGTGGACATGGCTGAGCGGTGTGCTTGAATCGGTATACCAGAGAAAGGAGGTGGTCCTACTTGATTCACATGCTTGAGGGGACACTGGAGGTGCAGGGCCGCTAGGCGCCGCACTGTTTTCGGCAGCCCGGCGGAATCCAACCCGGGCACCGGCGAGCGAGGGAGGCCGGGACTGTCCCACCCTGCCGTGGTTCTCGCGCTCGTTTCAACGCACCTTGCAAGGGCCGTCTTCGGGCGGCCCTTGCGCTAGTGAAGGGACTCCAACGTGGCTGATCGCCGCGCCGGGGTGTCGGGGCGCACCCCGGCCCTGTGCGTACATACCCTCCGACATGACTCCCCGCCCGCGCACAGCCCAGCGTTGCTGTGTCATGGGCCCGCATCTCGCTTCCCCTCGGTGGCATCGAGGCTAGATGCATCTAGGCTTCGGCAGTGCCGCGCGACTTCAAGATCCGGGGTTACACGGTCGGTCAGTTCCCCAACCCGCCGCTTTGGATCGCGCTGGCGGCGCTGCTCGTTTCGCGGCTCGCCGATCAGGCCAGCACCCTCAACGATGCCGCGCGCGCGATTTTCTACCTCGGGTTGGGAGTCTGGGCATATGAGGAGGCCGCGAGCGGCGTCAACGACTTTCGCAGGGCGCTCGGCGTGGTGGCGCTTGTGCTGATCGTGGTCGCCCTCGCCGGGGCGCTCGGCTAGCGCAAAAATCGCGCTCCTTCACGCCAGGACGAATACATCCCTGATCCTCGTCATTGTCGGCCAGCAAACGGTCATTTGCTCGACTGTTTGCGGGTGGCTTCGGGGATGGCTCGGATCCCCTCTGTTCACCAGCATCGATTTCCCCGTTCGCGGGGTGAGCTCGCCGTGAGGGGGAGTAGCCCTAACTTGTCGCGCCAGCGGCTGCGAGGCGCTCGTGGACGAAGCCCACGACTGTTGCACCCTCGCCAACGGCCGTTGCGCAGCGCTTGGTTGATCCGGAACGGACATCGCCGGCAGCGTAGACCCCGGGTACGCTGGTCTCGAGCAGGCCTTCGGCACCGGCCTCGGGTCCGGTAAGAACGAATCCGCTCGAGTCACGCACAATCACATCCTGAAGCCAATCGGTGCAAGGGGTGGCGCCGAGGAAGAGGAAGAGAAAGGAGAGCGCCATCTCGGTGCCGTCGCTGAGTGTGACGGCCTTGAGCCTTCCTTCCCCTCCGTGAAGGGCGTTTACTTCGCTTCGGTCACGGACCGCGACGCCGTATCGCTCAAGCTCAGCAATGAGGTAATGCGACATTGTCTCTCGCAGGTCGGCGCGACGGTGCAGGAGGGTGACGAGGGCGCCGCCCCTCGCCAACCAGACCGCGGCTTGCGCAGCGGAATTGCCGCCGCCGATCACCCCAACCCGTTGCGCTCCGCAGAGCTGTGCCTCGGGTGGGCCAGCGGCATAGAAGACGCTGACTCCCTCGAACTCGGCGAGATTTGACACGGGCAGGCGACGGTAGTCAGCCCCGGTGGCAAGCAGGACCGCTCGTGCGGACACCTCTTTGTCATCACTGAGCCTGACCAGATGACGGCTCTCGCCGGGCTCAAGCCCCCGGGCTTGGTAGGGAGTTGCGGTGCGGGCCTGAAACTTTCGCGCTTGGGCAATTGCTCGGCTGGTCAGCTCGGAGCCGCTGATGCCGGCCGGGAATCCCAGATAGTTCTCGATCCTGCGCGAGGTTCCGGCCTGCCCGCCGAGGACGGTACTCTCGATTACCAGCGTGTCGAGGCCCTCCGATGCCCCATAAACGGCGGCGCCTAGACCTGCTGGACCGCCGCCGATAACGAGTAAGTCGACCTCCTCGCGGTGGTCGAGTTCGAGTCCGATCCCAAGGGCCCGCGACAACTCTCCGTTGGTAGGGCGCTTCAGCACGACGCCTCCAGGAAGCCGAACGACCGGAATCTCGGCGGGATCGAACTGCTTGATCAACGATTCTGCCTCCGCGCTCTCCTCCGGAGTGAGCCAGGAGTAGGGGAGTCGCAATCGTCTCGCGTACTCGACCAGGTGACGCGTGTCGCCGGATTCCCGCGGCCCGATGATGTCGATCCCGATCCCCTGTTGCTGTTGGAGTAGTTCGCGTCGCTCGACGAATGCGGGGAGCAGGAGGTCTGACAGGGAGCCATCCTCGAAAAGCAGTTGCCTGAGGACTTCTCGCTCGACTGCTATGTAGCGCATCCCCTCCGTTACCACGGCAGTCAGAAAGACGGTCTGCCCTGAGAGGAGGTTCATCTCTCCGAGGAAGCCCGAGGCACCATGCCGAATGATCTCTCGCCCAGCGGGATCGATCACCGCGACCTCGCCTTCGTAAATTGCGATGAACGGGTAACTCTCGTCGCCGATCTCAAACAGCCTCTCTCCAACGGCGGCGGTCCGCTCCTCACCGTGCTCTGCGAGCGTCGCGAGCTGGGAGGTGGAAAGCGATCGACTGGCCGGTCCCGCCATCTGGTCAACCCAGGGGCGATGGCGGGATGCTTGTCTCTCCCTGAACATTCGGAATCACAAGCGCGAGTTCATCTAAATAGCACCACGACCACGTCTCGCCTGGCTCAAGTGAGCGGATCAGCGGGTGGCCGCTGCTTACCGCGTGCCCGCTGGCATGCCGGTTGGGAGAGTCATCGCAGCAGCCGACCTTGCCGCACTCTAGGCAGATGCGTAGGTGTAGCCACAGGTCTCCCGCGGCAAGGCAATCCTCGCAACCCTCCACGGACTCAGGGAGTTGGGTTATCTGAACCTGATCTAGATGGGTGCAGGGGGCCATCGATCAATGAAGCCTAGACGGTCGATCCGGTCAGGTTGGCGGCATTGGCAAGGAGCTCGACGGAGTGAACCCGGTCTGCCACGGAATGGGCATAGTGGACGACGATCAGCTCATCTGCGCCGCTCAGATGCTGGAAGCTGTCGAGATAGGAAGTAACCACCTCTGGCGTCCCCACGGCGGTATAGGTGAGCATCTCCTCAACCGCTGCGCCGCGCGGTGATTTCAGGATGGCCTCGACCTCCTCCTCCGTGAGGGGACGCTCGCCGCGGCCGAAGAGGTTTCTGGCTCGGGCGTGGCGGGTGGCTTCGAGCTGCCTTTCGGCGGCGAGTGCCGTGTCGGCGGCGATCACGCCGACACCGGCGATTAGGTATGGCCGCTGAAGTTGAGGGGAGGGTTTGAATTGCTCCCGGTAGATCGAGATGGCTTCGTGGAGGGCCTGCGGAGCGAAATGGGAGGCGAAGGCGTAGGGAAGTCCCAGCAAGGCGGCGAGTTCGGCGCCAAAGCGCGATGACCCAAGGATGTAGAGGGGAACGTGCGTGCCCTGGCCGGGAATCGCCCGAACGCCAGGGATCGGGCTTTCGTCCCCTAGTAGCCCCACCAGCTCGATGACGTCCTGGGGGAAGCGTTCGGGGGCGCGGGGATCGCGCCGCAGCGCGAGCGTCGTCTCCTGGTCACCACCGGGCGCTCGGCCCAACCCCAAATCGATCCGACCGGGGTGCAGGGTCTCCAGGGTGCCGAATTGCTCGGCGATCACCAGTGGCGAGTGATTGGGAAGCATCACGCCCCCGGCGCCAAGGCGGATCGTGGAGGTGTGGGCTGCGACGTGGGCGATCAGCACAGCTGTGGCCGAGGAGGCGATCGAGGAAATGTTGTGGTGCTCGGCGTACCAAACACGCCGATAGCCGGCCTGCTCGGCGCTCTGGGCAAGGAGGACGCTGCCCTCGAGGCTCTCAGCGATTGACTCTTGCTCTCCGACCGCAGCCAGATCAAGGATCGAAATCGGGACGGAACTCATCGCAGCGGTCTCAACCGGTTCGAGCTTGCCGAGCAAAGGGCTCGAGGACCCCATCCGTCGCGGCGCACATCAAGACGATGAGTCTGAGCGGCTCTACTCAACTGATTCCACTTGATGCTCGGTCGTATCTGCTCGGTCGCGCCGAGCCTCCATCGCCGCGAGGAGGCGCTGGAATGAAGCCGCCAGCAGAGCCGCGTCGGAGCCTCGAAGCGCCTCGAGGAAGTCCCGTTGGACAGCGGCCCTTAGGGTTGTTTGGGCCTGCCGAGCCTCGGACAGGCCGAGGCTTGTGAGCTGGGCGTTGACGGCCCGCCCATCGTTGGGACATTGCACCCGCTCTACCAGGTGACGGCGCTCGAGGATGTCGATGATGCGCGAGACCCTGCTCAGGCTGAGGCCCATTGCGGCGGCGAGGTCTGTAAGCCGTTGGACGTGGTTCTCGGCCGCGGCGAGTCTGCCCAGTAGTCCAACCATGCTGATGCTCAAGCCATGCTCTGTCTCGAGCTCGTGGTTATGGTCCAGCTTTAGGCATGCCGATAGCTCCAGGAAGCCACTCCAAGCGGCACGCTGATCGGGCGTCCATTCGCTATCGATGACGTCGCCCATCAGATAAAGGACTCGTTGGGCGGCCTCGCTGGTGGTGGTGATGTGCTCCATCTTCATCTCGCTCCTCGGTGTCTCGCGGAAGCGAGGGCGAGGCCCGGCGGCACCTTGACTAAACGCCGCCGGGGGCTCGCTGGGTCGCTAGTCCTGCCTAACTGCGGATACATCCAATGCGAGCTTGACATTGTCGGAGACTACGAGGTTTCCGCTGCCTAGAGCCGCGTTGAACTTCATCCCATAGTCCTTGCGCGAGAGCTCTCCAGTGATCTCAAGGCCGACGCGAGTCTTGCCCTGGGGATCGACGTCGGAGCCTGTTACCTCCCCCTCAAGGGTGATCTCGTTGGTAACACCGTGGATCGTCAGGTCTCCGGTGATTTGAAACCGGTCAGCGCCGGCCTGCTCGATCCTCGAGGATCGAAAGGTTAGCTCCGGGTACTTGGCGGCGTCAAAAAAATCAGGCGAGCGAAGGTGCTCGTCGCGCTGGGGCTCTTTGGTATCTACCGACGCGCTCTTCGCCGTGCCAGAGATCTTCAGGGATCCGTCCTCGGCAACCTCGAGGGCTCCGTCGAACTCGCCGAAGCGCCCGCGTACGGTCGAAACGCCCATGTGCTTGACGCTGAAGCCAATGTTTGAGTGGACGGGATCAGGCTTCCAGGTTCCGGTTGGAACGAGGCTTGCCAGGCTGGGGGATGCGTTCATGGTAACTGGGCTCCTTAAGTTGCTTGCTAGGACAAACTTGCTTTAGCAAACATATCAGCCTGCGCCACAAGATGCTCGGACCGGCCTCGACGGTCCCGCAGGTGATCGCCCCAGCCTAGGCCGCGACACGATCCAGCTCTACGGGCATGCCAGGCATGAGCTAATCGACAGTCCGGTTCCCCTGCTGCTCGACAGCGAGCGACGCATCGCCGCGGCGCCGAGGAGGTCTTGAGGGGAGCGACGGTCACCCCGATTCACAACTTGCAAATGAGCTTGTCGCCGCGCCGCAAAAACAGTTGGTCGCCGCGTGGCGGCCGCTTTGACCCCCGTACTACTCAGAGAGCCGAACTGGAAGCGATTTCAGCTGGTTGAGGAAGGCCGACTCAACGAAGATCGGCTCACCCCCGAGTTTCATATTCGGATACCGCGCCAGCGTCTCCTCGAGCAGGATCTTCAGCTCGAGGCGTGCCAGGGCGGTCCCGAGACAGAAGTGGCGGCCACCGGCGCCGAAGGCCTGGTGCTCGGGGTTTCGCAGGACGTCAAAGCGGTCTGGATCCTCATAGCGAGTCTCATCACGGTTAGAGGACGCGTACCACATCACAACCTTCTCGCCCTCCCTGATCTCCTGTCCGTTAAGGACCGCGTCTTTTGTTGCGGTGCGGCGGAAGTGGGCGAAGGCGGGGAACATTCGCAGCGACTCCTCAACCGCGCCGGGAATCAGCGAGGGGTCCTCCAGTAGTAGCTGGCGTTGATCCGCATTTTCGATCAGGGCCCGCATGGCGCTGCAATAAGTCGCCTTGGTGCTGTCGTTACCGGCCGCGACGAGGAGGAAGAATCCCATCACGATCTCGTGGTCCTCGAGCTTTTCGCCATCGATCTCGGCGTGCACGAGGACGCTGGTCAGGTCATCGGTTGGGTTCTCGCGTCGCTGGGCGATCATCTTGTTGCAGCGCGCGAAGACCTGCTCGATCGCCTTTTGGATCGTCTCTTCAACGTTGTCGACCGATGGGCTGTAGTCGGGATCGCTGGCCGCAAGCGCTGTGTTCATCAGCTCCGCCCAGGCCCGATCGTCCTCCTCGGGAATGCCCATAAAGCTGCCGATCACGCGCGAGACGGCAGGCTGGGCGACGTCGGCGACCAGGTCGCAGCTAGCACGACCCTCAAGGCGCTCGAGGACCCTGATGACGATCTCGCGGATCGCCTCCTCGTGGGCGGCGATCCGCTTTGGAGTGAAGCCCGCCTGGAAGAGAGCCTTGAGCCGATCGTGTTTGGGCGGATCCATGCCGATGAACATTGCCCGCGCAAGCTCAATCGGAAAGACCTCGTCGATCACCACCACCCCGCCGAGTTCAGAGGAGTAGGTCTGCCAATCGCGGCTGACGGCGTGGACGTCATCCGCCGTGGTCACCGACCAAAAGCCCTTGGCCGCAGGGAGTTCGGTGACCTCCGAGGTCCAGTGGATTGGGCACTCACGGCGCATTCGCTTGAAAAGCTCCAGCGGTGGCCCGCCCACCCAGTTCTCACGCTCCAGCACGAGCGCATCGTTGATGTCGCCTGTTCCGGCCGCGATCTCGCCCTGGGCTGACACGCTCGCCATCCTACTGGCTGGCTGGCCAGTCGGCGTCCGCGGGCAAAAGTTCCGCCCAACTGGTTCCTTCGCTCCGCGCCATGGCGTTTGCGTGCGGAGGCTGCGCAGGGGGCCGTGACCGCCTGCAAATATTCGAGATTCGGACAACGACCGCGCGTCAGGCCTCGCTCATAAACGGCAGACCTGCGCGGGAAAACGGGATCGCCCGTCCCTGTGCTGCTTCTCAACCTAGCCGACCGGCGCCAGCGGTTACAGAAGTTCGAAAACGACGTGTACGGTGGCAGTCACCGTAGAGGTTCCGGGATTGACCGGGGGTTCGGGTGAAACGCAGGCTGAACCGCTGGCTGTTGTGGGCGGAGCGACGCTCCTGCACCCGGGACTCGCCTTTCCAGGGGAAACCGGGGGGGTGCTGACCGCGCCCCCTTCTTCGATGCTGATCACTGCACCCAGCGAGGCACCGGCCTCCCCGGCCAAGGCCGCCGCCTTTGTTTTGGCTTGCTCGAATGCAGCGGCAAGGGCTTGGTTGTAGGCGAGTTCGGAGCTCCCAACGAAAAAGGTCGGCCCACGGGTGCCGGTCGCTCCAGCCCTGAGGGCTGCGCTGATCAGTTCCCCCGCCTGAAGGGGCTGGTGCGTGGTTACGCTGATTCCCTCACTTGCCAGGTAGTCGTCGTGTTTACTTGACCTGAGTCGCCTTACCGAAACCTGTCCGGTCGTTACGTTTCCCGCCCCGACGCCCGGCGCTGCTTGGACCACGGTTATGACGGCTCCCAAGCGCCTTGACACCGCCCTTAGCGCTGCCAATCGGCTGCCCCCGCTCGCGCTTACCGAGAAGCCCAGCCCGGCGGAGTCGTTTGGAACCTGTTGGCTCACCGAGCCGTCTACGGAGACCGTGCGCGCCTGCGCGAGCGCTTGCGCCGGTGCAAACAAAGTCACGGCAAGGACCATGCCAATCAGAAGATGAGCCCCTTTGTTGATAACCAACATGATTGCAGTCCACATCGCTGGCGTCCTCGATCCGACCCGGTCTGCCTCGCAGGACCCGCGAATTGCCCACTGCGGAATGCAGATCCCGCTCGAGCACCATGCGGGCCCGTGCCCGACCCCGGCTCCCAGTTTTCATTGATCTGGCGAAGCGAAGCTTGCGGTCTGTCGCTGATGTGACTTACCTTGTTGTCAATCTCAGCTTTGGTGCGCTCCGCGCTTAGGGCTCTGGGTCGGGGATTCTCGCTCTTAGCCTTTGAGGCCAGCATTCTTTGCCGTGACCCTCCCAGCGTGGATTTGGTTTCATCGGGCGGGGGCCGGCCCGGTGGGTTCGCTCCTTCAGGCGCCGGGCTCGAGCACCGCGCTTTGAGGTGAGCAAAGGCCCGATCTGCCTGCAAGATGAGGCGGCTGGCCGCCAGGGATTGACCCGCTTTGGATCCGTTCTACGGGTGGGACGCTGGTGCGAGGGCGCCGGTAGTTGCGGGGAAAGATGTCGCAGTTGACAGTTTCAACTCGACCCGACAACAACAGGGACGCTTCGCCCGGCCCCAGGGCACCGGATCACCCTTCTGCCTCGGTAGCGCCGGCCCTAAACAGGCCTGAAGGGGTTGGTAGAGGAGAGCGGGCCAGCTGCCTCGTCAGCGGTATCCCGGTCGAGGGGCTACCCTCATTGCAAGTAACTTCTGCGAATCAGCGATTCCCGGGACGGAGAGTTCCTGCGGTGCCGACATTTAACCGATACGTTCGTGTTCTGCCCTTATGGGTCGGCACGCTGGTCGCATCGGTGGCGCTGAGTCTCCCGGTGAGCGCCTTGGCCGGGAGCGCAAAATCTCACCGCGGTGGCCAGTCACGCCATCTCGGGGCGCTGACCCAGCTGTCCGGATTGCATGGCTGTTTGGTAGATCGGGCTGGACCCCCGGGTGGCTGCGCGAAAGCCCGGGCACTCAAGGGTCCGGGGCCGTTCCTTGGATCAAGAGCGATCGCGATCAGCCCCGATGGTCGCAATGTCTACGTCGCCTCCTCAGGCAGTGACGCAATTGCGGTATTCGCGCGGAACGCACGCACGGGCACTTTGACCCAGTCAAAAGGTGCGGCGGGCTGCATCGCGGCAGGTGGTGCGAGTGGGTGCGCGAGTGCTGTCGGACTCGACGGCCCAAACTCGGTAGCAGTCAGCCCTGACGGACGCAATGTATACGCGACCTCGCGGGCGAGCAATGCCCTCACCGTGTTTAGCCGAAACCGATCCACGGGGGCGCTCAGTCAACTCCCAGGTGGTGGCGGATGTGTCTCGGGGCTGGCGATCCCCGGCTGCGCCAGCGCTCGTGCGTTGGTCGGTCCGGATGTCGTTGTGGTGAGCCCCGACGGGAAAAATGTCTACGTAGGTTCATTTTTCGGCAACGCCGTGGCCGTCTTCGATCGTGAAGGGTCCAGCGGCGAGCTCATCCAGTCAGCTGGTCAGAGTGGCTGCGTCGCGGAAGCGATCAGCGGCTGCGCCCCCGGGATTGCATTGGGCGCTCCGGAGGGCTTGGCGATCAGCGGCAACGGCGAGAACGTTTACGTAGCGTCGGCCGTATCAAATGCCGTGGCAGTTTTGGTCCGCGATCCGTCCACCGGGAGCCTCACCCAGGCTATCAACGGAAGCGGGTGCATCGTCGAAGTTACGATCATAGGTTGTGCCACCGGGGTCGAGTTGGGTGGCGCCAACGCTGTGGCAGTCAGTCCAAGCGACGGTGATGTGTACGTGACTTCGCTGTTTAGCAACAGCGTCACCTCGTTCACAGCCTCGACCTCTTCGGGAACTCTCGCGCAGAAGCCGGGCACGTCCGGGTGCCTCGTGTACCTGCGCGCCGTCGGTTGCTCATTTGGTCGAGCTTTAATTGCCCCCGAGGGTATCGCCGTTTCCCCGGAAGGGGCAAACGTATATGCCGCGGCGTTCACGACCGGTGCAATCGCGGTCCTCGATCGCGCCAGGAGATCCGGCTCGGTCGCCCAGAGGCCTGGACGGGCTGGCTGCCTTGCGCTTCGATCGGTTGCCGGCTGCACGCCCGCCCGTGCGCTGCGCGGCGTGAGCTCGATCGCGCTGAGTCCCGATGGTCGCAATCTGTACTCGACGTCCTTCGCCAGTAACGCCGTTGATGTCTTCAGGCGGAACACCGCCCACAAGCGCAGCACGTCGAGCTAGGCACCAGACCGTGAAGGCTTCCAACCAATGGAGGAGTAGATGAGTCGATCCGATGATCGTAAGGGCGGTTTGACGCGCAAGGAGCTACTCGGTACCGGGGCGACCGCAGCCTCGGCGCTGCTGCTTTCAAAGGGGGCGGGGATTGCGCGGGCACGGACTGAGGTGGGAAAGCGGCGCGAGGTTGCCGGGATGAACATCATTTTGTTCTTAACTGACCAGGAGCGTGCGATCCAGCACTTTCCAGCGAGTTGGCTGCGCCAGAACCTCCCGGGAATGAGACGATTGCGCCGTCACGGGCTCAGCTTCGAACGCGCCTTCACAAACGCCTGCATGTGCTCCCCAGCCCGCTCCACATTGATGAGCGGCTACTTTCCCGCCCAGCACGGGGTCAAGTACACCCTGGAGGAAAACATGCCTGAGTCCGAATATCCGCAGGTGGAACTGCCGGTCGACCTTAAGAACCCCGCCTCTGTTATGAAAGCCGCAGGGTACAACGTAGTCTACAAGGGCAAGTGGCACTGCTCGAAACCCGCCGGCAAGGAAGCGGTACCAGCCGATCTTGAAAAGTATGGTTTTTTGCGCTGGAATCCACCCGATGCCGGCGCCAACCAAACCGTGCCGGAGGCTGGTGGCGGCTTCGTCGATAACGACGGGCGATTCATAAACCAAACCGGCGAGGCGGCGGCTGGAACAGAGGGTGCGCTGCAGTACTTGAGCTCGGCCGCCGCTCAGCAACAGCCCTTCTTCATGGTGATTTCGGTGGTCAATCCCCACGACGTACTCTTCTACCCAAACAAAGCATTCGAGGAAGCAGGCTATGACAACTCGTGGTTGGAGGGGACAATCGGCACTCCCGCCACGGGTGAAGAAGATCTTTCAACCAAGCCCACAGTCCAAGCGGAATTTTTGCGGATTTTCAACCTGACCGGAAAACCCAGGAATAACTTCCAGCGGCGCAATTACCTGAATTTCTACGGCAATCTGATGCGCTCCTCCGATAGCTACCTGGTCAATGTTCTCAACAAGCTGGAAGAGATTGGCATTTACGACAATACCCTGGTGGTTCGCACCGCGGACCATGGGGAGATGGGTTTAGCTCATGGTGGATTGCGTCAAAAGAATTTCAACTTCTATGAGGAGGCAACGCGAGTCCCGCTCGTCTATTCCAATCCAAAGCTCTTTCCCTCCGCCGTCCAATCCGACGCACTCGTTTCTCACGTTGATTTCTTGCCGACCTTGGCGAGTCTGGCCGAGACGCCGAGCAGTGACCGTTCGGATTGGGAGGGAGTCGACTACTCGGAATTGGTCCTTGACCCATCCCGACACCGCTCAACCCAGAACTACGTCGTATTCACCTATGACGATTTTCAATCCGGACAGGCCCAGGGCCCCTATCCCAAACCGCCGAACCATATAGTCAGTATTCGGGAAGAGCGATGGAAGTTGGCGAGGTACCACGATGTTGAACACAAAAAGAGGCCGCAGTGGGAGATGTATGACCTCAAGAACGATCCGCTGGAGACGAGGAACCTGGCCTACAATGGGCACAAACGTACGCCCAGGGAGGACGCGGAATTCAAACGTCTCAAACGCAAGCTCGCTCGGATTGAACGGACCCGCTTGAAGCCGCTTTAGTGATGGAATGCCGGGGCGCCCGGTTGGCCATTGGCCTTGTCAGGGGGCTGGTCTTGGGGCAGCCCCGCTGCTCAATGCAACGGGAGGGCCGTTAGAGCAACCCGCGACAGCGTAGCGAGGTGCACAAACCGTCCTTGAGCGCCAGCGTTGCGAGAAGGCGCTTGCGAATTTTGAGAAGGCCTTCTGCTGCGCGGCCTTTCCCGTAATGCCTTCAATGATCTTGGCTTGAATCGCAGTCGTGAGCAGTTGAACTTCGATCCGTTCGAGGACGTCACTCTGAGTTAGGTGAGATTTCTTGAGGAATGCCGCGTATTGCGCCTCGCTCTTAAAACTCTTTCTCCGTATCAGTTCGAACTGGGATATCACCTTCTTTGGCGTGACCGAGATCCCCATTTCCTGCGCCTGTCCCTGAACATCCTTCTGATCGAAGAGGCTGGCGAGCGCAGCTTCCTCGGTCTTTTTGTATTTCGGCTGACCGGGCTTTGGTGCAGCCCGAAGGCCCGTTTGGGAGCTCGAGAGTTCCATCGAGTGATGGAGGTCGGCGATCGAGATCGTTCCCCGCTTCCCGGGGACGTGTGTGACGAGGGCAACTGTGCTGCTGGGCAGGTCCTTCGGGCTTGGGAGCTTAATGGCGCCGCCGTTGCCAGTGCTGGAGGTTTCGTTGCCGCTGAAGACGATGACGGCCACGACGGCGATCAGCGCCAACCCCATGACAGCGGCTATCAGCGGCCGATTATCGTGAGTTGTCTCAGCTGGTTCGGAGGGTGAAATTAGCGCACCGCAGTTCGGGCAATCGGCACCAGCCGGCTCGCTTAGTGCGGTCCCGCAGGAGGGGCATTGATTATCCGACTCGGGTTTCTGCTCGACGATGGCGTAGCGACCCTAGCTGACCAGAGTCGGCGGCGTCGCAGGCCAGCGTTGGGTGTCTGGCATTGATCACAGCGGCCCCCGGGTCTGCCCAGACAGCCCTGGGCCGTCTGGGCAATGACGGATTCTTGGCTCTCGGGCTCGTTACGCTGACCAAATTGTGATGAAGGCCAGCACGATTGCCGATCGCAGCGGCAGTTACCGGCGCACCGGGTCGCTGGCCTTGTCCTTGACCTACCGGCGCTCGACTGGAAGTCGATCCTCTCTTTTAATGCAACAGAGATGGGACTTCCTCCTTTGCCGCGGCGCCGGTCGAGTGGATGTTTGCAAGCCCGGATTGAAGCCGATTGGGAAAACCCAGACACACTCCGGCACCCGAAGATTTTCCATCTGCCAATTGTGCTTTTTTATGGTACCGAAGACAGGCTGGTGCCGATTCAAGCAGCGACCCGTTACAAAAGAGCTGCCCTGATGGGTGACCTATAACGCCTGCGCAGGGTCGGACCAGCTGAGTCTTTAAACGTAGATCGGCGCCTCTATAACCGGCGACTTACAACTTTTCTCACACGGATTGGCTCGAGAGTGAAGCCGGCACCGCTGCGCTGGGATTCAGGCAAGCTCTGAGATCACCAGGCGAAGGCCCACATCGAGATCTTTCATCTCGAGGAGATGCCCGTAACGCTTCGCCCAACGGCCGCTTTTTAAATCGGATGCAAGCGCCGCTTGTCCTTGCTGTCTGTCTTGCCTGGAGAGCCGCTGCCACACCCACATCGGCTTCAGCACAGGCGCTTGGAAGAACAGCTCAGGCCTGGCCCAGAGCGCGGCGAAGAAATGATCGCTGCAATCCGCGGGGACCGGTAGGGTCACCTCTCGGGAGCTGGGCAATCTGGCCGCAATGCGGGAACTCGATGTGGGGTCAGATTTAGATCGGACCATTGCCGGGAAGTAATCGCGCACGATCCACAGCTCCCGGAGCATCTCGGGGTCAAAGGTCACCACGACCAAACGTTTCGATGCGACGCGACGCATCTCGGCCAAGCCAGCCTCGAGATCTGCCCAGTGATGGATCGTCAGGATGGCCAGCGCGGCGTCAAAGCGGTTGTCCTCAAACGGCAGCTGTTCGGCGCTTGCCCTAATCACCGGCGCAGACCCGGGTGGCCGCTGGGAGATCATCACCTCCGACGGCTCTACCGCGGTCACGTTTCGATTGGTGGGCTCATAGGAGCCGGTGCCAGCACCGACGTTGATGACGCTTCGCGCGCCGCCCAGTGCCGAATCGATTCGCGCCGCAATCCGTGGGTCAGGTTGGCGCACCGCTCGGTAGCCATCCCCGAGCTCGTCGTAGCTTGCCTTCATCGTTTCTTCGAGAACCGGGTTACCGCCCCGAGCCACGGTAGCTCAACCGAGCTCCGTTGCGCTTAGGGGATCTAGCCGCGAGCGAGCCGACCTACCGCATCCATCAACTCATCTGCTCGCTCGGCTCCTTCGTCGGCTAAGCAGTTTCGCACATGATCATCCAGGAGCCCAAGGGCAACGCGGTGCAGCGCGGCCTCGGCCGCTTGGATCTGGGTGACGATGTCGATGCAGTAGCGGTCCTCATCGACCATCCGACTGAGGCCACGAACCTGTCCTTCGACCCGGGCGAGGCGTTTGAGCAGCTGCTGCTTGGATGCCGTATATCCGGGCTTTTCAGTCATGAAGCTATGATACCCCCGAGGGGTATCATCGGTCAACCGTCCTTGACTGGAGAGCGCGCCATCATGAGTGACCCACTGAGCACGATCGGGGAAGGTCTCAAGCAGTCCCTCTTGATGGCCTACCAGGTTTGGTGGGCTCTTGTGCTGGGCTTTTCGATCTCCGCGATCGTCCAGGCGTGGGTGCCGCGCGACCGGGTAGAAAGCGCGCTTTCGGGCAGCGGACCGGCTTCGATCGCCAAGGCGACCGGCCTCGGTGCTGCATCCTCGTCGTGCTCATACGCAGCGATCGCGATCGCCAAGTCGCTCTTTCAAAAGGGGGCATCGGCGACGGCTGCGTTTGCTTTCCAATTCGCCTCGACCAATCTTGTCTGGGAGCTGGGGCTTGTCCTCTGGGTGCTGATCGGCTGGCAATTCACCCTTGCCGAGTACCTCGGAGGGATCGCGATGATCGTGCTGATGGCGCTGAGCCTGCGTCTATTCATCTCGCCCGAACTCGAGAAGCAGGCGCGCCGACACGCTCAACTTGCTCAGTCCGGTCATCACCACCATGCGGCCAACGTGCGGATGAACTGGCGGGATCGTCTCACCTCCGCCGCCTCATGGTCCGATGTAGCGCACAACTTCCGGGCCGATTGGCAAATGCTTTACAAGGAGATTGCGGCTGGCTTTTTGCTGGCCGGCTTCATCGGATTGCTGGGTGATGACTTTTTTAACGCACTATTTATCGAGCACGCTCCGCCGCTTTTGAGGACGGTTGAGAATGTGGTCATCGGGCCTATCATTGCCGTTCTAAGCTTCGTGTGTTCGGTGGGAAATATTCCGCTGGCGGCGGTGCTGTGGTCGGGTGGAATTAGCTTCGCGGGGGTAATTGCCTTCATCTTTGCCGATCTGATCATCCTGCCCATAGTGGTTGCATATGTCAAGTTTTACGGCAGGACCTTTGCCACTCGGATCACGGCACTGATGTTTGTGACGATGGTGATCGCGGCGATCATCGTGAGTGCTCTGTTTAGTGTCGCTGGCCTTATCCCCACCCTGCGCCCCAGCCATAGCGATATTTTTGGCACCGTCTCCCTCAACTACAAGTTCTTTTTTAACCTGCTCGGGCTGGCCGTCTTCGTTATCTTGTTTCAAATCACATTCCGCCGAGGTGTTACCGATCCAGTCTGTGGGATGACGGTCGAGCGATCACGGGGCCCTGCCACGGAATTCAACGGAGAGACGGTGCGCTTTTGTTCTGAGCACTGTCTGCACGCCTTTGAAACGGATCCTGATCGCTATTACGGCGCCTAGGCGGCGGGGTTCGGGTTCGACCCCGTTTGCATCGCGATTTGCGCAACGACGCCCTTGAGTTAGCTGGCGGTGGCCCCGCGCCCCGAGCGAGATTTGGAGCAGGGGGGAAGGCGCGACTATTGCGGTGTCGTAGGGATCAGAGCAAGGATTGCGGGGAATTAGTCCGGAGGCGCGGAGCTGGCGGCCTGGGCGCCCGCTGTAATCCCCGGTCGGCCTGACCGGGGATGTCAGGGAAGATCGTTGCCAACGAGGTCTCCCAATGCCCTTCGAACAAAACAGTGATCTGGCCGCGGAGGGCAGGAGGGGCGCGCGTTTCGGTCCCGCGGCGCGGCGGGGCATTGTCGTGGAAGACTTCGGAGCGGTGATCGATCCGCTCCAGCGTTGGCGCGAGTTCGGGGAGAAGCCCGACTATGCCGGGCTGCTGACGTTTGGCGGCGTTCCCTACACAGAGGATCCTGGCGAGCTGGCGGGCGCCGACGTCGTGATCGTCGGGGCCCCGACCGATGAGCTGGTCTCAGAGCGACCTGGTGCGCGTTACGGACCAAGGGGAATCCGCGCCGCCAGCTGTCCCTCGGGACCGCATCTCGAGGCTCGGGTTGACGGCTTCGCCAGGCTTCGGGTACTCGACTACGGTGACGCGCCGGTCCTGCCGGCGGATGTCGTACGCAGTCATGAGGCAATCGAGCGGACCGTCGGAGAGGTGGTCGACGCAGGGGCGATTCCGATCGTGCTTGGCGGTGACCATGGCATCGCTGAGCCCAATATCCGGGCCTGCGCGCGCCGCCACGGCGCTCTTGCCCTAGTCCATTTTGACACCCACACCGACACCGGCCGCGAGGTCTTTGGGGTCGAGGTTTCCCACGGGACCCCAATGTTTCGCCTGGTCGAGCAGGGCCACGTTGATCCTGTTCGCTACATCCAGGTCGGGCTGCGTGGCTACTGGCCCGGGGAGGCCGAGTTCTCCTGGCAGGCAGAGCGGGGGATCACGAGCATCTTCATGCACGAAGTTCGGGATCTGGGGATCGATGCGGTGATGCAGCGCGTGCTCCACGCGATCGGCGGGCGCCGAGCTTATCTATCACTTGACATTGACGTATTGGATCCGGCCTTCGCGCCAGGGACCGGCACTCCCGAGCCCGGAGGAATGGACAGCGCGGAACTACTCCGGGCGGCCCGCCTACTGGCCAGCGGACTCGATCTGGTCGGCGCCGAGGTAGTCGAGGTAATCCCCACGGCTGTCGGCTCAGCTGACATCACCGCGCTTGCCGCCGAGCGCCTCGTTCGCGAGATAATCACCGGGATCGCGATGCGGCGAGGCACAGCCAAATGAGGTATCAGCAGACTAGCTGCCCATCCGGAATGGGCTTTGCCAACGATTCGAGCGATCGCACGCGGGCGCCAAGATCCTACGGTTCTATTTCGATTCCGAGCAGCTGGGCGCTGCGGCTCCAGAGTTCGGGGGCCAGCAACTCGTCTTGGGCTTGAGCACTGGGTTCGACCACTTTCTCGTCCTTGATGTACTCGCCATCAAGCCCGGCAGCCCGCTCTGAGGCCGCCAGCCAAACCAACGATCTGGCACCGCGGCGCGGCGAGCGAAAGAATGGGCCCCCGATCGTGGTGAGCGCCTTCCATATTCCCGCTTCGTTCTTGCCGAAACCGGTGCGAACCACGCCGGGGTGAAAGCAGTTAGCGTGCAAGTCCGGCGCCCGTTTAGCCAGCTCTCGCGTAAAGAGGATGTTGCAGAGCTTGGACGTTGCGTAGGCGCTCATCGCTGCGTAGGAGCGCTCGGACTGCAGGTCCTCGAGGTTGAGGAGCCCGGAGCGGTGCGCATCGGATGCAGTGGTAACGACGCGACCCCCAGATAGGCGATCGCGCAGCAACTGGGTCAGCAGGAAGGGCGCCAGATGGTTCAGTGCAAAGGTCCGCTCGAAGCCCTCTGGGGTTTCACGACGCGTGGCAAAAAGCGCGCCTGCATTGTTGGCTAAAACGTCAATCTGGCGGTAGCGACCGCGAGCCTCCTCGGCCAGTGCCCGCACATCGACCATCAGGGTCAGATCGGCGAGATGCTGGTGGATGGGTGCGCCGCCACCAGCTTCGCTGGCGGCGCGGGCCACTGCTGCTAGCCGCTCGGGGTCGCGACCGACCAATGCGACCTCAAAGCCCTGTCGGGATAGCTCGATCGCCGCCTCTCGGCCGATTCCGCGGGTCGCTCCGGTGAGCATTACCAATGTCAACAAGCAGAATCTAGCCGCACTCGATGTGCCGGATGGTGGGAGCTCTTCCTGCCGTTGCCCTGGTCCCCCGGCCGGGGGTCCCCGTTCTCGGGACCGCGCTCGGCGCGCTCGTGGCCGCCTTCGCTTTACTGGCTGTGGCCAGTGGTATTGCACCGGTTGCGAGATCTATCGGTTGAGCGCGCGCCTTCGCGGGATATCTCCGCGGCGCCAGGGCAGGATCGAGCCGATCGATTTCGGAGGGTTCGAGGGCTATTCTCGGGCAATCATTGAGTTGACCCATCCGGTCTGTTCTGATTGCCGCAGGTGGGAACGCTGACTCTTGGTGGGTCCAGATCCGCTCGTCGCCCTCGACGTTCGCCGCCACGCGGACCTCGCTCGAAAGTACGGCGTGTCCATTGTGCCGATCGTGTTCGCTGTCGCCGGAGACGGCACCGTCCTGGAGCGATTGACACCCTAGAGCGCGGGGGTCGCGTTCCTTGCGCCCTCGACCGGATGACCGAGGCTGCGCCAGATGCCGACGCCCTCGCCGACGTGTACGACATCGACGAATCCTTCCCGCTGCAGGATCGAGGCCGCGAGGCCGCTGCGTTTGCCACCGCGGCAGATCGTTGCGATCGCGCGATCGCGTGGCAGCTCCTCAATTCTCTTGCCGAGGTCGCCGTAGGGGATGTGCAGCGAGTCGGGAATGTGCTCCGCGGCGTACTCGGCCCGATTGCGCACGTCGAGCACCAGAGGAGGCTCTGCCGCTGAGAGGCGATCCGCCAACTGCTCGGGGCTGATCAGCTCGATCCGTCGGACCACCCGGTCCTCGCTGCGCCATGCCGTCATGCCGCCCTCGAGGAACCCCCGGACGGGCACCCCGACCGCCGCCAGTAGTTCAGCCGCGCGGCGCTCGTCGCCGTCGGAGGCCGCAACGACGATCAGCTCCGCGCCACCGGGAGCGACGCGGGAGACCTTGGTTGCAAAGCCGGTGTCATAGGCCGAAGTGCTGAGGGCCCCGGAAATATGTGACTCGTCGAACTCCTCGTTTGTGCGGCCGTCGATTACCACCGCACCCGCGGCCACGGCGGACTCAACCTCGTGGGGAGTGAGCGGCGTGGGGTTACCGAAATCCTCAACCAGCGGCCCCCGATTGAGGGCTACGATGTGCTCGACGTTGGGCGGGCGGTCGCCTAGCGTCGCGACCGCGTCCTCGACGAACTCGGCCACGTCGGAGGTCTCAAGGGCGCGATTATGGCGGCGCTCAAAGCCGATCGTCGAGGAGGTCTTGAGATCGATGTTGGAGCCCCCGCACAGCGAGCCGCCCAGGTGACCCGGCCAAACCTCCACCTCGTCATCGAGTGAGAGCAATCTTTCGTGTAGCGAGCGAAAAATGTCCGCTGCGCCCTGGCGCGGCTCGACCGCAAGGTCGGGCCGCGCCACATCGCCAACGAACAGCGAATCTCCGGCCAGAAGAGCCCATGGGCTGCCGCCGCGACTGGCATCCCGCAGCAGGAAGGAGGTGTGCTCGGGACGGTGCCCGGGCGTGTGAATCGCCTCAATCGTCAGCTCGGCAAGCTCCAGCACCCAGCCGTCGGAGAAGGAGTCGTGAGGGTAGTCGGCGCCGGCAAGCTCATGGACGTGGATCGTGGCTCCGGTGGCTCGTGCCAAGCGCCCGTGGCCTGAAACGTGGTCGGCATGGTTGTGGGTCTCAAGTACGTGTCCGATCCGCACCCCGTGCAGGCGGGCCAGGCGCCGGTATGGATCGATGTCCCATTGTGGATCGATGACCGCTGCAATTCCAGCGTCGCGATCGCCGACCAGATAGGAAGCGCATCCGAGGTCCTCGTGGATTATCTGGCGAAAGAGCATTGGTCGGGGACAGCTTGACGAACAATCAGGCTAGCGCCAAGGCCGCCACCCTGTGGGGGATCGATTCTTTATTTATTATAGTGATCTACTTAATCAAGAAAGTGGAGGGTCAAGATGGGTCAGTCGGATCAACTGGTGGCCAATGCGCGGTCCTACGCGGCGAAGTTCGAGAAGGGGGAGTTACCGCTGGCGCCCGCGAGAAAGGTGGCCGTGCTTGCTTGCATGGACGCACGCCTGAACCCATACGGGCTGCTCGGGCTGAGCGAGGGCGATGCCCATGTGATCCGAAACGCCGGCGGCGTCGTTTCCGAAGATGCGATTCGATCCCTGGCGATTTCGCAAAATCTGCTCGGGACTGAGGAGATCATTCTCATCCACCACACCGGCTGCGGCATGCTGAGCTTTACCGACGATGAGTTCGCTGAGAAGCTTGAGGGGGAAACCGGAGAGCGACCAGATTGGAACGCCCACGCCTTCTCTGATCTGGAGCAAGATGTCCGCGACGGCATCGCCCGAATCAAGGCGAGCCCCTTTATCCCTCATACCGACGCGATCAGGGGATTTATCTACGAGATTGAGACGGGGAATCTGCGCGAGATCGACTGAATCGCTTTCGGGGGACCCGGTTTTGGCTGCCTGAGCAAGCCAATTCCAGCTCGACTCCCGGCTGCGATGCCGATATCGCTCAAAATCCGAACAAGGTTGGCCCCTGAACGCGATCTGAACCGGAGGGTCGAACGCAGTTGTCCTCGCCCGTGGGGCCACGCAGCCGCAAGGACGAAAAGCGAGACCAGGACGTCGAGGCCGAGCCAACCGACTGATCGCGCTGCGCCGTTGCCGAGCTGGCTGCCGAGAACCTGCCGCGTTTGGCCTCAACGGTCCCAGGCGAGGGCACCTATCCGGCGGTCATCGGCCGCGGGGGCAATTTCAGAGTATGTGATACTAGGGCGTATCGAATACTCATCAGTATCGAAAGGACCCTGATGCCACACCCCGCTCTCGTCGTGCCCGACCGAGCTTCACCTCCGATCCGAGACACGCTCGCGGGCCTGCCCGAACTGGGCGTTTTCCGGATGCTGGCCCATGCCGAGACGGCGTTTCGACCGTGGCTGGCGCTTGGGGGCACATTGCTAGGAAGGCTGCAGCTGGATCCCGCGCTCCGGGAGCTGGCGATTCTCCGCGTCGCCGCGATCGCCGGTTGCGATTACGAGCTGGTTCAGCATGGGCCGATAGCAACCGCCGCCGGGGTCAGTCCTGATCAGGTAGACGCGCTCCGCGCGGGGATAGCCTTCGGTCCGCAGTTCGACCAACGCGAGACCCTCATTCTGCGCTTCGTCGGTGAGGTGATCGAAAATACGGGCACTTCTGCCGCCCTGGTGGAGGAGGTCGAGGAAGTGCTCTGCGCCCGCGAGGTCGTCGAGCTCCTTCTTGTTATCGCCCAGTACCACGGGCTGGCGCTGCTGCTCAACACCACGGGGGTGCGGTCCGACCCACCTGCTGGCGCCGGGCTCATCGAGGCGACTCAGATCAACCCGAACCCCAAGCGATGACCCGGGCAGCCATCACCAAGCGCCGGCGTAGTCCGACAGCTCGGTTGGCGGGTCGAGCTGTCTTGATCATTGGCGCCGGTCAGCAGAGCTACCTCGAGGCTGATCCACCCGCCGGCATCGGATACGCGGTTTGCGTTCGCGCCGGCGAACTCGGGGCGCAGGTGGGCGTCGCGGATCGTGACGCGGCGGCTGCCGAGCGCACCGTAGGGGCCGTTCGCGCCAGGGGCGCCAGTGCCGTGGCGGTGTTTGGCGATGCCTCGCTCGAAGGCGACATGGAGCGGATCGTCGCGGAGGCAGTCGGTGCGCACGGTCGCCTGGACGGCCTGGTCATGAACCTCGGTATCGCGGCTGGCCTTGGCCTTGCCGGCACCACGGCGGAGCTCTGGGACACGGTGATGGCCGTCAATGCCCGCGCCCATTTCCTCGGCTGCAAGTTTGCCTTGCCGCTGATGAAGGAGGGTGGTGCGATCGTGCTGATCTCCTCGACCGCCGCCGTTGCCCCCTCGACCAGCGACATCCCCGCCTACATCGCCTCCAAGGCCGCTCTCTCAGGGCTCGCTTTGCATACCGCTAAGGCGGGCGCCATCGCTGGCGTCCGAGTCAACGTCGTCAAGCCCGGCCTGATCGACACTCCCCTGGGTCGGCTCGGCGCCCGCGCCAAGGCCGATCGAGACGGCATCCAGATACCGCTGGGGCGCCAGGGCAGCGCCTGGGAGATCGCCGACGCCGTCACCTTCCTGCTCGGCGAAGAAAGCAGCTACATCACCGGCCAAGAGCTAGCCGTCGATGGCGGCCTGACTACGGTGATCTGAGCGCGATGGCGCCCGCGTGAAACGACAACGGCGCCCCAAGCGCGAGGAGGTTCGTCGGCGTCTGCTCGAGGCCGGCACCCGTGTCTTCGCCCGCCGCGGCTATGCCGGGGCCACCCTCGACGAGGTGGCTGAGGAGGCCGGTTTCTCCAAGGGCGCGGTCTACTCCAACTTCAGCAGCAAGGAGGCGGTCTTCTATGCCCTCCTGCGTGAGCAGGTCGGAGAGAGGATCGACCGCGTCCGCGATGCGGTTTCCTCCGCCGAGACTCTTCAGGAGGCAGGTGCCGCTGCCGGACGGGCCAGCGCAAAAGCAATGCAGGAGGAGCAAGACTGGCACCTTCTCTTCCTGGAGTTTGTGACCAGAGCTGCTCACCAGCCTGAGCTTGGCGAGGAGCTGGGCCGCCAGCGAACCGAGTTGAGAGCGCTGATCGCCGATCAGGTGCGAGATCGGCTGGAGGCCGGTGGGGTCAAATCACCGCTTCCGCCCGAGCAGCTCGCCATTGTCATGCTCGCCTTCTCCAACGGGTTGGCGATCGAGGAAATGGTCCAGCCCGAGGGTGTCGATCCCGACCTCTTTGGAAGGACCGTCGAGCTGATCACCGTTGGTCTGCTGGGCTCTGTTGCCGCTGCCAGCGAGACAACCTGAGCGCTGCCGCTGAGTCGCCGCTTCGACAGGGAGAGCGACCGCTTCAAATTGGGGAGTTGGCTTGGTTGCGCAGTCTGGCGCCGGGTTGGCGTCACCATTTGACCGGGGCTCATCTCGATAGGGCTCCGAGGAAGTGAAGCAATTGGTCGACCACCAGCGTGACGTGATGGCGGCGCGTGTTTTCCTCAGCGAGATTACGGCCCAGCGACGCCATGAATGTCGAGCGCTGCGTCAGCGGCGAGAAGGTCAATGAGACGAAGAGCAAAACCGCGTCGGCAACGCTGAACTCTCGCAGGCCCAGGTCTTTGGACGCCACCCGAAGTGCCCCGAACGCCTCTTGTATCGCCCGGGACTCCCGTCGCACCCCCCGCAGGTGCTCGGCCCCGGCCAACTCCTCACGTTGCACCAGCTTTAGGAAGGAGCGATGATCCAAGAGGAATGCCATGTAGCCGCTAACCGCCTTTGTCAGCGCCGCTCCGAGCGACGCTCCGCCGTCGAGGTGCTGGCACGCGATGAGCGGCCCAAAGGCCTGACGCGTCGCCTTCTCGCGCTCTCGGAAGGCCCGTTCTAAGACCGAGTCATAGAGCTGATCCTTGGAGCCGAAAAAGTAGCTCGGCGTTCCCCTTGAGAGCCCCGCCACGGTGGCAATATCGCTGAGGCTGGCCCCCTCAAAGCCCCGATCCCCAAAGAGCTCCTCGGCTGCGTCGAGAATTGCCTCGCGACTACGCGATGCGTCCCGGATTTTCTGGGGCCCGGCTCCCGTCTCTGCTTGGGTCATTGCCGCTGATGATATATAACTTGCTAGACGTTCAGCTAATTATTGCCCGATGCCACAGCCATCCCTTTTCTACGACCTCGGTTCGCCATACGCATACCTGGCGGTAGAGCGCGCCGCGGATGTGCTCGGCCTGGAGCCGCGTCTGGAGCCGGTTCTGGTCGGTGGGATCTTCGTCCTGCGCGGCCATGGCAGCTGGTCCCAGACCCCAGAACGAGAGGAGAGGATCGCCGAGATCGAAGTTCGCGCCGACCGCTACGGGCTGCCGCCGCTGAGGTGGCCGCCTGGCTGGCCGAATAACACCTTGAAGGCGATGCGCGTTGCCACCTGGGCAAGCCGGTTAGGCGCCGGACAGCACTTCGCGCGGGCCGCGTTTCAAAGGGCGTTCGCAGGGGGTGGGGATCTGAGTCAGGTCGATCTCCTCATCGACATTGCCTCCGAGGTCGGCCTTTCCGCTCGCGAGATTCCTGAGGCAATCGACGATCCCGCCACGAAAGGGGCGCTCAAAGAAGCAACCGAAGCTGCCTGGGCCCGCGGCGTCGTTGGGGTGCCCTGCATCGGCCTCCCCGGCGAGGTTTTTTACGGTGACGATCAGCTGGAGGTGGCTGCGCAGAGGCTCAAAGGAGATGGTGCGAACTAGATGACCGGCCTCGTTGCAACGAGCGCCATATTGATCTTCAGTGTCAACAGTGATCGGACCTCGTCCAAATCAGCCCCTGGATCCTAGAGGCGCGGGCGGTCCCGAGCCGCCGAGCGCAGGTCGGACTCTTACCGAGTTTGGCCTGGCTAACCCACGACTGCTTGGAGTCGGCCAACCGCGCTTGGCGATTCGATCAAAGCTGCGTGCCGGTTAATTTAGCGGCCGGTTATTCTCACGCAGAATGACGCGGCAGCGGCGCAAGGAAGCGATCCCCTCTGTCCCTGAAAGCATCCTCATCCCCTGATGACGACGCCAGATCTGAACCTCATTCCGGGAATTGAGCGAACCGACACATTCACGGTTGAGGGGCCCCTCATCACCGATGTTGGCGGCACGATCGACGCCAGCGTTCTCTCAACCCCTGGGATGATCGCAATGATGGAGGGCAGCGCAATGGCGCTCGCCTACGAGTACCTGCCGGCGGGAAAGGCGACGGTTGGCTTCGAAGTCTGTGTCAAGCACGTATCGGCGGCCGCCGGCGGCGCGACCTGCCAGGCTCGCGCCGTACTGCGAGATGTCATCGATGACCGCAAGCTCCGCTTTGAGGTCGAGGTCACCGAAGGGAACCGGACGATTGGGGTCGGCACCCACGAGCGCCGCGTCGTTGGGGTCAAACAGCTCGGCCCGTCCGCGGCCTGACTCCCAACGAACGCCGCGATTGCCCGGTCGACCAAGCTTCCGGGCAGCTCACTTTCGTGGTGCCTTTTCGAGCGAGAGGACTTTTTTGTAAAGGGACTTGCTGCCTGCCCTGCTGATTTATGGCCTGCAAGCCTCGGCGGCGACCCGCGTGGACGATTCTCTCCGCTCCCCTTCACTCCCTCATGCACGCCGTATTAGCAAATTAGCGCAGAGGCCTGATAGTGTGTGGATTAATGGCACACTTGCGGGATCCAAGCTGTTTTTGTCGGATCGACGAGTCGGGGATTCGAGGCGGCGACAAGGTTGCGGTCTGGTGAAACCCGATGCTGCAGGGTGGCAGGCCAACCGCAGGCTCGGAAAAGGCGAGCAAAGGAAGCATCCGGCGACGCATATGGGCGCGATCGAGCGAGGACGAATCGTTCGGTGCCCCGACCAAGTGACGGCCTTGTGGGTCGGAGTGGTTTCGGGAAAAATGGATCCGCATTAATCCATAATAGATGATACGGTCGGTACCGTTGATGATGGACTACCCTGCGCGAAGCGATCGGGCCGAGACCCACAAGCGGCAAGGAAGAGGGCAGCGGCAGACCGGGACGGCTCCCTCCTCGCAACCGAATCCCCGCTGCCGCGCCATCCCTCGACGAACCCGAACGGCGTCTTTCGTCCTTGCGATTGCCGCCCTGGGCGCGCTAACAGTCCCACCTCTCAGCGCCGCCGCTTCTCCGGTCCTTCCGGTGCCCACCCCCGGTCTTCCCGACGGTCGAGCATATGAGCTGCTCACCCCACCCGATAAGGCGGGTGCCGAAGACATCTTTGCCACGTCGGGACACAGCAATGACGTCGGCGTCTCCTCTTCCAATGGCGATGAATTCCTTTTTCACACCGCGGCCGCCTACGGAACCTTCCCCGCCGCCGGTGAGAACGCCTACGTTTTTTCTCGCACGGCGTCTGGTTGGAGCGCCGCCGCCGCCGCTTCCCCGACCCTCGGCGTCCAGAGCTTTGGCGATGTCCTCTACGGCCCATCCGAATTCAACCGCCTTGCCCTCAGCGATAGCGCCGGATCTACGGCCGGCGCGGGCTCGGTCTCAGTCCTCAACCTGCTGGGTCCTCCCGGCGGCCCCTACACCACGATCCAATCCGACTCAGGCAGGCCGTCCGAAGAAACCACGCTGCAGGGTGGATCGGTCGATCTCCACAAGATCATCCTCGGTTCCCGCGATCACGCTCTGGCACCGGGCGACAGCGGCCAGGATCCAGAATCCGGGGCGCTGTATGAATGGGAAGGAGGCGCGCTGCGTCTCGTCAACGTTGACGGTCAGGGCGCATTGCTGAGTCCATGCGGCGCCGTTTTGGGTCTCGGCGCAGGGGCCAATCCCGGCGCCGTCTCTTCAGATGGCTCCAAGGTCTTCTTCACGGCGCCTGACCCCAACGGCACCGGTGCGGGTTGTTGGAATGGCGCCACGACCAATCCGCCGCAGCTCTATATGCGCCTCGATGACTCCAGCACGGTTGAGATCTCTGCCCCAAGTCAGGGTGTCGCCGACCCCAGCGGTCCGCGCCCCGCGGCCTTTGTCGGTGCCTCCGCCGATGGTTCCCGAGTCTTCTTCATCAGTCAGGGCGAGCTGACCAAAGACGATGAAGGTATCCACGACCCCGAGCTCTACTCATATGACACGGAAACCTCGACTCTGAGCCGCGTCTCACGCGGTGAATCGGGTAGCGCCGAAGGCGACGTCTATAACGTCCCGGCGATCTCGGCCGATGGGAGCGCCGTATATTTCACCGCCTTCGGGCAGCTGACCGCCAACGCACCGCTGCCAAGTGGCGAAGAGGTCGACCTCTATCGCTATGACACCAAATCCGAAGCCACCACCTATATCGCTACCGTCAACGAGCGCGATTACGTCGACACCGCTGCCGATCGCTGGTGGGCCCTGCCCCACGGTGAGGAGATTGGCCTCGACCCGAGCGCCAACTGGGAGACAACTCCTGACGGGCGCTACCTGCTCTTCGCTACAACCCACGATGTCGGCGGCTATAACAGCACCGCCGCCAGCCCGCCCGATTGCCCCGACGCTACCGGCGCTGGCCCTCCCAACGGGCATTGCGATGAGATCTATCGCTATGACTCCGCCGCTCCCCTCGGTGAAGCGCTGACCTGTGTTTCTTGTAATCCAAGCGGGGCGGATCCCAGCTCTAACGCGCTCTTTGCTCGTTCCGCCTATTCCGCCGATAATCCCGCTGGGTCCCCGCCCCGAGCCATCTCCGATGATGGTTCCTATGTCTTTTTCGACACTGGCGAAGGGCTCGTTCCGACCGACACCAACGAAAAGCTCGATGTATACGAGTGGCACGAAGGTCGCGTGTCCCTGATCAGCTCGGGCCGTGATTCCTCGGACTCCTTTTTCCTCGACTCAAGCGCCGACGGCTCCAATGTCTTCTTTGGCACCCACGCCAGCCTCGTTCCCGCCGACACCGACAGCGCCGGAGACCTCTACGACGCCCGTGTCGGCGGCGGTTTCCCTGCCCCAAGCCCCGCCGCCCCCTGTGAAGGCGATGCTTGCGAGACGCTGACGCCACCCCCCAATAGCCCCACCCCCGCGACTGAAACCTCTCCCGGTCCAGGTAATCAGCTGCCAAGCTTCCCAATACAGGTTCACAAACATAAGAAGCAGCACCACCACAGAAGGTCTCATCGGGGTCGACGCGCCAGCCAGCACCGAAGGGCGGGAAGGTGAATCGCCTCCGCACAGCCTGGGCGGCCGCTTTATTGGGGCTTTTCGCCCTGCTCATCTCGGCGGCCCCGGCGCTCGCCGCCGCCCAGACCCCACAATGGACGGTGACGGCGGTGTCGATGCCTACCAACTTCACTCCCCACGATGAAAGTGGGGAGGACTCCTATCGAGTGACCGTGACGAATACCGGCGGCGCGGCGAGTGAAGGCTCACCGATTTCGGTCGACGATCAGCTGCCCGCCGGCCTATCGCTGGCCGCCGCGGGCGCCTCAGGTGAAGATCAGCTCACCCACAAACCGCTCAGCTGCGTTGCTCTCACCTGCACATACACCGGCACCGTCGTTCCCGAGGACTCGCTGACTCTGACCATCCCCGTTGACGTTGAAATTGACGAAAGCACCTCGGTCACGAATACGGTGAGCGCCGCGGGCGGGGGTGGAGCCGAATCTACGTTGCACACCCCGACCGCGATTTCACCGAGCGCCGCAGAATTCGGCATCGCTCCGGGCGGTGCCTCCACGGCACTTTCGAGCCTCCAGGCTGGCGCCCATGCCGACCTGACCAGCGTGATCAACTTCGACACGATCAACGCCCTGGGAGCCACCGCCGGAGATCCCAAGGATGCGACCGTCGAGCTGCCACCGGGTTTCGCCGGCGACCTTCCCGACACCCCGAGCTGCCCTGCGGTTCTTTTCTCCCATCAGGAATGCCCGATTGGGACCCAGGTCGGCGTCACCACCCTAAGTATCAACGTCGGCTCGGGTCCGATCAGCGCGGCAGAGCCGCTTTACCACCTCGCGCCGGGCCCCGGCGAGGTTGCCAAGATCGGCTTTCACGCGATCGCCTTCAACGTCGTGGGCGATGTCTCGCTGCGACCCGGGGGCTCTGGACTGCAAACCTCAATTCGAAACATTCCGGGTAGCTCAGCACAGCTCGACGGGGTCAGCTTCACCGTTTGGGGTGTACCCGCGGACCCGCTGCATAACCCGATGCGCTGGAATCCCAAAAGCGGTGAATTCGGCGCTTCCTCCGAAGCCACCCCTGCTGCCTACTTCACGAACCCCACCTCCTGCTCCAACGAAGCGCTGCGGGCCAGTCTCTCGGTTGACTCCTGGGAGGATCCGACGCCCCCTCCCCCAACCGAAATGCTCTTCGGCCCCCTTGAAGGCTGCAAGCGGTTGGTGATCGAACCGACGCTCAGCGCCCAACCGAGTACGACCGAGGCCTCCTCGGCGACCGGCCTTGGCCTCACCCTCTCGGTTCCGCAGACCTACCAGGATCCCGAGGGCCTCGCCACCCCAACGATCGAAAGCGTCGGGGTCGAATTGCCCGCAGGCATTTCGCTCAACCCCTCCGCGGGCGCCGGCCTCGGCGCCTGCACCCCGGCCCAGTATGCGCAGGAAGGGTTGGAAGCCGAACCCGACCTCGGCTGTCCCAACGATTCCAGGGTTGGCACGGTGCGGATCAAGAGCCCAGCACTCGCCGAAGAAGCGACCGGGGCCCTGTTTCTCGCCAGGCCCTTCGAAAACCCCTCTGATTCGCTCCTGGCGCTTTACCTGGTCGCTCGAATACCCGATCGCGGCGTCCTCGTCAAGGCAGCTGGCAAAGTCACGCCCGACCCAACCAGCGGGCGACTGATGACAACGTTTGAAGCCCTGCCCCAGGTGCCATTCAGTGAACTTTCCTTCAGTTTTCGCCAGGGCGCAACCTCGCCCCTGATCTCACCTCCACGTTGCGGTGAATTCAACGTCGGAGCCACCCTCACACCCTCCTCTGAACCGCTTGGCACCCTCGCCGTTAAGGCGCCCTTTCAGATCACCGAGGGTCCCGACGGCGGCCCCTGTCCGGGCGCTGGTCCCGCACCGTTTAACCCGCGGGTCAGCGCCGGAACTCTCAACAACAACGCTGGTGCCTATTCAACCCTATTTCAGGAGATAAGCCGTAGCGACGGCGAAGGAGAAATAACCCACTTCGCCACCCATTACCCCCGCGGCCTTGCCGCCAAGCTGGCTGGGGTCCCTTTCTGCTCCAATGCGGAGATCGAAGCCGCCCGCGCGTTATCGGCGGGCGCTGAGGAAGCCAATCCCTCCTGCTCGTCTGCCTCCCAGATCGGCCACACGTTGGTCGGCGCTGGGGTCGGCAGCGTTCTCAGCTGGGCTCCCGGTCGCCTCTACATGGCGGGCCCCTACGATGGTGCCCAGCTCAGCACCGTCGCGATCACAGCCGCTCGGGTGGGTCCCTTTGATCTGGGGACCGTCGTGATCCGCACCGCGCTTCGGATCGACCCCGAAACGGGCCGCGCCACGATCGACTCGAGCGGCTCGGCCCCATTCCCCCAAATCATCGACGGCATACCCCTGCATATCCGCGACGTGCAGGTCTACGTCGATCGACCCCAATACATCATCAACCCCACCTCCTGCGAACCGTTCAGCATCGGCTGGAACCTGACCGGAGCGGGTGCCGGCCCCCCGTCGACTCTTGAAGACGTCAGCTCGACTGCCGCTGACCCCTTCCAGGTCGCTGGGTGCGCCGCTCTGCCCTTCGCGCCCCGGCTCTCATTCAATGTCCGGGGTGGCACCCACCGTGACGATCACCCCTCCTTCTCGTCCACCCTCAGCGCAAGCCCCGGCGAAGCCAACGTCGCGAGGGTGGAAGTGACCCTTCCTCGAACTGAGTTCATTGACCAGGGTAATTTGAAAAACGTCTGCACCCGCGTGGAGTTCTCAAAGGGCTCGATCCCCGGCGAAGACTGCCCGAGTAACTCGGTCTATGGGCACACGACGGCAGTCTCACCCCTGTTATCGGAACCGCTCGAAGGTTCCGTCTACCTGCGCTCCTCCGACCATCAGCTCCCCGACCTCGTGATTTCTCTGCATAATTCGGAGATCGAGATTGTTCTAGATGGTCATGTCGACTCCGTTCACGGACATATCCGCAATACATTCGAAGCTATACCGGACGCGCCGGTTTCAAGCGTCACCCTGACGATGCCGGGAGGATCCTCCGGACTGCTCGTCAACGCGGGCGACATCTGCGACTCGAGCGAACGCACCGTAGTGAGGTTCACCGCTCAGAACGGCAAGACCGAGAGCGCTGCGAAGCGTTTCATGCCGCCGAGTTGTGCCAAGCAGGCGAAGAAAAAAGCCCGCCGGACCCACAAAACCGCTGCCAGCTCGCCTGCTGGGGGCTGAGGGGCCATGACAAGGCGTGGCCTTTGCCTCCTCGTCTTCGCCGCATTCCTTCTTGTTCTCGCTAGTGGGGCGACGGTACGAGCCGATATTTCGCAGAAGGGAAGCCTCCGTGTCGCCTTCGACGGGGCTCTCGTCCCCCACAGCCTGCCCCGGTCAGGCGGAGCACCGGTGACCGTCACCGTGGCGGGAAGGATCTCCACCAGCGAGGGCGCCAAGGTGCCTCAACTGCGCAGTGTTTCAATCGCGATCAACCGTTTCGGGCGCCTTTCCAGTCGGGGTCTGGCGAGTTGCACCGAAAGGCAAATTCAGCCTGCTACCACAGTTGAAGCACTCAAAGCCTGCGGCAGCGCTCTAGTAGGCGAAGGAAGCTTTGCCTCGAACGTGTTGCTGCCGGCTCAAGCCCCCTTTCCGTCGGTGGGAAAGGTGGTGGCCTTCAATGGTACTTATCGCGGTCACCAGGCGATTCTCGCTCACGTTTACGGTACCCAGCCCCTTCCCACCTCGTATGTGCTTCCCTTTCTGATTACTCACACCCACGGCACTTTTGCCACGGCGTTCAGCGCCGCGCTTCCCCAGGTTACCGGTGAATGGGGTTATGTCACGGGCATCAAGCTGACCTTGGGCCGACGCTTCAGCTACCGTGGCCACCCGCAGAGCTACCTGAGCGCTGCATGTCCCGCCCCGGCGGGGTTTCCTGGCGCCAGCTTTCCCCTTGCACGCGCCAACTTTGGCTTTGCCGGAAACGTGAATATTACAAATACTCTGACCCGAAGCTGCTCGGTCAGCGGACAGTGAAGAGAATGGTGCCCTCTAAATCTAAAGGTGCCGGCGTATGCATTCGTTCTGCTGGCAGCGAGAATAGACTTTGTGAACTGCAAGTTGACTTCCAGCTATCGATTCACACTTCCAGCCACTGATTAAGGTGAGCTCCAAGAGCAAGCGAAGTCTCTCCCAGGTGCGTTAAGCATCATGCTCGAACGCGTTCTGACCCCCACCTCCTACATCGTCCTCGGTCTGCTGCAGCTTGAGCCCGGAACTCCATATGATTTAAAAACTCGGGTCGCCGCGACGCTGGGCAACTTCTGGTCGGTGCAGCATGCTCAGCTCTACACCGAGACCGCGCGCCTGGCAGAAGAGGGCCTGCTCAGCGAGCATCGAGAGAATCAGGGGCGCAGGAGAAAGACCTACTCAATTACCGATGCCGGGTGTCAGGTTCTTGAGGACTGGCTTGAGACTCCCACTGCTCAGCTGACAGAGTTGCGTGATCTAAGCATGCTCAAGGTGTTCTTCGGCGCAGACTTGGCGATGCTTGCTCCCGCGCAGCTTGAGGCACATAAGGCAAAGGTTCTTGAGTATGAGGCAATTCATGAGCAGCTTCAGGGTGCCGATATCCCCAAGGGAATGATGCTGACGCTCGAAGTAGGTATTGACCACGAGCGCGAGGCGGTCCGTTTCTGGTCTTCTCATCTCGATGGCTGATTGGCATGATTCTTTTGAGGCGGGGACGCGGTTCCCAGCTCCTTGAGTTGGGCCGGACCCAGTTGACGCGGCGAGGGGCACCGCCCGATGCGCGCTCTGGCCCCCTCGCCGCCTGAGGTCTCATGCGGTTTTGGGACCCTGTGCGCCACTCAGGCTGCCTGGGCCGTTTGCACGATGCTCGCGACCCACTCACCGCTGATCTGCCTGGTGGTCGCATTCAGGCGGTTGAATGCATTGATTGTCGCGATCGCGACCACGAGTGCCGCAAGCTGCGGCTCGGTGTAGTGACGGGCAGCCTCATCCCAAACCTCATCCGAGACTGGATCGGGGCGGTCGGCGATGCGGGTGGCGGCCTCTGTGAGCGCGAGCGCCGCGCGCTCGGCGTCGCTGAAATACGGCGTCTCGCGCCAGGCTGCGACCGTGTGGATCCGCTCGCTGCTCTCCCCCGCGTTTTCAAGCTCGCGGGAGTGCATGTCTAGACACACGCTGCAGCCGTTGATCTGGCTCGCGCGCAGTTGCACCATGTAGAGCGTCGTCTCGGGGATCCCAGCGCTGGTCGCGGAGGTTCCGAGCTCTTGAAGCGCATCGAGCGCCCCTGGAACGTGCAGCGCCGGGTTCTTGATTCTTGCCTGCATGATCGCCGTCCTTTCGGGTTGTGGTAGCCGGCTCCCGCGAAGGGGGATTGCGCCTCCCTCTGCCGCGTTGGGGCCGTTTGAAGCAGCTACCCATCTGACCCGCGAGGAAGCGAGAATGTGACCAATGAATGACCAGGATTGGCTCGCCCAGCGGTTCGAGGATCATCGTGTGCATTTGCAGGCGGTGGCCTATCGGCTGCTCGGTTCCCTGGGCGAGGCAGAAGACGCCGTCCAAGACGCCTGGTTGCGGCTCAGCCGCACCGACTCCAGTCAGGTGGACAACCTCGGCGGGTGGCTGACGACCGTCGTCGCCCGGGTTTCGTTGAACCTGCTGCGCTCGCGCAGGGCGAGGCGTGAGTGGCCGCTGGACGTTCATGTGCCGGACCCGATTGTCGACCCCGTCGATGGCAGCGATCCCGAGCACGAGGCGCTCCTTGCCGATTCGGTCGGCCTGGCGCTTTTGATCGTGCTCGAGACCCTCACGCCGCCCGAGCGGCTCGCCTTCGTGCTTCACGACATGTTCGCGGTGCCGTTCGAGCAGATTGCCGAGCTCCTCGAGCGTTCGCCAGAGTCAGCCCGCCAGCTGGCCAGCCGTGCGCGCCGCCGGGTGCGGGCCGCGGCCCCCGCAGCTGATGCCGATCTAGCTGCGCAGTGGAAAGTTGTCGACGCCTTCCATGCGGCCGCCCGCGACGGTAATTTCGAGGCGCTGGTCGCAGTCCTTCACCCGGAGGTCGAACTGAGGGCAGACGGTGGTCTCGCGGTTCCCTCTCGCCACGTTCGCGGCGCCGAGACGGTCGCGCGGCAGGCGCTCATGTGGTCTCGGGCCGACCTGACCACCCGACCGGTGCTGATCAACGGCACAGCCGGATTCCTGACCATGCGCGAGCGAAAGCCCTTCTCGCTCGGCGCCTTCACCGTCAGCGCTGGCAAGATCGTCGAGGTCGACATTCTCGCTGACCCAGCGCGAATCACCGCGCTCGCCCTTTCTGTCCTTGACAAATAGCCCGAGCGCCTGGCTTTGACAACATGGGACGGTCTGGGCCACTTAAACCGCTAAGGCAATCGCTCGGGCGACCGATCGAAGATGCGCCCTTCTTTGGCCGTAGGCTGGGGCCTTCCAACGCCTAAGGTCGTCGAAGGAAATGCCATCGCTAAAGAATGCTGTCGCCATCGTTTGGATCCTCTTTTGGATCTACTGGCTTGTGTCTGCATTTGGCGCGAAGAAGGGCAGCGCCAGCAGGCGCCGGACCCCACTCAACGGCATGACCGCCATTGCGGTCATTCTCTTGGTCCGCGTCTTTCGCGGCGGGAGCCTGGCCGTCCACAGCCCGGTGCTCGGGGCAATCGGGGCCCTCGTTTTCGCTGCCGGGATCACTCTCTCAATCTGGGCTCGCATTCATCTCGGACGCAACTGGGGGATGCCGATGAGCCAGAAGGCCGAGCCCGAGCTCGTCACCTCCGGCCCATACCGCTGGGTCCGGCACCCGATCTATTTGGGACTGTTGGCCGGGGTGCTTGGGACAGCATTGGTGACCAACCTGATCGGCCTGATCATCGTCGCGGTTCTGGGCGGGTACTTCTACTACTGCGCAATCGTGGAGGAGAGGAATCTCACTGCGACCTTCCCGACGGCGTATTCGGGGTACCGGGCGAGCACGAAGATGCTGATTCCCTTCATCTTGTAGCGGCGCGCGCGGCTCTTAAGCAGGCACTCGGTCGCCGTTTGCCAGTGCGGATCTGGGGGAGCGAGGCGCAAATACGGTCGGATGGTCAGAACCTTGCTCAGCGCTGGGGCGGCCCCGGGACCGTCGCAGCTTCAGGCGGTCATGGCTCTGCGCGGATCGTCGCCCCTCGGACACGGAGAATGGGAATTCCGAGCGGCGGTGTCTGCAGAGTCGATGACCAAGTGATGGAATTCGACCTGCAGGCGAGACTCCAACTCCGTCGCTGCGGCGTTTCCAATTGTGTCGCGGTCGGTGCTTCCTGTTGCCAGGATCACCTCAGTCGCGGGGAACGTCCGCAACTCATCCTCAACCGCCTGCACCAGATCCTCGTCTCCGATGCTGGCCCTTGCTGAGAGACCCGCCTTGGCCAGCGAGGCAAGGCTGATAACCAGGCGGCGCTCGGCACGGTGGCGTGCGGGGCCGAAATCAGAGGTCCAACGGTTTAGAAAAGGTCTGGCACGCCGATGAAAGGACGACGATCTCAGCCGCCTCATCGAATTCCGGGGGGTTTGCTAGCCGGGCGATCTGCTCGATTGCTCCCGCGTCCTCGAGCGCTTCGCTAGTCACAATCAATAGATGTCGGCGAAGATCAAACAGCGCAGCCGGAACGATCGGATAGCGGGGAGGGCGCCTCACCGCCATCACGATGATCGAGGAGGCCGCCAGCCCCCCGACCGCCATACCGAGTCCTGGACCGCCGATATAGAAGCCGGCGACGATTGAAACAGCGATCGCGGCGACGATCAGCGGCAAGGTCCAGGCCGCCAGCGTCGGCTCTTCCACCGCCAATGGGTCGACCTGTGCTCGCTCTGGCACCTTTCCTCCTTTCGCCTCTGACACGTTACCGCGGGGGGGCGGCGTTGGCTAGTGGCTTTCGCGGCTGTCCAGATGAGCTCACGGCCGTTTGTGAGATGCGAGGTCGAGTCCCCTCGTCGATGGCCTCGGTCAGCAGCCATCGCGCGCTACTCTGGCAGTAGAGCACCGGACCCTTTTGCGACGGAATGGTGCCGACCTGGCGTCCGTCTTGAGAAAACTGCCAGGTCCATCAGGTGCCAGCCTCGGCACGAGATTGGCACTACCGAGGAGGAGGTTTCTGATGAGTGATTTTGTAGTTGTGCCCAACACGTTCTCGGGTTGGGACGTCATGCACGGCGATGACCCAGTTGGTGTAAGCAACCATGCCGATCAGCGCTCGGCGATGGCAGCCGCTCGGATATTTCTCGCCGAGGAGCATGGCTCCGGCACCGTTCGAGTTGATCGCGAGCATCCCCACGGCATCGATGACCCCTCCAGCGGGGTGCTTGGTGTCTTTTTCTTTCTCGCGGGGCTCTTGACTCTCGCCGTCGTAATCCTCGTCATCACCTCGCTGGCAAGTGCGGCGAGTGGACTGTAGAGGGGGCCGAAACACGATTTCCTAAGCCAGTAAGGACACATCACCAACACTGGGCGGGGAGCGACCTCATCTCTGCAGGAAAACTTCCTGGCTTGCCTCCTGGCCGCCTGCCACGGTTGCTGTCGCGTGCCCCAACAACCAACGGTGGTGGATTAGCAGCCTTAACGCCCTGTGGTCCAGTCGGAGCGCGAACCTTTTTGTTTCTTCGTTGGACAGCCCGTAGGCAAGGTCACCGAGGACGGCGTTTTTCCCCTCGATCTGGAGGTTGAGGGTGCCGGCGCAGGCGCTGCCGGGGTCTCCTCCTTCGCAGGACAGCTCTATTTTCGCCCAGCGGTGCTGTACCGGCCCCCAGCGAGCGATCTGGATGGCCAGGGGTTCTGGATCCGGTGGGGTGAAACGGCCGATCTCGCCAACCCCAAGCCCGTTTGTAAGGTTTTGACTTGTAGCCGTGTACCAGATGTTTCCGTCGGTTCCAGCGGCTATTCCAACTGGTGCGCCAGATGCGCCACGGGTCGCCAGTTCAGTGAATCGGCCTCGCGTGGTAATGCGGCCTAGGTAGCCGCCCCAGGGCCCGCGCGCCCCTTCCCTCCGATAGGTGAACCAGAGATCGTGTTCTGGACCCGTGGTGATGTCGCCAGGAATGCCCTGGCCGCCCCGGAGCGGGAACTCTGTGATTTTGCCGCTTGGCGTGATGCGGCCAATTTCGCCTTCGGAGCCGTCGATTGACCCTTTTATGTCGACGGTAAACCAGAGGTTGCCGTCAGGGCCGTCCGCGATTCCCGCGGTACGACCAGGTCCAATCGAGCTCTCGCCGCTGGGGATCGGGAACTCGGTGACCTGACCTTCGGGGGTGATGCGACCGATTTCAAGCGGCTGGGCAAACCACAGGTTGCCGTCAGGGCCGGCAGTGATTGCTCCCGGGGCCCCTTCGGTGCTCGACAGTGGGAACGTGGTGACCTGACCTTCGGGGGTCATCCTACCGATTGCGTTTGGATTTGACTCGGTAAACCAGACGTTTCCTTCAGGGCCAGTGGTGATCGCCCCAGGAGACCCTTCGGTGCTCGATAACGGGAACTCGGCGATCTTGCCGCTGGGGGTGATTCGGCCGATCTGATTTGCAGCAGACTCGGAGAACCAGATGGTGCCGTCGAGGCCGGTGGTGATACCCGTCGGCCGGCATCCTTCGCTGGGAAGTAAAAATTCGGTGACCTGACCGCTTGGGGTGATGCTTCCGATCCTGCCCGCCCCGCTCTCCACGAACCACAGGCTGCCGTCAGGGGCAGTGGTGATCCCTGTTGGCTCGGATCCTTCGTCGGGGAGGGGGAACGCGGTGGCCTGGCCGGGCGACGCCACGGCAGTTCCGGCGAGTCCCCAGGAAACAAGCAGTGCTCCTAGCCCCACACAGGCTGCCGCCATCCCGCTACACCCGCGCATATTGCTGCGGCTTCTCATTTATGGCCCGGACATCCTTATAGAGCTTCAAGAAGATATCGGTGCCCCAGTCACCATGCCCAGCGGGAGTGCTGGTCGAGTGTGCCCGTTGGCATCTCGTCCCTTCGCATCGGGCGGGGGCCGGTGGGGGGGAACCCAGCATCCCGATCCGGCCAATTGCATGTGGCTCTCGACGTCATAGGCCCCTGACGGTCACTGGCTTTGCGCCCGCTTCGGGTTGGACAGCAATCCGTCGGTACATTGTGCAATACTTAAGCAATTGCTTAACCAATGCGCACCTGCTGACCCGGAGGTCGACCTCGTCTTCCAGGCCCTCGCCGATCAAAGCCGGCGAGCCATGGTCGATTGCCTCACCCGTGGACCGGCGTCCGTCAGCGAGCTGGCCCGCCCGCTGGCCATGTCGCTGCCCGCGGTGGTTCAGCACCTGCACGTGCTCGAGGCCAGCGGTCTGGTCCGCTCCCAGAAGCTGGGCCGGGTTCGCACCTGCGTCATCGAGCCCGTCGCGCTGCGGGTTGCGGAGCGCTGGATCGTTACCCGGCGCACGGTTTGGGAGGAAAGTCTTGACCGGCTGGGCGACTACCTCGCCGAGAATCCCGACGAGCCACCGAAAAGGAGCAAGTAATGAGCAACAGATCGACCAATCACGCCAGTTTCGTGATCGAACGGAGCTATGAGGCCGCGCCTTCGCGGATGTGGAGCGCGTGGGCGGATCCCGAGGAGAAACTACGGTGGTTCGGCCCACGCGTATTGACAAAGCCAAAACACGAGCTCGAGTTCCGCGTGGACGGGATCGAGCACATGACCGTGCAGGCACCTGACGGGGCGCTTTACACGTTCGCCGCTCGCTATCAGGACATCGTAGAGGGCGAGCGGCTCGTCCATACCTATGAGATGTACCGCGACGACGCGCGTATTTCGGTCTCAGTGGCGACCGTCGAGTTCGAGGCAGCGGGCGGGGGAACGAAGTTGACGATGACGGAGCAGGGCGTGTTCCTCGATGGACTCGATACGTCGGTCGAGCGCGAGCACGGCACCCGCGAACTGCTCGACACGCTCGCAACATACGTCGAGAACGAGGGAGACATGGTAATTGGAACGAGGGACATGGCCATTGAGTAGGGCCGTCGGGAGATCCTCTAGTTCGGCTTCGACCCTCTGCACCCGCGGAGATGCCCGGGTCCATTAGGAGGCCGGAAGATCGAGGGGTAAAGTGGGGTAGTTCAGTTTTGCCCCTCTCATGGTGAAAGGTCATGGTGGTCTCGAAGGGGAACCAACGGCGCTCGAATCGAGTTTTTGCGCTCTGCGCGGGCAGTCTGGTGCTGTTGGCGCTGCTAGTGCAAAGCGCCCTCGGGGACACGGTCCCTGTTTCAGAAGGGGAAATCTGGTTCAACGGCGGAATCCGTCCCCACAAGCTGCCGGCGAAGGAACTGGCGCCGATCGCACTGCAGGCGGAAATCTGGCCCAAGTATGCGGTGCCGGGATACCCCACCGCAATCCCGGTGCTGCAGACGCTACGCCTGGATTTCGACCGAAACGGCCACATTTACACCAAGGGCCTGGCGACCTGCAGCCTCTCTGAGCTGGACGAAGCAGTCGAAGTCGCCCAAGCCGAAAGGATCTGCGCGAAGGCGCTGATCGGCACCGGAAAGATGGAGGGGGCGGGCTACCTACCAGAAGACCCATTCGTTCTCGCCGGTCCTTTTCTGATCTTCAACGGGCGGGCCAAAGGCGGGAGGCCGGTGGTGATCCTCTATCTCCGTGCCGACACGCCAGCGCCGAGTAGCTTTGTCATAACCGGAACGACCGAAGGTGCCTCAGCTCCCTATGGCACCAGCATCTCTTTCAATATCCCAGCGCAGCTACAGGTCCACGGCCCAGTGACATTATCGATCCAATCGATCGAATTCTCGATCAACAAGACTTGGACCTACAAAGGCACGGAGAGGAGCTTCCTCCTTGCAAGCTGTCCCTCCCATGGGTATCTCCAAGCTCGGGCCGAACTGAGCTTCAACGAAGGCACGAATCGCTCCAGCGACCTTGCCGTGCCTTGTACGCCCCGCGCTTAGCGGAAACCCCAGGTCCAGACACCCCCAGAGCGTCGGTGTGCGGCGATCTGGGGATCCGTTTGTCTCGGCAGCCGCGTTTGCGTCACACCTGGGGGTGCCTGCTGCGTCACAGTTGCATCACTCCCGACCGCGAGTCGCCCCGCACAGGCGCCCGGATCCAAAGGTGTGGGGCGCCAGGCCGTGCCTAAGCGAAGCTATTCGGACAAAGCCGGAGATGGGCACGGCTGGTTTCGAACCAGCGACCTCTCGCGTGTGAAGCGAGCGCTCTCCCACTGAGCTACGCGCCCGGAGATGACAATTCTATATCTCCGGGGAGGCGCCGGTGTTAGCCCCAAAGAGACTGGCCAAGCAATGGCGCCGGCTGATAGCGAGCTCCTCGATGCATGCCACCCGGGGGTCGGGGATTCTTGGAATGCTGAACGGTCCACCTCCCTCGAACTCGACGAGCGATTCGTCTGAGTGGCCTCTGAACTCCCTTGAGAAGACCAGCTCGGGCACTCAGAATTTGCAGGTGCTATTTCCGTCTGATTGTGAACCTTCTTCGGGCCGGGGTTAGATCAAATCCATGCGCGTCAACGGCGCGTACTGTGAAGATGTAGCGACCCGGCTGCAGATGTCTGTAGGACTTCGGTGAGGAACAGTTTGTAAACGGTTGCTCGCTCAGCTCACATTCGAAACCAATCGCGATGTCACCAATAGCTCGCCCGCTGAAGCGGAAGCTGGCGCTACGGTGATGGATCTTCATCCTGGAGATCGAGGTATTCGGTGGTGTCGGAGTGGGGGGTGGGCATGGAAGCGCGATCGGCGCGGCCTCGTAGGCGCCGATGTCCGTAACTGCAGGTGTTTTAGTGTTGCCGCAGCTCAGATTACCCGGCTGAATTCTAGGGTTTCCATCGAGGTCGAATTCTCCGTTGGCAGGTTCATTGACGCCTGCATCGATGGTCGGCGAGCCGGGTGCCTCGTGGAGATTTCCTTGCTCAGCGTTGACGAAAAGCGGGACCGCGACCTGGTTTGATTCGCTGCCAGGAGCGCTGATCAGTGCTCCGCCTTCCGCAGAGACGTTCGCGTAGTTGGAATGTTCGAGCGAGACCGCCACAGTGCCGGCGATTTGATCGGCCCCGATATCCACCAAGCTCCCGCGCAGGATTGTGTTCAGCGCCGTAACACGCAGTCCGGGTCCGTGGGAGACAAGCCTTGCCCCTTCCCGGGTCGCATAAACGGTGTCATTTCTGAGCTCAAGCGTCCACAGACCGATCCCGGAAACCTGATCATTGATCCCGAATTCGCCCGCGCAGATCGAATCGATGATCGTGGTTACGGGTCCGCTCTCACACCCGGTGCCGGCGGGGGCCTTGGCGATCACGCGTTCGATCGATCCCGAGCCGAACATGGCGGTGGCGGATTTCGCGCTGTCTTCGATCTCGAGGTTCGAGATCCGCTGTCCTTCCCCACCTTCGCCGGTTTCGATCCCCACCATCGCTCCCGAGTAAATTTCGGGACGCGGCTCGCCGTAGGGGCCACTCAGCGTAACTCCGCTCTTGACTTCCAGAGGTTTGACGATTGGGCTCTGCGGCGAGCCGTAGCTTCCTTCGTCTCCGGCAAGGATCACGGTGTCTCCGGAGGTGGCGTTCTGGAGCGCCGTCGCGATCTCACATGGTTCTGACTGAGTGCAGGCGGTGCCCGAGCCTTTGGGCGAGGCATAGTCGGTGCTCGGGATCGCGCTCGCCGGCGCCGGCCCGGCGGCTTGCACAGCGGCGGCAGCGATCAAAAAGGTTGCCAATTTGAACGCCTGGCTATGTCCCCGGTGCATCATCCCGAGAACTTGACTTTACGCCTCCCGAGGGGCACCCGCCAAGCCTCGGCATTTCTCTCTGACCGGCAGCTCCCGCTCATGGCCGGGCGGAACTCTGGCCGATGCGGTGCCGAGGGTCTCCTCAGTCGGGCGCTCCTCTGGTTGCCGCCTAGTCTTCGATCGAAGAACCCCTCCGTTCGGGATCGGGAGCTTGGATGGGGTAGAGACGATGCAATCGTTCCGGCGATACGGTGTATCCATGGACCCAGACCGCGCCCGACAACTGCTCGCGCAGGAGAGAGAGCGAATTCAGCAATCAATCGCCGAGCTATCGCGGGAAGGCTCCGAGGAGGCCGACAACCGCAGGGAGCCCGGCGATGAGGATTCAGAGGGTCTCTACCAAGACGAGTTCGACGCCGGCCGGATGCTTGATCTCAATCAGCAGCTGGAGGCGGTGGAGCGTGCCGAGGCGCGACTTCGCGACGGAAGCTTTGGGCGTTCGGTCCAGAGCGGCGTAGCGATTCCCGACGAGCGACTTGAGGCCCAGCCGACCGCGGAATTGACCGTAGAGGAGCAAGCGCACGAGGCTTGACCGCCTCGGGGTGGGCGGCCGCCTGGGACGGACTCGCTGTGAAGTTTGACCGCCCATAGCGCGCCTTGGCCTGGCGGAGCTAGCTCGCTACCGGACAGATTGCGCGCAATTCCAGCTTTTTCGCAAGGCGAAGCGATTTCCGACGGTGCCTGGGCTACGGCAGTCGGGCGGTGGGGTCCTATTGACGATGATCTTTGCCACGTTCGTGGGACGGACCCCGACGCCAGGGCGAGCGACCCGACCAGCTTTGCCTAAGGGGAGTCAGACGATGAGTCGGCGCCGGTTTGCGCCTGTGCCAGAGCGAAGGGGCTGCCCTCGGAGTCTCGACAGATCGCCCACCGCTCCCCGGGGTGGATGATCGAGCCACCGCCGCGATTAACTTGATCTAGCGCCGCAGCCAGATCGGCGACAGGGAAATAAGCCAAGCAGCCCGTATCGCCAGGGCCCGCGCCCCGTTCGTGCACTCCGACCCGCACTCCGCCTGCCTCAATCTCCCAGCCTGATCCGGCCTCGACGCTACGCGGTGCGAGCTCTTTCCCCAATACGCAGCGCCAAAAGTTGAGCGCGCGGCCCGGGTTATCGGCGGGAAACTCGATAAGAGAGGTGCTCATTCCAGCAGTATCGAGCATCCAAAAAGTGGGCGTCCTAGTTTGTCCAGACAAGGCCTTATTCAGGCTCGATCGAGGGCCGCGACCCGGCCCAATTTTGATCGCCGAGCGACTATTTCCCGCCAGCGGTTCTCATCCGGCCGCGCCACTCATCGAGATCGAATCGGGCCGGTTTTGATTCGGCCAAAAAGCCCTCCAGTGCCTCGCTAAAGCGACCGGGGGCCTCCAGTTGGGGAAGGTGTCCAACCTTCTCAAAGATCTCCAACCTGCTCCCCGGAAGTGTTCGGTGGGCCTCTTCGCCATGCCTGACCGGGATGATCGGATCAGCCGCACCCCAAATGATCAAAACGGGCAGGGTCCGGGCCAAGTAGAGCCGATCGCCGGCCGCAATTCGCTGGCCGCCGGTGTCGATCACCGAATGAAGTGTGCCGAGGAAGGCACTACGGCGCTCTGGGTCTGCGAGTGATCCGAATCCGCGCGCGATCTCGGCGAGGTCGGGGTTGGGGCGCACGCCCAGGGTTGAGAGGCCGCGCCCGAGGATTGCACCCGCCCGCCGCCCGATGCTGGCCGTGGCGGCGATGAACAGGTCGGCACCGGGAAGTGCGGCGGCGCGAAGTACGGGGCTCACCTCGGGGCCGAGGCCGCCGCTAGAGACGAGAACAATGCGCTCGGTTCTCTCAGGGAACTGATACGCGAACTGCATGGCGATGCCACCGCCCAGAGAATGACCGACGAGCGTTGCCCGGTCATGACCGAGTGAAATCAGCAGATCGCGGAGCCCCGACGCCAGCCCGCCGAGGGAGTAATCGCCGCCGCTCGCGGCTGATGCGCCGTGACCGGGAAGGTCAGGCGCGATCACGGTGTGCTCGCGGGCCAACGGGGCGATCACCTCGCGCCAGTTCTCAAGCGTGCCCGCCATTCCGTGGATCAAAATCAGCAGCGGGCCCGAGCCAGCTTCGACGTAGGTTACCGAGCGACCGTGGAGGCTCAGCTCGCGGCGGGTTGGGCTTCGCCGATTTCGCTTGGATGCCACCGGATCAACAGGGTATCCGTCCGCTCGCCCGCAGCCAATTTCTCGGTTCGAGCGCCACCGGCTGTGGGCGGCCGCCGATCGCATGGCAGAATGACCGCCGTGAAGAGATTTCGTCCTCCGCCTGCCAAGGCAGCCCCGAATGTCGGCTGAGGACCTCGACGTGCTGATTGTCGGGGCGGGGCTCTCCGGGATCGGCGCCGGCTACCACCTGCAGGACAGTTGCCCGGGAAAGAAATACGCCATCCTCGAGTCCCGCGGCGAGCTCGGCGGAACCTGGGACCTCTTTCGCTATCCCGGGATCAGGTCAGACTCCGACATGCACACATTGGGGTACGGCTTTCGACCTTGGAGCGGGGCCAAGGCGATCGTAGACGGGGGGTCCATCCTTAGCTACCTTCGCCAGACCGCAACCGATTACGGCATCGATAAGAAGATCCGATTTCACCACCGCGTCCTGGGGGCAGAGTGGTCGACCCCAGAATCCAGGTGGACGGTCGAGGCGGTGCGTTCCGACACCGGTGAGACGGTCACCTTTAGCTGTGGGTTCCTGCTGGTTTGTAGCGGCTACTACAGCTACGAGGAAGGCTATTCGCCGGCCTTTGAGGGGGTGGAGCGATTCGGTGGGCAGGTGCTGCATCCCCAGCATTGGTCAGAGGACATCGACTACACCGACAAACGGGTGGTTGTGATCGGCAGTGGCGCCACGGCCGTGACGCTCGTCCCCTCGCTCGCCCAAAAAGCAGCTCATGTCACGATGCTTCAGCGCTCACCGAGCTACATAGTCTCGCTTCCCTCCGAGGACCCGATCGCCAGAACGCTGCGCCGCGCTCTCCCCCAACGCGCGGCGAGTGCGGTGGTGCGTTGGAAAAACATTCTCCTGCAGCTGTTCAGCTACCAGCTCAGCCGGCGCCGACCGGAGCTTGTCAAGGCGATGGTTCGCCGCGGGGTGGTGGCGGCGTTGCCGGTCGGGTATGACGTCGATAAGCACTTCAAGCCCAACTACGATCCCTGGGACCAGCGCCTCTGCCTGGTCCCAGATGGCGATTTGTTTGCGGCGATCTCGTCGGGTCGGGCGACGATGGTGACCGACCAGATTGAGACCTTCACCGAGACTGGAATCAAGCTCAAATCCGGCGCCGAGCTCGACGCAGATCTGATCGTCACCGCGACTGGGTTGAACCTCCTCTTTCTGGGGGGGATGCAGGTGCGTGTCGATGGCCGCGAGATCGACATGGCCAAGGAGATGACCTACAAGGGAATGATGCTCAGCGGCATCCCGAACTTCGCCTTTACGCTCGGATACACAAATTCCTCCTGGACGCTGAAGGCCGATCTGACCTCTGAGTATGTCTGCCGGCTCCTCGTCCACATGGACGCCCACGGCTATTCCACCTGCGTTCCTGAAGTTACCGATAGCTCTATCACGGAGCAACCGCTGCTCGATTTCATGGCCGGATACGTCCTTCGCTCGATCGACAAACTCCCCAAACAGGGCTCGCGATCGCCTTGGCGCTTGCGCATGAACTACCCCCTTGATGCCCGCGAGATCAGGTTTGGGGCAATCGATGATGGAACCCTTCGATTCAGTACTGCGCCGGCGCCGACTCGGCCGCTTGAGCCGCTCGCCAGCTGACCGAATGCCGCGCAGGGCCTTCGGTGGGTGGGGCGATCAGCCTGTCGCGCCGAGACCTGGGGCTCGGTCCAGCTCTGCGCCAGCGAGGAATCGAGGTATTCGAGACGTGACCAGCCCTGTTCCCAAGACCAGCCCGCCTTACCCAGCTGATCGAGCCTCGATCCGAGCAGTTCGTGCCGTGTCTTCAGCCGCTGGGGGCCTCAATCATTGGTCTCGGACATGGTCTTCTTGCGAGCGTCAGGTGAACGTGGTCTCGGAGTGCTACCGTCGTGTATTGGCTGGCTCAGGCGCCCAGCCCTAAAGTGGCAACGACGGGGAAGAAGCAAGAGAGAGTTATCGTCCGGTTCGCCGGGGATTCCGGTGATGGCATGCAGCTGGTCGGTGGCCGTTTCACCGCCGCGACCGCGCAGGTCGGCAACGATCTCTCGACCCTGCCCGACTTTCCCGCCGAGATTCGCGCCCCCGCCGGTACTCCCCACGGCGTCTCAGCCTTCCAGATTCACTTTGCCTCGCGTGACATCCTCACCCCGGGCGATCACCCAAACACCCTGGTTGCGATGAATCCGGCCGCGCTGAAATCAAATCTCGGCGCACTGGAGGCCGGTGGAATCGTGATCGTCAACGAGGATGCCTTCACCGCCAACAACCTTCGCAAGGCGGGGTATGAGACCAACCCCCTCGACGACGACACGCTTGAGAGCTACCAGGTCTTCCGCGTGCCGATGACGACGATGGCAACCCGGGCGACCGAGGGGATCGAGGGCCTCAAACCGGCCGAGGCCCAGCGCACCAAGAACGTCTTTGCGCTGGGGCTGGTCTCATGGATGTACGGGCGCCCGGTCGAGGCGACCGTGTCGTGGTTGGAAACCAAATTCGCCAAACTGGTGGCGATTCGCGCCGCCAATATCGCCGCCTTCAAAGCGGGGTACAACTTCGGCGAGACCGCCGAGCTATCCGCGATTCCGATCGAGATTGAGCCAGCACCGCTTCGCCCGGGCGAGTATCGCAACGTGGATGGCACCCAGGCGATGGCACTCGGTCTGATTGCCGCGAGCGTCAAGAGCGGACTGCAGCCGTTCTTTGCCACCTATCCGATAACCCCGGCCTCTGAGCTTCTCCATCACCTCGCCCGCCATGACAGCTTCGGGGTGCGCACCGTGCAGGCCGAGGACGAGCTTGCAGCTGCAAACATGGCGCTCGGCGCTGCCTTTGCCGGCCACCTTGGGATCACCGCAACAAGTGGTCCGGGGATGGACCTCAAGGCAGAGACGATCGGGCTGGCGGTGATGTTGGAGTTGCCGCTAGTGATCATCGACGTGCAGCGGGCCGGCCCCTCCACCGGAATGCCGACCAAGACCGAGCAAACCGACCTGCTGATGGCGATCCACGGCCGCCATGGGGAGTCACCGCTACCTGTGATCGCCGCCGCAACGCCGGCGGATTGCTTTGATTCGGCGGTGGAGGCTGTGCGGATCGCGGTCCGCTACCGCACTCCAGTGATCCTCCTCGGCGATACCTTCCTGGCCAATTCATCGGAGCCATGGCGGATCCCCGACAGCTCGGAGCTGCCCGATATCGATCCCAATTTTTCCACCGGGCCTAACGCGGGCGATGAGTTTCTTCCCTACCTGCGCGACGGCCAGGGCGCGCGACCGTGGGCAATTCCTGGGACACCCGGCCTTCAGCACCGTATCGGCGGCCTTGAGAAGGAGAACGGCAGCGGCAACATCAGCTATGACTCGGGAAATCACGCTCTGATGACACAGCTGCGGGCCGAGAAGCTGGACCGGCTGGCGAGTGAGCTGCCAGAGCTTAGGGTCGATGCCGATGAGGGTGCGGACCTGCTGGTGCTTGGCTGGGGATCCACCTACGGCGTAGTGCAGGCAGCAGCGCGACGAGTCCGCGAGCGCGGTGTCCCGATTGCGACTGCCCACCTGCGCCACCTCGACCCACTGCCGCGCAATACCGCCGACGTCGTGAAATCTTTTGCCAAGCTCCTGATTCCGGAGATGAACACCGGCCAACTACTCGCGATGATCCGTGCCAAGTACCTTGTTGACGCCATTGGCTACAACAAAGTCGAGGGTGTCCCAATCTTTGCCGAGGAGCTAGAGGCGGCAATTTTGGAGGTGCTTGGATGAGCTCCAACCTGCACGGCGGCGATGGCGGGGCCAACGGGAGTGCGGGGCTGCTCACCAAAGCCGACTTTCAGTCCGATCAGGAGACGCGCTGGTGTCCAGGCTGCGGCGACTACGCGATTCTGGCCGGTGTCCAGGCCCTGATGCCCGAGCTCGGAGTACCGCCTGAGCGGACCGTGTTCGTCTCCGGAATCGGCTGCGCCGGCCGTTTTGTCTATTACATGGACACCTACGGGATGCACGGGATTCACGGCCGCGCCCTGGCTCTGGCGACCGGGATCGCAAGCGCCCGCGATGACCTTTCGGTCTGGGTGGTCAGCGGCGACGGCGACGCCCTATCGATCGGCGGCAACCACCTGATCCATGCCCTGCGCCGCAACGTTCCGATCAAGCTATTGCTGTTCAACAATCAGATTTACGGGCTGACAAAGGGCCAGTATTCGCCAACTAGCGAGAAGGGAAAGATCACCAAGTCGACGCCGTTTGGCTCCGAGGATCATCCGTTCAATCCGGCGGCGCTGGCGCTCGGCGCGGAGGCATCTTTCGTCGCCCGCACGATCGACATTGACAAGAAGCACGTCGCGAGTGTCCTCAGGGCCGCCGCCGAGCATGAGGGAACCGCCTTCGTGGAGATCTATCAGAACTGCAACGTGTTCAATGACGGCGCTTTCGATGCGGTGCGCGGAAAGGGCGGTGTCGCTAATCAGATTCGCCTTGAGCACGGAAAGCCGATCCGCTTCGGCGCCGATCAGGAGCGGGGGGTGATTCGCGCAGCCGACGGCGGCCTTGCCCTCGCCGAGGTCGATCAGGTGGGGGAGAAATCGCTGGTCATCCACGATGCCCACCGCGCCGATCCAAGCTATGCGACGGCGCTCGCCCGCCTTGCCGAGAGCCCCACGGCCCCGACCCCAATCGGCGTCCTGCGAGACGTGAAGCGGCCCGTCTACGGTGCCGATCGCCAGCAGACCCTCGCGGCAGCTCATTCTCAGGCCTCGCTCAAAGACATCGATCGGCTCCTGCGCTCCGGTGATACCTGGACCGTTTCCTCCTAGCTGCCCTCGAACTAAACCCAGGCCCAGGTTCAAATCGGAGCCCTGGGCTGCCGCCATGGGCAGCCCAACAGCCAAGTACTGACAGTCGATTTGGCGGACGCGTCAGCGCCGGAGGTCTGAGCGGCCGAGCTTGGCGCGGATCAGCGCGGCCGTGGCCTTGCCCGCCGCCGCGATCGGCTCGGTGCTGCGCAGCGCCCGGCTCAAGACGAAGGCGCCCTCCAGAGCCGCGAGCATCTGGATCACCAGCTCACGGGCATCGTCGGGCTCGATTCCGGCGGCGATGAATCTCTCAACCCCGCCGTCGATCCAGAGGCCGAATACCCATGCGCAGGCCTCGCGCAGCTCCGCGTTTGTGCTTGAGACCTCCAGCGCCACGGTGGCGATTGGACAGGCATCGGCGTAGTCGGTTTCGAGCAGGGTCTCCGCGGCCCCAGCAAAGAAATTTTCGATGCCGCCGATCAGCTCGACGTCGGCGCCCACGAACTCCACGAACAAGAGGCCGTAGAGGGCCCCCGATCGACGAATTGTCTCGGCACCGAGCGCCTCCTTGCCGCCCGGAAAGAAGTGATAGAGGGAACCGAATGGAGCACCGGCAGCTTCGACGATCTGTTTAACCCCGGTTCCCATATATCCCTGGCGGCGGAAGAGCTCACCGCTGGCATCGAGAATCCGCTCCCTTGTTTTGCTCGCCATCGCACCCTCTCCACGGACTTTGGCAGGAAGCCAATGATAGGCTGCTCAATTAGAGCGATCTATCAAATGAATCGATTGGGGGGAAGATGCCCGAGGTCGAGCTCTCGGCGGGGGTGATCGAGTACGAGGACAGCGGGGGAAAGGGACCGGTGTTGGTCCTCCTGCACGGTCTGGCGATGGACGGCCGCCAGTGGCGCAAGGTGGTCGATCGGCTGGGGGACGATTACCGCTGCGTCTTGCCGACCCTGCCGCTGGGAGCGCATCGCCAGGCGATGAGAGCAGACGCCGATCTCTCGCTGCGCGGCTTGGGTTGCATTGTCGCAGGGTTTCTCGAGGAGCTTGGACTGGAAGGGGTGACCCTTTGCTTCAACGATTGGGGTGGCGCACCCGTGATGATCGCCGAGGGGTTGATGGGCCGAGTGGACAGGCTTGTCTTGGTCTCCTGCGAGGCCTTTGAGAACTACCCACCGGGCCTGGCGGGCCATGCGGCATGGCTCTCGGCCAAGTTGCCGGGTGGAATCGCAATCATGCGCCAGGTCCTACTGCGACCGAGCTTGCGCCGGCTCCCCTTTGTCTTCGGTCAGATGACCAAGTACGGAGTGCCCGAGGAGCTGATGAAGGACTGGCTGCAGCCGCTGAGGCGGGCCGAGATCCAACGCGACCTTCGCAAGTACGCCGGTGATGCGATGCACGGCAAGCGCGCTCTGGAGGCGGCCACTGCCTCGCTCGCTTCTTTTGAGTCTCCCGTTCTCATCGTCTGGGATTCCGATGGGCCAATGATGCCCGCAGCTCACGGACGGCGGCTGGCGGCGGCGTTCCCCGACGCCCGATTGGTTGAAATCCCAGATTGCTACACCCTGATACCCGAGGATCAACCCAGCAAACTGACCGACTCGCTGCGAGATTTCATACCCGTCGCGACCGCGATCTAGCCGCGGCGAGCGCCTGGAGTTCTGCTCTCCTAAGGGTCGTCCGAAGCGGATGATGTCGTGGTGGTGGTGATCGCCAAGACCTCGATTGAGGGAATCCCCGCGCTACAGCTCGCGAGTACGGAGGTGGGCGGAATCGAGGCCACATTTGCCCCCAGCGCGGGAATGGTCGGGTGCTCGCTTCGCCACCGTGGAGAGGAGCTTTTGGGACAGCGGGGCGGGTTGCGCAACTACATCCGTGAGCACTCCACGATGGGCATACCACTGCTCTACCCGTGGGCCAATCGACTCGGCGCAAAGCGCTTTACGCTCGCCGGCGCAGAGGTTGATCTGAACGGCGAGGACCTTCCCCTCTCTTTTGACCCCGCGGGTCTCCCTATCCACGGCCTGCTCTCGGCCGCCAGCGGCTGGCGCGTCGATCGCCACGAAATGGATGGCGCCGCCGCCGTGCTGGCTGCAAGTTTCGATTTCTCGGCCCAGGAGTCCCTGATGAAGGCCTTTCCGTTCGCTCACGAGCTGCTCTATGAGGCCAGGCTCAACGGCGCGGTGCTCTCGATCACAACCACCGTGCATGCCTTCGCGGGGGCCACCGTGCCGGTTTCCTTCGGGTTTCATCCCTACCTGCGGCTGCCCGGCCTAAAGCGCTCCGATTGGCGGGTCGATTTGCCGCTGCGCGAGCACTTGGACCTTGACGGCAAGATGCTGCCAACCGGGCGGCGTGAGCCCGCTCGCGACCTCTCCGGCCGGCTCGGGGAGCGGACCTTTGACGATGCCTATATCGCGCCGCCGCCTGGCGAGGCGCTGGTTCTTGCCGGCGGGGGACGGCGGATCGAGCTGCGGATGGATTCTGGCTACCGCTTTGCCCAGGTCTATGCCCCCGCTGAGGATCCGGTCGTTGCCTTTGAGCCGATGACAGCTCCGACCAACGCGCTGCTGGGCGACGGCCCCGATCTAATCCTGCTGAAACCCGGCGAGCGCTTCAGCGCGAGTTTTTCCATCACCGTGGCCGATTCTCCCGGCTGAGGAACCGGCGCGGCGCCTTGCCGCCAGGACTCGAGGTCGATAGTCATCGCGTGCCGCAGACCGGGAGCGATCGAGCTGGCTTGTCATGAGCTAAGCGGCGTTGCCCGCAAGCCTCTCGGCCAATCGGTTCATGCCGCGTCTGCGTGAGGCGCTTGCGGCCCCTGCCCAGTTGGTATCTCGGTCGGGCGGACGTCTCACCCCGGCATCTTGCAGCGTCGCGACCTGCTTGAAGATCAGCAAATCATCGCGGCGCTCGAGCAGCGCGCCGCGGAGTTTGGGGCGCGGCTCGCGCACCGCGGCGTCGAGGACTCCCTCCAATGAGCCGTGGCGGCGCAGAAGCTCAGCCGCGGTCTTTGGTCCCACGCCCTTGGCACCGGGTATGCCGTCAGAGGGGTCACCGCGAAGGGCGATGAAGTCTGGGACCAGCTCGGGCTCGATTCCGTAGCGACGGCGCACCACCGCGGCGTCGACCTCCTCCGCGCCGGCGCGCCCGGTTCGCAGATAAAGGATGCTGACCCGCTTCGTCGCACACTGATACATATCGCGGTCGCCGGTCAAAAGCAGCGCTTTGCCGGCTGCCTCAGCCTCGCGGCGGGCGTAGCTGCCGAGCAGGTCATCGGCCTCAAGGCGATCATCGACAGCCACAAGCCAAGCAAAGGACTCAAAAAAGTCGCGAGCGTCGCTGAACTGGGAAGCCAGCTCGGTGGGGACCTGCTCGCGCTCGGCATGGTAGGCGGGGAAGAGCTCGGTGCGGTAGCTGGCGGCGTCGGGGCCAAAGCATAGGACCACCGCGCGGGGCCGATGCAGCTCGACCTCGCGCAGGATCAGATTGGTCGCGCCGAGCAGCGCGTTGACGGGCTTTCCATCTGCGCCCCTGATCGAGCCAGGCAGCGCGTAGAAGGCGCGAAAGAGCACCGATGGGGCATCGACGGCGAGAAGCGGCGCCGGCATTGCCCAACTTTACGGGGGCCGGGGGTCGCGATCGGCTCCTTCAGGGCCGCCCATTTGGGCGGCCCCTCGGCACAATCAGCAGTGGGGGTCAGGTGCCTCGCTTGCACGGTCCCCTTAGAGGAACTTACCGCTCGCCCTACAATCACGGATCGATGACAACGAGGCAGCGAAGGCGGCGCAGAACACGCGGAATGAGTTGGAAGGGCAAGCTGGTTGTTGCCGTGGTGGTCTGCGCTGGGCTGTTGGTGATAGCCGGCAGCGTTGCCGCGAGCTGGGCGATCAAGGTCTATAACTCGGCGCCGCCGCTGTCGAGCCTAAAACCGGTGCAGAAGGGACGCTCCTCTGCGATCTATGCTGCCGATGGCAGCCTGATCGGATTCATTCGCTCCTCAAGCATCCGCCAGCCCGTCTCCTCGCGGGCTCTGCCTCGGCTTCTCAGGGAGGCCACGATCGCGATCGAGGACAAGAATTTCTACCACCACGCCGGCATCGATCCGGCCGGGATTGCTCGTGCAGCATGGAAGGATCTGCTCGCCGGCGGCAAGCCGGTCCAGGGTGCCTCCACGATCGCGCAACAGTTGGTTCGAGACCTCTATATCCAACATCCCGAAGAGACGCTCAAGCGCAAGTTGATCGAAGCCCACCTTGCTGAAGAGGAGGAGGAAGCTCACTCAAAGGAATGGATCCTCACGGCCTATCTCAACACGGCCCCCTACGGAACGGTCGAAGGTGAGACGGCGGTCGGAGCCGAGGCCGCGGCGCAAACCTATTTCGGTAAACCGGCGCGGGATCTGACCCTGACCGAGGCGGCGATGATCGCCGGCCTACCCCAGGCTCCCTCCGAATACAACCCGTTCCTAGATCCCAAGGCCGCCCTCGAACGACGCAACGAGGTACTGGGAGTGATGAAGGAACAGGGCTACATCAACGAAGCCCAGTTCGAAACCGCGATCCATCGTGGTCTGGGGCTGCACCCCGGTCACAAGTACCAGACAATCCGCGACCCCTTTCTGTTTGACCTCGTGCAGCAGGAACTGATCGAAAAGTACGGGATCAACACCGTGCGCTACGGCGGCTTGAAAGCCTATACATCGATCAAACCCCAACTCCAAGAGCACGCTCAGCAAGCCGTAGATGCCTGCTCGGTTTGCTATTCAGAAGGCGGCCCAGCTTCGGCGCTGGCCTCGGTGAATCCAGCCAACGGTGAGATCGTCGCGCTCGCCTCTACCCAGAGTTACTCAAAGGAAAGCCAGTTCAATTACGCATGGCAGGCCCATCGCCAACCGGGCTCCTCGTTTAAGGCTTTTGTCCTGGCGACCGCGATCAAGCAGGGTGTCGATCCATACACCACCTACTACAACGGGACCTCACCGAAGACTCTGGCGCTCCCCGGCGGTGGCACCTGGACGGTTAATAACGCCGAGCCGGGGCAGGGAACGATGTCCTTGGCAACCGCCACCTGGAACTCCGTCAACGTCGTCTTTGCCCAGCTCGATCTCGACGTTGGTCCCGAAAACGTGACCAAAACTGCGCACGAAATGGGCATCAAGGCGCCCTTGGAATCGGTACCCGCAGAGGCGATCGGCGGCCTGCGGGTGGGGGTGACGCCGTTGGAAATGGCCGACGCTTACGCGACCCTCGCCGACGGCGGGATTCACCACGAAGCAACGGCGGTCGGCAAAGTTGAGTTTCCCAACGGCAAGGTAGATGAACCGAGCCCCCAGGCCGGCGATCGCGTGCTCACCCAGGGGCAGGCCTACGATGAGACAAAGCTATTGGAGGGTGTGATCACACAGGGAACCGGCGCTGGCTATACCTCAATCGGCTGTACCTCGGAGGCGGGAAAGACGGGTACCTCTGAAAACGAGTCCGATGCCTGGTTCGTCGGCTACACGCCGCTTTACTCCACGGCGGTTTGGGTGGGGCACCCCGAGTCACGTGAACCGACCGGGTTCGGCGGCCCCACGGCGGGGCCGATCTGGCGCTCCTACATGCAGGCAGCGGTAAACGGCGACTGCGTTGAATTTCCAGTCCCTTCCGTTCTTCCGAGCCTGACCAGTCTGCATAGTGAACACACCGCGGGTGGCGCCGCCTCGAGCGGGACCACCTACGGCAGCGGACCCGCCCAATCTACTCAGGGCTATTCGGGCCAGGTAAACCCCGCCGGTGGTACTCCCCCACAAGCCCCCACGCCCGCCCCAACTCCCAAACCCAGCCCGGCTCCGACGCCGTCAGCTCCGACCGGTGGTGGCGGGGGGGTCTCGACGCACTGAATGCGATCATTGCGGCGTAGGCTCGCCGGGGCGCGAATCGGGTGCGCGGCGCCCGGCGAAGGAGAGCACCTCGGAGCGCCGAGCGTGCCAACGGGCTCCGATCTGCCTGGCGGCGTCGATGGGGGAGGCTCCGCTCGGGCCGATCTCGAACCAGCCATCAGGTATCGGCTTCGAGGCGGCGGCTGCCGGACCAAAGAGCGCCACCCCTGCGATCTGGATCATCGGGGGCAAAGACAATTGTCGCTTCCACTGGCCAAGAGCCCGGAGGGCTTGCGAACAGCTCGAGAGGTCAATCTGAGCGATCGGCAGAGGGTTGGTCCCCACCGCCTCTCTGCGCTCACTTCAGAATCGATTCCCGAAAACACCGGAGCGCCGCGATTCCGGGTTGGCGACGGCCAGATCTGCAGCGCGATCGGCGCCTGGTGCGGGGCCCTTTGCAGCCGCAGTTCGAAAGATCTTGCCGCCGAGCAGCTATGGCGCCGCGGGGCATCCACCACAGCGGCTGCTCCCAGGCTGCCCAGGGGGGGAGGTGGCGATTAGATGCAAGAGGATAGGGAGGCTAAGGGGCAAGCACGGCGCTTCCGCGCTGCCCGCCATGACCGCGAGCTCGTTGTGCTGGAGGGCTTTCACTCGTTAAAGCATGCCTTGCGCTTTGGCGCCGATGTCCTTGAGGCCGCTGCGGTCAACGTCGCCGAGCTGGAGAAGCTTGCCTTGGAGCTAGCCCCCGACCTTGCTTCCTCCCTCACCGCGCTGACCGGCGAGATCAGCCAGGAACGATTGGCCGAACTGGTTCCGCAGCCGCCGCGCACGGGGGTGGTGGCGATCGCCCGGCGACCGAAGCTGCAGCTGGATCCCGCGCTTTGCAATCGCGGGTCCGCTCCAATCGTCTTGCTGGAGGACCCCCGCAGCATGGGCAACCTTGGTGCCTGCGTGCGAGTCGCGGCTGCGGCCGAGGCTGGGGCGTTAGTGAGCAGCGGCTCCGTCGATCCCTGGAATCCGGAGGCCGTTCGCGGCTCGGCAGGGCTTCACTTCGCCCTCCCGGTTGCGGCCATAACCCGGTTACCCGCCACCGAGCGGCCTTTGGTTGCGATTGATCCGGGTGGTGAGGCGTTTCATCCGCGAGAGCTGCCGGCGGGCGCGATCCTTGCCTTCGGGACCGAGCGCAATGGGCTCAGCGCCGAGCTCTTGGACCGCGCTGATCTGCGCCTGGGCATCGCGATGCGTGCCGGGGTCTCGAGCCTCAATCTCGCCACCGCGGTGGCGGCGGTCCTCTTCGCGCATCGACTCTGCAGATAGCCGAAAACTACGGATGCAAATAGCAGGTGCTGGGTCTAGCGTGGGGAAGACCCAGGTGCGCTGATCTCGCGCCACCCATTAAAAGAATCGAAAGGACTCTGCCTTGGTGCTTGCTAGCTTCAGTTTTGGCGATGCGCTTTTGCTCGCATTGGAGATCTTTTTCTTTGTGGTCTGGATCTGGATCCTGATCACGATCCTCTCCGATCTCTTCCGCGATCACGAATCCTCGGGCTGGGCGAAGGCGGTCTGGGTCTTGTTCCTGGTCTTCATCCCCTTCCTTACGGCGCTGATCTATCTGATCGTCCGCGGTGGTGGCATGCGCGATCGGGCCCTCAAAGCCCAGGCGGATGCAAAAAAGCACATGGACGCCTACATTCAGGAACAGTCCCACAGCTCCCCCGCCGATGAGCTGCACAAGCTCAACGACCTGAAGGAAAAGGGCGCGATCTCCGGCGAGGAGTTCGACAAGGCCAAAGCGAAACTGCTCGCCTAAACGACCGCGGCGATGCCACGCCCGAACAGGTAGAGGGCGGCCAGAAGGGCGACCGCAATCACCATCTGGCGGGCGTGGTGTGCCATCCAGCCGTTCAGAGCTTCGACCCTGGCCCGGGTCGCCTCGGGTGCGAAGGAATAGCCGAGCAGTGGCACCTCGGCTAGGGCGAACATGATCAGGTTGAAGATGACGATCGCAAAGAGCTGGGTGCCGATCCCTCGTTGGCTCTTAGCAATGTCCTTGAGGGCGACGAGGTAAAAGGCGCCGGGCAAGTTGAGCGCGACGCCGACGGCGAAGGCAACCGGCATGTTTCCACGGTTTAGGACGCGCTCAGACCAAGGGTCCCGGGCGGGTCGGGAGGCGTGCCGCTGCCGGCGTCGCTGCTTGAGACGCGCATCCCGATCGGTGGCCAGCGCGTAGGCGACGATTAGAGCCAGTGCGCAGATCGTGAAATCGACGATCGGATCTGCGGCGGGGCTTGACCCGGAGAGCAGCTTTGAACCATTTAGAGAACCGACCACGGCGGCGCCCAGGGCGATGCTCGTGAGCATCCCGCCGAGCAGGTAGGCGAGTAGCAAGAGGCGGGGGTTTGGTCGATGCAGGACGACGATGACAACGGCCAGGATCGCCGGGGAGATCGCCGAGATCAGGGCCAAGACCAAGACGTTGATCACAACGCTGACCCTAGCCAGTGGGCCAGTCGACGCCTGTTCGATTTCCCCTCCTTGCAGGCACGATTTGCAACCGAAATTGCAAGTTATTAGCAACTCCTAACATTCTGGCGGCGATTTCGCTAGCCTGCGCGACCCTGCCAGCTCCCGCTCAGGGAGCCCGGCTGGACTCCGATGCGGCTTTCCTCTTCTCACACACATCCCAACGCGACCCGGCGGGGGTCACTCTTGATGGCGGCGCTGCTGCTTGCCGGCGTCTGTGCGCTCGCCCTCGCTTCGGGCAGGGCTCCTGCTCAGAACCTGCAGCAAAAGCTCCAGGATGCCCAGGGCAAGCTTTCCCACGTGCGGGCGAGCCAGCATTCGGTCGCGACAACGATCGCCCAGCAAAACGCGGCGATCAACTCGATGATCGGTGAAGTCTCCGAACTGCGCCAGCGCCAGGCCAAGGTCGAGGCCCAGCTCTCAGCCAAGCAGTCCGAACTTGAAGCCGCGACCGCCGAACTGCAGGCCGAGCGCGGTCATCTGGCGCAGGTGCGGGCGCAGCTGGCCCGCGCTCTTGGGGTGCTGCGCGAACGGCTGGTGGCGATCTATGAGTCCGGGAGCCCGGACGTGCTGAACGCGATCGTCGAATCCCAGAACTGGTCTCAGCTGGCCACCCAAACCGAATATCTGAATCGAATCCAAAGCTATGACGACGCCGTCATTGGTCGTGTCAAGTCGCTGCGCGACCAGGTCAAGGCGACCGTAAATCGCCTTACCGCGGCCCGCGCTCGGATTCGCTCCGCCCGTGACGCGATCGCTGCCAGTGAGCGCGAAATAGCTGCCGCCAAGGGTGCGGCCGAGGCGCGCTTTGCCAGCCTCAAGGCGGCCCAGGCGCAGCGCCGTGCGGCGCTCGAATCACTGGAGTCCCGCGAACAGGCGTTGAGCAACAACCTTGCCTCGATTTCCTCCCAGATCGCGACCCAGGGGGGGCCGGTCGCCCCCGGGGCCGCTCCTGCCCCGCTCAGTCCCGGGCAGACCGCCAATTTCATCTCCGAAAGCGAGGCCAGCGCGCCGGCCTCGGCCCCAGCGGCGGTGAAGGCGGCGATTGCCGCCGCCAATTCGATCGCCACGACCCCCTACATCTGGGGCGGCGGTCATGCCTCCTTTGAATCTTCGGGTTATGACTGCTCGGGGGCCGTCAGCTTCGCGCTACATGGCGGCGGCTTCCTCTCCAGCCCACTCGACTCGACCGGCCTTGAGACCTGGGGTGAACCGGGACCGGGACGCTGGATCACCGTCTATGCAAATGCCGAACACGCCTGGATGATGATCGCCGGACTGGCGTTTGACACGGTCGGCGGGCCTGGTCCGCGCTGGCACTCCTCACCGGTCGACTCGCCGCCCGGCTTCATCGCGCGCCACCCAGCCGGCTACTGAGCTCTGCCCGAGCCCGGCGCCGCGGCGCCGGGCTGCCACGGGATCCGCTCCGCTCGTCGGGGCGATACGGTTCTCTGACCGCGATGATCAGGTTCAAAAAACCCATCACCGGCTCGGGCGTCTTGGCCCGAACCGGGAGCGAATTCGCGGCTTTGCTTTGAGCGGGCGAAGGGCACGGCGCCGCGAACGGGCGGGCCCGCTTCGGTGATCGCCGACCTCCTCGGGAGCAAAGTTGAATGGTTGGCCGCTCCGCTACCCTGGCGGTCGGCGTAGATGGCGCTCGCCGCGGTGGAACCGATCTCCTTCCTGCAGGCGACCGTGCTCGGCCTCCTGCAGGGCATCGCTGAGCCCTTTCCGATCTCAAGCCTCGGGCATGCCGTGATCGCGCCCCAGCTCTTTGGTTGGAACATCCACCAAAACGATCCCTTCTTTCTCTCTTTCCTGGTCGCCATCCACTGCGCGACCGCCCTCGTTCTCCTCCTCTTTTTCTGGCGCGATTGGCAGCGGATATTTGCCGGCCTTGGGCGCTCAATTGCTCAGCGCCGGATCGGGGCAGAGGATGATGACGCGCGCCTGGGCTGGCTTTTGGTGATCGGAACGATCCCCGCCGCGCTGATCGGAGTCGTCTTGGAGGAACCGCTTCGCTCGCTCTTTGCCTCCGCCCAAATTGCCGCCCTGTTTCTGATCGTCAATGGGGTGCTCTTGCTTGTCTTTGAGCGTTATCGGCGACGCTCGCCTCGCCCCGGTGACTACCTTGGCGACGGCGACGCCCGGATCGCAAAAATCGGCTTGCGGCGGGCGTTTGCGATTGGCTGCGCGCAGGTCGGCGCCCTCATACCCGGCATCTCGCGCTCGGGAATCACGATGGGAGGCGGGCTGCTCAGCGGCCTCTCAAACGAGGACGCCGCCCGCTACGCCTTCCTGCTGGCGACCCCGATCATCGGTGCCGCCGGAGTACTGAAGCTGCCCGAATTGATCGGTCCAGCCGGAAATGGGGTTCGCGCTCAGGCGCTGGTCGGAGCGCTTGCGGCGGCGCTGTCAACCTACCTTGCGGTCCGGTTCCTGATGCGATTCTTTGAGACCCAGCGGCTGACCCCCTTCGGCATCTACTGCATCATCGCCGGGGTCACCTACTCGTTGATTCTCGCGATCTGAGCTGCTAGCCCGGTTGGCATGATTTCTGTGGGGGTGGGTACTTGGATAGCGGCTAACCAGCTTCCGCCCCGGCGGCGTACCCGTGAGGGGCGGCTAGGGAAGGAGATCCCATGGAGTCTGCATCGATTCGCACCCGGGAGCCGATCCACGGGGAAGATGGTCATCAGGTGGTCGGCGCCGCCCAGGTCGGTGCGGGTTGGAAACCGGCCGACCCAGGGCCGTTGGGGCTCGGGGCCTTTGCCCTCACCACCTTTGTCCTCAGTATGTTCAACGCCAATTTGGTAAATCGCGCTGGAGAGCCGGTGGTGTTGGGACTGGCGCTCGCCTACGGTGGGATCGCCCAAATCTTGGCCGGGATGTGGGAGTTCCGAACCGGAAACACCTTTGGCGCGGTCGCCTTCACCTCATTCGGGGCATTCTGGCTCTCGTTCTGGGCGCTCGTAACCTTTTTTGCCCCGACCATCCCGGCGGCGCATGCCGGCGATGCCATCGGCCTTTACCTGATCGCTTGGGGGATATTCACCGCCTACATGTTCATCGCCTCGCTGCGCACGACGATTGCGATCGCGGTCGTCTTCTTCTTGCTCGCGGTCACCTTCTTCTTGCTCGGCATCGGTAACTCAGGTGGCACCGAAAGCGTGATCAAGGCTGGGGGATGGTTTGGATTGGCGACAGCCGCCGCGGCCTGGTATGCATCGTTTGCAGCGGTCACAAACTCGACCTTCGGCCGCACGGTCTTGCCGGTTGGGCCGCTCGGTCGCTGAGGTCCGCGAGAGGGAGAAGAAGATGGCAGCGAAGCAAGAAACAGCGGGTCTTGAGCAGGAGTTGAGCGCCCTGTTGAAGGTTGAGCGCTTCGAGCCCCCCGAGGAGTTTCGCAACCGGGCTCTTTGGAATGACCCCAAGGTCTATGAGCAGGCCGGCGCTGACCCCGAGGCCTGGTGGATGGAGCAGGCCAAGGCGCTGCTTGATTGGGACCGCGTCCCCGATCAGGGGCTGGATCAATCTTCGCCGCCGTTTTATCGCTGGTTTGAGGACGGGCGCCTGAACGCCTCGGCCAACTGCCTCGACCGCCATGTCGAGGCTGGTCGGGGCGATCGGGTTGCCTACCACTGGCGCGGGGAGGAGGGTGAGGAGCGCGACGTCACCTACGCCGAGCTGCATCGCGACGTGCAGCGATTTGCCAACGCGCTCAAAGACCTCGGCGTCGGCAAGGGCGATGTGGTCGGCATCTACTTGCCGATGATCCCCGAGGTGGTCGTCGCAATGCTCGGCTGCGCGCGGATCGGCGCAATCCACAACGTGGTCTTCGGCGGTTTTTCGGCGGAGTCGGTGCGCGAGCGGATGGAGTTCTCCGAGGCAAGGGCGCTGGTCACCGTCGACGGAGCCCGCCGCAAGGGCAAGACAGCTCCGATCAAGGCTCAGGTGGATGAGCACATGGGTGACCTGGGCACGCTTGAGACGATCATCGTGGTTGGCCACACCGGGATTGAGTGCCCGATGAGGGAGGGGCGCGATCACTTCTATGAGGAGGTTCTGGCGGCCGCCAGCCCAGATTGCCCGGCCGAGCCGATGGAGGCAGAGCACCCGCTTTTCATCCTCTACACCTCCGGTTCCACCGCGAAGCCAAAGGGAATCCTGCACACCACCGGCGGTTACCTGACCGGGGTCGCGGCAACCCACAAATACGTCTTTGACCTAAAGCCTGAGTCCGACGTCTACTGGTGCGCCGCCGACGTCGGCTGGGTCACCGGTCACTCCTACATTGTCTACGGGCCGCTTTGCAACGGGGCGACCAGCGTGATGTGGGAGGGGGCTCCCGACTATCCCCACCAGGGCATCTGGTGGGAGCTGATCGAGCGCTACGGGGCGACGATTCTCTACGCGGCCCCAACCGCGATTCGCACCTTCATCAAGTGGGGCGCCGATATCCCAGAAAAATTTGACCTCTCATCGCTGCGGCTACTGGGCTCAGTTGGGGAGCCGATCAACCCCAAGGCCTGGCTCTGGTACCACAAGGTGATTGGCGCCGAACGCTGCCCGATCGTCGACACCTGGTGGCAAACGGAGACCGGCTCGATCATGATCACGCCGCTACCAGGGATCACCGCTACCAAGCCAGGCTCGGCGACTACTCCCTTCCCCGGAGTCAGCGCCGAGGTGGTTGAGGAGGGTCGCCCCGAGCCGGTCACCGAGGGGCAGGGTCTGCTGGTCCTGCAGCGGCCCTGGCCCTCGATGCTCCGCGGTCTCTACAAGGAGGACGAGCGCTTCATCGACACCTATTTCTCTCGATTCGGCCCGGGGACCTATCTGGTCGGCGATGCGGCGCGTCGTGACCGCGACGGCTACTTCTGGGTGATCGGTCGGATCGATGATGTCGTCAACGTCTCCGGTCACCGCCTCTCGACCGCAGAAGTCGAGTCGGCGATCGTCGCCCATGAGAAGGTGGCCGAGGCGGCCGTAATCGGTCAATCCGATGAGGACAGCGGCCAGGCAATCTGCGCCTTCGTCACGCTGCGCGGTGATACCGCCGAAAGCGATGATCTGATCGAAGAGATTCGTGCTTTGGTCGCGGAGCGAATCGGCAAATTTGCTCGTCCCAAGCGGATCATCTGGGCGGCCGAACTGCCAAAGACGAGGTCGGGAAAGATCATGAGGCGGCTGCTGCGAGACATCGCCGAGGGTCGCGCGCTTGGAGATGTGACGACGCTAAGAGATCCCGATGTGATGTCTGAGTTGGAGGCAAAGATTGCCGCGGAGGAGGACCAGACAGCAGACTGAGGGTGCCCGCCGAAAAAGCCCGGGTGAGCACCTCGGCACTCGGCGCGAGCCGTTCGGCTCTCATCGCTTCGCCGGGCAATTGGAGAAAGCTCTTGCGGCAAAAAGCTCTTGCGGCAAAGGGGCTGGATTTCCAAGGTCGCACTCCAGACCGATCGCCGGGCATAGGGAGGTCAACTCAGCCGCGTGAGGCCTGCGGCTCCCATCGGAAGCGCCGAGCGGCGATCCAGGCGCCTACCGCCGCCCAAGCCAGCAGGGCAAAAACGTTGGAAGCACTCAAACCACTGCCGCTCGCTTCCGGGGCCAGCGTCGTCTGCAGGCCAAGGCTGAGGTGATACAGGGGAAATATCTTGCCGACTGACTCCAGCCAGTTTGGGAGCCGTTGTACCGGAATCCAGACCCCGGATATAAAAGCAAGCAAAACGACGCTGAAGGGAGCAATCGTCGAGGCGGCCTCGGTGGTCGGGGTGAAGGCGGTCAGGGCGATCCCCAGTGCGCACATCGCCGCGGTGCCGAGGATGACGTAGACGATGAAGCCGGGCAGCGTCGAGCCTGGGATCTGAACGTCATAAAAGAAGGATCCGACGATCAGCAACAGGGCCGTGATCAATACTGCCTGCAGGGTCGCGCGGACAATCTGGGCGAGTATGAACGTCCAGGCGGGCATCGGGGTGCCCCGCAGTCGCTTCAGTTGGCCGCTCTCGCGCTGGGTGGTGAGGCTCACGGCGAGCGTGGTGAAGGTGGAAAGTGCGATTGCGTAGGCGGCTATCCCGGCCGTGAAATACGCCTCGGCGCTAATCCTGAGTCCTCCGGGCAGCGATTCGCTGTGGGCGCCGCCCTTGATGAAGATTGAGTTGAAGAGAACCAGCAAGACGAGCGGGAAGATCCCCGAAAAGACGACGGTGCGGGGGGTCCTGAGCGCCACTTTGAGCGCCGCGGAGGTCTGGGCAAAGACCATCGCGCGGTTGTTCATTGCTCGCTGCCCGCAGACGTTAGCTCGAGGAAGATGTCCTCGAGGTTGGGCCGGCGCACCTCGAGATCATCAAGGCGAGCGCCACGGTCGGCGGCCAGGGATAGCAGGCGCAGGAGGTCCTCCTGGGGGCGGTCCGTCTCGATCCTGATCCCGGCGGCGGAGCCGGTGACCTCAAGGCCCAGCTGGGTGCGCAGCTGCTCGGCGCCGAGCCCGTCCCTGGGGGTGAAGGTGATCGCGGTGGGTTGGCCGAGGCTGTCTCCAAGTTGCTCCATCGGGCCCTGCGCGACGATCTGGCCATCGCGGAGGATCGCCGCCCGGTCTGCGAGGTGTTGAGCCTCATCCATGTAGTGGGTAGTGAGGAAGACCGTCTTACCGAGCGCCTTTAGCCCCTCGATCATCTTCCAGGCGTCGCGACGGGCGCTTGGATCAAAGCCCGTTGTCGGCTCGTCGAGGAAGATCAGATCGGGGTCCCCGACGATTCCGACCCCAACGTCCACGCGCCTCTTTTGGCCGCCCGACAGCGAGCCGATGCGGGCGTCCTTTTTATCGGCGAGGCCGACTAGATCAACCGTCTCCGCCACCCGCCGCGGCTTCTCATAGAAACTCGCAAAGAGCCCGATCACCTCGGCGACGGTCAGCATCGGGTCAAGCTCGCACTCCTGCAGGACTAGGCCCACCCGGTTTCGCCAGGCCCGGGTCGGGCTCGCCGGATCGACACCAAGGACCGAGACCTCGCCGTCACTGCGGGCGCGATAGCCCTCAAGGATCTCGATCGTCGTCGTCTTGCCGGCGCCATTTGGGCCAAGGAAGCCGAAGACCTCGCCCGGGGCGACCTCGAAGTCGATTCCGCGCACCGCCTCGTACTCCCCGTAGTACTTGCGCAGTCCGCTGACCCTGATGGCTGCCTCGCTCATCCCCTCCCAAGCTACCCAAAAAGGTGGAATCAAAGCTAATTTGCTAAACTAATTATCAATGCAAAGTACTTTGCAAACAGCGGACGGACCAGCCGTGGACTCCTCGGCGAGGTTGCGACTGGCGATCGCTCGAACCGCGCGTCGGCTGCGCCAAGAGGCCGGCGAAGCAACGGGATTTCTCTCACCCACCTCCACCTCGGCGCTCTCGACGATCGAGCGACACGGGCCCCTCACCCCAAGTGAGCTGGCCCTGATCGAGCGCGTCAAACGCCCCACCGTGACCCGTACGCTCGCCTCCCTCAGTGCGGCAGGGCTGATTGAGCGAACGCCGGATCCCAATGACGGTCGCAGCGCGATGATCAGCGCAAACGCCAGCGGCCGAGCGCGCCTTCGCCGCCTTCGCGCTCGCAAGAACGCCTACCTGGCGCGCCGCATGCGTGAGCTGTCGGAGGCCGATCTGGCAACGCTGGGGCGTGCCGCGGAGATCCTCGAGAAGATGCTGGACGGCGAGCGCTGTTGAGCGGCGCCCTGCGACGATCCTTTCACTCTCTCGGCGTTCCCAACTACCGCCGCTACTTCGTCGGACAGGTGATCTCGCTGTCGGGCAACTGGATGCAGTCGGTGGCAACAATTTGGTTGATCCTCAGTCTGACCAACAGCGGCCTCGCGGTCGGACTGACCACTGCTTTGGAATTTCTGCCGATCCTGCTCGGCGGGGCCTGGGGAGGGCTGCTGGCCGATCGTCTTCCCAAGCGCCGTCTATTGCTGATCACCCAGGGGTTGATGATGATTCCGGCCCTGGGGCTGCTTGCAGTCACCGCAACCGGCATCGTGGTGCCGTGGATGGTCTACCTGGCGGTTCTCGCCAGAGGTGCTGTCAACGCGGTCGATAACCCGACCAGGCAGAGCTTTGTGATTGAGATGGTCGGGGCGGATCGCGTCGTTAACGCGGTCAGCCTCAACAGCGTCATCGTCCAGGCGGCGCGGATCGCCGGGCCGGCGATCGCCGGGCTGCTGATCGCCGCCTTCGGGGTCGTGCCGTGTTTTGCCGTCAATGCCCTCACCTTCATCGCGATGATGATCGCGCTTTGGCGCATGGATCCGCAGCGGCTCGCAGCTGCGCCGCGCTCCGGTCAAGAGCCCGGCGCGATCCGCGCCGGGCTGCGCTACGTCAGGCATACCCCAGAGCTGGCGGTGCCGCTCGCCCTGATGGCGCTGGTTGGAACATTTGGTTTCAACTTCCAGGTCGTCTTGCCCCTGCTGGCTCGCTTTAGCTTTGGTGGCGGGGCACCGGTGTACGCGACGCTGCTCGGAGCGATGGGCGTGGGCTCGATGATTGGCGCGCTGGTGATCGGATCGAGGCGTCGCACCGGAGCTCCGGTGATCGCTGCTGGGGCGCTGGCCTTTGGAGCGATGGCGTTGCTGGCGGCCCTGATGCCAAGTTTGGTTTTTGAGCTGCCAGTTCTGGCTCTGTTGGGGGCCGCCGCCGTCATCTTCGCCGCCAGCGTCAACTCCTCCTTGCAGCTCGCGGTGCGCCCGGCGATGAGGGGGAGGGTGATGGCGCTTTATTCGGTCGTTTTTCTCGGCTCGACGCCGATCGGCGCGCCACTTACCGGCTGGCTCTGTGAGGCCTACAGCCCGCGCGTAGCGCTGCTCTTGGCCGCGGTTTCGGGAATTTCGGCGGCCTGGGCGGCCCGGGTCTGCTTTGCCAGGTTGGCGCGAGCTGCCCCGCGCCGCGCCGCGATCGCCTAGAGGACTAGCTCATGATCGCGGTGGGGCCACCTCTCTCGCGGTGGGGCCACCTCTCTCGCGGTGGGGCCACCTCTCTCGCGGTGGCGGAGTGCAGGACTCAGCTGAGTCCAAGGCGACGGGCGCGCTCGAGCGCCCGGGCGATCACCTCCTCGCTTCCGGGGATCTCACCGCCCTGCATCAGCACCCGCCCAGCCACCACCGTTGTGTCAACGATCGAACCGGAGGCGGCGTAGACGAGGTCATCTGCGAGCTCGCCGATGCAGAGCTGTTCAGAGTTGCGGCGCAAGAGGAGCAGATCTGCTGCGGCGCCCTCGCTAAATCCGGTGGCGCCGCCGAGCAGTGGAGCGCGCCGCCCGGTCGCTATCTCCCACGCCTCACCAGCATCGATCACGCTTGGATCCTTCGCGGCATGCTTTTGGATCAGCGCGAAGGACTTCAGATCCGAGAACAGATCAAGTGAGTCATTTGAGCCGGCGCCGTCGCTGCCTAGCCCAACCGCGACGCCCGCCTCGCGGGCCCGAGGGTAGGGGAAGACGCCGCCGACGGCGAGCTTTTGGTTGGCCACCGGGTTGGTGACCACGGTGGCGCCGCGCTCGGCAATCAGCTCCAGCTCGGCCCGGTCGAGGAACACTCCATGGGCGAGCAGGGTGCGCTCACCAAGCAGGCCGAGCCGGTCCAGGTAGGCGCTGGGGCGCAGGCCATGCAGCTCGAAGCATTCGTCCACCTCCTCCTCTGTCTCGGCAAGATGAATATGGATCGGCAGCGAGTGCTCGGCGCCAACCCGCGCGCACCAGCGAAGAAGATCTTCACTGACCGCATAGATCGAGTGGGGAGCGAGTACGGGCCCCACCTCGGGGCCAAGCTTCGCCAGCTCGCCGATGTCCTCGAGCACGCGCTCGCGGGTGCCGGTCCGTTTGGCTCCGAGGTCAAGGAGCGGGCCGCCGATCATCGCCCGCAGGCCCGCGTCGCAAACTGCCCGCGCGCTGGCCAGCGGCTGCCAGTACATGTCCCAAAAACGCGTGGTTCCGGTCCGGATCATCTCCAAGCAGGCCAGTCGAGTGCCCCAGTAGACATCCTCTGCCTCGAGCTCTGCCTCCACCGGCCAGACCCGCTCGCGCAGCCAGCGCATCAGCGGCAGATTTCCGCCCCCGCCCCGAAATAGGGTCATCGCCGCGTGGGTGTGGCCGTTTAGAAGCGGTGAGACGAGGTGGGCCCCCGCGGCGTCTATGCAGCGCTCAGCAGACCTCGGATCGATCCCGACGCCGAGCTCGACGATCCTTCCTCCCTCACAGCGTAAGTCGATTCGCTCGCCCTTAAATACGGCGTTTATGATCGCCAGCGAAGCAGCTGAGCCCCCCCTCACGGACCGACCGCGCCCAATTGCGGCAGGACCCTCCCCAGGGCGATCCGCAGGCGCTCGGAGTTGGCATCTCGGTCAAAGCGAATCGCCTCAACCGAGAGTGGGCCGGCGCTGAGGCCGTTGGCGAGGTTATCCACGACGCAGATCGCCGCATAGGCGAGTCCGAGCTCCCCGGCGACGATGCACTCTGCCGCCAGCGTCATCCCGACGACGTCGGCGTGACCTGCGATCAGTCTGATCTCCGCCGCGGTCTCAAAGCGCGGCCCGATTGTTTGCCAGTAGACACCCCCGTCGCGCAGGGTGGGCTCCTGCGCTCCCCAGGCGGCAATGACCTTCGCTCGCCAGCTGCGATCAAACCCGGGAGCGAAGTGGGCTCGCGCGTCGCTGAGGCTGGAGACACCCAGCTGCAGAGCGATGAAATCGTCGGGACAGAGGAAGCTGCCGACGGTGAGATCGGTGCTCAACGAACCGACCGAGCCGATCGCGAGGACACGATCACATCCCTGCTCGTTGAGCGCTTTGAGGTTGGCGACATGATCAATTTGATCGGGCAGCTGATAACCATCGCTTCCGTGGCGCTGCAGGACGGCGACCCCGTGCTCCGCCGCCGCCCCAGCCAGGGCCTCGCCGCCTGCGCCAAGTGCACTGCTGCCTAGTACGACGGCCAGTCGACCCATCCGCCGATCCTTATCTGTGCAGGAACCCGCGGTCAAGCGCGAGGTCCAGGTTGAGTGGAAAAGGTGATCGCATCGGTGGTCCGTTCGGGTGGTGGGTGAGGCAGGAATTGTGCACGCGGACGCCCAGCCTTATCTCGGTCCACGACCCGGGTTGGCTCCGGGCCGGCGACATGATGGTAGATGGGGTGATCCCGCTGGGGGAAGCGTTGCGGCCGCTCTGTCTATGGAGGCCGTCCATGTCTTCGTGGCGGCAGGATCGTGACGGGAGCGGGCCGCGGCGCATCGGTGTGACGAAGGGCTTGGCGTGCACGATGGCCTCACGCGGGTTGAAGCGCCTCCTCGCCGAGCTCTCGAAGCGTGTGGAAGCTGCGCTTCAACAGCTTGCGCGCCACCGCCAGGCAGGCGCGGTTGCCCCCCAGCCGCGCCGCCGCTTCCTGGTAGTAGCCGTGGTCGGGGGAACCGGGGCGCCGCGCGCACTGGGCTGCCTCAAAGAGCGCCCAGCGAAGCGCCGGTGGTCCCTGCCGCGACAGCTTCCCCGGCGCCCGGCGGGCATCGGATTGGTGCACCGTGATGTCCATCCCGGCGTAGCGGACGGCCTCCCGCGAGGAGGAGAAGCGGCAGGCGTCGCCGAGCTCGGCGAGGATCGTGACCGAGGTCAGCTGGCCGATCCCGCAGTGGCCCATCGGTGCCCTGCAACCGGGCTGGCGCCGTGCGTAGGCGCGAAGCTCGCCGTCAAGCGGCCCGAGTTGGGCGTCCAGCGCATCGACCATCGCCAGGCCGACCGTGATTTGCTCACGGGCCGGCGCGGGAAGCGCGAGCGCAGGTCGAGGATGTGGGAAGGCGGGATCCAGGACTCCGGCACGCGGTCCGTCATCAACAGCTCCCGCAGGTGGCGGGCGTCGGCGCGGTCACTCTTTGCCCGCTTCTTGGTGCCCCGCCGTGCTGCCGGCTCGGCCGGCTCGGCCAGGTGCACCTCAGCGCCTCTGCGGCGCAGCTCCTCGACCACGAAGCGCCAGCCCGTAGTCGCCTCCAGGGCTACTTCGAGCTCCTGTCGGCGAACCGATCCAGAAAACGGCGCACCCCTTCCCGATCTGCGGGGGCGATGCGAGATCGCGACAGCTCCCCGGTGTCGGTGTCGATCCAATCGGCGGTGATCTGCGCTCGGTGCTGGTCAAGTCCCATTCCGATCGTCACTTCTTGGGGCCTCCTCAAGCTCCACGGTTTATAGGCCTGCGCGGACCAATGTCGCGCATGAGCTGAGGAGGTCCCTACAAATTGGCTTCGGATGGCGCACTGCACATGCCATCTATGTCGGCGGCCCCGATCGGCCGAGTTTCCCAGCCGAGGACGCTCCAGTTGGCGCTGCTGTGTCAGGCTGGGCCGGCGCAAGGGGTTCGCGGAGAAAGGGAGGTGGGTCTATCTACTCTGGGCGTCGAGGCGAAAGACGGCTGCGCTAAATTGCTTTGCCCCGAACGGATGGGGAGCAGAAATGGCGACCGGCCCGATTTGCAAAGAGCCGGGTCGGTGTGCAGGCGACCGGCGAGGACTTTTCCGGTGGCTTGTCTTCTGCATTGGCCAAGCGGCGCCCAGCAACACTCGCCAACGGCGCGACTCTCGGTTTGCCTGGGAGGGGGCAGCCCGGCTGAGGGGCGCCGGAGGCTCGGAGTGGATGATTTTCAGAGCGGGCGGTTTGGCCGGTGGGCCGCGGCTAAAGGACACCGGCGCCATTCTCGCTTCGCGCATGGTGAGCGCATGGTCGAGCAGCGCCCTTCGGGAAGAAGGAGAGTGAAGAGGCGCGGCTCGATCGCAACCTTGGTGAGCTGTTCAGGAGCTACGAGTGGCGCTCCCCGGAGTCCAGGTTCTCCTCGCCTTTTTGCTCGCGGTTCCATTTCAGCAGCACTTCTCCGAGGTCACCCCATTCGAGAAGCGGGTCTACTTCGCGACCCTGCTGTGCACGGCGATCTCCGTGGCGTTTCTGATCGCGCCGAGTGTCTATCACCGGCTCACCTTTCACCTCAGCAAAAGCAGCAGATGATCCGTCTCGCCAACCGATTTGCGATTACCGGGCTCGGCTTCTTGGCGCTGGCGATGAGCGGCGCGATCATGCTGATCACAAACGTCCTCTTTGGCAGCGCGCTCACCGTTATCACCACCGCGACGGCTGTCTGTATGTTTGCGACGCTTTGGTACCTGTTGTCCCTGCAGCAGCGAGCTAGGGTGCGTTCGCTCGAGCACCACGGCGATCGGCCCGCAGCCCCGCCAGCTGGGCCTCCAGTTCGGTTAGAAAGGGAAGCTCAGGGGTCGTGCGCGCGAGCAGCTCCAGATCGGCTCCCCAGACCGCCACCTTGATGTCGAGCGGCGCCTTAAGCTGATCACCGACCGTCTCGCCCTCGCTGGCATAGACGCGGCGCAGGGCGCGAATGTTTGCCAGCTTATCGCCGGCATATATCGCCAGCGCATCGGGCCCAGCTTCGGACACCTGGGTGCGGTGGGCGTCCTTTCGTTGCTGATAGGGCTCGATCTGTTCGGGGTCGGTGAGCGCGGCGACCAGGGTGGCGACCGGCTCGCCGAAGCGGGCGCGAATATCCTCGATCGGGGTATCGCTCTCCTCGACCACATCGTGAAGCAGAGCAGCGGCGAGCACCACCTCACCGTAGCCATTGCTTGCAAGTAGTTCGGCGACGGCGATCGGATGGTCCAGGTAGGGCATCCCGCCGCTGCCGTTTCGGATCTGGCCGGCGTGGGCCTCGCTGGCCAGGGTCAGAGCGTCGCGGAGTAGCTGCGAGCGCTCGGCGGCGGCCTCAATCCCAGCAGACGGCGACATTGACCAGCCAGCGTATAGGGCGGGCGGCCTCAGCCAAGGGCTACGCTGGGCGCAGCCAGGGCGAGGTCGTACTCGGCCCGCTCGCAACCGAGCTCAAGTGATCCCTGATCGCCACCGAGCTCGATCCAGCGCAAGGCCGCCTCGCGACCGAGATCGTCGAGGAAGTCATCAGAATGCAGCGGATCGTGGTGAAAGAGCACCGTTCGCTTGGCAGCGCTACGGCGGGCAAATGAAAGTGCGTGGGTCAGGGAGGAGTGCCCCCAGCCGAGGTGGTTGGGGTACTCGCTATCGGCGTATTGGCCGTCGTGGATCAGCAGGGAGGTCTCCCGTGCCAGGGCAAAACCCGAAATCCAGTCCTCCTCGAGCTGGTCGAGATCGGCCCCCAGCGCCGGCTCATGGTCGGGGATGTAGGTGAGCGAGGTGCCACCGTCATCGATCCGATATCCCAGAGTGGGGCCGCGGTGGGCAACCGAGGCGGCTCTGATCCGTGCCGAACCGATCTCCCACTCGCTCTCAGGGCAGTGTCGAAAGGAGACATCGCATGGCAGCTCTCGAACCTCGACCGGGGAGAGCGGGGCTGAGATATAGCGGGCGATGCGATCGCGCAGCGAGGCCTCCGGTGAGGCGGGTCCCCAGATCACGATCTCGGTTTGTGGGCAAAAGGCGGGAGCGAAAAAGACCAGGCCTTGGATGTGGTCGAGATGAAGATGGGTGAGGAGGATGTTGAGGCGAGCCGGATTCTCGGCCAGAGCGAGTCCTAGGCTGCGGATTCCGGTTCCCGCGTCAAGTGCCAGCAGTGAGCCGTCAGAGAGTGTCACCCCGACGCAGGAGGTATTGCCGCCGTAGCGGACCGTCTCCGGTCCCGGTGAGGGGATCGATCCGCGGGTCCCCCAGAGCTTGATCTGCATCTCAGGGCTCGCTACCGTTTGAGGAGACCGGCCAAAAGACCGCGATTGCACCACGTGAGCCGTGCGGAGTGAGTATCGGGAAGGCCGAGGCCTCGACTGAGTGGCGGGCGCCGTCGGCTGAGCTGATCTCAAAATTGGCGTGAGCGGGGCGGCCGTTTCGGACGGCGACGACCAGCGGTAGCTCGTCATAGGGAATCGGCTCTCCGTTCTCATCGAACGGGCCAAAGAGCGAGCCCCACTCCTGAGGGCCCACCGTGCCGAGCTCTTCAAAGCGCTTGCCGAGCAGCATTCCCGCCGCCTCGTTGTAGAAGACCAAGACGCCGCCCTGATCGACCAAGAAGGCCGGTGTCGAGAGCGCCGACATCAGGTTGCGAGCGAGGATCAGCTCGAGCGGCTTCTGCGACACGGATGACACCTTAGATGGTTGCTTGGTTTTCAAGAAAATGTGCTATTGCCGCTGAGCTCGGTGACCGCTTGCCCCTCAACCGGCGGGGCTCTCCGCTCTGAGCGACCCTGAGACGGTCCGCCGGCAGAATCCAGGTCCACGTCCGCATGCAGAATCCAGGTCCACGTTATCTCCAGTCAGCGAGGCGATCCAGGGGTCGGGGTAGCTATGTGAGGAATGTCACCTAGCGTCCGCCTGAACTCGGCAGGTGGGTGGCGGCGGCCAAGAAAGCTGCGATGCCCCTCCAGGTGAGGCTCCGGGCAGCGGCGCCGAGGCTGCAGGTCGAAGCTGAGCTCTCAAGATCAAGGGCCCGAGGCCCCCGCGGGGGAGTCCTGGGCTAGGTGGTAAATCGCTGGGGTGATCGGCGGGCCTTGGCCTAATCCCAGCTGGTCGACCGGTCAAAGGTTTAGTCATTCTCCCCGCGCAGGGCAAAGGCGACGCTTCTCGTCCTAGCTTTTCAGCGAGGACCTGGCTTTCGAAGACTCGCTCGAGCCCGCGGTCAAGTAGAAATGCTGCCCGTGGAAGAGCCGAGCCGCATGTACAGGGTTGCAATGGCGGTCTGTCGACCGGTCGCCGCCTGGGGTCGGCTTCGGGTTGAGGGTTTGGAGTCGCTGCCCGAAGAGGGTCCGGTCCTCTTGATTGGAAACCACGACAGCCACTGGGATCCGATCATGGTCGGGATTGCAGCGATCCGGCGTCGCCAGGTCAGAGCGCTGGCAAAATCGACGCTCTGGGAGGTGCGAGGACTGGCCCCGGTGCTAAACGGAATGGGTCAGATCCCAATTGAGCGGGGCGCCGGTGACGCGGGGGCATTGGCGCGGGCGATTGAGGAGCTTAAAGCCGGCTCCTGCATCGGAGTGTTCCCCGAAGGGACGCGCTCGCGTGGGCGGGTGCTGCGGGCCCGAAGCGGTGTTGGGCGCCTCGCCCTAGAGGTCCCCGAGGCAAAGTTGGTCTTGGTTGCGATTGAGGGCACGGCCGGGTTGGTGCGCTTTCCACGCCTCTCCCAGGTGCGGTTGCGTTTTTTCTTACCGGCCGGCGGGCAGCCCCGCTCCGGGGAGGAGCCGGGTGAGCTATCGGCGAGACTGCTCGCCGAGATTCGCGCCCTCGTGCCACCGGTTGCAACCGGGCGGAGCGCTCTTAAGTCGCCGTCTGAGCCGGGCCAGAGCGGCCCCTCCCACCCCTAAGCCCCAACCGCGCCCCGAAGCGCCTCCACGTAGGTGTGCCCCCCGGCCCGCACCCCCACCGCCTTGGTCTGGGAGAGATCAAGGGCGGAGCTGAGCTGGGCCTCAGAGTCAGCGCCGTAGCGGTAGCGAAAGGTCCCCGCCGAGACGCGCCGGGCGCCGGGGCCGCGCAAAAAGACGCGGCAAAGGGTGCCCGAGCGGATCCCGCTCACATACATCTCGATCTCGGTGCCAAAGGCGCGTGGGGAAAGCGAGGCGCTGATCTTTACCCCCGGCGGCAGCGAGCCAAAGACGACCTCCTGCTGGGGTCCGCCGCCGCCGCCACCGCCCAGCGCCAAGATGATCACCGCCGCGCCCACAGCGGCGGCGGTGGTGATCCCAGCGCCCAGCAGGGCCCGAAAGCGGCGCCGATCAGCGCGGCGCCGGCCTTGCCTCTCGGCCTCGATGCGGGCGGCGATCTGGGCCCCAAGCGCCGGTGGGGGCGCCGGTGGGGGCCCGAAGTGCTGCGGATCGGCCGCGGGCAAAATGGCGGCGATCCCAAGCAGCGAGTCGGCCTCCCCGCGGCACTCCCCACAGCCCTCAAGGTGGGCCTCAAGGGCGATCCGCTCGGCCTCCTTGAGCTGGCCGAGGGCGTAGGCGCCGAGGCTCTCCCGGAAGGCTCGACAGCTCTCAGTCCTCATAGCCCATCTCCTCCAGGGCGATCCGAAGCGCCCGCAGCCCGTAGTAGACGCGGCTCTTGATCGTCCCCTCCGCCACCCCCAGCTCCCGGGCCAGCTCCGCGTAGGGGCGGCCCCGGTAGTAGGTCTCGACCAAGACCTGGCGGTGGGAGTCCCCGATCCTTCGCATCGCCTCCTCCAGCTGCCAGGCCAAAAGGGCCTGATCGATCGGCTCCACCGAGGCGGCCTGATCGGGGCTCAGATCCCCCAGCGCCGGGCGGGCGGAGCGGGCTCGGCCGAGGTCGATCACGACGTTTCGCAAGATCGCAAATAACCAGGTTCGAAGCGAGGCGATCCCAGGGTCAAAGCGCTCCCCCGCCCGCCAGGCGCGCAGGAAGGTCTCCTGCACCGCCTCCTCGGCCAGGCCGGAGTCTGAAAGCGAGCGCATCGCGAAGCCGTAGAGCTCCCCCGCGTGGGCGGCATATGCCTCTGCCACGTCTCGCTCATCGCTCAGCGCAGCTGGCGCCATCGGCTCGATCTCGGCTCCGCGGGGGGATTCACGGCAGCTGGGATACGGACGGCGCCGCTCCGGGGTTCATTCCGCTCGCCGGCGGGCGACGATCCCGGCGCCGGCTTGGCGCCGGCGCCGGGAGGCGACAGCTTCAGGGACCGGCTCCTAGAGTTTGCCGATCTTGAAGATCTTCGTGCCGCAGTCGGGGCACACACCCTGGATCGCCGGGCGACCGTTTTTCATGGTCACCTGTTTTGCGTCTTTGATATCGACCTTCTTGCGCTCTTTGACGCAGTAGCCCTCGGGCATGAGGGGGCCTCCTTTCGCTGCCGCTTCGCGGCAAAGCTCGCGGTTGCTCGCGAGGTGGATTGCGGCGAATGTAACGCAGCAGGGGGACGCTGGCGATGGTTTACGTGCGTTTAAGCACAAGCGCTCACTTCTTGGAGCCGCCGCCAGCCTGTCCGCTCACCTCTGTCTGCAGCGTTTTGACCTCGAGCTGCAGTTTGGCAATTTCGGTCTTTGCCCTCGCCGCTTCGGCCGTCGCGGTCGCCACGCGGCTTTCCAGATCGCCGCCTAGGGTCGAGCTGCCCCCGAGCTGAGATGGTTGGGTTTGAAGCTGGCGAACTTCGTTCTTGGTGGCGCTCTTTTCGGCGACGTCGAGGGCCAGGTAGATCGCCGCTCCGGCGCCGCCGATCGAGATCGCCACCAAGACCAAGCCGATCCGAGTGCGGGCGCCGAACTTGCGCTCCAGCTCCCCGATCCAGGCCCTGAGCCCGTCAAGTGACATCGACCAAACTTAGTCGAGAAAGCCGATCGGGACCAGCGTCAACTACGCTGCGGCGCAGTTTCGGACCCCCAAGCTCCAAGGAGAAACAACGCATGCCCGAAGCAGTGATAGTCGACACCGTGCGCACCCCGATCGGACGCGCCTTCAAGGGCTCGCTCGCCCAGCTTCGCCCCGACGAGATGGGTGCCTACGTCGTCGATCGACTGCTCGAGCGCAATTCCGAGGTCGATCCAGCTCTGGTCGAGGATGTCTTTTGCGGATGCGGCATGCCGCAGGGGCTGCAGGCATTCAACATCGGCCGAATCATCTCGCTGCTCTCAGAGAAGCTGCCCCAGACCGTCAACGGGGTGACGATCTCTCGCTACTGCTCCTCCAGCCTCGATGCGATCCGCCACGCCGGTAACGCAATCAAGGCCGGCGAGGGCGATGTTTACATCGCCGCCGGGGTCGAGTGGGTGAGCCGCTATAACGAGCGCACAGAGCCGGCTGGAGCCGCCGATCAAAACGAGAACCTGCAGGGCAAAGATGGGCAGCCTGACGCCTACATCGAAATGGGCAAGACGGCGGTCAACGTCGCCGAGAAATACGAGGTGAGCCGGGCCGACATGGATAAGTTCGCCCAGCGCTCCCAGGAATTGGCGGTCAAATCGCAAGAGGACGGCTTTTTTGATCGCGAGATCGTTCCGGTCAGCCTCCCCGATGGCACCGAGGTCTCCCGCGACGACGGCCCCCGCGCCTCCTCCACTCTGGAGAAGCTCTCCGAACTGCCTGAGGCTTTCGGTGGCGGAGGGGTGACCGCTGGCAACTCCTGCCCGCTCAACGACGGTGCCGCCGCGGTGCTCCTGATGAGCGATACCAAGGCCAGCGAGCTGGGCCTGACGCCACGAGCGCGGATCGTGACCGCCGCAACCTGGGGCAATGAGCCCGAGTACATGGGGGTTGCCCCGATCGGTGCAATCAAGAAGGTGCTGGAACGCGCCGCGATGACCATCGAGGACGTTGACGCGGTCGAGCTGAATGAGGCCTTCGCGGCGCAGGTGATCCCGATCATGGACCAGTGCGGGATCACGATCGACAAGCTCAACACCCACGGTGGCGCGATCGCCTTGGGTCATCCCTTCGGGATGACCGGTGCGCGGATCATGGGAACCCTGCTCAACGTGATGGAGACAGATGATCACCAGGTCGGCCTGGAGACAATGTGCGTGGCCGGAGGGCAGGGCAAGGCGATGATCGTCGAGCGCCTCAACTGAGATCCGACCGGGAAGCTTTAATCGCCGCTGATGTCAGGCGGCACCCCGGTCGAAATGGAGCTCTCGACGATCACATATGAGACGGGTGAGCGGATCGCCCGGATCACCCTGAACCGACCAGAGCGAGGTAACGGGATCACCGCGGCGATGCCGGCCGAGATCGCGGCTTGTGTCGAGCGGGCCAATCTCGACCCCGCGATCCACGTGATCGCGCTTTCGGGCAACGGCGGCGGGTTTTGCGGCGGCTATGACCTGGTCGCCTCCGCCGAGGGAAATTTCTCAGAGCTCGGGGATTCGAAACCGCTTCCTGGCTCGCCCTTGGATCCGGCGAGGATTGCCGCCAACCACAGGCCCGAGTCCAACTGGGATCCGGTCACCGATTTTCAATTCATGTGGCGCAACGTGCGTGGTTTCATGAGCCTCTTGTAGTCCGTGCGATAGGGAGACGGCGAACTGCGAATTGCGTCGGAGGCCGGTCGGGCCGTGCGATCCCTCGTCAACCCGGCTAGTCGCCCGAACCGACGACCGCCCTGGCCGCCTCCAGGGACCTGGCCACCCTCTTTGGCCAAAACATCGGGCTGACTGCGATTGTCGCGAAGTTGATCAGCGCCCCAATTGCCGTGATGGCGGCAATCGTTGGATCGCCAGCGGTGCCAAACCAGATCGCTGCCGCTCCGCAGATGGCGGTAGTTGCGATCGCTTGCCAACGGTGGATGCGTCCCCGGCGCAGATAGCTCTCGGCCAACTCGACTGCGGCGGCCGCGAATCTGGATTCCCGTGGAGCTTCGCCCCTCCTAAGACACCGGTTCACGTACATCCTGTCGCCGACCGAGAGCGCTCTGTACTCCGGCATTTTCGCCAAATTCATTGGTCCGACTTCGAACGCCACTGCCTTGATCGTAGGCCAAGCTGTGTCGGCCCTTACGCGGTGATCCGCAGCGACGGCAGCATCCGCCCGCGTACAGCCGGGTCCGCTACCAAGGTCAACCGCTGTGCCGCTGAGTGGCAGGGTGGCACTTCGCGAGCCTCTTTCACTCCGAAAAGCCGGTGATCTGCAAGGTCCATCGCTACTGCGTCGCCGGCGGCACCGATATGGCCCTTTGCGCGGACCTCCTGGTGATCGACGCTGAGGCAAAGATCGGCTACCCCCCGGCGCGGGCGTGGGGTTCACCGACCACCGCGATGTGGGCTCACCGGATCGGCGTGATGCGAGCAAAGCGGCTGCTTTTGACGGGTGATTCGCTGAGCGGTGCCGAGGCGGCGGAGTGGGGGCTAGCGACGGAGGCGCCGGCCCCTGCGGATCTCGATCACCGCTTTGAGCGACTCCTTAAGCGGGTGGCGCGAATGCCGATCAACCAGTTGGTGATGATGAAGATGCTGGTCAACCAGACGCTTTATGCACAGGGGCTTGGACACTCACAGCTGATTGGCACGATCTTCGACGGGATCGCCCGCCACACCGAGGAGGGTCACGCCTTTGTGCGGCGGGCAGCTGAGCATGGCTTTCGGGAGGCGGTCCGCGAGCGCGATCAGTCCTTCGGCGACCTTGGACTTCAGGGCTTCGGACTCGGCTAGGGTGCGCCCCGATGAGCGATCGCTCGATGCTGACTCCGGAGAACGTACGCGCCTTTCTCGGCGACAGCTTTCCGGGTCATCTCGGGATCGAACCGCTTGAGATCGAGCCCACCCATGCCCGCGGCAAGATCGTGGTCGATCAGCGCCACCTTCACCCGGGCGGTTACGTGCACGGTGGAGCCTGGACCGCGCTCGGCGATACGGTCGCCGCCTGGGCCACCTTCCGAAACATCGCGCCCGGACACGATTTCACGACGATTGAGCTGAAGTTGAACGTCTTTGCCGCCGGGCTGCCTGGCGATGAGGTGATCGCCCACGCGATCCCACTCCACGTTGGCCGCAGCACCGTTGTGATCGAGGTAAAGATCGAGCGCACTTCGGCTGGGGGCGGCGAGACTCGCCTGGCGGCCAACATGATCGTCACCCAGTTCGTGTTGTCTCCACGCTCCGGTTAGGCGCCGGCGAGGAATTCATCGGCCAGGACCCCAACGAGTCGCGGCAGCGAGCCGAGGCTGCGCGAGCGCTGAAGCTGGCGTTTGGCTCCAGTCGCCTTGGCCAGCTCGCCAAGGCGCTCCAGCTCCTCGCTGCACCCCAGATCCTGGGCATGGGGTCGACAGATGACGGCGAGGTCGGCGAGTAGCTCCTGGGCGGGGATCCTTCGGCCCGCTTCGGGATCGATCAGATCGGCGTCCATTCCGTCGCGGGCTGCGAGGAAGCGGTTCTCGGCCAACACCTCCTGGGGGACCGGCGCCCGATCCCCGCGGCCACCTTCCTCGACCTCGAGGCGAACGATGCACTGGACCAAGGCGGCGAGCGTCGCCGCGTCGAAGAGGGTGCTCTGTGCGTCCATGATTCGGACCTCGACGGTTCCAAAGCGCGGCTGTGGGCGCACGTCCCACCAGAGGAAGGTGGGCTCGGGAACGGCGTCACAGCGGATCAGGACGTCAACCGCCTCGACGTACTCGGCGTAGTCAGCGAAGGCGCGCGGGATGCCGACCCGCGGAAAGGCCTGAAACAGAGGGGTGCGCGCCGAGGCCAGGCCGCTGTCGCGTCCCTGCCAAAACGGCGAGTTGACCGAGAGTGCGAGAAGCAGCGGGATGTGGGTGCGCAGACGGTTGGCGGCGTGGATCGCCGCTTCGGGGTCGGGGACGCCGACGTGCACGTGTAAGCCGAAGGTGGGCTCACGACGGGCCAGCTCTCGCATCGAGCCGTAGACGAATTGATAGCGCTCACCGGCGGAGACGACGATCTCCTGCCAGACCGCAAAGGGGTGCGTGCCGGCAACCGCGGCGCGCATCGAGAGAGGGCGCAGCGTTTCATCGAGCTCGGCGCGAAGTCCCGCCAGCTCGGCGATCGCGCCGCCGACTTGAGCGTGGACCGCGGTCTGGATCTCCAGGGCCGAGCCGTGCGTCTCGGCGGTGAAGCTGCCGCCGGCGAAGCTGCGAAGGCGCGGCAGGACGCTGTCGATTCGGTGTGCGAGAGCCCAGGTGAGCTGATCGAGGAGCATCACCTCCTCCTCGATTCCGACCGTGTAGGGGCCGAGCTCGTGAGCCGAGGCCCACCTCGCCCAGGCCGGGAGGGTTTTCTGCGCAACGCTCAAGCGACCTCTTTGCTGCTGCTTCGTAACTCGTTCCCCTCGCGCCCGCAGGCCTCGACGAAGCTGCGAAACAGAGCCCTCTCAAAGGGTCGGTGCACGAGCGTCTCGGCGTGCCACTGAACGCCGATCACAAACTCCCTGCTCGGGTCCTCGATCGCCTCGATGGTCTGATCGGGGGCAACCGCGGAGACGACGAGGCCCTCGCCAACCCGGTCAATCGCCTGGTGGTGAAAGGAGTTCACCTCGATCTCGCGGGCGCCGAGGATTGCCTCGAGGCGACTGCCCGGCTTGATCGCGATCGGGTGGGTAGCTTGATTTCCCGGCTGGCGCTGGCGATGGGCGATATCGGTTGAGATCTGGGGCAGGTGCTGGTGCAGGGTGCCGCCGCGGATCACGTTGAGGGCCTGGCTGCCACGACAGATCGCCAGCAGCGGCATCTCGCGGCTATCGGCGCGCCTCGCCAGGGCCAGTTCAAAGCGATCGAGGTCGGGCTCGGTTGGGCCGAGCTCGGGATGGGGCCGCGCGCCGTAGCTTTTGGGATCGAGGTCGGGACCGCCGGAGAGGCAGATCCCATCGAGTCGGTCAAGCAACGACTCGATCGCTGCTTCGCGCCCCGGCGGCATCACAACCGCCAGCGCTCCGGCTTCTTCCAGTCCGCGCAGATAGGTGAGGCCGAGTGCCATCTCATGCAGCGGCGGCTCTCCCTGGGGCGTCGCCTGCACGGACTCCGCCCGGCGCACCTCGGAGGTGGTGACCCCGATCAGGGGCGCCTCGCGGCGCGATGCCAAAGATCGGCGCTTCACCGCTACGCCGCACCCGGTTGGGGATCAAGGACCCAGGTGTCCTTGCAGCCGCCGCCGCGGGAGCTGTTGACGATCATCTCCCCGGCCTTCGGTGCAAAGCGGGTGAGCCCCCCTGCCATCGCACTGCTGCCCTCAGGAGCGCTGATCACGAAGGGGCGAAGGTCGACGTGGCGGGGCCGCAGCCGAGTGCCACACACCGTCGGATGGGTCGAGAGCGCGACCATCTCCTGCGCCACGAAGTGCTCGGGGCGGCGCCGCAAAATCCCGATTGCTCGCCTTCGCTCGGTCTCGGTTGCCCGCGCCATGATCGTGACGCCGCGCCCGCCGAATCCCTCGCGCGGCTTGATCACAAGCTGATCAAGGCGCCCCAGCGCGCTCGCACGCTCGCCCTCCTCGCCGAGATCGAGGCTTGGCACCGAGCCGAGCAGCGGCTCCTCGCCAAGGTAGAAGTTGATCAGTCGCCCGCCGTAGGCGTGGACCAACTTGTCATCGGCAACGCCGGTTCCAAACGCGTTAAGGGTCCGCAGTCGACCCGAGCGAAGCGGCGCCCAAAGCAGCTCCCCAAGGGCGGTGAGCGCGCCGCCGGGCTCGCTGAGGCGATCTTGATCGAGGCGGCGGTAGAGAACGTCGAGCGGACGACGCGCACGCCCGATGCGGGCGAAAATCCGGCCCCTCGAGCTCTCCAGCTCGCGCGGGGAAATGACCGGGACCCCCAGCGCTCTTCCCAGCTCGCGGTGCTCAAACCAGCTACCGGCGTCGGGCCCATCGGAGATGATCGCCACGGCGTCTTCTCGGCCGCTGGGCGAGGCGCCTCGCAGCGCCGCGCCGAGCGCGTCGATGTAGGCGCCCAGGGGCCGGGGCCGGGTCGGGAGGGCGAGTGCCGGCTCAACCATCGCTCGCAACGCGATTGCATAGGCCGAGCCCGAGGGCATTCTCAGATTGTCCTCGAGGATCAGGAGCTGACCGCTGCCATCTCTGACCAAATCGAAGCCGGCCACCGTTGCTGCGGGAACCTCGGGGCTGATCAGGCCCCGCATCAGGGGCTCATATCCCGTCGAGCTCTCAAGTAGACGCCGAGGCAAGACCTCGGCGTCAAAGATGCGCTGGGCTCCGTAGATATCGACGATGAAAGCGTTGAGAGCCCTGCTGCGCTGGCGAAGGCCCGCCTCAAGCTGCCCCCATTCGGTCGCCTCGATCAGCCTTGGAACCGGGTCAACCGTGATCGGGCGCCCCGCTCCGAAGGTGAGTTCCAGGCGGGCGGCCTCGGTCCTGATCCGCTCGCCAAGGGCCGCCAGGCGCTTCGGGGGGAGGGCGGCGATCAGCTCGCGGTATGGCGCCCGCGCGCTGCCGTCCTCGGCGATCGCCTCGTCGAAGTGATCCGCCGCGAGTGGGTAGTCGAGCAAGGCGACGGGCGCGCGTCGGGCGGATGCCACCATGACCAGACGCTAGCGCCAGCAACCCGCCTCCCGCTTGGCCCGCGGTCAGAAAAAGCGGCGCTTCGGCTGTACAAACGGCCGAAGCGGTCGGAATATTCAGCCCTCCGGCGCCTCCAACCGTTCGATCTGGGGCAGCTTCCACAGCACGCTGGCGAAGGTGAGGCCAACCGCCGCAGAGAGCAGCGCCAAAAACCACTGCGTGGCGCTGAGCAGTACCAGCTGGAAGAACTCACGTACCGGTGCGGCGGCGAGGCCAAGGGCATAGAGCGCTCCCAGCCCAGCGATCAGCGCGAGCATGTAGCTCTGAATCGCGATGTGCTCGCGACCCGGTCCGCGCTCCAAAAGCAAGACGAAGCTCAGGCCGAGCACGATCAGGGTCGTCGTTGCGGCGGTGCGGCCGGCTTCAAGCGTGCCGCCAAAGACGGTGTCGACCAAAAAAAAGGAGAGGATTGAGCCCAACGCCGTCGCCAGCCCGGCGGGCACCGCGAAGGCGGCCAGGGCGCGAACCAGGTGGCCGCGGTAAAGCGGACCGTCGGAAGGGGCCAGGGCGAGAACGAAGGAGGGAATGCCGATCGTCAAAAAGGCGGCAAGGGTCAGGTGGCGAGGGAGGAAGGGAAAAGCAAAGCCCGGCACCGCGATGAACAGGATCAGGGCCGCCGCGTAGACGGTCTTGGTCAGGTAGAGGCGACCGAGCCGATGGATGTTGCGGGCGATCCTTCTTCCTTCGCCAATCGCCTCCGGCAGGCGAGCGAATTCATCGCCGAGTAAGACGACGTCTGCGACCCCCTTGGTCACCTGCGTGCCCGAGCCCATCGCGACCGCCATCCGCGCCCGCTTCAGCGCCGGCACATCGTTTACGCCGTCGCCGATCATCGCCGTGTAGCGGCCCGAATCTGAAAGCGCCGCGACCAGCTCCCGCTTCTGCTCTGGCTTGATCCGACAAAAGATCGTGTTGCGCTCCGCTACCGCCGCCAGCTCCTCGCCCGACTCGGGAAGTTCTGGGCCCTCGATCACCCCCGCCTCGCGCGGTACCCCGACCGCGTAGGCGACCGCGGTCACCGTGGCTCGGGCATCGCCGGAGATCAACTTCAGTCCGACCTTTTGCGCTCGCATGAACGCGATCGTCTCGGCGGCGTCGGGTCGGAGCGTCTCCTCAAGTACAACCAAGGCGATTGGGGTGATCGGTGGCGGTGGGCTGAGCGAGGGGTCGGCCGGCAGCGGTCCAGTCGATTCACCGAAGGCGACCACGCGTCGTCCCGCGGCCGTCTCCTCCTCAAGCGTTTGCGCCAGCGCCGCCGGCAGGCTGAGCGCCCCGGAGGCGCTCAGCACGTCGGGGGCGCCCAGCACAAAGGTGGTCGCGGCGATCGTTGCCCCGCTCCACTTCCACTCCGAGGAGAAGGGAGTCTCTGCCCGAAGCGCCACCGGGCGCCCACCGAAGCGCTCCAGGATCGTCTCCAGGGTCGCATTTCGGGTCCCGGCGCTGGCGGCGAAGCGCCCCAGCGCCGTCTGGGCCTTTGACTCCGGCACGCCCGCCGCGGGCGCAACGGAGACCAGCCGCAGCTGGCCATCGGTGAGGGTGCCGGTCTTATCGATGCAGATCGTGTCGACGGCGGCGAGGCTCTCCGTCGCACTCATCTGCTGGATCAGGGTGTTCTTTCGGGCCAGGCGGACCGCGGCGACCGCGAAGGTAACGCTCATCAGCAAGACCATCCCCTCCGGGATCAGGGTGACCAGCCCCGCGGTTGCCGTTTGTGCGGCTTCTTCGACGCTGGTATTTCTCACCTTCAGGGTGAAGATGAGAATCGCGGCGAGCGGGACCATCACGTATACGCAGGCGACGATCACCCTGTTCACCTCCTCCTGAAGCGGTGAGAGCGGGTGGCGGAAGGCCTTTGCCTCGCCTGCCAGACGTCCCGCATAGCTCTCCTCGCGCACCGCGTCGGCGATGTAGTACCCCGATCCCGAGATGCAAAAGGACCCGGAAAAGAGCCGCTCTCCCGCCGCCTTTGGCACCCCGTCGGCCTCGCCACTAAGCATCGACTCATCGACGGTCATCCCCCGGGTTGCGATCACCTCGCCGTCGGCGACCAGCTGGTCGCCGGGGGCGACGGCGACGACGTCGCCTGGCACGACCTCGGTTGCGAGCAGCTCGAGAACCTCGCCATCGCGCACCACCTTTGCGTGGGGGGCGACCAGAACCGCCAGCTCATCGAGCGTCGATTTCGCTTTCAGCTCCTGGCGGATGCCGATATAGGAGTTGATCACTGCGATCAGCCCAAAGAGTGAATCCGCATAAAGGCCCAGGGCCAGATCGAGCACGAAGAAGATGCCGATGATCGCGTTAAACAGGGTGAAAACGTTGCCGGCGATGATGCTTGAGACCGAACGCGATGAGGTCTCTGGCACCGGTCCCAGCTTGCGCAGCCGAGTCGCCGCCTCCTCAGCGCTGAGGCCTCGCGGCGTCTCTGAGTCCACTGTGCTCATCGCGGGTATTCAATAGGGTGCGAGCCGGATGCCTTTGAAGCTTGGACTCAACCTCGGCTACTGGGGGATCGGCCCCGCCGGGGATGATGCCGCCGCAATGGTCAGCGCGGCAGAGCGGGCTGGCTTTGAGTCGGTCTGGGTTGCGGAGTCCTACGGATCTGACGTGATCAGCGTCCTCGCCTGGCTTGCCCCGCAGACAAAGACGATCAAGCTCGGCGCGGCGATCATGCAGGTTCCCGCCCGCCCTCCGGCGGCCGCGGCGATGGCGGGCGCCACCATCGACAAGCTCTCTGGGGGACGCTTCATCTTTGGCTTCGGTCCCTCGGGTCCGCAGGTCTCTGAGGGTTGGTACGGGGTGCCCTACGCCAAGCCCTGGGGGCGGACCCGCGAGTACGTCGAAGTGGTCCGCGAGATCATCGCCCGCGAGGGTCCCGTGCAGCACCACGGGGAGCACTACCCGCTTCCCCTGCCCGGTGGCGAGGGAAAGCCGCTGAAGCTCAACTTTCATCCAGAGCGCAACCGCATCCCGGTCTTTCTCGGCGCGATCGGCCGTAAATCGGTCGAGCTGGCGGCGGAGATTGCCGACGGTTGGATCCCGATCTTCTTCAGCGTCGATGCCTTTGAGCAGACCTGGGGAGAGCACCTGGGAGAGGGTTTTGCGAAGGGAAACCGCGAGCGCTCTGACCTCGAGGTCTCGCCCTCGCTGCAGGTCGCAATCGACGGTGACCTGGAGGCGGCCAAGAGCGTCGTCAAGGCAGGGCTGGTCCTCTACTTCGGAGGGATGGGCAGCCGCAAGACCAATTTCTACGTCGACCTCGCGCATCGCTTTGGGTTCGGCGACGTCGCCGATGAGGTCCAGCGCCGCTTCCAAGACGGCGATCGAGCCGGAGCCTTTGAGGCGATGCCCGATGAGATCGTCGAAGCGACGTCGCTGGTCGGTAGCGAGGAGCAGGTGGCGCGGCGGATTGAGCGCTTCAGGGGAGCCGGGATCGATCGCCTCATCGTCTCCCCGGTGCATCCCGAGGTCGATCAGCAACGCCACACGATCGAGCGCCTGGCAGACCTGGTGAGCCGCGAACCGGCGTCGGCCTAGCCCGTTGTCATAGGCTCTCGCCGCTTTTTGATGAAGATCGGAGTTCCGCAAGAGACCGCCGAGGGGGAGCGCCGGGTCGCGCTCGTCCCTGACGTCGTCCGGTCGCTGCGAAAGAACGAAAAGATCGAGGTCGTGGTCGAGTCAGGCGCCGGCGTGGGGGCGGGTCATCCCGACTCCCAATACACGGAGGCCGGCGCTCGGATCGGCTCCTCCGAGCAGTGCTGGGGGGCTGAGATCGTGCTCCGCGTCGGCATTCCCACGCTCGAGCAGATCGGGCGGCTGGGCTCCGAGCAGGTCCTGATCGGCCATCTTTCACCGTGGACCTCAGTCGAGACCAACGCGGCTCTCGCGCAAAGCGGTGTGACGAGTTTCGCAATGGAGGCGATCCCGCGCATCACGCGGGCCCAGGCGATGGATGCGCTCTCCTCCCAGGCCGCTGCCGCCGGATACGCGGCGATGCTGATCGCGGCCCGCGAGTCAGGCCGATTCTTCGGGATGATGACCACCGCTGCCGGGACCATTCCCCCCGCCAGGGTTCTCGTCCTCGGCGCCGGGGTCGCCGGCCTGCAGGCCCTCGCCACCGCCAAGCGCCTCGGTGCGATCGTCACCGGTTTTGACATCCGCCGCGCCGCCTGGGAGCAGATCGCTTCACTCGGGGGTCGCCCACTGGAGCTCGACTTCATCCCCGATGCTGAGGCGGAGGGCGGCTACGCACGACCGCTCAGCGAGGAGGAGAACCAGCAGGTGCGCGAGGCGCTCGCCAAAAACTCCGCGAAACAGGACGTGATCGTGACCACAGCGGCGATCCCGGGTCGTGCGGCGCCGATCCTGATCACCGCGGCGGCGGTAGAAGGCATGGCACCGGCTTCGGTGATCCTCGACCTCGCCGCGGAGACCGGCGGCAACTGCGAGCTGACCAGGCTGGGGGAGACGGTGGTTGAGAACGGGGTCAAGGTCCTCGGGCCGCGCAATCTGGCGAGCGAGATGCCGAGCCCGGCCTCCCAGCTCTACGCCAAGAACCTGGAGAATCTGCTTGCCCTAATGATCAGCGAGGACGGGGTCCTAAAGCTCGACTTCGAGGACGAGATCATCGCCGCGGCCTGCATCACCGCCAACGGTGAGATCAAGAACGAGCGGGCTGCCAGGTGAGGAAGTTGCGATGACCCTGATGACCGAGATCACGATCTTCGTACTCGCCGCATTCGTCGGCTTCGAGGTGATCTCCAAGGTGCCGACCACGCTTCACACCCCGTTGATGTCTCAGACCAACGCGATCCACGGGATCGTGATGCTCGGGGGGCTGATCGTGGTCGGCTATGCCAACGATCCGCTCGAGTACGTGATCGGCACGATTGCGATCGCCTTCGGCACGATCAACATCGTTGGCGGCTTCTTGGTGACCGACCGAATGCTGGGGATGTTCTCGCGCAAACCGAAACCTCCCCCCTCACCCGGCCCGGCGCCGGGTTCAGATGATCCCGAGGACCGATGAGAGCTGCCGCCGCGATCATCCAGACCTCATTTGCGCTCCTCAAGCCGGGCGGCTCCGCCGCCACGGCGCTCTACATAGTCGCCTTCTCGATGTTCATCTTCGGGGTCAAACAGGGGACCCACCCGCGCACGGCAAAGCGCGGCAACATGATCGCCGCCGCCGGGATGCTCGTCGCCGTGGTGACGACGCTGCTTTTGAACGGGATCGGCAATTGGGGGCTGATCGCGCTCGGCATCGCAATCGGCGCCACGATCGGGGTGATCGCCTCGGTCCGGGTGCAGATGACCGCGATGCCCCAGATGGTGGCCCTATATAACGGCGTCGGTGGGGGCGCCGTGGCGCTGATCGCCTGGTCAGAGATTCGCCACGGGCTCTATCTCGGCCAGACGATCCCGCTCGAAACGTTGATTCCAACGCTCTTTGCCGCGGTCGTCGGCTCGGTTTCCTTTTGGGGCTCAAACATCGCCTTCGGCAAGTTGCAGGAAGTGATCCCGACCCGCCCACTCGCCATCCCCGGCCAGCAGCTGATCAATGCAGCGCTTTTAATCGGCATCCTCGCCGCTTGCGTCGACCTCGCCGTAAACAATGGCGATCCCTCCCAGGCCCTCTTTATCGCGGTCCTGATCGCCGCGGCACTGTTGGGCAATCTCGTCGTCTTGCCGATCGGTGGCGCCGACATGCCGGTGGTTATCTCGCTGCTAAACGCGTTCACCGGGCTCTCGGCCGCCGCCGCGGGTTTCGCCCTGGACAACGTCGCGCTGATCGTCGCTGGAACCCTGGTCGGCTCCTCGGGAACCCTTTTGACGATGGAGATGGCCACCGCGATGAATCGCTCGGTTGGAAACGTCCTCTTTGCTGGATTCGGTGGCGTCGTCGCGGCGGGAACGGGGAGTGCCGAGGCGCGACCGGTGACCTCGATCAATGCCCAAGACGCAGCGATCAAGCTCGCCTACGCCGATTCGGTGGTGATCGTTCCCGGCTACGGCATGGCCGTCGCCCAGGCCCAGCATGCGGTAAAGGAGATGGCCACCGAGCTCGAAAAGCGTGGGGTCACGGTCAGCTACGCGATTCACCCGGTGGCGGGGCGAATGCCCGGCCACATGAACGTGCTGTTGGCAGAGGCTGACGTCCCCTATGAGCAGCTGCGGGAGATGGATGAGATCAATCCCGAGCTGCCGCGCACCGACGTGGCCGTCGTGATCGGCGCCAACGACGTGACCAATCCGGCGGCAAAGAATGATCCCAACAGTCCGATCGCCGGGATGCCGATCATCGAAGTCGATCAGGCCCAGCAGGTGATCGTGATCAAGCGCTCGCTGAGCCCCGGTTTCGCCGGGATCGATAACGACCTCTTCTATGAGCCCAATACCTCGATGCTCTTTGGCGATGCCAAATCCGCGGCGGCCGAAATCGCCGCGGAGATCCAAAACATCTGAGCAAAGCCGGCGCGGGCGGCTCTCGGGGGAGACCTGCGGACGGCCGCAGCGGTGCTGTTCTCGGGCAGTTGATCCCGGCTCTGGCGGTCCGCTAGGGTTTTCCGATCGCCACCGAGGTGACGGCAAGCTCCAAGGAAGCGATTGCGAAGCGGCTCGGTGAGGCGCGTGAGCGGACCCTGGAGCTAATCGAGCCGCTCGATGATGACCAGCTGAATCGGGTCTACTCGCCGATTCTCAGTCCACTCGCCTGGGATCTCGGACATATCGCCAACTTTGAGGAGCTCTGGCTGGTCCAGCGGATCGGTTCGCGCGAGGCTCTTCACGGTGATCTCGGCCGCCTCTATGACGCAATTGAGAATCCGCGTCGGATCCGGGGCGAGCTGCCGATCCTGCGCGATTCAGAGCTTCGCTCCTACCTGGCCGACGTGCGCGAGCGCAGCCTCGAGGTGCTGGGGCAGGTTGAGCTGGGCCCCGATGCCCCCGATCCGCTGCTGAGGGACGGATTTATCTATGAGATGTTGCTTGCCCACGAGTACCAGCACAACGAGACGATGCTGCAGCTGCTGCAGATGGTCGATGGGTACCGTCCCCACCGAGTCGACCCAGCGCCGGCGGCGGAGCCAATTGCAGACGGCCCCGAGATGGTCACGGTGGCTGGGGGGGAGGCGCTGATCGGAGCGGCGCCGGGTTTTTCCTATGACAACGAGCGCCCTAGCCACCGGGTGAAGCTGGACGCCTTTGAGATCGATCGAGCCCCGGTTACAAACGGCGCCTACGCGGAGTTCCTGCGCTCAAGTGGCGCCGAGGCACCGCTTTATTGGCAGCGCGACGGGGAGGGGGGGTGGGTGCGAACCGCGATGGGTCGCGCCGAATCACTCGATCCCGCCCACCCTGTGGTGCACGTATCCTGGGGTGACGCCGAGGCCTTTGCCCGCTGGGTCGGCAAGCGCTTGCCGAGTGAGACCGAGTGGGAGGCGGCCGCTGCCGGAGCCAGCGCGGTGCGCGCCAACCTCGACCAGCTCGCCTTTGGCACTGCTTCGGCCGGGGCCTATGGCGACGCCGCCTGCAGGTGTGGCGCGGTGCAGATGTTGGGCGACGTTTGGGAATGGACCTGCTCTGACTTCCTTCCCTACCCGGGCTTTCAGCCATTCCCCTACCCTGAGTACTCAGAGGTGTTCTTCGGGGACTCCCACAAGGTGCTGCGGGGCGGATCCTGGGCCACCAGGCGGGCGACGATTCGGCCGAGCTTTCGCAACTGGGACCTGCCGCAACGTCGCCAGATCTTCGCCGGTTTTCGCTGCGCGCGAGATCTCGACTGATCCGATCCCTCACATACAACGAAGGGTTAGAGACAACCGAATTGGACTCCGAGGCCACCGCAGAGCAGATTGAAATCGAAGTTCACCTTGCCACCGAGGGGGGCGAGGCGATGGCGCGCGACATCCGAGCCGGGCTCACGGCTGAGCCCAAGGAGCTGGCGCCCAAGTATTTCTACGATGAGCGCGGCTCCCAGCTCTTTGAGCAGATCACCGAACTCCCCGAGTACTATCCGACCCTCGCCGAGCGCGAGATCCTCACCGAGCGCTCCGCCGAGATCCTCAGCGCGGCCGGCGAGCCGGGCACCTTGGTCGAGCTGGGCTCGGGATCGGCGGCCAAGACCCGCCACCTGCTGAGCGCGATGCGCGACGCCGGTTGTCTGGTCACCTACGTCCCGGTCGACATCTCTGAGCAGATCACCCACGAGACCGCGCAGTCGCTGGTGGCCGAGTACCCAGGGCTCTCGGTCCGCGGCCTGGTCTGTGATTTCGAGCAGCACCTCGAGCGGATCCCCGAGGCCGATGGCGAGCGCTTGATCGCCTTCCTGGGGGGTACGATCGGCAACCTCTACCCCGACGCCCGCCGTGATTTCCTGATTCGGCTGGCGGCGCTTCTGGATCGCGGTGACCACCTCCTTTTGGGCACCGACCTGATCAAGGACAGCGCCCGCCTGCAGGCCGCCTACGACGACGCCAGCGGGGTTACCGCGATGTTCAATAAGAACGTCCTCTTCGTCTTAAACCGCGAGCTCGGAGCAGACTTTGACCCCGACGCCTTCGAGCACGTTGCTCGCTATGACGACGAGCAGGCGCGGATGGATATCCGCCTGCGCTCACTCGCCTCCCAGACCGTCCACCTCGAGCGACTCGACCTCGACGTCACCTTCGCCGTCGGTGAGGAGCTGCGCACCGAGATCTCCGCCAAGTTCACCCGCGAGGGGCTCGAGCGGATCTATGCAGAAGCGGGGCTTGAGCTAACCGGGTGGTTCACCGATTCCGCCGGGGATTACGCCCTGTCCTTGGCCCGCGCGATCTGAACACCCCACGGGCGCTGCTGGCGAGCGCTGCCGCGGCTCTCAGGGAGCCAGCGCGGCGATCGTCTCTTTGAGCTTGTCCGGGGTGGTGATCGGGGTCAGGATCGGCAGCGTTATCCCGCCCTCAATGAAGCTGCCGATTCGCTCCTTCATCTGCTCGGGAGATCCGAAGATGAACATCTCCTCGATCAGCTTCCAGGGCGCCGCCGCGGCGGCGCCGGCGCGGTCGCCGGATTGCCAGGCCGCGATCATCGGATCGATCTGATCGCCGTAGCCAAGCCAGCGGTAAAAGGCGGTATAGACCGGCACGGTGATGTAGGAGGAGAACATGAAGCGGGCCAACGGCTCAACCGCCTCGCGCTCACCGGGCAGGCAGAAGAAGCGACAGAGCAGCTCGAAGTCCTGTGGCGCGCCCTCGAGCTGGGCGCTCACCTGCGCCAGCCCGCCGAGTGGCAGGAAGTTCGTGAAGGCGCCATCGCCTTGCTCCAGCGCCAGCTCGAGCATCTTGCCGCGCAGCGCCGCGAGGATGATCGGTACCCGCTCGGTTGGGGCGCTCTCCAGCTTAAAGCCGCTCGAGGTGCGCTCACCGTCAAAGGCGCTGTGCAAGAAGCTGAGTGTCTCGGCGACCTTGCTCAGCGGCCGCCGGAAGGGGATTTCGTTCCAGCCTTCGACGATTCGGTCTGAGGAGGAACCGATCCCCAGCACAAACCGCCCCCCCGAGGCATCCGCCAGCGCCGCGGCCTCCTGGGCCAGCAGCGCCGGACCGCGCTGAAATACCCCGACGATCCCGGTCCCTAGCCGTGCCCGCTGCGTCCAGGCGGCGCTCAGCGCCAGCGGCGTGAACCCATCCGGGCCGTTGGTCTCCCCGCTCCAGATGTCGGTGTAGCCGCAGGCCTCCGCGTGGCGCACGTGCTGCTCGTGATCGGCGAGGCGAAGGCCCGGCAGCGGCAGCGTCAATCCCCAGCGCGTCATCGATTCTGAGACTATCCTGCGAGACCGATCGGGCGATACCCGTTGCTGAGTTTTGACTAGGGTCCCTGCCGTGGAGGCGGCCAAGCCCGATCGCAATCTAGCCCTGGAGTTGGTTCGGGTGACCGAGGCGGCGGCGTTGGCCTCGGCTCGATGGGTCGGGCGCGGCGACAAGATTGCGGCCGATCAGGCTGCGGTCGATGCGATGCGCTACGTCCTTGATTCGGTCTCGATGGACGGAGTCGTCGTGATCGGCGAGGGGGAAAAGGACGAGGCGCCGATGCTTTATAACGGCGAGCACATCGGCGACGGCAGCTCCCCGATTGCCGATGTCGCCGTCGATCCGCTTGAGGGAACGCGGCTTTGCGCGCTCGGGATGCCAAGCGCACTTGCCGTGATCGCCCTGGCCGAGCGCGGAACGATGTTTGACCCCGGGCCCTGCGTCTACATGGAGAAGATGGCCGGCGCCGAGGAGATTGCCGACCTCCTAGACCTTGACCGACCGCTGCCCGAGACACTGGAGCTGATCGCTCAGCGAAAGGGCGCCAGCATCGGCGACGTCACCGTAGTGATGCTCGATCGTCCCCGCCATGAGGCGGCGATGCGCGAAGTTCGCGAGGCGGGGGGGCGGATTCGTCTGATCGCCGATGGCGACGTCTCAGCGGCGCTGTTGGCGGTTAGCGATCGCTCGCCCGTCGACCTGCTCTGGGGAATCGGAGGAACCCCCGAGGGCGTCATTTCCGCTGCCGCGCTGAGGTCAATGGGCGGGGCGATTCTCGGTCGACTCTGGCCGCGCGACTCAGACGAGCGGGAGGCGGCGATTGATGCAGGCTATGACCTCGAGCAGGTCCTCAGCGCGGCTGATCTTTGCTCGGGAGAAGACGTCTTCTTTTCGGCCACTGGGGTCACCGATGGTGACGTGCTGCAGGGCGTCCGCTACCGCGGCAACGGCGCCTCGACCGAATCGCTGGTGATGCGCTCGCGCTCGGGCACGGTGCGCCGCGTCCAGGCCCGCCACGATCGCGCCAAGTTGCGCGCGATCACCGGCGAGCGCTACGGCTGATTCGATCTGGGGTCGCGACTAGGTCGCGGCGGAGTTGGCATCGTGGGCGCCGGCGAGTGAGCCGCTGCCCTCCCGAATCTCAAATCGGCGGGTGGCCGGCCACTGGCGGAAAAATGAATCTGCGTCCTGGGCGCTCAGGGGTCGTGTAAAGAGGAATCCCTGTCCGTTATTGCACTGCTCGGCCTTGATCAAGGAAAGGTCCTGTGGACGCTCGATGCCCTCCGCGGTTGTCTCTATTGCCAGGGCTTTGCCGAGCTGTATGAGGGTGTGCAGGAGGATCTCGCCCTCGCAGCCCTCCGCTAGCTGAGAGATGAATGAACGGTCGATCTTCAAAACGTCGACGGGAAACCTCCGCAGGTGGGCGAGTGATGAGTAGCCGGTGCCAAAGTCATCGACTGCAATTCGCACCCCGAGGTCCTTGAGGGTGCCCAGCCTTCGCGCGGTTTCCTCCGCGTTGCTCATCAGGGTGGTCTCGGTGATCTCAATGGTCAGCAGGTTGGCTTCGAGCCCGCTCAGGGTCAAAGCCTCGGCCACATGATCAATCAGTTCGTCGGTATCAAGTTGAAGTGCGGAAACGTTGACCGCCACATTCAGGGGATAGCCAGCATCCTGCCATTTGGCCCCCTGCACACAGGCCTCGGTCAGGACCCAGGCGCCCACCTCGACGATCATTCCGGTCTCCTCCAAGAGGGGGATGAATTCCTCGGGCAAGACAACACCGCGCCCCGGCCGGCGCCACCGAATCAGCGCCTCGACACCGCTTGGGGTCATGCTCTCAAGGTCAAAAGTCGGCTGATAGACCAGGAAGAACTCCTCGCTCTCAAGCGCACCCTGAAGGTCCATCTCGATCTCCAGGCGACTTTGAACTTCGTCCTCCATGCCGGCCTCGAATACGAGATACCTGCTCTTCCCACCCCACTTTGCCCGGTACATGGCAATGTCGGCGTCGCGCAGTAGCTCCTCGGCGGAGGACCGTCCGCCCGTGGCAATACCGATACTCGTCTTCACGAACACCTGTGTGTCATCGGCTTCGCGCAGCGTGAATGGCTCTTTGAACGCTTCAAGAAGTCGCTCGGCAATCAGCTCCGGCCCCGCTGCGAGCGATAGCCCGTCGGCGATCACAACGAACTCATCGCCCCCGAGTCGGCCCAGCGCGTCGGTCTCACGGATCACGCCATCCAGGCGGGCAGCGACTGCGCACAGCAGCTCATCACCGACGCCGTGGCCGAGGGAATCGTTGATCGCCTTGAAGTTGTCGAGGTCCACAAAAAGCGCCGCCACGGGTTCCTGGTTGACCCGGGCACGGGTCAGGGTCTGTTCGATTCGATCGAGAATCAAAGTCCGATTCGGCAATCCCGTGAGCGCATCGTGGGTCGCCAAGAAGACAAGTTCGGTCTCGCGGTTGGTCAGTTCTTCGTGCGAGCGTTGGCGCTCATCCTCAAATGACTCACACATTCGCACCAGCGTCACGTCGAGGCTTCTTTGCAGCATCTGCAACGCCTGTTCGAGGACATCTGGACCTAGGGCGAGCTGATCCGCGTTGGCGACCAACTCCTCAGCCGCAGAATCGCGCCATCGCAGGCAGCGCTTTGTGACCTCATTCAGCGGCGCCTCGCGTTGGGAAGCAAGCTGCGCGAAGATCCGCCAGGAGTCCTGGCCAACTTCGCGAGCAACTTCCTCACCCTCGCCGGCCATCCAGCGCGAGACCGCAACGGTCGAGACTGCACCAACCTCCTCAAAGCTCTCCTCGACAACCCTGTCGAGACTTCTGCTGGAGGACGCCGACCGACTCATCATCCGCTCGACCACAGCTGAGGTGCTCGCGTTCAGCGCCTCCCCAAGACGGCGGAGTTCGCGCTCTTGCTCTTCGCGCTCGGCATATCCGGATCTCGTGGGAGTGCTCCCGTCGGTTGCCATTCTCGCATCTATCGGCTTGTGCGGAACAGTTCTTGACGCCCTCCGATCGAACATCTGATGATGCAACCGATCGCAATCCAAGGTCCAGTTCCAGCTGGGTGTCTCACGCGCTGCCGATTTTTTGTCATGAGAGATGTGGCCGTTGCCAGAAGTGATCAGCATCCCGGTAGGCCGGCGCTAGGCGGGGCCATCCATGGCCCCGCGGCAATCCCCCCAACGGCAGGGTTCGCTGGATCGAGATCGAAGCATTGTCCACAGTGGACACCCATCACAAGGGTGGTACGGCCGAATGAAGCAAGAAGATGCGCAGACAACAGTCAGAACTTTGGTGCGGTCTGTGACGGAAGGGGTGACCGAGGAAGTTGATTTAACCGCGGCTCATCTCGAGTGGGTGTTGATCACGGCGATCGAACGAATCGAGAGCCACGAGCAGCCTGAAGAAACCCTCGACGCGGCGTTCGATCGCGGCCTCGTTACCTGCTGGGTTACGCCGGCTGGTTTGTCCAAAACCGTTGTGGGGGTGTCGGATCCGGGAAGCGCGCCCCTGCATGTCTCACGAAAGGCTGCAGAATGGCCGTTCCCCACGTCGGTCACGATTCTGGGCCTCGATCACTGCCTGCGCGTCGCTGAAAGCTGGCCTGGCGAGGCGCTCATGACCTCGTGGAGCTTCCGGTACCCCGATGAGGAGGAGAACATGATCAAGGGGGTGGCTGTTTCGGCACGCAAGGTCGGTGAGAGGGCAAGTTGCGCGGAGGACTTTGGGCGATCCGTCGCCGCCAAGCTGGGTTGGCGGGGAGATGATCCGTTGAGGAGCACGCCAGTTCGCGCGCAGGCGGGCCCGGATATTCGCTGAGCTGAACCTGGCTCGCGGTGGCGCCAGGCATTCAGTTCAGGTTTCGATCACGCAGGACTGAGCCAGGGAACGCTCGGGCGCGATCTGGGACGAATTCTGGTGTCTTCGACCAGCAGAACGCTCGCGGGTGCAGAGTTCAGCCCTCCCAGATCTAGGAGTTGCCGGTGATCACGTCTTTGAGAGCGTCTTGCAGCTCGCCCAGCTTCTCGACTGCCAAGTTTGCAATCTCATTTGAAGCCTTGAGTCGCTCATCAAGGGATGCGATCTGATCCTGCGCTGCAGAGAGCTCACTCTCTCTGTCTTCCTTGCGCCTTGCCGCCTTGCGGCGCTCCGCTTTGAGCTCGGCGCGCTGCTCGGCAAGCGCGGCCTCGGCCTGTTCGGCGCGAGCCTCGGCCTCACGCCGCTCAGCCTTGCGCTTTGCTGCCTTCTGGCGTTCAGCTTCGTATCGCGCGCGCTGCTCGGCAAGCGCGGCTTCGGCCTGCTTGGCGCGGGCCGCAGCCTCGCGGAGCTTGCCCTGCCCCTCGCTCACTCGCTTGCGCTCGGCCTCATGCTCGGCGCGCTGCTCAGCAAGAGTGGCCTCGGCCTGCTCGGCGCGAGCCTCAGCCTCACGCAGCGCATCCTCGCGCGCCACCGACTTCTCGCGCTCGGCCTCATGCTCGGCGCGTTGCTCCGCCAATGCGGCCTCGGCCTGCTCGGCGCGGGCCTCGGCCTCACCTAGGATTTCCTCAACGTCTCCAGCTTTCTTGCGCTCCGCCTCATACTCGGCGCGTTGCTCCGCCAATGCGGCCTCGGCCTGCTCGGCGCGAGCCTCGGCGTCGCGCCTCTCTTCCTTGCGCCTGATCGCCTTCTCGCGCTCGGCCTCTAGCTCGGCGCGCTGCTCAACAAGAGTGGCCTCGGCCTGCTCGGCGCGACCTTCAGCCTCACGCAGCGCATCCTCGCGTGCCACCGCCTTCTCGCGCTCCGCCTCATATTCGGCGCGTTGCTCCGCCAATGCGGCCTCGGCCTGCTCGGCGCGAGCCTCGGCGTCGCGCCTCTCTTCCTTGCGCCTGATCGCCTTCTCGCGCTCGGCCTCTAGCTCGGCGCGCTGCTCAGCAAGGGTGGCCTGGGCCTGCTCGGCGCGGGCTACGGCCTCACGCAGCGCATCCTCGCGTGCCACCGCCTTCTCGCGCTCCGCCTCATATTCGGCGCGTTGCTGCGCCAATGCGGCCTCGGCCTGCTCGGCGCGAGCCTCGGCGTCGCGCCTCTCTTCCTTGCGCCTGATCGCCTTCTCGCGCTCGGCCTCTAGCTCGGCGCGCTGCTTGGCGAGGGTGGCCTCGGCCTGCTCGGCGCGATCTTCAGCCTCGTGCAGTATTCCCTCGCCCTCTCCGGCCTTCTCGCGCGCGGCTTCGAACTCAGAGCGCTGCTCCGCCAATGCGGCCTCGGCCTGCTCGGCGCGGGCCTCGGCGTCACGCAGCGCATCCTCACGCGCCACCGACTTCTCGCGCTCGGCCTCATGCTCGGCGCGTTGCTCCGCCAATGCGGCCTCGGCCTGCTCGGCGCGGGCCTCGGCGTCGCGCAGCGCATCCTCACGCGCCACCGACTTCTCGCGCTCGGCCTCATACTCGGCGCGTTGCTCCGCCAATGCGGCCTCGGCCTGCTCGGCGCGGGCCTCGGCCTCACCTAGGATTCCCTCAACGTCTCCAGCTTTCTTGCGCTCGGCCTCATACTCGGCGCGTTGCTCCGCCAATGCGGCCTCGGCCTGCTCGGCGCGGGCCTCGGCCTCACCTAGGATTCCCTCAACGTCTCCAGCTTTCTCGCGCTCCGCCTCATGCTCGGCGCGTTGCTCCGCCAATGCGGCCTCGGCCTGCTCGGCGCGGGCCTCGGCGTCGCGCAGCGCATCCTCACGCGCCACCGACTTCTCGCGCTCGGCCTCATACTCGGCGCGTTGCTCCGCCAATGCGGCCTCGGCCTCACCTAGGATTCCCTCAACGTCTCCAGCTTTCTCGCGCTCGGCCTCATACTCGGCGCGCTGCTCAGCAAGGGTGGCCTGGGCCTCCTCGGCGCGGGCTACGGCCTCACGCAGCGCATCCTCGCGTGCCACCGCCTTCTCGCGCTCGGTCTCTAGCTCGGCGGAGGTTTCGCCAGAGTGCAGCTCGTCGATTCGACGCTCAATCGTTGTGGCGAGAGCAATTGCATTGCGCAATCTCTCTTGCAGCGCCGGAAGCATCTCCGAGAGACCCACGAACTCAGGGTTCAGCGCATCGGAGTTCCCTAGCTCGTCGTTTCCCCGGTGCGGGATTGGCTCAGACATCGGAATGGCTGAGTCATGGGCGGACGAGATAGCCGTTTGGAAATCAACCGGCACTGTCGGTCCGGCGAGTCCGGGATCAGAAATCGGCCCCGGCGTTAGCTCTCTAGCGAACTCCGGCTCTGCGGCCGCCAGTTCCTGGGGCACCGAAGTGGGCAGTGAAGTTGATAGGTCTGTCGGCTCAGGCGCTGGTGCCGGCGTCTCCTCGGGCAGGCTCTCGATCAGGCTATGGATCTGGGTTCCGGTTGCGATTACTGGACGCACCTCGTTCCTTGTCATCACCTCAATGTCATTGATTCCGAGCATGTCGAAGGGGTCCTCGACCGCGACAAGAAGTGCTCCGTCTGACGCCATGGAAATCGGAACGGCGGTGTATCGAGCCGCGGTAGATCGCCCAATCAGTCTGGCCACCTCTGGATCAATTTCGAATTGGTCCAAATCGACGTGGTCGAGGGAATTGCGCTCGGCGACTGCGAGTGATAGCTGCCACTCATCGATCGCTCCGCTGTCGAGTAAGTGGCGCTCGGGTGTCATTGCGGACTGGCGGGTCGCATCAACTGCCTCCTGAACAGAGTCGTGATCGGCGAACCCAAGCTCGACGATGACATCAGTCAGAAATGCGCCCTTACGGTCTGGAAGGGATGGGGCGGTGATGCCCTTTTCCCTCGGCGGGTGCTCAGCGACGCTAGCGCTTGGATCGGTGGCCGCGGTATCGCTCATCCGCGCACTCACGGTTGAGCGAGTTCGGCCTGATGATCCCGCCCCGAAGCTCGGGCGGCCGCTTCTGCCAGCATGAAAGCCTCGTCAGGAGACGGAGTTCCAGAGAGCATCTGAACGCCCACGGCCAGGTCGATCCGGGGGCCAGCCCCTTCCGTCACGCGCCGCAACGCCGCTTGGGCGCGCTCGACGAAAACAGATGCATGCTCCGCCCGACAGCCGACCAGAATCGCCGCGATGGTTGCCTCACCAACCCGACCGAGGCGATCTGTCGTCCTGGCATTGGCTTCCAGGACTTCGGCAGCGATCTTCGTCGCTAACTTGCTCCTCGTGTCGCCGGTTTGGGCATTGTCGGGATCCTCCCCTACCCGGAAGGCAACCAAAACCGATTCGACGGTCCCCCGGTTTGTCAATCTCCACTCGTGGTTGAGCAAATCGAGGAAGCTGTCGCGATTGGGAAGGCCAGTGTCTGGGTCAACCTTTGTGCCCGACGCGCAACTTTTCCGAAGCCGCCTCAGCTCAGCTCGGTGCTCGACACTTTCCCATTCGTGGCCCAGTAGTCGCGCGGCGATTGTCAGCATTGCCTGGTGAGCGCTGCCGTAGGCATCAGCACGCGAGTCCAGGGCGGAAAGGATGCCCACGATTCTGCCGTCGCTGACCTCGAGCGGTATTTCCATGGTTCCGCGTGCACCGATCGACTCGAGGCACTCCCGGTCAAGCCGGAGCGCCGGCAATGGCCTCTGGCTGCTCAACTGGGGTTCAGCGCTGCCTGCGCTGGTATCCAGCGGGAGGAACAGGCCCTTCTCCAGGCCGTCTATGCCCGTACCCCGGACCTCGATTACTCGACAACCTTTCTCGTCTGGCTCGAGTCGGCCCAAGACGATCAGGCCCGGAATGACCTCGGCAATGGCGCTGAGGATAGGCTCCACTGCGTCTGAGAAATTTCGAAATCGAGGCTGACCGATGCGGATCAGAGTCTTGGTCTCGATGGTCTCCATGGGGTCCATATCGGACGCCAATCGACATACCCTGAGTACCGAGTTAGTCAGGGCCGAGGGCGAAGCACATAATCAGAGGCTCCTGGGGCTCGGCTGCGGGCTGGTTCGGCCGATCCCTAGAGCTCCAAGGGCCAGATAATGCCGACGACCGAGTGAGTGGGCGGTCGGCGTTTTTTGGGGGAACCGATACAAAGATCAGGTCGTAGGGCCGGTCAAAAAGCTCAGAACAGCGCGACACCTTGATGAGGCGGGGTCAGTTGGTCTGGGGGTGATTCTAGGACGTCGCGAATGGGGAGTCTCCCTTTCCGCTGGCGCTCCAAAACGGTTGACCTCAGCTTCTGGTGCGCGACCCTCCAAAAGATTTTGGATCGCCGCCGACGGCACGGAAGGCTCGCTGGCTTTCCTACTGGGCTATGTCCTCGCCGCAATCGGCGCAATTGCCAGTTTTTGGCTTGAGATAGGGCATCTCACCGGTCGCCAGGAGCTCATAGCGCAATGAGTTAATCACCGCTCCAGCCATGATCGCGAGACTCAGCACGTAGAACCAAAGCAGGGCGATTAGTGCAAAGCCCAAGGTTGATCCCAAGCGGGAAAGGGAAGATACGTTGTTGAGATAGATCGGAAAGAGCCAGTTAGCAAGCCCAGCAGTCAAGGTGACAAACAGCGCTCCCGGCCAGACCGCCCGCCACGGCATATGGCCTTTCGGCACCGCCCAGAAGATCGTTGCGCAGATCAAGAAGGTAATCAGCAGTGCTGCCCCGATCAGCGAAACAGTGCCGATCGCCCTGATCTGAGCGAGTCCAAAAGGAAGACGGTTGGTCCCCGAAATCAAGACCCCCTCCATTGCAGGCAAGAAGATGCTGGCCGCGATGAAGAGCACGACGACCACCAGCATCGCGAAGGAGAAGCGCTTTTGCTCGACCCAGCCGCGGCATTCGACGTGATAGATCCGGCAGAAGGCGGTGTCCATCGCCCCCCAAAACGAAGCGCCGATCCAAAGTGAGCCGAAAAAGGCGGCAATGCCGATCGTGGTCGAGTTGTCCTCGATGCGCTTTAAGACGTCCGTGAGGGTGCCCGGATCGACGCTAGGGAAAAGGCGTCGCAGATCGTTTAGTACGCCGCTTTGGACGCCGCCGATCTGCAGCACCTGCCCGAAGACGAAGAGCAGTAGGAGCGCAAAGGGGAAAACCGCGAGCATCAGGTTGTAGGCGACCATTGCCGAGAGCCCGGTGACATTCTCGTGGTAAGCGCGCTGCCAGAAAGCGCGGAGCCATGGATAGGAATTGGACCTTTGCTTGGGCATTGACTTCATAAACTGAAGCGACTACCATGCGAACAGACGTTTGAGAAGATCCCAAACGCCCGCCAAGGGCACATCGCAGCAGGCTTAGCTTCGCGGACCAGGTCTCCGGTCCGCTTTTTGTCGGCGTCCGCGACTTTTGACTCGCGGGTGCATTTCAGATGCAGGACTAAACCACCTATAGCAAGGGAATGAGTAGAGACAGGATGCTGGTAGCAGAGCTTCAAGAGATGGAGGAGGTCAAAGGCCTCATCACACGTGGACAGCAGCTCGGGGTGCTCACCTTCGGTGACGTGGCCTCGGCGGTCTCCGAGGTCGACCTGGACGAGTCCGACGTTGAGGACCTATATGGGCACCTCGAGAAGTCGGGAATCGAGCTGGTCGAGGACATGGACCCTGCCCAAAAAGCGGCAGCCGACGCGATGCCCGTCGAAACCGGCAAAAAAGGTCGCCGGCGCCAAAAACAGACGCTCGACCTAAAACCGGATATGACCACCGACTCCTTGCAGCTCTTCCTCAAGGACATCGGCAAGGTGCGGCTGCTCACCGCCCAAGAGGAGGTCGAACTAGCGAAGCGGATCGAGCGCGGAGACCTCGACGCAAAGCAAAAAATGGTCGAGTCCAACCTGCGCCTGGTCGTCTCGATTGCGAAGAACTACCGAAATCAGGGGTTGCCCTTCCTCGATCTGATCCAGGAGGGAACCCTCGGCCTGGTCCGCGCCGCGGAGAAGTTCGACTACCGCAAGGGATTCAAGTTCTCCACATACGCGACCTGGTGGATCCGCCAGGCAATTGCTCGCGCGCTGGCTGATAAGGCACGGACAATCCGCATCCCAGTCCACGTTGTCGAGAAGCTGAACAAGATCGGTCGCGCCGAGCGCAAGCTCGTGACCGAGCTCGGCCGCGAGCCGACGCCCGAGGAGATCGCAGAGGTGACCGGAATTGACCCTGAGGAGGTCGATTCAATCAAGCGTTCCGCTCAGGCTCCCGTCTCGCTGGAGAAGCCGGTTGGTGATGAGGAGGAGTCCGAGTTCGGCCAGTTCATCGCCGATGAGAAGGCCGAGTCGCCGTTTGATAGGGCGGCCGATCTGCTGACCAAAGAGGCCCTCAAGGAAGCTCTGGAGAATCTCTCATACCGAGAGCGCCGCGTGCTGGAGCTGCGCTATGGGCTCGGTGGAGAGCATCCGCGCACCCTTGACGAGGTGGGTCGCACCTTCAATGTGACGCGGGAGCGTATCCGCCAGATCGAGAACCAAAGCCTCAAAAAGCTGCAGTCCCTGGGTGAGGCTCAGAAACTGCGCGAGGTTGCCTGAGGTCGCACTTCTGAATTGGTGGGCGGTTTCGTCTCGCGCAGGCGACTCTCCCGATCACCCGCGGCAAGGCGCCTGTGGCCCCAACTCGCAAGCGTCCGTCTCGCCGCACTTGGAGGCGCTCTTTTGGGCTGTCGATTTTCCTAGCGTGCCGCTGTAGCAAGGGCATCGAGGTCAAAGGCAGGCGAGCCGACCTGCGTGCGCGGCGCTCCCATCTTGGGATCAGCAGCTCGGCACGCCGCTGGCTCTTTTAGGAGGCAGTCCGCGCGATAGCCGATGCATGATGAAGAGAATCGGGTGCGCCTTACCAAGGTCCCCCGGCCCGGCGGTCGGCGAGGTTTGGACCACATGCGGCGCCGATGGTGTAATAGCGATTGTCTGCGTCGGCCGCGCCAAACGGCAATTTCAAGGCAGATTTCAATGGTTGAAGCGGAATGAGCCAGGCCACTCGGTGCGGCTGTTCGTGGGCGATGTAGCCAGATCGCGTCCAAGCGTTAAGGGTTCGGATTCCGCGGCCGATATAGGTCGGGATGTTTGACATCGACTCAGCTCTGAGCACGCTCGTGGAGAGGCAGGGGTCCGACCTCCATATCAAGGTCTCCTCACCACCGATTCTCCGCGTCCACGGCCAGCTCTCCTACCTTGAGGGCCACGAGCCGCTCAGCGCTGAAGACACTGAGAAGGCGTTTCACGATATTGCCGAGGTCCGCTCGCTGACCGAGTTTGAGGAGGACTGCGAGGCCGATTTCTCCTACGCGCTCCCCGGCGTCGCACGCTTTCGCGTTAACACCTTCAAACAGCGTGGGTCGATCTCGATCGCTTGTCGCGCCATTCCCTTCGAGATCCGCTCGATAGATCAGCTTGGTTTGCCAGATGTGGTTCGGTCGATGGCCGAGGAGGCACGCGGGATCATTCTCGTCACCGGTACGACCGGTTCGGGTAAGTCGACGACTCTGGCGGCGATGATCGATCACATCAACCAGACTCGGGCGCGTCACATCGTGACGCTTGAGGATCCGATCGAGTACCTGCACTCCGACAAACTCTCGATCGTCAACCAGCGGGAGGTTGGCGCCGACACGAAGAGCTTCGGCCGGGCCATGCGGCGTGTCCTCCGTCAGGACCCCGACGTGATCCTGATCGGGGAGATGCGTGACGAGGAGACGGTCCGCACAGCTCTTTCGGCTGCCGAGACCGGCCACCTCGTCCTCTCCACCGTGCACACCCTCGATGCGACCGAGACGATCAACCGGATCATCGATTTCTTTCCCCAGCACCTCCAGCAGCAGGCGCGGGTGATGCTCTCATCAACATTGAAGGGAGCCATCGCCCAGCGGCTGGTTCCCGATGTGACGGGAGCCGGCCGGGTCGCCGCCGCCGAGGTAATGGTTGTCACCGGTCGCGTCCAGGACCTGATCCTCAACCCAGAGGAAACCGGCAAGATCACCGAGGTTATCGCCGAGGGTGAGTACTACGGGATGCGAACTTTCGACCAGTCGCTACTCGGATACGTGATGGAGGGCCGGATTTCTGAGGAGGTGGCTCTGGAGTATGCCTCCAGCCCCCACGACTTCAGGCTGATGCTCGCGGCAGGTGGACAGCGGGCGAGCGGAATAGAGCAACTTCAAGCCGAGCCGGTGCGGCAATGAGGGAGAAGCTAAACAGCAACCCGATCGCCCAGGTCGGCCTGGTCTTGCTCCTGATTGCGGGGGTAGCGTTCTTCCTGCTCAAAGGAGGGGGGGGTGAAAGCAGCGCAGGTTCGGCGGCAGCGACTTCTACGACGGCCGCAGCGAGCAGCTCCGCCGCTGGCGGAGAAGCATCGACCGCCGCAACTTCGGCCGCCACAACTCCCAGCGGATCCACCACGGACGCCGTTGGAACCAGTGAAGCTTCGACAAGCGCGCTCCCGATCTCAGTCCCTGCCCCGGCGGTGCCTGCCGCGGTTGCTGCTGCCTACAAGGCAGAAAAAACTGTTGTGTTGCTTGTGATTCATCCGGGCGGCATCGACGATCGGATCGTCAAGCAGGCAGTTCAAAAGCTAAAGGCGCTTCCGGAGCGCGCCGTATTCGTGATCCCCGCCAAGCAGATCGCCCGCTATACCGCGGTGACGGTTGGCGTCGAAGTCGATCAGGTGCCGGCGCTCGTCGTCGTGCGCCCGCGTCGACTCAGCGGCGGCACCCCCCAGGCGTCGGTTAGCTACGGATTTCAGACCGCGCAGAGCGTTGTGCAGGCGGTGAGAGATGCCTCGTACAAGGGTCCCGAAGTCCCCTACCACCCGAATTGATCTGGTCGAATGAGCTACCAGGGTGCCCAGTTTCCGAGCCACCTCCGCCCCGTCGTAGACAGCGGCGACTCAACCGCACCTGCGCTCATGGGCCCTGAGGAAGACGATACGCCCGGCCTCACACCCCCAGTGAACCGCGGCCATTCGCGCGGGTTTACTACAGATGTCTTGGTCGAACTTGGCTACGCCACTCTCGAGAGGGTTGAAGCTGCGATCGAGGCGGCTCGCACGGCTGGACGAGCGCCCGAGGCACTGCTACTTGAGCAGGGTGCGATTAACAGCGACCAACTCTCCCGGGCAATAGCTGAGCGTTACGGACTCGACCACTTAGACCTCTCGGTCTACTCAGTGGACGTCGGAGCGGCTGCACTTTTCCCGGTCACCATGGCCCGCCGCTATAAAGCCGTACCGGTCGGCTACGCCGATCAGCAGACGCTTCTTGTTGCAGCCGCCGACCCGGCAAACGTGCTGGCCGTTGAGGACATCCAGATAGCGACCGGCCTTGACTGTCGCATTGCGGTCGCTGCTGAAGAGGATGTCGAGGCCCTGCTCGCCCGGTTGGGCACCCTACAAAGCGCCGCTGCCGAGGCGATCCTCGAGGAAGAGGAGGAGGAGGGTCGCGACGAGGGGGACGGCGGGCACGACCTTGCCGAGGTCGGGGATTTGCAGGCCGACGCTACAGATGCCCCGGTGATCAAGCTCGTTTACAGCATCCTCGCCCAGGCGGTTGGGGAGGGTGCCTCCGACATCCACCTGGAGCCGTCTCAGTCGGAGCTGCGGATCCGCTTCCGGGTCGACGGTGTTCTGAAGGAGGCTGCGCACGTACCGAAACGGATGATCAGTGCGGTCATTTCGCGACTAAAGATCATGAGCGAGTTAGATATAGCCGAGAAGCGGGTTCCCCAAGACGGCCGGGTCAGCATCTCGGTAGAGGAGCGCCGGATCGATTTACGAATCACGACATTGCCGACCCAGCGGGGCGAGGGCGCAACGATCCGCATCCTCGACGAAGGAAATGCACAGCGTTCACTCGACGATCTTGGCATGGACGGATCCGCCCGGGCGCGCTTTGAGGATGCCTTTGCTCGTGCTTACGGTGCGGTGTTGGTGACAGGCCCAACCGGTTCGGGCAAGTCGACAACGCTCTACGCGGCACTACAGGCCCTGAATCAGGTCGAGAGAAAGATCATCACGATCGAGGACCCTGTCGAGTACAGAATCGACGGCATCAACCAAATCAACGTTAATCGTAAAGCCGGCCTTGATTTCGCCACGGGGCTGCGGTCAATACTTCGCGCTGACCCCGACGTTGTGATGGTTGGTGAGATCCGCGACGCCGAGACAGCGCGGATCGCAATCGAGGCGGCACTCACCGGCCACATGATGCTCAGCACCCTGCATACCAACGACGCTCCCGGAGCAATCGCAAGGCTGACTGAGATGGGGATTGAGACGTTTCTAACCGCCTCTGCCGTTGACTGCGTCGTTGCCCAGCGCTTGGCCCGCAAGCTCTGTCCCCACTGCAAGAGGCGGGCGATTATTCCCGCTGCTGCATTGTTGGAGGCGGGGATCGGCGTCGCGGCGGACATCGAGGCCTATGAGCCCGTTGGATGCGCGCGCTGCGGGCACGACGGCTACCGCGGACGGGTCGGTGTCTACTCGGTAATGAGCCTCAGCGAGAGGCTGAAAGAGATGACTGTGACCCGTTCGTCGGAGCCCGATATTGCCGCCGTTGCACGCCAGGAGGGGATGCTCACCCTGCGCGAGGACGGGATCATCAAGGTGCGCGTCGGAACGACGAGTCTCGAGGAGGTACTCCGTGTCACAGCCTGACTTTGATTTCGCCGAGGTGCTGCGCCAGATGGTGGAGGCGCGGGCTTCTGACGTTCACCTGACTGCCGGATTTCCTCCGGCTATCCGCGACAAGGGCAAAATCGTCCCCATGGAGGGATTCCCTGTGCTGGGTGGGCAGGAGACCCGCGAGGTCATCTACGGCATCCTCAACGATGAGCAGCGCAAACGGTTCGAGAACAACAAGCAGCTCGATTTTGCCTACGCAATACCAGGAGTCGCCCGCTTTCGCGTTAACTGCTTTTTTCAGCGCGGGTCAGTGAGCGCCGCCTTTCGTCTTGTGCCGCAGGACATCCCTGGTCTCGACACCCTTGGCGTGCCGCAGGTGTTGCGTGAGCTGACCAATAAACCACGGGGTTTCGTTCTCGTCACGGGTCCGACCGGTTCGGGCAAGTCGACGACCCTGGCGGCGATGATTGACGTGATCAATGCTGGGAATCAGGATCACATCCTCACGATCGAGGATCCGATCGAGTTTCTTCACGCCCACAAACGCTCCATCGTCAACCAGCGCGAGATCGGCTCCGATGCGCCGGACTTCGCCCTCGGGCTGCGCGCGGCGCTTCGCGAGGACCCCGACGTTATTTTGGTCGGCGAGATGCGAGACCTCGAGACGATCTCCACGGCGCTGACGGCTGCAGAGACCGGCCACCTGGTTTTCGCCACCCTTCACACCCAGTCCACCGCACAAACGGTGGACCGCATCATCGACGTCTTTCCACCCTCCCAGCAGGACCAGGTGCGAACCCAGCTATCGATCGCATTGCAGGGGATTGTCACCCAACAACTGTTGCCGACTGCCGACGGCAGGGGTAGGGTCGTGGCCTGTGAGGTGTTGATCCCAACCCCGGCTGTCCGCAACCTGATCAGGGAGGGCAAAACCCATCAGATTTACGCTGCGATTCAGACCTCCGGTGCGGTTGGGATGCAGACAATGGACGCTGACCTCGCCCGCCTGGTCCGCGCCGGGAGGATCACGCGCGAGCTCGCCGAGCAGCGTGCATCCGTTCCCGAGGAGTTGAGGCGATTGCTGATTGGCGCCGAGAGCCCGATGCCCGGCAACGGCCTGGTTGGAGAAAATGCACCGCCGCCCCCGGTGGCGCCCGTCTACACGACGGGGGGTTAGGCAGATATGGCTAACGGCGCCAGTACATTTGCCTTTCGCGCTATGGATCTCTCCGGCGTCGCCTCGACCGGGGAACTAGTGGCCGAATCAAAGGCCCACGTCTCCGATCAGCTTCGACAGCGCGGGCTGATCGTTCTGGATGTCTCTGAGAAGCACGAGGCATTCAAGATCGAGGACCTATTTAAACGCTGGCAAGGCGTGGATATGCGGGAACTCGCGATCTTCTCGCGGCAATTTGCCACCCTCGTTGCCTCCGGGATGCCGATGCTGCGTACCCTGCAGACTCTTCAGGACCAAACTCAAGACGAGATGATTCGCGAAGCAGTCGCCGGCCTGCGGGAGGACGTTGAGGCGGGTAGCTCTTTATGGCAGGCGATGGAGCGCTATCCAAAGGTCTTCGACCGCCTGTTTCGGGCGATGGTGCGCGCAGGCGAGCAGTCTGGACGATTGGAAGAGGCCCTGGAGCGGGTTGCCTTTCAGGTCGAGAAATCCGATGCCCTACGCCGTCAGGTTAAATCCGCGATGATCTACCCCACCATAGTGTTTGGCTTTGCCTTGATCGTCTTGGTCGCAATCACCGTCTTTGTAATCCCGGTTTTCGTCAAGATCTTTAAGGAACTTGCCGCCGAACACCCGGGTGAAGCTGCAGAACTGCCGGTTCCGACTCAGATCTGCGTTGGCGTTTCTAATGCACTCATTGGCTACTGGTACGTGATCATTCCCACTCTGGTTCTCTCTGTTTTCTTCTTCATCAGATGGAAGAAGACCGATCGCGGCCACGAGATGTGGGACAAATTCAAATTGAAGCTGCCATTTAAACTTGGAGACGTAATCCAAAAGATCGCTCTTGCGCGTTGGTCGCGGACCTTTGCGGGCTCCGTGTCCTCGGGTGTGCCGATGCTGCAGTCGATCAAACTCACTGGGGATACGGCCGGCAACGTCGTCGTCGAGCGTTCAATGGAGGACGTCTATGACTCGGTGAAACGCGGCGGCTCGGTTGCCGATCCGATCGAGCGCAATCCGATCTTTCCGCCAATGGTTGGCCACATGGTCTCAGTGGGCGAGGAGAGCGGTCAACTGGAGCACATGCTGAGTAAAATCGCCGACTTCTACGAGGCCGAGGTCGATGCCAAGGTCAAGGGCCTTACTTCGCTGATCGAGCCGCTGATGATCGTCTTCGTCGGCGGCGTCGTCGGTTTCATCGTAATCTCGATGTATCTGCCGCTGTTTAGTATTTACGAACATATTCGTTGATCACAACTGCCTGGGTTTACCCTGGTCGTTGCCTACGGGCGATCGAGCCAATCCGGCGGCGCCGACCTGGGGCATTTACCGCGACACTACGGTTGAACTGTTCGCTGCCGCCCAACGGACCAATTGTCCTTCAGAGGCCCACCTCTGGCTCACAGAGCGCCAAACAAAGGACAAGCGAGCGGCAAATTTACCCGGGATTCCTGAATGCTGTGCGGTTTGCGCCGATTGACGAAGGCCCTATTGCCGGGAGCGCTCGTCTGGCAGCTCACCAAGAATGGACGTTCATATGGCGTCTAGGCGGTTGGGTTTCATCGGTTTTGGATATTCACAATTTTAGGGTGCAAGAACTCGATTTCTCGCTGCTACCACGGGGAAAAGTCGGTCAGTTTTAAAAAATGGGGAAAAGGCGCTAAAGACGGCGATTCGACGGTCGATGACTTGGTTGTAATGAATCTGCCAGCGCCCTGGTTCAAGAGGCAAACCTTCCGCAAGGTAGGAGTGCCAAGCCATCCGAGCACCCCAGCGGGTAGCCCGGATGGCTACCACCGGGGTCAACGGACACCACGTGGCATTACGCGACGGGGCTCTGGCGCAAACGATAGGACCATTGGAGGTACCTAATGTTTCTCCAGACACTCCGAGCCAAGATTAGTGCTCGGCTCAAGGGCGAGGGTGAGGCCGGCTTCACGCTGATTGAGCTCCTCGTCGTAATGCTGATCATGGGAATCCTGGCGGCAATCGCGTTGCCAGCGTTCTTCAATCAGCGCGAAAAGGCCGGTGACGCGAGGGCGAAGTCATATACCAACGATGCCGAGGTGGCGATTGAGACGTACTCAACCGAACACAACGGCAGCTTCGTTGGTGCTACCCCAGCGGCACTTGAAACGATCGAACCAACGCTGAAAAGCGCCACCGAACTCAAAGTTGGCACCGTTTCGGCGAACGAATTCGAAGTTTCGACCAAATCGAGCACCGGAAATGTGTTCGCGATTAAAAACGTCGGGGGCGTAACCACCTACCCCTGCACCACAGAAGGCAAGGGCGGGTGTCCGACCGGAGGGTGGGCCAACGGCTAGTTGGACCTAGCAATAGTCGCTTTGACCTCAATCGGCAAAGCGTGAGCTACCAGGGGCGGGCCTTGTGCCCGCCCCTGGTCTTGCTCTGGCGTGTCGGATGCGGCCCATCAGCCCCCAGTAGATCGGCCTGGAAAGCACAAAAGTCCCGCCGTGCTCGAACCCCTTCCTGCTCACATGGCGGGGATGCTGGTGAAGCATCATCTTGCCGTACGCTCTGCTCCTGCGGGAAGCCGCCAGACCTGCAACGCGAGCTTAGGGCTGCGCCTCGGCGTGCTGTTGGGAGATGTTGCGCACTCGGTTGATTGCGCAATCTTCTGACTGATTAAGCCAATCCCGCGCTCGGGCTTCCGAATTGTGCTGGGTGTCACCATGGCTTCCGTAGGCGAAAGCGATCTAGCAATCCGAGCGAGGATGACGATGTCCGCAGGCGTGAGATTTGGGCGTTCCCCGGGTCGATTGATACCTAGCCGAGCGCCCTGTCTACAGGACCGCCGGGCTCTCCGGTAGAACTCCATTTGATGACGGGCGTCGTCCTAATCGCGTTTATCGGTGGGCTTGTAGCCGGAAGCTTCGCGACCGCAGTCGCCCATCGGGTGCCGCGGGGAATTTCGATCGTGGGGCCGCGATCTCGATGTCCGGTATGCGACGCTCAAATTGCCGCATACGACAATATCCCCGTTCTTTCTTGGATCATTTTAAGGGGCAATGCGCGTTGCTGCGGCTCACCTATTTCTAGGCGCTATCCACTGACTGAGGCGATTGTGGGAGCGTTGTTCGCGATCACCGTTGCCGTCCATTGGCACGACCCCCCAGCCGCAATTGCCATTGACCTGGTCTTTGTCACTATGCTCGCCGCGGTCACACTTACCGACCTGGAACGCCGCCTAATTCCCAACAAGATCTTGACTGTTGGTGCGGTCCTTTGTGTGGTGTTGGCTCTTTCATCTGATCCAGCGGGGATGCCTGAAAGGATCATCGCTGCCGGGATCGCTGGCGGGGTTCTATTCCTTGTTGTTCTTGCCTATCCGGCTGGAATGGGTCTGGGAGACGTCAAGCTAACGGCGGTGATGGGATTGTTTCTTGGCAAGGCGGTTGGACCTGCGATTCTCGTTGCTCTAATTGCCGGCAGTATCATTGGTTTAGCGCTTATGGCGCGCCACGGCGCTAACGCGCGCAAGATGGCGATTCCCTTTGGTCCCTTCCTTGCATTGGGTGGCGTAACGGGTATGCTAGTCGGCGATCAGCTGATCAGGATCTACCTGAGGTGAGCTCCCTGTTTGCTCAAGTTATCCTCGACCCAAGGCTCGGGGGATCTGGTCAAATTACCGCTGCAAAAGCTCACAGTAAGCGTTTCGCATTCGGAAAGGCCTCGACGGGTATTCAGGCGTTTCGTAGGATTGCGGCCGCGTTGCCACCGAGTCGGCCCGAGTGGCCTGCACCCCTGAAATCGGTCCGACTGATCAAACCCCTGGCCCCGGCCACTCCGAATGAGAATCCAGCTAGCTGGATTTTTTCTGATGGAGCTCCTCAAACTCCAATGGTGTGAGCATATTGAGCGAGCTGTGGCGCCGGCGGTTGTTGTGGAAGGACTCGATGTATTCGAAGATCGCGTTGGCGAGCTCGACTCTTGTCCTCCAGCGTCGGCGGTTGAGCAGCTCAACTTGCATCCGGCCCCAGAAAGACTCCATCATCGCGTTGTCGAGGGCGGTCCCCGTGCGCCCGACGGACGGCATCAGCTCCGCCTCCTTGACGCGCTGGGTGAAGGCCCAGGACGTGAATTGGGTGCCGCGATCGCTATGGATCACGGTGCGATCAGGGTCGCGGCCTGCGATCGCCATCCCGAGTGCGTTGGTCACCAGGGCGGCCGTCTGAGTTGAGTCGATCGACCAGCCGACGACCCTGCGGCTGAAGGCATCGAGCACCGCACAGCAGAAGACTTTGCCCTCTCTGCTGGGATGCTCGGTGATGTCGGTAACCCAGAGCTTGTTGGGGCCCTCCCCTGAGAAATCCCGGCAGACGAGGTCGGCTGCCACGAACGTTCCAGTCGGACCTCGCTTGCCCGTCGGCGGCTTTGGCAAGCCCTTTAAACCCTGCTCGCGCATGATTGAGTAGACAAGCTTGCGGTTGGCGATTACGCCGTGGCCAAGCCGCAGCTCCGCTGTGACTCGGACGTAACCGTAGGTCCCGAAGGAGTCGGTGTGGATCTTTGCCACCAAGGGGACGAGCCACGCCCGCCTCAGCTCGCGCTGGTTGGGCGGTCGCTTGCGCCAGTGGGTGTAGCTGCTGCGGTTGACCCCGAGCGCGCGGCATGCCTCTCGCCCGCTGAATCCCTGCCCGGTCAGGTTCTTGATCACCGGGTAGAGGGTTTTGGGCGGATCTTCTGTTGCTCGTCGAAGATCGCGGCCGCACTGCGGATGAGCTCGAGTTCGTGCTCGAGCTCGCGGATTCGCTTCCTTGCGGCGGCGAGCTCGGTGTTCTGCGTGCTGGTGAGGCCGGGCTTCTCGCCATGGTCTATGCGGTCTTGGTCAAGCCAGCGGTGGATGGTGGCGCTGGCCACTCCATAGTCAGCGCTTAACTCTGCGACGAACCTTCCCGACCTCGCCAGGGCGACGATTCGCTCGCGGAACTCCGTGGGGTACTGCCTTGGCATTTGACTCCTTCGGTAGGGCTGGAGTCTCATGCATCGTGGCCCAGTCTGCGGGGGTTAGATCACCTTCATCGCGAGCCGAGGGACCTCTTGTCAATCCGGTGCGCCCGGTCGACAAGCGTATCCCTCGGCTCTTCATTACAGGAAGCCACGCGAATAGAACTCGCCCGCTACTGTGGGGCCGCACATTCGCGACCACGGTAAGGCCACTCTAACCGTTGGCCCAACCTCCGGTCGGACACCCTCCCTTGCCTTCTGTGGTGCAGGGGTAAGTAGTTGTGCCAGCAACGTTTTTGATCGTGAACACATTACCGGTGCTTGATTTGGTCGACACTTCGAATTCGTTGGCTGTAGCTTTGCCGACTTTGAGTTCGGTGGCGCTTTTTAGCGTCGGTTCAAGTTTTTCAAGTTCGGCTGCGGTAGCCCCAACAAAGCTACCACTGTGTTCGGTTGAGTACGTCTGAATCGCGACCTCGGCATCGTTGGTATAGGACTTGGCCCGAGCGTCGCCGGCCTTTTCGCGCTGATTGAAGAATGCCGGCAGCGCAATTGCCGCCAGAATTCCCATGATCAGCATTACGACAAGGAGCTCAATCAGCGTGAAGCCGGCCTCACCCTCACCCTTGAGCCGAGCTTTGATATCCGATTTGAATTTCAGGAGAGGCACATGGAACTCCTTTTATATTGCGAATCTGTCGAAATTTCCCCGAAAGCTAAGACCTGCCTGAGCTTCCCGCCACTATGGAGCTTGGACTCCCTTGCTTTGAGCTCGTCCGCTCTGAGTCTGGATGCTCTGAGGCCCTAGGCACTTAGATGTCTTTAGACCGTTATCGGCAGGGAGAGAGTCGCCTTTAGAAGATATTGAGGTCCATATCGGACAACTATTGGGGTGTTGAATCCTCTCGGACCGACATCTCGGCAGACTCTGTGAAAAAAGACGATGGGAAAGGCGTGCAACGGCAATCCTCTAGATCGGCACCGCCGGACTGTCGCCCCATTGCCTGGACGTCGGCCGCGCAGATCAGCTACGTGCTAATGCCCGCCTAGGGGGGCGACGTGACGCGTCTTAGAAGCGACGAGGTGCACCTTGAGTAGCTCCAATCTTAGGGTACGCCCGGAATGCGCGTAAACTAGAGTCTCCGGTACACCCGGTTCCAGGGCCAGTAGCTCGCATGAGGTCTGTGATCCCTGCACGCACTGCCCTTCACCGAGGACTGCCTTGATGTTCGGTGAGATTAGAAGTATCGCCTTTTCTCCATCCTTGGAGGCGCCCATAAATACCGCCGCTGAATTCTTGCGGTTGGGTAACGCCGTGAGGACCGGGAGATCTCTACGGACGACGGGTGCACTCTTCGTTACCGGCGTCCCTTTTGAGGATCGGGCTTCATTTGAGGAGCCCTTCTTGTGATTCGTCACCCCAGTCACCATCCGTACATCGATCGCGTAGGAGTACCAAGTAAGGGTGTGAGTTATCGTCGTTGCCGTCTGCGGTGAGCTACTCGTCGAACCCGGAGATGTTGTTTCGCTCGGTGTCCCGGAGGCGCTGGATGTACTAGCTGTGCCGCCCGCGGATGATTCCGTCACCGAGGTCGATTCAGAATGAGCGAACGGACGTCGAAAGGGATTTATCGGCTTTAGGTAGCCCAGACGCTGGTGATAGGAGTGGAGGCCAGGGGCGCTCTTTGAAACCACCACCGCGGTCGATCTGTTCGTTGTTGCATTGGCGACCCCGAGGGCAGCGACTGCGCTCGAAGGTGCGTTACCGGAGCCTGACGAGGACTGACTAAGGGCGATCGGGACCGCGACGATGGCCACCAGGAGCACGGCGACTAGTGGAAGTAGGTGTCGTTCGCGCAGGTCATAGAACACGTTTAGGATCGGCTCGGGGACCTTGAGCTCTGGAACCTTCACCTCCGGACCTTTTTTTAGCATGTTCATTTTGAGTTTGAGACTGACGCTGCTGATGTGGTGGAAGATTCGCTCGCCGAGGTGGTCGCTGCCGTCGGGGTTGCAGTCGAAGGGGCCGTGGGTGTAGCACCTGCTGTCAGACCTTGACTTGGCGGGATGAGATAGGTAGTGACGGAAAAGGTTGCTTCGAGTTTGTTGGGCTGCGCTTGATTTTCCGGTGCAGTGATCGCGAATCCATTGAGCGTTATGAGGCGGCCGTTGACGTCGACGCCATGACCACCGGTATGGACCAAGGAATCCACCCCTCTGATGAAATCGGCGACGTGGAAGAAGTTCCCCGAAAAGCTGAGTTCGTAAGGTGTAACGGCGAGGCTTGCGGGGCCGATCGTCGCTCCCAATGGAAGTAGCGACGCGGCGGCCTCGGTTGCCGGTACGGTGGCCGCGGTGGTCTGACCGCTTGACGATGTTCCGGTACCGGCCGGGGCAGCCGTCCCCCCTGTCGTTGGCGTGGTCGTTGTCGACGCGGGCGCGGGCGCGGGCGAGCTGGTGCCCGCGCTGGCTGCCAGCTGGATGCTGTTGAACCTCACATGCGAATGGTGGGCGATATGGCTGAGTTCGACCAAAAGCGAAGAAGTTCCATCAGACGTCGGGGCCGCCTTGCCCAAGAGGACGATTTGCTGGTAATTGGTCGGGAACTGGTGCCGCGCGACTATCGCTTTGGTGACTTTGGCCTGTGATTCGGTCAGCGAGCTCTGCAGTTCCTTGACCTGGGCGGAAAGGTGATCGGCTTCCTGGCGCTTGGGGCCGAGCGCGAGCAGCCAGAAACCCACGGCGATCGCTACGACCGCCAGCACACAGGGGAGAACTAAGGTTTGCGACTTCATCTCAGCCTTCTCCCCCTTCGGATTCAGACGTACTTGGGGTTTTCGTTGACGGTGTCGAGCTCGATGAGGTGGTACTCGAAGATGACGATGAGCTCGACGGAGTCGATGTGGTTGTGCTGGTTGGTGTCGATGAAGTTGTTGCCCCTGCTGATCCGGTTGTTTCACTTGATACCGGCGCCGCGTCAAATGCTACGACGATCTGGAATCCAGCAATGTAATTGCGGACTTGGCAGGAAGAGGTCGCGCCGACGCTGGAGGCAGAGGAGGCCGAGCCGCTACTTGCAGAACTCGAACCGGATTCAGTAGGGAGCGCCGAGGACTGCACACCCACCCGAGTGGCGCCGCCGATCTCTTTCAATGCCTGAACGAATCCGGCGACCGCAACCTGACCGCTGGCACAACCAACAATCTCCAACGCCGGTCCAGGGATTGAGGCGCGGAGCGGGATACTGGCGGCCCCAGGAGGGGCGACCTGCGGGTTATCGGTTCCAGTTAAATTGGTCAGCCACACGTCGTGGGGCAAGACCAACGCTAGTTCGCGCATCACCCGTTCCCAATCAAAGCGGCTGTCGGCAAGGGTTGTGACGGTTGCGATCCGCTGGTCATGAACGGCCTTAAATTGGGTATATGCGGCGAGACTGTTGGCTCGCGCTTTCGCTACCGCGTCTTCCTTTTCAAGCTGGACAACCTGCGCCTTTCGGTGGGAGATCTGATTGCCGGTTATGACGAGCAGTGTCACACCGGCCAGTGCGGCGACTAGGGCGCCGACGACGATGTAGGCAACTGGGCCACCGCGCAGGGCGGTGCGCCTCCCAAGGCGTTGCTCAACGGGGATGAGATTGACGGGGCGCATGCCTATTGATCCAGGGAGAGGCCGTAGGCCAGGGTGAGGCGGGCCGCCGCAGCCTGATCGAGATCGGAGAGTGCTTCCGGGCTGCCGATCGCGATCGGCAGCCCGAGAACCGGCTCCATCCGCGCCGCGAGTCCGGGGATAACGCTGCCGGGTCCGCAGAGGACTACGCGTTCAACAGGTACCGCGGCCTCCTGGGCTCCGTAGAAGTCGAGTGAGAGGCGTAGCTCGTCAAGTAGTGAGGATGCTCCACTTTCCATCACTGCCCGCGTCTTGGTGATCGTCTCTGGATCACCTTCCACAGGCTGGTTGGGATCGGTCAGCCCTACGTATTCCAGCCAGCGGCGGGCATTCTCTCGACTGAGGCCAGTCGAACCGGCGAGAGCCTCGGCGATGCCCTCCAAGCCGACCGGAGAGACGCGGGTGAAAAGGCACGAGCGTCCTTTGGCGATCGCCAGATTTGTGACATCGCCGACATTGCAGTAGAGAACGGTCGATTTGGTCGGGGTGGATTCCCCTTCCTCACCGCCGGAGGCGGTGCCATTGGCCTCTGCGTCGCCGTTTTGGGGCGGGGGCACCGAAAAATCCGCGAGGGCACGGATCAGACCAAAGGCCGAGAGATCCACCCCGACGGGTTCCAGATCGGCGTCGCGCAGCGGCTTGAGCGTCGCCTCGATCATGTCGCGACGGGCGGCGACGACAACGACGTCGACCTGGGCCGGTGATCCTTCTGAGGCGGGCACCCCCCCGACCACGCGATGGTCGAGAATTGCCTGGTCGATCGGCATCGGGATTTGCTCCTGGGCTTGGAAGCGCACCGCGGCCTCCAGCTTCTCCGGATCCTCAAGGGCCGGCAGCCGCAGGGTGCGCACGACCACCCGTTGGTTGGCAATCCCGAGCCGCACTCGACGGGAAAGATTGTGCTCAGAAAAGAAACTCCGCAATACCTTGGCGAGGGCGACGGGATCGGTGACCTCACCGTCATCGAATGCCCCAGCTGGCATCGGAGCGATAGCTGTCGCCGTTAACTGAGACGACCCGTTAACGCGGATTTCAGCTGCGGCGACGCTACCCGCCTCGATCTCTAGGCCGACCAGGACGTTGTCTCTCTTTTTGGTTATCTGAAGCATCGAGGTTCGATTTATTCGTTGGGGTCTTGAGCAGATCGACCAAGGACTAGATCGACAGATCTACACCGAAACCTTTAATCCCGCAACTACGCAGAATTAGGAATATCTCCGCGGTCATTCGTTGGTCTCTCGGCCGACGATCCAAGCTGATTGGATCGGTTCCAAAAAGTCGGGTGGCTCGACGTAGCGAAGCCGATCGTCGTAGTTGTAGTTCTTGTAATAGCCGGTGCTGCCGTTACCGCCAAAAGTTCCCACCGGTCCGCGAAATTTCTGGGCGATCGCACCTTCGACAGTCAAATTCCCCAGCTGTTCACCGCAGTTGTAATTGTCAACTATGAACGAGTGATTGATCGTCAAAATCGCCGCATCGATCGTCGGATTTTCGAGTGAGCCCGTCCCATTGGTGCCCTGTCCTCCACTTTTGCTGGGGGTGCATGGATGGTATACGCGAACGAAATTGTCGGCGATCAAGCCCAGCAGACCGCCGCCGCTGTTTTTCAGGTTGCCATTAATGATAATGTCGTTTTCGGCGGCGATAGTCAGTTGGCCGGAATAATTACCTGACACGTAGGCGTTGCCACAGCCTGACGTTTCCGGATATGTCGTGCCAAACGGCGTGTAGGTTGAGGAGCAGGTCCCATTCGCCACGTAAATCACGCCGTTGGAAGGAATTGGACCCGAGTAGACTCCCGTGCAAGTTCCACCGCTGCCGACCGTCATCGAAGTTCCACTGAGGCAAATGCGCACCTGGCCTTTGTACTTAAATCCCGATTCAGCAATCGAGGCGAGTTTGGAATTGGTCGGTGGCGGAGTCAGCACCGGCGCGCTGGTCGTGTAGGTGCCTTTAAAATTGGGTTTGCTGCCTTCACAGGTGGAAAACCAGCCGGGTGCTGCGGCGCTGACTTCGATGTTGTCCGCAGGACCGCGACCGAAGGTCGGTGTGCCGCAGATCGCGAAGGCGTCATTGGTATGAACCGGACCGTTGATCGTGTCTTCGCTGACAAAGGAGATCTTGTCGCAGTACTGCCCACCGGAGTTGGGAATCGGTTTGTTGTAGCGCCCCTGTTCGTAGGTCAGGGTGCACTGTTCATAGGCGCCTTTCACCGTCGCTTCGTTTTCGTAGGTGACCGGGTCGGAGGTCTCGAGCTGCGTGAAGTACATGAAGTCCAGGAAGCTTGCTCGTCTGAAGGTGGTGACGATGGAGACCTTCGATTTTTCGGCGAAGCCGGTGCTGCGGATGCGAAACGAGCCCGGCAGGGATCCACTTGTTTCGATCATGCTCGTGGTGGCGGTCGAGAGGCTTTCGGGATTGCAGGTGGACTGGCCCTGGGCCGGGATCAATTCGATTGCGTATTTTGCGCCGGATCCACCGGGGACGTTTCGCTGCTTTGCGGTTGAGCCTTGCTGGTTTACTGCGTTTGGTTCCGGAACTTCAGTGCAATGGGACCAGTAGTTGTTTTCGGAGTTGAGGTGATAGAAGTATTCGTTGATACCGGCCCGGGCTGCCTCATATGCTTGCTTGTGGGCGAGGTCGTTCTGGGTGAAGTGGACGTCGCCGTTGACCGTGGCGACCGCGACGGTTGCGAGCAGCGCTATCAATGCAGAGCCGCAGACCGCCGCGACCAGCGTGAAGCCGCTCTCTGAGTTTCGGTGGTTCATTGGCAGGGGAGGTCAGAGACGCTGGTGTTATAGGAAGCTGGGCTGAAGCGCAATAGGACGCTGTTTTGAACGTTTGCCGAGGCGTTTTCACTGACGACCGGGGTATTGGGGGGCGCGGCCGTGAGTGCGATGTTGACCTGGGTGGTGATCGATGCGCTGCTTGCGCTGAGTGGGGTGGCAAGCGGGGTTGGGGAGATCACCCCATTTGAGTAGGAGTAATAGCTAAAAATCGAAGTGCTCGGGGCGGTGGGGCTGATTTTTGTCATCAGCGTTTCGGTTGAAGTCGGCGTCGCTTCGTTGAAGGTCCAGTGGGGTGCCGAGCCGCCAGTGGCGGCGTAGTTGTTCTGGGTCAGGGTGCCACCGCTGAGGCTGATTTTGCTGAGGATCGGCGTCGGGGCGACCGCCGATCCGATCTGGTGAAGGAATCTGAGTTCGGTGCCGCTACTGTTTTCTCGCACCGGGGCAATTTCGGGTGCCAGGCAGGCGGAGTGCAGCTCTTCTACAACCTGGCCCATGACCTGCCGGGCCCTCTGAGTTGCCTCAACCTGGGTGCTTATTCGAGCGGTTTGTCGCATCGCGGCGATCGCCACCGCGCTGATCGCCGCGAGCACGACCACTCCTGCGGTGATCGCCACCAAAAGTTCGACCAGCGTCGTGCCGCGCTCCTCACGAATTGAGATGCCGCGCCCTACGTGCATGGTCCCGTCCCCAGGCCACCCGCACCGAGGTAGAAGTTGAGCGTCGTTCCGGTGCTGGTCAGATTTTCCACCGACTGGGTGAACGTTTGCTTAGCCGTTCCTTTGCCGCTGCCGTTGTCGGCGCAGACTTCATAGGTGCTCCACGGGAGGGCGATGCTGGTGGCGGCAAGGCCGGCCGCTTCGGTGGTGTATGTGCGCTTCGCCGGGCAGTGCGTGTCGCTGACGATCACGTGGGCGCTTTTGACCCGGCTGCCGGGGCTTTTTGCGCTGCTCCCACTCCAGACGTTCAGATAGAGGACCGGTAGTTGGACCGTCGCTGTTGCCGCGGTTCCGCCGGCTGGGACGATGACGCTCGCCATCGCGGCGGCGCCGGGGGGACTGGTTTCGTCTTTGGGGTTGGGGTTGTCGCCTTCGCAGGATCCTGCGTAGACGGTGTCGGGTGAGGTGAAGGGGAAAAGCGGTTCCGCGCGGACTTCGGATTTCGGTGTGCCGAGCGTGCCAAACGACTTCGCGGTCGTCATCCCGGTGTTGAAGACGACGGCAGTATCGGCTTGCGAGGCCACGAGGCTGCCCCCCGAGGACATAGCCGTAAATTTGATCGGAATCGACCCCGGTCGGTCATAGAGCAGCTGCACGGTCGAAGTGCTGCCGGCGATCACGCTGACGGTTTGAGGGCCAGGGGGATTGCCGTTTTGTTCGACCAGCCCGGTGGCGACTCCCGATGGCGTCAGCGTGTAGTTGCCGGCGAGTTGGTTGGCGAAAACAGCGCAGCCTTCGGAGTCGGTGGTGCCGCTGAATGTTCCCGCACCGCTGCCCGAGAGGCCGATCCCTGGGATCGGCACTTCGGCGGCACTATCAGCCGAGATCGTCAGGGTGCCGTCTTCGGGGTTCAGGGAGCCCGGCGGGGGGGCGACGATGCTTTGGATTTCCGCCGGCTTGCGGCTGCCGAGACTCGGCCAGGTTACGGTTGAGGTGATCTGGATGTAGTCGGCGGAGGAGGTGCCCTGCCCGCAGGAGGAGGTGCCGGTTTTGTTGTTGATGTATTCGCCTTCGGATTCGACCGTGAACGGAGTGCCGTTGAGGGTGACCGTCCGGGTCTGGGTGAGTCGGTTGAGGCTGGCGACGGGGAGGGCGCGAAGCCGCGATTGGTCTTCCTGGGCGAGCCCGAATGCCTCAGAGCGGTGGCGCTCTTCGGCCGCTGAGTGCGCGCTGGCTGAGAGCAGGCCGAAAGTTGCCCCCGAGGCGAGGACGATGATTACCGCGCTGATCAGAACTTCGACCAGTGCGAAGCCCGCCTCGCCAGGCGGCGCCGATCGCCCTTTTTCCAGCTTCATGTCTAATGCATCGGATCGGCCGCTTCCCAGCTTTAGCCCCAGCGCCAGGTTGGACGTGGGAGCGAGGGGATCGCTCAATACTTCAGTAAGTGAAGCAATGTCGCTACACTCGCTAGACCGAGGCGATTCGACCCATGCCTCGCTTCGAATATGAGCGCGCTGAGCAACTCCAGATGTCCCGTTTGCCGCACCGCCGAAGTGGTCTGTGGCAAGTGGACCCTCCTGCTGATTCGCGACCTGGCCGATGGCAGTAGCCGTTTTTGCGAGCTCGAGCGCTCCTTGGAGGGGATCAGCCCGCGCACCCTCTCGCTGCGGCTGCGGGCCCTTGAAGAGGAGGGGATCGTCGAGCGCCACACCTTTCCCGAGGTACCGCCGAGGGTCGAGTACGCGCTGACCGAGAAAGGCGAGGCGCTGGTGCCGCTGATTGAGGACATGCGGACCTACGGTGCGCGTTGGCTTTTGGCCGAAGAGGCCACGCTGGCGCCCGTCGCCGTTTAGACCAAACGTCCAGGGGCGAAGATCTGCAAGCTGTCGTGCAGGCAAAGGAGCGATCGGGGGCGGGCGGAAGCCTGGTCGCGTGGGCGACTTCCTCCTCAATGAGGCTCTCAAGCGGCTGGCGCTTGAGGCGGCGACTCGCTTTAGCTCGATGGTCGCCGGCGGTGACCAGATTCCCTTCGACGTGGCCGAGGACGCCGGCCCCGACTCCTCCTTTTACCGCTATCAACCGCTGACCGCGCGCTATGTCCTTGAGCGAGAGGCCGAGCTGCGCTCGTTACCGGCCTTTGGGCCAGCCTGCGATGCGGTCGAGGAGGCGGGCGTCGCCGCCCCCTATCTGGAGGCGCGCGGCGAGCCGGTTTCCCCGATTTCCGCCGATCGCTCAGCCCGCCTTCTCTCGGTCTTCATTGCCTCGCTTTGGGACGGCTGTACGGAATTTTCCCTCGACCGCCCGCGGCTGGATAACGCGCTCGCGATGCTTGACGCGGAGGCCCGCGACGCACACCAGGCCGAGCTGCTGATTGCCCCGATCGTCGGGCTGCGAATGACCCAGGCACGCCTTTTGCTTCCAATTGGAGTCCGGGTGGTCCGCGCTGACGCGATCGAGGCACCGATTGAGGCGATGCGAAGCGAGGGAATGGGTCGTTCGGCCTGGGAGCCCCAGTTCCTCGCGGTCGCCCAGCAAAGCGGTGAGCCCGAGGGCCTTCAGGCTTCGCTTCACCAGCTCCACGAGCTGATCAGCGTGATGAGGTTGTTCAAGAGCGGTGGCGTCGGGCTAGGACCATATGCTTTTGCCCCGACCGGCGAGGCGAAGTGGCGACGGGTCCCAACCGCCGCGCCCACCATCAGGGTCGGGGTCTACGAGCTGGCCGAGGCCGAGGCGGCCGAGCTGGCCGAGTTGGCGATGGAACTTGAGGCCCGCCCCGATCCCAGCGGCCCCCTCGCCTGGGCGGTGGCTCGCTTTGAGATGGGTTGTGAGCGCCAGAGCGCCCTGGAGGGACTGAGCGACCATCTGCTGGCGCTCCGCGCCGTCTTGGATGGCAAGGGCCCGGTCGGCGCCTCGCTGCCGATGCGCGCCGCTGCCCTGATCGCAGATCACAGCGTCGATCGGATCGAGGCCCGCGAGCGGGTTGAGCAAGCCCTCGAGTTGGAGCGCGCCGTGATGAACGGCGCCGCGCCGCGCCGCGACCTTGAGCTGGCGGCCTGGATTGAGGAAGGGGTACGCAGGCTTCTGCGCGAGGCCGCGCTCGGAGAGCTCGGAACCGACATCGGCACCGCGGCCGATGAGACCCTGATCGCGGTCGGTCTGGAAGCCGGTGATACCGAGATCGCGGTCCGGGCCGAGGAGGAGACCCTTCCCCCGGCGGCGACCGAGTGGCCTCCCGAACACCGTGACCCGAACCCGAGCTCCCTCGGAGGCGATCCAGAGCCGACCTGCGCCGAGCTCGAGCCCGACCGAGCCGAGCAGCCGCTCTTACCACTAGAGGAGGAGGACGCGATGCAAGAGACCCGAATCATGGAGCCGATTCCCAAAGAAGATGAGATTCGGATCACGGCTACAGCCTGGCTGGATGAGGTCGCCGTCGATCACAGCACCCTGGATTTCCCCGCGATCGAGGGCGACATCGCCCATCGTGAGCGCCTCGACACCCCCCGGGTCCGCCACCTGTTTTCGGTCCCCGATGCCGACTGGGAGGTCGGGGAGCTCAAATACGACCACTACAACCGCCGCGCCGGCTAGGCCCGCCCGGCGGCCAGCGCCGCTCGCTCCCTGCTCGTCGCAAATAGGTAGCGGTTGATCTGGGAGAGTCCCGCCAAATCGTGGACGTCATCGTCTAGGTAGGGGACCCGGATCACCCCCTTGGTCCGCAGCTCGGCGGCGAGGCGCTCGATGTTTCGCTCGTCGCGCTCGGCGAGGGCACGGTAATCGGCGAAGTTAGCCGCCACCCGCCGGCCGAGGTCCCCATCGCCGAGCTCTTTATCGAGCTCGGCGATCAGCCCGGTGCCGCCGTCGCGGAAGGTCTCTGGCGGGTAGTGGACCTTGTTGACGATCACGCCGCCGAAGGGAAGCTTTGCCTCGACCAGCTTGCGGTGGAAGTAGACCGCTTCATCGACCGGCTCGCCCTGCGGCCCGCAGACGACCAGGAAGCAGGTGCGGGGGTCGGCGAGCAAGGTGTTGACCCGCTTCGCCCTGGCCTGGAATCCATCGACCATACCGCTGAAGGCGTTGAAGAACTCGGCCAAATCGGCAATCAGGTCAAAGCCAACGATGCGCTTAAAGACGCTCAGCATTACCGAGGCGCTGCGGCCGGCGAGTCGCGCGGCGAGGCCGGTTGGCCGCATGAACAGGCGCAGCGAACGGCCTTCGATGAACTGCATGAGCCGACCCGGCGCCTCGAGGAAATCCAACGCGTTTTGGGTCGGCGGCGTATCGAGTACGAGCAGGTCAAAGCGCCCCTCCGTATGAAGCTCGAACAGCTTCTCCATCGCCATGTACTCCTGGGAGCCGGCAAGCGCATTTGAGATCTGCTGATAGATCCGATTTTCGAGCACCCGGTCACGCGACTCCTCATCAGGCGCCTGGCGAGCGACGAGCTCATCGAAGGTCGCCTTGGCGTCAAGCATCATCGCCCACAGCTCACCCTCCATCTCGACCCCCTGGGTGGCAAACAGCTTCGGGTCGACCAGCCTTGCCTCGTTGCCGAGTTCCTTCAGTCCGAGCGAATCTGCGAGTCGCTTTGCCGGGTCAATCGTGAGCACGCAAACTTTCAATCCGCGCCCGGCCATGCCGGCGGCGATCGCCGCTGAGGTCGTCGTCTTTCCCACCCCGCCTGAGCCAGCGCAGATGCAGATCTCCTTGTCTTGAAGGATGTCGCCGATCGATGGCATCAGCCCAGCCTGGCCGAGAGCTCGCGGGCGGCCTCGACTCCCAGTTCGGGCTCAAAGAGAAAGGGGAGGCTCCTGACAGGCGCCTTGACCCGGCGCCGCAGTCGCGCCAGCTGGGCGCGCTGGGAGCGGGCCCGCCCGTACTCTGAGAGCGCCGCCCGTGCCGCCCCTCGCACGGCCCCGTTCCCGCCGGCGGCGAGCTCGCCGAGGCGCTCGGCCTCCTGCTTTGAGAAGCGCTCGGGGTAGACGCCATTCATGTAGATCCGATCGACCGCAATGCCGACCTCGCTGCGCAGGTCGTGCTCCAACGCCGCCGACTCGTTGACCGGCATCTCCTCGGGGAGCGCGACGATCGCGGTACCGGTCAGCTCCTGGTCGGTGATGAACTGATCGAGTCGCTGCGCCTGCGCGTGGATCGGACCGACTCGAGCAATCGCGGCGAAGGTACGCGGGGTCTGAAGGAAGCCAACCCCATGGCCGGTGGCGGGTGCATCGACGATCACCAGGTCATATTTCCTACCGCTTTTTACCTTGCGGTCCAGTTGAGCCAGCTCCCAGATCTTGCCGATTGTGACCAGCTCCTTGAGGCCGGGTGTCGCGGCGGCGAGATAGCCGAAGATCCGGCTCCGAAACAGCAGGTCCCGCATCGCTCGAACCTTGAGCTGCAAGAGCACGTACTCGCGCATCGACTCATCGGGGTCAATCGATATCGACCACAGGTTCTCGGCCATCTGCACCTCGTGGAAGCCGACCTCGGTGTGCTCGAAGATCCGCGAGGCGTTCTCCTGGGAGGAGACCTCGCAGACGATCGTGCGCTTCCCCTGCGCCGCAGCCCGCAGCCCAAGGGCCACCGAGATCGTGGTCTTGCCGACCCCGCCCTTTCCGGTGACGAAGACCAGCCTCTTGTCGAGTAGCTCTAACACTGCGGCGGGCAATTCCTAGCAATTTCCCAGCCTGGCAGGAAAAGCCGGCACTCATGCGAATAGTCGCGCAATGGGATTCCTTAGCCGAAAGACCAAGCACAAGTCAACGACGACCGAAGAGCCCCATCCGATCTTTGAGGAGTTGGAGCGGATGGAAGAGGCTGTTCCCGAGCGTCTAAACGGCGCTGGTAAGGAGTCCGAGCTCGAGCCCCAAGACGAGCCCGAGCCCGCAACGCCTTGGTCTGAAAGCGAGCCCGAGCCCGAACCCCCAGCGCCCCGGCCAGAAAGCGAGCCAGCGCCGTCGGTGCCCCCCGAGCGCCCTCTATCCGCGCAGGTCGTGACAAAGGCACCCTCAGAGCCCGAGGTGAAGGAGCCGGTGCGATTCATGGCCGATGAGCTGATCGCGCCCTCACGCCACGAGCTCGAGGTACGGGAGAGGGTCGAGGAGGTCCCCACCAAGCAGGCCGATGTGATCGCCTTTGCCAATCAGAAGGGAGGGGTGGCGAAGACAACCACCACGCTTAACCTCGCGGTTGCCTTCGCCGAGTCCGGCTACCGGGTCCTCTGCATCGATCTCGATCCGCAGGGCAATCTGACAATGAGCCAGGGTGTCGACCCCGACAAGGTCGAGAAGAGCCTCTATGACGTACTCGTTAATGACATGCCGATCTCAGAGATCATCCTGCACCGCGAGATCGATATCGCCGTTGCCTCGATCGACCTGGCCGGAGCCGAGATCGCGATGAGCACAAAGATCGGCCGGGAGCGAACCCTCGAGAAGGCGCTCAAGGAGGTCTCTGGCGACTATGACTTCGTCTGCATAGACACTCCGCCCAGCCTTGGTCTGCTGACAATCAACGCGCTGACCGCGGCCAACAAAGTGATCGTCCCCGTGCAGTGCGAGTATTTATCGATGCGTGGGCTGGTCCAGCTGCAGAACACGCTCAAAATGATCCAGGAGAATCTCAACCCCGAGGTGCGGATCGAGGGCATCCTGCCGACCATGCTCGATACGCGAACGGTCCATGCCAAGGAGGCGGTGGAGATTCTCGAGGAGAATTTCGGCGATCTCGTCTTTCACTCCCGCATTCGCAAGGCGATCAAATTTGCCGAGGCCCCGGTGAAGGGTGCCAGCGTGCTGAAGTACGATCCCGACAGCAACGCCGCCAACTACTACCGGGAGCTGGCTAAGGAGGTTTTGGCGAATGGCTCGTCGTAACCGCGCAAGCATGCGCGAGGGTCCCCTCGCCGATCTCTTCCGCTCCACCAGCGGGGATCAGCCCGCCGACCCGGGCGGACCCGCGCCCGAGGCCGAGCAACCCGCACTCCCCGCAGAGCCTCGCTACGGTCGCCAGGATCCGGTCGAGGCCCAGCGCGCCAGCGATCCGCCCGAGGCCCCCCCCGGGACCCGCACCGAGGCCCCCCCCGGGACCCGCAACGAGGAGCCCCCCGAGCGGCTAAAGCGCGTCTTCTCTGAGGAACCCAGGCCCCGACGCGATGAATCGGTTGTGATCAACACGCCCCGCTACGGTCGCGAGGAGCCCGCCTATGAGCCGCCTGGCAGCGGCCAGCCCCACCAGCCAGTGATCCGCGTTGTTGGCGTCGGTGGGGCCGGCGTCAACGCCGTCAACCGGATGGTTGACGCCCGCATCCCCGGGGTCGAGTTCTTGGCGGTCAATACCGACCTACAGTCGCTGCAGCTCTGCGTCGCAGACGTCACTGTCCACATCGGCGATGAGCAGACGCGGGGGCTAGGCGCCGGAGCGGACCCCGAGCTTGGTCATCGCTCGGCGTTTGAGGAACAGGACAAGATCAAGCGCCTCTTGAAGGGCTCAGACATGGTCTTCGTAGCCGCCGGGGCCGGCGGCGGAACCGGAACCGGCGCGGCGCCGGTGATCGCCCGCCTCGCTCGCGAGGTCGGGGCGCTGACGGTCGGCATCGTGACCAAGCCGTTTAGCTTTGAGGGCAGCCGCCGAGGCAATCAGGCCGGCAAGGGAATCGAGGAGCTGGCGGCCGAGGTGGACACCCTGATCGTCGTTCCCAACGATCGACTGCTCGATGTTTTGGATCAGCAGACCTCGATGGTGGAGGCCTTCCAAGTCGCCGATGACGTCCTGCGCCAGGGCGTGCAGGGGATCTCTGATCTGGTCACCCTGCCGGCCTTGATCAACCTCGACTTCGCCGACGTGCGCACGATCATGTCCGAAGCCGGCCGAGCGCTGCTTGGGATTGGTATGGGCCACGGCGAGGGACGGGCGATGCTGGCCGCGGAGAAAGCGATTTCCTCACCGCTTTTGGAGACCTCGATGGAGGGTGCCCGCGCCATCTTGCTCTCGATCACCGGCGGGCCAGACCTCTCCCTGGTCGAGGTCAGCGAGGCGGCCAAGGTGGTGGGCGAGGCGGCCCATCCCGACGCCAACATCATCTTCGGTGCCAACGTCGATGAGGAGTTGGTCGACCAGGTTTGGGTAACCGTCGTGGCGACTCGCTTTGACGGCCAGGCGCGCCCGCCGCGCCGCAGCGTCGAGCCGACGATCCGTCGCACCAAGGAGGGTGGGGGAGCCCGGCGCTCGGAGCGCTCCGGCGAGCTCGGCATCGACGTCCCCGAGTTCCTCCCGGGCTAGCCTCACGCTGGGCCCGATGAGAGGGGTGATCGCCGCCGGGCATCCGCTGAGCGCAGAGGCCGGCGCCGAAATCCTGCGCGAGGGTGGCAACGCGGTCGACGCCGCGGTAGGGGCGGTGCTCGCCTCCTTTGCCCTGGAGAGCCCGCTGACCGGATTTGGGGCCGGCGGGTTCATGATGGTGCACCGGGGCAAGGAGACCACCCTCCTTGACTTCTTCGTCGCGGCTCCCGGCAAGGATCGAATCGCCCGCCGGGCGGATCTGGTCCCGATTCCAGTTCACTTCGACTCAGAGACGATCCAGACTTTCTACGTGGGACCGGCTTCCTGCGGGGTGCCCGGCACCGCGGCGGGACTCGAGTTGGCGCTCAGGCGTTTCGGCTCGCTGCCGCGCCAGGCCCTGGTCGGCCGAGCGATTGAGCTCGCCCGCGGGGGTGCCCCCGTCAACGCCGAGCAGGCCTACATCCTCGACATCCTCGCCCCGATCCACAATCGCCTACCCGGCACCCGTGAGCTTTATGCGCCCGGTGGACGGACGCTGAGAGAGGGTGAGGTGTTTCGCTTTCCCCAGCTGGCAGAGGCGCTGGAGCGCTTTGGCGCCGAAGGCGCTGAGCCCTTTTACCGCGGCGAGTTCGCCGCCGCGTTGAGTGAGTTCACGATCGAGGGGGGAGGCTCGCTCGGCCCCGCTGACCTGGCGGGCTATGAGGCGATCGAGCGGGCACCGATCCGGGCAGCCTTTCGCGACACCGAGGTCCTCACAAATCCACCACCCTCCTCGGGGGGGGTGCTGATCAGCTACTGCCTCGGACTCCTGGAGCGACTTGGGGAGCGCAGCGGACCCGAGCAGCTGGTCGCAGCGATGGGGGCCGCCAACGCCCTGCGCGGAGCCGAGTTCGCCGCGGGTCTCTACGGCGAGGATCTGGAGGCGAAACTGCTCAACGGCAGCGCCCTCGACCGCGCTGCGGCCGATCTGCTTGGCTCGACCACCCATATCTCGGTGCTTGACGCGGACGGGATGTGTGCGAACGTGACCTGCTCAAATGGTTCCGGCTCGGGCGTCTTGGTTCCGGGGACCGGAGTGATCCTCAACAACATGCTCGGCGAGGAGGATCTGAACCCCGGCGGCTTTCACCGCATCGCCCCCGGTCGCCGTGTGCCATCGATGATGGCCCCGACGGTGGTGCTGCGCGATGGAGAGATCGCATTGGGGCTTGGTAGCGCCGGTTCAAATCGAATCCGCTCGGCAATTCTGCAGACGATCGTGCGGGTGATTGAGCAGGGGATGGGCACCGCCGAAGCGGTGCGAGCACCTCGGCTTCATTTTGAGGATGGACTTTTACAGGCCGAGCCGGGGATCGAGGAGGCCGCACTGATGCGCCTGGAATCGCGTGGCGTTCGGGTTGCTCGCCGCCCCCAGATAAACCTCTACTTCGGAGGCTGCCAGGCGGTCGCCCGCGAGCGAGGCGGGGCTTTGCTAAGCGGTGGCGGTGATCCGCGCCGCGGCGGCGCGGTGGCGCTCGCCTAGTGGAACAACGTCCCCAGTAGCAAAAACCTAGCGGACGCCAAGCGATTTGGCCGCAGTGCAAAATGGCCGCGATGGCAAAGCCGGGCGCGATCGACTTTGAGGCCGAGGGCCTGCTTGACGGCCTGGAGGGCGTCGCGCGCCAGGCGCGCAGAGAACTGCTCGCCGAACTTGCGGCTGCGGGCGTCTCGGCGGGGGAGCTGCATCAAGCGGTGGCCGCCGGGCGCCTCACGCTGTTGCCGGTTGAGCGGGCCCTGGCCGGCGCTGGCCCGCGCTACACACCGCGTGAGATCGCCGAGATCTCCGGCGTCGAGCTGTCGCTCCTGCAGCGCTCGACCGCGGCGCTTGGGGTTCCCTACCCCGACCCCGATGTGCGGGCGCTGAGCGAGGCCGACCTCGAAGCGGCGCGGCGGGTCAAGGCCTTTCGCGATGCCGGCCTGCCCGAGGAGGGGATGCTCCAGGTTGCCCGCACCATCGGCATGGGTACGGCGCGGATCGCCGAGGCAAATCGCGAGCTGATCGTGCGCACCCTGATGCGGCCCGGAGATACCGAGCGCGACCTCGCCCTGCGCCTGGCGGCGGTCACCGAGCAAATGCTGCCGCTGATCGAGCCGACCTTGGTCTACGCCCTGCAGGTCCACCTGCTCGAGCAGGTTCGCCGCGACGTGATCGGGGCAGCAGATCTCGCCTCGGGCGAGATCGACGGCACGGTCGAGGTAGCCGTCTGTTTCGCCGACCTGGTCGAGTTCACCAGGCTTGGAGAGGAGATCGCCGTCGAGCAGCTCGGTCAGGTCGCCGGGCGCCTGGAGGAGCTGGCAACCGCCGTCGCCGAGCCGCCGGTGCGGCTGATCAAGTTGATCGGCGACGCCGCGATGCTGGTCTCCGGCGATACCGCCGCGATCCTCGCCGCGGCGCTGGCGCTGGTCGGGGCAGCCGAAGAGGAGGGGGATCAATTTCCCCTGCTGCGGGCGGGCGTGGCGCAGGGCTCCGCCCTGGTGCAAACCGGTGATTACTACGGGCGCCCGGTCAACCTGGCGAGCAGGATCACCGCGATTGCAAGACCCGGAAGCGTCTTGGTCGACGCCGCCGCGAGGCGGGCCGGGGGCGAGCGCTTTGCCTACTCCTTTGCCGGCGAGCGCCGCCTCAAGGGCTTTGACTCCCGCTTCAGGCTCTACCGCGTCCGCTCGAGCGGCCTTTGACCCGAAACGAGAAGGTTGTAGAAAATCTCGGCGGGAAGGTGGGGCTCCAGGAGGCGGGTGTCGACCTTCTGCAGGGCGATGTAGGAGCGAAAGGCAAAGCGCCGCCAGCCCAGGGAGACCGATTGCGGCTCCGCCGTTGACTCGACCGTGCGAAGCCCCCAGCCCCAGGCGTTGGCCAGGAGCTCCTCGCCGCCTATCCGGCACCGCTGAAATCCGGCCCCCGCCAGCAGCCGCCGCAGCTGGGCAGGGCTGAAGGCGTGGACATCGACCTCGCTCTCAAGGGCATGGCTTCTGGATTGCTCTGCTTCGGGTACGGCGCGGGCCTGGGCGCCGAAGGTGGCACGCCAAAGCGGGGCGAGCAGCAGTGCGGTTTGCTTGGGCAGCGCGGCGAGGCGGTCACCGTAGCGCGAGGGCTCCCCGGCGAAGGCGATCACGCCGCCGGGGCGAAGCACACGATGAAACTCGGCAAGGGCTTGCCCCAGGTTGGGGATGTGGTGCAAGACGGCGTGGCCGAAGACGAGGTCGAAGCACTGATCGGCAAAGGGCAGCTGCTCGGCCTCGGTGGTGACCGTCTCGACCTCGAGGCCCAGCTCCGCGGCGGTGCTCGCCAGGCGACGCAGCATTCCCGCCGAGATGTCGGTCGCGGTGAGCTGCTCGATCACTCTGAGCTGGAGCAGATTGAGGGAGAAGTAGCCGGTTCCCGAACCGATCTCTAGGGCATCGCCAAAACGACTCTCGCTCAGCTCACCGAGCGCCTTGACGAGCTTCAGCCGCACCTGCTCCTGACCGGTCTGGCCGAAGTCGATGCCCCACTTGGCGTCGTAGTCCTCGGCTGCGGCGTCGTGATAGCGGGTGTTGACCTCTTTGATGTGCGCGGGCGTCGCGCTGGGGGAGGCTGGCACGGGCGAGAACTCTACGCGGGTGGGCGTAACGCATGGAGCAAAGCCGCGCCAATACGGTCCCCGGCGTGGGCGAGGAATACCGCCAGCTAAACCAACCAGCGGGCGTCCCGGCGCTGGCGCTGACCGGAGAGCGAACTCTGCCTGATCTGCCCGAGGAGAACTACTGGTACCGCCGCCACCTGGTGGTTTATGAGTGGATCGCGAAGCGGGTCGGCGGCGCCCGGGTGATCGATATGGCCTGCGGGGAGGGCTACGGCTCGAACATCCTCGCCGCCAGCGCGGCGAGCGTCGTCGGCGTTGACGCCAACCCCGAGGCCCACGAGCACGCCCGCGCCCGCTACCGCGCCCCCAACCTGCGCTTCGAGCGGGCCCTGGTCGAGGCCTTCGCTGAGCCGTGTGAGGCGGTCGTCTTCTTGCAGACCATCGAGCACGTCAAAGATGCCGGGGCGATCCTCGAGCACTTCAAGTCGATCCTCAGCCCGGGCGGTATCGCCTACATCTCGACCCCCAATCTGCTCACCCTGGCGGCGCCGGGGGCCGAGAAGTCCGATAACCCCTGGCATCTGCGCGAGTACAGGGCCGCCGAGTTTCGCCAGCTTTGTGAGGCGCACTTCGACTCGGTCGAGATGCGCGGCCTGTTTCACGCCCGCAAGCTGCGGGCCCACGAGCTGGCGATCGGCTTGGGCTGGGACGGCCTGCACCGAAGGCTCGGGCTGACCGAGCGCTTCTACACCCGGTTCACGCCGGCGATCTCGGCCTCCGATTTCGCCCTGCGGGGGGACAACCTCGATGCGGCGCTGGACTTTCTCGCCGTCTGTCATGTCTGAGCAGGGCGCCGGCGATCTGGCGATCGTCCTGCACAGCCACATGCCCTACGTGGAGGGGTTCGGGACCTATCCGTTTGGGGAGGAGTGGCTATTTGACGCGGTGATCCGCTCCTACCTGCCTGTTTTGGAGATCGCCGAGCGGCTGACGATGACAGTGACCCCGGTGCTCGCCGATCAGCTCGAAGATTCCGCGACGCTGATGCGCCTGCGCGAGTTCCTGATCCGCTGGCGGATCGGGGCGGCGCGGGCCGACATGGACGAGGTGGGAGCGGAGTGCCGAGCGGCATGTGAGGCCGAGCTTGAGCGCTATGAGCGAGCGCTGGAGCTCTTGGAGCAAGCCGACTCAAACCCCCTGCAGATCTTTCGCGCGGCCGCGGAAAAGGGGCGGATTTCGCTGGCCACCTCGACCGCGACCCACGCGGTCTTGCCGCTGCTGGCGACGCGGGCGGCCCTGCGGCTGCAGATCGATGTCGGAATCCGCTCTCACCGGCGCCGCTTCGGCTGGAGTGGGGGTTTCTGGCTACCCGAGTGCGCCTACCGACCGGGGCTGGAGTGGCGCTTGGCAGAGCACGGGGTCAGCTGGTTTTGCGTCGATCAGAGCGCCCGGGAGCCGGCCCAGAGTTCGCTCAGACCGATCGCCACCGAGGCGGGCCCGGTGGCGCTGCCGATCGATTGGGAGGCGGTCGGTTGGCTTTGGTCCCTGGATGGCTATCCCTCCCACCCCGCGCATGCTCAGTTTGCCGGCAAGTCGCTGCGTGGGGTTCGGATCTGGCGGGTCGGGGGAGGCCCATATGACCCCCGCGCGGCCGCCCTCGCCGCCGCCTCTCAGGCGGAGGAATTCCTGAGTGCGATCGCGGCCCGCCTGCGCGATTACACGGCACGATGCGGGCGTCGTGGCCTGCTCGTCTTTGCGATCGACACCGAGCTGATCGGACACTGGTGGTCGGAGGGACCGCTGTGGCTGCGCGCAGTGCTCGCCGGCGCCGAGCGGGCCGGGGTGCGGCTGCTCACCGCGCCGCAGGCCCTGGCGGAGCACGAACCGATCCACCGCCCCCTTTTGACCTCGAGCTGGGGCGAGGGCAAGGACCTGAGCACCTGGGACTCACCGGCGGTGGCCGATCTGACCTGGGCGACGCGCCGTTTGGAGCTGCGCCTGCTGGGAGCGCTGGCGCGGGGCTTGGATCAAACCGCCGCCGCGCGAGCTGCTCGCGAGCTGCTCGCGACCCAGGCCAGTGACTGGGCATTTCTCGATAAGCGTGGCGAGGCGGGCGATTACGCCTACCAGCGTGCGATCGGGCACGCCGAGGCGATGCTTGAGGCCATAGACTCCGACTCCCGCCCTGACCCGCGCATGCGTGCCCTCGCCCCGGACCTGAGCCTCTCCCCGCTACTGCAGCCGTGACCCGCGTCCTCATTCTCTCCTGGGAGTATCCGCCGCTGATCGAGGGCGGCCTCGCTCGCCACGTTCGAAAGCTCTCAGAGGCGCTGGTCGAGCTCGGGGTGGAGGTGCACGTGCTGAGCCGCGGCGGAGAGGAGTCTCCAGCCGAGGAGCGATCGGGGGGAGTGGCGATCCACCGGATCCGCGAGCCGAAGCGACCAACCGATCTCGGCGAGTTCGTCGCCTGGGTAGAGCGGATGAATTCCGACATGCTCGCCGCCGGGGTCGAGCTCGGTGACCGCTATGAGTTCGACCTCGTCCACGGGCACGACTGGCTCGTCGCCAATGCCTGCGATCACCTCGCCAAGCGCTTCGCGGCGCCGCTTTTGATGACGATCCACGCGACCGAGCACGGTCGCCACCAGGGCTGGGTCAAGGAGCACCCACAGACCTATATCCACGGGGTCGAGCGCTGGATCACCAACCGCTCCCAGCGCGTGATCGCCTGTTCGCATTACATGCGGGAGCAGATTGCCGACATCTTTGGGGTCGAGGAGGAACGGATCAGCGTGATCCCCAACGGAATCGACCCCGACGACCTGGCGCCGCAGGACCCTGCCGAGCTGGTTCGCCTGCGCGCCGAGTTCGCTGGGCCTGAGCAAAAGCTCGTCCTTTTGATCGGGCGATTGGTCTATGAGAAGGGCTTCCAGCTGGCGCTTGAGGCGATGCCGGGGATGATCGAGGCGGTGCCGGGGACCCGCTTTTTGGTCGCCGGGTCAGGGACCCATGAGGCTGAGCTTCACCGCCAAGCCTCAGAGCTCGGGCTGATGGAGCACGGCACCTTCCTTGGCTGGATCGGCGATGACGTCTTGCACTCGCTGTATCGGATCGCCGATTTGACCGTGGTGCCGTCGATCTATGAGCCCTTTGGTCTGGTCGCGCTGGAGGCGATGGCCTCGGGCTGTCCTTGCATCGTCGCTGACACCGGTGGCCTGCGCGAGGTGGTGCCCCACGAGGAGGCCGGACTGCGCTTTCGCGCCCATGACCCCGATGCCCTGGCGGAGATGGCGATTCGGGTTCTCTCCGATGACGCGCTCGGCCGTCGCCTGGTCAGCGAAGCCTACGAGCACGTGCTGCGATTTGACTGGGGCGACGTCGCCGAGCAGACGGCCGCCGTCTACGCCGAGCTGGTCGGCGTAGACCTTGGCCGCGCCTGAGGGCAATTGACCTTCGCGCTGGACCGAATGCTGGTAGCCGCGAAAAGCCCGGATCGCGAAGTCGCGGGCGCCGCTGAACGAGCCCCGCCCGGCGGGGAGGCGCGCCTCACTGGCCAGGGGCCCGCCGCGCCAGGGGGTCGGGGGCCAGGGTGCTCGCGGCGGCTGGGTCCGGTTCGATCGGATCTCCCCAACGCAGCTCCCGAGGGGCCTCCCGCATCCTGATCACCCGCGCCGGCACCCCGGCCACCACCGCATTGGCGGGAACGTCCTTTGTGACCACCGCGCCGCTGCCGATGATCGAGTTATCGCCGACCTGCACGCCGCGCAGGATGCAGGCGCCGTAGCCGATCCAAACGTTGGAACCGACCACGACGTCGCGCTTATAGATGCCCTGGACCCGGATCGGGCGCTCGACTTCGACCACCCCGTGGTCGAAGTCGATGAACATCGCGCGATCGGCAATGACGCACTGATCGCCGATTCGCACCCGCTGGTAGGCAGAGATCGTGCACTCTTGACCGATCACCGTCTTTTCGCCGATCTCGACTGCGCCCTCGTGGCAGCGGATCTTGGAGCGATCGCCGATCCAAACGAAGCGACCAAAGTGGATTGCTCCGCCACGTCCAATCTGAAGTTCAAGACCTCGCCCCAAAAAGAGCATTCCGCTCGTCCTCCAACGCCTGCCCGCCCTGGTCAGGTGGCGCCGCCACAGATAGCGCCAAAGCAGCCGTCCGTAGCGGCGGTTGAGCATTCCGTTTTTGGCACAGAAGCGGAGGGGGCGCATGCGCCGCCGGACTCTAGACTGAGCGCGCAATGCCCGGCGCCGCTAAATCCGCCTCTCTTGCCGAGCGGCTGATCGGCGGCGATAAGCGCGCATTGGCGCGGGCTATCACCCTTATCGAGTCCGATGACCCGGCCGGTTGGGATCTGATCCGCGAGGTTTACCCCCGCACCGGGAAGGCCCGCATCGTCGGCTTCACCGGACCCCCCGGGGTCGGCAAGAGCACCCTGATCGGGGCGCTGACCACACAACTTCGAGCCGCCGAGCGCCAGGTAGCGGTGCTCTCGATCGATCCCTCCAGTCCCTTCACCCGCGGTGCCCTGCTCGGTGATCGGATCCGCCTCTCTGAGCACTTCCTCGATCCCGGTGTGTTCATCCGCTCGATGGCGACGCGGGGAGCCCTGGGCGGCCTCTCTGAGGCGGCCCTGCAGGTGGCCCTGGCGATGGATGCGGCGGGTAAAGACGACGTCCTGATCGAGACGGTCGGGGTCGGCCAGGCCGAGATTGACATCGTTGACCACGCCGACACAATCGTGTTGGCTCTGATGCCAGGTTCGGGAGACTCGATCCAGGCGCTCAAGGCCGGGGTGATGGAAATCCCCGACATCATCGTGGTCAATAAGGCAGACCATCCAATGACCGAAACGATGGTCCGCGAGGTGCGCGGCGTGCTGGCGCTCTCCCACGGCACAGATGGTTGGCGGGTGCCGATTTTGAAAACCGAGGCGAGCCGCGGTGAGGGGGTGGGCGAGCTTGCCGCCCAGATCGACCGGCATCGATCCCAGATCGAGAGCGAGGGCACCCTGGAGCGCCGCCGGGCCCGAAACCTGCGAAACGAGGTCCTGGGAATCGCCGCGGCCAGGATGCGTCGGCGGCTCGAGGCAACCGTCGCCGCCGACCCCGAGACAGCGCAGTTGCTGGAGCGCGTGGTGCGGCGCGAGCTCGATCCCGCCAGCGCCGCCACCAGCCTGCTCGAGGCCCAGACCGATGACTGAGGAGCCCGCCGTCGCGCCGCCGTCGCGACTCGAGGCGCTTGCCTGGATCGGATTTGAGCTGCAGGAGATCGACGGCGCCTCGCTGGGCAGCGTGAGCGGTTTTTTCAGCGACGCCCAGAATGGCGAACCGACCTGGTTGGTCGCCAAGCTCGGTCGCGCCCGTCCACGGCTGGTCGCGGTCCCCATCCGCGACTGTGCCGCCGCTTCCTCCCGCGTTTGGGTTGCCCAGGCCGCCAATCTGATCCGCACCGCGCCCGTGGTCGAGCCCAGCCGTCCCCTTCTTCGCGAGCACGAGCTGGCGATCAGCGCCCACTTTGCGATCAGCGAGCGGGTTGGCCGCGCCGCCGAGGTGGCCACTCTCCCGGAGGGCTCGGTCACCTCGCGCCCGATGCGCTGAGTTTCCCTGTCGCCAGTTTCTCTGCGCGTCATATTTGCCCCCTAGCGTGCCTGGACTGTCCCCCAAGCAGTCAGGAGTGAGCGATGTCCAAAGTTCAGGTGTTGGCGGTTTCGCTGGTGGCGCTGGGTGCGCTTGTGGTTGGCGGATGTGGAAGCAGCTCCGGCTCCACGAACGCAACGACGCAGGCGTCCCACACCGCCGCGATGAAGCAATCAAACGAAGCGATGCATAAGGAAGCCGCCGCAATGAAGCAGCGCGAAGCGATGCACCATGAAGCCTCGAGCATGAAGAAGAGCGAGAGCGCCGCCGCGATGAAGCAGCGCGAAGCGATGCACGGTGAAGCCTCGAACATGAAGAAGCAGGCCGAATCGGGAGGGGGGCAGACGGGCGGCTGAGCCGCCGCCGTCATCTTCCCGTAATGCCTTCGTGGAAAGGTTTTAGGCCATGGCATTGCTGATGCTCTTTGGGTTCATCGCGGGCGCGGCGACCGCGGTCTCACCCTGCGTCTTGCCGGTTTTGCCGATCGCCCTGTCTGCCGGTGCAACCGGGGGCCGCCGCCGCCCGCTCGGGATCGTCGCTGGGCTGACCGTCTCCTTCACCTTTGCGATCGTCGTTTTGGTCTACCTGATCTCGGCGCTCGGATTGCCCGATGACCTGCTTCGAAAGCTGGCAATCTTGGTCCTGGTCGCCTTTGGGGTGACGCTGATGATCCCAGCGCTCGCGGCGCGGCTTGAGGCCTGGCTGAGTCGCTTCGCAGGGCGGGCCGGGGTGGCGGGCCGCGGAGGTGATGGCTTTTGGTCTGGAACCGCGGTCGGTGCCAGCCTCGGGCTTGTCTACGCCCCCTGCGCCGGGCCGATTCTCGCCGGGGTGATCACGGTCTCGGCCTCGCAGTCCTTCACCGTTGGGCGACTTGCCGTCGCCTTCAGCTATGGGATCGGTTCGGCGGTCGTCCTTTACTTCCTGATGCTCGGCGGTCGCCGCGTCGTCGCTCCCCTGCGCCGGCGGGGCGCCGGTCTGCAGATTGCGATGGGGGCGGTGATGGTCGTGATCGGCCTGGCGATGTTTGAGAACTACGACATTCGATTTGAGAACGCGATCGCCACCGACCTCCCCTCCTTTTTGATCACCCCGACCAGAGGCCTGGAGAGCAGCGCCGCGGCCCGCAGCGCCCTGGTCGAAGTCCGCGGCGAAGCGGCCCATGGGGTCGGTGGCCGGGCGGCGAGCGCCCCCGAACCGGTGGATGACGCGGCCGGACACCTGCGCCTGCCGGTGCTCGGCAAGGCGCCTGAATTCGTCGACACCCAGCAGTGGTTCAACACCCCCGGCGACCGCCCGCTCACCCTTCGCGGCCTGCGGGGGCGGGTTGTCTTGGTCGACTTTTGGACCTACAGCTGCATCAACTGCCTGCGCACGCTGCCTTACCTGAAGGCCTGGGACGCCCGCTATCGCAAGGACGGTTTGACCATCGTCGGGGTCCACACGCCGGAGTTCCCCTTCGAGCACGAGGCGAGCAACGTGGCCGAAGCGATCGAACGAAACGGCCTGCACTATCCGGTCGTCCAGGACAACGACTACGCCACCTGGAACGCCTACGGCAACCAGTACTGGCCGGCGGAGTACTTCATCGACGCCAAGGGCGATGTGCGCTACGTCGACTTCGGCGAAGGCAGCTACGCCAAGAAAGAACAGGTGATCCGCGAGCTCTTGACCGAAGCCGGCTACCGCGTCTCAGCGGCAACCACCAAGGTCCACGCGGTCGAACCTTCGGAGGGTGTGACCACGCCTGAGACCTACCTCGGAGCTGCCCGCGCGGAACGCTTCACCAACCCGATGCTCTCGCCTGGGGCGCATGACTTCGGCACCCCGCCGGCCCCCGCCGCCAACGAATTCGCCTACCACGGGCGCTGGCGGATCGGCCTGCACTCAGTGAGTGCGGAGGGCGGCTCGCTCGACCTGCGCTTCGGCGCCCGCCGCGTCTACCTCGTGCTCGGCTCGCCGGGATCGGCCCGCCGCATGCGGGTCCTCTTGAACGGGCGCCCGATCCCCAATCGCCTCGCCGGAGCAGACGTCCACAATGGGATCGCCGTGATCTCCTCGCAGCGCCTTTATGAATTGGTCGACCTGCCGAGGGTCGGCCATCAGCTGCTCACCCTCCTGCCCGAAAAGGGGGTGATGGGCTATGCCTTCACGTTCGGCTAGCGCAGGCGCGACAATCGCTGTGATGCCCGAGTCAAAGCAAGCGAGCGTGCTTGTGGTCGACGATCAGCCGACGATCCTTGAGGTCGTCGGGCGCTACATGCAGCGGGCCGGATATCTAACCCATCAGGCCGGCGATGGCCAGGAGGCGCTTCGCCTCGCCGGGCTGCATCGTCCCGACCTCGTCGTGCTCGACGTGATGCTGCCGGGGATCGATGGGATTGAGGTGATGCGACGCCTGCGCGAGCGCCCCGGTGATCCAATTGCGGTGATCCTTCTCACCGCCCGCGGTGAGGAGTCAGATCGCCTCATCGGGCTTCGTCACGGGGCCGATGATTATGTCGTCAAGCCGTTCTCACCGGCCGAGCTGGTCGCCCGCGTTGACGCGGTCCTGCGCCGCCTCTGCCCACCGGCCCCCGACCTCGACCCGGCACCGATTGAGCATCGAGGATTGCGCATCGAGCCGGCCAAGCGGAGCGCTTCAGTGGAGGGCGAGGAGCTCTCGTTGACCCAGCGCGAGTTCGATCTGCTCGCCTTCCTTGCCGCCCGTCCCGGCCGCGTCTTCTCCCGCGATGAGCTGATGGAGGCGGTCTGGGATTGCCCCTATTTCTCTGACACCAGCACCGTCACCGTCCACGTGCGCCGGTTGCGCGGAAAGCTTGGCGATGATCCCTCGCGGCCGCGCTTCATCGAGACGGTCTGGGGCGTCGGATACCGGTTGCGGCCATGAGGCGCGCCGTTGTCATAGCCCTCGCCGCCTTCCTCGCCGGCGCCGCCGCGGTCACGGTGCCCGAGCGGATGGGCGCCGCGCAGATCGGGCTCGTGATCCTTGCCGCCGCCGGCGCCGCGCTCGCCGCCGCGCTCGCCGCGCGGCTCGCGGTCGAGGAGCGCTCGCGGCGCCAGATCGAGGACGCCCGCCGGGCCCTGATCGCCGCGGTCTCCCACGATCTGCGCACACCCCTGGCCTCGCTGCGGGTCCTGGTCGAGTCAATCGATGATGGGGTCGCCACCGGGGAGACCCGCGACCGTTATCTGCGCGAGACCCGCACCCACGTCGAGGTGCTGACGACGCTGATCGATGACCTCTTCGAGCTCTCGCGGATCGAGGCCGGTGACATCTCATGGACGATGCGAGAGGTGGAGCTGGGCGAGTTGATCGGCGACACGGTGGCGGCGATGCGCACCCCGGCCGAGGCTCGCGGGGTGGCGATCAACGCCGAGCTACCGGCGGGCGAGGTACTTGCCCGAGCCAACGCGGAGAAAGTGCAGCGAGTCCTTTTCAACCTGATCCAAAACGCGATCCGCCACACACCGGCGGACGGCAGCGTCACGGTGCGCACGCGGGCCCGCGGCGCCGCGGTCGAGGTCGAGGTCCTAGATGAAGGCGAGGGAGTCTCCGCCGCCGAGGGCGAGCGCGTCTTTGAGGCCTTCTACCGTGGCGATAAAGCCCGTGGAGAGGACGGCGCCGGGCTCGGGCTGGCGATCTCTCGGGCGATCGTCGAGGCCCACGGCGGGCGGATCTGGCTGCATGGGGTCGGGAGCGGAACGAGCGTCCGCTTCACCCTGGAGTCCGGCTAGCAGCCGAGCTGGCGGGCGATCACCATCTGCTGCACCTCGTCGGTGCCCTCGCCGATCGTAAGGATCTTTGCGTCGCGGTAGAAGCGGCAGACCGGGTACTCCTCGATGTAGCCATAGCCGCCGTGGATCTGAACCGCCTCCTCGCTTGCCCGCACCGCGAGGCGGCCGGTGATCAGCTTGGCCTGGGCGGCCGTGAGCGTGAAGGACTTCCCGGCATCCTTTTCAACCGCGGCGCGCCAGGTCAGCAATCGGGCGGCCTCGATTTGGGCGGAGAGGTCGGCGATCTTTGCCTGGATCGTTTGGAATTTGGAGATCGGCTGCCCGAAGGCGCGACGCTCCTTGGCGTAGGAAATTGCCTCATCGAGAGCACCCTGGGCAAGCCCGACGCCCATTGCCGCCACGCCGATTCGCCCTCCGTCGAGAATCTGCAGGAAGTTCTTGAAACCCTCGCCGCGGCGCCCCAAAAGGTTTGATTCCGCCACCCTGCACTCGCTGAAGCTGAGCGGGCGGGTGTCGGAGGCGTTCCAGCCCATCTTCCGATAGGGCTCACCGACCTCATAGCCCGGCGTTCCGTTGGCGATGATCAGGTTGGAGATCTCCTTGCCTTTGCCGGTCTCGCCGGTGACGGCCGTGATCGAGACGCAGGCCGAGATGTCGGTGCCCGAATTGGTGATGAACTGCTTGGCCCCATTGACGGTCCACTCGCCCTCGGCGAGCCGTGCAGTGGTTCTCACGTTGCCTGCATCTGAGCCCGCCTCGGGCTCGGTCAGTCCGAAGGAGGCAAGCCGCTGACCGCTGCAAAGCTGCGGCAGCCAATCGAGCTTTTGCTCCGCACTTCCCCACAGGTAGATCGGCATTGTTCCCAGCGAGGTGTGGGCGGCCATCGTGATGCAAACCGAGGAATCCACCCGGGCCAGCTCTTCCACGGCGAGCACGTAGGCGAGCGTGTCGGCACCGCCACCCCCGAACTCCTGGGGAAATGGAATCCCCATCAAGCCGAGCTCTCCCATCTGCGCGACCAGTGCATATGGGAAGGACTTGGTGCGGTCCAGCTCAGCGGCCACCGGGGCCACCTCCTGGCGGGCGAATTCGCGCACCGTGTCGCGCAACAGACGCTGCTCATCTGAGAGCTCGAGATCCACCCGCCGACCCTACTCTCGACCAGCGCAACCCGATCGGCCGCGATCGAATCCTTCGAACCCCGAGGCGCTACCCGGTCCGATCCTCTGATCTATAGAGCTGCCTGGCGATGCCGGCTCCCCATCCCGGCAAAGCCCGTGGATTCAGTCTCGCGGCTCAGCATGAGTGACGATCAGGTCGGAAATCTTTGCAGTTGAGTGAGGCTTTGCTAACGGGTCCTCGCCAGGGCCTGCGCCGGGTTGACCGGCGTTGTCTCTTCGCTCAGTTCCGCCGCGAGCGCCTCGACCACCCTGGGATCGAACTGAGTTGCCGAACATCGGCGAAGCTCTCTGAGCGCCTCCTCGCCGCTCACGGCTGGGACGTGAGGCCGAGTTGAGGTCATCGCAGTGAAGGCGGCTGCAGCCGCGATGATCCGGGCGCCGAGCGGAATTTCATCCCCAGCGAGGCCACGGATACCAGTTCCGTCATAGCGCTCTGAGGCAGCGCCGACGATCCTCGCGACCGAGCCGAGCTCCGCTGCGGCGGCGATGATTCGTTCCCCCGCAAACGGGTGAGCGCGCAGGATGGCCAGCTCTGCCTGATCCAAGCGGGTCGGCTTGTCGAGAATTGCCTCGGGGACCGCCAGCAGTCCAATGTCATGCAGCCCAGCTGCCAGTGAGATGTCGTCGATCTGATTGCGCTCCAGGCCGAGACGCCGCCCCAGGGCGATCGCGCGATAGGCGATCGCGTGCATTCTGTCGTGGCGCTTTGGGTGGCGAGCGCGGAGGGCCTCGATCAAGACCGCGTAGGCCTGTCGCCGCGCCGAGCCCCGCTGGCGCTGACTGCGGGCCGCAAGCCTTTGCCCCGCCACATGCAGAGCTCCCTCGGGGGTATCGGCGTCCTCGGCAAGCATCGCCTCCCCGTAGGAGCCGCCAACGGAGAATTCCTCGGCCACTTCCTGCAGCTGTGCGGTGACCAATAGCACCGCGTCGCCCAGTTGGCAGCGCTCCGCGGGGAGAAGGACGGCGAAGCGGTTCGTCTCGATTCTGTAGGCGACTCCATCAAGTGGGCCGACCCGCTCAGACAGGCGTTCGGCGAGCGTTCGGACCAAGAGATCGCCAGGCGCGGTGCCGAAACTTTCGTAATAGGCCTGCACGCCGTCAAGCTCTAATAGGACGAGGCTCTCTCGCTCGCCAGCTTTCAAGACCGCGGCGATATCGAGCTTAAATTTTGCCGCGTTGCCCAACATCGTGATCTCATCGTTGATCGCCCGCTGTTGCTCGCGCTCCAGCGCACCACGCTGCTTTCGAGCAGTCTCCACCAACCATAGGAAGACCGAGGCGATCAGCCCCACGGTCAGCCAGAAAACGGCTCCGTTTATGCGCTTTTCAAGGTGGTCGAAAACCAGCAGACAGATCGCAACCAAGGCGAAAGCTGCCGGTCCCGCAACTGAGCGCCAGCCACGGGGGCCGATCAGCGCCGACACTGATCCACGGATGGATTTCAACATCTTGAGTCATCGGCGCCCCGGGTGGATTTCTGCAGCGCTATCGACGATCAACCGAATGGCGATAAAGGTGAGGTGGGGGGTGATTTCCGGCGCCCACATTCGCGCTGGGTGCAACCGGCGTCGTTGCAGATCGCCCTACGGCCCCAGGCTCGGAATCCTCACCGGGCCGCGACAACGCTGGCATTTAGCCCAAACCAAGGCGATCTGGCGGAGCGAGGGTCTAGAGCTGCAGGCTCTTTACCTGAAGCATCTCCTCGATCGCATAGCGACCGTTCTCGCGGCCATGGCCCGACTGCTTGTAGCCGCCGAACGGTGCCAGCAGGTTGTAGGCGCCACCGTTGATCTCGATCTGCCCGGTCCTGATCCGCTTTGCGACCGCGATCGCGTGCTCGGAATCGCCAGACCAAACCCCACCGGCGAGGCCATAGACGGTGTCGTTGGCGATCCGCACAGCGTCATCCTCGTCCTCATAGGGCTGGATCACCAAGACTGGGCCGAAGATCTCCTCCTGGGCGATCGTCATCCGCGGCGTAACCTCGGAGAAGACCGTGGGACGGACGAAGTAGCCGCGCTCGAGGCCCTCCGGCGCCTTGGCTCCCCCGGTCAGCAGCTGCGCGCCCTCAGCCTCGCCCTTTTCGATGTAGCCGCGGACCCGCTCGCGCTGCCGTTCAGAAACCAGCGGGCCAAGCCGGCTCGACTCAGCGAAGGGATCACCGGGCGTAAACGCCTCCGCCGCGGCGACCGCGAGCCGCTCGGCTTCGCCCAGCCGTCCCCGCGGCACCAGCATCCGGGTCAGCGCGCTGCAGGTCTGCCCCGAGTTGAGGAAGCATTTGGCGACGCCATCGGCAACCGCCGCCTCGAAGTTGGCGTCCTCCAAGATCAGGTTGGGCGACTTCCCACCCAGCTCCATCGCGACCGGCTTGACCGTGGCCGAGGCAAGCTCGCTGACCCGCCGCCCCGCCCTGGTGGAGCCCGTGAAGGAGACCATGTCGACGCCGGGATGAGCTGCGATCGCCTCACCGACCACTGGGCCGGTACCCGAGGTCAGGTTAAAGACCCCGGCCGGTACCCCGGCGCTGGCGATCACCTCGGCGAGGATAAAGGCGTTCAGGGGAACCACCTCGCTTGGCTTTAGCACCACCGTGCAGCCCGCGGCAAGCGCCGGGGCGACCTTGGCGGCGATCTGGTTGAGGGGGTAATTCCAGGGGGTGATCGCGCCGAGCACGCCGACCGGCTCGCGTAGAAGCCGAGAATTTCCCACCTCCTCCTCCCAGGCAACCTCATCGATCAGATTGGCCATCGCGGCAAACTGAGCGGTCGGCAGCCCCGCCTGGATCATCTGGCTGAGCTTGATCGGCATCCCCAGCTCGGTGGTGATCGTCGCGGCGATCTCCTCGCTGCGCTCGCCGAGCCCGGCGGCGATCGCCGCGAGGTAGCCGGAGCGCACCTGACGCGAGGTCTGAGACCACTCATCAAAGGCCTCGCGGGCGGCAGCGACGGCGCGATCGGCGTCGGCGGCGGTCCCCGCTGGGACCGTGCCGATCACCTCCTCGGTGCTCGGGTTGATCACCTCGATCGCCTCGGTGGCGCTCGATTGCACCCACTCACCACCGACGTAGATCTCGTCGCGGGCCTGAAGCTCTGCGGTCATGGCCATCTGGTTCGTCCTCCTGGACTTGGTTATCGCCGACGCCGGCTCGCTGCCAACGCTACCGCTCAGGCCGCCTCGGCGTGGGGAATTGGGGCATCGACTCCGGGCCCGGGGAGCGCCCTGGCGTCACGAGCCCCGAGCACCTTGGCGCAGCGCTCGCAGATGCCTCGATCGCTGACCCGCCCCCCGCACTCCTTGTGGACGATCAGCATCGGTGGTCCCTGGGGCCCAAGTGAGTGCCGATCGCCCCAGCCGATCAGAGCGATCAGCGCCGGCCAGAGGTCAAGGCCCTTCTCGGTGAGGAAGTACTCAAAGCGAGGCGGGGCGCTCTGGTAGGGGCGCCGTTCGAGGATGTCCTCTTGCACAAGTCGCGCCAGGCGGGCCGATAGCACGTTGCGGGCCACCCCCAGCGACGCCTGCAGCTGATCAAAGCGGCGCTGCCCGTTCATTACGTCGCGCACGATCAGAAGCGTCCAGCGCTCCCCGATTACTTCCAGCGACTTGGCGATCGAACAGACCTGGCCGGGGTAGTCATGGCGCAGCACTCTGTGATCTTTGCACATCAAGTTGCATCAAGCAACCCACTGCGCTACGGTCTGTCGCGTCCCTGAGTTGCTTGACGAAACCCTGGCTGAAGAGCCGATTGGAGGCAGAGCAATGAGGCTGATCCCGAACCGCAGGCACCACCGACAACGGCCGACCCCGATCTCGATCAGCCAGGATGAGATCACCGCCGATCTGCGCTATCCGGCTCCACCCATCCCGCGGCGGAGTACCGCCGCGCCGGGCGCTCGCATGGGAGCGAGATGAGCGCCGCGGCGGCGCCCGAGTCCACCGCGACCGCCCCGCTCCCCAAGGGCGGCCGCAGCCGCACCCTGAGCTGGCAGGACCCCAGCGAGACGGCGGCGATTGGCGCCTCGATGACGGGGATTGAGTACATGCAGGCGCTCGCGACGGGCGAGCTTCCGCCACCGCCGATCGCGGTCTTGATGAACATGGCCCCGATCGAGCTAGAGCAGGGCCGGGTCGTCTTCGCCGGGCACCCTGGCGAGGAGCACTACAACCCGATCGGGGTTGTTCATGGCGGCTACGCCGCGACCCTGCTGGACTCCGCCCTGGGCTGCGCCGTACACACGACGCTGCCCGCCGGCGTCGGTTACACCTCGCTCGGCCTGGAGGCGAAGTTCGTGCGCCCGATCAGCCGCGACACCGGCCGGGTGCTGTGCAGCGCCCAGGTGCTTCACCGCGGCCGCCGCCAGGCCACCGCGGAGGCGAGCCTGAGGTCTGCTGAGAGCGGCAAGCTGCTCGCCCACGGCACCTCGACCTGCATGATCCTCGGCGGTTAGCCGGTGCTAGGCCTCGAGTCGGCGGGCGAGCTCGACCAGGAGCCGAACCCCAAAGCCGCTGGCGTCAGAGCCGGTGTACTCGCGGCCCACGTCCCAGGCGGTGCCGGCGATGTCGAGGTGGGCCCAGGGCCGGTCGGCGACAAATTCCTCAAGAAAGGAGCCGGCATAGATCGTCCCCGCCTTGCGCTTGGCAGAAACGTTGGTGAGGTCGGCGACGGCACCCTTGACCAGCTCCTTGTACTCGGGGTGAAGCGGGAGGCGCCAGGTCAGCTCGCCGGTGCTCTGCCCGGCTGCCGCGACGGCCTCGGCGAGGTGATCGTCGTTGGAGATGACCGCGGCGTAGGTGGAGCCGAGCGCGACCAGGACGGCCCCGGTCAGGGTGGCGATGTCGACGATCTGCTCGGCGCCAAGCTCGACCGCGTAGGCGAGCGCGTCGGCGAGGATCAACCTGCCCTCGGCGTCGGTGTTATTGACCTCCACCGTCTTGCCGTTGTACTGGGTGATCACGTCGCCGGGCTTTACCGCGGTGCCCGAGGGCATGTTCTCGGTCGCGGGAACGATGGCGATCAGCTCGATCGCCACTCCCAGCTCCGCGATCGCCCCCACCGCCTCGATCACGGCCGCGCCCCCCGACATATCCATCTTCATCTCGTGCATGTCGGCGGAGGGCTTGATCGAGATCCCGCCGGTGTCGAAGGTGACGCCCTTGCCGACCAGTGCCAGGGTCGGCGCAGAGCCGCCACCGGCGTATCTCATCACGATCAGCTTCGGCTCCTGCGGCCCCCCCTGGCTCACCGCCGCCAGCCCGCCCATGCCCTTGGCGGTGATCTCGCCGCGGCCCAGGACCTCGATGCTGAGCGCCGCGTGCTCGGCGGCGATCTCCCCGGCGCGCTCGGCCAGGTAGCTGGGAGTTGCGATGTTGGCGGGCAGGCTCTGCAGGTCCCGCGCCCGGTTTTGAGCCTCGGCGCAGATCCGCGCCGCCTCCGCCACCGGGGCGAGGTCCTCGGCGCCGAGCAGGACCAGCGACTGGGGACCGTGGTGGGGGCGCTGCTTTCGATCGCGGCTTTGGAATCGCTCGAAACGGTAGGCGCCGAGAATCGTGCCGGTGATCAGACCCTCGGCGATCGCCTCCGGCTCCTCGCCCTCGGGCGCCACCCAGGCAAGCGAATCCAGCTCGAGCCTTGCCGCCTCCCGCGCCACCAACGCCGCGGCGACCCGGGCCCGCTCGGCATCGAACTTCGCCCGCTCGCCGAGCCCGATCACCGCCACCCGGGCTCCCGCCGGCAAGCGCAGCAGGGTGAGGGATTTGAACTTGGCCCTGGCATCGCCGGCGCCGGGCGCGGCGGCGATCGCGGCCGGCAGATCCTCACCCTCAAAGAGACCCAAGGCGATCAGATCCGCCTCGATCTCCGATACCTCGCCTTGGCGGACCTCGACCTTCATCCGGCGAGTCTATGCGCTCCTCGGCGCCTGGCGGCGGCCTGGCGCTATCGTCCCGATCCGGGGCCCGGGTACCGGACCCAGAGCTCTCAATAACTCCAACCAAGAAAGGCAGTAGATGCCCCCCACAGTGATCCTCGGAACCGCTCGCACTCCCTTCGGGAAGATGGGCGGCAGCCTCGCATCGCTTGACGCCACCGACCTCGGCGGCCGCGTGATCGAGGCTGCGCTGGAGCGCTCCGGAGTCGATCCCGAGCAGGTCCAGCAGGTCGTCTTCGGCCAGGTTCTGCAGGCGGGGCAGGGACAGATTCCCTCGCGCCAGGCCCAGATCAAGGGCGGTATCCCCAAGGAGGTCCCCTCTGAAACGGTCAACAAGGTCTGCGCCTCGGGGATGCGCACGGTGGGCATCGCCGATCTCTCGATCCGAGCCGGCGACAGCGAGGTCGCGGTCAGCGGCGGCATGGAGTCGATGAGCCAGGCTCCCTACCTGCTTCCCGGCGCTCGCTTTGGCTTTCGGATGGGCGACGTCAGTGCGATCGATGCGATGACCCACGATGGCCTCACCAATCCCTTCACCCATAAGCAGATGATCGATGAGGCAAGCGAGGTCTCCAACGAGCTGGAGATCACCCGCCTTGATATGGATCGCTTCGCCGAGCGCTCCCACCGCCTCGCCGCCGCGGCCACCGACGCCGGTCGCCTCGCCGAGGAGATCGCCCCGGTCACGATCAAGTCGCGAAAGGGCGAGAGCACGGTCGAGGTTGATGAGGCGATCCGACCCGACACCAACCTCGAGACGCTCGCCAAGCTGAGAGCGGTCGGCGGAGCCGACGCGACCCATACCGCCGGCAACTCCCCGGGCGTAAACGATGGCGCCGGGGCGCTGATCGTCGCCTCAGAGGAGTGGGCCAAGCGCGAGGGCCACACGCCGCTTGCCCGCGTCCTTTCCTACGGCGCCGTTGCCGATGACTTTGCCTACCTGGCGAGGACCCCGGCAAATGCCGCCCGCCAGGCGCTTGAGAAGATCGGCAAGAGCCCCGAGCAGGTGGACCTTTGGGAGATCAACGAGGCCTTTGCCTCGGTCGCGATCAATTCGGTGCGGATGCTCGGCATCGACGAGGAGAAGGTCAACGTCAACGGTGGCGCGATCGCCCTCGGCCATCCGATCGGCGCTTCGGGGGCGCGCATCGTCGGTGCCCTGATCCATGAGCTCGGTCGGCGTGGCGGCGGCCTTGGCGTCGCCGCGATCTGCTCTGGCGGCGGCCAGGGCGACGCGATCGTGATCGAGGTAAACGGCTCGGTTTGAGCCGCGGCGCCGCATTTTTTGACCTCGACAAGACCCTGATGGCGGGGTCGAGTGGGATGCAGTTTGCCCGGGTTGCGATGCGGCGGGGAATCCTCGGACGGGGCCAGCTCACCAGGTGGGGCCTTGAGCACCTGCGCTACCGCCTGCGGGGGACCACCGACCAGCGCACCGCCGCGGTGCTTGCCACCGCGCGCGAGCTGATCACGGGGATTCCGGAGAAGACGATCGATCGGATGGGCCCGGAGGTCTTGGCGGCGATCCTGCCGCGCATTTACCCGCAGATGCTCGAGCGCGTTCATGCCCATCAAGACGCCGGGCGCGCCACCTTTATCGTCAGCGCCGCCGGCAACGGCGTCGTCTCATTGCTGGCCCAGGTGCTGGGGATGGAGGGTGGGATCGGGACGCGCTATGAGGTCGATGCGGAGGGCAACTTCACCGGCCGCTTCGAGGGCCCCTTCGTCTACGGCCAGGGCAAGGTCGAGGCGATGCTGGCCTTCGCCGCCGGGCACCAGATCGATCTCGCCGCCTCCTACGCCTACTCGGATTCGATCTCTGACCTGCCGATGCTGGGCGCGGTCGGGCATCCGGTCACCGTCAACCCCGATCCCGCCCTGGCCGAGATCGCCCGGCGGGAAGGCTGGCAGACGATGCGCTTTGAGCGCCTCGGACGCCGCCTCCTCGCCGTGGCCGTGACCCTGGCAGCTACGCTGGCCGGCCTCGGAGGTTCGCGCTTTTTGGCCCACCGCCGCCCGCCGCCTCGCCGCCTCGCCGCGTGGCGCTCGGCGCCGCGCATCTAGACTTTTGCCATGGGGGTCAAACCGCGAGCCAAGCAGCCTGCCGCGATTTCCCCCGTGCAGCCCCCGCCGACCGAGCCCCAACGTGAGGCCGAGTTCTCGACCATCTCCGGGCACCCGATCGAGCCCCTCTACTCGGCCCCAGAGGATGGCGATCGCGATCAGCGGATCGGGCGCCCGGGCGAATACCCCTTCACCCGCGGCCCCTATCCCTCGATGTATCGGGGCCGGCTTTGGACGATGCGCCAGTTCGCCGGCTTCGGCACCGTCGAGGAGACAAACCGCCGTTTTCATTACCTGATCGACCAGGGCCAGACCGGGCTCTCGACCGCCTTCGACATGCCCACCCTGATGGGCTATGACTCAGATCACCCGCGCAGCCTCGGTGAGGTCGGACGCGAGGGGGTCGCAGTCGACAGCCTCGATGACATGCGCGAGCTCTTTGCCGGGATCCCCCTGGGCGGGGTCAGCACCTCGATGACGATCAACGCCCCGGCGGCGATTCTGCTCGCCTTCTACGTCCTGATCGGCGAGGAGCAGGGCGTCGCGGCGCAGGGGCTGGCGGGGACGATCCAGACCGACATCCTCAAGGAGTACATCGCCCAGAAGGAGTGGTGCTTTCCAATCGAGCCGGCGCTGCGGCTGGTCACCGACATGGTCGAGTGGTGCTCGCAAAAGATGCCGCGCTGGCACCCGATATCGATTTCGGGCTACCACATCCGCGAGGCTGGCTCGACCGCCCAGCAGGAGCTCGCCTTCACGCTTAAGGATGGCTTCACCTACGTCGAGCGGGCGCTCGAGCGGGGCCTCGATATCGACGATTTCGCTCCCCGCCTCTCCTTCTTTTTCAACGCCCATATCGATTTCTTCGAGGAGATCGCCAAGTACCGGGCGGCGCGCCGGATCTGGGCGCGTGAGCTGCGCGACACCTACGGTGCGCGCCGCGAGGAGTCGCTGCGGCTTCGCTTTCATGCCCAGACCGCGGGCGTCTCATTGACCGCTCAGCAACCGCTCAACAACGTCGTGCGGACCTCGATCGAGGCGCTCGCAGCGGTCCTCGGCGGCACCCAGTCGCTGCACACAAATTCCTACGATGAGGCGCTTGCGCTGCCCACCGAGGAGGCGGTGCGGGTGGCCCTGCGCACCCAGCAGATCATCGCGATGGAGTCCGGCGTCCCCAACACGGCGGACCCCCTCGGCGGCTCCTACTTCGTCGAGAAACTGACCGATGAGATGGAGAGCGCGGCCTATGGGTACTTCGCTCGCATCGATCAGATCGGCGGGATGGTCGAGGCGATCCGCCAGAACTTTCCCCAGCGTGAGATCGCCGATGCCTCCTTCAGGTTTCAGGCTGAACTCAACCAGCGCCGGCGGATCGTGGTTGGCGTAAACGACTTCACCGGGGGGGAGGAGGAGACCTCGATTCTGCGGATCGATCCGGCCTTTGAACGGCGCCAGGTGGAGCGCATCGGCGCAACCCGCGCCGAACGCGATGGGGGCGCCGTGGCCGCGGCGCTCGCCGAGCTAAAGCGAGGTGGCCGCCGGTGAGCAAAACCTGATGCCCTCGATCATCGAGGCGGCCCGCGCCCGGGCCACCGAGGGCGAGATGATCGCGGCGCTGCAGGAGGTCTTCGGGACCTACACCGAGTCGCCGGTGTTCTAGGGTTCGCGCGCCGATGGAGGCCACCACCGCCCGCAAGATCCGCGTCGTCGTCGCCAAGCCCGGCTTGGATGGCCACGACCGCGGCGCCAAGATCATCGCCCGGGCGCTGCGCGACGCCGGCATGGAGGTGATCTACACCGGCCTTCACCAGACGCCCGAGCAGATCGCCGAGACGGTGATCCAAGAGGACGCCGATGCGGTTGGCCTCTCGATCCTCTCCGGCGCCCACATGACCCTGGTGCCGCGGGTGGTCGAGCTGCTCGCCGAGCAGGGGGTCAACGACGTCCTGATCACGGTCGGGGGAACGATTCCGGCCGAAGACATCCCCGAGCTGAAGCGACTCGGAGTCGCCGAGGTCTTCACCCCCGGCGCGGGCACCGATGAGATCGTCGAGTTCATCCGCGAGCGCGCCACCGAGCGCCACGCTGGCGGGGAATGACGACTTCCGCCGCCGAATGGATAGACTGACTGACTGGTCAGTCAACCAGCCCAAGGAGGCTAGAACTTGAAGATCTGCGTCCTGGTCAAGGAGGTTCCGGACGCCGCCGTCCAAAAGCGCATCGACCCCAACACGATGCGCTTGGACCGAAGCGGCGAGAAGAACCTGAACCCCTTCGACACCCACGCAATCGAGGCCGCCATGCAGATCAAGGAGGGCGGCGCGATCCCGGTCGAGGAGGTGGTGGCAGTGACGATGGGTCCCGGTTCGGCCGTCCGCGCCCTCCACAAGGCGGTCGCGCTGGGCGCCGATCGCTCGGTGCATCTCTCCGATGATGCCCTGGCCGGCTCTGACGTCTGCGCGACCGGCTACTCGCTGGCCAAGGTGCTGGAGGCCGAGAGTCCCGATCTCGTCCTGCTCGGTCAGCAATCCGATGATGGCGAGTGCTACACGATCGGCGCCGTGGTCGCCGATCACCTGAAGATGCCCTCACTGACCCAGGTGATCAAGATCGACATCACCGACGGCAAGCTGCGCTGCGAGCGCCAGGCCGAGTACGGATACGACACCGTCGAGGTCGAGCTGCCGGCGGTGATCAGCGTCGGTGACGCGATCAATGAGCCGCGCTACCCGAGCCTCAAGGCGATCATGGGGGCAAAGAAAAAACCGCTGGATGCAAAGGCCAATGCCGACGTCGGGATCGACTCGGCGATGGTCGGGGAGTCCGGCTCAAAGACGGCGGTCCTCGCGCTCAACCCGCCGCCCGCCAAGCAGGCCGGGGAGATCATCGAGGACGAGGACACAAACGAGACGGTCGAAAAGATCGTCGCCTGGCTCGACGAGAGGAAGTTGATCTAGATGGCCGGCATCCTGGTTTACGCACTTCATGACGACGAGGGCAAATTCAACAAGAACTCCCTAGGGGCGATCTCTGAGGCGGCCAAGCTGGCCGCCGAGCTGGGCGGCGAGGCAGCCGCGGTTGTCGTCGGGGAGGCGAGCGATGAGGCCTGCGTGGCGCTTGGTAACTACGGCGCCGCCAAGGTCTACCGCGCCAAAGCGGTCCCCGAGGGTCTGGCCCAGCCGATCGTCGACGTGATGGCCAAGGTGATTTCAGAGAACGATTTCAGCTACGCGCTGTTTGGCGGGGGCCTGCTCGGTTTTGAGATTGGCGCCGGGCTGACGGCGCGGCTGAACGCCGGCGTGACGATGGAGGTGACCGAGGTCAAGGTCCAAGACGGCAAGCTGGTCGCCGAGCGCCCGATCCTGCAGGACTCCCAGATCGCCGACGTCGGCTACGTCGGTGAGCCGGGAATCATCATCGGGCGCCTCAATGCCTTTGACCTCAAAGAGAGCGGCGGCAGCGCCGAGCTGATCGAGGTCGAGGTCGAGCTCTCGCCCTGGTCCTCCAAGGCGAAGATGGTCCAGCGCGGTGAGCAGCGCGGCGCCGACGTAAACATCGAGGACGCCGACATCCTGGTGGGTGGCGGCCGCGGCCTCGGCGCCGCCGAGGGTTTCAAACTCTGCGAGGAACTGGCGGAGTCGATGGGCGGCGCAGTTGCCGCCACCCGGGCGGTTGTCGACGCGGGCTGGTACCCCTACGCGGCGCAGATCGGCCAGACCGGCAAGACGGTTGCCCCCAAGCTCTACCTGGCAGCCGGTATCTCCGGAGCAATCCAGCACAAGGTCGGGATGCAGAGCTCAGAGAACATCCTGGCGATCAACAAGGACCAAAACGCCCCGATCTTTGAGTTCTCCGACCTCGGCGTGGTCGGCGACCTGCACAAGATCCTGCCCAAGCTGACCGAGGCAATCAAGGCAAAAAAGGGCGGCTGAGCCGAGTCTCAGCCGCTGCAAAGGAGTCCAGATGCCAATTGCACCGAGCGAGTTTCCGCCGCCCTTTGACCCTGCGGAAGTAATCGGTCCGCCAACCGATCCCGAGTCCGATCGGATCGAGGTCGGGGTCGCGATCGTCGGCGGCGGACCGGCCGGGTTGGCCTGCGCGAACAAGCTGATGCAGCTGCTCGAGAACGAGCCGGAGCTGACCGAGAAGCTTGGCGAAGTTCCGGTCGCGGTGATCGAGAAGGGAAAAGTCGCGGGTGCCCACCTTCTCTCCGGCGCCAACATGCGGCCCTCGGCGATGGAAGAGCTCTTTCCCGATCTCGACAAGTCCGATTGGCCGGTCTGGGGCGAGGTCAAAAAGGACGCCGTCTACATCCTCACCCCAAAGGCGGCGATCCCGGTAAAACCCGCGCCGCCGGGCTTTCGCAATCACGGCAACTACGTCACCTCGGTCGCAAAACTCGGACGCTTCCTCTCCGAGAAAGCCGAGGAGGCCGGCGTCTACATCCTCTCTGAGACCGCCGCGACCAAGCTCTTGGTCGAGGACCGGGTGGTCAAGGGAGTGCGCTCGGGGGACCGTGGTCGCGGCAAGGACGGTCAGGAGCTGGGCAATTTTGAGCCCGGCTCCGACGTCCTCGCCAGGGCGACCGTGCTGGCCGAGGGCACGGTCGGGCACCTGACCTACGCGGCGTATGACTACTTCGACCTGCACGGCGCCGATCCGATGCGCTGGGAGCTCGGGGTAAAAGAGATCTGGGAAGTTCCCAAGCCGCTTGACCGGGTCCTGCACACGATGGGCTGGCCGCTGCGAAAGTCGCCCAAATACAACGAGTTCGGCGGCAGCTTCATCTACCCGATGGGCGAGGACAAGGTCAGCATCGGCCTGGTCGTCGGGCTCGATTACACCGACGCGACCTTCAGCGCCCACGATGCCCTGCAGTTGATGAAGACCCACCCCTTCATCAAGAATATCCTGGCGGGGGGTAAGCGAATCGCCTGGGGGGCCAAGACGCTGCCCTCCGGCGGCTATTTTGCGATGCCAAAGCGCCTCGCCGTGCCGGGCATGCTGATCGCCGGCGATGCCGCCAGCATGGTCAACGTCCCGACCCTGAAGGGGATCCACTACGCGATGCACGCTGGGATCTACGCGGCGGAGACGATCGTCGATGCGCTCAAGCAGGAATCGGTCAATTTCGAGGCCTACGATGAGAAGGTCCATAACTCGCAGATCGAGAAGGACCTCTATGAATCGCGCAACATGCGCCAGCCCTTTTCCAAGGGGTTCTTCCTCGGCGGGGCGATCGCTTCGGCGATGACCGTGACCAAAGGAAACTTCCCCGGCGGGCACTGGAAGCAAGACGACGACGCCGAGAACGAGATGGAAATCGGCAGAGCCTCCGAGATGTACCTGAAGCCCGACAACGAGCTCACCTTCAACAAGCTCGACTCCGTCTTTCTCTCCGGCAATGCGACCCGCGACGATGCGCCCAACCACGTTCGAATCCAGACCCGGGTGCCGCGGGAGATCGCCCAGACCTGGGTCTCGATGTGCCCGGCGCAGGTCTATGAGATTCCCGAGGAGCAGCTCGAGGCCGCCGCCAGCGAGGTAGACGTTCACGTGACGGCGTCCAACTGCGTGCAGTGTGGGGCGATCACCGCCAAGGGTGGGCGCCTCACCCTTCCCGAGGGCGGTGACGGACCGCTCTACCAGGAGACCTGAGTCCGGCGAGCCAGCCTGCCCTGGCCGCGCCGCCGCCCACCGAGCCAATTAACCATCGAGTCCGCCCCCACTGCTAGCCTTGGCGCACCTTCTGCACGCACAGTGTGAATCGTCCCCGCGAAGGCAATTCTCCCAGCCACATCCACGAAGGAGCCACCGTAGGGCCCCAACAGACAACTTGTCCTGACGCGATGAGCTTCGCGATCGGGTTTGACCATCGAGACCGTGCCCGCCTCTTTGAGCGCTGGGAGGAGGTACTCGATTCCGAGCAGTGGTCAGAGGGTGCGATGCTGGCCGCCTTCGAGCAGCGCTGGTCGGAGCTAAACGGAATGCCCGCGCTGGGGCTCGCGAGCTGGGCCGGCGGTGCGCTGGCCGCCCTGGAATTCGCCGGGGTGCGCGGTGAGACGGTCCTTTGTCCCTCCAACACCTTCATGGCCACCCCGCTTGCCGCGCTCGGCGCCGGGGCCGCGGTGGAGTTCGTCGACTGCAACCGCAACGACCTCTGCATGTCCTTTGAGGACTTCGAGGCAAAGGCCGAGCGCTTTAAGCCCAAGGCGGCGATCCTCGTCCACATCGGCGGTCACCTCGCCTTTGATTCTGAGCTGATCGCCTCCTACTGCCGCGAGAACGGGATCTTCTTGCTCGAGGACTGCGCCCATGCCCACGGCGCCGAGTGGAGTGCCACCAAGCCGGGTGGCTTCGGCGATGCCGGCGTCTACTCGCTGTACGCGACGAAGACGATCTCAAGCGGCGAGGGTGGAATCCTCGTCTCCGCCAATCCCGATCTGATCGAGTTCGCCACCAAGTACCGCAACTACGGCAAGTTTGAGCATCGGGTCGACGGCCTCAACTTCCGCATGAACGAGTTCACCGCCGCCCTTGCGCTGGTCCAGGCCGAGCGCCTCGCCGAGATCGTCGCCTGGAAGAACGAGTACGCGCGCGAGCACCTCGACCCCCTGCACCCGGCGCGCCTCGAGCTGCCCGCGGGAATGACCTCGGGCCTTTATAAGTACATCGTCTTCGAGCCAATTGAGAAGTCAACAGGACGCGTCTACGAGCAGCCGTGCCACCAGATCATGGGCCGCGCCGAGCTACTGCCCAATACCGAATGGGTGGCCCAAAACCACTGGTGCGTGCCGCTTTATTACCGCCCCGAGAGCCGCCAGGCGGCGCTCGGAAAGGAGGAGTCATGAGGGTCCTGGTAACCGGTGGCGGTGGCTTCATCGGCTCCCACGTGGTCGATCGCCTAATCGAGCGCGGCGATACCCCGCGGATCTTTGACCTGAGCGCCTCGCCCTACCACTCCCCGCTGGAGGTCGAGACCTTCACCGGAAGTATCACCGACCCGGCGAATCTCGACCTCGCGGTACGTGGTTGCGATGCGATCATCCACCTCGCCGCGGTTGCCGACGTCGCCCACGTTCACGCCGATCCGGTGCTCGCCGAGGAGGTCAACACCCGCGGCACCCTGAACGTCTTGGAGGCAGCCTGTCGGACCGAGGTGGGGCGGGTCGTTTACGGCTCTACGACCTGGGTCTACAGCGACTGCGCCGAGCAGGCGGTCGATGAGGACACCCCGATCCCGGCGCCCCGGCACCTCTACACGGCGACCAAGCTCGCCGGGGAGACCTACTGCGCCGGCTACGCGGAGCTCTTTGACCTCGAGTGCACGATCCTTCGCTTCGGTATTCCCTACGGGCCGAGGGCTCGCTCGGCCGGGGTGGTCGCCAAGTTCACCGACCTCGCGCTGGCCGGCAAGGCGCTGACGATCGCCGGTGATGGCTCGCAGTGTCGCAGCTTCATCTACGTCGAGGACCTGGCCGAGGGGATCGTCGCCGGGATGGCGCCGGCCGCCGCCAACCGCACCTACAACCTCTCCGGTGAGGAGGTCGTGACGATCCTCGAGATCGCCGAGACGGTGCAGGAGATGACCGGAGGCTGTGAGATCGTCCACACGCCCCCGCGCCCGGGTGATTTCCCCGGCAAGGAGATCTCCAATGCGCGGGCCCTGGATGAGCTGGGATGGAAAGCGAAGACCAGCTTTCGCGAGGGGGTGCGCAACTACGTCGAGTGGGTGCGCGGCAGCATCCGCCCGCCCGACCCCGTTCCGGGCAAAAGGCCGTCGCTAAACGGCAACGAACACGCCGCCGGAGCGCTGCTCGCCGGCGCCTTGCAAGAAGAGGATCGCGCGCCGCGGATCCTGATCCTCACCGCCGACATCGGCGAGGGGCATGACCTGCCGGCGAGGATCATCAAAGAAGACGTCGAGAGTGAAATCCCCGGGGTCGAAGTCGAGGTGGCAAACGGACTCGAAGCGATGGGGCGGATCCTCTCCTCGGTCGTGCGCGGCGGCTCCCGGGTCACCTTTCGCTGGATGCCATGGCTCTTTGACATCCAGTATTGGATGATCACCAAGTTTGCCCCGACCCGCTGGCTCGGGCACCACCTCTCCTATTGGTTTGGAGCGCACGGCCTGATGAAGCTGATCGCCAGCTATGAACCCGACGTGGTCGTCTCCACCTATCCCGGGGTCACCGCGGTGCTCGGCATGCTGCGCGAAAACCGACGCCTGCCGATCCCGGTCCAGTCGGCGATCACCGACCTCGCCGGCCTGCGCTACTGGGCCCACCCCGGAATCGACCTGCACTCGGTCACCCACCCGGAGTCGATCGAGGAAGTCGAGAAGCTGGCCGGCCCCGGCAGCGTCGAGTGGATGCGACCGCCGATCTCTCGCGATTTCCTGATGCCGCGAACCCGAAGCGACGCGCGACGCGCGCTTGAGGTCCCGCCCCATGCCCGACTCGTCCTCGTTTCAGGCGGCGGCTGGGGGATCGGCGACCTGAGCGGCGCAATCGGAGCAGCGCTCGCGGTCGAGGACACGCTCGTCGTCTGCATCGCGGGGCGAAACGAGGTAGCCCGCGAAAAGCTGGAGCAGCGCTACGCCGATAACGAGCGGGTGCGGATCATCGGCTTCACCGAGCAGATGAGCGATTGGATGGCGGCCGCCGATGTGATGGTTCACGCAACCGCTGGGCTGACGGTGCTCGAGGCCCATATCCGCGGCTGCCCGGTCGTCTCCTTCGGCTTCTCGGCCGGCCACCTGCGGGCCAACAACGCGGCCTTTGAGCGTTTCGGTCTGGCCGAGGTTGCGCGCTCTGAGCACGAGCTGGAGTCGGTGCTGCGCCACCTCACCCGCGAACGCCGCGCCCCCGATTCCTCCTTTGCCTCGCTGCCCTCGATCGCCTCGCGGGTGCTGAGCGTGCGGCCCCGGGTCCGACCCCAGCCGGTCTGGCGCCTGCGCGCTGGCCGCGCCGCGACCGCGGTCAGCGTCGCCGTGGTCGCGATTGCGGTGATCGTGGTCGGCGCCCTCGGGGTCGACTGGCAAACCCCCTACCGCGTCTTTAACAAGGTTGCAAAGCCGATCGAGACGCGGATTCACTTCGGCAAGGAGGACAATGATCCTCGCGTTGTCGTCGTCACGCGGCCGGCGAGGGCAATCGCCCACCAACCTCCCGCAGGGCGCCACAGCGCCAAGCGTTGATCGCCCGCCTCGGCGCCGCCGGCCTCGCGGCGACGGCGGTAATGCGGGCCGGGCCCGCCCTGGCTCCGGTCCTTCCAGGCCTCGGCTCCGCCCTCGGTATCACCCTCCGCCAACCCGGCGCCGCCGGGGTGGCGCTGACCTTTGATGACGGGCCCCACCCCCAGGGCACGCCCCAGGTGCTCGAGCTGCTGCGCGAGGCGGGGGCGCCGGCGACCTTCTTTTTGGCCGGCGAGCAGGTCGCCCGGCGCCCGGCGCTGGTCGCTGAGATCGTCGCTGCCGGACACCGGGTCGAGCTGCACTGCTACCGCCATCGCAACCTGCTGCGGTTGAGCACCGCCCAGCTGATCGAGGACGCCGAGCGCGCCAAGGCGGCGATCGAGGAGGCGGGCGGGCAGTCGATTGCCGATTACCGCCCCCCCTATGGGATCTTCAGCGGCGCCGGCCTGCGGGCGGTTCGCCGCCGCGGCTGGCGAGCGGTGCTTTGGTCGCGGTGGGGAAGGGATTGGAGCGCGCGGGCGACCCCAGCCTCAATCGCTTCCCGCGCTCGGGCTGAGGCCGGCGACATCGTCCTCTTGCACGACGCCGATTACTACAGCGCGCCCGGTTCCTGGCTTCGCACCGTGGCGGCGCTGCCGATCCTCCTCGAGGAGCTCGATAGTCGCGGGCTGAAGCCGATCGAGTTGCGCCGCTGAGCCGGCGGGGCGAGCGTCCACTGCTCGCACCCGGCGAAGGCCTCATCGAGGCGCTGCGCCATCGTGCTCTTTGGCCGGTCCTGGTCGAAGATCTCCTTGGGCATGGCTCTCCGTCCTCTTCGGGGGCGTGGAGCAAATGATGGCGCTCAGGTCAGACGAGATACATCGCGGCGGCGAAAAAATGGCCCAGCTTGCGCATTCAAGCTGGCGGGGGCTCGCCCTCGGCGACGAAATCCGCGATCACCTCGCCCAGGCGCTGGGGCTGATCGAGCGGGATGAAGGTGTTTGAGTCGGCGATCTCAACCAGGCGCGCATCGGGGATCGCCGCGGCGAGCCGCTCGGCGTATTGGATCGGAAAGTAGCGATCGTCGGGGGCCCAGGCCAAGAGAACTGGGCGGTCAAACTTGCGCAGCTTCTCCGCCGCGGCCAGGGTGTAGCGCTTGTCGAGGCCGATCGTCACCTTGCGCAGATCGGCGCGGACCGCGGCGTCGGTGAGGCTGGGCTGAAGCCAGGAGGTGATCAGCTCGGCAGGGATCTGGGTCCTGGCGAAGGGACGGTAGGCGGCGCGGGCGATGGCCGGGATCCGAAACGGCGCCGTGAGCAACTCGATTGCGCCCGGAAGCCGCGCGAGCGCCGGCATCGCCTTGAATATCCCGGGCGGAAAGTTCTCATGGGTGTCGCAATTGGTGAGGACCAGGCGCTTGATCCGCTGCGGGTGGCTGGTGACGAGAACCTGCGCCATCGCCCCGCCTGAGTCATTGCCGACGATCGTCACATCGTCGAGGTCAAGCGCGCCCATAAAGGCCGAGATCAGCGCTGCGATCCCGGGCGGGGAGAGGTCGGCATCGGGCTTCATTGCCCCCCGCTGGGCGCCGAGCGGCCAGTCGGCGCAGATGCAGCGAAAACGGGGAGCCAGTACCTCGATCAGCCGATCCCAGAGGCGGCCATCGACCAGGTAGCCGTGCACGAAGACGAGCGCGGGACCGGCGCCAGCTTCGCGGTATCCGAGCCGACCGCTGGGGAGCTCTAGTTGGCGGTAGGCGTCGAGCTGATCGCTGGCGGCCACGCCGTCACCCTAATCACCCCAGCGCCATCGCCATCGCGCGGGGCGAGCCGGCGGGACTCCTTCTGCGCATACATCCGCACGTCGGCGAGCTGCAGCGCCGCCGCGGGGTCGGCCGCCTCCTCGGGGATCCTCACCGCCCCCCACGATGAGCTCACCTCATAACCGCGACCGTTGGCGCTGAGGGCCATCGCCGCCGCGCGCTTGGTCTCTGTGACCGTGGCGGCGGGCCCGCTCAAAAGCACGCAGAACTCATCGCCCCCGATTCGGTACGCGGCGCCGCGACCTTTGACCGCGGCGCGCAGCTTGGCCCCGAGGCGGACCAGCAGCTCATCCCCGGCGGGGTGCCCGAAGGTGTCGTTATAGCGCTTGAATCCGTTTAGGTCATAGAGCACGAGGGTCAGCGGCTCCTCCTTGGCGCGCTCGCACTGCGCCTCAAGATCGACCTGCATCCCGCCGCGGTTAAAAAGGCCGGTCAGGGGGTCGGTCCTGACCTGCTCGAGGAGTGCCTTGTTCTCACGCACACTGGCCGCAAGCCGGACGATCACGGCGATCATCGTCGCCGCCCAGAGCACGGTAGAGAGGCCGCTCAGAGCGCTCAGGTACTGCAGCCCAAAGAGGCCGATCATCACCGCGGCTGAGAGCCCCGGGACGATCAGCTCGCGCCAGCCCTCAAAGCCGGTCGTGGCGCGGATCCTCTCGGCGCCCGGCTGCCAGAGCACCGCCCCCAAAGAGGCGGCCGCGATCAGATAGATCGGATCGATCCACTCACCTGCTGGCAGGTTGGCGCCGTTTGTCTGCAGGGTGTAGGCGGTATCGGCGATTACCAGCGCCCCGAGGCCGAGTAGCAGCAGCGACCAGGTTCGTCCCGGCCGCCAGCCGGTCAGCGCGATCACCCCCACCACCAGCGCCAGCATCGCGACGTCACCGAGCGGATAGGCGAGCGTCGTCGCCACCTGCAGCGGGCTGCCGCTGGTCTGCTTGGCGACGTAGTCAAAGATGAACGCCGCGCCCAGCGCGGCGGTGCCGAGCGCCGCGATAAGCCCGTCCATCCAGAGCCGCCAATCGAGCTGGTGGGTGCGGGCGCGGACCAAGAGGATCACGCCGATCGCCGCCAACGGGTAAAAGGCGAGGTTGCCGATATCGGCGGGGGAGGGGTAGGGCGGCGATGGATTGTGAAGGATGAAGGCGGTCCAATAAACTTCGGCGGCGCCCCAGGAGAGGATCGCTGCCCCGATCATCGCCCAGGCGCTGCGCTCGCTCCTGACCCGCGCCGCGCGCAGCAGGCAGGCGAGCCCGGCGGCGAGGATGACGGCGTCATAGAGCGGCCCTTCGCAGAGGTAGTTAAGCGCGGGCCCGCCCAGGGCGAACCAGGCGTGCAGGGTTATCACCGCGGTGCCCCCAAAGAGGATCGCCGCCAGGGCGCCGCTCAGGGCGCGGACCCCGATCGGATGCTTTCGCCCACTCAGCGTGTCCACAGGGGTCCTATCGGCAGCAGCTCTGCACTTCTCTAGACTTAGGGGAGATGAAGGCAGCAATTCACCCCGAATACGTGCTCGCAAACGTCCACTGCTCCTGCGGGAATCAGTTCTACACGCGCTCGACCAAGTCCGACCTTCACCTTGAGCTCTGCTCGGAGTGCCACCCCTTCTACACCGGCAAGCAGAAGCTGGTCGATACCGGTGGCCGGGTCGAGCGCTTCCAGCGTCGCGCCGCAAAGCACGCCAGGGCTAGGAAGTAAGCGGTGAGCCCGGAGGCGGGCTCCTCCGCCGCGGTGCCAGAGCTTTCACGAAACGGCGGCGACCCGCTGCGGATGCCCGACGGAGCGCTGGTCGCCCGCCGCGACGCGCCGGTTGGCGGTCAGGCCGTCTTGGAGGGGGTGATGATGCGCGGCGTATCGAGCTGGGCGGTGGCGGTGCGCCGCCCCGACGGCGAGCTTGAGGTCAGCTGCGAGCCGTTGAGGGTGTGGGCAAAGCGCCACCGCGCCTGGCGCTTGCCGCTGATCCGCGGCGTCGTCGCCCTGGCCGAATCTATGAAGATCGGCTTCCGCGCCCTGGCAATCTCGGCCAACGCGCAGCTTGAGGCCGAGGAGGACGCTGAGCCAGAGGAGATCGGCGGCTGGGTCTGGGGAGCGACGATCGCCGTCTCGCTGCTGATGGCGGTGGGGCTCTTCTTTGTGGTTCCGGTCGGATTGACCTCGCTGATCAAGGACCAGCTCGGCTCCCCGTTTTTGTTCTGGTTGATCGAGGGGACGATTCGAACCGCGCTCTTCATCGGCTACATCATTGCGATCAGCCGGATCAGCGATCTGCGGCGGGTCTTTGAGTACCACGGTGCCGAGCACAAGACGATCTCCTGCTTTGAGGCAGAAGACGAGCTGATTCCCTCCCGCGCCAAGCTCTACTCGCGCCTTCACCCGCGCTGTGGGACGAGCTTCTTGCTGATCGTGATGGTGCTGGCGATCTTCGTGTTCGCCCCGATCGGGCTGCCCGCCTGGTACTGGCTGGTCGCCTCGCGCATCCTCGGGATCCCGCTGCTTGCCGGGCTCTCCTATGAGGTGATCAAGTGGGCCGGGCGCAACCGCCGCAAACGCTGGGTGCGCGGCCTGATGTGGCCGGGGTTGATGCTTCAGAACTTCACCACCCGCGAGCCAGATCAGGCCCAGCTCGCGGTGGCGATCGCCTCGCTTGAGGCGGTTTTGGCCGCGGAGTCCCCGGCCGATCTTGCCGCTTTGCAAGAGATCGAGATAGTCGCGTGATCGAGCAGCTGATCGAGCAGATCGAAGCGCGGTTCGCCGAGCTCGAAGCGCAGATGGCTGACCCCGAGGTGATCGCCGATCGGGAGCGCTACGCCGAGGTTGGCCGCGAGTACCGCGAGCTATCTTCCGCCCACGCCCTGGTCGGCGAATACCGAACGCTCGGCGACGATCTGGAGGGGGCGCGGGAGCTGCTCGCCGAGGACGGAGAGGATCCCGAGCTGCGCGGGGTGGCGGAATCCGCACCGGCGCGGCTGGCCGAGCTCGAAGAGGAGATCCGCCTGGCGATGCTGGAGCGCGATCCAAACGACGCCAAGAACGTGCTGGTTGAGATCAGGGCCGGAACCGGCGGCGATGAGGCGGCGCTCTTTGCCGGGGACCTGTTCAAGATGCTCAGCCGCTACGCGGAGGAGCGTGGCTTTCAGACCGAGATGCTCTCCCAATCCGTCGCCGAGGTGGGAGGGTTCAAGGAGGTCACTTTCGCGGTCAAGGGCGACGGCGCCTATTCGGTCTTTAAGTTCGAGGCCGGCACGCACCGGGTCCAGCGGGTTCCCGAGACCGAGTCCCAGGGTCGGATCCACACCTCGACCGCGACCGTCGCCGTCCTGGCTGAGGCCGAGGAGGTCGAGGTCGACCTTGACCCCGGCGACCTGCAGGTCGACGTCTACCGCTCCTCGGGGCCGGGCGGTCAATCGGTCAACACCACCGATTCGGCGGTGCGGATCACCCACAAACCGAGCGGGATCGTCGTTTCGATGCAAGACGAGAAGTCCCAGCTGCAAAACAAGGAGCGCGCGATGCGGGTGCTGCGGGCGCGGCTGTATGAGCGCGAGCTGGCCGAGCAGCAGGCAAAGATCGCCTCGGAGCGAAAGGCCCAGGTCGGTAGCGGCGAGCGCTCCGAGAAGGTCCGCACCTACAACTTTCCCCAGGGTCGGGTCACCGACCACCGCATAAAGCACTCCTCCCATGACCTCGAAGGGGTCCTGGGTGGCAGCCTCACCGAGTTCACCGAGGCACTCGCCGCCGAGGAGAAACGGCAAAGGCTCGAGGCCGCGACCGCGGCTGTCTGAGAGGCGTGTTGCAAACCAGCAGCGCGGGCAGCGTTGGCGATGCACTCGGCGCGGCGGTTGAGGCGCTGCGGGCCGCCGGGGTCCAGAGCCCTCGCCTTGACGCCGAACTTCTGATCGCCGCGGCGAGTGGGGTGGGGCGGGTGAAGCTCAACTCTGAGCCCGAGGCGCCGCTATCGCCGGCGGCGGGGCGCCGCTTTGCGGCGATGGTGAGACGGCGGCTGCGCCGGGAGCCGATCGCCTACATCCTCGGCGCCAAGGGCTTTCGCCAGATCGAGCTCGCGGTAGATCGGCGCGTGCTGATTCCGCGACCCGAGACCGAGCTGCTTGTCGATCTGGCGCTTGGGGTCGATCCAGCCAGCGTCCTTGACGTCGGCACCGGCTGCGGTGCTCTGGCCCTGGCGATCGCCGCCGAGTGCCCGGCGGTGCGGGTAACCGCGACCGATACCTCCGCGGCGGCGCTTTCGGTGGCGCGGGCAAACGCGGCCCGGCTCGGGCTCGGGGCGCGGGTCGATTTTGTGCTGGGTTCGGTGCCGGCGGCGGGGGATTACGAGCTGACCGTCGCCAACCTCCCGTATGTGGCCGATGCCGAGTGGAGCTCGCTGGCGCCCGAGATCACCCGCTGGGAGCCGCGCGAGGCCCTGCTCGGTGGCCCCGATGGTCTCGATCCGATCCGCGAACTGATTCCGGCGGTGCGCTCACCGCTGCTTGCGCTTGAGGTCGGCAGGGGGCAGGCCGAGCAGGTCAGGGCGCTCCTGGTGGGGGGCGGTTACGAAGCGCTGCGGACGCTGCGCGATTTGGCCGGGATCGAGCGGGTGGTGGTGGGGGAGAGGCGCGCGTGAGTCGGCGCGCCGAGCGCCAACGCGGCGGCGGGGTGAGCTGATGGGGGAGTTGGTTTCGATCCGGTACGAGGGAGCCGCCGCGGCGCGATCGGCGCTACAGAGCTGCCTCGGCGCCGGCGGGGTTGCCGTCTTTCCCGCCGATGGCCTCTACGGCCTCGCCTGCGATCCGCTCGACCCCGACGCGATCGAGCGGATCCACCGGATCAAGGCGCGCGGCGCCGGGGTCTCCTCGGCGATTATGTATTTCTCTTCACTGGCGATGCGTGAGTTACTCGGCGAGCTCGGCGATCGAACTCGCCGCGCGCTCGCTGTGCTTTTGCCGGGAGCCGTGACGCTGGTCATCCCCAACCCGAGCCAGCGCTACCCACTCGCCTGTCGCGAGGATCCCGGGCGGCTCGGCGTGCGCCTGATCGAGGGCCCCCTGGCGGGCCTTGACTCTCCGATCTTTCAGACCTCTGCAAACCGCAGCGGGGAGCCGGCGACGGCGCGCTTTGACCAGCTGGCGAGCGAGATCGTCGAGGCCGCGGACCTCGCGATCGACGGCGGCGCACTGGGCGGTTCTGCCTCGACGGTGATCGATCTGAGCAGCTTTGAGCGAAGCGGTGAGTGGACGATCCTGCGCGAGGGCGCCCTCTCGGCGGCTGATCTCAGCGCCCGCCTTGCAGGGCTCTGAGATCACCGAGGCGCTCCTTTTTGGCGGCGCCGGGAGTTGAAGCGGCCGCCTCGGTTCGGTTGGCTCAGATCCGCGCCGGTTGACCAGATCGCCCAGGCAGGGCGCCACCGGGGCCGCAGGAGAAGTCGGGCTTCCCCGCCTTTGGGCGCCGTCTGCGCTCGCGCGGTGACTGACTCGGCGCGGCTCTGATCCGCTGGGCGAAGCCGGGGGGAGCTCGGTTCGCGGCCGCCCGGACTATCCCTGTCCATTGCTATCGTCGATCGATGATCAGCGAGCTTCCCGAGAACCTGCAAAGCGCCCCCCTCGCCGAGGTCGATCCGGCGATCGCCGCCGTGCTCGAGGCGGAGCTGCGCCGCCAGCAGGGAACGCTTGAGATGATCGCCTCAGAGAATTTCGTGCCGGCGGCGGTACTCGAGGCAAGCGGTTCGGTGTTGACCAATAAGTACGCCGAGGGCTATCCCGCTCAGCGCTACTACGGTGGTTGTGAGGAGGTCGACATCGCCGAGCAGCTGGCGATTGATCGGGCCAAGGAGCTGTTTGGGGCAGAGCACGCCAACGTCCAAGCCCACGCCGGAGCCCAGGCCAATAACGCCGCCTACATGGCGTTGATCGAGCCCGGCGACACGATCCTGGGAATGGCCCTTGATCACGGTGGCCACCTCACCCACGGCATGAAGCTGAACGTTTCGGGCAAGCTCTATGAGGCGATCGCCTACCACGTCAGGCGCGAGGACCTTCGCGTCGACATGGCTGAGGTCGAGCGGTTGGCCCATCAGCACCGACCGAAGCTGATCATCGCCGGCTGGTCGGCCTATCCGCGCCAGCTGGATTTCGCCGCCTTCCGCGCGATCGCCGACTCGGTCGGGGCCAAGCTGATGGTCGATATGGCTCACTTCGCTGGCTTGGTCGCCGCCGATCAGCACCCCAATCCGGTCCCCCACGCCGACGTCGTCACCACGACGATCCACAAGACCCTGTGCGGCCCCCGCAGCGGCATGATCCTCTGCCGCGAGGAGCACGCCAAGGCAATCGATAAGGCGATATTTCCGGGCCAGCAGGGCGGCCCGCTGATGCACACGATCGCCGCCAAGGCGGTTGCGCTGCGGATCGCGGCGAGCGAGCCCTTCCGCGCCCGCCAGCGCCAGACGATCGCCAACGCCAAGTCCTTGGCTCAGGGGCTGATCGAGGGCGGCGTCGCGGTTTTGACCGGGGGCACCGACGTCCACCTGATCCTGGTCGATCTGAGCCCCAGCGGGCTGGACGGCAAAACCGCCGAGGATCGCCTCGAGCAGGTGGGGATCACCGTCAACCGCAATGCGATCCCCTTCGATCAGCGCCCCCCGATGAACCCCTCGGGTTTGCGGATCGGCACCCCGGCGCTGACCACCCGCGGTTTCGGCGAAGCGGAGATGACCGAGATCGCAGCGGTGATCTGCGCCGCCCTATCGGAGCGCTTTGAGGGCGAGCGCACCGCGCTCAGCGAGCGCACCGCCGCGCTGCTTGAGCGCCATCCGCTCTACCCCGAGCTGACGCCCGCCTCCGTCTGATCACTTGAAGGTTTGGATCGATTGCACGGCGGCCGCGCATCCGCTCGTTTTGCGACCGATCATTGAGCGCCTAAAGGAGCGCGGCGATGACGTCTTTCTCACCGCGCGAGAGTACGGGCAGACGGTGGGAATACTCGAACGCCTGGGGATCCCCTACACCGCGGTGGGGAGCCACGGAGGTGGATCCTCGCTGGGCAAGGCGGCGGCCCTCGGCGCTCGCTCCGCCCGCCTCGCCGGGCCAATATGGGGCCTCCAACCCGACCTCGCGATCGCCCACGGTTCGGTCGATCTCGCCGTTATCTGCGCGCTGTTTCGCATTCCCTCCGTGCAGATGCAGGACTATGAGTTCGCCGGCACCCAGCGCCAGATCAGCTTTCGGGTCGCACGCCGGGTTCTGGTCCCGGATTCGATTCCGACCGAGCGCCTGAGGCGAACCGGCGCCACCGAGGCGAAGCTGATCCGCTACCCCGGCCTCAAGGAGGACTACTACCTGGCCGACTTCAGGCCGGATCCTGAAATCCTCAAGCGGCTTGGAGTGGACCCCGAGGGGGTCGTGGTGGTGGTTCGCCCGCCGCCGGAGACCTCCGCCTATCACGCCCGCAACGACCTCTACGGGGCGCTCATCGCTCGCCTCGCCAATGCGCCCGAGGTGAGCGCCGTCGTGATTCCCCGCACCGAGGCACAGCGCGCCGCCTTGGTTGAGATCGCCGCCGCCAACCTGGTGGTGCCCGAGGCCGCGATCGATGCGCAGAGCCTGATCGCCTGCGCCGACCTGGTGATCAGCGCCGGCGGCACTATGAACCGGGAGGCGGTGGCGCTCGGCACCCCGGTGTTCACCACCTTCACCGGGCGAATGGGAGGGGTCGATGAGAGCCTGATCGCCTCCGGGCGCATGGCGGTCCTCACCGACCCTGCCGAACTCGCCTTCACAAAGCGAGATTCACCGACCGGAGTACGCCATCCTCGCGACCCCGAGCTGCTGCTCGAAGGAGTGCTCGGCGCTGTCGAGTAGCCTGAGCGCGCCCAATTCCTCCGGGCCCCCGCGATATGGCCGCGATATCTGAAGCCGTCCTCGCCTTCCTCGCAGCCGCGGCGATCGCCTGGCTGCTCGTCCCCTACGCCGAGCGGCTCGCCTACCGGGTGGGGGCGATCGATCAGCCCAAGGAACGCGGCTTGCACGATCGGCCGATGCCGCGGCTCTCGGGGCTGGCGATTTTGGCCGGAGTCGAGGTGGCGGGCTGGATCTGGCTGCCAGATAACGGCGAGAGTCGCGCGATCCTGCTTGGCGCGGTGGCGATCGCCGCGGTCGGCGTTTTGGATGACGTCCGCGGCCTCTCGGCGCTGCCCAAGCTTGCCGGCCAGACCGCGGCGGCGCTGATCCCGGTGCTCGGCGGCGTCAGGGTCGACGTGCTGACGCTTCCCTTCCTCGGTGGCTTCCACCTCGGCTGGACCGCCTATCCGCTGACCGTGCTGGGAATCGTCGCCGTCGTCAACGTGATCAACTTCATCGACGGCGTCGATGGCCTCGCCGCCGGCGTCTGCACGATCGCGGCGATCGCGATGGCGGCAATCGCGCTCTCGCTGGAACGAAACGCCGCCGGGGTGCTGGCGGCGCTGACCGCCGGCGCGGCGCTGGGCTTCCTGCGCCACGGCTTTCCGCCGGCCTCGAGTTTCATGGGCGATACCGGCTCCAACCTGCTCGGATTTCTGCTTGCCACCACCTCCGTTCAGGGCGCCCTCAAGACCAACGCCGTGATCGCCCTCGCCTTCCCCCTCGTCGTGCTCGCGGTGCCGATCCTCGATACCGGATTCGTGGTCGCCAAGCGGCTCAAATACCGCCAGCCGATTTATCAGGCAGACAGCTGGCACTTCCACCACCGGATGGCCAACATCGGCTTTTCCCAGCGCCGAACGATCGCCTATCTGTATGGATGGACGCTGGTCCTCGCCGGTTTGGCGCTGGCGCTTCGCTTTGTCCCCTACAGCAACCATCACGGTCGCTTCAACCCACTTTGGACCGCGGTTTTGGTCGGCTGCGGCCTGATCGCCCTCGCCTTCAGCGTCTACCTCGTCTACGTCTTGGAGATTCTCAAGCTGCGCCGCGGCCGCCTCAACCCCGAGACCGGTGAGTTTGAGGCGATCGACCTCGAGCATCCACGGTCCTAGTTACAACCCTCACGAGCTGGCTCTGTGGCTGTGATCGGGGGGCCTTTCGGATATAGTCGCGCCTCCGCCCGCTCGGCCTGAGCCGGGCGGATTTTATGTCTCCTCCCAAGTACGTCGACCTTGTGGCGCTGGGCGCCGCCCTGGCGGTTTTTTTGCTCGGCGGTTTCTCCCTGCTCGGTTACGCGGTTGGGGCGGCGGCCTGGCTCGCCCAGCGCGGGATCCAGATGTTCGCGGCGCGCCGCGCCGCGGCCGAACTCGGCGCCGGCAATCGCCAGCGGGCGATGGGGATCCTCGCCGCGACCACGCTCGCCCGGGTCTGGCTGATGGCAACCGCGGTGCTGGTGGTGGGGCTGACCGAGCGCCGGGCCGGGCTCGCCGCGGCGATCCTGCTCGCGGCGCTGTTCACTATTTCCTTCATCGCCCAGGGCCTCGCTCACCTCTTTGAGCCGGCAGAGCAGGGGGCGAGGTGAAGACTCGGACCAAGGTTTGGATCGGAATCGGTGTCTACCTCGCGGTGGCGATGCTTTTGCTGCTGATCTTCGGTAACGCTGGCAAGGATCACTCATTTCAGCCCCAAAACGAGTTCAAGCTCGAACCGTGGATATCGATCCACCTTGGCGGCATTGACCTCAGCATCAACAAGGCGGTCTTCTACCTGCTGTTGGCGAGCACGCTGACAATCGTGACGATGGTCTGGATCGCGCGCCGCATGCACCAAAAGCCCAACCGGGTTCAAACCGCGGTTGAGGTTGCCTACGACATGACCAAGAACAACATCACCGGGGGCAACCTCGACGGGGCGATGGCCGCCCGCTGGTTTCCGTTTCTGGCGGCCCTCTTCTTTTGGATCTGGTTCTCCAACATGATCGGCTTCCTGCCGCTGCCGACCAACACCGAGCACGAGATCACCGTGTTCGGGCTGCAGATCCCGGCCTTTGCGATCTACGCCGCCACCGCCAACCTCTCGGTGCCGCTGGCGCTGACGCTCGTGGTCTGGGGGTCCTACCACTTTGAAGGGATCCGGGCCAAAGGGGTGATCCCCTACTTCAAGAGCTGGTTGCCACCGGGGCTGGAGGAGATGAACCCATTTGGCAAGGCGTTCATCTTCGTGATCGAGGCGATCTCGCACTTCGCCCGCCTGATCTCGCTCTCGGTTCGACTCTTCGCCAACATTCTCGCCGGGCACCTGTTGCTTTTGTTCATGGGCGGTGGTCTCGCCGTTTTGCTCGGAATCGCCGCCCTCGGCGCGCTGACCTTTCCGCTCGCCTTCTTCTTCTTCGTGCTTGAGGTTGGCCTGATCGCAACCCTGCAGGCCTTCATCTTCTCGACCCTTACCGCTATCTACCTCGGCGGAGCGACCTCCGCCAGTCACTAGAAAAGGAGCGCTGTTTAATGGATCTGTCCCCAATCGCCGCGATTTCCAATGAAGGCGTGGAAGTCGCCGGGAAGGCGATCGCCCTCGGCGTCGGAGCCGGGCTCGGCTCGATCGGCGCCGGCATCGGCATCGGTTTCATCTTCGGCAAGGAGATCGAGTCGGTCGCCCGCCAGCCCGAGATGAAAGACGAGCTGCAGAGCATTCGCTGGCTTGGCTTCGCCCTCACCGAGGCGGTCGCCTTCTACACGTTCATCTTCGGTCTGATCGCGTTCTTTCTCTAAGCCGATGCGGATCCGACCACAGTTTCTGCTCCCGCCGGCGCGGGGCACCGGATCGGGGCCGGGCGCCTAGGCATGTCGCTGCTCGGCGTCATCTCAGCGCTTCCGCTTGCCGCGCAAAAGGGCGGCAGCTTCCTGGTCTCACCGGGCCTCGGTCTGATGATCTGGACCCTGGTCCTCTTCCTCTTCACGATGTGGGTGCTGAGCAAGCTCGCCTTTCCGAAAATCCAGGAGGCGCTCGACCGCCGCGCCAAAACGATCAGCGACTCGATTGATTCAGCCGAGCGCCAGCGCAAGGAGGCAGATGAGCTGCTCAGCGAGTACCGCACTCGGCTCGCCGAGGCCCGCGAGCAGGCCGATGAGATCATGGCCCGGGCCCGCAAGGCAGGCGAGACGGCAACCGCCGAGGCGACCGCCGCCGGCAAGCAGCGCCGCGAGGAGCTCGTCGAGGCAGCCAAAGGTGACATCGAAGCCGAGACCCGTCGCTCGCTCGAGCAGATCCGCCGCGAGGTCGCCGAGCTGACCCTGCTCGCCACCGAGAAGGTGACCCGCAAGTCGCTGAACGCCGATGATCAGAGGCGGCTGGTCGAGGACGCGCTCAGCGAGGTTGACTTCTCATCGCTATCGGGGTCAGAGAACTAACCGATGCCCGATGCAGCCCGGGTCTACGCCGAGGCGCTTTTTGAGGTGGCCAACCAGCGCGGCAAGCTGGCCGAGCTGGTTGAGCAGCTCGGCCAATTCTCAGACGCCCTCGATGCCCGGCGCGAGCTGCAGCTGTTCTTCTTCAGTCCATACTTCTCCTCCGAGGAGAAGGTGGAGGGGCTCAAGCGCACCCTGAGCGGTGCTGAGCCAGAGCTGATCAACTTCCTCGAGATGATCATCGATAAGCACCGGATGCCGGAAATCTTTGCGATCCGGCGCCGATTTGAGGAGCTCTGGAAGCGCGAGAACCGACGCATCGACGTAACCGTGACCAGCGCCGTGGAGCTCGATCCCGCGATCGTCAAACAGATTGGCGAGGAGATTGCCCGCCAGACCAATCACCAGGTCGATCTGGTCAGTCGGGTGCAGGAGGACATCCTCGGCGGGGTCGTACTGCAGGTGGGCAACATGGTCCTCGACGCGAGCATTCGGGCTCGCTTGGAGAAACTTCGAAAGACCGTCGCCGGAGCGGCGTAAGGAGGCAGAGAGCAAACCGATGGAGATCAAGCCGGACGAGATCGCGAGCATCCTGCGGGAGCGAATCGAGGGACTTCAGACCGATTCCGCCGACCTCTCTGAGGTGGGCACGGTCCTCTCCGTGGCCGACGGGATCGCGCGCATCCATGGCATCGACAACTGCATGGCGCTGGAGATGCTCGACCTGCCCCACGGGGTGACCGGGCTGGCGCTGAATCTCGAGGCCGACAACGTCGGGGCGGTCCTGTTTGGCGACTGGGAGAAGATCGTCGAGGGAGACACGGTCAAGCGCAGCGGCCACCTGCTGCGGATCCCGGTCGGCGAGGAGCTGCTCGGGCGCCTCGTCGACCCGCTCGGGCGCCCGCTCGATGACCGCGGTGAGATCGCCACCAGCGAGACCCGGCCGGCTGAGTTCAAAGCGCCCGGCGTCGTCCAGCGCCAGCCGGTCACCGAACCGGTTCAGACTGGGCTGATGTCGATCGACGGGATGATCCCGATCGGTCGGGGCCAGCGGGAGCTGATCATCGGCGATCGCCAGACCGGCAAGACGGCGATCGCGATCGACACGATCATCAACAACCGCGACAAGGACATGGTCTGCATCTACGTCGCGATCGGCCAGCGGATGTCAACCGTGGTTCAGCTCAAAGAGGTGCTCGAGGAAAACGGGGCGATGAAGAACACGATCATCGTCGCCGCCCCGGCCGATGAGGCGGCGCCGATCAAGTTCATCGCCCCCTACGCCGGCTGCGCGATGGGGGAGCACTTCCTCTACAACGGCCGGGCCGCGCTCTGCGTCTATGACGATCTCACCAAGCACGCCTACGCCTACCGGCAGATGTCGCTGCTGCTGCGCCGCCCGCCGGGTCGCGAGGCCTATCCCGGCGATGTCTTCTACCTGCACTCACGGCTCCTGGAGCGTGCGGTGAAGCTAAACGATGAGCTCGGCGGCGGGTCGCTCACCGCGCTGCCGATCATCGAGACGCAGGCCAGCGACGTCTCCGCCTATATCCCGACCAACGTGATCTCGATCACCGACGGCCAGATCTTCCTGGAGTCCGACCTCTTTTACTCCGGCGTGCGCCCGGCGATCAACGTCGGCATCTCGGTCTCGCGGGTTGGCGGCAACGCGCAGACCAAGGCGATGAAGAAGGTCGCCGGCAAGCTGCGCCTCGACCTCTCCCAGTACCGCGACCTGGAGGCCTTCGCTCAGTTTGGCTCTGAGCTTGACCCCGAGACGCAGCGCGCTCTGGCTCGCGGCGAACGCCTGGTCGAGCTGCTCAAGCAAAAAGAGCGCGAGCCGCTCGGGGTGGCCGATCAGGTTGCCTCGATCTATGCCGGGACCGGTGGCTCCCTTGATCGGATCAAAACCGAGCGGATCGCTGAGTTTCTCGCCGACCTGCGCACCCGATTGCATGCCGAAAAGGCGGATCTCTTGGCGCGAATTGCCGATACCGGCCTGCTCTCTGAGGAGGACGAGGCCGAGCTCGGCGCTGCGATCGAAGCGGTACTCGATGATTTTGGCGCCGACTTCGACGAGCACGGCGATCCGCTCGAGCAGGGTGAGTCGGGGCAACCCGCCGCCCCCGCCCCGAGCCCGGCCGAGTCGGACCCTGCGGTCGAGGCCGAGGACGCCAAGGAGGCGGCTCCGGCCTAGGCTGAGATGGCGACGCAAAAGGAAGTCAAGAACCGCATCGCCTCGATCAAGAACATCAACAAGATCACGCGGGCGATGGAGATGGTCGCCGCGGCGCGCTTGCGACGCGCCGAGCAGCGGATCGCCGCCCTGCGCCCCTACGCTCAGGCGATGCGCAAGCTGACCCGTCGCGCCGCCGAGCAGGCCGGGGGGATGCCGCGGGTGCCGGTCCTCGCCGAGCGAGAGCAGGTGCGCCGGGTCGGGATCGTTCTGATCAGCGGCGATCGCGGTCTGGCCGGCGCCTTCAATACCAACATCATCCGCGAGGGGATGCGGTTGCGCCGCGGGCTCGGCGAGGAAGGCATCGAGGTCTCCTTCTCCGCGGTCGGGCGCAAGGGGGTCTCGGCGCTTCACTTCCGCAAGCAGGACCTGCACAGCTCCTACGTTGGTTTCACCGATCGCCCCGCCTTCGCCAACGCTCGCGAGATCGGCGAGGAGCTGACCGCGCGCTACGTCGATGAGGAGCTCGACCGGGTAGAGCTGGTCTATAACCGCTACGTCTCCCCGCTCACCCAGAACGTTTGGACTCAGACCCTGCTGCCGTTGCAGGGCGCAGAGGTGATCGGCGAGGGGGCGGCGGAGGAGGAAGATGCCGAGGAGCCGAGCGCCGCCGAGGCGGCCCAGAGTCGATCGCTTTGGATCTATGAGCCCGAACCCGAGGAACTATTGGCGAAGCTGATTCCCGAGTACGTGAACATCTCGGTCTACCGGGCGCTGCTGGAGTCCGCCGCCTCAGAGCTGGGGGCGCGGATGACAGCGATGAGAAACGCCGCCGAGAACGCGGAGACGATGATGGAAGAACTCACCCTGGAGATGAACCGAGTCCGCCAGGCTGAGATCACCCAGGAGATCTTGGAGGTGGTCGCCGGCGCCGAGGCGCTCGGATAGGCCGAGACCATAGAAAAGGAACCAATGACTGAGAGCAATAACGCAGCGAATGTAGGAGAAGTCGAGCAGGTGACCGGCGTCGTCGTCGATGCCGTCTTTCCCGAGCAGCTGCCGGGGATCTACTCGGCGGTGAAGGTCGAGATGGCCGGCGATGCTGACCGTGAGGCCAGCGAGCTGATCTGTGAGGTGCAACAGCATCTGGGCGATAACCGGGTGCGCACCGTCGCGATGGACGCCACCGATGGCCTGCAGCGCGGCGACAGGGTGATCGACACCGGTGGGCCGATCACGGTTCCGGTCGGCGACGGCACCCTGGGGCGAATCTTCAACTTGCTCGGCGAACCGATCGATCAGGGCGGTCCGGTCAAAACCGAGGAGCGCTGGCCGATTCACCGCCCCGCGCCCGAGGTCTCAGACCTCACCCCAACCCAGGAGATCCTCGAGACTGGGATCAAGGTGATCGACCTCCTCGCCCCCTACGCCAAGGGCGGAAAGGTCGGTCTGTTCGGCGGCGCCGGGGTCGGCAAGACGGTGCTGATCCAGGAGTTGATCCGAAATATCGCCGAGGAGCACGAAGGGCTCTCGGCCTTCTGCGGCGTCGGCGAGCGCTCGCGCGAGGGAAACGACCTCTGGCTGGAGATGAAAGAGTCGGGGGTGATCGATAAGACGATGCTCGTCTTCGGTCAGATGAATGAGCCCCCCGGGGCGCGCCTGCGGGTGGCGCTCTCGGGCCTGACGATGGCCGAATACTTCCGCGAGCAGGGCGGCCAGGACGTGCTCTTGTTCATCGACAACATCTTTCGCTTCGTGCAGGCCGGCTCGGAGGTTTCGGCGCTCTTGGGGCGGATGCCCTCGGCGGTCGGCTACCAGCCGACCCTGGAGACCGAGATGGGCGAACTGCAGGAGCGGATCACCTCGACCGAGCGCGGTTCGGTGACCTCGGTGCAGGCGATCTACGTCCCCGCCGATGACCTCACCGATCCCGCCCCCGCCTCTGTTTTCGCCCACCTAAACGCGACCACCACGCTCTCGCGGGCGATCTCTGAGAAGGGGATTTACCCGGCGGTCGACCCGCTTGACTCAACCTCGACGATCCTCAAGCCCGACATCCTCGGCGAGGAGCACTACCGCACCGCGACCGAGGTGCAGGAGGTCGCGCAGCGCTACAAGGAGCTGCAGGACATCATCTCAATCCTCGGCATCGACGAGCTCTCCGATGAGGACAAGCAGACCGTTTCGCGGGCCCGAAAGATCGAGCGATTCCTCTCCCAGCCGTTCTTTGTCGCCGAGCAGTTCACCGGCCGAAGCGGCGAGTACGTACCGGTCGCCGAGACGGTGCGCGGTTTCCGCGAGATCCTCGACGGAGTCCACGATGATCTCTCCGAGGGCGCCTTTTACATGAAGGGCTCGATCGATCAGGTGACCGAGGACGCGGGCGCCGCCGCGCGCTCATAAGGTCGGCCCCGGTGAGCAGGCGATGAACAGCGCGGGTGCGGCGAGCGGGCGGGAGCGGAGCGCTCGATGAGCGGCGACCACAAGCTCGAGGTCGAGGTTTTGACCCCCGAGGGGGAGGTCTACAGTGGCGAGGTGCGCCAGGTCTCGACCCGCACCGAGGATGGCGAGATCGGCATTCTCGCCAACCACGCGCCGCTCCTGGCCTCGCTTCGCCCGACCGAGCTGCGCCTGCACCTGGATGACTCTGAGACCAAGCGCTACGCCCAGGCCCACGGTTGGCTGCAGGTTTTCGGCAACCGGGCGCGGCTTTTGGTGGAGGAAGCGATCGAGCCCGACAAGCTTCAGCCCGCGACGCTCAAAGACCAGCTTGCCGAGGCCGAGCAGCGCTTCTCAGAGGCCGAGGCCGGCAGCGCCGCGCAGGCGCGAGCGCGCAAAGACCGCGACAGGGCGAGGGCCTTCCTGGCGATCGCCGAGGGATGAGCGACGAGCTTCTAACCCTCGCCAAGCGACTGATCGGCTATCAGACCGCGGAGCCCGAGGCGGTCTCTGAGGCGGCCGGCTTCATCAAGGGCTGGCTGGAGGCGAGGGGGATCCAGGCCGACCGCGATGAGGTGCGCGGGCTACCGGTGATCCGCGCTGAGGTCGGATCGGCGCGGGCGCCGACCGTGGTCCTGCACGGCCACCTCGACGTGGTGCCGGGGCGCCCCGGCCAGTTTGACCCCAGGATTGAGGGTGATCGGCTCTATGGGCGCGGTGCCTATGACATGAAGGGGGCGCTGGCGGCGATGCTCCTCAGCATCGAGGCGATGCGCGATCAGGACCAACTCCGGGTGCGACTCGGGATCGTCGGAGACGAGGAGTCCGAGGAGGAGTCCGAGCGCGGCAGCGACCATCTTGTCGACGGCGGCTTTACCGGCGACTTCGCGATCACCGGTGAGCCGACCGACCTCCACATCGGGATCGAGGCGAAGGGGGTGTTGGCGCTGCGACTCGCGGTCAGCGGCACCGCCGCCCACGGTGCCACCCCGTGGCTCGGCGACAACGCGGTGCTAAACGCGATCGACGTCTTTCGCAGCATCGAGTCGCTGCCCTTTGCCCGCCACAGCTCCGAGCTATTTGATCGACCCTCGATCAACCTCGGCCGGATCTGGGGCGGCGACGCGCTCAATAAGGTTCCCGACCAATGCGTGATCGATGTCGATATCCGCTACCTGCCCGATCAGGACCCGGCCGCGATCCTGGAGCAGGTCGGCGCCCTGGCCGGGGTCAGCGCGGCACCGCTGATGTCGCGCCCTCCGGCGAGTGTGGACCGCGACTCCCCGCTGGTGCGGGCGCTTCGCTCCGCCGCCGGCGCCCACCAGGACGGCGAGCCGATGAGCGTCGGGCGAGACGGTGCCTCCGATGCGGTTTCCTTCCTGCGGGTCGGGGTGCCGGCGGTGGAGTTCGGCCCGATCGGCGAGGGTCACCACGGTCCGGCGGAGTGGGTCTCGATCGCCTCGCTGCACGCCTACCGCCAGACCCTGGAGGCCTTTCTGCGCGGCGTCCCGGAGCTCTTCAGCCGCCAGGTGCCTTGATGAGCGAGCAGGCGCCAGACCGATTGACCAAAGCGCTCGGCGCCGATCGCAGCCGCGCCGCTCAGCTCGGCAGGCATGATCTACTTGGGGATTCCCAAAGTCCCGAGCGATGCCGAGAACTCTGGCCGCAGCGCCGACAACGAAAGCAGCGCCGATGAACGCGCCAAAGGCCCCGATCGGCGTGATCGGGGTCGGCTGGGTCGGCCTCGTCACCGCCGCCTGCTTCGCCGAGCTCGGCCATCCGGTGTTTGCCCGCGACATCCTCGCCGCCAAGGTCGAGGCGCTCTCGCGAGCCGAAACGACGATCCATGAGCCCGGCCTCGATCAGCTCCTCGCCGCAAATGCCGAGCGGCTGGTTTTCACCACCGAGATCGGCGAGGTGTTGGAGGCGGCTCGGATTCTCTTCGTCTGCGTCGACACCCCGCCCACCTACTCCGGGGACGCCGACCTCTCGCGGGTGCGCGCGGTGCTCGATGAGCTGGGCGGAGGCGGCGAGCACGTGCTTGTGATGAAGAGCACCGTCCCGGCCGGAACCGGTGACTCGATTCGCCGCGAGCTGCCCGCCGCGGCCTACATCTCCTGCCCGGAGTTCTTGAAGGAGGGATCGGCGGTGGCCGACTTCATGCACCCCGATCGGGTCGTGATCGGCTCGGGCCCAGGCGACCGCGAGGCGGCCGAGTCGGTTGCCGAGATCTATTCCCCGCTCGGGGCGCAGATCGTCCACACCGATCTGGCCAGCGCCGAGATGATCAAGCTTGCCTCCAATGCCTTTTTGGCGACCAAGATCTCCTTCATCAACGAGATCGCAAACGTCTGTGAGGAGGTCGGCGCCGACGTCGAAGAGGTGGCGCGCGGGATGGGTCTCGATCAGCGCATCGGGCATTCCTTCCTGCGGGCGGGAATCGGCTACGGGGGCTCCTGCTTCCCCAAGGACGTCAGCGCTCTGAAGATGCTGGCCGGCAACAGCGGCTACCACTTTCAGCTCCTCAACGCGGTGATCGAGGTCAACGAGCTGCAGAAGCGGCGGGTGGTCGGCAAGCTGCAAAAGCACCTCGGCTCCCTGCAGGGCAAGCGGGTGGCTCTATTGGGGTTGGCGTTTAAGCCCGAGACCGACGATATGCGCGAGGCCTCGAGCCTGGTCTTGGCGGCGCGATTGCAGGGGGAGGGGGCCGAGGTGATCGCCTATGACCCGGTCGCCGCCGAGCGGGCCCGGGAGCTGCTCGGTTCGGTGGAGTTTCACGAGACCGCGCTCGCCGCCCTGCGCGGCGCCGATGCCGCGGTGCTGGTCACCGAGTGGCCGGAGTTCGCCGCCCTGGATTGGAACGCGGCGGCGAGGCAGATGAGCCGGGCGCTTTTGATCGACGGGCGTAACTACCTCGACCCCGAGCTGATGGCGGCGGCGGGCTTTGAGTATGAGGGCATCGGTCGCGGCGCGGTCTCCCAGCGAACCCCGGCGTCCTGAATGCAGGCGATCGTCTTGGTCGGCGGGGAGGGAACCCGGCTGCGGCCGCTGACCGCCACCGTGCCCAAGCCGGCTCTGACCCTTGTCGATCGGCCCTTCCTCGCCTACATGATCGAGTGGCTGGCCTCCCACGGCGTCGATGAGGTGGTCCTTGCCTGCGGCTTTTTGCCCAACGTCCTGCGCGAGGCGCTGGGTGAGGGAGAGCGCGCCGGCGCCCGCATCCGCTACGTCGCTGAGCCAGAGCCGCTGGGGACCGCCGGGGCGATCGGCTTCGCCGCGACGGCGATGGGGGGGAGTCTCGGGCAGCGCTTTTTGGCTCTAAACGGCGACGTTCTCACCGACCTCGACCTGGGCGCCTTGCTGAGCGCCCACGAGCGGCGCGGCGCGAGGGCCACCCTCGCGCTTCATCCGGTCGAGGACTCCTCGGCCTACGGCCTCGTCAGCACCGGCATCGGGGGGGAGGTTTCGGCCTTCTTGGAGAAGACCGGGGAGGCCTCGCCGGGGGAAATAAACGCCGGCATGTACGTCCTGGAGCGCTCGGTCTTGGATCTGATTCCGGCCGGGCGCGCGGTCTCGATCGAGCGGGAGGTCTTTCCACGCCTGATCGGTGACGGCCTCCACGCCCTGCGCCTGGACGGCTACTGGATGGATATCGGCACCCCGGATCGCTACCTGCAGGCAAGCTGGGACATCCTCGAGGGGAGGGTCGCGACCCGGGTCGCCCACAGCCTGCCGGGGCTTCTGATCGATCCCACGGCCACGGTCGCCGCCAGCGCCCGGATCGGACCGCGGGCGGTGCTCGGGGCGGGCTGTCGGATTGAGGCGGGGGCCGAGGTTCGCGAATCGGTCCTGCTCAGCGATTGCGCGATCGGCGCCGGGGCCATGGTGATCGGCTCGGTCCTCTCGGCCGGGGTCAGCGTCGGCGCCGGCGCCCAGCTGCACGACGCGGTGATCGGTCGGGATGAAAGAGTTGCGGGAGCGCCCTGATGCTCGAAGACGTTCTCGCCATCCCCGATCACCTCCGCGATGCCCTCTGGCGGGTCGAATCGGCGCGCCTTGAGGCGGTCGAGGCGGCGGGGGTCGCGGTCTGCGGGATGGGCGGCTCAGCGATCGGCTCCGACCTCGCCGTGGCGGCGCTGGGCGAGCGCCTCAGCCGACCGCTGCTCACCGTGAGGGGCTATGAGCTGCCCGCTTGGCTCACCCCCGAGTGGAGCGTTTTGTGCTCGAGCTATTCGGGGCAGACCGAGGAGACGCTGGCCTGCTTTGCCGCCGCCGAGGCGCTCGGGGCTCAGCGGACCGTGACCACCACCGGTGGCGAGCTGGCCGCCGCCGCTCGCGAGGCCGGCGTCGCGGTGATCGGGCTGCCGGGAATCCTGCAGCCGCGCGCCGCCGTTGCCTATTTCTTCACGGTAGCCGCCGAGGTCAGCGCCCTGGCCGGGGTGGCGCCGGCAATCCACAGTGAAATCGACGCCGCCGCGGCATTTCTGGACGAGCAGCGGGTTGCCCTTGAGGCTCGCGCGGAGGAGCTCAGCGCTGGCCTGGGGGGCTCGACTCCGATCGTCTACGGTGCCGATCTCACCGCGCCGGTGGCGCGGCGCTGGAAGACGCAGATAAACGAGAACGCGAAGCGCCCCGCCTTTTTCTCGGAGCTGCCAGAGGCCGACCACAACGAGATATGTGGGTGGCGGGCGGCGCCGGAGGGGGGTCCGAACTTCTCTGCGATCTTGCTCGAAGACGCCGATCAGCATCCGCGCGAGCGCCGCCGCTTCGAGCTGACCGCGGCGGCGATCGCCGCCGCCGGGGCCGTCTCGCTGCGGCTGCAAAGCGAGGGCGAGAACCGGGTTGCGCGGCTTCTGTGGGCGACGATGCTGGGCGATCTGGTTTCGCTGAAGCTGGCCGAGGCCGACGGCACCGAGCCGGTGGCGGTAGAGGCGATCGAGAGCTTCAAGGATGCCTTGGGGCAGCCGGGCTAGCTCCTACGTATCCTTGCGGGGTCCCAACCACATGAAAGGAATCGATGGCAACCGCCGCCACCAACTTTGACATCGCCGACATCGCGCTCGCCGAGGCCGGCCAGAAGCGGATCGAGTGGGCAGATCGCCAGATGCCGGTGCTGACCCAGATCCGCCAGCGCTTTGAGGGGGAGCGGCCGCTGGAGGGGATCCGGATGGCCTGCTGCCTGCACGTCACGACGGAGACCGCGAATCTGGTCCGCACCCTGATGGCCGGCGGTGCCGAGGTCGCCCTTTGCGCCTCCAACCCGCTCTCCACCCAGGATGAGACGGCGGCCGCGCTGGTCGATCGCTACGGGGCCGAGGTCCACGCGATCAACGGCGAGGACAACGAGACCTACTACCGCCACATCAAAACGGCGGTCGACAAGCACCCCCAGATCACCATGGACGATGGCGCCGATGTGATCAGCGTCCTGCACGGCGAGCGGCCCGAGCTTTTGCCCGAGGTCTTCGGCGGCACCGAGGAGACGACCACCGGGGTGATCAGGCTGAAGGCGCTGGAGGCCGAGGGCAAGCTCGGCTTTCCGATCATCGCCGTCAACGACGCCGACACCAAGCACTTCTTCGACAACCGCTACGGCACCGGACAGTCCACCCTCGACGGTGTGATTCGGGCCACAAACGTTCTGATCGCCGGCCTCCGGGTCGTCGTCATCGGCTACGGCTGGTGCGGCAAGGGGGTCGCGATGCGGGCCAAGGGCCACGGCGCCCACGTGATCGTTTGTGAGGTGGATCCGCTGCGGGCGCTGGAGGCGGTCATGGATGGCTTTGACGTGATGCCCGCGCTCGATGCCGCCGCCGAGGGTGACGTCTTCATCTCGGTGACCGGCAACCGCGACGCGATCGCCGGTCAGATGTTCGAGCAGATGAAGAGCGGCGCGATCGTCTGCAACTCCGGCCACTTCGACGTCGAGATCAACAAGGGCGATCTCGAAGCGCTGACCGAGTCGACCTATGAAGCGCGGCCGCTGGTCGAGGGTCACCGGCTGCGAAACGGCCGCGAGGTCTTCCTCCTGGCCGAGGGCCGCCTCGTCAACCTCGCCACCGCCGAGGGCCACCCCGCCGCGGTGATGGATATGAGCTTTGCCAATCAGGCGCTGGCCGCCGAGTTCGTGGCCAAAAACCACGAGTCGATGGAGCGGCGGGTTCACTCGGTGCCGCGCGAGATCGACAAGGAGATCGCCCGCCTCAAGCTGGAGTCAAAGGGCGTAAAGATCGATCAGCTGAGTGAGATCCAGTCCAAGTACCTGGCATCTTGGGATCAGGGCACCTAGGCCCAGGGGGGCGTGGCGCCGCCTGCAACTCCGCCAGCCGCAGGCGACCCGTAGAGCCCAAGGGAGGGCGGCGGCGACGGGCAGGCGGGCGGGCTGAGCGGTGAGGGCAATGGTCTTGGCAGCCGGTTTGGGGACGCGGCTGCGCCCGATCACCGCGGCGATGCCCAAGCCGATGGTGCCGGTTCTCAACCGGCCGGTGATGGAGCACATCGTGGCGCTCTTGGCCCGCCACGGATTCATCGAGACGATCGCCAACCTGCATTGGTTCCCGCCGCTGGTCGAAGCTCACTTCGGCGATGGCTCGCGGTTCGGGGTCGAGCTGACCTACAGCCGTGAGGAGCAGCTCCTTGGCACCGCGGGAGGGGTCCGAAACGCCGCCGAGTTTCTCGGCGAGTCCTTCCTGGTGATCTCCGGGGATGCCCTCACCGACATCGACCTGGGGGCGATGAGGGATTTTCATCAATCCCACCAGGGGATCGCCACCCTGGCGACCAAACGGGTCACCGACACCACCCAGTTCGGCGTCGCGATCAGCGGGGCAGATCACCGGGTCCAGGGGTTTCAGGAGAAGCCCGAGCCGGCCGAGGCGCTCTCTGATTTGGCCAACTGCGGGATCTACATGTTTCGCTCCGAGATCTTTGACTTCTTTCCCGAGCCGGGGACCAGCAGGGCGGCCTCCGGGGAGGATGCGCCCGGCTTTGCCGATTGGGCGATGGACGTCTTCCCGGCGCTTTTGGAGAGCGACGTGGCCTTTTACTCACACCAGATCGAGGCCTACTGGAACGACATTGGCAACCTCGATGAGCTGCGCAGGGGAAATTTCGATGCGCTCGCCGGGAGGGTCGAGCTCGATCCCGGCGCCCCGCTGATCAGCGAGGGAATCCGCTCGGCCTCGCCGCTTGGGGGCGCAGAGATCACCGCGCCAGCGCTGATCGGCGCCGCGGTAAGGCTGGGGGAGGGAGTGAGGATCGAGGGTCCGGCGATCCTCGGTGATGGCGCCAAGATCGGAGCGGGTGCCGAGCTTCGTGACGCTCTCATCCTGTCCGGCGCCGAGCTCGCGGCGGGGGCGCTGATGATCGGCGGCATCGCCGGTCGCGCCGGCGCCCACTAGGCAAGCCCCCGTCCAGGCCGCCCCGCGCGCCTCGCCTCGAGGTCACCGCGCCGGCCCGCGGCCCCTGGCTGCCGCGGCCGGTTGCCCCGGGCTCGGTGGAGGCGTAGCATCGAAGCACAGACCCCAAGGAGGCAGCATGCGAATCGAAGTGAGAGGTCGCAACGTCGAGGTAACCGACGAGCTTCGCGGGTACGTCTTAAAGCGGTTTCGCCGGGTCGGGATGCAGGTCTCTGAGTTGGCCATCCTCGATGTGGAGATCTCTGAAGAGCGCAATCCCTCGATCGCCGATCGCCAGGTGGCCGAGGCAACGCTTGCGCTCAAGGGCGTCACCCTGCGCGCTCGCGAGGCCACGCCGGAGATGGCCCACACGATTCATGAGCTGGCCGAGGACATTCGACGCCAGGTCAAGCGGCACCGCGAACTGCGGCGCAAGCGCAGCCGGACCCGTCGCGCGGTCGGTCGCATTCGCCGTAGCGCTGCCTGAGCCCCGCCCACCGCTAACCTTGACCGATGCCTGCTGCAAGGGACATGGTGACGCGCGCGCTACGCGTTGGGGAGGGGCGCAAATTCAAGACCTATGAGAAGCGCGCCGAGGCGATCAATCGGATCGAGCCGGAGATGGAAGTGCTCGATGAGGCCGAGATGCGCGAAGAGGCCGATTCGCTGCGAGAGCGGGCGCGCAACGGTGAGTCGCTCGATGACCTGCTGGCGGAGGCCTTCGCGCTTACCCGCGAGGCATCGCGGCGGGCGATCGGGCAGCGCCACTACGACGTCCAGCTGATCGGCGGAATGGTCCTGCACGACGGCGCGATCGCGGAGATGCGCACCGGCGAGGGCAAGACCCTGACCGCGACCCTGGCGGTCTTTCTCAACACGCTGGCCGGCGACAGCGTCCACCTGGTCACCGTCAATGACTACCTCGCTCGCCGCGATGCCGAATGGATGAAACCGATCTATGACTCGCTCGGGGTCAGCGTTGCGGCGATCCAGGAGGGCGATGACCACGCCACCCGCCAGCAAAAGTACGCCTGCGACGTCACCTACGGCACCAACTCGGAGTTCGGCTTTGACTACCTGCGCGACAACATGGCCTCGGCGCTGGAGCACTGCGTGCAGCGCGGCCACCATTTTGCGATCGTCGACGAGGTCGACAACATCCTGATCGATGAGGCGCGCACCCCGCTGATCATCTCCGGCGCACCCGAACAGGCGGCACAGACCTACTACACCTTCGCCCGCCTCGCCAAAAAACTAAATGGCGTCCCGGCCAAAGAGAAGCTCAAATCCCTGGGCGAGACGCAGGACACCTCCGATGTTGACTTCGATTACGAGTTCGACGAGAAGCACAAGACGGTGGCGCCGACCGAGCGGGGGGTCAAACGCACCGAGGATTTCGTCGGCGTCGAGAACCTCTACCTCGGTGAGCACGGCACCCTCGTCAACCACCTAGTCCAATCGCTGAAGGCCGAGTCGCTCTACAAACGCGACAAGGACTACGCGGTGGTCGACGGCGAGGTGATGATCATCGACGAGTTCACCGGTCGCATCCTCGAGGGACGGCGCTGGTCAGAGGGACTGCACCAGGCGGTCGAGGCGAAGGAGGGCGTCGAAATTCGAGAGGAGAACCAAACGCTGGCGACGATCACCCTGCAGAACTACTTCCGCCTCTACGACAAGCTCTCGGGAATGACCGGGACCGCCCTCACCGAGGCGACCGAGTTCATGAAGATCTACAAAATCCCGGTGGTCGAGATCCCCACCAACCAGCCGATGGTCCGGGCCGATCACAACGATCAGATCTTCAAAACCAAAGACGGCAAGTGGCATGCGGTGCTCGATGAGATCGCCGCTCGCCACGAGAAGGGGCAGCCGATTCTGGTCGGCACCGTCTCGGTGGAGGTCTCGGAGATGATCTCAGCGGAGCTGAAGCGACGCGGGATCGAACACGCGGTCCTTAACGCCAAACCCGAGCACGCCGAGCGCGAGGGCGAGCGGATCGCCCAGGCGGGCCGAAAGGGCGCGGTGATGATCGCCACCAACATGGCCGGGCGCGGCGTCGACATAAAGCTCGGCGGCGACCCCGAGCAGCTCGCCGTCCACGAGCTGAAAAAGGGAGGCCTCGCTCCCGGCGCGGAGGGCTATCAGGCGGCGCTTGAGGCAAAGGTCACCGAGCTCGAGCCGCGCTGCAGCGCCGAGGCGGAGGAGGTGCGCGAGCTCGGTGGTCTCTACATCTGTGGCACCGAGCGCCACGAGTCACGGCGTATCGACAACCAGCTGCGCGGTCGTTCCGGTCGCCAGGGCGACCCGGGAGAGACCCGCTTTTACCTCTCCGCCGAAGACGACGTGATCCGCCTCTTCGCCGGCGATCGGATCTACAAAATCCTCGATCGACTGGGTCCCGTCGATGAGGAGGGCGGCGAGATGCCGCTGGAGGCCAACATGCTTACCAAGACGGTTGAGAACGCCCAGAAGAAGGTCGAGGAGCAGAACTTCTTGATTCGCAAACGGGTGCTCGAGTACGACGACGTGATGAACGAGCAGCGCCGCGTCGTCTACAAATACCGCCGCGAGATCCTCGAGGGGCGCGATATCTCAGAGACCGCCCGCGACGAAATGGAGGGGGTGATCGAGCGCCTGGTTGATGAGTACACCCCCGGCGACATCCTTGAGGACTGGGACATGGCCGAGCTTGAGACCCAGCTGCGACAGATCTGGCCGGTCGGAATCGAGGTCGGTTCGGTCGCTCCGGAGACGGTCGATCGCGAGCAGCTAAAGGATGCCCTCGACGAGGATGTGATGAGCGCATATGACGATCGCGAGCGCCAGTTCGGCGAGGAGCTGATGCGCTACCTGGAGCGCTCGATCCTCCTGCAGGTGATCGATAACCGCTGGCGTGAGCACCTCTTTGACATGGACTACCTGCGCGAGGGCATCCACCTGCGCGGATTCGCCCAGATCGATCCCCTCGTCGCCTACAAAAACGAGGGCTTTGCGATCTTTGAAGAGCTGATGCACTCGATCTGGGAGGAGTTCAGCAAACTTATCTTCCACGTCGAGGTGGAACTCGATCCGGCCCAGGCGCAGGCCGCCTTCGGGTCAAACGGAGACAATCAGTCGCTGGCGCTTGATTATTCGGGTGGCACCCTGGAAGGTCAGCCCTCGGCCCTGCAGGAGGTGGCGGCAGCCGGTTCGGCCGCAGCGATGCAGGTGAACGCACCGGCGGCCGCCGCGCCGGTCGGGGGCGCCACCGAAGTGATCGAGACCGTGGTCAAGGATGAGCACGACAAAATCGGCCGCAACGACCCGTGCTGGTGCGGGTCGGGGAAAAAGTACAAGAAGTGCCACGGGGCCTAGACCCCGTTCGCGAGTTCATCCGCTCCTTCAACGAGGGCGACCTCGACGCGTTCGTCGCGGTCTGTGACCCAGGGGTCGAACTGCACTCGATGCGGGGTCTGCGCAAGGGCCCCGAGGCGGCGCGGCGCTGGGCAACGCGGGCCCCGGGCGGGGTCCAACAACAGATTGTCTTGGAGCAGCTCTATGAGGATCGTGATCGCGCCCTTGCCCTGATCACCCGATCCTGGCATTGGGCCGAGGACGGCTCGGCGGCCGGTGAGGATCGCCTCGCCTGGTTCTTTGAGCTGCGCGGGGGCATGGTGAGGAGCTGGCGGCCCTTTGAGGATCGCCGCGAGGCTCTGGCGGTGGCTGGATTTGGGGCAGGGGGCGCCTCGGCTTAGGGCGCCGCCGCGAGCGCCGATCCGCTCGCAGCCGCGCCCAAAGTGCGAAACTGTGCTGTGGCCGAGACCGCCTCAACCGAATCGGTGCCGGCGCGGCTGGCCGCAATCCGCGCGCAGCTGAAGCTGCTCGCGGACTACCTTTGACCCCGCTTCGCTGAAGCTTGAGGTTGCCGAGCGCGAGGCGGAGATGCAGCGCCCCGGCTTCTGGGATCAGCAGGAGGCCGCGGCGACGGCGTCGGCCGCCCACGCCCGCGCCCAGCGCAAGCTGGAGACCTTCGCCGAGCTGGAATCCGAGATCGCCGACCTCGACGATCTGGCCGAGATGGCGGCTGAAGATGAGGAGCTGGGGGCCGAGCTGGCGGTGCAGCTGGCGGCGGTCGAAGCCCGCCTTGATTCGCTTGAGGAGGCGCGACTGTTCAGCGGTCAGTACGACGCCGGTGACGCCGTTGTCACCGTCCACGCCGGGGCGGGGGGCACCGACTCCCAGGACTGGGCGGAGATTCTCCTGCGCATGTACCTGCGCTGGGCGGAGCGCCGCGGCTTCGCGGTCGAGATGAAGGAGGCCTCGGCCGGGGAGGAGGCCGGCCTCAAGTCGGCGACCTTCATCGCCCGCGGCGAGTATGCCTACGGCCTCTTCGCCGCCGAGCGCGGCGTCCACCGGCTGGTCCGGATCTCGCCCTTTGACTCCTCCTCCCGCCGTCACACCAGCTTCGCCCAGGTCGACGTTGGCCCGCTGGTAGAGACCGCGCTTGACCTTGATATCGACGATGCTGATCTGCGTGTCGACACCTACCGCGCTTCAGGCGCCGGCGGTCAGCACGTCAACAAGACCGACTCCGCGGTGCGGATCACCCACCTGCCCACCGGGATCGTCGTCCAATGCCAAAACGAGCGCTCCCAGACCCAGAATAAGGCGGTCGCGATGCAGCTCCTTCGCTCCAAGCTGATCGAGCTCAAAGAGCGCAAACGCGCCGAGGAGCTGGCCCGCGAGAGGGGTGAGGTAAAGGACGTGGCCTGGGGCTCCCAGATCCGCAGCTACGTGCTTCACCCCTACACGATGGTCAAAGACCATCGCACCGAGCACGAGGTCGGCGACGTCGGGCGGGTCCTCGACGGCGACCTTGATGGGTTCATCCGCGACTATCTGAATAAGACAGCCGCCTAGTCGTCGGCCCCGCTGCGCCGGCTCAGTTGTTTTCAGCCGCCGGCGCGGCGGCAACCCAGGCGCTCTGGGCGCCCCTGGTCTGCCTCACGGTGAGGCGGCGGGTGTCATAGCGGCTGCAGTAGGCGGGGGTGCCGGGGACCTCAAGCTGCACGATGAAGGCCCTTGCGGCATTGACCTTTCCCATCTCCAAAGCGCCCAGGTGGGCGCTTTGGTGAAGCTCTCCGCGTTCAGAGAGGTGATCGCTTGCCGCGCCCAGCTGCAGCGACCCGCGGCCCCCCTTCAGCCAGAAATCGAGCTTCCCCTGCGCCGGGGCATAGGTGCTGTAGGAAACCGCCAGCCTGACCGTGTCCTCGGTCTTTGAGGTGAGCACGCGGGCGGTGGCGCTTCGCAGCATGCATTCGGGCGGTGCCAGCGAACCCGTTTCTGATTCTTCTTCTTCCAGTTCTTCTGCTTCAGCTTCTTCGAGTTCTTCAGCTTCTTCGAGTTCTTCGGCTTCGATGCTCGGTGGGGTTGGGATCCGCGACTGTGGGGGCGGAGCCGAGCGCGGCGCGGCGGCTGCGGAGCCGGCGATCGCGGCCGGGATGAGCAACGCGACGGTCGCGCCGATTGCGATCAGCGCGCCGAGTCGGGTTCTGATTTTGCCATTGGCGAGCACCTCCCCCTTGATCGGTGCCAGCCCGACCCCGCTTTAGCCGCCGGCCTCGATCCTAAGCAGCTTTTCCTTCATCGGCAGCCCGCCGCCGTATCCGCCCAGCCCGCCACCGCTGCGAAGGACGCGATGGCAGGGGACGATCACGGGAATCGGGTTGGAGCCGAGCGCGCTGCCGGCGGCGCGCACGGCGCGCCGGTTGCCGGCGCTCGTCGCCATCTGCGTGTAGCTTCGCGTCTCGCCGTAGGGGATCCGCGCGGTGGCGCGCAATACGCGGCGGCGAAAGTCCTTGCTCAGTCGCCAATCGAGGGGCACGCCAAAACGCTGCAGCTGCCCCTCGAAGTAGAGCTCAAGCTCGCGACGGACCGTGTCGAAGCGGGCCGGCGCCTCAAGGACGCGAGGGGAGACCCGCGCGGCGAGCTCATCCAACAGCGCCTCGGGACTCTGATTGGGCAGCCCGAGCCGGATCAGACCGCGCTCAGTCCCCGCCAAGAACAACGGACCGAAGGGTGAATCGGTGCTCGTGTAGGCGACGTCGATCAGTCCCTCGGCCAGGGCCCGCTCGGTGAGGCGGTTGAGCGCGGCTTTCATCTCATTTCCCTTCTCAGCGTCTTTACCGCCTCGTGCAGGTTGCGCCGGGCGGCCTCCGCAGAGCAGCCGAGCGCGGCGGCGATCTCGGCGTGGGGCAGGTCGCAGCCATAGCGCAGCTCCACCGCGGCCCGTTGTTTGGGGGGCAGCGCCCCGACCCTTGCCCAAACCTCGCCATCGAGCTCGGGTTCAGGCGTCGCCGTCTCCTCGATCAGCGCTACCGGGCGCGGGCGCCGCGCCCTGGCGCGATGGTGATCGATCGCCTTGCGGTGGGCGATCGTCAGCAACCAGCTCCGCAGATTGCTGGCATCACTCAGCTTTGGATAGGCGCGCAGGGCCGAGATGAAGGTCTCCTGGAAGCAGTCCTCGGCGTCGCTTCGCCCGACCGCACCGCGCAGCACCGCCATCACGTCGGCGCCGTGCTGGTCGATCAGGTTCTGAAACGGGGGCAGTTCGCTCACCTCCTGGATTAAACGCGCCCGCTGCCGCGAACGTGAGGTTGGTTCGAACTTCGGCTGCTGAGGAGGGCCAGGAAGGCGGAGCTTCGCCCGCCCGATCGCCTCCGTTTAGGGTGGCGGAATGCACGAGCGCGATGAGAGTCTCCAAGAGATCGTCGCGCGGGCGCTGGTCGAGGATCTGGGCAGCGGCGACGTCAGCACCGAGGTCAGCCTCGAGGGCGAACTGAGCGGACGGGCGAGGATCATCCAAAAGCAGCCCGGGGTCGTCTTCGGCCTGGAGCTGGTCGCCGAGGTGATGCGCCAATGCGGGGTTGGGCGGGTCGAGAACCTGATCGCCGAGGGCCAGTGGTGCGAGGGGGTGCCAGCCGAGGTGGTGGCGGCCAGCGGTACGGCAGCCGCCCTTCTCGCCGCCGAGCGCACCGCGCTCAATTTCCTCGGACACCTCTCCGGCATCGCAACCCTGACCGCGCGCTACGTCGAGGCGGTCCAGGGAACCGCAGTTTCGATCCTCGACACCCGCAAGACGACCCCCGGACTGCGCCGCTTGGAGAAGGCCGCGGTGGCAGCTGGCGGGGGGCGCAACCATCGCTTCGGCCTCTACGACGCGATCTTGATCAAGGAGAACCACATCGCCCTCGCCGGTGGATTGGCAAAGGCGGTGCACCGGGCGCACCGGGCGCGCCCCGACCTCGCGCTTGAGGTCGAGTGTCGAAACCTCGACGAGGTCGCCTACGCGCTTGGGGTCGGCGCCGATCGGCTTCTGCTCGACAACATGGACACCGCGACGCTGGCCAAGGCGGTCTCGCTGCGCGAGAGCTCCGGCGCCGGCGCGCCGGAGCTTGAGGCCTCCGGCGGAGTCGACCTGAGCAGCGTTCGCGCCATCGCAGAGAGCGGCGTCGATCTGATCTCGGTCGGCGCCCTCACCCATTCCGCGCCCAGCCTTGACTTCAGCATGCTGATCGAGGCGGCCTGAGCGCTCACTTCAAAAGCCGCGAGAGGCGCCGATCCTTCAGCAGCCGTCCGCCGGTCTGCTCGGCGGGGCAGTAGTTGATCTGGTGCTCGGAGAAAAAGACGGTCTCGATCGGAGTCCCGCAGCGCGGACAGGGCTGGCCCTCGCGGCGGTGGACCTTGAGTGGCATCGGCAGCTTGTCGGGGAGCCGATCTCCGAGCAGCTCCTCGTAGTGCTCGATCGCCGCGCCCAGCACCCCCAGGGCCTCGTGCAGGCTGCCGACCTCGGGATCGCTCAGCTCGGTCCCCCTCTTAAATGGCGAGAGGCCTGCCTGCCAGAGGATCTCATCGCTCCAAGATCGCCCGATCCCCGCGATCGTGCGCTGGTCGCGCAGCAGCGGGTGAAGGTGGCGGGGTTGGGCGATCAGCGCCGCGAAGCGCTCGATCGGGGGTGCCGGCCAGGCCTCGGGCCCAAGCGTTGAGATCACCTCCTCGGCCGCCAGCGCCCCACTTGGGAGCAACCTTGCCCAGGCCCGCTGCTTGCTCCCAAACTCCCGCAGTCGCAGCTCGCGCCCCGCACCCAGCCGCACCGCGACGCGGGTCGTTCTATCCCTTGGCGAGGCGTGCCTATCGAAAAGCTGCAGCCGCCCCGCCGACATCAGGTGAATCAGCAGCGAGAGATCACCGAACTCGACGATCAGCATCTTCCCCACCCGCCCCACCTTGGTCAGCCGCCGCCCGGTCAGGGCATCGAGCGATGGCTCAAAGCTCTTCATCACGTTGATCCCGGGTGAAAGCGCCGAGTCCACCTCGCTTCCCGCCAGGGCGCCCTCCAGCCTCCTCGCGGTGATCTCGACCTCGGGCAGCTCCGGCATAGCCAAAGTCTGGCGTCCCGGCGCGCTCGGTGCGGCGGCGGACCGCGACCGTGCCCAGCGGCTAGACTTAACTCAAGTTCATTCGACTGGTTCAAGGCAGCCGCCGGGCCAGCGAACATCAGGAAAGGAAGGGCTCATGCAGGAGCTCCCGACGATCCAAGCCGAGATGCCGGACGCCCCCTCGCCCGAGGAGGTCGCCTCGCTGAGCGAGGAGATTCGCGCGCTAGCTGCCCAGCGAAACGCGGTGATCCTGGCCCATAACTACCAGCTGCCCGAGGTTCAAGACGTCGCGGATCACCTCGGTGACTCGCTCGGACTCTCCCGCGAAGCGGCGGCAACCAGCGCCGATGCAATCGCCTTTTGCGGAGTTCACTTCATGGCCGAGACAGCCTCAATCCTCTCGCCGCAAAAGACCGTCCTGATCCCCGACCTCGGCGCCGGATGCTCGCTTGCGCAGGCAATCGACGCCGAGTCGTTGCATGCTTGGAAGGCAGAGCATCCGGGGGCGGTTGTCGTGATGTACGTAAACACCTCCGCCGCGGTCAAGGCCGAGACCGATTACTGCTGCACCTCCTCAAACGCGGTCAAGGTGGTCGAACATATCTGGGCCAACCACGGTCCGATGACCGAGATCCTCTTCGGGCCAGACATGTGGCTGGGTGCTTTCGTCGAACGCGAGACCGGCCTGATCGATGACCCGAAGCGGCGCCTGCGATTTCACGTTTGGGACGGTGAGTGCCACGTCCACGCCGGGATCCGTCCCGCTGACATCGCTCAGACCCGGGCCGAGAATCCCGAGGCGGAGTTCCTGATTCATCCCGAGTGCGGCTGCTCAACCCAGGCGATGGAGTACGTCGCCGCCGGCGACATCGAGGCCGAGGGCGTCCACATGCTCTCGACCTCGGGGATGTTGGCGGCCGTGCGGGCGAATCCGCGCGGCAGCTTCATCGTCGCCACCGAGACCGGAATGATGTACCCGCTGCGACAGGCTGCTCCGCAGGCAAACCTGATCGAGGCCAACCGGATGGCAGTTTGCAAATACATGAAGATGATTACCCTGGTCAAGCTGCGCGACTGCCTGGCAGAGATGCAGTTTGAGGTCTGCGTTCCCGAGGAGCTCGCGGTGCGGGCCCGGGTTCCGATTGAACGCATGGTGGCAATCGGGTAGTCCGATCGAGCCGCTTCGTGCGCCGGGGGCTGGGGGCGGAGTTTTTCGGGCGCCTGCCCCGAGTAGCTGGGGACTCCCCCTGATTTCGCCTCGCCGGGGATGCGGCAGCTTTGAGCCCGGGTGGCGACCGTCCCCGCGAGCACGGCTCCAGGATTTACGAACGTTTGCTAACAATTCGCTAAGGTTTTACCAACTGGAGTTGGGCGGGGTCTTGCGCGCCTGAGGGCGCGAAGGAGTCACCCTGTGATCGCAGAACAGAGCACGGCATGGCAAAAGCGAAGAAGAGGACAAACCGAGATCGGCCGCCGGGGCGGGCGCGGCGGGCGCGCGCCCCGATCATCGAGCTGCGTGAGGCAACCCAGGTCTATCCGGGCGGACACATGGCCTTGGATCGGATCTCGTTGGCGATCGACAGCGGCGAGTTCGTCTTCTTGGTGGGGCCGACCGGATGCGGAAAGTCGACCCTGATCAAGTTGCTGATCCGTGAGCTCTCGGCAACCGAGGGTACGGTCAGCATCGCCGGGCGAAACATCGGCGCCCTAGCGCAGAAGAAGATTCCCCAGCTGCGGCGAAATATCGGCACCGTTTTCCAGGACTTCAAGCTCCTCCCCGATCGCACCGTCTATGACAACGTCGCCTACGCGCTGCAGGTGATCGGCGCCAGTCGGGCCGAAATCCGCGAGCAGGTGCCCGAGACGCTGCGCCTGGTCGGCCTCTCAACCAAGCTGCACAGCTATCCCGATCAGCTCTCAGGCGGCGAGCAGCAGCGCGTCTCGATTGCCCGTGCCTTCGTCAACCACCCACCCCTGCTGCTCGCCGATGAGCCCAGCGGCAACCTCGACCCGGTCACCTCGATCGGCGTGATGCAGCTGCTGTATCGGATCAATAAGACCGGAACCACGGTGCTCGTGGTCACCCACGATCGCGAGATGGTCGACAGCATGCGCCGCCGGGTGATCGAGCTGTATGAGGGTCGCGTCGTTCGCGATGAGGTGAGCGGCGGCTACACCGAGGAGTCGACAACCGAGTTCGGCCTGCGGATGCGAGCCGAGATGGGCGTTGGTCCCGAGGGGCAGACCAACGGGCACGACAGCGAGTCGCTCTTCTGATGGGCAGATTCCTCTTCTTCGCCCAGGAGGCCTTTCGTGCCCTGCGCCGCAACGCGGCGCCGAGCGTTGCTGCGATCGTCACCACGGTCGTCACCGTGATCTTGCTGGGCGTACTGATCCCGGTTTTGCAAACGACCCAGGCCAAGAGCGATCAGGTCCGCAGCCAGCTCGGCATCCAGGTCGCGCTCTTTGACGGGGCCAGCCAGCATCAGATCGGTTCGCTGAAGGCCCAGCTCGAGCAGATCCCCCACGTCGCCACCGTCACCTACATCAGCAAGGCCGAAGCGCTCGCCACCCTGAAGAGCCAGCTCAAGGACAAGACGATCGTTCAGCAGCTGCACACCAACCCGCTCCCGGCCAGCTTCGAAATCAAGGCCACCGATGCCTCCTACCTCGGGGCGATTCGCGCCGCGATCATCCCCAAGGGGCCCAACGGAAAGCCGCAGCCGATCTCGCCGCTCGTGCAGAACATCTTCGATCGCCAGCAGGCCGCCCAACAGATCGCGCAGGTGACGAGTGCGCTGAAGGTCGTGCTGACCGTGATCACCGCCCTTTTGATCGCCGCCTCGCTGCTTTTGGTCGGTAACACGATCAGGCTCTCGATCTACACTCGCCGGCGCGAGGTCGAGGTGATGCGGCTGGTCGGTGCAACCCGCTGGTTCATCCGCTGGCCGTTCATGATCGAGGGCGTCGTGGTCGGCTTCGCCGGTGGCCTGGTGGCCATACTTATCCTGTGGCTGGGCAAGATCACGATCGTCGACCCGCTCAGCAAGACCTTCTCCTTCCTCGCCGCTCAAAACAACAGCACCCTCTCCTTCCCGGCGCTGGTGGCGATCCTCTTCGGTGCCGCGGTGGTGGTCTCTGCGATCGGCTCTGGGGTCACGCTGCGCCGCTTCCTGAAGGTCTGAGGCAAAGATGAGGATGGCCCGGATCGCGGCCATTGTCGTCGCCGGGCTGGCGCTCCTTGGCGCGGGGATCTGGCTGGGGGGACACCCCGCCAAGCTGCCGAGCTTCGTCCGCAAGGCGCTGGTCAATTCGTCGGGAAGCCTCAACGCCGAAGCGACCGAACTGATCGAAGACAACTACTACCGTCGGGTCGATCATCCCGAACTCAATAACTCCTCCCTGGGCGGGATGGTCCGCGGCCTGCGTCGCCATTTTCATGATCGCTTCTCCGAATACTTCTCGCCGCAATCCCTGATCGGCTTCAACGATGAGATCGACGGCAACTTCTCCGGGATCGGGCTGGAGGTGACGCCCCTAAAAGGCGGGCTCGGCGTCGCCAAGGTCTTTGCGGGCGCCCCGGCGGCCCGGGCCAAGATCAAGCCGGGCGAAGTGATCGTCTCGGTCAACGGCCACTCGATCGCCGGCGAGAACAGCAACCGGGCGATCGAAAAAATCAAAGGCCCCGAAGGCACCGAGGTGACGATCGGGGTGAAGCAGCCCCGAAGCGGCACGGTGCGCGAGCTGAAGCTGACTCGAGCCAAGGTGCAGCTGCCGGAGACGACCACCCGGATCAAGACCATAAACGGGAAAAAGCTCGGCTACATCAGCCTCGCCGCCTTCACCGAGGACTCCCACGAAGCGGTCCGCAAGGCGGTCGAAAAGGTCGAGCACCAAGGGGCGAAGGGGATCGTCTTTGATCTGCGAAACGACGGCGGCGGCCTGCTGCAAGAAGCGGTCAAGATCGCCAGCATTTTCTTGCCCAAGGGCGAGGTGGTGGTGACGACCAACTCACGGACCCAGGGCCACGCCATCTACAAGGCGCTCGGTGGCAACCTCCCCGCTCGCCCGGTGGTGATGCTGATCAACCGCGAGACGGCTTCCTCTGCTGAGATCCTGACCGCGGCCCTGGCCGATGACGCGCACTCAACCGTGGTCGGTACCCGCTCCTATGGCAAGGGCGTATTCCAGCAGGAGTTCGGCCTCTCAAACGGTGGCGCGCTGAAGCTCACGGTCGGTGAATACTTCACCCCCGACGGCGTCAACCTTGCCGGTAAGGGGATTCACCCCAACGTCTACGCGCGCGATAACCCCCGCACCAAGCGAGACGAGGCGCTGGAACGAGCCTACGAAGTTTTGGCACGCCAGGTTCGCGGTTGAGCCCGAGGGGATCGCGAACCCCCACCCTTGCCCGCGAGGCGCTTGAGGCGCTGCTTTCCGAGCGCCTTGGCAGCCGCGGCTTTCGGGCCGCCCTTGAGCTCGAGGCGAACCGGGCGGCGCAGCGGGCGCAGAGCGGTCGCGGCGCCCGCCGCGACCTGACCGAGCTCCCCACCTTCACCGTCGACCCCGCCAGCGCCCGAGATTTCGATGATGCGATCTCGGCTCGGCGCGAGGGTGATGGGGTTCGGATCTGGGTTCATATCGCCGATGTGGCGGCCCACGTGGCCCCCGGTTCAGCGCTTGACCTCGAGGCCAAAAAGCGCGCCAACAGCACCTACCTGCCCGGCCTGGTGGAGCCGATGCTGCCCCACGCCCTGAGCAGCGAGGCCTGCAGCCTCGCGCCCGGTGAGGAGCGCCTCGCGGTCAGCGTTGAGATCGAGCTGAGCGCCAGCGGCGAGCCAAGCTCGACCCGCTTCGATCGCAGCCGGATCCGCTCCGATGCCCGCCTTGATTACGATCGGCTCGAGGCGATCTTTGATGGCCGCGCCAAGGCGCCGGCCGCGGTTGCCGAGCCGCTGGCTTTGGCCCGCGAGGTAGCCGCGGCGCTGAGCGAGCGCCGCGGGGCGAGCAGCCTCGAGGTCGAGTCCTCTGAGCCGGAGTTTCGCTTCAACTCTTTCGGCGAGGTGACCGGCGCCGACGCGGTGGCCCAGACCGAGTCTCACCGCTTGATCGAGCGGCTGATGATCCTCGCCAATGAAGTGGTGGCGCGGACCCTGGAGCAAAAGCGGGTGGCCGCGATCTACCGGGTCCATCCCCAGCCCGATCCCGCCCGGATCGAGGCGCTGCTGGCGCAGCTCGGCGCCCTGGGCATTCCGACCCCGCCGCTGCGCGAGGGCCTCTCAGCCCAGGGGGCGGGGGTGATTGCCGCCGAGGCGAGCCGCCTCGTCCGCCGCGAGGCCGCGCGGCGCGGGCACGGCCGCGAGGCATATACATCGCTTGTGCTGCGCTCCCTAAAGCAGGCCTACTACAGCGAGAAAAACAGCGGCCACGCGGGGCTCGGAAGCCCCGCCTACTGTCATTTCACCTCGCCGATCCGCCGCTATCCCGACCTGCTCGTTCACCGCGCCCTGCTCGCTGCCCTGGGGCAGGGGGAGCCGGCGCCGCGGCTTGCCCAGGCCAGGGAGGTGGCCGTGCATTGCTCTGAGCGCGAGCGCGAGTCAGCACGGATCGAGCGCGACGGCGACGACGTCTGCGCCGCCTATTTGCTGCGGCGCGAGCTGACCGAGCGCGGCTCCCAGACCGAGTTCACCGGAGAGGTCTCTGGCCTGATCCGCGCCGGCGCCTTCGTTTCCTTTGGCGGTGAGCTCGGCGATGTCTATGAGGGATTCCTGCCCGCCCGCCGGATGCGCGGTGAGTATTTCGAGCTAAACCAGACCGAGACCGCCCTGGTCGGGCGCCGAAGTGGTAGGACACTCAGCCTCGGCGACCCGCTCGCGGTTGGGGTGGGGGGGATCGAAGCCGCTCGCGGCAGGGTGGATTTGGAGCCCGCCGGTGGCTGAGAAAAAGCGCCTGCCAGCCTCGGGGGATGTCGCCACCAACCGCCGGGCTCGGCATAAATTCGAGTGGGTGGAAACGATGGAGGCGGGGATCTCCCTGCGTGGATCGGAGGTCAAGTCATTGCGCGGCGGCAAGGCGCAGATGAGCGACGCCTACGCGGTCGTTGATCAAGGCGAGGTCTGGTTGCGCAACCTCCACATTCCGCCCTACGCTCCGGCGAGCAATCAAAACCACGAGCCCGAGCGGCCCCGCAAGCTGCTCCTGCACCGGGCCGAGATCGAGCGGCTGATCGGCAAAACCGCCCAGAAAGGGTTGACCCTGATCCCCACCCGCATCTACTTCAAGGGCCCACGGGCCAAGGTCGAGCTGGCTTTGGCGAGGGGCAAGGAGGGTCGGGATCGTCGCCGCGAGATCGCCGATCGGGACGTGCGCCGTGAGGTTGAGCGCGAGTTCAAGGGGAGGATGCGGTGATCGCAGCGCGAAGCGAGTGGTTGGTGGGCTTGGCCCAGTTCGAAATTTAGGCTTGCATGCAGCGCCGCACATGAAAGGATTCAAACCAATGCGCATTCGATCCCTCTCCCTCTCGGGCCTCGCGGCCTTCGGTCTGCTTGCCCTGCTTCTTCCGGCCGAGGCCGAGGCCGAATCATTTCCCAATAAGGCGGGTCACTACGTGAGCAATCACGTCGCTTACTTCGTTGCCGCACTTGCGGTGGCGATTTTGCTGCTGCTTCTCGTCGTCAGCATCACCCAGCGCCGCAACAAGGAGAAGGCCAAAAAGCAGCCCGGCCCCAGCCCGGTTGCCGCGGTCCCCGTCGCTCACTCAGCAGCGGGTTCGGCGCCTACTCCCGCGGGATCGACGCCCGCAGCTTCCGCTGCTCCGACCCCGGCAGCGCCCGCATCGGCCCTGCCGCCGGCACCAGCTCCACCCCAAAGCGCCCAGGAGCGGCGCCGCAGGAGCCGCGAACAGCAGCGCGCCGCCCGCAACCAGCAGCGGAAGTCGAGCCAGGAAGAGGCCAAACGGCGCAAGGAAGAGCGCGCCGCCAAGCGGGCGATGCGCCGCGGCAAGCCGCTGCCGCCGACCCAGGCTGCCGCCGCACCCGCCGCCGTGCCCGGTGCTCCCCAGGTGCCCCCGGCTGTGCCGGCTGCGGCCCCAAAGCCGGCCAAGAAGGGCCGTTTCGGACGCGGTGGCGGCGACAGCGCACGACGCAGGCAAAAGGAAGCCGCCGACGCCGAGCGCAAGCTCGCAGCCGCTCGGGCTGCCCATGAGCGGGAACTACTCCAGCAGGGGGTTCAGCAGCCGGTCCCGGCGCCAGCTCCTCCCCAGTCACCGGCACCGGCCGCTACGGCGATCCCCACTCCGCCCGCACCGGTCGAGCCCACCGTCACTCACCCAGTTCCCCCCGCGCCCGAGCAAGTCACCTACCCACAGCCCCCAGCTGTGCCGGAGGTGGCACCGTCGATCCAGCAGCCTGTGGAGGCGCCAGCGTTTGGGTCAGGAGCAGGCGCTGCCCCACCACCGGTGCCCGGCGCCTACGATCCGGCCACCGCGGAACAGCGGGTGCGAGTCAAGGTCGAGGAGATCCAGCGCGAGGAGGAGCGGATTCGAGTCGAGGCCGATCGTCGCATCCAGGAGGCAGAACGCCTCCAGCGCGAGGCCGAAGATCGCGAGGCCCGTGCCCACTCGGGCCAGATCACCCAAAGCATGGATCCCCTGGCGCCGATGATGCAGCCGGGCGAGCGCTCCAATCCGGCTGCGGCGGCGGAGACGACGCCGCCGCCCGCGGACCTGCAGACCGCCGAGCAGCGGCTCCAGCAAGAGCACGTTGCCGTCGATCGCTCGATGGAGGAGGCAGAGGAGCGGATGCGCCAGATCGAGGAGCGCACCAAGGCCGCCGAGCGCCGCGCCGCCGAGGCCGAGCGCCTCGCAAAGCTAAAAGTCGAGGAGACCGCCCGCCAGGAGCGACTGCGCGAGAAGCAAGAAACCGTTGCGGCGGCCGAGGAGCGGGCCCGAGAGGCCGAGCGCCGCGCCGCCGAAGCCGAGCAGGCGGTGATTGCCTCGGTGCAGGGCGGGGTCGGGTATGGGCAGCCCGCAGCGCCCGTGCAGCAAGCCCCCCCGTCCCCTCAGCCACCGCCTTTGGCCCCCGAGGCCTCGCCACCTCCACCCCCCGGCGCCGGCGCTGAGACTCATTTGCCCGATTCGCCGTCTCCGATCTCAGCGCCCCCGGCCCCGGTGGCGGCGCAGCCCCAGGCGCCGGCGCCGACACCGCCGCCGCAGCCCCAGGAGCCGCCGCAGCAGCAGGTATCCCCCCAGGCCTTCCCGCCGCCGCAGGCGCCGGTCGCCCCACAGGCACCCAGTTATCAACCACAGCCAACCGCGCCCGAGCCGATCCCGACCCAGGCATTGAATGCCCAAGCTGGGATGGCGATCGACCTCAACACGGTCACCTTTGAGCAGCTGCGCGGCTTTGACCTAACCGTCACCCAGGCCACCCGGTTGCTGGCTCATCGCGAGCGCCTTGGCCGGTTCCAAACGGTCGATGACCTCGACCAGGTGGCCGGCTTTCCCCCCGAGGTGCTTGCGGACCTGAAGCGTCGCTCGACCGTCTGAGCCGAGCGATTAGGGGCCGCAGGCCTCGATCAGCTTGAGCCAGACCTCGCTGCCGGTGGGGCAGGCAGCGACTGCATGCCCCCACCCTGCTTTGGCGAGTCGCCCTGCGCTGGGTCCGGCGCCGATCACGATCGGGTCAAAATTTTGTCTCGCTGATAGGCCTCCCTTGTCGACCCCGTACAATTACGGGGCAAGATCAGCACGGGGGCGACAGGCTTCGACGTGGTCGATCCGTGCGAAAGGTTGCAGGTCGAGGTTGCCGGAGGCCTCGTGAAACACCGGCAAAAACCAATACGTGCGGACCATGAGTTCGCCCTTGCCGCTTAGTTAATAGCTAGGCGATGAGAGTCGGTCCTCCCTCGCCCGTGGGGAGGGGCACCGGCTTCAGAAACGGGCTTACCCAGGCGGATCGCCCCGTCTGCCGGGGGACAAATCAGAGGGCTCTGTCTCCCCTTGTGCCCGCCGGCGCGGACCCCGGGAGACGAGAACCAAGCGCCGGCTATGCCTGTAGAGACCGTCGCACCACGACCGCGGATGTGGGTTCGAATCCCACCGCCTCCATCAAAGACCAGAGTTTCTCAACGTTTCAGATCCAAACCCCTCGACCCGCGCAGCCGGCGGGCGCCGCCCTGAGCCCAATCCCCCCGCCGTCCCCTTGGCTGCGTCGCCATGCATAAGCTCTGAGCGTGGAGCGCTACGTGGCTTTCCTGCGCGGGATGAACCTCGGCAAGCGGAGGCTAAAAAACGACGAGCTGAAGTTGCATTTTGAGCAGTTTGGGTTTGGGCAGGTGGCGACCTTTCGGGCCAGCGGCAACGTCATCTTCAGCGCCGCGGCGGAGGGGGAGACGGCGATCAGCGCTCGGATCGAAGGGGAGTTGGGCTCAGCACTCGGCTACCAGGTCTCGGTCCTACTCCGCCCCGAGGCAGAGCTCGCCGAGATCGCGGCGCAGGTTCCCTTTGACCCTGAGCTGATCGCTTCCTCGGGCGGCAAGCTGCAGGTGGAGCTTTTGCGCAGGAAGCCCGCCGCGGCGAAACGCAGGGAAGTGCTCGCGCTGGCAAGCGATCAGGATCGCCTTGCGATCAGCGGCCGCGAGCTCTACTGGCTACCGAGCGGAGGGATCCTCGATTCGGTCCTTGACCTGAAGGCGATCGACGCGATGCTCGGCCTTGGCACGATGCGGACCAAGGGCACGATCGATCAGATCGTCGCGAGGCACCTCGCCATTCGGGAGGAGCCCCAGTCGCGGTCCTAAAACACGATAGTGCGGTCTCCGTCGCGCAGCACCCGATCGTCTAGGTGGGCTTTGACCGCACGGGCGAGGACGAGTCGCTCCACATCGCGGCCGATTCGCTTCAGGTCTCCGACCTCATCGCGATGGCTTACCCGGGTCACGTCCTGATCGATGATCGGACCGGCGTCGAGCTCCGCGGTGACGTAGTGAGCGGTCGCGCCGATCAGCTTCACGCCGCGTTGGTGGGCGCGCAGATAGGGGTCCGCACCGACAAAGGCGGGCAGGAAGCTGTGGTGGATATTGATCGCCGGGGCGCCCAGCCCGACCAGGAACTCGGCTGAGAGGATCCGCATGTAGCGGGCCAAGACGAGCAGGTCGATCCCCGCCAGTAGCTCCAGGGCACGACTCTCGGCGCCTGCCGTGGAGCCACCGTCGGTCGCCAGATAATGAAAGGGAAGGCCGAGCGAGCCAACCCGCTCGCCGTGCTCGGGGTGGTTGGAGATCACCATCACGACCTCGCCACCGAGCTCGCCGCTGCGCCAGCGCCAGAGAAGATCGGAGAGGCAGTGATCTTCGCCTGAGACCATGATCGCAAGCCGCTTACGCTGGGTTGACTCGGCGAAGCGGTACTCCATCTGAAGCGGTGCGGCGACCTCTCGCAAAAAGCGCTGCTGCAGCTCCTCACGCTCTGGCGCCGGGACCGCGTCAAAGGCCATTCGCATGAACAGTCTCCCCTCAGCTGAAGAGTGTTGGTCGGCGTCGAGGATGTTGAGCCCGGCGGCCGCGAGGAAACCGCTGACGGCGGCGATCAACCCGGGGCGATCGGGGCAGGCCAAAAGAAGCCGTGTTGTCGGTTGCTCAGAGATCAAGCAATGATCGCGCCCGGCGCCCTGCGGCGCGGGAATTCTCGCTCAGCTTCCTGGACGCCTCGGCCTTGAGCCCGCTCCGACTGCGACGCGAACCCGCGAACAAATCCTGCATGGTTGGCTTCATCGGGTCTTCGGAGGTCGGAGATCCACGCCTGGGCTCGTGCCGATTGTCGCTTGAGTGGAGACCTATGTGACCGCGGTCACCAAGTCAGCGCGCCGAGCACTCCAGGGTTCCCGGCTTGCTTACAAAACGCACATATATTGTCCTTGCCCTAATTTTGGCCGCCGCTACGCCGCCTGCCGCGATCGCTTCCGGCGCCAGCGGGACCTCGCTCGCCCCAATTGGCCTCGGCGTGGCGAGGCCGGTCAGGATCGAGGTGCTGCAAGCTCCGGTCTCCAGATTTCACGAGGCGATCCGCAGCGAGGTGAAGAGGCTGCACTCCGAAGCCCGCGCCAAGTTGCGCGCCCGGCGCCGGCGCGCCGCTGTGCCGGCGCTTCCCGGCGGCGTCAGCCTTTCCCACCTGAAGGCGATAGCGGCGTGTGAGTCGGGTGGCAACCCGCGAGCGATATCGCCAGGAGGTACCTACCGCGGCCTCTATCAGTTCGACTACGGAACCTGGGCCTCGGTCGGGGGCAGAGGCGATCCTGCCTCGGCCTCAGCCGCCGAGCAGACCTACCGTGCGGCATTGCTTTATTCGCGCTCTGGCTCGAACCCCTGGCCGGTCTGCGGCTGAGCGAGGCGCGCCGCGACGCCGAAGCGCCCGCCGAGGGGGCTGCGAGGATGAGCGGTGATGAGGGGTGAGCCGATCCCGGCCCCGGACCCAAAGGGTCCCAGTCGCAAACCGCCACGCGAGGCGATCGCCGAGGCGGCGGTGCGGGCCCCGACCAGGGGCAACCGCCGCCTCGAGAAGTTCCTCGCCGCGGTCAATGAGGACGAGGAGGTTCGGACCTGGTGGTACATGTCCCAGGTCCAGGCCGAGCGCCTCGGAATGTCAGATCACTCCTGGGTTCATATGCAGATCGTGTTGAACATCGCCCTGCGCCTGCTGCGGCTTTTGGTCAAAGCTGGGGTCGAGCCGGCGATGGTGGCCGACCATGGAATGAGCGCTCGAGACGCCGAGGTGGTGGTTGCCGGTGGCGCCCTCCTGCACGACGTCGGCATGTCGATCCACCGGGCCGAGCACGAGGCCTACAGCCTGTTTCTGGCCAAAGGTGCACTGGAGCGCCTGCTCGCCGACTCCTACAAGGAGCCCCAGCGCACGATCGTCGCCGCCGAGATCCTCCACGCGATCATCGGCCACCGCCGCCGTGGCGAGCCCTACACGGTGGAGGCGGGGGTGGTGCGGGTCGCCGATGCGCTTGACATGGCCCAGGGGCGGACCCGGATCCCGATCGAGGCCGGCCAGGAGGGGATTCACTCGATTTCGGCGGCGGCGGTCGATGAGGTGCGGATCGAGGCCGGCGAGGAGCGGCCGGTGAGGATCGAGATAGAGCTCAACAACTCGGCGGGAATCTTTCAGCTGGATGACCTGCTTGCGACCAAGATTCGCGGCACCCCGCTGGAGGGCCGGGTCGAAGTCGTGGCCGAGATCGAGGGGGCCAGTGAGAAGCGCCTGTTGAGTGGCTTCCGGCTGGTCTAGCCGAAGCGCTCAAGGTCATAGCGTCGCCGTGCCTTGCGCTTCTCCAATTTTCCCTGGATCAGCGAGGCAACTATGACCAGCACGGCGAAGAAAATGATCACCCCAAAGCAAAAGAATGTGACCTGTTTATCGGTGACCGGTCCGGCCAGCCCGACGCCGTTTGCGGCGAGCGCGCTCGGGGCCCCAACCAAGAGCATCGCGCAGGCGCCGAGGAAAAATGCGAAGGCACGTTTCACCAGCGCCAATCTAGCGCACCCGGCCCCGGGTGCGCCGGAAATTCCGAAACCCGGAGTCCCCGCAGCTGTGAAAATCCTGTGAACGCGGGGATTTTGCAACCCGCCCGACCCCCTCGCCCCATACAATCGTGTCCTCCAAGATCGATGCGCTCCCCCGCGCCGCAAACTTGAACCCACAGCAGACCATCAGGCTCGCAGTTATCGACACCGATAGCGGCTTCGTGACCGTGCTTTCAAAGCGCACCGAGATGGCGGGGTGGCAGCTGCGACAGGTCGCCGCCGCCGTGCCTCCCGATGAGCTGGTGTCGATGAAGTTGAATGCCCTGCTCCTGGACCCTGCGATCCTGGGAGATGACGGCTGGGGCTATCTGGAGCGGGTCTGCGGGATGCTCCCCGATCTCGGCGTCGTCGTCTGCACGGCGCGCTCGACCGTCGCCCAGCGGGTGCGGGGTCTGCGGCTCGGGGTCGATGACTGGATCACCAAGCCCTGTCATCCCGAGGAGGCGATGGCGCGGATTGAGGCCGTCTCGCGCCGCCGCCGCCGTGCTCACTCCGGCGCCGGGGCGGCGCCTCTGATCGCCGGCGAGCTGGAGATTCGCGCCGATCAGTTTCAGGCCTTCGTCAGCGATGGAAGCCTCGACCTGACCCGCCGCGAGTTCGAGCTCTTGCACCTACTCGCCGAGGCCAAGGGTCAGGTCCTGGAGCGCGAGACGATCTATCAGCGGGTCTGGGGGTATGCGATGGCCCACGGTGATCGTTCGGTGGACGTCTTCATCCGCAAGCTGCGACAAAAGCTCGAGAAGCGCTCCTCCGGTTGGAGCTACATCCACACCCACTTTGGGGTCGGTTATCGCTTCGATCCCGAGCCGGTGCCCGGGGTGGCGGGGGAGGCGATGGCCGAGGCGCTCTCCGCCGAGCGCTCCCCCCAGCCCGAGCCGGTGTCCGAGCCGCTGCGCGCCGCCTGAGCGCTTCACAACTCCTTCACAACCGCTTCACGCCGGGGTAACCGGGCGAGCCTTTAGCTTCGCAATGCTCGGCCCCGATGGCGGGCGAGAACGGGAGTGCGCAGACGCAGTTAAACGAGCGGCTGGAAATCCGACCCGATCAGCACGCTGCGCTGGTCGACGGTCGGCCGCTCAGCCTGACCATGCGCGAGCTGCAATTGCTCACCACCCTGGCCGCCCATCCGCAGCGGATCATGACCCGCGAGGAGCTCTACGCTGAGGTCTGGGGCCGCCACCCCCGCCACGATGACCGCTCGGTCGACGTCTACGTCAGCCGGCTTCGTTCAAAGCTCGCCGAGGCACTGCCCGAGCGGCGCCTGATCTATACCCACAACGGGATCGGCTACCGCTTTTCGCCCGAAGGCTGATGGCGCTTGCCGAGTTTCGAATCTTCGCTTTTACATTTTTTTTACATTCTCGATACAGCCGTATAACAAGCTAGCCGAAGGCGCTTGAAAGTCTGGCCGCAGGCTGGCCATCAAAATAAGGAGAATTGCGTGACCAAGAGACTTCTCAGCGTCGGCGTGGCACTGGCGCTCACGATCGGGATCGCTGCCTGTGGCAGCTCTTCCTCAAGTAGCTCCTCGACCTCTGCAAATACGCCGCTGGTCGGCGCCGGCAGCACCCTGGTTGCGCCGCTGATGTCGAAGTGGCAGTCCGACTACGCGAGCAAAACCAAAGAAACGGTCACCTACGGAGCGATCGGCAGCGGTGGGGGGATCGCCCAGATCACCGCGCGCACGGTCGATTTCGGTGCCTCCGACGCGCCGCTTACTCCCGAACAGTTCACCGAAGCCAAGGAAGTCGAGCAGATCCCCTGGGCGCTGAGCGGAACCGTGCCCGCCTACAACGTCAGCGGTGCGCCGAAGAATCTGAAATTGAGCGGTCCGGTGCTGGCCGAAATCTACCTCGGCAAGATCACCACCTGGAATGACCCGGCGATCGCCAAGCTCAACCCCGGGGTCAGCCTGCCGAGCACCAAGATCACGCCGATCTATCGCAGCGACGGAAGTGGTGATACCTACGCCTTCACCAACTACCTCTCGACGATCGACCCCGAATTCAAATCGAAGGTTGGCACCTCGACCTCGGTCAAGTTCCCGGTCGGCGTCGGAGCCGAAAAGAACGACGGCGTCTCCGCCGCGATCGCCCAGACAAACGGTTCGATCGGCTACGTCGGGCTCGCCTACGCGGTGTCCAGCAAGCTCAACATGCCGCTGGTCGAAAACTCGGCCGGCAACTTCCCGATGCCGGGCGTAAAGAGCGTCGAAGCGGCCGCCGCCGCGGTCTCAAAGATTGGCCCGAAGAACGAAATCTCACTGGCCGATCTGCCCGCCTCGGCCAAGGGCGCCTACCCGATCTCGACCTACACCTACGTGATCGTGCCGCTGAAGACCGAAAAAGCCGAAGCGCTGAAGAAGTTCATCACCTACGCGATCGGGCCGGGGCAGAAATTCGGCCCCGAACTTGACTTCGCGCCGCTGCCGCCCCAGGTCGTGGCCGCCGACAAGAAGGCGCTCGAAAAGATCGGCAGCTAGGTGGAGGCCGGAGCCCTCGGTACCCCCGCGCTGCGGGCCCGGCGCAACCTCAAAGATCGCATCGGTGACCCGCTGCTGCGAGGCCTCTGCGGCCTCGCAGCAGCGCTCGCCGTGATCATCATCGGGGGGATCGCCTACGAGGTGATCCACCTCGCCGGTCCGGCGATCTCGAAGTTCGGCATCGGCTTCGTCACCACCAATGACTGGAACCCGGTCACCGAGCGCTTCGGCGGTGCCCCCTTCCTCTACGGCACCGCGGTGACCTCGGCGATCGCGCTGATCTTCGCGGCGCCGCTGGCGATCGCGATATCGCTGTATCTGACCGAGCTCGCCCCGGGCCGGCTGCGGCGCCCGGTGGCAACTCTGGTCGACATGCTGGCCGCGATCCCCAGCGTGATCCTCGGGCTCTGGGGGATCCTCGTGCTCGGTCCCGTCATGCACAACACGATCGAGCCGGCGCTGAAGAGCGCCTTCGGCTTCCTGCCTATTTTCAGCGGCGAACCGTCGGCCTTCGGCTACCTGACCGCGGCGCTGATCCTGACGATCATGATCACGCCGATCATCACCAGCGTCACCCGCGAGGTTTTTGAGACCGTCCCCGGCGAGCTCAAGGAGGGCTCCTACGCGCTTGGCGCGACCCGTTGGGAGATGGTCCGCCAGGTCGTTTTGCCCTACTCGCGCGCCGGCATCATCGGCGGTGTCATCCTCGGGCTGGGCCGCGCGATCGGCGAGGCGATCGCGGTCGCCCAGGTGATCGGCGGCGCCACCGCGATCAACGTCTCGCTCTTTCACACCGGTGGCACGCTGGCGGCTCAGATCGCGGCCCAGTTCCAAAACAGCGCCGGTCTGGCCAAGGCATCGCTTGCCTACCTCGGGCTGATCCTCTTGGTATTCGCCGTGATCGTCAACGTGATCGCGCGAATGATCGTCGGGCGCAGCAGGCTCAGGGACACCGACGCCACCCTGACCGAGGCAGAGGCGCTGTGAACGGCGAGCCCGGCCACGCGCTGCTTCACGATCGCGGCAACCTGCGCCGCCGCAAACGGGTCAACCGGGCAATCGAGGTCTCCTCAAGTGCCGCCGCCCTGCTCGCCGTCATCGTCCTTTTGATCGTCGTCGGCTCGGTCCTGGCAAGGGGAATCGGTGCGCTCAGCCTGCACTTCCTGACCACCCCCACGGCGCTCTTTGGCGAAGCCGGAGGCGGTATCTCCAACGCAATCGTCGGCTCGGCGATCATGGTCGCCCTCGCCGCCGCGATGGCGATTCCGCTCGGCCTCTTGGTGGCGATCTATACGACTGAATTCGCGCCTCAGCGGATCGCCCACGCGGTGCGCTTTGTGCTCGACATCCTCAACGGTGTGCCGACGATCATCACCGGAATCTTCATCTACGGCCTGATCGTCATTCCCCAACATCACCAGAGCGGACTGGCCGCGGCGGTGGCGCTGGCGATCATCATGTTGCCGATCGTCGCCCGCACCGGCCAGGAGGTACTGACCCTCGTCCCGGGCAACCTCAAGGAGGCAGCCCACGCGCTTGGGATCGCGCGCTGGCGAAGCACGGTTCGGATCACGGTGCCGACGGCCGCCGGCGGCCTGATCACCGGTGCCCTGCTCGCTGTCGCGCGGGTGGCGGGGGAGACGGCGCCGCTGATCCTGCTCTCCTCGATCTACACCCAGGGGGTCCAGACCAGCCCGAGTCAGGCACTGGCCTCGATCCCTATCTTCATCTTTCAGGCCTCAGAGTCGCCCAAACCCGAAGCCCACACCGAAGCCTGGGCGGCAGCCCTGATCCTGATCGCCTTCGTCCTTGCCCTAAACGTAGTCGCGCGAACCTTCTACGCTCGTTCCAGGAAGCGCATGGGGGCATGATCGCCCCGCACCCGTCCCCGACTCCGAGAGTCCTAGGATGACAAACACAGATCCAACCGATAGCCCACCGATGACAGAGTCAAACCCCGAACCGCAGGCCAGCCCAGGGACCGGCTCCTCACGCCCCGGGCCGATGATTTCGGTGGCCGCCGAGGGAGCCGGCCAGGGGGCGGAGAAGGCGGGCGGGGAAATCGGCAACGTGCAGCTCGTCGACCTGCACGCCTACTACGGTTCAAATCACGCCGTTCGCGGGATCAACCTCGACTTTGACGCCGGCGCGGTCACCGCGATCATCGGACCATCGGGCTGCGGTAAGTCGACGATGGTTCGCTGCATCAACCGCATGCACGAAGAGGTTCCGAGGGCTCGCGCCGAGGGCAAGGTCCTCCTCGATGGCCTCGACCTCTATGACCCCCGGATCGATATCGTCGCGGTGCGCCGCACGGTCGGGATGGTCTTTCAAAAGCCAAACCCCTTTCCGACCATGTCGGTGATCGACAACGTCACCTCGGGGCTGCGCCTGAGCGGCGCCTCGCGCTCTGAGCTGGCCGACCGGGGCCGTGACGCTTTGCTCGGCGCTGGGCTCTGGGAGGAGGTCAAGGACCGGCTCAAGGCCCCCGGCCTGGGCCTCTCCGGCGGTCAGCAGCAGCGCCTCTGCATCGCCCGCGCGCTCGCGGTCAACCCCGAGGTCCTGCTCATGGATGAGCCCTGCTCGGCGCTTGACCCGGTCGCGACGCTGCGGATCGAGGAGCTGATCGCCGAGCTCAAGGAGCGGGTCACGATCGTGATCGTCACCCACAACATGCAGCAGGCAGCGCGGGTTGCCGATAGCACCGCCTTCATGCTGAGCGGCGAGCTGATCGAGGTGGGCCCGACCGAGAAGCTCTTCACCAATCCCGATGATGAGCGCACAGAGCAGTACGTGACCGGAAAGTTCGGCTGATGTCACCGGAGACCAGGAGCCACTACCAGGGCGAGCTGGAGCGCCTGGAGGCGAGCGCGCTTGACGGCATCAACCTCGTAAACGCGGCACTTGATCGCACCCTGGAGGCGATCGAGCACCAAGACGTCGAGCTGGCCCAGCTGGTGGTTGCCGATGACGATCGCATCGATGGCCGCTACCTCGAGGTCCACCAGAGCCTGATCACCCTGCTGGCGACGCAGTCGCCGGTGGCGACCGACCTGCGGCTGATCTCGGCGCTCTTGCACGTACTCAAGAACGTCGAGCGGATGGGCGATCAGTGCGTGAACATCTGCAAGGTGATCCCCCTGACCGGCAACGAGCCGCCGGCCGACCTGGAGATGGTCAAGCTGATCCTCACAATGGGCGCCCACGTGCGCTCGATCAATACCCAGGCCAAGCACGCATTTGAGGCTCGCGATGCTGATTTGGCCCAGGACCTGGTCCGCCAAGACGACGTTGTCGACAGCCTCAACCGCGACTGCTTTCGCCTCGCGCTGGTGATCGGTGAAGACGTCGATCGGCGCGAGTGGGCGATGACGATGCTGCTCGCGGCGCGGGCGATCGAGCGGATTGGCGATAACGCCGTCGACATCGGGGAGCAGGTCGCCTTCGTTGTGACCGGTCTATTTCGTGAGTTTGAGGATGCCTCCCATCCCGCCGGGGCCATGGGGCATTAGCGGCCAAACCGACAACCGTCGCCCGTCGGCGCGGGCAGGATGCGCTACCGACCGGCCCGGCTTTTGCCCCGCTTCGCCCTCGGAGCAGGGCCATCCGCATCGTCTGAAATCATGATCTGAGGTTCCCTGCGAATGCTCTGCGCTGCGATAGATATTGGTTCAAACACGACTCGCGTCCTGGTCGCGGAGCCGGTGGAAGGCCAGCTGAAGATGGTGATGGAGCAGCGCGCCTACACGCGGATCAACAAGGCACTTGACTCCGACGGGGCAATCAAGGAGGCAAAGATCTGCGAGGTCGCCGCGGTGGTCTCAACTCAGGTACGCCTTGCCCAGGAGCTCGGCGCTGAGGTGATCCGCTCGGTGGCGACTGCGGCCGTACGCGATGCCTCAAACCGGGACTTCGCCGCAGGGGAGATCGCCGAGGCCTCCGGCGTCGGCGTCGACATCCTCAGCGAGCGCGAGGAGGGTCGGCTCTCCTTCATCGGCGCCACCAAGACGCTCGGTCATCCGGTGGCGGGCAAGGTGGGCGTCGTTGACGTCGGCGGCGGCTCGACCGAGGTGATCCTGGGTACGGTCGCCGGTGGGGTCGAGCTGGTGCGCTCCTGGCGGACCGGCTCCGGGGTCCTCGCCGATGAACTGATCGCCTCCGACCCTCCCTCGGCGGCCGAAATTCGCAAGGTGCGTGACCGCATCGACGATCTTTTTGCCGGGGTCGAGATCGAGCGTCCCGCCCAGGCCGTCGCGGTGGGTGGCAGCGCCACGTCCTTGCGGCGCCTGGTCGGAGCGGTGCTTGAGTACGAGACGCTCGAGCGCGGCATCCGGGTTTTGGCCAGCGATCCGGCAAACGAGGTCGGGCGGCGCTTTGAGCTCGATCCCCAACGGGTCCGAATCCTGCCCACCGGGGTGCTTTTGTTGGAGAAGGTCTCCGAGTTGCTCGGGCAGCCGCTACAGATCGGTAAGGGTGGTCTGCGCGAGGGCGTCATCCTCGATCTCTTAAACGGCAGCGTCAACGGCTCCTCCCCTGAGGCCGTCGCCGCCTGAGTGCGGCCGCCTACCTCGATCTTCTCTCACCGCCATGGCCCGCGCCCGCCAGTTAGAGCTCGACTGCCGCGACAGCTTCGCCGCCGCAGCCGCCGCGGTCCTGGGGGCCCGCGCCGAGGAGGTCTTCGAGCAGAGCGGAGGCGTGCTGGACCTCGGCCGCCCCGAGGGCGTCCATGACATGAGGGTGGCGACGCGTCGCCTCCGCGCTGCGATCGAGGTATTTGAGGTCTGTTTCCCGCGGCGCGCGCTGCGGGCGGCGCTTCGGGACGTAAAGGCGCTCGCCGATGCGCTCGGAGAGCGCCGTGATCGTGACGTGGAGATCGAGCTGCTCGAGCAGTTCGGCGGCGATCTCAGCGCCGAGGATCGAGGCGGATTGCAGGCGCTGATCGCGGGCTTGCGAGAGGAGCAGCGTCGCGCCAACCAAGAGCTCGCCAGCCTGATCAGCGGCGAGCGCCTGGACAGCTTGCGGCGGCGGCTGGCGCACCTGGGAGGGGGGGATCGCGGATGAAGGCCAAAACGATCTCGGGGCTCGACCCGGCCAAGTCGCTGCGGCGAAACGCAAAGCGGATTGTTCGCACCCGGCTGAAGGAGATGGAGGGCTTTGCCGAGGAGGCGCTTGACCCCGCGGCCGGCGTCGCTCAGCACGACATGCGGATCGCCGCCAAGCGGCTGCGATACGTGCTTGAGATCGTCGCGGAATGCTTCGGCCCCGAGGCGCTCGCCGCCGAGCGCGCCGCCAAGGCGCTGCAGGCCGTCCTCGGTGAGATCCATGACTGCGATGTGATGCTTCCCCAAGCGAGCGGGGTCGCCTCCCTGCAGGGACTCTTGAGGACACGCCGTGAGCTTCTTCACCGCAGCTTTCGGGAGCTCTGGATCAGCGAGGAAAGCAACGACACCTGGGGGGCGCTGCGGCGTTCCCTTTAGCGCGGCGGTCACCCCAGCTTCACACCTGCTTCTCGGAAGCTTCACAAGTTTTCCCTGCTATTGAGCGAATCTCAGTAGGAGATAAGGAATTCGAGCAGGGAGACACCGATGACTTCCCGAGTTGACATGCATTGCCATTCCTCCGCCTCAGCGCTCTCCCGCCTCGGGGTGCAGCGCTCCTTGGGGCTCCCCGAGTGCGCGACCCCGCCGGCCGAGGTATACGAACTCGCCAAGCGCCGCGGGATGGACTTCGTGACGATCACCGATCACGACACGATCGCCGGCGCGCTGGAGCTCGTCGGCCTCGATGACTTCTTCGTCTCCGAGGAGCTGACCGCCCGCTTTGCCGGCGAGCCACAGGCGGTTCATGTCCTTTGTTACGGGATCACCCTCGAAGACCATGAATGGCTGCAGGCCCACTCCGGCGACCTCGAGGCCTGCGCCGCCCACCTTTTCGAAAGCGAGATCGTCTGCGCGCTTGCGCACCCCTTCTATAACGTCGAGGCGCCACTGACCCAACGCCACCGCCGCCGCCTGGCGGAGCTATTCCCAATCTGGGAGGTGCGAAACGGGTCCCGCGCCGCGGAGCTAAACATGCCGGCCGCCGTCTACATCGACACCCAGGGCGGCACCGGAATCGCCGGCTCCGACGACCACGCCGGCGTGGACATCGGCCGCACCTTCACCGAGGCGCCGCGGGCCGCCACGCCGGAAGAGTTTCTCCAGCACCTGCGCCGCGGCGAAGCCCAGCCGGGCGGTGCGCAGGGCAGCGCCGCCAAGTGGGCGCACGCGGCGATGGCGCTCACAGCCCGCGCCCACACGCTCGGGGGGCTCGAAACCGCCGCGGCGCCGCCGCGCGCCGAGGTGGTGCTGAAGATCGCCGAGCGCGCGATCCGTGAGGGTGCCGCGCGCGAGGGCAAGGTGGCGACCGATATCGGCCCCGCCGACGCCCGCGAGCTGCTCGAGGCCTGGCTTGGGGCGATGGGCCTTGAGCTGCGCGGCCGCGAGCTCCTCGACTACCTGCAGTCAGACGGCTTCTCCCACGCTGATCTGTATCGCCGCGCCCGCCGCATCCACGAGCGCCGCCTGCGCAGCGCGGTCCGAGCTGGTTCAGAGTCGATCGACCGGGGTGCCCTCGCCCCGGCCCTCAGCGGGCTCTTTGAGGCGCTCCTACCGGCTGTTCCCTACGCGCCGGCGACCGCCTTCCTCGCCGCCGAGAAGGCGAAGCTGCGGGGCGGTGGAGACCAGCCGCGGCGGGTCGCGGTGATCGCCGATGGGATCGATTCGATGCACGGAGTCACCCGCACGATCGAGCAGATCCGCGAGCGCGGCGTGGCGGGCTTTGAGGTCGAGGTCCTCGGCACCGACGGCGGCGTGGACCGGCGGCTGCCGGTGGCGGCGGAGCTTGAGATTCCCTTCTATCGCGGGGTCAGCCTCGGCGTCCCCAGCCTGGCCGATCTGGTCGAGGCGCTCGCCGAGGGGCGCTATGACCTCCTCCACGTCACCGCTCCCGGCCCGGTTGGGGTGGCGGCGACGCTCTTGAGCCGGATCGCCGGGCTACCGCTGATCGGCAGCTACCACACCGAGCTCGCCGCCTACGCGGGGCTGCGCAGCGGCGATCCGGGCATGGAGGCGATCGCCGCCGCCGCCCTCGGCGCCTTTTACAGCGTCCCCTCGGTGCTCCTCTCACCGAGTCCGGCCGCAGATCGCTCGCTGCTTGAGCTCGGCGTTAGCCCGGCGCGGATCGGCCGCTGGGAGCGCGGCGTCGACACGGCTCGCTTTGATCCCGAAAAGGGCCAGCCGGGGGCCTACCCCGGCGAGCTGAAGGTCCTCTACGCCGGTCGCCTCTCTCGTGAGAAGGGTGTGGACCTGCTGGCTGAGAGTTTCCTGCGGGCTCACGCCGCCGATCCTCGCCTTCACCTGCTGCTCGCCGGCGGCGGTCCGGAGGAGGCCGAGCTTAGGGCGCGCCTCGGCGAAGCGGCGACTTTTTTGGGCTGGCTTGAGGGAGAGGAGCTGGCCCGGGCCTACGCCAGCGCCGACGCCTTCCTCTTTTGCAGCCGCACCGACACCTTCGGGCAGGCGATCCTCGAGGCCGGCGCCAGCGGGCTTGCCGTGATCGCCGTCGCCGAGGGCGGGCCCGCGGCGCTGATCGAGAACCGCCACACCGGGATCCTCTGTCGCCCCAACGCCGAGCACGTCGCCGCCGCCCTGCTGCAGCTTGCCTCCTCGCCCTCGCTGCGCCGAGAGCTTGGCGGAGCCGCCCGCGCCGCGGCGGGTTCGCGTTCCTGGCAAACGGCCCTGGCCCAACTTGGTGGCGGCTACCGACGCGCCCTCGACCCGGCGCCCTCGATTGCAGCGGGGCAGCGTCTGGCCCAGGTCGCCTGAGCCCGCTAGAGCTCGGGCCGTGTCTGAGTACGATGCCTGGATCGACGATCCCGCCCTTTACTTCAACCGCGAGCTCTCCTGGCTCGACTTCAACCAGCGGGTGCTCGAACTCGCCGAGGAGGGCGAGGTTCCCCTGCTCGAGCGGTTGCGGTTCTGCGCGATCTATGCCTCCAACCTGGATGAGTTCTTCATGGTCCGGGTCGCCGGGCTCTTCGATCAGCTCGACGCGAGGATCGACGCGCGGGGACCCGACGGCCTCGGTCCGGGCGCCCAGATCGATGCGATCCAGGCCCGGGTGCTGGAGCTAGACCACCGTCTACACACCTGCTTTGACGGCACCCTGCGCCCCGCCCTGGCGCGCGAGGAGATCAGAATCGTCACCCTGGAGACCGCGACCGAGCAGGAGCTCCGCGAAATCGAGGTTCGCTTCCACGAGCAGGTCTTCCCGGCGCTTACCCCGTTGGTCGTCGGGCTCGGTCGCCCCTTCCCCTACATCTCCAACCTCTCGCTCAGCCTCGGGGTACTGCTGCGTGACCGCGAAAGCGGGGTTGAGATCATCGCCCGCGTCAAGGTCCCAAAGGAGCTGCTAGGCCGCTTCTTACCGGTTGGCGAGAGCGGTACCGCGCTGGTGCCGCTCGAGGAGGCGATCGCCGCCAACCTCGATGCCCTCTTTCCCGGCACAGAGGTCGTCGACCATGGCTACTTTCGGGTCACCCGCGACGCCGACTTCACGGTCAGCGATGAGGCCGATGACCTTCTGCAGGCGGTCCAGGATGAGGTCCGCCGCCGCCGCTTCGGCGAGGTGGTGAGGCTGGAGATCGCCGCCGGCATGAACGCCAAGCTGCGCGAGCAGCTGATCGACGCCCTGCAGCTGGAAGACCGCGAGGTCTATGACGTCGACGGCCTCATCGATCTCGCCGATCTGACCGAGGTCGCCGACGTCGACGGGCACGCCGAGCTTCGCTACCCACCCTGGTCTCCGGTCACCCAGCCCCGCCTGCAGGGCGAGGATGAGGAGCCCGTCGACATGTTCGCGACGATTCGCCAGGGCGACCTCCTCGTCCACCATCCCTACCAATCCTTTGCCACCTCGGTGGAACGCTTCGTCGAGCAGGCGGTTGCAGACCCCGATGTCTTGGCGATCAAGCAGACCGTCTATCGCACCAGCGATGACTCACCGCTGGTGCCGTCGTTGATCCGCGCCTCCGAACGCGGCAAGCAGGCGGTCTGCATGGTCGAGCTGAAGGCTCGCTTTGACGAGGAAGCAAATATTCACTGGGCCAAGTCGCTGGAGGAGGCCGGCGTCCACGTCGTCTACGGCATCCCGGGCCTAAAGACGCACGTCAAGGCGATCCTCGTCGCCCGTCGCGAGGGCGATCGGGTGCGCGAGTACGTCCACATCGGGACCGGCAACTACCACCCAAAGACGGCCCGCCTCTACACCGACTTCGGACTGTTCACCGCGGATTCGGAGATCGGTGCCGACGTTGCCGAGATGTTCAACTTCCTGACCGGCTACGGTCGCCCGGCCAAATACCGCAAGGTGCTCGTCTCCCCAACCACGATGCGCGACCGGATCATCGGCGAGATCGAGGCCACGGTCGGCGCCCACCACGAAGGCGAAGCGGCGCGCATCGCGCTGAAGATGAACTCGCTCGTCGATGCCCGCTGCATCCGGGCGCTGTATGAGGCCTCGCGGGCGGGGGTGCGGGTCGATCTCAACGTCAGGGGTATCTGCTGCCTTCGCCCTGGCGTGCCGGGGATTTCAGAAAACATTCGGGTGCTCTCAATCGTCGGTCGTTTCCTCGAGCACTCCCGCATTTATTCCTTCCAGCGTGGCGCGGAGACGAAGGTCTACATGGGCTCAGCCGATCTGATGCCGCGTAATCTCGACAGCAGGGTCGAGTTGGTGACGCCGGTTGAGGACCCCACCCTGCTGGGCGAGATGCTCGATGTCTTGGAGCGCTGCTTCGCCGACAATTCCAATTCCTGGGAGCTTGATGCCGCGGGTAAGTGGACCCGGCTGAGTGCTCCTTTGGGGGAGCGGCGCAGCGTCCAGGCCGAGCTGCGCGAGCTGAGCGCGGCGCGGGCGGCCGAGCAGCTCGCCGCCTCCGCGGGCTGATTGGGCTAGGTCGGCGCGACCTCTAGGATTGCTCGGTGGCACGCCTCTCGTTTCTGCCTCGCGATCGCGTCTTCTTCGATCTCTTCATCGAGGCCGGCCAAAACACCGTTCACGCCGCTCGTCTGCTCGACCGGATGATGAACTCCTGGCCCGATGACGTCGGCCTCTCGGCTGAGATCGTCAAGGCCGAGCATGAGGGCGATCGGATCACCCACGACATCGTCCAGCGGCTCAACTCGACCTTTGTGACGCCGATCGATCGAGAGGACATCTACGGCTTGGCGACCCAGGTGGATGACATTGTCGACTTCACCGAGGAGGCCGCGGACTTCCTCGGCCTCTACCAGATCGAGGCGCCGATGTCTCAGGCCCAGGCGCTGACCGAGGTGCTGGTCGGGGCCTGCGAGCAGCTCTCAAACGGCCTCGAGCACCTGCGCGAGTTCAAGGATCTCGACCGCTACTGGATCGAGATCCACCGACTCGAGAACGAGGGCGATCGGATCTCCCGCGACGCCGTTGCGTCGCTGTTTTCTAACGGAATAGACCCGATGGTCGTGATCCGCTGGAAGGACATGTTCGCGGTCTTAGAGAACGCGATCGATGCGACCGAGACGGCGGCCCAGATCATCGAGGGCATCGTGATCAAGAACTCGTGAACTCCGATGCGGTCCTTGTGCTCGTCGTTGCCGCAGCGCTCGGCTTTGGCTTCAGCAATGGATTCCACGACACCTTCGACGTAATCTCAACCGCGATCTCAAGCGGCGGCGCGCCGCCTCAGCTTGCCCTGGCACTGGCCGCCGTGCTCAACTTCCTCGGCGCCTTTCTCTCGGTCGCGGTCGCCGCGACCATGGTTCACGACATAGTCGATGCCGCCGCGATCACCGCGAACGTGGTCTTCGCCGGCCTGATCGGCGCGATCGCCTGGAATCTGGCGACCTGGTACCTGAGCTTTCCCTCAAGTTCCTCCCACGCGCTGATCGGTGGCCTGGTGGGGGCCACCCTGGCCGCGGCGGGGACCGGGGCGGTTGAGGTCGGCGGCCTGCTCGAAAAAGTGCTGCTGCCGGCGCTTTTGGCGCCACTCCTTGCTTTCGGCATTTCTGGTGCGCTAATCGTGGCCATCTATCGACTGATCGGCGCTCGTCGACCGGGGCCGGTGACGCGCGGCTTTCGCCGCGCCCAGATCGTCTCGGCAGGACTGCTCGCCTTTGCCCACGGTGCCAACGACGCGCAAAAGACGATCGGAGTGATCACCCTGGCGCTGATCGCCAACGGGACCCTGGGCGCGAGCGCCTCACCGCCGCTTTGGACGATCTTCGCCGCCGCGAGTGCGATCGCGCTCGGCACCTACTGCGGAGGCTGGCGGATCATGGGCGCGAGGGGTTCGCGGATCATCAAGATGGATGCTGCCCAGGGCTTCTCCGCCCAGGGCGCGGGAGCCGCGACGATTCTCGCCTCGACCCTGCTCGGTTTCCCGATTTCAACCACCCACGCTATTAGCGGTGGGGTGATGGGCGCCGGCGCGGTGCGGCGAGTGTCGGCGGTTCGCTGGGGGGTCGCCGGCGACATCGTCGCCGCCTGGCTGCTGACCCTGCCCGCGGCGGCGGCGATCGCCGCCGCTGCCTATGGGTTGGCCAGGCTCTTTGGCATGGGGGTACTGGGTCCGACTGTGGTCGCCCTGATCGCCGTCGCGGCGATCATCCTCGCCCTCGCCCGTCGCTCCGGTCCGCACTCGGCCGGCGCCCAGATTGAGCCCGCGCCATAGGATCTCGGCCGCTTCGACGTAGAATCGGTTGATGCGCACCGCGCGCAACGTCTCGATAATCATGGCGCTGGCCCTTGCGGTCGCCTTCGCGCCGGCTGGGGGCAAGGTGGTCGAAGCGTTACTCACCGCTTTGACAATGGGCTTTTTGGCGGCGATCGCCTGGATGATCTATAGCCTGAGCCGCCAAAACGAGCTGACCCTGGCGACCCTCAGCGACCTGCGCCGGGCGGTCCTCTACGGCGCCCTGGGGATGATCGCGCTTCTGATCGCGGGCACCGAAAAGCTCTTCTCCAGCGGTGGCGGGACGCTGGTTTGGATTCTCTTGCTCGGCGTCTCGGTGGCGGCGATCTGGCGGATCTGGGTCGAGGCCAGCTCCTACTGAGCGCTGGATCAGTGGCCTAATTGAACCCCTGCCCGGGTTGTGGCGGGCGATTCGGGGCCCCTGGCTGGGCGCAAGGGGAGCGCCGGCGACGAGCAGCTCAGCGCCGCCCAGGACCAGCTCGGTCGGCTAGAGTGCCGCCAATGGCTTCGACGCAGGTTCAGGGGGTCGAGGGAATGCGCTCGATGCTCGGGCAAGAGCTCGGCCCGAGCGAGTGGCGGACGGTCAGCCAGGCAGACATCAACACCTTTGCCGAGCTCTCTGGCGATGATCAGTGGATCCACGTCGACGTCGAGCGAGCGGCCCGGGAAAGTCCCTTCGCGACGACAATCGCCCATGGCAACCTGACCCTCTCCCTCGTGGACGGATTTCGCAAGGATCTGATCTCTCTCAGCGGTTTCGCGTTGGGGGTCAACTACGGCTGGAACAAGATCAGGTTCCCGGCCCCGGTACCGGTCAACAGCCGCGTTCGCGCCCGCGCCGAGCTCGTTTCAGTCGAGGAGGTCGGCGGCGGCTGGTGGCAGGTGGTGACCCGCTTCACCCTCGAGGTCGAGGGCAATGAGAAGCCCTGCTTTGTGGGGGACTCGGTGACGCGGGTGATGGCACCCGCCTGAGCCAGGGCGCCTAGCGCATCCTCAAGCGGACGGATCTAGCAGCTGTACCCGCGCTGGCTCGAAGTCGCGCCGGTTAAGCGTTACGACCGCGAGGTCGTGGGCGAGGGCGGTGGCGGCAATCAAACTGTCTTTGATCGACATTGGCCGGCCGCGCTGACGTAGATCGGCGAGCAGCTGTGCCCAGCGGATTCCGACCATCGAATCGGGGGCAATGCACTCGATCCGGCCTACTCCTCGCTCGAACCATCTCTCCAGCTCGGTGCGCCGGGATCCGCGGGACAGAAGCAGGATGCCGTAGCGAACCTCGCCAAGGATGATCGGATCAATAACGATTGAGCGCTCGTTGTGCCGCAACCACCGCACTACGCGGGGATTTGGGGCGGGCTTGGTCGCCTCGGAAAGGACGTTGGCGTCGACGAGGTACTTCACAGATTGTCAGTCGACTCGGAGTCGACCGCGACGAAATAGCCCTTTTGTGGGCAGGCGAGCAGCCAGTCCACCAGGCCTTCGTTTGACGCTTTTGAAACCCGCAGCAGCCGGTATTCGTCGGCGCCGATGCGCTCTACCTCAAACTCCTGCCCAGGCTCGATGCCGTCGCGCTGGCGAAGCTCGGCTGGCAGCACGATCTGGCCCTTGGTAGAGACGGTTGTTTTCACCAAGGTAAGATACTATCTTACATGGAAGAAAGGTTGCGCAATCATCCCCCCTCACTACCGCTCCCGCGCGATTCGATCGATGCTGGGGAGGGGCCGTTTAGGGTCGCCGGCGCCCTGCTGGGCTGAGCGCATCTCACGCTGTATCCCGAGCCCGCTATTTGACGGTCAGCGTGCCTTCCATTCCCGCTTCTCTGTGTCCCGGCACGGTGCAAAAGTAGTGGTAGGTGCCTGCCTTCAGATTGCTGAGGCTGAGTGTGGTTGAAGATTCGGCAATCAGTTCGGATGTTCCGAGTTTCTTGCCGCTTGAGTCTTCAACCGCGATGTCGTGGGAGAGCCCCTGCGGGTTCTTGAATTCGATCGTCAGATTTCCCGGTTTTGCGGTGAGTTTGCTCGGCACGTAGGAGAGCTGGCCGTTGGGGTTGGCTTCGACCTTAAGCGTCTGCCCGCCGCCGCTGGGCGGCTTGGACGGGGTGCTGGTCGCGGCGGTGGTTTCGGTGCTTGCGCTGGTCGAGTTCGAAGTCGATGAGCTGCTGCTGCCGCAGGCGGCTAGGGCGAGCGAGGCGAGGAGGAGGACGAGCAGGGAGGCGACCTTCTTCATAGCGGGCCTTTCGGAGGGAGGCGGGTCATTTGGGACTCTAATCGCGCGCAGGTGATCGGCGCGGTGCGGCTCAGCGGCCGCTGAACTCCGCCGCCTCGCCCGAGAAGAAGGCCTCAACGCCTGTCCGCAGATCTTCGGTTGCCATGCTGTCGGCAATACCGTGGCGCTCAAGCTGCAGGTGCTCGGTGAGGTTGTTCTCGATGCTTTGCCCGCAGAGCACTTTCGCCATCCGCGTGTAGTGAGGGGCCATCGCGGCCAGCTTCTCGGCCTTCGCCCGGGCCCGATCGGCCAACTCATCAGGGGCCACAACCTCTGCCACCAGGTGTTCGCTGAGCGCCTCGGCGGCGCTCAGATTCGGGTCGTTCAGCAGGATCTCCAGCGCCCTGCTCGGACCGACCACGCGGGGTAGGAAGTAGGTCATACCGCCGTCGGGGGAGGCCCCGATCCGCCCGTAGGCACAGGCAAAGAAGGCAGACTCCGAGGCGATCCGGGTGTCACAGGCAAGCGCCAGCGAGAACCCCGCACCCGCCGCGGGACCGTTTACGGCGGCGATTACCGGATAGGGGATCCGGCGCAGATCGACGATCGCCTGATGCAGCGTTTCGGCTCCGCGTCGGACCTCTGAGGAGAGGTCGATCTCCTCAGCCTCGACCCCTTTGCGAAACCAGTTGACGTCTCCGCCGGCACAAAATGCCCTGCCGGCCCCGGTCACGATCAGGGCCCGCAGCGGGGCGCGGTCGGCGAACCAGGCGAAGGCGAGCGGCAGCTCGGTGATCATTTCGGGGCTCATCGCGTTGAAGGCCTCGGGCCGGTTGAGGGTGAGCGTCCCGATCTCGCCATCGATCTCGATCCGCATCGTGTTCAACTCGGGTGTACTCAGGGTCTCGGTGCTCATCATGTTCTCCGTTGGAGGCGCTGCATTGGCCGGGCGCCCAGCAGCCTACCCTTTGCACGGTGAGAAATGGAGGCGACAACGGTGACTCCTCGCGGGCTGAGCGGCTGGCGCAGCGCCGCCGCGAGCTTCCCGACGCACCCGGTGTCTACCTCTTTCACGACGGCGACGGGGAGATCCTCTACGTCGGCAAGGCACGCTCGATTCGCAAGCGGGTCGCCTCCCACTTTGCCGGGGGTGAGACCCGCCTGAGCAGCCGGGTCGAGCGCATCGACGTCCTCGTCACCGCCACCGAGGCCGAGGCGCTGCTTGCCGAGCAGAGCTTCATCAAGCGCCACCGGCCGCGCTTCAACATCCGCCTGCGCGACGATAAGTCCTATCCCTACGTCGCCGTCAGCCTCGATGAGGACTATCCGCGGGTCTACTTCACGCGTGAGAAGCACCGCCCCGGGCGCGCCTATTTCGGACCCTTCTCCAGCGCCAAGCGGGTGCGAGAGACGCTCGATCTGCTCGGCAAGCTGTTCCAGTTCCGCACCTGCGAGGGTCCCGAGCCGGGCCGGCGCTCCGGCAGTCCCTGCCTCGACTACTACATCAAGCGCTGCGGGGCCCCCTGCGTCGGCTACATCGACCGCTCCGCCTACCGGCGCAACATCGAGGCAATTGTCGATTTTCTCTCCGGTCGCTACCGCCGGGTCGAGAGCGATGAGGCCAGCCAGATGGCGGCCGCAGCCGCGGCCGAGGAATTCGAGCGCGCGGCGCTTCACCGCGATCGGCTGAAGGCAATCCGCTCGCTTTTTGAGTCCCAGCGGGTCGCCGGCGGCACGGTCGGAACCGCCGATTTGATCGGCGTTGCGGCCGAGGGCGCCGACGGAAATGCGCAGGTCTTTCAGGTTCGCGACGGGATCCTCGCCGAGCGCCAGAGCTTCTACCTCGACAACCAGGCCGAGCGTGAGCTGGCCGAGGTCGCCGAGGAGTTCATCGGTCAGTACTACTCCGCCTCGCCGGCGATGCCGCGCACGATCATCGTCGGTCCCTACCTGGGTGATCGCGCCGCGGTGCTTGCCGAGGCGCTGAGCGAGCGCCGCGGCGCCCCTGTTTCGGTCCGGGTCGCCGAGCGCGGCGATAAACGCCGGCTGCGCGAGCTCGCCGAGCGAAACGCCCGCCTCGCCCTCGATCAGGACCGCCTCCGCCGCGAGCACCGTCGCCAGCGCCGGGTCGAGGCGCTGGCGGTATTGCGCGAGAGCCTCGCGATGGAGGAGCTGCCGGTTCGAATCGAGGGATTCGACATCTCCAACCTCGGCGGCGAGCACACGGTCGCCTCGATGGTTGTCTTTGAGGGCGGCGCGACAAAGAAGGCCGACTACCGCCGCTTCGGGATTCGCGGCGAGGGCCGTGGCCACGGCGGCCCCGACGACTTCGCCTCGATGGAGGAGGTTCTGAAGCGACGGATCGGCCGCTACCTCGAGCAGGCCGACCTCTCTCCACACGACCGCCAGCGCGATGACAGCTTCGCCTCGCTGCCCTCGCTGATCGTTATCGATGGTGGCAAGGGACAGCTCGCCGCCGGGATACGGGCCCTGCGGCCATTCACCGAGCTCGGCGTCACCGTTATCAGCCTCGCCAAGCGGCTCGAGGAGGTCTACATTCCGGGCCGCGCGCAGCCAATCGAGTTGGCCGCGGACTCGGAGGCCTCGAGGCTCCTGCAGCGGGTCAGGGACGAGGCCCACCGCTTCGCAATCGATCACCACCGCGGCCGTCGCGATCGCGCGATGACCGGATCGGTGCTCGATGAGCTGAGGGGAGTGGGGCCGGTGCGAAAGCGAGCCCTGCTCCAGCATTTTGGCTCCCCAGAGCGGTTTTTGGCCGCCTCCCGCGAGGAACTCGAGGCGGTGCCCGGCGTGCCTGGCAAAGTAGCCCGTGAGATCCACGAGCAGCTCAACCGGACCGGTTGAGGGAGCAGATCGAGATCGAGCAGAAAGCCAAAGAGCCCAAGCAGGCCGCCGCCGCCGCCGAGCCCCATCCGGAGGTGACGCTGATCGTCATCACCGGTCATTCGGGGGCGGGAAAGTCTGAGGCGATCGCCGCCTTTGAGGACGGTGGCTACTTCTGCGTTGACAACCTGCCACCGCGGATGATCGGCAGCCTCGGTGAGCTCTTTCGCCACGAGGGCAGCGGCGTGCAGCGGGCCGCCGTGGTCTCAGATGTGCGGGGCGGTGAGTACTTCGATGACCTGCTGGCGGTGCTCGATGACCTCAAGGCCGACGGGCTGCGGCCGAAGGTCCTATTCCTGGAGGCCGATGAGGAGACCCTGGTGGATCGCTACAAGGAGACGCGGCGACGCCATCCGCTGGCGCCAGAGGGGCGGATCGTCGATGGGATCCGCGCCGAGCGAGAGCTGCTGGCGCCGCTTCGCGAGCGCGCCGACGTGGTCATGGACAGCTCTGATTTGACCGCCGCGGAGCTGCGGCGGCGGATCGCCGAGGAGCTGATCGGACGTCAGGAGAGCGGCAAGCTGGCGCTCACCCTGCTCACCTTCGGCTTCAAGAACGGCCCGCCGCGAGATGCCGATCTGACCCTCGACGTTCGCTTCCTGCCAAATCCTCACTACGACGATGCGCTGCGACCGCTGACCGGCCTCGACCGCGAGGTGCGCAGCTACGTCGAGTCGGGCACCCAGGCGGGGGAGTTCTACGGGCGTCTCCTGCCGCTGCTTGAGTTCCTGGTGCCCGCCTACGTCGCGGAGGGAAAGAGCCACCTGACGATTGCGGTCGGCTGCACCGGCGGCCGCCACCGTTCGGTCACGGTCGCCGATCGGATCAGGCGCGATCTCGCCGAGCGAGAGGACGTGATCGTTCGGGTCAAGCACCGCGACGTCGAGCTCGACAGCTGAGCGTCCATAGAATCGGGCCGCTCGTGCCCGACCCCGTCATAAGTATCCGCGGCCTGCGCAAAACCTACGGTGAGACCGAGGCGGTGCGGGGGATCGACCTCGAGGTAGCCGCCGGGGAGGTCTTTGCCTTCCTCGGGCCAAACGGCGCCGGCAAGACAACCACGGTTGAGATCCTCGAGGGCTACCGCGAGCGCAGCGGCGGTCAGATCTCGGTTCTGGGCGAGGACCCCCAAAAAGCCGGCCGCGAGTGGCGCGAGCGGATCGGGATAGTCCTGCAGAGCTGCCGCCTTGACCCCTACCTGACGGTGCGCGAGTCCCTCGAGCTCTACCGCGGTTACTACCGCTCGCCGCGGCCGGTCGCCGAGGTAATCGAGCTGGTCGGCCTCGCAGGCAAGGCTGGTGAGCGCGCCAGTCGGCTCTCGGGCGGACAGCAGCGGCGCCTCGACGTCGGCATGGCGCTGATCGGCGACCCCGAGCTGCTCTTTCTCGACGAGCCGACCACCGGATTTGATCCCTCCGCCCGGCGCCAGGCCTGGGACGTGATCGCGGGCCTGCGCGACCTTGGCAAGACCGTCTTTCTGACCACCCATTACATGGAGGAGGCCCAGCGACTCGCCGATCGGGTGACGATCATCGCCGCCGGGGAGATCGTCGCCCGCGGCACCCCCGATGACCTCGGCCGGCGCGAGGAGAGACCGGCGACGATCACCTATCGGCTGAACGGCGAGGACGTCTCGCTGCAGACCGTAACTCCGGTCAAGGCGCTTCACGAGCTGACCGGTCGGGCGCTTGAGCAGGGGCTCGAACTGGAGGGCCTCGAAGTCAAGCGGCCGACGCTCGAGGACGTCTACATCGAGCTGACCGAGCAGCGATGAACCTCGTCCTTCATCAGTTCCGCTATGACCAAAAGGCGTTCTGGCGCAATCCCGCCTCGGTCTTTTTCACTGTGATGTTCCCGGTCGTCTTGCTCTTGATCTTTGCCACCGTCTTCGGCGGGCAGACCGTCAAGGTGCGGGGTGGGATCAAGACCACGACCTACTACGTGCCGGCGATCATCACCCTCTCGGTGATCTCGGCGACGATGCAGAGCCTGGCGATGTCGCTGGTGATCGCGCGCGAGGACGGCCGCCTCAAGCGTGGCCGTGGAACGCCGATGCCGGCCTGGGTTTTCATCGCCGGTCGAATCGGCAACTCGATCGTCGTCGCGCTGATCATGATGGCCCTGCTGGCGGCGATCGGGGGCATCCTCTACTCGGTGCCGATTCCCTGGGAACGCGGGGGCGCGATCGTCGCCACCTTGGTGATCGGCGCCGCCTCATTCTGCTGTTTGGGAATCGCCCTGACCGCGGCGATCCCCTCCCAAGACGCCGCCGCGCCGATCGTAAACGCGCTGCTTTTGCCGCTCTATTTTCTCTCCGGCGTCTTCATCCCCGAGAATCAGCTCCCCAGCGGAGTGATCCACTTCGCCGATGTCTTTCCGATCCGCCACTTCTTCGTCGCCTTCTTTGACGCCTACGTCAGCGTCGGTGGCGGTCCCTCGATCAGCTGGGGAAACCTGGCGATCGTCGCGGCCTGGGGCCTGCTCGGTCTGGGGCTGGCGGTGCGCTTTTTTCGCTGGACCCCGCGCAGCGGATGAGCGGCACGACGGCGCGACGGCCGTCACCTATAGCCTCTCGCCCCAGTGTTGCATCACGTCCTTTTGGAGGTTTCTGACCTCGACCGAAGCGCCGACTTCTACGACGCGCTGCTCGCGCCCCTGGGCTGGAGGCGCCACCTCGACGAGGACAAAACGATCGGCTACGGGATCGCCAAACCCGTCTTCTTCATCGCCGCACACCACGAGCCCAAGCCGGGCTTCGGGCTGCTCAGTTTCTCAGCCGCCGGAATTGTCGCCGTCAAGGCGGCCTGGGCTTCGGGGGTCGCGGCGGGGGGAAAGGGGCTGAGTGACCCCGGCACCCGGGGTTCCTACGGCTCGGGCTCCTATTCGGCGTTTCTCACCGACCCCGACGGATATGAGCTCGAGTTGACGATCGGTTCCGATTAAGCGCCGGGCGCTGCCCCGGGCGCGTCTGGATCGAGAAGCGGGGCTCCCAGCCATTAGCATCGTGACCCAACAACCTCAGGAGGATTGACTCAAATGGCTGTGAAGGTCGGCATCAATGGCTTCGGGAGGATCGGGAGAAACATCTTCCGCGCCGCGCAGGCGGCGGGGGCCGATTTGGAGTTCGTCGCGGTCAACGATCTGACCGACCCCGAGACCCTCGCCCACCTGCTCAAGTACGACTCGATCCTGGGCCGCTTCCCGGGAGCGGTCGAGGCGAGGGCAAGCTCGATTGCCGTCGGGGGTAGCGAGATCGAGGTCCTCTCCGAGCGCGATCCGGCCGCCCTGCCCTGGGCCGATCTGGAGGTCGATGTGGTGATCGAGTCAACCGGATTCTTCACCGCCCGCGCCGATGCAGCCAAGCACCTGAGCGCCGGGGCCAAGAAGGTGATCATCACCGCGGTGGCCAAGGAGCCCGACGTCACCGTTGCCCTCGGGGTCAATTTCGATCGCGCCTATGACCCCCTAAACCACCACATCATCTCCAACGCCTCCTGCACCACGAACTGCCTCGCACCGCTCGCCAAGGTCCTCAATGACAGCTTCGGCATCGAGCACGGCCTGATGACCACGATCCACGCCTACACCGCCGATCAGCGCCTCCAGGACATGCCCCATAAGGACCTGCGCCGGGCCCGCGCCGCGGCGCTCAACCTGATCCCAACCACGACCGGTGCCGCCAAGGCGGTCGGCCTGGTCCTGCCGGAGCTGAACGGCAAGCTGAACGGGATCGCGATCCGGGCCCCGGTCGCAACCGGATCGGTGGTCGACCTCGTCTTCACCACCACCGAGCCGCTTGATGCCGATCGCGTCAACGCCGCCGTCAGAGACGCCGCCGCGGGCCCGCTGGCGGGCATCCTCGCCTACACCGAGGACCCGATCGTCTCCACAGACATCGTCTCTGACCCGCACTCCTCGATATTTGACGCCGGCCAGACGATGGCAATCGGCGACGGCCGCCTGATCAAGGTGCTTGCCTGGTATGACAACGAGTGGGGTTACTCGAACCGCTGCGTGGAGCTGGCGGCGAAGGTGCTCGAGCCGGTCGCCGCGCCCGGCGCCTGATCGCAGCGCGGTGGGCTTTTCCAAGGCAAGCGTCCGTGATGCCGATGTCGCGGAGCGGCGGGTGCTCTTGCGCGCCGACCTAAACGTGCCGCTGCAGGAGGGCCGGGTCGCCGATGACACGCGGATCGCCGCCGCGCTTCCGACCATCGAGTTGCTGCGCGAACGCGGCGCGGCGCTGATCATCGTCTCCCACCTCGGCCGACCGCAGGGGCGCCCCGATCCCGCCCTCTCGATGCGCCCGGTTGGCGAGAGGTTGGCGGAGATGATCGCCGCCCCGGTGGCGCAGGCCGACGCGGTGATCGGCGAGGCGGTGCAAAGCGCCGCCGATCAGTTGGGAGCGGGGGAGGTGCTGCTGCTTGAGAACGTCCGCTTTGAGCCGGGCGAGACCGAGAATTCTCCCGCGCTCGCCGCCGCGCTCGCCGCGCTCGCCGAGCTCTACGTAAACGATGCCTTCGGCGTCGCCCACCGCGCCCACGCAAGCACCGCCGGGGTGGCACAATTTCTGCCCGGTTATGCCGGCCTGCTGCTGGAGCGCGAGGTGGTCGAGTTGAGTGCGGTGATCGAGTCACCGAGGCGACCCCTGGTGATCGTCCTGGGCGGCGCCAAGGTCTCTGAGAAGGTCGGGGTGATCGATCGTTTTCTACAAATCGCCGACCACATCCTGATCGGTGGAGCGATGTGCTTTGGCTTCTTTCGCGCGGAGGGAATCCCGACCGGGGATTCCCTGGTGGAGGCCGAGGGCGTCGCGCTGGCCGCGCAGGCGCTGCAGCGCGCCAAGGGCGCGAGCTGTGAGCTCAGCCTGCCGGCTGACCTCGTCCTTGGCGATCGCCTCGATGCCGCCGCAAGGCGCCGCGAGATCGACGGCGTTTCGGTCCCCGACGGTTGGCTCGGGCTCGACATCGGGGCGCGCAGCGCCGCCTCTTTCGCCGCAACGATCGCGGTCGCAGGCACGGTGCTTTGGAACGGGCCGATGGGGGCCTTTGAGCTGGAGCCATTTGCCGCCGGGACGAGGGTGGTCGCGGAGGCCGTCGCCGCGAGCGAGGCGCTGAGCGTGGTCGGAGGAGGGGACTCCGTCGCCGCCCTTCATCGCTTCGGGCTGGCGGAGAAGGTTGATTGGCTCTCGACCGGAGGAGGGGCCTCACTGCAACTCCTGGAGGGCGCCAAGCTGCCCGGGCTGGAGGCGCTGCTCGATGCCTGAGCGCACCCCCTGCATCGCCGCCAACTGGAAGATGCACAAGACCGTCGCCGAGGCGGCGACGTTCATCGACGCGCTCTTGCCGCGGATCGCCGGCACCCAGGCCGACGTCGTCATTTGCCCGCCCTTCCTGGCCCTGGCCGAGCTGGTCGAGCGCTCGCGCGGCAGCGCCGTGCGGATCGGCGCCCAGAACATGCACGAGCAGGGCGCCGGCGCCTTCACCGGCGAGGTCTCAGCGGCGATGCTGGTCGCCGCCGAGGTCGACGCGGTGATCCTCGGTCACTCCGAGCGGCGCCAGCTCTTCTGCGAGAGCGATGAGGCGCTGGCAGGCAAGCTCCCAGCCGCGCTGGCCGCCGGCCTGGAGCCGATCCTCTGCGTCGGTGAGAGCGAGGCGGCCCGCGACGCCGGGCAGACCGAGGCCGTGCTCGAGGCACAGCTGGGCGCTGACCTGGCGGCACTGCAGCGGGATGAGATCGCTCGCGTGATCGTCGCCTATGAGCCGATTTGGGCGATCGGCACCGGCCGCACCGCGAGCGCGGAGCAGGCTCAGGCGGCGATCGCCTTCATCCGCGACACGCTCGCCACGTTCGGCGCCGCGGCCGAGTGGGTCCGCATCCTCTACGGGGGCTCGGTCAAGCCCGCAAACGCGGCCGAACTGATGGCCCAGCCCGATATCGACGGGGCGCTGGTCGGCGGAGCCAGCCTCGATCCGAGTGAGTTCGCGCTGATCGTGGAGGCTGCATGAGGGCCCTGGGCCCGTCCCGCGCTGGGGGCGGTTGGGGCCCTGCATCCCCCGGCCCTGGGGGCCTCGCTTGACGGCGCCGCCGCTGCCCTCGCTGGCGTTGGTGATCCTCGACGGTTGGGGCCTTGCCGAGCCCGGTCCCGGCAACGCGATATCGCTTGCCAAAACGCCGGTCTTTGACCGCCTCTGGGCGGAGTACCCCCACACCCAGCTCTCCGCCCAGGGGCGCGACGTGGGCCTGCCCGATGGCCAGATGGGTAACTCAGAGGTCGGTCACCTCAACCTCGGCGCCGGGGCGATCGTCAAGCAGGATCTGGCCCGAATCGATGAGGCGATCGCCGACGGCAGCTTCTTTGAGAACGAGGCCCTGCTGGCGGCCTGCGCCGCCGCCCGAAACGGGCCGCGCGGGCGCCTTCACCTGCTCGGCCTGGTATCTGACGGTGGCGTTCATTCCGGTTGGGAGCACGTCGAGGCGACGATCGAGCTGGCCGGTCAGGAGGGCGTCACAGACCTTGTCTTTCACGCCTTCACCGACGGTCGCGACACGCTTCCCCACGGCGGTCGCGGCTACCTCTCTGAGCTCGAGCGCTGGTTGCGCCACGCCGGGCGCATCGCGACCGTCAGCGGTCGCTATTACGCGATGGATCGCGACACCCGCTGGGAGCGGACCAAGCTCGCCTACGATGCGATCGTCCACGGCCGGGGGCTGCACGCGGCAAGCGCCGATCAGGCGGTGGCGGCCTCATATGAGCGCGGCGAGACCGATGAGTTCCTGAAGCCGACCGTGATCGGTGACTACGACGGGGCCCTGCCCGGCGACGCCGCGATCTTCATCAACTTTCGCCCCGACCGGGCCCGCCAGATGACCCGCGCCCTGGCCGAACCCGACTTTGAGGAGTTCTCCCGGGCGGGCGGCCCGCGCCTCGATCTGACCACGATGACCAGCTACCGCAAGGGCTGGCCCTACCCCGTAGCCTTCGCCGAGGCGAGGCCGAAGACGACCCTGGCAGAGACGATCTCAGAGGCCGGGGGGCGCCAGCTACACGTCGCCGAGACCGAGAAGTACGCCCACGTCACCTATTTCTTCAACGGCGGCCGCGAGCAGGAGTGGGATGGAGAGGAGCGCTTCCTGGTCGATTCGCCGCGCGAGGTGCCGACCTATGACCACAAGCCGGAGATGAACGCGGCCGGTGCGGCGGCGGCCTTCTGCCGGGAGTGGGCGAGCGGGAACTACCGTTTCGGGATCATCAACTTCGCCAACCCCGACATGGTCGGACACACCGGGGTGATCGCCGCCGCGGTGGCGGCGGTGCAGACGGTGGACGGCTACCTCGGCGACGTGGTCGAGGCGGTGCGGGGCAGCGGTGGGGCCTGCATCATCACCGCTGATCACGGCAACTGCGACTCGATGCTGGAGCCCGACGGCTCCCCCAATACCGCTCATTCGCTCAACCCGGTGCCGCTGATTATCACCTGTACTGGGCTCGATCTGCGCGAGCGGGGGATCCTCGCCGACGTCGCGCCGACCGCCCTGGAGTTGCTCGGGATCGCTCAGCCGGAGGCAATGAGCGGGCGCTCGCTGATCGCGTGAGAGAGGATCCGAGCCGGCTTCGGTTTGAGATCGGCGCCCGCGATGGGGCGGCGCGCGCCGGCACCCTCCACACCGCGCACGGATCGATCCAAACCCCCGCCTTCATCCCGCTGGCGACGAAGGCGACGGTGCGCGGCCTGGACGGCGCCGAGGTGGCCGGGCTCGGCTATCAGCTGATCCTCGGCAACACCTACCACCTGCTGGTCTCGCCCGGTCCGGGCCGAATCGCGGCCGCCGGTGGGCTGCATCGCTTCATGGGCTGGCAGCGCTCGCTGATCACCGACTCCGGTGGATTTCAGGTCTTCTCGCTCGCCCACGGCGGGGTCGCCAACGAGATCAAGGGCAGCGGCCGCGCGGCGGGGGAGGGATCGGTTGTCTCGATCGAGGAGGAGGGGGTCAGCTTCCGCTCCTATCGCGATGGGAGCTCACTCTTCATCTCACCCGAGGTCTCGATGGGGGTCCAGGCCCAGCTTGGCTCCGACATCGCCCTGGCCTTTGACGAGTGCACCCCCTATCACGCCGACCGCGACTACACGGCTCGCTCCACCGAGCGCACCGAGCGTTGGCTGGGGCGCTGCCTCGCCTGGCAGGAGCGCGAGGGCCCCGCCCGCCAGGCGATCTTTGGGATCGTGCAGGGCGGAGTCCATCGCGACCTGCGCGAAGCCGCTGCGCAGGCGGTCTCCGCCGCCGCCGTCGATGGCATCGCGATAGGCGGCACCCTGGGTCGCGATAAGGCCGAGATGCGCGAGGTCTTGGCCCTCACCGCGCCACTTCTGCCCGAGCGCTCCCCCAAGCACCTGCTTGGGATCGGCGAGGTCGATGACCTCCTGGCCGGCATCGCACTCGGTCTGGACCTCTTTGATTGCGCGATGCCGACCCGCCTCGCCCGCCACGGCGTCGCACTTGCGCCGCGGCCGCAGAATCGCTTCCGCCTCGATCTGCGCAAGGCAGGATGGGAGGGCGATCGCAGCCCGCTGGTGGCCGACTGCCCCTGCCCTGCCTGCCGCCGCCACGACCGCGACTACCTCAGCTACCTATCGCGCGCCGAGGAGCTGACCGCGGTGCGCCTGATCTGCCTCCACAACCTGACCTATATGTTCGAGCTGACCGCGGGGGCGCGGGCCGCGATCGCGACCGGGTCGCTTCGCTCCTACAGCGCCGCGATCCTCGCCGGTGCGCCGCCCTGGCAGCCGAGTCCCGCCGGCGCCGCCTGAGCCCTACTTGGTGTTCTTTTTGATCAGGTCCTTGACTTCTTCGACCACCTTTTCGACCGTATTTCCCGCCACCTTTCCCACCTTCACACCCTCGGCCTTATCGGTGAGGATGATCACCGCGGCGGCGACCGCGGCGGCGATCAAAACGAGCGCGAGCAGGGCGGCGAGGAAGCGCACAAAGCGCGAGAAGCCACCGCGGCGCCGGGCCGGGGGGGGCTCGGGCGCCGCCTGGGGGCTGCGCGGCGCCGGGCGTCTGGTCGGTGAGGGCGCCGGCCGGTATTCGCTCGGGCGGCGCTGGTCGAGGCGGCGGGTCGCGGTCTCTGCGCCAAGCACCCGGGTCGGGGTTGAGCCTTCGCCGAGCGGCAGCGTCACGTCCTCGCCGAGCAGGCCGAGGCGGAGGCCGCCGGAGAGCTCATCGGCGCTCGCGTAGCGGCGGTTTGGGTCACCCTCGAGGGCGCGCAGGACCGCCGCGCCGAGGGTCTCTGGCACCTCGTCGTTGTAGGTGCTGGGTGGTAGCGGCCGCTCATTTTGCTGGCGCACCGCGAGCTCTGCCAGGGTCGTTCCCTCATAGGGCAGGCGTCCGGTCAGAAACTGGTAGAGAACGACCCCGAGCGCGTAGACGTCGGTTGCCGGGGTCGCCTCCTCGCCGCGCACCTGCTCGGGGGAGAGGTAGGCGGCGGTGCCGACCACCGAGCCGACCTGGGTGATCCGCGTCTGCTCGACCGCTCGCGCGATCCCGAAGTCGGTCAGCTTGACGGTCATCTCGCCGCCTCCGACCGGGCCTCCGACCACCATCAGGTTGCCGGGCTTGACATCGCGATGGATGATCCCGCGCCGGTGGGCGTAGTCGAGCCCGGCGCAGGCCTGGATCCCGATCTCGGCGGTTGTGCCGCCGTCCAGCGGGCCGTGCTTTTGGAGGATCTGGGCGCCGGAGCGCCCCTCGACGAACTCCATCACGATGTAGTGGCGGTGATCATCGACGCCGGTGTCATAGACCTGGACGATGTTGGGGTGAATCAGCTTGGCGACGGCAAGCGCCTCACGCCGGAAGCGGGCCACGAATCGCTCGTCATCGGAGAGGTGCTCGGCCAAGACCTTGACCGCAACGGTGCGCTCGAGGATGCGGTCGGTGGCCTGGTAGACGGTTGACATGCCACCGGAGCCGAGCCGCTCACCGATCTCATAGCGCCCCGAGAGGGTCTCGAGCATCAGTGCCCTCCGCCGGCCGGGGTACCGGCGCCGACCCCGCCCGAAGGGGCGCCGGTGCCGCCGGCTTCGCTGCCTTCGGTGCTGGGCGGGGTGGTGGGCGTGGTGCTCGGCGGGGTCGTCGTCGTTTGCGGCGGGGTCGGCTTCGTCTTATTCGGTGGGACCGGGGTTACCTTCGGCTTTGCTGGCTTTTCTTCCTTCTTGGTCGTCTTGGCTGTCTTGGTCGTCGTTGCTTGCGGTTCTTCTTCTGCAGCTTCGGTCGTTTCAGTCGTTTCTTGATTGCATTGCGAAACGACTTCGTTTAACCGCGTCGCGCCTTCGCGCAGGGCCTGCTTGAGGTTCTTATCGACCCCGCCGAGGGCGTCGATCTGGTCGCTGACCTGCTGCGCCGCGTCTTCGGCGCCGACGCATTCTCCGCCCTTGGCCAGCCGCTTCACTTCGTCGAGGTTGCTGGTAATTTCAGCCGCAGTTTTGCCCGGCAGCAGCTTGGCGGAGCTGGCGCTCCCGCAAGAAGCCAGCACCAGCGCGGCCAGGGCGCCGAGCAAGAGGGCGAGTACGGATCCGCTTATGCGATGCACGGTCCGAGTCTAGAGAACGAGTTAAAGGCTGGATTTTGCCTGCAACTGACGCTCACGTGCCGCGGTAGAGGCGCTCGGCGAGGTGTTTGGGAAGGCCGGCCGCGAGGATCGGCTCCGCCGCCCGGTCGATGTCGTAATCGACGCGATGAAAGCGGGCCGAGAGCAGCCCGCTATCGATCTCCATCCAGGCGGCGCGTGGATCGCCATCGCGGGGTTGACCGACGCTGCCGGGGTTAAGCAGCCAGCTGCCCTCGCCGAGGTCAAGCAGCGTCCCGTCGCCAGTCTGGGCACCGCGGGTCTCCTTCGCCGCCGCGGCGGCCGCCTGGCAGAAGAAAAGGGCGATATGGGAGTGGCCAATCAAAGAGATTCGTTGGCTGGCCACCTCAAAGCAGCCGTCGGCCTGCTCGACGGAGAGCACGTACTCCCAGATCGGGTCGCGGGGGGAGGCGTGAAAGAGGCCGAATCCGGCCCGCTCAGCCGCCGGCTCGAGGTCGGCGAGGAACTCGATCATCGCCTCCGTGGCGCAGCCCTGGGTCCAGGCAACCGCCGCCGCCGCGGACTCTGAGAAGGCCGAGACGTTGAGGCCCCCGAGCACCGCCAGATCGTGGTTGCCGACCAGGCAGAGATCGCAGCGCTCCCGGATCAGCTCGGCGCAGGCGTTGGGGTCGGCGCCGTAGCCGACAACGTCGCCCAGGCACCAGATCTCGGCGACGTCGCTTGATTCGATCGCTTCGAGCACGGCCTCGAGTGCCGCCAGGTTGGAGTGGACGTCGCTGATCACCGCTGCGCGCAAGGCTGCCAAGCGTATCTTGGGGTGGCGCGGGTCCAATCCGGCGCCCGGCTCCATACGATGTCTCGATCGCTGCCAACGATTCGATCGCCGAGCTGCGCTGCGCCGTGAATGAGGCCGCGATGGCGCTGCGCGACGGCGAGCCGATCGCGCCGGCGCCCTCGCTCGATCGCCCCCCCAAGCCAGAGCTGGGCGACTACAGCTCAAATGCTGCGATGCTGCTGGCGGCCCCGCTTGGGCAGAGTCCACGCCAGGTTGCCGAGCGGCTTGGGACGGAGCTCGAGCGCGAGCTCGCCGCGGCCCAAAGCATCGAGCGAATCGAGGTCGCGGGGCCGGGGTTCATCAACATCTTCCTCTCCGATGACTGGTACCGGCGGGCGATGGAGCACTTGGTTGCGGCCGGGGAGCGGCTCGGGCCGGCGCCCATCGATAACCCTGAACGGATCCTGGTCGAGTTCGTCTCCGCCAACCCGACCGGGCCGCTGCACGTCGGCGGCGGCCGCCACGCGGCCTACGGCGACGCCCTGGTCCGCCTGCTCGAGGCGGTCGGCCACGACGTCTGGCGCGAGTTCTACGTAAACGACGCGGGCGGCCAGGTCGAGCGCTTCGCCCGCTCGCTCGCCGCCGCGATCAGCGGCTCCGAGCCGCCCGCCGATGGATACGAAGGCGCCTACGTCGGCGAGCTGGCCACCCAGCTTGGCGCCGAGGGCCTTGACCCCAGCGATCTGGATGCGCTCGGCAGCCGCGGTGTGGAGCTGGTCATGGCCGGGGTGCGGGCCAGCCTCGAGCGCTTCGGGGTGCGCTTTGACACCTGGTTCTCAGAGCGCGCGCTCTACCAGCGGGGTGAGGTCGATGCCGCTCTGGCCCAGCTGGAGACAAACGGCCACTGTTACCGCAGCGAGGGGGCGCTGTGGCTTCGAACCACGACCTTTGGCGACGATAAGGATCGGGTCCTGATCCGCGCCAGCGGCGAGCCCACCTACCTGGCAGCCGACGTCGCCTATCACTGGGACAAGTTGGAGCGGGGATTTGGGCGGCTGATCGACGTGCTCGGGGCAGACCATCACGGCTACGTTTTGCGGATCCGCGCCGCGATCGCCGCCCTCGGTGCCGACCCCGAGGCCTTCGAGGCGCTGATCATGCGCCTCGTCCACATCGTCGAGGGCGAGCAGCGCTCGCAGATGTCGAAGCGAAGCGGCGACTTCGTCAGCCTCGATGAGCTGATCGATGACATCGGCGTCGACGCGGCGCGCTGGTTCATGCTGTGGCGTAGCCACGACACGACGGTTGACCTCGACCTCGACCTCGCCCGTCGGCACTCAAGCGAGAACCCGGTCTACTACGTGCAGTACGCCCACGCCCGCATCGCCAGCATTCTGCGCAAGGCGGGGGAGGGGGCCGAGCCCACGGCTACCGCCGTCGGCGCCACCGCTTTGGAGCCCAGCGAGCGGGAGCTGATCAAGCGCCTGCTCGAGTTTCCCGAGCAGGTCCGTGAGGCCGCCGCGCGCCGCGCGCCGCATCGAATCTGCGCCTACTCGATGTCGGTCGCCGCCGACTTTCACGCCTTCTACCGCGACTGCCAGGTGATCGGTGCCATGGGCGAGGGGGTTGAAGGGTCGCGGCTCGCCCTCTGCCTGTGTGCGAAGCGTACGATCGCCACCGCCCTGGACCTTTTGGGCATCTCCGCGCCGGAGCAGATGTGATCTTCAGCCGCCGTCGAAAGCCCGCCGTGCTGGCCCAGATCGGGGCCGCGACGCAGGGCGGGCGCAGGCCAGGGGCGCTGGGTCGCGCCGACCTAAAGGCGCTGCTCGGAGCGCTGGGGGAGCTCGAGGGCGCCAGGGCGGTGATGATCAGCGGCGCGGCTGCGCCAAAGCGCGGGGTGGCGCTGGGTCTCGCCAGCGCCGCCGCGGCCAGCGGCCGGCGGGTCGCCTTGATCGAGTGTGATTTGGAGCGGCCAACCCTGGCTTCAGAGCTCGGCCTATCCCCCTCACCGGGACTTCACGAGTACCTGCGCGAGCGGGCCGGCGCGGCCGAGATTCTGCAGCCTGCCGTGCTCGCCGGTCCGGCCTCAGCCGCCGCCACGGCGCCCCTGGTCTGCATCGTCGCGGGCGAGCCGAGCGCCGCCGCCGCCGAGCTCCTCGGCACCGCCGCCTTTCGCCACGCCGCGGCAAAACTTCGCGCCGCCTATGAGCTCCTCGTAATCGACGCGCCGGCCGGCGACGAGGAGGCGCTGGAGGCGGCGGCGGCGGAGGCCGAGCAGACGCTTGCCTGCCTCGGAGCCGGGGAGTCCTTCAGTCGGAGCAAGATCGAGGTGGCGGGGCTGATTCAGAGGTCATAGCGGGCGAGGTCGGCGTCGAGGCGCTCGGCGTCCTCTGCACTCGGTCCCCGCGCCTGGGGGGGCTCTGAGCCCGGCGGCCGGGCGTTGCGGCGCCAGCGAAAGACGCCGACCGCGAGCGCCACTGCCGCGATCATGAAGCCGATTACCGGAACCAGGTAGGCGCTCAGGTCAAACCCCGAGGCCTTGGGCAGCGCCAGCACTTCGGGTCCGTACTGGGCTACGAGGATGTCCTTGATCTGGGCTCGGCTCTTGCCCTTGGCAATCAGGGTGGAGATGAAGGCCTTCTCCCGCAGCGCCTGGGGGGAGTCAGCAAGCTCCAGCAACTCGCCGCAGATCGGGCACATGACTTCGCCCTCGATGTCGTTCAGCGAGACGCTGGGCTGGGGGGCGGAGCCCAGCGCCGGGGCCGCCGCGCTGAGCGCCAGCGCCGCCACCATCGCCAGCGCCGCGATCCTCACGAGCGGGTACCGCCGGGCAAAAGCGGCACCACGTAGCGGCGCAGATAGGCGCCGGTGACCGGCCCCCTGTAGAGCAGACGCAGCCGCCCACTCGGATCGACCAGGAAGTTTTCCGGCACCCCGGTGGAGCCGAATTCGTGGGCGCGCTGACCGTCGCCGTCGCGCAGCTGGGGGTAGGTGAGGCCGTATTGGCGAACGAAGTTCTGGCCGTCACCGCTGAGGTCGCGGGTATCAATTCCAAGCAGCGTGAAGCCGGGGCCACCGTAGCGGCGCTGGAAGCGCTCCAGGGTTGGAGCCTCCTGGCGGCAGGGGATGCACCACGACGCCCAGAAGTTGATCAGGACCCAGCGGCCGCGGTAGCGGGCGAGCGATTCAGTCCCGCTGCCGCTGAGGCGGGGGAGCGGCCCCCCCGGTGCCAGCTCCCCGACGCTGACACCAACCGCGCCCTTGCTCGCCAGGCCATAGGCGAGCAGGCCGACGACGGCGACGACGGCGAGCAGGGCGATCAGCGGGCGGGCGCGCACGCAGCCAAGATTAGATTGCGCCGCTGATTGTCGAGCCGAAGCCCTCCCGGGCCCCCCACCGCAGGCGTTTCTCAGCGGGGGGAGGGGGAGGTCTGCGCTGCGAGACGGATTCCGCCCCGATCGGCCTCCCAATCGAGCGGTTTGAGGTTTGCGCGTCCGAAGCAAGCCGGGAAGCCGTCCGCGTATTATACATCGATAGTGATGCCTTATAGAGCAAATCGGGGTTTAATCATCAAGAGTGATGGATAACGATGGCAAATTGGGTGATATACTCTCCATCAGTTATGATGTATTAAGGCCTATAATGACTTTAAGAAATCAAATTTGATGCAACTAGAGACGCTGACTACCGATGCCGCCGTTCTGGCTGAGCTCGGCCGCAGGCTGGAGCGCCATCGCCTCGAGCGCAACTGGACCCAAGCTGAGCTGGCAAGCGAGGCCGGGGTTGGACAGGCGACCGTACAGCGCGCCGAGCGGGGGCGGTCGGTTCAGATGACATCGATGATCAAGCTCCTGCGAACCCTCGGGCTTCTCGCCGGATTCGACCTCGCCATCCCTGAATCGATCGATCTCCCGATCGCCCAGCTCGATCGCCAACAGGGCAAGGTCCGGAGGCGGGCCCGCGGCCGTCGGGGGGGCCGAGGTGCCGAGCCCGCCGAACCCGCCGTGCAACCTTGGAGGTGGGGCGAGCAGCCCCGCCCGGAGCCTTGACCGTCGCCGCGGTAACGCTTTGGGGGTCTCGCGTCGCCGCGGTCTCGATCGATCCGGACGCCCCCTACGCGACTTTTCAATACGACCCGACCTTCGTCCGAAGCGGCATCGGGATCGCGCCGATCAGGATGCCGCTGCGAGTGCAGCCATACCGGTTCCCGGGTCTGCCTAGGGATACCTTCAGGGGCCTGCCTGGGCTTTTGGCCGACTCCCTACCCGATCGCTGGGGCACGGCGCTGGTCAACGCCTGGCTGGCATCACGGGGGCGCGAGGAGTCGAGCTTCAACGTCGTTGAGCGGCTCTGTTACGTCGGCACCCGCGGGGTGGGCGCGTTGGAGTTCCAGCCGACCGATGAGCCTCCCCTCCCGGTTGGGACGGACCTGCACCTCGACGCGCTCGTGCGCTTGGCCAACGAGGTGCTCGCAGAGCGCACCGAGTTCGTGACCGAGCTGAGCGAAAACCCCGATCAGGAGGCGATGAAGGCGATCCTTGCCGTCGGCAGCTCCGCGGGGGGCGCCCGCCCGAAGGCATTCATCGCCTATAACGACGCCAGCGGCCAGGTCCGCTCGGGTCAGGTCCAGGTCGGTGCCGGTTTTCGGCAGTGGATATTGAAGTTCGACGGCGTCTCGCGCGCCGGTGATCACGGACTCACCGATCCCGAGGGCTGGGGCGCGGTCGAGTACGCGTATTCGAAAATGGCGAGGGCCGCGGGGATCGAGATGACCGAGTGCCGGCTCCTGGAGGAGAACGGCCGCAGGCATTTCATGACCCGTCGTTTTGACCGATCTGGGGGCGGCGAGAAGCTGCACATGCAAACCGTCGGCGCGCTGGAGCAGGTCAGCTACAACGAGCCCGGCACCTACAGCTATGAGCAGCTGCTGCAGCTGATTCGCCGGCTCGGGCTCGGCACGCCCGTCGTCGAGCAGCAGTTCCGACGCATGGTGTTCAACGTCGTCGCCCGCAATCAGGATGACCATGTAAAGAACGTCGCATTCCTGATGGATCGCGAAGGCGCCTGGTCGTTGGCTCCAGCCTATGACCTGGTCTGGGCCTGGAAGCCCGGCAACCCCTGGCTCGACAGCCACCAGATGTCGATAAATGGCAAGCGCATCGGGTTCACCGTCGCCGACCTGCGTGAGGTCGGCGACATAGCCGGTCTGAAGCGCGGTCGTGCTCAGGCGATCCTCGCCGAGGTCGCCGCCGTCGTCGCAGGCTGGGCTGAAATTGCCGAGGAGGTCGGAGTCGAGGAGGAGATGGCGGAGCAGATCGCCCGCTCTCATCGTCTGCTTGTGCCAACCGGTTGATCTCCTTGCGGGCGCGGCCTGATCTCAACTGGGGTCGGAGCCAGCTGGCCGGCTGGGCGCTTGCTCCTACCAATCCGGGAGCGCCCGGCCGGCGCCGGCTTGATCGGGCCTTGTTCGGGGTCTTGCGCTGTGACCCCGACCCGCCAAGATCACTCTGAGGAGGGGGGCTGGGCAGGTGAACTTAGCTCCGCGCCCCGCAGCTGCGCTAGCAGCGCCTGTGGCGTGATCACCCGAACGCCCCGATGCATGCCAAGGGGCAGCAGATGCCGACGGTCGCCGGATAAGAGAACGTCCACCTCAGCCTGAACCGTGCAGGCGAGGATTAGGTCATCGTCGGGGTCGCCGGTCACGGCCTCGGGTGGGCTCCCCGAGGCCGCGACCAACTCCGAGGCGAGATCGCCGAGAAGCTCCTCGGCCGAGCGCCAGCGCCGCGGGGTGAAGCCCAGCTTCTTGGTCAGGATCCGCTCCAGCTCCACCATCACCAGTTGGGGAAGGACAAGCCCCAAACGACCGTCGATAACCTCTTGGAGGATTCGACTGGGCGGTCCGTCGGCGATGAACGCCGAGACCAAGACGTTGGTGTCGCAGGCAACGCGCAGCGTTACTCGCGCCTGGAGCGCATCTCGTCGACCAGCGCCTCGGAGTCATCGGGCCCGACCCCGAGCGCTTCGGCGCGGTCGCGACCGTAGCGCTGCAGCTCGGCGAAGCGCCCGACCTGCACTTGACGGCGGAGGGCATCGCGGACGACCTCGCTGCGCGTCTTACCCAGGCTTAGGGCGAGGGCGTCGGTCTCCTCCGCGAGGTCATCAGGCAGGGAGACGGAGAGAAGGCGGCTCATATGAAGACGTCATATCGACCCCTTCACGCTCTCGCAACGGGTGCATTACCACCGCGTTTCGATCGCCATGCTCGGGACTCGTTTGGCGGGCGCGACTTGATGCTTGGGGTCGCTGAGGAAATGGTCTGGATATAAGGAATCCGATTGCGGGCCTGGCTCGAGCGGTGAAGCGCGAGCGGCGCCGTTTCGAGTTCTCGACAGGCCTTGCTCATAAGATCGAAATGGCTTGGGAGCAAGGAATTCCCCCTCGTGTAGACATAGACGGGTCTCACCTGCCAAGCGGCGTCCCGAGCAAAGGGCTCGCTGTCTACCTGGACGCTGGAAATCTCCTAGGATGGCTTTGGAATGAGGAATTCCGCAGCGCGGACGTAGCTCAGCTGGTAGAGCGCGAGCTTCCCAAGCTCGAGGTCGCGGGTTCGAGACCCGTCGTCCGCTTCCCCATTCTAGAGCCAAAAATACGGCCAATCGCACCTCGACGAAGCTGAGGGCCGGTCGGCCCTCAGGCGTCGGCTGCGGGCCGCTCGCTCAGGTACTTCCGCGCCGAGTCCTCTTTGATCGCCTGCAGGCCGAGGCGCGTCGCGCTGACGCTCGAGCCACCGATGCTCTGGACCGTGCGCTTGACGAGACCGGCGTTTTCGAGGGCCTGGATGCCCTCCTTGAGCGGCTCCAGTAGTTGCTTGATGAACTGGTTGCCACGCGGGAAGTCGCGCATCAGGTACATGCCGACCTGGAGGGCGCCGATCTCTTTGTCACCACCCCTGCCGGGACCGTCGGGGCCGAAGGCCGGGAGGATCACGGCGGCGAGGTCGGCGACGGGCAGGGCGGCCAGGCGGTCAGCCTCGGCTTCCGCTGCGGCGTCCTCGGCGCGCTTCTCCTCCTTGTTGCCGAACAGCCCCATGCTGGACACAACCTAGCCCGACTTCGGCTGAAACGCGGCGCCGGGCGTCCTGAGATTGGGGCATGTGTAGAAATATCAGGACCCTCCATAATTTCGATCCACCCGCGACCGCCGAGGAGACCCACGCGTCGGCGCTCCAGTACGTGCGCAAGTTCAGGAGCTCAACCAAGCCCTCGCAGACCAACGCCGAGGCATTCGAGGGCTGGTCGTGCCTTCACGCGGGTAATAAGTGGGTACTAAGTTGAGCGCAACTGAGTTCAACTCGGCCAAACTCAAACCGCTTGAGAAAGCCAAAAATCAGCCGAGTCAACTAGCGCCAGCGATCTCATAACCCGAAGGTCGCGGGCTTCGAATCTCGCCTCGCTTCTTCGCAGGTACTTGCACGGCTGCGTGTATCCATCTCATCCCGCCCGGCGGTAGCAGATGTGCGTCGCTAGTGGGGAATGGAGGACCTCGTCGGGCTCGAAATCGAACTCGGCGACGCCGTTGAATATCCCCTCGCCGGACCCGAGTAAAACGGGGACGATGTCGAGCCAGAGCTCGTCGATGACGCCCGCCAGCAGCGCTTGGCGGACGGTTGAGGCGCCGCCCGCGATGTCGATGCCGTCTGCGCCGGCAGTCTCGCGGGCCTGGGCGTAGGCGGCGTCGAAGCCATCGGTGACGAAGTGAAACGTCGTCCCGCCCTCCATCTCGATCGGCGCGTGAGTGTGATGGGTTAGGACGAACACGGGCGCGTGGTAGGGCGGCTCGGCCCCCCACCAGCCCGACCACTCCTCGTCCCACTCGCCGTCGCCTCGGGCCAAACATGTTGCGGCCCATGACGTACGCGCCGCGGGGGCGCAGTAAACGGCGCTCGGCGGTGGCGTCCGCCTCGTTCGCGCGCTCGTCGCCAAGGTGCCAGCCGTGAAGCTCGCGGCCCCGCTTGCCGAGCGGGGCTTCGCGGCTTTGATCCGGCCCGGCGACGAAGCCGTCGAGGGAGATCGACATGTGGCAGGTGGTGTCGGCCATTATTCTCCTCCAAAGTGATTGTGATTTGCAAGCGGCGGCGGGCAGGCGGAACCGTATCAGAGTAGTTGCAGCCTGCAAGTACCATGGAGGACATGGCTATGCCCCCTGCGGGCGAACCGCGCTCCGGGTGTCCGATCAACGCGACGATCGAGGTGATCGGCGACCGCTGGTCGCTCCTCGTCCTGCGCGACGTGATGTTCGGCAACCGCCGCCACTTCCGCGAGCTGCAGAAGCGCTCGGAGGAGGGAATTGCTTCAAACATCCTGGCGGACCGGCTGCGGCGCCTCGTCGCCGGCGGCCTGCTCACCCGAGAGGATGTCGGCCGCGGCCGCCGGGCGACCTACAGCCTCACCGAGGCGGCCATCGAGCTCGTGCCAGTGATGGCAGCGCTCGGATCCTGGGGGCTCCGCCATCGGTCAACGACGGCCACGCTCCGCGTGCGGGCAGAGCTGCTGGCCGACGGCGGCCCCGAGCTGTGGGCGGATTTCATGGACGAGCTGCGCGTCGAGCACCTCGGTGCACCGTCCCCGCCGGACGACCGCCCACGCGCCATCGAGCGCCTTGCAGCCGCCGACGTGACCTGAGCCGGGTGGCCCGCTCGACCTCCGCCTCGCGACGCCGACGGGCGCGCCGCGCTCATCGCCGAACTGCTCGACCGCTCACCTCATCAGTTCACCACCTCCGCACACGGCCACCACCCAAAACCAGGCTGCTCCGTCCTGACGGGAGTCTCGATGCTGCATTCAGTTCAAGTCTGCGAACCCATCCCTTCCCGCGATCTCACGGCAGCTCCCACGCCTCCACGAGCCGACGATGGGACTGGGTGCGGGTACCAATCGGGTACCAATTTTGCGTTCGGCCTGAGCACAGAGGACTTCCCGCGGCGGCTTTTCGAGGCTCGGCCCTGCCCAAATTGAACGATCCCACCATCTGTGTCGCCAGTTCAAATCTGGGCGCCTCGATTGGATCTATATATCCGCGTAGCCCCGCAAAGCCTCGCACAGAGCCAAGCCGTCGAATGCGATGGGCGGGGCTGCGGGGTCTTGCGGGGGTCTCTCAGATGCAATCCAGATGCAAACATGGCAGCCGGCCAGATGCAATCGGGCATTGGGAGTGACGCACGGAACGAGTCGAGGCAAGCGCCGAGCTTTCCAACTGAAGGTCGTCGGTTCGATTCCCAACGGGCGCATCGCTCTCTAAGGCCAGCAATAGAGCCAAAAGCGGACAATCAAATGAGATATCCTGGAGCGATATTTTGGCCGTGGGTACCAGATTTGGGTACCAACTCGCAGGCGCGTCTAGCGATCAGGCGTTCATCGGAGTGGCGACCAGCGCTAGGAATGGTCATTTAGGTCCTCAAGGCGAGCTGCTGTAGCTTCGCATCGTGGGCGCCACCAACCAACTCCCTTGGCGTGGGCCCGGGCAGGGCCGTCCCGATCTGCCGCTTCCTCCCCACCGGATGCCCTTGCGCAGCCACGGCGAGCTGCGCAAGCGCTGGCGCTATGTCGCTGTCTACGGGCCCGAGGTGATGCTCTGCGCCACCCGTGCTCAGGTGGGCCCCTTCGGGCAGTGCTTCTGGGCGGTATGGGATCGTGAAGGAGGTCGCCTTCACGCTCACACGCGGATGCGCCCAGGCGGCACGGAGGTCGTGATGAACGGTCCAGACATCGAGGTCAACTCGGGCCAGGTCCGCGCGAGGCTGCACTTCGGGGACTCCGTCCCGGTGGAGTCGATTTGTCCCAGCGGTGCAGGTTGGGGTTGGACTCGAAAGCGCGCCGGGATGCCGGTGACCGGGACGATCGAAGCCGAGGGACGTCGATGGAAGGTCGAGGATTACGGCGTCGATGACGAATCAGCGGGCTATCACCAGAGACGCACAAGCTGGCACTGGTCGGCCGGCGTCGGATCTGCGGCCGATGGCCGGCCCGTCGCCTGGAACCTCGTGACCGGAATCAACGACCCGCCCGAGCGCAGCGAGCGGGCGATTTGGGTGGCGGACGTGCCCGCCGAGACCCCGCCGGTTTGCTTCAAGGGCACGGTCGGGGTGGAGTTTCCCAGCGGCGCCCTGCTCAGCTTCGCGGTCGAGTCCGAGCGCTCCCGCGCCGACAATATGCTGGTCTTGCGCTCCCATTACCGCCACCTCTTCGGTACCTTCTCGGGCTCGCTCGACGGCATCGAGTTGGCAGGAGGCTTGGGCGTGATAGAGGAGCACGAGGCGCTTTGGTGAGAAGGCGGGACCCGAGACTCGAGCTTCGTCTGAGGCGCTGTCTAAGAATCGCGCGCGTTGCGTCAGACAGCCATCCGCTCTGGGGTGCTGCCGCAAATCGGTACCGGTGCCGCTCGGCGTCTTTCTGAAGGCTCACGATTGGTGAGGTGACCTCTGGGCTGGCGCGCTGGGCCCTGACAGGGACTCTGCCGCCTCGAGCGTTCCCCGCAGAGTTAGTTCCAAGAGTTCCCGCAATTGAGAGCGCTCGATGTCCTCACGCTCTAGCCAGCGCAGAACCGCGCCCTCAAGGAAGAAGAACCAGCCCTCGACGGCGGTCTCCAATGTCGGCGAGCGGACTGAGCCCGCCGGCGCTGCTCCCCAATCGCTGAGAGTCGCCAGCACCGCCTCGACCCGCGCTGCCCTCCCTGCCTCCAGGGTCGCCCGGATCTCAGCGTCGCCACCGCCGCGCCCGCGCGAGAGCGCCGCGAAGGAGGCGGCGTGCTCTTCGACGAAGTCGAGGAAGCGATCGAGACTGGCGCCGAGTTGCTCGGGCGCTGGCAGATCCGGATCCGGCGCAGTTAATTCCGCCAGTTCGCGCTGGCCGCGCTCCAGTGCCGCCAGCACGAAGTCTTTCTTGGTCGGGAAGTAGTGGTAGAGCAGGCCCTTGGAAACCCCCGCCGCGATCGCGATCTCCTCGATCGAGACCTCGTCATAGGGCCGACGGCCCAGCAGCTCGCTGCCCGCGAGGAGCAGCTGCTCGCGGCGCGCCTCGGTGTTCAGTCGCAGCCTTGGGGTCGAGCTCGCCATGGCTGCAGCGTAGTCTCCATTGACCGCGTATTCAATAACTGCTATCAATGTTCCAGCTATTGAACCTATGGTCAACGCCGCCAGGGCCGCGACCACAAGGAGGACCCAGATGAGCACCGCCACCGCGGCAGCGCCGACCCCTACTCCGCAGTTGCCGCCGGGTCCGCAGCTGCCTAAACCTCTCCTCGTCGGGCGCTTTTTGCTCCAGCCAACCTCCTTCCTTGAGGACTGCCAGCGCCGCTACGGCGACTACTTCACCCTTCGCCTCTCCGCCAAGCGCACCCAGGTCATCACCGCCGACCCGGCGGCGCTGAAGGCAGTCTTCACCGCCGATCCCGAGACGATGCTCGCCGGCAAGAACAACGAGATCCTGCGGCCGTTACTCGGTGACCGCTCGGTCTTGCTGCTTGACCGCTCCGAGCACCTGCGCCAGCGCCGCCTGCTGCTGCCGCCCTTCCATGGTGAGCGGATGCAGGCCTACGGCGAGACGATGCGCGAGGTCGCCGAGCGCCAGGTCGCCTCCTGGCCGCGGCGGAGGGCCTTCGCGGTGGCGCCCTCGATGCGGGCGATCACCCTCGAGGTGATCCTGCGCACCGTCTTCGGCGTCTCTGATCCCGAGCAGCTCGAGCGTCTCGGCGCTCCACTCGCGCGACTGCTCGACGCCGCCGCCAGCCAGCCGCGTCTGTTCGCTCTGCAGCTGACCAACTCGGAGAGCCCGCGGCCGCGCAGTCCCTGGGGGCGCTTTAACAAGATCAAGGCCGAGGCCGACCGCGTCATCTACGCCGAGCTACACGAGCGCCGCAGCCAGCCCGCCGCTGGCCAGGAGGACATCCTCTCGCTGCTGCTCGCCGCGCGCGATGAGGAGGGCCGCCCACTCACCGACGTCGAGCTGCGCGACGAGCTGATGACGCTGCTGCTTGCCGGCCACGAGACAACGGCGACGGCACTCGCCTGGACGCTTGAGCGCCTCGTTCGCCATCCCGAGATCCTCGAACGCCTCATCGCCGAGACCCGTGCCGGCGAGGAGGCCTATCTCGAGGCGACGATCAAGGAGTCGCTGCGGCTGCGGCCGGTCGTCCCCGCCGTCGGCCGCCACCTGAGCGAGCCCACCGAAATTGGTGGCCGCCTCCTGCCGGCCGGGGTCAGCATCAATCCCTCGATCTACTTGATCCACCGCCGGGCCGACCTCTACCCCGAGCCCGAGGCTTTCCGCCCCGAGCGCTTTCTCGCCACCGACCCGCCCGGTACCTATGAGTGGATCCCCTTCGGTGGCGGCGTCCGTCGTTGCCTTGGCGCCAGCTTCGCCCTCTTTGAGATGAAGATCGTCATGCAAACGATTCTCCAGCAAACCAGCCCGGTGGCCCAGTCGGGCCGCGGTGAGCGGGTTACCCGCCGGGCGATTACCTATGCCCCGAAGCGCGGCGCCCGCATCGTCGTCGAGGCCGCGTAGAAAATTGTGGGCCGGTCCGCCGTCGAGCTCCGCGGGCTCGCGGCCAAGCCGCGCGCCCTTTCGGGTGACTGCGGCCCTGCTGGGGTCGTCGGTGGGTGACCGGGCGTCTGCCCGGTGCAAGCCTGTTTGCTGCGCTCCGTGTCGCGCAAGTCCATAGAAATACGGTTCAGCAGTGCAAGCTCTGTGTTGGCGCGAGCGATCGGAGAACGACGAGCTCGCGCTCGGGATGCTCTGCCGGTCCGAACTCGAAACCAAGAACGGCGCGGGTGCCGAAGGCATCACCGAGCTTCTTGAGAGTCTGTGCGTTGGTCGCGTGCTGGCCGCTCTCGATCCGCGAGATCGCCGAGGCCGTCGTGCCCATCCGGGCGGCTAGCTGGGCTTGGGTCAAGCCCAGCGCCCCACGATGCATAACGACGATTCGGGCCAGCTCCTCATACGGAGCGAGGCGTTCGTACTCGGCCTTGAACTCAGGGTCTTTGAGGGACTCCTTGACGTGGTCGGAAACAGCGGCTCCGACCGGGCTGATGCGCTTGCTCATCGCTTGCTCCAAAGGTCGCCGGTGTCAACCGATGTCAGCAGCGCTGCTAACAACCACCAGAGACTTTAGGGCGCATCGCGGCCTACTGCTCGGGGTGGCCTACGTGGCTGGGCATCCATCCGCGCCTTAAAATCTTCCCAGCGATTCTGGGCAACCTTGATCTCGGCCACCGGCAGCTTGCTCGTCGTCTTTCGGAAGGTATGCAGGAGGACGATCAGGCGCTCTGAGCGCCGGTACAGCACCCTGTGGTGCTCGGAGCCCATGTGGCAGCGCAGCTCCCGCAACTTTCCGTCGACCTGCGAGCTGTGGGGTAACGGCTGAGCATAGCTACGACATAGATATGTGCAGGTGGGTCAGGTTCGCTGCTATGGTGAAGCCCGCGATGAAGACGCTGCACCTGGATCCCACCGCCGGCGATCAGGCCGCCCTCGTGACCGAAGAGGTAGACAGACTTCTGCGGGAGGGCAAGCGGGTCGCCGTCACCGTCGCCGAGGAGCAGGAGCTGCTCTCGCCTCAGCAGGTCGCCGAGCGGCTTGGGTTCTCCCGCCAACACGTGATGCGCCTGATCGAATACGGGGAGCTCGAGGCGCAGCAGTTACCGGGGTCGAGCTACTGGAAGATCCCGCTGGCGTCGGTGATCGCTTGCGAAGAGCGCCGCGATCGGGGCCGCGATTTGGCCGCTGAGTGGTCGCGCGACCTCGACGCGATGGGCGCCCCACCCGAGTGAGCCGCACAGACCCTCCGCGCGCCGTCCTCGACGCCGACATCATCTACTCGCGTGTCCTCCATGACTTGATGGGGCGGGTTGCAGAGGACCTGCGGCTACTCGACCTCGTTTGGAGCGAGGAGCTGCTCGCCGAGGCGAAGCGATCGCTGATCGAGAAGAAGGGGTTGACAGGGGAAGTCGCGGCACGCTGGGTCGACTATCTGCCGCAGAACTTCCCCGCTGGCGCGACGAAGGTCGAGGCGATGGCCATCACCGAGGCCGGCTCCCTCACCGAGGACCCCGACGATCGCCACGTCTGTGCCCTGGCGATCGTTTCGGGCGCCGACTACCTCTTCACGCACGACCGCGGCTATCTGCACGAGGGCCTGCGAGAGCATGGCGTCGAGGTCACCGCCCCTGATCCGTTCCTCGCCGCCGAATTCGAGGCCGAACCCCAGGAACTCCTCGCCGTCTTGGAGCGACAGGCGAGCGACTGGGGGGGAGGACGGCCTGTCGAGGAGCTGTTGGTCGCGCTTGAGCGGGCCGGGGTGGGAGGGTTCGCCGAGAAGGCACGCGACGCGCTGAGGATTTAGGACGGTGTCCGCGATGCCAGCTCGACATCCCCTACGCTTGGAGCAGGATACTTTGTGTCCAAATGGCCCCCCGGGCTGGACTCGAACCTGGGGCCCGCCGCTTAGGAAGGCGGCAGCTTTTCCAGCTGAGCTACCGGGGCCGGATCGTCGAGGTTGTTCCGCATCGAGACTGGGCTGGGTAGGAACACGGGTAGGAACAAAATCGGGTTCATTGTGTCCATCGGCGTCACCTCTTGTCAACTGAGAAAGTGCTCATTTGCAGGCAAAGCGCATTCTCAAGCGGTTAGAGCTAGGCCGTAGTGCTAGCTTCCCAAGCTCGAGGTCGCGGGTTCGAGACCCGTCGTCCGCTTCCCATTCTGAGCCAAAAATACGGCCAATCTCACCTCTATGACGGGGTGAATTAATCGCAAGAGGCGAGCATCGCCAGGGAGGTCTACGGCCAGGCTGGGGAATGTCAGGCGCGGATCGAGCACGAGATCGATCGAGACTGCGATCTCGACCGCGGCTTCGGGATCGAGTAGCCACTTCGTTTCAGGGTGATGGACCCACCGCGGCCACGCTGATCCCACCTCACCTTGCATGTCTACAAACCCCCGGATGTGCCCCGACCCCGGCGAGCGGGCGCTATTGAGAGGGTCTGAGGCTTCGCTCCGAGCGATGCTCCACACTTCGGTTGGTGTCGCCTAAGGCAAAACACGTTCTTGCCCGCGATCATCTGGATCTCGCGCGCGAGGAGATTGAGGAGGACCATCTCGGTGTCGCAGCAACGCTTCTGCTTCACGCAGCCGAGGCGGCCATCGATTCGCTCGCAGACAAGAACGGGATTCAGACTAGCCCGACGCATTGGCGGCGAGAGCAGATCGTCGCTGAACTAAACAAACGGGGAATTGGATCCAGTGATGACGGAGATCTGATCCGATTGCTCAACGTGGATCGCAAAGCCTATGCGTATGACGGAGACGATCCACAATTCAGCGGCGATAAGGTCGAGGACATCGTGGAGCGGGTCGCAGCGCTAGTTGTTGCTGCAGAGGAAGCGTGGTCCGGTGGATGACGTTGATCTAGAACTCCGCTGGGAGGTTCGTCTCCGGGATGATCGAGAGAGGGCCTTTCTATTTCAATCTGCTCCCTTTCAGGCGATCACTGCGGAGGTACTTCGTCGCGCGAGTGATGCCGAAGCGCTTGCTGTTGCCCTGACCGGTTCCACGGCCCGCGGACATCGCACCGCAATCAGCGATCTCGATTACCACCTCGTTGGATCTCGTCCAGATTTGAATGGCCTCCCAGGAGATGTGGACCTTGTCGCCGACTCTTTTGATCGCTTTCAGCGACGCCTCGCTGAGGGCGATGACTTTGTCCAATGGACGGTGCGCCTTGGCTGCGTCCTGCATGACCCCGATGGGATTTTCAGAGAGGCCTACTTCCGAATTCTTCGGGAGGAGCTTTGGCCTGATCCACATCGCAAGTTTGAGCGAGCCGATGTGCTCGCCTCGCTCGCCGGTCGAGTCCTCACGATCGAAGATCGTGAGGCTGCTCAGGAGCACGTACGAGCGGCGCTGACCTCCTTCGCCCGTGGGGCCCTACTCGCCAGTGGAGTGTTCCCCGGCGCCCGGGATGAGTTGGCCATGCAGCTAACCGAAGTCTCTCGACGAGAGACGGCTGACTGGATGCATCGCAGCATCCACGAAACGCTCAGTTTGGCCGAGCTAGGCGAGGCTCTGAGGTCACTACGTCAAGCAGTTGTGGCCGAAAAGCACTAACGCCAAAAAGCTCTGAAGTTTTCCGGGGCTGTGCCTTTCATCTCGGGTTCGACTGATGCCCAGGAGGCTGTCCTGGCTGTCAAACTTCGAGATCAGCAGGCAGGTGATCCTCGTCCGTTTTGAACTGCGACTGTTCGGCGTTCCGAGCGTGAGATGGTTACGCCTCGGGGACTGGACTCGAACAAGCGACCTGTCGCTTAGAAATGCGACCGCTCTTTCCAAGCCGGGCTACCGGGGTCGGATCGCCGAGGTTATCCCGCATCGAGACTTGAGGCTGGGTAGGAACACGGGTAGGAACAAAATCGGGTCCATCGTGTCCATCACCGTCACCTTCTGTCAACTCAGAAGCTGCTCATTTGCAGGCAAAGCGCATTGTCAAGCGGTTGAAACTAGGCTTTGGCGCGAGCTTCCCAAGCTCGAGGTCGCGGGTTCGAGACCCGTCGTCCGCTTCCCCATTCTAGAGCCAAAAATATACGCCATGCCGTCAACCTAAGGCTTCACGGCCCTGGCTTGAGCGTCCCTCAGCCATGTGTGTAGCGCCAATCGGTCGCCTAGGGCTGGCGCGAGTAGCCCTCAGTGGCGTACGGATTGAGGAATTGTCGTTTCCAAAAGTAATTGCGCTCGATCTCCGTCATTCGCGCGCGGTCGCACACCCCGCTCCACTCGGATTTGATTACGTCGATCTGGTGGTCGACGATGTCGCGCGCATCTGATGCGGATAGCAGGTAGTTCGAGGCGGCGTCGACGCATCCGGCGACCTGGCTCATGCGGAAGCCATCAGCCCCGACGATCATCGCCTGGCTGGCCTCGCCACCGCTGCGGGGCTGCGGGCAGACGTCATAAGCCGGGGTGAGCGTCAGCGCGGTGCCGTCCCAGAACGCCGCGTGATTGCGCGCATGGTCGTCAGTGTTGCCGACAAGGATGTTGAAGGTGATGCGCGCGAACAACTCACGTAGCGTCGAGCGGGCATCCGTGAATCGCGCGCGGATGATGTGCGCGAGGTCGGCGTAGCTTGCGTAGCCGGCGAGCATCTCGTCGAGCCCGAGGATGGTGAGCGCCGAAACGATGGCAAGGCGCTGATCTTGTGGCGGATGGCGGTCGAAGCGCTCGATCAACAGCACGTCCCTTCCGAGTATCTGTTCCAGCTCGACGCGCGCCGCGTCCAACCCTGCTAGACGAGCGAGCTCCATTGCCGCGTACTCGCCCTTGACGACGGAATAGGGATCTGTGAGTGAGGAGAACTTCGCGATCAAACTGTGATCTCGGTCTTCGAGCAAGGCCTTTGGGCGAGCGCCGCCCACCGAGCTGCCATGCATTAATGCCGTGTCCAGCTCCGGAGTGAGTGGAACCCCTTTCTCGACACGTTCCGCCGACCGCATAAGGTCTTCAAGCGTCGCATTGCCCGCCTGACGGCTCATGTACTCGCTCGGAGATGCCTGGAAGTCGAGTGCCCCGATGCGGTTCGAGCCAGACTCAAGCAGGTATGTCAAAGGGCTGAGTGCAGCTGGATCCTCATCCTGGGCTTGGGCCCCCAGCATCCGGTTCATGATCACCCGCTGTCCCCATGCGTCCGGCCCGGCGTCGGAGATGCACCCCGCGATTGACATACCGGACAGGGGCGGGATCTGACCGGACACCAGCGGTAGCTCCGGCAGGTAAAGCGGAATCGCGTCCTCACGGTGTAGGTAGCTCTGTCCGTAGTTGAAGTTGATCAGCGCACCGGCCGTATCCAGTCGCCCCGCGACCACCGGTTCGGGTGCTCCGGGCAGCCAGTTCCAGACATATGCCTCCTGCGGCCCCTCAGAAGTCATCCTTCACCGCCTTCTTGGGAGTCCGAATCCGCTGCGGTAGCAGTGCGAGGCGGTCCCGGACGCGATCTGCATCTGCGCTCAGACGGGTGCGATCGTCCCGGAACAGCCGCACTCCAACTAGCGCTGCCACCTCGAATGCGAGACCGATCCCGACGGTGAGGTTGCCATGCTCGATCTTGTTCAACGTCACTCGCGTGATCCCAGCACGGTCCGCAAGCTGCTGAGCGGACCAGCGTCGCTCGCGCCGGGCCTGAATTATCTGCGCGCCGAGCAACTGCGCTGCTTCTGCTGCATAGGGGGAGTAGGAGCGGGCTTTTTTCATTGATTGTATAGAATAGCATACCGTAAAGCGATTGAGAATATTAAGATATCTACATTTAAAGCGAGAGAGCGTTCAAACTGAGGCCTCGCTGACGCCCAGCCGATAGCCGATGCCCGTCGATCGGGCCGTCCGCTGGGGTCTCCACCTTGATCAACGGCCCTGCCGATCCGCCATCGCATAGCGCTGCTCTATCCGGCGCAGCAGCCGGAGCCGCAAGAACAAGATTTACCCCCCAGATTCGGCAGCCTCGGTAGGAACACGGGCAGGACCAAAATCGGGTCCATCGTGTCCATCACCGTCACCTTCTGTCAACTCAGAAGCTACTCATTTGCAGGCAAAGCGCATTGTCAAGCGGTTGAAACTAGGCCTTAGCGCGAGCTTCCCAAGCTCGAGGTCGCGGGGGTTCCAGACCCGTCGTCCGCTTGGCGTTGGTCGGGTGCTTCGGAATTATCGGGCGAACCCCTCTATAAAATCGGGTAAAATCGGTTTAGAGCTTCACAACTAGGGGAAGATGGCTCACATGGGAATAAGGGCGGTGCTTCGGGGTGGATGCCTTGCGATGGCGCTTTTGGCGATCGGCCTCTTCGCGGCATCCGGCGCGCAGGCGGCCAGCATCATCGAAGAACAGCATCTACCGCACACCCCGGCCGACGGCTGGCAGGCGGGGACCTGTCAGAGCGAACTGCCCGAATGCTCGGTGGACACTCCGGGGCAGTTCTTCACCCAGGCCGCCGGGCATCCACCGGTTGGCTTCACCCAGTTCATCGTCAGACACGAACCGGCTCTCGGTGGACTTGGCGAAAAGCCGGTTGGCAACATCAAGGACCTGCGCGTCGATCTGCCGGTAGGTATGAGCGTCAACCCGCAGGCGACCCCGCAGTGCCCGCTGGCCACCTTCGAAGCGAGCGCCAGCTCCTGCTCAGCTGGCGCGATAGTCGGTGAAAGCCACGCCACCGCCTCCCTCGACGGGGTGGTGCTTCCTGCCCTGAGTGCCGACGTCTACAACCTCGAACCCGCTCAGGGTGAACCGGCGCGCTTTGGCTTCAACCTGCTTGGTAGCAATGTCTACCTCAAGGCGGGGATCGATACCAACGGCATCTACCGCGAGCTTCGCGGTGACTACCACGAGTACTTCTCGATCGAATCTCCGAAATCGCCGATTGGCGAAATCCTCAAGAACCGCCTCGTCTTCAACGGTCGGGCCGGTGACGGCACCTTTCTGACCACGCCGAGTACTTGCCACAATCCCGAAGCCGCGCCGTTTGAACACATCTACTCGACCTATCTTCGCGCTGATTCCTACGAAGAAGAAGAAGCGGGCTTTCCGAATGGCTCGCCCTTCATCGAGTCGCCGCTGCCCCCCAAAACGATGCCCACCGGTTGCTCGGCGGTGCCATTTGAACCGTCCGTATCGGTAAAGCCCGAAACGACGAAGACCGACTACCCCGATGGCAGCACGGTTGAAGTCGACGTCCCGTTTGAACCTAAATCGAGCCTCGCCAATTCGGATCTAAAGAACGCAAGCCTGACGCTACCTCCATTCATGGGGCTCAACCCGTCGGCGGCCAGCGGTCTGCAGGCCTGTTCTGATTCCCAGTTTGGCGAGGGCACATCCAACCCGGACTCCTGTCCGGCCACCGCCAAGATCGGCACCGTCGCAATCAACTCCCCGCCGCTTCCCAATGGTTCGCTGACCGGCAACGTCTACCTCGCTCAGCAGCTGAGCCGAGTCCCGAACTCCGGAAACGAGTATCGGATCTTCGTCGACGCCGAGTCCCCTCGCTACGCGATCTCGGTGCGCTTGACCGGCCAGGTCAGCGCCAACCCACAGACCGGGCAGCTGACGACGAGCTTCGCCGAAAACCCCCAGGTCCCCTTCAGCGCCTTTCAGATCAAGTTCGACGGTGGGCCCAAGGCAGTGCTGACCAGCCCAGCCACTTGTGGGCCAAATACGACCACGACACAGATCACCCCCTGGACCGAAGCCGCCAACGCGAGTCCGAAGGCAAGCTTCACGTTGAGCAGCGCTCCCGGCGGTGGAGCCTGTCCAAAAACGCTCGCCGAACGCCCCTTCACCCCCAGCTTCAGCGCCAAGACGACCAATTCCCAGGGCGGCGCCTACAGCGAGTTTGACGTTGGGATCAGCCGCGGCGAAGGAAATCAGGAGCTAAAAGGGGTAAACGTCTTGCTGCCCCCGGGATTGAGCGCCAAGCTCGCCGGGCTCACCTACTGCCCGCCCGCCGCGCTGGTCGCTGCCACAAACAACAGCGCCGCCGCGGAGAGCGCCAAAGCGAGCTGCCCCGAAAGCAGCCTGGTCGGCGACGCGGCGATCACCACGGGCAGTGGACCCTCGCCGATCTCAATCAACGGCAAGGTCTACCTCGCCGGTCCCTACAACGGCGCGCCGCTCTCCCTGGCGGTGATCACCCCAGCGGCGGCCGGCCCCTTCGATCTCGGCACGGTTGTGGTCAGGGTGGCACTGGCGGTCAATCCCGAAACCGTTCAGGTTGATGCGATCTCTGATCCGATCCCCCACGTCTTTGGCGGCGCCCTGCTCGATATCCGCACGATCGCCGTTCACCTCGACCGCAAGCAGTTCGTCCTCAACCCAACCAACTGTTCGGCGATGTCGGTCGGCGGAGCGCTTCGCGGTGGAGGATCGGACCCGAGCAATCCGGCCGATTTCAGCACCGACCCGGTCGCGGCGCCGTTTCAGGTCAAGGGCTGTGAATCACTCGGCTTCGCGCCCAGGCTCTACTTCCGGACCTTTGGCGGCACCCACCGCTCGCAGAGCCCCAAACTCAGCGCCACCTTGAAGACCCAAGAAGGTGACGCCAACATCAGCCACGTCTCGGTGAGGCTTCCGCACGCATTCTTTCTCAAGCAGAGCAGCCTGTCCAAGATCTGCACACGGGTGCAGTTTGCCGCCAACGCCTGCCCGGCCGAATCGGTTTATGGGTTTGCGAAGGCGACCACCCCGCTCCTCGCCAAGCCGTTGGAAGGCCCGGTCTACCTGCGCGCCTCGAGCAATCCTCTGCCGGACCTGGTCGCCGCGCTCAACGGTCAGATAGACGTTGACCTCGACGGGCGCATCGACACTGTCAATGGCGGTATTCGCAATAGCTTTGAAACCGTCCCCGACGTGCCGGTATCGGAATTCACCCTGACGGTGAGAGGCGGTAAGCGCGGCCTTTTGGTCAACTCCACCAACCTTTGCAAGAAAAGGCCCCGGGTTATCGTCAAGATGACGGGGCAAAACGGTAAGAAAGCCAACCAGCGCGTCGAGATCCGCACCCCCTGCCGGCGCCCCGGTAAGCACAAAAAGCACCGTCATTAGCTCGCTTTCACTCAGCGTGGACTTGATCGGCGCCGCCTCAACCGCTACTCTGACCCCTGGGAGTTGTTAGTTGATCACGCGCTATGCAGGGGCGGCGAGCCGTCCAACCGTTTTACATAAGGAGATGCAATGGCTAGGCGCCTGATCGTATTTGTGGTGATGGTTTTCGGATTTGCCGCGCTGGCGCCGTTGGCTCAGGCGGACACCGGCCAAATCATCGAAAAACAGAACACGCCAGCCAATGCACTCGATGGCTGGCAATCGGCAAACTGCACCTCCGAATCGCCGATCCAGTGCTCGCCGGAAACGCAGAATCTTTTCTTCAAGGCCGCCGCCGGACACCCGCCGTTCGGCTTCACCCAGTACATCATCAAACACAAACCGTTTGAAGAATTGGCGCCAGGCGTCGTCGTCGCGCCGATCGAAGAACCGCAGAACGGCAGGACGATCAAGACCCTGCGCGTCGACCTGCCGCCCGGTCTCACCGTCAACCCCCAGGCCACCCCGGAAAAATGCACCCTGGCCAACTTCGAACGCGTGGTGGAAGTTAAACCAGGCGAAAAACTGCACGTTCCCAACTGCGAAGCGTCGACGATATTGGGTCGCGAGGAAGTGACCCTGGTCACCAACGTCCCCGGGGTCGAAGTTGCGCCGGGCTTCCACGCACCGGAAGGTTTCGTGGTTCCCCCCAGCGAAGCGACCGGCACCAAAGTGCCGGTTTACAACCTGGTGCCAAATCCCGGCGAACCGGCACTTGAGGGTTTTGTGATCGCCGGCCAGCACGTCGTCTTCCTCAAAACCGAAGTCTCCTGGGAGAGTGATTACCACGAGAGCTTCACGATCTCCCTGCCGCCGCTGGAACCGGGCTTCTCGACTCTGATCAGCCGCCAGGTCAGCATCGGCACCGCCGGCAACGGTTCCTACATCACCAACCCGAACACCTGCTTTAACCCTGAAGAAGCTGCCTATAAAAATACTTACTCAACATTCTTTCGCGCCCAGTCCTACGAAGAAGAAAACCCGAATTTTCCCGCTGGCTCGACCGCGTTTGAAGCGGCGCTCCCAGCCGGTGTACACCAGGAAGGTTGCTCCGCGGTTCCGTTCACGCCGACGATCAACGTTGAACCTGGGACCAAAGAAGTTGACTCTCCCGCTGCGGCGGCGATCACGACCGAAATCCCATTTGAAAATCCGGAAAAAGGCGGCAATAAACTCGCCCAGTCCCAGCTTCGCAGCGCCAAGGTTACGCTGCCGGCGGGGATGGGTCTGAACCCGGCTGCCTCCAACGGGCTGCTCGCATGTAAAGACGAACAGTTCGACAAGAGCAAGCGGATCGAAAACAACAGCTGTCCGGAAAAGTCAATAATCGGAACCGCCGAAATCGAAACGCCGACGCTGCCCAAGGGCTCGCTGAAGGGCAACATCTACGTTGGTGAACAAAAGAGCTCCAATCCACTCTCCGGCGAAGAGTTCCGCGACCTGGTCGAAGCCAAGTCCAAGGAATATGGAATCGTCGTGCGGCTGATCGGCGAGGTCAGCGCCAACCCGAGGACCGGCCAGCTGACCGCCAAGTTCGACGAACAAGAGGTCGGTCCGCTGGCCGGACCGCTACCCGAAGGCCTGCCGCAGGTGCCGGTCGAATCGGTGAAGCTGAGCTTTGACGGAGCAAAGAAGGTGCTGACCAGCCCACCGACCTGCGCTGCGGCGGAAACGACAAGCACGATGGAACCATGGTCTAGCTCGGCCTCGACCAAGGAACCGACGGCCAAATTCACCCTCTCAAGCCTGCCCGGAGGTGGCAGCTGTCCGCAGACCCTGGCCTCGCGCCCCTTCGCCCCGAGTTACGCGGCGATCAGCGAAAGCACCAAGGCCGGCGCCTACAGCCCGTTCAAGATCGCGATCGGTCGCCCCCAAGGCCAGCAGGAACTAAAGCGCGTCAACGTGACGCTGCCGAAGGGCCTGACCGGCAATCTGAGCGGCATCCCCTACTGCTCTGAAGCCGCCCTGGTGGCGGCCGCGACCAGCACCGGCAGCGCCCAGCAGGCGGCTCCCAGCTGCTCGAATGAAAGCCTGCTCGGCGCCGCGACGACCTCGGCTGGAACCGGGGCCGAACCGGTCTCACTGTCGGGCAAGGTCTACCTCGCCGGCCCCTATAAAGGAGCGCCAATCTCATTGGCGGTGATCACTCCGGCGGTCTCGGGCCCGTTTGACCTGGGTACCGTGGTCGTTCGGATCGCGCTCAACGTCAACCCCGAAACCGCCCAGATAAACGCGGTTTCTGACCCGATTCCCGACGTATATGGCGGGGTCAAGCTCGATATCCGCTCGATCAATTTGAACATGAATCGGGCCAAGTTCATGCTCAACCCGACCAACTGCGCGCTCGCTGCAACCGCCGGAACGATCAGTGGGGCGGGCGGCAACGCCACCAACTCCAACGAATGGAGCTCCTACTCGGTGAGCGCGCCGTTCCAGGCAACCGAATGCAACAAGCTCGGCTTCAAGCCGACCCTTCACACCCGCCTCTACGGTCCCACCACGCGAGCAAAGAATCCGCGGATCCGCGCGATCCTTGAAACCCGCAGCGGCGATGCAAACGTCAGCCGCGCAGCGCTGACCCTGCCGCACTCGATCTTCTTGGATCAGAGTCACATCAAGACGGTCTGCACCAGGCCCCAGCTGGCCGCGCAGGAATGTCCCTCCACCTCGGTCTACGGTCAGGCCGAAGCGATCACGCCGGTCCTGTCTCAGAAGCTGAAGGGCCCGGTCTACCTGGTCCCCTCGGGCAACGAACTGCCCGATCTGGTCGCCGACCTACGCGGTCAGGTCAATATCCAGCTGCACGGGGTGATCAGCTCCAAGCACGGCGGCCTGAAAACCGTCTTTTACCCGACCCCCGATGTTCCGGTCAAGAAGTTCATCCTCAACATGCAGGGCGGCAGCAAAAGCCTCCTGGTCAACTCGACCAACCTTTGCTCCAAGCCCCAGCATTCCTACCTGAACATCAAGGGTCAAAACGAAAAGAAGCTGATCAACAAGAAGCTGGCGCTGCGGGTCAGCGGCTGCAAGGGCTGAGTCGCCGCCGCCAGGTTCCACCCGGAGAGCCGGGTCGGGAGGTCATTAGCCTCTTGACCCGGTGCCACCAACCCTCTCGGTAGTAATCGTTGCCTGGAACAGCGCCTCCGAGCTGCAGCGAACGCTGCCCTCGCTCACGGCTGAGCTCGAGCCGGGCGATGAGCTGATCGTCGTCGACAACGGTTCCCACGACCGGATCGCCGAGGTCCTCGCCGCTCTGGCCCCGGCGGCGCGGCTTATCGCAAGCGCTGAGAACCTCGGCTTCGCGGCGGCCGCCAACCGGGGCGCCGCGCAGGCGCGGGGGGAGCTGCTTTTGTTCCTCAACCCCGACGCGGCGCCCCAGCCCGGATTTGGCGAGGCGATCCGCCGCCCCTGGCTGCAGGGGCGGGGCTGGGCCGCCTGGCAGGCACTGGTCGCCGATCGCGACGGTGCCCGGATCAACTCCGCCGGCAACCCGGTCCACTTCACCGGGATCGTTTGGGCCGGGCGCCACGGGCGAGCGCTGGGGGAGGCGCCCCCCGCCGCCGAGGTGAGCGCTCTCTCCGGCGCTGCCCTGGCGATTCCACGCTCGAGCTGGGAGGAGGTTGGCGGTTTTGCCGAGGATTTCTTCCTCTACCACGAGGACGTTGACCTCTCGCTGCGGCTGCGGGGGCGCGGCGCGACGCTGGGCATCGAGCCGGCGGCCGTCGTCAACCACGACTACCAGTTTGACTCCAGCCCACTGAAGTGGCGCTGGCTGGAGCGAAACCGATGGGCCTTTTTGATCCGCGTCTACCCGAGCAGGCTGCTGGTGGTGTTGGCCCCGGCGCTGCTCGCCACCGAGCTTGCCCTTATCGGCGTATCGATCAGCGGAGGCTGGGGGAGGCAGAAGCTGGCGGCGATGGCTGACGTGATTCGCTGGGCGCCGCGCCTGCACGCTGAGCGCCGCGAGGTACAGGGGGCTGCGACCGTAAGCGCGGCGCGTTTTGCATCCTTTTTGAGCGCCGATCTCGACTCGCCCTTCATCGGCGGGGCGGCCCGCTCCCCGGCCGCTCGCTTTGTGATGCGGACCTACTGGCGAGTTGCCCTGCGCCTGCTCGGTGACCGGTGAGCCTCAGCCCGGCTGATGGGTGGGGCGGATCAGGATCTCGTTGACGTCGACTCCCTGGCGCTGATCGAGCGCGAAGATCACCGCGGCGGCTATGTCGTCGTCTCGCAGCGCCCACTCACCAGGGCTCTTGTCAAAGAACGGGGTGTCGACCATGCCGGGCTCGATCAGGGTGACCCGGATCGAGTGATTTTCATGAATCTGGCGCAGCTCGGCCCGCAGCGACTCCCCGATCGCCGTCGCCGCCCACTTGGTGGCTGAGTAAAGAGAGCCGGGCAGTGCGCGCCGACCCGCCACCGAGCTGGTGATCACGAAATGTCCATCGCCGCGCTCCAGTAGGTGGGGAAGCGTGGCGCGAATCGTCAGCGCGACGCCGTAGACATTGGTCAGCACCATCGCCCGCCAGTGCTCCACCGACTCCTCCAAAAATCCCCGCGAGGCACCGAAGCCGGCGTTTGCAAAGACGCGGTCGATTCGCCCGAAACCGTCCAGGGCGGCCGCGCTCAGCGCCTGCACCTGATCCCACTCGGTGACGTCGCAGCTGATCGGAAGGGCGCGGCGCTCACCACCCAGCTCGGCGGCCAGCGCTTGCAGCGGCTCGATTCGTCTTCCCGCCAGCACCAGCCGATGGCTCCCCGCAGCGGCACGGGCCGTCGCCGCGCCGATGCCGCTACTTGCCCCGGTGATCAGCAGGACCGGGTGATCTGGGCCTGGCGCCGGCATCGCCGCGATTCTGCCAGAACGCCGACGGATACACCGGCGGCCAAGCTTGCGATAATGCACGGCCGTGGATCCTCAGCGCAAGAGGAAGATCCGTCTCGTGGTCGCGCTCAGCACCGCCGTGCTGCTCTCCGTGGCGCTGATCTATACCTCATTCACGGCCTCAACGGAGGCCAAGGACCCGACCCAGCTGCTGAGCGCCGCGCCCGGCACCAGCTATGACATGACCGGCACGGTGATTCCGGGCTCGGTCCAACAAAACGGCGATAACCTGCGCTTTCGGGTCGCCGATAAGGAAGGCGAAAGGACGGGGATTCCGGTTACCTACAGCGGCACGATCCCCGACCCCTTCCGCGGCGGGCGCCAGATCGTCCTCAGCGGTGAAGTGAAGCACGGCACCTTCGTCGGGCAGCGCAACACGCTGGTCACCAAGTGCCCGTCGAAGTACACGACGAAGAATGACAGCTAGCCTCGGCAGCGCCGCCCTGGCGCTGGCCTTCCTCGCCGCGGTCTTTGCGGCGATTACGGCGCTGATCGGGCGCCACGGGGAGCGCCGTTGGATCACGATCTCGCGCCGCTCGATCTATGCCTTTTGCGCGCTGATCACGCTCTGCGTGGCGATCATCGAGATCGCCTTCGCAAGCAACGACTTTGCCTTCAACATCGTCCAGCAGCACTCCTCGCTGGAGACCCCCTCCTTTTACAAGCTGGCGGCGATGTGGTCGAGCCAGGAAGGCTCGCTCTTGCTGTGGGCGTGGGTGCTCTCGATCGCCTCAAGCGCGGCGCTCTTTGTGACGCGCAACAAGTTGCGCGAGGTCGTCCCATACGCGACGGCGGTGATGGCGGGAGTCTCCGCCTTCTTCACCGGACTGATGCTCTTTGCCCCCGACGTCAATCCCTTTGCGACGCTCAATCCGGTCCCCGCCGATGGGGTCGGTCTAAACCCCCTGCTGCAGCACCCGAGCATGATGATCCACCCGCCGATGCTCTACTCGGGCTACGTCGCCCTGACGATTCCCTTCGCCTTTGCAATCGGCGCCCTGATCACCCGCAAACTGGATGCCGAATGGATTCGTGCCACCCGTCGCTTCGCGCTGATCGCCTGGGCGTTCCTTGGCTTCGGCCTGCTGCTCGGCGCCCGCTGGTCCTACACAGAGCTCGGTTGGGGTGGCTACTGGGCCTGGGACCCGGTCGAGAACGCGGCGCTGATGCCGTGGCTTTTGGCAACCGCGTTCCTGCACTCGATCATGGTGCAGGAGAAGCGAGGAATGCTGAAAGTCTGGAATGCGGCGCTGATCGTCGGCACCTTCTCGATGGCGCTGCTCGGCACCTTCTTGGTTCGATCCGGCGTGCTGCAGTCGATCCACGCCTTTGGCAATAACACCGTCGGCCCCTACCTTTTGGTTCTGATCGCGGTGGTGATGATCGGCTCGGCCGCGCTGATCGTCTCGCGGCTCGATGACCTGCGCTCTGAGAAGCGGATCGACTCGCTGCTCTCACGCGAGTCGGTTTTTTTGATCAACAACCTGTTGTTGGTGGCGCTAACCGCGGTGATCTTTTGGGGCACCTTCTTCCCGCTGATCTCGGAGCTTTTCACCGGCAACAAGGCCTCACTCGCGGCGCCATGGTTTGACCACTACACGACGCCGCTGGCGATTCTCTTGGTGCTCTTCACCGGGATCGGGCCGCTTTTGGCCTGGCGGCGGGTCAGCTGGGCTGCCGCGCGGCGCGTCTTCCTGCGCCCGGCGATCTTTGCCGCGGGGGTCGCGATCGTGCTGATCTTCACCACCGATACCACCCATCGGCCCTGGGCCTACGCGCTCTTTGTCTTTGCCGCCTTCGCCCTGGCGGGCTTGCTGCAGGAGTTCTGGCAGGGGGCCGCGGCGCGCCGAAAGATCTCCGGCGGCTCCTTCCCGGCGGCGCTGCTTGGGGTCACCTCCCGCAACCGCCGCCGCTACGGCGGCTACATCGTCCACATCGGGATTGCCGTGGTCTTGATCGGGATCGCCGCCTCCTCCTCGTTTCAGACCAACCGCGAAGTCAACCTGCGACCCGGACAGAGCACCGTGATCGATGGTCGAAAGATCACCTACGTGCGCCCGACCGTTGGCGCCAACAGCCAGGAGTTCACCTTCGGCGCTTTGCTGCGGGTGCAAGAGGGGGGCAAGCTCTTTGCCCTGATGCATCCGACCCGCAGCTATTTTCGCCCAACCGGGGTGCAGAGCGGCACGATCAGCAGCTTCTTCAACGGCGAAGCGACCAGCGAGGTGGGCCTGAAGGCGGGGCTCGGCAGCGATTTCTGGACCGCCGTGCAACCCAACATCGGGCTCGTGCAACGACGGGTCCACCTTGCCGATAAGGGCTTTCAGGCCTGTGTCAGTGCCGCCGCGGGAACGCCCCCGCAGTGCCAGGCGGTGGCGGCGATGATGCGTGCCGCCGCAGCAAATCCCGCCCTGCGCGCCGGCGCGCTCACCCAGATCACCAACCTGCAGCTTGCCACCGCCGATCGAATTGCAAAGAGCTACCTCGGCGATCGCGCCGCCGCCACCTTCAAGGTGATTATCAACCCGTTGGTGACCTGGATGTGGATCGGCGGTCTGATCGCATTGGCGGGAGCGGCGGTAGCGCTTTGGCCCTCGCGCCGGCGACGCGGCGGCTTCGCCGCAGAGACCGGAATCGATGCGCTGAAGGAGGCCAAGTACCGCGAGATTCGAGACGCTGAACTCGACCACGCCGCCGGCAAGCTCTCCGACCAAGACTACGCGCTGCTTGATGCCGAGCTGCGCCGCGAGGCGGTCGAGATCCTCGATCGGATCGATTCAAACGGCAACGGCAACGGCAACGGCCGTCCCCGCGAGCCGGTCGCCTGAGCGGATTACTCCCTCAGCTGATCTTCAGCAGCAGGAAGGTGTTGAGAACAAAGAGGATGGCGAAGAAGACGGTGGCGCGATCGAGGTTGCGCTCGACCATCGAGCCGCCGCCGAAGGCGCTGCCACCGCCGCCGATGCCGAAGGCGCCCGAGAGGCCCGCGTCTTTTCCTGAGTGCAACAGCACCAAGAAGATGAGGACGACCGAGATGATCACCTGCAGGACCCCGAAGAAGGTGTACACGGGCGAAATGGTAGCGCCCCAGCGCCCCGATGGCCGTGCCAACCTCGGTCCGGCGGGCTCAGCCCGCTGCCACGAAATGCCGGCCGGCGGCCGGGATGCGGGCTATGGCCCAGCACTTGGGCCGTTTGGATTTCAGCTGAGAACGGCCCTAGGCAACCCTGCTGCGGGTACCGCATTTTGAGCAGACCCAGCCGAGGATCGTCGGCCCAAAGGTGTCCTCGCCAACGCGGTGATCGGCGTCAATGCTGGCATGTGGCGTCTGCTCTTGGCAGACCGGGCACTCCTTCAATGATTTAGTTGCCATAGAGAGGCAGCCTAGTCCCTGCTCCTAATTGGGCGCCGAATTCCGGGCGGGGTTGGCCCAGCTCACCGCTTGTTTTCAGCCGAGGCAGCCCCCCCATCGACCCTGGGGATTGCTAAATCGCTATCGAGGTTTGGGGCGGCTAGCCCGGGCGGCTTGAACGATTTGGGCTGGCGTGGTGGCGCCGCCTGTGCCTGCGGCGATGGCGCCTCTTTTGCTGCGAGAGCCCAGTCGGCGGCGCTCCCCCGAGCCGCGGCGGTGAACCTCCGGTATTGGGGGGTGTAAATACGCTCGGCGCTACCGGCGGTGCGGTGAAGGTATGACCGGCGCCTTGGGTCGTGCCGGCCCCATTGGTCGCTTCGACGCTATAGCGGTACCTGATTCCGGGATGCAGGGTGACGCCGGCGCTGTTTAGGTCGATGCTGACATTCTGAGCGAGGAAGGAGCCAAGCAGCTCGCCGCTTGGCAGCGGGTGCACCGCGATCGCCAGGCAGGCGAGGGGCGGCAGGCAACCCGATTCCAACCGGAACTGATAGCTCGTCTGGAGCCCCTCGGTGTTGATCTGGGCTTCGAGCGTCGCGTCGCTGGCGCTCAGGTGCGATATCGACTCGCTTTCGATCATCGGTGCCATCGCTGGAGGGGTCGTAAAGACCTTCTCCTGACCGAGGGTTTCCCCGACCGAATTGGTGGCAACCACCCGGTAGCCGTAGGCCGTGGCCGCCGATAGGGTGCCCCAGGCGCCCTGCACATCCACGCTGACCCTTTGAGGGCCCGTTCCTTCCGGGACTGACCCGGCGGCGATTGGGACCCCCCCTCCGGCTTCGCAGTGACCGGGTCCATAGGTTTGACACGATGGCGCTTCGAGGTAGAACTCATAGGTTGTTTTCGCACCGTCTGGATCGATCTGGGCTTCCAGCGTGGCGTCGTGTTCGGTAATCCCCGAGGCCGACTCGGAGGCAATCGAGGGCCGGTAGGAGTTGCGGCCCGTGAATTCGAGAGTGTTTCTCCCCCTCACGGTGCCGCCGGCGTTTTTGGCGATCAGCCAGTAGACGTAGGTTTCTCCGGGGATTAGATCGGTCGCTTCACTGGGCGAAACTTCCTGCTGGACGTCGCCGTTTAGGGTGCCTCCTTCTGCGGTTCGCATCCCGCACCCTTCCAGGTCTTCACATTCGACTGCGCTGGCCTCCCTGTACATGAAGTAGTAGCTGGTGGGCAGGTTATTCGGGTTGAGTTTGCCCTCCATTTTGAAACCGTCGGTGCCGGGTTCCGCCGGCTCGACCACAACTTCGCTCGGCGGCCCGGCGCCCGCAGGCGGCGTCGTGAAGCTCTGATCGGCGCCGTTGGTCGGAGGTTCTTCCCATTCCAGCGTGTCTTCGGTCATGATCCGGTGTGCGGCGAGCACCCGGTAGTGGTAGGTCGTTTCGGGCTGCAGGGATACGCCTGCGCTGCTGAGATCGAGGCTGACGGAGACGCCACCTGAGCCGTGCATGATGAGACCGATCGGCAAGGCGCTCGCGGAGTGAGTACCGACGCAGACGCTAAACCCGCTCGAGTGGGGCGGGCAGAGGATTTCTGTGGCGTATTCGTCCGGTTCCTGGACGAGTTGGAACTGATACACCGCGCCCGGCGTGGCTTCCTGGGGGTTGATGTTCGCTTCGAGGGTGGCGTCGCTGGAGGTGAGCTGTGAAACCGACTCACTTTCGATCGAGGGCGCATTTGCGGCAGAGGCGCCCGCGGCGCCCGCCAGTGGGGCGATCGCGGCCGAAACCAAGGCAGCCACTGCGAATCTGGCGCGCCGCGTTTTGTTCATTCCTGACTCCATCCCGCTTCGGAAACCCAGGGACCTAAGGCTAGCGCGAGCAGGGGCTGGTGGTCAACCGAGCAAGCAGGCTACGCAAAGGGGGCCCTCCGATCGCCAGTCGATGTCGGGCCCTAGACACGACGCCATCAGCTGTCGCCATGGTTTACAGAATCTGCTAACTTGTCAACAGCAGACACGTAGGGACCCGATTTGACAAGGAGGATGCCGAGATGGAGGCTGTCGCTGGTGCCCGTTCCCACCCGCACCCCGAGCCGCTCGAGCTGACACCAGCCACCTGGCGTGATCCCAAGCGCTACGCATGGCTGCTTGGACTGATCGTGCCGCTGGCTCCGTTCATTGCCTGGGGCGCTGTGAAGGCGAGCGGCTGGGGAGGCTTTTGGTTCTTTGGCCCTTTGCTCGTCTTCGGGGTTTTTCCGCTGCTTGACATAGCGATCGGGCTTGATGCGAGCAATCCTCCCGACAGCGTGCTCAAATGGCTCGAGCAGGATCGCTACTACCGTTGGTGCACATACCTCTTCATTCCGGTCCAGTATGCGGGCCTGATCTTTGCCTGCTGGCTATGGTCAAATGGCGGCCTATCGACCCTCGACAGCATCGGGCTGGCGGTGACGATGGGGGTGGTCGGGGGGATCGCTATCAACACCGCTCATGAGCTCGGACACAAGCGAGCAAGCCTCGAGCGCTGGCTCAGCCGCGTCTCACTTGCCCAAACCGGTTACGGCCACTTCTTCATCGAGCATAACCGCGGCCATCACGTCCGCGTCGCCACCCCCGAGGATCCAGCCAGCTCCCGACTCGGAGAGAGCTTTTGGAGCTTCTTGCCGCGCACGGTCATCGGTAGCCTGCGCTCCAGCTGGGGGTTGGAGCGCGAGCGCCTCGCCCGCGGCGGTCACTCTGCCTGGACGCCGCGCAACGACATCCTCGGCGCCTGGGCGATGACCGTGGCCCTCTTTGCCGTGCTCGCGGCGGTCTTTGGTCTGGTGGTCTTGCCCTACCTGCTCCTGCAGGCGGTGCTTGGTTTCTGCCTCTTGGAGGTGGTCAACTACCTCGAGCATTACGGTCTCTTGCGTCAAAAGCGCGAGGACGGGCGCTATGAGCGAACCCGGCCGGGCCACAGTTGGAACAGCAACAACGTCGCCTCCAACGTGCTGCTCTACCACCTGCAGCGCCACAGTGATCACCACGCCAATCCAACCCGTCGCTACCAGGCCCTGCGCCACGTCGAAGAAGCGCCGCAGCTTCCCACTGGCTATGCCGGGATGATCGTCTTGGCGATGTTTCCACCGCTTTGGCGGCGAGTGATGGATCCGCGCCTTCTGGAGCACTACGAGGGCGATGTCACCCGCGCCAACATCCAGCCTCGGGCTCGCCGTCGGGTGCTGGTTCGCTACCAGACCGCACACTGAGGCCATGCCAGCCGAGTTTGCCTTGACCGATTGTTCGGGGGGGTGCCAATGAGCGCCTGGCGCTGTCCGGTTTGTGGCTACGTCTATGACGAGCAGGCGGGTAACCCACGCGAGGGATTTCCGCCCGGCACCCCGTGGAGCGAGGTCCCGGATCAGTGGGCCTGCCCCGACTGCGGGGTGCGCGACAAAGTTGATTTCGAGCCCGAGCAGTGACCGCGCCCAATGCCACGATGCGGTCGATGGCCGCATCCCGCACCCCCTATCCCGAGGCTGCCCGCCAGCTTTTGCGCGACACCTTCTTCGGGGCGGCGCGCGATCAGCTCGAGCAGCGGCCCTGGGCTCAGATCACGATGTCGGAGATCGCGAGCGCCGCCGGCGTCAGCCGTCAAACGCTCTATAAGGAGTTCGGCAACCGCGAGGAGTTCGGCCAGGCCTTCGTCATTCACGAAGGCGAGCGCTTCCTTGACGCGGTGGAGGCGGCGGTTCACGAACATCTCGGTGACGGTCGCGCCGCGGTTGGCGCTGCCCTCGAGCTCTTCTTGCGTACCGCCGGAGAGGACCCGCTGATCCGCTTGTTATTAAGCGACGATGGCACCGGCGGAATGCTCCCCCTCGTCACGACCCAGGGGCTGCCGGTGGTCGCCTGGGCGACAGCCCGCCTCGCCTCGGTGATCGAGGAAGGCTGGCCGCAGGCCTCTGAGCCAGATGCCCGACTACTGGCCGAATCGCTGGTCAGGCTCGCGATTAGCTACATAACCGCGCCCAGCGGTCCGCCGGAGCAAACCGCCGCCGCCGCCGGCAAGCTGCTCGGCCCGTTTATCGATCACGCGCTCGGGGGCTAGCGATGCTCAGCGAGGCACCGGCGAGCATGGACTGGGGCCTGGGCCGATACGAGCAGATCGCGACTGCGCTGATTCCCGCCTCCGAGCGGGCGTTAAGCGCGGCCGAGCTCCACCCCGGTGAGCGGGTCCTAGACGTTGGCTGTGGAAACGGCAACGCGGCCCTGCTGGCGGCCGAGCGTGGGGGGCAGGTCACCGCGGTTGATCCGACCCAGCGCCTGCTCGATTTGGCAGCGCAGCGGGCCCAGCAGATGGGAGTGGAGCTGGACCTCCTGCGCGGGGAGGCGGCGGCGCTGCCGCTGCCCGATTCGGCGGTCGATCTCGTGCTTTCGGTGTTCGGGGTGATCTTTGCCGCCGATCCGCAGGCCGCTGCGGCTGAGATCGCCCGCGTTTGCGCACCCGACGGGCGAGTAGTGCTCTGTGCCTGGTCTCCGGCGGGACCGCTGGGCGAAGCTATGAGCCTTCGGCGCGAGGCCCTCGCTTCAATCGGGGCGCAAAAGATGGCGGCACCGGCCTTCGCCTGGCATGACGCTGTGGCGCTGGCCGAGCTCTTCTCGCCCTACGGCTTCTCGGTCAAGGCCCGCTCCGAGCACCTGGAGCTGAGCGCTGCCTCGCCCCGCGATTTCCTCGACGCCGAGCTGCGCGATCACCCGCTTTGGATCGCCGCCCGGGCGGCGCTTGAGCCCCGAGATGAGATGGAGGCGGTATACGGGCGGGCGCTTCAGATCTTTGAGGCCGCCAACGAAGCGCCTCAGGGTTTCTCGGTGAAGGGCCACTACCTGCTTGCTACGGCTCGCCGCCAGTGCTGATGCCGCAACCCGGCAACGTTTGCCCTGTTGCGGACGGGAATCATTGAGATATCGATTCCGAACCTTCTCGCGGCCGAGCGGCGTGAGGAAATTCGGTGGCTGAACGGGATCAGCTCAGGCCCACCGACCTGCTCTACCCTCGCCCCCTACGGCAGCGATCATGCCACCTTCACCCAACAGGGTCGCGCGATCCGCCACTACATCAACTGGCGCAACCGCAACTACCAGGAACCTCCGTCTAGGCATTCTGTCTAGTAGCCTCGTCCGTAGGTTCTGGCCTGAATACTTTAAGGACTCCGAGGTCTACCGCTACAGCTAAGCTGAGCAGATGCGCGATCTCCGCCCGGCCGACTCAGTGAGAAATCGCATCGCGATGGCGCTTGGTGTTCTCGCCTTCGTGACCCTGGCCTTCGCCACCGGTGCGAGTGCCCACGTCCGGCCCAGGACTCTGTCGCCGCAGCAGTCGATCTCGGGCATGATTCTCGTCCACAACACGATCGGCCAAGAGCTCTACGGCGAATTTAACGACATGTTCTCGCCCTCCGTCTATAGCGGAGATCTCGAACGCTGCGAAGGTGTCGAACGCGAATCCGGCGAAGCGCGCGAACTGGGCCAGGCCGGGCTGCGCGAAGCAGTCGCTCAGATCCTGCACACGGTCGATGAAGTGTACGGTGAGTTCAATACCCACACGGTTCCCGCCTGGATCACGTTTGCCAAGGGCCTGAAGAGGAAAGTCAGCAAAGGAAAGCGCGCCGCAGTCGCCCATGTCGCCAAACTCTTGGAAGAAGCACACATCGAACATTCCGATGAGTTCTTCCACATGAAAGCCATCTGGGTCGCGATGGAAGGCGTTCATTGCGCTACCGCCGCCTCCGAAGAGAAAGCGGCGGCGACGGCCGGTTCCAGTGCCTGGACGTTTGAGGCCGCTGCCCTGCGTCAGCTTGCCGGGCTATTCGGGGTCAAAAATAAAATCGAATACCCGGTCGGGCCCTACGTCTAGATACCGTTACGCCCAGAACTTACGCACGCGTCTACTAGGTACCACGCTTCTCCCTTCACGGAAAGGCGGGAGTAACGAACTTCACCTCGGGTGATCGGAACTCAGCCGGTGCTTGGCACCCTTCGGGTCGTAACTTGCCTCGACTGGCTTTACTGCGAGCAAGTCGCGCGCATGATCACCTGAAACGCACCAGCCGCCGTGGTTAGCAGCCGCTGGAGTTAGTATGGGCTCTGTCTTCGGTGCACGTGGGTTTGGCTGTGGATCGACGGGCCCAGGGGTCCCGGAGGGGATCACGGGCCATCCCAGGGCGTCCGGAGGAACGCAATGAACGATATGAGCACCGCAAAGGGCAAGGTCGTCGTAAACAGGTGTATATCGCTTGACGGCTTCATCGCCGCTAGCGGCCACGTGATGGACTGGGGCGATGGACGCCAGCTCGCCGACTTCGTCGGGCCAGATGAGTTCGGGGAGATCGCCGCGGCCACCGGCGCGATGCTCGTCGGCCGGCGGACCGCCGACGTCGGCGAGCGGATGGAGGCCGAGAAGCCCGGCAGCGTCGACTACCCCTTTTCCGGACCGATGTTCGTCCTCACCCATCGGCCCCCGGAGTCAGCGGATCCGAACATCACCTACCTCAACGGTGACATCGGGGAAGCTGTCGCCACGGCCCGCAGCGCCGCGGGCGCCAAGAACCTGGAGATCCTCGGCGCCGAGGTTGCCGCGCAGTGCCTGCAGCGGGACCTAGTCGATGAGATCCTGGTGTACGTTCTGCCGCTGCTTCTCGGCGACGGCATCCGTTTCTCGCCTCCGGGCCTCCCCCGGATCGACCTGGAGCCGATCAGCACCACGCGGTCGGGCACCGTCTCCATCCTCCGCTACCGCGTCTGCAGGTAGTCGCTGCTGGCCTTTCGCGGCCTGCCGTCCCGGCCGTCGCCGCACCGCAGGCTGGGCACCTCCAGCGGCTGCGCGGGCAAAAGCCACCGTCTCTGCTCGGCGCCAGCAAGCCAGCGATTCGACTCCCCGGCGCGGGATCCCCAGCCGCCGGTTGCCTTCCTCTTTGCCGATCGGCCTGATCCGGACCCGCTCAGCCACCGAATCTCCCTGCCGATGCTCGGTCGCGAGGAGATTCGGGTATCCACGGCAACGATTTTGCCGGCAACCCGGCAAACGTTGCCGGTTACGGCATTGCTGCTGCTCTTCAGTCGAGCTGCTCGGCTCGCTGGGAGCCCCGCTCATTGAGCAGTGAGACCAGCATCTCGACGAAGTCACCGTAGAGATCCTCCCGCACCGAAGTCGGGCTAATCAGCGCTTCGACCGCGAGGCCGATACCAAGCGCGCGCAGGATGAGCGCGAGGTCATCGGCGGCCAGGGGGAGCTTGATCCCCGCCTCGCCTTGGTAGCCGCTGATGTAGCGAGAAATCGCTTCGCGCAGCGCCGCGGAGCGGGCCCCGAAACGCTCGGCCAGCTCGGGATGATGGCCAGCGTGGGCAATGAACTCCATGTGCAAGACGAATGACTCGCGGTCGCCAGCGAATCGCTTCATCCATTGATCGGCGAGGGCCCGGGCCCTCGCCTGCGGCGAGGCCTCCTCGCCGAGTTCCAGCTGGGTGGCGGCAAGCTCACGGGCACGCGCCGCCATGTAGTCCTCAAAGACGGCGAGGAAGAGGTCGGCCTTGCCATCAAAGTTGGAATACACCGCGCCGTGGGAGTAACCGGCTGCTTCGGCAATCTCCTCCACCGAAGCTGCGCAGTAGCCGCGTTGGGCAAAGATTTGAGCCGCGGTCGAAAGCAGCTCAGACCGAGTTCGAACCTGCCTCTCGGCGCGCGTTTCTCGTTTCGAGATGATCTAATCAGATTACAACATAACTCAGATGTTGATATCATCTGGACATGAACCGCAGGATCGCTGCCGATTCGCAGATCAGGCGCGGGGAGGGCGTTGAGGCCGACTCGCCGGGCGACGGCGCAGATCCGCTTGTGGTCCTTGGGGCATGGCTGGAGCGGGCGCGTCAGGGTGAGGACCCGACCCCCGCTGCGATGACCTTGGTCACGGTGAGCGCGGAGGGTGCACCGTCGGCCCGGGTCGTCTCGCTGAAGCGCCTGGAGCCAGAATCGCTCGTATTCACGAGCGCGCTTTGGACGCGCAAGGTGAAAGAGCTGCTCGCCAACCCTCGGGTCGCCGCTGTCTTTCACTGGCCCTCGCTCGGGCGCCAGGTCCGCCTCAGCGGCCGCGCTGAGATCGCCGAGCGCTCACTGGCCGAGGAACTCTTTGCCAAGCGCCCCCGCAGCCACCAGCTACAGGCCCACGTATCCCGCCAGGGCGAGCCGATCAATGATCTCGGGGCCCTTCACGCCGACCTCGATCAGCTGAAGGATGAAAGCGGCGGGCGCCCGATTGCCTGTCCCCCGGAGTGGGGCGCGATCCGGATCCGCCCTGAGAGCATCGAGTTTTGGCAGGAGGGACCCGAGCGACTCCATGATCGCGTGCTCTTTGAGCGCCGAGGCGAGCTCTGGCGCCGCTCCCTGCTGGCGCCCTGAAGACCTCGCTGGTGAAGCCGTTTCGGGCGCTCTTCTCAGCTTGGATTCAGCTTGAGCCAGGCGATCACGTCGGCGGCGTTTTGCTGCGGGGGAAAGACGGGATAGAAGACCTTGACGATGCGGGCGCTGCGGGCGATCAAGGTTAGCCGTCGGTAGTAGCGCTCCCCGTCGGCCTCAAAGGTGGGAAGACCCAGTTCTGCGGCCAGCTTGAAGGAGCTGTCGTTTAGCAGCGGATAGGGAAGGTGCTCGCGGGCGGCAAACTCGCGCTGCTCGGCGAGGTCTTGTGAGCTGAGACCGAAGATTGTGCCGTCCAGCTCGGCAATCTGCGCCGCGCTATCGCGAAACGCACAGCTCTGCGGGGTGCAGCCGCGCGCACCGGGTATCTGATCCCATCCGCTCGGAAGGGGCTGGCCCGGGACGCCGGTGTGGGGGTAGACGTAGAGGATCAGGGTCCGGCGGGCCAACTCGCCCAGATCGAGCTGCTCAGCGGCGGAGCTCAGAAGCCGCAGGGAGGGAATCGAGGCGCCCATAAGATGCTGCGCAGCACCGTCGTCTTGGGGAACCGGGAGTCCCTCGGGAAGGGAGTGCATGGCGTCGGAGTCAGGCATCGCTCAGCCCGGCACGGCCTGCTCGCTGGCGCGGTCCAAACGGCGCCTGAGATTGACCTGTACCGTTGGCCATTCGCGGTCGATCACGCTGTAGTAGGCGGAGTCGCGAACGCCGACGTCGGGAACGATCATGTGATTTCGCAGGATGCCCTCAAACTGGGCGCCAAGCGCCGCGATCGCCCCCCGTGAGCGAGCGTTTCGAGAGTCTGTCTTGAACTCGACTCGGAGGCAATCAAGCTCGGCGAATGCCCGCTGCATCATCAGTAGCTTTGCCTCGATGTTGGCGCCGCTGCCCCAGGCACTCGGGTGAAGCCAGGTCCAGCCGATCTCAACCACTCGGTCCGCCGGGCGCACGTTCAGGTAGCGGCTGCTGCCGACGATCTCACCGCTGCGACGATCGCGAGTTGCGAAGGGCCCAGCGGCCCCGGACTCCGCGGCGGCAATCGAGGCTCGAAACCACTCATCAAAGTACTCGCGGCTACCGCCGATATGGGCAAGCCATTGCCAGGTCTCCATGGCCTGGGCTGCACGCCAGAGCTCGTCGGCGTGCTCGCGGGCGAGTGGCTCGAGCACGACGATCGAGCCCTCGAGGCGAACGGCAAGGGTGTCCATGGCGCCATCTTGGCAAGGCTTCGACCTCCCTGTTTGCAAGGCCGGCTCTGTTGATACTGCCTGGATGGCGCGGGGCGCCTTGGATGGCGAGGCTCGGCTTCGCGAACGGGCGAGATGCGCGATGCTCATATTCAGCCACAGTCGATACTTCCGCCACGGCTCGGTGTTGGATTGAATTGTGTGGATTGGGGCTGCGGCCAGCGATCTGGCTCGCTTGCCTTTCGGTGAGCGGCTGGGAGGATGAACGGTGGTGATCTGGTCGGGGCGAAGAGCGAGACGTTTTGCCAGCGGGCTGGCAGTTGGCCTGGCCTTGGTGCTGGCACCAACAGCAGCGGCCCAGCCGCAGGGAGCGACAGCGGGTCAGATCACCGAATTCCAGCTACCGACTCCCGAAAGCTACCCGAGCGGAATCGCGGCCGGCGCCGACGGCAACCTCTGGTTCACCGAGCCAGGGACCGACAGGATCGGTCGCATCACACCGAACGGCCAGATCACCGAATTCCCCCTTCCGCCCTTGGCGGCCGAACCGACCGGGATCGCGGCCGGCGCCGACGGCAACCTTTGGTACACCGAGCCCAGCGACGGAAAGATCGGGCGCATCACGCCGAGTGATCAGATCACCGAATTCGCACTGCCGCCAGGGACACAACCGCAACAGATTGCCGCAGGCCCCGACGGCGACCTCTGGTTTACCGAGACCGAGCACAGCCAGGGGTCCCGCAGCGCTGAAGAAGCGAGTGCCGAAGAAAGAAGTGGAAGGATCGGTCAGATCACGCCGAGCGGCCAGGTCACCGAATTTCCGCTCCCGACTCCGGCTTCGCGCGAATTCGCCCGTCCGTCGGCGATCAGCCCTGGCCCCGAAGGTGAGATGTGGTTTGTTTTGGCCGAAGCCAAGAAAATCGGGCGGATCTCCTCCAGCGGTCAGACCAGTCTCTTTTCGGTACGCCAGGAACCGCACGGGATCAGCGACGGTCCCGAAGGTGACATCTGGTTCACCGAGCTCTTCTCCGGCTGCAATAACGAAGCCGAAGTCATGGGCTCAAAGATCGGTCGGATCAGCGCGACCGGGCACCTCAGCGAATTCCCGCTGCCCTCGACGTTCAGCGATCCATTCGCGCTCACCGCTGGTCCCGACGGCAACCTCTGGTTCTTTGGCAGCTACGGTCCGGGCTGTCGGGGCTGGCGCTTTGGCTCTGGTCCGAGCGCCTCTGAAATCGGCAGCATCAACCCGAACGGGATGCACCATGTGAGTGAATTCGTGACCGAACCCCTCCCTCCCGCACCGCGAGGCGCGCAGTACATGGGAGCGATAACCAGCGGTCCCGACGGCAACCTCTGGTACACCGAGCCCTGGTCGGATCGAATCGGTCGCATCGCACCGGGACCACCGGGGCGCTTCACGATTTCGCTGGGGGCCCATCACGCGGGAGCCCACGGTGGATCGCTGAGGCTGAAGCTGCGATGCGTCGGGGGCGGTAGCGGGAGTCCATGCAAGGGGGTGCTCAGCGTGAGCATCGGCTCGCGCGGCGCGACCGTCCTCGACCACCAATCGCTGAGCCTCGCCTCAGAAGCAAGCCAGGAGGTCTCCCTGCGACTGAAGCGTCCAACGATCGTGGCGCTCACCGACCATCCGCGGCTCCGCCTGGTCGCCACGATCACCCCGACCGGTGATGAAGAAGCAGGCGATGAAACCTTCCTGCCGAGCTTTGGTTCCCATCGCTGAGCGATCGGTCATTTCACCGGCCTTGCGATTGTGGGCTGGGGCCACCTCAAAAAGCATGAGCACCGCGCGGCTGTTCAGAGCTGCCCTCGATCAGGCGCGGGCCGGGCGGCGCGGGAGCGGTCCAAATCGCTGATCAGCTCCTCGACCGCCCGCGAGATCTCTTCACGCGTCCCGCGCACAAGCTCGATCGGTTGGCCCGCGGGATCGGGTAGCTCCCAGTCGATGAAGCGCTTGCCGGCAACGTAGGGGCATTCATCGCCACAACCCATCGTCACGACCACGTCTGCAGGCTCGGCCAGCTCGGCAGTGAGCTCGCGGGGAATGCGATCGCCCAGCTCGATACCCACCTCGCGCATTACCGCTACCACCTCGGGGTGAACGCTCTTTGCCGGTGTCGTCCCCGCTGAGGCTGCCTGGTGGCGACCCCGGGCGGCGCGGTTGAAGAGGGCCTCGCTCATCTGCGAGCGCCCGGCATTTTGCAGGCAGACAAAGAGCACCCTCGCCATCAGCGAGTGCCAGGTTCGGGTGAGGGCTGAATCTGGGGCCCGCCTCGCAGCAGCTGGTAGGCAAGCGCACCGATCGCCGCGCCGATCAACGGTCCGACCAGATAGATCCAGTAGTCATGCCAGTGGCCCGCGACCAAAGCGGGACCAAAGGAGCGCGCAGGATTCATCGAGGCACCGGTGACGGCACCCCCGAACAGGGCATCGAGTCCGATCGTCCCGCCGATGGCGATCGCCGCGCCTGCCCCGACGGCTCGCGTGTCGGTCGCCACGGCCATGATTACGAACATCAAGAAGGCGGTCATCACGGCCTCATAGATCACGGCGCTTCCCGCCCCGACGCTCGGCATAGTTGCCCCGAGGGAGGCCGGCTGGCTCGGCCAGATGGCGAGGAGCAGGAGCGCCGCCGCGCTCGCCCCGCTGAGTTGGGCCGCGATGTATGCGAAGGCCTCGCGGGGTGAGAAGTGGCGGGTCAGCGTGAAGGCGATCGTCACCGCGGGGTTGATATGGGCGCCGGAGAGATGACCCGTCGCATAGACCAGCACCATGATTACCAAGCCGAAGACCAACGAGACACCGACTGCCCCAATCGATTCGCCGTACTGAGCGTTGGTGATGATCGCCCCGCAGCCGGCGAAAACGAGAGTGAAGGCAGCGAGGCCCTCGGCGCCCGCGCGGCGAGGTAAGTCTGGGCGGTTCATCGAACTCTAGCCTAAAGGTTGACGGCCATCGATTCAATTGATATATGTAAATAGATGGCCGTCGATTTAGAGCTTGCTCCGAAACAAAAGCGCGCCGCCGGGGAGCCGTGCTGTGAGCCCGTGGTCTACCCCGACGTCGCCCGCCAAGGCGCCGAGCGGATGGCCGCAATTGCCAAGGCGATCGGTGATCCAGTCCGCCTGCAACTGGTCGACGTACTGCGAAAGCATGCAGGAAAGGTCTGTGTCTGCGAGCTTGTGCCGCTGTTCGATCTCTCCCAACCGACTGTCTCCCACCATCTTAAGGTGCTGCGCGACGCAGGAATCGTCGGTTCTGAGCGCGAGGGCCTGTGGGCTTACTACTACGTTCGATCAGAAGCCTTGGAGGAGCTGAGCGCGTGGCTGCGGGATTGATAGCTCCCTGTTGTCCTTCTCAGTCGCAGGCTGGTTGCTGTCAGCCCGTCGATAAGGCGACCTGCTGCGATCCAGACCGCGGGGATGATTGTGGTTGCGGGTCAACTTCAAGGCGCCCAAGCTCAAGCGGCTGGTGGTCAAGCGAGCAACTTCCGTGGAAGAAGGTTTGGCGATTTGGAGTATCAGACCGTGCCAAGCGACCACGCCGGAACTTTCTCCGCATAGCCAGATTCGGATCCTGGCAGCGCCACCAGTGATGGGTCTATCGCGAGGCGAGGGAGACGGTTTGTTCTCAGTGCGGGAGAGCGAGAAGCTGAATCGGCGTGGCCACGAATCGAAGCTAGGCATACCGCGTGACGTCAGTCGCATGCCGAGGCAAAATAGCCAGCAAGAGCTGCAGCCAACGCTCCTAAAGCGATACCTACGCGGCGACTAACCGTAAATGAGGTCTGTGCTCTCTTGCGTAAATCTGAAAGTCCTCGGTTCCAGTCGCAGGAGGCGGTGCCTGTCTGCGCTCTGGAGCTTGCCCCTCGTTTTCAAAACTTCGGTCTATCGCGATTTTTTGGACCAATAGACGATCCGGACCCGCGCCACAGCTGGTGCCCCTGCGGTCGGCCTAGCCGGCCAGCTAAATAGAGCCTTTCTGAGCTCTTGGCACCTGATGATGGGGTCGAACATCAGGTCTGAGAGCGTCAGCTGGGCTGAGCGTTGGCCGCGCGCACGGACACAGCACCCTTACGCCGCTGGCGGACGTCACGACCCAGGCGGTCATGATTCGAGCAAAAGAAGGACCCCATTAAACGGGGCTTTTCCAGTGCGCTGAGTTCGTCTCTCGCCCCGAATCAAAGTTTTGCGATTCCGGAAGGGTTCGTCTGTCCCCCGCGGTTATCGCAGCCTGCTGACTAGGTGACCTGCCTCCCGCTCAAGCGAAGACCGTCGGGCTGCCTTGCCACACTGGCTCGACCATTACAACGAAAGCCGAGGACACTCGGCCCTCGGCAACCGGCTTCCTATGGCTCGGGTTCGGGACGTCTTGAGGCAGGACACCTAGACGCGCTGTGACATGCGGCGAGCAGGGCGAACCACATCGAGGATGTCGAGGCGGGCCTGGTCGGAAGTGCTGAAATTCTGAACAGCTATTCGCAGCCGTCGGCTCTCGACGCCGCGTTTGAGCGGCATGTGCGGCCGGTTCTACATACACTCGAGGTTGCCCCCCCTTGCTCGCCCGGCCGGCATGTTCTGACCGGGCGATAGAGGCATCCGGGCCGGCGGAAATCCGACTGCCGCACACACCGTGGGGTGCTCACCAAGTTGGCCTTCGAGGCAGCCGGGAAGGCCCTTCGCGCTGCCGGGGTATCCGCAAGCGCTGACCCCTCGTCGGCGCTTCGAAACGTGGGCGTTGCTCCCCGAGGACGTACGCGGCGTGACCGAGCGCCGGTGCGCGGTAAAGGATTGCGGCAGGCGGCTTTCAGGCAGGCAGCGAAAGTATTGCTCGGAGACCTGCCGCTCGCGGTCGCAGCGGCGGAAGAACAGCTCGGATGTTTCCCGCCGTCGGGCGCCGAGCGGCTCCAGCCGTCTTCCATCGAGTAGCCTCGAATAGCCCCCCAGTGAGCCTTCTCAGCCCCTAATCAAGGCGCGGCCGCGGCTCAAAGCTCGAAGGTTTTCCGTCCGAGTTACGGAATACGTTCGCCGACGAAGGTCCGCGAACCTAAGTGCGCGCACCCAACCAAATTCGGAGGATTAGATCCATGTCCCGACTTAGCATCCGCCTTGTGTCGGTCGCGCTTGCTCCACTTGCCGCGCTGCTCTTCACAGCACTAGCTGCCCCTCAAGCCGATGCCGCGAGCATCATCCACTCATGCCAGAGACAGGGTGGCAGGGTGAACATAGTCTCCTCGTCGACCAAGTGTAAAAGTGGGGAAACGGAGCACTCCTACCGGAGAGGTACAAAGGCGAGTGGCGGCGCCAAGGCGGGCGCATCCGTCAATGAAACGACCATATATACCTGCGCGAAGAATAACGGTGCGCTTCGCCTCGTCTCGAAGAATACGAAGTGCAAGAAGGGTGAAAAGAAGCTTTCCTGGAACAGCGTCGGCCCTCCCGGCCCTGCAGGAGCAACCGGCGCTGCAGGTAAAGAAGGCGCTGCAGGCAAAGAAGGCGCTGCAGGCAAAGAAGGCGCTGCAGGCAAAGAAGGCGCTGCAGGCAAAGAAGGCGCTGCAGGCAAAGAAGGCGCTGCAGGCAAAGAAGGCGCTGCAGGCAAAGAAGGCCCCGAAGGTAAACAGGGAAAAAACGGCGAATCGTACAGGCTGTACCTTGCACGAGAGAATCTAAAAACCGCCAAGACATCCCTCACAGCGGCCGAAACGGAACTCACCGAATCTCAAGCGGCAGAAGTCACAGCCCGCGGGGAAACTGAAGCCGCGGAAACGGCACTAACCGAAGCTAGGGCCGAAGAACTCAAAGCCGAAAAAGCGGTGGCGGCCGCGGAAACAGAGCTCGGCGAAGCAGAAGTAGCTGAAGCCACGGTGATCAGCGAAAACGAAGGAGCGGTGGCGGCCGCGGAAACGGCACTAACCGAAGCCAGGGCCGAAGAACTCGAAGCCGAAAATGCGGTCACGGCCGCGGAAACAAAGCTCGGCGAAGCTGAAGTAGCGCAAGCCAAAGCAGCATCAGAAGTCACCGCCGACAAAGCCGCACTCACTTCGGCCGAAACGGCAAGGTCAGAAGCCCAAGAAGAAGTAACGACCGCTAAAACCAAGATCGCTGCGGCCGAAGCCAAAAAGGCCGCAGCTGCGGCCGAAGCTGAAACCGAAGAAGCCAGGGCCGAAATAGCCAGGGAAGAACGGAACTTCGGAATCGCAGAAGAAGCCGAAGCGAAGGCTGAAGAAGCCAGAGCCACCGAAGCTGAAGCTGCATCAGAAGTCACGACAGAAGAAGCCACTCTCGCTGCGGCCGAAGCGGCACAAACCCAGGCCACTGGTGAAGTTACCGCCGCTGAAGCCAAACTCGGTGAAGCAGAAGAATCGGAAGCTACAGCCGCGACGGAAGTGGCGACGGAAAAAGCGGCGGTTGCTGCCGATAAAGTCATAGCGAGCGAAGCCGTTGAAGCCACCGAAGCGGCAGAAGCGAACCTCACTAAAGCGAGGGCTCCAGAAGTTAAAGCCGCCGAAGAAGTATCGGCTGCGAAAACGACGCTCAAAAACGCTCAGGCCGCGTATGCCGCTGCCCCGGAAGTAACCGAAGCGGCTGAAACGAAAGTCACAGAAACCAAAGCAGGACTGAGCATCTCAGAAGAAGAAACCGAAGCGGCTGAAACGAATGTCACAGAATCCAAAGCAGCTGTAGTGGCAGCTGAAACAGAAGTTAAAGAAGCAATTGAAGCAATGGAAGCAGAAGAAAAAGCCTGACTCGAAGCGAAGGGCCGGGGCCATGAGGTCCCGGCCACCCGAGATCTGCCAAGAGATCCGCCAAGAGATCCGCGTTCCAATCTTCTCCACGGGCTGGATGTATTGGGGAGAAAAGGCGCATCGGAGCAAAGCCCAAGATGCTGGGGATGTCTCGATCCACTCGAGCAGCAAGTGAGCGACTGCAGCCTTACCATCGAAAGAAGGACCCTCCGCTCGCAAACCTCTGGCGGCTAGAAGAGTTCTCGAACATAGATAAGCACGAACACTTCCAAATCATCGGTGCCGTCGGTATTCGATCCCGATTTGGAATTATCGGAGCCGGGTTTAATCGGCTCTCTCGCCTCCAGCCGATCTTTTGCCAGATAGAGAAGAATGCAATCCTTGGCCACTATTGGGGCGAGTTTGACCTTGATTCTGGCCTGGAGGCGGAGGCCAACATCATTCCGGAGGTAATATTCAACCGCAGAAGCGAAGCCCGGTCCGCTCCAGGCGAGTCCGTCTTTCTCACCCTGATGGCAATACACGAGTGCATCATCTTCTGGGTACTCGCTGGCCTGACGCCAGAGATTCAACGGCTATTCCCTGAGGTCGGCATCAAGGTGCGCCGTGGACCCAAAGGGCAACACCAGCGCATCCCGGCGCTCTTTTCGAGCGCAGAGATGGGGGGCAGGCCGAATACAGCTTCTACCGGGAATAGCTAGCGCAACGAGAGGTCGCGGTTTCAGCACCATCCCCGCCCATAGTGCAGTCCTGCGTGGAGTTCGCTCGTGGCGAACTGAAGCATGATGACGTAGGGGTTTACGTCGGATCACCTCGCAACGACCGCGGTGTTTGGACCCGCGATAGGATCGAACCTCAAGTTCAGGAGCTACAGGAAGGATCCAGTCATGGGTGCTCAGGAGAACAAGCAGACGGCGAAGGACGCCTACGCGGCATTTGCTACCGGCGACGCCGCCGGTGCGATGCAAAATATGGATGACTCGATTGTCTGGAGGGCGCGCGGCGATAACGCCCTGACCGGGACCTACAACGGCAAGCAGGAGGTCGGGGAGTTTTGGGGGAAGCTCGCGGCCAAGAGCTTCCGCAATGAGCCGCACAGCTTCGTCGCCGACGGCGACAAGGTTGTCGTTTTGACCACCGCCCACATGGAGGGGGAGGAAGTCGAGAGCGCCAACATCCTCACCTACAACGAGAGTGGCAAGCTGATCGAGTTCGACGCGCTCGGCGACACGACGCTATTCGATCGGGTGTTTGCAAGGTAGGCAGGCTTCAAACCAGCGTTGCCTCGATCGAGCGCCTGGCGGAGGGTACGACCCTCCGTCTTGGCGCTCGCCTCGGCACCGCTGAGATGCAGGAACGCGCGTGGAGAATGGTGCCGGCGATCGATCGGTGTCTGCTCGAGGGCTAGCGTGGGCCGCAGGGAATCAGCGTTTCGGTTCCCGCTACCGAGCAGCCGCCCTCTCCAGTTTTCTAGTCATCCGTTCCAGTCTCGCCGTTACCTTGGAAGACGAATCGCCTTTGGGAATAACGGTCATCGTTGTCGCCTGGCCTCGATGGACTGAGGAAGAGCGACCTGGAGCGCGATGGGGTTCGGTCCAGATCGAGCGCACACCCGCAGTATTGCCCGTCCGAAATGGCTGCTTGAAGCGAAGCACGCGGGTTCCGGCGTGCGTGAGGCCGCTTTCGTCGCGGCCGTTCACGACCGCGATCACCGCAACCACGGCCACCCAGAGAAATGCAGATCAGACCTGATCGCGGTTTCACGTCACGCTTTGTGGCGACCGATTCCAACTACATCGAAATGTCTTGCGCCATGGCGGCATTGCACTTCCAATGGATAGTCTGCGGGCGGGAAGCGCTGACACGCCCAACGCTGGGGTCTATGGTTCTTTCGGTTAATCCAGGTGTAGGAAATCGTGCCCGCTGGTAATGCTGCCATGACTAAGAGCATCGCCTTGGCGTCACGGCACGTCATTCCGCTGGTCTTCGGCTCGATTCGCTGATGCTGTCGAAGGGATCGAGGCCAGTAGCAGCCCGTTAGAAGGCCATTTGGACTCCGGAGGGGTGCGCCGGATGCCGCACCGGGCAGCGCCCCGCAGAGGCAAGCGAGGACCAGCCATGCGGCGATGCGGCGACGAGGCATGTCCAGATTCTAGGTAAAGCATGCAGCGTCGACGATGTCGCCTTCGCCCGGAATGACCCTAAAACCGTGCACCGATGCTCCCCATCAAGAATGACGGCCAAGCACCTGTCCATAGGTGTTTGGGTAGCGTCCGAATTTGATGGATTTAAAGACTGAGAGGCTTCACGGTCGCACGCTGCACTATGCCGTGGCAGGAGAAGGCCCGGTCTTGCTCTTGATCCACGGTATGGGTGGCGGCGGGGCGGAATGGCGAGCCGTGATCGAGCCGCTGGCGCAAAGCCACACCGTGATCGCCCCTGACCTTCCTGGATACGGGAGATCGGCTCCGAGCGGGGACTACTCCGTTGGGGGTCTTGCCTCCAACCTGCGCGATCTGCTTCTCGTTCTCGGTCATGAGCGCGCCACGTTCGTCGGTCACTCTTTCGGCGGTGGCGTCGCGATCCAGTTCACCCACCAGTTCCCAGAGTTCGTCGAGCGTCTGGTGCTTGTCTCTAGTGGGGGACTCGGCCAAGAGGTCAGCCTGCCTGTGCGCGCCGTGGCGCTCCCTGGTGCTGGGTGGTTTATCGCCGTAACTGCCCCGGCGGTGCGGTGGGCGGTACCTCACTTCGAACGCCATTCGGTGCTTGGGTTTGGTCTGAGCGGTGACCTTGTCGAGATGGCGAATGTGTATGCCTTGCTTGCTGACCGGGAGCGACGGAATGCATTCCTGGCGACGCTGCGCTCGGTCGTCGACACCCGCGGCCAGCGTGTCAGCGCGGTAGACCGCCTCCACTTGGTCGAGGACATCCCTGTGCTGATCATCTGGGGATCTCGTGATCCATTCGTCCCAGCACGACATGGGGAGCGCGCGCACCTAGCCATCCCCGGCAGCCGCCTCGAGGTTTTTGACGGAGTTGGACATCAGCCGCAACTCCAGGCGCCGGCCAAGTTCCTCGCTGCTCTCGAGCGGTTCCTTGACGAGACCGAGCCTGCTCAGTTCTACCGCGTGAGCTTGCAAGCCAGGTTTCGGGCCGCCCCGATCGATAGAGCCGATGGCGGATCCCAGTAAGCCAGCGACTGGACCAAGCATGCCGCCAACGCACTGAACGAGGCGGCGCCGATCGCAATGGCGATTGTGGCCCCCGGGCCCAATTGGCCAGAATGCTGAGCGTTGCGCCTTGGAAAAAGACAAGATTGAGACACGGAGATCTGCGAAGACAGCTCACCGATAGAGCGGTGTGCAAAGAAAAACCCCGCCGGGAGCAGGGTCTTCCTCTATGCGGCTGAATGGAGTCGAACCATCACGCCCCGTTAGGGGCACAAGGCCCTCAACCTTGCGCGTCTACCAGTTCCGCCACAGCCGCCTGAGGGCGGTTGATTGTATTGGGCTTGAAACCATCCGGAACAATCGCTAGCCTACGAACACGTGTTCGAACCAATTGACACCAGAGCCGCGACTCTTTGAGAGGAAGTGACTGTGGACCTTGACCTGACCAAGAGGCAAAAGGAGATTTTCGACTTCATCCGTCGATATGCCGCCAAGACCGGTTACCCGCCCACGGTGCGTGAGATCGGCAAGGCGGTTGGTCTGCACTCCTCCTCTACCGTGCACGCCCATCTTGCCAACCTCGAGAAGATCGGTCTCTTGCGTCGCGACCCTTCTAAGCCACGGGCGATCGAGCTGCTGTTCGACAAGGCCAAGCGGTCGATACGGCCCGGAAGCGGCCTGCCGCTGGTCGGCCAGGTCGCTGCGGGGGAGCCGATTCTGGCGGAAGAGAACATCGAGGAGTACCTCGAGATTCCCGACGTGATCGGCGGCGAGGATGGCGATTACATCCTCCAGGTCCGCGGCGAGAGCATGAAGAACGCCGGCATTTTGGAGGGCGACTATGTAGTGGTTCGGCCCTCCGACGACGCGGCGGACGGCGAAATCGTCGTGGCTCTGATCGGCGAGGAGGCCACCGTGAAGCGCATCTTCCGCGAGTCAGACCACATCAGGCTCCAGCCCGAGAATGAGGCGATGGAGCCGATTCGTACCAAAGAGGCGCGGGTCCTGGGCCGCGTCGTCGGGGTCTTCCGCAAAGTCTGAGTCGAGGGTTCGGCCCACTTTGCAGAGGCTCACCGAGGGACTACCATGCGATGGCGGGCTGAGTGGTCGCGGGGGGAGAGAAAACCCCTCGAGGAAAGTCCGGACACCAAAGAGCAAGGGCGGTGGGTAACGCCCACCCGGGGAAACCCGCGGGAAAGTGCCACAGAAAGACACAGCCGATGGCGCGGCCACACGTGAGTCGCGTACAGGCAAAGGTGAAATGGTGCGGTAAGAGCGCACCGGCGCCGCGGTGACGCGGCGGCCAGGCAAACCCCGCCCGGTGCAAGGCCAAGCAGGATCGTTGACCCGGCTCGGTGAGGTCCAGGTAGGTCGCAGGGTCGCCTCTGGTGACCCCGGTGGGGTTAAAGCCCCGCTGAGACAGATGGCCGCTCACGACAGGATCCGGCTTACAGGCCCGCTAAGGGAAGGGTCCCCGCGAGGGGGCCCTTCCTATTGGCGCGCTAAACCGGGCGCGCGCGTGCAGGGCTGAAAGGTGCCGGCGCGAAGCCGATGCAATGGGCATGTCCGTAGCCAAAGCAACCCATTTACAAAATTCCGTCTTAGCCTTTGCTAACCTGCCGCCAACTTCCGCTGAATCTCTGCCTACATATCGCAGAGAGCGGGGGACCCAAAAGTTGGGGCGAATCGTCGGCATCTGCCGCGTAGCGCAGCTCTTTCAGCGCGAGCCCGTCAGCTAACCCCGCAAGCGTCAGGAAAGAGAATGCAGACAGGCAAAGACCGCCCTGAGCGGCAAGACGAGCAACGACCCGCGGGTTCCATAGCCCGGCGCTTGGGCGCCGTCCTTGGCTGGTTTGCGCCGCTCGCCGTCCTCGCGATCACCGCCAGCGGTTTCGGGGCAGCTCCTGCCCAGGCCTCGACCGGCGGCGCCTCAAGTCTCCTCCCCGGCGGCGCCGAAGCGGCCGCCGAAAACCTCGCCTTCACTCCAATGCGAAGCGCCGGAGCCACCTGGTATGGCCCCGGTCTGTATGGGCGCCACACCGCCTGTGGAGAGGACCTGCGTCCCGACACGATCGGCGTCGCCAACCGGACGCTTCCCTGCGGGACGACGGTAAAATTTGCCTACCACGGTCACCTCCTGGTCACCCAGGTGATCGATCGCGGCCCCTACACGAGGGGAAATTCGTGGGATCTGACCAACGGGGCGCGCCTCGCGCTCGGCTTCACTGGTGCCGGCCAGGTTCAATACGCCGTCGCCCTCAGCTCCGCCAAACACTGAGCTCGGGACCTGCCCGGCCGCTCCGCCGGCTAACCTCCCCTGTTTGGCCGAATTGTCTACGAGAGGAGCTAGGGCATGTTGAGGAATTCCCACGGAGCGCCGCGCGCTATTTGGAATCGAAAGCGCGCTCGACTCGCGGGCGCGAGCCTGACGGCGGGGGTCCTCATCGTGCTGGTCGCGCTGGTAGGCGGCGCCGCTGCCTCGGGAACGGCCCATACCACCGTCACCCTCGGTCAGACCGGCGCCACCCCGGCTCCCTCCTGCCCCGGGCTGCCCTGCCAGGCGATCGGCAGCGTCACCGGATTTCAGCTCAATAACGGACAAACCAACCTTCCCTTCAACATCCGCCGCGAAGGAAGGATCACCGATTGGACCCTGAACCTGGCCCAGCCAACACCCAAACAGCGCGCCTTTTTCAACGGTTTCTTCGGCACCCCACCCGAGGCACGTCTGGCGATCCTGAAGCGCGTTACGGGCACCAACCCGCCCCGCTTTAGCCTGGTCAGCCAGGGAGCGATTCACGTGCTCAGCCCCTACCTGGGTCAGACCGTCAAATTCGTGGCCAACATAAAGGTGCAAAAGGGCGACATCGTTGGCATCACCGTCCCCACCTGGGCTCCGGCTTTCGCCGAGGGCCTGCCGGCCAATAACGTCTGGCGGGCAAGTCGCCTCCCGGGGAAATGCACCAACTCAACCGACGTTCGCCAAGGCCTGCCCCAGAGCGGGATCGGCAGGCGGGCGACCTATGGTTGTCTCTACTCCACGGCGCGGTTGCTCTATACAGCCACCCTCTCTGAGGAAGGCTGAGCGCCGCAGCCGGCCGCCGCGTTAGGCCAAGTGCCCTCTGCCTCCGCCCCCGAGGGGGGCGAAGGCAGAGGATCTGACCCGGGGGGAAAGAATGAGCTGCCCGGAAGGCCGCTCGCCGCGCTTGGCCTTGACCTTTGAGGGCCGCCCTAGGCGGCGGAGGGCAGCACCCTGGGGGTCGCCTGATCCTGGGGCAGCGCGGCGGCGCTCGCGATCAGGCTTTGGAACTCGCTCAGGGCCAGGTGGCCGAGCGCCTCGAGGATCTCCTCATCGCTCCAACCGATCTCGCGTGCCTCCTCGAGCAGATAGATCGGCGGCGGCCCGTCGGCCACAAGCGCTGCTTGTAGGTACTCCAGTAGCGCTGCCTCCTTCGGGTCTGCCGAGCTGAAGCTGCGGGCACGAGATACCTCATCGAGGCCGAGTCCGGCCCGTCGCGCCGAGATCGCGTATTGGGCGATGCTGTAGGTGTCCTCGCGGTGCTCGGCTACGGCCAGCGCGATTCGCTCGCGCGTAGCCTGCGCCAGGACGCCGCCGCGCAACTCCGAGCGCATCCGGGTATAGGCGCGCATCACCGCCGGTGAGCCGGCGAGAACACCGACGAACTTGGTCACCGCGCCGCCGGCGGCCTGGATGCTTTTGATCAGGGGCGCGGTCTCCTCGGGGGCGGTTAGCTCGTCGTGGATCTGAAACCTGCTGACTGCTGTTTTTACTGTCACGTCGCTACCTGCTTTCGGCTCTGACTCGGCGGATTCCGCTTCACAGAGCCTTTACGTGGCCTTTACTTTACTTTGAGCCTCTTACTTACTTGGAGTAAGTTATACCTGTTTTTGGCCCACTTCGCAACTCGGGCCCGCCTCTATTTGCTACCCGTAATACGTCGGATGGAACCCACTCGGTTCACTTCGCCTATCGTTGCGCCCTCTCGCGCACAAGTCGAAGGAGCCCGCAATGCCAGAGCAACCCAAAAGCGCCGCCGAGGTGATCGAGATCGTCAAGGAAAGCGACGTCCGCTTTGTGCGTCTCTGGTTCACCGACGTGCTCGGACAGCTGAAGAGCTTCTCCATCAATGCCGCCGAGCTGGAGGATGCCTTCGACGGCGGCATGGGATTCGATGGCTCCTCGATCACCGGCTTTAACCCGATCGAGGAGTCCGACATGATCGCGATGCCCGACCCCTCGACCTTCGCCCTGGTTCCCTGGCGCCCCGAGGAGCAAAATGCCGTGGCGCGCATGTTCTGCGACATCCGGGTGCCCGGCGGTGGCGCTTATGAGGGTGATCCACGCTGGATCTTGCGGCGGGCCCTGAAGCGGGCTGAGGAGCTCGGCTTTGATGGCTATAACGTCGGTCCCGAGCTCGAGTACTTCTACTTCCGGTCCGCCAAACCGCCCGCAGGGGTGCCCGAGGTACTCGATGAGGGCGGCTACTTCGATCTGACCACGCTCGATGCCGGCTCTGACCTGCGCCGCGAGACGGTGTTGGCGCTAGAGAAGATGGGCATCCACGTTGAGTACACCCACCATGAGGTCGGTCCATCCCAGCACGAGGTCGACATGCGCTACAAGAACGCGCTTGAGATGGCCGATGACTGCATGACCTATCGGATTGTGGTCAAGGAGTACGCGATGAAATACGGCTGGCACGCCACCTTCATGCCGAAGCCGCTGTTCGGCGAGAACGGCTCGGGGATGCACGTTCACCAGTCCCTCGCAAAGGACGGCAAAAACGCCTTCTATGACGGCGATGACCCCTACTTCCTCTCGGCGACGGCGAAGTCCTTCATCGCCGGACAGCTCAAGCACGCGCGCGAGATCGCGCCGCTCTTCGCCCAGTGGGTCAACTCCTACAAGCGCCTGGTGCCGGGCTATGAGGCCCCCGTGTATCTCGCCTGGTCACGCCGCAACCGCTCGGCGCTGATCCGGGTGCCGCTCTATCACCCCGGCAAGGAGGGAGCGACGCGGGCCGAGCTGCGCTGTCCCGACCCTGCCTGCAATCCCTACCTGTGCTTCGCCGGTATGCTGCAGGCGGGCCTGGAAGGCGTCGAGAAGGGCTATGAGCTGCCCGAGCCGATGGAGCAAAACCTCTACCACCTCTCCCAGGAGGAGCTCGCCCACCAGGGGATCGAGCAGCTGCCCTCGACTCTGGGCGAGGCGATCGAGATCGCGGCGGAGTCTGAGCTCGTCCTGCGCACCCTCGGCGAGCACACCTTTCGCCGCTTCGTCGAGATAAAGCGCCAGGAGTGGGACGATTACCGGGTGCAGGTAACGCCGTTTGAGATTGAGAACTTCCTACCGGTTCTCTGAGGCCAAGAGCTCGGCGAGGCGGGCGGGGTCTGTGACCGGGGCGCGGCAGCTGAAGTGCTCACAGACGTAGGCGCTCGGGCGGCCCCCGATCGCGCTGCGGCCCGCGAGTAGCTCCGGCGAGCTGGCGCTGTGCGCGGCGCCGGCGATCACGAGGTGGGGCCGATAGGCCGAGCGCAGGACTCGGGCAAGGGGTGCGAGGTCCTCACCGATCAGGGCGACCTCGGTGGTAGGGGAGAGGTGAAAGTCAAGGGCGCAGAGCAGGTAGGCGAAGGACTCCGGGTGCCTGGCCGCGGCGGAAGCAAAGAGGCGAAACACCGATTCGGCGTGCTCGGCAAAGCGCCGATCACCGCTGATCGCATGGAGGCGAAGCAGGCCCATGGCAGCGGAGGAGTTCCCCGAGGGAATCGGATGATCGGCGGCCTCCTTGCGGCGGGCAATCAGCGTTTCGTGATCGTCGGAGGTTGAGAAAAAGCCGCCGCGCTTCGGGTCGGCGAAGCGGGCAATCATGCTCTCAGCCAGGCTGCGGGCCTGCTCGAACCAACGCTGTTCAAAGCTTGCCTGATAGAGGCCCAGCAGCGCCTCGAGTAAGAAGGCGTGGTCCTCGAGGTAGGCATTTAGCTGAGCGCTGCCGTCCCTGTAGGTGCGGAGCAAGTGGCCCTTTGAGTCGCGCATCGACTCGAGCACGAACTCGGCGCAGCGGCGGGCCGCATCGAGGTAGTCCTCGCGTTCAAAGAGCGCCCCGGCCTCGGCGAGAGCGCTGATCATCAGCGCGTTCCAGGAGCAAAGGCGCTTGTCATCGAGGTTGGGCCAGGTTCGCTTGGCGCGGGCCAAATAAAGCGCCTCGCGCGCCGCGGGCAGTCCCGCCGGCGCCGGCGCGGCAGCGCCGGCGGGCAAATGCAGGACGTTTCGTCCCTCAAAGTTGCCACTCTCGGTGGCGCCGTAGTGGGTGAGGAATGCCTCGGCCCCGGGCCCCAGGATCGCTCGAATCTCCCCCGGTGCCCAGGTGTAGAAGCGACCCTCCTCGCCCTCGGAGTCGGCGTCTAGGGCCGAGAAAAAACCACCCTCGGGGCCGCGCATCTCCCCTAGCGCCCAATCGAGTGTCTCCTCGCAGACCCGACGGTAGCGCTGGTGCCCGATCGCCTGGTAGCCGTGCAGATAGGTGCGGGCGAGCAGCGCGTTGTCGTAGAGCATCTTCTCGAAGTGGGGGATCTGCCAGTGGGCATCGACCGTGTAGCGCGAGAAGCCGCCGCCGATCTGGTCATAGATCCCGCCGGCGAGCATCGCGTCGAGGGTCAGCTCGACGATCTCTACCTGAGCGCGGGCGAGCAGCAGCTCAAGGGCGGAGGCCGGAGGGAACTTGGGCGCAGCGCCAAAGCCGCCGGCGCTCAGGTCGGCGGCGGCGGTCAGGGTCTCGGTGGCCGATTCGAGCAGCTCCAGATCGGGGTCGGTGTCGGAGGGCGTTAGCTCGGCGATCGCAGCGAGATGGGCTCGGGTCTGTGGGCCCCGCTCGCGCAGCTCCTCGCGCTTTTGCTGAAAGGCCACGATCACGGCCTCCATCACCATCTGAAAGCTCGGCATGCCATGGCGCTCGGTGGGCGGAAAGTAGGTGCCACCGTGAAAAGGGACCGCCTCGGGATCGAGGAAGACGGTCATCGGCCAGCCGCCGTGGCCGCTGATCGCCTGGACGGCCTCCATATAGAGGGCATCGAGGTCGGGGCGCTCCTCGCGGTCGACCTTGATGTTGACGAAATGCTCGTTCATGTAGGTGGCGGTGGCGGGATCCTCGAAGGACTCTCGCTCCATCACGTGGCACCAGTGGCAGGCGGAGTAGCCGATGCTGAGCAGGATGGGGCGATCCTCGGCCCGCGCCCGCGCCAGTGCCTCAGGGCCCCAGGGGTACCACTCGACCGGATTGTCGCTGTGCTGGAGAAGGTAGGGACTGCTCTCGGCCGCCAGTCGATTCGGCATTGGTTGAGGCTACCCAGCGGCGCCTTGGGGCACACTATTGGTGGCTGAGTCTCGCTGAAACTTGTGCGCAGAGCCCCGCGGCTGCAGCCAAGGCACTCGCCGGCGCCCGCAAAGCTCTACGTTCTAGGGGTGGCACTCCAACGACTTCGAAATCAAAGCGCCGTGGCAATTGAGACGGTGCTGGAGAAACTCGAGCCAGAGGATCGCAAGGTCATCTTGGCGGCCTTGGCGGAGGCCGAGAGAACCGAGGCTCAGCTGCGCTATCTCGCCGACCACGACTCCCTCACCGGTCTGCTTGACCGCCGCCGCTTTCGGGCTGAACTCGATCAATTCGTCTCCTTCACCGCCCGCTACGGCGGCCAGGGCGCGGTGATGATCATCGATATCGACGGGCTCAAGGCGATCAACGACGCCCATGGCCACCACGCCGGTGATCAGTTGATCCGCCGGGTGGCCGCGGTTTTGGGCGAGCGGGTCCGGGCCACCGACATCGTCGCCCGCCTCTCCGGCGATGAGTTTGCGGTGTTGATGCCGCAAACCGACACCGCCGGGGCGCTGCAGCTGGGGGAGGACCTGCGAGCCCAGATTGCAGAGAGCGGGGAGAATGGCCTGCCCGCGGCGACGATCAGCCTCGGAATTACGATGTTTGGAGCCAACCACGAGATCGGCCCCGAGGCGGTCCTGATCGCCGCCGATCAGGCGATGTATCAGGCCAAGGAAGACGGGCGCAACCAGATCTCGCTTTTTCAGGATCCGGGCGAGCCCAAGCGCTACGCGATTGGCGCAAAAACCACGTCGGCGCGGATTCGCGACGCCCTCACCAACGACCGCCTCAGCCTTCACACCCAGCCGATTCGCAGCCTCACCTCGGGTGGGATCGAGCGCTATGAGCTGCTCCTGCGGATGACCGGGGATAACGGCGAGCTGCTGCCGGCCTCCTCCTTCATCGAAGTCGCCGAGCGTTCGGGAATGGTGCAGGAGCTCGATCGCTGGGTGGTCGCCCACGCCCTTGAGCTGCTCGGGGAGCGCGAGAGGGCCGGTCAGCCGGTCAGGCTTCACATCAACCTCTCCGGGGCCTCGATCACCGATCTCTCGGTGCTCGAGTTCATCGAGCGCCGCCTCGATGAGGGTGACGCCGACCCGAGGCGATGCACCTTTGAGATCACCGAGACGGCGAGGGTCAACGACCTAGACGCGGCCGCCAGCTTCGCCGATCGGATCACCGAGTTCGGTTGTCAGGTCGCAATCGATGACTACGGGGCGGGTTTTGGACCCTTTCACTACCTCAAAGCGATCCCCTTCGACCTGATCAAGATCGACGGCGCCTTCATTCGCGATATGCCGAGCAGCGACGCCGATCAGCTCACCGTGCAGGCGATTGTGCAGGTCGCGCGCGGGCTCGGCAAGACGACGATCGCCGAGTACGTCCAAGATGATGAGACCGCGCAGTTGCTGCGTGGCTACGGGGTCGACATGGCCCAGGGCTACTTCCTCGGCCGCCCCGTCGACGCCGCCGAGGCACTGGCCGCCTGAGGCCCTCGCCCTAGCTCTCGGTGACGTCGCTGGCGAAGGCCTCGAAGGCGTCGAGGTAGCGCTGCAGGTCCTCCTCGCTGTGGGCGATCGAGAGCGTCCACTCCTCCTCGGTCCCCGGAGTCATGAAGATCCCATGGTTCATGTGGTAAAGCCAGGCCAGGGCCGAGAGCTCATCGTCGACGTCGCTTAGGTAGTCGCGGTACTCATACATCCGCTTGGGGGAGAAGATCACGCAGCCCTTGGCCCCGAGGCCCTCTGTGTAGGCGGGTAGGCCGTAGCGCTCGATGATCGCCTGGCAGCCACCGAGTAGGCGCGCGTTGGTCGCCTCGAAGTTCTCATAGACCTGATCGGTCAGCACTTCGGTCAGGGTCGCCTCGGCTGCCGCCATCACCAGGGGGTTGCCGTTGAAGGTCCCGTACTGCTTGACCGTCCCATCGGCGACCAGGGCGGCCAGCTCCTCGCTCATGCCGATCGCCGCGCCGGGGTAGCCGCCGCAGCTTGCCTTTGCCAGGGTGATCAGGTCGGGGAGCACGCCGAAGCGGGCGGTGGCGCCGCCGGCGGAGATCGTCGCACCGGTCTTTACCTCGTCAAAGATCAACTTGACGCCGTGGCGCTCGGTCAGCTCGCGGACCCGCTGCAGGTATCCCGGCCGCGGCGGGATGATGTTGATGTTCATCATCGCCGGCTCCATGATCAGCCCGGCCACCTGCTCGCCGATCTTCTCCAGCACGCTCTCAAGCGCCTCGGCGTCGTTGTAGGGGACCGCTCGCGTCAGCGAGGTCATCGCCTCTGGGACGCCGGCGCCGTAGGGGACGCTGATCGGGTCATCGCGAGCCCCGAGCGCCTCAAGCGGCGGGTAGACCGAGACCATCACCGAATCGTGATGGCCGTGGTAGGAGCCCTCAATCTTTAGGATCGTGTCGCGGCCGGTGGCGCCGCGGGCGAGGTGGACGGCGTCCATCGTCGCCTCGGTTCCGGAGTTGTTAAAGCGCCATTGGTGAAGACCGAAGCGGCGGCTCAGCTCGGTGGCGACGGCAATCGAGCCATCGGTGGGTGCGGCGAAGTGGGTGCCTTCATCGATTCGCGCCTTGACCGCGGCGCCGACGGTCGGGTTCGCGTGGCCGATGCACATCACCCCGAAGCCATTGTGGAAGTCGACGTACTCGTTGTCATCGACGTCCCAGACGCGGCTTCCCTTGCCCCGTTTCAGATAGACCGGCCACGGATCGGCGGACTGAAAGGAGGACGGAACTCCGTTGGGCATCACCTTTACCGCGCGCTCAAAGGTTTGCGCCGAGCGCCCGGTTGCGTTTCGAAAACGCTCCTGCTGGGCCTCGGTCAGCGCGGCGACTCGCTTGGGGTCGATCTCAGCCATCTGCGCCAAGACTAATCGAGCCGACGCGATCACCGCTCTGGTTTCGCCTCGGGCGTGCGGTCCGGTTGATCAGCAATCCGCCTCAGCTTGCCCCCCGGGCCCACCCTCTCGCAGTTGCGCCCGTTTGATCTTGCCGCTTGCGGTCTTCGGCAACTCGGTGGCGAACTCGACGATACGGGGGAACTTGTAGGGAGCGGTGATCGATTTGCAGTGCTGTTGGAGCTCCTGGGCCAGCTCCTGGCTGGGCTCTCGGTTTCGCGGTATGACGATCGCGCGCACCACGGCACCGCGCTCGGGGTCGGGTGCCGCGACCGCGGCGGCCTCGGCGACATCGGGGTGAGAGAGGAGGGCGGACTCCACCTCAAATGGTCCGATCCGGTATCCGGAGGAAAGGATGATGTCGTCGTCTCGTCCCTCAAAGAAGAGGTAGCCGTCCTCGGCGACGCGAACCAGGTCGCCGCTGCCCCACCACTCGCCCTCAAAGCGCTCGCCATCGAGGTAGCGGGAAAAGAAGGTTGGGGTGGAGGCGACCCGAACCTGCAGCTCGCCAGCGACGATGCGGGTCTCGATGCCAGGTAGGGGTTTGCCCATCGATCCCCGCCGGATCGGCTCGCCGCTTAAGTTGCCGGTGACCTGGCCGGTCTCGGTCTGTCCGTAGCCATCGGCTGGTTCCAATCCCATCGCCTCGGCGAAGGCCGCGATCGTCTCGGTCTCCAACGGCTCCCCGGCGGAGACCATCCGTCGCAGGCTGTCGACCGGGCGCAGCTCGGATCGCTTGGCCAGCATTCGGTACTCGGTGGGCGCCTGGCAGAGCACGTTGACTCCCAGCGACTCGGCGATTAGGAGCCGCTCGCCTGGCTCAAAGCGGCCGTTATGAATGACCGCGGCGGCGCCGGTCAGCCATGGAGCCAAAAAGACGTTGCGGGCTGACTTCGACCAACCCGTCGCCGTGGTGCACCAAACCAGCTCACCCGGGCGCGAGCCAAGCCAGTGCTCTGCCTGTAGGCGCTGGCCGAACAGATAGCGGTAGGCGTGTAGGACGCCGCGCGGCTCGCCGCTGGTACCGGAGGTAAATACGATCAGGGCCGGGTCCTCGGCCTCCATTTCCTCTACGTTTGCGGGGATCTCCTGCTCGCGGTCCTCATCCAAGACGGCGGCGACCTCAGCCATCGTCATCGTCGCCGTGTCGGCGGGCAGCTCGGCAAGCAGATCCTCCTCGCCAACGCAGAGCTTCGGTGCTGCGGCGAGGACGCGGAGGTCGAGATCGTGACGGCGAAGCTGCACGTTGCAAGGAAGCGCGATCGCGCCCATCCTCCAGCAGGCGAGCAGCGTCAGCACCCACTCGATTCGGTTTCCAATCAGGGTCATCACGACATCGCCGCGTCGCACTCCGCGCGCCGCGAAGGCCCCGGAGAGCCCGGCCGAGCGGGCGATCAGCTCACCGAAATGCCAGTCGCGGCGCCCACCTTCAGCGTCGATCGCGACGATCCCCAGCCGCGAGGCCGGTTTGGTTTCCATCAGGTCTTCGATCAGGTTCATGAGGGGATGCGCTTCATCCTCGCTAGGTGACTTATATGGAAGGAGGGGCGCCGGGGCTCGGCCGAGTCTCCTCGTGGGCCGCGCCGAGCGCGATCAGAACCGGGGTGGCGGTTCCTGGGTTTCCGCCTCACCGTCCGCTTTGGGAGCGGGCGGTGGAGCCTGGGCCAAGAGCGCCGCGCGCACTTGGCGAGTCGGTTGTTCGGGCTGGATTGTGGCCCTTGGGGAGTAGCCTCGAAGTGATGTTTCGAGCCGCAATCCTGGGAATTTCTCTCCTTGCAGTCTCGCTGTTTTCGGGCGCCGCGCAGGCGGCAGCGCGGAGCGGGATTCGGGGCGAGGTCTATGACGCGAGCTGCGCCAGCGGCTGCATCCCAAGCTGCCCGCCCCCGCCAATCTGCGCTGATCTGGTCATCTGCCCGCAGCGATCCTCCCCGGCGCTGATCGCCTGTCCGCTGCAGCCCAGTCCCAACCCGGGGGTCTGCACCAGGGGTGGCTGCATGCCGATCGTCCCCTCGCTTCCCCTCTACAACGGCCCCGACGCCCACCTTGTCGTGCACCGCGTCGGCGAGCCGAGGATCGTCGCCCAGGGTGAACCATCGGGCGGGCACTTCAGCTTCGAGCTGGCGGCGGGGCGCTACGCGGTCAAGGCCTACGTGAGGAGGGCCTGCTGGTACGGGGAGACGATCAGGGTGAGCGTCGTTTCGCGGCACTTTGCAAACCTCGCGCTGGGGGTCGAGGATCGCTGCCTGGCGCATCCCGATCGCGCCGGCGCCGGCTGAGATCCTTGATCCTATTTGAGCTCTGCTGAGCTCTTGCCGAGCAGTTGGCGGGCAACTATCAGCAGCTGGATCTGCTGGGTACCCTCGAAGATGTCGAGGATCTTTGCGTCGCGCGCCCACTTCTCAAGCAGCGCGCCCTCGCCGTAGCCGAGGCTGCCACAGAGCTCGACGCAGCCCAGCGCCACCTCGACGCAGGTGCGACCTGCCTTGGCCTTTGCCATCGAGGCCTGCAGCGAGTTTGGCTTGCCGTTATCTGCCATCCAGGCCGCCTGCAGGGTGAGGAGGCGTGCCGCCTCATAGTCGGCCTCCATCTCCAAGAAGCGGGCCGCCGCAGCGGGCTGGCAGAGGGCGGGGGTGGAGTAATCGATCTCGACTCCGGCCCCGGCCAGCTGGCCGCGCGTCTCCTCCAGGGAGGCGCGGGCGACGCCGACCGCCATCGCGGCGACCAGGGGGCGGGTGTTGTCGAAGGTCTGCATCGCACCGCCAAAGCCCTGTTTCACATCGATCTCGGGGTTGCCCAGCAGCGCCTCTTTGGGCACGCGACAGTTCTCGAGTAAAAAGGCCGCCGTGTCGGAGGCGCGGATCCCGAGCTTGTGCTCGAGTCGGTCGAGCTTCATCCCGGGGTTGGAGCGCTCGACGATGAATGACTTGATTGCCGCCCGCCCCTTGGAGCGATCGAGGGTTGCCCAGACGACGACCAGCTCGGCCCGCTCGCCCGCGGTCACGTAGATCTTCTCCCCGTTTAGGACGTATTCCTCGCCGTCGAGCTCGGCGGTGGTGCGGATCGAGGCGGAGTCTGAGCCGGCCTCGGGCTCGGTGATCGCCATCGCCGCCCAGCGCCCCCCGTAGCGCTCAAGCTGCTCCTCTGAAGCGACCGAGGCGATCGCGGAGTTGCCGAGGCCCTGGCCGGGCATCGAGAGCAAAAGGCCGACGTCGCCCGAGCAGAGCTCGATCACGCTGAGCGCGGTCGAGAGGTTGGAGCCGTTGCGGTTTTCTCCATCCGCACCGCCGGCCTGCTCGCCGCGGCCAACGCCGCCAGCTCCGGCGCCGCCGATATCGGCGCCCTCGCTCATCCCATCAATCAGCGAGGCGAGCATGTCGAGCTCTTTGGGATAGCCGTGCTCGGCGGAGTCATACTTGCGCGAGATTGGCCGAAAGACCTCGGTGGCGACCTGGTGGGCCTGGCCGATCAGGGGCTTGAACTTCTTCGGTGTCTCGAGATTGATCATCTTCTTTTTGGGCTCTAGACGAGCAGGGCGCCCTCCATCACGCCCGCCGCACGAAGGTCGCGGTACCAGCGCTCGACCGGGTGCTCCTTGATATATCCGTGTCCGCCCAGAAGCTGGACGCCTTCTGAGCCGATTCGCATTCCCTTCGCGGCGCAGAGCCGGCGGGCGAGCGCCGTCTCGCGGTCGAACTTCTCGCCACGATCGGCGCGGCTCGCCGCGCGGTAGGTGGCGAGTCGCATCCCGTCGGACTCGATCCCGATATCAGAGACCGCGAAGGCGACCGCCTGGCGGTTGGAGATCGGCTCCCCGAAGGCGCTGCGTTCGTTGACGTAGGGGATCACGTAATCAAGAACCGCCTGGGCGGTGCCGACGGCAAGCGAGCACCATGCGATGCGCGAGCGATTGACGCACTCGATGTAGTCCTCGCGGCGGCCCTCGCCGAGCAGGGCCTGATCGGGAACCTTCACGTCTTGCAGATGGAGGCGACCGGTGCTAGCGGCGCGCAGGCCCATCGCCGGCTCTGCTTCGACCGCGAGGCCCTCAGCACCGGACTCGATCACAAACAGCGCCGGTCCGATTCCCTCTGCCTCGGCGCCGACCACGAAGAGCTCGCACTCCTTTGCGCGGGCGAGCAGCGACTTGGCACCGTCGAGGGTCCATCCCGTGGCGCTCTTGCGTGCCCTGGTCTGCAGCTTCAGCGGGTCAAAGAGCGGTCGTGACTCAAGTAGCGCCAGGGCCGCCGCGGGGGTGTCCTCGTCGGTGAATGCGGGCAGGTAGGTGGCCTCCTGCTCGGCGCTGCCCCAGCGAGCGATCGCGGTCGCCACCGCTCCGGGAGCCAGGGCAGCGTAGGCGATCCCCATGTCTCCGTTGCCAAGCGCCTCGCCGATCAGGGTGCAGGTCACCGACGATTGCTCGGCCATCACCCCGCCCAGCTCCTCGGGGACGCCGAGCATGTTGACCCCGAGCTCGGCGGCCTGGGCTAGCAGCTCGGGCGGAGCCGCGGCAGCGGCATCGGCCTCGAGGGCCGCCGGGCGGACCTTCTCCTGCGAAAAGGAGCGCACCGCCTCGGCGAACATCTGCTGCTCGTCGGTGGGGGTGAGGTCGAAGAGTCCGTGAGATCTGGCCTTGGCCTGGCGGGCAGGTTGGGCAAGCTTTTGGGCCGCCTTGAAGGTTCGCCCGGCGACCGTCGCAGAGCGAAACCCGTTCTTGGATGCCTGAAAGACCACTCGCTCAAGCGCTTTGCGGATCCCGAGTCGATCGAGCAGCTCATATCCGGCGAGGCGATTCAGCGCTCGCAGGCCCAGGCCCATGCCACGCTCTGAGAGCGGGGCCTCGGTATCGGTGGGATTCACTTTGCTTTTTTCCTTTTGCTTTTGGCTTTCGGTTTTAGCTCTGCCGGCTCGATTCTGCCCTCGAGGTGGAGGGTATGGCGCTTTGCATCGCGCACGGCGAAGTCGATCGCGGTGCCGTCGGGGGCGCTTGCAAACGCCACGGTTGAGGGCAGGAGGATCGGGCGGCGGAAGTCGACGAGGACGCTATAGGCGTCGGGGAGACGGCTCTCAAGTGCCGCCAGGCAGCGCGCCTTGGTCCACATGCCGTGCGCGATCGCCGCCCCGAAGCCGAGCGGCTTGGCGGTCAGAGAATGCATGTGAATCGGGTTCCGATCACCCGAGACCGCCGCGTAGCGGCGCCCCAGATCAGCGCCGAGGCGCCACTGGGCAACGCTCGCCAACTCCAGCTCCCCTGTCGCCAGCGGGCCCCGAGCGCCAGCGGCCTCCCCCGCCGCCTTCTCGCCGCCGCGATGAAGCATCGTCGAGGTTGCCTCCCAGACCTTCTGGCGGCCGATTCTCGCTTCGCTTTTGAGGCTGAAGGTCTGTCCGCGCTGATGGGGCATGAGCTTGGTCGGGCGCACCCGCAGGACCAGCTCCTCGCCCACCCCGATCGGGCGGTGCTGGACGATCTGATTTTCGATGTGGATCAGGCCGACCGCGCCGAAGGGAAAGCGCCCGTCGGCCATAACGGCCATCTGCAGCGGGAAGGCCAGCACCTGCGGATAGGTGGGGGGGAGGTGGTCGCGAAGTGCGAAGCCACAGACCCTGGCGTAGGCCGCGAGCGCCGCCGGCTTGGCCCGCACCCCGCTCAGGGAGAGATCGAGATCGGGAACCTCCCCGCCGCCGCCAGGCACGAAGGGCAAAAGCGAGGCTCCTGGGATGATCGGGGCGGCGGCGCGGGCATAGAGCGGCAAGATCGCGGGTGCTGAAGTCAGGGTCCGGCTCGCCATCTCAGGCACCCAGGAGGCTCTGGCCGCAGACCCGCACCACGTTGCCGTTGATACCGGTCGAGGCGGGGCTGGCGAAGAAGGCGATCGCCTCGGCCACGTCGATCGGAAGTCCGCCCTGGGAGAGGCTGTTCATCCGCCGACCCACTTCGCGCGGGCCGAGCGGCATCGCGGCGGTCATTTTCGTCTCGATGAATCCCGGCGCCACCGCGTTGATCGTCGCGGCGCGCTGGGCGAGTTCGGGAGCCAGCGCCTCGACCATGCCGATCACGCCTGCCTTGGAAGTGGCGTAGTTGGTCTGCCCAGGGTTGCCGGCGATTCCCGACATCGATGAGACGCAGACGATGCGGCCGTTTTTTGCCAGCGCCCCTTCCCCCAGCAGCGCGTCGTTGATGCGCTCCTCGCTTGAGAGGTTGATCTCCATCAGCTCACTCCAGCGATCGGCCGGCATCTTGGCGATGGTTCGATCGCGGGTGACCCCGGCGTTGTGGACGACCACGTCGACTCCATCGGCGAAACGCTCGGCGATCCGCGCGGGGGCATCCGCGGCGGTTATGTCAAGGCTGAGAGCTTCCCCGCCCAGCTCGGCGCAGAGGCGGCGAAGCTCGCCCTCGGCCGCCGGGACGTCGAGCCCCACCACCGAGGCTCCGTCGCGAGCCAGGGTGGTGGCGATCGCGGCGCCGATCCCACGCGAGGCTCCGGTGATCAGCGCGAGCTTTCCCTGCAGCGGGTGCTCCCAGTCGATCTCGGGGGTGGCGGTGACCCCCATCCCGACCCGAATCAGCTGACCCGAGACGTAGGCCGAGCGCGGCGAGAGCAGGAAGCGCAGGGTCGAGTCGAGCTGTTCCTCGGCACCCGAGGAGACGCGCACCAGTTGCACCGTTGAGCCGCGCGCGCCGAGCTCCTTGCCGAGCGAGCGGGTGAAGCCCTCAAGGGCGCGCTGGGCGGTTGCGGCGCGGGTTAAATCGCACTCTGAGGGAGGCCTGGCGAGCACGATCACCCGTCCGTTTCGCTCGAGTCTCGCGCTGGCGGGGTAAAAGAACCTCTGTAGCTCCAAGAGCTCGGTGGAGTCCGCGATTCCCGAGGCGTCAAAGACCAGCCCCCTGAAGCGCTCGGCACCGCCCTCGGGGTTAAAGATGCTGGCGTCAAGGCCCGCCCCGGCGGCGGCCTCGCGAAGCGGCTTCTCGGGAGTAGTCGCAGCGCTGACTTTGGCCTCGGCGAGGACCCGCGCAAGCGCCCCGCTGAGGCCGCCGCCTGGGGCCGCGCCAACCAGCACGGTGCCGGCGATCAGCGGCTCTCCCCGGCGGTGGCGATCGAGTCGGGTGGGGCGCGGTAGCCCCAGCTGGGCGGCAACCGTGGCGGCGATCGGCGCGTTGACGATCTGGGCGTAGCGATCACTCATCGTTTACCCCGGGTGCTTCGAGCATCGCGACAACACCCTGGCCTCCGGCCGCGCAGATGCTGATCACCCCGCGGCCTCCGTTTTCGTGCAGTTGCTTGGCGAGTCCGGCGACGATCCGCCCGCCGGTGGCCGCGAAGGGATGTCCGGCGGCGAGCGAGCCGCCGTTGACGTTCAGCTTGGCCGGCTCGATCGAGCCAAATGGCTCCTTGCGGCCGAGGCGCTCCTTGCAGAAGACCGGGTCCTCCCAGGCGCGCAGGGTGCACAGCACCTGCGCGGCGAAGGCCTCGTGGATCTCGTAGTAGTTGAAATCAGCGAGTTTGAGTCCGGCCCGATCGAGCATCATCGGCATCGCGTAGGCGGGGGCCATCAAAAGGCCTTCGCGCTTGTGGACGTGATCGACCGCCGCGGTCTGGGCCTCGCTCAGGTAGGCGAGGACGGGCAGCTCGCGCTCCGCCGCCCAGGCCTCGCTGGCCAGCAGCACCGCCGCCGCTCCATCGCTGAGCGGGGTCGAGTTGGCCGCGGTCATGGTTCCCTGCGGCCCCCCGAACACCGGCCCGAGCTTGGCCAGCTTCTCGGGGTCAGAGTCCGGGCGCAGGTTTTGGTCGCGCTCGAGGCCGAGGTAGGGGGTGAGCAGGTCCTCAAAGAATCCGCGCTCATAGGCAGCGGCGAGCTTGTGGTGGCTGGCGAGGGCGAGCTCGTCCTGCTCGGAGCGCCCGATTCCCCACTCGGTTGCCATCAGCGCGCAGTGCTCGCCCATCGAGAGGCCGGTGCGCGGCTCCTCGTTGCGTGGAATCGCCGGCACGATATGGCCGGGGCGAAGGCCGGTCAGGGCCCGCAGCTTGGCCGCCGTTGAGCGCTGCCGGTTTGCCTCAAGCAGGGTCTCGCGCAGCTGCTCGTTGAGGGCGATCGGGGCATCGGAGGTTGTGTCGGCGCCGCAGGCGATACCGGCGTCGATCTGGCCGAGGGCGATCTTATTGGCGACCGCGATCGTCGTCTCAAGCCCGGTGCCGCAGGCCTGCTGGACGTCATAGGCGGGCGTCTCCGGCGCCAGGCGGGTGCCGAGCAGGCTCTCGCGGGTCAGGTCGCGGTCGCGGGAGTGCTTTAAAACGGCGCCCCCCGCGACCTCGCCGAGGCGCTCACCGGCGAGGTCAAAGCGCTCGATCAGGCCGTCTAGCGCTGCCGTCAGCAGGTCCTGGTTTGAGGCGTGGGCGTAGGCGCTGTCAGAGCGCGCAAAGGGAATCCGGTTGCCGCCGATCACGGCGACGCGGCGGGGGCTATCGATCAACTGGGCTCACCTTCCATCAAACGTTACAGATATCGGTGCAGAGGTTAGCGCACCGATATCTGCGCTTCCCCCTCGCTCAGCTGACGGCAACTGGGTCGCGTGGCAAAAATGGTCGGCGTCGCCGGGACCGGGGCCCCCGGCCGCAGCGACCAGCGTCGCCTAGCGCTCGTAGAGCTTGATCACGGTGAGCGCACCCGCTGGGGCTGCGTCGACGCAGAGGTTGCAAAGGACGCACTCATCGAGGTTCTCCGCAACGATCTCAACCCCCTGATCGCCGGCTTTGAAGATGTCGACCGGGCAGACCTCCTCGAGCTTTGCCGCCAAGTCGCGATCAGTGGCGATCGAGGCATCGATTTCGACGTCGATGAATACGCGCTGCAGGGCAGCGGCCATCAGAGCTCCCTCCCCAGCTTCTCTGCGACCGCGGCGGGAATCTGATCGATTCGCTCCACGACGCCGATTCCGGCTGCCTTAAGGCGGGCGATCTTCTCGGTTGCGGTGTCCTCCACGCCCTCCACGATCGTTCCGGCGTGGCCGAAGCTCATTCCCTTCATCTCCTCATCGTCCATGAACTTGCCCGCCATGAAGGCGACGATCGGAAGCCGCGATTGGTGCTCAGAGACCCACTCGGAGAGCTGTGCCTCCATCCGCCCGCCCGGCTCGGTGTAGATCACGATCGCCTCGGTCTCCTGATCGGCCTCGAAGTAGGGCATCAGCTCGGCGTAGGTGGAGCCGATGATCGCATCGCCGCCGATCGAGACCGCCGTGGAAACCCCGAGGCCGGCTTGGGTCAGCGAGGAGGAGATCTCGGTGGTCATTCCGCCCGAGCGGCTCATCACCCCCACCGGACCGGGTGCGTAGGCCTTGGCGGCGTCTTTTGCCGGACCGCCGATCCCGCCCATCTTGCATACCCCCGGCACGATCAACCCGAGGCAGTTGGGGCCGATGATCCGCGCCCCGCGCATGCCTGCCAGCTCGACCATCTCGGCAACGTCGCGGCGCGGGATCCGCTCGGTGACGATCACGATCAGCCCGATCCCGTTCTCGATCGCCTCAAATACCGCGTCCTTGGTGAAGGCGGGGGGGACGGTTACAACCGAGCCGTCGATCTGGGCGCCGTAGTTCTCGACCGCCTGGGCGACGGTGTCAAAGACCGCGACGCCGTGGACCTCACGACCCTTTCGACCCGGGGTGACGCCGCCGACCACCTTGGAGCCGTAGTCCAGACACTCCCGGGTCAGGTTGACCGCCTCGCGTCCGGTGATTCCCTGGACGATGAAGGTCGTCTCCTTGCTCAAAAGGATGCTCACGCTGGGGCTCCCTGGATCTTCTCCACCGCGCGCCGCGCCGCCTCCCACATCGAGACCGATCGGTCGCAGTACTCCACCCCGTAGCGCTTGAGGATCTTGAATCCCTCCTCCTCCCAGGCACCGGGAATGCGAAAGATCGCGATCGTCTCAGCGGGATCGCGGTCGAGCTCCAAGCAGGCCTTGATCACGCCGCGCGCGACGATGTCAACGCGGGTGTTGGAGACGATCGACATCATCACCGCGATCTTTTCCACCCCGTCCTTTTCGAGCACCTGCTTGGCCAGGCCGCAGGCCTTAGCGACGGATGGATTGCCGCCGATCTCTGAGTAGTTGGCGGGCTTTCCGCCCTGGCTTCTGACCGCGTCGGTGAGGGTCAGCGAGCCCCCGCCGGCACCGATAACCAGGCCCAGGTTCCCCTCAAAGCCGTGATCCTTGCCCTGTATCACCCCGCGGTGATCGGCCGCATCAATCGCCGCCACATTGCGCTCAAACTGCGAGGGTTGATAGGCCTCGCGGCTGTCCTCTGGGTCGATCTCGAGGCTGTCTCGCAGCAGCGCTTTCTGGCGCCCGACCGCCTCGTTCTCCATCTCCATGTGGGCGTCGAGGGCGACGAAGCGCCCGTCGCTTAGCTCGGCCAATGGGTTGATCTCTGCCAGGGTCATGTCGTAGTCGCGAAAGAGGCGGGCGAGGCGGGCCAGGATCGGGGTCGCTCGAACCAGCTGGGACCCGCTGACCCCGGTCGCCGCGATCGCCTGCTTGGCCTCAAAGTCAGAGATCGGCAGCAGGTTGGAGAGGTGGGCACGGCCGACGTGGTCGGGGTGGGTGTCGGCCACCTCCTCGATGTCGATGCCACCCATATCGCTGAACAAAAGCAGCGGCCGCTTCGCGGTTCCGTCCCACACGACGCCCGCGTAGTACTCCTTCTTGACCTCGGCTTTGGGATCGACCAAGACGCCGCGAGGCATCTGTCCGTTGATCTCTAGCTCGAGGATCTCGGCCGCGTCGCGGGCTGCCTGATCAGGGTCATCGGCGAACCTGACGCCGCCTGCCTTCATCCGCCCGCCGCTCAGCACCTGGGACTTGATCACCACCGCTCCGCCGATCTCCTCGGCAGCCCGCCGCGCCGCCTCAGCGGTGGTGGCGAAGCCGTAGCTGGTTACCGGAATCCCGGCCAGCTCGACGATCTTTCGTGCCTCGTACTCGTAAAAGCGCATGGCGGCCGGGAACCCTATCCAAGCACCGCTAGCCTGGGATACTCCCCCTGTGTCGCTCGTCAAAGAGGGAGGGTAAATGAGGTCTTCAATTCGATTGAACAGAGTCGGCGCCGCCGCCGCGCTGGCGCTGGTTGCCGTCGCGATCGCCGGCTGTGGCGAAACCGTGATCGATAGCGGAAAGACGCAGGAAGCGATCAAGTCAAACCTTGAAAAATCGCTGCACCGCAAGGTCACCTCGGTTTCCTGTCCGTCCGAACAGAAGGTGGAACCGAACGCCACCTTCACCTGCGCGGTGAGCTTTAGCGGCGGTAAGCAGGCCACCGCAACGCTAAAGATCATCAACAAGGAAGCCGACGTCAGCCTGATCAAGTTGCAGGCCAATAAGTAGAGTGCCAGGATGAGCCAAATCGCCACGGCGCAAGCGCCGACCACTCACGCCAAGCTTCTCAACTGGGTTGGGGAGATCGCCGATCTGACCGAACCCGAAGCCGTTCACTGGTGCGACGGCTCCACTGAGGAGTACGACGCACTCGCTCAGACCCTGATCGAGGCGGGCACCTTCGAGCGACTATCGGAGACGAAGCGGCCCAACTGCTACCTCGCCCTCTCCGATCCCGCCGATGTCGCCCGGGTCGAGGACCGCACCTTCATCTGCTCAAAGCGCGAGGTCGATGCCGGTCCGACCAATAACTGGCGTGACCCGGCCGAGATGCGCGCGATCCTAAAGGGTCTCTTCTCCGGATCCATGAAGGGGCGAACGATGTACGTGGTGCCCTTCTCGATGGGGCCGATCGGCTCAAACATCTCCCACATCGGCGTCCAGCTCACCGACTCCGCCTACGTCGCCGCCTCGATGCGGATCATGACCCGGATGGGCGCCCCGGCGCTTGAGGCGCTGGGCACGGAGGGTCGCTTCGTCCCCTGCGTGCACTCGGTGGGCATGCCGCTCGCCGACGGTGCCCCCGACGTGCCCTGGCCCTGCAACGAGGACAACAAGTACATCGTCCACTACCCAGAGACTCGCGAGATCTGGTCCTTTGGCTCCGGCTACGGCGGCAACGCGCTGCTGGGTAAGAAGTGCTTCGCGCTGCGGATCGCCTCGGCGATGGCGCGCGAGGAGGGTTGGCTCGCCGAGCACATGCTGATCCTCAAACTGACCTCGCCCCAGGGCGCGGTCAAGTTCATCGCCGGCGCCTTCCCCTCGGCCTGCGGCAAGACCAACCTGGCGATGCTGATCCCGACCCTGCCCGGTTGGAAGGTCGAGACGATCGGCGATGACATTGCCTGGATGAAGTTCGGCACCGACGGGCGCCTCTATGCGGTAAACCCCGAGGCCGGCTTCTTCGGCGTCGCGCCAAACACAAGCCACAAGACCAACCCCAACGCGATGGAGACGATCGAGCGCAACTCGATCTTCACCAACACCGCCAAAACAGACGATGGCGACATCTGGTGGGAGGGAATGACCGGCGAGGCACCCGAGCACGCGATCGATTGGCACGGCGAGGACTGGACGCCGGAGTCCGAGCAGCCCGCGGCGCATCCAAATGCCCGCTTTACGACCCCCGCCTCCCAGTGTCCCTCGATCGCACCCGAGTGGGAGGACCCCGCGGGTGTGCCGATCGATGCCTTCCTCTTCGGCGGGCGCCGCGCGACGGTGGTGCCGCTTGTGCACGAGGCCTTTGACTGGGAGCACGCGGTCTTCATGGGGGCGACGATGTCCTCAGAGACGACCGCCGCGGCCGCCGGAGCGGTCGGTGAGCTGCGCTTTGACCCGATGGCGATGCTGCCCTTCTGCGGCTACAACATGGCCGACTACTTCGCCCACTGGCTGAAGGCCGGCGAACGAGAGGGCGCCAAGCTACCGCGCGTCTTTCACGTCAACTGGTTTCGAAAAGACGCCGACGGCAAGTTCCTGTGGCCCGGCTTCGGCGAGAACAGCCGGGTCTTGGAGTGGGTGTTTCGTCGCTGCGAGGATGAGATTGGAGCGGTGGAGACGCCGATCGGGCTTTTGCCGGTTGAGGGTGACATCAACACCGATGGCCTCGAGATCTCCGCCGAGGCGATGGCGGAGCTCCTCTGCGTAGACGAAGAGCTAGTGGCCAAGCAGCTGCCTCAGCTAAAGGAGCATCTGGCAAGGTTCGGAGACAGACTTCCGGATCAGATCGAAGAGCAGCTGGGGATACTGGAAGAGCGCCTGGCTCAGAAGCCGTAGGCTCTGGTCAGCTCGGGGTCCTTTCCGACCTCAACTTCTGCAAACGTCGTCCTTCAGTGACTCGGTCACCGCGCCGAACGCGCATTTCCGGTGTCTCCTATGAAGAGTTTGTTCGAGACGGAGCCCTTGTCTGCTGTTCATCGATGCCGCTCAGGGCGCCCCCAGCCGCTTGGAGACAAACTGCCTTGACGTTTCAAGCCGGCCGTGTGACCCGGCCTCATCGGAGGGCCTCTTCGACTGCATCTCGAAACGAGGCTGGGTCTATCGCGGGAAAGCGGTATAGCTCGGGCTCGACCGCATTGAATCGAGCGAGGGCCTCAGCCGGGTCAACCAGGCCGCGAGTGATCATCTTTCGGACGTCTTGAAGATCCTGATCGTGACCGCGCTCGATCTTTGCAAGCGCCTGGGCGATTGGGTCAAAGTGGTGAAAGGAAGCCTTGCCCTCTCTGCGGATTAGCGGGCTTCGGTCCTCCCATCCGTTTGGCAGCGGGATGAAATCGGAGGGTGCGGCGAGCTCGACGTTGAGGTTTAGATCCTCCTTTAGTCGGGGTATCACCCGCAACATCTCCTCGCGCTTGGGGACCAGCTTGATGTCGATATCTATGGCGCTAGCTCGCCAACCGTTGAGCACGGCGGTGGCCCCGCCGGTGAAATAAACCCGGCTGTCTTCCTGCGCCGATCGGCCAAGCTCCTTCATGAATGCCTCGATGCGGCTCGCGTCGGCTAGTTCGCACATGCGGCCGCTCGCTCGAAGCTGACGAGCCGGCGGATCAGGGCGTTATAGGTGGAATGGGCCGCGTCACCCTTCTCGCGGGCCAGAAGCCGATACAGCTTGTGCTCCGGGGATGCGATCGGCGCCGACAGCTCAATACCGAGGGAGCGCAATCGCGGCGCTCCAATCGAAACCAACAGTGCCTCGGCTGATTCGCGCCCGGCGTTAAGGTCGGTGACGCCGCGCCGAATTAGGTCGACACCGGGGAATGTCTCGATTGCGGCGATCCTCGTCACGGGTTGAGGTTAGCGATCCGGCCACCCGAATCTGACTCAGCAATCTCAAACGGGAATCAAGCTGCACCGGGAGCACCACGTACCTGCCGATCACACGGGCGGGACCGAAAGCCCGTCCCTTCGCCTAAAAGTCGGAATCCGGGTCGAGAGCGGGCCTTCACCTTTGATGCGACGTTACTTGGCCCCAACGATCAAGTCGTGTCGCCGTGCATTGGGATATGGGCATCGGCGACGGCGACTACCTCGAGCCCATCGATGCCGCTGAAATCGCGCGGGTTAGATGTGTAGAGAGGCAGGTCGTTGGAGAGCGCCGTCGCGGCGATCATCGCGTCGTAGGCTCGCGCGCCGGCCTTGCGCCCGGAGCGCCGCAGTGAGGCGGTGACTCCGGCGAAGGCGCGGGCGGCGCCGGCGTCGAAGGGGAGCGGGTCGAAGTCAACCTCGGCCTGTTGGAGGTGGGCCTGGCGCGCGGCGCGCTCGCTCTCCTCAGCGGCTAGGAGCGAGCCGACTGCGAGCTCGGCGAGGGTCACGGCGGTGATCAATGGTTCGGCGGGTAAGGCTGTCGGGTCGGTGAGGCGCTGCAACAGGATCACCGTAGAGGTGTCGAGGATTCCACGCAGAGATGGCGGCTGCGCGGTGGTGGGGGATGCGTTGCTCAAAGGCTCGCCTCGAGTAGTCGATCGATGTCGGTGCGCAGGCCGACCGGGTCCACGGCGGGCAGCCGGCGCCAGCGGTCCAGGAGAGCCTCGGCGGGGAGTGGGGGCCGGGAAAGCGCCCGCAGCTCGGCCACCGGTCTTCCCGAGCGGGTGATCGTGATTTGCTCTCCGCGTGTGGCGCGGTCGATTACCTCGCCCCCGTGGTTTCGCAGATCACGAGTGCTGACCTTGGCCATTCCCCCACTGTATCACGAGTGATACATGTGATCGGAATGGTCGGTGCGAATGGCGCAAGGGATGCTCCCTTGCCATCGCTCAGTCGAGGACGGTCGTGTCTGCGCGGACGAAGAGCCGGTGGCCAAGCAGGCGACCCAGCTCATCAAAGCGCATCTGGTGGGTTTGAAGACAAGCTTCCGGCGCCGGTCCAAGTCCAGCTGGGGGCCTTGCAGGCGCGTCTCGGCGGCTGGCGGCCTCAGCCTGTGGCGCGGCTCACTCGGCTGGGCGGTCGCTGCGTCGGACCAGAAATGCCTGGCTGGCCCAGTTGTACTGTCGCCACGGCACCAGGCTGATCTGGGGATTGCGCTCAAGCCACTCCGCGCAGGCCTTCGCCTCGCCCTTTTCGGCATCGCCTTTGAAGCAGAACCAATCGTCAAAGAGCAGCACAGCGCCCTGGGAGAGCCGTGGGGTGAGGTAGTCAAGAACCGGAACCGTTGAGGAATAAAGGTCGCAATCAACCCAGGCGATCGCGACGGGATCAACCGCAGCGCCCGCCTCTTGGGTGAGCGTCTGATCGAAGAAACCCTCGACGATATGGACCTGCTCTGCGGGGATCCGGGCGCGGCGCAGCCGGGCTTCGAAGTTCTTGCGATCGGCGCTGAACTCCCCCGTTGCAAAGCGCCCTGTTGCATCCTCGCCATCGACCTCGGGTAGCCCCTGAAAGGAATCAAAGGCCAAAAAGCGCCGGAAGGGGCCGGGGAATGCCTTGGCAACCCGCCAGGCTTCAACGAAGGTGCGTCCCGTCCAGACCCCGAACTCCGCGTAATCACCCTCGATTGCCTCCGATCGGGCGTAGGCGAAGGCGAGGGTCAGGATCTTCGTGTTCTCATAGCTAAGTGAGAGCAGCGCGTTTCGTTTCACCACCAGGCTGAGCGGAGACAGCGCTCGCGCCAGGCGTGAGGATGCGATCGAATCGAGGATCTCGTTGTTGCTCAGATTGCCAAAGGGGCGCTTCATCGCCTGGATCCTAAACGGCCGCTCGGTGAATAAGCTTGGCAGCGATGGCGCTTCGGGTTGGACTTGACCTGGTCGCGGTGCAAACCGTGGAGCAGGTACTGCGCAGTGCTCACGGCGAGCACTATTTGGAGCGGGTCTACACGGCGGCTGAGATCGACGATTGCCGCGGTCAAAACGGCGAGGTAGAAGCCGAGCGGGTGGCTGCCCGCTTCGCCGCCAAGGAGGCAACGATCAAGGCGATACCCGGCAGCGAGGATGGGGTCTCGCTGACCGACATCGAGGTGCGTCGGGCGCGGTCGGGTCGAATCGAGCTCGAGATCTCGGGAAAGGTGGCCGAATTGGCCGATCAGGCCGGGATCAAGGAGCTGGCGATAAGCCTCACCCACGAGGCCGGTTTCGCTGCAGCCGTTGTCGTGGCGGCGTAGGCTGGACCCCCGGGTGCACCGCGGCGGCCCTGGCTAAAGTCTGGGCGGCCAGCGGACGATCTCTGGGGCGGACATGAAGGAACAGATCCGAAAAGTCATCAAGGAGCATGGGCAGCTCCCCGTGGACATTGAGACGCTCGATGACCACGCCGACCTCTACCAGGCGGGCATGACCTCGCACGCCAGCGTCAACGTAATGATCGCGCTGGAGGATACTTTTGACGTCGAATTTCTCGACTCGATGCTGAAGCGGAGCGTCTTTGAGAGCGTCGACTCAATCGCCGCGGCGCTCGAAGAAGTGAGGGGAGCAACTGTATGAACGTCGCGGTAGCAAGCAAGGATCAGGAACTGTTGGCCACCATCCGCCAGATCGCCGTTGATATCGCGGCGCCCAATGCCGATGAGGTCGATCGCCAGGCCCGGTTTCCGCAAGAGGCGGTTGACGCCCTGCGGGAGGCCGGGGCCTTCTCGGCGCTAGTGCCCGCACGACTCGGCGGCGCTGATGCAAGCCTCGGGGCGATCGCTGAGGGCTGTTTTGAGCTGGGCCGCCGCTGCGGGGCAACCGGAATGGTCTTTGCAATGCACCAGATCCAGGTCGCCTGCATGGTTCGACACCTAGGCGATTCTCCCTGGTTTGAGGACTACCTGGGCGAGGTCGCCGCCGAGCAGCGGCTAATAGCCTCGATCACCTCGGAGGTTGGAACCGGCGGCGACATGGGCAAGTCGGTGGCCGCTGTCTCTGAGCCGGCCGACGGCATCGTCAGTTTCGAAAAGCAGGCGCCGACCGTCTCCTACGGTGGCTACGCAGATGCGTTTTTGACCACGCTTCGCCGCGCCCCCGATGCTGAGCCCGGCGATCAGGTGCTGGTTCTGACTCGCAGCGATCAGATGAAGCTTGAGCCGCAGGGAAGCTGGGATCCACTCGGGATGCGCGGCACCTGCTCGCCCGGGTTCATCGCCAGCGCCGAGTTCCCCGTGGAGCAGGTGATGGGAACCCCATTTTCAGAGATCTCCAGCGAGTCGATGACCCCGATTTCTCACATTCTCTGGTCTCACGTTTGGCTCGGGGTCGCCACCGATGCCTTTGACCGCGCCCGCGCCTTCGTTCGCGCCGCGGCGAAGCGCAAGCCGGGCGAGCCCCTGCCCGCGGCGATCCGCCTCTCGGAGCTGATGAGCGAACTCTCGTTGCTTCGTGCCGAGGTTTCGCTGGCGCTGCGCGAGTTCTGCGACGCCGCCGATGATCGCTCGCGACTCTCCGAGCTGGCAATGATCCTGCGCTTCAACAACCTCAAGCTCGCCGCCTCCGAGCAGGCCCCCCGGGTCTGCCAGGGAGCGCTCGGCGTCTGCGGCATCGTCGGCTATAAGAACGACACGCCGTTTAGCGTCGGGCGCCACCTGCGTGACTCGATGTCGGCCTGCCTGATGGTCGCCAACGAGCGCATCCACAAGACGGATGCCAGTCTGTTGCTGATCGCCAAGGAGGTCTGAGGCATGGCCGAGTTCCGTCCCGGGACCCCGGAGCAGACGGAGTTTCTCGGCGAACTCCTAAACAGCGGCATGCTGGTCGATAGCGGTGTGCCCGGTGTCTACGGGCGAAGCGAGGACTTTGAGCGGGTGCGGCGCGGCTTTGATGCGATCATCACCGAGGCGGCCGCGGTCGATAGCCCCGAGCGGATCGCCTTCCCACCGCTGCTTCCACGCAAGCAGATCGAGGAGATCGGGTATCTGAAGTCTTTTCCTCATCTGGCGGGCTCGGTCTTTGCCTTCGAGGGCGATGAGGATGAGGCGGCGTTGCAGGAGGAGCGAGCCGCTCACCACGAGAATTGGAGTGAGTTTCAGGAGATGACCGACTTGGCGCTGACGCCGGCCGCCTGCTACCCGGTCTACCCGGTGGTTGGGGCGCGGGGGCCGCTCGCCGCGGGCGGGGTCACGGTTGACGCTGGCGGCTCCTACGTCTTTCGGCACGAGCCATCGGGCGATCCGGCTCGCCTGCAGGTGTTCCATCAGCGCGAGATCGTGCGGATCGGTGAGCCAGAGACGGTCGCGCTGTGGCGCGACTCCTGGCGGGATCGCTCGCTCGAGTTGCTTCACTCGGTCGGCCTTGAGGCCAGCTTCGACGTCGCCAACGACCCCTTCTTCGGCCGCAGCGGTCGCCTCCTCGCCCGCAGCCAGCGCTCTCAGGAGCTCAAGTTTGAGGTCGTCGTCCAGATCGCTGGTCCAGAGCCGACCGCGGTCGCCTCGTTCAATTACCACCAGACCCATTTCAGCGAGACCTACGGGATCGAAATGCAAGATGGCGGTCTGGTTGCACACACCGCTTGTTTGGGATTTGGGCTGGAGCGGATTGCCCTGGCTCTGTTGCGCGAGCACGGGCTCCTGATCGAGGCCTGGCCGAGTGCGGTGAGGGAGGAGCTGGGGCTGCTATGAGCTTGACCAGCGCCGGCTTGAGGAGCCTGCTCGACCTGGATCCGGCTGCCTACCAGCCCCACGCCCTGCACGCAACCGATCGTGTCTACGTTGAGACCAACTGCTACACCGACATCCTGATCGAGTTCGTTCATGCCCGCGGCGATGAGCCGCTGGCAATGTTGGGCTGCGTCCTGGCAGTAGATTTTGAGGGAGATCAATGGACCTTCTTTAAGCCCCGCCCCGAGGATGTCGAGGCCCTATACGGAATCGACATCCACGAGATGCAGCCCTATCGACCGTTGCCCGAGCAGGTCGCCGAGCAGATTGAGCTGGGCCGGACGCTGATCATCGAGCTGGACTCCTGGTATCTGCCCGACACCGCGGCGACCAGCTACCGAAAGGCGCACGTCAAGAGCTCCGTCGTCGCCGAGGCAATCGATCCCGGGGCACAGCTGCTGCGATATTTCCACGGGCCTGGATATTTCGAGCTGAGCGCTGAGGACTACCGCGGTGTATTTCGCCTTGGTCGCGAGTTCTCCGCGGACGTCCTGCCCCCCTACACCGAGCTGGTGCGCCTCGACGCGGGCCCCGGCCTTGGCGGCGAGGAGCTGCGCCGCCTTGCCCGCGAGATGCTGGTTAAAAACATCGCGAGGCGGCCGGACTCAAACCCATTTCTTCGCTTTGGCACTCAGCTAGCGCTTGATCTGCCCCGCCTTTTGGATGAAGGCGCGGCCGCCTACCACGACTACGCCTTCGCCACGGTGCGGATGGTCGGCTCCGCCTTTGAGGTCGGCTCCTCCCACCTGCGGTGGGTTCTGGGAGACCGCGGCGAGGCCGCCGCGACGGCGATGGAGGAAATCGTCGAGGGCTGTAAGACGCTGTCGTTTAAGCTCGCCCGCCGGCGCGAGTTTGATCCGGAGCCGGCGATCAGTGCCCTGGCTGCGGCCTGGGAGGAGAGCTTCGCAAAGCTTGACCATGAGCTCGCATGATTTTCGGCCCGCCTCGCTGACGCCAGCGCGCGTTCGCGTTGAGGGCAACGAGCAGGTCCCGCTTTGTGAGGGATGGGAGGCGGCGTGCGCTGAGCCAGATTCCCATTCGGACCCAGGTTCGCTCGGGGACCTCGGCTGGCTGGCCCTCTCGATCCCCGGGACCGCCGCCGCGGCGCTTCGTGATGGCGGTCGCTGGGATCAGGGCGAACCGGTCGATCTCGACGCCTCGGACTGGTGGTTTCGAACCCGATTCGTCGCGGCGGCGCCGAGTGGGGGCGAGGAAGTTCTGCTTTGCCTGGGCGGCATCGCGACGGTCGCCGAGGTCTACCTGAACGGGACGCTTCTGCTTGAGAGCGAGACGATGTTTGCCCCCCACGCGATCGATGTCGGTGGGTTGCTTGGGGCAGCGGAAAATGAACTGGCGATCTGTTGCCGAGCGCTGGCGCCGCGTCTCAAGGCTCCGCGCAAACCCCGGGCCCGCTGGCGGACAAAGCTGGTCGACGGAGGCCTGCGCTTCTTTCGCACCATGATCTTGGGTCGCGCACCCGGGTTTGCTCCAGGACCGGCGGCGGTTGGGCCCTGGCGCCCGGTTTGGTTGGAGCGGCGCAGGAAATTGGTCTGCGAAGAGCTCCAACTGAGGACCCGGATCCAGGGCGAGGACGGGGTCCTCTCGATCCGTGCCTCGTTGCGGGGATTAGACGGAGCCCGACCGAGCGCTGCCACGGTGGTGCTGAGCGGTGGATCGGGAAACCACCACGGTCAGATCGCAATCGAGGCGGATGGGGAGGGTGTGAGCGTTGAGGGTGAGGTGATCGTGCCCGGGGTGAGGCGCTGGTGGCCCCACACCCATGGCGAGCCCGCCCTTTATGAGGTTCAGCTGCAGCTGCAGACGGGCACCGGGGAGGTGGCGGTGGATGCGGGGCGGGTCGGTTTCCGCGATCTGAGGCCTGGACCCAACCCCGGCCATGACCCCCTCATCGATGGTCTTGACCTCCACGTGAACGGGGTCCGCGTCTTCGCCCGCGGGGCCGTCTGGACGCCGATCGATCCGGTCGGGCTGGTCCCGAGCGCCGAGGCACTGAAGGCCGCGCTTCAGGCCGCCTGTGACGCCGGCATGAACATGCTGCGGATTCCCGGCACGGCGGCCTATGAGAGCGCTGCCTTTCATGACCTCTGCGATCAGCTGGGGATCTTGGTCTGGCAAGACTTCATGTTCGCCAACCTCGATTACCCGATCGCCGAGGAGCGGTTTCGAGCGACGGTCGAGGCGGAGGCGAGGGCCGTGCTGGGCGAGATCGGGGGCAGACCGAGCCTGGCGGTGCTCTGCGGTAACAGCGAGGTCGAGCAGCAGGTCGCGATGCTGGGGCTCGACCCCGACCTCGGTCGGGGTGAGCTCTTCGGGCAGCTCCTGCCGACGCTAATCAAGGAGGGGGAGGTGGACGCGAGCTACATTCCCTCGGCCCCCTGCGGTGGAGATTTCCCCTTTCGTCCAGACCGCGGCATTGCCAACTACTACGGGGTCGGCGGCTACCGGCGCCCGCTTGAGGACGCCCGCCGCGCCGGGGTCCGCTTCGCCGCCGAGTGCCTCGCCTTTGCCAACGTTCCCGACCCGGCGGGAGTCGAGGAAATCCTGCCGGGCGCAGCCGCCGATGTCGTCGTGCACCACCCGCGCTGGAAGGCTGGGGTCCCCCGCGATGTGGGGAGCGGTTGGGATTTTGATGACGTCCGCGATCACTATCTGCGCCAGCTCTTCGGGGTCGATCCGGGCGAGCTGCGCCGCTATGACCACGATCGCTACCTGGAGCTCTCAAGGGCCGTCTCGGGCGAGGTGATGGCGGCGGTCTTTGGTGAGTGGCGCCGCCAGCGATCTCCCTGTGGGGGCGGCTTGGTTTTGTGGATGAAAGATCTACTTCCCGGCGCGGGCTGGGGGCTGATCGATCATCACGGGCGGCCGAAGTGCGCCTATCACCACCTGCGCCGCGCCCTCGCTCCAAGCGCTGTGTGGATCACCGACGAGGGGCTCTCGGGGGTTCACGTGCACGTTGCAAACGACGGCTCCGCGCCCCTGGGTGCGCTGCTTCGGATTGCGCTTTACCGCGACTTCGAGCAAGCCGTCGGAGAGGTGCGGGAGGAGCTCAACCTCGACCCTCACGGCGGGCTTGAGTTCGACCTCGAGTCGCTGTTGGGAAGGTTCGCCGATGCCTCATGGGCCTATCGCTTCGGCCCCCCGGCCCAAGACCTGATCGTCGCGAGCCTTGAGCTGGAATCGGCCTTGATCGGACAATCGGTTTTCATGCCGGCGGGGAGGCCGGGCCAGATCGAGTCAGCGGAGCGCCTCGGCATCGAGGCAAGCGCAGCCCGCATTTCCGATCGGGCCGTAGAGCTCTCGCTGCGAAGCCGAAGGCTGGTCTACGGTCTTCGCGTCGCGGCCGCTGGGCTCATCCCCGCCGATGATGCCTTCTCCCTCGAGCCCGGGGTGGAGCGTAGGCTGAGGCTGGGCGCACCCGAGGAAGGGGTCCAGCCCAAGGCGATCACCCTCAGCGCCCTCAACATGCGGGGTCGCCACAGCGTGGCGCTTGATTGACCGCGATGAACCCTCCCCCAGCCCAACCGATCTACCTCAAGTCTGGGCAAGAAACGATATTCGGGCTCTTTCACCGGCCTGTGGCCGGCGCCGCGGCGCAAAGCGCGGTTTTGATCTGCGCTCCATGGGGCTGGGATGAGGTCGCCTCCTATCGCTCTCGTCGCCTTTGGGCCGAGCGCCTCGCGGCCGCCGGTCACCCCACCCTGCGCTTTGACCTTCCCTCCAGCGGGGACAGCAGCGGCTCACCTGGTGATCCGGCCAGGATCAAGGCGTGGGTCGCTGCAATCGGGGTGGCATCTGAGTGGCTGGCGACGGTCGCAGGGGGCGTGCCGATCGCGCTGCTGGGCCTCGGCCTCGGCGGTCTTCTCGCCCGCCAGGCACTCGCAGACGGCGCCCCTGTCGAGGAGCTGGTTCTCTGGGGTTCACCCCGTGCCGGGCGCGCATTCGTGCGCGAGACGCGTGCCTTCTCGCGCCTTCAGCCCTGGGGGCACTCGAGGGCGGGTGATCTGGATCTCACGCCGCTGCCGCAGGGCTGGATCGAGGCCGGCGGATTCGTCCTCAGCGCCGAAACGCTGGAGGATTTGGCTTCACTTCAGCCGCAGCCACCGGCGGCGGGCCTGCGCCGGGTGCTCCTGCTCGAGCGCGATGGGATTGAGGTAGACGGGGATCTGCGCGAGAGCCTCGAGGCGGGGGGGGCTGCGGTGAGCGCCGCCCCCGGTGAGGGATGGGGAAAGATGGTCTCTCACCCCGAGCGCACCGTCGCGCCGCTTGAAGTCTTTGATCGGGTCGAGTCGTGGCTGGTCAAGGGGGGGGACTCCGGCCCGCCCCAATCGCCCCGCGGTGGGGAGGTTGCCGAATTGGAGGCGCTTGAGCTCGAGGTTGGCAGCAGCAGGATCCGCGAGACGGCGCTTGACTTTGAGCTCGCCTTCGGGCGGGCCTTCGGCGTTTTGACCGAGCCGCTCGGCGAGCCGGTCGCCGGGCTCTGCACGGTGTTCTTTAACGCCGGGGCGATCCGCCACATCGGTCCCAATCGGCTCTGGACTGAGACCGCACGGGAGTGGGCGGGGCGTGGACTGCGCACGCTGCGGCTCGATCTCGAGGCGATTGGTGAGGCCGATGGCGACTCCTCGCGACTCACCGAGGTTTCCGAGTTCTACGTCCCCCGATACGAGGAGCAGGTTGTCTCGGTGCTAGACGCGCTGGGCGAGCGGGGGCTGGGGAGCCGCTTCGTCCTCGCCGGTCTTTGCGTCGGAGGTTTTTGGTCATTTCGCACGGCGCTTCGCGACCCGCGCATCGAGGAGGCGATCCTCCTAAACGCCGGCGCGCTGCTTTGGCACTCCGAGCTCTTGGCCGAACGCGAGGCGCGAAAGCTGGGTCGCGTCTTTGAACGGCGCTGGTGGGACAAGCTGATGCGCGGTGAAATCGGCCTGCGCAGGCTGCGCGCGCTCGCGGCCTCGCTGATCGAGAGGAGCGGCCATCGGCTCCGGGCCGCGGTGCGGCGGCGCGGCGCTCGCGGCGAGGCGCTGGAGGAGACCCGCGACGTCGCCGCACTGCTTGATCGATTGCGCGAGACCGAGACGCCCGTGGTGATGGCCTTTTCAGGAGATGAGCCACTCCATGCCGATCTCGAGGCCGCCGACATCCCCGCTCAATTGGAGCGCTGGCCCAACCTTGAGCTGAGCGAACTGCCGGGCAATGACCACACCCTGCGCCCGATCGCCGCCCAGCGGGCCGCGCGCGAGCTCCTTGGTCACGAGCTCGAGAGGATCCTCTCCAAGGCTTGAGCGGAGGTCTAGATCGGGCGGCAGAGGTAGTGCAGCGAGGGGTCGCGGCCCGCCTGGGTCACCTCGATCTCTTCTCCGCGCATGTCATAGATCGCGACGACCTCCAAACCAACCTCTCGCAGTTGTTGGATTTGGTGCTCGGGGTCAACGTAGTAGACCTGCAGTTCGAAGTCGTGGGCGACATCTCGGATCACCGTCCAGCCCTGACGCCTGACGGCGTCGATGTCGATCCCCCTGTTGACGGTTTCGGCTCGGCGCCGATAACGGATGCTTGCCAGTCGAAGGTAGAGGGTGTAAAGGCGCGATTTGCGCCAGTAGCGCGAGCGGGGCTTTTGCGTGTCTAGGGGCAGGCCCCCCAGCGAGTGCGTGGAGAAGAGGAAGCGTCCGTCGGGCCTAAGCACGGCTCGGACCTCGGCAAGGATCTTGAGTCGATCCTCGTGACCGACGGCGTCGATGCCGTTGAAGCTGAACAAAACGAAGTCAAACTTCCCCTTAACGGCGGAGAGGTCGCGGGCGTCGCCGAGGATAAATTCGATCCGCTCGTCTTCGCCGAGCAGCTGCCGCGAACGCGCGATCATCCGCGGCGAGTAGTCAAGCCCGACGTAGCGGCGCACCAGGGCGCTGAAGGTGTAGGCCGTGCGCCCGGAGCCGACGCCCAGGTCAAGCATCTCGACCTCGTGCAGCTGGGCGCGCATCGAAGACATCACCGTGCGCTCTGCCGCCATCAGCTCCAGGTCGGAGTAGACACCCGCGTCACGGTCAAAGACTGCTTGATTGGCGTCCATCCCGGTCAGGTAATTGAGCCTACCTGGGCTGATCCGCCGAAGCCGTACTCGGCGGCAAGCTCGGGATCCTTTGCCGCCAGCATTTCGGCCAGCTCGACCATGACCTTGCATTGCTTCCAGGTCGCGTCATCTTGCATCTTGCCGTCGATCATGTGGACGCCGCGGCCATCGGGGATCGCCTCCAGCACCTTCCTTGCGAATCTGACCTCCTCGGCCGGAGGGCTGAAGACTCGCTTGGCGATCTCGATCTGAACAGGGTGAAGCGACCAGGCGCCGACGCAGCCCATCAAAAAGGCGGCGCGAAACTGGGTCTCACACCCCGCCGTGTCCTTGATGTCGCCGAAGGGGCCATAAAAGGGCAGGATGCCGACCGAGGTGCAGGCATCGACCATGCGCGCGATCGAGTAGTGCCAGAGGTCCTGCTGGGCGCTGACTCGGTCGGCCTCGGGGTTCTCTGGGTCGGTCGGATCCTCCATCACCCGGTAGCCCGGATGCCCGCCGCCGACCCGGGTCGTCTTCATTCGGCGCGAGGCGGCGAGGTCGGCTGGGCCAAAGCTCATTCCCTGCATGCGCGGGCTTGCGGCGGCAATCTCCTCGAGGTTGACGACTCCCTGGGCGGTCTCAAGGATCGCGTGGATCAGGATCGGGCGGTCGAGTTTGGCCTTGGCCTCAAGCTGGGCGAGGAGGCGATCGACGTAATGGATGTCCCAGGGACCCTCGACCTTGGGCACCATCACGACCTCGAGCTGCTCACCGATCTCGGTCACGAGGCTCATCAGGTCGTCGAGGACCCAGGGGCTCTCCAGCGAGTTGACCCGAGTCCAGAGCGAGGTCTGGCCGAAATCAGACTCCCTTGCGGCTCGGATCAACCCGGCGCGGGCTGCCTCCTTGCGATCGACCGGAATCGCGTCCTCGAGGTTGCCGAGCAGGATGTCGGTTTGCTTGGCGATCTCGGTCGCCTTGGCGACCATCTTCTCGTTGGAGAAGTCGAGGAAGTGGATCATCCGCGATGGGGTGACCGGGATCTCGCGCAGCGGATCGGGGGCTCCGATCGCCAGCGGTTGAAAGAAGTCTCTGGGGTTTTTCAAGCTGCTCCTTGGGTCGTTTCGGTCTGCGCCGGTCAATCTAGTCAACCGACCGATTGCGGGCCGAATGCATTTGCCGCCTGCGCTAGCCATACATTCGGAGGCGATGGAGGGTTCAATTCGCGATCAGGCCGAGGACTGGGTGCTATCCGGGGACGCTCGCCCGCCGCTTTTGGGTGAGCTTGTGGAACGGATCGATGAGGCCATGGCCGTGGCGCGCGCCTCCGAAGCGGCCGTGGCCAGCGTCGGTGCCGCCGCGATCGAGGCCGCCAATCAGGCTCGCCGCGCGGCCGTGCTTGCCGAGCGGGCAAGCGCTGCGATCCTCGACTCCCAGCGCCGCTTCGGCGGCGAAGCGGCGACGGATCAGGAGGGAAGCCTGCGCAGGTTCACTCTGCGCGCCGATCGGGTCCAGCAGCGCCTTCAGACGCTGCAGCGAATTCCGGCCCGCTGGCGCCCAGCCAGCGTCTCCTCATAGCCGCTGCGATCCGCTCGCTGATCTCCCCGCCCGGCCGGAGCGAGACACCGTCCAGCGAACCGGCCGACTCGACCCCGCGCAGCGAGCCGGTCAGAAAAACCTCATCGGCTCGCGGTAGCGAGCCGAGCGAGACGGTTTCCTCACGCACCTCAAGGCCCGCCTCACGCCCTGCCTCGATCGCTCGCCGGCGGGCGATTCCGGGGAGGATCCTGCCGTCGAGCGGCGGGGTGATCAGCAAGCCGCCGGCGACCAAGAAGATATTCGCTCTGGAAGCCTCCAGGGCATCGGCGCTTTCGTCGCAAAGAAGCAGCAGCGCCCCGGGCGGGGCCGAGCCTTCGGCGCTTTGAAGGGCGCTGCGGTCGACCCACTTGTGAGCGCCGAGTCCGTCCTTGAGGACATGGCTTCGCAGCGAAATCGCCTGCTCGGGAGGGGGGAAGAGGAGGTCGCGCTCGATCCTCGCCGTCCTCACCTCGACCCGCAGCGATCCGGAGTTATCGCGGGGGGCGATCATCAGGCGCAAACGGCCCCAGGCCAAAGGACGCGCTTCCCTCAATACCATCCTCTGCGCGGCGGTGGGGATCTGAGCGTCAAACAGCGCATCAAGGCTGGCTCCGATCCGGTCCAGGTGGGCGTCCAGCTCAAGCGGGCGGCCGTCCTTGATCAAGATTGTCTCAAAGACCCCCTGGCGGTAATCGGGTTGAACGTGAGCCGCCATCTCGCTCTATTTTGAGCTGATGGCGACCGCCGCCCCGACCCAGACCTTTCAGACCGCTTCGGACCTCAAGCTTTGGGTGAGACGGCTCGAGGCACCCCACGACGCCGAGCGGGCCTTTGCGACCCTCTACCGCGACAGCAAAAGCGCCTTTTGGCTCGATAGCAGCGCGCCCGGGGGCAAGGCCCGTTTCTCCTTCATCGGCGACAGCGGTGGCCGCCTCGGGGCGCTGGTCACCTACGACGTCGAGGCGGGGGAGGTGCGGGTGAAGCGAGGGTCTGAGACGGAGCTTCGCAGCGAGTCGATCTTCGACTACCTCGGCGCCGAGACGACCCGGCTTCGCAGTAGCTGCGGGCTCCCGTTTCACTTTAACTGCGGCTTCATCGGCTACTTCGGATATGAGCTGAAGGCCGACTGCGACGGCGATGCCGCGCACCGCTCGCGGGGCGCCGACGCGGCCTTCATTTTCGCCGCTCGGATGATCGCCTTTGACCACCTAAACCAACACACCTACCTGCTCTGCCTGGCGCGGGCTGAGGAAGTCTCAGAGGCCGAGAGCTGGATCGAGGAGACCCGCCGCCATCTCAGCGCCCATTGCGCTCTCGCCGAGCCCGAGCAGGCGGGGGTTCTTGGGGCAGATGGATCGCCCGGTTTCGAGCTCGCCCGCCCCCGGCGCCGCTACCTCGCAGATATTGCCGCCTGTAAGCAGCGCCTCTTCGCGGGAGAAACCTATGAGGTCTGTCTCACCAACAAGATCACCACCACGGTGAGGCTTGACCCGCTGTCGCTGTATCGCACCCTGCGCCGGATCGATCCGGCTCCCTTCGGGGCCTTCCTGCGGTTTGGGGATCTGGCCGTCCTCAGCTCCTCCCCGGAGCGCTTCCTCGCGATCGACCCTGGCGGCAGGGTCGAGGCGAGGCCGATCAAGGGCACCAGCCGCCGCGGGCAAACAGTCGCCGAGGATCGCCGCCTGGCCGCCGAACTGAGAGCCGATCCGAAGAGCCGCGCCGAGCACCTGACGATCGTCGACCTGCTCCGCAATGACCTCGGCAGGGTCTGCGAATTCGGCACCGTGCAGACGCCGGAGCTGCTTTGGGTCGAGAGCTATCAAACCGTGCACCAGCTTGTCTCGACCGTCGCCGGTCGGTTGCGGGCGGGGGTCGGCGCGCCGCAGTGCATCCGCGCCTGTTTTCCACCCGGCTCGATGACCGGCGCCCCGAAGAAGCGCACGATGGAGATCATCGATGAGCTCGAGGGCGAGCCGCGCGGCATCTACTCAGGAGCGATTGGCTACCTCGGGCTCGGTGGCGGCTGCGATCTCAGCGTCGTGATCCGAACGATCGTGATCGAAGCGCAATCTGCCTCGATCGGCGTCGGCGGGGCGATCGTCGTTGACTCCGATCCGCAGGCCGAGTACGAGGAGACTCAGCTCAAGGGCCGCGCGGCGATGCAGGCTATTCTTGGCCTGCTTCGAGGCAGCGCGGTTCCCGTCCCCCAACCTTGACGAGCTAGGAGCAAATGGCCGTAGAGACCCCCCCCTACAGCGAGCAGACCGAAATCCAGCGCGACATCACCGAGATGGTCCACAAGTTTGCCGACGAGCAGATCATTCCCAACGCCGAGCACTATGACCACGAGGATTCCTTTCCTGAGCCAATCGTTGAGCAGATGAAGGAGCTCGGGCTCTTCGGGGTGACGATCCCCGAGGAGTACGGGGGAATGGGGCTGGACCTCACCACCTACGCGATGATCGTCGAAGAGCTCTCGCGCGGTTGGATCTCAATCTCTGGCGTCGTCAACACCCATTTCATCGGTTCCTACCTCTTGATGAAGTTCGGAACCGAGGAGCAAAAGGAGTATTTCCTGCCGAAGATGGCGACCGGCGAGATCCGCGCCGCCTTCTCGCTCTCTGAGCCCGAGATCGGCTCCGACGTGCAGGGGATCAAGTCGACCGCCAAGAAGGCCGCGGACGGCAGCTGGGTGCTGAATGGGCAGAAGATGTGGGTGACCAACGGGCTCGGTTCGGGCGTCGTTTTCGTCCTGATGAAGACCGACCCCAAGGCCGATCCCCCCTATAAGGGGATGACCTGCTTCATCACCGAGAAGGAGCCCTGGGCTGAAACCAACAGCGGTCAGTTCGAAGGCCTGATCGTTCCCCCGAAGATCAAGAAGATGGGCTATAAGGGCGTCGAGTCGACCGAGTTGGTCTACGACGGATACCGCTGTCCGCCCGAGCGGGTCCTGGGTGGCGAGGAGGCTGGCGTCGGGCAGGGATTCGTGCAGATGATGGACGCGCTTGAGGTGGGAAGGGTGAACGTCGCCGCACGCGGGGTCGGCATCGCTCAGCGCGCCCTGGAGCTGGCCCTTCGCTACAGCCAGGAGCGTAAGACCTTCGGCAAGCCGATCGCCCAGCATCAGGCGATCCAGTTCAAGCTCGCCGACATGGCAACCAAGATCGAGGCGGCTCGACTGCTGACCCGCAAGGCGGCCCGCATGAAGGACGCCGGTGAGCGCTCCGATCTGGAGGCCGGGATGGCCAAGCTGCTGGCCTCAGAGACCGGCAAGGAGTGCGTTGAGGACTGCTTTCGCATCCACGGCGGCTACGGCTACTCCAAGGAGTATGAGATCGAGCGCCTCTACCGCGACGCACCGTTGCTTTTGATCGGCGAGGGCACCTCGGAGATTCAGCGCATGGTGATCGGCAAAAAGCTCCTGCAAAGGAACAAGATCTAGGCCGATGGCATCGACCGCTGATCTGATCAAGACCGCGGTTGAGCGGTTTGTGGCCGAAGTTCCCGCGCTGCAAAAACTGAAACTGGTCTTCGGCCTGGAGCTGAAAGCCCGACACGACATCCAGCTCTACCGGGTGGAGGTCCCGGGCCCAGCGATTACCAAGGATCTAGCTCAGGATGAGCGGGTGTTGGTTGAAATCGAGCGGGCCCAGTTCAACCAGCTGGCCGAGCGAGGCACGCTGAAGAGCTACCGCAGGGCCTATGAAACCGGCCAGATCAAGGCCACCGGCGACTCAAATGTGCTGAAGCTGATCGCCCAGGTGGTCGAGCGCCAGGAGCAGCGCTCGCGGCTTAAGAAAGTCCATTAGCGCCTATAGCCGAACCAGGTTTTTGGCCGATTTAAAGCCGCGGGTGACCCCGCGGAAGTCGATCACCTGGGCGGGTGCCCCAACTACGGCCCCGTAGTCGATCTGGGGATGGGCCGTGACGATTGCGATCAGGTCAGCGGCGGCGAGTGCGCCGGACAGCTCGACCGATTCAAGCCCCAGCTCGCCCAGGACCGGGACGAAGGGGTCGTGGTAGGAGATCTCGGCCTCAAGCGCGATCAAAAGGCGGATGATCTTCAGCGCCGGGGACTCGCGGGTATCGCCGCTATTGGCCTTGTAGCTGGCGCCGAGGATGAGGATCTTTGAACCCTTCACCGGTTTTGACGCCCGGTTCAGCGCCCGCTCGATCCGCTCCACGCAGAAGGCGGGTTGAGCCTGGTTCACCTTGCCGGCGAGCTCGATGAACTCGGGGTAGAAGTCGTGCTCGCGGGCCTTGAAGGCGAGGTAGAAGGGATCGACCGGCAAGCAGTGCCCGCCCATTCCCGGACCCGGCTCAAAGCGCATGAACCCAAACGGCTTGGTCGAGGCGGCGTCGATCACCTCCCAGACGTCGATGCCGAGCCGATCGCAGAGCTGGGTGAGTTCGTTGACCAGGGCGATGTTTACGGAGCGAAAGATGTTCTCCAAGAGCTTTGAGAGCTCGGCGGTCTCCGGTGAGGAGAGGACGACGACCTCCTCGCAGATCTCTGAGTAGAGCTGGCGGGCCCGCTCGGTGCAGGCCTCGGTGAGGCCGCCGACCAGCTTCGGCGTGGTGCGCACCGTGTAATCGGTGCGCCCGGGGTCGATCCGCTCGGGGGAGAAGGCGAGGTGGAAATCGACTCCCGCCGCCATCCCGGACTCCTCCAGGATCGGCGCCACCCGCTCGCGGGTTGTGCCCGGATAGGTGGTCGACTCGAGCACCACGAGCTGGCCGGGCTGCAGCACCTGGGAGAGCGAGGTCGCGGCGTCCAGAAGGTAGGTGAGGTCTGGTTCGCGGGCGCTCGTCAGCGGAGTGGGGACGCAGATGATCACCGCATCGCAGGAGGCGAGCTCGGCAATGCGCGAGGTCGGGTGCAGGCGCTCGCGCTGGGCGGCGAGGGTGGCATCATCGATGTCCTCGACGTAGCTTCGGCCCTCGCTGAGAGCCGCAACCTTGCGCGGATCGAGATCCAAGCAGACGGCCTCGTGCCCGGCCTCGGCGAATGCGATCGCCAGCGGCAATCCAACGTATCCGATCCCAACGATGCCGATCTTCATCGGGGCCAGTCTAGATAGCTGCGGCGGATGGCAGCTCGGGGATACGATGCCGCGCCGGCACCCAAAAGGAGACGAGACCGAGTATGAGCGATGAGAAGTACGAGTTGGTCACCGACCAAGCCGAGCGCGAGGCATCCGGCGCTCACAGCTATGGGCGCTACCTCGAGGAGTTCGAGGTTGGCGCCGTCTACAAGCACTGGCCGGCGAAGACCGTGACCGAGGCCGACGATCACCTCTTTTGCCTAATCACGATGAACCATCACCCGCTGCACCTAAACGACGTCTACGCGAAGCAGTCCCAGCAGGGGCGAAACGTTGTCGTCGGGCCGCTCGTGTATTCGCTCGCGCTTGGAATGTCGGTCTCAGATATCTCGGGCAAGGCGATCGCCAACCTCGCGACGGAAGACCTAAGCCATCCCAATCCCGTGTTCCACGGCGACACCCTCTACTGCGAGACCGAGGTCCTCGATGTCAAGCCCTCAAAATCAAAGCCCGACCGCGGCGTAGTCAAAGTTCATACGCGCGTCCTGAACCAGGATGGAGTGCTCGTCGCTGAGTTCAAGCGGCTGGTCTTGGTGCCGCGCAGGCCTGCCTAGATCCACCTAAACGCCCCAAGCTCAACTCGGTGGGGCGGGCTCCCGGCTGATCGCCCGGGGGCTGCTCGGTCTGGGCCGGGCCGGGCCAGGCCGGGGAGGGGACCGCCATCGGCGGCAGATATCGCTCAGGACCCTCGTGCGGTCGGGATCAACCCATGCAGCGAGCGGACGAGGTGGCCGACGCGCGGGCGCTCGCGCATTCCCGACCCGGCCCGGCGGGCTCGGGCCTCGGCCGCGACCAAGACGCGGGTTGGTCGGCGAGCGCGAACCAAAACCGCGGTCTGGGTCGGGCGGGCGTCGGGGGTAAATCGTCGCTTCCAATGCTCGGTTCCCAGCAGGAAGTCATATTCGCCCGCGCCCTCCGCGATCGCGTTTCGGATGTTGACCGCCTCGATTGCGACGCCGACGCTCTGCCTGCCCCAGGCAGGATCAAAGCCGCCCTGGTAGGAGACGTAGGAGGTGCCGATCCGCCAGGCTAAGAGGGCCGAAACGGGCATGCTGTCGGCTTCCATCACGCTCAGTCGCAGCCAGCCGCGGCGGTGGGCGGCCTCGGCGAATGCCCGAAGAGAGCATCGCGCCGCGGCATCGAGCGAGGACCCACCGAGCAGGTTGCGCCTCAGATCATGCAGCCGGAAGAGCTCTGCGAGGTCGGCCTCGAGGGTCTTCGTGGTGGCGCTTCGCACCTTCATCGAGTAATCACGGATCAGGGCCCGCTCGGCGCGTCGCACCTGCTTTCTGAAGTTTCGACTGCGATGAGCGAGGTATGTCTCCCAGTCAGATCCCGCCAAATTTATGAACGGAACCATCGTCTGCTGTTGCTCGACGATTGCCCGGCGGATCGATGAGCCGCGCTTCATCAGTCGCCACCACTGGCTTTGAGAATCTGCGCACTCCAGGAGAACCATCTGCTGGTCGAGCCCCGCCACTTCAAGTGCCCGCATCGTAGCCGCGGCCACCGTGGCCTCCTCCTCGCGACTTGCGGCCGGGTGAAAGCGATCCCCGATGTTTGCGCCGGCAAATCGAATCGCTCGTGGGCGGCTGGATTCATCCAAGACGAGCGGCATCACTCCAGCAACCGAGCCGCCCGGTCGCCGGGCAACCGAGATCAGCGGGGAGGAGGACCGCTGCCCCTGGCTCTCCCACCAGCTCCGAAACCACTCAGGCGTAATGAACCCGTTCGACCTCTCTTCGGCCAGGGCGCGCCACTCGGCTTCGATCGGGGCGATCGCCGCGGTCTCGGTGATCAGCTCAGCTTCCAAGTTGCCCATTCTCAGTTCTCCGTCGGTTGCCTGAGCAGCGCACGGAAATCCTGGGCGAGAGCGTCCAACGAAAGTCCAGTTGAGCCGGACACATCGGTCCAGGACTTCTGCGGATCTTTGGAGGTCGCGGCCTTCGGGGCGATTGGAATTCCGTGCCCAATCAAGCCCCCCCATCCTCCCCTCTCGCCCGGATCGCAATGCTCATCCTCGCGGCCGGAACCCTGGCCCTCGGCGCACTGCTCGGCCCAATCGGCGCCGCAGCCTCGTGTCCGAAGACAACCCTGGATACATCGACGCACAGGGTCCTTAGCGGCGGCACGGTGCGCCTCGAAGGGACCTCATGCTCGGGCTCGGTCCGCATTCTCGTCGCACATCAGGCTCGCTGGAGGGTCTTGAGCAGGGTGAGAGCGGATGGGAACGGCAGGTTCACGAAGCGGGTGCGGGTCGGCGTTCCGCGCAGTGTCGGGGCTGTAAGGCTTCGGGCCGCCTCGGCGCAAGGGGTATCGAAGCGGATCCGCGTCAGGATCGAGCATCCGCCAAAGGTGGAACCGGGCCATCAGTCAGGTCCAGATCCGTCCAGCCCTGCGCCATCCGCGCCGGCCTCCTCGCCGGCCACTACACCTGAAAAACAGCCTTCATCTCCCACAACAAACGATCCTACTCTTACCCCCGAACCAACTCCGGCTCCGAAGCCTGAACCGGCTCCTGAACCCGCCCCGAAGCCAGAACCCGCTCCTGAACCCGCCCCGAAGCCTGAACCAGCTCCTGAACCCGCTCCAAAGCCAGAACCCGCCCCTGAACCAACTCCCGCACCGAAGCCTGAACCAGCTCCTGAACCGGCACCGAAGCCTGAACCAGCTCCTGAACCCGCCCCAACCCCCGCCCCCGAACCCTGTCCGCTCAGCGCAAGCTCCACCAGCGGTCAAATCGGGATGACCCTGCCGGGCTGTCATGTGATCGCCTCCGACACCGGCTCCCAATCAAGCCCCCTCTCCTTTTGGGGAAGCATCCAATGCGCCAGCGCCTCGCGCTATTCCTATGAAGAAAGTGGCGGCGATACCAATCCCACCGCGAGCGGGGAAGCCCAGCAAAACAGCGCCTACCGCAAGCTCACGGTCCTGACTGGAGATGAATTCTTCGGCAATCGCTGCGAGCTCGGCGAAAACAGCCAAACCGGACCGACCGCCTTCTACCACAACGGCCAGCACCGGGTCACCTACTTCTCCGAGCGTCTTCCCTCCAACTTCCCGCTGGGCACCGAAAAGTGGCAGACGGTGATGCAGATGAAGCAGGCTCAGCCCTCCCACGACAACGGCAGCGGCGTCGCCCTGGAGATGGAAGCAAGGGATAACCACTGGGTGATCGCAAACGACTGGCACACGATCTATGAATTCCCCGCCACCGCCAACCGCTGGACCCGCTTTGCCTTTGACGTCTACTACTCAAATAACCCAGAAAAGGGCTGGATCCAGGTCTCCGCAGACCTAAACGGCAACGGCAACTTCAACGACCCCGGCGAGCGCAGCCCGGTGATCCACGCCGCCACCCTGCAGACCGAGATCGCCGGTTCCTTCAACGCCGCCGACGGCCTCGCCGCCGGCGAAGCGATCCCCTCCCACCTGCGAATGGGCGTCTACCACAATCCCGAAATTCCCTGCCCCGCGCCCAGCGGCTGCTCGATCGGGATCGACAACGTGCAGGTGGTCGGGCCCTAGGCAGCTCGAGCTCGGCAGGGCCTTTGGTTGTGGATGCCGACGTGTTGGCGGCTAGAGTTGCCGCACCGTGCTTTCCCGATCGTGGCGATTGACCGCCGCATTGATGATTACCTCCGCGACCGCGGCGCTCATCTTGGCGTGTACGGCAGCTGGGAGCGGGGCGCCCAGCGCCCCCTGTCGCCGTGGGCATACCTCCGGCAACTGCGACCTGCGCCAGCGAAAGATCGGACCCAAGGTCCCTAGGTCGGGGCACGGGCCGAGCGCGGGGCGGGGGTCCCCGACCAAGCCAGAAGCCTCGCTCGGGAATGCGCGGTTGCTAGGCCCCCAAAGCCGCTCATGCCAGACCCGGTGCTCGCATCCAGAAAAGGGATCAGCAGGCCTGGCAGCCGCTGTGCCCGTCGGCGGTCGTTCGGGGATGTTGAGCGGCGTGCAGCCTTCCAGCCCACCGCCGCCAGAACCGGTGGCGAGTGAGCCCGAACTCAGCACGGAACCATCGCCCACCCCCTCCCCGGAACCTTCGGTCGATCCGGGATGCCCGCTAGGGCCCACTGAATCAGCCGCGCCGATCGCGATGAGCGATCTCGGCTGTCGGCTGGTCGCCTCTGATACCGCATCAGAATCCAATCCGCTCAGCTTCTGGGGCAGCATCCAGTGCGCGAGCGCCTCCCGCTATGCATATGAGGAAAGCGGCGGAGATGCCCACCTCACCGCCACCGGAGAAGAGCAGGAAAACGATGCCTACCGACAGCTGACGCTTGAGGACGGTGACAACTTCTTCGGGGCGCGCTGCGAGCTTGGCGAAAACAGCCAAACCGGACCGACCGCGTTTTACCACGAAGGTCAGCACCGCCTCACTTTCTTCTCCGAGCGCCTCCCCTCCAACTTTCCGCTCAGCGCCAACAGCTGGCAGACGGTGATGCAGATGAAGCAGGCCCAGCCCTCCCACGACGATGGCAGCGGTCCGGCGCTTGAGATGGAAGCAAGGGATAACCGCTGGGTGATCGTCAACGAATGGCACACAATTTGGGAATTCCCGGCGCGTCGAAATCAGTGGACCCGCTTTGCCTTTGACGTCTACTACTCAAATAACCCAGAAAAGGGTTGGATCCAGGTCTCCGCGGACCTAAATGGAGATGGCGATTTCAACGACCCCGGCGAGCGCAGCCCGCGGATACACGCCGCGACGCTGCAGACCGAGGTGGCCGGACCTTTCAACGCCGCTGACGGCCTCGCCGCCGGCGAAGCGATCCCCTCCCACCTGCGGATGGGCATCTACCACGACCCCGCGATCTCCTGTGCGGCCCCGGTCGAATGCTCGATTGGGATTGACAACGTGCAGGTTCTGCAGCCCCCCTCATAGCCTCGCTCCTGCCGCCGCACCGCCGATCAGGTCAAATCGAGCCGCGCTGCTCTCACGGTTCCCGCCCGCCGGGATCTCGGCTAGGGCGCCCCCAGTCAGGACCTTGGTCGGGCGCCGCGGTCGGTGTCGATGAATGTCCGATCCCAGCCCACCCGCTTTTACTAATACATAGGTCCAGACAGGCGTGGGAGACGCTGGGTCCGGGAAGCGGGCAGTCGATTGCTTCAGGGCATGTCAAAACGCCCGTCCATCCTCTGTTTCCTGGCAATCGCCGCTACTTCGTTGGCGGCAGTTGCACTGCCGCCGTCGCTAGCCCAAGCCGCTAAGCAACCAGGGGGCTGTCGTGGACTGCGCCTCAGCGCAGCCAAGCACACGGTGGCACCCGGAGGCTGGGTCCGGTTGCGCGGCCGAGTCTGTCGCCGGGCTGATTCTCGGGCCCGAGTGCGCATTGCCGTACGGGAGAATCAGGGCTGGCGGGTGGCGGTAAGGACCGGGGTCAGCTCGCGCGGCAGGTTCACGCGCAGGGTTCGCCTTGGCAATGCCAGCGCTTTGGGGGTAATCCATCTGCGGGCCCTGCAGCGCTCCCACAGCTCAAATGCGGTCACGATCCGGGTCGGGACGACGGCGATCACCTCTGCAGCTGGGAGCTCTCCCGCCTCTCCTGAAGTCTGCCCACTTGGCCCAAGCTCCACCAGCGGCCCGATCCCGATGACCCTTCCCGGCTGCCATCTAATCGCCTCCGACACCGCCTCAGAATCCAATCCGCTTCCCTTCTGGGGAAGCATCCAGTGCGCCAGCTCCACCCGCTATTCCTATGAAGAAAGTGGCGGCGATACAAATCCCACCGCGAGCGGGGAAGCCCAGCAAAACAGCGCCTACCGCAAGCTCACGCTGCTCGATGGAGACGAATTTTTCGGGGCGCGCTGCGAGCTTGGCGAAAACAGCCAAACCGGACCGACCGCCTTCTACCACGAAGGTCAGCACCGGGTCACCTACTTCTCCGAGCGCCTCCCATCCAACTTCCCCCTCAGCGCCAACAGCTGGCAGACGGTGATGCAGATGAAGCAGGCCCAGCCCTCCCACGATGATGGCGACGGTCCGGCGCTTGAGATGGAAGCAAGGGATAACCGCTGGGTGATCGTCAACGACTGGCACACGATCTATGAATTCCCCGCCACCGCCAACCAGTGGACCCGCTTTGCCTTCGACGTCTATTACTCCAATAACCCCAGCAAGGGCTGGATTCAGGTCTCCGCAGACCTAAACGACAACGGCAACTTCAACGATCCCGGTGAGCGCAGCCCGCGGATTCACGTCGCGACGCTGCAGACCGAGATCGCCGGTTCCTTCAACGCCGCTGACGGCCTCGCCGCCGGCGAAGCAATTCCCTCCCACCTGCGGATGGGCATCTACCACGACCCTGCGATTCCCTGCCCCGCACCCAGTGGCTGCTCGATCGGAATCGACAACGTGCAGGTGGTCGGACCCAGCGCGTAAGGCCCCTGTTCTCTGCAAACGGTCCCCCGACCGACCACTCAATTTAGTAGTCGATCGGTTTGGATTTCACCCGAGGCCAGGGCCTTGACGACGGCCTCGGTTCATGTTTTCGCCGTGGACGGATGTATGGTCTGCGGTTCTATGACAGCCAGGATGGAGGGGACCAAGGTGCAGATCATCTCTCGGCGGCGACTGACAGTAGCCGCGCTGATTGCGATTGCGGCGACGGCGATGCTCGCGGCGAACGTCGATCTTGCTCAAGCGGAAACGATCCATGCCTGTATCCAGAAACATCGAGTCGGAGGCAGGCCCAAGGGTTCCGCCAGGGTGGTGCCCGCGGGTACCAAGTGCGCTCGCAGCGAGCGATCCTTGAGCTGGGAAGTCCAGGGGCCCGCAGGCCCCCAGGGTCCCGTAGGTCTCAGCGGTGCCGCGGGAGCGACCGGGGCGAATGGAGCGACCGGGGCGAATGGCGCGAAAGGAGCGACCGGGGGGAGCGGAGCGACTGGCGCAATCGGAGCGACCGGCGCAAACGGAGCGACCGGGGGGAGCGGAGCGACTGGCGCAAACGGAGCAACTGGGGCGACTGGGGCGACCGGCCCGAATACCGGAGTGACCGGGGCAACGGGCGTAACCGGAGCTGAAGGTCCGACGGGCCCAGAAGGTCCAATTGGCGTGACCGGGGCGACGGGCGCAACCGGAGCTGAAGGTCCGACGGGCCCTCAAGGTCCCATTGGCGTGACCGGCGTGACCGGGGCGACGGGCGCAACCGGAGCTGAAGGTCCGACAGGCCCCGGTGGTCCTATTGGCGTGACCGGCGCTGAAGGTCCGATAGGCCCCAAAGGTCCTATTGGCGCAACCGGCGCAACCGGCGTGACTGGCATAGCCGGGGCGACGGGGGCGACCGGCACGGCCGGGACGAGCGGTGCTAAAGGCACGACAGGTTCTACCGGAGCGACAGGTTCTACCGGAGCGACAGGTTCTACCGGAGCGACAGGTTCTACCGGACCGACAGGCAGCTTCGCTGGGTACGAACGGGTCACGGGCACTCCTGGGACATCATCCACGGCCAGTTGCCTCACCACGGGCAATCGGGTGCTCGGTGGTGGCTACGAACTGACAGGCTACGAAGTCGGGGAAGTCGTGGCAGTGACAGTGGATCACGCCACTACAAATGAATCCTGGACCGCCAAAGTCAAAACCGCTGGGGCGACGACGATCACGGCCTACGCGATCTGCTCCAACCCGTAGACACATCCACCGCGGCGAAACGATTCGTGACGATAAGACGATGTGATCGCGCCCGGTGAAGAAATCCGCACCGGGCGGCGCCGTCGGCTGGGCGTGGTGGTTGCCGCGGTAATCGTCGCAGTGCTCGTCTGGCTCTTGCTGAAAGGTGGCGGCGAGCACCGGGCGACGGCCGGGGCGACCCCGCAGATCGTCGGCGTCGGCGAACTGCGCTCCCTGTCGGGCCAACTTGGCCAGCCGATCTACTGGGCCGGCCCCGAACCTGGCGCTCGCCTCGAGCTGACCCACGACGCCGACGGTAGGGTCTACGTTCGGTACCTGACCGGCGGAGCCCCAGCGGGCGATCCGCGGCCGCTGTTTCTGACGGTCGGCACCTACCCGGTACCCGACGCCCAGGCGGCCCTGCGGCGAGCTGCTAGGCAATCCAGCACGCCGCTTCGTCACATCCCCGGCGGCGGCCTCGCCCTGGTCAGGCCTGGGGACCCCACCAGCGTGTATTTTGCCTACCCCGGCTCGAGCTCCCAGGTGGAGGTGTTCGACCCCTCGCCGAAGCGGGCCCTGGACTTGGTCCTCTCGGGTGGGGTCGTCCCGGTCGGCTAACCGCCTCGCTCCCGCCCCGGGCGGCCCTCCTCTCACGAAACCTTGCTCGTAGCCTGGGTCATATTCCCCGCCGTTTTGGCCGCGATCTGTCTCGGCTGTGGGCTGGGGCTGGAGGTCGCCGTGGGCCGCCGCCTCCCGGGCCTGCTGCTGATCCCCGCTGGGTTCGCCGTTGTTGTCGTCGCCGCTGAGTTCGCGACCGCCGCCGCCGCCACGGCGTCATGGGCGACGCCGCTGGTCACAGCTTTAGCGGCGGCTGGATTCGGCCTCTCTTTTCCGTGGGCGGGGAGGCGCGTCGACCGCTGGGCCGCCGCTGTGGCGGTCGGGGTTTTCGGGATCTATGCGGCGCCGGTGGCGCTGTCGGGTGACCCGACCTTCGCCGGCTATATCAAGCTTGATGACACCGCGACCTGGATGGCGTTCGTCGACCAACTAATGCAGCACGGGCGAAGCCTCTCCGGGTTGGCCCCGTCCAGCTATGAGAGGACGCTATCGGTCAACCTGCCCGGCGGCTACCCGGTCGGCGCGTTCTTGCCGCTCGGCGTAGGCACGCAGCTGAGCGGTGATGACGTCGCCTGGCTGGTGCAGCCTTATATGGCCCTGATGGCCGGTCTACTCGCGCTGTGCCTGGCGCAGATTTCCCGTCCCTTGGTCACTTCGCGCCGGCTCGCGGCGCTGGTCGCATTCGGCGCTGCCCAGTCCGCCCTGCTGTTCGGCTACAGCCTTTGGGGAGGAGTCAAGGAGGTGGCCGTCGCCCTGTCTTTGGCGACGCTGGCAGCGCTTGCCAGGCTGGCGATCGACCCCGAAACCGGCTGGCGGGGAGTCTTGCCAGCGGCGGTCGCCGCCGCCGCGCTCCTCGGGATCGCCGGCGCCGGCGCGGCGATCTGGATTCTGCCGCTGCTGCTCGCCGTGGCCTTCTCACTCTGGCGCCTTCGCGGGTTGGCGGCGATGCTGGCACGAGCGTGGCCCCTGGCCGCCGTACTTTTGGCCCTGGGCGTTCCCATCTTTCTCGCGGCCGGGGTGTTCTCACCGACCCAGGGTGCCCTGACCAGCGCCTCGGAACTCGGCAATCTGATCAAGCCGCTCAGCCCCCTGCAGTACTTCGGAGTCTGGCCGAGCGGCGACTTTCGTATCAATCCCACCCAGATAGACGTCACCTACATGTTGATCGCGCTGGCCGCCGCGGCGGCGCTGTTCGGACTTGGCGCGGCCCTCCGCAGGCGGGCGTGGGATCTCCTCCTCTACGTCGGCGTGACCGGGTTGGGGTGCCTGGCGGTGCTGGTCTACTCCTCCCCCTGGGTGGGTGCGAAGGCGCTCGCCTCGGGCAGTCCCTCCGTCTTGGCGCTGGCGCTGGCCGGGGCGGCAGCGTTCGCGCTGCGGGTCGAGCGGATACTGGGGCTGACGGTGTTTGGAGCGATCCTGGCGGGAGTCCTTTGGTCCAACGTCCTCGGCTACCGAGACGTCAACCTCGCCCCCTATGGCCAGATGGCCGAGCTGGAAAGTATCGGCCACCGGATCGCCGGACAAGGTCCCACTCTGATGACCGAATACCAGCCATACGGGGTGAGGCATTTCCTGCGAGATGCCGAACCCGAAGGGGTTTCGGAACTCCGCTACCGGCGCATACCTCTGCGCAACGGCGGCGAAGTCGCCAAGGGCGGCTGGACCGACACCGACTCGATCTCCCTAGGAGCCCTGCTCACCTACAGGACGTTGGTCCTGCGTCGCAACCCGGCTCAGAGTCGCCCTCCCTCGGTCTACTCGCTGATCTGGGCGGGACGCTACTACGAGGTTTGGCAACGGCCACCAGGGCTTGATCCCGGCGTAATTCTCGAACACCTGTCGCTCGGGAGCCGCCTCGAACCGGCTGCGGTGCCGAGCTGCGGGGAGGTTCTGCGGATGGCCCGGCTTGCTGGCCACGGTGGCGAGCTCGCCACCGTGGAGCGCCCGCCGACGATCGTCATCCCGCTTACGGGCGCCACACACCCGGCCGAGTGGGTGCCGGCTGAGCCGGGCGCCCCCGATCTGATCCCTGGCGGTGCGGGCGTCGCTTCGGTCTCGGTGAAAATCCCGCGCAGCGGTCGATACAGCGTGTATCTGGAAGGCTCCACCCGCAACAGCCTCGTGCTCGGAGTGGACGGCTTGGCAGTGGGATCCGTCGGCGGCCAGCTCAACACGGCGGGGCAGTTCCTTTACTTCGGCAGGCCGACCATTGCCGCCGGAGTCCACACGCTCAGCCTCGAATACGGGGGGCAGGACCTAGGCCCGGGAAGCGCCGGACCGCCGGCGCCTATCGGCCCGCTCGTGCTCAGCGCGGACGGGGTCCCACCCCGCGTCACCTATGTCCCAGCCGCGCGGGCCCGCACTCTTTGCGGGCGGCGTCTCGACTGGATAGAGGCGCTTCGCTAGCCTAGCCCCGCCATCTGCGCGAGGCTAAAATCGCTGGAAATCCAAGCATCGGCGACCTCACGTCAGGAGGCTGGAAGGAAGACGGGCTGGCGAGGGCCCCGAACTTGTCCTGAGGTTTAAAGCCCCCCAGAGCGGGATATGTAAGATGCAGCCTCCAGGGTTATGTAACCCTGAGGGATAGCTAGCATCAAGATGGGGCAGGGGTCAAAAAATCGTGGTCGCTCTGGCGCCAGCTACTGCTGGGGCGGATTGCTGCTCGCCTTCTTGGCAACCTTTCTGATCGCATCACTTGCGGCCGGCTCACACAGCTCGGCTCGGGCCGCGTCATCGTCGTGTCCGCTGAATCCGACCGAACCGACCGTGGAGGTCGGGATGACGCTGAAGGGTTGCGAAGTGATCGCCAATGCCGTCAGCTCGGTTGCGGATCCACTCTCGTTTTGGGGGTCCGTCGATTGCGCCAGTCCGACTCAGCAGGAATGGATCCTCGGCGCCGATGACCCCGCCGAAACGGCGCTCGGGGAAAAGCAGTGGGGAGAACCAGCCTACCGCCAGCTGACCCTGTATAACGGCGACGAATCCTCCGGTGAGCGCTGTGAATTGGGCCAGATTAACCGGGAAGAAAGCCCGACCGTTTTCTACCACGAAGGTCAGCACCGGGTCACCTACCTGTCGTTGAAACTGCCCTCCAACTTTCCGCTTGAAACCGAAAAGTGGCAGACGGTGATGGAGATGATGCAAACGCAGCCCTCCCACTCGGGTTTGAGCGCTCCTGTCCTCTACATGGAAGCTTCCGATAATTCCTGGCGGATCGACTCACCCGGGGGTGTCGATTGGACCTTCCCGGCAAGCAAGAACCGCTGGACCCGCTTTGCCTTTGACGTCTACTACTCAAAGAACCCTGATAAGGGCTGGCTTCAGGTCTCCGCCGACCTGAACGGCAACGGCAACTTCAACGATCCCGGCGAGCGCAGCCCGGTGATTCGGACGGCGACCCTTGCGACGGAGTCGGCCGGGTCCTTCAACGGCGAAGACGAACTCGCCGCCGGCGCGGCGATCCCCTCGGAGCTGCGGATCGGGATCGACCACGATCCCTCGATCTCCTGTCCACGTCCGAGCGGTTGCTCGATAGACCTCGACAACATTCAGGTAATGGCAAGTGAAGAAGCTGAAGGTGAAGCCAGCGCGCCGGTAAATCCGCCGCCGCCGCCGGAAAGACAGCTGACGGTATCGGTCACAGGCAGTGGCGAAGGAACCGTGCGGGGGCCGGGGATCTCCTGTCCTTCGGACTGCAGCCAGGCCTATCCGGACAACACGGATGTGACGTTGACCGCATCCCCTGAAGCGGGCTCGAAGTTCAGCGGCTGGGGAGGGAGCTGCAGCGGCACCTCGACCACATGCGAGTTGGATATGAACGCCGAAACCAAGGTCACCGCCAGCTTTGCCACCGCGCCACCGGCCTGTCCGCTCGGCGCAAGCTCGACCAGCGGTCCAATCGGGATGACCATGCCCGGCTGTCAGCTGATTGCCTCCGACACCGCGGAAGAATCAAACCCCCTTCCTTTTTGGGGGAGCATCCAGTGCGCGAGCGCCTCCCGCTATGCCTATGAAACAAGCGGAGGTGACACGCATCCGAGCGCGAACGGGGAAGAACAGGAAAATGACGCCTACCGAAAGCTCACGGTGGAGGACGGCGACGACTTTTACGGCAATCGCTGCGAGCTCGGCGAAAACAGCCAAAGCGGACCGACCGCCTTCTACCACGAAGGTCAGCATCGGGTCACCTACTTCTCCGAGCGCCTTCCCTCCAACTTCCCCTTGGACACCGACAGTTGGCAGACGGTGATGCAGATGAAGCAGGCCCAGCCATCCCACGATGATGGCACCGGTCCGGCGCTTGAGATGGAAGCTAGGGATGGTCACTGGGTGATCGACAACGACTGGAACACGATCTATGAATTCCCCGCCACCGCCAACCGCTGGACCCGCTTTGCCTTTGACGTCTACTACTCAAAGGACCCAGAAAAGGGCTGGATCCAAGTCTCCGCTGATCTAAACGACAACGGCAATTTCAACGACCCCGGCGAGCGCAGCCCGCTGATCCACGCCGCCACGCTTCAGACCGAGATTGCCGGCTCCTTCAACGCCGCCGACGGCCTCGCGGCCGGCGCGGCGATCCCATCCCACCTGCGGATGGGGATCTACCACGATTCCTCGATATCCTGTCCGGCGCCGAGCGGCTGCTCGATCGGGATCGACAACGTGCAGGTCCTCGGACCCTAGGCAAAGCTAGTCTCCGATCTTCCGCGCCGCAGGGCGTGCCTGTGGCCAGGCGGCCCTAGATCATGCGGATCCTCATCCTCAGCCAGTACTTCACGCCCGAGGTAACCGCGGCCCGGGCGCGACTTCACCCGATCGCCGAGCATCTGGCCGAGCGCGGGCACCAAGTTGAGGTGATCTGCGAGGTTCCCAACCACCCGGAGGGAATCGTGCGCGATGGATTTCGCGGGCGGGCGGTGATCCGCCGCGAGATCGACGGCTTTGGCGTTCGCTACGTCTGGGTCAAGACCTCGCCGGTCAAGACCACACGCTCGCGGGCGCTTCTTTATGGCAGCTACACCCTGATGGCGGCCCTGGTCGGCTGCGCTGGGCAACGGCCCGACGTCATCTTCGTCTCCTCGCCGCCGTTGCCCGCCGCCGCCGCCGCCGCGGTGGTGGCAAAGCGCTTCGGGGTGCCGTGGGTGATGGACGTGCGCGACCCCTGGCCGGAGGCTGCGGTGGCTCTCGGTGAACTCAGCAACCCCCGAATCATCGCAGCGCTCGAGCGCCTTGAGCGTCGGCTCTACGGGAGCGCGGCGGCGATCGTCACCGTCACCGAGCCGTTTCGAGCCGATATCGCGGCCAAGCTCGCGAACCCATCAAAGCTCACGATCGTGCCCAATGGCACAACCCGGAAATGGCTTCGCGCCGGCGAGGTCGAGGTCGATCGCGCCGAGCTGGGCCTGCGCTCGGATCGCTTCATCTGGACCTACGCTGGAAATCTCGGCATCGCACAGGGGCTCGGCGCCGCGGTGGCGGCGGCAGCGGCGCTCGGAGATCGCTTCCAGCTGCAGTTGGTCGGAGCCGGTCCGATGAAGGCCCGCCTCGAAGAGCAGGCCGCCGCGCTGGCGCCCGGTTCGGTTGTCTTTCGTGGCCTGGTCGAGCCCGAGCTGGCTGCCCGCTATCTGCGGGCCTCCGATGCGAACCTGGTGGCGCTCGGTTCCCAGCCAGAGCTGGCGAAGTTTGTTCCCTCCAAGTTGTTTGATTGCTGCGCGATCGGTCGTCCGGTCATCCTTGCGGCCGCCGGGGAGTCCCAGCGTTTGGCGGCGGCGGCAGATGCGGCGCTGGCGATCCCTTCCGAGGATCGCGACGCCCTGATCGAGGTCCTGCACCGCCTCGCCGCTGATCCGGTTCTTTGTCGAGAGCTCGGCGAGCGCGGCCGAGAGTTCGCCGCCGCCTACCTGCGTGAGGCCCAGGTCGAGCGACTGGAGGCCGTGCTCCTCGGCGTCACCTAACCCTGGCCGCGATTCGACGGACCAGACCGCCGAGCACGGAGTTGAGATCGGTCGCGGTGGCGGGGGCGAAGAGGCGCAGGAGGCCCAGGTACAAAAGCGCCGCGCCGATGCTCTCCCCGGCGATCAGGGCAAGGCCATCGATAGTCCCGAGCGAGCTGGCATCGATCAAGATGAACTGGATCGGGACCAGGGCGGCGGCCATCAGCGCCGCGGCCAGACCCGACGGCCAGACCCCGCGCAACAGTTGCACCGAGGAGAGCTCGATCAGGTTGGCGGCCTTTCGCAACGAGTACGCCCCTCCCGCCAGGCTCCCCAATGAGGTGCCGATCGCGATCCCGATCAGCCCCAGGGGTAGGAGCGCCACCATCGAAACGGCGCTGACGATCAGGATCACCGTCTGCAACCTGACCAGAACCTCCGGTTTGCCGTCCGCCTTTACCACCTCGGTTGCAAAGGCGACGAGCGCCCCGCCGACCGGCACCCCGGCGAGCGCCATCGTCGCGTAACCGGAGTCCTTCCAGGCGCTGCCGAAGACGATCACCGCGATCGGAACCCCGAGCGGAACGAGGATCAACCCCAGCGGGAAGGCCACCGCGCACATCAGACGCAGGGCGCGCATGCAGGCGGCGCGAAAGCGTTCGCGATTGTCGGTGATGCGAGCGAGGGCGGGGAAGAGGACGTAGGAGGCGCTTTGGATCACGACCAGGAGCGAGGTGGTCGACATCCGTTCGGCGTAGCGGTACTGGCCGAGCGGGTTGGAGCCGACAAAGCGGCCGAGCAAAATCACCGGCACTCCTTCGCTGAGGCGCAGGACGATCAGCGAGGCCAGCACGTGGCGGCCATAACCGACCAGCTCCCTCCACATTGCAAAGGAGGCGAGGCGGAAGTTGGGGCGCCATTTGACCAGGGCCCAGGAGAGAATGACGTCGATGATCGCCGCCGCGTAGTAGCCGATCACCATCGACCAGGCGCCGAGCCCATTGGAGGCGGCGACGATCGCGCTGGCGCCGAGCGCGATCACCCCGACCGGCTGGATCACCATCCTGCGCAAGAAGGAGAAGCGGCGCTGCAGCAGGGCCTCGGGGACGACGATCAGCGAGCGGATCAGGAGAACCCCCGACATCGCCGCGGCGATGTCGCCGATTTCAGCGCTACCAAAGAAATATCCGACCAAGGGCGCCGTGGCCACTCCGAACAGACCGAAGGCGATGCCGCCGCCAAACGCCGCCAAGACGGCGGTGCTGGCGGCCTCCTCAAGGCGGTCGGCGCGGTGGATTAGCGCCGCCATCATCCCCGACTCGGTAAACAGCGCGCCGATCGTGACCAGCAGCGACCCGGCGGTGAAGAGGCCGAACTGGTGTGGCGTCAAAAGGCGCGCAAGGACAAGGTAGAAGCCGAGAGTCAGCAGCTGGGCCGCGACGTAGCCGATCCCAGCCATCCCGACTCCCCGCACCACCGTCTCACCGAGGCCGGTGGTGCCAATCTCTGGATCGGCGAATGACTCGGCGGTCGCCTCTTCATCTGAGGAGGCGCGTTCTGGAGGCCGTTTCAAGGCGATCTCTTGGTTAGCCGTGGCGCTGGGCCGGCTAACTGGCTAGGCGTTTCTTCAGCCGACGGAGGGTGCCGGCCGCCACCGGCCAGGCGGCCGAGCCGCGGGCACGGCGAAGGGTCGGTGAGACCTTGAGACGAAACGAGCGGATGTCGTCGTTTTGGTAGATGCCGATCCGGGGCCAGGCGAGGGGAGCGGGCGAGGGCATCTCATCGGGCAGGGTCGCCGCCGCCGAGTAGCCGGCGGCGGCGGCGGCATCGATCACGGCGCGATTGTGATCTCCGTATGGATAGGCGAGTGCAGCGCAATCGCCGAGCTCCCGCTCGCATTTGCCGCGGGACCCCTCGAGCTCAGCCTGCAGCTGCTCGGCGGATACCTGGGTCAGTTTGGGATGAGACCGGGTGTGTGAGCCGATCTCCCAGCCCGCCTCGCGCAGCCCCTCGGCCTCCGCCCACGAGATCGGGATCAGCTCCCGCTCGTGCTCACCGCCCAGCCACTGCTCGATTCCGGGCCAGCTCATCGGCGCCTCGGCGCCGATGTAATCGGTGGCGAGGAAGAGCGTCCCCGGCATGCCGAAGCCCTCAAGGATCGGTCGGGCCAGCTCCGCGACGGAGCGGTAGCCGTCATCGAAGGTGATCGCGACCAGCCTGCCCGGGGCCTCTCCCGCCGCCACAGCCTCGCTGAAGGTGACGCCGCGATAGCCCTTCTGACTCAGATACGCCAGCTGTTCGCCCAAGCGCTGAGGGGTGATCGAGAGGTCCGCAGGCCAACTCGGACTGACCGCGTGATAGCAGAGAACCAGTAAATCTGAGCCTTTGGTCGTTGGCGCCCGGGCCCCGGGGCGCCGCAGGAGGCGATGGGCAAGCAGATGATTGCGGGGGACCCGGAGCCTGAAGGCAACCTTGGCGGCCACCGCCCGGCGCCGCTTTGCCGCGACGCCGCGGTAGGCGTCAAAGCGCTCGATCACCGGCGGAAATTGGGGCCGCGGCGAGAGCCGCTGCAGGGCGCTCAGCTGCCTTATATGCAGCAGGTGGTAGGCGGGGGTGGCGACGTTTGTGAGCGGGTGGGGGTAGAGGTCATAGCGAGACCAATAGCCGGTGTCAAAGCGAGAGATCAGCGCTGCCATGGCCGTTGTCAGGCGCTCAAAAGACTCCATCGCCGCGGCGTCGTTAAGTCCGCGGCCGACGTCGTAGAGACCCCAGATCGCAAAGATCGCGCCATTTAGAACGCAGGAGGGGATCTCGGTTGGATACTCCTCAAGGAATGGCTGGCCCTCGAATTCGGCCAGGGTGCCGCCGGCGGGCACCGCAAGCTCCATCGTCTTCAGCGCCAGGAGCGCCGCCTCGGCGTAGCGCTCCTCGCCGGTCTCAAGGTGCAGGCGGGTAAGCAGGCTCGCACCCTCTCCCTGCGCCATCGCCGAGAGCCATGGCGGGTCGAGGCGGAAGGTGTGCGGCATCGGAATCAGGTGGACCCAGCCGCCGTCGAGGTTGCCGCCCCGCTGCTGGATGTCGAGGAGGTGATCGCCGGCGCGGCGCGCGGCCCCAAGCCACACCTCCCCCTCGCCGTCGAGGAAGCGCTCGTAGGCCCCCAGGCCCCACTGCGCGGTGGCGACGTGGAATTGGCGCTCGCGCGGCTCCAGCCAGTAGGGCGGCCACTCGGCGCTCTCGGGCTTCAGGCTGAAATCAATGTAGTAGCCGCGGATCGGCTGATCGGGGCCCCAGTTGTTGCCGATCTGGATGTTGAAGGAGCCCTCGCTGCCAAACGTGTTGGGGGCGCCGGGGTCGAGGCGAAGGCGATACCGCAATGCCTGGAACTGCTTCTTGGGATCGATTGAGGGTGCCTGTCTCGTCTTAGGAAGGGGCTCGGTGGTGCGTAGACTAGCCGGCCCAATGGAACCCTCGGGGCGGCGTTTGCGGGTATTGACGATGGTTGACGGCACCGGTACCGCCGGCGGCGGGGAGGGGATCGCGCGCCAGATTGCGATCCACCTTGATCGGGCTCGCTTCGAGGTGACCTTCTGCGCCACCCGCTGGGAGCCCGATCCAAGCGATGAGGCGGGCTTTGCGGAGCTGCGCGCCGCCGGCGTGGGCTTCCATGGTCTGCAGCGCAGCTCACGCCTTGATCTCGGGTCCTGGTGGGAGCTGGTCTCCCTCGCTCGCAGGCGTGGAGTCGATGTCATCCACACCCACAAGTTCGGCTCCAACGTCTGGGGGGCGCTGCTCGCGCCTCTGATAGGGGCGCCGGTTTTCGTCGCCCACGAGCACACCTGGTCCTATCAGGGCAATCCTCGCCGCGTCTTCCTCGATCGCCAGCTGATCGCTCGCCGCGCCGACGTCTTCATCGCGGTCTCCCGCGAGGATCAGCGCCGCATGGTGGAGGTGGAGAAGATCCCGCCCGCCAAGACCCGGTTCATTCCAAATGGAATCCCGTCCTTTCCGGCCCCGACCCCGGGGCGCGACGTCCGAGCCGAGCTCGGGCTCGGCGCCGAACAGCCGCTGATCGGAGCCGTGGCGACGCTTCGTCCCCAAAAAGCCCTCGACGTCTTGATCAGGGCCCTGGCGCTGATCCGCGAGGAAATACCCGAGGCGGCTCTGGTGATCATCGGCGGCGACGACACCCAGGGAGGCCCAGAACAGCAGCGCCTCAGCGATCTCGCCGAGCGGCTCGGTGTGGACGGCGCGGTGCGGCTGCTCGGAGAACGCTTTGACGTCCCAGACTTCGTCGCCAGCTTTGACGTCGCCGCGCTCAGCTCCGACTTCGAGGGCAGTCCGCTCTCGGTGATGGAGTACATGGAGGCCGCCAAGCCGGTGGTTGCGACCGCGGTGGGAGGAGTGCCAGACCTGATCGAGGACGGAGTGAGCGGCCTGCTGGTCTCCCCGCAGGACCCCCCAGCCCTCGCCTCAGCTCTGTCTGCGCTGCTTCGCGACCGCACCCGAGCCGCCGAGATGGGAGCGGCTGGACGCCTCAAAAGGCGCCGGGAGTTCTCGATCGAGGCGACCGCGGATCAGGTTGGGGCGTTGTATGAAGAGCTCCTTGCCGCCAAGGTTCGCGATCACTCCGCCTTGATGAACGCCGCGACGCGAGCGCACTCAACCTGAATCGTTGCCTCCTTCACCAGCGCGTGACCGGCCGCAATCCGCCGCTCCCGCAGGGCCTGATCGGAGCCGAGCTGCGCCAGGGCATCGGCGCCAGCCCTCGCGTCCCCGGGCGGGATCAGGCTGACGGCCCCACCGACCGCTGCCGCGATGCCGCCTACGTCAGTCGCCACAACCGGTAGCGCCGCGGAGAAAGCCTCATAGAGGACCTGGGGCAGGCCCTCGGTCCAGGAGACGTGAAGCAGGGCGTGGCTTTTTTGGTAGAGCGGCAGCAGTCCTCCGTGCATAGGCATGTAGCCGCGCAACTCCGCCCGGGCCGCGACTCCTAGCTGCGAAAGGCGCTCTCGCAGGCTCCCCTCAAGGCTGCCCTCGCCACAGATCACCAGGCGCCAGCGCGGGTCACGCTCGAGAAGTAAAGCCAGGATGTCGGCGAGCAGCAGCGGGTTCTTCTCGACGTCAAGGCGCCCGACGCTGAGCGCCGTCAGCTCGCCGCCGTAGTCGATCCGCCGCGATCCGGGGCTGACGATGTCAGCCTGATCGACCAGGGAAACGCTGATCTGCAGGAGGCGGCGGGAGTGCCGATAGCTGTTCGCTACCGCCGGGCCAACTGCGATCACCGAGCTGAAGCGCCCGAGCAGGCGAAATCCGCAGTCCATAAGGTCTGCGATCAGGTGCAGGAAGCGCCGCTCTGGGTGGCGGCGGCGCACGTACTCAGGGGTGTCCTGGCGCACCCCGAGCACCAGCTTTTTGCCCCGCATCCAGGCCATCAACGCGATCGGGAAGGCCAGCGGGTGGGGACCGAAAAGGCAGATGCAGTCGTTCTCACCAAGCGCGGTCCAAAATGCCCGCAACGTCCCCGCCATCGCTCTCAAGACGGTTCGGGGTTCGGTCAGCCGAGCGTAGTAGGGCAGCGCCACAAACTCGACTCCCTCACCCAGCTGGTAGCGGGCGTGACTCTCAGAGGTTGGCGCCAGCCTGCCCAAGACGGTGAGGCGCTCGAAGCGCTCGGCAAGGCGCGAGAGGAAGAGGGAGAAGGCGCGCTCGGCGTAAACGGCGCCCTCGATTCGGTGGTAGGAATAATCGGTGTAGGCGGCGACTCGCATCGCCGGCATCTTCGCCGCAGCGACGGCGGATTGACCTAGAGTGGCCGACGTGGATCAAGCCGAGGGCGAGCGGCGGGGGAGGCAATGGATCGGCTGGGCGGCACTGCTTGGCATCCTGAGCGCGTTCTTTGCCTGGTGGGCATGGGAGGTGGGCGCCTACTTCGGCCGGGTCTTTTATCCGGGAGAGATCATCATCTTGGTGTTGCTCGGCATCCTCATGCTGAGCACCCCGCTCCGCAGCCGCTTTGGCGGGGCGCCGGCGCTGGCGCTTTACGCACTGCTTGGGCTCGCGGCCTGGATCTTGCTCTCGATCCTCTGGACGCCGACCACCGAGGTCGCGATCGATGACACCCACAAGGTCCTGCTCTACGCCGCCCTCTTTGTGGTCGGAATATTTCTCGTCGGCCTGCTCGGTGAGCGACGTGAACTGGCCCTTTTGCCGATCGGCCTCGCCGGAATCGTGGTCGGGATTGCCACGGTGATCGCATTCGGCCATGGAACCGCGGTGAGCAGCTACCTGCACGAAGATGGCACCCTGCGCTACCCGCTCGGGTATCGAAACGCAAACGCCGCCTTCTGGTTGATCTCTGCCTGGCCGCTGGTCGCGCTCGCGCTGCGCCGCCAGATCCCCTGGCCGCTGCGGGCGCTGATGTTGGCCGGGGTGACGATGCTGATCGAGCTGGCGGTGCTTTCCCAAAGCCGCGGCTCCGTACCCGCCGCCGTGATCGCATTTGTGGTCCTGATCGCGCTCTGCGGCAAGGGGCTTAAGGCCGCCCTTTTCGTCCTCCTGGCTGCGATCCCAGCGGTTCCGGCGGTTCCGACCCTGCTGCGCGTCTTCCAGCACAACGCCGCCAACGCCGGCTCGATCCCACTGCTGCACGACTCAGCCGAGGCGATCGCGCTCTCGACGCTCGGATCGCTGGCGCTGGCGGCCATATTTCTGGGCCTGGTCGAGCCGCGGCTGAGGATCGGCAAAAGGAGCCTTGCCCGGCTCTCACGGGCAGCCGCGGCGGTCGCGATCCTGGTGGTCCTGGTCGGCGGGGCGCTGCTGGTTTCGCGCCACGGCGGTCCGGTCAGCTTTGTCAACCAGCGAATTTCTGAGCTCAGTCAGGGCACCCCCAACCTGCACAGCCAGGGCAGTCGCTTTGGCTTTAACCTCGGCTCTAACCGCGGCGACATCTGGCGCGTTGCCTTCGATGAGTGGAAGGAAAACCCGATCCGCGGCGGCGGCGCGGGCTCCTGGCAAATCGAATACCTGCGCCGACGCCACGCCGAGACCGCGCCCCACGACCCCCACAGCGTCGAGATGCTGATGCTCTCTGAGTTCGGATTGCCCGGGATAATTCTCTTCGCCACCTTTGTGATCGCAGCCGTGATCGCGGCGGCGCGCTCGCGCCGCCTCGGTCGGGCCGGGCCGATCCTGATCGGCGGGGCGCTGGCGGCTGGCGCTCAGTGGTTTATCCAGGCATCCTATGACTGGCTCTTCTTCTACCCAGGGGTCACCGCTCCGGCGATATTTTTGCTCGGCGTCGCCGCCGCGACCCCGCTTGGAGGGGCCGCTGGCCGCCTTCGCGGGGCCCTGCGGCTTGCCATCCCCGCCGCGCTTGGGGTCACCGTGGTTGGCGCCGCTTTGCTCTACCTCTCGGCGCTTTATGAAGATCGCGCCCGCAGCGAGGCTCCCGCCAACCCCGCCGCCGCTTACGCCGATTACAGGCGAGCGGCTTCGCTAGATCCGTTCGCGGTTGAACCGCTGATCGCCAAGGCTACGGTCGCCCTCGGAGCCGACGATAAGCCGATCGCGATAGGGGCGCTTCGCGAAGCGCTTTCACGGGAGTCCGATGATTTCAACGCCCGCTACCTGCTGGGGATCTCATTGCTTCACTCAAATCCGGCTAGCGCGAGGAGGGAACTGCTGATCGCTCAGCGCCTTGACCCGAAATTTGCTTTGCGCGCTCCGCTCGCGCAATCGCGAGCAGCGCTGGTCCGAGCCCGAGCAAGAGCCAAAGCTGCTTGTTGTACTCCTGGGAAATGAAGAAGTCCGCGACCAGGATTCCCACCATCGCGACGGTCAACCCACGCGCCAGGGCCTCTCCGCCACGATCGCCAATCGCCATGAAGTGGCGCGCGGCGCGAATCGCGGAGCTGACCGAGAAGAGGACGATCATGATGAACAGGCTGAGGCCGACCAGCCCCAGTTCGGCGGCGATCCCCAGGTAGGTGTTGTGAACAACCTTCGGGGTGGCGATGATCAGGTCGGTCCTACCGAGTGCTCCCGGTTGGAGCAGGTAGCGGCGCGCGGAGGTCTGAAAATTGCCGGCCCCGACCCCGGTCACCGGCTTTGCTTCAACGATTCGCTCAGCGACCGCCCAGATCGTCGTTCGTCCCTGCAAGAGGGCGCTCTCGCCTTCGCTTGTGATCTGTAATCGTTCGGTTGCTTCTGGTGGAGCGAGGACGGCGAAGTAGTAAAAGCATGCCGCGGCAATCAGGCCGCCCGACGCCAGCACCATCGGTCGCCAGCGGCCGCCAAAAATCATCGCCGCAACAAGTGATGATCCGAGCGCGATCAGGCCGCCACGCGAGACGGTCAGACAGATCCCCAATACACACATCGCGCCGACCACGCAGGCGATCAGCCGCAGCTGTGGGCGACCCTTCATGTTCGCTGCGAACGCGGCCGAAAGGGCGACGCTGGCCACCAACAATGAGGCGAGTTCGTTGGGGTCAAGCGCGGTGCCTTCGAGGCGGGCTTCTTCTGGGGATGCGTGCAGGATTCCGTAGATACCCGCCGCCAGCGCCCCCAAGACGAGGGCGGCGATCAGCATCAGTGCCTGCTTTCGGTTTTTCACCGCGGAGAAGACGATCAGGATCAGCAAGACGTTGGGGATGTAGCGAGTCAGCGCGGTGAGAACCTCAGAGTGACTCTCGCTCCAGATGATTCCGAGCGCGATCCAGCCGAGGAAGGCCCCGATCAGGAGCGTGATCGCAGGGTGGGCTTCGACGAACTCTTCTTTCTTCTCACGGGTGGAAATAGTCGCGATCCAAGCGAGGACAACGAGGCCGCCGCCGACCTTGCCGACGCTGACCGCGGGCCCCAGTTGCAACAGCTCCAGGAAGCTGAGAAAGGCAAAGAGCGCCAACCCGGCGGCGAAGTTGGTGAAGATCAAAAGGACGAAGCCAAGGCCGATCGCGCCGGCGATCGCGAATTTGGGTTCGACCCCCGCCAGCAGGCCGATCAGCGCACAGATCACCAACAAGACCCCGGGTAAGAGTCGGTCGCGCGGGATCAGCGACGCCGCGCTCGGCACGCTAGCGGCGGGGTTGGGGCGGCGGCGCGGGGCTGCGGTGAGTCTTCGCCGCCGGGTTGGGGCCTGGGGCCCGGTCGGCGTAGTGGTAGCCGCTTTTCTTTGGCCGCGGGGTGCCGACGATCACAAAACCGGTGGGTCGCACCTCGTTCTCGGCCAAAAGCTCGCCGAGTTCGTGCAACTTATCCATCCGCGAGTGCCCGAGTCGGACGACGAGTAAGACGTCATCGGCGGCGATCGCCAGCGGCAGCGCGTCGACCACCTCGTTGATCGGCGGTGAGTCGATGACCACGTAATCGGCGCTCGCCCGGGCCGAGATGATCAGCTCGGTTGCGGCTGGGGTGGAGAACAGATCGGTGATCCAGCCCTCGCGGTATTCGGGCTCGGCGGGCAGAACCGAGAGATTCGGGCCGTAGGTCTCGGTTTGCACCAGCGCCTTTTGGAGCTCCAGCTGGCCGATCAGGACGCTGACCACGCCGCCGCTCTCGGGGTTGGCGCCGAAGAGCCGACCGAGGACCGGGCGGCGCAGGTCTGACTCGATCAGAATCACGCTCTTGCCGACCAGCGCCAGGGAGGCCGCCAAGTTGACCGCGCTGGTGGTCTTGCCCTCTGAAGGCGAAGACCCGGTGACCAAAATCACGCCGCCCTCCGCTGCACCCGGCCTGCGTGGATTTCCGGCGAGCGTCGCCCTCAGGGTGCGGTAAGCCTCGCTTATCGCCGGCGAAGTCGATCCGGGGGCAAGCGGGCGAGCTGATTTGTTGCGGGCTGAATTGGGGATTCTGGCCAGGATCGGGAGGCGGTAGAGGCGACCCAGTTGAGATTCCCGTCGCAGGCGTGGATCGAGCACCTGCAGGGCGAAGGCTCCGCCGATTCCCAGGATCAGGCCGGCGATCAGGCCGGCAACGATGCTCAGTGTTTTTTGAGGAGAGGCCGCTTCGGAGGGCACCACGGCGCGCGTTTGAACCCTCATCGTTGGGTCGGGTCCGGTATCGAGCGTCTTTAGCTCGGCGATCTCAGCGCTGACCGAGACGCCGCCGGCTTCGGTTGTCGCACTCGCCCCCGGGCTCGTTTTGGCGATTGCTTCCAGGCGCGGCAGCCGGGTGTTTATCTGCGCGTGCATGTCCGCGGTTCGTTCTTCAACCGCGGCATCCGCGAATGCGTTTGCGATCTGTTGGGCGCGCTGGGGTGAGGTCGCGCTGGCGATCACCGCGACGATGTTGCTGTTGGCGACCGGTTCGGCGGTCACTTCGGAGAGCAGCGTTTCGGGGGACTCGGTCGGGTGCAGGTGGGTTGCGGCGCGACGGGCGGTATCGATATTGGCGATCAGCTGGGAGGCCGTCTGCACGTCTCGGGTTGGATCGGAGGATTCGCGCAGCAGGCCAAGGCTCGTCAGTACCGGGTCGGTACCGCTGACCGGCGTGACCAGCATGTCGGCGCTCGCTTCATAGGTCTTGGTCGCCGCCACCACGTAGAGGAGCGCGATCCCCGTGGTCACGCAGACGGCGGCGATGATCACCCAGAGCCGCTCCCTGATCGTTTCGACGTAGCGCTTCAGCCCCTCCTGCTCCTCTGCGGGCTGAAGCCACTCGGCGGAGCTGCTGTAGCGGGGTTGGTTCAAGGGAAGGGATGGAATTCTCTGCGCGAAGCGTCGATCCTCCGTTTGTGATTCTGTCACCTGGAGGCGATCAGCCGAGGGGACCCTACGGACTGGGGAGGCGGGCGCCGGCTCGGCTTGGTCAAGGTGCTGCAAACTGCGCCTCCCACCAGCACCCCAGCGCGGTAACTGCGCGGCGGCCGCTGCCCCATAATGGCTTCCTGGTGATGATCGGCCCAGCCAAGGACCCCTTTTTCTTGCGCACCCTGGAGCGTGACCAGTTAAGTCTCCGCGGCTCGGGCGGGGCGGCCGAGCTGCGGCTGGGCCGGGGATCGGGCTGGCCGTCAAGCCGCGATCACCTGGGCTTCACAGCGATCCGATCCGATCACGCCATCTCCTCAGGCCTTCGGCGCGGCGCCGAGCGCCCCTGAGGAATCTGTCGGGGTGGCCACGGTTCATCTGCTCTCCGCCGCGCCCCACGGCCGGCAGGGCGGCCCCAAGAGCCACCTGGACCTCGAGCAGATGCAGAGCTCGGCGCGGGCCGACAGCTTCGGCATCCATCGGCTGACCGAGGACCCGGCCGGCGCCGATCTGATCATCTTTGTCGAGACCTCTGGGGAAGCGGGCTTTTACTTCGAGGCGGTTCGCAGCCACCCCCTATATCGCGAGCACAAAGCCAAGAGCTACCTCTTTTCCTCAACCGATCGGATTGTGCCCTTCCTGCCCGGGATCTTTGCTTCGGTTGAGCGGCGCTGGTTTTGGCCCAGCTGGACAAGGTCAGGCCACTACCTTGGGGTCAGCGAAAGCCCGCGGTTGCGCTATGACCCCGATCAGATCCCCTCGCAGCTCTTTTCATTTGTCGGCACCGCGGCTGCCCATCCCGTGCGGCGGCGGATCGTCGAGCTAGATCATCCAGAAGCGATCATCTTTGATGCCAGCGCCGAGGCGCTTCGGTCCGGTCAAAGCATGCAGCAGCTGAGGGGCGCCGAGGATTTTGTCGAGCGATATGCGCGAAGCGCCCATGAATCCGCCTTCATCATCTGTCCGCGTGGGGGCGGAACGTCGAGCTTTCGGCTCTTTGAGGCGATGATGCTGGGGCGAGTCCCGGTGATCGTCTCAGACCAATGGGTGGCGCCCCGGGGCCCCGATTGGGGCGCGTTTTCGGTGCGGGTCCCCGAGGCCCGGGTCGCCGACATCCCGGCCCTGCTGGGGGCGCGGCGAATCGATGCAGCGCAGATGGGGGAGCTTGCCCGGGCGGCCTGGCTGCAGTGGTTCTCACCCGCCGCCAGTTTCCATCGAAGCGTCGAGTGGTGTCTGGAATTAGCCGGCGATGCCGGTGCCCGCAGCGGAGCGCGTGGCTATGCGCCCTACCTGCAGATGCTGCGCCCCTATCACGCGGCGCGCTGGGTCAGAAAGCGCATCCGGCGCTGAGCGGGCGCCGCAACTTGCAACTTCTTTCCCAGATCTCCCAAGCTTCCAGCGCCCCAGCGATCGGGCCGGCGCTGCTTTTTCCTAGCCCAATAGCTCTCGGTGAAGGGCCTGGATCTCAACGCCGGGGGCGGTCCCCAGCTCGGAGTTGAGCAGAGTGCGGAGCCCGTCGTAGGTACGCAGGGCCTCGGCGGTATTTCCGGAGCTGGCAAGGGCTCGCATCAGGTACAGGTAGCCGGTCTCGCGAAATGGAGCGCTTCGAATCAGCAGCCGTGCGGAGCGCTCCGCCCCGGCCAGCTCGGAGCCGCCCAGGCCGATCCCGGCACGGGCGATCACCTCGCGGGAGCGAAGCTTCATCTCGGCCAGTTCGTCGCGTGCCTCCGCAAGCCAGGGAGCATCGAAGCCGGCGAGCAGCGGGCGCCCGGCGATATTGAGCGCGATATGGGCGTGAATCCAGGCGTCGCGCCAATCGCCTGAGCGAAGCGCGGCGTCGGCGACTCGGATCGCCTGCTCGGCGGCCTCGACGTCGACCCAGGTGTTCTCGGGCAGGCGCAGCTCGACCGTGTCGCGACCCGCCAGCGCCTCTGAGCCAAGCGCGCTTCGCAGGTGGGAGAGCTGGGTGCGCAGGGCGGCGGCGGGGTCGACCGGGGGGGAGTCGGGCCAGATCGCTAAGATCAGCTCATCGCGACTTACTGGCCTGCCCCGGTTTAAGGCTAGATATGCAAGCAGGACCCGACCCTGGCGACCGCGAAGAGCGGGTGTGACGTGGCGCCCATTGACATCTACTTTGAGGCGACCACAGAGCTGGATGCGAGTAGCGCCCGTCTCGAGGTTGGGCATCGGTGTAAACGATATCGAAACGTGGTCTTCACGGGAGTGCAACACGCTTCGTCCATGATCGGCAGCAATGTATGACAACTTTACTCTTGACGCTCAAGGTTTACAGCTAGTTATTCGATGTGAATGCGGAACAGTCGTGATCGCCCAAAACAAGCAGCGCCTGGTCGAATTGGCGCGACTACATTTTGGCGAGTTCCATCCGGACCTCGGCGCAAATGTACCCGCAGACCTAATTTTGGCCATGGCAGAACAAAAGGAGAACAAGTAGCAGTGACCGGAACCAGCAACATCAGAACCGGCCTGCGTGCGGTGATTGCGACTGCGGTGCTTGCCGCCGCGTTCGTGCTCCCCACCCAGGCATTGGCCCAGGGGAATTGCACCAATGCGTCAAATGACCCGACAGCTTCCCAGTACTGCTCCGTCGCCGCCGCCCAAGAAGGCGGCAATGGTCCAGCCCGGGACGTGCGAGCGGCGGACGTGACGCCCGCCACGCCGAGCGGGACCGAGGCGGTCGCCTCGACCGGCGGCTCGCTCCCATTCACCGGCCTCGACCTCGGCGCCTTGGTGCTGGTTGCGGCCGTGTTGACCGGCACCGGCGTCGCCCTGTGGAAGGTCACCTCAACCGGAAGTGAAAGGGAATAGCGCCTCGATCGCAGGATCGGGGGTGGCTCAATGATGGATGACCCCGCGACATATTCTCGGCAGACAACGCTGTATGCGCAGCGTTGTCTGCGGATCGTCGCCTTCGGCGTCGCCCCCGCGCTGGCCGCCGCTTTGCTGGCGGCCAGCCACCTGCACTCCCTCGGGCACGGGGTGATCGCCTTTGCGGCGGTGTTCGGAGCAGCTCTTCTGCTCGAGCGCGACCGCCACCCGCTGCACCTGATGCCGCTGGCGGCCTTCGTGATCCGCGCCGCGGTCCCGATCATCGGGCTCGCAATCACGCTGGGGATATTTGCCCTCGTCGGTCAGCCCGCCCCCGCCGCTGAGATGGCGGCGCCGCTGATCGGGGCCTGGTTGATAACGGCGTTTGCGGCCTGGATCGTGACCCGCTTTGAGTCGGTGCGCAAGGTTCGGGTCGCGATGATCGGCTCGCCCGGCCTGGCCAGGGGCCTCGCTCACGAGCTGAGAAACGCCGGTATCCGCTCCTACAAGGTGGTCGGCTGGCTCGCCGAGGATGGAGCCGAGGTGGAGCCCGGACGCGGCCCTCACTGGCTCGGCTCACTGGAAGACGTGCGCGAGGTGGTTGATCAGTACTCGATCGAACTTCTGGTTCATTCCAGCCGCGGCTCGGGCGCCAATCAGCAGCCGCATCGCTCCCGCCTGGAGCTATTTGAGTGGGTTGCGGCGACCTGCCTCGACCTTCCGGTCCGCCTGATCGAGGCCAGCCAGCTCTACGAGGATCTTCTCGGCCACGTCCCGCTCGGCCAGTCCAACTCGGCCTGGTTTCAGTACCTGCTTCACCCTCGCTACCGTCCCGGCTCGCCCGCTTCGAAGCGAATCTTCGACCTCGTGATCGGCGCCGTGATGCTGATTTTGATGGCGCCGGTCCTCCTGGCCTTTGCAATCGCCGTCAAGCTGACCGACGGTGGCCCGGTGTTTTACCGCCAGCGCCGGGTGGGGGAGAGGGGCCGCGAATTCGAAATGATCAAGCTGCGCTCGATGCGGGTGAGCTCCGAGGAGACCGGGGCACAGTGGTCGGGGGCAGATGATGACCGAGTCACCACCGTGGGCCGGATCATGAGGCGCCTGCATATGGATGAGATGCCCCAGCTTTGGAACGTCCTGCGCGGCGAGATGACGATCGTCGGTCCGCGCCCCGAGCGCCGCCAGCTGATCGACGGCCTCGAGCGCCGGCTCGCCTACTATGACCGCCGCCACCTGGTCAAGCCGGGGCTGGCGGGTTGGGCCCAGGCGCGCTGCGGATACGGAGGCTCGCAGGAGGGGACCAGCTGGAAGCTCTGCCATGACCTCTATTACCTAAAGCATCGCTCCGCCTACTTTGACTTCATGATCCTCTTGGAGAACGTGCGGGTCTCGCTGGGTCGGGGCGTGCAGTTCGGCCTCGACACGCCCCAGGAGCAGTTCATCTTCGGGCACGTCGGCCAGTTGCACTGACGCTTGACCTCGGGCGCGGGGGCGCCTCCCCCCTTCTGAGGAGTTCGTTTGGCGTCGCGGCGAGGCCGTTTTGCCTCATGTGAGAACCCCTGGGTCGAGTTTGCTCGCAAGCTGTGATCACTAATTTGTTATAACCAGCGCATTATTACTCCCGGAATGCTGATCCGCGCAACTCGTCGGCGCCACGGGCTCAGCCAGCGGCGATTGGCCCGCCGCGTCGGCACCCATCAGTCGGCGATCAGCCGCCTTGAGAAGGATGAGATTTCGCCCAGCGTCGAGACGCTGGCGCTGCTGATGCGGGCGATGGGAGAGCGCCTTGAGATCGCCGCCGTGCCGGCAGATCGCGACTATGACCCGCTGCATCGCCGCGCCATGGCGCTTCGATCTCCGGGGGAGCGCCTGGCGCTCGGCATATCCTGGAACCGGATGAGCGCAGGTCTCGCCGCTACAGGGCGGGGGGCCGGTGAAGATCGGCCTGAGCCGGGGCTCGAGGCCGAGCGCATCCTTGCGGCGCTGGCCAAGCATCGAGTCGACTACGTGCTGATTGGCGGGCTCGCGGTTCAAGCCCACGGCCACGTCCGCACGACAAATGACGCCGATCTGATCCCCGCTCCTGATCCCGCAACCGCACTCGCCTCGCCGAGGCGCTTCGCTCACTCGATGCGAGGGTGCTTGATCGGGGCCATGAGGACGATCGAATCGAGGCCGACATGCTCCCCGGGGCCACCCTTTGGCAGCTTGTCACCCGTGAGGGATGCATCGAGGTGATGACCGAGGCAGCGGGGGCCCGGCCCTATGCCGAGTTGAGCAAGCGGGCCCTGCGCGTGCATCTCGGGGAGATCGAGGTTCGGGTTGTGGGGCTTGAGGATTTGATCCAGATGAAGCTTGCCCGCGGCCGCCCCCTCGACCTAGCCGACGTCGCGGCACTCACCGATCCAGCGGCCGAGCCGCGCCGATGAGGGTGGCTCAGTGCGCTTCATCGGCCGCGTGGGCGGGCGGGCGGGACTCCTCGGCCAGGGAGGTGATCTCGAGCTGACCGTGGGCGGCCTCTTCGAGGACATCGGTTGCCTCCTGGGCTGAGCGCGCGTAGAGCTCGACCAGCAGGTGGATGACGATCTGCTCCTCGTCGTGCTTGTGGAAGCGCACGTGGGTGAAGAACTCACGCACGCCCGCGTCGCCGAAGGCACCGTAGGTGAGAAACTCGATCGCCTCGGGGCCCGAGCAGGTCTCAACCCGATCCTGATCGACGGTCACGGTGCAGGAGGCGACCCACGGCGTGCCGGCGACCATTCGTTCCCAGCGATCCTCGATCGGCACCACCCGGTCACCCTGGAAGGTGAGGTGGGGTTGGTCGTGCATGCAGTCAAGGCACTGCACCACCGACTCCTGGACCTCATCGACGCCGTCGGTGGGGATGCCGCTGTCGGGGTCGATGCGGCGGATCGCGTCGTAGTGGATCTGGATCTCGAGGCTCTGCGACCAACAGCGGTAGCAGCGAAGCCAGGCAGAGCGATCGCCGTTTAGCTCACTCATCGCTTTTCATTGTGGCGCCTAGCTCCCTCGGGGTCACTCAGGCCGCGGCGGCGCTGCCGGCTCGCTGCCTGACCAGCTCGACGATCTCGGCCATGATCCGGTTGATATCGAAGTCCCGCGGGGTGTAGACGCCGGCGACCCCGGCGGCGCGCAGGCGCACCGCATCGGCAACCGGAATGATGCCGCCGACCACGACCGGCACATCGACGCCCTCCTCGCGCAGCAGGCTCACAACCTCGGGAACCAGCTCCAGGTGGGAGCCGGAGAGGATCGAGAGGCCGACCACGTCGACGTCCTCCTGCAGGGCGGACTCAGCGATCTCGGCCGGGGTGAGGCGGATTCCCTGATAGATCACCTCCATGCCGACGTCGCGGGCGCGCAGGGCGATCTGCTCAGAGCCGTTGGAATGCCCGTCGAGTCCGGGCTTTCCGACCAAGATCTTGATCGGGTGCCCAATTTCGGCTGAGACCTTCTCGACCTCGGCGCGGATCTCAGCGAGCTGCTCGGGCTCGGGGGGAGCTGCGGCCGACTCGATCCCGGTCGGAGCACGGTAGGCCCCGAACTCCTCGCGAAGGACCTCGGCCCACTCGCCGGTGGTGACCCCGGCCTCTGCGGCTGCGATCGTCGCCGGCATGATGTTGGCGCTTTGATCGCGGGCGACCCGGGCCAGCTCTTTGAGCGCGCCACGCACCGCCACAGCGTCGCGCTCGGCCTTCCAGAGCTCAAGTGCCGCCACCCGCTCTGCCTCCACCTGGGGATCGGGGGTGAGGATGCCGCCGTCAGCACCGGCAGTCAGCGGGGAGTCCTCGCTCTCGGTAAAGCTGTTTTGGCCGATCACCTTCTGCTCGCCGCTCTCGATCCGCGCCACCCGCTCGCGGTGGGATTCGACCAGTCGGGCCTTCATGTAGGGGACGGCGGCGACGGCGCCGCCCTGCTCGGCGACCACCGCCATCTCGGCCCGAGCGCCTTCGCTCAGCTCCTCGACCAGGCCATCCATCACATTTGAGCCCTCGAATATGTCTGGGTACTCGAGCAGGTCGGTCTCATTTGCGAGCACCTGCTGGATGCGAAGGCTCCACTGCTGATCCCAGGGGCGGGGGAGACCCATCGCCTCATTCCAGGCGGGAAGCTGGATCGCGCGAGCCCGGGCGTCGCGGCTCAGGGTCACCGCCAGGGCCTCAACGACGATCCGCTGGATGTTATTTTCAGGCTGTGCCTCGGTCAGGCCGAGGCTATTGACCTGGACGCCGTAGCGAAAGCGCAGCATCTTCTCCTCGCTGACCCCGTAGCGCTGGCGGCCGATCTCATTCCAAAGGCGGCCCATCGCCCGCAGCTTGGCGATCTCTTCGACCAGGCGAATGCCGGCATTGACGAAGAAGGAGATGCGGCCAAAGACCCTGGGGAAGTCCGCCTCGGCGACCTGCCCCCGCGCCTTTACCTCATCGAGCACGGCGATTGCGGTGGAGAGGGCGTAGGCGATCTCTTGCACCGGCGTGGCGCCGGCCTCCTGCAGGTGATAGCTGCAGATATTGGTTGGGTTCCAGCTCGGCACCTCGCTCACCGTGAAGGCGACCATGTCGGCGATCAGCCGCATCGATGGCTCGGGCGGGAAGGCGTAGGTGCCGCGCGAGAGGTACTCCTTGATGATGTCGTTTTGGGTCGTGCCGGTGAGCGCGGAGCGCGCCACTCCGTTTTCCTCGGCGACCGTCACGTAGAGGCCCAATAACCATGCCGCCGTCGCGTTGATCGTCATCGAGGTGTTCATCTCCCCCAGCGGGATGCCGTCGAGGAGCTGGTGCATATCGCCTTTGTGGGCAATTGAGACCCCGACCTTGCCGACCTCCCCGCGGGAGAGGATGTGGTCAGGGTCATAGCCCGTCTGGGTGGGCAGGTCAAAGGCGATCGAGAGGCCGGTCTGTCCCTTGGCCAAATTTCCCCGGTAGAGCTCGTTGGAGCGCCGGGCGTCGGAGTGCCCCGCGTAGGTGCGCATCACCCAGGGTGGATCGGGCTTACTGAGGCGGTGTGCGCTCATCGTCACCAATGATATTTGCTGCGCCGAAATCCGCCGTTCACCGCCGTTTTTGCGCATCCTTTCCCGCCCGCGGTGTTTAGGCTGGCGGTGAGTAGCGACGGATCAGGGCAGCCATATTCGGCCTGTCCGCTCCGCCACCCCCATCCGGATCGATGAAATTGCGATTTACAGCCGTCCTTTCTGCCGCCAGCGCCGCGGCGCTGATCCTCGCGGCCGGCGCCGGCGCCGAAATGATCGGCATCTATCGAAACGGGATGGAAGGCCCCGCCCAGCGCGCCCAGATGATCAAGCTGACTGGGCGCAACTGCACCCAAAGGGGAATCGGGCAGGAAATGCAGATCACCCTGGGCAAGAACACCAACCAGTGCACCTACCGCACGCCGGTGGTCGGCCGCCAGCTCGAAGTCGCCGCCAGTGAGAAGCTCCTGAGCACGACGCCGAAGGGTCTTCAGCGCAAGGTCTATCTGGGTCTCGTCCTTCGAACCGGAGGCGGCGAGGGTTATGAGCTTGCCGTCTTCCCAGCCCAGCAGAAGGTGCAGCTGCGAAAGAACCTGCCCGGCGGCAAAGTGAAATACCTGGCTATCAACCGGGGGCAGAAATCGGTTCAGCCCATCAACAAAACGAACCAACTCAGCCTGCAGGCGATCGACGTCTCCAGCGGGCCCGAACGGGGTCAGTGCCGAATCTTCGCATTCGCCGGGGGAAAACAGGTCGCCGAAGCAACCGATCCGAGCGCCCGCGAACTGCGTGGCAGCGCGAGCGGGGTGGCGATCGGCTCCGGCGGCGTTGCCGCCGGAGCGAGCGCGAGCGTCGATAACGTCGTGGTCAGGGTTCCCAGCCCGTTCTGAGCGCTCTCGCCGCCCCGATTGCCATCGACGCGCCCTACCCTGCCGAGCTGAGGCGAGGCCGGCGCGCTCGATGAATCGCCGTTTGGTCCAAACACGGCGTCAAGCTGCCTATTGACGGGAGCGGCGGAACTTCACTTCGCGTCTGGGCTGACACCGCAGCTGCGATCACGCGCGCGTAATAGCGGGCCCCGGCGGGGGTGAGGTGGATGCCGTCCCAAAAGAGGCCAGCGCGGGTCTTGGCCGCCGCGCTCCAGTCAATCAGCGAGGTGTGCGGCCATTCCTTTGCCGCCTGGGCGAGCTCTTCATTGGACTCCCCAACCCAGCTGACCGGGGCGTGGTCGGTGATCAGGAAAATATGCCCCGCCTCAGAGGTCGCGAGCCGCAGGGCATCCATTTCTTCGCTGTAGAGGGGACCGTTGTCGCCGATCTGGATGATCAGATCGTTGGGCGGGTTTCCGCCGGCTTTCAGCTGGCGCGCCAGGGTGATTACTTCATCAACCTGGCGTCCGACCTTTGCGTTCATCGAAAATCCCTGCCCGAGGCGCTCGACGAGCTCTGCCTTGGCACCGACCATCACCGAATCGCCAAAGGCGACGATTCGCGGCGCCAGCGTGGACCGACGCGAGCTTTGGCCCTGGCTGGCCCTAGCACCGACTGCTCGGCGGGGCGCTCTGGCTCGGACCTGGGCGAATTCGGCCGTTGAGGCGGCGGCGAGACTCGGCTGCAGCTGCTGGGCGCCGCCCCCGACGAATCCACCCCAACCGATCAGCCCGACCACGAGCGAGGACCGCCACCAGGAGCGCCGGGCGCCCGACGCGCAGCCAATCGGCCGGCAGCGCCGCTGGCTTGGTCTTGCCGCGAAAGGGGAGCTCGACGAAGCGATAGGAGAGATCGGCGAGAATCAGGACCAAGAGGAGCTGCAGCGGGATCAGCAGCCCCTTATCCAGCGAGATCCCGATCACGGGGGTGAGCACGAGCACCGGCCAGTGCCAGAGGTAGAAGCTGTAGCTGCGCAAACCCAGCCAGATCAGGGGTCGACGAGCGAGCGCTTTGCCGAGCCGGGCCGCGGGGTGGGCGAGGACGGCGATCAGGACGCAGGTCACCGCCGCCAGAGCAAGGTAGCCGCCGTGATAGAGGGAGAGGTCGTAGTCGTGGACTCGCAGGAAGCTGGCGAGGATGTAGGCGAGGGCGAGCAGGCCGGCGAGGTCTAGCAGCGGCCCGCTCCAGCGGCCCGGGGTGCCGCGGCGAAGACCCCAGGGGCTCCATATCGAGCGCCAGGGCGACCCCGCCCAAAAGGCCGACGGCGTGGGTGTCGGTGCCGTAGTAAACGCGCGAGGCATCGCCGCCGGGGTGAAAGAGAATCCAGGCCAAAGCCACCGATCCAAGCGCTCCGGCGATCACACCGACGACCAGCCGTTTGCGGCCAAACAGAGACATCCCCGCGGCAAAGGCCAGCGGCCAGAAGAGATAGAACTGCTCCTCGACCGAGAGCGACCAGAGGTGGCGAAAGAGCGACGGCGTCTGGAACTGTTCGAAGTAGGACTGGTGGCTGTAGATGAAATGCCAGTTGGCTACGTAGAGCAGCGAGGCAAGCGCGTCGCCGCGCAGCGCATCGATCCGAGCGGGCTCGACGATCGCGGCGACGATCATCGTCACGGCGATGAAGACGCCGACCGCGGGGAGAAGCCGCCGCGCTCGGCGCGCCCAGAACTTTCCGACCTTGATGTGGCCCCCTCGGCGATACTCGCTGAGCAGGAGTGAAGTGATCAGATAGCCGCTGATCACGAAGAAGACATCGACGCCGAGAAAGCCGCCGGGCATCCAGTGACGGTCGAGTGGTAGAAGAAAACAGCGAGCACCGCGATCGCGCGCAGCGCATCGATTCCAGGCATGTAGGGGAGGCGGTTGTCCTGGGGGCGGCTCATCCGATGATCAACGCTTCGGCTTTCTCATCGCCGCTCCTTGAGTATCGAGGCTTCGCTGGGCCATCCGATGCATAATTCGAGCCGATGTCAACGACGACAGTTGAGCGGCCGCGTAGCGCCGGCCCGGGCTCGGGGAAGGCAGCGCCTGGCGGGTAATCGTTCGCAACGACAGCCACAACACCTTCGATCATGTCGCCCAGACGCTGGCCAGCGTCCTGCCCGGAGTTAGCCTCGAGCAGGGCCACCGGATCGCCGATCAGATCCACAACAGTGGGCAGGCGATCGTTTGGAGCGGTCCGAGGGAGCCCGCCGAGCATTACTGGGACCAGCTGAAATCAGCCGGGTTGACGATGGCGCCGCTTGAGCAGGGCTGAGCGGTCCACCCGGTGATTGCTTTAGGGCCAGGCTAGGGCTCTACTGGTTCAAAGTTTCCAAAAGAGGACCCAAAAGTGGTCCAAATTCCATCCTTTGGCGTCATCCCCACGCCATATGGTGGCTGAGTCATCGGTTGGTCGATTGGCTCTGACGGGCTAGGCCGGATGAGGTTGAGATTGGAGGTGGCGTCGCATGCGGCGCACCGTGAGCATGGCCATAGGCGAGTTCGGACTCGAGTCGCTTGGGGGCTCATCTACCCGGGATTCGGAGAATCTCGCGAGGTCTCTGATCCAGGCCGTCCGTTACTACCTTGCTGACCGAGATTTCAAACGAGCCGGGTGGCCCTACCCCAGCTTTCGCCTCGACGGGGGGGAGAGTCAAAGATCAAAGTGGAGATGGAGATCGACGCAGCGACCTGGGATGCCCTTTCAAAGGAGGCGGCTCGCCAGCAGGTCTCCCCGGAACAGCTGATTCGCCATGCAGTCCTTTATTTCGCTGCGGACCGTGATGGCGGACGGGTTGCCCAGCGTCTGGCCGAAGGCCTTTTCGACCAACCAGGCCTAGTAGCTCAGGATGCGACCACCGGCGCCGCGTCTAGTTCGACCAAGACGGACTGCATCGCCAACCTGCCTCGGTGGTGGAGTCCGTGCACCGAGCTTTCGGTTTTCCCCAGCTCATTGGCGATCTCAACCGGAGAGAGACCAACGATGTGTCTGAGGATCAGGACGTCCCGTTGTTCGGCGGGCAGCTCCTCCAGTGCCTGCCGAAGGTCCTGGCTGCGCTCGTGCCCGAGTTGGCCATGACCATGATCGGCGACCTGCACGTCTTCGCAGGGCGTCATTCTCCTCGTGCGCAAGTGGTCCAAAGCCGCGTTGCGGGCGACGGTGAGGATCCATGCCGCGAAAGGCACCTCTCGCGGCTCATACTTGCAGATCACTGCGATCAACTTGACGAAGACATTTTGGGTGATGTCCTCGGCCTCGTGGTGGTCCTGAACGAGGCTTCTGACGTAGCGGTGCACGTCGTCGGCGTAGCGGACGTAGAGGAAGTGAAGGGCCTCCATGTCCCCCGCCTGAGCCTGTGCAATTGCCGCGCGGACAATTCGGCTGTCGCGGCCACCAGCCTGAGGCGGTCCCCCGTCCCTCGATGAGCTTGGCTCATGCTGGATACCTATCAACTCCCGGTGACCCCCCACTTTGCAGGCAATTTTGCAGAAACCTCCGCAACTGGTAACGGCTTGAAATAGCGAAGTGGGAGCGTGTCCAGGTGCTCCCCTACCAAAAAAAACGCAACGGACGGTCGTTCCTTGCGCAGCCTTAAACAAATTGCGTCCGTTGTCAACCCCTGAACATTCGTCCAAATCTGGACTCCAAGCTCAAGTAGCGGCAAATTTGGACCCCAATTTGGGGGATGAACTTTGGACGAAGCTGGCAGCCCGGCAGAAATCTTGCCGATCTCGATGCATTTCATGGCGTGAGGAGATTGATGAGAGTAGTGCTCGGAAAATTCGCACGGTCTTGTATCGAGGCTCATCTCGAGCCCGACCCGGCGACGACGATCCAACTGGCGCTCCGGGCCTACGCCGTTCGGTTGGAGTCGACGATGGTTCCAATCGCCCCGCCGAGATTCTGCCGCGGCCAGCTCCCCGACCGCTCCGCGGCCGCTTTTGAGCTGGCGGTTGAGCCTGAGGTTCAAGCAGCGCTTGAAGAGGAGGCGCGCCGCCACGCGGTGCGGGTCGAGCAGCTTCTGGCTCATGCGGTCTTCCTCTATCTGGCTGGAGTTGAGTCGCTTGGCCTCGCCGACGGAAGAATCCTCAATGGCTGGGCGTTACCAAATTGATGGGATCTCTCGGCCAAGCCGAAGCCGCTAACCCGCTCGGGCGAAGGTCAGGTGGCGCGCACTCCTTGCTGGCGGTGATTGGATTACTCGCGGCGACTCTCGCTCTCGGCGTTAGCTCCGCCCATGCGGAAACTCCGATCGAAGGAGTCTGGTCGTTTAACGGCGGCAAAGTTGCAATCCAGGCCGCACCGAACGGCACGTTCACGGGAACCGTCGTTGCTCCGACGAAATTTGATCAATGCACCCACCCGGCCGGCGAGCAGATGTGGACGGAAATGCGTCGTCAGGCAGACGGCTCCTACTGGGGCCTGCACCAGTGGTTCTTTGCAACCGAACAATGCATTCCCAACCCAAACCTCGGTCCAACCGCCTGGCGGGTGCTGCAGAATCAAAAAAACGAATCCTTCCTGCGGGCCTGCTTTAGCGAACCGGGCAGTAATTCCCAGCCGACGATCAGCCCCAGCGGCGAAGCCAAGGGCGCCACTTTCGGATGCGTCGATTCCGCTCTGATTTCTGCCCTACCTGTGGTCAGCTCGAGCCAATTTGCCCAAGTTGTGACGCTGCCCAGCAGCGCGGCATGCTTCGCCCCATCGACGCTTAGGATCCACCTGCGCAATCCAAAGAACGACCCGCTGAAGACGATCGTTGCCAAACTCCAGAGTGGTCAGATCGTCAGAGCCGCGAGCGTAAGGCGTAAAGCCAGCGGCGCTACCGCTACCTTTGACCTGAGTGGTCTTTCGGCTGCCTCGTTCACGGTCAACGTCCACCTCACCACCGTTCTCGGCGATCATCTTTCGGGCAAGCGCACATATGCTCGCTGCGCTGCGAAATACCCGCACAAAATCACCACTCACCCTGGCGGTTGAGGCTCGCCGCCGAGAGTCTTAGCGGGCGCAAGAAACCTCGCCCATTCTGAGTTTATTAGGCGATGGATAACGCCTACACCGCCTTCGGCTTGGCCCTGCGCTCCTCCTTTCCGCTCCTGGGTTTGGCGGAAGTCCACGGCGTAGGGCTGCCCTCCGTGGCGATCGGTCTGCAAACGCCGGCAGGGTTGGAGTCTGAATGGAGCGGGACGCCGAGTCTCTCCCGCTGGCGGGGCCAACTCGGCGACGGCGAGGAGTTTGGCGTGCGGTGGGGCGATGGGGGAGACCTGCTCTTCACCTACGGCGACCGAGCAAGCTTTTGCCTCGATCCGAACGGGACCCGACTGAGTTGTGCCCCAGCTGACGCCGCTTCCCTGGATTGGCAGCGGGTGCTATTGAGCCGAGTCTTGCCCAGCGTCAGCATCGCCCGCGGTCGGGAGGCGCTGCATGCGAGTGCGCTTTTGACGCCGGCCGGTGTGGTCGCGATCGCAGCCCCGAGTGGCATGGGCAAGTCGACCTTGGCGGGGGAGCTGGTCCGGCGAGGATGCTCGCTTTTTACCGATGACGTTTTGGTTTTAGATCGGGGACCCGATCTGATCACAGCCCATCCCGGAACCCCTCATATGAACATCTCGGCGCAGGGCTACGAGGATGGGACACTCGGCACAACCCTGGCTGTCCTCTCCGGTGAGCGATGGATTGCCGTCTCGACGGGTTCCACTCAGGCGCGTGAGATTGCGGCCATCGTCATTTTGGAACGCGGTCCGAATCTCGCTCTCCAGTATCAGCGCTTGGATCCCTCTCCGCTTCTCCTTGCTCCGTTCATGCTCGGGCTGCCAGATGACGACCAGCGCGATGCGACACGCTTTGCCCTGTATTCCGATTTGGTCGACTCGGTCAGGCTGATTCGGCTCACAGCCGGGGTCAGTGACCAACCGACCGAGCTTGCCGACGAGGTCGAGTCCGCGCTGGGCCTTGACTCTGCGTTCCTTGCCCAGGGAGCCCTGTGACGCCACGCACGGAGCAGGCTCTCGCCGAAAAAGATAGCCCCGAGGGCTCCTCGGGTGCCGCGATCAAGCCCGTGCGGGTCCCTGGCCTTGCCGACCGCGGGGTTTCGGTAGAAGCGGAAAAGGGCCCAATTCCCGCGCAGCTGGGGCATGTGGATGCGGCGGCGCCGCTGGCCTTAAGAAACGTGGTAAAGCGTTGGCGCAAGAATCCCGCACCTGTACTGGAGGGAGTCGACCTCACCCTTGATCTTGGAACGAGAACATGGGTGGGGGGAAGGAATGGAGCAGGGAAGACCACCCTGCTGCGGATCGCGGCGGGCTTGATCGATCCTGATTCTGGAGATTCCCAGGTTTGGGGCCTTACAGCGCGCCAGAATCGCCGCCGTTACCAGCAGCTCGTCTCGCTGCTTCCCGCTGGTGATCGCGGCCTCTACGCTCGACTGACCGTTCGCCATCAGCTCGAATTCTGGGCGCGGATCGCGATGGTAGTCCCGGGCCTGGTGCGGCCCAAGGTGGAGGAGGCGATCGATGCCTTTGAGCTGCGCGAACTTGCCGAGCGCCGTGTGGATCGCATGTCGATGGGTCAGCGCCAGCGCCTCAGAATTGCGATGACCTTTTTCGCCGAGCCCGAAGTCGTTCTTTTGGATGAGCCGCTCACCAGTCTTGACGATGAGGGGGCGGCGATTCTGGACCGCGCAATAGAGGGCCTGATCGCCCGCAACGGTGCCCTGCTTTGGTGCTCGCCCAGCGGTGAACATCTCGAGCAGCCGTTTGACTCACGCTGGGTCTTGACCGAGGGGAGGCTGCTGAGAGCATGAGCGATTTGAGGAGATCAAGCCGCGCGTTCCTCGCGGTGATGCGACGTGATCTGCACGTCTTTCTCTCATATCGCACGCGCCTGGTCAGTCAGGCGCTTACCTCGGTGTTCAGCGTCACCCTGTTTTATTACGTATCTCGCCTTGTGCACGTGAGTGGCTTCACTACGCCGGAAAGCTATTTTGGCTACGTGGTAGTCGGGATCGCGTTGATCAGCGTCCTTTACTCGTGCTTCTCGGTGGCGGAAATAGTCAGGCAGGAGTTGGTCGCGGGCACGTTCGAACGCCTGCTTCTCTCGCCCTTTGGCGCGATTCGAAGCGTGATTGCAATGTCCCTGTTCCCTTTGCTGTACTCGATGCTGCTGGCTTCGATCACGCTCGGGATCGGCGCAGTCGTATTCGGACTGCAGCTGCATTGGTCGACGGTGCCCCTGGCGCTGCCGGCGATGCTGCTGGCGATTTTGGCCTTTTTGCCGTTTGGGATCCTGTTCGCGGCACTCACGGTCTCAACCAAGCAGGGCAGTGTCGGTACCAGCTGGGTGATCGCCCTGATCTCGATCATCGGTGGGCTTTACTTTCCGATCACCCTTTTGCCGGAATGGGTGCAGACGGCGTCTAAGATGCAGCCCTTCACGCCGGCTACCGAGGTGCTTCGACACCTCTTGGTGGGCACACCAATAAGCACATCTATTGAGGCCGCGCTGGCGAAGCTCGTTGTCTTCACCGCAATTTTGCTGCCGGCCTCGCTATATGCTCTGCATCACGCGATTCGCATCGGCCAACGTCGAGGCACGATCATTGAGTACTGAGAATCCTCACGGCGGACTCACGATGAACCGAGACCCCATACAGGGACCTTCGAGTCTGCTGAATGCCAAAATAAGGGTGCCCCAGCACGTCGTCTACCGCAGTTTTCCGTCCGAGACCGTTGTGCTCAACCTGCAGACGGGGAAGTACCACGGTCTCAATCCGACCGCCGGGCGAATGCTGAAGGCAATGGAGGAGGCCGACACCGTGCTCGACGCCGCCGTTAAAGCAGCGCATGATTTTGAACAGCCTCAAACCAACACCGAAAAAGACATGAGTGATCTCTGTCAGGCATTACTGAAGCGGGGCTTAATCGAGCTCGAGGAAGATGAGTGACGGCTGACGTGGAGGTTCCTTCAGCGCTGCGATTGCCGGTGGGCCAGCGGCTGAGCGCGAGTCAGCGAGTCCGACTTGCGGCTGAAATTATTCTCACCTATCTCCGCGCCCAGATCGAGTTGCGCCGTGCCCCGATCGCCACCGTCGTGGAGAGGTTGCGATCCGGTGGTCCTGCAGCGCCGGCGGGGGATCCTGAGGCGCTTATCGAGGCAAGAAGGCTCGGGCATGCGGTGGTCAAGACCCTGGCGCATGTACCGGGCGATACCCGCTGTCTGCGGCGCTCGCTTGTAATGGTGCGATTGCTGGCAAGGCGCGGCATCTCCGAGCGCTTGGTGATCGCGGCCCGCACCGATCCGGAGTTCCTCGCCCACGCCTGGGTCGAGCATGGCGGCGAGCCCGTTATCTCCCCGGCCGACGGCTCCTTCGGTCGGCTTGTCGAACTCTAGTGGGCCCACTTCCAGCCGATCTCGATCGGATTCCGACGCCGTCAAAACCCGCCGGCGGGGGTCCAAATCGAGGTGGAAATGAAACCGCTGCGACGGTTTTCGGTCTCGATGTTCGAGCTGACCGGGCACTCCCGTTTCTCCGCACGGCGAAGGCGAGTCCCACCGGCCGGCATCTGGAGGTCTCCGTTGAAAGCGATACCGCTCCGCAGGATTTTTGGCCCGCGGGGGCCGAATTAATCTCCGATCAGCGCCAGGCTGACGGGACCGTTAACTTCCAAATCGAGGCCAGCTCGCAGGGTGGGTATCGAATCTGGGGGCCGAGTTATGGAACCAGCATTCTCTCTCCTGAAGGAGATCGACTCTCGGGCACCTTGGGAGCTGATGGGATGGCGGGGTGGCAGAGGCTGCTGGTCGCCCAAGTCCTGCCCTTCGCCGCCGTTCTTCAGGGCCTCGAGGTCCTGCACGCAAGCGCCGTAACAATCGGTCAGAGCGCGGTGGCGCTTGTCGGTCGCTCCGGTTCAGGGAAGACCTCCGTGGCACTGGCGCTTTGCCGTAGTGGCGCTGGCTTCCTCGCCGATGATGTGCTCGTCTTAGAGCGACTAAACGGCGAGCTCGTGGGCCACCCGGGAGCGCCCGTTGCGGGAGTCGATCGCGCCGAGGTCAAGCGGATGCACGAACGTGGGATCCAGGAGAGTCGGGAAGTGCTGAGCACCAACCCCAGGGAGGAGGTCACCCGTGTATCGCTCGTTGGCGGGCCGGCGCCACTTCGGGCCGTATTTTTCCTGGATAGAAGCACCGGGGGCCCGTCGGCTCCTCGCTTTGAGCCAGCGCCCGATGCTCAGGCGTTGCTATCTGCCACCTTCAACCTGGTTCTCGCCTCTCCGCATCGCCTCGAGGGTCTCCTAGATATCTGCGCACAGGTGGCACGTCGCCGTGTCGAGCGGATTGTATTTGGGGGCGATACCGACGCAACTCAGCTGAGCCGCGCCATTGAGCACCGGATCGGTGTCTCAGGATGAGCCGCTGGCTGGCCGGCGTATTTGATCCCAGCGCCGGCACGGACCTCTCTCGCCTTCCCGGCGCCCTTTCGCCGATGGCGGCACAGACATTCGACTGCGGTCCGCTCCATTTGGCCTTCAGCGGTCCCCGTCCGGGTTCAAATGGAACTTTGTGCCTGCTGGACGGATTTCTCGATAACGCGGGCGAGATTCGTCGCGAGCTAGGTGTGCGGGACGAGGATCCAAAAGCTGCGTTTCTCGATGAGGAGGCCCTCTCAGCGGGGTATGACCGCTGGGGGCCGCGCCTTCTCGACCGGATTCGAGGTGACTTCACCCTGCTTCTTTGGGACTCCAAGCGGCGTGAAGGCCTGATCGCCCGCGATCAACTTGGCGTTCGCCCCCTCTTTTTGCACGAGGCTGGCGGGGTGCTGCGATTTGCAAGCGAGATACGCTCTGTGCTGGCGCTTTTGCCCCAGCGCCCCCGCCCAGACCCTGCAGGTATCGCGCATTGGGTCAGCATGAGCAACCGCCCTGGAGTGCAGACACTTTATGAGGGCGTCCAGCGTCTCAGACCTGGCGCAATGATCTTGCTCGACCGCCGTGGTGCCCGTGAGGTGCGCTACTGGACACCCCGCTTTGTCGAGCCGTTTGATCTGGCTCCTGCTCAGCTCGCAACCGAGGTTCGCGGTGGCCTTGAGCGAGCGGTGGGGCGTCGAATTGGAGATGGCGGAGGCACAGGAATAATGATGAGTGGAGGCTTGGATTCGTCCTCGATTGCAGCTCTTTGCGCCAGGCTGGCGAGCGGTGAAGTCCACGCCTGTTCGGCAACCTTTCCCGATCATCCCGCCGCCGATGAGTCCGAATTGGTAGGGGCTCTGACGCAAGCGCTGGGGTTTCCCTCTATAACGGTCGAGACACGGGCTGGCGGCTTGCTCGCCAGTGCGCTTGAGCACCTTGCAGCCTGGCAGCTGCCGATGTCGAGCTGGGGAGATCCCTGGGCGCTCGCCTTGATGCGGGCCGCGAGGGCAGAGGGAGTGCAGACAATGCTCGGCGGCGATGGGGGAGATGAGCTCTTTGGATCGCGCGCCTACCTTCTCGCAGATCGCTTCCGCGCCGGGCATCCCTTCAAGGCTCTTGCGCTTCTGCAGATGCTGCCGGGCGCCGGAGCGCTTGTCCCGCGTCGGGAAAAAGCCAGGGTGCTCTCCACCCTTTTGTCCGGTGCTATCCCATACCGACCCCACCAGGCACTCAATTCGCGCCTTGTCCGGCGTGGGGCGCCTCCCTGGTTGCTACCGGGCACGATCAAAGATCTGATCGAGTCTTCGGACCCTTTAGCATGGAAGCGCCTTGATGGGCCGCGCTGGTGGGCTCACGCAACGCATGGGATCACCAGCGGTATTGAGGAGGCGGGTGTGTTCGATCACCAGCGCCGGCGAGCAGCACTTGCTGAGCTGGAGGTCCGTAGTCCGATGTTTGACCTCGATTTGGTCGAAATCGGCCTGCGCCAACCTCCACTCGCGACACTAGATCCCCGATTTAATCGCCCGGTCCTGCGTCAGGCGATGGCGGGGCTGCTGCCGGATGCGGTCAGGCTGCGACCGGATAAGGCCCGGTTTGAGTCGTTGATCATCGATTGCCTGACTGGATCAGATGGCGTAGCCGTGCGGGAAATTCTGACCAATCCCGAGGCCGAGTTGCGCGCCTATCTCGACCAGGAGGAGATGCGCCGGATTCTTTTTGACGAGGGCACCATGCTTGACGCGACTCCTTTCGCCTGGATGTGGCAGGTCTGGCGGCTGCTGACGGCTGAGCTCTGGCTGCGGGCACAGACCGCCGGCAGCGATGATTTATGCCTGAAAACGCCTCCAAGTCACGCTCGACTCGCGATCCAGGCATGAGCCCGCCTCCTACCTTTTTCCTCCTTGACCAATGGCATTCATCCTCTAGGCTTCGTGCACGTAAATGAGCTGTCCTGCCTGAGGTGTTGGCGAGGCAGCGTCAGCTGAGTAAAACGATAAGGAGCGGCCCAAAATGAATAAAGGAGAGGCTTTTGCTTATGAAGCCCCTCGGGTCGTCGACTACGGCGATCTGCAGGAGCTGACGGAAGCCTGCCTTGGTGGAAGCGGTGGGGATGCTTTTGACCCCTCTGGATCTGCCGGCGGTTACTCCGTTGGTGCCAGTAACCCGGCGGCTGGGTGTAAATCCACCCCCTGATTAACTGGCGGGCGTAATACAGAGAAGTTCACTCCTGGGGTGTTAATTCTGGGAGATAAGGCCGCTTTTGCGACCGGCAGTCAGCAGACTGTCGGTCGCTGATGTTAATAAACGGCGGTGTGTTGGTTTCCAGGTGTACTAGGTCAGTGACGCCAGAACGACACCCCTGGCAGCCTGCGGTAGCGTTCGGATCTTCATTAGCCGTAATTCCCGACTGATCCTCCAAAATTCGTAACTTCACCGGAAGTCTGAAGGGGATCGACGCGTTAGTACATTGTGTCGAGGACTATTCAGACGGACGCGGCAGCACCCGGAGGTCGAGCTGACGTTGGTCTGACGGGTGTCGCGCTGGTAGCGGGGGATGACTCGCGCAGCAGCATCACTGCGATCCTCGAGGAGCAGGGGCTGGAGTTCGACTCGCACAAGACGGTCGGAGACCTGCTCGAAGGCGAGACGACTCCATCGTTGGTCGTGGTCTCGGTAGACGGTGCACTTTCGGGAGCCGCATCACAGTTTCTCGAGCCTTTGCGACGCGAACTCGGCAATTCGCAGGTCGTATTGATATGCGCTGATATTCGTCCCGGTGAGCTCCGTACTGCGCTGGTAGCGGGTGCTGCCGGGTTGGTTCTCAAGGAGCACCTTGGGCGCGGCCCTTGGTCCATGTATTGAAGCGGTGCGAGCCGGGCAGATTTGTGTCCCACGACAGCACGCTCGGCAGATTGAACCGGCGGCCCTATCTACTCGCGAGAAGCAGATTCTCGGATTGGTAGTGATGGGCTACATGAATGGGCAGATTGCCGAGCAGCTCTTTCTCGCTGAAAGCACCGTCAAGAGCCACCTCTCCTCCGCTTTCGGCAAACTCGGGGTGCGGTCCCGAAACGAGGCTGTTGATCTGATACTCGACGCTGAGCGCGGGCTGGGCATGGGGATCCTCGGGCTCGGCGGCGATCCCGTCGAGGCGGTGCCGACGACGCCATGACCGGGAGCGCGGGCACCGAGGTCGAGGCGGCGATCGCGCCGCTCCATGCTGCAGAGACCACCCGGGAGCGCACCGAGCACCACGGAAGCCCGCGCATGCACCAGGACATCGCCACACAAGATTTGGCTCAGCCCGAGAGAGCGGGGGCACATGGGTAAACCTGCGTCGCGACCAACTGTTTCGCCGCTCGCTGCTGATCGCCGATGTGACGGCTTTTGTTGCCGCCTTCGCGCTGCTATCGCTGGTGACAAACAGGCCGTTACAGATCACCTTGGTGAGTGTCGGCGGGCTACTTGTTTTGATCGTGGGCGCCAAGATCTTCGGCCTCTACGACCGCGATGAGGCGCTCCTGCACAAGACCACCCTCGATGAGGCGCCGAAGCTTTTCCAGGTGGCAACGCTTGGGGCGCTTGTGTGCGTGGTTGGCTGGGGGGTTTGTCGTGGCCGGGGGCACCCTCGACCGGCACGAGGCGTTGCTGCTATGGCTGCTCCTGATCGTCTTCTTGGTCCTCGCGCGATGGAGCGCCCGAGCCCTTGCCCTCCGCGTTGCTCCGGTCGAGCGATGCCTGTTTATCGGAGACCGAGAGGCGGCCGAGACGATCAGCTCAAAGCTTTCCGATCATCACGGCCTGAAGGCCGAGTTGGTCGCAGACATCGATCCCGCCGATGTCGCCACCTGGTCGGCTGCGGGCTTCTCGGCTCCGCGTTTGAGTGAGATCCGCGATCTCGCTCGTTCCCTTGATGTGCAGAGGGCGATCGTCGCCCCCGACAGCGTTGAGGCGGACAGGATGCTGGATTTGGTCTGCACTCTCGAGGCCTTGGGCGTGAAGGTCAGCGTTCTGCCTCGGCTGCTGGAGGTGGTGGGATCATCGGTGGAGTTCGACGACCTTCACGGTGTCACGGTGATGGGGGTTAAGCGCTTTGCGCTGACCCGATCTTCCACCACGGTCAAGCGCGCTTTTGACCTGGTCGGTGCCACCGTGGGGTTGTTGGCGTTGGCGCCGCCGATGATCGCGATCGCGATCGCGATCAAGCTCGACAGCAGGGGCCCAGTCTTCTTCCGGCAGCGTCGAGTGGGGCGATACGAGGGTCACTTCGAGGTCTTCAAGTTCCGGACAATGGTCACCGATGCCGAAACGCTCAAGGATTCGTTGCGCGATCGCAACGAAGCTCAAGCGGGTTTATTCAAGATCGCAGAGGATCCAAGGATTACGCGGGTGGGGAGCTTCCTGCGCAAGAGCGCGCTGGATGAGCTTCCGCAGCTACTAAATATTCTCCGAGGAGAGATGAGCCTGGTCGGTCCTCGCCCGCTCGTCGTCGATGAGGATCAAAATGTCACCGGCTGGTACCGCAGGCGATTGGAGCTAACTCCTGGGATGACCGGGCCATGGCAGATCCTTGGTCCGGCGCGCATCCCGTTGCGCGAGATGGGGGCGATGGACTACCTGTACGTGGCGAACTGGTCGCTGTGGGGCGACCTGAAGATCCTTCTGCGCACCGTTCCGCATGTGATTGGGCGGCGGGGCCTCTGAGATGGCGGCGCGAGTTCGGCATCGCTGCGCGCTGCCATCCGGCAGGCAGCCACGACGGTAAGCGCCGTGAGGAGCCACACGCTCCGCTATCAGAGCGGATATGCCGAGAATGATTGGATCGACAGCAAGGAAACCACGCTTTCTACAACTCGTATCGCTTACCTCTAAACCATCTATCGGACGAAAAGTCGCTCTCCTTGATGGGGTCGTGGCACCAGCTCGGTTCCGCTCATGGGCGACTGTCGAGCTTTCCGTCGGGCGAGCTGCACGACCTGTGGAGGCGAATCTTGAGCAGGAACCCGGTGCTCAAATGTCCTTGACTCAGATCGGTGCTGCGGTCGATCAGACCTAGCGCCGATCGCGCTTGTCCAGATGCTCAGAGTCGCTGCACTGGCGGGACTGGTTCTCATTTCTGTCGAGGTTGATCGTTCGCTCGCTCTGAGTGACGCGACGGCGTACCTTCATGCTCAAGGGATAATCCCGATACATTGACACCCGAAACCCAATCAATGACCTATCGGCTAGGCCCATGCGGCAGATTCGCTTAATGGGCGCCCGATGGGGGTCGTGACCGAAGCGTCTGCGGTGCAGGCCATCATCGATGCGGCAGAGGCAGGCCGAGGGCATTGGACGATCACTGCGAATCTCGACCATCTTCGTCGCTATCATCGCGACCCTGTCCAGAAGGGCTTGATCGACGACGCTGATCTGGTCGTCGCCGATGGGATGCCATTGATCTGGGCGAGTCGCCTTGCCGGTGAGCCGCTGCCTGAGCGCGTCTCTGGGTCGAGCATGGTCTGGTCCATCTGCGAGGCCGCGAGTGCCCGTCGACTATCGGTATTCCTGCTCGGCGGCGATCCCGGCGTCGCGGAACGGGCAGCGCAGGTCTTTCGAGACAGCTATCCGGGCCTCGAAATCGCCGGTACGGCGTGCCCTCCCGTGGGCTTTGAGAGCGACGAGCAAGAGCTCGACCGCATTCGGAGTCAGATCACTGAGGCCGCGCCCCACATCGTGTTTGTGGCGCTGGGGTTCCCGAAGCAGGATCTTTTGATTCGAGCCCTGCGCAGTTCTTTGCCACGGCGCATCGTTTCTTGGGGTGGGCATCAGCTTGAGCTACGTAACAGGAGATCTGTCACGCGCGCCAAGTTGGATCTGCCACCTCGGACTCGAGTGGGCTTATCGCCTGTCGCAAGAACCTACGCGCCGTCTTGCTCGACGCTATCTTGTGGATGGCCTCCATTCGCTCTGCGACTGATGATGTCCGCCGCATGGCACCGCGTGCGTCGCGAGCCAGTGGCGAGGAGTAATCAGGTGAATAGGCCCACCGTCAGGACCCCTTGAGTAGTCGGACTGATCTCAGGGGGCTTGGCTGGTCGGGGCCAATTCCTCGGATGAGGAGTCGGCCTTCGGCTGAGACGGCGGCAGAGAGGGGACTTGCCGGCTCCGCAAGTAAGGACTCGGTCCGTCCCGACTTCGAGCCGTTAGCGATGACCCCGAGTAGCGGCGCGCCGCTGCTCGCGAGGATCCTGATGGAGCCGCTCCGCGGCGTCGCGCCGGCTGTGCCCGACCCGGCCCACAATGACGACGCCGTCTACCTTGGTAAGCAGCGGGAACGCATCCGAGACGGCGGTGAGTGGCGGCGTGTCTATCACGACGAAGTCGTATGTGGACTTTGCGCGGCTGAGCACAGCATCCATCGCGCGGCTCTCGAGCAACTCGCCCGGGTTGGGCGGCGCACGGCGCCAGCGGCCAGCACGTCGAGCCTCCACCTTTCGACCCACTCGCCGGACGGCGCCTGCAATTCAACCGACTGAGTGGCCTCGCCCATCGGGACGGCGCCGATCAGCACGTCCACCAGACCCGGGCCGGGCTGAACGTCAAGCTGCTGGGCAAGCGTCGGATGCCGCAGATCCACCTCCAGCAGCAGCACCCGCGATCCCAACCTTGCCGCCGCCTCAGCCAGATGACGAGCGATCGTGGTCTTGCCGTCGCCCGGCGCGGGCGATGCGATTAGTATTGTGCGCACGTCACGATCGACGTTGAAGAAGCGCAGGTGAGCACGAATCAGACTAAACGCCTCGGCCTCGGCGGGCGGTAGAGCTGCTCCCTGGCCTCCATCTGCCGCGCGGATCGCGAAAGCGCGGCGCTCTTGGGGACTACGCCGAGTATGGGAAGGCCATAGATCGCCTCCAGATCCTCGGGCTCCCTGATCCGGCGGTCGAGGCGCTCGAGCAGAAAGGCGACGCCGAGCCCGAGTAGCAGGCCCAGAATCGCGCCTAGGATTGTGTTTCTCTTGGTTTTCGGCGAGGAGGGGCTGGAGGGCACCGACGCTTCCTGAGCCACCTGGACGTTGCCGTAGCCAAGTTCTGCAAGAAGGCTCAACGTCTGCGCGCGGTTCTGGAGCTCCAGCCCGTCCGAGCCAAATCTCTGTGCCGGAGGAAGTTTTGCCAACTGCTTGTTCACGAGCGCCAGCGCAGACTTGAAGTACTGACGATTGGCGCCCTGCTGCTCTTTGACGAACTGCCTGGCATAGGTGTTCGCGATCGCGGCCGCAAGCGCCGGAGAGGTCGAGGTGGCCGAGACGTCGACGATGCTCGATTCTCCCCGCCGCGGCTATGCTCAAGCTCGCGCTGACCTTTTCCGTCAGTCAGCCCGTGGCCCAGCAGTCTCGCGGTCTTCGCCGCCATGTCGCCGAGCCTGACGAGTTCGAGGTTGCTGGCCTGCTGGGCTAGCGAGCTGTCGCTGCTGCTGCTACGGCGAGAGTCCAGCGATCTGCTGGTCAAGCGAGTTGTTACTGAAGGCAACAGCAGCGGTCGCCGTGTACTTCTTGGTCTGCTGCTTGGAGTAGCCATATGCCGCCCCGCGACAAGGACAAAACACAGCAAGATCAACTGTGCGCGGCGACGGAGGACGCCCAGAGCCTGCCGGGTGTTTAGGCCCGTCGGCTCAGAGTCCATCGCATTGTTCCATAAGTCGTTCCAAGTGCGAGACGCGCATGTTATCGGGCACTGCTGGATACAGCAAGCATCTAAAGATTCGCGCTTCTCGTAAATCCTATCGGGACCCTCATAGCATCGGGCATTAAGCCTGAATCCGCCGGTTCGCCTCCAAGATTGACGAAATCAGTATGGTATAACCAAGCTCAGAACCATATCGTGGCCCCTCAATTAGGGGCGCGTGAAATCCCGTAGCCACATCTACGAGCGAGGGGTTGAAATTTGTCTAGCCCAGAGCACCTCTGACTTTCGGAGCATATTCAAATTGAGCTGGCGGAGATCAGCTTGCCGAGGCAGAGCCCGGATTCGCATCAGTTCCTCGACGAAGGACAGGCCAGCGAGTTGGTAGCAACGCAATGGCGCCGCTCTACTTGGCGCGTTTTGGGCCAGCAACCCTGGGACCAAGCTCGGCTCCTGGGGGCATAAACCAGGCATGTTAGGAACCATGAGCCGCTTGCCCGGTGACGCAGTTCCCACCGCCAGCACCTTCCCCCTCCGACTATATTACCTGCTGACTGGCTGACGCGCACTGCACATTGGTGCGCGCGAGCGCCTTGCCCAGCACCCAATCGAGTTGGCGCTGTCTCGGCCTCGGAACGATCGCGATGTACCAGCACGCAGCGCGTGATCAGCCCTCCGCCACAACCGTCGGGCGGGGCTGCGACCAATGCGATCCTGTCACCAAGACCGACCCACCAAACCGACCTGCATCCGTCAAATCCCGATCGAACCGCCATCGTAGAACAGCAAGTTGACCACCTGAACTCGGGCGACGGACGGCGCCAACAGCAACTTTAAAGCCCCTTCAGAAGATCGTTCTCGGCTTGGGAGCGGATGGAATCAGTGGATTCACGTAATATGTCGGTGAAACGGCATTCCTGACTCGCTCGGCTATTCTTGCTTACGGACCAAACTCTCCATTCCGCACGGCGAACTCGGCCGCTGGTAGTGCTAGCGGTGTTAATCGCTGTCCTCACGTTCATCCTACTGGTATTGGACGTGAAAAACCCCAGTACCATGCGCCAAACTGGAGCTGCCGAGAGCGCTCAACAGGTACCGAGCATGATCCTGACGATCGCGCCCAGCCAGCCTGGGAAGAAGTTCGCGCAAGGGTCAGTTGGCCTGTCTATCGAGGCAGACGAGCTCTCCACTCGAGATATCGGCATCCACCAGGCACCGGTAGCACTCATGCGACTTTTAGGCCGTGGTGTGCTTCGCGTAGGCGGCGATTCAGTGGATCAATCTTGGTGGACAACCAGTAACGAAGAGCCACCTGCATGGGCCACGAGTGTGATCACTCCTGCCGACCTAGTCAGACTTCGCGAACTTTTAGTCGCCACAGATTGGCGGGCGATCCTTGGAGTTGATTTTGGCCACTTCGAACCTACTCGAGCAGCTAACGAGGTTGACAGCGCGGCGCAGATCTTGGGACCTCGACTGCTTGGTATTGAGATAGGCAACGAGCCCCATGGATACAGCAGTCGGTCGGTCAATCTCCGTGGAGACGCTTACAACGTAATGACCTACATTGAAGAAGTATTAGCTTATAAAGCGGCATTCCAAGTCGCATCTCCCGGGATCCGGCTGTATGGCCCAGACCTGTCCTCACCGAGCTGGCTCACAGCGATTGCATCAGAGCCGAGAATTCCATTTGCCGTATTGACTGGACATTATTATCCGACGCAGTACAATCTTCCGAGCTCCGTCTGCCAAGGTACTGCTTTGCCTACTGCACATGAACTTCTTTCGCCACAGGTTCGTCAGCAAGAGAGCGCGTGGCTGCAAACGCTAGTTGCCGCTGGCCAACTCGCCCATCGCCGCACCCGTATTAGCGAGACGAACACAACGTCGTCCTGTGATGCAAGTGGTGCACCTAATACAGGCCCGGTTTTCGCCAGTGCATTGTGGTCCCTCGACTGGATACTACGCGCAGCTAGCGCTGGCGTAAGTGGACTCAACTTTCATGGAGCATTTGGAATTTGCACACCCGTCGGCTACACTCCTTTGTGCGCGCCTGCACCTAGCGGTACTGGGAAGGCCGGCGTCCACGTTGGCGCCGCCCCTGAGTACTATGGTCTCCTGGCAGCTCGACAACTCGAGGGAGGACGTTTCGTGCCAGTCGATTTCCATGAACAGAACCCTTCAGCGGACGTCACAGCATACGCTACGTTGCACTCAGGGCGCGTCATTACGCTAGACATCAATAATTTGTCACAACGTGCTTTATATCCTGTCATTTTGCGAGTGCCGAGCTATGACAATGCAACTAGCGAGTCTTTGCTTGCCCCATCAGTCCACGCAACTGCTGGTGTGACATTCGGGGGAGCTTCAATAAATGCAGCCGGAATACTACCATCGGTAGAAACTAAGGTTCCCCGGTCTGATGGCGGGTTTAGGTTCAGGCTGGCGCCCATGAGTGCTATTGTTTTGACTTTACGTAAGTGATCCGAAGTTATCCTCCAACCATAGCCAAAGCCTTTTGCTTGGAATGCGCCTGACAGTGTGCGGCGTAGAGGCGTCTCCCTCCGGTGTAGGCCCTATCCGGAGATTTCGGTGCCATGACCGCTTCCGTAGCCGTCAAGACCACTTTGGCGAGTTGGGGCTGCCCACCGAGATCGCCGGTACGGAGTTTGGCGTGGTCGAACAGTTTCCGCATCTTGCCATAGTCGATGATTGAGGGAGACATCGAGGAGGTCGAGCAGCACCTGGCTTGAGGGGTAAGCTTTACCCGGTCGGTGGGCGGAGCCTCGCGGCAAAGTTGCGCAATTCATGCCAAAATTAGCATTGCAGCTATGAGTGGAACTGTTATTGCACTTCGAGACAGTGGGAGGTCCAATGAGTGGTGATCTGGTCGTAGTCGCAGGCGGCGGAGGCTTCATCGGTGGCCATCTCGCTGCGAACCTGCTGAGCGAAGGCCACCAAGTTCGATCGGTCGATCTCAAGCCGCTCGACGAGTGGTATCAGGTTCGTGAGGGTGCGGAAAATATCGTCGCGGATCTTCGTCTCAAGGATGCCTGCGTAGAGGCGCTTGTCAACGCGGATGATGTCTATAACCTCGCCGCCGACATGGGCGGCATGGGCTTCATCGAGAACAACAAGGCCCTGTGCATGCTCTCGGTTCTGATCAACACCCACCTGCTGCATGGCCGCCAAGAAGCTGGACGTCGAGCGCTTCTTCTATTCCTCCTCGGCCTGCGTCTACGACGCCGACAAGCAGACCAACTCCGAACGTCACCGCGCTGAAGGAAGAGGACGCCTATCCGGCGCTTGCCCGAGGACGGCTACGGCTGGGAGAAGCTGTTCAGCGAGCGCATGTGCCGCCACTTCCACGAGGATTTCGGCCTGTACACGCGGGTCGCCCGCTTCCACAATGTCTACGGCCCGCATGGGACCTGGGACGGCGGCCGCGAAAAGGCGCCGGCCGCCATCTGCCGCAAAGTCATCGAAGCCAAGCTCTCCGGCAAGCATCGAGATCGAGATCTGGGGCGACGGCAATCAGACCCGCAGCTTCATGTACATCGACGACTGCGTCTACGGGCATCCAGGACGATCCTCCACAGCGACATCCTCGAGCCGCTCAACCTCGGGCAGCAGCGAGCTGGTCACCATCAACCAACTGGTCGACATCGTCGAGGACATCGCCGGCATCAAGCTGAAGCGCAGCTACAATCTCGAGCGCCCAAGGGCGTCAACGGCCGCAACAGCGACAACACGCTGATCCAGCAAATCTCGGCTGGGAGCCGAGCATCTCTCTGCGTAGCGGGACTGGAGAAGACATACGCCTGGATCTTCGACCAGGTCGCCGCATTGAACCCAGATGAGTAACGCTTCTAAGTCGCCCTGTGGCGATTGACCACATCGCTAAGTGCATCGTCGAAGCGTTGCGCAAATCCCGCTTGGGTGAAGTGGGTCTGTGCGTACTGGTAGGCTGCCTGTTTTCGTGTCGGCGATCTCTGCCGGTGTCTGCAGGATCTCCGCCAGCTTGCGAGGAAAGGCATCCGGATCCGAGCTATCGACCACCCATCCGGCATTTGCCCTCTCGACGATCCGAGCAACCTCTCCGCCCGGGTTGACAGCCGCAATGACCGGCAGGCCGTAGGCCATGAAGTTCATGATCTTCGACGGGATGTTGAACTCGGCGCCCTCGTGCTGCTGGCTAACGATCGCGATTGTCGCGGACCGGAGCTCCTCCTCCAATCTGTCGTCGTCGACGACACCGGGCATCTCGACCCGACCCGAACGGATCTCAGAACGCGTCTCCTCGGCGGCCATCCCATTGCCTGTGATGATGAATCGGATGGGCGTCCCGTCAAGGGCATCTGAGCGCTCAAAAGCCGCGACCAGAGGCGCCAAGCCCTGGGAGTATCCAATATTGCCCATGCTGAGCAAGCGCGGGGACTTCTCGTCGACCTTAGGGGAGGGCGAACGGCGAGGGACCCGAGTGGCTGGATCATAGATAAGCTGGATCTTCTCTCCAGGAACGCCCTTTGCAATCAGATTATGCGTAAATGCCTCGGAAAGCACCACGATATGGTCAGCCACGCGGTAGGCGGAATTCTCCAGACGACGAGCCGCACGAATGACGGGGCTGCCCTCATCGACGATTCCACTCGACGCCGCGCCATCCGGGAGGATATCGTGAAGCCAGACGACCACGGTATCCGGCGCGTGCGGGCGTTCAACATTGCTGGAAAGAGCGCCGGAAACGAAGGAGAAGCCGAAACCAGGATATCAGGACGCGACAATGTCGGCAGGGCAGCGAACTGAGCAACCATAACGAGAGCTCCTGCCGATAGCGCTCGGTCGCCGTCTTACGGCCGATCCAAAGAGGGAGGCGAAGCACCGGAATGCCGTTCCGCACCTCCCTGTAGGGCAACCTTCTCGATCCCCATACGGGCTCCGGATAGTGTGGATGGGCTGCGACTACTTCAACGTGATGTCCAAGATCGCGCAGCCCCTCCGCCCAAACCCGGCTAACGGGCCCGATACCAGTTGGCTCGGGATCATAGTTGTAACTCCAAAGCTGAATCTTCAACGCCATGGGCAGTAGAGTAAGACATTGCTGTCCGAAGTGACTATAGCTTCATGCAGTTCCACTGCGATCACCGGACGCTTAAAATTTCTATGGCCACGTTGACCGACATGACCGTCGTAATGCCGACGTACAATGACGACCCGTCGACGTTGCGGATAGTGCTCGCGGCCGCTGCTTCTGAGCCGGTCGAGCCGCCGATCGTCATTGTTGACATGTCTTCCGGCGGACAGGTCCGACGTATATGCGATGAATTTGGCAACCGGATCAAGCTATCATCACTACCAGAATCGACCGGAGTTTCCGACTCACGAAACCGATGCGTTGAACTCGCTAGCACACGCTACATCACTCAGCTTGACTCGGACGTACTTCCAAGCCCTGGCTGGCTGGATCCGCTTGCACGAAAGCTTTCAGAGCCCGATGTAGCTGTTGTAGCCTCCCGCATCTTGCCCCAATGGCTATCAGCCCCACCTCGACTCTTCAAGTCGCGGGCTGCCGCGCCGCTGCTTTCGATATTTGACCACGGCGAGGAGACGATGGATGTCGTACGCGTCATCGGTGGTAGCTATAGCTTCGACAGGGAGCTCTGTACCCGATCCACCCTTTGATCCGGCGCTCGGTCGCAAACCAGGCGATTTGCTTGCGCTCGAGGAGAACGCGCTTTGCGATGTGGCACGTGCCACCGGATTTCGTGTGGTATACGTTGCTGAGTCCGTGGCTCGACATTTGATTCCGAAGGAGCGTTTAACCTGGCGTTTTATGTGGAGTCGGGCTCGCGTGACGGGACGGGAGCGCCGGCTAGCAGGCAAGGTGCAGCGTAACCCCCGACCCCCGAGAACGATCGATGACAAGGTGTTTCTTTTGGCCATCGCACCTGCGATTCTGATGGGGAATGGCCCGACCAGAACCTCGCACAGAGATGCAGTCCCCACGCGATTCATAGTTCTCTTGAATCGGCCTCAACGGGCTGAGATGCGCTCCAGAGCCGTACGAGTTGACGCCGGCTCACAATCAAGGAGGTCATTCCTGCTGCCATGATAATCCAAACCAGACGAAGAGCGAGATCACGCACATTGCTAGCGCCAGTGGTGAGCACGCCACCGGCATACGTTATTCCACCGACAGCAAACACCGCGAACATACTCCGCCAGGGATACTGAATGGTGGTGCTGGTCAGCCTGCTGTACACCAGCACTCCAACTAGCAATACGGCGTATCCGGCTGCCGATGCGATCGCGGCCGCCTCCAGTCCGTACCGTGGAACGAAAGCGTAGATCAACCCGAGATTTACGATTGCCGCTGCAAGGCTAATGACCCAGATGCGCTGCGATCTGCCGTGTGTAAGAGTCACGCCATTCATTGGAATCCAGTAAAGCCCGACGAACGTGTAGCCAAGTACAATCCAGGGAGTGAGCCCGGAGGCGGGACGAAACCTTACACTCAGGAACACGTTGATGGCGACGGGGGCAAGCAGGGCGCAGGCTAAGGAAAGCATCGAGACGACCGCAACCTGGGTCTTAATGAGTGAACGCAGGTTCGTCGTGTGGCCCTTCTTTCCAGCCCGTGCGTATGTGGGCATGAGTGCTTGATTGACTCCGATCATCAGTACGAAGAGCGGTGTGGCCATATTGGAAGCGAGGCTATAGACGCCAACGGACGCGGTGGTGACTAGCGCCGCCAGGAGTACCCTGTCGGCAAGCTGTAAGGACCACAGCGCGGCGAAATGGGGCATGACTGGGATGCTCCGGCGCAATGTCGCCCGGACAATGGTGCGATCAAATGGCTTTGGAGGTCGATACGGAACAATCAACATAGCGACAACGAGCGTTACGGCCGATCCTAGGCTCAGTGCGACAAGCCAGCCCGTCACGCCCGTCCGAAAAACAGCTACGAAGAGAAGCTCGAGGCCCACAGTTGTAGAAGTGGATACAGCGTTCAGGACGATGAAGTCACGCAGCCGTCGATCTACACGGAGTAGCACTAGCGGCAGGGTGGTTGCTGAGACAGTTAAAGCCGACGCCAGCATCGCTAGGCTCAGATCACTGACACTCAAAACCGGGCTTCCCCAGAGGAATGGAGCTATTGTGGCAGTGACGGCTACAGCCGTAACGAGTGGGGCAATCAGTAAGAATGTCCAGATTGATCGTACAAAGCGATTGCGAGCTCCCGGGTCATCGGCCAAATGGACCGCGCCACGAAAGATCGCCAGTTCGAGGCCGAACGCAAAGATGACAGTCGCAACCGCGTTCGCAGACAGAGCGATAGAAAGCTTGCCATACTGACTCGGCCCCAGGACTCGCGTGAAGATTGGGAGGAGCAGGAACGAGATAGCACGATTCATTGCCATGGTCCCTGCGTAGACCACGCCGGAACCAAACGAGGCTTTGATGCTTGTGGGTGTCACAGTGCCTATAGCAGCGTCGTCGCTAATAGAGGCCGGTCGTATCGGCGGCTCACGCTGGCCACATGACTGGCAAGTCAGCGAGCAACGGTATGAGCCGTGGCCGCTGTCCGCGAGGTACCGACTGACTGGCGGCGGGCCGCCTCAGGGTCCGATGGTGTCAATTTAAATCGAGTTTGAGCCGAAACTCGGATGGCCGCGCACGCAAGTATTATTACAGAGACCAGGAGAAAATAGCAACCACCCCCGGAAGCGCCTCACTGGCGCCAAAGAGGCTCAAGGCGATCAAGGCAACCAACAGTGCAGTCGACTCTGGAGTATGTGACTGTTCATAGGCGATGCGTCCGGAGTTAATTGCAACTATTAGGAAGATCAAAAACAAGCCGAGACCGATGTAGCCCATATCCAAAATGGTCTGAAGAGCGATATTGTGAGCGCTATTGAACTCTGGATGAACCGAATAGCTAAACAAATAGGCGTACTTAAAGCCCACCCCAGACCTAATCTGCCCGTAGGCTCCATAGCCAATTAGATCTTCAAAATGTGGGTGACTCAAAAACTTCACGACGATCGCCCAAATCTCCGAGCGACCGGTCGCCGTTTCGAAACTACCTCTACCAGGGCCACGGTTTAACTTTTGCGATAGGCTCCCCAGATGGCCCGCTACGAACAGAATGATCGCAGGCCAAATCGGCAGTAGCATCGGGACAAATGCCACCGCCCGTTTGGCCAATTTTGGCAAAAATACAAAGATCAATAGAGCCAGAAGCCCGTAGGCTAGCGGCCCGCGACTGTCAGTGAGAAGAACTGAGATAAGGCTGACGGCCACACCCGCCAGACATACGCGTCGTAGCCATCCTCGATCGCGATACGCAAGTACCATACAGATGACCAGCGCTAGTACCGCCGCCTCGCCGGAACCATTCAGGCCAGGACTGAGCGGTAGGGTGTTTGTACGGCTAGTATGGATTCCTAGCAGACTCAGGAGTTGCGCGGGCCCGTTATTGACGTTGGTTTCGACTTGACTCGACGGGAATTTGAAGCCCACGACATACAAACTAAGGTTGATGCTGACAAAGCAGAGAGGTGCGAGCAGGGCACAGATCGTGCGGCGGCGCCGAGTCAGCGCGTCTGCTGGGCCGAGTAAACTACATAAAGCGAACGCCGTGACAAGGGTCAGCATAATTGCTATCCCGGCCAAGCCGCGCCCTGATAGAGGGGCGATAGGATTGGCTGCAAAGCGCAAACAAGACACCACGGTGCAGGCTACGAACGCACAGACTGCGATAACGCGGCGCCCCGTAGTCTGCAGAGGGCCGTTCGGAAGGGCTAGAACTGCGCCGGCAAGCAGCAGAACTAAAACTAGCTCTTTTTGAGTGGTGGTTACCCCTCCTAGACTCATGAGGCTGCTCAGAGTGACGCTCAGCACAAGCAAGGCGCACACGATCTTCTCGCGGAGAGGCAATCGCCATGCAGTTACGGATGTGCTCACGTCGCCGAGTTGGTTGGGTGGCGACCGAGGTTGGATCCCATAGCTGCTGCAGAAGCGAGACACTGGCCTCTTGGTGCCAGTGCTTCTAGGTTCTCCATTTGACCAACCGGCGGCGGCGCGGTCCGAGTGCTAGGCTTCGGCCAGGGACAACTTGGGTTGTATTTGTGTGGTTTAAATTGGGAGAAGGGTATGAACATGGGCATCCAGCCGTCTTTCGGTGAGCATGATCGTCGTTCCAAGGGTATCGCGTCACCGGTCCTCGTGCTCCGTTCGACCAAACTCTCGGGAGATCCAAACTCTCGGGAAATCGAATGGGTTGCAGCCCGCCCAGCGGCCCATCCAGGCTATATGGGGACTAAGACGTTCGTCGTTCGCGCAATGGCCTGATGTCAGTCGCACCATTACGGGTAGGGCTCGGAATGCTGTCGGTATACCCCTCCAGTAATGCCGGGACAACAACTTATGTGAACAAGTTGATGTCGATTCTCTCCGAAGGTGAGGGCGTGGAGGTTATTGCACTTGTCAACCGAGAGATGGGTAAGGCGTGTGATGGTATTGCGCGTGAAGGTACGCTCGTGCGTGGCTCACGCCGCTACGCCACCCTTGAGCGACGGTTCGGTCGCGTCCCGGCTCTCGGTATCACCACTATGATGCCATTGGTCACCGCGGGGGGTTTGAAAAACGTCGACGTCATCCATTATCCGCAGACGGTCCGCTCGCCCCGTGTAGATCGTCCCGTGGTGGTCACGCTCCACGATGTCCAGCATCTGGATCTTCCGTGTCTGTTTTCCACTCCTGTTCGGATTTGGCGCCGGCTCATGTATGATGAGTCAGCGCGTCGGGCAGATGCTGTCATCACGGTCAGCGAGCATGCGCGCTCGCGGATAATCGATCTCTTAAATATTGATCCGGCTCGTGTTCATGTGTCCCACCATGGCGTCGATTCGACGCGCTTTACACCCGTGCCCACGGCGGACGATGTCGAAATACTCCGCCGCCTTGGGATCGATAAACCTTACATGTACTATCCGGCATCGCTCGCTCCGCACAAGAATCACGGCGCCCTTCTCCGCGCCCTGCGTAATTTACCAGGCCGGTACTTGCTCCTGACTGGGCCATATGCGAACCGGCTGCGATGATCTGATGGCCGAGGCCGATGCATGGGGGGTGAGCGATCGAGTACGGCATCTCGGAATGGTCGCCGCTGATACTCTGCCGACGTTGTACCGTCGGGCGTCCTGCATGGTGTTCCCTAGCTTATACGAGGGTTTCGGCGTGCCGATCGTGGAGGCGATGGCATCGGGATGTCCGGTAGCGTGCTCTGATCGTGGGGCACCCGTCGAGATTGCAGGTAGAGCAGCCGTGACATTTGATCCAGGGCAGCCAGAGGCGATCACCGATGCAGTGGACGCGCTCGACGATCCGAGTGTACGAGATCGGTGCATTGCGGACGGAATTAGGCGCGCAGCGGATTTTAATTGGCCGAGCGTCGCGCAGCGGCATCGTGAAGTGTACCGGCTCGTGATCCGATAGTCTATATTGGTGTTTCAAGGTCTAAATTGCACGCGCAGAAGACGGTCCGGCGCTGAGTCGACTGTCCCTGTCCGCTGCCTGTCTTGTCCGTTTCGGCATCAAGTGTGGCATTCAAGCGATTCCATGACGAGTCATTAATGTCGGAACGCAATAAACCGGAGGGCAATGAGGCTGCATACGGTCCCCGTAAGATACGGGAGTCAAAGGTGCGGCATTGGGGATACCGCGGATTGAGCGTGTTGGGACTTCGTCCGCCGACGGATTCAGCGGACTACATCGAGTTTACCCCCGCGGTCCGCGATGCGCGCGAGTTCAGTGATCTGTCTACCCGTGTCAACTGTTACCTGGGTGATGTGAATCTACCCCTGTACCTGCCTGGCCCGTATTTCAAACTCGAACCCTCCTCCGTACCATACCTAGAGCCTGCATTAGTTCAGGACCCCGGCTGGACTAATGAACGTCCCCGAGGGATTCCCTATCTGCTGATCCACAGGCTCACGCCTACTTCATTCGCACATCTCGTCAGCCATAGAGGTGCAGGGGCAAATGTGGTTGACAAGGACATCTATAAACTCTCAGAGTTGTCCTATTGGCGAGTTCGCGAAAAACTCGCCTGGCCGAATTACCCTTCTGCCGATACATCACTGTCACGCCTCACGACTCGCTTCAAAAACGCCCGATCTTCATTTGTACTTGCCACTGGACCATCCGCCCTTACAGTCGATCTAGATTCTGTTGACGCCGATGTCCGCATTACGTGCAATTCCGCTGTAAAGGATAAGGACAGATTGCGCGCCTTTCGGCCGAACATTATCGCATGCACCGATCCCGTCTTCCACTTCGGACCCAGTCGCTATGCAGCAGCCTTTCGCCGAGATCTTCTAGAAGCAATTGAATTGTGCGACCCACTGCTCATCTGTGGAAGCGATTGGGTGAGTCCGCTGTTGAATCTACTTCCAGAGTTGCAAAAGCGTCTCGCGGTCATTCCGTTCAAGAGGGGAGGACCCTGGCGCTGGCCCTCGACGAAAAATCCAACAGTTCGCTCGACCGAGAGTGTTCTTACAAACCTGATGATACCGGTTGCCCTTATGCTGACCAATCATGTGTTGGTTGCTGGAGCTGATGGCCGACGCCCGGTGGAGACTTATTTCTGGAAGCACGGACTTCAGTACTCTGACGAACTCATGGCCACCGTGTTCGATGCTCACCCAGCCTTCTTTCGCGATCGCAACTATGAGGATCACTACGAGCAATACTGCCGGGAGATTGAGACACTGCTCCAGACTGCAGAGAAGGCCGGCAAAATTGTAGAAGCCGCGGCGCCCAGCTGGATACCGGCGTTCCGTAGGCGGGGCGCCTCACTGCCTCAGACAGTAACTTCATGACTGATTATCTAGCGAGACCGGCGCGGGAGGCCGTGAAGAACATCCTCCGGCCAACACTTGCGAAATGGACCACTACACATAGAAGTGGGCCGGCCTCTGATGTTGCCGTTGTGTCGTCTCCTCGTAGTGGATCAACTTGGCTAATGGAGACTATCGCTACCCAACCAGGCATAAAGTACGTAAACGAGCCTGATCACAAAGAGCTGCTAGAGAGGTACCATTCTCTGAACATCGCCCCCCGTTGGCTCTGGCTGTCCCTCGCTTCCCACGAGAGGCAAGAACTGGCGCGCTACCTGTTGGATGACAGGCGATCAGGCCTTTTTGGTCCTACCAATCCATTTGCGCCAAACCACTCGTGGCGCACTGATCGCCGGGTATTGAAGCTTATTCGTATGACACCGCTCGTCGAGTGGCTGGATTCACTTGGCTTTTCGACCGTATATTTGCTGCGACATCCGATACCCCAAGCACAATCGTGTATGAAACGCCATCACAGGATTGTCCTTGACGACATTTTGGCAGATGCACAGTTCCTCATGCACCTCAACTCAGACATTGTCTCTTATGTTCGACGAGTTGCCGCTCATGGGGATCTCATGCTTCAGTATGTCACCCAATGGTGTCTTGAAAACATCGTGGCGTTTAAGTCGCCCCTTGCAGGTAAGGGCTTTACTTTTGCTACTCACGAGCTCCTGGTGACTGATTCCGCCAGGGAAATGGCAAGACTCGCCCAAATACTGGGTCTAGAGCATCTGGACCTTCTCCTGGCACGAGTGTCTGAGCCGTCGAGGACCACCGATTCCTCGGCAGCTGCAACCGTTGAGACTATACGCGCTGGCAAATCGTCGAGATTACTCAACATGTGGCGGCGCGATCTCTCGAGAGACGATGAGCATCGCTGGTTGGAACCTCTTCGAGTCTTTGGAATTGACCTATATACATATGGCGAGACACTTCCAGATATCCCGTCGCACTGGATTGCGACATCTGAGATGCTAGGCCGTCCAGAATTTTCGGTCGGTGGTTCGAAATTAGACGTTACGGCGGATTTGGGCCATTAGCCGTTCAGCCACCGCAGGCGTACGTGCAGCACATAGCGCAGTCCGCTGATCCAGCTCCAACGGCATTCGCTCGCCCGCCTCGAATCGAACTACTCCGCCGCTCTCACGAACGATCAGCCCACCGGCCGCGGCATCCACGATTCGACAGCGTGTGACGTTGACCATCGCATCAACACGCGGTGTTGCGACCTGACACAGCGCAACAGCGATAGAGCCCAGGATGCGCCAACGGTATGCAACTCAGCGAGTGGCGCTGCCACTCTGCGGTTCGTCGCGCGTCGCTCGTCTCGACGCATAGCAACTCCAACCGCCCATCCTCTGTCAGGCGCTCTCGGCAAGCGGCTCGACCGGCTTCCCGTTTAAGAATGCCCCGCCGCCGCGCACTGCGTGGAACGCCTCACGTGTCCCGAAATCCCAGACGAACGCCAATGCGAGATCCTCCGTGGTCAGCCCATCCGCGACGGCGATCGACATCGCGTAGTGGCCGAGACCACGCTTGGCGTTTAGCGAGCCGTCGATCGGGTCTATGACTATGCGCATCTCACTCGTCCCCATAGCGAACGACTCCCCGCTCCTCGGATACCGCTGTGAACGACGCACCTTCGCTCGCAAGCTTGTCGAGCTCAGCAAATACAGCGTCCTCGGCGAGGGCGTCTATCTCAAGCGTCCTGTCCCCTCCAGCACCGACTGTCCCGACCTCGCGCAGCCGCGAATCTACGTCTGTGCGGCGTCGAGCTCCGCGGTGGTGTGCGCAGCTGCGCGATGGAAACTCTCGAGCCAGCGATCGGCGCTGCCGATCGGATCGTTGAGATTCATGCGGTCGAGCCCTCCGTGAGGCTGAGCGTCGCCTCTGCGATCTGCCAGTCCAGCTCGGTGTCGATGTCGATCGCCTCCGACGGATCCATCACGAATACGAGTGGTTTGGCCCCGATACGGTTTTGCCGGCTTCGAGTACGTCGCGACGGAAAATGTAGATGCACGAGTTCTCTTCCATGACCGGATCGAGATCCTGTGTGCGGACCAGGTTGTCCGGATCGTGATTGATGGCGCTACCTCCGCAGTCCACAGTCGTGTATGGAGCGGTGTCACCGAGAACAGCGAATCATGGGTCTCGTGTTCAGCCATGAACATCTCGACCGCTCGGCGGATCGTCTGGGGCTTCAGTAGCGGGTTGGTGCTGTGCGTCTGCAGGTAGTAGTCAGCCTCCACCTTGGTGACGGTGTTGAGTAGGATGTCGTTCATCACGTACATCTCGTTTCGAAGGTGCTCAGGACGTCGCACGATGCGCACCTGGGGCAGGTGCTGTTCGACTTCCTGCATGATCAGATCGCTGTCGGTGTCGATCACCACTTCGCTGATCGCGGATACCTCCAGCAGCGTGTCGATGATGTAGCGATACAGCGGCTTGTCGCCAAGCAGTCGGTAGTTCTTGCCCGACTACGCGCCGGCTGAAATGCCGCATCGGCACGATCGCCGCGATTCTGGGCTGCGCGTGTTCATCCATCACTTGATCATGGCCGATTTCACGAAACGGGTATTCTTCTCATGTGGAAGTCAGGCGATGCGTCAGCGGGCGGGATCTCACCCGCTCCGCAGCCGAGCTCATTCGGGATGAATGTGAAGAGGCGCTTTCGACTCATTCACGCGTCTATTCGCTCGGCCTCAGCGGAGGACGAACTCCTCGTCTCATGTTCCAAGCGCTGGCGGGTCTTCCCATGCCGTGGAGTCGAGTGCATATATTCCAGGTTGATGAGCGCGTAGCTCCTGCCGGCAGTGAAGATCGGAACTTCACGCAACTAACTGACTTTCTCCTAGAGCGAGTGGAGATTCCAAGCGCGAACGTCCATCCGATGCCGGTCGAGAGCAAGGATCTCGCGTCGGCCTGCCGCCGCTACGAAGATGATCTGCAGCGCGTGACGGGCGGGTCGCCGCTCGACCTCCCCCAACTCGGCCTCGGCGACGACGGCCATACCGCCTCGCCTGGCTCCGGCTGATCCAATTCTCGACGTTACTGATCGTGGCATCTGGTACGTAGATAGGTTCAACGGTCTCCCGCGGATGAGCATGACTTACCCATTGATCAATCGCGCTGAGAGGATCCTGTGGCTCGTCGACGGGTTCTTCAAAAGCCGAGATGTGTAGACGGCTCGTGGCACTCCGATCACACGATCCCAGCCGGTCGCGTGGCGCCAGAGAACGCCGTCCTGTTCGTAGACGGCGAGGCCGGAGCCAACCTATGACCGATCCGCCAATGGCAGTGCGTCGCTGAGGCCATCTATAGCGGCGCGGCCCATGGCGAGCACCGCCTCCCGCGTGCTTCCTCCGACATGGGGCGTCACGATCACCTGATCGAGGTTGAGCAGAGGGCTGATCCAGCGGGGGCTCTGTGGAGAATACGTCGAGCGCGGCGCCGGCGAGATGGCCTGAGGACAGCGCCTCGAAGAGCGCCTCCTCGTCGACGAGTCCTCCGCGCGAGGTATTGACCAGCAGCGCGCCCGGGCGCATCGTGGCGATCCGCTCCCGGTCGAGGAGATTGCGCGTATCGCTCGTTGAGCACGGTGTGCAGCGTCACGATCTCACTCGAGACCAGACAGCGACTCCAGGCTCACCTGCTCGACGTGCGCGGGAAGGTCTCAAGCGGTGCGATGTCGTAGGCGAGCACCCGGCAGGAGATAGGCGCCCAGCAGCCCAGCTAGGTCGCGTCCGACATGGCCAAAGCCGACGATGCCAACCGTCTGGCCGGTGAGCGTGCGTCCCTGCACCTGGCGCCACTCGCCTTGCGCACGAGTCGCGTGACGGATGGCAGATGCCGCAGAGAGCACGAGCATGAAAGCGATCGCCAGCTCGGACACCGAGCGCGCATTGGTCCCGCGCGACCAGGCGAGGCGCACGCCGTGGCGCTCCATCGCGTCGAGGTCGAGCATGTCGATGCCCACCCCCACCTTGGAGATCGCCTTCAGATCCGGGAGGCGAGCGAGCACGTCCTCGTCGATCTTCTCCAGAGCGGTGATCGCCAAAGGGTGCCCAGCAAGAAACGCCACCAGCGAGTCGCCATCGAGCGAGAGACCCTCGTCGTTGAACGTGACTTGGCTCGTAGCGCTCGAGCGTCTCAGCCCGGAGGACCTCGTTGCGAGAGAAGGAGCGAGAGGTGACCGCCACCGGCGTGGGGTCGCGCTCGCTCACGCGCTCGTCCTTGCCCTCGCTCGCCCACTTCTCCCACAGGTAGGACATGACGAGGTGATCGAGCACCATGTGCGCGTCCTCGACCGGACCGTACTCGCCTCGGGCCGAAGGAACGTGAACGTGAATGCCGCAGAGCTCGCCCAGCCTGCCGCCATCGAAGCCCGTGAGGCCGACGGTGGTCGCGTTGCGCTCGTTGGCGAATTCGATCGCCTGCACGACGTTGGGCGAGTTGCCTGACGCCGAGATCGCGACGACGACGTCGCCCTCGGTCAGCAGCGGCTCGAGCTGCATCACGAAGATGCGCTCGTAGCCATAGTCGTTGCCGAGCGCGGTGATGACGGCCACGTTGTCGGTCAGGCTCACGACCCTCATCGGGTTGGTGCGCCAGCGCGTGAGGTCGTTCTGGAAGTGGCTCGCGGTAGCCGCCGAACCGCCGTTGCCGCAAAAGAAGACTGTCCCGCCGGATGTCCGGGCATGCTCCAGCACGTCGATGAACGCCGCGATAGCATCGCGATCGATCCGCGCGAACACATGGCTTAGATAGCTCAGATAGCCATCGGCGAAGTCGACCGCGACTGGGTGGTCACGATACAGAGCGCTCGACGTTGTTCATCGCGCCGCTCCTGGCAGTACCTCTGCCGGCTCCAGCCAGCGAGCCGCCCACTCTCGATCCGCCGCGTAGATGTCATAGACGAGCTGCATCGTCTTGAGCGCCTCGAGCGAAGACCCATGACGAATCTCGCGGTTGGCGATGATCGCTCGCGCGAACTCCTCGATCTCGTCGTGCCACGACTGATCCTCGTTGTAACGGGTGGTCACTTCGCGGGGGTCGCCGAGATCGTCGTCGCCCCGATAGACGACGGTGAGCGTCTCCGCGCCGTAGCTCCTGGACGAAGACAAGATCCCCGAGAGCGAAAGGCCGCCCTCCTGGAGCGTGATGTCGAGCCCGAAGCGGTGGCGCCACTGGGTGGCCGAGGAGTGCAGCATCGCAACGACCCCCTCTGCCGTCCGCATCAGCGCATACGCGTTGTCCTCGACGTCGTGACACCAGAAGGCGTTGGAGACATGGGCGTGGATGTCCACGAACTCGCCAGCGAACAGGCGCATCATGTCGACCATGTGTATGCCCTGGTCGAGCAGAATGCCCGCCGCCGGCGATCTCGCGCTTGGTCCGCCAGTCCTGATCGAAGCGGATCATCTTCGACTTTCCGTACACACCGCGGAGATCGACGACAGCGCCGAGCTCGCCACTCTGGATGATCTTCAGCGCGTCGCGCACCGACTGGTGGTAGCGATGGTTGAATCCGTACTTGAGCTTTAGCTGGGGATTGGCCTGCTCGACCTCGCGGACCCTGATCACGTCCTCGACGGTGCGCCCCGGCGGCTTCTCGCAGAAGACGTGCAGGCCGCGTTTGAGACCCTCAATCGCCACGGTCGGAGCGATGTCGTTCCACAGGCACACGAACAGGACATCCAGCTCCTCCTCCAGGAGCTGTTCCCAGTTGCTCCACATGCGCACGCCGTCGCTCGTCTCACCCGGCGCGGATACGGTCTGGTCGCACACAGCGACGGTCTGCATGCGGGGATGGGCGTTGATGTACTGCGCTGCGGATCTGGCCCGTGCTGCCGTAGCCGGCTACGCCGACGCGTAGAATTTCGTTGGTTTCAGGCATCGTCCATGATCTCCTCGAAGTCTGCGCGCACCGCTCGCGCCCGCTGCGCGATCAGCGCGGTATCGCAAAGATAGGAGATGTAGCGAAATCCCGTCTTCAGCAGCCACTTCAGATGCTCCGGCGTCGCGCGAGACCGCTCCCGCCGCCTTGCCGGCATCGTTGATGCGGCTCACAGCCGGAAGACACGGCCTCCAGCACGGTCGGGTGATCCACCTGCCCGGGGAAGCCCAGCGCCTGCGAGAGGTCGTAGACGCCGAGATAGACGAGGTCGAGGCCGTCGATCGCAAGCATCTCGTCGAGGTTCTCGAGACCGACACGGTCCTCGACCAGGACGCCCGCGAGCTGCCAGCGGTTGGCGTCGGCGAGCTTCTGCACAAGCTCCCTCTGAAGACCAGTCGTGCAGGCGCGTGAATGGCGCCATCCCCCGATCGCCGTCGGGATGGAAGCGCATCGCCCGTACGATGCCTGCGGCCTCATCCGCCGTTTGTACGTGGGCCACGAGAATCCCCTGGCAGCCGACGTCGCAGGCCTTCAGCACGTTCGGGGCGCTCCCATCGCCGAGACGGATCATCGGCGTGCTGCCCCCCGCCTCGACCGCGTACATGATCGCCTCGGCCTCGGAGAAGCTGGCGGGACCGTGCTCCATGTCGACCGTCACGAAGTCCATCCCGCTGTGGGCGAGGATGTTGGCCACGGTGGGCGAGGCAGTCTGAAGCCAGGTGCCGAACACAGTTTCGCCGGCCTCTAGCCGTTCCTTGATACGATTGATGGGGGCCACTGAGCCGTAGACTACCCGACCTCGTATATCATCTAGAAGGGGCTTTCTGTCGATGGTCCGAAGCAGCGAGATGTCTAGCGGTGTCTGATGAGCGCCTGGCCGTCACAGCGGGACAGGCTCTCCTCGTGGCGCCGGAGCCTCGACGCGACGAGCGGTGTCGACCTCCTGCTGGTGCCGTTCCTTGCCGTGATGCTGTTCGTACGCGTGCTGACCGACGACCTGTCCGCGCCGGACAGCCGCCACACCGGCAGCCTCAACCTGTCGGGAGCGATCGCCGTGCTGTTCATCCTCGTGGCCGCCGGCCTGCTGCTGCGCCGGCGCCACGGCGTGCTGCCCACGGTTCTGGTCGTGCTGTGGCTGTGCGTATGGACGGCCATCGCCGTCAACACCAGCGGCGCATCGGGCGAGACGCTCCGCGAGGGCGTGCGGGAGGTGTCCGTGGTCGCGCTCGTTCGTGATCGTCTACAACGCGCGTGGAGCCGTGACCGTTCCCATCGCCACGCGCCTGGTTCAACTTAGCGGTTTTGTCCCAGCGCTCTCGCCCTTTACCAACTCGCAACGTTCACCGGCATGAATCGCCCCATATGGCACTTCGCCCACCCAGACAGCGCCGCGATGTTCTTCGCGATCGCAGCCACCGCCTCGCTGTGGCTGTACCTCGACGACGGGCGCCGCCGATTGACGCGCTGCTGACGACGACTCTTCGCTGCCGCCCTGATCGCGACGTTCAGTATCGATGGCCTGATCACCCTGGCCGCGATGTTGACGGCACTCGGCGTGCTGCGCCCCGGCTCCACTCGCGTCAAACTTGGACCCTGCGCGATCGCGGGGGTTGTCGTCTTGGTGTTTTTCGCGACACCGCTCGGCGCACAACGCATCGCCAGGGAGTCGTCGACCAACCTCGCACCACGGGGGAAACAACCAGCTCGCTCGCATGGCGCCTCTACAAGTGGAAGACGCTCATACCGGAGTGGGAACGATCCCCCGTCTTGGCCGCGGCCTCGGCACGACCACTACAGCCGAAAGCAACAGTATGGCTAGCAAGCCTCCCCACAACGAATACTACGCTATCTCGTCGAGACCGGCGTCGTTGGTCTGGCGATTCTGCTGCGGCTCTCGCGCTCCTGATCCGCAGCCTTGTCCGCAGGCGGAAGAATCCCGGGACGCTGGACGCGGGCACCCTCAATGCACCGACGCTCGCGCTCGCGTCATCGTCGGATGCCTTGTCAACTCGCTCGCAGATAACACGCTGCTCAACAGCCCCACGTGCTACGCGGCCGCGCTGATCATCGCGGCCGTTCTGGCCTTGCCGGGGGTCGAGGAGCGACGAACTTCGGCTACGAGCCGCATGACACGGCTCACGTGGTCTACGTTGCTCCGACGTCCTTCCCGCAAGGGGCACCGCAGGATGCTGACGAGCGCTTTGGTTGTCCACCACTTCGGTCCCGATCCCACCACGGTCGGCGGCATGGCCACCGTGATCCGGGTGCTCACCGAACACGACAGTCGGCGGCGACCTTGTCGACGCGCATCCGACATGGAGGCCGCAGATCGCCACTGGCCACCGCCCGGTTGTTCGCGACCTCCGCGCGAGCGCTCATGAACATGCCGCCCGGCGAGGTGGCCCACGTCCATCTCTCCGAGCGAGGATCGTTTCTCCGCGAGGGATCACTGGTCGCGCTGGCGCACAGGCGCGGCCTCGTCACGGTCGCGACGATCCATGGCGCGTCGTTCATGCCGTTTGCCCGTAGTTATCCGTGGCTTGTGTCCGCGGTGTTGCGGCGCGCCGACCTCGTCACCTGCTTGGACCGGAAGACGCTCGACTGCGTGCGACTCAGTGCACCCGAGGTTCGGTCTGAGTTGTGCCCAATCCCGTCATCGTCGACGCCAGCTTCTCGCCGGCGGACGAGACGGACGAGCTGGTCGTGTTCGCGGGCGAGATCGGCCTGCGCAAGGGCGCCGACGTCCTACAGCGCGCGTGGCAGCTCGTGGCTCAGCGACGCCCACGGGCACGGTGTCTGATGGTCGGCCCCGCGGGCGACTTCGCACCTCCCAGACGCGGAGCGCCTCGAGGTGCGGCCGCCGGTCGATCCGATCGAGATGCAGGAGATAATGCGACGCGCCCGGGTGGTCGCACTGCCCGCGCGCGCGGAGGGAATGCCGATGGTCCTGACGGAGGCGATGAGCCTAGGCCGACCCTTCGTCAGGCACCCCGGTCGGGGGCGTTCCCGAAGCTTGCCGCCGAGGGAGGCATGCTCGTGCCAGTCGACGACGAGATCGGCTTGGCGGATCGTCTCACGGATCTGCTGGCCAACCCCGACCTGGCGCGGAGGATCGGCGAACGGGGCCGGCGATTCTGCTTGGAGACGCGCAGCGTCGAGGTCATCGACGCTCGCCTGCGGAGTCTATATTGGGCAGCGGCGGCCGAAAGGACTGATCGTGATCCCGTGCGCGATCAGATTCAGCGCAGCGTTTCGGGGAGCGCGCAGCAGACGAGTCATCGTCAGCCCATAGCGAGCCAGCACGCCCACGCCACGACCTACGGGCGACCTGGCCGCCGCCTCGCTCCGTGCCGTGCCTGCTGATCCAAGACCTCACGTGGTGGAAGTATCTGGCGCCTCACGAACGCGCCGAAGCCCCATGGGGCGCCAACAGCCCGTCGATCAACCCGATGTCGGCATAAAGCTGCGACTGGCTGGAGTGCGGGTTGGGATTCGCGAGCCGCACAGCACGTCGCTCGCGAAGTTCCAGCTTGGCCTGTCCCCGATGATCTGCGCCGCCGGCAGGCCCACCGTCTGCTCGGCCGCCTCGACCGCAGCTGGAATGACGCGCGCAAGCGCGGGATAGCGGCGCAGCAAGCTCATCAAAGCGCGCCGGGCGGCAGTCGGCGCCATAGACGTCCCACCAGGCGCTCAAGTCGGTGGCTAGGCGCAGGTCGATGAAGCCATCCCGCGCATAGAACAGCAGGAGGGCGGCGAGTTCATCGGCGGGAGCCGGACGCCAGTCGCCGGGCGACTCGTCGAGGGCTGGCGACAACAGCCGCTCGCGCGCGAAGTTCCGCTCGTACCAGTGGATGCGCCAGTGGAGCTCCACCGGTGGCAACTCCCCCCGCTCGTGGACGAGCACGAAATGCAGTAGCGGCAGCCCATCTTCTCCACGTGATCGGTGGGAGCTTCGTAGCCCAATCCGCGCACCACCTCCACCGCCGCCTGCAGCTGCTCAGGCGCCACGAGCAGATCTATGTCGCTGGAGAAGCGCCGACCGGGATCGCCGTAGATCGCCTCGCCTAGAACCGGACCCTTCAGTGCGGTGCAGCGGATCCCCATTCGGCGAGCATGGCGATGATGCGCAGGGAGACGAGCTGCAGGAAGGCGCCCTGTCGACGCCCTGTCTCCAACGCCTCTCCCACTGCCGCGGCAAAGCCTCGTCGGCAGCCCCTCCGCCAGCTCCAGGATGCGTGGACCCAATAGCCGGCAGCAGCTTGCGCAAGCGCAGTGTCTCGGCGAGCCGTGACCAGTCCACCTCTCCCATCAGTCTCTGGCCCGTTCACGCCTGTCCGTCGACGGGCCGCGGTGCCGGCACTGAGCAGAATCAGCTGCTGCTCGGCTTGGGAGCTAGACATCAAAGTTCAACCGGAATCGTACTCGATTGAGTGGTTCCGAACTCCGTGCGATTCTAAGCCTCAATCCACCGATTCACCATCACGGATAGAGAACCGACGGCCGCGACCGGGTGAGCAGCAAAAACCACGGCCGTAGGAGTGTTGCGCCCCATTCGAGGAGTGGCGGGGGCTGTTTGGGGGGCGCCCTGGAGCCGGTGGGAAGCAGCCGGCAGCGACCGAGTGAATCGGCAGCTGAAGCGAACTGGTGAAAGAGAGATCAGCGCCTCGGCGAAGGCCTCCTGCCAGGGCCAGCGGGCGGGTAGGTGGGGCGTCCATTGCCGGGCAGTGCGGGTGAGCCGACCCGGCATCGCGATCAGCCAGCGGCGAGTCGTCGCGGCAGCGCGCCAGGTCGAGTCCCGAAGGCCCAGCTGCCTGACCCAGCGCACCAGGTTGTGGGCGAGGCAGGCGATCACCGTGCAGGCCGCATTGGCGGCGAAGCTCCCGGAGGGGAAGTGCGCCAGGGCCCGGTCCTTGAGATCGCGGATCGCCAGCTCGACCTCTGCGTGCGCTCGGTGTCTCAGCATCGACCGTGTGCATGTCCTCCTCTCTGTTGGTGAGGAAGGCGAAGTGGCGCCAGTAGGAAAAGAGCTCAGTCTGCTCGTCCTGGGCATGCAGGTGGACGCGGCGAACGATCAGCCGGCGGCCGCCGTAGGTGGTCTCGGCGAGCTCGCAGACGCCGGTCTCGAAGGCGCCCTGCTTGAGGGCGCCTTTGGCCTCGCCGATGAAGCTGTCGATGTCGATTACCAGGCGCCCTGCGCCTGGTCCCGCACCCGCCGCCCAGGCGCGCTTGATCGCCTCGCCCGCCACCAGATCGAGCTGGCGGACGTGGCCGAAGCTGAAGGCGCGCAGGAAGGTGCCGAGTGTCGAGGGCGCCATCGCCCGGTGGCCGAGCAGGGCCTCGGTGGCGCCGGCGCGCAGCACGTCTGTGTCCTCGATCGAGTCAGCGCCAGCCGCGATTGCGTGGATCAGGGTGAGCACCTTGCGCCCGGGGCGGGCGGCGCCCGCCTTCTGACCGAGGCGGACCGTCTTATCGACCAGGGACTCGATCCCGAGCCGGATGCTCAGGGTGGTACCAAGACCAACCCGGCGTTGGCAATCAGCCGCTCGTCATCGAACTCGACGCCCACCGAATCGAGACGCACGGACCCCGCCAAGACCTTCACCATGTGAGTGACCTCCTGATGGCAGGCCGCGGCTGCCCGAAACAGCCGCTGTTTGCCTGCTCAGGAGGTCGTATTCATGACTGAAGCGGACAGATCAGGTGTGGTCGGGCGGTGCATTGAGCTTACGAGTTGCTGTGCAGTTCCATCTTTAGTAGCTGTAGGTGACTCCACGGGAAGGATTTGAGGAGCTGACTCGGGGACTTCCCTTCGAAGTAGCCCCTAGTCCCGGTGTACGGATTCGCTCCCGTTGGCGTCGGATCCTGCGCGTAAAGGGCAAGGTTTGCGGCTCTGTCTCTGACGACGATCCCATAGCGCTGGGCCGCTTCGGCGAGCATCAGGGTAAAAGGTGGAAGGTGCAGTGCCGCGAGTTCGAGGTTGGGGTCAAGCCGCAGATGTGCGCCCTCTGGTAGCGATAGAGGTTCTTCGGACGCTCCGTCGGTCCGCTGAGCAGGTGAGGCGTAGACCCCGGCGCGCGGGTTAGGAATCGCAATCGCTAGAGCATGGTTTATCTGACCCATTTCGAGATCTTCCAATGTGATCAGACCACCGGCGATCGAGAGTGAAGACGCACTTGCACCCCAGCTTGGCTTCGCACCAGGCCAAGCTTCAGGACCGTAGGCGCCAGAGTCAGACGACGCATTCTGCATCGCTCCGCCCCAGGAGGCATGCCAGCCTCCTTCCTTATCTTCGAGCCCCCAGAACTCCCACAGCCGATCAGTGCTCGGCTGCCAGACGACGAGTTGCTCATCGGAGCCTGCTGCTGGCTGTGCGTTCGGCGGCAACGGAACCGCTTCCCACGCCGATTGGAGCGTAGGGCGACTTGAGGCATTTTCAAGCGTGACCTTGATCGTGGGCTGATTAGCCGGCACGGTGTAGATCGGCACGGACCACTTGGTCGTGTTGATCGCCATGTACTTGCTGGCTTCTTCCTGCTTGTTGATCTCCTCATCGAGGGCGCTTACCTCCGCCGCCGAGCTTGGATCCAGCGGGGCATCGGTCGGCAATGGCTGGTTCCAAAAGCTCGTTGGCGAGAAGAAGCGGAAAGGAGCAGGAGGTTCCATGGAAGTCGGTGATTCTGCTGGCGTTTCCTGGCCGGCTTTGGGTTCACCAGACGGCTGGAAGTTGTCGGAAGGGTTTGGGCTCCGAAGGCGCCGGGTCAGGGCCAGTGCCGATTGTCGCATTCGGCAATGGAGATACAGGTTGCACTGGATCGGGGCTGTGGTTTGAGCGACCGGTGTGTCGCGCCGAACATGCTCCATTATCGGCTGTCCGTTTGAGAAGCGCTGGCTTGGTGGAGCGCTTGGCCCGACGCCTTTTTTGGCACCTCGCAGGGTGTGTCCGCTGGTTGACCGTGACCGCAGGGAAGAGGTGCTGTGAAGCGCCTCGTGCTTGGTTTGGTCCCGCAAGGTCAAGGGCAACTACAACCGACAGGAAGGCAATGGCGACTACAAGCTGAGATTTGGCTGTCGGCAGACGGATGGGGTACATCTAGGAACCTGGCTCGGAGCTATCGGTTGGCGCTACTGACAGCAGTTTTGATCGAGGATTGGTTGGCCTAGTCATCGGGTGATATGGACCACGCTTCCAACCTTTTGTGCGGCATTGGACGTTTATCCCGGCGTCGAGCAAGAATGCTTGCGCTCGCTCGGCTAAGAATCGGATGGGGGTAGGGCCTCGATAGAAGTCGATCGACGAACGGCTGGCAGCTTAAGGGGATGCGCTAGGTGATCGAACGTTGTCAACGGAGGCGCTAGCGGACTGTGGGTCCGCCGCTGAGCAGCCTTGGTCTCTGTGTTCGCGCTCTATCGCTTCGTCTCGCTGAAGTTTCCCATCCCGAGGCGGTGGGGATCCTAGTGGTTTGTAGAGGTCTTGACCGCCATGCGCCCTGGGACCCCCCAAGGTGATGCCCCGGCCCGATCGCAATGGAGACGACCATACGACGAGGATCTCGCCAGACATGCGGCTGCCCTGAGAATCTGCGGGGGGCAACGATCGCTCCCCTAGGCTCATGATGAGACGTGGCGGACAGCGCTAGCGTGCCGCCGATGTTCGATCGCATAAACGGCCGGCCCTCGGTTGCCTCGTTTGCGCTGGGGCGCTGATCGCGCTCACTCTATTTGCCTATGAGAGCCAGCCGGTCGGGCGGCTCGACGCCCGAGTCCTCAATCGTCTGGCGGCCTATAAGGAAACGGGGGTCGGCCGGGTCGCCAATTTCTTTGTGCACCTAGCCGATCCTCTCCCCCAAGTGGCGCTTTTGGCACTTGCCTGCCTGGTCGGACTGAGCGGCGGGAGGCGGCGGCGGGTTATTGCGGCATTGGTCTTGGTCGGAGGAGCGAATCTCACCACCCAGGCACTAAAGCAACTGCTCCTTCATCAGCGCTACCAGCCGATCCTCGGCTACCTGCAGATCGGACCCACCGCCTTTCCTAGCGGGCATTCGACGGCGGCGATGGCGATGGCACTTGGCTTCCTCCTCGTCGTGCCGCGGTCCTTGAGGCCGGTTGTCGCCTTTCTTGGCGCCGTTTTTGTTCTCGCCGTCGGATGCTCGGTAATCGTTCTGCACAACCACTATCCGAGCGATGTCTTGGGTGGATGGTTGGTCGCCTGTGGCTGGGCCTTTGCGGTGGTCGCAGGGTTGCGGGCCTCAGAGTTTCTGGCTTCAGGTCAACGGACTCGGGTCGCCGATTGACGAGCGCCCTCGCGGAAGTCGCGCTCGAGCGACCCTGCCGGCTGGCGGGATCGGTAGGGAGCCGTTATACCTGCGTCGAAGGCGCGTTGCCCCAGATTTGGACATAGGTCGAAGGTAGGAGCGGGGGAGAGCCGCCATCCTCGTCGAAGGTCTGAAAAAGCCAAACTTCGATCGTTTGGTCACCCCGCTCATCGTCTTGCCGAAGGAAGGACGCCTAGGCTGTTGGCACCGAATTTTCCCCGCTCCCGCATTGATCCAGCCGTCGCACAAGGCAGCCAGGAGGAGAGCGGGCTAGTTCGCAAGGCATTCCGCCACGCCAAGCAGGGCGACACTGAAGCCCTTCACTTCCTCTACGTCAGATACGCAGCCGAGGTTCTCGATTGCCTGCGAGGTCAAATCGGAGGCGGGCCAGAGGCAGAGGACCTCGCCCAGAAGGTTTTCAGCGAGTTGGGCACGCTGATAGCCGACTACGAGCTCGGCAGCGAGCCTTTCCTCGCCTGGCTAGCGGAGGCGGCGCTGGGTCAGCGCGAAGCTGCGTCCCGCGCTGCACCCTCGCCGCGCTGAGCTCGGTACGTTGACGCAGGGCCGCTTGTGATGTCGTGGTGTCTCATCGGAGCTGATCAACGCTTACCTCGACGAGTGAGTTCCGCCGCAAGGCCAAGGGTCAGGCCCAGCTGGCGGCGGTCAACCTGACCGCAGAGGAGTCCTGAGATGGACGCCCGCATCAAGGGACGGTTGATTTTCTTCGGCCTGAGTGGGTGTCAGGGTGATGGTCCTTGCACTGAGGTCGGGCCGCCGGCGCAGGCTGCCCGCCTAGCGCGGAAGGTGCTGAAGGCGCCGGATCATCCGACGCCGTTGACGCGGAGGAGGCGCTGGTAGTCCGTGAGCAGGATCGACAGCTCGGCTTTGGTCAATCGCCCCCGCACCATCGTCGGCACTGCTCGCCTCAGCTCCGTTTGGATCCGCCGAGCGCTGAATAGCGCTACACGTGCACAAAGACCCCATCGACACGTTCGATCTCCGATCAGAAGAAGAGGGTCGGGTCGACACGGCTGAGCAGCTCTTCGCCGCGCAGGTAGCGGCGCAAGTTCTCACCGAACAGCTCCTCGATGCGCTCGTTCTCGTGGACCGAGAGCGCGGCGGTGTGGGGGCTGATCAGTACATTCGGCAGATCCCAAAGGGGACTATCCGCCGGCAGGGGCTCGGTAGCGAAAACGTCGAGCGCGGCGCCGGCGAGTTGCTGCTTGCGCAGGGCCTGTATGAGCGCCGGCTGATCAATGATCGCGCCGCGTCCGACGTTGACCAGGATCGCGCCCGGCTTCATGTGGCTGATTGCCTGTGCGTCGAGCATCCCGCGGGTCTCTTCAGTGAGCGGCAGCGTCAGGACCAGCGCGTTCGCCCGCCCTAGCAGGCCGTATAGATCGTCGGTCGTGTGAACCTCATCGACATGGGGCGAGTCGCTCCGGCCGGGGCGGTTGATGCCGATCGTGCGCATCCCGAACGCCTTGGCCAGGCGAGCGACCTCAGTGCCGATCGTGCCCAGTCCAAGAATCAGTAGCGTCCCGCCGCGCAGCTCGCTCACCGGGTAGTGATCCCAATGGTGGGCCCGTTGATCGGCCTGCAGGCGCGGCAGGCCCTTGGTGAACGCCAGCAGCCCCAGCAGGCAGAATTCGGCCAGCGGCCCAACGTGTACGCCGCTTGCGCTCGTGATCATCACGCGCTCGCGCTCCGCGACGGTCAATCCGGCCGCCTTGACCTGCTGACCAATACCAGCGGCCGTCCCCTGCACCCAGCGCAGCCCGGAGTTGCTTCTCACCACCGCAGCTAGAGCAGCAGGCGAGCCACCGGGCAACCCGAAAAGCACCTCGGCCCTCCCGAGCAGATCCTGCCAGCGTCGCTCGGCGTCGGCGTCACGACTGTAGTTGTCGACTCCGCGATGGTCGCCGGGATAGCGTGTTGGAGGCAGCAGGTCGGGCTCATAGATCACCTCCAAGCGCTCATCGACGGCGCGGATCGACGCCACAAGCTCCCTCTCGAGCGGCGTTGCGATCATCACCGTCACTCGCCCGGCAGCGACTTCTGCCTCTTTCGGGCTTGAGGGAGGCGGCAGCGGCGCTGCCGGATCATCGCCGCCCATGTCAGTGTGTTTTCCATCGGCCGCTGTGCAATGCCGACTGCGGCGCTGTTGCCACGAACGGGTCGGGCGACGCGTCCGCCCGTGCGCCCAGCAACTTAACCGCGGTCTTAATCCCGGTCGGTCGCGGGAGTGTCCCCAACTGCGCCCAGTGGTCGAGCTGCTGGGCTACGCGCATACGCGGCTGCAGGTTCGGTTGCCGGCTGAGCGGAAGTCGATCTGACGCTGGTATCGACCTCCTCTGGCTTCGGAGGTGGGGTCGCCGATGCGCCCGCTTCCCCTCTGGGGCAGTAGGATGCCGGCGGCCAGCCGCGGCAGGTGGTCTTGCCGACGCCGTTGCGTCCACCGACCCAGGTTTCGGACCCTTCCAGCGAGGTAGTGGTTGGCGAACTCGAGCACAGGCACTACCGGCACGGAGGTGACTGCTTCGTTGGCGGCGGTCGGGTCTACGGAAGTGGAGCTCATTGGTGGATGGCGCTAACGGTTGGTAAACCTCTAAAAACGGTTGAACAATCCGCGAACGTCCGATCGTCGAACGATGGCAGATCGGGTATTTCTGTGGACCCTGTTGCTCCGTGGGTCTCGTCCGCAGCAGGCCAGTCAGGGGGAGAGCGGGCTAATTCGCAAGGCATTCCGCCACGCCAAGCAGGGCGACACTGAAGCCCTTCACTTCCTCTACGTTCGATGCGCAGCCGAGGTTCTCGATTGCCTGCGAAGTCAAATCGGAGGCGGGCCAGAGGCAGAGGACCTCGCCCAGAAGGTTTTCAGCGAGCTGGGCACGCCCTTGAGGTAGCGATCGACGATCACGGACTCGATCGCTGCGCGGTGCTGGAGTCGGCACGAATCGGCTTGGACAGGCGCCACTCAACGCGTTGAGGCCTCCCCTCGAAAACACGGAAACGTGACGCCTTGCGCTCCGAACCTTTCGCGTCCTAAGCTCCTTCAATGTACGCCCTCGGCCGCCGGGCCGCTTGGCAAAGAAACTGCGTCTTCCGGGCAGCGATTGTGGCATGCATGCTGACGGCAGCGCTGCTAATCGCGCCCACCGCCGCGAATGCCTGTCCCTCCTACGCCAACGTGAGGTCCTATAGCGGGACCGCAGACGCCTCCTACGCACAGTCAGCCACGGGACCCTACGAACCGGGGCCTGCTTACCTGAGCGGTACCTCGACCGTATCGATCGACCACGTCGCGACCGGGCTTCAGATGAAATCGCTGAAGCTCATACCCCACAGACACAACGCCATAGGCTCACTCCTCGGCCGTGGCTTCGCCGGTCCAACGAGCGGCGGCACGATCAGCGTTCACGACACCATCGTCGACGAGGCCAACAGCAACGTGCCGGCGACAGGCACCCAGGAAGGGAGTGGCCCAACCGGGAATCGACCGGTCGGAGCGGGGAGTGTGGTCCAGCTCGGGGCTGTGGGATACAAAGGCCAGCCCCTGGGGTGCAAGTACCAGGTCGCCGTCAACTACACGGCCCTGACGACGATCGCCACCACGCCCGCCTCCGGCGGCGAGTCCCTGGAAATCCCCTCGAACTGGCGGATGGGATTCCTGACGGAGAGCCCCCCGATGCCGATCCCTGCCGGACTGCATCTGAAGGGCGCTGTCACTGTCCCGGTTGGCCCAACGGGCACGAATATGACGGGCTATTACCAATTCATCGAAAGTGCATGGGGATCCGCTCTTAGCTCAATCCTCGCTCAGAGCAACACGCCGTTCAATACGGCCACGTTTAGCTGGAACCTCAAGCCGGCGTTTACCGGGAAACACAAGTAGCAATGGCTCACCCCCAGTAGCAAACAAGAACTCGGGTTGGTGCTTCCTCGGGAATTTGCGGTTTGGCGCGGAATCCGATGGCGGCTCACACGGCGAAAGTTGATATCAGCCGGCCCCTGACCTGCCGCGATCTCGCTGTCTCGTCTGGTTGGCTGAAGTTAGCCAAGCGTCGCCGGCAGAGTCTGCAAGCCTCGCTCACGGGCCGCGTCGTGAAGTCGCGCGTCCCAGGTGGCGACGGTCAGCTCCCGCTGGGGCAGCAGGAGCGCTGAAGCCAGATGGAGCGCATCCACGCTGCGCAGCTCGGCCTCGAGCCCAAGCTGTGCGGCATGCTGGGCAAGCGCTGCGTCTACCTCGACCACGTCAAAAGAGAGCCAGTCGGCCTCGATTCGCTTGATCGCCCGCCGTCCGGCTGCCAGGCCCACCGCGCGCACGGTCTCCACGTAGCCGATCCGGCACATCGACCAGGCGCTCGCCCCCTCCATCGCCCCCAGGAGCAGGTCGCTGCCTTCCTCCTCGACGTAGCGCTTGACCAGCGCGCTCGCGTCGAGATAGAGCATCAGCGCTCGGTGTCGCGCTCCGCCAGGAGGATTGCCGAAGCCGATCGCCCGGTGGCAAGCGGCCGCGGCGAGTGGCGGGGGCGGGGGCGCGCAGCCGCCGTGACCCTGCCCTCGGCGATCAACCGGCGCAGGCCCTCGTCGCGCCGACGCGAGCCGGCCGGGACGATGTCGGCGACGGGCTGTCCGCGTCTCGTCACCCGGATCTGCTCGCCCTCATCGACCCGATGCAGCACGGTGCTCAGGCTTGCCTTCAGCTCACGGACCCCGATCTCACGCATGTGGCCACATTAGCAGGGATGTAGCCACGTCTTGACGAGCGGGTGCCTGAGCGGCCTGGCCAGGCTGGATGGGGAAGGGTCAGAAGATCCTCGATGCATTCATGGGAAAGCTGCGCCCCGTTCATCTGAGCTCTCTCGATAAAGACTCCCACCATGCTCCGCTAGCGCCGCGAGGATAAGGACCTCTTCGCAACGCTCTTAAACAGATCTCGGGATGTGCCGTGGATCTTGGAGGCCCCACCTCCGGAGGAGTAGCGCCAGCCGCAGAAGATCGCGTCTCGTGCTCATTGTTCAGTCCAGCTGCCGACACTATTCTGATCGGACACATGAGTGATATAGATCGGACTCATGAAGTATCTATAATGGACATATGACTGAGTTGGAGCTACTGGCGAGCCAGATCGGCACAAGCGAGCGGACGCTGCGTCGGGCCGTCGTCGAGGGGACCTTGCGGGGAGAGCGCCTCTCGCCTCGGCGCATCAAGCTCTCCGCGCTCGAGAAAGACTACGTCCTACGTCGATGGGCGCTGCTGTCGAGGCTGCGGGCGGCGCTTCGCACCGAGCACAACGTTCGCTTCGCTCTTCTCTTCGGCTCGAGTGCGCGAGGCGAGGACAGTCAGGGGAGCGACCTAGATCTTCTGGTCGAGATGCGGGACTCCTCGCTGGTCCGAGTCGTCGATCTAGAGCTGAAGCTCGAAGGACTTCTGGAGCACGAGGTGGATGTGCTCACGGTCAAGGACGCCGAAGCCAGTCCGCTCCTTTTCGCCGAAGCGCTGCAGGAGGGCCGGGTGATCGTCGATCGCGAGGACCGCTGGGCCAAACTACGCTTGGAAATGGAGGAGGTGGCGCGCCGCGCCCGCCGGTATGAGCGCGGCCGCGCTCGCCGTGCCCTGGCAGGAGTCGATCGGCTGCTCGCTGAGAGCTGATGGCGGCCAAGAGAAAGTCACCGGCGCTGCTGCGCAACGAAGTTATCGCGCGCCTTGAGGACTTGCCGCACCAAATCTTGGCTCTCCAGAGCGCAATGGAGGAGTTCGGAGGGGACTTCAAACTAACCGAGTTCAAACCGGCCTTCGAACGGAAGTCGGGGATCAAGGCCTACAACAAGGTGCAAGCGGTGGAACGGGCCTTCAGCCGCGTGCAGAACTACGTGGTCGAGCTCGCTGAGTACGGCTCGAAACTGGCCCAGTTGGAACTCCCAAAGAGTCACCAAGGTGACGCGGCGCGAGCCTTCGACGCACTGAAGGCAGAGGGAGTCTTCAGCGCCACGCTCTGCAATCGCCTCAAGCGAGCCCAGAAAGCCAGGTCGGCGATCGAGCACGAGTATGTGGCGGTGAAAGCCGGCCGGCTCCACGAAGCAATCAATCTGGTCCTTCCTGCCGCCCAGGACTTCATCGGGCCTTTCAGCGCGTGGATCGCGGCTTACCTGAAATAGCCGCTACCGCGACTTCTGGCACGCTAGACGGGTCATTCTGGACAGCCATATGGCCGGCTCGCGGTCAACGGCGATCAGCGTTGGGAGCCTCTCAGCGAGCCTTCCTCGCTGAGAGGCTCAGCACCTGTTCCCGTGTCGTGCTCAGTTGGCATACCAGGTATCGGTGAACTCTTCGCCTGTTGGATCAAGCGGGCTGGGCGCGGCCCGCAGTGTGGAGCCGCTGGTCATCTGGACCGCGATTGGCGAGAAGGCAGCGAGCGGCCCGGTCTGACCATTGAGGTCAGCTGAGACCCCCGTGAAGTGCACGGATCCGAAGTTTGCGAGTCCATAGGAACTCGGAGTTGATGGGCCCTCAACAATGACCTCGGCAGATTCCTGTTGGAGTGAAGGCGTCGGCGAGGGTGTGTTGAAGGTGAATGTCCATCCCTCTTTGGCGTCTTCGAGTGAGAGCGTCCAAGTCGAGCCTGAGATGCCAACCGAGGCAGTGATCGCGTCACCGGGAGAAACGGGATAGGTCGAAGAGTTTAGCCCGACCACGTTCCCGCCGTTGACGCTTGCATCACCGACCAGCTCATACCATGCCGAGTAGTTTGGTACTCCCGAAAAGCAGGCCACCTGGGTGCCGTCCTGAACGACGCTGGTGCCATAGCCGATGCCGGGCCACTCAGCCGCCCAGGTGTTCGCCCCAGGTGGACAGCTCACTGTCGGAACGATCCAGCTGGCCCTCACCGTGCTAAAGGTCGTGCCGTAGGGAAGTGAGTACTCGAAGTATCCCGACATGTTGGGGGTTGAGTCCGGCGGAACGCGTCAGCGTGGCGGCGTTGGTTGGGATCGAGCCGGCCACGTTCTTGAACACAGCGCGATACTCAAAGCCTTCATCATTGGCGTTGACCATGAACGTGTAGCTGGTCGAGGTCGCACCGGCGATGTTGCCCCAGCTGGCTACCGCCGTCGGTTGAGAGCTGCCACTGGACGCTCGGGGTGGGATTGCCTGAGGCCTCCGCGGTGAACGTGGCGTCTTGATCGCCCTGCGCGCTTTGGTTCGTCGGCTGCGTCGTGATCGCGGGAGCGGTGGGCACGGTCAGCGTGGCGGCGTCGGTCGTAGCCGAGCCGGCCACGTTCGTGAACACGGCGCGATACTCGTAGTTGTTGTCGTTCGCGTTGACCATGAACGTGTAGCTCGTCGAGGTAGCTCCCCCGATGTTGCCCCAGCTGGCACCGCCGTCGGTTGAGAGCTGCCACTGGACGCTCGGGGTGGGATTGCCTGAGGCCTCCGCGGTGAACGTGGCGTCTTGATCGCTGATCACACTCTGGTTCCTCGGCTGCGTTGTGATGATCGGAGCGACCGCGCCCGCGGTCGGTTTGGGTCTGGCCGCGCTCTGTCCGTCCACAGAAACCTTGACACGCCTCGTGGTCCTGGCTCCGTTTGAACTCTTGACGGTCAGGCGAAGGACATAGGTTTCAGGTGATGTCGTGGAGTTTTCCAGCAATTCGATGTTGGTGGAGACGCTTCCCGCCTTGCAGCGCCTGATGGAAGGAAGCCCATTCACTTCTCTTGCTGATGAGAAGAGGCATTTCGTGGCGCTATGCACGACGGCCCACAGATGCACCCTGCCACCTGAGGCGGGAAGCGCGGCTGGTGTCGCGGTGAGGCGCGAGATTCTTGCCCTCCTCAACCGAGGTGTGATCTGTGCGGAGCGCCTGTCAGGCGCCGAAGGTGCAGCTGAGGCGAAGGCGATACTCGAGCCCTCCGCCTGAGGCAAGGAGCCATTGGCAGGAGACGAGGACACGCCCCCAGCCGCTAGAAGCAATGTCCACGCGAGCAGCAGGGAAAAGCCAACGTTGACCCGGAGGCGCCACATACGATCAGCGACTATACGCCGCGATATCGCGAATGCGGGAGCGATCGACCGAGAGTGCTCCGGCCCTCTGCGTCGAGAGCGGGAGTGGGGCTAAACGATGGAGATGCTCGACCTGACGCGAGTGTGGAGGTGAAAGGCGAGTCGCTGCCGGCCCGCTGAGAGCGCCTGACTCGGTCAAATGTGGCTGCCCAGACCGCAGCGTCTCATCTCTTCACGGGGCGCTGGGTCCCGCCAGGTTCTCAGCGGCCCGTGAGCTGCCCAGGTCGCTCAGTCGGCCTGCGACCCGACGAGCGCCAAGTCGGGCGCCTCGCCGGCGACAGTCGAGGCGTTTGCCTCTGTTTCGATCCGATAGTCAGTCATAGTCGAGCGGGGAAGCGCATGTGCGACGGAAGGCCGCGAGTCACCCTGGCCGAGGCGTCCTCCAGGCATTGTGTGCAGGGAAGCGGTGAAAGCGCTGGGGAGCTGGTGCGATCGCTCCACTTCCAACGATTGGTCCCTGTCTCGTGGCAGATGTTCGGGGGGCGTATTAGGATCGTCGTATCGCGGCTACCAATTCGACAACAGAAGCTGGATCGGAGCTCCGGGCATTCACGGAGCGCTACGCGGCGGCGTGGAACGGATGTGACGTGGACGCGATGGCCGAGATGCTCACCGATGACGTGGTCTGGGCGGATCCGGCGCTGAGCGAGCCGGCACGTGGGATTCCCGCCGTACAGGAGTTCATGCGGGTGAGCTTTCGCGCGTTCCCGGATCTGCGTTTCAGCGAGCCCGATCCGCCGCATTTGACGGTCACGGGCGACCTGGTTGCGTGGGCGTGGACGATGGAGGGAACGATGAGGGGGGTGGTGGACCCGCCCGGCTTTGCGCCAACCGGCCGAAGGATGCGTGTGGATGGCGTTGACCTGTGGAGGATGCGCGACGATCAGATCGCCGACTACCGCGCCTTCTACGATATGACGGACCTCGCGCGACAGCTCGGCATCGTGCCGTCCTCCGGTAGTCGAGCCGAGCGCGCGACAGTGGCGCTGCAGCGACTGCAGGCACGTTTCATTCGGCGCTGAGCGCCTCTTCGCGCTCGCGGGGGAGGCTCGCGAGCGTGGATGGCCCGAGGCTAAAGCCGGGACGGCTGCCGCCAACCGCGCCTCTGATATGCCGTGGGATATGCAGGTTTTGTCAGGTCTGTCGGAGTGCGCTCCGGCGCCCAGCCGATGTTAGGCTTGCCGCTACCTTGACCGGGGCCCGACCACGACCGGGATGCCTCAGGAGGACCGAAACGGGTCGAGGGGCATCGGGCACCAGGTGCGTCCTGTTTGGAGTCGCTGTGATCCTCGGGTTTGCCTGGCTGGTTCCGGCGGGCGCGCTCGGCGCCGTCGGCGATCTGACCTTCACGGGTTGCATCGGTATGGATCTCGAAATGGGCTGCACACAAACGACCCCGAGCTATCTCCTTAACGGCGCCGACTCGGTTGCGATCAGCTCCGATGGCGCCAGTGTCTACGTCACCGCCAGCACCGGGAGCGGGACCGGCTTGATCGATGGGTTCTCGCGCAACCCTTCGACCGGGGCGCTGACCTTTGAGGACTGCATAGGCGACGGCGCAGGCTCTCCCTGCACTGCCACCAGCCCAACCGACGCGCTCGGTGAGCCAGAGTCGGTCGCGCTGAGCCCCGACGGGCACCTGATTGAGGTCGGTCAGGCGACCGGGATCCTCAATTCGTAGCCGAGTGACTAAGAACGGGTAGGCAACCGATGCGAGTCGCCCCTCGCATCATCGCGCAAGCGATGCTGCTCAAATGGGCGTTGCCTCAGCCGAATGAAGCCACCGCAACCGAATGGAGCCCAGATGAAGACCATCCGAACGCCCGACTCCTGCTTCGTCGATCTCGAGGATTATTCCTATGAGCCCCACTACATCGATGTCGATGGGCTCCGCATGCACTATGTCGATGAGGGCGACCCCTCAGCTGCGCCGGTACTCATGCTTCACGGCGAGCCAACTTGGTCCTATCTGTATCGCCACATGATCCCCGTCTGCGTTGCAGGTGGCAGTCGCGTGATTGCCCCGGATCTCGTCGGCTTCGGAAAATCCGACAAGCCGGCCGATAAGCACGACTACACCTACCAGCGCCACGTGGACTGGATTGCGGGCTTCGTTCGTGCGCTGGACCTGCGCGGGATAACCCTGTTCTGCCAAGACTGGGGTTCGCTGATCGGGCTCCGCGTGGCTGTCGAGGACGAGGACCGCTTCGAGCGCATCGTCATCGGCAACGGGGCGCTACCTACGGTCGACCCAGACACACGGCCGGCCATCCCAAACGCGATGGCGTTTCTTGCCTGGCGAACGTTCGCGACCTACAGCCCGGTTTTCCCGATCAGCCGGATAGTCAACACGGGGTGCCTGAGGACGCTGACTCAAGGAGAGCGCCGCGCCTACGACGCACCGTTTGCAGTACCAGAGTCCTCAGCCGGTGCTCGTGCCTTCCCAAAACTTGTGCCGATCTCGGCCCGCGATCCTGCGGTAGCGCCAAACCGCGCGGCGTGGGAGGCACTGGGCCGCTGGCAGAAGCCCTTTTTGACCGTCTTCAGCGATCGAGATCCCATAATGCGAGGCGGTGAGCGCGTATTCCAGCGGCACGTGCCCGGGGCCGCTGGACAGCCTCATAGCACGCCACATGCCGGCCATTTTCTGCAGGAGGACGCCGGGCCTGACATAGCTCGGCAGACCAACGAGCTGATCGCGGCGACCCCGGCAGGGTGAGTTGGGCATAACTCATGACTCCACGGTCCAACTGCGTGGATGTCCGCTCCTTGGTCGATGCCATGCAGTTGGCGCCTGGGCATCGCGGCTGCTCCAGCTGTGACTGCTGAGCTCGCCGACGAGGGGGGCTTGGGCTTTTGCACAGAAGCGAGCGCCGCTGGCATCCGATCTGAGACTGTCAAGTTGGATGAGCGAAAGCACTGCGGCGACAGCGCCGATGAGCGTGTGGGCCTTTTTCGAAGAGCTTCCCGAAGCGGGACTCTGCTTTGACGTCGCGCAGCCTTGGTCGATCGATAAATCGATGGGGGAGGGTCATAGGATCCTCGATGCATTTATGGGAAAGCTGCGCCACATTCATCTGAGCTCTCTCGATGAAGACTCCCACACGTTTCGCTGCGCCGCGACGATGAGGAACTTTTCGCAACGCTCTTAAACAGATCTCGGGATTTGCCGTGGATCTTGGAGGCTCCACCTAAAACGAGAAGAATCTTTCAGATGTGAGTTTATTCCTCGAAATAGGCAAGGAAAGATGGGATGTTCAAGCCGAGAGCCCGGTGGATGTAGCGACATTCGACCGATATGGCTATTTCAGCGCTCGATCGAGCATATTGGCCTCGGGGGTCAGAATATCCAGATCAAAGATTCGTCCAGCTTTGCTGCAGAAAATTAGGGCTTCGGGGCTTGGAAAGGAGGCTGAGCTTTCGGAAGGATTGCGCTCAATCGAGTGTGGATGTGCGCAGCAATTCGCTCCGTGTTGCGTTTCAACCCGCTGCAGGACCTTCGGGCCCGGGGGCCTTGATGGACGCCGACCCCGAACTGGGACTGGTCACGTCTCTTGCAGGTAGACGGGGTCACTATCAAGATTGGCCTTGCCGATCCCGATGATTGCCCAGTATGGAATCGACGCGGCTGCTTCCCAAGTCTTCGCGCTCCGGCGGACGCTGGATCGATCAATGGCTCGACACCGTTCACGACATCGAGGTCTTACGGGCCGCGCACCCGATGGTGGATGCGGTAATTGATGAGGTCGATGGGCGGATGATCCGAGTCGGCGAGCGGTGGCTTGCAGACTTCGCCTCATGCAACTACCTCGGCTTCGATCTCGACCCCGAAATTATCCAGGCGGTTCCCGCCTTTCTGGAGGAGTGGGGCACGCATCCGAGCTGGTCCCGACTGCTCGGGAGTCCGGTGCTCTATGAGCAGATCGAGGCGCGACTCACCGAGCTGCTCGGCTGCGAAGACTCGCTGGTGTTGCCGACGATCACCCACATCCATGCGTCTGTAATCCCAGTGCTGGCCGCCTCCGGGACGATCTTTCTCGACGCTAGGGCGCATAAGACGATGTATGACGGCTGTCAGGTAGCGCGATCGCGAGGCGCCGCGATTCGCCGGTTCCGCTTCGAAGACCCAGACCACCTCGATGAGGTTCTGGCGGCCGAGCATGACCGCGCTCGGCTCGTCTGCATGGACGGAGTCAACAGCATGACCGGAAATGCACCCGACCTCCGGGCGTTCGCTGAGGTCGCGCGCCGCCACGGGGCTCTGCTCTACGTTGATGATGCCCACGGCTTCGGAGTCATTGGTGAGCGCTCGCCTGAAGAGCCATGTCCGTACGGTCGCCGGGGCAATAGCATCGTGCGTCACTTCGACGAGAGCTATGACGACGTGATTCTGGTTTCTGGCTTCTCCAAGGCTTACTCGTCTCTACTTGCCTTCATCGCCTGTCCGACAGAGGTCAAGAACCTGCTGAAGGTCACGGCGCCACCTTATCTTTACTCAGGACCCTCGCCCGTGGCGTCGCTGGCGACGGTACTCGCGGGCTTTGATGCAAACGAACGCCGCGGCGATGAGTTGCGCCGCGTTTTGCACCACCACAGCACCCGCGTACTGGGAGCGCTTCGGGATCTCGACGTGTACACCCCGAATCGCTCGGGACTGCCAATTATCGAGGTCCCGCTGAGCGATCACGACCGCATCAACGAGGTTGGGCGGTTCCTGTTTGACCGAGGCGTCTACGTTACGCTGGCCGCCTACCCGCTTGTGCCCAAGGCCGAGGTCGGCTTTAGGATTCAAACCACCGCCGCCAACACCGATGCGGAGGTTGGGGTTTTGATCGGCGCTCTAACGGAGCTCGCCGAGCGAGGTGAGCTCCAAGCCAGTTCGGCACGAGTCGCGCAGGCGGCCGTGTGATGGACGAACGGGCGCTCTGGCCGTCGCGATCTGCTGGCGGCAGCGTCCGGGCCGGCAAAAGAATCAGACTCCGAGCGCTCCTTCACTCGCGCATGCAGGCATGGCAGGCCTACCTTGCCATCGCTGGTCTAGCCACGTTTTTGTACCTGTTGGTCCCCCCCTTAAAGGGCAACGCGCTGCTGATCAATACGATCGGACTGTCGAGCGTGATTGCCGTGGTTTGGGGCATTCGTCGCAACAAGCCCAGCTACTCGTTGCCATGGTGGCTGTTCGCGGGAGGGCTCTGCCTTTACTGGATGGGTGATGTCTACACCTACAGCTACCCCAAATACATCCTTCACCATGAAGTCCCGTTTCCGTCGATCGGCGATGCGATTTATCTCACCGTCTATCCGGCGCTGATGCTGGGCTTGCTGCTGCTGGTGCGCCGGCATAACCCGCTGCGCAATCGCAACACTCTTATTGACGCCGCGATCCTGACGCTGGGTCTGTCACTTCTGTCCTGGGTTCTGCTGATTACGCCCTACCTTCACGATCCCACCTTGGGACTGTTACCCAAGCTTGTCTCGGTTGCCTATCCACTTGGGGACATCATCCTGCTGGCAGCGGCTATTCGCCTCGTCCTTGACAGTGGTCCACGTAGACCGGCCTTCTATCTGCTGAGCGCGAGCATTGTCTCGCTGCTGGTGACGGACTTCGTCTACGGGGTGATGACCCTCCACAACGCATACCACCACCAGCTGCTGCTCGACCTCGGCTGGATCTCCTACCAGGTGCTGTGGGGTGCCGCTGCGCTTCACCCCTCGATGGTCGAGCTGCAGGAACCGGTAGCTGACCACGAGGCAACGCTGACGCCCCTGCGTTTGAGCCTGCTTGCCGGTGCGTCTCTGATCGCGCCGATCTGTGTTCTTTGGAAAGAGTTGCATCGCGGTGATTTCGACTTGATAGTGATCATCTGCGCTTCGATCGTGCTGTTCGCCCTGGCGGTAATGCGCATGGCCGATCTGGTGCGCCAACAGGAGCGCTCCGTTACCCGGGAGCGGCTGCTCAGCTCCTCTGGGACCGCCTTGGCGTCTTGCGCGACGCGGGAGGAAATGGAGCAGACTGCGCTGGAGGTAGTCGCTGGGCTGCTCGAGGGTCCGGGGGCGGCGATCCTTTGCATGACCGAAGACGATGCGCTTACGGCGGTTGCGCTCAACGGTGACGCCGACTGGCCGCCGCGAACGCTTCCAAAGCAGGTGGGCGAAAGATTGCTCGAGCTCGCCGCTGACACGGCTACCCAGGAGCTGAACCTGGAGCCGGGGCTGCTGGCTTCGCTGGATCTGCCGCAGGATTGGGCCCGTGGGCTGGTGTTACCGCTGCCGGTTCGCGGTGGAGTCCTTGGCGTGCTGCTGATCGCTCACCCCAAGCCCGTCTCCCGTCGGGCGCGGGTGGCTGTGGAGGCATTGGCTAATCAACTCGCGCTCGCGCTGGAGGGCGCGCGCCTCACTGAAACGATCCATCTGCGGCGCAGCGAGGAGCGCTTTGCCTCCCTGGTGCAGCACTCCAGCGACCTGATCACCGTTGTGGGCTCGGATGCGAAGATCACCTATCAAAGTCCCTCTTCGGAGCGGGTCCTCGGTTACCAACCACATGAGCTACTCGGCACGCGCTTCGATCGGCTCGTGGTCGGGGAAGACACCGACCGTCTCTTGAGGGTGCTCGGGGACGGATCGGCCTACGCGCGGGGTGGCGACGGTGATGTGATCGAGTGCACGCTGCGTCACCGCGACGGCGGTCTGCGGCAGTTCGAGATCCTGCACACCAATCTTCTCGACGACGAGCACGTACGTGGCATCGTCCTCAATGCGCGCGACATCAGCGAGCGCAAAATCTTTGAGGAGCAGCTGACCCACCAAGCGTTCCACGATCCCGTCACCAACTTACCCAACCGCGCCCTGTTCGTAGAGCGGGTCCGGCATGCGGTCGGGCGCGCCAGACGAGGGGATAGTCAACTCGGTGTCATCTTCCTCGACGTCGACGACTTCAAGACGATTAACGACAGCCTCGGCCACGGGGCCGGCGACTTGGCGCTGATGGACGTGGCAAAGCGCCTGTCGACCAGCATCCGCCTCAGCGACACCGCGGCGCGCTTCGGCGGTGATGAGTTCGTCGTGCTGCTGGAGGACCTCGAGAGCGAGGAGACCGCGGTCGAAGTCGCCGAGCGGATTCTGGAGGACCTGCGCCAGCCGCTGACCGTGTCTGGCAAAGAGCTGGCGTTGCGCGGAAGTATCGGGATCTCGATCCTGGAGGGGTCCTCAACCGCAGGCGCGGACGAGTTGATCCGCGATGCTGACGCCGCGATGTATATCGCCAAGCGCGATGGCAAGGGCGGCTATCGGCTGTTTGAGCCAGACATGCACGCCGGCGTGCTTGCTCGATTGGAGCTGCGGGCCGATCTCCAGCGGGCGCTTCAGAGCGGGCAGTTTGAGTTGCACTACCAGCCGATCGTGCGGCTGGCCGACGGCCGGGTCGCTGGGATGGAGGCGCTGCTGCGCTGGCAGCACCCCGAGCGTGGGCTGGTGGTCCCCGGGGAATTCATTCCGTTTACCGAGGAGACTGGACTGATCGTCCCGATCGGTCGCTGGGTCCTGCGCGAGGCTTGTCGCAGGGCCGCGGCGGTGCAGCTGCTGTCATCCGACGCTCCTGCCCTCTCCATGTGCGTGAACCTTTCCGTCAAGCAGGTTCAGCACAGCGACATCGTTTCCGATGTCCAAGATGCGCTTGCCGAGTCAGGACTCCCGCCGGAGCTGCTCACCTTGGAGATAACCGAGTCGATGCTCATCGATGACCCCAAGGTCGTTGATGTCAAGCTCAGGGGACTGCGCGCGCTCGGCGTTCGCATTGCGATGGACGACTTCGGAACGGGCTACTCATCGCTCAGCTACCTAAGCCGCTTCCCGGTCGATGTGATCAAGATGGACCGTTCGTTCCTGCGACCGGAGGCTTCGCGAGAGACGCTCGACCTTTCCAGCGCGGTCGTGGCGCTCGGTAGCTCGCTCGCGTTGGAGGTCGTCGCAGAGGGCATCGAACTCGACGATCAACTGCGGCGACTGCGCGATCTTGGCTGCGAGTTCGGTCAGGGCTTTCATTTCGCATCTCCGATGGAGTCGGCGCATCTCGACGACTATCTGACGGATATGTTGAGGGATCCCGGTGAGCCGGTGGCGTCCCCCCACGACGCGGCGTAGCAGGGACGAGGACTTCGAATTGTCTGAGAGGTCCACTTCCAACCAGACTCTTCTCCCTGCCGTCTCTTCGCAGACGAGCGGCCTGCTGGCAAACCGCGACTTCCGGGCGCTCTTTGCGGCACGCTGCGTGTCGCTGCTTGGCGACGGAGCGTTCCTGGTCGCCATGGCCTGGCAGGCATACACGCTCTCAAATGCACCGACCGCGCTTTCGTTGCTCGGAATCGCGATGACCGTGCCGCTGATCGCGTTGCTGCTGTTCGGAGGGGTGGTAAGCGACCGGCACGATCGCCGAACCGTGATGCTTCTCGCCGATCTCACGCGTGCGGCCCTGCTTGCACTGCTCGGCGTTTTGGCGGCGAGCGGGACGCTGCTTCTGTGGCAAATGATGGTGATCGTCGCCATCTACGGTGGCGCCCAGGCCTTCTTTGACCCGGCCAGCGACGCGATCTTGCCCGAGATCTTGCCGGCGTCTCAGCTCGGTAAGGCTAACGCTCTAGAGCAGGTCGCTCGTCCGCTTGCTCTGCGTCTCGTCGGGCCCGCCATCGGCGGGCTGTTGGTAGGCGTTCTTGGCTTGGGCGCCGCCTTTCTCGCCGATGCGGCGACGTTCATCATTTCCGCGGCGACTCTGTGGTCGATGTCCTCGCGTGCCTATCGGCCACGCCCCGCGGCCGCCCCACTCGAAACCTCCGTGGTCCGCCAGCTAAGTGAGGGATGGTCCTACGTGCGCCGTCATGTCTGGCTTTGGGGTACTTTCGCGAGTGCGGGTATCGCCTACCTGCTGTTCATGGGTCCGGTCGAGGTGCTGCTGCCCTTCATGGTCAAGCACGAACTGAGGGGCAGTAGCATTCAGCTCGGTCTCGTGCTCGCGGCGGGCGGCCTCGGCTCGGTAGCGTGTGCCATGGTGATGTTTCGAAGCGGGCTCCCCTCGCGGAGCATTACCTTCATCTACGTTGTTTGGACGCTTGCCACGCTGGCGGTGGCAGGGTACGGATTGGCCACGGCAATATGGCAGTTGATGGTTGTCAGCATCGTCTTCAACCTGCTCGAGACGGCGGGCGTAATTGTATGGTCAACAATGAAACAGCAGCGCGTCCCCGGAGAGCTGCTCGGACGCGTATCCAGCCTCGACTGGCTGATCTCGATCGGCTTGCTGCCGGTCTCGTTTGCACTGACCGTCCCGCTCAGCGCGACGCTCGGCGTGCGGACGACCTTGATCGGCGCTGGTCTAGCCGGTGCGGCGGCGACGATCGGTGGTCTATTGCTTCCGGGCATGCAGGCGGTCGACCGCTCGATGGCGTCCCCCGCCCGCGTCGGTATACAGATCTGAGTGGGTCCTGACGGCGCGATCCCTATGACGACCGGGCCCCGTTCTGTCCTTCAGGCGTTCGCTGAGCGCAGAGTGTGCGTTCCGACTCACTTTGGCAAAGGGGCAGGCAATCCGCCACGCCAAGCAAGGCGACACTGAAGCCCTTGACTTCCTCTACGTCCGATCCGCAGCTAAGGTTCTCGATTGCCTGGGAGGTCAAATCGGAGGCGGGGGAGAGGCAGATGACCTCGCCCAGAAGGTTTTCAGCGAGTTGGGCACGCCGAGAGCCGACTACGAGCTCGGTAGCGAGCCTTTCCTCGCCTGGATAGTGGAGTGGAGGCGGCGCTGGGTCAGCGTGAAGCGGGGTCCCGCGCTGCACCCTCGCCACGCTGAGCGCACACGTTGACGCAGGGGCGCTGGTGCTGTCGTGGTGTCTGATCGGGCCGGTCAAGGCCGCTCGGATCCGCCCGTCCAAAACAGGGGAGCCCACGCTTGTGAAATCCCCGGCCGAAGCTCACCTATCCAGCCGCAAACGGTGCGAGGATGGCCGCCTCAACTCGCAGAAATTCGTGGTCGCCCGTCTCGAGGGTGATGTGTTCGGGATTGAGTTCAACTGCTCTGCGCGAGCGACGGAAGCTCTTGGTCGCTGTCGTCGCGGTCAGGGCTCGATTCCGACACTCATCTTGACCAACGCGAGTTCCGTCTTCACGCCAAGTTCTCAGACAGATAGATGGCGGTTGTCGACCCGACCGCATAGGCGCTTCACCTCGAGTGGAGACAGGTGATCCACTCCGCTGATCGCGCCGCTATTTTCTCGACGATCCTCAGGCGCCACTCGGATCAGCTGCGATCGTCCGCAGACAACCTGTGATCCATGCATTTGGGCCCGGTCCCTCCACGTTTGCCGAACCGCAGCAGCGAACTACGGGTATTCGAATCTGCATCCCACCAACTGCGCCCTCGGGAGTGAGTCAGGAACGCAGGGGCTGAATAGGACCGCTCATTCCGACATGAGTTCCTTGTTCGAGATCGGCAAGGATGATTGGGGAGATATCCGAGCCATAACGCAGGTGGATGTAATGACACTAGACGGGTACTGCGATGAGCACTCGATCGAGTGAATCGATCTACTGAAGTCCGATACCCAGGGTTACGACCCAGAAGTCTTAAAGCGAGCCAGCGGCCTTTCCTTTGAGGAACTACCCCGCGTCGATGGGACCCTTGCTTTCATGCTGGACCACGGCATTGTTCTCGTGTCGCTCTATGACTTCCATCATCTTGACGGTCGGGCGAGCTGGGCGGACGGGCTCGTTGTCGGCCCGGCTTAGCGCGCTAAAGACCTTCAGAACACGACTCCTGCTTCTGGCCCTCCGGGGGTGAATAACTAACCGGCCACACAGGCAGACTTACTCCGCCTTTCAAGCACTTTTCTTGACATTTGTGAAAGGTCTGGTCTATAGTCGCTCTATGCCCAATGGGTAATGGGCGCGGGGCCAACGATTGACCTTTGGCAAAGCGGCGCGAGTCCGGATCAAGGTCACGGAGCCGGCAGGAGAGGAGAAAGGTGACACCCAGGGGAGCCGGACCGTCGAACGGATACGGTCGTCAGGGAGGTACCGCCGCATCTTCGGGGCCGCCCAGCACCTTCCGCCAGATGGGCAGCCAGCGCTCTACCTGGCACCTGGCGCAGACGGGAGCCAGTTTCCCTGAGGGCTCCCAGCCAAGCGCGAGCGGCCGCGACAACCAGGAGACGCCCGACTAATGCGAACGCCAGCGGGCTTCGACGCCCACGCAATGAAGAAGAGCACCCCACGGCTACCCGAGCGGCCGATCGGGAGGGTCCAGGGACCACGACAGAGCCAGCTGGTCGCATTGGCAAAGGCCCCCAGCAGCGCCATGCGTGCGGTCGTCGCGCGAATACCACGCCGCACGTTCGCCACTTTCGACGCACTTCTTCGCCCAGACGGAGCCAGTGCTCCGTCTCTTGCACTCTCCCTCCGCAGCACTCTCGCCCTAATCTTCACGATCACGGGCGCTCTCGCCCTCACCGCTGCCTCCGCCTTCGCTGCATCGCCTCCTCCTGCGCTAATTGGCAGCTTCGGTGCAAGCAATGGGCAGTTCTCTGGCCCGAATGCGGTGGCGGTAGATCAGTCCAACGGCGATGTCTACATTCTTGACGAAGAAAACAGTCGTGTCGAGAAGTTCGATCCAGAAGGCAATCCAATCGCCTCCTTTGGCGACTCGACTCCGCCCAACGGCGAACTTAGAGGCGTTGGCACCCCGGCGGGGTCATTCTCCTTCAACTTTAACGCCGTCGCGGTCGACAACTCTGGAGGTCCAAACGCCGGTGATCTCTACGTGAGCGACAGAGGACACGAAGTCATCGACGTCTTTGACTCCTCGGGCAAATATCTTCGGCAGATCACCGGTATCGAAGCACTTGGGATCGCCGTCGATGCCAGCGGTAATCTTTGGACAGCGGGGCTCTTCTCCCGCCAAATCACCGAGTTCAATCCCAGCGGGACCCAAGTTTTCTCCTTCGAGACCGCTGAATTCAATTTCGGGCTGGCCCTCGATTCAACAGATCACGTATACGCAGACCAGTCGTTTTGCGGCTGTGAAATCACTAAATACAACTCAGACGGAAGTGCCGCGACCAGGATCGACGGCTCCTCGGCGTTCGGCGCAGCCCCGCTCGCGGTCGATGAGTCCAATGACAACGTATACGTAGCTGACGACACCCAGGTCTTTGAGTACGGCAAGGAAGGAAACTCCCTTGCCACCTTTGGATCCGGAGATGTGACCGCAGTCGATGGCATTGCCATCGACTACGCCGGGCCGCCCGCTAATCGCGGCTACATATACGTGGCCGCCCCCGAAAGCCACGAAGTCAAGATCTTTGCGCCGGTCGTGGCTCCCACCGCCACGACCGGATCCGCCTCAAATCCCCAGCGCACGTCCGCCGAACTGAGCGGCGCTGTGAACCCCAACGGCGAACCGCTCACCGACTGCCATTTCGAATACGTCTCCGCCTCTGAATACAACCAGAGTGCTCTGAATCCCTACAGCGATGGAGGGTCCATCCCCTGCTCACGATCGCTCTCGAGTATCGGCTCGGGAACCGGTGAAGTAACAGTGAGCGCCGAACCCAACAACCTTCGGCCTCAAACCATCTACCACTTTCGCCTCGTGGCCGGCAACTCCAACGGGTTGAACGGCCGAGAGGTGCCGAGTTATGGGGATGATGAAACGACCACCACCATCCCGGCGGTCGCTTCGATCAAAACCGAAGAAGCGAGCGAAGTCAAAGTCACAGCGGCGACGCTGACCGGTTCCTTCAACCCACAGGAACTCGACACCCACTATTACTTCCAGTACGGAAACGATACGACCTATGGTCAAAATAGCGCTGAACCACCCGGTGCCGACGCAGGCTCAGGCACCGGGATTCAAGACGTAAGCATGGAAGTCAGGGAACTGGCGCCAAACACAACCTACCACTACCGTATTGTCGCCACTAACAGCACTGGCACCACCTACGGCGAAGACGAGACGTTCACGACTTTCCAGCCGCCCTCGGTCGACGCCTCCTTTACTTCCAATCTAAGTGCCACCACCGCCGTGCTGCACGCCAAGATCAACCCCAACGGCGTACAAACTACCTGCCACTTTGAATACGGAACCACTCCGACCTATGGCAACTCCGCTCCCTGTGCTCCGAACGAAGACGTTGGCTCGAGCACGACGGACCAATCCGTGGAAGCCAAGCTTGTGAATTTGGAAGCGGGAGCCATTTATCACTTCCGAGTTATTGCCACCAGTAGTTATGGAACCACAAGCTCCGCCGATCAGACCTTCAACTTCTTACCACCCAATTGCCCGAACGCGCACGTCCGCCAGCAGACCGGTAGCGAGTTTCTACCGGATTGCCGAGCCTACGAGCTTGTCTCACCCGAAAACGCGGGAAACGTGATCTTTTTCCCCGCCTCCTCGCCATTCGCGCCATACGCGACGAATCCCGCGCGCTTTGCCTTTGGTGGAGGTCTCGGTGGGGTTGAAGGCACGGAACCGACCAACAGCATCGGCATCGATACCTATGTAGCAACACGAACCGACAGCGGCTGGGTCACCCACTATATCGGAATCCCCGGCAGCCAGACCCTGGGAACCAACGACGTCGTCGGGGATAAAGGCTTCGATAAATTCATCGACTTTAAGTCGAACGAAGGCTTCGGCGGTGTTGCCCAGCCGATTTCCAAGGCACCCTATGTCTGGGACTTCAACGATAAGTTTCTCGAACGTTGGCCGGCTGATGTGACAGCCATTCCTAATGGCGATTCGACCGCCGGTGCCTTTCAGCCGTCGCCGGATTTCTCCCATCTTGCCTTTTCCTCCGTCAATGTTGAATTTGCTCCCGGCGGTCTGACAACGGAAGGGGGCTCGGCCTATGACTACGACACAAACAGCAAGTCCATACAGCTCATTTCAAAGGCGGAAGATGGCAGCGATTTAGTCGCGGGTGAAGGTCGCTTTATCGAGTTTCCGCCGATTAATTCCACCTATGGATTTCCCGTTCCTCAGGGTCCTGATGGGTATCCCGGTGTCTCAACCAACGGCTCCCGCATTCTGATGTCGACAGGCGCGCAGTGCGAACAATTCTACGGCTGCCCTCAGGGGCCGGCGAAGCTTTACATGCGCGTCAATGATGCTGTCACCTACGACGTGTCCCGGGGCCACGAAGTCACCTATGTTGGAATGACCGAAGATGGCTCCAAAGTCTTCTTCACTTCGGAAGAACAGCTGACGCCAGAAGACCACGACACGAGCACTGACCTCTATATGTGGAGCGAATCAACAAACTCACTGAAGCTGATCTCCATCGGCAACAACGGTGCCGGTAATACGGACTCCTGCAGCGCCTCTTGGACAGCAATGTGCGATGTCATTCCGGTCATTGGTGCGATCAAGACGGATAACGCTATTGCAGCTGAAAGTGGTGACATCTACTTTTATTCCCCAGAGCAACTCGATGGATCGAAGGGCCTTGCCAACCAAGAGAATCTTTATGTCTATCGCAACGACGAAGTCCAATTCGTCGCGAGCTTGACACCGGGAGCTGCCTGTGCGCATGCGGCTGAAGAAGAAACATGCGGGAATGGACCACTTTCGAGGATTCAGGTCTCACCGGATGGCGATCACATAGCGTTCGTCACGGCTAGTCACCTCACCTCCTACGACAATGGCGGCTTCCAGGAGATGTACACCTATGAACCGACGACCGAAAAGATTCAATGCGTGTCGTGTATTCCCAACGGTGACCCGCCTACCGGGGAAGTGACGGCCAGTCTGGACGGTCTGTTCATGGCAAACGACGGTCGTGCGTTCTTCTATACCCCTGATGCGCTGGTGCCCCAGGATACGAACCATCTGCACGACGTATATGAGTTCGTGGAAGGACGTCCACAGCTAATAACCTCAGGCACCGGCTCCGAGGATACCCAGACCACGCCCAACCAAGTTCGGGCTGCCGGACTTGAGGGTGTCAGCGCGGATGGAGTCAATGTTTATTTCTCAACTTATGAAACGCTCGTCCCCCAGGACCACAACGGCCAGTTCATGAAGTTTTATGACGCTCGTACCGATGGCGGTTTCCCCTATGTGCCTCCCGCCCCACCTTGCGAAGCAGCTGATGAGTGCCATGGAGCCGGAAGCTCCCCTCCGGCGGAACCCACGATCGTCAGCGAAGGTAAGCTCGGTGGAGGGGGCAATGCTCATTCCGGGGCGAAGAAGAAGCGGAGCCACCCCAAGGCGAGGAAGTCGGCGCGCGGCAGAAAAGATCATCATCGCCGCCACCTGACCCGAAAGCGCGGATGATCGGGCGATGGGGAGCGAGACTGCGATGAGCGTCTGCAGAGCTCAGAAAGCAGCCTGCAGAGCGGGCCGCACGCGGGTGGCGCTGATCGCTGTGGCAGCTCTTGTGACGCTCATTGCCTTTGGGATCATCGGGGCCCCGTCTGCGCTGGCAAGCGCGCCGATTCATTCGTTCACCGTGACCCCTTCCACCACACAGGCGGGGGGGCATCCGGACATCGATACTTTGATTTGGGTCGGCAATCGTGATACGCAGAACATCCCTGCCCCCAGTTGCAACTGCCAGGATGCGAAAGATCTCACTGTCCACTTTCCGACCGGTGTGATCGGCGATCCACACTCGACCCCGCAGTGCACCGCTGCGGATTTCGGCAATCTCACCTGTCCAACCGACTCGCAGGTTGGCACCGCGGTCACGGGTCTTAACGAAGAAGCACCTCCAGCCCAGGGCTTTGGAACGTTGGCCGTCTATAACCTCATTCCTCATCCGGGTCAGGCCGGATTACTGGCGTTCACCGTTCCGTTGGTGAACTTCCCGGTCTATATCGTGATCAATCCCAGGACTGAAAGCGACTACGGCCTTAACGCTACGGTCACGAATATCAACCATGTCTTCCCGCTTTCGGTTGTGGAATTAGGGCTCTGGGGCGTCCCGGCGAGCCCGAGTCACACGCCATTGCGTCTTCGAAAAGGGTGCGATCCGTTTTTTGGCAGCCCGCCGTGCTATCCGGGGGTTCCCTCGAACAGCCCCGAAAAGCCGTTCCTTGACAATCCGACAACGTGCGGTGTTTCGTTGACCGCCTATCTCAACGTTCTGTCCTACGACCTCGAAGCCACCGAAGCCGAGACCACCTACCCGGCGACCACCGGTTGCGATCAGCTGAGTTTCAACCCGAGTCTCTTTGCTCAGCCGACCACAACGCAAACCGACGCGGCCTCTGGCCTAGAAGCCAATCTCCAGGTTCCCCAGGGTGAAAGTCCTTCCGTGCCCTCCCCCTCCGAGATTCGCTCAACCTTGGTGACCCTGCCACCCGGTTTCTCGATCAATCCCAATGCCGCCGACGGCAAGACATCCTGCTCCGATGCCGAGGCACGGTTCGGCACCGAGGAAGAAGCGCAGTGTCCCGAATACTCAAAGGTGGGCACGGTGACGCTTACCAGCTCGGCTCTCCCGGGCCCGCTGCCCGGCTTCATCTATATCGCCGAACCCAAGCCCGGAGAACGCTACCCTCTGATTCTCACCGCGAACGGTTTCGATGTTCACGTCAAGCTGGCCGGTGTGGTCGAACCCAATCCGCAGACCGGGCAAGTTACGGTTTCATTTCAGAATCTCCCCCAAACCCCGTTCTCAGACTTCAACATGCACTTCTTCGGCTCCGAACGCGGCTTGCTAGCAACCCCGACCCAGTGCGGGACCTATCCGGTCGACAGCACCTTCACGCCCTGGGACTCTCTGCTGCCAGATCAATCTTCGACCCAGTACTTCACTCTTGACTCGGGGCCGAATGGAGCTCCCTGTCCCGGCACTGTCCGGCCATTCAAGCCGGTCATGCACTCGGGTGTCGCAAACAACACTGCCGGCGCCCACACCACTTTCTCTATCAACCTGAACAGAAGCGACGGCGACCAAGACCTCACGAGCCTTTCCCTCACCACTCCTCCGGGCCTCTTGGCGACCCTGAAGGGCATCCCCTATTGTCCCGACGCTGCGCTTTCGAGCGCCGCAGGACCCAGCTACTCCGGCCTCGCCGAGGAGGCACACCCGAGCTGCCCAGCAGCCAGTCAGGTTGGCACCGACACAGTTGGCGCTGGCGCTGGTGCCCACCCTGTCTACCTGCCTGGAAAGGTCTACCTCGCTGGACCGTACAAGGGCGCCCCCCTCTCCCTCGCTGTAATCACCCCCGCAGTCTCCGGTCCCTATGACCTCGGCAACGTGGTCGTCCGTGCGGCGCTTCACGTAAATGCTGAAACGGCCCAGATCACTGCCGTCTCTGACCCGCTTCCCCAGATCCTCGAAGGCATCCCGCTGCGGTTGCGATCGATCCTGCTCGAACTAAATCGCCAAGACTTTATTCTCAACCCGACCAACTGCGATCCGTTCTCGGTCAACGCTCTGGCCGGCGGAGACCAGGGCGCCCAGGCAAATCTCTCATCCCCCTTCCAAGTCGCCAATTGCGCCAGCCTGCCCTTCGGACCCAAGCTCGACCTGAAACTCTCAGGCGCCACCAAGCACGGTGGCAACCCCGCCCTGACCGCAACCCTCAGCGCCGCGGCGGGAGAAGCGAACGTCGCCTCAACGTCGGTAACTCTCCCTCGCTCCGAGCTTATCGACAACGCCCACATTAAAGATCCCTGCACCAAGGTCCAGTTCGCTGCAAACACCTGTCCAGCGGGTTCGATTATCGGCTCTGCCAGCGCGGATACCCCGCTGCTTGCAAAGCCGTTGGAAGGTCCTGTCTACTTGCGCTCGGCCCCAGAAAACAAGAGTGGGCTCCCCGACATCGTCGCTGCCCTGAATGGACAGATCGACATTGACCTTGACGGCAAGATCGAAACCGTTGGTGGGCGCCTGCGGACATCATTTAGGACGGTTCCCGACGCTCCCGTCTCGAAATTCACGCTCAGCCTCGACGGTGGTAGGAGGGGTCTATTGGTCAACACCGGCGACCTCTGCAGGGCGCCCCTTGCGAGCGTGGTTCAGATCGATGGTCAAAACGGCCTCACCGACGGCCAAAATCAGAAACTGGCGGTGCCCTGCGGTACGGGCTCCAAGCCAAGGCGCCACCTACGGCGGCCAAAGGCGGTGCACTAGACGATGAGGACCAGGCAAGGGGAGCCGGGAAACGGGTCTGTCGACCGCGAAGAAGTAATGAGGGATCTGGCGATAGCGCCCGTCCGTGGATCAGCTCCGAATTTCCTTGCACGGCGCCCGCCTCGCCCGTTGCGCCTGCTCGCTGCCACCCTGTGTGCGCTAGCCGTGGGTCTCACCTTCGCAAGTCCGCCGGCGCTTGCCTTCACTGAATACCGGAACGTGGCGGAATTCGGATCGTCCACCCTCCAATTTCCCAGAAGCATGACCGTGGACCAGATTACTGGTGACGTACTCGTAGCTGACCAAGAAGCCGGCCACGTGCAGACATTCACGCCGGTGAACAGATCAAATCCATCCGCCGGCTATTCTTTGGGATCGCCCCTAAGCAAGACCTTTGGAAGTCCCTCTGGTGTTGCGGTGGACACCTCTGGGGGGGGATCGCAGGGCGAGATATACGTTAGTGACAGGAAAGCGGACGAGGTCTATAAGTTTCTCGCGTCGGGGGAACCGGATCCGACCACACCAAGCTTCGGTGCTGGAGCGTCCCCAGTTGGGTTATCGGGCCCCTCAGGCGTGGCCGTCGATCCGGCCAACGGAAACGTCTACGTTGCTGATGAACCCAGCAACGAGGTTGATATATATGAACCGTCGGGCGAATTCATCGAACAATTTGAAACCGAAGCCCCGGGTGGCCTCGCCTTCGATTCAACAGGTGTCGGGATTTACGTGGTGGATGCGAACGAGGGGACCGTGAAGGAGTTTGGCCCCGCTGGCACGCCGCTGATCCAAACCGCCGGCCCAAATGCCGGTACTAATATTGTGGACAGCAGCGGCGCCGCCACCGCGATTGCCGTCAACCCGGCCACCAATGCTGTTTACATCACTGACCACTTTGAACAGCGTGTTTCTCTATATAGCGCCACCGGGTCTTCACTTGAACCACCGGATATCACGATTCCCTACTTTTTCACCTTTGCCATTGGAGTAGACGGCGCTACGGGTACTGTGTTTATCGCCAATTTCGAATGTTGTGGCGGCCCGACCACGGTCTATGCCTACCAGGCGATACCCCTTCCCAATGTATCAACAGGCCCCACTAGGAGCGCGACCCAGACTGCCGGTACGCTGACTGGACAGGTCGACCCCGACGGCAATGGCGAAGTTACCGGCTGCAAATTCGAATACGGGACAGACACATCCTACAGTCTGGGGAGCGTACCGTGCTCTCCGGCGACTCCATATTCCAGCCCCACCGAAGTTACCGCCAACCTGTCCGGCTTAACGGCCGAGACCACTTATCACTATCGACTTGTTGTTGAAAACGCCAATGGACCGAATTTCGGGTCAGATGAAACCTTTACACCGCATGCGGTGGCCCAAGTGTCGACCGAAGCGGCTAGCAGCGTGTTGGCAACCACTGCGACTCTGAATGGCTCATTCGTCGGGAACGGTGAAGATACCCACTACTTCTTCGAATGGGGTACGGAACCCTCCTATGGAAACAAGACAGCCGTGCCGCCGGGCGTGAATGCGGGCTCTCCTTCTGGCCCCGAAGCGACGGTGCTCCACGCCGAACTCCTAGACCTCGAGCCTCTTACGACATATCATTACCGCGTTGTTGCCAGCAATAGCGTTGGAACGACTTTCGGCACCGACCAGACACTCACTACCTTGGCATCGGCTCCGTTGCTCGAGGGAGGGTCGGTTTCCGATGTCCACTCTGACAGCGCGGCTCTCCATGCAGTGATCAATCCTGCCAACGCAGAAACGACATATCATTTCGAATACGGTCTGGCTGCCTGCTCCGCCAACCCATGCGCCAGTGCTCCTGCAAGCGCGGCGGATATCGGCGCCGGTGCGACCAATGTCGACGTTAGCGCGCAGCTAAGCGGACTCACGGCGGGTACCACTTATCACTTCCGAGTCGTTGCGGAAAACGTAACTGGGACGACAGACGGCCCGGATCGTACCTTCGTGACCTTCCCCGCTGGCGGGATTCTCACCGATCACTGCCCTAACGCCCACGTACGCCAACAGACAGGAGCGGCATTACTCCTGGATTGTCGAGCCTATGAGCTTGTCTCTGCTGCTGATACCGGCGGCTATGACGTTGAGTCAGGCCTTGTCACTGGCCAGACACCATTCGGGGACTATCCGGAAGCCTCGGGCGCCTCCGGGACCTCCCGCGTCCTTTACGCCGTCCACGACGGCGGTATCCCCGGCGCAGGTCATCCGACCAACCGCGGCCCCGACCCCTACGTCGCCACCCGAGGGGAAAATGGCTGGTCAACCGAATACGTCGGCATCCCCGCCAATATCGATCCTGCCTCTGACCCCTTCTCCTCGACCCTGGCAGAAGCCTCGCCGAACCTCGAAACCTTCGCCTTCGCCGGTGAAAAGCTCTGCGCCCCCTGCTTTGGCGAAGGCATCGAAACCGGCATCCCCCTGCACCTGCCAAACGGCTCCCTGGTGCAGGGAATGGCCGGCTCGATCAACCCAGGTCCCCAAGCAAGGCCAGATGGCCATATCGCCAAGTACTTCTCCGCGAATGGCTCCCACTTCATCTTCGGCTCCGCCTCCCAGTTTGAGCCAGACGCCAACAAAGACGGCGACGTCTCGATCTATGACCGAGACCTCACCAGCGGGCAGACCCACGTCGTCTCAAAGACCCCCTCAGGGGAAAACCTCCCCTGCCTGCAGGGAGCGGGCAACTGCCACTCCCCAGCCGATCCCAACGGGATCGCAGAGCTCGATATCTCCAGGGACGGCTCCCGCATCATCGTCGCCCAAAAGGTCTCTGAAGACGCCGATCACAACGTCTACTACCACCCCTACATGGACATCGGGGACTCCTCCAAGACGATAGATCTCGCCCCGGGCTCAACGTCGGGCGTCCTCTATGACGGGATGAGCGAAGACGGCTCCAAGGTCTTCTTCACGACCAAGGACAAACTGCTCGCCGCCGACACCGATGAAAGCGCCGACCTCTATCAGGCAGAAGTCAGCCCCGAAGGCAAACTCAACCTCCAGTTGCTCTCGACCGGACCCGAAGGAACCGGCAACTCCGAATCCTGCGATCCCGTCTCAAACGAAGCGGGCCCCCACTGGAACAGCCTCGGCACAGACGCCAACTGCGGCGTCGTCGCGATCGGCGGGGGTGGCGGACTCGCCATCCGAGGACGGCACGGTCTACTTCCTCTCCCCAGAGCTCCTCGACGGAGCCTCAAACGGCACCGAAAACCAGCCCAACCTCTACGTCGTTAGGCCCGGAAAGGCCCCCCAGTTCGTCGCCACCCTGGCTCCCAATGATCCGGCTGTGGTTGACGGCGTTAAGGAAGCAGGGACGCGGCACACCGCCGACTTCCAGGTGACGCCGAGTGGGGAATACGCGGTCTTCCCCTCAACGCTGCCGCTGACCGGCTATGAAAACGCCGGCTACGCGGAGGTCTATCGGTATGCCGCGGCCAGCAAGACATTGGATTGCGCATCTTGTGATCCAACGAATGCCTCGGCGACCGGTGACGCAACACTCGCCTCCGACGGCCTCAGTCTCAGCGCCGACGGGCGGGTCTTCTTCAACGCTGCCGATGCGCTGGCTCCTCGTGACCTCGACGAAAAGGAAGACGCCTATGAGTGGGAGGAACAGGGATTCGCAACGAGATTCGGGACCAACTGCCAGACTGCCGGTGGCTGTGTGGGCCTGATATCCACCGGCACCAGTCCCTTCAACTCGAGCCTGCTCGGGGTAAGCGCCGACGGCACCGACGCCTACTTCTTCACCCGCGACACGCTGGTACCTCAGGACGAAAACGGCAAGCTGGTGAAGATCTATGATGCGCGTGCCGGTGGCGGCTTCCCCTACGAACCGCCTCCTCCTCCCTGCAAGGCATCTGATGAGTGTCACGGGCCGGGTTCTGCCTCGCCGGGGCCGCCCACTATTAACACGCTCACCGGTACCAGCGGCAACCTGTCGTCTACGGAGCGTGCCAGAACGTGCAAGGTGGGCTTCGCTAAGAAGAAAGGCAAATGTATCCGTAGGTCGCACCTGTCCAAGCGCCACCATCATCGAAAAGGCGACCGCCATGGGTGAGCCGCGTAGGCCGGTAAGGACTACAGGATGAGCGCCAAGTTGATGGGCGCCGTCCTCGCAGTTGCTGTTGCGGCCGCGCTGGCCGTTGTTACTCCAGCTCAGGCCAGCGAGAGGATCGGCTCCTTCACGACCACGGCCTCGACCAGTGAGGCCGGAGGGCATCCCAACCTGGAGACCTCGTTCGAACTCGAAGTCCCAGGGGCTCCCGAAGCCGCCCAGAACGTGATCTTCAACGCGCCGACCGGCGTGTTTGGCAACTCCAACGCCATCACTCAATGCAGCTCATCAGACTTCGCCTTGGATCAGTGCCCCTCCAGCTCCCAGGCGGGCCTGATCACGATTCACGCAAACTACGAAGGCAACGCCGATAATCTGCTCGGCACCGCTCCGATTTACGATTTGGAAACAGGACCCGGTCAGACTGCGCTTTTTGCATTCATCGTGCCGACCCTGGACATACCGATCGATATCCCGGTGGCGGTCCGCACGGGCACAGACTACGGACTGCGATTTACTGTTCAAGACATCACCCAGCTCACCCCGCTGGCAAAAGCCGACATGACCTTCTGGGGATTCCCCGCCGAATCGGGCCATGATCCTGAACGCTTCGCGAAAGGGTCTCCCGGCAATCCCGCGGGTTGCGCGGGCCTCGCAAACACCAGTTGCATTGAAACACCGATCTCGGCTGCGATCTCGGTTCACCCTCTCACCGACAACCCGCCCGTCTGCACCGGGGAACCTCTGGTCACCACCCTCGAAGTCCAGACCTATGAGGACCCCGAACATCTCTCAAAGGCGGAATCGAGCTATCCGCCGGTCGAAGAATGCGAAGGAGAGACCTTCAAACCAGTTCTCTACGCGAGCCCGACGACCACTGAAACCGACGCTCCCTCCGGGCTCAACGTGGATTTGAGCGATCCGCTGCCCCTTGGGTTCGCCGCCACACCCTCAGAGATCGAGTCGGCGATTGTGACCTTGCCGCCGGGCTTCACAATCAATCCCGACGCCGCCGACGGTCAGAGCGATTGCACCGATGCTGAGGCCAACTTCGGCTCAGAAGGCCCGGCCGAATGTCCCGACAGCGCAAAGATTGGAACCTTCTCAGTCGGCTCGCCGAGCCTGAATGGGCGCCTCGAAGGCTCCGTCTATATCGGCCAGCCCGAACCCGGTAACCAGTACCGTCTTTTTGAGATCGCGTCGGGCTTTGGGATCAACGCGAAGTTCGTGGGCTCGATCAAACCCAACCCCGAGACCGGCCAGGTATCGGCGATCTTCGAAGGCCTGCCCCAGGCTCCCTTCGAAGACTTTCAGCTGCACCTATTCTCTGGCGAACGCGCGCTGATGGCGACGCCGACGACCTGCACGATCTACGCGGTCAACGCCGACTTTTCCCCCTGGGACGGTTCGCTTCCCGAACAGCAATCGAGCCAGGTCTTTGGTCTCGAATCTGGCCCCCACGGCAGCCAGTGCCCGGGGCAGCTCCGACCCTTTAAGCCGAACCTGGTGGCTGGGACGTCCAGCCAGGTCGCAGGTGCCTACAGTTCCTTCACCTTGTTGCTCAATCGCGAAGACGGCGATCAGTACCTTGGGAAGCTCAACTTCACGATGCCCCCGGGCTTGACCGCCAACCTGCGCGGGATCACCTATTGCCCCGAGGCCTCGATTGCCAATGCGGCTCAAAGACCCGGGCGCATCGAGCAGGCAGACCCCAGCTGCCCGGCGTCCTCTGAAATCGGCAGTTCCAATGTCGCCGCCGGCCCGGGCTCCCATCCCTTCCATGCGGTGGGGAAGATCTACCTGGCTGGGCCGTTCAAGGGCGCCCCGCTCAGCCTAGTGGCAATCACCCCTGCCCTAGCAGGTCCTTACGACTACGGCACCGTGGTCGTCCGTGTCGCTCTCCAGGTCGATCCCACCGATGCCCATGTGATCGCTGACTCAGAAACCGTGCCCTCAGTCATCGGCGGTATCCCACTGCGGTTGCGCTCGATCCAGGTGAACATCAACCGTGAAAACTTTATGATCAACCCGACCAACTGCTCTCCGTTTACGGTCAGCTCGGAAGGGGTCGGTGATCAGGGAACTGTTGCCAGCTTCTCCTCTTACTTTCACGTCGTCAACTGCTCGACGCTGGGCTTTGGGCCGAAGATGTCAATTACCCAACTCGGCGGCCACAAAGCAACGAAGCGGAGCCAGGACCCAAGCCTGCAGATTGAACTCAAAACCAGAGCCGGCGATGCCAACATCAAGTCGGTGGCAGTGACCCTTCCCAAAGCCTTCGAGATTGACCAGCGCCATCTCGGCAATCTCTGCTCGAAATCAGAACTGGCATCCGACCGGTGTGCCGGACGTCAGGCAATCGGCACCGCCACCACCAACACGCCCTTGTTAGAAAACCCACTGTCGGGCCCCGTCTACGCGGTATCCGGTTACGGGGTTCTTCCCCACCTCGCATTCCTCCTCGGCGGTCAGGTGATGCTCACCCCCGAGGCCGAATCCTCTTCGGTTCAAGGTGGTCGGCTGAGGACCGTTGTCCCCGTTGTACCGGATGCTCCAATCGGCAACTTCCGCTTTACCCTCTTTGGCGGTGCGCAGGGCTATCTCTCCAACACCCAGAGCCTCTGCAGCGCTCCGACCGTCTCGACTATCGAATTCAGCGCCCAAAGCGGCAAGACTCTCACCCAGCAGGTCAAGACCAAGACCGCATGTAAGCTGAAGAAGAAGAAGGTCCAGCGGGTGCACCATGCGAACACCAAGAAGCACTGAGCCCATTGGGAGGTTCAGTTGGACTTTAGGCTGATGATGCGCGCGGGCGGACCTGATCAAAGGGCCACAGAACCGCCTCCCACTTGGGAGGCAACGTGTCATAGAGAACAGTCAAACTCGGATTACGGTTACGGCCTAAACGCGGAGAAGTCGGCGTCTTGACTGATTACCGCGGCGCCGTGGCGTAGCGCGGTGGCCGCGATCCAAGCGTCGTGACGGCGCAAGCGGCGCCCTCGCGCCAGCGCGGCTGAGGCGAGGCGGGCGAAGCAGCTGGCTACCTCAGGATCGACCGCCAGCAGCGGGTAGGTGGACTGGACTCGAGAAAGCGTGGCCAGGCGGAGAGCGCGGGCATTTGGCTCTTGGGCACGCAGTACGCCCAGCTCCAACTCGGCGGCGGTGATAACCGAGACGGCGATCTCCTCGGGGAGCTCGCCGAGCTGACGTCCGGTCTCCTGGGCAACGAACACCGAGGTGTCTGCGATCGCCCGGCTCAAGCGTCCTTAAGCTCTGCGCTACGGATATCGGCGAGGTCAGAGAGCAGGCCGGGGTCGGCCGGCGCCTCAGCGACGATGCGGCGCAGCTCGGAGGCAGGAACCCAGGGATCGCGGCCCTCGGAGTGGGGGATGATGTCTGCGACCGGGCGGCGATTGACGGTGAGCGTCAGCCGCTCGCCGGCTTCGAGCTCTGAGACGACAGCTGAGGTGGAGTTCCGCAACTCACGGATCGATACGGCTCGTGTCATGTGCGCTACCGTAGCACTGACTGCCACGATACGGAGAACTGCTTTGCTCGGGCCAAAAAATCTCGCACCCCCACCGCGCTTCGACGGCCCGATGCTGCTCGGCACTGACCTCGGCGGGAAGCTGCTTGCCATCGGTGCCGTTCACCGAGTTTTCCCCGCTCCGAATTGGTCCAGCCGTCTCGCACGACAGTTTGGGCGAGAGCGGGTTCGTTCACAGGCAGTCGCCACGCCAAGCAGGGCGACACAGAAGCCCTGCACTTCCTCTACTTCCGATCCGCAACTGGGGTTCTCGATTGCCTCCGAGGTCAAAATCGGCGGCGGGGGAGAGGCAGATGACCTCGCCCAGAAGCGTTTCAGCGAGTTGGGCACGCTGATAGCCGACTACGAGCTCGGTAGGGACGGTTGCGTCTTGCTGCTCTCCCCGGCCGTAGCCGCCCAGCGGATCGAGGCGATCCTGCCTAGCTTCTTCGCCTCCGCCCGCCTTGACGTCCCGCTGGAGCAAAACCACCAGATCATCGCCGAGGCCAACGAGTGGTTCGACGTTCCGCTGTCCGCCATCGACGAGGCGATTGAGTTGGTCAACGCGGAGGCGATCAGCTCCTACGAACATGACGGCACAGAGCGTCGGATCCGTCTCCGTTGACCACGCACTGCCGTTGACAGTGCGCCACCACTGTGACATGATCATCTCGCACGCCCGGGAAGGCGAGCATCAACTTGTGATCGTGGGATCGGCGAGGGGACTCGTGGAGAAGGGACGAGTAATTCGTGCCACTGGTTTATGGGTGGAGGGCGGAGAGATTTGTGAGCGAATGGAGGAGTGGCAGAGTCAGCGTCTTCGCAGGTTTTCCGTGCCCGCAAGTTCTCCGCGGAGAACGCCGCTTGGCCCGACTTGTTCTCCCCTCCCCAGCTTCCACATGCCTGCAAATCGACAGGAAAGAGGATGAGTGAAGGCCACCGAGCACAGCGCACAAAACTCCTTTACATCGACTGTCTTTCTCGTGCGGGTCTGGGCCTTCCTACGTCGCGCCACAGGTAGTGCTGCGCCTCTCAAACGCCCTCGCCACATCCTCGCCCGCTCATCCCTTCTCGGCATTGCCACTCTTCTCATCGCTGCTTCCCCCGCGATGGCTGCGGAAACCCACATCTTCAAAACCGCCTTCGGCTCCGCGGGTCAGGGTGACGGCCAGTTCGACGCCAATGCCGGCGTGGCCGTCGATAACTCTGCTGGAGCCTCCAAAGGCGACGTTTACGTCGCCGACAGCGCCAACCACCGCATCGAGAAGTTCAACTCATCCGGCAGCTTTCTCCTTGCCTTCGGTGCCAACGTGGGCGGCGCGGGCGTCAACACCTGCACCTCTGGTTGCGTGGCAGGTTCCTCGGGATCGAGCCCCGGTGCCTTCGAAGCGCCTACCTTCCTTGCTGTCGATAGCTCCCCTGGGGGGGAAGGCGATGTCTACGTCGGCGATACCGGCGATCACACCGTTTCAAAGTTCGATTCCTCCGGCAACCTGATCGCCAGCTGGAACACAGGCGGCCAGCTCGCGCTCAGCGATGAACTCGATGGCATCGCCGTCGACTCCTCCGGCACCCTCTACGTCCTGCGCAGGCACCAGATGTTGAAGTTCGCCCCCGACGGGAGCCCCGCCGGGGAATTCGGAGCTAACTACGAAACCGAACCCGACGGCATCGCCGTGGACTCCGTCGGCGACATCTATAAAGCCCGCGGCGAAAGAGCCGTCGCCAAGCTCAGCCCCTCCGGCGAACCCCTGATCGAAACCGTTGACTCCGGACCCGCTACCGCCCTCGCCGTCGAACCCTCTACCGATGACCTCTACGTTGCTCACTCAGGGTTTATATCCCGCTACAACTCCTCCGGCACCGCCCTGGAGACTTCCTTCGGCTCCCCTAACATCACCTCGGCCGCCGGCGTTGCCGTTACCGCCAGCGGTCGCACCTACGTTTCTGACCCCGGCGACTCCGCGGTCGAGATCTTCGACTCGGTTGAAGTCCCCAACGTCAGCACAGGCTCCGCCTCCGCGATCACCAAGACGACAGCCACCGTCTCCGGCCACCTCGAACCGTCCGGCGCGGGCGAAGAAGTCACCGGCTGTCAGATCGAATACGGCACCGACACATCCTACGGTCACTCAGCGCCTTGCTCCCCTGCCCCGCCCTACGCCGAACCCAAAGGTGTCAGCGCCGACCTGAGCGGCCTCTCTGCCTCCACCGAATATCAGTACCGCCTGGTCGCCGAAAACGCCAGCGGCTTTGACGCCTTCGGCGCGAATCGCACCTTCAACACGCCGCTCAAGCCGTCCCTGAGTAACGTGGGGACGGAAGGTGACTACGCCGAGACCACCGCTACCTTCCACGGACTGATCAACCCGGAGGGCTTCAAAACCGAATACCAGTTCGAATACGCGAGTAGCCCCACCGGCCCCTTCACCTCCACCGGCACCAAAACCCTGCCCTTTGAAGACGAAGAATCCCACTCCGTCGAAGCAAAAGTCACCGGCCTCCAACCGGATACCGTCTACTACCTCCGTCTTTCCGCCACAAACGAAAACGGCACCGCCGTCGAACCCCAGCCGGAAAACCAGAGCGCCAATAACTTCGAAACCTTCGGCCCGCCCGCCGCCGAAACCTACCTCGTCCACTCGATCCGTGTCGTCAAAGGAACGCCCCAAGGCACGTTTATCCTTATGGGGAACGTCACTAATCACGGTTTCGAAACTCACTACCACTTCGAATATGTCAGCCAGGAAAAGTTCGAACACGGTGAATTTACGGAAGCTGCCTCCACCCCCGAAGAGGAAGGCTCCGGGTTTGTCAGCGGGGACCTCCCCGCACTCGAAGCCGGCAAGACCTACCACTACCGCCTCACCGCGACCAACGGCGCCGCCGGCAACCCTGTCGTTCACGGCAACGAACAAACGCTGAAGTCGCCGATCCCCGGCAAGACCGAATCGGCGAAGAAGAAAATCAGCCCAGTCCCTGTCCCAATGAAGTCGACCGCTACGGCGCCTCGGCCCGCCTCCCCGACTGCCGAGCCTACGAGCAGATCACCCCGGCCAATAAGGAAGGAACCCAGGACAACTGGGCCTACGGGGCGACCGAAACCAACACCACGCCCGGCCTTGATGGCGAACACGTCGCGATCTCGACCCTTTCCAGGTTCGGAAAGAACGACAACTCAAGGGCCGACACCGTTTACCTTTTCTCGCGCACTCCGAGTGGCTGGCGGATGACCTCCACTGCGCCCCAGCCCCAGAGCGCGGCAACGTGGTCGAGCCCGGTGGTTTCAGCGGAGAAAATGATTTCTTCACCCCCGACCTCTCGAACTTTCTTCTCGCTCGCGGATTCGAAACCTCATATGCAACGAAGTCTGCGGAAGTGGAATTCATCACCGGTCCCGCCGGCGGCCCCTACACGGTAGCCGCCAAGGCCCCCCGTTCCGACGAAACGGTCTGGATGGCCCAATCTCGCGACGGCAGCACCGCCGTCCTGAAATCCGAAGACCACGATCTGGCCGGCATGCCCACCGGTACGACCCAGGGCTCGACCTCTACGAATGGAGGGCGGACCAACTCCACCAGCTCAATGTTCTCGGTGAAGACGCCCCAATCGGCACCTGCGGCGCCCACATCGTCCACGGTTGGGAAGGCGAAGGGCAAGGGACCGAACTCGGCCAGTCTTTTATCGAAGTGGCCAGTATCAACTCCGTCTCCAAGGACGGCTCCCTAGTCTTCTTCGTAGCCGTCCCCGGCACCAACTGCAGCGAACCATCCCACCTCTACATGCGCGTCGACGGTACCGAACCCGGGACCTTGGCGCCTACACCTTCCGCGGCGCAAACCCCGAAGGGACCAAACTCTTCCTCTCCAAAGGCAGCCCCGAAGGACAAATCGAATTCTTCTCCTACGACACCGAAGCCGAAACCGTAAAGCATCTCTTCAACACCAGCAACATCCCCTACTACGCCCATATCGTCTCTGAAAACGGCAACGTGTTCTACTTCGGGAAAATCAATCGCTATGAAATCTCCACCGAAACTATGACCTTCGTCGATTACGCCGGCTATAACAGTGGCGGATACGGTGGATACTACTCCAGCCCCGAGGTAACGATTTCTACTTTTCCTCTAACGGGGTCGCCGGAGTCCCTGGCGGCGAAGGAATTCAGTCCTACCGCTATGACGCAAGCGAACACCTAATCCAATGCATGTCCTGCGCCTCCTCCTACAATCCCGAACCGAAGCTCGGCAACCAGATAATGGAGGGCGACTCGGCCAGTCAGCAGAAGCCCAGCCCGCTCGGGATGCCCGCCTCTGCAAATGGCAACTTCGCTTTCTTCTCCGCCCAGAGCGAGCTCGTTTCCAACGATATCAACGGCGAACTCCCCGAAACGATTGCCGGAAATGCCACCACTCCCTCCTCAGACGTCTACGAGTGGCGTCGCAACGGCGTTGACGGCTGCACAGAGATCCAGGGATGCCTCGCCCTGATCACCAATGGCATCGACGGCCGCAAGAACGAGTTCCTCGGCACCACGCCCTCCGGTCGCGACGTTTTCATTGCCACCCACTCTCAATTGGTCCCCACCGACACAGACAACTCCGGCGACCTCTACGATGCCCGCATCGGCGGCGGCTTCCCGCCGCCCACACCGCCGGCGGTCCAGTGCGAAGGAGACGCCTGCCACAACCCCACCAACCCCCCAAAGACCCCACCCCCTCCAGCTCCACCTACGAAGGCCCCGGCAACGAACACCACGTTCCGCCCAAGGAAAAGAAGAAGCCCAAGAGACACCATAAGGCGACGAAAAAGAGCCATAAGCGTGCCCATAAGCGAGCTGCCGGCCACAACCGAGGAGGCGCCAAGTGAGCGACCCGATCGCAAAGCGACGCCCTGAGGAATCGGCCGTGGGCAGGGAGGCAGCCGAGATGACCGCGCGTCTTTATCGCATCACTAACACTGCGCCAGCCCGCCTCTGCTCACTGGCCCTCGGCGTCTGCCTGTTTGCCTTCATCATCCTTCCGGCGAGCGCTGCGGCGATTCCCAGTGAACACCCGTTCGAAATCATTCCGGGTAGCTTCCACATCACTCCCTCCACTTACCAGGCGGGCGCCCACGCGAACCTCGACACCACCTTCGACTTCGCCCACAACGCCGAAGGTCAGACCTACAACGAGGTTAGGACCACCGTTGTCAACCTTCCCCCCGGCTTCCTCGGCAATAACACCGCGATGCCGACCTGCACCGATGCCGAACTCATCGGCGGCCTGGGGAACACCAATAGCGTTTTGGAACCCGAATGTCCCCCCGATACCCAAGTTGGCCAGATCAGCTTCGACTTCACCTTCTTCTCCGAAGTGGAACATTGGACCCTCCCCGTCTACAACATGGAAACCGACACCGGAGTGACCGCGACACTCGGCTTCAAGGCTCTGATTCTCACGCAGATTCTGCCGATCCGGTGCGGCCCTAGGATTCCGGCCTCACCATTACCAGTCCCAGCATCGACGACTTGGGCGAAATCCACGATGTTTCAGTCGACATCTGGGGCGTCCCCGCCGCTGCCAGCCACAACGCCGAACGTGGTGAAGAATCGACGCATTCGCGGATGCTATAACGGCGGCGAGGAAGTTAAAATTCCGGTCAAGCCCTTTCTCTCCAATCCGACCAGCTGCACCGGACCGCTAAAGACGACGATGAAATCGGACTCGTGGGAGGAAGAGGACACCACCGAGAAGAAACGACCGAAGTTAAGAACCCTGAAACAGAAAAGGGAATCGAAGGATGCGAACGCGACCCCTTGAACCCGGCGCTCGACCCCCAGCCGACCACGCAAGCCGCCGAAACGCCGACCGGCCTGAACGCCTCGCTGATCATCCCCGAAGCCGACGAAGACCCCGATTACCCTCGCCACCTCCCGACATGGAGGAGGTGCTCGTCACTCTACCCGAAGGCTTTGCTCTGAATCCGCCTCCAGGTACCGGTCTCGGCTCCTGCGCGCCCGCTCAGTATGAATCTGAAACTCCCTTTCGCAGCCCGGAGAAGGCTGTCCCTCCGAATCGAAGATCGGCACCGTCGAAATCGAAACACCGGTTCTCAGTGAGAAAACCCCGGGCTCCGTCTACGTTGCCAAGCCCTTCGACAACTCCTGGACGATAGACTCGGTAACGCTCTACGTCGTTGCCAAGGTCCCGAACTGCGGGAATCATCGTCAAGACCGCGGGCAAGGTCGAAGCCAACCCGGTTTGGGCGGTTCTACCACCAGATTTTCGAAAACTCCCCGCAGGTGCCGTTCAGCAAATTCACCTTAAAGTTCAACGAAGGTGCCACCTCTCCACTTTCAAGTCCTGCCGCGTGCGGGCAAAACATACGGGCGAAGCCGACCTCTCGCCCTACTCTGAACCGAATAATCCCCGCCACGTGATCAGCTTCCTTCCAACTTACCCAAGGCGTACACAATGGCTTGTTACGTTGAGGTGGTATTTCCTCCTTCCACCCGCAGCTCTACCGCCGGCTCGATCAACAATGCAGCCGGGCACGATTCGCCCTTCATGTCTGCGCAACCGCTGAAAGACGGTGAGCAGCCCCTCGATCTCTCCATCCAAGTTGCCCGGCGCGGTGGCGCGTTTTGCGGGGAATACCGCTTTGTTCGAAGCGGTGATATTGCCCAAGCAAAAGCGCGTGAACATGAGGGGGGTGCCGTTGAAGGCAAGCAGATCCCTCCTGCCCGGCGAGCTCGCAGGTCGGTGCTCTACCACTCGACCGTGGGTAACTTTCTCCAGCCCAGCCCGCACCCCGGCAAATCTACCTCGCCGGGCTCGATGAACGGTTGGTGGACATCCGTTGGTGCCCCATCCCACCAGGCCAAGGTAGGCCCTTTCGACCTCGGCACCGTGGTAATCCGCGAGGCGCTTCGTGTAAACCCCGAAACCGGCGAAGTCTTCATTGATTCTGCGGGTTCAGTTCCATTTCCCGAGATCGTCGACGGGATCCCCAACTCGCCTGCGCGACATCCGGATCTAACTGCGGATCGACCGGAATTTGTCCTCAATCCAACCAGTTGCTTATCCCACGACCACGGCCTCCACGCTCTTGGGCTCCGGCGCCAGTCTTTCCGTCAAAGAAATAGGAATCCCACCGGGTGACCGTCTCGACGCGCGCCCCCAGGCCTCGCCGGCTGCAACGGCCCCCACCTTTGACCCCGATCTAGCCCTCGAGTCTGAAGGGTTCGACGAAGCGTGGTAGGGACCCCGCCTTCAAAGCGGTCCTCACGTCCAGCCCAAGGGAAGCGAACACCTGAGCAATGCAGGTCACCCTTCCCCGCTCAGAGTTCCTGGAACAGGCCGAATACCGGTACGGTTCGCACCCGCAAGCAGTTCGCCGAAGGCGCGGCTCCAGGTGAAGATTGTCCCGCGGCCTCAGTCTACGGTTTCGCCAGGGCCAGCACCCCGATTCTTTCCGGTTCTCCGGCAGGTCCAGTCTACCTGCGCTCCTCAGAACACACGCTTCCGGACCTCGTGGCCGGCCCTGCATTCGGGCGAGATCAATATCGACCTTCTCGGCCACGTGGAAGGTGTCCACGGTGGCATTCGACACACCTTCGAAAATGTCCCCACGCGCCGATCTCCAAATTTACTTTGGAAATGATGGCGCTTTCAAAGGCCTTCTGGTCAACTCGACCAACCGCACCGCCGTGACGAACCGCGCCACCGCCGATTTCGTGGGGCACAATGGCGACATCAAGGACTTCAAGCCGGTCCTTCTGCCAAGCTGCCACAAAAAACCAAGAAGGCAAGGCCCTGGCGGGCCTTAGGACGTCATCACCGTGCAGAGAGAGGCTGAGAGGGAGCGAGCCGCATCGGGAGCTAACAGATCTGGCCTCCGAGGGCTCCCGAAGTGGAAAATTGGACGACTGGCATGGTAGTCAAGAGCACCATCCCCGAGCTTCCAAGAGTCGGCGCGATCGATCGGGTCATCGACCGCCTCCCGAGCAAGATCGAACCCGACATGCCCGAATCGCATTGCCGCGAAAGGCAGAGTTTTAGTAGTGAAACAGGAAGCTTATGAGCGAGCCGAAGCTCCCAGCGTCCCTCGCCAGTGGTGGTTTATTCGGATTGGCAGTGTCGAGCGACAAGCGCCCCCGCGTCTCAGCGGATCTGGAGGTCAGCCTAGTGCTGCGGGCCGAGAACGGAGGACCGGGATGCTTCCCTTGTGGCCCTTTTCTTCGCAATCGTCGCGATCGCCCAGGCTACCGTTGTGCAGCAGGGCAACCTCCAGGTGACCATCTGAGCCAGGTCAGTCCATACCATCTTCCCCTCTATGGCAGCGCCCCGGTCTCAGTTTTCATCGCTGGGCACATCGCTACCACAAACGGCAGCGTCCCGCCCCAGCTCGAAAAGCTCACGATCAAACTAAACCGTCACGGCAACGTAAATGACACTGGTCTCCCCGCCCGTCAATCGTCCCAGATTCAACCCAACTCCACACAGCACGCTCTTCAGCGGTGTTCGCACTCGCTGGTCGGATCGGGCCAATTCTGGGCCAAGTTGTTTTGCTGGAGTGCCGTACCCAACGCAGGGTCGCTTCCTGGCCTCCTGAGCGGCTGGCGAAGGCGCACGCCCAGTCCTCTTTGCCCACATATATGCCACCAATCCGTTCGACACTTCCTTCGTCATTCCCTTTCTCGATTCAGCGATCTTGCCCATGGCGTTTATGGCACCGAATCTCAGCGCCTCCCTTCCCGGAGCTCGCAAAAGTGTTTGCGACCCAATCAAGATGACGATCACTCACCGCTACAGCTATGGCGGCAAAACGCTAAGCTTCGTAAATGCGGGGTGTCCAGCGCCGAGCGGGTTTAGCGTTACCAATTTCACACTTGCTCAGGCAACCTTCTCGTTCGCCGGTGGTCAGAAAGATCACAGAGAATGTGACCCATCCCTGTGCGGTGAGTAGATGAAGGCCAGAGCCAAGACCGCGGCCATCATCGTTAGCGTCGCCTTGCTCGGTCTGCTTGCCATGGCCTCAGTTGCATCGGCGGCTTCGGTAATCCACTTGGCTTCGGCGCCACCACGATTACCTGAAGAAGGGATTTGCCAAGACGTTGAAGGAGCACAGGGTGAAGCTGATAGTGGTTGCGCCCGCCCTGGCTAATCGCTCGACCATCACCCTCCCGCTAATGGTGGTACGATTGACTCGGCCAGTGGCGATGGTACCGTCGATCATGCTGGCGAAGTCAAGCTAACCCTCGGCCACCGTACGGTTCTCTTCAAGGACTTCGTCCTCAATACTACGACAAGTTGTCGCCCATCCCAAAAGTCGACGGCGGTCAGCTCGATGTCGGGGCCGCTCCCAGTTTCAGCGCCAGCCGCGAAGGCTCTGGGTTGCGGTTTCGGTGACGACGCTGAAACTGACGGAAAAGGCTGCCGTGAGGATCAACAAAATTATCGGTCTTAAGAATGTGTTCAAGGCAAATGAGATGATCGGTTCCACACTCACCAAGACCCAGCCTGCGCGGCCCCCGGTCCAGATCCAGGCCACCAACAATCTAGCCCTCAGCCTCAGCTCTCAGGCTTCGGCGAAGTTGGCTGAACGACATGTCTCGGTTAACCCGATAGCACCTGCCGAACTATCATCGGGCTCCTTCGAGTTCCCGATTATCCCCGGCGGCGCCATCGCTCCGAATGCGTCGGGCGGCTCGCTGAAGAGTGGCGGTTCGCTCGAACTACTGCGGTTGGAAGAAAAAACTTCCAGCTTTGGGCAGATCGTCCTGCACGAAATCTGGCTCAATCTTGCCGAACGAGCTGTTGTTGCCGAACTCAATGTCTTGCCCGCGCCGCCGTACAGGGGCAAGCAGGGCCAAGTCGCGGTCCTCGACCTAAACATGAGTACCGCGACGGTCACTTCCAACCCAACCACTCGCACAATCGCCGTCTCCGGCATTACGGCTGACTTCAACCCCACCCTGGCGGCAAGCTTCAATGAAGCTCTTGCGAGCAAGGAAGAAGTCTTCAAGGCGGGTGAAGCACTCGGCACGCTTTCCTTCACTGTGGGGGGGGAATAGGGAGACGGAACAGGTGATAATGATCCTGATTGCACGCCTTCAGCGATCCCCGAGGCTCTTGGCCGTGCTGGCGCTCGCCGCTTTGGCAATCGTCCTCGCTGGCTGCGGTAGTGGGGGGAGCTCCAGTACCCCCGCCACTACCGAGAGTGGAGCGACGACGACCAAGGCCACGACCCAGGTGGCCACTACAAACGGCACCGAAGCGAGGTCGTCGCGCCGAAGCGAAGTTCCCGCCAAGGCCGAAGGAAGCGCACCCTTCCGTGTCGCGCATGGCGACAATAGCGTCCCCGACTTCGGCGCCGAAGCCACCATCGCCGAACGAAGGCTTGCCAGCGTTGGGCTCAAGGGTTATCTCACGGCTCGCGCCAGGGGGAACTGGTCAGCCGCTTGCTCCTTCCTCGAGGCGCCGGCCAGGGCCAAGTTAGAAGAACTAGCGAAGAGTTCCAATGGAAGATTTAGAGGATGCACTGCGATCCTAGGACACCTTGCCGGCCGGTCTCCCGGGGCCACTCGAGCGAGCCCATTCAGCGGTGAAATCGCCGCCCTGCGTATCAAGGGTGGCCATGGCTTCGCGCTCTTTGTCGGTTCGACCGGACAGCAGTATGTGATGCCATTGGCAAGGGAACGAAGTGGCTGGAAAGTCGCCCAGCTTGCACCGATTCCATATCCTCTGAGTTCGGGTAGCGCTCCCACTGGATGAGGCTCCGTCCGACTATCCTCCCGGTGGCCCCGTTCATGGTGGCCCCTCTGGTCGTAGCGGCTTTCGTCTCATTCGCATCAGCCAATCTGGTTCAACGAGGGGATCTCTTCGTCACTTTCGACGGTGGTATTTCCCCTTCCGCTCTGCCGCGGCGCGTAGACGCTCCTATCGCTGTCAGCGTTTCGGGGGACGTCCGCACCCTTTCGGGTGCCCTCCCGCCAGCATTGCGAAATATCACGATCGAGCTCAACAGGGCAGGGCACCTCGATACTCTAGGCCTTCCGGTTTGTCGCATTAGCCAGATCGAAGCATCATCTACCCGTGCCGCAATGGCCACCTGTCGTCAGGCCCTGGTCGGTGGCGGTAGCTTTTCCGCCGATGTCGCTTTTCCGGAACAGCCGGTCATCTCCACCCGCGGACGCATCCTTGCCTTCAATGGCAAAGAAGGGTCTCATCCCGTGATTCTCGCCAACATTTACGGAACTAAACCCGTTTCGATCACCCGCATTATGATCTTCCATCTTCACCATGCGGCAGGTGGCTATGGCACGGTATTTAGCGGTGCCCTACCCGCTGAAATCAACCATTATGGATATGTAACCCACATCAAGCTAACGCTACACCGAACATTTACTTACAGAGGCCTTACTCACAGCTACCTCTCGGCGGCTTGCCCCGCCCCTGCGAGCTTCTCCGCCGCCTTCTTCCCGTTCGCGCGAGCCTCGATGGTTTTCGCGGACGGCCGCACCCTCTCCTCTACCTTGACGCGTAGCTGCCGTGTGCGAGGGTGAGGCGTCCTACCAGGAACCGGGCGCTGCAGGGCGGTCTTTGAGGGCGCCAGAGTGAGTCAAACGCTGGAGGAGCGGATGATGCGTTTAGAAGCCGCAGTGCGGGGGTTCCCTGGAGCCGGCCGCGTCGCCGCGGTACAACGCGGCCGGCTGCCCACGTCGGTCGTTGTTCTGCTGGTGGGTGTCGTGGCGACACTGGGATGCGTAGCGGCGCTCCTAACGCTGTCCGGTGGAAGCGCTGGGCGCGCGAGGTCGGCGCGTCATCGTCTTGAGAGTTTGCCGCTGGCCGCGCAGGCCCCGGTCTCTGCCGCGCTGGGCCACGACGACCGGGCCTATCGCGTAACGGCCCTGCAGGCCCTCAACCCCGCGCAGCATTTGCGCGCCAGCTTCTCGCGCGCTGGCGCGCGGTCGCCTCGGGCAGGGCGCGGCTCGGCATGACGCTCTCCGCGTATGGCTATGCGAGCTCGCACCAGGTGGTGGGGTTTGCCCGGCCGCGCGCCAGCGCCAACCGTGTCAGCTATGCGCACGGAGCGCTCACGGAGTGGTATGCGAATGGCCCGTTGGGGATCGAGCAGGGCTTCGACGTCGCTACTCGGCCTGGTGCGGGTACGGGGACGTTGACGCTGTCGTTGGCTCTTTCAGGTGACCTCGCCGCGGGGCTTCGGGACGGCTCGGTGCTGCTCACGGGCCGGGGCGTTGCGCTTCGTTATGGCGGTCTGGTCGCGACGGATGAGCGTGGGCGTGTGCTGCACTCTTGGTTGGGGGTGGCGAAGGGGCATGTGTTGATACACATCGCGGATCGCGGCGCGACCTATCCATTGCGGATCGACCCGTTGATGCAGCAGGGGGAAAAGCTCACCGGCGCGGGGAAACGCAAGCGGCCGATTCGGCTACAGCGTGGCGCTGTCAGCAGATGGCGACACGGCGCTGATCGGCGCGCGCGACCACACGCCGAACGAAAATCAAGCCGGGGGGGCGTGGCTGTTTACGCGCTCGGGGTGCACCTGGACCCAGCAGGGCGGAAAGCTCACCGGCGCCGGCCACGCCGGAGAAACCTTGTTCGACCACATCGGAGAAGGCGAATTCGGCTACAGCGTCGCGCTCTCCGCCGACGGCGACACGGCACTTATCGGCGGGCCCCGCGACAATTACTACGCCGGCGCGGCGTGGGTGTTCACACGCTCGGGGTCCGCCTGGACCGAGCAGGGCGAAAAGCTCGTCGGCGACTGCACCGGCAGTTGCGCCAACGAGGGCAGCGGCGAGACCGGAAAAGGCGAATTCGGCAAGAGCGTCGCGCTCTCCGCCGACGGCGACACGGCGCTGATCGGCGGGCCGGCCGACAACGGCGTCGCCGGCGCGGCGTGGGTATTCACCCGCTCGGGTCCGCCTGGACGAGCAGGGCGAAAAGCTCGTCGGCGCTGCACCGGCAGTTGCGCCAACGAGGGCAGCGGCGAGACCGGAAAAGGCGAATTCGGCGCACAGCGTGGCGCTCTCCGCCGACGGCGACACGCGCTGATCGGCGGGCCGCGACAACGGCGGCGCCGGCGCGGCGTGGGTGTTCACTTCGCTCGGGCACGACCTGGGCCCAGCAGGGCCCAAAGCTCACCGGCGACGGGCGAGAGCGGCAGAAGGCGAATTCGGCTACAGCGTTGCGCTGTCCGAAGACGGCGACACGGCGCTGATCGGCGGGCCCCAGCGACGACAGCGCCACTGGTGCGGCGTGGGTGTTCACGCGCTCGGGCACGGCGTGGACCCAGCAGGGCGCCGAAGCTCACCGGCGGCGAAGAGAGCGGCAACAGCCAATTCGGCTACTGCGTCGCGCTCTCCGCCGAAGGCGACACGGCGCTGATCGGCGGGCCCGGCGACAACGACGACGACGGGGCGGCTTGGGTGTTCACGCGCTCGGGCGGGATGTGGAGCCAGCAGGGAAAAGCTCACCGGCAGCGGCGAGAGCGGCAATGGCGGATTCGGCGAGAGCGTGGCGCTGTCCGCCGACGGGAACACCGCGCTGATCGGCGGCTCCGGCGACAATGCAGCCTATCGGCAGGGCGCGGCGTGGGTGTTCACCCGCTCGGGTGGCAAATGGACCCAGCAGGGCGAAAAGCTCGTCGGACCGCACCAGCAGCTGCGCCAACGAGGGCACGGGCGAGAGCGGAACGGCGAGTTCGGCTGGAGCGTGGCGCTGTCCGCGGACGGCAACACGGCGCTGATCGGCGGCCCCGCGACAACGCTGGGCCGGTGCCGCGTGGGTGTTCACGCGCTCGGGAGCACCTGGTCCCAGCAGGGCGAAAAGCTGTGCACCGGCGTGCGAAGAGCACGGGCGAGATCGGACGGCATGTTCGGCACGAGCGTGCGCTCTCCGCCGACGGCAACACGGCGCTGATCGGTGGCTGGCGACGACAACGACGCTCGCCGGGGCGGCCTGGGTGTTCACGCGCTCCGGCGGCAACTGGACCCAGCAGGGCGAAAAGCTTGTCGGAGACTGCACCAGCAGCTGCGCCAACGAGGGCACGGGCGAGATCGGCGAAGGCAAATTCGGCACCAGCGCGGCGCTCTCCGAAGACGGCGACACCGCGATGATCGGCGGCTCGGACGACGACAGCGGCAAGGGCGCGGCCTGGGTGTTCACGCGCTCGGCGGCAACTGGACCCAGCAGGGCGAAAAGCTTGTCGAGACTGCACCAGCGCTGCGCCAACGAGGGCACAGGCGAGACCGGTGAAGGCAGGTTCGGTGTGAGCGTCGCGCTCTCCGCCGACGGCGACACGGCGGTGATCGGCGGCCCCGACGACAACGGCACGAGCGGGCGCCGCGTGGGTGTTCACGCGCTCGGGCGGCACCTGGACCCAGCAGGGCGAAAAGCTCACCGGCGGGGGAGAGCCGGCAAAGGCGAGTTCGGCACGAGCGTCGCGCTCTCCGCCGACGGCAACACCGCGCTGATCGGCGCCTGGCGCGACAACGGCGGCAGGGGCGCGGCGTGGACCTTCGTGGACCTGCCCACCGCGGCGACGGGCGCGGCGACCGGCGTCGGCGAAACCAGCGCGAATCTCAACGGGACCGTCGGTGCCGGAGGCTCGAGCACGGCGTACTTCCAGTACGGGACGACCGCGGCCTACGGCTCTTCCACCGCCGCTCAGAGCGTTGGCGCCTCCAGCCGCCCGAGTCCACTTGCGGTCGCCATCGGCGGCCTTGCGCCGGGAACGACCTACCATTTCCGCCTCGTCGCCGAAAATCCCGATGGAGTGGTCTACGGCGGCGATCAGACGTTCACGACCGAAGCCCGAGCCGCAACCTCCAAGGGCGAAGGGACCGCCACGTCCCCGTCGATTCCCAGCGAGACACCCTTGCCGCCCGCGGTAGCCCGCGCACGCCAATCCGCGATGAGGTGGCGTGAGAGCGACCAGCTCGCCCGAATCAGCCGAGCGAAAACGCCCACGGGAACGACCTTCTCGTTCTCGCTCAACGAGCAGGCCACCGTGAGCTTCGGCTTCATTCAGATCCTGGGAAGGCATCGCCGTGTCAGGAGCGGGACGCTCTCTTTCCCAGGTCACAGCGGCACCAACATGGTGGCCTTCGCGGGCCGGATCTCGCGCGCCGACAAGCTCAAACCGGGGCGGTACGAACTCCTCATCACCGCCACCAACTCCGCCGGCCAGCACTCCCAGTCGGTCTCGCTCAGCTTCACGATCGTGAAGTAGTCAGCTGGGCTTTGTCCTCTGCCGAGGGCTGGGCTTCGACTCGGAATCCCGAGTCACTCTCTTCAAGGTCGGTGAGGAGGTAGGCACGAGGACGAGTTCGATCGATGCATCCGCAGACCCAGCCGGCCTGAGTTAAAGGCCGTTGGTGCTCCACTTGATGGAGCAACCCACCGACTCCGTCCGGGGGCGGGATGGAGCTTTACCGGCCAACAGCGCGTCGAGCGCCTCTCGAAGCCAGGCGGCGTTGCATGAGGGATCGTCGTAGTCCTCGTCAGGAGCGCCCCTGAGCGCAAGCGCAGTTCACGATCGAAGACGAAGACATCAGGAGTCCGCTCTGCGCTAAAGGACCGCGCGACCGCCTGGGTCTCGTCGTGTAGGTAGGGATGCGGCCATCCGCCCTCCCGCTTGACCCTCTCGCTCATCGCCTCGGCGGAGTCGACCGGATAGCGGCTTCCATCGTTCGAGTTGATCGCCAGGAAGCGAACCCCCTCGCCCGAATAGTCACGAGCAACCTGATGCAGTCGCTCCTGCCGGGCGAGCGCGTACGGGCAGTGGTTGCAATTCCAATACACAACTGTGGCTTGCGCGTCCGGACGACGGTTCGCCAAACCGATGGGGCACTCCATCCGTGTCCAGGAGCTCAAACGTGGACGCTTGCTCGCCGATCGCGATGCCGTCAGCTTCGCTCACGTGCTCGATCCTTCGCGATCGCCGCTCGTCAGAAGCGCTTCGCGCACATCTGCCGGATCCGGTAGCGGCGAGACTCTCCCGTCGCGGAGGTGATAGACGCGGCACATCAGCCCATGGGGCTCCGCCGAGCCCAACGGCTGGATGTCGCGACCGTTGATTCGAATCGTTGGCGATCCGGGGAAACCGCGGCGTTCAGCATCTGCGTCGGTCTCTACCTCGGACACCTCGATCGTGCCCGGGTCAAGACCGACGGCCGTCATCTCGGTGCGCAGGATCTGAAGCGCTCGCTCCCAGGAAGGGCACCCCCGCCACCAAAGCAGCTCCACTCCCGCCGACATCGCTTCGGAGCTTTGCAGATCTTGCGCCTGCGCTCAGCTGGAGGAGGGAGGAATGTCGTCGGCCGCCACGCCAGGCGGAGACGGCGCGGCGGGCGGACTTTTGGGGGGTTTCGACGGCCTCCGGCCACCGAGGAAGGGCTCAAGGATGTCCATCGGCAAGGGGAAGACAACAGTTGTGTTCTGGTTGCTGCCGATTTCCAGCAGGGTCTGCAGATAACGCAACTGAAGCGAGGCAGGGTTGGTGCTGATGATGTCGGCGGCGTCGGTGAGCTTTTGCGCCGCTTGGTACTCGCCCTCTGAGTTGATGATCTTGGCGCGGCGCTCGCGCTCGGCCTCGGCCTGCCGGGCGATCGCCTTCTGCATATTCTCGGGGATCTCGACGTCCTTGATCTCGACCGCCGTCACCTTTACACCCCAGGGCTCGGTCGACTCGTCGATGATCTTCTGCAGATCCTCGTTGAGGCGCTCGCGCTCGGAGAGCAGCTGATCAAACTCGGCCTTGCCAAGCACCGAGCGCAGCGCCGTCTGTGAAATCTGCGAGGTGGCCATCAGGTAGTTTTCGACCTCGACGACCGCTTTTCTGGGATCGATTACACGGAAGTAGGCAACGGCGTTAACCCTTGCTGGAACGTTGTCGCGGGTGATCACTTCCTGTGGCGGGATGTTGTCGGTGACCGTACGCAGCTCGACCCGGACCATCCGGTCGATAAAGGGGATCAGCAGAATCAGGCCTGGACCCTTCTGGGCGATCAGGCGGCCGAGGCGGAAGATGACGCCACGCTCGTACTCGCGTAGCACCCGAACCGCGCTGCCGAGGAAGATGACGGCGAGGATTGCCAGCACAATCGCCACCGTCAATGCGATTGCTGCTCCCATCTATGCAGGCGCTCCTTCCTCTGTTTCCACCGCCGGCTGGACGATCAGGGTGAGCCCATCGACCGACTCGATCGTGACTCTAGACCCCACCGGGACGGCGGTAGCGCCCGGGGCAAGCGTGGCCCGCCAAATCGCCCCCTGCACGAACACCTGCCCCTGGGGATCCAGAGGGGAGCGGGCCTCGGCGCTGGCGCCCTTCAGCTCCTCATATCCGGTCCGCACCGGTTGGCTCTGGTAGGAGGCGAGCACTTTGTGGGAGGCAAACCAGATGAAGGCGCCGAGCGCCAACGGGACAAGGACGATTAGCGCGATCGGAACGTCATGGCCCTCTTCGCGGTAGAGGACCCCGGCGACGATGAAGGCAATGATTCCAAGCGCGCCGAGAACTCCGCTCGGCAGGTGCGCCTCTCCAAGGAGCAGGGCGATGGCTAAGGCGAGGAGAAGCACAACGGGGACGCTCACCGCCTCATTATCCTCACCAGCTTTGGGGGAAAGCAGCGGGAGCCCTCCGCTTTGGCCCCTAAACCGGCTCTGTGGAGGGGTTTCTGCGTGTTTGAGGCGGACGTGACGAGCTGGGGAGGGAGACGAATTTGACAAAACGTGGGTCTACGAAGTCAGGATTCGTTCCCGTCGGCAAAACCACAGACTCCAGATGTGAGCTCTGGCCGCCTCGTCCATGGAGCACTCATGGCGGCCCTCGGAGATGATGGGCCACGCGATGGAGGGCCGACTGCTAAATCTGCTCGACGAGCTCCATGCTCACGGGGTCGAGCACGACGCAAGCGAGTCCGACCGGCTCAATCGCCTCCGAAACCTCGAGCCCGACACCGCCCGCGTGCTGGTGCTGCTCGTTCGCGCGACCGGTGCCCGGCGGTTGTTGGAGTTGGGCACCTCCAACGGCTACTCGACGCTATGGCTCGCCGACGCGGTGCGCAGCGTGGACGGGCACCTTACGAGCGTCGACAACGACGCCGGCCGCAGTGCTCAGGCGCGCCAGAACCTCCTTCGCGCTGGCCTGGGGGAGCTGGTCGACCTGCGCGTCGAGGACGCCGCCATTACCTTGCGCGAGTCCCCCGACCGGTGCTGGGACATGATTTTCCTCGATGCCGAACGCCCGGCCTACACTGGATATTGGCCGGACCTCGTCCGCGTGCTGCGGCCCGGAGGACTGCTCGCCGTCGACAACGTCCTCTCCCACGCCGCGGAGTTAAGCGACCTCCGCAGGCTGGTTCGCGCCGAGGATCGGGTCACCGAGGCGGTGGTGCCGAGTGGGGCCGGGATGCTGCTCGTCGTTCTCGATCCGAACACCGATTAGGCCCGCTCGAGCGCAGGGGGTGTGCTCGCTAACGGGAACGCGTTAGCCAGAGCCCCGGGAGAAGTACCTGTCTACCTTCGCCCGATCACGACCTGCTCGGCTCGCGCTCGCACCGGCGCCACGTAGGGTTGCCCGCAAGCCGACCTCCAACCCGTAGGCCGACCCGGTTGCCCGTCTTCAGGCACAGGGGGAGCTTCCGCAGCCTGGTCTGGCTGTGAACGCGCAGTCCGGCTGCAGCGGGACGAGCCTGACCGCGACCGGATGTCTGTGCCGTAGGAAGGTAAGCCGAGATGCTTGCCGAGCACATCGCCGGATCAGCAGCGAGGATGCGCCGACCGAAGTTTCGGTCCTGGGGGTCCCGCAACGCGGGCGGCTCAGCCGCAAGACTGAATCTCCGGACCTGCTCAGGCAGACGGCTGCTTTGAACCAGTGAGCTCTCGCAGCTGCCGCGACCGTATAGCGTGTCTGGTTGACGTGCCAGCCGGTCATACCCCATTCGCAGTGTGGAATCGAAGCGGCAACCAAGTCATCGCAGCGCTGCTGCGCTCGCCGCTGCACCCGCTCCTCAGCGGACGATTGACCTTGATAACCGTCACCGGTCGCCGTAGTGGTCGCAGACACACGCTCCCGGTCGCCTACAAGCAGGACGGTGAGCGCGTCGCGATCCCCGTTATGTGGCCTCAGCGCAAGCTCTGGTGGCGCAACTTGCAAGAGGGTGCAGCGGTGCGATTGCGCCTTCGAGGAGAAGAGCGCTCCGGACGGGGGAAGGCACGAGTCGACGATCCCGCCGACGATGTGAGCGTCGAGATAGTGCTCGATCCACGTACGTAGCTGATCCCGGCTATACCGCGGTGATGCACGATTAGCGCCAAGCCTGGCAGCAACGGGGCGGTATCGAAAACGTGGCCCTCGAAAGGCGGCTCGTGGGTTCGAAGTCCACTCCCTCCGTTTTGCGGCGCTTCCTTACTGGTTTCAAATCAAAGGGCGCAGATCCCGGGTGATGTGCGAGGTCGCGCGAATTCCGTGCCTCGGGCCGCAGCCGACCGAGAGACACTGCGGCTGGTGGGATCGGTGGGGGCGGTTGTACCTGTGTCGAAGGCTCCTTGCCCAGATTTGGACATAGGTCGAAGGTGGGAGCGGGGGAGAGCCGCCATCCTCCCGAAAGTCTGAGAAAGCCAAACATTTCGTTTGGTCGCCCGCTCACCGTCTTGCCGCAGGAAGGACGCCTAGGCTGTTGGCACCGAGTTTTCCCCGCTCCCGCATTGATCCAGCCGTCGCGCCAGGCAGCCAGGAAGAGAGCGGGCTAGTTCGCAAGGCAATCCGCCACGCCAAGCAGGGCGACCCTGAAGCCCTTCACTTCCTCTACGTCCGATACGCAACCGAGCTTCTCGATTGCCTGGGAGGTGAAAGCGGAGGCGGGCGAGAGACAGAGGAGCTGACCCAGAAGGTTTTCAGTCGGTTGGGCACGCTGATAGCCGACTACGAGCTCGGCAGCGAGCCCTTCCTCGTCTGGTTAGCGGGGGCAGCGCTGGGTCAGCGGGAGGCTGCGTCTGGCGCTTTACCCTCGCCGCGCTGAGCTCGTACTTGCGCGTGCAGGTTGACGCAAGGCGCTTGTGCCGTCGTGGCGTCTCACGAGCTCACCCTCGACTTTTGATGCCTGGAGGCTGCCCACTGTGCGCGACGGAGCCCGCACCCTGCAGGGTTTTACGCGCGAGTGAGGGATGCGCTTACTTGCCCTTTCGCAGGCTAGAGGCGCATCTGGCAGATCCGTGATCCTGGAGGGCACATCGCCGCTTATGGGCGGTCTGGGTCAGGGTCACATGGCCCGAGAGGCTGGGGGATACCGAGTCATCGGTGGCGGTGATCGTTACGGGCTTGGCAGCGGTACCGGCAGTGATCGTGGCGGAGTAGGTGCCGTTGCCGTGGTTGGTCACCGGGCCGATGTGCTCGCCGCCGGCCGTTGAGGTAAACGCGAGGCTGTCGCCTGAGAGCGGGTTGCCCCCGGCGTCTTTTACCTTCGCCGTCGCGGTGGTGGTTGATTTGCCGTTGGCGATGATCGAGGCGGGCGAGACACTTACAGCGACGCTGCTCGCCGGACCGCCGGTCTGAATCAGTGTTTCATGGCCGGAGACGTTGGGGCTGACCGAGGTATCGGTGGCGGTGATCGTCGCCGGGCCCGCACTCATCGAGGCGGTGATCGTCGCCGAGTAGGTGCCGTTGCCGTGGTTGGTCACCGCGCCCACTTTCTCGCCGGCGTCGGTTGAGCTGAAGACCAGGCTGTCGCCTGAGACCGGGTTGGCGTTGGCATCGCTGACCGTGGCGGTGGCGGTGGTGGTGGAGGCGCCGTTGGCGATGATCGAGGTCGGGGAGAGCGAGACCGCCACGCTGGCCGCCGCACCCGCGGTCTGGGTCAGGCCCACATGGCCCGAGAGGCTGGGGGATACCGAGTCATCGGTGGCGGTGATCGTCGGTGATCCGGCGCTGGTCGAGGCGGTGATCGTCGCCACATAGGTGCCCGCCGCGGATTCAGAGACCGCGCCCACTTTCTCGCCGGCGTCGCTGGAGGAGAAGCTGATCTCCTGGCCACTGAGCGGGTTGCCCCCGGCGTCTTTTACCTTCGCCGTCGCGGTGGTGGTTGATTTGCCGTTGGCGATGATCGAGGCGGGCGAGACACTTACAGCGACGCTGCTCGCCGGACCGCCGGTCTGAATCAGTGTTTCATGGCCGGAGACGTTGGGGCTGACCGAGGTATCGGTGGCGGTGATCGTCGCCGGGCCCGCACTCATCGAGGCGGTGATCGTCGCCGAGTAGGTGCCGTTGCCGTGGTTGGTCACCGCGCCCACTTTCTCGCCGGCGTCGGTTGAGCTGAAGACCAGGCTGTCGCCTGAGACCGGGTTGGCGTTGGCATCGCTGACCGTGGCGGTGGCGGTGGTGGTGGAGGCGCCGTTGGCGATGATCGAGGTCGGGGAGAGCGAGACCGCCACGCTGGCCGCCGCACCCGCGGTCTGGGTCAGGCCCACATGGCCCGAGAGGCTGGGGGATACCGAGTCATCGGTGGCGGTGATCGTCGGTGATCCGGCGCTGGTCGAGGCGGTGATCGTCGCCACATAGGTGCCCGCCGCGGATTCAGAGACCGCGCCCACTTTCTCGCCGGCGTCGCTGGAGGAGAAGCTGATCTCCTGGCCACTGAGCGGGTTGCCCCCGGCGTCTTTTACCTTCGCCGTCGCGGTGGTGGTTGATTTGCCGTTGGCGATGATCGAGGCGGGCGAGACACTTACAGCGACGCTGCTCGCCGGACCGCCGGTCTGAATCAGTGTTTCATGGCCGGAGACGTTGGGGCTGACCGAGGTATCGGTGGCGGTGATCGTCGCCGGGCCCGCACTCATCGAGGCGGTGATCGTCGCCGAGTAGGTGCCGTTGCCGTGGTTGGTCACCGCGCCCACTTTCTCGCCGGCGTCGGTTGAGCTGAAGACCAGGCTGTCGCCTGAGACCGGGTTGGCGTTGGCATCGCTGACCGTGGCGGTGGCGGTGGTGGTGGAGGCGCCGTTGGCGATGATCGAGGTCGGGGAGAGCGAGACCGCCACGCTGGCCGCCGCACCCGCGGTCTGGGTCAGGCCCACATGGCCCGAGAGGCTGGGGGATACCGAGTCATCGGTGGCGGTGATCGTCGGTGATCCGGCGCTGGTCGAGGCGGTGATCGTCGCCACATAGGTGCCCGCCGCGGATTCAGAGACCGCGCCCACTTTCTCGCCGGCGTCGCTGGAGGAGAAGCTGATCTCCTGGCCACTGAGCGGGTTGCCCCCGGCGTCTTTTACCTTCGCCGTCGCGGTGGTGGTTGATTTGCCGTTGGCGATGATCGAGGCGGGCGAGACACTTACAGCGACGCTGCTCGCCGGACCGCCGGTCTGAATCAGTGTTTCATGGCCGGAGACGTTGGGGCTGACCGAGGTATCGGTGGCGGTGATCGTCGCCGGGCCCGCACTCATCGAGGCGGTGATCGTCGCCGAGTAGGTGCCGTTGCCGTGGTTGGTCACCGCGCCCACTTTCTCGCCGGCGTCGGTTGAGCTGAAGACCAGGCTGTCGCCTGAGACCGGGTTGGCGTTGGCATCGCTGACCGTGGCGGTGGCGGTGGTGGTGGAGGCGCCGTTGGCGATGATCGAGGTCGGGGAGAGCGAGACCGCCACGCTGGCCGCCGCACCCGCGGTCTGGGTCAGGCCCACATGGCCCGAGAGGCTGGGGGATACCGAGTCATCGGTGGCGGTGATCGTCGGTGATCCGGCGCTGGTCGAGGCGGTGATCGTCGCCACATAGGTGCCCGCCGCGGATTCAGAGACCGCGCCCACTTTCTCGCCGGCGTCGCTGGAGGAGAAGCTGATCTCCTGGCCACTGAGCGGGTTGCCCCCGGCGTCTTTTACCTTCGCCGTCGCGGTGGTGGTTGATTTGCCGTTGGCGATGATCGAGGCGGGCGAGACACTTACAGCGACGCTGCTCGCCGGACCGCCGGTCTGAATCAGTGTTTCATGGCCGGAGACGTTGGGGCTGACCGAGGTATCGGTGGCGGTGATCGTCGCCGGGCCCGCACTCATCGAGGCGGTGATCGTCGCCGAGTAGGTGCCGTTGCCGTGGTTGGTCACCGCGCCCACTTTCTCGCCGGCGTCGGTTGAGCTGAAGACCAGGCTGTCGCCTGAGACCGGGTTGGCGTTGGCATCGCTGACCGTGGCGGTGGCGGTGGTGGTGGAGGCGCCGTTGGCGATGATCGAGGTCGGGGAGAGCGAGACCGCCACGCTGGCCGCCGCACCCGCGGTCTGGGTCAGGCCCACATGGCCCGAGAGGCTGGGGGATACCGAGTCATCGGTGGCGGTGATCGTCGGTGATCCGGCGCTGGTCGAGGCGGTGATCGTCGCCACATAGGTGCCCGCCGCGGATTCAGAGACCGCGCCCACTTTCTCGCCGGCGTCGCTGGAGGAGAAGCTGATCTCCTGGCCACTGAGCGGGTTGCCCCCGGCGTCTTTTACCTTCGCCGTCGCGGTGGTGGTTGATTTGCCGTTGGCGATGATCGAGGCGGGCGAGACACTTACAGCGACGCTGCTCGCCGGACCGCCGGTCTGAATCAGTGTTTCATGGCCGGAGACGTTGGGGCTGACCGAGGTATCGGTGGCGGTGATCGTCGCCGGGCCCGCACTCATCGAGGCGGTGATCGTCGCCGAGTAGGTGCCGTTGCCGTGGTTGGTCACCGCGCCCACTTTCTCGCCGGCGTCGGTTGAGCTGAAGACCAGGCTGTCGCCTGAGACCGGGTTGGCGTTGGCATCGCTGACCGTGGCGGTGGCGGTGGTGGTGGAGGCGCCGTTGGCGATGATCGAGGTCGGGGAGAGCGAGACCGCCACGCTGGCCGCCGCACCCGCGGTCTGGGTCAGGCCCACATGGCCCGAGAGGCTGGGGGATACCGAGTCATCGGTGGCGGTGATCGTCGGTGATCCGGCGCTGGTCGAGGCGGTGATCGTCGCCACATAGGTGCCCGCCGCGGATTCAGAGACCGCGCCCACTTTCTCGCCGGCGTCGCTGGAGGAGAAGCTGATCTCCTGGCCACTGAGCGGGTTGCCCCCGGCGTCTTTTACCTTCGCCGTCGCGGTGGTGGTTGATTTGCCGTTGGCGATGATCGAGGCGGGCGAGACACTTACAGCGACGCTGCTCGCCGGACCGCCGGTCTGAATCAGTGTTTCATGGCCGGAGACGTTGGGGCTGACCGAGGTATCGGTGGCGGTGATCGTCGCCGGGCCCGCACTCATCGAGGCGGTGATCGTCGCCGAGTAGGTGCCGTTGCCGTGGTTGGTCACCGCGCCCACTTTCTCGCCGGCGTCGGTTGAGCTGAAGACCAGGCTGTCGCCTGAGACCGGGTTGGCGTTGGCATCGCTGACCGTGGCGGTGGCGGTGGTGGTGGAGGCGCCGTTGGCGATGATCGAGGTCGGGGAGAGCGAGACCGCCACGCTGGCCGCCGCACCCGCGGTCTGGGTCAGGCCCACATGGCCCGAGAGGCTGGGGGATACCGAGTCATCGGTGGCGGTGATCGTCGGTGATCCGGCGCTGGTCGAGGCGGTGATCGTCGCCACATAGGTGCCCGCCGCGGATTCAGAGACCGCGCCCACTTTCTCGCCGGCGTCGCTGGAGGAGAAGCTGATCTCCTGGCCACTGAGCGGGTTGCCCCCGGCGTCTTTTACCTTCGCCGTCGCGGTGGTGGTTGATTTGCCGTTGGCGATGATCGAGGCGGGCGAGACACTTACAGCGACGCTGCTCGCCGGACCGGTACCCCCATCAACGCTAACCGAGCGCGTCTGAGTGGCCAGCGCCGATCCGTTGCAGTAGGCGGTCTGCCCAGTGAAGATGAATTCGCTCGAGCAGCCTTCGTTATCGGTCAGGGTCAGCTTTGCTTCGTAGGTGCCTGGGGTCGCGTAGGTATGACTCGGACTCGGGCTGGCGCTGAGTTCCTTTGACCCATCGCCGAATTCCCACAAATAGCTGGCGATCGAGCCGTCGGGGTCACTTGAGGCGGAGGCGTTGAAGGTGACCGGCACCCCAGCTTCGGCAAGCGGAGCCGAGAAGGAGGCAACCGGCCCCTGATCCGGCGGGATCGCTATCGCCGCCGGTTCCTTTCCGACTTCGATCGAGCCGCTGACTTTGTTGGTTTCGGTGTCGATCACCGAGACAAAGTCCGTACCGAGGTTGGCGACGTAGGCGGTCTTGCCATTTGGGGTGATCGTCACCACGTAGGGCAGCGAACCGGTTTCGATCGGGGGGCCGATGACTTTGTCTGTTTCGGTGTCGATCACCGAGACGGTCTTGTCCCCTTCGTTGGCAACGTAGAGGGTCTTGCCGTCGGGGCTGATCGCAAGCCCCCAGGGTTCGACGCCGACGCCGATCGGGGAGCCGATGACTTTGTTGGTTTCGGTATCGATCACCGAGACGTTGTTGGAGGTGAGGTTGCCGACGTAGAGGGTCTTGCCATCGGGGCTGATCACGATCGGGATTGGATTGTGCTCGCCGGTTGCCTCGGCCACCGAGCCAACCGCTTTGTTGGTTTCGGTGTTAATCACCGAGACGCTTTCTCCCTTCTCGTTGGCGACGTAGGCCTGCTTGCCGTCGGGGGTGATCGCTATCCCCCAGGGCTGCCTGCCGGCGCTGATCGGGGGGCCGATGACTTTGTTCGTTTCGGTGTCGATCACCGAGATGTCTTCGGAGTCGGTATTTACGACGTAGGCGCTCTTTCCGTTTGGGGTGATCGCGACGGCGACGGGTTCTTTGCCGACGCCGATCGTCGCCACCACTGTGTTGGTTTCGAGGTCGATCACCGAGACGTTTTCTGAGCCGAGGTTGGCGACATAGGCGGTTTTGCCATTGGGGGTGATCGCGATCGCTTCGGGTTCTTTGCCGACGCTGATCGGTGAGCCAACCACCTTGTTGGTTTCGGTGTTAATTACCGAGACGCTTCCTGAGGCCTTGCCTTCTTCAAAGTTCGCGACGTAGGCGTCCTGGGCGAGCGCCGAAGCGGGCAGGACGGAGAAAAGCGCCATGAGTGCTAAAGCCAAAAGTAGGCCCCATCGAAGATGCTCCCCTCCACTAGATGTCATAGCCCACCGAGGGGATTGTATCCGTGGATCAAATGCCTTGATTTGCGCCTGGTTACCCGGTCTGACGCCCTTGGGACACGTCGCCCTCATGGACGTCCAGCGCCTCGAACACGATCCGCCCTTCGTTGCTGGCGCATGGGCGAGACTCCCGATCGCATTGCTGGACGTTTGTATTACCGCGACCGTTCCAGCGATCTCCGTCTGGGTTGTAACCCGTAATTCTAGTGTGCAGCGGTCCCAGTTCTCGGTCCCACTGAAGAGAAAAGTCTGTCTCTTGGAATATAGCCCTGGTGCGAATCAAGGTGGCTAGTGGAGGTCGAAATAACGGCCGTATGAATCGGCCAGCGTTCCGGTGCAGGATCGGACCCCACTGTGAAGTGGGAGCACAGGTCCTCGAGACACCCAGCGAGGAACCTGTAGAGCCACCACCGGGCTCAGTGGACCAGGGTCTGGGAGTCGTCGTAGGGGTGGTTTCGGATCACTGGCGGGAGCGAGGTCGGTTGGGCCGCCGAAGTCGGCCAGACGACTGGACGAGTTCAAGCTGGGAACGCAGCACGTAGCTGACCGGCTCGCGCTGATCGTCGAGCGTTCGCTGGGCTCTGGCGCCAAGTATGGTCAGTGATTGCGATTAACACTCAAAACGGAAATAGCGGACGACTTGACTCTCTTAAGATCGAATCAACGTCGGCCTTGTTGATTGCGTAGTCGCAGTCATATGCCTTTTCTGGATAGCCCATCAATGTCCGTCCTACTCCTCCGCAACGAGGTCGATGCCAGCATCCGCAGCCCAAGCGCCCGCCATTCGTCCCAGGGCTACCTTGCGGTTGGGGCGCCGGAATGTCGGTGCGAGTACCAGCGACAGAGGCGCTCCAATTGACCCACGGATATTCGATCGTGGTCGAACTGACCTATGAGCCCCATGAGGTCCACCAGGAGCCTATCCTTTCACCATGGACTTGGAACCGTTTTGGCTCCGCTGAAGCCGGCCGCCGCCGGAGTTCTGGATCGTCGAGCGTTAATAGTGGTGCTGAAGATCGGAAATAGCCACGGGCATAACAGGAGATGCGGATGAGGCGCGCCCTTTTGATTCTCACTCTGGGTGTCCTTCTCCTCGCCGCCCTCCCTTCAAGAGCCAGCGCCTTCCTTTACTGGGCAGGCGGGGGCATCGAGCGGGTCGGCGTCAATGGAGGCAATGCCCGGCAGCTGATACGGACCGAACGAGAGCCCTGGGCCATCGCAACCGACGCGGGCCAGATCTACTGGACGCACTTTTATCGGCCCGAAACGATCGGTCGCGCCAGCCTGGACGGCAGCGAAGTAAATGAAGACTTCCTCTCCGTGGCTCAAAAATATAGGAATGAAATCGCAGTTGACGCCGGCCACATCTACTGGACGCACGGCGACATGATCGGCCGCGCCAACATCGACGGCACAGAAGTCAACGAAGACTTCATGACCCTGAGCGACGAACCAACTGGCTTCGCAGTTGAGGGCAGCTACATCTACTGGGTTAATCCCAGACGGGACACGATCGGGCGCGCCAGCCTCGAAGGCACCGAAGCCAACCAGAGCTTCATCGAGACACTGGAAGAACCAAAGGGCCTGGCGGTGGGCGAAGGCCACATTTACTGGTTCAACGAGACTGGGGACTATCCACTGGGCATGGGCCGCGCCACGATCGACGGCGGCGAAGTCGAACAGGAATTCATCACCGGTCTAATGGGAGGGTCTCAGATCGCGGTCGGCTCTGGCTACCTGTTCTGGAACTCCGCGTATATAGGCTCCGAAACGTCTTCGATTGGGCGTGCCAGCGTCAATGGCAGCCATGTCGAGCAGGAATTTATCTGGACCGGATATGTAGACGCTACCCACTTCGCGGTCAGCGGCAATTCCTTTGAGCTGGAAGTGTCAAAGACGGGCTCCGGCGCAGGAGCTGTGACCAGCTCGACGCCGGGAATCGACTGCGGACCTGAATGCGGAGCCGAGCTTGAAGAAGGCGAAGAAGTGACGCTGACGCCCTCAGCCGCGGCCGGCTCGGAATTCCAAGGGTGGTCTGGCGCCTGTAGCGGCTCCGGCGCCTGCACGGTGACGATTTCGGCAGCTCGGTCCGTTGGCGCCCAGTTCTCCGCTGACCCCGGCTACACGAGGCTGAGTGTCAATGAGCAAGGGAACGGCACAGGCACTGTGACCAGCTCCCCAGCTGGGATCAAATGCGGCCCTGAATGCGAAGCGACCCTGAGCGAAGGCGGAGCTGTGGTTCTCAAAGCTGTCCCCGGTCCCAACAGCGAAGCCGCCCTGTGGACGGGCTGTGAACGCGTCAACGGCGCCGATGAATGCGAAGTGACGATGTCGGCGGCTGAGGAAGTCACTGCTTCCTTCACGCTCGAACGCCACCCCTTAAAGATCGCCACTTCGGGCCCGGGCACCGTGGCCAGCTTCCCGAGGGGCATCGAATGCGGCTCCTCCTGCGAAACTGTCTTCAACGGCGGCACCAAGGTCACCCTGAGGGGTGTCCCCTACGGCCCCGGAACCGAGGAAGCCGTGCAGTGGTCGGGCTGCAACCAGGTCAGCCTAGGCAGGTGCGAAGTGACGATGTCGGCGGCAAAGGAAGTCACCGCATCCTTCACCGAACAGCACGAGCTGACGGTGGCTGTCTCTGGGTCAGGCACGGGCACCGTTTCGGGCGTCCGCTCTGCCATCTACTGCGGCTCTGAAGGGTCTGAATGCGAAGCAGCCGTCAACGTTGACACGGAAGTGACCCTCAGAGGAATACCTGGCCCCCACAGCAATTTTCCCGAATGGTCGGGCTGCGATGAAGTCGTCGGCGCCGACGAATGCAAGGTGACGATGAGAGCGGCAAGGGAAGTCACGGCGTCCTTCAGCGAAAATACCGAACAGCTCCCGGTTAAAGTCGCCATTTCAGGAACAGGCACCGGCACCGTGACCAGCTCCCCCGGTGGGATCGAATGCGACGGCGGCGAATGCCAGGCCGACTTTCAATACCGAACCGAAGTCACCCTCAAAGGCACCCCTGGCCCCCACAGCGAAGCCGTGCATTGGACCGCCTGCGGAGCCATCAACGGTGCCGACGAATGCAATGTGACGACGACCGAAGCAAGAGAGGTAGCCGCGGAATTCAACCTAGAACACCTCCAGCTCAAAGTCGCCACATCGGGCTCTGGGACAGGCACCGTGACCAGCTCGCTGGCGGGGATCGAATGCGGCACCGAATGTCAGGCCAGCTTCGAATACGGCGCCCAGGTAACACTCAAAGGCGCCCCCGGTCCCCACAGTGCGGCGGCCAAATGGTCGGGCTGCGATGAAATCGTCGGCGCAGACGAATGTAAGGTAACGATGTCGGCGGCAAGGGAGGTGACGGCGACCTTCGCGCTCGAACAGCACCAGTTGACAGTCACCAAGAGCGGCTCTGGCAGCGGCATCGTACATAGCTCCCCGGCAGGGATCGACTGTGGCACCAAATGCCAGGCCAGCTTCGAATACGATTCATCGGTAACACTGAAAGGTACCTCTGACCCTCACACCAGCGAAGTCCGATGGTCAGGCTGTGAAGGCGTCAACAACGCCAATGAATGTGTCGTGACGATGTCGGCGGCTGAGGAAGTTACCGCGACCTTCACGCTTGAACGCCGCTACCTGACGGTCACCAAGGAGGGTGCGGGCACAGGCAGCGTGAGCAGCTCACCGGTTGGGATCAATTGCGGCGCCACCTGCTCTGCCGAATTCGATTACGGCGACCTGGTGACCCTCAAGGGCGCCCCCGGTCCAAACAGCAAGGCCGCTCGCTGGTCGGGCTGTAACAGCGTCCACGGAGCCGACGAATGTAACGTGATGATGTCGGCGATCAAGGAAGTCAAGGCGACGTTCGCGCTTGAACAGCACCTGCTCAAAGTCGCGGTGTCAGGCTCGGGCAGGGGAACCGTTACTAGTTTCCCCGCCGGGATCAACTGCGACCCGACCTGCGCCGCCAATTTCGATCACGGCACGGTGATCATCCTTTCGGGCACTCCCCTCCCAAACAGCAGGGCGGCTCGATGGATGGGCTGCGGCCGCGTCAACGGTGCCAACGGATGCGAAGTGACGATGTCGGCGGCCAGGGAAGTCTCCGCGACTTTCGACCTCCTGCCGCGTTGCAGAAACGGGCTGAGGAAGAAGAGGATTAGGGGCAGGGAGAGGTGCGTCAAGGTGAAGCGTCATAAGTCAAAGCGGCGCTAGCACGGCGGTGGCTTCACGTCTGACTCTGCGCTGACAAGTCGTCTCTCAACGAGCGCGTTACCGACCATCCTCAACCCAAACCCGCAGCCTGGGGAGCACCCACCCCCCACGATGTCCATGGGTTGGGCGGAGCTGGCGGGTTGGCGGGCCTGGGTGGAGATTGCAAGGGAAGACCGCGTCGGGCGGGTCAGGCCGGAGGCCTGGTGGCGCGGGGCGGGCGGGTGCGGGGCCCCTCACCTAGCCTCACATCAGCGCCGCCGGCTGCTCGTCGCGATCGCTTTTGGCCAATGGGAAATCGCAATCGATTGAGCTTTGCGGCCCGCGCCGAGCAGCCTGCCAGCCGATAGCTGGTGCGCGGATCGAGTCCAGGTCTACCAGCGCCGCGAGGCGCCGAACAGCTCCTGCGCGTAGCCCGCCACTGAGATCGGCGCCATGAAGAGCTGGTAGGCGAGCAGGTAGCCGAGGAAGCCGAGCCGGTTCTGCCTGACCTTGAGCCCAACCTGACCGAAGGACTTCTTGCTGAGGTGGAACATGATTCCCGAGAGCAAGAGGTTGAGCGGGAGGACTGCCAGCGTCATCGGTCCGACGATCGCGAAATCACCAAACAGCGCCAGCACGATTCCGATCGGAAATGCGATCGAGTAGACGAGGTCGATGTAGGGGAAGATGAAATTGACGAGGACGGCGTGAATGTTCGAGCGCCCACCGGCGACCAGTGCCCGGCCGTGCTCGCGCAACCCCTCGATCATCCCTCGCGCCCAGCGGCGTCTCTGACGGGCAAAGGCCCTGACGTCTTCAGGTGCTCCGGTGAAGGCGATCGCGGTGCGCTCATATCCGACCCGACCGCCCTTTCGCATCATCGCCCAGGTGAGCACGATGTCCTCACCGATCCGGTCCGGCCAGCCGCCGACACCATTCAGCGCCGCGGTGCGGTAGACGCTGAAGGCCCCCTGGGCAACCATCGTCCCCTGGTAGAGGCTCTGTTGGCGCTTTACCGAGGCGATGCCGAGGAAGTAGTCCCACTCCTGCGCTCGGGTGAAGAGGTTTCGCCGAGAGTTGCGCACGAAAACGGCACCAGCGACCGCGACCGTATCGGGTGGTGAGATCAAGAGCCGGGCGACTATCCGCCGCAGCGCCAATGGCATCAAGAGGGTATCGGCGTCGACGGTGGCGGCCAGCGGGGTTCGCACGCTGGCAAGAGCCCGGGTCAGGGTCCTTGCCTTGCCGGCATGGGGGAAGCTGAGGACGGCGATCCGATCGTCGTTTGCGGCGCGCCTTTGGGCCAGATCGACAGTGCGATCGCTCGAACCATCATCGGCGACCAGAACTTTCAACTCGCCCGAATAGTCCTGCTTGGCGATGTAGTCAAGCGTTTCCTCGATCGTCTTCTCCTCGTTGAAGCAGGCAATTACCACGGTCACCGCAGGAGAGGCGAGATCAAACCGAAGCGGTGGAGGGCGGTCGAGTAACAATGAGGCGATCAGGTTGGCGTTCAGGTAGCCGGGGATGATCGCGATGCCAAGAATCACGGCGATCGCAAGAGGCATCGTGATTGACTGTCCGAGGGCGTCAATCCATGGGATCGAAAGCCACAGCGAAAAGCCTGCCCAGGCCACAGCGACCGCAATCACCAGCGCCAGCTTTTGGTGAAGCTTGATGTAGATGCGTCGGCGTTCCGCTGAGGTGGGTTGGGCCTTGGGGGTCCCAACGAAGTCCGCGACCGCGCTCAGCGGCTCCTCGGCGAGAACCGGCGTTGAGCCCGGCTTCCCCTGCGGCGGAGCGATCGTTCTTGACTGCGGAATTAGCATTGCCGACTCTCAAAAAGAGATCGGCAAAACGGTGGTGAATCTAGACCTTGAGGGCGAGAATTCCCAGGACGCTATGCATGCCCGTTTTGTGAGGCGTTCACCGATATCGGTTCCGTCAGGGCAGTGTGCTGTGGCGGCTTTGCGAAGGAGGGGTTTAGATTGTCTGCCCAGTCCCGCAAAAATACCTCGGTCGCGGCCACATCGAGGGGCCGGGCGAAGAGGAAGCCCTGCCCATTTTCACACTCCTCATCTTTTAACAGCGAGAGCTCGTGATGTTGCTCGATGCCCTCGGCGAAGGTCTCAATTGAAAGCGCCTTGCCAAGCTGCACAAGGGAGTGGATCAGCGTCTCGCCCTCCTGGTTACTACCCAGCCCGGAGATGAAGGAGCGGTCGATCTTCAGCGCATCGACTGGGAACCGCTGCAGGTGGGCGAGCGAGGAGTAGCCGGTACCGAAGTCATCGATTGCGATCTGCACGCCGAGTGCCTTGATCGCGGTCAGCCGCCGCGCGGTCTCCTCGATGTTTCGCATCAGAGCGGTCTCGGTGACCTCGATCGTCAGCGCCCCAGGGTCAAGGCCGCTGTCTGAGAGGGCGAATTCGATGTCATCTAGGAGTTGATCGGTGTCGAGCTGGCGCCCGGAGACGTTGACGGCCATCATGATCGGATACCCGGCCGCCCGCCACTCCGCGCCCTGAGCGCAGGCCTGATCCAAGACCCATTTACCGATTTCTGTAATTAACCCCGACTCCTCGAGCAGGGGAATGAAATCGTCGGGTTGCATCACTCCGCGCTCGGGGTGATTCCAGCGGATCAGTGCCTCGACCCCGGTAGGGCTCATGTTGCTGAGATCAATCGTCGGTTGAAAGGCGAGAATGAACTCCTCCTTGGCGAGGGCTTCGCGCAGATCCATCTCAAGTTCCATCCTGTTTTGGACCAGCTCCTGCATGCCGGCCTCAAAGACGACGTAGCGATGCTTGCCGTCCCACTTCGCCCGGTACATGGCGATATCGGCCTTGCCCAGGAGTTCCTCGGCAGTGGTCTTCTCTCCGATCGCAATCCCGATGCTCGCCCTCACATTGACCCGAGTTTGGCGGTCCGCTCCTAGCTTGAACGGCTGCTCGAGCGCTTCAAGCAGACGCTCGGCGACCAGCTCGGGACCGGCTGAGAGGGTGAGGTCCTCTGAGATCACCACGAACTCATCCCCGCCCAGGCGTCCCAGCGCATCGGCGGCGCGGATCACGCCGTTGAGGCGGGCGGCGACGGCCTTAAGCAGTTCATCCCCAACGGTATGGCCGAGGGTGTCGTTTATGTCCTTGAAGTTGTCGAGGTCGATGAACAGGGCCGCCGCCGGTGATTGGTTGCGGCGCGAGCGAGCAAGGATCTGCTCGACCCGATCTAGGATCAGGGTGCGGTTGGGAAGACCGGTCAAGGGGTCGTGGGTCGCCAGGAACGAGAGCTCCTCCTCGCGCCGGGCGAGCTCTTCGTCGGTGCGCTGGCGCTCGATCTCAAAACACTCACACATCCGCAGCAGGCTGAACTCGAGGCTCAGCTGCAAAATGTTTAAGGCATCGCTGATCGCCTCAGTCGGAGTGTCGAGCTTGGAGGCGCACTCCGCGATCACCTCGGCCATTGTGTTTCGCCACCAAAAGCAGCGCCAGGTCACCTCGTTTAGGGAGGCCGCGCGCTGCACTGCAAGCTCACCGAAGATCTCCCAGGTTTCCCGACCAGCCTCGATCGCCACCTCCATACCCTCCCCCGCAAGCCACCGCGCAACTGCAAGGGTGGAGCTTTTGCAGATTCGCTCGAAGCTCTCCTGGACCACGCCATCAACATCGTGCTCGGGCCCCGCGGTGCGCTCGACCGTTAGCTTGAGAACATCCTCGGCGCGCGCCTTCAGCTCCTCGCCGAGGCGGTGGAGGTCCTCTCCGGGTTGCTCCCTTGGAGCCGAGGGTGGCGCCGGAACCGCGATTGCATCCTTGGCCGAGCTGGAGCGATCAGCGGTCATCTCGGTTTGAGAAATCGACAAGTTACACCCACACCTTTAGGGGTGAGCGGCTGGATTCGAACAGGCGGCTGGGGGGCGCGAGCTAGTCGAATCATCTTTACCCACGCGATGAATGACCGAGGAGTAAGGGCCAAGGCCAGCGGCGCCGCCCGAGCTGCGGCGGCGCAAGACGTTGTGGTGCTCGGGTCCGAATTCGCCTCCACCAGAGCACCGACCGCGAGAATCCCGTTGGCTGAAGGGTTCCTCGGCAAAGAACCTGACCAAGCCGAGGCCGGTGCTCTCGGTCCCCCGCTCAGCCGCTGCTCCAAGCGATGCGACCCGCCGCGGCGCTTTCGCGTTTGGAGGCGTCGCTTTGACTGAGGGGGGTACCTCGATCGCCCGAAGGTTGCCGCGAGGATTATCGCGCGCGTCGTCTCCCCTTCGAGTTCAGCGGTCCTGAGTAGACCGCGGACGAGCCTCTGCCGCGCGCCCATCTTGGCCCGCTCGGGCTTTGAGTTCCTCGGCCCCAAGCTGGGGCCTGGAGGTCAAAGGTCGAAGCGGACCTCGGTGAAAATCCTGCCGTTTGCCATGGGATTGGATTCCCCCGTATCGCCCTGAATCCCGGGCAAGTTCCTTTCGGTTATTGGGATTATTTGACATCCCCAACTCTGATCGGAACCGATGACTTACCCCGAGACCTGAAAGGGCTTTCTGAAGGTGTGAAAGCAAGCGGGGCTCAAAGGGCGCGACGCACCCGAAGGCGCCAACCGTGAGGAGGAGCGCTAACTAACAGACGCCTGGCTTGACTCCGTCCCCGCGGGCCTTCGGTGGGCCTCCCAACCAGCCCCGGTGCTTGGGTCAGCATCCGCTTCGCAATCAGATCGCAATAGGCGCCCACGCGAGGTCGCGTTGCTCCAATCTGAGTCCGCGGCGCCAGCTTCAAGGGGTCTTGGGCGGTGAGGGATCCTTGCTCTCGGGGTCTGGGAGGGAGGCGACCGGGACGCTTGGCTTAGAGGGCTCGGCCGGGCGGGCATCGTCGTCTGCCTGATCGGCCTCGTGCTCATCCTTGCCCTCGAGCGAGGCTTTGAACTGGCGGATGCCCGAGCCAAGCGATCGGCCGACCTGAGGCAGTCGCTTGGGTCCAAGCACCAGCATCGCAATCACCAAAACGATGAGCAAATGAGCCGGACTCTCGAGTCCACTGAACATCTGGCCTCCTCGGCCTGGGGGATCGGTCTCAACGCAGGTTACGCCGCTTGGGCCGTCGCCGATCAGGCACCTCGGGTAAGTTGGCGCTGATGAACGATGATTGGCGCCTGCAGGTCGACCCGCAGGAGGACTCCCATGGGGCCCTTTTGACCGACTACCTTGAGGGCGGCGAGCTAGAGCACGATCTCAGCGATTCCTTTCACGATCGCGTCATCGTCAGCCGAGAAGGCTCAAGGGTCTTCCTCTATACCGGCACCCGCGAGCAGGCTGAAGCCGCCAAAACGGAGATCGACGCTCTCGCGGGAGAGCACGGATGGAAGCTCAGCACCGAGCTGAGGCACTGGCATCCATCGGCGGAGAACTGGGAGGATCCAGACAAGCCTCTCCCCGAAAGCGACCTTTCTCTCAGGGAAGAGCACGCGGAGGAGATTGCCGCCGAAGACGAGCAGGTCCGTGAGCAGGGCTATCCGAACTTTGAGGTTCGGATTGAATTCCCCTCCCACCGCGAGGCGGTGGAGTTTCGCCGAAAGCTCCGAGACGAGGGCTTCCCATCGGTCCACCGCTGGAAGTACCTGCTGGTGGGCGCGATCGATGAGGACAGCGCCAAGGCACTCGCCGAGCGATTCCGCGAAGAGGCTGCGGGCGCCAGTCTTGTAAAGGTTGAGGGAACCTGGAAAGCGGCTTATGCCGAGCGCCCGCCCAATCGGTTCTCTGTTCTTGGCGGGCTCGGGGGTTGAGGCTTCCCGGCGGTCTGCGCCTCGGTCCTTCGCCGATCAAGGCGAGCAAGGGTTGGCGCAACCTCTTTTCTCGCCCACTGACCGCCTAACCAGCTACAGTGGCAAGGGCAAATAGGGCTCAGAGCCGCTCTCGAACCTTCCCAGCTATCCCCGCCGATGACAACGGGAAGTTAGGGGTTCCGTGACTGCCCGGAGACCCTCGGACCGCGTCGGGAAAGTTCGTGCTGAGCAGCTCGACGGGGGACAGGAAAGGACAAATCGGTGGCTGAGCACACTCCAGACGGCCCGCGCGCGGGCCAGCAATACGTAGCCGGAATGCCCGCCGCCGGCAGCCTCATCGACCGCATCGCCAACCTCGCGGTGACGGTCATTCCGCTGGCGCTGATCGCGGTTGCGATCGAGCAATCCTGGGGCGGGCTCCTGGTCTGGCAGGACGCGCTGATCTTCTTCGCCACCCTGATCCCCTTTGGTTTTGGGATCACCGTCGGCTTCCATCGCCTCTTCACCCATCGCTCCTTTAAAACCGGGGCGGTGATGCGCTTCGTCTGGGCGGTGCTCGGCTCGATGGCCCTGGAGGGACCGGTGATCGAGTGGGTCGCCTACCACCGCCGCCACCACCGCTTCTCCGATGCCGAGGGTGACCCCCACAGCCCCCACGTCGGCCACGGCAGCGGCCTGATTGGGGCCCTGCGGGGCCTCTTTCACGCCCACGTCGGCTGGGTCCTCTTTAGCGATGAGCCCGCCGAGGAAACCCGCTACGCACCCGATCTGATCGCCGACCCGATCGTGCGCTTCGTCGATCGCACCTTCATCCTCTGGGCCGTCCTCGGGCTGGCGCTGCCCTTCGGCCTCGGTTACGCGCTGACCGGCAGCCTGATCGGGGGCCTGCTGGGTCTGCTCTGGGGCGGCGCGGTGCGCATCTTCTTCCTGCACCACATCACCTTCTGCATCAATTCGCTCTGTCATTTCTTCGGTCGCCGCGACTTCGACACCGCCGATGAGTCACGAAACCTCGCCTGGCTAGCGCCCTTCACCTTCGGTGAGGCCTGGCACAACAACCACCACGCCTTCCCGACCTCGGCCCGCCATGGCCTCGGTCGCTTCGAGCTCGATCCCTCGGCGGTCCTGATCTCGGCGATGGAGCGGGTCGGGCTGGTCTGGGACGTGGTGCGGATCGACCCCGAGCGGCTCGCCGCAAAGGCAATCGCCTAGGTCGCCCGGTCTTGCTCGCGCTCGGCATCGCCGCCGCCGCAGCCGCCTCGGTCGCCTTCAACGTCGGGATAATCTTGCAGGCGGCCGACGCCCGGCGCGAGCCCGCGGATGAGAGCCTGCGGCTCTCGTTGATCGCCCACCTCGCCCATCGTCGCCGCTGGGTCGCCGGCTTCTTGCTGGGCGGGGTCGGCTTTGGCCTGCAGGTCCTCGCCCTCTCACTGGCGCCCTTCGTCGTCGTGCAGCCCGTGCTCGCCGCCGGCCTCCTGCTGGTCCTCTACCTCGGTGTGCGGATGCTCGGCGAGCGGGTCGGGCGGGCTGAGGTCGCCGGCGTGATCGGCATCACCGCCGGGATCGGACTGCTGGCCTGGGGCACTCCCTCCGGTACGGAGAAGGTGAGCAGCGAGGCCGCGGTGATCACGGTGATGACGCTGATGACATTGATCTCATTGGTCCCCTTCGCGTTGCGGGGACGAGGCCGACTTGACTCCGCCAACTTCGTGATCGTCGCCTCCGCGCTCGCCTACGGTGCGAGCAACATCGCAACCAAGCTGGTCAGCGATCAGATCGATTCGGGGTTGTGGTTAGCGGCAGCGCTTTGCCTGGCAATTGCCGCTGCCACCGGATTGGCTGCGCTGACCACCGAGATGACCGCGCTGCAGCGGCGCCCCGCGACCTTCGTCGTGCCGCTTTCCTTCGCCGTTCAGACCTTTGTCCCGGTGATCTTGGAGCCGATCTATCTGAGCGAGCGCTGGGGCACCGCGACCCTCGACGGGGGGCCGCTGATCGCCGGTCTGCTGCTGGTCGGCCTCGGGGCCATCGCCGTGGCAAAGACGCGCGCGGTCAGCGCGCTGATCGCCGGCTGAGGGCAATAACCTGCTGCCTTGAGCGATCCGGTGCCAGCGAAGGAGGCGGTCGATGCGACGCGGCGCACCCTGCTCGCAAGCGAACGCACCGAGCTGGCCTGGTGGCGGACCGGGCTGACCGCGCTGGCGGTGGCGCTGGCGGTGGGAAGGGTCATTCCGGGACTCGATCGCCATGCCTCGCGCTTGCCATATGACGTCGCGGGGATCTGCTTTGCGCTCTACGGGGTCGCCGTGATCGCCTACGGCAGCGTGCGTCGAACAAAGGTCGAGAGGGCCCTGGCGCAGGGCCTTTTTCCCGAGACGCCGCGCTACGCCCACGGCGCCCTGGCAGCCGGCGGCATTGCGCTTGGCCTTTTGACCGTCGTATTGATCGTCATCGATTAACCCGGTCGCGACCGGCGCTATAGCTCCCCCCGCGCCTCTCGCAGCCGCGCCAGATCGGTCAGGTCTTCGGGTCGCCCGGCCTCTTGCTTTAGAGCGATCAGGTCCTCGTAGCTGATGACCTTGACCGCTAAATCCCCTATCTCGGACTTAACGGCGGCGGGTGAGAGCCTCTCCCAAAGCGCAGCCTCGCCAATCCATTGCATCAAGTCAAGCCGACCAAGTCGAGTGCGAAGCACCCAGTTTCCCCCAAGCGCTAGCGCCTCCGGATCGAGGGGATCGGGAATCTCCTCGGCCTCAAATTCCTCTGCGTCTTCGATCTCAGCATCGAGTCTTTTCAGAGCCCGTGCGAGTCTTTTCAGATTTTGAGGATCGGGTCCAGGAACAACTTCAACGTCGGTCGTGGCACGGACGTAGCCGTGTAGCCGACAGCAACGCCGCCGATGATCAGGAACTCGACGCCTTCATTGTCAAGCTCGGCGAGGATCGCTCGGATATCGAGCTCAGCCACCGCGCTGACGACGCCCCGCCTCGGCTACCTGGGACATGAACTTGGAGAGGTCAAAGACCTGTTCTACGCGCTGGGCCGCGGTGAGCTCGGTGTAATCGCGCCGCAGGGCGACGCGCTCGGCTTTGCCTTCGGGCGTCCAGTTCCCGATTTTCTTTGTGGATTTCACGATCACATCAAGGTAGCGCGGAGCTCAGTCATCAGCTGGGCCGGCGCGACACCGTGCCGCCCGAGCGGGGCAGCGGAGCGAGGGAAGGGTTATTCGGCAGCCAGCAGCTTGTGCCAGGCGGGCAAAAGCGGCAGGTCATAGAGGTCGATGACGCTGGCCCTTGCCGCCTCGATCTCCTCGGAGTACCAGTAGCGTTCAAAATCGGCGCGCTTCTCCCAAAGCGCCGTCTGCTGGAAGGCGAGTGGGTCATCGATCGAGCGAATCAGCGACCAGCTGCGGGCGCCGAAGGCGGGCATCCGCGCCGCCGCCGGTTCCCACAGATCGAGCCAGCGGTCGGCCCGGAAGGGGGCGATGTGCCAATCGAGTGTGCAGACCTCAGCCATCCGATTACGCTCCAACCTCGGCCCGGATCGCGCCGGGGCCCTCGTCGACCTTGCCCTCGTCCTCGGATTCGGCTCCGACCAGGATCGAGATCTTGCCCAGGTGCTTATTTTCATGCAACAGCTGGTGGGCGCCAGGAACGCCGTCAAAGCCCATCGTTTTCCAAAGCACCGGGCGGATCTTCCCCGCCGCCATCAATTGGTTTGCCCGCATCGACTCATAGGCGTTGGCGAAGTGGGAGCCGATGATCTGCTTTTGGCGCATCCACAGGTAGCGGACGTCGAAGTCGAGCTGAAAGCCCGAGGTGGCACCGCAGATCACCACTTTGCCAAACGGTTTGACGACGTAGACCGAGGTTGGGAAGGTCGCCTGTCCGACGTGCTCAAAGACGATGTCAGGGGCATCGCCGAGGATCTCTTTGACCCGTTTGGCAAAGGCCCGCGACGCCTTGAAGCGCTCCTTCTCCGCGCCTGGGTCGGCGATGTTTTGGGGGGTTCTCATCATCTCTGAGAATTCGGCGCGGTTGATGTAGTCAACGGCGCCGAGCTGTTTGACCAGCTCGCCCTTCTGATCGGAGGAAACGACGCCGACCGCGTTGGCTCCCGCCGCCGCGCAGAGCTGGGTGGCGAAGACCCCGAGGCCGCCGGCGGCGCCCCAGATCAAGACGTTGTGCCCGGCCTGAAGCTTGCACTGATCGATCAGCATCCGGTAGGCGGTGAAGTAGGTGAGCCCGTAAGCGGAGGACTCCGCCCAGCTCAGGTTTTGAGGGCGGGGGAGGAGCTGCTGGGCCTGGACCTTGGCGAACTGGGCAAAGGAGCCCCAGGTCGTCTCATAGCCCCAGATCCTTTGGCTCGGTGCTGCCAGTGGATCGAGGCCGTGGACCTCGACGTCCTCATAGGAGGCCTGGTTGCAGTGGACCACAACCTCATCTCCGGGCTTCCAGCGGGTGACGCCGTCGCCCACCTTCCAGACGATTCCGGAGGCATCGGAGCCGCCGATGTGGTGACCGCACTGAGGATGATCGCCGTAGCCGAAGACCGAAACCGGTTTTCCCAGCGCCGCCCAGACGTTGTTGAAGTTAACGCCCGCGGCCATCACCCGAACGATCACCTCAAAGGCGCCGGGCTCGGGCACCTCGATCTGCTCGAGCTGGAAGGCATCGATCGGCTCGCCCTCGCGCTCGGGGCGGATCACCCAGGCCGCCATCGTCTCGGGCAGGGTTCCGGGCTCCACGTCTAACTTCGAGACTGCGCTGGTGTCAACGGCCAACTTGTTCCTCCGCGATGTCGGAAAGGGGGGCGGCGAATCCTAGTCAGCATCGCCGTCAAACGGGGTCGGGGCCTCGCCCGGACCCCGGGGCGCCGCTCGGCAGAGGCAGACATCGGCGCTGAGAGCCCCCAGGTCCCCCCGCCGTCCCTCGGCGTTTCGGCCGTGGTTTGGCTCGAGCGCTCAGCGCTACCCTTTTTTTGTGAGCGAGAGGCTCGGAATCGCGACGCTTTCACGCTCCCTCGCCGGGAGCGCGGTTTTGCTGGTCGCGTTCTTGGCCCTTGGGGGGACGCCCGCTCTTGCCCAGGATGCCTACGTCGCAAACCTCGGCTCAAACGACGTCTCGGTGATCGATACCCAGACCAACCAGGTGGTTGGCCCTCCGATCGCGGTCGGGACGAAGCCGGAATCGATCGCGATTACCCCTGACAGTCGCGAGGCCTACGTCGCGGACTTCGGCTCCGAAGACGTCTCGGTGATCGACACCGAAACCAATGCGGTGGTGGCGACGATCGGGGTCGGGCGGGAACCGGTTGCGATCGCCATTACCCCCGACGGAAAGAGAGCCTACGTCGTCGACACCGGCTCAGAAGAAGTCTCGGTGATCGACACCCAGACCAACCAGGTCACGGCCTCGATCCGGGTCAAACAATCCCCCTGGGGGATCGCGATCTCCCCCGATGGCCGCAAGGCCTACGTCAATAACGAGAAGGGCGAGAGCGTCTCGGTGATCGATATCGAAACAAACAAGCTGCTCGGCGGATCGATCGGCGTCGGCAAGGCTCCGGTCCCGATCGAGATCACCCCCGACGGGCACGCCGCCTACGTCGCCAACTACCAAGAAAATGACGTCTCGGTGATCGACACCGAAACCAACAAGCCACTCGCCTCCCCGATCGGGGTCGGGGTCGAACCATGGGGGATCGCGATAGCGCCCGACGGCAAGCGGCTCTACGTCGCCAACGAAGGCGAAAAGAGCGTCTCGGTGATCGACACCGAAACCAACCGGGTGCTCGGGGCGCCGATTGGCGTTGGCACCCAGCCCTACGTGGTGGCGATCACCCCCAACGGAAAGAGCGCCTACGTCGCCAACTTCGGCTCCGAAAGCGTCTCGCTGATCGATACCGAAAACAACCAGGTGGTTGGCGCACCGATCCGGGTCGGCAAGGAACCGGCGGCAATCGCGATCCCCCCCGCTCAGGCGCCGCATGTCTCGTTTTCGACCTCGGGCGCAAAAGCCGGCGAGCCGGTTGCCTTTGAAGCAGCGGGCTCGACCGACCCCGGTGACTCGATCGCCAGCTATGACTGGGAATTCGGCGACGGATCCCATCTCCTAAACGGCGGCCCCAGCCCAACTCACCGCTACAAGTACCCCGGCCCCTATCGGGCGACCGTAACTGTGACCGACAGCGAAGGCTGTTCAACCCGATCGATCTTCACCGGGCAGACCGCCTATTGCAACGGCTCAGCGCTGGCGAGCCAGACTCGGAGGGTGATGATCGCCTACCCGGGCGTTTTGGCCCGCTGCCCCAGCCGCGCCGGGGCCGGGGGCTGCACGATTGAGCTGCAGGCGCTGACCAGGAGGCGGATCGGTCAGGCCGAGAGCGCCGTCTCGAGGGTGAGATTAAAAGCGGGGAGCTCTGCGATCGTCTCGCTGAAGCCAAAGATCGCCTACCGGGCCAAGCTGATCTCAGCGGCGAGGGTCCTCGTCAGGGAGACGGTGAAGATCGACCGCGCCGAGCGGACCCTCTTTCGCAGGCTGAAGGTCCTGCGGTAACGGAAAACCGCTGGCGCGGCGATCGCGGTGAACCTCGAGGACGGGGTGGGGGGCGCAGCTGGACTCGCCACGAGGTCGTAAATGCGCCTCCCAGCGGGTCAAATCCTCTCCTTGATCGAACCGCGGCCGTGGCGCCGAGCGGGCCTCTCGCCGCCTCGGTTTAGCGCCAACTGAAGAATCATCGCTACCCTTTTTGGCTGTGGGAGAGAGATTGAGAGCGGGGCGAGGGCCCAGAATGTGCGCTGCCAGCGTCGTGCTCGCTGCGCTGGCGCTGGCCCTCTGGGCCCCCGGCGCATTCGCCCAGGACGCCTACGTCGCAAACTTTGAAGAAAACAGTCCTTTGGGGAGCGTCTCGGTGATCAATACCGAAACAAACAAGGTGGTCGGCTCCCCGATCACGGTCGGCAAAGAGCCCGAAGCGATCGCGATCACCCCGGACGGCAACACTGCCTACGTGACCAATTTTGGGTCCGACAACGTCTCCGTGATCGACCTTTCGAGCAAATCCGTGGAAGCGACGATCGGAGTTGGCACAGAACCGGTGGCCGTCGCGATCACCCCCAACGGCAAAAGCGCCTACGTCGTTAACGCCGGCTCCGAAGACATCTCGGTGATCGACACTGAAACGAACGAGGTCACCGACACAATCAGCGTCGAACACGGACCCTGGGGGATCGCGATCACCCCTGACGGAAAGTTCGCCTACGTCGCCGACGTGAAGGGGAGCAGGGTTTCGGTGATCGACCTAAGCACAAACCAGGTCACCGAATCGATTGGGGTCGAACAGGACAATCCGCTCCCGATCGAGATCAGCCCCGATGGCAAAAGGGTCTACGTCGCCAACTTCGCCGAAGGCAAGCCCTCGGGAAGCGTCTCGGTAATTGACACCGAATCCAAGCAGGTGGTGGGCGAACCGATCAAAGTCGGGAAGGAACCGTGGGGGGTGGGGGTCTCCCCCGACGGCAAGAGGGTCTACATCGCCAACGAAGGCGAAGAAACCGTCTCGGTGATCAACGCCGAAACCGATCAGGTGGTGGGCGAACCGATAAAGGTCGGCAAGCTGCCATACGTCGTCACATTCACCCCTGACGGCAAGACCGCCTACGTCCCGAATTCCGGCACCGACACGGTCTCTGTGATCGACACCGAAACCGAGCAAGTGAAAGCGACGATCGAAGTTGGCGCTGATCCCGAGGCGGTGGCGATTCCCCCCGACCAGCCGCCGGTTGCCTCCTTCTCGGTGCCGGCGGCGCTGTCGGGAACGCCGGTCGGCTTTGACGCCTCGGCCTCGAGTGATCCGGACGGCTCGATCGCCGACTATGACTGGGAATTCGGCGACGGGAGCACAGAAACCAGCGGCGGCCCGAGTCCCCAGCACACCTACGCCAACCGCGGCAGCTACGAAGCGACCCTGACGGTGACCGATAACGAAGGCTGCTCGACCGAAATCATCTTCACCGGCCAGACCGCCTCCTGCGCCGGATCGGCGCTGGCGCGCGAGACCAAAGCGGTCACCGTGTCGGGGAGGGGGCTCTCGGTCTCGCTCTCTCCGGAATCGATTCTCGCCAACGGTGCCTCGACCACGACGATCACCGCGAAGGCGAGCGGCGCTGATGAAGAACCGCTCGCCGCTCAGGAGGTCGGTTTCTCCTCAAGCGATGGTGGCGATCGGATCGGCCCGGTCAGTGAAACAGCCCCAGGCACCTACAGCGCCGTGCTCACCTCCTCCGATACGGCGGGCACGGCGACGATCACCGCCACCGATACCTCGGTCAAACCAGCGGTGATCGCCACCGCGAGGCTCGATCAGACGAGCGCTGCTTCCCCCTCCGCTTCATCGGGATCGGGTGCCGAGCCGAGCCCGGCGCCCGAAGTCACAGGGCCGACCACCACGCCCAGCGCCAGCTGCGTGGTCCCGAGATTGATTGGACAAAAACTCAGCTCTGCGCGCCGGCGGTTGAGGGCGACCGCTTGCAGCCTCGGTGCGGTCAGGGGAGCGCGGAGCCGATCGGAGCGGGTCGCCGCGCAGAAGCCGAGGCCCGGGATGGTTCTTGGCGCTGGCACCAAGGTCAGCCTGAAGCTCAAATAAGGGGCGGAAGCTGCAGCCGGCCCGGCCGCTCGTCGCCGAATTATGATCGCGGCTTTGACTCGGCGATTTGGACTGGCGCTCAGGCCGAATCGGCCTCAAGCGGAGCGGCGAGCTCGACCACCGAGCCCTCCCCGCCTGGGCCGCGCTCGATCTCACGCAGCTCCTCGGCGAGCAGGGGTCGAACCGCCTGGTCGACCGGCGCCGGGCTCTCGGTCTCCTCGCCGCTCGCGGCCCCGAGCTCAGAGAATCGGCGCATCTGCGGCAGGACCCTGCTCTCGATCGAGCCAACCGCCTCGTTGTAGGCGTTGGCGGCGGAGCCGAGCTGGCGCCCCGCCTTGGCGAAATGGCGCAGGAAGACACCCATCCGCCCGTAGAGCTCGCGGGCGGCGGTGGCGATCTCCTGGGCCTCCTCGGCGATTCGCTCCTGGCGCCAGCCGAGCTCGATCGTCCGCAGCAAGCCAACCAGAGTGGTCGGGGTGGCGATCAGGACCTTCTGCTCCAGGGCGTAGTCATAAAGCGTCGGCTCGGCCTCAAAGGCCGCGTGCAAAGCGGCCTCTGAGGGCATGAAGCAAACGACGAAGTCCGGGCTCTCCCCCGGCGCAAACTGGTCCTGGTAGCGCTTGGAGGAAAGTTTGGTGATGTGCTCGCGAGCCTGGCGCGCGTGGCGCGCCAGCTCGCCGCGCCGGGCGGGCTCGTCCTCTGACTCAAGCACCTCGAGGTAGGCATCGAGGGGTACCTTGGAGTCGATCACGACGCGACGCCGACCCGGCAACATCACCACCGCGTCGGGGCGCAGCAGCGCATCGTCGCTTCGCATCGACTGTTGCAGCTCGAAGTCGACGTGCTCGGTCATCCCGGCGATCTCCACGCAGCGCTTCAGCTGCACCTCTCCCCATTTGCCACGGGTATGGGGCTGGCGCAGCGCCTTGACCAGGGTGCCGGTCTGGGTGCCGAGGTCGCTGAGGCCGATCTTCATCTCACCGAGCAGGGTCCGCATCGCCCCGTCGGCGCTGCGGCGGTCCTTGCCGAGGCTTGAGACCTCGCGCTCGATCCGCTTCAGGTTCTCCCCGATCGGCTCGGTCAGGCGGCGGAACTCGGCCTCGCGCTTTTGCAGCGCCGCCTCGGAGGCATCGCGGTCGGCCTCGCGCAGCTCGCGGTTACTCGCCAAAAGGCCGGAAAGGGCCTCCTGGGTCGCCGCCCGCACGGTGTCGCCGATCTCGGGCTCGAAGCGATGCCTCACAAGCAGGTAGAGGCAGCCCGCTGCGAGCAAAACCACTGCGATTGCCAGGACGATGATCATCGGCCAGCGATCGTGACGGACCGATCAGACGCCACCGCAGCGAGTGGTTTCGCTAGGGCAGCAGGACGTCGTTTTGAGAGGAGGCCCGGTAGGGACCGACGATCAGATGGGCTTCGGTGGCGGCGGGAATGTCGGCGGCGCTCAGGGCGTAGGTCCCGGTCGGCAGTTCTGCCTGGAAGGTGCCGTTGCCGTTGGCGACGATGGTTTCCGACTTCTCGTTACGCGGCCCACGAATTTCCAAATGGGATTCATAGCTGGTCAGGTTGGCGATTACGAAGGTGACCACCAGCGGCGCCCTGCTGCGGATCGGTGGCTGGGCGTGGCGGCGGTTTTGGGGGATCTGCTGGCTGCGTTCGGGTCCGACGCCGACCGCGGCGGGGGTGATCGTGACCGCACTTGTATTGAGCGTCACGCTGATCCGAACCGGCGGTGAGGGCCGCGGGTCATTTGCGTGTTCTTCAACCCCGCAGCCGGCGGCGACCAAGGCCAACGCGCCGAGGACGATAACCGCAGCTCTACCTCTCCCACCACCCATCGGGGCGGAATCTAGTCGAACGGCAAGTCGACAACGCGCGCCGTAACGCCATCTTCACCTACGGTAAGCTCGGCGCCGGGCTCGGCCTCGCGGCGCAGGATCGCCAGCCCGATCGGACCGCGGGCGGGGGAGACGCAGGCGCTGGTGAGGGCTCCCACCTGCTTGCCGCCGAGTCGGAGCGCCTCCCCGGTCGGGGCGGGCGCGCTCAGGCAAAGGCCGCGCAGGGTGCGGTTGGGGCGCCCCTTGTAGTGAAGCCGTGCGACGGTCTCCTGGCCGATGTAGCAGCCCTTGGTGAAGCTGACGGCGGCCTCGACGATGCCGGCCTCCGCGGGCATTGTGGAGTTGCCCATCTCGGCTCCAAAGCGCGGCAAGCCGGCCTCCAGGCGAAGGACTTCCGCCGCCTCGAGCTCAACCGCGACCGCACCGCCGCCAAGTAGCGCCGCGCGCAGCGTGCTGAGGTCGGGGGCGGCGGCGATCAGATCGATTCCCTCCCGGGTACCGACCGCCCAACACCTAACCGCGGCGATCGAGGCTTCCGCGACGGCGAAGGGCCGAAGCGGCGAGGAGGCGGCGAGCTCGGCGCTGCGTGGCCCGATCAGCGAGAGGATCGCGCGCTCGGCGCCGAGGTCTGTGACCTCGACCCGGCGCCCGATCTTGTAGGTCTGCAGGTGGCGAAGCGCCGCCGCTGCGCCCTCGGGCTCGGTGTCGATCAGGAACTCCTCCGCCCCCACTCGCAGCAGGCGCAGGTCGGCCTGCATGTGCCCTTTGCGGTCAAGCAGCGCCGCGTAGCAGCCCTCGCCGACGCCGAGCGCCTCGGCGTCGTTGGTGATCTGTCCCTGCAGGTACTCGGCCGCCTCGGGGCCCTCGACCCCCAGGATGCCGCGGTCGCGGCGATCAAGCAGGCCGCACTCCTCGCGCAGCTGGCGGTACTGGGCATCGAGCTCAAGGGTCGCGGTATCGGCCATCTCTGGGGATTCTAGGAGGCTTGCTCCGGCCGTCGGTGCGGATCGGTTTTAGATGTGTCAAATCAAATTTAGACGGGTCGAAATCCTCCCATGCAATCGAGGACTACGCGAAGGCGATCTACCTACTCTCGCGCCGCCACGATGGGCCGGTGACCAACGGGGAGCTCGCCGAGCGCCTCGGGGTAACCCCGGCGACAACGATGGCCGGCCAGGTCGTGATGCAGGGCTTCATCGAGCGCTAGGTCCCGATCTTTTTGCGCCGCGCCCTGACCCTCGCTCCGGCGCTTTTGATTCTGGCGCTCGGCGTCGATCCGACCAACGCGCTGATCGGCAGCCAGGTCGTCCTCTCCTTCGGCATCCCCTTCGCGCTGGTGCCGCTGGTCTTGATCGCGCGGCGGCGCGACATCATGGGCGCCCTGGTCAACCCCGGCTGGGTGACCGCTGTGGCCGCCACGGTGGCGGCCCTGATCATCGCCCTGAACGTTTTCTTACTCGAGCAGGTCTTCCTCGGCTAGCGGGGCCTCGGCAGCGTCGCTCAGCTCGCCCCGAGCAGCCCCGCCAGGCAGCGGGGCAGTTCGCGGGCCATCCGCGAGCGGGGGATGATCAGATCGATTCCGGCCGCCTCGGCGCTGGCCCTCCTCTCGGTGTCGAGGTGGGAGTAAAAGCCGAGGCTGGGAGGCGCTGCCGCGGCGACCTCTTCGACCTTCACCGCGTCGAGGTCACAGACGATCGCATCGAAGTCGAGATCGGCCGGAAGGCTCGCCTCCACCGAGACCCGGTGCCCGGCCGCCTCAAGGCTCTCGCGCACCCGGCTTGCCAGCATCAGATCAGAGACGAGGGCGAGGACGCGGGCCACTAAATCGCGCGGCGCTGGCGAAACTCTTCGCGCACGCTTTCGGGCCGGCCCCACATCTGCACGACCTCAGAGCGCCCCTCGCGCACCTCGCGCAGCACCAGCTCGCCCTTGACGCCCTCCTCATCGAGGCGGCCGAGCACGCCCTTCACGGTCGGCGCGGCCGCCGCGTGTCCGAAGCTGTGGGCGACCAGCAGGCGCCAATGCCAATCCGAGCGCGAGTAGGGCTGGGCATTTACCTGGCTCAGCATCACGGCGGTGTCGATGTAGCGGCTCTCCTCATCGATTCGCAGGTCGAGCTCGAGGTCGGTCCAATCGGGCGGCATCGAGTCAAGGACCCGCTGAAAGTCCTCAGCGAAGCTCATCAAGGAGAACCCTATCTGCATAAGCTGTCGCTGACATGAGAGGTCTTGCCGCGCTGCTGGCGGCCGCCTCGCTGCTTGCCGCAGTTTGCGGCTGCGGCGCCGGCGGCGCTGAACCGGGCGCGCCAGCCGGCGCGACGCTGGTCCTCGACTTCACACCCAATGCCGATCACACCGGGATCTATGCGGCGCTCTCACAGGGCTTCTACCGCGACGCCGGAATCAACCTCAGCGTCCACGTGCCGGGGGAATCGACCGACGCCCCGAAGCTCCTGGAGGCGGGGCGGACCAACTTCGCGATCCTCGACATCCACGACCTCGGGATAGCCCGCGAGGACGGACTCGACCTGGTCGGGGTGATGGCGATCGTGCAGCGCCCGCTGGCCGCGGTGATCTCGCGCGCCAACGGCCCGGTGCGCCGCCCCCGCGACCTGGTCGGGCGCACTGTCGGGGTCAGCGGGCTGCCCTCCGATGAAGCCGTGGTTAACTCGGAGGTGAGCGCCGATGGAGGCGCGCCGGCGAAGGTAAAGCGGGTGACGATCGGCTATAACGCGGTCGCCTCTCTGGCGGCCGAACGGGTCGACGCGGTGACCGGATTCTGGAACGCCGAGGGCGTCGACCTGCGCCGCGAGGGGATTCCGATCCACGTCTTTCGCGTCAATCGCTACGGCGCCCCTCCCTATCCGGAGCTGATCCTGACCACCACCGCCGCGACCCTTGCCCACGATCCGAAGCTGGTCGCGGCGATGGTCTCCGCCACCGAGCGTGGTTATCGCTTCACGGTGCGCCATCCCTCCCGCGCCCTGGGCGACCTCTTGGGCGAGGTCCCGAGCCTTGACGCGGCGCAGCAGCGCGCCCAGCTTCAGGCCCTTTTGCCGATCCTCACGCCGGCTCCCTTCAACTATTCGGTGCTCCGCGAATGGGCCGATTGGGACCTCGAACATGGCCTTCTGAAGAAGAAGCTTGCGGTCAGGAGCCTTTTCCATGCGCCAGGGGGATAGACTGCCGCCCGCAACCGATCCGAGGATCTAGGAGGAGAGAAGTGCAGGAACGAGGACTCGCGGCATATCTTGCGGAGTTGATCGGCACCTTCTTGCTGGTCTTCTTCATCACCAGCGTCGTTGTGCTGTTCGTCGCCACCGGGAATCAGGCGCAGTTTGGCTCCGACTTCGCTGTCGTTGGCCTCGTCCACGCCTTCTTGCTGTTTGGCCTGATCGTCATGTTCGGCGTGGTCAGCGGTGGGCACTTCAACCCGGCCGTGACGCTTGCCGCCGCGGTCTTGAAGCGGATCAGCCCAATCGACGCGGCGATCTACGGCCTCGCCCAGCTCTCGGGCGGTGTCTTGGGAGCGCTTTTGACCAAGGGGCTGCTCGAAGATGAGGGACGGGCCAGCCACTACGGCGCGGTCGGGGTTACCGGTCTGTTGAGCGGCAACTTCGCCGGCTCGGTGGTCGAGGCGGTCGGCACCTTCTGCCTGGTGCTGGTGGTCTTGGTCTCCGTCTACTCGAAACGGAGCACGAAGGACTGGGCACCGCTGGCAATTGGCACCACCCTCGGATTCATCGTGATGGTCGGTGGGCCGATGGACGGTGGCTCCTTTAACCCGGCGCGCTGGTTCGGCCCGGCGCTGGTCGGCAACTCGTGGGGCGGCGTCTGGCCCTACCTGGTCGGACCGATCGTCGGTTCGCTGCTTGCCGCGGCGGTCTTTAAGTTCGTCCTTGAGCCGGGCGGCCTGGCGCCGACCGAGTCACCCGACCGGGTCGCGGCGCCGAGCAAAAAACCGCAGCCGCCGGCGCCCAAGCCGCAGCCGAGCGACTGAGCGGGCGCTCCTGAGCCGCCGGGCCCGGCCGGCCCGGCGGTTGCGCTAGCTTGGTCGCGTGCGTCGCGTCACCTTCTCGCGCAACTACACCCTCTCGCTCTCGCGCACCTGCCAGTGCTATTGCAAGTACTGCGCGTTTGCAACGCACCGGGCCCACATTTACCCCCCCGATCAGGTTGAGCGCCACCTCGATCAGGCCGAGCGTCGAAACGCCAAGGAGCTCCTGATCCTGACCGGCGAGCGGCCCGAGGTAAACCCCGAGGTCGCCGCTCGCCTCAGCGAGTGGGGCCACCCCGACTTCACCTCCTACGTGATCTGGGCCTGCGAGCGGGCGCTTGAGCGCGGCATCTTGCCCCACACCAATATCGGCGTGCTCGAGCCCGAGGAGCTGGCCCGGCTGCGTGAGGTGACCGCCTCCCAGGGGCTGATGCTGGAGTCGGTCTCAGAGCGCTTGATGGAGACCGTTCACGCCGGCTCCCCGACCAAGCACCCGGCCCGCCGGCTGGCGACGATTGAGGCCGCCGGGGAGCTGCGGATCCCGTTCACGAGCGGGATCCTGGTCGGGATCGGCGAGAGCGAGGAGGAGCGGATTGCCTCACTTGAGGCGCTCGGGCGCCTGCAGGAGAGATATGGGCACCTGCAGGAGGTGATCCTGCAGAACTTCGTCCCCCATCCTCGCTACTACGGACGCGAGGTGGCAGAGATCGCCGCGGAGGCCGCCCGCAGCCGCTGGAGCGAGGCCTCCCCCGATCGGGCAGACCCCGCGCAAGTCGGCGCAGATGGCCAGACGTTCGCCCCCGATCAGGGCGCCGCGGCGCTTCCCGCCTGGGCCTCGGAGGTCTCCCTCGCTGAGATCAAGCGACTGATCTCAGAGTGCGCGCGCCTTTTGCCGGGGGTCGGGATACAGGTCCCGCCCAACCTCTCTGAGAGCTGGGCCGAGCTGGTGGCTGCGGGGGCGACCGACCTCGGTGGTCTCTCGGCGAATGGGGATCACATCTCCCCCGAGCAGGCATTCCCCAGCCCCCATCAGGTTCGAAAGGAGCTTTCACCCAAGGGCTACGCGCTCAGCGAGCGGCTCTGCGTATACCCCCAGTACATGGACTCAGAGTGGATGGAGCAGGGGGTGCTCGACGTGATCAAGCTCAAGTACTGGAGCTTCATCCCGCGGCGCGGCTCGGGGCGACGCCGCGAAGAGCAGCTGGCGCCCGCCCTGGCTGAGGCGGCGATCGAGAAGGGTCGCGATGGGATCGCGCTGAGCGAGGACGAGCTGACCGCGCTCTTCTCAGAGACCCGCGCTGAGGTGATCGAGGAGATGCGGCAGGCCGCCGATCAGCTGCGCGCCGAGCTGGTGGGGGAGAGGGTGACCTTCGTCGTAAACCGCAACATCAACTTCACCAACATCTGCGTGGTCGGCTGTGCGTTTTGCGGCTTCGGGCAGGGCCGGCGCTCCCCCGATGCCTACGAGGTGAGCGAGGAGAACTTCGCCGCACGGATCCAGGATGCGGTTGACTTCGGCGCCACCGAGATCTGCATGCAGGGGGGAATCCACCCCGACCTGACGCTTGAGGAGTACGGGAAATGGCTGCGGCTGGCGAAGTCGGTCGCGCCCCAGCTGCACCTTCACGCCTACTCCCCGATGGAGGTCCACTACATGTGCGAGCGCTCGGGCAAAGAGCCCGAGGAGGTCTTTGAGTACCTGCTCGAATGCGGGCTCGGCTCGACCCCCGGAACCGCGGCCGAGGTGCTCGATGACGGGGTGCGCCAGCGGATCTCACCGAACAAGCTCCCGGTCGATCGCTGGGTGCAGATCATCGAGGCATCCCATCGCGCCGGGCTGCGCTCCACCTCGACCGTGATGTTCGGCCACATCGAGGAGCCGCGCGAGCTGGCCCGCCACATGGCGGTGATCCGCGCCCTGCAGGAGCGAACCGGTGGGATCACCGAGTTCGTGCCGCTCAGCTTCATCCCCTTCAACACGATGCTGGGGCGCACCCACGGGATCGAGGAGATCTCCGAGCGCGAGAACCTCAAGCACACCGCGGCCTTCCGCCTCGCCCTGGGCCGCTCGATCCCCAACCTTCAGGCGAGCTGGGTGAAGATGGGCCTGGGCGCGGCAACCGAGGCGCTGCGCTGGGGGGTAAATGACCTCGGCGGCACCCTGATGGAGGAGAACATCTCGCGGATGGCGGGCTCCCAGCACGGGGTGCGACTCGAGCCCCACCAGCTGATCGAGGCCGCCCGCGCCGGTGGCCGCAGCCCGGCCCAGCGCAGCACGCTGTATGAGATCCTCGAGACCTATTAGCGCCGAGGCAGCGCCGAGCTAGGCCTCGTTGCCCGCGGGCGCGATGATACGGCGATGCGCGCGATGGTCCTTCAAAAGCAGGGCGAGCCGCTGGCGCTGCTCGATCGCCCCGATCCGCAGCCGGGCCCCGGCCAGGTTCTGATCGAGGTTGGCGCCTGCGGCGTCTGTCGCACCGACCTACACATCTTTGATTCCGAGCTGCGCGAGCCGAAGCTGCCGCTGATTCTCGGCCACCAGATCGTCGGCACGATCTCGGCGCTGGGAGAGGGGGCGGGGCGCTTTGGCGTGGGCGATCGGGTCGGCGTGCCCTGGCTGGGCTGGACCTGCGGGGTCTGTCGCTACTGCACCAGCGGGCGCGAGAACCTCTGCGATCGGGCCCGCTTCACGGGCTATGACATCGACGGCGGCTACGCCGAGCTGGCGGTGGCCGATCAACGCTTCTGCTTTGCGATCCCAGCCGGGTTCTCAGATGATCAGGCAGCGCCGCTTCTTTGCGCCGGGCTGATCGGCTACCGGGCGCTGCGGTTGGTCGGTGAGGCGGAGCGAATCGGCTTCTACGGCTTTGGCGCCGCCGCCCACATCCTCTGCCAGGTTGCTGTTTTTCAGGGCCGACGCGTTTTCGCCTTCACCCGTGGCGGCGATACCCAGACGCAGGCCTTTGCCCGTCGCCTGGGGGCCGAGTGGGCGGGATCCTCTGATGATTCTCCACCCGAGCCGCTGGACGGAGCGATCGTCTTTGCCCCGGTTGGGGCGCTGATGCCAGCCGCGCTTCGGGCCTCCGCCAAGGGCGCGCGGGTGATCAGCGCCGGGATCCACATGAGCGAGATCCCCGCCTTTGACTACGACATTCTCTGGGGCGAGCGCCAGCTCGGCTCGGTTGCAAACCTAACCCGCACCGACGGCGAGGAGTTTCTCGAGTTGGCGCCGCGGGTTCCGGTTCGAACCGAGATCGAGATCTACCCGCTGAGCGCCGCGCAGCAGGCGCTCGCGGACATCCGCAGCGGCGCCCTGCAGGGAGCCGCGGTGCTCGACGTCAGCGGTCGGCTCGGCGCCTAACGAAAGAGGTCTTGCTCGTGGGGGCGGCGCAGCGCGATCGCTCCCGGTCCATCCTCGGGGCCGATGAAGCGGTGAAGGCCGCGCAGTAGCGCGGCGGGGACCCCGCTTGCCTTGCCGCGGATCAGATCGGCGGCGCCGGCAGCCTGATCGGCGACCGCGATCAGGGTCGCCTCCAGCTCGACGCCAAAAGCGTCGGGGCGCCCGCGCCAGTCATCGAGGGGAGAGATCCCCGCGCAGCCGATCGCCACCTCGGCTTGGCCAACGCGCCAGGCGCGGCCGAAGCTGTCAGAGACGATCACCGCCGGCGAGACGCCCACCGCGGCGGCGATTTCAGCCCGGATCGCCCGTGCCGAGGCGTCTGGGTCCTCGGGCAAGAGGCAGACGGTGTCGGGCTCGGGAAGGTTGGAGGCATCGATGCCGGCGTTGGCGCAGACGAAGCCATGGTGGGTCTCGACGATCAAAACGCCGCGCTCGGCGCGCAGCACCTCGGCGCTCTGCTCCAAGATCAGCTCGACCAGCGCCGGCTCCTTGCCGAGCACCGCGGCGAGGCGACGGGCCTCCCCGCCGGGTAAAACGGAGGAGAGGCGGCGGATCTGCCCCTCCGCCTTGGAGACGATCTTTTGTGAAACTACGAGCAGGTCTGTGGCGCCGATCTCGATGCGCTCGGCGATCAGCTCGCCGATTGGCGCCCCCTCACCGATCTCGGGCATCGTCTCGATTGCCAGCACCTGAAGCTCGCTCACGGCACCGCTCCGATTCGCCGCGAAGCGGGCTGGGGATCGCGGCGGCTCATATCCCGAGCGCCCTGGCGGTTCGCACCGCGCGGCCCGGGCGCGCCTCGAGCTCGGCGGTGAGGGCGACGATGTCAGCCGGAGTGTCGAGGTCGAGGCCAAGCGAGGCGAGCTCCTCGACCCCGTAGGGAACGCCGGCCCGCCGCGCCGCGGCGACGTGGCGGGCACAGCTTCCCTCGCCGAAGGCGGGTGCGATTGCGCTTGGCGGGGCCAGGACGAGGGCGTTGGTGCCGCTGCCGTGGCGGTCAGGAACCACGCTCACGTAGCGCTCCGGGACGCCGGTCAGAAGATGATCGAGCTCGCGCGGATCAAGCAGCGGGCAATCGCCGGGCAAAAGGGCGACGCAGCGCGCGCCGAGCTCGCTGGCGCGCGCGATGCCCAGCGCGGCCGCGGCGGAGTGCCCGCCCTGCTCACCCTCGGGGAGGACCTCTGCGCCGGCCGCCTCGGCCAGCTCGGCAGCGCGGTGCTCGTCGCTGATCACGATCGTCGCGGTGATCGTTCGCGCCGCAAAGACCGCCTCCAAGACATCGCCGAGCATCGCCTCGACCAGCTCCCGGCGCCGCGCCTCCTCGATGCCGGTGGCCAGGCGGCGCTTCGCGGCGCCGAAGCGCTTCACCGGGATTACCGCGGTCGCGTTCAAGCGGCCCGCAGGCTAGCGCCGTAATCGAGCACGGTGCGCGCCAGCCGCCGCCTGCCCTCGGCGCCCTCCATCAGGGTTGGGGTCTGAAGCGTTGGGAGCTGCTCGGGGAGCGGCTGCGGTTCATTCTGATCGATCACCATCGCATCGATCAGACCGGCGTATAGCCCGGCCACCCCGGCGGCGCTTGAGGGGCGCCCAAGTGCCGCCATGAAGCGCTCGGTCGGACCCTTGACCACGGCGCCGCCGACGAAGGGGCTGACTGCGATCACCGGGGCGCTCGAGGCGGCGATCGCCTCGCGCATTCCCGCCATGGCGAGGATCGGGCCGATGCTGATCACCGGATTTGAGGGGCCGATCACGATCAGCGCCGCCGCCTCGATCGCGCCCAATACCTCAGCGCTCGGGCGGGCCGCCTCGATTCCCTCCAGCTCGACCGCGTGGACCTCGGGGCGAGCGCCATCGAGGATCAGGTATTCCTGCAAGCCGCGCCGCCCCGCCGCGGTCAGCACCCAGGTGCGGACCGGCTGATCGCTCATCGGCAAGACCGCGGCGCGGACCCCGAGCGCCGCCGCGATCTGGGCCTGGGCATCCGTCGCTCGACCCCCCTCCGCCAGGAACTCGCGGCGGTAAAGGCAGCTGGCAAGGTCGCGATCAGAGAGGCCAAACCACCCCGGCGCGCCCAGTCTTTGCAGGCGCTCAAAGACCGTGAAGCTGTCGCCGCGCAGACCCCAGCCGCGCTCCTCATCGATTTCACCCGATAGCCAGTAGGTGATCAGATCGGGATCGGGGGAAACGTGGACTCCAAGCGCCTCGATGTCATCGCCTGTATTGGCGATCACGCTCAGCTCGGCGCCGAGCTCTGCCTGAATTCCGGCTCCCAGTTTGGCGCCGCCGGTGCCGCCGGCGAGCAGCGCGACCCGCACCCCTAGCTCCAGTGATCGCCGCCGGGGATTCCGGTCAGCCGGATGCCCGCGTGGGTCTTGTAGCGAGTGTTGATCGAGATCAGCATCGGCGTCAGCTGCTCGAGGATCCGCGCCATCTCAAGCGCTCCGGCGTTGACGGCGCGAAGGCCTGAAATCAACTCGATCAGCCGCGCCACCGCAGCCTTCTCGGCCTTTCGATCGCCGCAGATCAGAACGTCCTGATCGAGCTTCGCCCCGGCGTCGGCGAGCAAGGGGGCGGCGATCGTGTGAAGCGCGGAGACGACGCTCACCCCCTTGGGCACCATCTCCTGGGCCTGCTGGGCGGCGGAGCCCTGCCAGACGCCAAGCGAGCGGGTCGCCTTGCCGCTCACCGCGGCGGCGAGCGGAACCGTGCAATCAACCAGGATCTGGCCGGGCCGAAGCGCCCCGCGCAGGTTGGTCAGGTTCTCCGATTGGGCGCGGAAGGGAACGGTGAGAAAGACGATCTCAGCGCGCCGGGCCGCCTCCTCATTCCCCAGGGCCTCGATGCTGGCACCGGGGACCGCATCGCGCAATGAGGCGGCGCTCGCGGCGGCGCGCTCTGGCGAGCGCGAGCCGATCACAACCGGCGCACCGGCCATCGCCCAGCGCAGCGCCAGCCCGGCGCCGAGGGCCCCGGTGCCGCCGATGATCGGGATCGGGGCGAGCTCGGGATCGCTCAATTGATCGGAGCCTTCGCCTCAGCGGGTGTTCTCAGATCAACCGGTGCGGGCTCCGCGTTCACAGCGCGCCAGTCTATGCTCCCCGCCCAGTGAGGCTGGAGCGACGAAAGGCGCTGGTGAGCGGCGCGGCGAGCGGGATCGGCGCGGCGATCGCCGCGCGGCTGGCCGCCGAGGGAGCCGAGGTCTGGGTCGCCGACATCAACCTGCCCGGGGCCGAGGCGGTGGCGGCCGAGGTCTCCGGGCACGCGATCGAGCTCGACGTGACCAAGCTTGATTCCGCGCGGGCGGCGCTTGAGGTGACCGGGACGATCGACATCCTCGTCAATAACGCCGGCACCGATGAGTTCGGCTTCTTCACCTACACCAGCCCCGAGCAGTGGCAGCGGGTACTGGCGGTCAACCTCGGCGGCGTCCTCAACTGCACCCACGCCGCGCTGCCCGCGATGCAGGTGGCCGGCTACGGTCGAATCCTCAATATCTCCTCTGAGGCCGGGCGGGTCGGTTCGAAGGGCTCGGCCGTGTATTCGGCGGCGAAGGGCGGCATCATCGCCTTCACCAAGGCAATCGCCCGCGAGAACGCCCGCTACGGGATCACCGCCAACTCGATCGCCCCCGGGCCGATCGAAACTCCGCTTCTGATGGGCGCCAAGGAGTATGGGGAGATCGGCGAACGGGTGATCGAGACGATGCGGGCATCAACCCAGCTCGGTCGCCTCGGCCAGCCCGAGGAGGTCGCCGCTGCCGCCGCCTTCCTGGTCTCAGATGACGCCAGCTACGTGACGGGGGAGACGCTCGGGGTAAGCGGCGGCCTGGGGATGGTCTGAGCCGATGCCGGCCCTGCCGGAGCGCGTATCGATCCGCGAGGTCGGCCCTCGCGACGGCTTCCAAAACGAGCCCGAGACGATCGCCACCGCCGAGAAGGTGAGGCTGATCGATCTGCTCTCCGAATCTGGCCTGGCGCGGTTGGAGGTGAGCGCCTTCGTGCGCGCCGAGGTGATCCCCCAGCTCGCCGATGCCGCCGAGGTGCTCGCCGCGGTCAAACGGCGCGAGGGGGTGAGCTTCTCCGTCTTGATCCCCAACCGGCGGGGGCTCGAGCGCGCCCTCGCGATGCGCGATCGCTTCGATGAGGTGAGCGTCTTTCTCTCCGCCTCAGAGACCCACAACCGCCGCAACGTCAATCGCTCGGTCGCCGAGTCCCTCAGCGAGCTGGAGGCGACTATTGCCGAGGCAAGGGGGGCGGGGCTTCGCTGTGAGGGTGTGATCGCCACCTCCTTTGGCTGCCCCTATGAGGGCGCCGTCGATCCGCAGCGGGTATTTGAGATCGCCGGGCGCCTCGGCGCGGCCGGTTGTGAGGAGATCGCCTTCGGCGATACCACCGGGATGGCGAACCCCGTCGGGGTGGGCGATTTCTTCTCCGCGGCAAAGCCGCGCCTGGGTGGTTTGGAGCTGACCGCCCATTTCCACAACACCCGCGGGGCGGGGCTGGCGAACGTGCTCGCCGCCCTCTGGGCTGGCGTTTGCTCCTTTGAGTCGAGTTTCGGAGAGCTCGGCGGCTGCCCGGTGCCGCCCGGCTCAACCGGCAACGTCTCGACCGAGGACCTCGCCTCGATGCTGGCCGAGATGGGGATCCAGACCGGGATCGACCTGGAGCGCCTGATCGCCGCCTCCCGCGCCGCCGGGGAGCTATTGGGCCGCCCGCTCGGCGCCCACCTGCTGCGGGCCGGGCCGATTGATTGGCACCGTGATTAGGCTACCCGCGGTGAGCGCACCCTCATCCAGCGCCGCGTCGCGATCGACCCGGCGCCGCCCTGGGGGCAGGGTGGGAGGCGTTCTCGGATGAGCGATTTCTCCCAAGCACACGAGGCTGCTCTGGCGGGCGGACCGAGGCGCCACCACGAAAAGACAGCCGAACAGGGCAAGTTGGCGGTTCGTGATCGGGTCGAGGCGCTCCTTGACCCCGCCTCCTTCATCGAGGACGCCCAGCTCGCGAGCTGGGAGCAGGAGGGACTTGGAGCCGATGGGGTGATCAGCGGCCTCGGGATGATCGAGGGGCGACGGGTCGCGCTGATGGCCAACGACCCGACCGTTAAGGCCGGCTCCTGGGGGCCAAAGACTGTGGAGAAGATCCTCCGCATCCAGGAGCGGGCGATCGAGCTGGCGATCCCGATCCTCTACCTGGTCGACTCCGCCGGAGCGCGGATCACAGAGCAGGTGCAGATGTTTCCCGGTCGCCGCGGCGCCGGGCGCATCTTCTATAACCAGGTCCGCCTCTCGGGCCAGGTGCCCCAGGTCTGCGTGCTGCTCGGGCCAAGCGCCGCCGGTGGCGCCTACATCCCGGCCTTTTGTGACGTGGTGATCATGCGCGAGGGAAACGCCTCGATGTATCTAGGTTCGCCGCGGATGGCGGAGATGGTGATCGGAGAGACGGTGACGCTCGAGCAGATGGGTGGCGCAAAGATGCACACCGGCGTCTCGGGCTGCGGACACTTTCTGGTCAAAGGCGACGCCGAGGCGATCGAGCTGGCAAAGCGATACCTCTCCTTCATGCCCTCGAACTGGCGCGGGCAGACCCCGCTGGCGCCGGCCCGGGAGCCAGCTTCAAGCGTGGCGATTGAGGAGATCATCCCGGCCGATGAGAACCAGCCGTTTGACATGCGCGAGTTGCTTGACTCGCTGCTTGACGAGGACTCCCTGCTCGAGGTCCACCGGCGCTGGGCGAAGGAGCTGATCGTCGGCTACGCGCGTTTGGACGGTCGCGCCCTCGGCGTTGTTGCCAGTCAGCCGCGCCAAAAAGGGGGCGTCCTCTTCGTCGACTCCGCCGATAAGGCGGCCCGCTTCATCCAGACCTGCAATGCCTTCAACCTGCCGCTGCTATTTCTAGCCGACGTCCCGGGCTTCATGATCGGTAGCGCGGTCGAGCGCCAGGGGATCATCCGCCACGGGGCAAAGATGATCAGCGCAGTCGCCGAAGCGAGCGTGCCGAAGATCTCGGTGATCGTTCGAAAGGCATATGGCGCCGGCCTCTACGCGATGGCTGGGCCGGCCTTTGAGCCGGACTGCTGCATCGCCCTGCCGAGCGCCTCGATCGCGGTGATGGGGCCGGAGGCCGCGATCAACGCGGTCTACTACAACCAGATCCAGGCGATCGCGGAGGAGGGGGAGCGAGCGCGCTTCGTCGCTCAAAAACGGGCCGAATACGGGGCCGACATCGACATTCTTCACCTCGCCTCTGAGTTGGTTATCGACGCCGTGATCGAGCCAGTCGAGCTGCGCTCAGTGCTGATTCGCCGTTTCGCCTACACCGACGGCAAGCTCCGCCGCCTTACAGAGCGGCGCAACCCGATCACTCCAGCCTAAGGATCCCTTTAGCCATCCCGCTACCGTTTGCTGGGATGCGACTCGACCTAAAGAGCCCTGGGGCGGCGCTGATCGGATGCGCGCTTTGTGCAGTGGCGCTGGTCCTCCTCATGGTTATCGCGTTTTATGTCGGGGGGGCGCAGCGTCTGGACGCCACCGCCCTCTACGGTTTTGGGACGCTTGATTCGGGCTCACTCCGTGTCCCGGTCTGGGGATTTGCCCTGATCGGCGGCTTCTTCCCCCTCGCCCTCGGTTTGATCGTCCTCTACTCCCTCGCGGGGCGCTGGGGCCGGCGGCGCGAGGCGATCGCCGCGATCGGCGTCGTGCTCGCCGCCAATCTGACAACCGAGGTCCTAAAGATCATCCTCGCTCATCCTCGAATCCAACCGATCCTCGGCGCCCATCAGGTCAACCCGGCGTCGTTTCCGAGCGGACACGCGACCTCTGCGATGTCGATGGCGGTGGCGTGCCTGCTCGTCGTTCCGCGGCGTTGGCGAGTCATCACGGCGGTGGCCAGCGGCGCCCTGGTCGTCGGCGTGTCCTTCTCGGTCCTCGTCCTCACCTGGCACTTTCCAAGTGATGTTTTGGGTGGGCTCCTGGTGGCCACCGGCTACGGCTTCGCCGCGCTTGCGGTGCTCCGCCACCTCCAGGTCAGGAGGGGGGAGGCTCGGATCAGCTCGATCATCCCCCATCAATTCTCGCCCAGGGTGCTTCAGGCGTTTGGGCTGGCGGGGCTGCTGGGGGCCGGAGTGCTCGCTGCCTCTCGGGCTGGCGCCATCATCCACTACGCGGGTACCTACACGACCACGGTCGCCGCGAGCCTGGTGATCTCGGCGATGGCGGCTGCGCTGCTCGTGCTCTTCAGCTTCACGGCGTCTGACTGAGCAAAGCCAAAGCTGTCGTTGTAACGGCCCGTCATGACCCGGTCAAAGCGCCGCGCCGCCGCCGCCCCGAGCGTCGGGGAAGTGCCGCAGCGAGCGGACACCCCGGCCGTGGGGCGTATGCTCGCGCCTAGGTGATGCAGGGGGCGGCGATCGCGGTGAACGGGCTCCACGTCCGGCGCGGCGAGCGCGAGGTTCTGCGCGGGCTCTCCTTCGCCATTCGGCGCGGGCGGGTGAGCGGACTGCTCGGCCCCAGCGGTTGCGGCAAGAGCACGCTGATGCGAGCGATAGTCGGCGTGCAGGTCGTTGAGTCCGGTCGGGTCGAGGTCCTCGGCGAGCCGGCCGGATCTCGGCAGCTTCGCTCCCGGGTTGGTTATTTGACCCAGGCGCCCTCGGTCTATGGCGACCTGAGCGTGCGGGAGAACCTGCGCTTCTTCGCCAGGGTGTTGGGCGCGGGGGAGGCGCGGATCGATGAGGTGATCGCGACGGTCTCACTCGGTTCACACGCCGGACAGCTGGTCTCCAGGCTTTCCGGCGGCCAGCAGGCGCGGGTCTCCCTGGCCACGGCTTTATTGGGGGAGCCGGAGGTGTTGGTCCTCGATGAGCCAACCGTCGGCTTGGATCCGCTCCTGCGCCGTGACCTTTGGGAAACGTTTGCAGGGCTTGCCCACTCGGGCGTCACGCTGCTGGTCTCCTCTCACGTGATGGAGGAGGCCGATCACTGCGACGAGCTGCTCTTGATGCGCGACGGAGACCTGCTCGCCACCGATACCCCGGCCGGACTGCGTCAACGGACCGGGCGCCAGCAGCTCGATGAGGCGTTCTTGGCGTTGATCGAGGATTCGGGTCACCGGTGAGCGCCAGGGTCAGCACCGCCGTCGCCGCCAGGGTGCTGACCCAGCTGCGCCGGGATCCGCGCACGCTGGTCTTGCTGTTCGGGGTCTCGCCGTTCTTGCTGACCCTTTTGCGCGGCGCCTTCGATCACGACCTGGCGGCCTTTCAGCACATCGGCGGCCCGCTGGTCGGCCTCTTCCCCTTCATCACGATGTTTGTCGTCACCTCGATCACGATGCTTCGCGAGCGGACCAGCGGCACGCTGGAGCGGATGATGACGCTGCCGCTCGCAAAGATCGATCTGCTGCTCGGCTACGGACTCGCCTTTGGCCTGATCGGCGCGCTGCAGGCGCTGATCGCCGCCGCAGTCGCCTTCGGCCCGCTCGGCCTTGAAGTTGTCGGTTCAAGCGCCCTGTTGATCGTCTTGGCGGTCGCTAACGCTCTGTTGGGGATGTCGCTTGGGCTCTTTGTCAGCGCCTTTGCCCGCACCGAGTTTCAGGCGGTCCAGTTCATGCCGGCGATCGTCTTTCCCCAACTTTTGCTCTGCGGGTTATTCGTCGCTCGGGATCAGATGATCGGCGCTCTTCAGGTCCTCTCGGACCTGATGCCGCTCACCTATGCCTTCGATGCCCTCTCGCGCGTCACCACCGCCGGCGCGCTGGGCGCCCGCGGTGCGCTTGACGTCGCCATAGTCTGCGCCGCGATCGCGCTCTTTCTTGGGCTCGGCGCGGTGACGCTGCGCCGCCGCAGTGACTAAGACCGCGCCGCCAGCGCGACGAAATAATCAAGCGCCGCGGGATTTGCCAGGGAGTCACGGCTCGCCGCCTGCTCGGCGGGGGTGCCCATCAGGATCCGCTTCACCGGCACCTCCAGCGCCTTGCCGCTCAGGGTGCGGGGCACCTCGGTGATCTCAAAGACCTGATCGGGAACGTGGCGGGGGGAGCAGCGCTCGCGGATGCGGCGGGCGATCTGGGCCCGCAGGTCCTGATCGAGCTGAGCTCCCTCCCGCAGGACCACAAACAGCGGCATCCAGCCCTCGGTACCCGGCCGCGGTACGTCGACCACGAGCGCGTCGAGGACCGCCTCGAGGCTGAGTACAGCCCGGTAGATCTCGCTGGTCCCCATCCGCACGCCGGAGCGGTTGATGGTCGAGTCCGAACGCCCGTAGATCACCGCGGTGCCGCGCGGGGTGATTTCGATCCAATCGCCGTGGCGCCAGACTCCGGGGAAGTGCTCGAAGTAGCTGGCCCGGTAGCGGCTGCCGTCCCGATCGCCCCAGAAGAAGACAGGCATCGAGGGCATCGGCTCGGTGACGACAAGCTCGCCCACCTCCCCGATCACCGCCTTGCCGTCCTCATCCCAGGCCTCAACCGCGGCGCCGAGGGCGCGCGCCTGCAGCTCGCCGCGATAGACCGGGAGCAGGACGACGCCCCCGACGAAGGCGGTGCAGAGGTCGGTACCCCCGCTGGTTGAAAAAAGCCAGGTATCGGCGCCCAGGTGCTGATAGATCCAGTCAAAGCTCTCCGGGGAGAGGGGGGACCCGGTGGAGCCGACCGCCCTCAGTCCACTCAGGTCGCGCCCCGCGCCGGGCTTAACCCCGGACTTCATGCAGGAGGCGATATAGGAGGCGCTGGTGCCAAACATGGTCACCCCGGCCCGCTCGGCAAGATCCCAGAGCACGTTCAGGTCCGGGTGGCCCGGGCTGCCGTCATAAAGGACGATCGCGGCTTTGGTTAAAAGGCCCGAGACGAGGAAGTTCCACATCATCCAGCCGGTGGTGGTGAACCAAAAAAGCCGCTCGCCCGGATGGGCGTCGACGTGGAGGTGGAGCTTCTTTAGATGCTCGAGCAGGATCCCCCCCTGGCTTTGGACTATCGCTTTTGGCAGTCCGGTTGTGCCGGAGGAATAAAGGACCCAGAGCGGATGCTCGAAGGGGACTCGCTCAAAGCTGAGCTCGGCGCCGCGTCCGCTGGTAAGCAGCTGATCCCAGCTGATCGAATTCGCGAGCGGGGAGAGGTCGGGTTGGGGATCGAGGTAGGGAAGTACGACCGTCGCGGTGAGGCTCGGGATCTCGGCCCCCACCTGGGCCAGGGTGGGAATGCGGTCGAAGTCCTTGCCGCCGTAGCGGTAACCATCGACGCCGAAGAGGATCTTCGGCTCGATTTGAGCGAAGCGATCGATCACGCTCGCCGGGCCGAAATCCGGTGAGCAGCTCGACCAGACCGCGCCGATGCTGGCGCTGGCGAGAAAGGCGATCACCGCCTCGGCGATATTGGGCAGGTAGGCAACGACGCGATCGCCGCGACCCACCCCCTGCTGGCGCAGTGCCGCGGCGAGGGCGGCAACCTGTTGGCCCAGCTCGCCCCAGCTCAGCTCATCCAAATCGCGCAGCTCGGAGGCCTCAAGGATCGCGGGCTCGTCTTTATCTTTGCCTGCGAAGACGTGCTCGGCGTAGTTAAGCGAAGCCCCCGAGAACCACTCCGCACCCGGCATCTCGCGCTTGCCAAGCACCCCCTCATAGCCGCCGTCGGCCTGGACGCCAAAGAAATCCCAGATCGACCCCCAAAAGGCATCCAGATCGTCGGTCGACCAATGCCAGAGCTGCTCGTAGTCCTCGAAGTCAAGCCCGCGCTCGGAGCGCAGCCAGCGCATGTATTCGGTCAACCGGGCCCGCTCGATCCGCTCGGCGCTGGGCTGCCAGAGAATTTCGGGGCTGCTTTTATTGACCGGGTCCGAGTTCACCGCTCGCTTATACCCGATGCTCGCCGCGTGTCGGGTCTATGGTTCGCGCCGCGCCGGAGTGGCGGAATTGGCATACGCGATCGACTCAAAATCGATTGCCCTTGCGGGCTTGTGGGTTCGAGTCCCACCTCCGGCATCTCGTTGCTGTGCGATTGGAGATTGAAAACAGCGCCCCGTAGCGGCGCCTCAGATACCGATCGGCGGGATGAAATTCCCGTCCTAATCTCCCAAAATTAGGCTCGAGGACGATCGAGCTGATTTCAGGCGGGAAGCGGCGGGGTATCGCTGGGCGCTGCCCCCGCGCCGTAATCTTCGCCGGAGCCAATCGGGCGTTCCTCCTCGACGTTCCAGGCTTGATTGAACCCGTACAGGGAAACGGCGATCACGACCAATTGCAGCAGGGCGAGGATGACGACAAGGAGCCCGATCACCGAGACGGGGATCAGGCCGTGGCTGAAGCCGGACTTGTTGCGGGCAAACCAGCTGTCTGCACCGACCGCGCAGAGGATCGCAAGAATCATCGAGAGCGCTGCGGCGAGGGGCAAGATGCCGCGGCTCCAGCGGGCGACAAGGATCGCAAAGAACGCATAGAGCAATCCGTAGATGATGCAGATCACGCCCATCGCGGCACCGCCGTCGAGCAGGGAGAATCCGGTGATCGTGACCAAGAGAGCAATCGCCGCGGTTGCGGCAAGCAAGAAGACGATCACGAACTTGGTCGTGACCGACTCGGGTTTCTCCCGATTTGGCCGCCACAACTCATAGCCTGGCCTGACCTCTCCTACCGGCACGCCCTCGATCATAGAATCTAGGAGCGACATTGCGGCATTGGTCGCGCGTTAAGGCCCCCTCGGGGCAGCCACGCGGGCGTGGCGGAATTGGTATACGCGCCAGGTTTAGGTCCTGGTGGGCTTCGGCCCGTGGGGGTTCAAGTCCCTCCGCCCGCACTAATGACGCCCCCAAGGAATTGGGATTCCCTGGCCGATGGGCCGGCATTTCTCCCCGATCTCCGCGGTGCGCCAGTCAGCTCAGCGAGCTGGGCAAAGCGCCGGGCGCCGAGCTTGCCACCTCGCCCGATCGCCGTCCCGCGGCGACAGCGACCTGGCCCAGCAGACCTTGACAACGCAGCTTTGAATCGGCAGGGTGCAGGATTCAAATGGTGTCCGTCCCCTCGCTCCGTGCCCTTCTGACGCGCCTGCTTGTCCGGCGGCTGTGGGCTTGCGGGCTCACCGCACTTGCCAGCGGGGTACTCCTGCTAGGCCTCTCGGCCGCCCCGGCCCTCGCCGACTCGCCGTTCTCATGGTCCCCTCCGGTAGCGCTCGAAGGTTTACCGGTGATGCCCAGTATCTCCTGCCTGCCCTCCTCTCTGTGCGTTGCCTTCAATAACGTCGGCAGCGTCGTGAGCTCGACCAACCCGAGCGGTGGCAAATCCGCCTGGAGCTACCCGGATTGGGTCGATCAGCCGCCCAATGTCGAATCCACCCACAGCATTTCGTGCACGGCCTCACCGTCGCTGCTCTGCGCCGCCGTGGACCAAGAGGGCCATGTCGTCACCTCGACCAACCCCACCGACGCCGAATCCTGGCACGTCGAAAATCTGCTCACCTCCTACAACGTCCCCTGGGGGATCTCGTGCGCGTCCTCCTCGCTTTGCGTTGCGGTCAGTGAAGAAGAAGAAACTGGCGAAGAACACGGCCCGGTCATTCTCAGCTCCGCCAAACCAACCGGGCCTCAGACGGATTGGAAACGCGTCCTGCCGCTCTTTGAAAAAAAGACCGTCGGCACTCTGTTCGGCGTCTCCTGTCCATCGACGTCCTTCTGCGTCGCCGTCGGGCAGGTCGGGCTGGGCGGCGGTCTTCTCACCTCCAGCACCCCGACCGGGAGCGCCTCAACCTGGATCGGCGCTCATATCGACGAAGACGACCTGCTCGGGGTTTCATGCGCGTCAACCTCGCTCTGCGTCACCTACAACGGCAAAGGCACCGTCTTCACCTCGATCGCGCCGAGCGGCGGCTCCACGCAATGGACGCCGGCCGACATCGACGGCGAAAAGGAACTGACGGGCATCTCCTGCACGTCCTCGCCTTCGACGCTGTGCGTCGCGACCGACAATGAAGGCAATGTGATCACCTCGACCAACCCGACCGGCGGCCCCTCGGCCTGGACCGTGACTCCCGTCGACGCCGGCAATCGGCTGGAATCGGTCTCCTGCGCTTCGACCTCACTCTGCGTCGCCGGCGATGACGCTGGCAATATCGTGACGGCGCCCTATACGGCTCCGACAGGCGGCGGCCCTACCCCGAAGTCGCCCACTCCGGCACCTGCTCCAGCCCCCACGCCCCTGCCGGTGCCGCATAAAGAAGCCGTGAAGTGTAAGAAGGGCTTCAAGAAGAAGACGGTCCACGGCAAGGCCAAGTGCGTGAAGGTTAAAAAGAAGCACAAGCACTGAGGGCGACCCCCGAGCTGCAAGATGGGCCGTGGGGTCAGGTCCCTCCGCCCGCGATAGAAGCGTCGGACTTAAACCGTCTCTGGAGACGCATTTCAGGTGACCTGCTCACGTCGCGGCTCGGGGGTGTCGCTCTCGGTGGGGGGCGTTTCTACAAGCCGTTCCGGTTACTGACCGGTTCCCCCCAGGCGCTGAGCGCCGACCCCCCGCGCCACGCGGAACTCCGCGGCGACGTCGCGTGTCGCCGCTTCGGCTCCGAGCGGAAATACGTGAAGCGCATCTACCCGAGAGATACCGGCAACCTCGGCCGCCAGTTCGCGCGCCAGGTCGATGCCGCCGCCGCGACTGATCTGGGCCAGAGCTCGCTGAGGAATCGCGACCCCCGGTAGCGCGCAGGCGCGCTCTGCCATGTGGGCGCTGCGGAGCAGCGCGATGCTTGCGTAAAAGCGCACATCCCCGAGCGTGTCCTTGGCGGCCGAGAGGAACGCTTCGAGGCGTCCGGAGTCGAAGATCATCTGCGACTGCACGAAGGTTGCTCCAGCGGCGATCTTGCGCCCCAGGAGCCTCAACTCCCGATCGAAGTCCTCGGCGAAGGGATTGACGACCGCCCCGACGGCCAGCGGGTGCGGGGCGCTCCATCGCGGGGCGCTCGCAATGAGCTGCGTAGCGGTCATGTCGGCCACATGTTCGATGCCATGCACCGGGTCGCCCTGCATGCAGAGAACCGCCTCAGCGCCGAGTGCCGCCGCGCCCACGACCTGGGACTGCAGGGCAAGGCGGTTGCGATCGCGGCAGGAAACGTGGACGATTGTCCCCACGCCCTGCTCCCGCGCGAGCGCCACCGCGGCCAGCGGCGACATCCGCGGCTGGCCGGCGTGATTGTCGGTCAACCCGACGACGTCGACGGTGTCGGCCAGAGAAGCGATACGGTCGCTGACGCGCGCGCCGTCGGCCTCGACCGGCAGCGAGATCTCCGCAGACGTCAGAGCGGTCAGCGACATGAAAGATGAAGCCTAGCCCCAACGCCCTGCCAGGCCGACCAATGCCTCCTTCGAGGATCAGGGAACCGGGCACCTGATTTCGGTTTAGGGGAGCACCAAGGCGGCGACATAAGTGGTCACGCGACCCGCTGGATCAAGCGCCGTCGCGAAGTTTTCTACGGGATCCGCTTGCCGAATCGATCGGCCGACATCCTCTGCGAGGGCGAGCTCGAGGCCCGATCGAGGCCGCGCGGCCGGGGTAATGAGGCCTGCTTGCTGTACGCCGGACCTGGTGGGCTAGATCTATGAGCGCGACGGGGACCGGGCCTCGCAGCTGGTGAGGAGAGCCCGTGGCAACCGTTGGGCGCCAGATTCAGCCGCCTCAGCGGTCTCCAAAACCCCTCGGCGCCGCCGTCCGTTCCACTATCTTTCTAGCTCAGCCGGACTATGCGCCGAACGTAGTGAGATCGGAGGGGGCACTTAGTGAGCTTCACGGAGGCCGTCAAGTCTGGGTTCGACCACTATGTGATATTCGATGGTCGAGCCTCACGTCCCGCCTATTGGTGGTGGTTTCTGTTCGGAATCCTGGTTGGGTTCGCCGCTGGCATTCTGGACGCCATCATCTTCAGTGGGAGTGAGGCCCTCACGATCGTGGTCTCGCTGGGGCTTCTCCTGCCTAATATTTCGGTCGGGATCCGGCGACTGCACGACACCAACCGCAGCGGTTGGTGGTTGCTGATCGGGATCATCCCGATCATCGGGGCAATCGTGCTGATCGTCCTCTTCGTGCAGAAGAGCGACCCGGGCAACAACAGTTATGGGCCTCCGATGGCCGAGGGCGTCGCCTGACACCGCACCCGAGCATCGCATGGGGCGGATGCAGAAATGCTCCTGCGGTTGGCTGGCGGGGATCAGATGGACGCAGGTGGCCACTTTGCTTGTTGGATCGCCAAGATCTGACCTCGAGCGGAGAGTTGCGGCGATTTGGGAGCACCCGTTTGCCGGCTGTGTCGCCGCCACGGCGAGATACGAATCAGATACCCAATGCCCTCCCGCCGCAGGGGTTGGGGCCCTTAGCGGGGTCGATTCGCCGCGACGCGATTCTTGCCATCAGATGGAGCTAAAAGTCGGCGGCCAGAGCGCCTGGCCGCCTTGCAATCGTCCGGTGCCGAGGCGGTCGGGGTGAGACAGCCACGCTTGCTACTCAAACTGCGCCCCAAATCTGCCGGTTGACGCTAAACTGCCCGGCGAGAGGGAGTCAGTGGCTGGGCGAGTACCTGGGTTTCTACAGTCGGGCGTCCGCGATATCGGTCCCCAGAGAGGAATGAGAGATGCACAAGGCAGGGTTCAAGCGGCCGTCGCCGGCCATGGTTATGGCAGTGATCGCCCTGATAGCCGCGCTGGGCGGAACCGCTTGGGCGAAGTCCGGCGAACTGGGGATCAATTCAGTTGGCACGCGCCAGATTCAGGCCAAGGCCGTGACAATGCCCAAACTCGCCGAAGGCGCGGTTACCGGCGCCCAGGTCGCCTCCAAGACCCTGAGCGGCGCCAATATCAACGTCGGCGAACTTGGCACGGTGCCCACGGTCAGCAATGCCAACAACGCGGGTGATGCCCAAAAGGTCGGCGGCCACAACGCGACCTGTCCCGCCAACACGACCCTGGTCCGCGGCGTCTGCTTTGACTCCAATCCCTCTGGCCCTGTGACCGGGGTCCAAAACGCGGCGATCGCCTGCGCCAACCGCGGCGGCTGGCTGCCCACCCCGCAGGAGCTCTACTCAGCCCGCGGCGTGCTGAACCTTGGCGATGGGACCGGATCCCACAGCGAGTTCACCGATTCGCTCTCGGCGAACACGAGCGGGACCGAATACGGGACCACCGTGGTCAACGCGACCGAAGAGAAGTTTGTCCTCAACGAAGACCCCAAAACCAAAGAACTCGTCGCCAACTACGAATACATCTGCTCCTACCCGCTGGTTCGCTGAGGCGGAGCGCCGTCGCGCTCCGGCAGAGGTCCGGAAGGGACCCTGCCGGAACTAGTTCTATCTGCTCGATCGGACCGACGCCAATTGATCGGCGTCGGGATCAGTGTCTGAGGCCGCCCGCCGCTTTAGCGCTGCGGAGTAGTTGAGATCAGGCTGATCTCATAGTGCTGGCTGAACTTGCTGCCGCCGTTGGCGCTGACGTGGGCCGTGCTGGTTTCCTTGCGGCGCAGCAGGAGCCCGTTGGTGCGGGCCAGCCAGGTGTCCTGGCTGTCGCTTCCTTCGGGGTCTCCACTCAGTGCGATTGAGGAATGAAGGTGCACCGCTGCGATCGATCGGCCCCCGACCATGAGGTTCGCCGGCCCGACCACCCTGACGTTGCTGACCACCGTGCCAGATTTCGATCGACAGTCGGTCACCCATCGCATCCCGGCGCGAAGCTGCGCGCTGTATGGGGCGCTGCCGCCCGTGCAGCTGTAGTTGACCAGCTTCGATTCACCGAAGAATTCGTGAAAGTTTCGCACCGCCACAACCCTTGATGTCCTTGGCTTGAGGCAAAGTTCGCCTTCGGTCCAGCTCTGTGCCAGCGGCTGCCAGCGTTCCTTGACCCCACATCGAGTCGGGGTGATCGCAATTGCCGTGACCTTGCCGTAGCCGTGCCCGGTGCTCGCCACGGTGCTTTCGATTTCCTCCGCTCCCTGAGTCGCGTAGCTGTACACGCCGAACGGTGGGATCGGAAGGCCGGCGTGGCGGGGGACTCCGGCAACCCTCATCTCCTTGTTGAACCTGACAAGAGCTTGGTCGACCCCCGACTTGCTGGAGGAATCTTTCGGATAGAGGTCATAGACCACCCCGGCGAGGACCGCCACCAAGATCACGACGAGGACGGCGATTCCCTTCACTTCATCCCTCGCTGGTTGTGATCAAGGTTTAGTCCCTGTAACCCTCGGCCGCACCCGCGAGCCTTTGACCCTCGCGAGACGATTGCAAGAGCAACCATGATGGCTGAACTCAAGCACGCCCAGATCCTCTCTGATCGGTCAGACATACGCAACCAACCTAGATTGAGATTTGGCGTTTTCGGAGCTGGCGATAAACCCCGGCGAGCGCGGACACCTCGCGCGGGCGCGACTTTGGCTCGATGAGGAGCACAGCTTTCGGCAGAGGGTTGCGGCGGACTGCAGCTGTCCCTGCCTGCGCCACGAACTGCGATCGGCACTCGGCTACGATCCGCCTCCATCTGGGGCAGTGGCCCAACTGGCTAAGGCACCGGTCTCCAAAACCGGCGATTCCAGGTTCGAGTCCTGGCTGCCCCGTCTGTCGAATTCGGCTTGAGAGGTTGCAGTCTGGCTGTAGGAGCGGGATTCCGGGGTCTGAGGAGGTCTTTCGCCGAAAGGTCATCGCATGGCTATTCGGGCCAATATAAGAAAGCCAGAGTTATCGGGGGGGGCTCGAGTCTCGGGCTCAGACGCCTGGGCAGCACGCTGTGGCCGGCCTGCGAAAGCGGCCGGCCTTCCTCCCCGTTCCTTTGGTCACGAGCTCGTTGGCTAGCCTGGCGCTCGGACAGAGGCGTCCAAGCTGCCAGAGAGCCACTATTCATCGTGGTCCCTAGTGGGGAGGCGGCGCCGGAGAGCCGATCGGACGCCAGAAAAGCTGCCCACGGATGGAAATTCGGCCAAGACCCCTTCGAAGTCACCCAGGACGCCGTCGCTCCGTGTAGCGTGCCTCGCGAAGCTCTGGCGCCAACGACATTTGGAGGGGATCGGTGAGTAGCACAAGCCGGGCAGCGTGGGCGGGTCTATTCGCAGCGCTGTCTGCTCTGGCATTGGCCCCCGCCGCAAGCGCAGCTATCGCCGGCTCCCAGATCACCTCACCCGCAAGCCCGAGCTATGGGATCTATGACGAAGAATCACCCAACACGATCGCGGTTTCCGGCACCACCAGCGGCGGCAATCCCGCCACCGACAAAGTCAATCTCGATTGCTTCTATGGCAGCGGACCTGAAGACAAGGTCCTCGCAGAAGAAGTTTCACTCAACCCTGACGGCAGCTTCTCGGTGCCCGCCGCGAATCTCTCGAAGATCGAGGATCGAGTCTGCCGCCTGAGGGCAGTCCCGACCGGCGCCATCCCTCCCGAACTCTCGCCGTTTGGCGGCCCCCTGATGGCGACCGGCGAACGAGACAAAACCAACAAGATCGAAAGCGGACCCAATGCGGGTCAGCCCTACGATTTCTATATCTGGGGCCAGCAACTGGGCGCGGCCGACGACTACGAATCGGTTGGCGGCTGTGGTCTCAGTGACGGCTATCTCTTTGATTCCGAATTCAATTTGTCGACGGTGACCTTCTACTGCAACGACTGGTTCAAGTATTTCGAGAACTTCGAAAATCAAACCGCTTCCACCCGATCGCAGGTGCAGGTTGACGGAGCCAATGCTTATCTCCCGGCTGACGCGGAAGAAATCAACTCAGAAGCTTCAGGGTTTCCGACCCTCACCTACTCCTACAGCCAAGAACCGCTGAGTGGCAACCTGACGATTCATGAGTCCGATGCGATCGTCAGGTGCTCAGAAGCGACCTATCCGCCCACCAAAACCAGCTGTCCATCTTTCCTCAGCGCCGGCGTGCGCGATGACCGCACGATCGTGCAGAGCAACGACGGGCACCTGATCACGATCACCGATAGGTATGTGAGCACCGATGGGCAGGCTCACACACTCGACCTACTGCCCCAAAACAATCAGTACTTTGGCCAGAGCGGTGAAAAAATCGCCTACCGCTTCCCCGGTGAAAGCTCTTTCGCCACCCACAAAGACGGCGAAAGCATCGCTTTCTCCGGAGGCACCCCCGGCGCGGTCTTCGCCCAGGTTCAGGGTGCCCCCGACGGAGACACCTCCACCGGTCGAGGAGCGATCGTCTTCGATCACTCCGCCTCACCGGCGACCTTCAATAAGGTCAATGGGCGAGAAAGCGATCTCTACTTCCACCAAAGCGCTGTAGTGCCGGCTGGAGGCTCGACCACCCTGCGCTTTGCATACGCGCAGGCCTACTCCAGCTCTGAAGTCGAAGCGCTGGCCGGGCAGGCTGAGAGCTCCTTTAAGCCGGCACCATTGCCTCCGGCACCCGCGCCGGTTGTGGTTCCGTCCAACTCATTCAAATTCGGCAAGGTGAAGCTCAACAAGCGAAAGGGCACCGCAAAGCTTCAGGTCACTCTCCCCGACACCGGCACGATCGTCCTCGCCGGCAGACAGATCAAGACAGTCAGGCGCGGTGTCTTGGCTGCCGGAACCGTCGGCCTGACGATAACTCCGACGGGAAAGCTTGCCCATAAGCTCAAGCTCACCGGTAAGGCCAAGGCGACGGCTAAGGTGACCTTCACCCCGACCGGGGGAAGCGCGAAAACCGAGACCAAGCCCCTAAAGCTGCTCAGGCGCTGAGCGGGGGGAGATCCTCGCCCCGAGGCGTACTGAACCCGAGGCCCAGGCGCCTTCGACAATCCGACGGCGCTAGCAAGAGACCGATCGCGACCAGCAGGGCGTGATCGAGGGGAATGCCACCACATCTCCACGGGGCGGCGCTCCGTCGGCGTGACCCCGGGCCCGTCTGGATGAGAAACCCTGAAAGGTCAAGCGGCGCGAAGTGCTGGAGCTCCTTCCCTTGCTTAGCGGGGCAGAAAACTACGGAGTCGAGGGAACCTGGGCGGTGACTGCCGGATAGTCGGACTTCTCAGGGATTAATACCTAGCGCCATCGCCCGGACGGCACTACGGCTGCCCGGGCCCGAATCCACAGATTTTGAAACCAAATGCGCGAATTTTGCATTCGGTCAACACGCCACTGCAGACCCGACCGCACAGCCGTTACACAGGCCGCACGGTCGGGCTTGCTGAGACTACGGCAGGATGTAGTTGAAAGTGACTGCTTTCGGGGAGTTTTCCCCGCTGCTCGTAGGCTTCGAACTGAAGTTTCCGAGTGCGCCATTGTACTTGCCCGTTCCTCCGACGATGGAGCCAGAGACACCGTTGCTACCGCCGATTCCTTTTCCTCCTGCGTTCAACGCGAATGAACCGCCTGGCACGGTTGCCGTTGCGGTGCACGTGCCATCGATGCTTTGGTTTGAGAACTGCGTGGCGATACAGGTGGCATTGATTTCGCCAACGGTCTTGTTTTCGGAGTTCTGAAGCATGTCTGAGGAAGCGATTCCGCTGCCTGGGGGAAGACCTTTCGCTGTCGGCTTACCGATCAGACCGGTGGTGCTATTACCGCCGGGGTTGGTGAACTTGAGGGTTCCTTCGGTCCCGTGCGTCTTTGACGAGCCACAACCTGCTATTGCGGTGAGAGCGATCAGGGTTCCCAACCCGAGCACCGCGATCCGAGCGTTCTTCATACTTCTCCCGTTCTGTAGTCAATCCTGGCACCGACAACCTATAGCCCAAGCCGGCCGCTTGTCGGCCTCTGGCGTCGCCCTATCGCTCCAGGCGCCCTCAACGGCCGCTCCAAGGCTTTTCCCCCGGGCCCTCTGCTTCTCAACGCGAAAGGGGCGCGTGTGAGGGGGAGGGCGATCGAGAGTGTCGCGACAAGGGCTGGCCAATTCGTTCGGACCCCGGCTAAAGCTAGGTCGCCCTCTGAGTGCTCCCCCCACGGTTGAAGGCTGCCGTGATCGAAAAGGGCTGGAAGGGCAGCTTCAAATCTCGCCAAGGTATCGGGAGGGCTTCCACGACCGTGATTCGTGGCAGGGGTAAGTGTTCGAATCCCGTCCCGGGCTAGAAATCTCGAATTGCACGGGTTCCGGACCCAGACGCAGTCATGGGCGCTTCAGGGAGTGGCTTCAAATACTTTGGCCGAGCTGGGAAGGCTGATGGTGGGTGTAATGCCAAAGTCAAAGAAATCGAATCGCATTTCCATGGATACCGCGGGCTGGCCGGAGCTCGTCGGTAGGTTCATGGCTATTCTCGCCTGCCGCAGTAGCCCCTTGGCGTCGATCCAGGCTTCCACACCGATCGCCGACGGCATCTTCGTTGCCAGCTGTTCGTACACTTGAGCCAGCGCCGTCTTTCCTTCTCGTTCGAGGAGGTCTGCGAAGTCTTGGAGGTTGAAGCTGCCGCGATACTGGGTGGTCGGCACACCATGGACGTCCTGGTGTCCGACTGATTCGACATTACCGCCGACCGACTTCAGCATTTCTAGCTGGTTTTTCGGGTTGCTGCTTCCGCCGAATGCCGCTTCTGTAGTTTGGCCCTGCAGGGGCTTGATGCTCATCCATTCTTTCCCTGGGGGCAGCTCGCTCGAAATCAGGCTCGAGCGAATGTAAACATTGCTCCGATCACCGACGGCTTCCATCTCGATCGATTGGGGCGCCGGAACGGTCATTGTGAATTGACTCCGTCCCGTCTGGCCGTTGTAGACCCCGTGTCCGCTCATTGCCACGGGCTGAGTCGTCGTTGGTGAGGTGTAAATCGCTTCGAAGGACAAACGGGCGCCCGCGGAGCGTTCGGTCCGCTCGGCCGCCTCGGCAATCGGGTTGAGCGGATTCTTGGCACCACCGTGTAGCCATGCGACTGCGACGATCACGATTAAGAGCATCGAAAGCACAGCGGCGATCTGAACAAGACGTCGGGCCAGTGGATCGAGCGGGGGCTCCGGGGGCTCCCGATCTGGAGCAACCCAGCCAAAGCTGCCGCTCGACCGCTGGTCGTAGCCAGGTGGGGGTGCATTTTCCAAACCGGAGGATCTATCGACTGATTCAGGGATCGTCTTGAGAATCAGTTCCCGCGAGGGTTATCGGCCGTGCGGATCCAGATAATCTTCTGCCTGAGTCCAGTCACGCCAGGCGAAAACGATTCGTTCAGAATAAGTCGAGGCAGGGATAAGCATCAGACCCCGCCCCCGCTATTTCCCCAAAGCCGCTACGGCGGGCTTTGCGCTATCTAGGTTGCTTGGCGCTCAGGTCGAGCCGGCACCAATTTATTCCTCGGGATTGAGAATGCGGTCTCTGCCCAGCCAACATCGCGAGTGGGATCGGTGCAAACTCAGCGTAGATCAGGCTCGTCTTCTAGCCGCTGTGCCCCATCCACGCCTGCAGTCGCGCAGTGGTGCTCCCCTCTTGGCCGTGTAACCTGGATCGGGCTATGCTCGCGCGTACTTACGCCGATATTGCCACCGCACAGCTCATAGCTGTGGGAAAGACCGGGCACGATGGCCACCTTGCTTGCATTCCACGAGGTTGACGACGTCAGCCACTGGCTCAATTCACCGAAGCGAGAGGAAGTCTTTGGACCTCTAGGAATCACGGTGCGCACCTTCCAAGATCCGGAGGGTTCGAATCGGGTCGGGCTGATCGCGGACGTCCCCGACATGACTGCCTTTGAGGAGGTAATGCAGTCTGAGGCGGGAGCCGATGCGATGAAGTTCGACGGGGTTCGCCCCGAGACGATGCTGATACTCACCGAGGGGTAGCCCTGGCTCCTCGGCCGCGCAGCTTGATGTAGGTGTCGCCGGGGGGTTGGGGTTCAGGTTTGTGATCAACGCCATCAGGGATCAAGATGACGGAAGCTGTCCCGTGGCCTCGATCCCTTGCAAGCGACTCCAATATCGGCAAACCACAGGAATTCGAGGAAACACCTCCCACGGTCTCGGAGAGCTATCCGTGCTGTCAACGGCGTGGCTGCCCGGGAATAGGCTGCCTTGGCTCGTCAACCACAACGATGGGAGATCGATGAGAGCGATACGCGTCAGACTGACCTATGCCAACATTGGCGACCGTGGCCGTGTTCATAGATCGTCGCTCCGCTTGGGGCAACCACGGTTTGGCTTGACGGGGTCGCCATTTGAGCCGGCTCCTAGCCAGCTCCGCTGCGAACCCGGCGAGCTTGCAAGATGATCCGGATGCTCGGCTAGTCTCCCGCGCCATGAAAATCATTCCCCAGCACTCCTGTGTCTCTGTCCGATCGCTGTCTTTGGCACTCCTCGGTGCTTTGGCGCTACTCGCTGGCTATGCGAGTCCAGCAGCCGCAAGCCCAGGTGCCCTCAAGATCTTGATTCTCGAATCGCAGTGCAGCCCAACTGAAACGGCGGCGAGTCTGCGCACCGAGATCCTCGCTCAGCCCCACGTGGCCTCGGTCGATTTCATCAACGGCGCCGAAGCCACGCCTTCCGACGCCGAACTGAATCCATATGACCTCGTGATCGCGATGGGAATTTGCGGATGGAAGGATGCGACGGAAGTTGGGAACAACCTTGCCGATTACCAGGACCAGGGCGGCGTCGTTGTGGGCGCCACATTCGACTGGGAGGGAACCGGTGCGGGGTATGACCTTGCGGGCCGCTGGATCAGCACCGGATACTCCCCTTTCGAAGGTGGCGCCCCTGAGGTATTTGGCACGGCAACTCTAGGCACCCACGAAGCGAGCAACCCCCTGCTAGCCGGTGTTTCAGAACTGTCCGCCTATTTTCGCGACAAAGTCTCTTTGACCACTGGGGCGACCCAGGTCGCCGAATGGAGCGACGGAACGTCAGCTGTGGCGGTCAAGGGAGATGCTGTGGGCATAAATGCCTACATTGGCAACGAGGACGGCGCTGAATTTAGCGGCGACTTTGCCAGGCTCATCGTTAACGCGGCCGAGATCCTCGGCCGTCACACCCTAACCGTCACCAAGGCCGGTACTGGGGCCGCGCAAGGAACTGTGACCAGTGCCCCGGCCGGGATCAGTTGCGGAACAATCTGCTCGGCGAACTACCCGAATGGCAAATCCGTCACTCTCACCGCGACGACAGTTGGTGGTGGTACGGTCTTCAATGGATGGAGCGGTGCCGGGTGTAGCGGAACCGCCTCCTGCACGCTGCCGATGAACGCTGCCCAAAGCGTGACGGCCACGTTTACAGGGGCCCCTCCTGTGCCACAGCCGTTGCCCGCCAAAGTCACCTGCACCGTGCCCAAGCTGAAGGGTAAGAAGCTGAAGGCTGCCAAGACCGCACTTCTAAAGGCTCAATGCAGGCTCGGCAAAGTCAAGGGCAAAAAGAGCAGCTCAGCGAAGGTCAAGACTCAGAAGCCGAATCCGGGGACTGTTCTGAGCGCTGGATCAAAGGTGAACGTTACGGTGAAGTAGGGACAGTGGCAGGATCTCATTCGACTCTGCTGAGTGCCATTTCCGAGCGGCGTAATTAAACGGACGAAAGCCCAAGCCTCGATCCCCATGATGGCAATCCTTGGTGGTATCACTGTTGGCGAAATCGTGGAGTGGGTGCTGATTGTCGGGGCGACCAGCCTGTTCGTGATCAACAGGCTCCGTTATTACAAAGCCATCCGTCGCCGCCGCGAGCACTAAAAAACGCGGCCCCCGGATGAGCGAATGCTGTTGCTCGGTCTGCGTCAGCTCCCCGGTCGATCCTCGAGCTGACGCTCGCTACGGCGCGCGGCTTGGGAAGACATCCGCAGGCGCGGCTATCGGGTCTTTCCCCGGTTGCGCCGGACACCCAGCACGCTGAAGTGCCAGATTGCGGCGCTTCCCGTGCCCGCCGCCGAGCTGGCGCGAACCGAAAAGACGTGAGTGCCGAGCTTGAGCTTCGGCAACTTGAGCGGAGAGCTGCAGGGATGGTAGGTGCCCTGGTCGAGCCTGCAGCTGAAGCTGGCACCTGCAACGTCGGCGGCGAAGACAAAGCGCGGCCTCCTGTTCCTATCCTTGGGCGGTGGCTTCACCGAGAAGCTGACCTGCGGCTGGGTGGGTCGTGTAGGTGTGGGGGGTGGGGGTGGCTGGGTGGAATTCGCCTCCTGGGTCAGGGAGGCCGAGCCGCTCAGTTTGGATCCAGTGGAAAGGTCGGTCGCGGTGATCGTCGCGGTCCCCGGTGTGGTGGAGGAGGTAATTGTGGCGGTGTAGGTGCCGTTTTCGTTGTCGCTCAGTTCGCTTACATGCTGGCCCGGATCGGTCGAGCTGAGCTTGACCTCCTGTTCGGGGAGTCCCGCCCCTTCGGCATCGGTGACCTCGATCGAGACCCTGGTTTGGGATTTACCGTTAGCGAGGATCGCTTCGGGGCTGAGCTTGACGCTGATCGTCTTGGCTTCTCCGAGGCAGGGGCCACCACCGGGTCCACTGGTGATATCGAAGAACTGCGTCGACGTCTGCATGCTGAGCACCTCGTCCCACGGGGTGAACGCCGCCGTGATCGGATAGGTGCCGCAAAAGGGCGGCGTCCTCAGAATGGCGTTTCGGCCGCCGAAGAACATGAGGTTAGTGGCACTGATCGGGATCTGTGGCTGTTCGAGTGTCAGCTGCAGCTGACCGGTTTCGGGGTCTTCGCTGAGTTCCAGCGGTAGCTTCAGGTTGACACCGCCGCCTTCGGCGATCAGGAGAAGGAAAACTTCTTCAGATTCGGAGACACCGAGGTAGATTTTGCCGAGCAGGGGGCTGGTCAGACTCGGCAGATACACCGTGGCGGTGCCGAGCAGCGCTTCTTCTGGACAGACTGCCGGTTCTTCGCTGCCGAGGGCGGTTTCGGCATTGCCGCAGGCGATCAATCCTTCGGGGGGTTCCGGGTTGATGTCCATCCCTTTGGGCAGCGTCACAAGTATTTCGCGAATGCCGGAGGCCGTGGGGATCGTCGGGCTCATCTGCTGGGGGGCCGTGAAGTTAATGCTCAAGCCCGACCGGGAGTAGGCAACGGTGCTGGTCGGCTCGACAAAGAGAGAGGGATTGAAGGACAGCTGGTCGCAGCCGGTGGCCTCGGGGTAGCTTGCTTCAGCCTGGGAGGAGGTTTCGGGGCTTTCGTATGTCTGTACGTCAAGGGTCGAGCTCAGGGGCGATTGGCAGCTGGTGGGATTTTGGGTGTATGGCGAAAGCGGCAGGTTCGAAGGTACGGGGCTGGTGAGACAGCTTGTGTTTTCGAGGCCAACGCAACCGGGAGGTTCCCCGGGCGAACCCTGAGGGAAGCGTTCGGCGTCATGAGGGCCTTCGGCGGGAACGCCCCACAAGGTCAGATCGACCCTCGTGACCGGGACCCCTTGAGGCAGTTTCGCGAGTTCCAGGCGCTGCCCGTAGTCGCTGGCTCCACGCAGGGAAAGCTCCGCCAACTTTTCCGTGTCGAGGGTGGGAATCGTGAAGCCAACGACGCCGAACTGGCCGGAGGTTGGCTGCATGGCGAAGACTGGGGCCGTGCCCAGCAGGTATTCGGCCTGGCCTTCATAGCGGGAGCGAACCGTGATCAGGCCGACCTGCGAGTCGGGTGGGCATTCGTTTAGCGCCAGATCTTCGGCTAGACAGTGAGTCACGGCGTTGGGCTCCAGCCCGACCCCCGATGGAGCGTTGTAGATAATTCTCTTTGCTGTTTCAGAGCCTTCGGACGAAGCAAGTGAGAAGGACACGGTCAAATCGGGGTGCCCGCCGGCTTGACTGGTAGTGGGCGTCGCACTAAACGATTCGATCGTTGTCGACGCGTGGGCGGCAGAGGAGGTTGCCAGGGGAATCACGACGGAGCCTGCGGCGAGCAAGAGCGAAAAATACGCCCGGATCCCAGCAGATCGCTGCAGTTCCTGTGGCACCCCCGGACCCACAGCCAAAGGCTAGCGTGCAAGCCGAAGGAATGCGCGTGCAGAAGGGTGCTCTCGCGCGTCGCGCCAAACCTAGAGCGCAGTCTCCTCAACAATCCGAGGGTGGTAGCGAAAGACAAATCGGGCCCCTCTATGTCAGCTGAGGGCTCCCTCTCGGACCGTCGTTTGGAGCGCGTTTACGGGACAGCCGCGCCGAAGAGGTGTTCGTCGCGCTGGTCAGAGCCGGCGCGTAGTTCGAGGACCGCGTCCTCGTCGACGACCCGAGGAGTCAGCAAAAGGTTGACGCTCACGCCGTCTTCTCCGCAACCCGAGCAAGCTGCGCTGCTGGGAGCACGTCGTTTGCCTTGCCTTCGTCCTTGGCGCCTTCTCCCGTGAGATCGTCGGCCGGCAGCTCGTCTCCCATAGAAATGCGGGCTGCTCAACGGGGCTTGATGGGGTGTCCTGGTCGAGCGTTACTTGATGATTGTGAAGCTCAGCTGCAGAGGCCCTGATTGCCCAGCGGCGTTTGTGGCCGTGATCACAAGGGTGTAGCGGCCGGGCTTGAGCTTTTTCGAGCGTGAGACGTGACCCTCGAATCGGACCTCATCGGTGCCCGTGTGGCCGCTGAAGGTGAGTGTGGCAGCGGTCACCCTGCGCATGCACGCTTGGCGGTGGCGGTTGCCCTTGGTTTGTGCCACGCACGGCGTTCCCACCTTGCGGCCGCCTGCTGCTTGCGTGAAGGCGAATCGCACCGCGGCGCTTTCGTTGAGGGCGAAGGAGAAGGTCGTTCCCACCATGGGCTTGTGGCTGTGGCTGATCTGCGCGAGCGCGTTGCCCTCGCGCCAGGTCCTGTAGGTCTCGGCGGCGTCGGTGAGAACCGGTGCTCGGCCGACCGAGGCGACCGGCACGGTCACGCTCACGGCGGTGCTCGTCGAGCCGTAGGTGCCGGTAGCGGTCACCCGACATGTGAGCTGGTGGCCCGCGTCGGCCGCCTGCACGACGTAGGCGGCGGCGCTCGCGCCGGCGATCGGCGTGCCATCGCGCAGCCACTGGTAGGCATAGCTGAGGGTTCCGTCACCGTTCCAGGTGCCCTGGCTGCAACTGAGCGTGTTGGCAGGCTGCGGCGTGCCGGTGATCGTTGGCGCCGAGGTGTTCGCTGGCCGCTGCGCTTGGAAGGCGCCGATGTCGCAGGACCCGAGGGGTCGAGGTAGGCCCCGCTGGTCGACCGCCAGCGGCGGGTTCCCCGGCTTGGTCGGGTCCGTGCAGGTAGCGCCGCTGCCGAGCGCCGGGCTCGCCGGTCCGAGCGCCAGCGTCTGCGTGGGGCCGCCGTTTGCGCTCAGCGGGCCAAGGGCCGGGTTGGCTCCGACCTGATCGGCGCTGGCGCTCGAGAACTCACACTGCGACGGCGTCGTTGACTCGAGGTTGTGCCCAAGGTCGGTGATCATCGCGCCGCTGGCGACGCAGTTCGCGCCCGTCGACGCGGCGCCCGAAGCGATGATCGTGTCGCCGACGGAGAGGCCGGTGGCGGCGGCCCACAGGTTGCCACCGGTGCCTGCCGCGTTAAAGGCCAGCGTGGCGCTGGCGAGGGTGAGGGTCTCTGAGCCGCCGCCGTCGTCATCGATACCACCCCCGAACGCATCTCCAGCCGGCCCGGTTACGCCGCCGCCAAACGGGACTCCGGGGGTACCCGCGGTCGCGCCGTTGCCGGCGATCGTGACATTGACGAGAGTCGCGTCTTGCTGGACGTAGAGGCCGCCACCAAATACCGTTCCGCCGCCGCCACTGGTCGTTCCGTCGGCGGGACCGCCAGCTCCACCTTGGGCGATATTGCCCGAGATCGTGGTGCGTTCGATTAGCAGCGTGCCGCCTACGAGCGCAGCGCCGGCCGCAACCACGTCGCCGCCGTAGGCGCCGTTCGGTCCCAGAGCACCCTCGCCCCCGGCTCCGCCAGTGGCGGTATTACCCGACACGCTGGAGTCCAGGAGCGCCAGGGTCTGTGACCATTGGCTGATCCCGCCAGTTGCTTCGCCGCCCGATCCCGGCAGTGATGACCCCTCGGTGCTCGGACCGCCGGCGCCGCCGGCGGCGGTGTTGTTCGAGACGGTCGATGCTTGCAGCGTCACCATTCCCGTGCTCAACGGCTCGACGTAGATGCCACCGGTCGCGTTGCCACCAGCTCCACCCGTGCCTTCAAACGCGCCGCCTCCGCGGCCGCCGGTCGCGGCGTTGCCCGACACCGAGCTGGCCATCAACGTCAGCGGGCCAGACGTCGAGATCCCGCCGCCCTCTGCGTTGCCCCCGGCGCCCGCGTTGCCGGGGGTGCCCGGCCCCTGCCCACCGTTACCTCCCAAGCCACCCTTAACGCTGTTGCCAGACACCACAACGTCCTGCAGTGCGAGGCTACCGGCGTTTTCGATGCCGCCGCCCGCGACGGTCCCTCCCGGGCTCCCCGGCGAGGGCGTGCCGTTCGCACCAGGGCCGCCGAGCACGACCCCGCCGGTCAGCCGCACGCCGGAAATCGTCACCGCGCCGGCGGATATCGCGATCACACGATCAAGACCATCGGTCTGTCGGATCGTCGTTTCACCCGGGCCGCTACCGATGATCGCCATATCGGCCGTGATCAGCAGCTCACCGGTTCCGACCGGCGTGCCCGATCCATCGCCGAGCGTGTATTCAGCTGCACCGAGCATGATCGTGGAGCCTGGATCGCCGTCGGCGGCAATCACCGCGGCACGCAGCGACGGACAGCTGGTACCGACGCATGCAGAGGTCGAATCGGTCGTGCCTGAGACCGTGTAAATGGACCCGAACGCCGACGCCGGTACTCCCATAAAAACTGCCCCAACCGAGCTCATGAGCACAATCAGGAGGCAAACGCGCGCACTCACGCACCGATCTTCTCAGTATCTGGCTCCCGACGCAGACCAGCAGCCTGACTCGCGCTTGACTCCCGCAGGACCCCTTCGGATGCCGGCCCAGCTCCCCCCCATCAGGTCCCCAGCCGGCAGGGCACCCTTAGCTGCATGACCCCGAGTAATTCTGAAAGTCCCTTCCTCAATTGACTAAGAAAGGCGGCTTCAGTCTAAGCCGAACACCGTTCGCAGGGGCGGGGCAGGTCCAGATGAACTCGGCGCGCCTCGATTGTCTGGCTGCCTTGGGCTCAGCGCGATCAGCTTGGGCCCCACCGAGCCCACCCGATAAACCGATGACTTCACCGCGAATTGAGCTGAAAAGCCGATTCGGTAATGCCCAGCCAAGCCGGGCTGAAGGCCGCTGTTCAGCGGATCTTGCCGGCGAGGATTTCCTTATTCAACGCGATCACGTGGGAGAGGTAAACGTCGCCGACTTGCCCGGCGGCCCCGACGGAAACCATCAGCTTTGAGTTGTAGGAGTCAACGTCGATCGTCGTCCAACTGGGGTCTGCGGCGCATTCGGGCGGGCCGAAGGCTGGCAGCGCATGTTCGGGCGAGCAGGATGGAAGCCCGGAATTATAGACCGATTTTGTGACGAAGAACGCCGCCTTCCAGGGACTGTTCCGTGAAGACAGAGTGCCGAAGTTCTTGCCTTCCTTGGCAGCATTTTTCATGCCGTCGGCTTCGGCCACCTTATAGATCGACTTGATCCCCGGAATGATGTCGATCGCGAGCGTCTCGTGGTAGTGCCCGGGTCTAATCGCTTCCCAGAGGCACAGGTTGGCCTTGCCCGGCTTCCCTTTGAACAGCAGCGAGGCGCTTCCGAGCACTTTCGCCATTGTCGCGGTCGAGAGATGGCTGCAGCTGGGGATGCCTGTCGGCGTCGGCTTCTTGGCCCCCGCAGAGCTGGTCGCGAGTGCAGGGATCGCGATCATGAGCGCCAAGGAGGCGATCCAAATCAGGCGGGATCGGAGTGCCACGAACCGAGTCTAACCGCGGGCCGACGGCTTCGCGTCATAAATGCGCGAAACCCACGAGTCCTCCGCCGAGGGCGCCCGATCCCCGGGCGATCTGCGGTCCCGAGGCGAAGCGAATTCCACCCCCAAGGTCTGAGTCATTCGCCGCCGGCTGCTCCGTCCGCTCGGCCGGAGGTTTCACGGTATGTACCACGGGTACTGGGCGGATATGGATGGTCCGCAGATCAGGACCCAGCCGCGCCGCGGGGAGGTCTGGCTCAGCTGTCCTCCCTATCTGCTGCTCGCCCAGATCGTCGAGGTCAGCGGGAGCAGCGATCCTCCAGTGCTCAGCTATGAGCTCCACGATGAGAACGGTTCTGTGCTCGAGCGTGTGGACCATGCTGCGCTTGATCGCGGCTGGTGGCGGTCCTTCCAACCCCTGGTGCGGCGCAACGGATAGGAAGGAGATGACCCGGGACCGCTACTCAGGGATCTCGCTGGCGCTGCTTCGCGACTATCGGTCGGTCCTGCTGAGCGACGCTGAAAGGAGGACCGAGTGCTCGGCGAAGGTGGCGGCCATTCCGGGGCTTGGGGGCATCGTCGATAACCGCACGAAGGCACTCAATCGCAGCCTCGCGCGTCTGATGCGGCGGCGAGGGACCAGGGCAGCGGCGCTCCTCCCCTCGCGGGCTGGCCGGGACCGGTCTGGAGCTGAGTGATGGCCCACAACCGCCTCGGCGACGCGATCGGCCGGTCTTAAAAGCAGCGTCGGCGGCTTTGCCCAGCTGATTCTCAGCCCAAAATGCGGGTAGCTTCTGGCAAATGGATGCGATCGCCGTCGGGATCGAAGCTGAGGATTCCCGCGTTGAGCGCGATTTTCCCGGTGAGTTGGGAAGTCTCACTGAGGCGCTCGGCGCCGACCTTCTCGCCCTGAGGCTTGATCGCGTTTCATCGCATCCGGATCTCGAGCAGGGCATCGGGCGCTTCCACGAACACAGCGAGGAGATCTACCCGGTCACTCATTGCCCGTTGAGGATCCGCTTTGGCGTGCGGGTCCAGGCGGCCTCGGCCGCCCCGGCGTCTCCGGCTAGCGTCCGTTTGCATCGCAATTGCGGCGGGGAGCCGGTGCGGATGTGGGCGATCTCTCAAGGGCGAGATGAGGCCAATGCGACCCAGGTCGAGGATGTCTGGGCGGGCTCGCCAAAGACCAAGCAGGGGCGCTGAGCGTGGCGACCGAGATCGAGCGAAAGTTCCTGATCAAGGCTCCCCCGGAATGGATTGACCGCTACCCAGAGGTCCAGATCAACCAGGGCTACCTCGCGGTGACCGACGAGGTCGAGGTGCGCCTGCGCCAGGCGGGAACGGCAACCCTGCTCACCGTCAAGGGCGGGATCGGTGATGTGCGACAGGAGGCCGAGATCGAGCTGGATTCAGAGGTGTTTGAGGCGCTCTGGCCGCTGACCGAGGGTCGGCGTCTGGTCAAGGTTCGGCGAAGGGTGCCGCTCGAGGATGGTTTGACCGCAGAGGTTGATTTCTTCCAGGGTGCTCTGGGGGGCCTGATCGTCGCCGAGGTTGAGTTCGACTCCGAGGCTGCCGAGCAGGACTTCGATCCTCCGACCTGGCTCGGTGAAGAGCTGACCGGCGACCAGCGCTACGCGAACCAGAGTCTCGCCACACAGGCATCGCCGCCTGGCGCTTGCAGCGGTGGCTTCCCCTATCGCTTGAAGCGAAAGGAGACCGTCTCTGACGGCACCCGTCGCATCGCTTGCGGGCAAATCGAGCGGGCGCTGCGTCAACTCGAGGAAGGCGGCGCTGCGGATGACGCAGTCATCCACGGGGTGCGCAAGGATCTAAAGAAGCTGCGAGCCGTGCTGCGGCTTGTCCGCGCTGGGCTTGGGGAGGAATTCTTCGTCGCGCAGAACAAGCGCTTCCGCGACGCCGGCCGCCTGCTCTCAGATGCACGAGACGCCGAGGTCAAATTGGCAACGTTGGCGGCGCTTATTGAGCGCTTTGGCTCCGAGCTTCCACAGCCCCAGGTTGAGGCGTGGCGCCTGGAGCTTGAAGGCGAGCGCGAGCGGGTCAAGGAGGGCTCAAGCAGCGGGTCCCGCTCGCAGATGCATAAGGCCAAGGAGCTGATCGCTGCCGGCGGAGTTGACTGCGCGGAGTGGCCTTTGGAGGGCGATGGCTGGCGCCAGCTGGAGGCGGGGTTGCTGCGCAGCTATCGCGAGGCGGGAAAGGCGATGTATCGCGCCCGCTCCTCACGGGCGGCAGGCGATGTCCATCAGTGGCGCAAACGAAGTAAGGATCTCTGGTACCAGCTTCGATTGTTGCGCGGGATCTGGAAGCCGGTTATGGGAGAGCTCGCCGATCAGAATCACCAACTGGTCGACCTACTTGGCGACCACCACGATCTCACCCTCCTCATGGAGGACCTGCAGGGCCGACCCGGGATCAGCAAGCGCCGGCGGATCGGCGAGCTGATCGAGCGTCGACAGGGCGAGTTGCTGGGAGGAGCGCTGGCGCTCGGCGCGCTGCTCTTCGCCGAGAAGCCAAAGGCATTTCGGCGCCGCCTCAGGGTCTATTGGTTTGCGTGGCGCTGAGGCTCCTTCATGCTGGCGGCGCGGGAGATGGATTGGGGCCGCTGCAACTCTCGCTGGCCCGACAAAAGATAGGCAACCCTCCATGAACTTGACTGCCTGGCGCAGAGCCACCCTTACCCCCAGCCGCGGCGCGAAGTTCCCCCAATGCCGCACTTCGTGAGTCATCTGGCCCCCGAGTCGTCAAACCTCGTCGCTGGGTTGGTCAGGGTCCCCGGCGTCGCCGCCCGGTTTGAATTGTCGCGGCGCGGCAATGGCCCTTGCCCGTGGCGTCGATCTTGTTCCCGACTCGGTGCAGGCGGGTCGGATTTGATCTAGCCCAAAGCGAGCCAGCGGCGCCCCCGAGGTATGAAGTCGACCAGGGGCCCTCCGGGTCTTTCTGCGCTTCGCGGCCCCCCGGCCGAGTTCACCTTGACAGCCCAATTGCCTCGCGGTAGGTTGACTCCAATTAACCTAATCATTACTAGGTTAGTTGAATCGAAGTCAAAGGGGGTCACGCATATGGACGATGTTCAACCCGCCGGCCCATGCGGGAGCGAAGATCTGGGGACGCCCAGCCCGGAGAGCCGCCTGCTTGAGGGCAACCTGGACTTTGGCCTAGACGCTCCGCTTCATCCGGTGATGAAAACGATGCGGGCGATGAGACGCCTGAAGCCTGACCCAGTGCCAGCTGAGCACCTGGAGAAACTGGTCGAAGCCGCGTCCTGGGCCCCGAGCGCCGGTAACGCCCAGGGTTGCAGCTGGGTGGTGATTACCGATCGCTCGAGGATCGAGCGCCTGGCCCCGCTCTGGGGCAGGACCTACCGTCTTTACCGAGATACGTTCGCTCGTCTGCGCTTGACGACGATGAGCATCGACCGACAGGCGCAGCTCAATCGAGCGGTCGCCTTTCAGGCCCAGCACTTCGCAGAATCGCCTGCGCTGATCATCGCTTGCCATGATTCGACCGAGCAGCGGCAAGGATTGAGGCGAGAGTGGCGCCAGATGGTTGCTGCGATTCTTCGCCTCAGCCCCCGCGACGCTCTCGCCTTTTCGCGCCACGCCAGGCGTGCTGGGGAGATGAGCGAGGCGGCCAGCGTGTATCCGGGGGTCCAGAACCTGCTGCTGACCGCGCGGGCGCTGGGTCTTGCAGCAACGATCACGACCTTGCATCTAGCCTTGGAGGAGGAGTTCAAGCGGGCCCTCGGCATACCGCGCCGGGTAAAGACCTACGCCCTAGTGCCGGTTGGCTGGCCTCTGGGTAGGTTCGGCGCGGTTAGACGACGGCCGAGCGCCGAATCGACTCACCACGATCGCTGGTAGCTCCGATCGGTGAGCACGATGGTCGAGATCGAGCAACGTGGGCGGGTGCTGTTGGCCCGAATCGATAACCCGCCCCACAACTTCATGACCGCCGCGATGGTGGCCGAGCTCGATCGGCTCGTTCGTCGCGCCGATTCAGACCCAGGCGTAGGCGCAGTGATCCTCACCGGCGCTCGCCCGGGCGCGTTCATCACCCACTATGACGTCGGCGAGATCCTCGCCGGCTCAGAACGCTTCGGGGGGCGTCCGCTGAGCCCCTTGGTGGCGTCCTGGGGCCTGCGCGCTATCGGCGCCCTCCGTCGCGCCCCGGGTGCCGGCACCATCTTGGGCCGGACGCCGGCATCCGGAGTCTTGGAGCTGCTCTTTATCCACGATGTCTTCCGCCGCATGGGCAGGGCACGGGCGGTGTTTATTGCCGCAATCAACGGCGCGGCCACTGGCGGAGGATGCGAGCTGGCGCTCGCCTGCGACCTGCGCGTCATCTCCTCTGCGGGCGGACCGATCGGGCAGCCAGAGATCCTCCTCGGGCTTATCCCCGGTGGGGGCTCCACCCAGCGCCTCTCGCGGATGCTCGGGGAGGCTCGGGCAATCGAGATGATCCTCGAGGGGAGCCTGCACGGTCCGGCTGAAGCGGCGGAGATCGGCCTGGTCCACCGCGTGGTTTCGGCCCAGTCCCTGCTGGATCAGACTTGGGCGATCGCGGAGCGACTCGCCCGTCGCGCTCCGCAGACGATCGCCCTGGCAAAGCGGGCGGTCTATGAGGGAGGATCGCTGCCGATCGAGGATGGACTGCGTATCGAGCAAAGCGCCTACCTCTCGAGCACGGTGGCGCCAAGGGCGATTCGGGCGATGCGTTCCTACCTGGTTGCGATCGATCGGGGAGAGGCCCCGGCCTTTGTTGATGCGCTCGACCGGCGCCCCTGGCAGGAGGGCACCGCCGTTGATCTGAGCGAGTGATGATCGGGGCCTTGACCCGGCTGCCGAGACGCTGGGCTCGCGGTCGCACGGCCTGCCGAGGCGCTCGGCAACAGCTCCGCCGTCCGTCGCGCCTCCCACATCGATCCGCGGCTATAGAGCGATTCGGCGACGGGCAGACGATCAGCCGCCGATGCGCTCAAGCGTTGGGTGCCTCGGCGCCGGGGCAGGGAGGAGCCTCGAGCACGGGGTCTGGATTCTTTGTCCTTCGCTGAGCGGCTCAAGTTAGGGAGCGCCGGGCCCGCCTGGTGGCGGGATTCCGGGAGCGCCGCCGCGAGCGGCGCTTGCGGCCTGCAGCCGTCCCGCCCAGACCGCCTTCGCGCCGAGATCGCCGGTCCTAAAGACCATGTAGCCCGCGCCCAATGAGAGCACAACGAGGACCGTCCGAAGCGCTGTGTTGATCGACTTCGGTGAGAGCAGTCGGTCCAAAATACGGAGCCCGGTCGGCATGCCACCGGAGATGCGCTGGGAGGCAAAGGTGATGATCAAGGTCGCGGTGAAAACCACGTAGATGATCGCGAGGATGTGCGCGGCGTGGGAATGCTGAGCGATCAGGCTGGCGGCGGGTCCTTGCAGGTTGAGGGCTCCGCGCAGGGCGGCCCCGGCCTGCATGGTCAAAAACACCGAGCTCATCGCGACGATCGACACCACGCAGAGCGCTACTCCGTAGCGCCAGAACCACTCCTGCTTCAAGACGAAGACGATCGCGGCAATGACCGTGACCGGGATCAGGATCACCGGCACGTGGACGAACAGGGGATGTGCGGGCAGGCCGCCATATATCGTGGTGATCCGGATCCCCAGCGTTAAGAAGCCGAGGAACCCGAGCAGCGTGAGCACAAACTCGGCTCGACGCCAGTCCACTCCAGTTTGCCGCGTGGCCGCTGCGTCCTCAGAATTCACTGCCGCGGAGGTTATAAGCGGGCCATTAAGCCATCTCTAAATCGGATGGGCTCGGCCCGAAGGAGCCGAGTCGCTGAGCGCACTGGAGAGGCTTCGCCTAACCCCCCGGGCAGGCTGGGCCAAAGCGGCAGGGAGATCGCGGCCCCCCGGGGGGGCGGGGGCCCCGCAGGCAGCCGAGCAGGATCGGGGATAGGCTAGGGCGAGGTGAGCCGGGAAGTCTGGTCGGCACCACGTCGTCGACCCAGGATTTCCCAATGCCGATCTTCGCGATTGCGGTCTTTGTTTTCTCGCTGTTCCTGACCCTGGGAGCGGCGAGCTCCTTTGCGAACCGGCTGGATCATCTCGCCCCGCGACTCGGCCTGCCGGAGGCGCTGGTCGGTCTTCTTACCGCCCTTGCCGCGGATGCCCCCGAGATCTCCTCGGCGCTGATCGCGCTGGCAAGGGGGGCAAAAAGCGTCAGCCTTGGCATCGTTCTTGGCTCCAATGCCTTCAATCTGGCGGCGATGATTGGCCTCGGCGCTCTCGTGGCCGGCACGGTTCGGATCGGACGCCGCGCCTTGGTCATCGAGGGCGTTGTCGCCCTGCTCGCCGTCGTTTTGGCGGCTGGCATCATTTTCGAGCGCCTCGCGCCGGCGCTCGGTCTGCTTGGTCTCGGTGCGGTCTTGGTCCCCTATCTGATCCTCCTGAGCCGGCGTCCGCGGGGGCCTCAGCCCCTCGGTGGGGGAGACGAGCACCGATTCCGCGAGACTCCGCTCTGGCGCCTTACCTCGACCATCCTTTTGGCCGTAGCGCTGATCGTCGCGGGCAGCGAGGGCATGGTGCGCTCGGCGCTCAATCTGGCCGATCGGTGGCAGCTCCCCAGCGCCTTGGTTGGGGTCCTGATCCTGGCGATCCTGACAAGCATTCCAAACGCCTACACGGCGGTTCGGCTCGCCAGCAGCCATCGCGGCGCTGCCCTGGTCAGCGAGAGCCTCAATAGCAATACGATCAACCTGCTTGGCGGGGTGATGCTCCCGGCCCTTTTGATCGGTCTTGAGCCCGCTACGGGGCTCATTCGCTTCGACCTTGCCTGGTTGGTGATGATGACCCTGACGGCGCTTTTACTGCTGGCTTCACGGCGCGGACTCGGTCGGGGGGGTGGTGGACTCTTGGTTCTCCTTTATCTGGTTTTCGTGCTCGTGCAGCTCGGCAGCACCTGAGCTAAACGCCGCCGCCGCCAAGCTCAGAGGACGCAAATCCCCGCTCGCCAGCGGGCCTATCGGCATCAAGAGCAGCCGCGAACTCGGTGAGGACTTGACCGAAGCCGGAGAGGTGTCGGGGCCGATCAAGCTGGGCCGGGGAACTTCGCTCAGCAGCTGATGCGATCGCGCCCCTCGCGCTTTGCCCTGTAGAGAGCCATGTCCGCACGTTCGAGCAGCTCATCGATCCCCTCAGCTAAATCCCAACAGGCAATACCGGCTGAGCATGTCTGTTCGCCTGGGGTCGCGTTTCGAAGACGCTCGACGATCACCGTGGCGTCTGACAGCGTGCAGTTTGGGAGCACCAGCAGAAACTCCTCTCCGCCGTAGCGAACGATCGTGTCTTCTCCTCGTAGATTGGAGTCCCAGGCGACTGCACAGGCGCGAAGGACGGCGTCACCGGCGAGGTGGCCCTGGCCGTCGTTAAAGGCCTTGAAGTGGTCCAGATCGATGATCGCCAGGCATAGGGGGGTTTCACCGCGGCGGGCCCTGGCCATCTCGCGCGGGAGTTGCTCGCTCAGCGCTCGACGGTTCGGCAGGCCTGTCAGCGGGTCGCTGCGAGCCAGGAGCTCCACTTCGATCAGCAGGTCCTCGCGTTCGGACTCAACCCGCTTTAGCTCGGTCACGTCCGTTGCCCGGGCATAGATGAGTGACTCATCCGGGGCCAGGGTCGAGCTCCAGCGCAGCCAGTGCCATGAGCCGTCCTTGGCCAGGAAGCGGTTCTCGAAACCGATCGTCTCGCGCCCCCCAAGCAAGCCTGCGGCCTCCGCCTCGGTTCGCTCGCGGTCGTCGGGGTGAACGAGGTTCACAAATGGGGCGGCGCGTAGCTCCTCATCGGTGTAGCCAAGGCTGTGCTGCCAGGCGGAGTTCAGCTCGACGAAGTACCCCTCCATGTTCGCCGTGCAGAGCATGTCGTGAGATAGATCGAAGAAACGCCGCGCCCGCCGGTGGGCCCCGGCACGATGAGCAACGATCGAGCCGGTCAGCAAAGTCACAACTGAGAGCAAGACCGCGGCGAAGAGCCAGCGACTCAATGGCGAATACCCGGCAGTGCTATTGACCGCAACCAGGGTCACCGCATAGACGCCCAGTAGCCAGCAAAGCTGGGCGCCGGCCACCCTGCGCGGAAAGTAATAGCCGCAGATCAGCATCGCCCAGACAAAAATCGCCCCGTATTGGCCGGCGGCCACTCCACTCTCAAAGATAAGCAGGCAGGTGAGCGCCGCGGTGCTCGCGAGGATCAGGTGGGTTAGCCCGATCGGAACGCGGCGGGCAAAGCCCCAACCGAGCGCTCCGACGAAGAACATCCCAGAAGCGATCGCCAGCTGGGCCGAGGTGTTGCCTCCGCTGGGATGGGGAAGAATGAGGGAGAGGACCACCAGTCCAGAAGCCGCCAGCAGCAGGGCTCCCACGGCTCGCGCCTCCGAGCGTCCCGGGCCACCGAGGAACTCCCGACTTTTTGCCGATCGGTTCAATTCCCAACTGTCATCGGCGCCTCGCGCCCACCCTTTAGAAAAGACAGGCTAATTGATCTGGGCCGGGATATCGGCCTGGAAAGTGCGCTGGACGATTGTCCGTCGCAGCCGCTGAGGGGCAGATACCAAGCCCACCAGATGGGCAAAATCTCTTGCAGTGTTAAGCGGACCCAAACCGACAGCCGAATTCCGCGGTGGTGGCAGCGGCTGAGCACGAATCGAGTCCAAGTTACGGTGAAGAGGACCTTCGCTTGCTCGGCAACATGCCCGATGAATGCGTCGATCTCGTTTATCTGGATCCGCCCGCTTTTGCCAGCTGGCTGCACGAGGGGAGCTGGTCGGCAGGAGCCGGCACGCAATCCCCTGAAGATCCCTGGAACGGTGAGGTCAGGAGTTACCTAGGCTGGATTCTGGGTCCGCTGGAAGATCTGCACCGGGTTCTCAAACCGACCGGATCGATGTTCCTGGTTTGCGATGAGGGAGTCGGCGTCTACGTCAGGCTCGTCCTCGATGAACTCTTCAGCCAGCGCGACCCCGGCAACCAGATGGTGTGGTGGAAGGCGAACTCCGGACCGATGCGCCACTACACATTCTTTTACCGAAGGTCGGGAAGCGCGCCGCGGCGCAGCCCCTACTACACGGTCATTCATCGCGAGGGGATAGACGATTCGGCATTGGTCGGCTTCAGCTTCGTGCAGGGCTGGCGGATGCGCCAACTGCGCTGAGCGCCATCTCACCGGAGGTTCGAATTTAGCCGCCCAGCCCTAAAGCTCGCTACCTCGCTCGTCGATTGCTGCTTGGAGATGAGCGCCGAACCGTCCAGCTCAGCAGGGGATCGTTCGATGATCCCGTCCCCGCCCATTTCAGTTCATGAGCAACCCGAAGGGGATCTGAAGCGCCTCGGCGAGGAGCTCAAGGGACGCGCCGAGGATGTGCTCAAACTGACCCTCGAGCGCACCGCGGGGCCTGAGCATGACGTCGACGCCGTGGTCCAAAACAGTTTCGAGCGGATCAGCCGCAACTCGACCATCGCGGTCGCGCGCTGGATCGCCGGGGAGGGGATGGAGGTCGCGATCGAGGCCGGCCGGGAAACCTGGGAGATCTTTGGGGAGCTGGCTGTTCACCGCGCCGCCTCCCTCAACGAGGTGACCTGGCGTTGCTTTTGGTGGAGAAATGCAATGGTCGAGGTGATCGAGGAGGCGGCTACGCAACTCAATAGTGCGCCCGGGTCACTCTCCGCTGCGCTAAACATCTTGCAGCTGAGCCTCGAGTTCAGTCTGCTGCGGATGTGTGAGTGTTTTGAGATCGAGCGCCAGCGCACCGACGAAGAGCTCGCCCGGCGCGAGGAGGAGCTCTCGTTTCTGGCCACGCACGACCCCTTGACCGGCCTCCCCAATCGCACCCTCATACTCGACCGGGTCGAGCAGATCCTCGCTCGCTCGCGCCGCACTCAGGCGCCAGTCGCCGCTCTGTTCATCGACCTCGACAACTTCAAGGACATAAACGACACGCTCGGGCATACGATCGGCGATGAACTCCTGCAGGCGGTCGCCTCACGCCTTGAGGGTGTGATCCGCGACGCCGATGCGCTGGGCCGCTTGGGCGGTGATGAGTTTGTGGTGATCTCAGAAGAGCTCTCGCTATCGGCGGGCCCCGAGCTCGTCGCCGAGCGCCTGCTCGAAGCATTGAAAGCGCCGTTTAAGCTTGGAGCCGATCGCCAGACCCGGGTCAGCGTCAGGGCGAGCATCGGGATCGCGATCGGCGAGCGAACATCGGCGGAGGAGCTGCTGCGAAAGGCCGACATCGCGATGTATCGGGCCAAGTGGGACGGCAAGCATCGCTACGTCGTCTTTGAGACCGGGATGCAGGACTACATCCAAAATCGCATGGAACTTGAGATGGACCTGCGCGAAGCGCTCGCCAAGGACGAGTTCGTTCTCGCCTTCCAGCCGACGATCGATCTCAGCGACATGAGTCCAACCGGAGTTGAGGCGCTGATCCGCTGGAATCACTCCGAGCGCGGGGTGCTTCAACCAGATGACTTCATCCCGTTGCTCGAGGAGTCAGGGCTGATCACCGAGATCGGCCGCTGGGTCTTGGATCAGGCCTGCGCGCAGGCAGCCCAGTGGCGAGCGGCCGGTTACCCGATCAAGGTGGCCGTCAACGTCTCCGGACGCCAGCTCGACACCGATCAGATTATGGCTGATATCGAAGCTGCTCTTTCTGAGAGCGACCTCGAGGCCGAGGCGCTGACGATCGAGGTCACCGAGACCGCCCTGATGCGAAACATCGAGGAGACCGCGCGGCGGCTGACCGCGATCAAGGCGCTCGGCGTGCAGATCGCGATCGATGATTTCGGGACGGGATACTCATCGCTTGCCCACCTGCAGAGGTTCCCGGTCGATGCGCTGAAGATCGATCGCTCGTTCATTTCACGCCTCGGGAGTAATCAGGAGGGCGAAACGCTGATCCACTCGCTCGTTCAGCTTGGCAAGGCGCTCTCAATCGAGACCTTTGCCGAGGGAATCGAGCAGCACCATGAGCTTTCCCTGCTCCGCCGGGAGGCCTGCGACAACGGCCAGGGTTTCCTCTTCGCCCGTCCCCTCGACGTCGCCGCCACCGAGGAATTTCTGCGGGATTGGGCGGATAAGCTCAACCCACCCTTCGCGCAGCTGTCCGAGCAGAGCGCTCCTTTGCAGCCAAATCTCGGTCAGTGATTGCGAAGGAATTTGAGCGGCGCCCTGGCGATTGGCCCATTTCAATCGCCATCTTGCGCCGCTGCCCGGCTGGGCTCGCCGCAACTCATCCCTGCGCCGTTTCGCTGAGAGCCGTCCTGAGAGCAGATTTCGCAAGCTCTGTTGAAAGGTGAGTGGAGGCTCTCAAGCTGGGGGCCCGGAGTGCCGAAGGAACTATGAAGCGGCGCACGACCCCGCTGTGCTTACTTCGAGGCACGGCGGGGGTCGCGCCGCGCCCTGGGGGTCGGCGCTGCCGATGGGCCGAATTTTCCCCGCTCGCCGGCACTCTGAGTCTCAGCGCAGTTGGCGGGCACCGAACTCGCGGCCGCCTCAGTCGCGCGGCGGCGGTGGGGTTGCCTCCTCGGGCGAGATGCCGAACTTCTCCTCGTAGGCCTTGTTCAGCGCAGGCCACTCGCCGGGGGAGCGCGACAGTGCTCCTGAGGTGTCGGAGGTGTCCTCGAGAGAGCCGGCCAAAGCGGCGAGGCAGAGGTGCCAGCCGGCGCCATCGCGGGCGGCCTTCAGCCGGTCTTCGAAGGTGTGGGTGAGGATCAGGACCGAGCCGGCGTCATGGGGGCGGATCTCGAAACGCAGGTGGTTGGATTCGGCCTCATCCGCGTTCCAGGTGTAGCCGAGCAGGCGAGGCGGGTCATAGTCGGTGACCTCGCCGTCGGGCATATCGGCGATGTGGCCGCCCCCGACGTAGGCGACGCGACCGCCGACTCTGGGCTCAAAGCGAGCGGGAGTCGGGTGCCAGGCAGACTCCTCCTCGGGCTCGGTCAACGCCCGCCAGACCCGCTCGGGCCGATGGGGCAGTACTCGTTCAAAGCGCAGCGCCGGCTTGCCATCTCGATCTTCTAGGACCCCATCGGTTGCGGGCATCTCAGTCCTCCTCGTCCAGGTGTTTTTCAAGCGCATTGAGGCTGTCGTGCCAGAGGCCCTGATAGGGCGCGATCCAGCCGAACAACTCGAGCATTCCCTGCGGGCGAAGCTGGTATAGACGACGCTGCCCCTGGGCCTTCGCCCGCACGACGTCGGCCTCACGCAGGATCCGCAGGTGGCGGGAGACGTTTGGCTGGCTGAGGCCGCTGCTCTCGACGATCTCCCCGACCGAGTGAGGTCCGTCCATCAAGAGGTCGAGAATCTCCCGTCGGGAGGACACGGCGAGCACCTCGAAGACGTCTTCCATAATTATATTCAATCATATGCTTATATAAGCGATAGCAACTATATTCACAAAGGAGAAGAGGGTCACGGCAAGCCCAGTTTGCATAAGGGGTGGGCGGAGACGATCCACGCTTCTGTGCCCAATCGGGGGGCTCGAGCAGAGACCTCCGCCAAAAGTCTCGCCGCGCAGGGTAAGTTTGCAGGGGCCCCGGTGAAGCGGCGATTTCGGCCCGAGGGCGCTGGGAGTTCGGCAGTGGCGATCGGCGCCAATCGGCATTAGGCTGAGGAAGGGCTCCGAAACAGAAGAGGGTGGGTGTTGATCTGATGAATAAAGCGTGGCCGGCGACCTCATATGAAGAGTGGAGTGAGACCTGTGACACCCTTCACGCCCATACCCAGGTCCTGGGCAAGCTCGCTGCGCAATTGGCGGCACCCGAGCCCCAGCTCCAGCACGCGGCGCTTCGACTCAGCGCCCGGGGCTGGGAAACGCTGCCATTGCCGGCGCCAGATCACTCGGGTGCAGTCGTCGTTGCACTGGACCTGCGAAATCACGAAGTGTTGGTCGAGCACAGCGACGGACGGATGCGAGGGGCGCCCCTCGCGCCCGATCGCGCCGTGGCGAGCGTGACCCGCGATTTGCTCGAGATGTTCGGCGATCTCGCCGGGTCGGTCGAGATCGACCCCACGCCGCAGGAGGTGCCGTGGAGCGTGGCGCTCGATCAAGACGAGGAGCACGCTCGCTATGACCGCGATCAGATCAGCGCCTATTTCGCCGCTGCGACCAAAGCGGCGATCGTCCTCGCCGCTTTTCGAGCGCCGTTTCGCGGCCGAATGACACCGGTCAACGCCTGGTGGGGGTCCTTTGACCTCGCGGTCAACCTCTTCTCCGGTCGCCCCGCGGAACCTCCGGCAGCCGACTTCATCATGCGCAACGCGATGGACTCCCAGGAGGTGGCGGTGGGCTGGTGGCCCGGCGACGCCAACTATGGAAGGGCAGCCTTCTACGCCTACGCACACCCGGCTCCCGATTCATTTGCAGATGGAATTGCCTCACCGAGCGAGGCCCGCTGGGATACCGCGCTTGGTCAGTACATCCTGGACTGGGACGATGTCCGCGCGAGCGATGACCCGCAGGCGCTGGCGCTTGAGTTCGCCCGTTCGGTATTCGATCACGCCTGCTCGGTGTGTGAGTGGGACCCGAGCTTGGCGGCAAGTATCGCCGGCTCACCGCCCCCGATCCTCTGAGCGCGCGCCGACCGCGCCCGGGACTCAATCCGAAGCTGGGGCGAAGGCGCCCGATCAGCGCCGCGCGGTCCCCCCTCGCGCAGCGACGGCGGCGGGGGGCGTCGAGGCCCGGCCCCCATCGCCCGAGGAGGAGAATCTCGGCTCGAGTGACGGCGCTGGGGGCAGCCGTCTTGATCTTGCGGATATGGTCGGGCCAGTGAGACCGTCTCCTCTCAGGGCTGGGCGCGTTGGCGAGTGCACCGATGCCTGAGGCAAAAGGCGCTCCAGCCGCGAGCCCGAGCCCTCCGCGCAAAGCAATCCTTGCCCTGCTCGGGTTGGCGGCGATTGTCGGCATCGTCGTCTCCCTTGCGGCCTGGGCATTCCTGGAGCTGATCCACCAGATCCAGACCTTCGTGTTCACCGATCTGCCGCGCGATCTGGGTTATCACCAGGGACCACCGTCATGGTTTTACCTCCTCGTGCTGGCGATCGCGGGAATCCCGATCGCCTATGCGATCGTGCGCCTACCCGGCAGGGGGGGACACGTTCCGGCCGAGGGCCTCAAGGTCGGCGGTGATCCGACCCAGCCGCTCGAGCTGCCGGGGATCGCGCTCGCCGCCCTTGCCACGATTGGGCTCGGTCTGGTGTTGGGCCCCGAGGCCCCGCTGATCGCCCTCGGGGCGGGCCTTGGGATGTTTTCGATCCGGCGCCTCAGGCGCGATACACCGGCCCAGGCCGAGGCGGTTATCGCCGCATCCGGCAGCTTCGCAGCGATGGCGATGCTCTTTAACTCGCCGCTGATCGCCGCCGTGATCCTGATCGAGGCGCTCGGGTTGGACCGCGAAAAATTGCCGTTGGTGCTGATTCCAGGGCTGCTCGCCGCCGGGATCGGTTCGCTGGTCTCGATCGGCATGGGTTCACTCACCGGCCTCAGCACCAGCGCCTACGCGCTGGGCGCGCTTACCGTTCCGAGTCTCGCCCAGCCCTCGCTCGTTGACTTCGCCTGGACGATCCCGCTTGCGGTCGGCGTCGCGGTTCTGACCTTTGCCGTGATGCAGATCGGGCTCCAAACCCATCGCATCGTGAAGCCGCGGCCGTTTCTGCTTTTACCCGCCGCCGGGTTGCTCGTCGCCGCTTTGGCAATTGCCTTTCACGCGACAAGCGGAAAGAGCGCCAGCGAAGTTCTCTTCTCGGGCCAAGACGCGCTGCCAGGCGTGGTGACAAGCGCCGGAGCCTGGTCGGTCTCCGCGCTCTTATTGGTCCTCGCCTTCAAGGGGCTTGCCTGGGGCGTCTCCCTGGGCAGCTTCAGGGGCGGCCCCACCTTCCCGGCGCTATTCATCGGTGCGGTTGCCGGGATCCTCGCATCCCATCTGCCGGGGTTCGCGATGACCGGGGCGATTGGGGTCGGGATGGGGGCCGGGGTGGTGGCGGTCCTGCGGCTTCCCCTCTCTGCCGTGGTCCTCGCAAGCGTCCTGCTCAGCAAAGGCGGCGAAGGCGCGGAGCCGCTGATCATCGTCGGCGTCGTCGTCGCCTATCTGATCACCGTCGCTTTGAGCAAAGCGACCGAGCGGCGAGCCGGCGCCCCGATCGAGGGTGCGCCTTCTCCCGCGCCTTCGGGCTAGCTGGCCCGAGCCCGGCGCCGGGCAGGGCCAGGGGGGCCCTCGGAAAGAACTTCACCTGCTTTGGATGATGCAGGCGGCCTCGCAGCCGCATAGTTTCGCTCCGCCTGCAGATCCCAAGCACAGATGTCAGAGCTATCCATCATCAGAATTCCGAGGCTGGCTTCAGCCCCCCGGCTCCCCCTCCCACTGGGCGGGGTCAAAACGAGGCGGACCGCCCCAGCGCCAGCGCAAAGACCTCCTCGCTCTTTGGACAGGTCGCGGTGCCGGCGGCGCCACGGGCATAGCATCGCAGGGAACTTCCGCCCGCAGGACTTGCTCGGGGACCACAAAACAGAGCGGATCTATCGAAAGGACCACGTAAATGGCAGTAGCCACCAGTCCCAGCGCTGCTCCATCTTCGGGTAGGCCCGGGGCCGCCGCCCCGCTGCCCGCGGATATTTTCGTCATATTCGGCATCACCGGTGACCTGGCCAAGGTGATGACGTTTCACTCTCTTTACCGGCTTGAGAAACGCGGCCTCCTGGACTGCCCGATCGTCGGGGTCGCGGTTGATGATTGGAGCGTCGAGCAGTTGCGCGAGCACGCCCGCAGCGCGATCGAAACATGCGGGGAATCGATCGATGAGGCCGTTTTCAAGCGCTTTGCCGAGCGACTCTCCTACATCTCGGGAGACTTTTCCGACGCCAAGACCTTCGCCTCGGTCGCCAAGGCGGTCGGGGCAAAGCAGAGCCCGGTCTTTTACCTGGAGATACCGCCGTTTCTTTTTGGTGCGGTGATCAAAGGGCTTTCTGAGGCCGGTCTCACCGCCGCGGCCCGGGTTGTCGTCGAGAAGCCCTTCGGCCACGACCTCGCCTCGGCACGGGCTCTAAACGAAGAAGTCCACCGCTATATCGATGAGTCCCAGCTCTACCGGATCGATCACTTCCTGGGGAAGATGGGCCTGGTCGAGATTCTCTTCCTGCGCTTTGCCAACACGATGCTTGAGCCGGTCTGGAACCGCAATTACGTCTCCTCGGTACAGATCACGATGGCCGAGAACTTCGGTGTCGAGGACCGCGGCCACTTCTATGACCCGGTGGGGGCGCTGCGCGACGTGGTCGTCAACCACCTGATGCAGGTCGTGGCTGCGGCTGCGATGGAGCCGCCATCAGGAGGCGATCCGGCGACCCTCAAGGACGCGATGTTCTCGGTCTTTCGCTCGATGCCCGACGCCGACCCCATCCACTACGTGCGGGGCCAATACAACAGCTACCTGGAGATCGACGGAGTCGAGAAAGACTCGAGCACCGAGACCTTTGCGGCGCTTCGCCTTGAGATTGAGAATTGGCGCTGGTCGGGGGTGCCGTTCTTCATCCGCACCGGCAAGGAACTACCGGTCACCCAAACCGAGCTGCGCCTGGTCTTCAAGCACCCACCGCGCCTGGGCCTGGGAATGGGCGGGCACCCCGACGCCGACCAGCTTGTGATCAAGCTCGATCCGAGCACCGGCGTGCGGATGCTCCTGCAGGCGCAGCGACGCGGCGATCGCAATCCCGAGCCGATCCACCTCGACATGGAGTTTGCCAAAGAGGGAGGTGAGGGTCCGACCCCATATGAGGTGCTCCTGCATGCGGCGATGCTCGGTGATAGCTCGCGCTTCACTCGCCAAGACAGCGTCGAGGAGACCTGGAGGGTGCTGCAGCCATTGCTCGACTCCCCTCCCGGGGTGCAGGGCTACGCCAAGGATTCCTGGGGACCCGAGGAAGCCGATCGGCTGGTCGCTGGACACGGCAGCTGGCATCGGCCCTGGATTGCCTCATGACCCCCGCCAAAGCAAAAAAGGCAGCGCAGGCGAGCGCCGACAAAGGCGCCGTCGCCGCTCCGCAGAGCGCCGCCGCGCCCTCGCCATTTCCGCCGATCGCCGACTACGCGTTTCTCTCTGATTGCCACACGAGCGCCCTGGTGGCACCCGATGGCTCGATCGATTGGCTCTGTGTACCGAGCTTTGACGCTCCGAGCATCTTTGGCAGCCTGCTCGACCGCGAGGCCGGCTCCTTTCGCTTTGCGCCTTTCGGTATTAACGTGCCCTCGGCGCGGGTTTATGAGCCCGGGACCAACACCCTGCTCACCACCTGGAAGTCGCCAACCGGCTGGGTGATGGTGCGTGACGCGCTGACGATCGGCGCCACCCGGGGACCCGATCTGATCACCCCGCACACCCGGCCTCCCGCCGATGAGGACGCCGATCACCTCCTGATCAGGACGGTCCTGTGCCTCGACGGCAGCGTCGAGATGGAGCTGATCTGTGAGCCGATCTTTGACTACGGCCGCACGGTGGCGAAGTGGACGCTGCTCGACGGCGACACCCACGCCGCCGATGCGAGCGGCGCCGGTCTGACGGTGCGGCTGCGCAGCAATATCGCGCTGGGGGTCGAGGGGGAGTGGGTGCGGGGGCGCCACCAGCTCCAAAAGGGAGAGCAGGCCTTCTGCGCCCTCTCCTGGGCCGAGAACTTCGACTCGCCAACCGACGTCGATGGAGCAAACGCCCGCCTCGCCGCGACCACCCATTTCTGGCGCAACTGGCTGGGCCGCGCCCGGCTCCCAGATCACCGCTGGCGCGAGCCGATCCAGCGTTCCGCACTGGCGATCAAGGGGCTCACCTACATGCCCACCGGTGCAACCGTCGCGGCGGCGACAACCTCGCTGCCCGAGACCCCCGGCGGGGAACGCAACTGGGACTACCGCTACACCTGGATGCGCGACTCGACCTTCACCCTGCAGGCCCTGCATTTTCTTGAGCTCGATTGGGAGGCCGATGAGTTCATGCAGTTCGTCGCCGACCTCGAGCCCAACGATGACGGCGCCCTGCAGATCATGTACGGGATCGACGGTCGTCGCGACCTCTCCGAGACCACCATCGATGGGCTCTCAGGCTACGCCGGGGCAAGCCCGGTGCGGGTTGGAAACGGCGCCTATGACCAACGCCAAAATGACGTCTTCGGCGCCATCTTGGACTCGATCCTGCTGCACACTCGGCGCAGCCAGCGGCTCCCACGTCGGCTTTGGCCGATTGTCGAGACCCAGGCCGAATGCGCGACCAAGGTCTGGCGCGATCCCGATCAGGGGATCTGGGAGGCTCGCGGTAAGCCCCAGCACTACGTCTCCTCCAAGCTGATGTGCTGGGTCGCGCTGGACCGCGCCGCCAAGCTCGCCGAGATTCGCGGCGACGCAAAGCCCGCCGAGAAATGGCGGGCAACCTCGGAGGAAATAAAGGCCGACATCCTCGATAACGGCCTAAAGAACGGCGTCTTGCGCCAGCATTACTCGACCGAAGCGCTCGATGCCTCAACCCTCTTGGCGGCGCTATTTGGCTTCCTGCCCGGCAACGATGAGCGCCTCAAAAGCAGCGTCCTGGCGATCGCCGATGACCTCACCGAGGACGGCTTCGTCCTGCGCTACCGCACCGGGGAGACCGACGATGGTATGTCGGGGAAGGAGGGCAGCTTCCTGATCTGCTCTTTTTGGCTGGTCTCAGCGCTGGCCGTGGTCGGAGAAGAGCAGCGGGCGCGTGATCTGATGGAACGCCTGCTGAGGGTCGGCTCGCCGCTCGGTCTCTACGCGGAGGAGTTCGACACCGACACCGGTCGCCACCTCGGCAACTTCCCCCAGGCGTTCTCCCACCTCGCCCTGATCGAGGCCGCCGCCAGGATCATCCTCGCCGAGCGGATCGAAGAGATCTCATGAGTGATTACGACGTGATCGTGATCGGCAGCGGAGCGGGGGGCGGAACCCTGGTCCATCGGCTGGCGCCCTCGGGTAAACGCATCCTGTTGCTGGAGCGAGGCGATTGGCTGCCGCGCGCCGCCGCGAACTGGTCGGCCGAGGAGGTCTTCGTCGAGAACCGCTACATCTCCAAGGACACCTGGTATGACGCCGGGGGCGAGCAGTTCCAGCCCCAGGTCCATTACTTCGTCGGCGGTGCCACCAAACTGTACGGGGCGGCGCTTTACCGGCTGCGGGCGGAGGACTTCGGCGAGTTGGCCCACCACGATGGCACCTCACCGGCCTGGCCGCTCAGCTACGAGGATTTTGAGCCCTACTACACCCAGGCCGAGCAACAGTATGAGGTACGCGGGGCCCGTGGCGAGGACCCGACCGAACCGCCGGCGAGCGCCCCCTACCCGCACGCGGCGATCTCCCATGAGCCTCGCATCCAAAAGCTCTCCGATGACCTTGAAACGGCGGGGCTGCATCCGTTTCACGCACCGTGTGGGGTGATGCTAGATGAGGCGGACATGGCCCATAGCCGCTGCGTTCGATGCTCGACCTGTGACGGGTTTCCCTGCCTGGTCCAGGCCAAGTCAGACGCCGAGATGCTCGCGGTGCGCCCGGCGCTTTCCCACCAAAACGTCACCCTTGAGACCGGCGCGGAGGTCATAAAGCTCCAAACCGATGCCTCCGGACGCTCGATCACCGGGGTGGTGGTGGCGCGGGATGGCGCCACCGAGACCCATTCGGCCGACATCGTCGTGGTTTCCTGCGGTGCGGCAAATTCGGCCAAGCTTCTGCTCGCCTCGGCCAATGCCGAGCATCCAAACGGCCTCGCCAACGGCTCTGATCAGGTTGGTCGCAACTACATGTTTCACGCCAGCCAGGCGGTGCTGGCGATCTCTAAGGAGGAGAATCCAACCGTCTTTCAAAAGACCCTCGGCCTCAATGACTTCTACTTTCGCTCCGAGGACTTTGAGTTTCCGCTCGGCAACATCCAGATGGTCGGCAAGTCACAAGCCGATATGTATCGCGGCGAGAAACCCCTTCAAACTGCGCTTGCACCCGAGTTCGCCCTCGATCAGATTGCCCGCCACGCGATCGATTTCTGGCTCTCCACCGAGGACCTTCCCAGGCCCGAGAACCGGGTCACACTGCGCCCCGACGGCGCCGTGCAGCTCAGTTATCAGCCCACAAACGCCGAGCCCAAGCGCCGCCTGTATGAGCGGCTGAAGTCGATGCTCGGCGAGCTCGGCATGCACGAGCATCACCTGCTGACACGCAGCGCCTACCTGCGCACCGACATCCCGGTGGCCGGGGTTGCCCACCAGGCGGGCACCGTTCGCTTTGGCCTCGATCCGTCTGACTCTGCCCTTGACGTCAACTGCAAGGCCCACGAGCTCGACAACCTCTACGTCGTCGACACCAGCTTCTTTCCCAGTATTGGAGCGGTCAACCCGGCGCTAACGGCGATGGCAAATGGACTACGGGTTGGGGACCATCTGCTCGAGCGGCTGGGAGCCAGTCATCCCCCAGGGGCCGCCGGTGGCTCCTGATCGCGATCAGCGAACGCCGCGCAAGGTCGTAATCGTCGGCGGCGGCTTCGGCGGCGCGGCGGCGGCCCGGGCGTTGCGGCGCGCCGATGTGGATCTGACCTTGATCGATAAGACAAACCATCATCTCTTTCAGCCACTGCTCTACCAGGTCGCCGCGGGCGGGCTCTCAGAGGGCGAGTGCGCCGCCACGATTCGCACCATGTTTAAACGGCAGGCCAACGCCACCGTGTTGATGGCCGAGGTCTGTGGGATCGATGCCGCCAAGGGGCGCGTCGCTCTTGACACCGGGGAGCAGCTCGACTACGACAGCCTGATTCTTGCCGGCGGTGCGGAGACGTCTTACTTTGGCAAGGATGAGTGGGCAGACGTGGCGCCCGGGCTAAAGACGCTGGCTGACGCCGTTGGGTTGCGCGACCGGATTTTTGGAGCCTTTGAGCAGGCCGAGCGCGCCACCGAGGCCCAGGACCAGCAGGAGTGGCTCAGCTTCGTGGTGATTGGCGGCGGTCCAACCGGAGTCGAGGTCAGCGGCCAGCTGGCGATCCTCGCCCAAGATACGCTGCGACGCGATTTCCGTCGCATCGACACCCGCAAGGCGAGCGTCGTCCTTGTCGATGCCGGCGAGAGGGTGGTGCCCGCCTTCAAGCAGGAGCTGTCCACCACGGCGGCCAAGGAGCTCGCCTCCCTCGGGGTCGAGATTCGCGAGGGAGCGATGGCCACCGCGATCGATCGGCGTGGCATCGAGATCAAGGTCGGGGACTCCACCGAGCGGATCAGCGCCCGCACGGTGATCTGGGCGGCCGGGGTCAAAGCCGCCCCGCTGGCGGCGATCGCCGCCGCAGCCACCGGCGCCAAGGCCGACCGGGGGGGCCGAATCGAGGTCGGGGAGGATTGCACGATCTCCGGCTACCCAGCGATCTCGGTGATCGGAGACATGGCGTCTCACCCCGGCCCCGATGATCGCCCTCTACCGGGCCTGGCGACGGTGGCGATCCAGCAGGCACATCACGTCGCCAAGGCGATCAAGGCGGGGGAGCCCGGCGCCTCGACTCCATTCAAATACCTCGACAAGGGGGCGCTGGCCGTGGTTGGTCGCGGTAAGGCGGTCTGCGAAGTGCGCGGCCGCGGAATCTCGGGTCGCCTCGCCTTCTACATGTACCTCGGTATCCACCTCTATTACCTGAGTGGGGTTCTCGGCCATCGCCTCGGTGTTTTGCGCGCCTGGATCAGCGCTCGCTTCGGCATCCGCGGGGAGCGGGTTATTGTGGGCACCATGGCGGGTACCTGTGCCGGTGGGGAGGGCGGTTTGCAACCGACGCGCGACGCCGTCAACGGGGTGATCTGATCGTCTCCGCGCCGCGCCCTGCCAGCCGCTCGGCCCGTGGGCCGCTGCATGGCACCCCCGGAAGGGACAGCCGCCTCACGATGACCAACGACCTCGCCCGCTGGCAGTTCGCGACGACCAGCATCTATCACTTTCTCTTCGTCCCGGTGACGATCGGGCTGGCTTTTCTAGTCGCTTTGTTGCAGACCGCCTGGTACCGCAACGACAAACCTGAGTACAAGCGCCTCGCCCGTTTCTTTGGGACGCTGCTGGTGATCAACGTCGCGGTTGGCGTCGTCACGGGTCTGGTGCAGGAGTTTGAGTTTGGAATGAACTGGTCTGCCTACTCGCGGTTCGTCGGCAACGTGTTCGGTGCGCCGCTGGCGATGGAGGGCCTGGCGGCTTTCTTTTTGGAGTCGACCTTTCTCGGTCTTTGGATCTTTGGCTGGGGCAGGCTACCCAAACGGATTCACCTCGCCTGCATCTGGATGGTCGCGATCGGCTCGATGCTCTCGGCGATGTTCATCCTTGCTGCCAATTCCTGGATGCAGCATCCGGTTGGATACACGTTGGTTCACGGCCAGCCCGAGCTAAACAACATCTGGGCGCTGTTCACCAACCCCACCTTCCTCTGGGGCTACGTCCACGTGATCTTGGCCTCGCTGGTCACCGGGTCACTGGTGATGCTCGCGGTCTCGGCCTGGCACCTGCTAAAGGGGCGTGAGGTCGGGGCCTTTCACTATGCGGCGCGAATCTCGGTGCTGGTGCTCTTGCCCGCGATCTTGATTCAGATGTTTGTCGGCAACAAGCTGGGCGAGATCGAGGCCAAGTATCAGCCAGCCAAGATCGCCGCCGCCGAGGCCCAGTGGAACAACTGCCAACCATGCTCGTTTTCGGTCTTTCAGGTTGGTGGCGGCAGCAACGATCAGACCCCCTCGCAGCTGATCGCGATTCCACACCTTCTCTCGGTGCTGGCCACCGGCACCTTCAATGGTGCGGTGGAGGGTCTGAATGAACTGCAGCGAGAAGATGTGAAGAAATACGGACCCGGAAACTACGTACCTGACGTTTTCATCCAGTACTGGTCGATGCGGGTAATGGCCTACCTCGGCTCGTTGATCGCGCTTTTGGCCCTGTGGGGTGCCTGGTTGGTGCACAAGGGACGGCTCGACCGCTCGAAGTGGTTTCTGCGGCTCTCGCTGGGGGCGGTGGTGACGCCAATCCTGATGAACACCGCCGGCTGGCTTCTGACCGAGAGTGGCCGACAACCGTGGATAGTGCAGGGCCTGCTGAAGACGGTCAACGCAAACTCGCCCTCGGTTACCTCGACCGACATCTGGATCAGCCTCGTCGTCTTCGTCGCGCTCTACCTTGCCCTCGGTGCGGCCGACGTTGTCCTGATGCTGCGTTATTCGCGCAAAGGCCTGCCCAAAGATGACGACGAGGGTGATGGGTCAGCGCCGGCGGGCGCAACCGCGGTCACGGCGCTCACCTACTAGGGGAAGAAGCGATGCAACTTCACACAATCTGGTTTGTATTGATCACGATCCTTTGGGTTGGGTTCTTCGTCTTGGAGGGCTTTGACTTTGGCGTCGGCATGCTCCACACGATCGTTGGCAAAACCGACACCGAGCGCCGCGTCGCGATCAATACGATTGGTCCCTGGTGGGACGGAAACGAGGTCTGGCTGATCGTCGCCGGCGCCAGCATGTTCGCCGCCTTCCCCGGCTGGTACGCGACGATGTTCTCCGCCCTCTATCTGGCGCTCCTGCTTGTTCTGGCCGCGCTGATGGCGCGCGGTGTCTCGATCGAGTTCAAGGGCAGAAGCGATGATCCCCGTTGGCGTCGAACCTGGACCTGGGCCATGACGATCGGAAGCCTTTTGATCCCGCTTTTACTCGGGGTCGGCCTCGGCGACCTGCTGAACGGTCTGCCAATCAACTCAAGCCACGAATTCAGCGGCAACTTCTTTGACCTGTTGACACCATACGGCCTCTGGACCGGCGTCACCCTGGTCGCGCTCTGTCTCCTTCACGGCGCCACCTTCTTGAAGCTCAGAACCACCGATCGGGTGCGTGAGCGAGCCCGAGCGCTGGCGCGGCCCCTGGGAGTTTTTGCAATTGCGATGGTGCTTGGCTTCGTAATCTGGACCCGCAACGTCGCCGGTGGCGCAGATGTGCCGGGTCCGGTTGAAATACTGGCACTGATTGCGGTGGTCTTTGCGGCGCGCTTGGCGATCACCGACCACGACGGCCTCGCCTTCGCGTCATCGGCGGTTGCGATTGCAGCTACGGTTGGCTCGATCTTCATCGACCTCAATCCAAACGTGATGGTCTCAAGCACCAACGCCGCCTACAACCTTACGGTGAACAATTCGGCCTCGGCCTCATATGCACTGACCGTGATGACGATCGTCGCGGCGATCATGCTGCCGATCGTTTTGCTCTACCAGGGCTGGTCATTTCACGTGTTTCGGGCTCGAGTCAAGGCGCCTCCGAGCGCCGATGATCCTTCCCCACCGGTTGCCTCCGACCCCCGAAACGCATAGTTAGGCGCGCCCGGCCAGGCTGACCTCGCGCTGCCAAAGCGCCGCGTAGCGCCCGCCCAGGTCGAGCAGCTCTGAGTGCGTGCCACGCTCGGTCACCCTGCCAGCTTCCAAGACCACCACTTCGTCTACGTCCGCCAGGCCGGCAAGGCGATGGGTGATCAAAAGGGTGGCTCGATCACGCGTTATCGCGAGCAGGTCGGTGAGGATCGCATCGGCGGTTGGCGTGTCGAGGTGCTCGCCGGGCTCATCCAAGATCAGCAGGGGGAAGTCAGCAAGCAGAGCCCGCGCGATCGCCAGGCGCTGTCGCTGCCCGCCCGACATTCGCGCTCCCCGCTCTCCAACCTCGGTCTCTAGACCGCCGGGCAGCCCCTTGGCCCACTCCAACAGTCTCACCGTGCGCAGTACTGCCTCGAGCTCGCGCTCGGTTGCATCGCGTTTAGCGAGGCGGAGATTCTCCCGCAGGGTGCTGTCAAAAACGTGGGCGTCCTGGGATACCAGGCCGATGCAACGCCGACAATCCTCGCCGCTGAGCGCGGCGAGCTCAGTGCCATCAAGGCTTACCGATCCCCGCTCATAAGGCAGGAAGCGAAGTAGCACCGCCGCCAGGGTCGACTTGCCCGCGCCGCTGGGGCCGATTACCGCCACCCGCCGCCCGGGGCCAAGGTCGAGGTCCACCCCGGCCAGGGCGAGGCCGAGCTGGCCGGGGTAGCGGCTGCATAGGCCGCGCGCCTTGAGCCTGAACTGCCGCCCCGGGGCCGGCAATGGATGGAGGGGGTCAAGGACCGGGGGCTGCGTCTGGGAGACCTCAAACAGGCGTGCCGCCGAGCGCCTGACGCGCTGCAGGGTCTGGGCCGCCGCGGGCAGCGGGGCGACCAGTTCAAAAGCGACCAGGGGGATCAGGGCGATCGCGGCGAGCCAGACGCCGTTCAAACTCCCGGCGTGCACAGCGGAGACCCCGAGGAGCAGCCCGCCCCACATCGCAATTCCCCCCAGCAGAGTGCTCAGGCCCTGGCCGATGCCAGCGGTGCGAGCGCCCGAGCGCGAAACCTCGTTCAGCTCTGTATCCGCCGTCAGGGTCTGGGTCAGCTGCCTGGTCGTTGCCCCGTTGACCGCCAACTCGGGACCGCCTTCGAGCAGATCGATTACCGAGGCGGTCAGCTCGCCCCGCGCGGCTGCCTGTCTGGACTCGGCGCGGGCGGCGAGGATCCCGGTCAGCCAGGGAACCGCGATCCCGGCCAAAAGCAGCGCCAGTAAGAGGATCAGGGCGGCCGAAGGCAACAACAAGAAAACCAGGCCGACCGTCGCCAAACCGACGATCACCGCAATCGCAAAGGGTGGAAGCACCCGCAGCAACAGATCCTGTAGCGACTCGACGTCATTGACAAGACGCGCCAGTAGGTCACCGCTCTGAAAGGCCGGCAACCCCAGGGGTGCGAGCCGCTCGAGCCGCTGATAGATCTGGACCCGCAGGTCGGAGAGTAGGCGAAAGGCGGCGTCATGGCCGATCACCCGTTCGGCGTAGCGGCAGAGGCCGCGCGAAAGCGCAAAGAACTGCACCCCGACCACCGCGATCGCCACCGCTGACTCCTGGGGGCGTTGCGCCGAGCGAGAGATCAGCCAGGCCGAGGTGGCGATCAGGCCAATCGCGGCGGCGATCGCAGCCGCTCCCAGTGCGGTGGAAAGCGCCAATCGCCTCGCCACGGGCCGTGCGACCTCCAAGGTTTGAAGCAATGGAGCCTTCGGTTCGGACTCGCGCTCGGGGGCTGGGGGTGGGACTGCGGCGGGGTGGCTCACGCCGCGGCCTCGATTTGGCCCAATGCGAGCACCCGATCGGCGACGGCGATCAGCGCGGGGCGATGGGCGACGAGCACAACGGTGCGCCCTCTGGCGAGCCTGCGGACCGCTTCGATCACTCCATCCTCGGTCTCGCCATCGAGGTTCGCGGTTGGCTCATCGAGCAGGATAAGGCGGGAGTCGCGCAAGAAGGCCCGGGCAAGCGCGAGCCGCTGTCGCTCGCCCGCGGAGAGGCCGGCGCCGCGCTCACCAAGCAGCGTCTCAAGGCCATCTGGCAGGTTTCGGACGGTCTCGGTGAGGCCGGCGGCGGAGATCGCGGACCAAACCTGATCGGGTGAGGCCTTGCTGCGACCGAGGCGCACGTTTTCGGCGATCGAGGCGCTGAATAGGTGTGGGCGCTGGGGCACCCAGGCGATCTGGGCCCGCCAGGCGTCGGGGTCGAGGTCAGATAGCTCACACCCACCGATCTGAACGGATCCAGCTTCGGCGGGAATTAGGCCCAGCAATACGCCTAAGAGGGTTGACTTGCCGCAGCCGCTGGGGCCGACAAGCGCCACCACCTCCCCTGGCCCTACGACCAGCGACAGCCGATCCAGCGCCGGCTCGTCTCGATCGGGGTAGCTGACTCGAAGCTCGTTGACCTCGAGGCCAACCTCGGCAGGGTCGGGAAAGGTGGTGAGAGTGCCCCGCGGGCTCCGCGGTGCCTCCAAGACGGCAAAGACCTGGGTTGCGGCCGCGATGCCCTCGGCGCTGGCGTGGTAGTTGGCGCCCAGCCTTCGGAGCGGAAGGTATGCCTCTGGAGCCAGCACGAGTACGAATAGCGCTGTGCGCAGGTCGAGGTCTCCATTCAAAAGTCGCAGGCCGATCGCGACCGCCACCAGGGCAACCGAGATCGTCGCAACGAGCTCGAGGATCAGCGAGGATAGGAAGGTGACCCGCAGTACCGAGATCGCGGCCTGGCGGTAGCGCTCGGTGACCTCACGGATCGCATCGGCCTGCGCCTTTGCCCGGCCGAATACCTTGAGCGTTGGCAGGCCCGCGACGACGTCGAGGAAGTGGTCGCCGAGCTTCTCCAAGGTGCGGAACTGGAGGTCCATGCGCTCTTTGGTGCTGGCCCCGACGAGCGCCATGAACAGGGGGATCAGGGGAATGGTCGCGGCGATGATCAGGGCCGAGATCCAGTCATTTACCGAGACCACCGCGATCACAACCAAGGGCACGATCACCGCCAGAAAGAGCTGCGGCAGATAGAGCGAAAAATAGCCGTCCAAAGCATCAATGCCCCTGCTTACAAGGATCGCTAGCTCACCGGTGTGCTGTGCGGCTGACTGAATCAGCCCGGCGGAGGCGACGCGCTCAAGCAGCGCGGCTCGTAGCTGAGATTTCGCTTGGGCCGCGGCCCGCTTTGCCGCCAGCTCCGAGACCCAGGCAAGCGCTGCCCGCGCCACGACGACCACGAGCAAACCAAGCAGGGGGGGTTGCAGCTGGGCCAAGCTCCTCTTGCCAAGGAATGCGCTCGCCACCACGTCGGCTATCAAGGCGGCCTGGGTGACGATCAGCGCGGCGCTTAGGACTCCGAGCGCTACCGAGGTGAACAGGAAGGTTCGAGTCGCCCGCGCGTAATGTTGCAATCTCGGGTCGATGGCCTTCACGCCGCGGCCAGCACGATAGTCCCCACCCGGTCGAGGCTGCAGATGGGCTCCGACGCCAGCACCCCAACGAGAGAAGAGCGGAGGCGGCTCGCCGCGAGTAAGGGGGTTTCGGAATCTCGCCCTGTGCCTAGGTCAGCGACGGTAAATGAATCGCCAATCCGCACCTGGCTTCGCCCAAAACGCGACCAAAGGAACCACCCGCTTGGCGAGCCATCTCCGCAAAGTCGGGTTCTGAGTGGCTGCGGAGGTGAAATCGCCACTTATCCCAATCACCCGGTTCAGATGATGTCGCGCGCACCCGGGGAGGAGAGCCTATGCGGAGAAGAGCTTCGGCGAAGGTTGCCGAACGTCAATCTGAGCCCCTCTGCCAATCTGCGCGAGTGGGTGCGAAAAGGAGATATTTATGAGAGGTGTGGGTCGCGCCGTATTCGTCGCCATCTTGCTGATGATCGCCGGTACGCTCAACGTCATCTACGGCATTGCTGCAATCAGCAATGCGCACTTCTACGCGAACAACACCCACTACGTGCTCTCAAGTCTTCACACGTGGGGTTGGATCACAGTGATCTTGGGGGCGATCCAGCTGGTGGGCGGTTTCTCGTTGATAGGCGGGGGCGGATTTGGGCGGGTGATCGGCCTGATTGCTGCCTCGCTGGGCGCGATCGGCGCGCTGCTCTCGGTCGGCGGCGCCTACCCGTTTTGGTCGCTTGGAATCTTCGCGCTTTGCGTGATCTGCATCCACGGCCTCGTCGTCTACGGAGAGCCAGAGGAGGCCTGATTCGGGCAGGGGCTCGATCTCGGTCGGGCCCCTGCACAAGCCAATGGGCGAAATCTTCCTTCTTTCTCTCGTCTCCGCGGCCAACGCGACGCTGCTCGCCGCGGTCACGGTGATGCTCTTTTTGCCGAGCCCGAAGCGTTTGCTGCTCGGCTATCTCGCCGGAGCCTTGCTGATCAGCCTCACGGTCGGCTTCCTTGTCGTCTTCGTCATCCACGACTCGAGCGCGACCAGCACCGCTCGCAGCACCGTCAGTCCCTCGATCGACATCGCGCTGGGGATAATTTCCCTGATCGTTGCCTACGTCCTCGCCGGAGGCCATGACGAAAGGCTGAAAGAACGCCGCCGTCTACGCAAGGGCGAGGTTGGCAAGGAGGCCGATAAATCTCCGTCCAAGGTTGAGCAGCTATTGGGCAGGGGTTCGGCTCGAGTGACCTTTGCGGTGGGGGTCGTCCTCACCCTCCCCGGCGTCTCCTACCTCGCTGCGCTGCGGGAGTTGCAAAAGCTCGGATACGGGACCGCGGGGGAGATCCTGGTGATCCTCGGGTTCAACGTGATGCTGTTGATCTTCCTCGAGGTTCCGCTGATCGGATATTTCATCGCACCGGAGAAAACTGTGATCCAGGTCCAGCGCTTCCGCGCCTGGTTGACCCGAAGTGGCAGGCGGATGGCGATCATCGCCTTTGCGGTAATCGGACTCTTTCTGCTGGGCAACGGCCTGGTCGGCTATTTCACCCAATGAGGAGCCTGGCGCCCGCTGGCGGTCACCGCAAACCGGATTTCACCCGGTTCGAGCGATGACCACCGAGTTAGGATCGGCTTGCATCCGTCTGGCCGCCAGTCAGACGAGCCAATACGCAAAAGGAGAACCTTCATGCCGCTGTTGAGGAGACGACCACTGATGAGGGCCGCCATGGTCGGTGGGGCTGGATACGTCGCGGGCAAACACCATGCCGCCACGGTTTCTCACGAGCAAGAACAGGACCGCCAGATCGCCGAAGGGCAGGGGCAGCCCGCTGCGAGCGCCGCGCCGGCCGCGGCTTCGGCGCCTGGTCCGAGCTCAGAGACCGATCGAATCGACGCACTGACCAAGCTGAAATCGCTGCTGGACTCGGGGGTATTGACCCAGGAGCAGTATGAGTCCGAGCGCCAGAGGCTCACCCAGGGGATCTAATCCGCCACGACTAGAGAGGAACAAATGGACTTCGGACCTGTACAGCTGCTCGTCGTCGGCTTTGAGGACGGCAAGTTTGAAGGCGAGATCATCGCCGAGCTGCGGCGCCTACGCGAGCACGACATCATTCGCCTGGTCGACCTGCTCTTCGTCGCAAAGGATGAGGCGGGCGAGGTGGTCGAGCTCGAGCAAAGTGACCTCTCTGCGGAGGAGTCGGTCGAGTTCGGTGCGCTGGCCGGGGCGCTCTTGGGTCTCGGCGCCGACGGTGAGGAGGGGGCAGAGCTTGGCGCTGAGCTTGGCGCTGAGGCCGCTGCGGAGGGCTCACTGCTGGGCGGGGAGGACTCCTGGTATCTGGTCGATGCGATTCCGCCGGGCAGCTCGGTGGCGATCGCCTTGATCGAGCATCGGTGGGCGGTCCCGCTGCGAGATGCAATTCAATCAGCAGGCGGCGAGGCGCTGGTCGATACCTGGGTGCACCCCGAGGATCTAGTCGCGATCGGCGCTGAGGCTCGAGCAAGCTGACTCCGGCCCGTCCCGTTCCAGGCTCTTGGCGGCCAGAGGGCGGTGGTGGGCGGTGCAAGCTTTGATTGCTCCTGCCCACGCCGCCGCCCCTTGCGCGGCTCGGGGTCGGTAATTACTACTGAAGAAAACGGGTCGGCAGCGGGTAGCATGACCGCCTTGGGGCCGCGGGGGACCCCCCACCAATGGACCCCCCAATCCCTGACACCATTTCCGAGCTCTCCGGAGCGCTGCCAGCAGAGCCTCTGTCGGTTGGCCTCGGTGGGCCGCTCGTTGCGCGGCAGCGATTGATCCGCAAGCTGGAGGAGGCCCGAACTCCGGTCGTGCTCCTCAATGCCCCATCCGGCTATGGGAAGTCGGTCCTTCTTTACCAATGGGCCGAGCAGAGTTCCCGTCCGTTCACCTGGCTCGTGCTCGGTAAGGAGCACAACGACCCGGCGATGCTGGTCGCCTCCATCGTCGAGGCGCTGGGGCGAGTTGAGGCAGTCCCCGCCGATGTGACGGAGGCCCTCTTTGCCCCCGAGCCAAGTATCGAGGGCATCGTTTTGCCGCGCCTGTTTCGCGCCCTGGCGGAGCGCCGGCTCGCCGCGGTGCTGGTCCTCGATGACCTCGAGCAGATCGAGTCTCCCGAATCACTCGCTGTGGTGTGCGCGATTGGGACCCACCTAAAGGGGGGTTCGCAGCTCGCCCTGGCAACGCGGACCGAGCCGGCTTTGCCGATCGGGCGCCTCCGCGCTCATCATGGTCTGACCGAGTTGGGCCGCGCCGACCTGGCGATGACCAAGGTCGAATCCGATCAGCTCCTCAATAGCCTCGGCCTCAAGCTCAGACCCAAGCAGCTCGATGTGATGGTCCAGCGCACCGAGGGCTGGCCAGCCGCGCTCTACCTCGCCGGGCTCGCGCTCGGCGAAGACACAGACCTAGACCGCGCCGTGAGGCAGTTCGCGGGTGACGATCGGTTTGTCGTCGACTACATCAGGGAAGTCTTTTTGGTGCCGATTTCCAAACGCCGGCTCGAGTTCTTGCGCCGCGTCTCGCTGCTTGATCGCTTCAGCGGCGAGCTGTGCGACTACGTTTTGGAACGGCGGGGCTCGGCGACCGCGATACGTGACCTCTCGCGTTCCAATGCGTTGCTCACAGCTTTGGATCGACGCGATGAGTGGTTTCGCTTCCACGCCCTCTTTCGCGAGATGCTGCGCTCAGAGCTTCATCGTGCTGAGCCGCAGGAGGAGGAGAGGCTGCACCGGCGCGCCTCGCAGTGGTGGGCCGAGCAAGGTGATTGGGACCGGGCGATCCATCATGCGATCGAGGGGGAGGCGTTTGATCGCGCCGGAGAGCTCCTGTGGATGGGGGTCCCCGAATACATGACCCGGGGTCGAAACGCGACGGTGTTGAGCTGGCTTGAGCGTCTTGGGGCAGATGTAGTCGCCTCAGATTCGGCCTTGAGCCTGACCGCTGCCTACGCCCACATCACGCGCGGAGCAGGATCTGAGGCCGAGCACTGGGCGGCTGTGTCGGCGAGCCTGGTGAGGGCAGAAGAAGCTTCGGAGAAGCGAGAGGCGCTTCAATCCGGACTTTCATTGGTCGAAGCAGTTTTGGCGCGCGACGGGGTTGAGGCGATGAGCGCCCGTACCGCGGCCGCGGCCAAATCCCTGCCCGAGGAGAGCCCCTGGCTGTCGCTTTGCTGCCTGCTCGATGGCGCCGGCATGCACCTTCGCGGAGTGCGCGCAGGGGCCAGGGAGAAGTTGGCGGAGGGGGCGCGGAGAGGGTCGGTCGCTGCGCCGAGCATGCAGGTCCTCTGCCTCGCCCAGCTCTCCCTGCTGGCGCTTGAGGAAGACGATCGGGTCTTGGCGGAGATGCTGGCCTCCCAGGCTCGGGCCCAGATCGACAGGTCCGGGTTAGTCGAGTATCCGATCATGGCCTTGGGCCTCGCGGTCTCAGCCCTGGTTCGCTCACAGCTCGGCAAGGTCAGGGAGGCTGCCGCAGACCGGCGCCTCGCCACCGACCTGCTGGGCCGACTCGACGCCTTCGCCCCGTGGTATGAGGCCGAGACGATGGTGACGCTCGCCCGTACCGCGGCGCGTCTGGACGATGTGACCGTCGCCACCGGGCTGCTCGAGGAGGCCGCTCGGGTGCTGAAGCTCACCCCCGATGCGGTTGTCCTCGGCGAGTGGATCGAGCAGACGGCGATCACGATCGAGGCCGTCTCTTCCGCCGCTGTAGGGGAGCTGACCCCGGCAGAGCTGCGGGTGCTCCAGTTTCTTCCCACCCATCTCTCGCTTCCACAGATTGCCGCGCAGGCGTTTGTTTCACCCAATACCGTCAAGACGCAGGCTCAAAGTATCTACCGAAAGTTGGGTGTCTCCTCGCGGCGCGAGGCCGTCGAGCGAGCCCGAAGCTCGGGGCTTTTGGGTCTCGAGCGCTCGACGCCGTAGGCTCCTGGCGGCGAGGTGCGGGGCGAAATCACCCGCATTGGAGGATGTTGGCCTGGGGCCCAGCGGAATAGTTTGGAGTCGCGGTGTTTGTCCCATCGGGCGGCATCGTCGGGATCCAGATGCCAAAAATCATCGCCATCGCGTTCACCGATGAGACCGTTGCCGGGCAGGCAGCGAAGGAGCTCGAGCGCTTGGCTGAAGATCTGCCGATTGATCCCGACGCGATCGGCGTATTCGTTTGTGAGCGAAACGGCAAGTCTGAGCTAATGACCTCCCGCCACCCCACCGCCACCGCTGCTTGGAGCAAGTTCTGGGGGGTCTTCTTTGGTCTCCTCATGAACGAGGCCGAAGAAAGCGGCATCGATCTCGCCTTCCGACGACAGGTCAGGGCGATGTTGAAACCAGGCACCTCGGTCCTGCTGGTCGTGATCGAGCGGGTGGGGGCCGATCGAATCTTGGCGGCGCTCAGCCATTTCGAGGGCAGCGCGATCACCCATCCCCTCGATCTAAAAGCGACGACCGAGCTGTGGAGCGCCCTGAACGAAGCACAGGTTCGTATCTAGGCGTCGGGTCCTCCGGGACCGATTGCCCATCTCAGCCGTCCCAATCAGGAGGTCGGCTCTGGGGGGGGATCGATGCCCCGCTTATGGCAATCGATCCCAAACCGGGCGCTGGCCAGTAGGGAGTCGGAGGTTGCGGAGGGGGTCGGCGCCCGAGGGAGCTAAATCACCCGCTTCGGGCGATGCCGCAGCGGTGATCAGTTCATAAGTTGAGCCCGTCGCCATTTCGAGCAGGAAGTCGGCAGTGGCGAAATTACCGATGCATATGTCACCCAGCCACCTTCACCCCGGAGCGCCCGTTTGCGGCGCAGCTGAAAGATTCAGCGATGCAGGCTGAGCCGGTCTCCCAACCGATCAAGACCGGGCATCCCCGCGTCGTGGTCGCGCTGTTGATCGTCGCGACGTTTTTTACCTTTGTTGGCATTTTCTCGATCTGGGTCAACCGTCAGGCTCTTAACACCGATGCCTGGGTGAACACCAGCGACAAGCTGCTCGAAAACAAGGCGGTGCAGAGCCAGCTTTCGAACTTTCTCGCCAATCAGCTATTTGCCAACGTGAACGTGCAGGCGGAGCTTCAAAAGGCGCTGCCGCCCAAACTCGCGCCGCTAGCTGGGCCGGCGGCGGGGGGTTTGCACCAGATCGCCCCCCAGATCGCAGAAAAGGCATTGGCGACCCCGCAGGTGCAGGAACTCTGGAGTAGTGCAAACCGCGCCGCGCACGAAGCACTCCTGAAAATCCTCGACGGCGGCGGCTCGACCCTCTCAACGAGCGGTGGCCAGGTGACCCTGAACCTCGGCTCTTTGGTCAGCCAGATCGGCGCTCAGCTGGGGGTTGGCAACCTCGCCTCAAAAATTCCTGCCGGAGCCGGTCAGCTGACGATTCTAAAGTCAAATCAGCTCTCCACCGCACAGAGCATCGCCCAGCTGATCCGGCGTCTGCCGATCGTTTTGACCCTGATCGTCTTGCTCTTGTATGGGCTGGCTGTCTACCTCGCCGGCCCGCGCCGCCGCCAGACGCTCAGATCGGTGGGCTTCAGCTTCATTGTGGCCGGGGCGCTGGCGCTGATCGTGCGAGATATCTCGGGCGGCTATGTGGTTGATGCGCTGGCCAAATCGAGCTCCGTGCGCCCGGCTGCGAGCGCCGTGTGGAGCATCGGAACATCGCTGCTGGTCACCGTTGCATCCTCGACGATCGCCTTCGGGATCTTGCTGGTGATCGGCGCCTGGCTCGCCGGACCGACCCGAGTCGCGCTCGGGCTGCGTCGCGAGGTCTCACCCTATGTGCGCGATTATCGCGCCGGCACATACGGGGCGGCCGGGGTCATCTATTTGGCCCTTATCGCCTGGGCGCCCATCGCCGCCTTTCGCAAGCCCGCCGGAATCCTGCTTTTCCTAGTTTTGCTTGGAATCGGGACCGAGTTCCTGCGTCGCCAGATCCTGCGGGAGTTTCCCGAGGCCTCAGCGGGGGGTATCGGCGAGCGCATCCGCGAACGCGGTCGAAGCGTTTCGGCCAGCCTAGCCGCGAGGCGCTCGTCCGAGCCATCGGCTGGTGGTGAGGGTCCGAGCAAGGGCGCTGGCGCAGTGGGGGAGACCAAGGTCGACCAGCTCGAGCGCCTGGCCTCATTGCACAAGAGCGGCGGCTTGACTGATGAGGAGTTCGCCGAGGCCAAAACCGAGCTTCTCAAGTCCCCGTCCATTTAGGAGCCATCCCGATGCCAAAAGACTCCCAAACAGCCCACCAGGCCACGATGCTCTACGGCAACCGCTTCCTGACCGAAGACGCACCCTCCAAGAGCTTCCCCGCGACCGGGATGTCACCCCTTGACGCGATGCGATTGCTCGGCGAGGACCTCGCGATGGAGGGTGACCCGCAGCGAAACCTGGCCACCTTCGTCACCACCTGGATGGAGCCAGAGGCCGACCGGATCATCGCCGAGAACCTCTACCGAAACTTCATCGATCACGCCGAGTACCCGATCTCAGCCGAAATCGAGCAGCGCTGCATCCGGATGCTCGCCGACCTCTTCAACGCGCCCGGGGAGACGACCGGCACCCGCACCCAGGGATCCTCGGAGGCGATCATGCTGGGGGCGCTGTCTTTGAAGTGGAAATGGCGCCAGCGCCGCGAAGCCGCCGGGGCAGACACCACCAGGCCCAACCTCGTCTTCGGCGGTGACGTGCACGTGGTCTGGGAGAAGTTCTGTCGCTACTTCGACGTCGAGGCAAGGATCATCCCCCTGGCCGAGGACAAGTACGTGATCGGCCCCGAGGACGTTGGCCCCCATATCGATCAGAACACGATCGGCGTAGCCGCCGTCTTGGGCACCACCTTCACCGGCCACGCCGATGACATCGTCGGCATCAACGCCCTCTTGGAGGAGCTACGGGACAAGCAGGGCCTAGACGTTCCCCTCCACATCGACGCCGCCAGCGGCGGCTTCGTCTGGCCCTTCCTCTATCCCGACTCAAAGTGGGACTTCCGCCTCTCCCAGGTGCGCTCGATCAACGTCTCCGGGCACAAGTTCGGCCTCGTTTACCCCGGGATCGGCTGGCTGGTCTTTCGCGAGAGCTCTGACCTCGCCGAAGACCTCGTCTTTTATGAGAACTACCTCGGCAAGACCGATGCCACCTTCACCCTCAACTTCTCCACCGGCGCCTCGATGGTCTTGGCCCAGTACTACAACTTCGTCCGCTACGGGCGCGAGGGCTACGCCTACATCATGGCCGCGATGGCCCAAAACGCCAAGGCCCTGGCCGCCAACCTGACCGCCTCCGGTGACTTCGAGCTGATCGGCGCCGACCAAGAGCAGCTGCCCCTGGTTGCCTTCCGCCTCTCCGCCGGGCATAACTACGACGAGTTCGACCTCTCCTGGCAGCTTCAGGCAGAGCGCGGCTGGATGCTCCCCGCCTACACCCTTCCCCCCAAAGCCGAAGCGGTCAAGGTGATGCGCGCCCTGGTCAAGCAGACCCTGAGCCGCGAGCAGGTCGACCGGCTTTGCTCTGACATCTCCGACGCCTGCGCCACGCTTGCCCAAAAGGGCGGCGCCCACCCCAACGAGCGCAAGCAGGTGAAGACCGGGACGGGGTATTGAGAGTCGGTCCTCGGCCCTTTGGGGCCATGAGACCTATAATTGCCGGGCCCGCGGGCGAAGTGTTGTGGCTGCACAGGAGCCTTCCAAGCTCCTAGGGCGGGTTCGATTCCCGTCGCCCGCTTGGGCGGCGAGGCCGTCCAAAAAAATATCGGGGCGTGGCGCAGTCTGGTAGCGCACTCGGCTGGGGGCCGAGCGGTCGCTGGTTCAAATCCAGTCGCCCCGACTTAAGCAGTCGCTCCGTCAGGCTGCGACAATTGCGATACGGAGTCCAGATTTGGTATTCCAGGGCGATAATGAGCGCTCCCCTGGCGCGGGTCGCCTATATGTCAGGCCGGGATTTGACGCCTGATTCCTGGTGAACGGATCGGTTCAGGGCGTCGTCGGTCCGACGAGCGAATACCGAACCTATCTCGGGGGTCTGAGCTTCATAACCGCTGCCGCGGGCACCTACACGATCAGCATCCAGTTCAGCAACCAGCGGCAGCATCCATGCCAAGGAACGCACCCTGCGGGTCGCAACGCTCGGCTACTAGGCCCCGGAGCCGGAACGGTTAAAGACTTGGAGGGAAATCAGCTCGATGGGGGCTTGCCCTAGCGCAGAGTCTTGGGATTGAACTTGATCTCCCTGAACCGGGGGGCGATCAGGATGCAGTAGCGGAAGTGAAAGTCCGCCACGGTCTGATTTGCAAGATCGGAGTTGTGGTCGAGGCGGCTAACCAATTGGCGAGCTCTAGACGTTCTCCCTAGCTTGAGCTCCCGGCTGGTCTGAATAAGGAGTGACGCGTGGATCTTTAGCTGCTTCAGCCATGTGTTCATGGACAGTTGGTCGGCGTCGGGTGCTTCCACCGCTGCCAATTTATCGACGGTCGTTTCAAGGTTTCTAGCCTCTCGGGCCAACAACCGAGCCGATGTTTCCAATATCGATCTCGGACGGAGGGACCTTTCGGCGCTGGCGTGGCAGATCGATTCCAGGCTCACGCTGTAGCTCTCTCCATAGCTTTCCCCTTCCGCACTCGCTGAGGGCACCACGGCTCCGAGCCAATAGGCTACGAAAGCTGCCGAGAGGAGAATCGGAAGGACTGCTCGGGTCATCGGATATAGATAATTCCACAGCGCAGACCGAGCTATCGGATGCTATTTCCGCTGCTAGCCTTGTAAGTGTCGTGACAAGCAGGCGAGCGAAGATCCTCGTGGCGATCGGTATCTCGATCGTGGTCGTCCTGGCTGCGGCGGGGACGGCATCTGCGTACACGGCTGAACCTGAACGGTGGATAATCGAAACAGCCGAACACCCACCCGGATTGCCACCACCCCAACCGCCTGCAGTTCCGTCGATGATCGAAGTCCCCGGAAACTCGGTTGAAGGCTATCGTCAGATGGCGGAACCGATCTGCCAGGAATTCGAGGAGCGTGTCGATGAAAGCCTGTATCCGAGACATGCATTCCTCAAAACTGAGATGCTGATTTCGCCGCACCGACAGGCGCGTATCTTCTCCGCACATGCCAAGGTCCTCAGGAGCGCCGTTACCCAACTTGAATTGGTTCCCCGCCCCGAAGCAGACGCGGCCAACGTTGCCCAATGGTTGGGTTATCTCAAGAGAGTCATCTCGCTAAATGAACGGATCAGCAATGCGTACAAGACCGAAGACGGGGCGAAGGCCCACCAGTTGCTCGCTCGGACTGAATCCATTGCCAAGCTCGCCAACGAAGCAGTCTCGGGTTTTGATTTTCACTACTGCAGACTCGAAACGGCGAAGAAGCTATGACTGTTTGACAGCCACGATTAGCCTCAATATGGCGAGCGGTGATCCGATCTTAGAGGGCCTAATCTTTGGTTCATGGGATCGCGAGCGATGAGGTCGAAGCATGGCGCAGGGGAGTGGAGGCGCTCGGGTCGTCGCATGTTGACGCAATTAGGTGTTATCTGGGACGCGGGGTGGAACGGGGACGATAGCGTTTTCCATATGGAAGATTGGCGCAGAATGACGATGGCAACCCCTCGGCGTGTGCGCTTGGCCAAATCGGCAATTGGGCTCATCCTCTTGGTTGGGATATTCGAGCGCGACATCCCCGGCCCGTTTTTCCTCCCGATCGTCGCGGCACTGGTTGGCGTTGAGGTTCTATCCACCAGGCGGTGGCTCAAGCAGCAAAGAGGCCCGCGGTAGGGCTGAACAGGCCCAAAAGCGCGCATCTCTCAGAAGCGCTTCTCGGCCCATGGCTTCCTAAGACGTGAGAATCATCGGGGACGCTGATGCGATCAGGTCGGCGAGGTAATCCCACCCCGTCATCTGTGCCTAGCTCTCGCTCGTGCTCAACCGAGCGCAGTACGGAGCGAATAGAACTGTTCTGACCGGACTCCACTCATCGAAATCTGGCTCTCTCGACGGTCGTATGGGTCCCCTTGCAGTCTGTCGGAGCTTCGCCATAGGCTGCGCGCCTCTCGACCACTACTAGGGGAGTACGCATGAGAACGATTCGCGGCAAACTGACTTATGCCAATGTCATATCGACCCTCTGCCTGTTTCTTTTGCTCGGCGGGGGAGCCGCTTTCGCGGCCACCAAGCTCGGCAAGAACTCGGTTGGCACCAATCAGATCAAGAACGGCGCCGTGACAGCGGCCAAGGTGAAGAGCGGCTCGCTGCTGGCGAGCAACTTCGCCGCCGGCCAGCTCCCGGCTGGGCCCCAAGGCCCCAAGGGTGAAACGGGTAGAGAAGGCCGAGAAGGCGAACCGGGCCAAACGGGAGTTCCGGGGGAACGGGGGGCCTTTGGCGAAAAGGGTGAACCCGGAGAAAAGGGAGAAAAAGGGGAAGCGGGCCAAGAAGGCGATAAAGGGCCTGAAGGTAAAGAAGGTAAGGCGGGTGAAAAGGGGGAAGCAGCGGCCGTTACCACACCGCTGAAGAGCGGCGAAACGATGACCGGGTACATCGGGGTCGAGCAGCCTGCTCAAGCGGGTGGTGTAGTAGGGGCTTACGCCAGCTTTCCCACTCAGCCTCCGAACCCAATACCGAGTGCCGACACACACATTGTCAGCGCGCCCTCTACAGAATGTCCTGGGAGGGGCGAAGCCGAACCCGGGGATCTGTGCATTTTTCAGACTTTTGCACTTAACGTAACACCAGCATCGGAGATTCTCTATAACGAATCCGGGGAGGTCCAAGCCGTCCAGCACGGCTTTTCGGTTCAGTTGACTGCTGAAAACAACTCAGTCATCGCTTACAACGCCATCTGGGCATATACAGCGCCCTGATTCTTTTGTGATTAACGATTGTTGGCAGACCAGACCGGGATGGCACCACGGCCGTCCGGGTCTCGCCATCTAAGCGGCTGTTCTATCCGGCTTCCCGGCGAGGCGGATGCTCGGCTACTCCCTCGCGCCATGAACATCTTGTCCAAGATTTCCCATGCCTCTGTCCGCTTCGCTTACCCGGCCACCGCAGTCGGTGCCTTCATGTTCGCCGCGCCCGGAAGCGCACAGGCAGCGCCCTTCACTGTCGACAGCCCGCTCACAGGCAGCTTTGCGCAGACGCCTTTCCGGTGACTTCGCAGAGGTTTCTCGGTCCTGGTTATTTGACCCTGAACTTCCGGAATGCCGGGGTGGGGTCAGCTAGGTTGCCGTCGATGGATTTGACCTTGAAGATATATCGGCCCCGTTTCAGGTGTTTGTAGAGTTTCGGCGACGAGCAGCTGGTGAAGCTGACCGTTCGCCGAGGACTCCTCTTCGGCCTTTCTAGCTCACATAGAAAGCCGGTCGCGGTCCCAACTGCGACGAAGCTGAAGCGGGCCGTTTGCCTGGCTCCCCTGATCTTTGCTTTGGTGATTTGGGTGTCCGGTGGCCGCGGCGCCGGACAGGGTGGAGGGATTGGCATGAACTCATAGGCACCGATGTCGGTGATCGCCGCTTGGTTTCCGCCGCCGCAGCTAATGCTCCCCGGAAGCGACCTCGGGTTGCCTTCGAGGTCGGTTTCGCCGTTTGCGGGGTCGTTGATCCCGGCGTCGATCGTCGGCGAGTTGGAAGCCTCGTGGTAGTTCCCGGTTGCCGCGCTGACGAAGAGTGGGGGTGTGGTCTGACTATTGGTGGCGCTCACCGCTCCGGTCATGGTGTCGAGGTTGGAATGATCGAAGGAGATGGAGCCGGTTGAGCCCGCTGTGCCGCCGGCGTTGGCATCGGTCGCCGCGTCGGCGATCACGTTTGTCGCGTGGATCGTCACCGTCGTAGCCGGCAACGTGACGTAGACGCCAACGCCTATTGATTCCGTTCCCGAGGCGACGATCGTATCGTTACGGAGCTGTGCTTGGCCTACTTCTGTGCCCTGCAAGAAGAGTGCCGCAGAAGTGGATCCGTTCGCTACCAGCAAGCTGTCGGTCAGGGTGAAGTTGTTGCCTGGGCGCAGGGCCACCGCGTTGCTTCCGGCGGCGGTTAGTTCGAGGTGATCGAAGACGCTGCCATTGCCGACGACGAAGAGGGTTCCAAAGCTCGCGTCAGTCGATTCAATGGCGAGATCGCTGATCGTCTGCTTTTCAAAGCTTTCAAGCGGCGTTGTGCCGCTCGTGCCAACAATTCGCGGCTTGAGTTTCGGCGATTCGCCCCGGGTGTCAAGCGGCACCGTGGCTAGGATCGTTTTGCTCACGTTGTAGGTGCCGGGCCCGACGATCACTTCGTCGTTAGGGCTGGCCGCCACTATTGCGTATTCCAGCGAGCAGGGAGTCGTTTGTGGACAGCCGGGGACGGTACCGCCCCCGGGCGCCGCGTAGCGCGTGCTCGCAGCCGCCGTGGCGGGCAAGGCCATCAATCCAATGAGTCCAACCGCGAGTGCTCCCCTCACCGGCTCAATATTAGTTGTTTGGAGGAGTCCAGGCCGTTGGATTGTCGAAAGTTTTGGGCCGGATCTGCCCGTTCGAGCAGTAGAGGCCAGAAGCCAAAAGACCCTTATAGAGGGGCCCGTCTATGGGTTGGAGGCCCGTTTGGATTACTTAAAATATTGCAAGGTGGAGGATCCATGGGGATGCATCCCGTGGCCTCGGAGAGGCAGTCTCGATGGGATTCCGCCTCGGCTGCCGGCAGGGGCTTCAGGCGGTACTTGAAGCCTTCGCCACCTCCGTTGACATGAATGAGTGCCCGGCGCCGCGCTAGACGCAGCGAATCCAATTTCTCGATGTAGCCGGGGGAATAGAAGTCGCTGCCGACCTCCTGGCGTTCGATCTTCCTCCTCACTGCCAGAGTCTTCTACTATCTTGATCAAGTTGGACAGCAAGGAAGAGCAAGTTTGCATTACCCCAATTGGGCGGGACCAGGAGGATTGGCCCGCAACGCAGCTGTCACTTGGACCCGCCCCCGCCCGACCACCTCGATTTCTTGCCCGGGCACGCAGGCGGCGATGTCGTTTCCCTCGCTATGGAGCCGCCGTCGTAAGCTCGCCAGCGCCGGAAGGCCGATGAGCGCGGGAATTGCAAGAGCGAGGCCTCGGTAGGCGAGAACGGCGACAGCAGCGTCGGTGGCATTTACGCCGTAGAGGACAAGTGAGCCGATCAGGCCTAATTCGAGACCCCCGATGCCGCCGGGAAGCGGGACGAGCCCCCCAAGTTGCCCGATAATGTAGGCGAGCAGCAAGACATCAATGGGCGGCAGAGGATTCCCGAAGGCCGGAAAGCAGACACCGAGTACGGCGACGTCGAACAGCATGTAGCCGATTGAACCGCTGGCCATCATCGGCGAGCGAAGCAGACCAACTGCCTCAGCGACCCCGTCACCAATCGCACCTAAGGTCACCTGAATCCTCGAGTGCCTAGAACGTCCGGCAAGCGCACGCGCCGCAGGTCCCGCGGTTAACGCCAACGCAATCGCCCCGATGCCGACGATGGCGGGAACGATGCCCAGGAGGGGATTCGATGGGCCCGACAACAGTTCACACGCAAGCGCCAACCCCCCGAGAGTTAGGAAGCCCACATTGGCGAGGCTCGTCAACAAGAAAAAGGCCACGGTCCTCCGCGCAATCTGGCCGCCTGGGACTCCGCCACGGCGCAGAATCCAGGCGCCGAGGGCGAGGCCGCCGGCGCCGCCGACCGACAGCAGCGAATTCGCGGCTTGCTCGGAGAGGCCGATCTCGACGCTCGTTCGCCAATGCATCCGATTGCAGAAGACGGCCCTGAAAATCAGGACGTAGGACGCGCAGGACAGAAGCTCCAGCACGGCGCCGAGCCCTATCCAGATGGGCTTTGCGCCGGCAAAACTTTGTCGGAGGGAGCTCAGCCCTGGGAGCAGGAGGATCACGGCAATGACTCCGGCGATAATCGCGGTCAAAATAATGAGCGATCGCCTCTGCCGCGGAGCGGAGAATTCGCGAGGGAGCGGCTCGGCCTCGAGCTTGAGGGTCTCGGGGTCGGGGGCGGTGACCGTTGGTCTCTCAGTCATCGGTGTCGATCTTGGCAAGTTGACGCTGCTTAATGTGGGGGCCAAGTGGGCTTTGGAGTCGCTGCTCGGCCTGCTGAGCCCAGGCCGAGCAAGCGGCGAGGCGGCCCCGCTGACTATCGGCGGGTGGAAGCGAGGGGATCCGGCCCCCGATTCGTCTCCGAGACCCATTCTGGTACGGCCGTGGTACCCGACGATGGGTCCCTCTTGGGGCAATCATTTGTGCCGGTGCCTGGCGCCGGTGATGATCAGGGCGAAGGGCAATAACATGAGAGCCGCGACACCCGGGGTCTTGTGTGGCTGAGGCCACCGCCACATTGATAGCAAGTGCGAGCACTATGAACGGGAGCTGGACTTCTCCAGTTGGTACCGAGCTTTTGAAGGAGGTGCGGGCGATCCGGGAACGAGGATCGTCCGCCAATTCGACCGCATGAGAAATCAGGCGGATTGACCGTGGGAGGGCGTTTAGGTTGAAACCGGCGATGGTCGCGTTGCCCTCTCAACGGTCCTACTAGGGGCCTTCCGCGCACCTTGTAGCTCGGGGTAGGCTGACCCAGCTCGTCAACCACACGACTCGGAGTCCCCATGAGAACGATTAGAAGAAGACTGACGTTCGCAAACGTCGTCTCGTGCATAGCTCTATTCATCGCGCTTGGCGGAGCCGCTTACGCGGCAGGCAAGCTCGGCAAGAACAGCGTCGGCACAAAGCAGATCAAGAACCAAGCCGTGACGGCAGCGAAGATCAAGAAGGGAGCGATCACGGGAACCCAGATAGCCAATGGCTCGCTGACCGGTGCTCAGGTGAATGCCTCAACGCTCGGGACGGTTCCGACTGCGCAATCCGCAACTACGGCCCAGACAGCTGCCAACGCCGCCAACGCGACGACACTCAACGGCCACACCGCCGAATGTAAGAGCGGCACGCAGCTGTTTGCGGGGAGCTGCTGGGACAGCGCACCGCGACCAGCCGCCACTCAACCGGCCGCTGCCACTGCCTGTACTGGCCTCGGTGGAACGCTTCCCTCGGCGTCTGACCTCGCTGCCTTCTCAAAGGTGGCAACGCTCAGCGCTGGCGATGAGTGGACCGATGAAATTAATACCGTCACGGCCGAAAACGTTTACACCGTGATCACGGTCTCTCCGGCAGGCGTCATCAACGAGGATGCCCCCAGCGATACCAAGGAATATCACTGCGTGTTGCCACTGGTTCGCTGAAGGCTACATGCGGTCCGTTAAAGCGATGACAGCGACAAGGCTCGGATGGCGCCACGGCCGTCCGGGCCTTGGCTGGATTAGAAGAAGCGGGCGTCCTTCACGAGAATATTTTCGACCACCCAAGCTTGAGTCTTTGCGGCAGTTCCCGGATAGAACCAGGCCTGAGCCAGGTTGTGGCGCCTGGTCATGACGGTGACCGCGTAGAGAAAGGACGGAAAGTCTGGGGATTCTTCTGCCCCAGAACCGAGGGGGGCGGTGATCAGGAACGCCTTGCTACCGTGGCCGAGCTGCAGCGGGCTGTAGGTTGGGTTGTTTGGCTCCCCGATCGGATAGCCGCCTCCGGCACCCCGTTTGTAATAGGAGACGAGCTGCGTCCAGTCCTTGGCTGTCAAGCCGTAGCCGACGAGGATCTGGCCGGTGTTGTTGAGCCCCCCGTTCGATTCCGTGCTGCGCACCCACTGGCAGATCGAGCCTGGGACATGGTTGCGCGGGCCGTCCGGCACGCCGTTGGCGGAGGGGTATTTGACCACTCCGAGCACTTTGGAGCTTACCCCGCTCAGCCCTTCGACAGTGCCCGTCGACATGAATGTCGAACAGCTTGGGCCCGCGGCACGGCTCGCGGCCGTGGCGGCCGTCGGAACAGTGAGCGTGGCGGCCATTCCGGCCGACAGGGTGGCAGCTGCGAGAAGGCTGGCGCGGACGTGAGGAAAGAATCTTCTCAAAGGTGGCCAATCTGGAGGGGACGGAAGGGCGAGAGGGGGGACTGTTACAGATCGCGTCCATACTTCATATACCAAAAAATGGAGGTTAAGAGCCGCAGCCAACACATCGCCTGATCGCAGCGCGGCCGCTGCGCCGCGCTGAGCTCCTCGGCGAGCTGGGGCGCCACGGAGGGCCAAGGGAATCATCGTCGAGCGGGCGGAGCGGGGCGGCTCGCGCGACCGATAGCCTACTGCTCAAATCGCCTCGCTGGGGGCTGTGCACGCCTTTTAGGAGGCAGTTGATCATTAGCGCATCGCCACTAGAATCAAAGTGGGCCGTGTCGCGCCCGCAAAGCCTAATGCCGAAATCATGACACCCACGGGGTGCACACGGAAGTGAGACTTCCTTGAAGTAAACAGGGCACGTTCGAGGAGCGGGCATCGATTAGTTTTCGAGTCTAGGCGAGTCTTTATCCAGCACGACCACAATTCGAAGTAAGGAGGCCATCAATGACCGCAAAGACAGCCGGGATCAGGGAGATCAGCCTCGTTGTGATCCCAACCATCGACCAAGATGGCGCGATCGAGTTCTATGAATCGATCGGCTTCGAGAAGCGCACCGACATTCCGTTCGGGGGGAAATACCGCTGGGTGGAGGTCTACCCGCCGCAGGGCACCACGGGGATTGCGCTGGCGCCCCCACCGCCCGGGAAAGACGCGGAAGCGATGCAGACGGGCATCACACTTGCGACAGATGACATTGAGGCGACGCACGCCGACTTTAAAGCAAAAGGTATCGACGTCGACTCGGAGGTGTCGCGCATGGGCCCCCCCGTTCCCCCGATGTTTTGGTTCCGCGATCTCGGTGGTCACTCGCTATTGGTGGTTGAATCGACCTGACTTCCGCCAGTCCGGGAGCCCGCATCATCGGGTACGGTGCTTGATTGCGACGCCCAAGCTTCCGGGGGCCAATGGGACGTCGCCGGCTCTTGTGTGCCTAGCCGACTGGGTACTGGCTACAGAGTTCCTCGCTTCGGAAAATCGCCACCGACCTCCACTGGCTTGATGTTGCCAGAATTTGCCGTCGTGCTTCAACTTGTGCCAACTTCGGCCCGGAGCCCGCCGCAGGCGAAGAGTCGGCTCTGCAGAACGAGTGATGCGAGGCCCTTATGCTGGAATAGAACAGTTTGAATCCGCTCTTAAAGTCAGTTGGGCGGAAATCTGGGGGTCGCTCGGCCTGCTTAGCGGCGCGACTGCCCTGAGACGGGGACTTTGCAGGCAACCGGCAGCGTTCATCCATGTCTCGCCCCTCCCTCAATAACACTTTCATTCTTAGCTTCAGACGAGCCGGCAACATTTTATCCCTGGAGGGGAGGATTCGTGCTCGGATGCCCCGCGAATAACAAGCAACATGTTGTCCTTCAAGCGAGCGCGAGAAACAGACTCGACAACCTACTGGGGTACCGCAACACTTACAATCGGCGCCGAGGTCGGCTGAGGGCTGCCCCCCTTGGGCTCAACCGTCACCATCACCGTGTTCACTCCTTGCATATCGGGGATCGCCGCAGTCGCATGACCGCTTAGGTCCGGGGCAAAGAGAGATTGGGTGGAGACGACCCTGCGCCCACGCTGCACCCAGGCCTGCAGGATCTTGCCGCTGGGAAGTTGGCGAAGGTCTGTCAAGTGAAGTGTTCCGGTATTTCCCTTTTGCACCACTTCGGCTGTAATTCCTGGAGAATGCCCGGAAACGATGGTGCTGGTCCCCCCAGCTCCGGAGTCATTTTGGATCGTGTAGCCGGCGAGCACTGCGATAAGAAGGGCAGCCGCGCTGAGGCCAGCAATCGGGCGCATGCTGAGGCGCCTTGCACCGGAACCCGACAAGCGTCCCAGACCGAAGAATCGGCGTGGCGGCCCGCTCGCAGACCTCTCCACCTTGGCCGAGGGTTCAATATCGGAGCGGGCTTCGGCGATCACCCGCTCGCGCAACTCCGGCGCTGGCACAGAGCGCGTCACGCCTTCGGGTAATACCTGGATCGCCGGACGAAGCCAGCTGATCTCGGTGCGGCACTGCTCACAGCCTGCGAGGTGGCGTTCGAAGTCTGCTGCCTCCCCAGGTTCCAAGGCGCCCAGGAGGTAGCTGGCTAAATCGTCGCGCCAGCGCTCGTGGTCGAGATTGTTCATGTCAAGCCTCCCGCCAGCTCTCCGCGAATCTTTTCCAAGCCGAGCCGCATCCGACCCTTGACAGTGCCCATGGGTACCCCCAGCATCCTGGAGATCTCAGAGTGGCTGAAGCCGCCGAAATAGGCGAGCTCGATCACCTTGGATTGCTCGCCTGGAAGCTGCTCGAGGGCCCCTCGTAGTTCATGCGTGGTCTCACGCTGTATCGCCTCTTGGTCGGTCAGGTCCCCCGAGGTGCGCTCCTCGAGCAGTGCCTCGTCGTCAAAGTCGAGCTTCGGAGCCCGCCCGGCCTTGCTGCGCAGTGCGTCGATCGCTCGGTTGCGCACGATCGAGAGCATCCAGGACCGTACGCTTCCCCGGGAGTAGTCATAGCGAGTGCCACTACGCCAGATCGAGATAAAGGCCTCCTGCGTAACGTCCTCGGCGGCCGAGCGCTCGCCAACGATTCTGTAGGCAAGGGAGTAGGCGGCACCTCCATGGCGGTCATAGAAGACTTCGAAGGCCTCGGGATCTTTTTCACCGATCAGCGGCATCAACTCCTCATCGGCCAGTCGCTCGGCCTTCCCTTTTATGACCATGACTAAATTCCTCTGCTAGTTCCCGCGCATCTATTCGATAAACGGTTTCACGGCTGTCAACACCTGGGCTTCTTTGAGCGAGGGGTCAAAGGCGACCGGCGCCGGTTCTTTCTTATTCTGCAGCCGGATCGCCGCCGCGTGGCGGGCCTCGATTTGGACGATTGAACCGGCCGCGGCAAGCACGGCTTTTTCGGTGATCGAGGGCGCCGCGCCGTTGTAGGCGCTGACCCCGGTGTCCTCAAAGGTTTCTGCCAGTTTGAGGAAACCAGCGGTGTTGGAGTAGGGGAAGTTGAACTTCGGCTCCGCGACCGGCTTGCCGCCGAGCTTTTTGATCGTCGCGGTGAGCGCTTCGACGTGGCTTTGCTCATCTTCGGCCAGCATCGTGATCAGGCTCTTCAGTTCGCCACTTGCCTTCGCCCTGGTTTTGGCTTCCTTATAGAACGTCGACTCAAGGTACTCCAGGGTGAGGGCGAAGTTGAGGATTTCCACGTCTGAGTTTCCCGACATCGCTAGTGCCTGCGCGACGAAGGGACCAACCATCGCGGTGCCGTAGACGGCGCCGGCGGCGAGAGCGCCCTTGAGGATCACCTCGCTGCGCGAGAAATCTTTGCTGTCCTCGACGACCACGACCTCGGCAAGCTCTGGGTTGGTCAGTTCTTCGTTGTTCATTTCGTTCTCCTTTTGTTTGCTCGCCGCGATCAGCTGACGATGAAGGGTTCAACCGACTTGAGGACCGTGCTCACCTTCGCCGGCACGGCGAAGGGCCCATCTGGGGTGATCGACTTACCGAGCACGGTGTTGAGGGTCGATGCATGTCGGCCCTCGACGCTGTGGATCGAGAGCGCCGCGGCGAGGACCGCGGGGCTCTGGATATTTGGCGCTTGGCCGAGGTAGGCAGCGGCGCCTAGATTCTCGACCGTGCCGGCAAGTTCAAGAACTGACTTGGCGCTCTTTAATGGGAATTCCGTCTTCGGCTTTACGGCAGGCTTACCGCCGAGTTTCTTCACGAAGGCCGTCAGGGCGGCCACGTGTTCAGCCTCCTCGCTACCGAACTTCTTGATTGTTTCCAGTTCGGCACCCTTGAACAGATTGCTTTTGATCACGTCGGTATAGAAGGCGGTCTCTAGATACTCGAGGGTGAGGGCGTAGTTGAGGATGCCGACGTCCCCCATGCCGAACTGGGCGGTTTCGTCCTTTGCAGCCGAAGTGGTGGCGGTCGAGGTGGTGGTCGTGGTCGAGCTGCTGCTCCCGCAGGCGGCAAGGAAGGCGGCTAGGGCTGTGGAGCCGCCGGTCAAGGCGATGAACTTGCGCCGTGAGACGGGGTCTTTGACCACCCGGGCGATCGCGCTGTTTGTCGGGGGCGCGTCGGGCTTATCGATCTCGGTGCTCTTAGGCATTGTTTTCCTCCTGGCTGGGGTGTGCGTCTTGTTACCCCTACGCGCTTGGCAGGAAAGTGGATCACTGCGTTCGGGGCTAGCCGCAAGGGAATGGGTCTTTAGGAGATGACCGGGCTCTGATCGTCGTGAAACGAAACGCGCCCCGACGATCAGCCGGGGCGCGCCTTGGGGCTCCAGCGGTTCAGCGATCGCCAAATGCCAGACGGCTGCCTATTTCTGGATGTAGTTAAGACTGGTCACGTCCTTAAGCACTTTGGATGCTGTGTAGGGCGTGTCGAACGCGCCGCTTGGGGCGATCCCCGCTTCGCTGTTTTTCGAGAGCAGGCCAACCACCGCGGCGTGGCGTGCCTCGATCGTGACGATCGAAAGCGCCACGGCCAGATAGGCCGGATCCTTGATGTTGAACGCTTGTCCAGAGTAGGCATGGACGCCTTCGTTCTCAAAGGCAAAGGACGCCGTGCGGAACTTTTCCTCTTCGGCATTGTCGCCTTGGAAGTTAAACGTTGGTGACTTAACGGCCTTCTTGCCAAGCGCTTTCTGGAGCGCTTTTACGTGCATGTTCTCGTCGTTGGTCACAGTCTTTAGGAAGACCTGGGTCTGGCCATCCTTGATAAACGACGTTTTGGCCTGGTTGGCGGTTGCTTCGTTATAGAACGCCGACTCCAGGTACTCTAGGGTGAGCGCGTAGTTGAGGATCCCGATGTCGCCCTTGCCATAGCTTGCCGGTGGGCGGCCCTTGCCGGCAGCTGAAGCGAGTGCGGGGGTCAGGGCGCTGAGGACCACACCGCCTCCGATCACTGCACCGCCGGTCAGCCCGGCCTTCTTGAAGAAATCGAGCCTGGTGTCGCCTGGCTCAAGCCCCTCGATCGCCTCATGGGCGGCTTCTCGGATTGCGCCATCGACGTCGATGTCACTTAGTTTTGTCTCTGCCTGCATTGGTGGTGTTCTCCTTCTGGCTTTTGCCTTGGGTGCTCACACCCCCAAAATCAGATGGTGTGGCTTTTTGAGTTTCAGCCGCTCAATACGCCCAAGGATTCAGATCGGATCAATCCTCCCGGCTGAGTGATCCAACCGCCGCCCTGCCGCGTTAGTGCTAACCAAGATGGCTGATCCCGGAACGCGAGCACTTGACATATCGATCCTTAAGCCAAGGCTCGCCCTGGCCCCAAAGCGGGCCTAGGCAGCCATGGCGCGCCTCAAATCCATCTCCCACGGCGACCGCCTTACCCTGGTCGAGCATCTCGATGAGCTGAGGGCTCGGCTGATCGTCTCAGTTGCCGTCTTCGGGGTGGCTTTGGCGCTTTGCTTTTGGCAAAACCACCTGCTCTTGGGTTTGGCCAACGCGCCGCTACCGGCTGCGCACCGCAAGCTGCTCACCTTTGGGGTTACCGAGCCGTTCACGATGACGCTCACGGTCGCCGCCTATGGGGCGCTGATCCTCTCCCTGCCGATCATCCTCTACCAGCTCTACGCTTTCGCCCTCCCCGCCCTCGCTCATCGCGAGCGCCGCCTCATCCTACCCTTGCTGGTGCTGATCCCGATTCTCTTTGTCGGCGGCATCGCCTTTGGCTACTTCGTCGTCTTGCCGGCGGCGCTTGGCTTCCTGCTCGGCTTCAATAACTCCTCATTTAACGTCCAGGTCCGAGCCTCGGAGTACTACAGCTTCTTCTCCAGCACGCTGCTGGCTTGTGGAATCGTATTTCAGGTTCCGGTAGGTATCCTGGCGGTAACGCGACTGGGGATCGTCAAGGTCGAGCAGCTGACCCACAACCGTCGCTATGCGTACTTGGGCTGCGCGATCATCGCCGCCGCGCTGCCGGGGGTTGATCCGGTCTCGATGCTGCTCGAGATGATCCCGCTGATTGCGCTTTATGAGCTCAGCATCGTCCTGGCTCGTCTCTTTGGTCGACCTCGAATCGCTCTCTCAGAGCCCTCCCCGCAAGAGCATTAAAAATCCTGGGTCGGGCGCGTCGTCGCTGGCGTGGGCAGGGTGCAAGGTTCCTCAATGAGCGAATGATCCATTGCGGCAGGTATCGCGTATCTCTGCCTGAAACCTAAATCGATGCGTCAGGAGACCAGATGCTAAGCGGACTTGAGAGCCCATTTCATTTACTAATCGTGTTGGTGATCGCAATGCTCGTACTCGGGCCCAAGCGTCTTCCCCAGATGGCCCGCTCGCTCGGTACGGGAATCCGGGAGTTCAAATCCTCGATCTCAGGTGAGCTCTCGGGTGAGAATGATGAGGAGATCGAGAAGCCAGTCTCTGATGCCCAGCTGCCGCCGCCGACCGAAGCAGGCGTCGCAAGTTCCGACACTTCGGCCAAAGCTAAATTCACTCCCAGCGTTCGCGCGCACTAGGATTGCAGCGGGCCACCTGCAGCGGGCAGATCGGCAGAGTAGGTCCATACCTGTCTCCCCAAGGGTGTGTGAATCAATTATCGGGGAGTCCATATTCTTCTGCTCGACCATGGGCGCGCCGTTGCGTCCATCGAGCCTGCCGGTTGCTCCTTGAGGGCCAGATGCGCGATCGGGTCTTCGGTGCGGGTCCCGTTTACGGAGAGAAGCTACGCGGCCGGCATCATTGACCGCGGCGTAAATGGATTAGGGAATGATGAAATTGTGTAGCGCGAGGTGGACGACTTCGAAGTCAGGGAGTCCAATGACCGGTTCGTCCTCCATGACTGCAACCCGTCCTCGCCAGAGTCGGTCTTCCATAAATCGCTCATAGTCTGCCGGTGTCTCCCAGACATCGAAGACCTGGAAACTCCCTTCGGCCTCTCCGGCGGCGTGGAAAATCAGTCCACGTGGTGGATGATTTTCAAAGCCCGCATTCTCAATCACGCTGTCATACATATCTGCCCCCATGCCCTCAGAGAACCGGATGATTGTTCCCACCGCCATCTTTTCTCCTCCGTCGGGTTCCTATGGCGGCTGACTCTACAGCCGATTCGCCGAGCGAGACGGCTGCTGATAGAGGCCGGTCGATCGGTTCGAAAGCCGGGCTCCCGCGCGAGCAATACCCCGTCGCAGATGAGCTCAGGTCCTACTTGTGGCGGTGCCGGGGAGCCCTCCCCGGCGGCTGGGTAGGCGGCTCCCCGACGGTGAGACACTTCTTTACGGGCAGAACCAAAGGCTCCCCGGCCACCGTCACCGGCTGGCCAAAATGGCGGATATCAAGCGAATCCCCTTGTAGGAGCTGGTAGGAAACCTCAGTGTCTCGCGCCTCGACCCGGAGGCGCTTGCCGCGGAAGGTGATCCCAAACGAAAGTCTGGTAAGACGTGCCGGGAGGCGGGGAGCAAAACTAAGCTCGCCGCCATGGTCGCGCATGCCCCCGAAGCCGGCTACTGCAGCGATCCACGCCCCTGCCAGGGAGGCGATGTGGAGGCCATCGCGGGTGTTGTGTGCAATATCGGAGAGATCCAGCAACGCCGCCTCACCGAAGTAGTCATAGGCCAGCTCGAGGTGGCCGACCTCGGCGGCGATCACCGCCTGCACGCAGGCCGAAAGGGATGAATCGCGCACCGTTAGTCGCTCGTAGTAGGCGAAGTTACGCGCCTTCTCCTGGTCGCTAAAGGCGTCGCCGCGGCTGAACATCGCCATCACGAGGTCGGCCTGCTTTAGGACCTGCTTGCGATAGAGGTCAAAGTAGGGAAAGTGCAGCAGGAGCGGGTAGCAATCGGGCCCGGTGTGCGCAAAGTCCCACTGGTCGTGGTCCGTGAAGCCCTCTGCTTGAGGGTGAATGCCCAGCTTAGGGTCATAGACGACGAGCATTGCCGCCGCGGCGTCGCGCCACGATGCGGCCTCCTCCTCTTCGACACCGAGCTTCTCGGCGCGATCGGGATGGCGCTCGACGACGCTAGCCGCGATCCGCAGGTTCTGCTGGGCCATCAGGTTCGTGTAGACGTTGTTGTCGGCGATCGCGCTGTACTCATCGGGTCCGGTGACTCCGTCGATCCGAAAAGTTCCAGTTGGATCGTGATGGCCGAGCGAGCGCCACATCCTCGCTGTTTCGACCAGCAACTCGACCCCGGTGTCGCGTTCGAAATCGACGTCACCGCTCGCCGTCTGGTAGCGAGCCACCGCGTCAGCGATGTCCGCGGCGACATGAAAAGCAGCGGTCCCGGCTGGCCAGTAAGCCGAGCACTCGGCGCCGCTGATCGTCCGCCAGGGAAATACCGCCCCCTGTAAGCCCAGCTGCCTCGCCCTGTCGCGGGCAGGCTCCAGCGTCGCCTGGCGCCAGCGCAGGGTTCCGGCGCAGGTCTGCGGCGCCGTATATGTCAGGACTGGGAGCACGAAGGACTCCGTGTCCCAGAAGCAGTGTCCGTCGTAGCCGGTGCCGGTCAGGCCCTTGGCACCGATCGCCCGATCTTGAACGCGGGCACCGGCCTGCAGGGTGTGAAAGAGCGCGAACCGCACCGCCTGCTGCAGCTCCGCATCACCGTCAAGCTCGACGTCGGCGCCCTCCCAGAAATCGTCCAGGTAAGTTCGTTGGGCCTCGGCAAGCCCACCCCAGCCGCTTTGGCGTGCCTCCGCGAGCGCCGCACCGACTTGATCGCGGATCGCCGGGGTCGAGCGGCTAGCAGACCAGCCGTAGGCTAGGAACTTGGCGATTCGCAAGCGCTCCCCCGCCCCTACTGTGCTGGTTACGGTCAGCCGCCCGAGGTCCTCCCAGGTCTCCGCCGGATCGAAGTGAGTGTCGGCGGGTCCGTCGATCAAGTGGTCCATCGCTGCCGCGGCCTGAAGCCGGCTGGTCTGGGTGGAGTGCACCAGCACGGCGCGGGTGTCGCTGCCGATTGCTTCCTGAGCGCACAGCGGGGCTTCCAAGGCAGCCGCATCCCGCGGGTCGCCACTAGGGGTCGCACCTGGCTCATTGGCGACCAGCTCTGACTGCACCGCTGCCCGTATCGTCCCTTCGAGCGGTTCGACTTCATACAGCACCGCTGCGATCGCGCGCTGGGCAAAGGAGACCAAGCGTTGTGAGACGACGCGAACCGTTTTTCCCGTCGGCGAGCACCAGACGGCTTCGCGGCGCAATATGCCGGTGCGAAAGTCGAGCACCCGCTCGTGGCCTTTCAGTTCGCCATAGCGAATGTCGAACGGAGAGTCGTCAACGAGCAGGCGAATGATCTTTCCGTTAGTCATGTTGACCAGGGTTTGACCGGCCTCGGGATATCCGTAGCCGGCCTCGGCATAGGGGAGAGGGCGTGCCTCCCAGAAGGCATTTAGGTAGGTGCCGGGCAGTCCGTTGGGCTCACCCTCGTCGAGGTTCCCGCGCAGGCCTATATGCCCGTTGGCAAGCGCGAAGATCGACTCCGACTGCGCCAGCACGTCGAGGTCGAGTGAGCTCTCACGCAACGCCCACGGCTCGATCTTGTAGTTGGGATGCTCGATCATTGCTCGGCTAATAGCTCGGCCAGATCGGCGACGACGACACTGGCGCCGTGCTCGCGCAGCGCATCCGCGTGATTGGCGCGGTCGACGCCGACGACGTAGCCGAATTCGCCCGCCCGCCCGGCCTCGACCCCAGCGACCGCGTCATCGAAGACGGCTGCCTGGCAGGGCTTGAGATCGAGCGCGGCGGCGCCAGCAAGGTAGGTGTCAGGGGCGGGCTTTCCTTTCAGGTGCTCGCGATCGGCAACTTCGCCGTCGATGCGCTCCTCAAATAGACCATCTATCCCGGCGGCGCGAAGCACGGATTTGCAGTTGGCGCTGGAGGAGACGACGGCGCGGCGAAGGCCGGCCTCAATCGCGGCTTTGACGAAGCGGACGGAGCCCTCGTAGGGCTCGACGCCGTCGCGCTCGATCATTGCCAGCACTAGCTCATTCTTGCGGTTGCCCAGGCCTCGGACCGTCTTCGCATCTATTGGATCGCTGGTCCTGCCCTCCGGCAACTTGATCCCTCGAGAGGCTAGGAAGGAGCGCACACCGTCATAGCGGGGTTTGCCGTCGACGTACTCGTTGTAATCAGTGCGTTCGTCGAACCCGACGAAATCCCCGTCTCGATCCGATTCGTGGAGATAGGCGTCGAACATCTCCTTCCAGGCCCTCGCGTGGACCTTCGCCGTCTTTGTCAGGACGCCATCGAGATCGAACAAGAGGCCTCTGATCTCGGCCGGAAGTCCGAGATTGGAGGTGCTCCTAGACACCGGTGCCTCGGGGCTGGTCCGGAGTCTCACTCCAACGCCGCGCGAAGGGCCGGTGGGTCCTCATCCGCTCTGCCAAGCCTGTTTCTCGCTCTGGAGCTCTGCTGCCATTCGGCCATCAGTTTGGTATCCGCACCGTGGTCTTAGTCGAGCCGTGCGGATTGCCAAGACGATACCCCTCCTCGCCCGACCCCTTTTGGGCGGTCGGTGTGGGGTGGATGATCGTGTCTGGAAGCAAAGTTGGATCTGGAGGTTATTTATGGCCGCAATCTTAGAAGCGAGTGAGCGCAAGGAGGCTGGGCGTCGGCGTTGCTCAATGATCGTCGGCACGTGACACGATCAGCTCGAAGACATTTGTCCGGGAGTATCGCATCGCTTGAAGCACACAACGAGTTCGATTGCGGGCTGCGGCTGACCCCTCGCCGCCGGGGGCCGAACTATGGCTTGGTGGGCCTGCCGAAGTCCACGAAAGTACGTTCAAAGTTATTCGTGATCCTGATCCGCTTTCGCTTGGAAGCCCCGAGTTGGGGACTGGCGGCGGGCGCTAGTGCTTCTTGACCAGCTTGACCGTCTTGTTCTGAGTCTTGGAGACGCCGCCGGTGGGAGTAAAGCTGACGGTGATCTTGACCTTGACGCTGCCCTTCTTGTTTAGCTGGGACTTGGACTGCCCGCTTGACACAATCGAGAGGTTGACCTCGCCTTGAAACGAAGGCGCCTTCTGGACCTTCTTTACGTCCTTGCCGCTCATCACCAGAGCGCCCGGGCCGGGAACGCTTACGAACTGCGTTGCGGTCCCTTGCTTGGTGTTCGTCTTTAACTTTCCAAAGCTGAAGGAGTTTGAGGGCGGCGGTGGAGGGCTGGCGGCACCTGTGCCGCTCAGCGATGCGCTGAGCGCCTCCGACCCAGCGCCGAGGCGCAACGTGGCGGTCTTGGTGCCAGCGCTTTCGGGGGCAAAGCGGGCACCGAGCTGGCACCCTTCGCCGGGTGCCAGGGTCACCGCCGTGCAGGAGTCAGTGGAGAGTCTGAACTGGTCGGGGTTGGCCCCGCTGATGGCGGCGGCGCCCAAAGTGACCGGGGTCTTGCCCTGGTTGGTTACCGTGAAGGTCTGGGGCGGGCCGGCGGTGTTTTCAATTTGGGAGCCGAATTCGTGCTCGCTTGGGCTGAGCGCCACGGCCGGAGCCACCCCGAGCCCATTGAGTTCGATCTGCACGAGTCCTTCTTCACCGCCGATGAAGGTGAGTTTGGCGTTCTTGACGCCCGGGCTCGTCGGCTGGAATCGGACCACGGCGATGCAGCTTCCTCCTGGGTCCAGCCGGGCGGCGGTGCAGTCCTCTTCGAGCAGCTGGAAGCTGGCGGCGTCTCCGCCGGAGATAACTGCGAGGAAGAAGCCGCCCGGCAGATCGCCGTTGTTGGCCATCGTGATCGTTTTGGTCAAACCGCTGCTGCCGACTGTTGTTTCGCCAAAGCCGGCTGGATTCGGGGCCCCGCTTAGTTCTGCGTGACCGCCGGAACCACTCACTTCTGCGCTGAAGGTGGCGCCATTGACGGCTCGGGCGCGAACCTGGGCAACGTAGAAGCCCGTTTGGTTGGGACCGAAGTGGACTTCGATCGAGCAGGTTTCATTGGGCTCGAGCGTCGCGCCGTAGCAATCGCTTGCTCCGATGGAGAAATCATTCGCTCCGCTGCCGACGATTTCAAGTGAGACCTGCGTCGGGCCTTTTCCGGTATTTCGCAGCTGCATCGTCGTCTGGGTGCTGCCTTCCTTAATCGGCTGCAAGCCAAATTCATAGCTTTCGGGTTCGAAGCTCAGCTGAGGGGGAGCCGAGATGCCAAATAGTTCGACGATCTGTTCGGAGGGACTGCCTTCGGAGCGGACATGGAGGAAGGCCCGATTTTCTCCTTCACTGTCAGGAGAGAACCGGATCGAGATCTTGCAGCTCTGTCCGGGGGTGAGGGATGTGCCGCAGTTGCTGCCGTTGGTATTGAAAGGGCTAGATCCGGCCCCTTCGATGTTGACATCATAGATATTGACCGCCGCTTCGCTTTCGTTGGCAACTTCCACCTGCCGTTCGGAGCTGGAGTCAACCGTAGTGGTCGGAAAATTCAGCGGCGATGGTGTGACGGTCAGCTCTTGGGTCAAGCCGCGGCCGCTGAGCGCCGCCGTAGCCGGTCCGTTTTCGGCGGTGCTGAGAATTTCAAGCTCGGCTTCACGAAGGCCGCTTTGGCTCGGAGTAAAGCTAATGTTTACCGAGCAGCTGCCCCCCGAGGAAAGCGTGGCCGCGGAGCAACCGTTGCTTTCGACTGCGAAGTTGTTGGGGTTGGGGCCATTGACCAAAACACCTTCGATCGTGATTTCTTCGGGGCCATTGTTGGTCAGGACGAACTGCTGCTGGGGGTCTTGCTGGCCGACAACCACATCCGGGAAAGTGTGCGAGGGTGGGCTGAGGCTAGCGGTGGCTTCCGCAGCCTGACTCGCGGCGGGAAGCGCGAGGAGGGCCGCGCTCGTCAACGCGAGGAGGATACTGAGGGCAAGAGCGCGCGGCGTTCCTCGCCTAGGTGGAAAGAGGTGCATCTGAAGCCCTATCGGCAAAGAGGTATTTGACCTTGAGAGGAGCAACCGGCTCCCGATCGGAGCGAGCATCGAAGGGGGTCAGCCATTCGTGCGATTTTTGATTGGCAAGGGCTTTTCGGCCCGCACACCATACCTCAAGGTCTGGCGCTTCACCCTGGATCGGCCGCCAAAAAAAAGCGCTCTGCCGATGTCAGATTGGATTTCGTCTGGCGTTTGCCCAATCGTCTTGGTCGTGGACGGCTCCTAAGCCTCGCGTTGGTTTGGCGGTTCTAGCGCTCGCCGCCAGAAGCGTCCTCCGCTGGAGATCCAGCGCTCCGATCGAGGCGGTAAATTGTTCCCGTGGAGCCGGTTGTGATTGTGATTGATTTGGTTGAGGACTTCTTCCGGCGGGGGCAGCTACCGCAGCGTCGCGAGCGACTGGTGGAGCGGACTAATGACCTGACATCATCGGCGCGGCGACGAAACATACCTGTGATATGGGTGCGAACAGAGTTCATGCCGGATTTGACCGATGCCTTCTTGGTGATGCGAAAGCGGAGGACCCCCGCAGTCGTCGCTGGCACATCCGGGTCCCAGCTCCTCTCGGGCCTAGACCGCCACCCGGCAGACTACGAGATCATCAAGAAGCGCTATAGCGCATTCTTTCGGACTGAGCTTGATGGTCTATTGGGAAGGCTCCGAGCGGATACGCTCGTGATGGCCGGCGTGAACACCCATGCGTGTGTGCGCACCACGGCTATAGACGCCTACCAGCGGGATTATCAGGTAATTATCGCGGTCGAGTGTGTGGACTCCTATGACAAGGAGCATCACCGAATCTCATTGAGGTACTTGACCGATGGATTGGCCGTTGGCCATACTAATCAAGAGCTATTTGCGGAGCTTGGGTAGAGGATCGCGCCGGTGGGTCTCAGCTCGGCTTGCGCGTTGGCCTAAGTGGGCCCCCTGCGAATTCGTTCTAATCGGATCTCCCGGTCGGCTGGTTGGCGAGCGGGTCAGCCTGTGTCGAGGCTCGGATCGTGCAGAGTCTTTAAGGACGTCGTTTAGAGGCTGTCCGTTGGCTGCGATCGGGTCGCGTGGCAAGGGATAGGCTCTGAATGCGCCGCTATTCATAATGATCTGCCGACCTGCACAGACTCACCTTTGACGCCGCCCAATGAGCCTCCTCGACGACACGATTGCCGCCCACGGTGGACTTGAGCGCTGGCACGCGATCAACTCGATCGAAGTCACGCTGCGTTGTGGTGGCATCGCGCTGCCCGCCAAACGTCAGCCCACCGTCCTTCGCCAGTTCAAGGCGACCGTCGATCCGCGACGCCCCCATGTCGAGCTGCATGACATCGGTACCTTCGACGCCAACCAACCCCGCCCCAACGGGATGGCCCGACGCCTAAAGTGGCAGACCGCCGATGTCGTCCACTTCACCGGCTACGCCCTCTGGGGCTATCTCGCTGCCCCATTTGTCTTCGCCGAGGCTGACGTCCACGTCCGCGAGCTACCACGTCGCAGACTGCGCGTTGACTTCCCAATTCGCATACCCGCTCACAGCCGGCGCCAGATCTTCCATTTCGACGGCGACGCGATCCTCAGGCGCCTCGACTACACCGCCGAAGTCTTCCTCGGACCGCTCGGCCGCGCCCAACACCGCTGCTACAACCACAGCTGGATCGACGGCCTGCTGATCCCCACCCGACGACGCGTCACACCACGTGGCCTCCCCGGGCCCACCCTCGTCAGCATCGATATCGATGAGCTACACGTTACCTAACGGGGAATTGGCTGAAACAACTGTCACTCATCAGCAATCGCCGGTTTGGTTTCGGTAGTGGCGGTTCGGTCCTCCGGCGTAAATGCGGGTCCGGTGGATGTGGTTCAGATCGGCTGGGCCGTCGTGCTCGAAAAGGCGCCGGCCAGAGCCGAGCACGAGAGGATGGATCAGCAGAAGGTACTCATCGATAAGCCCGCCGGGCATTAGTGAGCGGATCGACTGACCGCCGCCCATGATTACGAGGTCCCCGGCCGATTTTTGCCTGAGACGGCTGACCGCTGCGGGGACGTCGCCGTGCAGGTGGGTCGAGTTCGGCCACTCGAGTCTGGTTTAGGAGCTCATCGATGCGACGAACTTCGGCGCGGTGTTGAGCCCGTCCTCAGATGGGCCGCCTCGGAGGTTCCGGGATGTGAGCATCTCGTCATAGCTGCACCGACCGAAGAGCAACCCGCCGTTCGGTCTGCCCATCTGTTCACCCAGCGCCTGGCATACCGTCGCGTCCAACGTATTCCTCGAGAAGAGCTATGGCGGCACGAGCATGGAGGAGATTGCGACAATGGCGGCGGTCTCCAAGCAGACTGTCTGATCCACGGTCAGCGAAGCGGGCGACCGAGGCGAGCCGCTTCCCAGGGCTGGAGCGCACCTTCTCTATGAGCGCCCCCCGCCCGCATAACGGCCGCATTTACCGCCGCGTTTGGGCAGCGTGCCGCCCCGACCTTCTGACCTTTGACGACCCACAGCTCGATGCCGCGCACTTCAACTGGCTCGTGATGTCGATCCCGCTCAACCGAGCGATGCTCCTCGGCGATGACTCCGAACCCAGTGCAAAGGACCTGAACCTCTATGCCGACGCGGGCGTTCAGACCTTCCCTATCCGCCCACGGCGCGAGCCTTTCCAGCAACGCTTAGACGTTTAGCTGACCTCACCTGGACAAGAGCCGGTCGCAGCGGTCAGCCGCCACACGCTGACCTCGCGCTTCGGCCTCCCACCAACGATGATGAGCCGCCGGGGCTGACTTCCGCGAGGTGAACGCGGGGATGAGAAGCACGAGCGCTGATTCGGCTGGCTTCCCCGCATCCTCTGAATGTCCCCCCTGGGCGGTGCAGATAATGGATTCCGATGGATTGCACGAAACGAACCCAGGCACCAGTCGTGGGAGAATGTCTCGATGATTGGTCTCTGGCTCATGCGGGGCGTGCGATGAGGGCGTGGGCCCTAGCGTGAGCTGCGTCAGGGTCGGAATGAAAGACGAGCCTGCCTTTAAAGAGGCGCCAGGATTGGGAGGTCCTGGCGGCGGCGGGTGTCGGATTCGGGATCGTCGCTGGCGCCCTCGCGCAGTCGCGGTCCGATAGCTACGGTGAGGACGAAAGCAGTCCGCTGCGGGTCACGGCGCACGCCACCGTCCCATTCCTTGTGCTAGCCAGCACGCTTGCGGATCGCGGCGGTACAAGCGCCGCGGTGGCGTTTCGTGGTGGTTTCATTGGTGCCCATCTGGTCCATATGCGCCAAATCGCGCGGTTGGTGAGCGCCCACGGTACCGGTGAGCGTCTGATCCAAGTGGAGCTAACCGGTGGCACCTTGCTCTATGCGATGGTGGCACTGCAAACGGTGCTTCTGACACGCCGAGCGCAGGAAAACCTCGGTGGGCGCAGGGCAACTCGCCTGATCAGGAAAATCGACACCGGGCTGCTGCGCGTCTACTGCGTCGCATCTATCTCGGGCCTGGTCCGCTACCGTCGTCCTCTGCCCGTTTACGCGAGCCTCGCCACGCTCCTGGTCGGCTCGCTGACTTCGCGCCGACGACGCTGACGCATCTACCGTGGCCGCCGCTCCGCTCACGGCGAGGCTCTGCCAAAACTGCACCTGATTCCCGCCCGCCTGGATCGAAGAATTCTCTTGGGTATTGCTACTGACTCTCGGCCTCTGCCAGGGGGAATGGGAGAGCGAAGGTCATGAGCTTAGGAGCCCGACGCCTTTGAGTATCCCGAAAATGCCGATTAGCGCCTCGAATCACAACTGCAATCTTTAGCCGTGCAACGCCGATCTGCTGCTAACTTGTCGCGGACAAGCGGATCGGTCACAAGTTTCTCGGAGTCGTCTTGAACTTAGGTCAAATGAAAAACCCGGCGGCGCTCGCGTCGCAACTTGGTCAAGTCCGACGCTCGGGGCGATTCTGCTCGTATAGGTTCGCGATGCAGGCGGGGCTCCTTACAGCCGCATTCTGGGCCACCGGACTCCTAGCCTGGAGCGCCCCAGCCGCCGCAAAAGACCTCTTCATCCTTGACTCTCAGGCTGCTTCGCCTGGCAATGTGATTGAGGATGGCGCCGGAACCGCATATGTGGGCTGGATCCATAAGTCCGGGAGTTTGGCCGTCCCGGATCCGCCGATGTTTTGCAAGATTCCGGTTGGCGGCACCTGCACGAACCCGATCACGCTGCCAATTCCGGGGGCGACTAGCACCAGCGACGAAGTTAGCGGCGTATTTCCGGTGTTCGGAACTGGCAGCACGATCTACGTGGTGGGCCCGCGCTACGTCGACAATGACGTGGTTGTCTGGACCTCGACAAATGGGGGCGAAAGCTTCAACGCCGGCACGATCGATAAAAAAGGCTACTCTGGAAAGACCGCTCCATCGAGCGCACTGCTTGAGGGCGCAAATCTGATTATGGGCGGCTCCAATGCCGGGCTTGGCTTCAGCTCGACGCCCGCTGCCGGGGGTTCGGGGGGTCAGATTGGATTCGAATCTCCCGGTGAAGGAGGCGTCGGTGGCTCCGCGTTGGGACTCGAAGGTTCTGGCAACGCGGTCGAGGCTTACTGGAACCTGGCGAGACCCGAACCTGACAGTACGGTCCACTTCTACCGCTACAGGGGCACAGGTTCCATCGACGAAGAAAGCAACTGGGAAGGTCCAATTTTAGTTTCAAATGGCGAAGAACCAAGGCTCAGCGCCGGTGGCCCCGCCGGTCTCTTTATGGCTTCCCTCGACTACGGCAGTGGAAGCAGCGAAGCCAACATCTTAGATGTGCGCAAGTTCAGCGGCACGAGCTTCGGTGCGCCCTTGACGCTTACAAGCAAGGCTGCGGCGGGCCTCTTCGATGCCGGGTCGATTGCCGAGTCTCCGAATGGAAGCCACGTTGCGGTCGTCTGGCCCGCCTCCAGCGGCGGGAATTCGGTCATGGATCTGTTTAGCTCAACGAACTATGGAGCGAGCTTCAGCGCTGCCAGCGATGTCGCCCCGATCGGCAATGGCTACGGCAATGACAACAATGAGGTCGCGGTCGGCAACAACGGACAGGGTTGGCTGACCTTCCTCGGCGAAGGCGGCCTACACGTCGCCGATCTCAATCCGAGCACCGCTTCACCCACCCCGAGCCCGGTAGTGCCGCCGACATATAAGGGAAAGACCCACACGATCACAACGCCCGTTGAAGGCAATCTTTTGACGCTGAAGGTGCCGGGCATGTGCCTGGAGTCCCTGCAATCCTTTTACGTCGGGGTGGGCAAGAAGGCAAGGCACAAAATCGCGAAGGCGCTTCGAAGCAGGATGAAGGTGGCCAAGGTTACTTTCTCCTTCGATGGCACCAAGAAGACCTTGAAGAAGAAGCCCTTCAGATGGTTGATCACGCCACCGGCGCTCACCCCCGGAAAGAAATACATCGTCAAGGCACGGGTTACCGCATTGGTCAATAAGAACGGCCACACAAAGAGGGTCGTGAAGACCCTCAAGGGTTCGGTTTCGGTCTGCTGAGAGCCGAATTTGAGCCTTCACGGGGTTGGGGGAACCGGAAGGTGTCTGTCAGTCTGCTGATGCGTCTGGGCCGCCGGTCGGTGGCCGCTGAGGTGTGATCGCTCCTCAGGAGGGCTGGGCTCAAGCTATCGCTTCGCGCCGGGGGTGTCTAATCAGCGGCCCCCCGGGCCCGGGGGGCTCTGCTGAGCCCGGGCTGGGGGTCATCCGGGAAGCTTGGGGTGCTTTGCCGCCGTATAGGAGGCGGCTGAGTAGGACTTACCTCGATTGCGCTCTTGGCGCACGATCCAGAGTCTGATCGTGCGCTCCACGGGTCGCACACGTCGACGCATTTCCCTCACCTTGATTGCGCGGTTGGGGGCAAAGAAATCACTTCTCGCCGAGTAGCGCGATCGAAATCGAGTTGGCGGCTCGGGTCCCGCGCTCGCCTGAGATCTGGGGAGTTCGGGATCGGTTTTCCCCAACCCCGCTGCGATTCTGCTTCTGAGACCGCGCTGCCGTGCGAGTTTGGTAGGCGAACATCCATGAGGCAATGCTCGTGAATTTTGGAGCGGCGCGCATTGGCCAAAGGTCCCAAATCGAGTCCTTCGAGTTCGACAGTTTTAAGAATGGCCAGGGCCGCGATCTGGCCCGCGACGAGCTCGATCAAGGGGGGCGTTGCGCCTGATCGGTGCTCGTCTTTGGCCTCTTGCTCTGCTGGTGAGCCGAATCCGCTAAAAACTTCCCATGGGGAAGCGAATTTGCGCGGCTGGGTTGCTTGTATTCGCGGCTTTGCTCTGGTGCGGCTGCGGCGCTGCCGCCTCATCACCAAGCGGGACCGGGGTGGCGCCAGGTACATCGGCAATTGGGAGGGTCGCTACACAGAGCCGACAATTTGGGCGAGCGGCGAGCACCGGGGGCGCCGAGCTGACCAGTTGGCCGGAGTTCGGGCTCGATCCGCAACGTGCTGACGCCACAAACCGTCCGACCGGGATAACGGCGTCAACGCTGGCTGACCTGCGGGCGCAGCGAATCTCGCTGCCTGGCACGGTTGACTCCTCACCGATCTTCCTTCATGACGTCCTCGTTGCCGGTGCCCGTCGCGATGTGATCGTTGTGAGCACTACCTACGGCCGTACCATCGCCCTTGATGCAAACACCGGGGCCGTTCTTTGGACCTTCACCCCGCCGGGGTACGCGAGCTGGGTGGGCAGCGCCCAGATCACCAATGCCAGCCCGATTGCGGACCCAAATCATCGCTTTGTCTATGCGGCCTCGCCGAATGGCTTGATCCATAAACTGGCGCTCGCCGACGGCCACGAGGATGCATCGGGCGCCTGGCCGGTCAGTATCACCCGTGACGCTACTCACGAGAAGATTGGGTCGGCTCTGAATATCGACGGCCCGGACCTGATCGCAACGACGAGCGGCTATATCGGCGATATCCCCACCTACCAGGGTCATCTCGTTGCGATCTCGCGCTCGAGCGGGTCGGTTCGAGGGGTATTCAACAGCCTTTGCGCCAACCGCCGCGCGATCATCGTTCCGAGGAGCTGCTCGCAAAGCGACTCGGCGATTCTCTCCCGCGGGGGGGCGGTGATCGAGCCCGGCGGTCGGCGCTTGCTGATTGATACCGGCAACGGCAACTGGAACGGCACTACCGATTTCGGTGACAGCGTCGTTGAACTCACCTTCCCCGGACTCAGATTGCGCCAAGCCTTCACGCCGACCGATCAGGAACGATTGAACACCGGTGACCTTGACCTTGGCTCTAGCGCCCCCGCGTTGCTCGGTCACGATCGGGTGCTGGTGGCCGGCAAGGACGGCGTGATGCGGGTCCTCAACCTAAATCGCCTTGACGGCCGTCCGCCCGGCTCACGCGAGGTTCTCGGTGGAGAAGTGCAGACCCTGAAAACACCAGGCGGTGGGGAGCTCTTCACGGTCCCAGCGGTCTGGCGTCAGCGCTCCCGCACCACGGTGTTCGTCGCCGACGGCGATGGGACCGCCTCATATTCACTGCGCGGCGGGCGCCTGCATCAGCTCTGGGCCAACTCCACGCCGGGGACGAGCCCGGTCCTGGCCGGGGGGCTGCTCTATGTATATGACCCAAGTGCCGGGGGCATAGAGGTCTACGCTCCCAACTCCGCGCGCCCGCTCACAAAGTTAAGCGGCGCGGCTGGGCACTGGAACAGCCCGATCGTGGTTGACGGTCACGTGGTCGAGCCCGAGGGCGATGCCAACCAGCATGAATCAAGCGGCACCATGGAGCTCTTCTCGATTCGCTAGGTGCTTGCCCGTTTGCGCCGTGTTCGGCGGTGCCGGATCGGGCGCTCAGGCCGGCGAGGCGCTGGCTCAGGGCGGATCTCGCCGACCCAGGGTCGGAGCCGGAGCTGATCGCTCAGCTTCTCGCAGGCCAGCCCTGCACTGCGATGACCGCCGCTACGGACAGTTGGGTCTGGATCCGACTTCAGCCCCATTCACGGTGGGGCGAGTATCGTCTGCTCCACCCATGGCCCCGTCGAGTAAAAGCCCGCCGAGTAAGAAAAAGGAGAGCGTCGTCGTACAGCACCTGAGCAAGGCCGAGCGAGAAGCCCGGGGCAAGGCTGCGCGCAAGCTGGTTCCCCGCTCCACTCACGCGACCTATGAACCGCTCAGCGATCGCCCTGACCCGGTGGAGCTGCTCGAGCGCCAGGCCGCGACTCGAGTGCCAGAGCTGGTGCCGATTCGCTACGGGAGAATGCTGGTCTCTCCGTTTACCTTCTACCGCGGCGCGGCGCTGATCATGGCCAGCGATCTCGCGGCGACCCCACGCAGCGAGCTGAACGTGCAGTGCTGCGGTGATGCGCACCTTTCGAACTTCGGCGTGTTTGCCTCTCCCGAGCGCCGTCTCGTCTTCGATATCAACGACTTTGACGAGACCCTGCCGGGTCCTTGGGAGTGGGATGTCAAGCGGCTGGCGGTGAGCATGCTGATCGCAGCCCAATACAACGGCTTCTCCGTCAAGGAGCAGGAGAAGGTGGTGTTGGAGACGGTCGCTGAGTATCGCCAGGCGATGGCGGGATTTGCGGCAATGAAGAACCTCGACGTTTGGTATGCGCACCTCGAAATCGAGTCCACGCTTGCCGAACTCGGACCTCAGTTCAAACCTAAAATGGTGAAGCGAACCGAGAAAACACTCGCCAAGGCCCGCACCCGCGACAGCTTGTCGGCGTTCTCGAAGCTGACCCACGAGGTCGACGGACAACCGCGCATCGTCGCCGACCCGCCCCTGATCGTGCCGATTGATGATCTCGTGGAGGGAAGCGAAAGAGAGCAGATGTTCGAGGGGCTGCACGAGCTGGTGCGCTCATACCGATCGACGCTTCAATACGACCGGCGGGTGCTGCTTGAGGAGTTCGAACTGGTCGACTTCGCGCGCAAGGTGGTGGGCGTGGGTAGCGTCGGCACTCGTGCCTGGATCGCTTTGATGCTGGGCCGCGACGGCCGCGATCCGCTGTTCTTGCAGATGAAGGAGGCCGAGGCCTCTGTGCTGGAGGAGTTCCTCGAGCCGAGCGAGTTCAAAAACCATGGCGAGCGCGTCGTCACCGGACAGCACCTGATGCAGGCCAGCAGCGACATCTTCTTGGGTTGGCTGCACGTTCCCAGTGGGCTCGATGAGAAAAAGCGTGACTTCTACGGGCGCCAGCTGAAGGATTGGAAGGGCTCGGCTGAAGTCGAGCAGATGGTCTCCAAGGGCATGGTTGTCTACGGGCGTCTTTGCGGTTGGACGCTGGCTCGGGCGCACGCCCGTAGCGGCGATCGAATCGCAATCGCTTCCTACCTGGGCAGTGGCCCAAGCTTCGATCGCGCGATCGTCTCCTTCTCTCAGGCCTACGCCGAGCAAAACGAGCAGGACTATCGGGCCCTGGCAGCGGCGGTTGAGTCAGGCAGGATCGCCGCCGAGACCGGCCTCTGAAGCGCTCTCGCGCGGCTTGGGTGGTCGCCGGGGTGAGTACTGGGCCCCCAGCCGAGCCTAGCGGGGTCCCATGAGGCGATTGGCTCGGTGCTCGGGCGGGTTGGGGAAAACCGCTGAGCGGTTTCGGGCAAGCGGTGGCCAAGGCCACGCGCTGGGGTCGCGGACGCTGCCCCTCGGTGCCTGAGGGATGCCCGTTACCCACGCCGCCCGGGTTCGGCATGACGCCAGATCTGATGATCAGGTCGGATCGACCTGGTGGGTCCCACACCGAGCGAACTGGTGGATCGCGGTCCTCTTTGCCGTCGGCTCCAGCTGTTTTTTGATCGCTCCCTTCCCGGGGTTCATTCAAACCGTCGGATCGGGCGCTGACGGAGTCGTCTTTTTCATCGGCTCGATCTTCTTCACCGCGGCGGCCCTCATGCAGTACCTGGAGACAGCCAATGCACGGCGTTCGGGCCGACTGCGGCTCTTCACCTTCGAGCCCGATAACCCCGATTGGTGGGCGACCCTAACCCAGCTCGCGGGTACCCTTTTCTTTAACGCCAGCACCTTTCACGCCTTGCAAACGGGTTTGAGCAGCACCGCACAGGACCGCCTCATCTGGGCACCGGACGCATTCGGGTCAATCCTCTTTCTAGCTTCTGGCCTGATCGCCTGGGGCCAAACGCAAAGGGATCGCGGGACCCCCCGGCGGGGATATGAGTACTGGATCGCCGCCGCCAACCTCGCCGGTTGCGTGGCCTTCGGGCTATCGGCGATTGGCGCTTTCGTCATCCCCAAAAGCGGCGATGTAGTAGCGCTTGGGCCGGCGAACTTCCTTACCTCACTTGGCGCACTGGGATTTCTGGTCGGTGCGATTCTGCTCTTGCCGGAGGCGGCCGCGGCGCGAACCTCCGTGAGGACGGCAGCTGAGATGGTCAACTGAAGGCGCCCTCGACAACGCCCGCTCAGAGGATTGCGATCGGGTTAAGCGGCGACCCCGTGCCACCGCTGATTCGTAGCGGCGAAGCTAGGAGGAGGAACTCCCAGCGGCGCTTTCGCTCGCAAACGGGGAGGAGGTCCTCGAACTGCAGGTAGTCGAGCAGGTGGACGCCCATCGCGTTTAGGGCCAGGGCGTGGATCGGATAATCGATTCCCTCCGTCGTGCTCGGAGCCGTGTCGTTGTTGCCATCTGAGCCGAGCACGGCAACCCCCCGATCGGCCAGGAATCGTGCACAGCTCGGATGTAGCCCGGCCTTGGCATTTGCCATGTCCCAGGCGCCCTGCTCGCTGAGGCGTCGGGCATGGCCGACCCGAACCAAGAGGATGTCCCCGGCAGAGACCACCACACCCTGATCACGCTCACAGCCCTCGAGATCGGCGGGAAAGACGTGCTCTCCGGGCTGCAACCAGCTGACCCCGCGCAGGCGCGGTACGTCGAGTAGGACGCCCCGGCCCACGAGGCCATTGGCGAGGACTCCGATCGCGTCGGCGGTGGCGCCGTCGGGAGTCAGCGAGTCCGTGGATCTGCCGTTATAGAGGGCACCGTTCAAAGCGACGTGGCAGAGCGCATCGATATGGCTGTGTGACTCGTTGTGGTAGTCAACCCCGATGTAGTCCTTGGCGAAGCGCATCGAACCCGATCCGATGTCGACATCGCCAAGCATCGTCATTCGGTGCTCTGCGGGCTTGGGGTTATCGATGCCAAGCTCGGTGTTGAGCGGCTGGCTGAGGCTCACGGTCTGGCCGCTTTGCACCAGTTTCGTGGCGGCAAGAACCCGCTCGGGAGTGAGCTCATTGAGGGCACCGCGCTCATCATCTGCTCCCCAGCGGCCCCAATTGCAAACGCTTGCGAATAAAGCCTCAAACTGGGCTGCGTCGATGTCGTATTCCGGTAGCTGCGGGGAGTGGTCTCCGTCGCTTCGCATCTCTCTCCTCGATTCTCCTGGTCCGCCCCCGGGGCGGCGATCGTATCCGCATCGGCTGGATCTGGGCTCAAGGGTGGAATCGGGCACGTACAGCGCCGAGCCGGCGGGCCGACGGTGCGATTGCAACGATTCGCATCAGTATGGCGCCGCTGAGGCGATCGCCGGATCCGCCATCTATGGGAAAATATCTTCAAGTCACTCGGAGGCCTCGACGGATCGAAGGGCGATGAGTGGCGGCTGCGCGATCTCCAGACCCTGACCTAAGTCTTGGCGTGAAATTTTGAGACCCCTGCCCCCGGATTCTGAGCCAAGTCCCGATGATCAGCCCGCTGGGGTTGATCCTTCCAAGGACGATCTCGAGCAGGTTGAGGACGGGCCCTCTGAGCAGGGAACCGATGAGCAGTTTGCCGCCGCTGCTGGCCTGCCCGAGTCCGATCGGGGACCGGAGGGGGCACCCCCCATAGCCGATTCGCCCGGTCCCCCGACCGAGGAGTGGAGAATCGATGATCCTGCCCAAGCTCCCGTCGTTCCGCCTCCTCCGATCCCTCCGGCGGCACCCAAGCTGGCTGCCGTCCTCGGCGATAAGCCGCCGAAGCGACCCCGGTTTTGGTTGCGCTTTTTGGTTGCCGGATGCCTGATCGTCGGTACGACGGCCGCGGCGACCTCGATCAGCATCCTCGACTACCTGGGGGGCATCGCCCATGCCCTCGCCCACAACGGTCGGCTCTCCCCGGTCGATAAGTTTCTGGCTCACGGCTACAGCGGCGGGCCACAGACGATCCTTCTGATCGGCTCTGACCGCCGCCCCAACAGCAGCACCAGCAAGAACGGGCTCTCCGACACCGTGCTGCTCGTCCGCTTGGATCCCAGCCACAGCTCGATCAACATGCTCTCGATTCCGCGTGACCTCAAAGTCAATGTTCCCGGCTACGGGATCGGCAAGTTCAATTCGGCATATTCCGACGGCGGCCCTGAGCTCACCCTGCGCACCCTCAAGCAGGTCACCGGGCTCTCGGTAAACCACCTTTTCGTGGTTGATTTCAAGGGCTTTGCCGACGCCGTGGACGCGATCGGATGCGTCTACGTGGACGTCGATCGTCGCTACTACCACTCAAACGAAGGCCTGTCGCCCGAAGAAGAATATTCCGAAATCAACATCCCGGCCGGCTATCAGCAGCTCTGCGGGAAGAAAGCACTTGAGTTCGTGCGCTACCGACATACCGACACCGATCTGGTCCGCGAGGCACGCCAGCAGATGTTTCTGCGCGACGCGCGCCAGATGGTTCCCACCGAACAGCTGATTGATCAGCGCACCCAACTGATCAACATCTTCACCAAGTACACGACCTCTGACCTGCATTCGACCGAACAGCTTCTGGAATTGCTGAAGCTCTTCGTCGAACTGAGAGAAGACTCGATCAAACAGATTCCGTTCCCGGCGATACTCGAACCGGTGGTCCCAAATCAACCCGACTACGTGACCGCCAACCCCGCCGCGATTCAGCACGTCGTCAAGGAATTCCTGTCCTCCTCGCCAAGCTCCACGACAAGTAGCGTTAGTCACTATTCCAGCAAGGGCGCAGGCGGCTCGCATAAGCGGAAATCGCCGCCAAAGCCAGCCAGCTCTTCCGGTCTGGGCGAAGCCACCGAAAGGGGATCGCAGATCGCATCCCAGGCGCAGAGTCGGGCCCACTTTCCAATCTTTTATCCGCGCAAGCTGCCGCTCGGCTCGAGCTATGCCGAACCGCCTCGGGTTTACGGCATCCGCGATCCTTCCGGAACGCGCCACGTCGCCTACAAAATGGTGATGGAACTGCCAGCGGGCGCCTACACTGCCTACTTTGGCCTGCAGGGAATCGGCGGTTGGCCGAACCCCCCGCTGCTCAGCGGACCGAACCAGCCGGTCAGCATCAACGGCCGCCACTTCCAGGTCTACACCAACGGTGGCCACATTCGCCTGATCGCTTGGCACGATGGCTCCAACGTGTATTGGATCGATAACACCCTGGTGGGGGTGCTCAGCAACGAACAGATGCTCGGGATGGCCCGCTCGCTCGCCGAGCTAAAGCCGAAGCGCTGAGATGAAAAACGGAACTGGATCGGATCGATCCGAGCTTTGGGCTGTTCTTTAGACGTGGCCAATTGCAGACGCAGGTTGGTGCTGATCAGCTCCCTGGTGGGGGGGGTCTCGCTTGCCGCCTGCCTCAGTGTGGCCACATTTGCGGCGATGCCCGCCCAGGCTCACCGAAGCAGCGCCGCGATCGCGGTAAGCGCCCGGGCTCGCTCCGCGCTCGCCACGCCCCCCTACACCCTGCTCTTGGCGGCGGGAGGCTCGGAAGCGCTCGATATCGAAATCTCATTGAGCGCCGACGGTCGCAACTATCTGATCAACGCCAACCGGCCACTTGAAGTCGGGATTGGAGCCTGCTCGAACACCCCCGGGGACCCGGATCAGTTGAGCTGTGAGGCGCCCGCAATCGGTGCCTTCGAAGTAAACGGCGGCCCCGGCGGCGACCGCGAGGTGGTCGGGAGCACCGTCAAAGTTCCAGCCACCCTGCGGGGCGGCTCTGGGGATGACTACTTGGTCGCCGGGGGCGGCAACGACCGCTTGATCGGAAGCGCTGGCAATGACACGCTGATCGCCGGCTCGGGAGCCGACCGTCTCTTCGGGGGCCCAGGCAACGATCTTCTGCGAGCCGGGCGCGGCCCCGATCTTCTAAATGGCGGCCCCGGCGTGGACACCTGCGTCACCGATTCCACTCACGACACGCTGGTCTCCTGCGAGGTCATAAAGGGCGTTCGCTAGTTTCGTGCGCCTGCCGGGGTCGGGCCCAAGGCGGGTGTCTGGGAATATCCGGCGGTGCGCGAGGAGCCGACAAGCCCGGGGCCTGGGGAACGTGAGGATCTGGAGGAGGTTCTCCGCCGCCGCGCGCTGACCGCGGATCGGGCTCGCCCCGCGGCGGTCGATCGCCGTCATCAAAGCGGTTCCAGGATGGCGCGCGAGAACATCGCCGATCTGATCGATCCGGGTTCCTTCGTCGAGTACGGTCGCTTTGCATTTGCTGCGCAGCGGGGAAGGCGAGAGGTCGAGGAGCTGATCGAGCGCACGCCCGCGGACGGCCTGGTGGCGGGAACGGCGCGCATCAATGGCGATCTCTTTGGCGAGCGCAGCGCCTGCGCGGTGCTTGCCTATGACTACACGGTGCTTGCCGGCACCCAGGGGGCCGTTGGCCATCGCAAGAAGGATCGCCTCTTTGAGTTGATCGAGCGGATGCGCCTTCCGACCGTCTTTTTCGCCGAGGGCGGCGGCGGTCGCCCAGGCGACACCGATTACCCGGTCGTCTCCGCGCTGGACACCCGGGCATTTGCGCTGTGGGCTCGACTTTCAGGCCTCGTCCCGCGGATCGCGGTTGTCGCGGGGCGCTGCTTTGCCGGCAACGCCGTGATCGCCGGCTGTTCGGATCTGATCGTGGCGACGCAGAACGTCTCGCTGGGTATGGGGGGACCGGCGATGATAGAAGGCGGCGGCCTGGGCAAGGTGGATGCCGACGCGGTCGGGCCGGTTGAGATGCAGGCCCAAAACGGGGTGATAGACGTGGTCACCGCCGATGAGCAATCCGCGACCGCGATCACCAAACGGTTGCTCTCCTATTTCCAGGGCCCGACCCCGCCGCCGCCCGAGCCCGATCAGGATCGCCTTCGCGACCTCGTCCCCGAGCGCCAAAGGCGCGCCTACGCGGTGACGCCCATCCTCGAGACGCTCACAGATGAAGGGACCCTGACCCTTTTGCGCGAGCGTTTCGCGCCGGAGATGGTCACCGCGTTGGGCCGAATCCGGGGGCTGCCGTTGGGGTTGATCGCAAACGACACACGCCATATGGCGGGGGCGATAACCAGTGATGCGGCAGATAAGGCCGCTCGCTTCATGCAGCTGTGTGATGCCTTTGACCTGCCGATTCTCTCGCTTGTGGATACGCCGGGGATGATGGTGGGACCGCAGGCCGAGGCGACCGCACTGGTCCGCCACGCCTCGCGACTACTGGTCACCGGTGCCTCTCTTCGGGTCCCGCTTCTCGCCGTGATCTTGCGCAGGGGATACGGCCTTGGCGCCCAGGCGATGGTGGGCGGCAGCCTTCACGAGCCGCTTCTGACTCTCGCCTGGCCGGGTGCTCATCTCGGTCCGATGGGTTTGGAAGGGGCGGTCAAGCTCGCCTTGAGCAAGGAGCTTGATGCGATTGCCGACCGCGACCAGCGCGACCAGCGGGTCCGCGAACTGACCGCCGCCGCCGAGCAAAACGCCAGGGCCCTAAACGCGGCGGCCTTATTCGAGATCGACGACGTGATCGACCCGGCGGAGACGAGGTCGTTGATTGCCGCGACCCTGCAGGCTGCCGCCCGGGCGGGCCGGGGCGGGGCTCCGCGACGCTTTATCGATACCTGGTAGGTGGTTCGCGCTCTGCGCAGATTCAGGCGGTGAGGTCGGCCGCATCGCGGATCGGTTGCATAGGATCCGCCGGTGAAGCCGGTGACCGTCTCAACCACTGTGGCAAGACCCAGCGGAGAGGTTTTCGAGTTTCTCGAAGTCCTGGCCAACCACGAGCCGTTCCTAAACCACATGCTGGTGGACTGGGAATTCTCAGGTCCCAGGAGTGGCGTGGGGGCGCGGGCGCGGGCGCGGGCCAACGTTCGCGGGTCCCAGGATTGGACCGATTTTGAGATCGTCGAGGTCGAGTCCGACCGGATTATCGAGGAGTCGGTGGGCGCGGCTGGCAAGCGCCGCACCCGGGGTACCTACGTTCTCCAGGACCTAGGCGAGGGCCGGACAAAGGTCTCTTTCGAATACGCCTGGCTGCAGGTCTCGCGGCTGGAACGGCTCGCCCCACCGCTGATTCGCGCATTTACTCACCGCACGAACTCCAAAGCGATGCGACGTTTGGCAAAGCAGCTAAAAGGCGGCTGAGCTCGGGAGGTGGATCCTCGCGGCGCTCCTCAGACCTCCTGACCCCAGCCGCCTGGAAGCCACGGCAGGTGTGATGCTCAAGCTGGTTCCACCAGCAGATTTGGGCTTTGCCCTGTGGTGGCTGGGTACCCTGAAGGGGTGGCGGTCAAACGCAGCGCGGGCGTCCTCCTGTTCCGCTCCCGGGGCGACTTGACCGAGGTGCTGCTCGTGCACCCGGGGGGCCCTTTTTGGAGCAAGAAAGACCTCGGGGCGTGGTCGATCCCCAAGGGAGAGTTCGACCCTGGCGAGGATTCGCGGACCTGCGCGTTGCGCGAGTTGGACGAGGAGCTCGGTGCTCCTCCGCCGCTTGAATCCAAAGCGCTGATCGACCTGGGGGCGGTCCGGCAAAAGAGCGGCAAGGTAGTAGACGGCTGGGCGGCTGAGGCAGATTTCGATCCCGCGACGCTGAAGAGCAACGTCTTCACCATGCAGTGGCCTCCGCGCTCAGGTATCGAGCGCGAGTTTCCTGAGGTCGACCGCGCTCAATGGTTTGACCTGCCCAGCGCCAGGAAAAAACTGCTTCCCGCTCAAGCCGCCTTCCTCGATCGCCTTGTTGAGTTGCTCAAGGGACGCCACTTGCGCTGAGGCCGTCCTGGCCAATCGGTGAGATACTCGGGATCGAGATGGGAGATGGCTCCACGCCGCAGCAACCCTCCCCCGGCGATGCGCATCGAAACGGGGGCGCTGGCGGCAGCGATGAGCGGGATTTGGGCGCCAACGGCGGATCGAATCCGAGTCTCAATGGGCAGCTGCCGCTCTCGGCACGGCTGCTCGGTGCCGGCGTTCGTGGCGCCCGTTCGGTAACCCGCGTCGCGGGCATAGATCGGGCGGTTGAGATCGCCGCCGAGGAGGCGATCGTCGCCGCGGTGGAGAGCGAGGCGGTTGAGCGGGCGCTGGCGCGGGTGCTGGAAGGGCCGGTTGTCAATGAGGCGGTGCAGGGAGCCCTGGAGAGCGACGCCGTTAAGGGAGCCCTGATCGAGGCCTTGGATAGCGAGCTGGTCGATGAGGTGTGGCGGCGCCTTTTGGCCAGCGAGGAGGTGCAGCAGTTGGTCGAGCGAATCGCCGAGGCGCCGGAGATCAGAGCTGCGATCAGCGCCCAGGGCGTCGGGCTGATCGGTGACGTCGGCCGCACGATCGGTCGCGCAGCCAGGCGTCTGGATGACAGCCTGGAGCGGTTGGTGCGGCGCGTATTTCGACGCAAGCTTCGCACCGAGCCAACCAACCACGCCGGAGCGCTCAGTCGGGCCCTTGGGCTTGGGGTCGATGTGGCGATATTCAACCTCGGCTTCTCGGCGCTGGCGGCGATTGTCGCGCTGATCGCCTCGGCCTTCAGCGGCAACGGTCACGGGGTCTCCGACCTTGCGCTGGCGATCGGAACGACCACCTGGTTCAGTCTCGGAGCCCTCTACCTGTTCGTCTTTTGGTGCCTGGCCGGGCAGACTCCGGGGATGCGCTTCGTTCAGATCCGGCTCGACCTCGACCGGGGGCGACTCGAGCCACGGCGTGCGCTGCGCCGCCTGGTCGGCATGGGGCTGGCGATCATCACCTTTGGGGTTGGCTTTCTCGGCATCCTCTTCGGTCCGCGGCGGCGTAGCTGGGGCGACCAGCTGGCCGGCACCGACGTGGTCTATGAGGAGGATCGCCGCGATCCTGCGCCGTGGTCGCAGCTGTCCAGTGTCGAGGTCGAACCGGTGCTCGCCTCTTCCCCTGAGTAGCGCTTCGGGTTTTCGCCGGTTGACGGCAGCGCGCGGGTCCGCACGAGCTCAGAAAGCGCCGCTGCATGGAGGCACAGGGGAGCCGATTCTGTTCAAGCTGAGAGCTCGGCGCCGAGGCGATCAGGTTTGGGGTTCAGATCTGTTTGCCAGCGAGCGCTGAACGATCAGGGTGAGGCTGCCAGATACCAAGAGCAGGGTGACGTTGACCAGCAGCACGCCAAGGGCCCCGACACCGGCTCCGGGTCCCCCGGTGCCGATTGCCACGCCGAGGTAGGCAGAGGCGGGGATCGTGGTTACCGAGATCGCCACTCCCACCGCGGAGCTGGCCCTGGTCTCAAAGGAGAGCATCGCCGCGATTCCCGCGGCGAGGGCGATCAGGACGGTCGAGTAGTCAATTCGGGCCAGGGTGCTGAAGCCGCTTTCGGTGACGGCGAAATGAGCGGGTAGAAGGTCGGCCAGTCGGAGCAGGCCTGAGAGCACGGCGGCGGTGAGCACCACCAGCGCCATTCCGATTGTCAACGTCGCGAAGGCGCGGCGAGCAAGCTGGGTGCGGCCCGCGACGATGCCCACGCAGGTGGCGCAAATCGGCAGCAGATCTGGGCTCACCGCCATTGCGCCGACGATCAGAATCGAGCTGCTCGTAATGACTCCAATCGCCGCGATAACGGCGGCGACGTTGATCAGCGCAAGGTAGCGAGCCAGCGGACGCGAGTTGGCTCGCGCCTGGCCCATCACCTCCACCCAGGCGAAGCCGCCGAGGTTGCCGGCACCGCCCGGCTGGCGCCGCAGCGGTGCGACCACGTCGACCCGTTCAATCAGATAGTCATCGACGCCGATCCCCATCGCCAGGATCTCATCCACGAGGCGATCGGCTGCGGCCGGTTCGACATCGGCGACGAAGACGAAACCCGGAGCGCCGCCATGCTCGTCGGGTTGGCGAACTATTCGACGTACTCCGTCGATCTGGCGGAGTTTCTCGGCAAAATGGCCGGCCCGATCGGCCTCAACGGAGGAGCGCAGCCTCAGCACGTTCGGACTCGCTCCCCTCTCAACGGCGGTCGGGGTGCCGATCCCCCCTCACAGGCGAGGGCCCCGCGCACGGGGCCCTCGCGATCGCGGCTGGTGGGCAATGCTCAGACCCGTGAGACGTTTGGGCCCTCGGCCAGCTTGTAGATGACGATGATGCTGAGCGCAAAGATGGCCAGAGACCACAGCGGGTAGGCCGGAATCGCCAGCAGGGCGGCGATCGCATTTAGGGAGGCGATGAAGATACCGAACCAGCGTCCAAACTCACCGCCTGAGAACAGCGAAAATGCGGCGATCAACTCCAGCACGCCGAGGATCAGGGTGACCCAGCCCCAGGTGTGCAGGCTGCTGACTATGTAGGTCGCGTTTTCAGTGAAGAACTTCGAATTTCCGATCGCGGCGATGCCATAGATGATGTTCAAAACACCGGCGATCAACAGCAATACGCCGGCGAACACCCACCAGCCGCTTAGCGCGCTCTCCTCGTTCATTGCTAACCCTTTCGTGCGTGTTTGGGGGCGAGACCCTACGGGTGGAGGTTTCGCCCTCAACCGTGATTTACCTGCCGGTGGCGCGGCTTGAATGCCGCGACGAGGATCGGATTTCAGCTGGCATTGAGGCCCTCGGTGTGGGACGATTCCGCCGTGAATTTGGGGCGTGGACAGCTGTGGGCGCTGCCTGCGATCGTTCTGCTGTCGCTGGTCGGCGCCGGGCTCGCAGAGGCCAGTTCTCCAATCGCCCATCGGGTCGCGGGAGCAGCCAGCGCCGCGCGGCTTTGGGGCCCGCGGCTGCGGCGCCGGGCACTGGCAGACTCAGGCCAGCTGAACCCGGCCCGAGCTTTGGGTATGCCCCAGCTGACCGCGGCAGTTGCCTCAGGCCCGGCGCGTCGAGTAGCGGGGCGCCCGCCGTTGCGTCGCTTCCGGGATTCAGGGGGCGCTCGTGCAAGCAGCATCAGCATCGCCAATGCCTCAACCGTCGAAGACCGCACCAATGGGCGTGTTTTTGGCCTCGATCCGGTCCAGGGCCCATACTCGTGTTCTGGTACCTCGCTCAATACCCCGAGTGGGTCGATTGTGCTCACGGCCGGGCACTGCGTGTTGGAGGATCGCCATTGGGGCAGGGACCTGATCTTCATCCCCGCCTATGGACATGGACGGCGCCCCTTCGGAACCTTCTCGGCCGAGCAGGTATTCACCACCCCCGAATGGCGGCGTTCAGAAAACACCGACTTCGACGTCGCCGCGCTTTTGGTAAAGCCCAATCGGTATGGCACCCTGGCAAGCGTGGTTGGCTCAAGGGGGTATGAGACGGAAGTCTCGAGATTCACCGCCTTTCAGATCTTCGGCTATCCGGCCGGAGCCCTTGGCGGTGAAGAACTGCGTTCCTGTCGGACCCATGGCCTGGGTAGCGACCCGCTGACGAGCGCACTGCAGGGGCCGCCGACCGTACCCAGCCGCTGCAACATGGCCGCTGGCTCAAGCGGCGGTGCCTGGATCGCCAATCACAAATACATCGATGGGGTAACTAGTTACGGCTACGCCCACAACTACACCCGACTCTACTCGCCCTATTTTGGCGCCGCGATCGGTGATTTCCTCAACCAGTTGCCCTAGCCGAGCGGCGCTTTTCAGTCTCCAATGCGGCTCCGCGGTCGGGGTTGACCGGATGGGTAGCCAGGCTTAGAGTTGATGTCTGGTGGCCGGCGAACGGTGGCGATCTAATCCGCGCCTCTTCGGCCCCGCGATCGCGCAATAGCGCTTTTCGGCAGCAGCAATTCGGTTGTCATCGCCGCCCGAGTCGGCTGTTTCAGGGCGCGGTCAGCTCAACCTAGGTTGCGCCCTAATCGCCGCCTGTTTCTCCGAGTAGCGCCGGAGCAAAGGAGCCCACTTTTGAGCCCTTCGCCTCGCCCAGATAGGTGAGCCCGAAGAGATCCTCAGTTGAGCGCAGCAGTGAGTAGGGGTTGTAGGGGCTGGCGTCGGTCGTGTTATGGGTGACGAAAGGCGAGAGCAAGAGCGTTCCGACCTTGGGCGGGGTGCCGCTCGCAGGGGCTTCATCGAAAGTGATCATCAGGAGGCCATCTTTTTGGTAGGCAGGGGAGGCAAGGATCTGGGGCACCCACTTGGATAGAAAGGCATCGGCGCTACTGGGACCGCTGGGCGCGCCGTCGGGGCATTCGCCTGGGACCCCCGCATCACAGAGGCTGGGGGCGATGAAGGAGTAATTCGGCGTCGAAGTGACCTGCGCCAGGTTGGTGCCCAGTTCGGTGAGCGGCACATCGCTGCTCGCGCAGGCGCCGAGCTCAAGCAGCGAATTGAAGTAGACGAAGGGGTTCTGGCGCGCCGCGTAGCCGCCCTCAGCGGGGGGTTCGGCACTGCCGCTGCTGGGGTGTACGCAGTTTTCCGGTTTGCCCCCCGTGCCCGCCATGCCCTCCATGTAGGCCTTCCACTGAAAGCCACCGCTGCTCAATTGATCGGCGATGGTCAGCGCTTCGACCGGGTAAAGGCAACCCGAGGCCGTAACAACACCACTTTTATTGGGCGCGGTTTTGGGGGGGAATTCGGCGTTGGTCGAGCAGTTAGTTTGAGTTGAGGGGTTTGGAGGTTGGCCGCTAATTGCCGCGATATCGTTTGGTAATCCGGAGCTCCCCAACAGCGAGTACCCGGAGAGCAGCTCGCCCTGGGGGCGCAGCGTGCCCGCGAGGTAGGGCATCTCAGAGCCCGAGCCAAATGCCTCTTCATAGCCTGGACTGGCGAGTGAGATTACGAAGACGTGCTTGATGCGACCGGCCGTCGCGGTTGCGGTGGTAGGGGTTGTGGACGTGCCCGGTTCTTCTTCGGTTTCTCCTGCTTCGGAACTTTCTTCTTCTTCGGGGGTACCGATCGCCGCCGCCGAGGAGGCGGGCGCGGCGCCCGAAGCTCTCACAGCGTTATGGGCAGCAGTCTGGGCAGGAGAGCTCGGTGAAGTTGAGGATTCGGCGCCCGGCGTGGCCGGGCTTGACGGCGGGGTGGTGCTTGAGGCGAGGCTTCGGCCCAGGAGTGCGGCGAGGGGTCCGTCGCTGCTGGGATTGGTGATTGCGCTTGCGACGATGACCGAGGTCGCCACTAAGGAGGAGGCGACCAGCATTCCGAAACGCCGGCCCGTGATCGTTGCAGCAGCGGCGATGGCGCGCCGAAACGGCCGCCCCAGCGCCTCTTTCATGGCGTGGCCTCCATCGGAACTAGTGAGTGCCCGCATTGCGCGCAAAAGCGCACCGCGTGGCCATAGGGTGAGCCGCAGCTGGGGCAAAGGCCAGCGGCGTCGGCACGTTCGAGCTCGAGCACCCGCTCAAGCGCAAGTAACTCGGCGTCGACGCGCTGAAGCTCTGCTGCCTTGCGAGTCAGGACGTCGAGGCGCACATGGTCGCGAATTGCCATCTCATAGAAGGCGCCCCCAAGGTCGGCCTGCATGATCGTGAACTTCTCCAAGAGCCGGTCTCGCTGGGTGAGGAGGTCGGTGTTTTCCTCGTTCTTGACGGCGGCAGGGGCTGTTGGCGCGGGAGCCGGGCGTCGCCGCCTTCGGTCACTGGGGCGCACGATCTCACTAAGTGACTTCATCGCCAGTCAGCTCCCCTCGTTTGTGACCCGCACGTCTTGCCGTCGTCGGACGATTGCGATCATTTGCCGACCACGATCACGTCGGGCAGGTTCTGCTCCGCTTTGCTGTAGTTCTTGCCGACCTCTTTGGCGTTTTTTTTGACCAGTTCGGTATCGACCTTGGTTTCATGCTTGGTTGGCACGTAGCCGAGGGCTTGGTGGATCGGTCCGTCAGGGGTGTTGGCGAGGATCTTGCTATGGCCCTTGCCTGAGGCGCTTCCGGCCTTTTTCGCAGCGCCGGCGTTCTTTTTGGTCGAGGCGGTGGCGTTCCCCGCGGCGGAGGTGCTCGCAGCCGCGGCGTCCTGGCGGCGAAGCGCTTCCAGGATCGCCTGGTCGTTATTGCTTGAGCCACTGTGTCCGACCACGACACCGAGTGCAACCGCGATCGGCAGCAGCGCGAAGAAGCCGACCGCTGCCGCCCGGCTGCCGGAAGGTTTTTGGGGCTGGCGAGCTGGCTGCCGACGTGACCGTTTGCTCATCGCGGCGAAGTAGCGCGAGGAGGGATTGGAGCCGTTGGCGCGCCGCGCCGCGCAGTTCACGCAGTAGCGCTGCTGGGAGTCAAGCAGCGCCCCGCACTCCTCGCAGGGTTGGTAGTGGGCTGGGTTTACAACCGGCCGAGCCGCCATCGGCTGGGTCGGCAAGGTTGGCTGCGTCAGGTCGGGCTGGGTCGGCAAAATCTGGTCGCTCACCTTTGGTTTCCCTTCGTCTTGGTCTTCGCGCGCTGTTTCAGTTCTTGCTTGCGTGCATCGAGAATCCGCTCGGACTTGGCCCGCACCCGCGCGGCGGTTTCCTGCGTGGTCGTGCAGCCGCCAAGGGTCCCCAGCAGCGCCAAGCCGCAGAGGACCAGCAGTCCGGCTCGGATCGCGCTAGCCGAACGCACCGCTGACGTAATCCTGGGTTCGTTTTTCGCGGGGCGCCCCGAAGAGCGCCGTGGCGCTGTTGTACTCGACCAGCTCTCCCAGGTACATGAAGGCGACGTGATCGGCTACCCGGTAGGCCTGTTGGAGATTGTGGGTAACGATCACGACCGCGACGTCGTCGCGGAGCCTGACGATCAGGTCCTCGATCACTTGGGTCGACTGCGGGTCAAGAGCTGAGCAGGGCTCATCGAGTAAGAGCACCTCGGGATCGGCGGCGAGCGCCCGGGCGATGCATAGCCGCTGCTGCTGGCCGCCGGAGAGTTTGAGCGCCGGGTGGTTGAGGTTGTCTTTTACCTCCTCGAGGAGCCCGGCTCGATCGAGCGCGCTGTAGACCGTTGGCGCAAGGACCTTCTTGCGCATGCGACGGGAGCCCTGCTCGCGCAAGACGTAGGCGATGTTGTCGAAAATGCTCATCGGGAACGGGTTGGGCTGCTGGAAGACCATCGTCACCCGGCGCCGCAGCGAGGTCGGCTCGATCAGCCTGATATCGACGTCATCGAGCAGGATGCGGCCGCTCAGCGTCGTTTTCGGGGTCAGCTCGGTGAGGCGGTTGAGCGAGCGCAGCAGCGTTGTCTTGCCGCAGCCCGAGGGGCCGATCATCGCCAACACCTCCCCCTGGCGAACCGGCAAGGAGACCGATTTGACCGCATCGCGGTGCGCGTAGGAGACCGAGAGGTTGTCAATCTCCATGCGACGAATCGAGAATTGGGGGGCGCCGATTGAGCGCCGCGCCGCGGTGAAGCCACCTGGCGCGATGATGCCATTGCCGTTGTTACTGCCGTGGCCGTTGGTGGAATGAGCGGGCGCTGCCACCTCTTGCGCCGCGGCCGGGTCGTCGAGCTCGAGGCGGCGGATCGGAGGTGGCGGTGGGTTCACGAACTCCATGTGCCGGTCCTCTTCGCGCGGCGGTGGACAACGTCGACGGCGGCATTCAAAGCCAGCACAATCATCAGCAGCACGAAGGCCGCCGCGTAGGCCTTCTGGGGTTGGTTGAGATTGCCGGTGGGGGACGATTCATAGACGAAGTTGGTCAGCGTCGTCCCTGCCCCGCGCAGGTAGTTGAGGGGGAAGGTGCCCCCCACCGGGGCGAAGTTCTGGGTCGCGCCGAGGAGGACCAAGATGATCGCCGTGTCGCCGATGATGCGGCCGAGGCCGAGCATCGTCCCGGTCGCCAGCTGAGGGCGGCTGGCCGGGAGCAGGATCCGTCGGGTCGTCGCAATTTTTGTCTTGCCGACCGCGTAGGAGGCCTCTCTAACGTGCTTTGGGATGGCCCGCAGCCCCTCTCGAGTGTTCGCGACAACCAGCGGTAAAGCCACCAGGGAGAGCATCGCCGAGGCGGCGAAAAAGGATCTTCCCAAGACGACGCCTTCGGTCGTGCGGCTGAAGAAGCCAAGCAAGGTGTTGGAGAAGATCACGGTCCCAAACAGCGCCAGGACGATCGAGGGGATGCCGGCGATCGCCTCGATCGTCGATTCGGTGATCCGCGCGAGTGCCCGGGGCCGACCGTACTCGACCAGCCAGACCGCGACCCCAACTCCCACCGGCACCGCGATTGAGATTCCCATCACAGCGACAATCAGGGTGCCGAGCAGGGCTTCGGAGAACCCGCCGGTCTGGCTTTCGGTGAAGCCCGATGTCGCCGGCGTCACGAGCATTGAGGGCTTCAGGTAGCTGAGGCCTTTGATCAGAAGGTAGACAACGATTGCAACGGCGATCGCGCAAAAGAGGAGGCCGAGCGCCCAGCAGATTGCCAGCCCGATGCGATCAGAGAGGCGCCAGGCGGCGCTTCCCTCCGCGCCCTTGCCGGGTCGCGGCGATTGGGGGGAAGCCGGCGGGGGGCCGCCCCCAGCTGGCGTGGTGAGCGATGCCTCCATCAGGCGGTTGCCCCGTATTTGCCCATCGCCTGCCGCGCGGCCCAACCGCTCAGGGAGAAGAAGGCAGCCGAGAAGAGCAGGACTGCGGCGATCGCAAAAAGGGTTGCGTTCGCCGGCTTGGAGCTCAGCTGGTCGATGTTCTCGACGATCGTCGGCGCCAGTGGACGCGAGGGCTCATAGATAAAGGTCAGGCCGTCGGCGGGGTTGGGCGCGAAGCCGACCGAACCCGAGACCATCGCCAGCATCACCGACTCGCCGATCGCTCGGGCTACTGCAAGCACCGTTCCGGCGACGATCGCAGGCCGGGCCGTACGGACCGCGATCTTCCACATCGTCCGCCAGCGGTTGACCCCGAGCGCCAGTGAGCCCTCAAGCCACCCCGGTCGCACCGACCGCAGCCCGTCGCAAAAGATCGAGATCATCAGCGGGGAAATCATCACGGTGAGAATCAGGACTGCGGCCAGTAGGCTGTAGCCGCTGAGGGTGATAACGCCCGCGACCGCGGCCTTTTCGTGCTCGGTTACAAGGTGGTTGCCGATGAACGGCACAAGCACCAGCACGCCGAGCAATCCGTAGATCACCGAGGGGACGCTGGCCAAAAATCGGATCACCGGCTCGAGCACGCTGCGCATCCACTCCGGGGCGAACTCGACGATGAAGACGGAAATGAAAAGGGAGCAGAAGAGGCCGATCGTGACCGACGCGCCGACGATCAGGATCGTGCTCCAGATCAGCGGCCAGGCGTGGAAGGTGTAGACCGCAGATCCACCCGATTGGCTGGAGAGGGTGATCGCATTGAACTGAGCATCGACGCTGCCGCCCGAACCGAACCAGGCCAGCCCATTATGGGCAAAGGACGGCCATGCCCGCACGAATACGGCGACGATCATCGCCAAAAGCAGCGCCACCACAGCACAGACCAACGCGCCGAGCATTCGCCCGACGCGCTGGTCTGACCACTTGGGCCCGTACTCGTACTCGGGGAGGAACTCCTCCTCCACCTAGTGCTTCTTTGCCTTCTTGTTGAAGACGGCCACCCCGCCGGCCTTATCGATTACTTCACCGGCGACCGGGCTGGTCCGGGCCCAGTCGAGGAATTTCTCCACTTCTTTGCTCGGGTTCGCCGTCGGCAATACCAGGTAGATGTAGCGGGTCAACGGGTAGGTGAACTTCTTGTTGACGTTCTTTGGGGTGCAGGAAACCCCGTTCACGTCCACCGACCTGACGCCCCTTTGCTGCCAGGCGAGTCCGGCATAGCCGATCGCGTTGGGGTCCTGCTTGACCGCGTTAATCACCAGCCCGTCAGCGGTCAGCGCGTTGACGACCGAGGAGGGGGCATGTTCGTCGAGAACGGCCTGCAGAAAGAACGTGTAGGTGCCGCCGTTGGTGTCGCGGCCGACGGGGTCGATTGTGGTGCTCAGTCCCGATCCACTCACCGAGCCCCAGTTGGTCGTTTGGCCGAGATAGATCTGGCGGAGTTGTTCGGTGGTGATGTTGCTCAGTTTGTTGGCGGGGTTGACGTCAATGCAGAGCCCGTCGAGGTAGAGCTCGTAATAGGTCGTCCCGGTGTCGCTTGGCAGTGGCGCCCGCGACTGGCCAGCAAACTGGCTTTTGCCGCTCTGGACATCCTTGACGCCGGTGTTGCCGCCGTCGGGGGTGTAGGTGAAGTGGGTCGAGTGGCTGACCGTCTTCGTGTAGCTCTTAAACAGTGCTTCGAGCACCGGCTGAGCGGCCACGGAGCCCGACCCGATCAGGGTCGAGGCGCTGGCCGACGCCGGAACAGCCAGCCCAGCGAGGGCGGTCGCCGCGATGGCGAGGGTCCTGAGTCTCATCGATTGTGATCCTTTCCGCAGAGGTTATGACGAGCTTTTTGACTGGCTTACTCGACATAAGCTAGCAGCTTCTGTAGTTTATTGACCCTCTTTGTACAGAACAGGTCTTTCCAGCGAGGCCATCAACCATGGAGGTTCAATTGCTCAAGCGAAAACTCTCAGCACCCCGCGCAGCGACTGCGATCGGGCTGGCGGCCGTTGTCGCCACGGCGCTTGCCGTGACGCCGTCCTTTGCAGGGTCGTTTCTGACCCCCAAGAGGGCGGCACATCTGTACCTCTCAAATCGGCAGGCATCGGGTCTTTACCTGAAGAAAAAGGCTGCAGGCAACCTTTACGTCAAAAAAGCCACCGCCCCCCTCACGCCGGTGGCCTCGATCGCGGCCAGCAACTCGCCCTTCGGACCGACCAAAACGACCGCCCCCGGCTACATCCCGACCGCGTTTACCTCGTTCGCTACAAAGGGAACCGGCCCCGCGGTGATCACCTTCTCGGGGCAGGCGACCTGCACCTCAGCGGTCGCTGGAGAAGCCTGCCCGATCGAGATCCTGGTCGATGATTATGTCGTCGCGAAAGTCAATTTCGCCACCACCACGACCGGTAGCCCCGCCGCGGCCGCCGTCGCCCATTCGGTGACGGTGACCGACGTCCTGACCAAGGGTGGGCACACGGTCGCAATCGAGTACGCGGGCACCCCGACCAAAAACAACGCGGCTCCCACCGTGGCCTTTGGCCTGACCAGCTGGAACCTTGCGGTCCAGGCCTATCCGCAGGCGCCCGAACCTGAAACCACCACGACTCCAGGATCGAAGAAGGGATCTGGCAAGTAGCAAGAGCCCTCGGGAATCGGCAAAACCCCCGACCGCGCCGGTGGGGATCGGCGCGGTCGGGGGTCTGGGAGGTCCTACGCGCCGGGGATCAGCGCGTCGGAGGGGACAGGGAATCGCCGAGAATCAGGCGGGCCCTGTAGTAGAGAGCGTCGTCGAAGGCCCGCTGATCGCGCTCTTGACGGGCACGGGCCCTGAGGGTCCTTGGGCCGCCGGAGGGGCGACCGGCGGGGAAGCGCTCGCGGAGAACGCCGCTGAGGCGGCCGCGCGAGATGAAGGTGGTTCTTACGGGCGGGGGGGAGCTCATCCCTCCTCCTTTCCAGAGTTTGCTGAGTATCTAACTCAAGAATAGCAGAAAGCGAATAGGATCAACGGCGAGATGGGGCGGGGCGCCACCCGGCAAAGCGCGCCCCGCCCCGTCGCCCCTTCAGGCGGCTGCAGATACCTCTGCGTCATCGCCGCCCAACTTGCCGGGAGGAGTCGAGGCCTCCCGCTCGGCGGGCGGTGAGTCACCGCTGAAGCTCTTGGTCTGGCCGGGGCGCAGGTAGACGATCTGCCCCTCGCGGAGCTCGAGCTTTTGCAGCTCGGCGCGGGTAAGCTGCGCCCAGACCTCGGTCCCGTCACCGAGCGAGAACTCAACCCGGATCTCAAATCCCAGGGCGACGATGCGCTTTACCATCGCCTCCTCGGTGCGCTCGTCGGGGTCAAGCACGACCTCCATATCGTGTGGTCGCACGAAGTGCTCACCGAGCCGGTTGACCTCGCCGACGAAGCTCATCACGAACTCGTTCGCCGGCTGCTCATAGAGCTCATTCGCCGTCCCGGCCTGCTCGACCCGGCCCTCGTTCATCACCACCAGCTGCTCGGCGACGTCCATCGCCTCCTCCTGGTCGTGGGTGACGAAGATCGTCGTCACGTGCATCTCCTCATGCAGCTGGCGAAGCCAGGTGCGCAGGTCCTTTCGGACCTTGGCATCGAGCGCGCCGAAGGGCTCATCGAGCAGCAGCACCTGGGGCTGCACGGCGAGGGCTCGCGCCAGCGCCATCCGCTGGCGCTGTCCTCCAGAGAGCTGGGAGGGGTAGCGTCCGGCGAGCCCGTCGAGTTGGACCAACCGCAGCAGCTCATGGACCCGGGCCTCGATCTCAGGCTTTCGCCACTTGCGAATCTTCAGTCCGAAAGCGACGTTGCCAAAAACCGTCATGTGCTTGAAGGCGGCGTAATGCTGAAAGACGAAGCCGACCTGGCGCTTTTGGGCTGGTTTCGTCGATACGTCCTCCTCATCGATCATGACGCGGCCGCCGTCGAGCGTCTCGAGCCCCGCGATCGCTCGCAGCAGCGTCGACTTGCCGCTGCCACTGGGGCCGAGCAAAGCCGTCAGCGAGCCGTTTGGCACCTCGATTGATACGTCGTCAAGAGCCTGAAAGTCACCGAAGCGCTTGAACGCTCCCTCGACTGTGATTCCCATCAGGCATCCTCCTTTCGCTTCAGGGTGTTCATCGCCAAAAGTGTGGAAAGGGCGAGGATCGCGAGCACGATCGTGGCCGCGTAGGCGCCGGTCGCGTTGTAGTTCTCAAATTGCTTGAAGACAAAGAGGGGAAGGGTTTCGGTCTGTCCCGAGATCGAGCCCGAGACGATCGTGACCGCGCCGAACTCGCCCAGGACCCGCGCGGTGGTGAGGACGACGCCGTAGGCGACGCCCCAGCGGATCGCCGGCAGGGTGATGCGCCAAAAGGTCTGCCAGGCGTTGGCGCCCAGGGTCGAGGCGGCCTCCTCCTGCTCGGCTCCGATCTCCTGCAGGACGGGCACGGTCTCACGAACCACGAACGGGACCGAGACAAAGATGCTCGCCAGGATCATCCCGGGGGGCGAGAAGAGGATCTGGATTCCAGCTTCGGAGAGACCGGCGAACCAGCCACCGGTGCCGTAGAGCAAAAACAGCGAGAGGCCGATCACGATCGGGGAGATCGCAAACGGCAGGTTGATCACGGCGTCGAGCAGGAAGCTAAAACGGGTGCGATGTCGCACCAAAAGCAGGGCGCAGCCGACCCCAAAGACCGTGTTCAGCGGCACCGCGACGGCGACCATCACAAGCGTCAGCTGCACCGCGTGCAGGGCGTTTGGGGTGGTGATCGCTTCGATCGGCTTGGCGAGACCGTGTTCGAAGGTCTTGTAGAAAATCAGCGTGACCGGCGCGATCAGCAGCGCGGCCAGGTAGCCGAGCGCGGCGATCCGCAGGCTCCAGCGGCTGCGCCGCGGGGCGGTCCTCATCGCTTTGCTCCGCCCCGGCCCCTGAGGCGCTCGATCGTGCCACCCAAGAGGATCGGGTTCCCCCTGCCGCTGCCCCAGCGCTGCGCGAGGCTGACGCAGGCAAGCAGAATCAGGGAAACGGCCAACAGGACGACCGAGACGGCGGCGGCGCCACTGGTGTTTCCCGACTGGACCTGGTGGTAGATGAACACCGAGGAGACTTCGGTCTTAAAAGCGATCTCCCCCGAGATCAGCACCAGGGAGCCGTACTCCCCAAGGGCTCGGGCAAAGGCTAGGGCAACACCCGCCGCGATCCCCGGCAGGAGGTTGGGGAAGATGATGCGGCGAAAGATGGTCAGGCCGCTGGCGCCCAGTGAAGCCGCGGCTTCCTCCATCTCGCGGTCGAGCTCCAAAAGCAGCGGCTGTACGGCTCGCACGACAAACGGTAAGGTGACAAAGAGCAGCGCCAAGACGACGCCGGCGCGGGTCAGGGACACATTGATCCCAATTGGGCTGTCGGTTCCGTAAAGGGTGACCAAGGTGAGGCCGGCGACGACCGTCGGCAGGGCGAAGGGAAGGTCGATCAGAGCGTTTACGGCCCTCTTTCCCGGGAACTCATCTCGGACCAGGACCCAGGCAATCAGGACGCCAAAGACCCCGTTGATCGCAACCACGATCAGCGATGAGATCACCGTCAGCTTCAGGGCCGCGATCGCCTGGGCGCCGCTGACGGCTTCCCAGAAGCTGGCCGGTCCGTGGCTGAAGGCCTGCGAAACGACCGCCGCCAGCGGCAATAAGACGATCAGGCTCAGATAGAGCGCAACCAGGCCGCGCCCGGCCAGCAGGCCACCGCCGCGCCGCAGGGCGCGCAGGCCACCGCCCCCGGGTAGGGAGAACCCCGACCCGGGGGCGGTGAGGGCGCCGCTGTCGATCTCAGCCGCCAGTAGATACCCCTAGTTCCTTCTCGATCTTTGCGATCGAGCCGGTGGTTTCTTCGAAGAACTTCTTGTTGACCGTTTCCCAGCCGCCGAACTTGGCGATCGTGAAGAGGCCCTTCGGAGTCGGGAATTGCTTCGGATTGACCAGGCTCGGATCAACCGGTCGGTAGCCGTGTTCGGCCCAGATCTTCTGCCCCGCTTCTGACCAGATGAATTCGAGGAACTTCTGCGCCGCCGGAGGTGCCTTGGTGGTGACGGCGATCGGAGTTTCGATCTTAATCGTGTCTTCGGGGATGACGTATTCGACCGCTTCGCCGGCCTTTTCAGCGGCGATCGCCTCGTTCTCATAGGACAGCAGGACATCCCCCTGGCCCTGGGTGAAGGCGGTCATCGCTTCGCGACCGCTGCCGGGCTGAGCCTTGGTCTTTTCAAGCACCGTCTTGACCGCATCCAGCGCCTGGGTCGGGCTCTTGCCCTGTTGGATCTGGGAGCCGTAAACGGCCATGATGTTCCAGCGCGCCGAGCCGGAGCTAAACGGGTTGGGCGTGATGATGCTGACGTTCTTGGTGAGTAGGTCGTTGAACGAGGTGATGTGATCTGGGTTGCCCTTGCGAACCGTCAGTACGACCACCGAGTTCGTCGCGATGCCGTTGTATTTCTGCTTGTCCCATTCTTTGGAAACGAGGCCCGCTTCGACCAGGCGGGTCATGTCGCCGGCCTGGGAGAAGTGAACGAGCGAGGCTGGCTGACCGGCGGCCACCGCCCGGCTCTGATCGCCGGAGGCACCGAAGGAGTTAGTGAAGCTGACGCCCGAGCCGGCCGAGGTCTTGGTGAACGCGGGCTCAAGGCCTTCTTCATAAACCGTCTGCGGGGTTGAGTAGCCGACCACGTCGACCTTGCCACCACCTGAGGAACTTGAGCTGCTGCCGCACCCTGTCGCGACGAGGGCGATGCCCAACGCAAATAGACCGGCCAAGAGGCCGGCGTTAACGCTGCGCCGCCGGGTTACCTTGCGAGCGTTCCGCATAGAAGGGATCCTTCCTATGTCGACTAACTTAGTTGTAAAAGAACGGGCAAGACTAGCATAATGTCGATCGACAAAGTGAAATATTGATTCGAGCTCCGTTCCCGCCACTCGCCCGGCGGATAGAATCGGCGCGACCTGTCGCAGCGAGGCGAGGAGAGTTGGCCGTGGATGCAGTGCGAGCACCCGAACAGCTTCTGGAAGGACTTCCAGATTTTCCCTTCCAATCGCGCTACCGCGAGGTTGACGGACTGCGCCTTGCCCACCTTGACGAGGGCGAGGGTAGGCCGGTCGTCTTCTTTCACGGCGAGCCGACCTGGTCGTTTCTATGGCGCAAGGTGATCCCTTCGGTGCGCGATGCCGGCTACCGCTGCATCGCGCCCGACTATGCCGGATTCGGGCGCTCCGATAAGCCAACCGATCTCGCCTGGTACACCTATGACCGCCACGTCGAGCTGATGGCCGAGTTGGTCGAGGAACTCGATCTGCATGACGCCACCGCGGTCGTACACGACTGGGGCGGGCCGATCGGGCTGCGCCTGGCGGTTGAGCACCCCGAGCGCTTCTCCCGGTTGGTGATCATGGATACGGGCCCTTTCACCGGCCATCAGAAGATGAGCGAGACCTGGCTCAATTTCCGCGAGTTCGTGCGCGGTAACCCCGACGTCGCGGTCGGATTGCTCGTCCGCGGGGGGTGTAAGAACGATCCCGGCGATGAGGTGATTGCCGCATATGAGGCTCCCTATCCGACCTCAGAGGCAAAGGCCGGAGCGCGTGCCTTCCCCTTGATTTTGCCGACCGAGCCCGAGGCACCGGGGGCGGCCGCGGGTAGAGCGGTTGCCGATGCGCTGCGCGGCGATCAACGCCCGACCCTCTTGTTGTGGGCGGACTCCGATCCGGTCCTGCCCTTTTCGGTCGGGGAGCGGGTTGCTCAGCAGCTCAACTTTCCGGCGCCCCAAAAGATCGAGAACGCCGGGCACTTCCTGCAAGAGGACGCGGGGGAGGAGATCGGGCGCCTCATCGCCGACTGGCTCGGCTGAACCGCGCGATCGCGGCAAGCTCGGCGTGGGAGCGCTCTCTGAGGATCTCGATCCGACGCGGAGGGCCGGCCCCGTTGACCCAGGTGACGGTCCCGGGCCAATACGGACTCGGTGGAGTGCCCGGGTGGTGAAAGGCGGAGGAGAAGACCCAGTTGCCGCTGTTGTGCAGCCGCGCCCCGCCCGCCAGGCGCCACTCGGCTTCGCCCTTCATTGGTCCGCCGCGGTGGGTGTGACCGGTGATCACGTGGGCGGCGCCCGAATCGAGTCGACGCGCCATCTCGGAGGCTCCCGCGAGGCCGCTGCGAAAGATCGCATCGCCGGAGATGTCGGGTCTGAATTCGGAGTGAAGCAGGTGGTTTATGCCCCAGATCGCCGCCCGAAGCGCCGCCCGCGAGGCGCCGCCCGCGAGGCGCCGCCCGGCGCCACCACCGCTCCCCGACAGGAGCTCCCACGCTGCCTCAGATGAGCGGCTGGATCTCTGTGCTGTGACCGAGGCCCGAGACTGGGCAAGGCCATGGCTGAACCCGTAGAGGGGGCGCAGGGCCCGCTCATAGTCCGCGGGGCTCGCAGGGTTGGGAACGGGACCCGTGGCGCGCAGGAGCGCTGCGGCGGCCAGGCACTCCGCCCGCGGCAAGGAGAGGTGGCAGTCCATGTAATGGCCATGGGTTGCATAGACGTCCTCACGTAGCCAGATTCCCGGATAGGCGAACTCGAGTCGGGTCGGGCCGAGCCAGCGCTGCAGCAACTGCTCGGGTCCGGGCGAGGGCGGGTAGCGGTGCTCGAGCTCGATCGGAGATCCGCCAGCGAGTGAGAGTCGATCGAGCATTGGCTCGGCAAAGTGGTGATCGTGGTTGCCGGGAACGAGGATCACCTCGCGACCGGCGAGTGCCGAACCGAGCTCCTCAAAGAAGGGCTGCGCTAGGGCCAACGCGACTCCGAGCGGTCGCTCCCGCAACTCGATCACATCGCCCAGCATGACGAGGCGATCCGCGCCCTCGATCTGCTCAAAGAGCGCTCCCCTAACGTCGGCGCTGCGCAGGACATCAGCACCGTCGGCGCTGGAGAGATGGAGGTCGGAGATGATCGCGGTTTGCACGGCGCCAACCTAGCCGCTGGGGAATCCGCGCCCACTGTGCCCGACTGGCTGGGCAGCCAGTACTGGCTAAACTTCGCTGGCATGGTCGCCATGAGTGAAGAGCGGATCGCCGCGGCAAACGGCATTGAGATCGCCTACCAGGAGATTGGTGACGCCGACGCCGAGCCGCTGCTCCTGATCATGGGGCTGGGAACCCAGATGCTTGGCTGGGATCAGGATTTCTGCCTGATGCTCGCCGAACGGGGCTTTCGGGTGATTCGTTTCGACAACCGCGATATCGGGCGCTCGACCAAGTTTGAGGCGGCCGGGGCACCGCGGCCAGTGGACCTGCTTATCGGCCGCCGCTCGACCGCGCCCTACCTTCTCACCGATATGGCGCTCGATACAACCTCATTGATGGATTTCTTGGAGATCGAGGATGCCCACATGGTGGGTGCATCGATGGGAGGAATGATCGCCCAGACGGTTGCGATCGAGGCCCCGGCACGGATTAGGTCGCTGGTCTCGATGCTCTCTACGACGGGCAACCGCCTGGTCGGTAGGCCCGAGTTGAAGACCTTTGGCACTTTATTGGCGCACCCACCGGCGGGCCGCGAGAGCGCCATTGAACAGGCGCTGAAGACATTTCGCATAATCGGGTCCCCCGGCTACCCACTTGACGAACAGCGTCTGCGTGAAATCGTCGGTAGCTCTTATGACCGAGGCCACAGCCGGGCCGGGGTGTTGCGGCAACTCCACGCGATTACGGCGTCTGGAGACCGCACCCGCGAGCTGCGCAAACTACGGCTGCCGACGACGGTAATCCACGGTGAAAAGGATCGGTTGATCAATCCCTCCGGGGCGCGGGCCACCGCCAGGGCGATCCCCGGAGCCCACTTGCGAATCTTTTCGGGGATGGGCCACGATCTCCCACGAGCCTTGTGGGGCGAGTTCGCTGAGGAGATCACCGCCACGACGATTCGAGCCGGAATCAACGAAAGACAAGCGGCTTAGACCGACCCGAGCACCAGACCTTCGCCTCGCTCGTTCGGAGCCGTCCTCACCTGCCAGACGTCGTGGCTCTCCCTCTAACCTGCTGACACGACCGCGGCCAAACCATTCCTCGGATTTGCTCTGGCTGCCACGCTCTTTGGCGCTGGATGCGGCGCCGGCGCTCCGAGTGGCGCACCGATTCGGAACCTGTACAGGGGCGCTGGCCGGGCCCGCCAGAGTAGGGCAATTCCGCAGGGCCGCGAGGTTAGGGGCAACGGCCCCGCCGACCGCTCGGCGGGTCGGAGCCCCCGAGCCCACCGCAGCGCGAACTACCGCCGCCTCGTGTCCCTTTGGTTGCCGTATTGGGACATGTCTGCGGCACTGAGGTCAACCACCATGAATGCCGATCTGGTTGGCACCGCGAGCCCGTTTTGGTACTCGGTTTCTGGCGATTCGACGGTCATAGACGACCCTGGCGCGGGCGAGCAGTCGATCATCAAGAAGTTGCGAGACCGTCATATTCGGGTCGTTCCGACGGTAACCGAGGGCGCGGACTTACCGGCCTTTGTCGGGATCCTAAAGAGCCAGCGGCGTCGCGCCGCGATGGTGGGCGCACTGGTCGCGATCGCAACCAGCCGTGACTACAACGGAATCGACCTCGATTTCGAGAACTTTGCCCTCGATAGCCACCACAATGCGGCGCTGGCTAGCGCAGCGGCGGTTCGATACCCGGAGTTCGTCGCCCAGCTCTGCGCAGCGCTGCACAGGGTTGATCGGAAATGCACCGTAACGATCATGCCTCGAACCGGCCCGGCCCACGTTTACTGGCGCAGACAGTTTGCCACTTGGGTCTATGACTACGGGGCCCTCGCAAAGGTCGCAGATCGAGTCAGAATCATGGCCTACGACGAGCACGCGCCGGGCGGACCGCCAGGCCCGATTTCCCCAATCTCGTGGGTGAAGCGCGTGATTGCCTACGCTCGATCAACGATGGCGCTCGGCAGGGTTGAGCTTGCCCTCCCCGCCTACGGGTATGACTGGTCGGGCTCTGAAGCGACATCGATTACCTCGCGACAGGCGTCGCGCCTGGCTCTCGAAAGGCACGCCGCTTTGCACTGGAACGCGAGGCAAGCCGAAACGACCTTCCGCTACAGCTTGGCTGGCGTCAAGCATGTTGTCTGGTATCAGAATCCGACGGCTTCCTACGACCGGGCAAAGTTGGCCAAGTTCGCTGGGTTTGCCGGAATCGATTTCTGGGCGGCCGGAGGCGAGGACCGTGCCCTTTGGCCCAGGCTGAGGGCGCTGTATTCAGGCTAGGGTCGCGATGTCCTGGCGGGTCCGGGGGCCTTCTCTGTGCGGAGATCTACGTCGGCTCGATGCAGATTGAATCAGGGCGCCTATTGCAGGGAGGGATCGCGGTCGGCAGTCCTGCCGGCATTGCCCTGCCGAACAGGAGCGGCTTCGGGCCATCGCGCCCGATTACACGCGGCGCCGCTCAACGATCCAATTGCCCTCCTGGGGGCGCGGCGAACTAGGGATACCCAGATTGGTCGCGGAGTTGAGGCGCCGCCTCGGCGGGCCGCGCTGATCGGCGATTCGTTCGGTTGGCGCGATTCGCGCAGAGGCAGTTTTCGAAGACCCTCCAGCGGATCGTGAATTGGCCGGAACCAAGGTAGAGCAGCTTGAATCGATTGCCACATCCGTCGACGGCAACGATGATGCTCTTCCCAGCAAACGTCCCCGCGCAGCCACCGGTGCGGTCAGCGAACTGGAGGGATTTGCCGTTGCGGTAGACGCTAAATAGCCAGCCGTAAGTTGGTGGAAACTTCGGTGATGTCCAAGATTTTGGCTGGTCTGAGCCAACTAGAGAGCGAGAGCACTCCCTTGCTGTGCACTTGACAGCTCCGTGATGAACGGCCTTTTCTTCTGGTTCTTCTTCGGCTCCCACCAGCGAAGGAGCCGGAGTTGTGAAGGTGCCGTCGGAGCCCGAGGTAATACCTTCATCACTCTCAGCGACGAGGCGGTAGTGATAGGTCGTTCCCGCCTCGAGTCCGGATATATCGGCGCTGACCTCGATCGGATTTGGATAGGGAGGGCTCGGGGAACAGAGCGCTACCTGACCGCTGCCGTACTCGGTAGCGAGGAAACTCGCCTCCGCGACATAGTCAAACTGGCAGTTGGTGATGGTGCTCGCGCCCGCGGGATTGACAAAACCTTTCAGTGTTGCCGAGTCTTCTGTCAAGTTCGTGGCGGCACCGGTGAGAATTTCAGGAGCGCTTTCAACAGTGCTCGTGTTGTTGTTGGTTGAGCTGGCACGCGAAGGCGAGACGGTGGCGGATGGCATTGCAACCGCCTGAGTCGGGGTGAGCGCAAGGCCGATGAGTCCGACCGACGTGGTCGCAAAAGCCACGCTGAGCCGCCTGCGCATCGGGGTTGTCGGCTCTAGCAATTACTCAGTCCGTCTCACGGACGCCTATCGTCCCGACCATTCGCAGCCCCCGGTACCGTCGTGCCTTTTGCGCCTCAGCGAACCAGCGGGTAGGAGCAGATGTATTCGTAGTTGGCGACGAGTTCTTTGGTTTTGGGGTCTTCGTTGAGGACAAACTTCTCTTCGGTCGCGTTGACCACGGTAGTCCCGTATTCGGTTCCGCTCGTGTTCGCCGAGAGCGAATCGGTGAACTCGCTGTGGGATCCGGTCCCATCGCCAAGGTTCAGCACGCCGCGGGCTGAGTAGAGCTCCTGCGGGGTGGGCAGCCAGCCGCCGCGGTTGGCGCAGGCGATCGCCGCGTTTTGGACCCCGGTCACAGGACCCGAGGGATTGGAGTCAAAGCAGACGCCGCGGACCAGGGTCGTGTTGGCGGGACAGGTCGCGTTGTGGCCGCCGACCTTTTGGGCATCACCCGCGTTGTTGGCATTGCTGACCGTGGGCACCGTGCCAAGTTCGCCGACGTTGATATTGGCGCCGCTCAGGGTATGCGGAGCGACTTTGCTGCCAATAATGGCCCCATTGGCGATTTTGGCCGTCGTCACGGCCTTGGCCTGAATCTGGCGTGTGCCCACCGAGTTCTTGCCCAACGCCGCCCAAGCGGTTCCGCCCAGGGCGGCTATCAGCGCGATTACTGCCATAACCATGGCCGGCGACGGCCGCTTGAACCCTGCCTTGTGCATCTCTCATTCCTCTCTGAGGTCCGAATTTTGCGGACGCCCGAATGTAGGAACCCAGTTATCGACCTAACGATTCGCTCCCTTGCGACGAGAAGTCTAGCGGTGGTGGCGACGCTCCCTCGGGACTCAAGCCGGTCTGGTTCCTCGCACAGGGCCACGAGTTTGGCCGGAACTGACTTGGCACCGGGGGAGACCGATGCTCGCTCCGCTCCTGTGGCGCTTTGGCGCGGCGGTTTGCCAAAAATAGGGCAATGGTTCGGTTTCTGATCGCCGCGGCGGTGCCCGCCCGTATTCTTCGGAAAAGTTGCGATTTTCCTGGTATTTCTTCGATGCGGCTGAGAGGAGTCGAACCTCCACGGAGTTTCCTCCACACGGCCCTGAACCGTGCGCGTCTACCAGTTCCGCCACAGCCGCAGGGAAGGCAATTTAGCGGTTAGTGATCAGATCTCGATTGGCTGGCCGCTCTCGCTAAACTCGGGCATCCTCGCCGCTATCGTCCAGGGGACTAGGACGCCGGATTCTCAGTCCGGAAACCGGGGTTCGAATCCCCGTAGCGGTATACCAGATATAGAGCCAAATGCGCCGCCCACTGGGCGGCGTTTTCTCATCTGGGTCAAGGTCTGGGTCAAGATGATGCAGGCGCAAGGTGGGCGGCCAGGCGCTCCTATTTGGACCTCGGTATCGCAGCGAGGGGGTACTCTTGACTCATGGCCAAGGTGATCGAGAGGCGTCCCGACGGCACTATCGTCGTAGTTGTGCCGGCGGCCGACGCCTCCGAGCTCGAGGTCGGTGCCGCAGTCGACGTGCGCCTGGCCAGTGGCGTCGAGGGCGATGACCTGCCCTGGCCTGTCGGAGCGCTTGCCGGCAAGCTCCCCCCGATCGAGATCGTCGACATCAAGGCTGCTCGCCAAGAGGCGCTGCTCGGCAAGGCCGAGTAGATCTCGTCCGTGGCGGGCGTCGTCGCCGACACTCACGTACTGCTGTGGATGCTCAGGGGCATCCTGCGTGATCGCTCGCCGAAAGCCGCCGACGCCGTCGACCGGGCATTGGGCGCCAACAGGCTGTATGTCTCGATCGGCTCCTTCCTCGATCTGCGCTACCTGGTCGATTCAGGTCGCCTCTCGGCGCAGCTGCTTGGAGATGCTCGCTCGATTGTCGAGAGCAAGCCATTTACAGTCGTACCGCTCGACTTGCCGGTCCTCGACGCCATGGCGGCGATCCCGAGGGAAGAGGTCCGTGACCCCTTCGATCGCATCATCGCGGCAACGGCGCTCACGCTCGACCTGCCGCTCGTAAGCGCTGACGAAGACATCCAAGGAGCGATCGGCGAGCGTGCGATCTGGTAGCGGCTACGGTCTTCGCCCGCCTCCGCTGCGCAGCCACTGGTCCAGCTCCCCGCGACGCGCGATCAGCGCCGAGCCGTCGTGATGCACCGGGATGCGTCGTGCTGAGGCGAGCGCGTAGACCCGGGAGCGCGGACTGTCAATGTAAGCGGCAATCCTCTCTGCGCCTCGCAGCCAGCCGTCCTCGCTGCTCTTGTCATCCTGGCGCTCCGCCAGCAGGGCCGCAGCCCGCTCAGCGATCCGCTCAATTACCTCCTCAGCGAGGTCTAGCGTGAGGGCGGTCATCGGGTGAAAACCCGTCCGCGACGCATTGAACGCCGATCGAATCCGCGATAGCCCATGCTCATTCTCGACGGTTCACGGTTCATTTCCATTTCTCCAGTTGTCCACCAAACGCTCGATCTGAATCGCCTACATCTCGATGCCAATTCCGCGTCCCTGGTCAAGCTCCCGAACGGCGACCTTCTCCTGGCCCAATCCGAGCGCCCTCTGGGTTTCGGCTACCCGTCGCTGCTGAGCTTCCCAGTCGTGTCGCTCCATCCCGCCCCTTGGCTCAGCCCCCAGAGCACTCCGCCGGTCGGTGACCCGATGCTCTTGCCGGTAGCGCTCGATTCCCTCCACTCCACGTTCCCAGCTTTCTCGCTTTTGGGGGTCGCTCGGTAGCTGTCCCAACTCGCGCTCGATGTAGTCGGGTGCTGAGAGGCGGGTAGCGGTGAGAGCGAGAACTCGCCTCTCGGCAAGGACCTGATCGATTGCGGACGCCTCGCGGCGGGCCTCCCCGCTAACCGGCCCGATCTGCTTCTCCTCAGAGAGCAACCTCTCAAGCGATGCGCGGCAGGCGACCTCGCGCTCGGTGGCGGCGGGTAGCTCACGCCTGCGCTGGCGCCTTGAGGCCTCCGAGACTGCCTGCAGGTGAGCCAGGGCATTGTGGTGCTGTCCTTCTGCGATCGTGATCATCGGTTGCAGCTCGCTGTGACGTTGGCGGACCTGTGACTCGCGCTGCAGCTCGTCTTGAAGCCCATCTCGACGTGTGAGCAGCTCCTGGTTGGGCAGCTTGCGAAGTTCGGAGCGAGCCGCCTCATCGTGGGCGGCGGTCTGAGCGCGATCTCGCCCAACAGCCCCTGCGATCTGCTCCAGGGCGTCGCGTTGTTGAGCAGAGCGCGGGGCGTACTCCTCACGTCCCATCGCCCCCATCTCCGGAGTGGCGTAGAGGTAGGTCTCCTCCCGGCTTCGGGAAGCGGCGACGTAGAGCTCCTGGCGATCCATCGAGGGATCGACGATCACGAAGGCGCGATCGACGGTGGTCCCCTGGGCGGAGTAGGTGGTCGTGGCGTAGGCGTGTTGCAGAGCCGGCGCTTCGCTGTGGGGATTGGTGCGCGCCAGGTAGTCATCGCCAACCTCGACCCGACGTGCCTGATCGATCCCTTCGAGCACGATCCGACGTTGCTCGGTGTCGACCTCAGCCACCCGCCAGCGCTCGCGGTTATAGATCTGCTCACGGTGGTCGTTGACCCGAGTGATGACCTGATCGCCGGCGGCGAAGCTCGCTTCTCCAACCTCGATCTGCGCTTCTCCAAGGCGGCCCTGCTCGCGCATAAGCGCTCGCGCCATCTCGTTCAGTCGTCCCACCTCTACGTTTCGCTTGGCGATCATGACTGCGTCATCGCCGCGACTGAAGGACTCCCACCAATCGGTGAGGATCGCCTCGCGCCTTGCCTCGGCGTTGGGGGCAACGACCACCCGCTCCTCGGAGCGGTAGATATCGAGCGCCGCAGCGCCCTCTCCCTCGCGAATGTGTTTCGTCCCGGTGCCCTCTGCCTCAAAGCGGTGGCGGATCACCTGATCGAGTACGAGCGGCTCACCGCGCTCGGCAAGTGCCGCAAAGAGCCCGCCCGCCTCGATCTCACCGAGCTGCTTTGGGTCGCCGATCAAGACCAGCTTTAGCTGCGCAGTCTCCGCGTGATCGATCAGCCGCGCCAGGGTGGTGGAGTCGACCATCCCGGCCTCATCGATCAGCAGAACCGAGTTGCGAGGCAGGGCACGACGGCCTTCGCTCTCGGCGCGATCGAGCCTGCCGAGCAATGAAGCGATGCTGGTTGCCTCAAGGCCCTCGGAGCGCAGTACGTTTGCTGCCCTCCAGGTTGGTGCCGCCGCGGTTAGCCCGATGCCGCCCTGCGCCCAGCCCTCGGCTGCGGTCAGGGTCGCAAAGGTCTTGCCGGTCCCCGCCTCCCCGATCACAACGGAGAGACCCGCACCCTCTCCAAGTAGCGCTCTGACCATTGCGGCCTGGTCGGTCTTCAGGCTCGGGTGGGCGGCGAGCACTCGCTCGACCGCCATAGCGTCGAGTTGGGCGCGATCCCCAACGTTCTGCATCCGCTGAGCGGTCTCAAGCGCGGTGCGCTCAAGCTCCCAGATCCGCCTGGTGGTGAAGCGCTCGCCCTTGGCGGTCTCTGCGATCCGGATCACCGCATCGCTGGAGAGGAAGGAATCGGCGAGCTTCTCGAGCTCTGAGGCCGGAGCGCCGTCGGGAAGTGAGTTCGCCACCGCCTGAATTGCATCTCGGCGGTCGAAGTGGGAGGCATGGGCGGTGACCGCACGGTCCAACTGCTCAACCGTTAGGACCGTGCGGGCCCGGCTGGATAGCTCGTGATGCATCGTTGCCCCGATCACCGCACGGTCGAGGCCGATCTCATTCGCCCGTTTTCCCCAACGCTCTCGCAGGGTCTCGGTGGAGAGTTGGATGTCCTCCTTGCGAGCACGGGTGGTGAGGTTCGCCACCTGACGGGAGCGGGCTGACGAATCTGCGCCACCGGCGGCCTCAAGGATCTGCGCCCTGCGCTTTGAGAACTCGCGCAGGTGTTCGTCAGAGAAGCCCTCGATCTCAGCGATGCCCTTGCGCAGCGGCTGCCATTGCACACCGAGGCGCTGAGTCAACTCATGCCGCAGGTTCGCCTCATAGATATAGCTGGCGGTGGTCGCGTGCTCATAGATCGCCGGGTGATAGAGACGGGTCCAGCGACCGTCTGGTCCCCTGGTCGCGTTGGCGATCAGGACGTGTGTATGGAGCTGGGGGTCTCCTGCCCTTGAGGAGCGGTGGCGGTAGGCGGCGGCGATGAAGCCGTTGCCGGGTACGAATTCTGATCCTCCTGCGCCGCGTCTGGTCCAGCACGCCTCGCGCTGCATGTAGTCAAGGGCGGCCTTGACTGAGAGTTGATGGGCGGCTAGAACCTCCGACGCGGTCGCCCTGCTCCCCAGTGCCCAGAGCAGGGTGGCCGACTTTGGCGCGGAGAAGGTGAGGTCGAAGCCGGGGACCGGACCCTCGCCGCGGACCCCTTGCTGGGAGAGCAGCGGCTCGCCGGTCAGAGGGTTCCTGCCGCTCAGCATCGCGGTCAGCTTCTTTGGATCGACGACTCCATTCAGGCCCAGCTCCCCGGCGGCGTCGCCGAGCCAGTAACCGGCCGCCTCGCCCTCCCCGGCGTAGTAGTCCTCGGCGCCTTCTGCCACCTTCTCGGTGTAGTAGCGCTCCTGGCCGCGCCCGAGCTTTCCGATCGTGAGCATCTAATCGGTCCGTCCCCGCAGGGGGCTGGTTGGGGCGGATTTCTCCATCGCCTCCCTTGTCCGGAAAGCGGGATCGCTGCACCGCGGATCTTGTTAAGCCTCATCGGAGGTGATGTGGCGTGAGGGCTCTTTGGCTTTGGTGTTTGTTGTTGGGGCTTTGGGCCTGTGGCTTTGGTCGGGGAGCTGGTACTTGGAATCAGGGGATTGGCGTTGGCTGCTTTGCCTGTTGGGTATTGGTTGTTTTCTTGATCTTTGGTTCTTGGGGCTTGATCTGATGGCTACTTGCTTCCCTGATGAGACACGTGCTGAGCGATCCTCGCGGCTAGCAGCCGTGAGAAAGTCAAGGCGAGGCGTGTCGAGAACGCTCGGCCCTCTCGGAGAACCGCCTTTACAGCAACGGGCAATAGGCATTGTGATCGAGCTTTGAGGACCGATAGCGCCGAAATCTCCGACTCGATCGGGACGCCCGCCAGCTTTGCGGTGATCTTCGACCGACATTTCGATTCGATCCACGCTTATATTCAGCGCCGGATCGGCCGCGATCTTGCCGATGAACTCTCGGCGCAAACGTTCGAAATTGCCTTCGATCGACGCGCCCGCTACGACCCTTCCTACGCCAACGCCAAGCCGTGGCTCTTCGGGATCGCAAGCAATCTCTTGCATCGTCAGAGCCGGGAGGAAACTCGCCGGCTAAACGCCTATGCAAGAAGCGGGGTGGACCCGATCGCCGACGCCTTCGAAGGCGTCGAGGCTCGTCTCGACGCATCGAACAGGGGACGGGAGCTGGCAGGTGCCATGGCCGGGCTCTCCGCCGAGGAGCTCGACGTCCTTTTGCTCTACGCCTGGGCGGAGCTCTCCTACGCCGACATCGCCCAAGCGCTCGAGATCCCAATCGGCACGGTTCGATCCCGCCTGTCGCGAGCGAGAAGTCGGGTTCGCGAACTGCTTGAGCCCGAGCGGGCAACTAATCGGTGCCGACAACTACCAGGTGACCGAGGCTAGTGGTGGATGAGATTGAGCTAATCAAGGAACTGCGGGCAAACTTCCCGGCCCCTCGGGCACGAAGCCGTGAAATCTCGCGGGCGGCACTCCTGAAGAAGATCGAGAGCATTGAGGCTTCCTCCCAGCTCAGCGGTAGGAAACTACGGATCCATGCGAGAAGGCCGCGCCGTGTCCTGCTCGTCTTGGCTGGCACAATGGCGGTTGCCGTAGCCGTCACGATCTTGCTCCTCTCCGGCGGCGGCGACACCGAGTCGCCGACGCCCGCCTACGGAGCCGAGCTCGTTCGCTTCGCCGAGTCCACGCCGCTGCTGCTGCTCGAAGGGCCGGGCTGGCGAGTCCAGAACGTCGACGAGTACAGCAACGGTGAAGGTCAGTTGGAATTCGTCACCGGCAAGCCGATCCCCTCCGAATCGATTCGGGTCACGGGCAACGACGAAACCGGGCAGCGCGAGTCGGGGATGTTCCCGGCCGCGGTGCGCCAGCGGAGAGTCGAATTGAGCTGGCTCGACGGATCGCTGAGGAGTGTGCTCAAAGGGTGGAAACGGAGACCGGAGCGAACGGAATTGCTGCCGCATGGGCGCCTCAAGATGTCGCACTGGGTGGCGGTCGGCAGGTGGACCACTGTGCCGGTCCTCGGCACCACGGCCTACGTCAACACCAGGGCGGGAGTTTTCGTGAACCAACGTGGCCCTGGCAACCGCCAAATGAAGGCGATCTGGCGTGAAGACGGCCATGTGCTCGAAATGAATGCCGCGGTCCCAGACCTGGCCGCCTTCAAGGAACGGCTCGGCTGGCTACACAAGGTGGACTCCCAGACCTGGCTCGACGCGATGCCTGCAAAGGTGATCAAGGCCGCTAACCACGAAGCGGCGGTAAGGGAGATGCTGAAGGGCCTCCCGCTGCCCAGCGACTTCAAGCCGTCGCTGATCCCGGACGCCGGCCTCACCACCAATCGCGATCAGGTCGCCGGGGCGGTCACCAACACCGTCTCCTGCCTCTGGTTCCTCCAGTGGGGAGAAGCTCGCCGGACCGGCGACCGCGCGAAGAAACTCGAAGCCGAGCGTGCGATGGCGAGCGCCAGGCACTGGCCGATCCTGCGTCAGATGGCGAAGGAAGGCGGCCATCCGCTGATCTGGGAACTGGCGGCCTCGATGCCGCAGGGCTATTGGGAATGGCGCGGGCGTCACCGGCGGCTGTTGTCGGAGGCGGAAAGCCTCGGCTGCGCCCGCTTCGGGCTCCCGCTCCTGCCGAAAAAGCAGAAGCTCCAGCGCGAACGCGGAGTCCCTCCGCCACCGTAGGGCCTTGTTCCTCGCGGAGATGCCCAACCGCGGTGCTCGGCAGCGTCACAGACCCAGCTGCTCGCAAGGGGGTCGGTATCGCATTTACACCCCACGCACGGTCAGCGGCTGGAGTTGATCTGCGACCCAAAGACCTCGACCTTTCTCGGTGAGCGCTGGGTCTTGACTTCATCGAGGCCGTCGGGGATTGCGGCCCTCCGGGTACCGTCATCGCCCACGCGGCCCAGCTCGCTTCCTGGGTAGTCGGTGCGGCCCCCCACCCTTTCCCAGGTGGATGTCCGGCGGCACCTGAGATGACCGCTGCGGTAGCCGCCGACCAGGAAGCAGAGAGGTGAGGAACAACTCCGGGGCGGATGGCTACAGCGCTCGAGGGCCAGGCCTCGGCCTAAGTGCTCCCAGCAACGAGGGCGCATCCCACGAAGGGTGCCATTGAGTGCGCAGCTGCCGGCTGCAACGCTGAGGCTAATCCGGACATGTATGAGCGATGAATCGGAATTCTGCCGTGGACGACGCCCTACCGCGCGAACGCGCCGAAGCGCGCTTCTCGCGCCTCTACCAAGACCACGCGCGGGAAATCCTCGGCTACGCGTTGCGCCGCAGCGCTGACCCCGAAGACGCCGCCGATGTCCTCGCCGAGACCTTTCTGGTTGCCTGGCGGCGGCTCGACGACGTTCCACTCGGTGGTGAGGGCCGCCTCTGGCTCTACGGGACTGCGCGCCACATGCTCGCCAATCAACGTCGGGGAAAGGGCCGCCGGGGTCGGCTCGGCGAGCGGTTGCGCGAGGAGCTCCGCCGGCAGGTTCCGGCCCAGCCGGGACACGAGCAGGGTGGCGTCCTTGAGGCGCTGGCGGCGATAGGTGAGGCAGACCGAGAGCTGTTGATGCTGATCGGCTGGGAGGAGCTGACGCCGAGCCAGGCCGCGCGTGTCCTCGGAATCTCGCCGCTCGCCGCGCGCAGCAGGCTGCACCGGGCACGGCGTCGGCTGCGCGCCCGACTCGCCGAGGAGAGGGCGAGAAGTCCGCAAAAGAACGATATGGAAGTCGAGGAGGCACGATGAAGACGAAGAAGATCGATCTCGAGCTGCGCGCCGCTAACCCGTTTGCGCTACGGAGGCTCACAGGGCTCGACCTCGGCGCGGCCGAAGCGGCGCTCGGCGCGGCGCTCGTCGCCGAGTCTGTACTCCCCGGCGGGCCAGAAGTCGCCGATGCCGCCTCGCGGCGCCATTCTTGGCGTCCGCGCCGGGTCCTGCTCGCCTTGGCTGGCGCAATGGCGGTTGGGGTGGCCGTCACGATCGTGCTCCTTTCCGGAGGCGGCGCCACCGAGTCGCCGACGCGCGCCTACGGAGCCGAACTCGTGCGATTCGCCCAGTCCACGCCACTCCTGCTGCTCCAAGGGCCGGGCTGGCGCGTCCTGAACGTCGAAGAGAAAAGCAACGGTGAAGGGACGATGGAATTCGTCCCCGGCAAGCCGATCCCCCTCAGGCAGCGCGAGGCTGGGATGTTCCCCGCCGCGGTGCGTCAGGGTAGAGTCGAATTGAGCTGGCACGACAGATTTTCGCTGAGGCGTTGGCTCAGGTTCTGGAAATGGAGGGCGGACGGGGTGGCGATCGGCAAGTGGACAACGGTGCCGGTCCTCGGCACCACGGCCTACGTCAACACCAGGGCGGAAGCCTACGTGCGCGGCAACCGCTTTATGAAGGCGATATGGCGTGAAGACGGCTATGTGCTCGAAATGAATGCCGCGGTCCCTGACCTGGCCGCCCTCCGGCAACGGTTCGGCTGGCTACATAAGGTGGACTCCCGGACCTGGCTTGACGCGATGCCTGCGAACGTGGTCAAAGCCGCTAACCACGAAGCGGCGGTACGGGAAATACTGGCGGGACTGCCACTACCCCCCGGCTTTGATCCGTCCAAGATCCCCAATCCGGGGCTGACCACAAGCAGGTATCAGGTCGGTGCCCTCGTCGGCGGAACCGTTGCCTGCGGATGGTTCAGCCGCTGGGGCGAAGCGCTACATCAGGGTGACACGGGCGCCGCCAAAGAAGCCGAACGCGTGCTGAAGGCTGCGGGGCGATGGCCGATCTTCAAAGAAATGAGCAAGGGAGGCGCCTACCCGGCGGTGGTGGACGAATACGCCTACGCGATGCCCAGCCGCCGCTGGTACGGCAGGCCGCTGCTGCCCGAAGTCGACCAGGGGCTCGGCTGCTCGGCGAAGGGATTCCCGCTGCGGGCAGGTTGGCGATCCGGGGGTGGTTGATGTTGGAGGGGGCCGTGCGGTCCCGAATATCAACGGATCGGTTCGTGTGGCCTAATGCGTGCAGCGAAGTCAGAGATACAATCCTCACGTGTACCGGCTACTGGGCAGATGCGAGCATCTGCCTGGGTGGTTGACGGCGGCGTTGGTGCTCGCCCTGCTGTATCTGGCCACACTGACCCCGACCGCCGTCGCTCAAGACGCTTACGTCGCTGACGGCGGCTCAAATAGCGTGTCAGTGGTCAACACCAAGATCAACCGCGTGGTGGGTCGGCCAATCAAAGTCGGCGGAGGGCCGAGCGCAATCGCGATTACTCCCAATGGCAGAACGGCCTACGTCGCTAATGAAACGTCAGGAAATGTCTCGGTGATCGATACCAAGACCAACCGCGTGGTGGATCGGTCAATTCGGGTTGCCGGTGCGCCGTGCGCGATCGCGATTTCGCCTGACGGCAAGACGGCGTACGTAGCCAACCCTCTCTCAGGGGTCATCTCAACGATCAACACGAAGACCAATCGGGTGGTGGGCCTGCCTATCAGGACAGGCAGGGCTCCGAGTGCAATTGCGATTACCCCCGACGGCACGACCGCCTTCGCGGTCAACACCTTCTCAGATCGGGTTTTCCTGGTAGACACTGATAGCGAGCGGGGCATGGGCTCGATCGTTGTCGGGACCGCTCCGGGCGCGATCGCGATCACGCCCGATGGAAGCACCGCCTACGTCACTAACGCCGACTCAAACAACGTCTCTGTGGTTGAAAATCAGACCCAACCTGTGCTGCGGGCGTCGATCAGTGTCGGCCTCTCCCCGAGTGCTATCGCGATCACAGGCAAGGGGACGAGCGCCTATGTCACGAACGGTGGGTCAAACAGCGTCTCTGTGATCGATACCCAGACCAACGAAGTGGCGGGTTCGCCGATCAGCGTCGGTCGCGGTCCGAGCGCGATCGCATTCATCCCGCAGACGACGACCGCCTACGTCACAAACGAGCTGTCGAACACCATTTCGGTGATCGATTCCACGGCCAACCGGGTCGTAGGTTCGCCGATCAGGGTTGGCCCTTCTCCGGACGCGATCGCAATCGCCCCTAACCGTCGGACGGCCTAGCCCTGGGCTCGGGTCCAGTTGCTGTGCCTGCGCCGGGCGCCCACGCCGGTGCTTTCGGGCTGCGACGAATGATTAGCCCGTCGGATCGGCGATTATTGGAGCGTGATTTACAGCAAAAGCAAAGTCGACCGCGCCGGGAAGACGCTTGCTGATCGGCTTCGCCTGATCATCGCAGGCAGGTCGTCTCTAGGTCAGCAGCCCTCCGAGGTTCTGGAGGCAATCGAAATCATCGAGTGGTGGCGGCGCGAGCACGCCAAGCCGCTCTCCCGGGTAGCCGCCAATCTTCGATATTACGCCGGCGACCAAGGAAAGCCGGTCGTAGCCCAGCGATTAAAGAAATTTCCCACGATCGCGGGAAAGCTTCTCCGCGAGCCGGGAATGAATCTCTCGCGCATGGCAGGTATCGGTGGCGTCAGGGCCGTCTGCCCGATCAAGATGCCGCCTACAGAGTCTCAAGCCGGTTGCGAAAGAACTGGACTATCACCAGGTTCCGCGATTACGTGGCCGAGCCCAAAGCCGATGGCTATCGGGCACGCCACCTCATTAATCGCAATCAAGGTCGATTGATTGAGGTGCAGCTGCGGACGCCCATGCAGGACACCTGGGCGAATGCCGTGGAGAACGGCGCCCGCCTCCTGGGTCCTGATTTGAAGCTCGGCGGTGGCGCGCAGGAGCTGCGCGACTTCTACGTCGCCTTGGGGGAGCTTTGCGCGAATGCCGACCAAGGAATGCCGATAGATCCGGGGCTTCTTGACCGGGTGAAGGCTTTGCAAGTGGGAGCCGATACCATTAGAAGAAGAGATCGATGAGCCCTGATGAGATCAAACACTTCTTGGTCATCTACGACCCTGCCACCGGCAAGACCGAGGTTCAGCCCTACGGCACTGACTACGACGCCGCACAGGAGGCCTACGCGAAGGCAGAGCAGGTCAATGGAATGGATACGAAGCTCGACATCGTTTTGCTCAGCGCAGACTCGCTGGAGACGATCAAGCAGACGCATTCGAGCTACTTCGATGGCGGGGAAAGACGGTTTGAGGAGCTCCTGACGGGTTAGGGCAACGACCGGCGAGCAGGGTCGGCGACGACCGGGTTGCCGAGGAATTCGAGGCGGGTTGGTTTGCAGTGCACCGTCCTGAATGATCGCGCGCTTTCTTGGGGCGCTGGTGTTTGTCGCTGGTGACGAATTCGCTTGCTCGATCGTGGCACCTTGCCACATCCCTTGCCACCCCCCTAGATTGGCGTCCAAATGTCGCTCATGTGTCCGGCAGTTTTGGCTCTATGTAAGGGATGCCGGAGGAGAGACTCGAACTCCTGACACGCGGATTATGATCGCTCTACCTGATGGCGGCTGGTGCGCGCTGTTACGGTTTTTCGCCTCTAAAGGGCGCTTTTCGGTCAGAGTCGGTGTCCGTGGGGAGTGACCGATCCCTCGCAGATCCGGCCCGCCTCCCATGGGCATTGAAGGCGACAACGCGAATCCCCTTCGGAGGCACATAACCGGGCATCGTCATCGCATATGCACCAAACGGTTTTGTCTGGTGAAGGACGGTCAGTAATTTGCCGCTGACTTGGGCGATCGTGGGGGGCTCGACCAGGAGCCGACGCTGGCTTTTGTCGTGGAAGATCACCTCGACCCGCGCCACGTTCGCCGCGAGGACGCCTTGCACCTCCGACCGTGCTGGCGGACCCCAGCCGCCGTAGCCAATAGTGATAGCGGGTTCCAGAGAGCCGGGAAGTAGTGGTTCGCGAGTGATCGAGAGTTTCCAAAAGTGCACGCTGTCGAAGTAGACCCAGAGTCCCTCGCTGGTATCGAGGGCGACGATCTCGTACGGCCGGCCAAGGAGGCGCCGCCCGCAGGCGATAATCACTTCCGGGGATAGCTGCTTCATACCCGGCGAAAACGTGGGCATAACGGGCCACGCTGGCGGTCCTCCCACATCGCAATGATGTTCACGGCTGCCAGGGACGCTCGATGCGTGTCCGGCTGCCCCGCCAGTGAGCATGCACACGACAAGGACAAGCGCCCCAACAAGTGCCCGCCGAGACTTCACTGGGCGATCTTAAAGGCGCCAATGCAAGTGGGCGATCGGCAACACCAGCGCATCGATCACCTGCGGACGGTGGGCCTCTTTAAGCTAGCGGTGCCATGGTCGAGCGATCATCATGGAGCAGTGGCCGCCGATCCCGGCATCGCCTGCTCTTGCTCTGCGCCGGGTTCTCCATCTTGGCCGCGGTGGCCATCGGCATCGACGTAGGGCAGTCGACAGCGACGGGCACAGCCAAGGCTCGGACGCCGAACGCGGCGTCCCCGCACCAAGCGCTCGAACCCGCCGCTGCCACCGGGGCATTCGGGCTCGACCTGATGCACGCTATTGGAGGGTCAGAAAACCTCGTCCTCTCCCCCGACAGTGTCGCCACCGCGCTGGCGATGGCGGGCAGCGGTGCCGCTGGACAGACCGCCACCCAGATCGCCAGCACCCTGCACCTGAAGTCGCCGGCTTCCTTTGCCAGCGTTGGCGGTCTCCAGGGCACGATCGCCAGCGAGCAAACCGCCGCGGCGCAGGGGGATCCCAAAGCGCCGACGCTTGACCTGGCGAACACGCTCTTTCTCCAAGATGGATTCCCCCTGAATCCGTCCTTCGTGTCGGGGCTGCAAGAACACTTCGGCGCTGGCCCGCAGAGCGTCGACTTCAAGGGCGATCTCCCCGGCTCGCTAAAGACGATCAACGAATGGGTCAGCGATCACACCAACGGGATCATCGCGCAGCTTTTCGAATCGCTGCCGGAACAAACGCGGCTCGTACTAGCCGATGCCGTCTACCTGAAGGCAAACTGGCGCTACCCGTTTAAGCCGGCAGACACCTCGCCTGCTCCATTTCACAGCACTACCCAAAGCAGCACGGCCCAGTTCATGCACGAGACAGAGCGGCTGCGCTACGACTCCGGTCGTGGGTACGCGGCGGTTGATCTGCCCTATCGCGCCTCGACCCTTTCGCTGTTGGTCGTGCTGCCGGTGGGGAGGACCCTTGGCGCCCTGCAGCACCAGCTGGGCGCCAGCGGGCTGGCGGGGATAGTCCACGGCCTCTCACCTAGGCTCGTCGAACTCAGCCTGCCCCGCTTTCATCTGAAGATCCTTACCTCACTGAATCAGCCGCTGGAGGCACTCGGCATGAAAGCCGCGTTCAGTGAAGCCGCAAATTTCTCCGGTATCACCGCAGCAGAACAGCTGAAGATCGCCTTGGTCGAGCACGCAGCTGATTTCAAGGTTGATGAGGCGGGGACCGAAGCTGCCGCCGCAACGGGGGTTGTGGTCGAACCGGCGTCAGCGGAGGCAGGACCACCTAACGCGGTCGTGTTCAACGCCAACCACCCGTTTCTCTTCTTCCTGCGCGATGACCGTACCGGCGCGGTGCTGTTCGCGGGTCGACTGACCAACCCGGCGTCCGCGGGCGAATAGAGGTAGAGCCCGTCAGCTGGACCCGTTGCCGCAGAGCAGGGCTGGAATCGAACTAGCGACCTGCGGCTTAGATCGCGGTATCTCGCTCATGGACGACCATGAGCCGGGTCGAAAGCTGGATCGTCCTATTCGGCTCCGCGTATGTTCTTCCACGGAAGCACAGTCGCCGGACTCAACCGGTCCTCGCAACACCGGGTTATCAGTAGGCGAACCTAGAGGCCACTGAGTCTGAACAGATCGGTCACGGGCTCGGAGGCCATGGCGATGAAGCGGTGCCCGGTGGGTCTTGACGGAGGCTGAATAGGGATGAACTGACTTTGAGCCCGCCGCACCGTAGAGGATGATGCAAGTGATCGAAAGGAGTTGACGATGGCGAAGCTGACAAAGACTTCTATTCCAGGCGTGTACCGTCGCCACGTCAAGGCCTGCGATGGCACGAGACGCTGCGGTTGCTCTTATGTCGTTGTCTCTGAACACCGCGGCAAGCAGACGACCGAGACCGTCGACACGTTTGGCGAGGCGCGCGAGAAGAAGGGCAACCAACAAGCCGGCGGTACACGGCCCACTTCCAAGGTTCGCTGCGGCCCGTACTTCGAGGGCTGGATCAAGAGCTATGGTGGGCGCACCTCACGCGGCTTCTCCGAGACGACGCGGCCGGAGTACGAGCGACCGATCAGAGCTCACGCGTTGTCGCGTTGGAAGGGCTGGAAGCTGTCCGAGATCGAACCCGCCGACGTTCGCGAGCTGTTCGGCAAGATGCGCGCCGAGGGCTGCTCGACGTCTCAGATCAGGAAGCTGCGAGCCGCCCTCTCGGTGATGTTCGCCACCGCTGTCGACGACAGCCTGCTGCGCTCCAACCCGGTCCAGGGGGTCCGCATTCCCGCTGCCCGCGACGAAGGGGAGGCGGAAGGGGAGAGTCCGAAGGCGCTGACCCGCAAGGAGTTGGCCCTCTTGATAGCGGTGATTCCGGAGCGCTGGAGGCTGTTCTTCGAGTTCCTCACCGTCACCGGCCTGCGGATCAGCGAGGCCATCGGGCTGCGCTGGGAGCACCTCGATCTCGGCGAGAGCCCGAAGGTAAAAGTCCGCGAACAGTTCTACCGGGGCAAGCGCCGCAAGCTCAAGAGCGGTGCGGGGCGGCGAGACCTGCCGCTCTCGCCGGAGATGAAGGCGCGGCTGCTCGCCCACCGCCGCGACAACTACCGCGGCCCCAAGACTCCGGTCTTCGCCTCGAAAATGGGGACCGAGCTGATCCGCGGCAAGCTCGCCGAACGAGTCCTGACGCCGGCCGCGATCACCGCTGGATTCAAGACCGAAAAACTCGTCGAGGACGAGGCCGGCAAGGAGAAGTTGAAGATCCGGCCAACCGTCACCTTCCACACGTTCCGCCACACATGCGCCTCGCTGCTCTTCGACGACGGGCGCAACATCAAGCAGGTGCAGGAGTGGCTCGGCCATGCTGACCCCGCCTTTACGCTGCGCACCTACGTCCACCTTATGGACGCCGGTGTCGGCGCCGGGCTCGACTTTCCCCCTCAGGTCAAGGACAGGTCAAGGCAAGGTACGCAAATGGCCGCGAATCCAAAAACCACGGATTCGCTGGAAACCGCCAATTAGCAGCGAAAACACCTAGTAGCCGCAAACAGCCACAAATAGCCGTTCAGTTTCTCAGTCCGGAAACCGGGGTTCGAATCCCCGTAGCGGTACTTCAACGCTAGTCGGTCTCGAGGCGTTCGGTGATGGCGCTGCGACGGAAGTCGAAGATTCGCTCGAGGTCACGGCGGACGAAGAGCCGGTGCGCGATCGCGCCAAGCGGACCGAGCGGGAGCGCGTAACGGACGCGATCGTGGACCACGGTTGCGTCGCCGCCGTCTGGTTCGAACACGTGGGCGTGTTCCCAGAGCGAGTAAGGCCCTTTGACCTGGGTATCGACGAATCCGACCGGCGGTTCCCACGTCTCGATACGGGTCCGCCATCGCACCGGCACCCCGTGAAGCCTCAGCTTGTAGTCGAGGAGCGTGCCGGCCTCCATGGTGATTGGCACGGGGCTCGTCAGCTGAAAGTGGACCCAGGGCGGTGTGAGCGGCTTCAGGTTGAGGGTGTCGGTGTAGAAGTCGAACACCCGGTCGATCGGGGCTTCGACCCGTTGGCGCAGCTTGAGGTGGTGTACGGACATCGGTCCAGCTTTGCATTCCGGCTACGTTTAGTGGATCACCCAAAGCACTCTCATCGCCGGAGCGACGGGTTTCATCGGCGGTCGGCTGGCCGAATCGCTGGGGCGCTCGGGGGCTTCTGTCCGCTGTTTGATTCGCGATCGATCGCGAGCGCGTTCGCTCGAGGCGACGGGTCTGGACCTCCAGGTTGGCGACGTCACCGACGTCGACAGCCTCGTGGGCGCGGCGAGGGAGATCGAGATTGCCTACTACCTCGTCCACGCGATGGCGGGGGGCGCGGGGTTCGCGGAGCGAGAGCAGATCGGCGCGCTCAACTTCGCTCGCATGGCCAAGCGAGAAGGAGTCAGACGGGTTGTCTACCTCGGGGGGCTCGGTAGCGAGGGCGAGTCGAAGCACCTGCGCAGCCGCCACCAGACCGCGGCTGTCCTGGCCGCCGAGGGTCCGCCGCTCACCTACTTTCGGGCGGCGATGGTGGTTGGGGCCGGCAGTGAGTCCTACCGGACCCTGCGCTATCTGGTCGGCCGGCTGCCGGTGATGATCGCTCCCTCCTGGTTGCGGATAGCAACCCAGCCGATCGGCATTGACGCGACCATCGATTACCTGCGACGCGCGCCCGAGGTCCCTGAGTCCGAGGGTCGGGAGGTGCAGATCGGCGGCCCTGACATCCTCTCCTACTCCGAGATGCTGGATCGGATGGCGATCGCGATGGGCAAGCGGCCACGACGCAAGCTCCCAGTGCCCTTCATCACTCCGTGGCTTTCTGCATTGTGGCTCGGGCTGGTGACGCCGGTCGACACCAATGTGGCGCGCCCCCTGATCGAAGGCCTGACCACTGCGACCGTCGTCACCGACCCCTCCGGTGCCGAACCGTTCGGGATCTCACCAGAGTCGTTCGACGAAGCGCTACGGCGAGCGTTCGCATCGGAATAGAGAGGTGACCAAGATGCCAGACCGTGTCCCGAAACGTCCCCAATTCCACCGAACCAGATCGAACGGAATCGAACTCCTCGGGCCCAGCAGGCACAGGTCAACCGCAAACGTGCTCACAGAGCCAATCCTCAGTCCGGAAGCCGGAGTTCGAATCCCCGTAGCGGTACTTTGGGTTTCCGTCGGTCAGCCCGGTTGTTATACTGGGTCCGTATGACTCAGCGGATGGGGGCAAAGGGCCAGGTCGTAATTCCTAAGGAGCTTCGAGAGCGCGCAGGTCTCGGTCCGGGTACCGATGTCTCATTCGAGTCGGTGGATGATGGAATCATCGTGCGCCGCGTCGGTAGACGCTTAACTCTGGCGGGAAGGTTCTCCGGGAGCGGCATGGCCGCCCGGTTGATCGAGGATCGTCGCGACGAGCCACGCTAGCCGATGCGATCCTGCCTGGACTCTTGGGCCGTGCTGGCTTGGCTCGATGGCGACGAGCCAAGCACCGACGCGGTCGCCGAGATCCTTGATCGTGAACGTCCAATTATGAGTTGGGTGAATCTCGTCGAGGTCCACTACCGGTTGGCCCGCGATCATGGGCAAGGTGAGGCGGATCGCGCCGTTGAGGAATTTCGCTCACAAATCACGGAGGATCTGCCCGGTGTTTCGATGATGCGTGCCGTTGCAACCCTCAAGGCAGAGCACCCGATTGCGCTCGCCGGCTGTTTTGCCATTGCGCTTGCGGCGACCGAGCGCGCCTTGCTGCTAACCGGCGATCCGGAGATCATCGATCGCGCCAAGAGTTTGCCATGCGAGGTGATGGACATCCGATGAGCGTGTCCCAAATTATGTCCCCGGTCGATCGCCGGGCAATCTGAGGAACAAAAGCCGGGCGCCTCAGCCCCCGTTTTTCTGGGTCGGCGATACTGCATGACACCCGCGTGTTCGAGACCACCGAGGAGATAAAGATGAATCAGGCAGAACCCGGCTCGGCAATTGCAAGGCGGCGGTCCCTGCCTGCTCGCCGCGCCCTTCCTCTTTCCGCGTTTGGTCTTTGCATCATGCTGATCGGGCTTTGGAGTGTGTCATCGGCATCTGGTGCCCCTGCAAAGGAGTCCAGTCAGGGGCTGGATTTGACTGGCGTAGTCACGGAAGTACACAAACATCGGGTCGAAGAAGAATTCGAAATCCACTCGACCATCGATCTGACCTCTGGTTCCAAGTCCGCGGGAACCCTGAACACCGATGACTGCAGCGCCCTCGCCATACATTTCCTGATCTGCTCGGGGAAGGCTTCCATTGAGGAGTTTGGTTCCGGGCTCTTCTTTCAGGTCGAATGGCCTTGCGTTGTGGGTGACGAAAGCAATTGCTCATCGGTTGGAGATGGCATCGTGTCAAAGGGAGACAAAACCATTGCGACAATTAAGGTCAGGACATCGTTTGCCAATTTCATGAAGCTCCACAACCGTTTCTCAGTCGAGATCCAAAAGGGAGCACCAAGGATTCCTTAACCTGAATCCAGGAGGGAGCTTCCCCTCCCGCGGAGCTCCGAGATCGCAGAGCTAGGTCTGCGACAGGGCTCCTCCTCCGCGTCACCCACCCCGGCTCGTCTGGCCACCATGACTCTGCCATCTCTGTTTTAGCGCCTTTCTTACCCGCCGCTGCAATCAAGGCGCGAGGCCGGCTCAACAAGTACCGTGCCGGCGCCAACAAATCAGGACGTCAACCTCATTTTCGCCGCGTGACAGCGAACGTTTCGCTGCTCGAGGGTGGGGTGACATTAACCGCTGATTCAATCGCAGACAACGAGGCAGGCAGGCGAGGGCGACTCGCGGCTCTTTGGCCAGCTCGCGCCTATCCCTGCTGGAGATTTGCAACCTCGAAGGCGATTTCCTGTGGAGCTCCCTCAAAGGCTCCATCTGATTCCTGTAGCCCCGGGAGTAGATCCTCATCACGAAAGCGCTCCCAGCTGTCCTTTGAGTCAAAGACCACGACGATCATCCAGCCCTGCTCGGTTGGACCGGCCGCGTGAAAGGTCTGCCCGGCGGGGAGGCTCCCATCAGAAGGATGAACGCTCGCGAGGGCTGCCTGGTACTGATCTTCGGTTCCATCGGGGAAGTGGTGGGTTACGGCGTAGGCCATGTCGTTTCCTTTTGTAAGTTTGTTGGTAGGCGCCGGTTCAACCTACCGCACCATTCTTGGAGCTCATGATCTACATCATCAATTCGATGTGAACGCCAGCTCCCAACCTCGTGGTGTGAACCGCTGAGACGGGCTCGAGTTGGTCATCGCTTCAGGGAGCCAAGGGGCGACTGCCCGAATAAGCGGCCGCATCGAATCGGAGGCGTGGGTGTTACAAAAGGCACATGACCCGCTATGCCCTCGATGACATCCTCGAGTACGCCCTCACCAGGCGGGGCAGGGAGAACGTGACGCTGGCGCTGATCGCGGCAGGATCACTGGCGGGCATCATCGCAATCCGGCGCCATTAGCGGTCGCCTAAAGGGAAAGGCCCCTTAACCTCCTGCAAGCGCGGGAGGTTACGGGGGGCCATGATCTCGCGCCGCTGCCATAGGTGGCGGCCACATCGGTCCTCCACTGCCGGTGGGGATTGATCTCTGAGCGATTCGACCGACACTCGTTCTCGGTTGCCTTTGGGTTTCGGTGCCTGCGGTGACTTGGCGGAGACGGACCTTCCGGTCCAGTCGCGCAACGGAGACGAGTCGAGCGACTGGGCCGTAGTGCCTTCCAAATCTGATTGTCGAACCTGATTTGGAGAGAGTCGATCGAAACCTAGCCGCGAGGGACCCTGTCTAGGGCCGGTTGCATCCGTAGCCGCCATCCTGATCCCGGAGTGCGCTATTGACACCGAACGGGCACCTCCAAGATCGAGGGTCAGGTCACGGCCACCACCGTGGGGGGCCCTGGCGCGCCGTTTGAGAATTCTCCTGAATGACTTTACGAAGCGCTGCCTGCCGCCATTGCGAGGGAGTGGGTTGGCGCTTTTGCGCACTACTTGCCGGAGGCTGGCGTCGCTTCAGGCTAGGACTTCGGCCCCGGCTCGGCGGTCTGCTCCTCGCCCCTCGGCGCTTTGAAGACGCTGACGATAAGTGGAACCGAGACGTCATCGCGGAGCAGGCAACGCGGGCAGTACCCGATGGTCGCGGCTTGGACCGGACTGAAACGGCTACCGCAACGCTCACAGCTGACCATTCGCTCACCTACTTTTCTGTTCGCGGGTTCATCAAGGGACCGCTCCGACCGATGGTCGAGCATTTTTGGGGTAGGCCCACGGCGATCCAGCGCCTTTGTCCCCAACCCGCGAGGGGTGCGCGCCCCCACGATCGCCGAGGGTATATCTCCATGTTCCCTGGGCCTGATTGCCAAAACATGGTGCTTGGGAAAGTTCAGGCGCCCGGCGACTTCGACCCGTCGTCTGTTCGGATTCGCGCCGCAGCGATGAATCGGCCCGCTATGCGTTGGACCGAGGGTGGGGGGTGGCGATTGCCTCCCGTCCCTGAGGTCGAAAGCGGCGCTCAACTCCAGTTGCAATGCCGGTCTGTCGATCACTTCAGTGATGGCCAGGTCCCGATTGCAGCCCACGGAGGAAAGTCGGCCCCAGCAAACCGTGGCGCCATCGCTCAGCGATGAGGCGAGGAGCGAGCTCGATGGGCTGGTTCAAGTCAAAGAGCTCGAGCGCACCCCGAATGAACGCAAGCGACTCTACGTAGCGCTTCATCTGAAGCTTGCAATCGTAATCGTCGCCGCCCTCGCATGGGCCGGATTCTCCCTTTGGCTCTCTATTCCGTGGATCGAAACCCTCGGCGAATCGATCACGATCCCGATCGCGATCGCGGTGATCTTCGGCATCGCGATCATTCCGGGCTACCTGAATGCCAACCTGATCACCTCGCTCTTGATAGATCGCCCCCCGCCGCTTCGCTTCGACCTCGAGTTCCCCGCCCTCACCGTTGTCATTGCCTGCTTTAACGAGGAAAAGACGATCACCGAAACGCTTGATTACGTCGTCAAGCAGACATATCCCGGCGGGCTAAGGATCGTCGTTGCCGATGATGGCTCGACCGATCGCACCGCGGAGTTGGCGCGAAAATGGCGTCGCCGGGATCGTCGCATCTCCGTCCTCACTGTGCCCCACGGCGGCAAGGCGAAAACCTTGACCGCTGCCTTAAGGCAGGTGCGGACACCGTTGATGGCGACGGTCGACGCGGACACCCTTTTGATGGCGGATTCCCTGCGAAGGATCGTCGCCCGCCTCGCCATCTCCCCGCCCGACACCGTCGCCGTCGCCGGAGCGGTTTTCGTCCGTAACTCTCGCAATAACTTCATAACCCGCGCCCAGGAGTGGGACTACTTCCTGGGCATCGCTTCGGTAAAGCGCCAGCAGGGCCTCTTCCAAGGAACGATGGTCGCCCAGGGGGCATTCAGCGTTTACCGGACCAAGGCTCTAAAGCACGCCGGTGGTTGGCCCGACCGGATCGGTGAGGACATCGTCCTCACCTGGGCAATGATGGCCGAGGGCGGTCGGGTGGGATATGAGCGCACCGCGATTGCCTTCACTGGCGCGCCCGAAGACCTCCGGTCATTTGCTCGCCAGCGGCGCCGCTGGGCGCGGGGGATGATCGAGGGGCTGCGTGAGCACGGCGGGACCCTGCTCGCCGAGGGTCGCTCCAATATCCACGCTGTCCTCGTCAACTTCATCTTCCCTTACATAGACCTCGTCTACTCGGTCGCCTTCCCAATCGGGATCATCCTGGCGCTGTTTGGTAACTTCGCGATCGTCGGACCGATGACTCTCGCGGTTTTGCCCCTCAATCTGATCCTCGCGGGAATCATGTTTCACTTCTCCAGAGGGGCCTTTGAGGAGGTTGGTCTCAAAGTGCGTCGTAACCGGCTGGGCTACCTCGGCTACCTGCTCACCTATCAGCTATTCATGTCGCCGGTGTCAGTGGCCGGGTATATGCAAGAGCTATTCGGCGCCGCCCGCCGCTGGTAAGGCGCCGGATCGGCTCGGGCATGACGAATTGAAATTGAAATCTGCCGCGGCACCGACTCTCGGTCTATGCGACGACCCGATAAAGAGCAGTTCGCTCACATCCGAGGCTCGGGGTTGGGCTCGATCAGCGCTGAAGGTCCCCACAAATTGGCGGCGCCGCAGCGCGGGCCCCTTGAGCCGTGAGCTCTGGAGGTTGAGGAAACCTCGCCGCAAGCCCGACTGGGTCGCGATTGGACATCGGGTCTTGCTCTTCTCGTTCGCTGAGGATCGCTAGTTTGTGGGGGAGTGGCGGAGAGCTTTGACATAGGCAGGCGCTACGAGCGGCCGCCATCTGAGCAAGCGTCGTGGTTTCACGACGTGCTGGAGCGAATACGCAGCAGCCGAGAAGGAGATGTGCCGATCAGGCTCGAGGCAACTACGGGTCATCGAGTCGACGGACTCCTGATCGAAGAAAACGAGGCCATTTCCTCGGGGCCGCACGGAAATGTGAGCATCAACTCTCACGGCGAGGACTTGGTGATCGCCTCGGAGAAGGTCCAAGCGTTCACGCTGTTGCCAGGAAGGTCCGTCGATCGAGGCGATCGGGGTGGCTGAGTTTGCGATCCCTGAACGCAGCGGGCGCTAAGGCGTTCCTATCCCCAAGCGCCACGATTGCCGGCCGTCCAAAATGCGTGCATATCGATCGTGCTGCGGCTGGCAACGGTCGGGCAGATCCGGGCTCGGTAGCTGCTAGGTTCTGCTTCCCGAGGCCCGAACGGCGCTTGCCGCCGATCGAATTCTCGCCGATGAACTGACCTGAAGGAGTTTCATTGCGGCATCCAAATTCACGGCCTCCTGGCGTCGTTGGCTTGTCGGCATGTCTTACCCATCTCTCTTTGCCGAGGGCGGCCTTTCTGATCAGCGCTGCTTGGGCTCTGTGTTTCTCTGTCTGGAGTGCACCCGCCGCCGCAAATGACCTTTTTGTTCTCGATGCTCAGGCGACCTCACCGGGGCATTTGGTCGAGGACTCCGCCGGCAACGCCTACGTCGGCTGGACACACAGGTCCGCCAGTGCCAGTGTTCCCGACGCGCCGATGTTTTGCAAAATTCCGGTTGGAGGCAGCTGCGCCCACCCGGTCACCCTGCCGATTCCGGGCGCGACCAGTATCACCGATGAGGTGAGCGGAGTCTTCCCCGTGCTCGGCAGCGGCGCTACGGTCTACGTCGTCGCACCGCGCTACGTCGAAGACGATCTCATCATCTGGGAATCGACGAACGGTGGTGAAAGCTTCAACGCTGGCACCATCACCAAAGGCGGATATTCAAGCAAGACCGCTCCGACCAATGTGTTGCTATCGGGGTCGAACCTGTTGATCAGCGCCTACAACGCCGGGCTCGGATTCAGCTCTGCTCCCGCCGCCGGGGGTTCGGGTGAAGCGTTCGAATTTGAATCGATCGGTAGTGGCGGCGTGGTCGGCTCCAGTCTCGGGCTCGACAGCGCCGGTCAGTTGGTCGATTCCTACTGGGAACTCTCAGAACCAGACTCGGTCCATTTCTACCGTTACAAAGGTTCGGGATCACTCGGTTCAGAAAAAGACTGGGAAGGTCCCTTCGCGGTCACAAATGGCTATGAATCCAAGCTATCGGGAGGAAGCGCAGGGCTCTTCTTGGTCTCTGAAGACTATGGCACGGGGAGCGCCTACCCTGACGTGCTGAACGTCCGTAAATACAATGGAACGAGCTTCGGCGCCCCTCTGACCCTTGCCAGCGGCCCCTCCTTCGGACTCTTTACCGGGGGGGCGATCGCCCAGTCCCCTGACGGTAGTCGGGTTGCCGTCGCCTGGCCGGCGAGCAGCAACGAAAGCCCAGACATGCGGCTCTTTGCCTCCACCAATGGCGGGACGAGCTTTGGAGCCGCGACCGATATAGCCCACATTGGCGATGCCTACGCGGGCTTTGACAACGCCCAACTCGCGATTGGCAACGGCGGCCAAGGTTGGCTGACATTCATGGACTCCAGCGGTCTGCGGGTCGCCGATCTGACGCCGGTCGCCAATCCTGCGCCGACTCCAACTCCCACTCCGAAAACACCGCCAACCTATAAAGGCAAAACGCACACGAGCAGCGCTGCGGTGGAAGGCAATCTGCTGACCCTGAAGGTGCCCGGGATGTGCCTTGAGTCCGAGCAGCCCTTCTACGTCGGGGTTGGCAAGAAAGCCCGCCACCGGGTCGCCAGGGCCCTTCGCACCAAGATGAAGGTCGCCAAGGTCACCTTCTCATTTGACGGTATGAAAAAGACCCTGAAGAAGAAGCCGTTTCGTTGGTTGATCATCCCGGGAGCGCTGACGCCAGGCAAGAAATACACGGTAGCGGCCAGGGTTACGGCGATAATCCGAAAGCACGGCCACAATAAGCGGGTGGTGAAGACCCTCAAGGGTCAGGTCTCAATCTGCTGAGGTTGAAGTTGGCCGCCGAGTGGTCCAGCTCGGTTGTCTTTCATTGGATCCTGAAGGGCGCCGATCCCCGCGAACTCGATTGAGCCGGGCGCCCAGCCCGGTCCCGCCGGGAAGGCTCAGCTGCCCTCGCCCGCGGCCCAAAACAGCGGTTGGCTTTTTACTGGGTGAGCTGAAAGCCGGTCAGCAGGCTATCGGCTGGAACTTCTCCGGCCTCCAATATGTTGATCGCCAACTGGCTACCGGCTGGGATCGACGGCGTCGCCGTGTTGTTGCTGCATGAGGTCTGCCCTACCGCGATCAGGCAGGAGAGTCCAACCGGGGCCCCATTGACCCAGAGCTGCACTTCCACTCCGTTTCCGGAGGTCGGTGCTTCGATCAACTGGGCGGAGAAGTTGCTCGCCTGAAGCCCGATGCTGGGAGACAGGCTTGCCACCGTCGGTGCCGTTTTTGAGGCGGCACCGATCCCTCCGACCGGCCCGTACAGATTGGCCGCACCTTTGACTTCGGCCAGGCCTGAGGTCTGGCCCGAAAGCACTGCACCGAATTCACTCGGAGTGTGCCCGCCAAGGCGGGCGGAGTCGGTCGCCTGGGAGTTGGCGCCGAGAAAATCTGAAGCGGGGTGGCCCTGCAGGGCAGCGGAGTTTGAGGCCTGGGCGGCGGAGTCGGCGTTGCTGGCGTGAGCGGCGTTTGGAACCAGGCCGAGGCTTTGGCTGTTTATATCTGCCCCAGTGAGCGAGCCATCCTTGACCTTTTCACCGGTAACCGCGTTGTTCTTCAGCTGCTTGGTGCCGACGCTGTTCTTCTTCAGCTGGGTGGCGGCATAGGCGCCGCCGCCCAGCGCCAGGAACACGGCCACCGTGGCCATCACGTTGGCATAGCTCAACCTTGCGCGCAGATTACTCATCTTCCCTCCCTGGGTTTCCCAATTTGCCCCTAAAGCTTAGGGCTCCGCGGGCCCCGATCAAAGCGTCTGCTTGTGGCGTTGATCGGGTGGCCCTATTTGTGACGGCGCCTAGCTGCGGCTTCGGGGGGCGCGGGGAGGTGGATCCGGGACGCCGAGACGAAGCCGGGCCTGGGCTACGGCTGAGGCCGAGGATCGACACGCCTTGGCGATTGCATGGTTTGCGTGATCGGGGGTGCGGCGCACCTCGAACTCGATCACCGCGGCGCGGCGAAGTCGCACCCGAGCGTCGAGCGGCCCGTCGGCAGGCACCGACTCAAGCGCCGCGTTTCCGGCCTGCTCGCGCCTGCAAACCAGGCACAGATCGCCCTCGCTTGAGGTGGTCCAGGTCTCGGGGAGACCAATCGGCTCGCCGTCGATTCGGCTTGTCGATACCCCGCAGTTGTTGCAGGTCCATTTCGTTGCGGTAATCGTCTCGGGCCTCATGCGTGCACCTTCCTTCGTGTCCGACGCCGCCGCGCGCCTTGGGTCTTTTGAGCCGCAGCCCCTGGCGCATCTCGGCGGCGGTCCTTGTTGAACTCGTTGGCGAGGCCAAGGTCACGGGCGATCCGCCCAATTTCACCCACCTGATCGGCCAGCACGAAACTAATTCCAGCTCCGCGTGCACCAGCTCGGCCGGTGCGGCCCACCCGGTGCACGTAGGAGTCGCGGTCCTCGGGGGCGTCGAAGTTGATCACGTGCGTGATATCTGCGACGTCGATCCCCCTGGCCGCGACATCGGTCGCGACGAGCGTGTCGACCTCACCGTTCTCAAAGCGCGCCAAGGCCCTTTCGCGCTGGCGTTGACTCTTGTCTCCGTGCATCGCGACGGCCTCCAGCTTGCGGTCGCGAAGTCGCTTGACGAGCCGATCCGCGCCGCGCTTGGTGCGCACGAAGACGAGGGTTCGCGCCTGCTCGCCAGCCCGAAGTCGATCGGCGAGATGGTCGAGCTTTGCACCCTGGGAGTGGACGTGGACGAAGTGATGCTCGATGTCTTTGTGCTCGCGCTCGGGGGCGGCCACGATGTGCTCACGGGCATCGCGGGTGTAGGCGGCGGCGAGCTCGCCGGTGGCGCCCTTCAGGGTGGCCGAGAAAAAGAGCGTTTGGCGTGAGTCCGGTGTCTGGGCAACGATCCGCCCGACCGCCGGCTTAAAGCCCATATCGAGCATGCGGTCGGCCTCATCGAGGACCAAGATGCGGACGGTTTGCAGCGAGATTACGTTGCGAGCGAGGAGATCCTCAAGTCGGCCCGGGGTGGCGACGATGATGTCGGCGCGCCGAGCCGCGCTGATCTGGGGTCCGAAGCCGACGCCGCCGTAGACCGCGGCAATCTGCAGCTGTTGGGAGCGCGCGATCGATCGCAGCTCATCGACGATCTGGCTGGCAAGCTCGCGGGTTGGCGCCAGGACCAGCGCGGAGAGGCTGTGGGTTGCCGAATCGAGGCGGTCGACCATTGGGATGCCGAAGGCAAGCGTCTTGCCGGATCCGGTTGGAGATTGAACCAGCAGGTCATGGCCCGCGAGCGCATCGCGGATCGCCATCTGCTGGACTGGGAATGGTTGGGTGATGCCGCGTTCAGCCAGCGCTGATACGACGCGTTTGGAGATGCCGAGATCGGCAAATGACATGTTGGTGCGAACTCCTTTTTTGAGCACTTCGGGGAGATCCAGCGGCCCCAAAACGCTCAGAAGCGCGCGGAGGAAACGGAACCTCTCGGGTGGCGAAGATGCCAAACCCGACTCAAACACCGTAGCAGCCGCCGCCCCGGCAACCGCAGATTAGGCCCATCTGCGGCTGCCCGGCGGCACGGTTTCTCCCCGCTCAAAGCGCCGATTTCGGGCCGCCCGGCGCACAAATGCTGGTTTGAGCGGGGGGCAGAGGGGGGTTAGCCACGGGGCAGCCTGGCTCGCGGCGGCGTCCACGGCGCCGGGGGCTGAGCGGGGCGGGCAGGGGCGCCGGGGGGCGCCCTGGGGCGGGGCTTGATGCGCCCCGATCAGCTCAGCGAGACGCGGTTGGCGGGTTCGGCACCCTTCAATACGGCTAGGGCATTCTCGGCCACGAGCAGCGACATCGCATCGCGGGCGCGGGTCGTTGCCGAGCCGATGTGGGGCAAGAGGATGCAGTTGGGCGCTGCGATCAGCTCCGCCGGCACCGCGGGCTCATCCGCATACACGTCGAGGCCAGCGGCGCCGATCGCGCCATGCTCCAAGGCCGCCACCAGCGCCGCGCTATCGATCAGGGAGCCACGCGCTGTGTTGATCACGATCGCACCGGCCTTCATCCGTCCAAACTCCGACGCTCCGATCAGACCGGCGGTCTCAGCGCTGGCGGGCAAGTGGAGGCTGATCACATCGGCGCTGGCGATCAGCTCTGAGAGCTCGACGTAGGAGGCTCCCAACCTGTCCTCCTGCTCGGGTTTTGGGGCGCGGGCGGTGTAGAGGATCTTTTTGGCCATCGGGCCCACCAGCTCCGCGTAGCGGAGGCCGATTCGTCCGAGGCCAACCACGCCGAAGACGGTCTCGCTGAGCTCGCGGCCGAGGTGGGCGGTTGGGTCAAATCCGCTCCAGCGCTCGGCCCGCAGGTGCGCCTCGGCGCTGTAGGTCTGGCGGGCGGCGGCGAGCGTTAGCGCCAGCGCCAGCTCCGCTGTCGCGTTGGTCAGGACGCCGGGGGTGTTGGTCGCGATCACGCCCAGCCTGCGGCAGGCCTGCAGATCGATGTTGTCGTATCCAACCCCAAAGTTTGCGATCAGCCGCAGCTGCGGCCCGGCGGCTTCCAGCAGCGCTTGATCGACGCTGACGGTTGGATCGGCGACAATCGCAACCGAGCCAGCCGCGAGCTCGCACAGCCGCTTGGGGCTGGCGTCCGGGCCGCCTTCGCGGATCTGAAACCCCTCCGCGAGACGATTAACTCCGACCGCGGGCAGGCGGCGAGCGATCAGGGCAATCGGCAGCGGGACATTCATTGGGCTCGATTCTGTCGGACTCGGGTGGGCGGTCGCTCGACTCGGTGCCCTGGCGTTCTTCTCAGGGCAGACAAGTTTCCACAGCAGGAGCGATGGAGTCGAGGCGGCAGATCTTTTCCGGGGAAGCGATTGAGGGTTCGAAAAGCTCTAAAAGGACGGGCGCAGCGTGTTCTCCGGTGAGTGCCACCCACCCGCCTGAGACCCTGATCGGTGCTCGAGCACAGGGCGGCGGATGCAGGGGCAAAAGCCGATGGCCCACGGGCCGGGTTGAAGGCGATCGAGGGCCCGGAGCCCGGTTCCTCCCCCTGTCTGCCGCGGAGAGGCCAGTTTTCTTTGCGCCATCTCGGACGGAGCGCCGAAGCCGCGCAGATGTCGAGATTCAGCTCTGCAGTAGCTGAATCTCCGCCCGATCGCCGCTTCACCTCTGGCCGCCTTGCCGAAGTTCGGTGGCCGGCGGGCGCTCTTCCTACACTTTGGCGATGCCCTCTGATGCCGAGGTTGATTCGACCTTCACCCTCTATCGACGCGGGATCGAGCTGCTCGAGGATGGTGATTATGAGCAGGCGACGGTGCCACTCGCCGCGGCCGCCCGCCGAGCGCCCGACAAGGCCTCGGTTCGTGAGGCGCTGGGCCGTGCCTACTTTCGCTGCGGACAATTCGCCAAGGCTGCGGCCGAGTTTGAGGCGGTGGTTGACGTCCACGCCGTCAACGACTACGCGCACTTCTGCCTCGGTCGCGCCCTGGCAAAGACGGGGCGGACAGAGCGTGCCCGCCACCACCTTGCCCTCGCTTCAAACCTGCGCCCCGATCGAAGCGATTACCGCTACTACCGAGAACACTGCGGGCGCTGATCTGCGCTACCTATCGCCCCGCGGCGAGCGCGCCGTTATCTCGACCTTGGGGCGCGTCGCTGGCTGGGGGTTGGAGGCCGGGAGCAGATCGCAGGTGACAGTGTGGCCTCCCGAAGGGCCGCCCGGCGCAGCGGCGCAGGCCCAGGCGCCTTCGCTGCGGGTAGACTGAGGATCAGTTCATTCATACGGTCGGTGGTCAAGGGAAGTCCGGTGAGAAGCCGGCGCGGTCCCGCCACTGTGACCGGGTAAAGAAGCCGCTGGCGCCCCTGGCGCCAACCACTGGGGAAGACAACGTAACCCCGGGAAGGTGCGGTGGAGACCCCGGAAGCCAGGAGACCTGTCCCCGGCCAGCCAATACAACCCTCGAGGAAGGGGTGGCTTAAATGCCCAGATTTTTCGATTGCCGGCCGCTAGTGGTGTGCGTCTTGGGCGCGGTCCTGACCCTCCCGTTGGCGGTGCCCGCCGCCGCCAACGAAGCCCTTGTCCCCGCCAAGCTGCGGGTGCTTGAGAGTAGCGGCAAGGTGCTCGCCGAAGAGACGCTTCGCACCGGCACGACCACCGTCCCGACAAGCCCCAAGGCGACTTGCTTTGGCAGGGGGACCGGCGGCGACGGCAAGTCGGTGACGGTCAGCGGGGCGACCCCGCTCGGCCTGCTCGCCGAGGCGGCCGAAACCGATGCCTCGCTGCGACCGCTGCTTGTATCCGATCACTTCAGCTTCGGCCTGGCACTTTGTGGGGTCGGGGGAGCCGTTGCCAAGGCCGCGGGCCCCGGCTTTTGGTCTCTGACGGTCAACCACAAGAGCCCATCCCAGGGCGGCAGCAAGGTGAAGCTGCACCCCGGCGATGAAGTGCTTTGGTATTTGACCGGCGCTAACTCCGAGCCCGAAGAGCTGGTGCTCAGCGCGCCGAGGACGGCGGTCGCGGCAAAACCGTTTGGAGTGCGCGTCTTCATCTACAACGAAAAGGGGATCCGACGCCCCGCCGTCGGGGCGTCGGTCAGCGACGCCAGCGCCCCAACCGACGCCAGCGGCCGCACCACGGTGACGCTTGGAGAGCCCGCCCAGCTGCGCGCCAGCCTCGGAACTGAGATTCCATCCAGCCGGGTCGCCGTTTGCGTTGGGGGTAGGTGCCCGGGCGGCTCGAGCAGGTGAGCCAGCGCCGCGTCTCGGCGGCCGCGATCGCGCTCAGCCTGGGAGCGTTGGGCACGGGTTGCGGGCTTGGACCCGGCAAGGACCTGGGCGATGTGAGGCTGACCGTGACCCATGATTTCGGTTCCCAGCCGGTGTTCGAACGCGCGGTTGGAGGCGTCACCGAATCAGACACCGTGATGCGGGTCCTGGAACGATCAACCAAACTCGCAACCAGCTACGGCGGCGGCTTCGTGCAGTCAATCGACGGGGTCGAAGGGGAAACCCGTGGCGCTCAGAGCTTTGACTGGTTCTACTACGTGAATGGAATCGAGGCACCGATCGGAGCAGCCGCCTACGCGCTGCAGGGCGGGGAGGCAATCTGGTGGGATTACCGCGATTGGTCGGCGGCGATGGAAGTGCCAGCCGTGGTCGGCTCCTGGCCGGAGCCATTCAGCGGAGGCTATGAAGGCCACCATCACCCGGTCTCGCTCGTATGCCTGGGAGGGGGTAGCGCTTGCACGAAGGTGCGTGGCGAGCTTGAGGGCGCCGGCGCCTCGCTTATCGGCGGCTCGCCCTCGGCGATCAGGGTCTTGGTCGGACCGTGGCGGCGGGTCCGGGCAGATCCGACCGCGGCTGAGATTGAAGCCGGGCCGCAGGTGAGCGGCGTTTTTGCCGAGTTTCGCCGTCAGGGGGGTCGCTTTGAGCTTCAGGGGATGGCCGAAGATGGGCGCCCGCAGCGTTCCTTTGGCGCCGAAGCCGGATTGGTTGCCGCGACGCGGCGCGGTGAAGCACCGCCCACCTGGGTGATCACCGGCACCAACTTGAGCGCCACCGATTCGGCTGCCGCCCACCTAAACGGCGCCGATCTGCGCGACCATTACGCGGTGGCCACCGAGGGCGCAAAGGAGACGCCGCTTCCACTGCGATGAGATCGCCGCTTGCCTACACGCCACGGCCTGGTCCTCTGCAGGCTGCGTCGCCGGGTGCTGCTGTCACCTATCTGGGCAGCCTCGTCGCGATCGCCATTCTCTATTCGACCCCGTTGGTGCTGATCGCGGTGCTCCTCGCCGCGCTTTTGGCCGGGCTCCTCGCCGGCGCCCGCGAGGCGATTGGAATCGCCCTGCGGATGGGTGTGTCGATCGCGATAGTGATCGTCGCCGTCAACGCGCTGCTCGTTAGCCGCGGCGACACGGTCCTCGCCCGCCTCGGCGAGTGGCCGCTGCTCGGCCGGGTCGACGTCACCGCGCAGACGCTTGCCGCCGGACTCTCACTGGGGCTTCGGGCCCTCGCGGTGTTGGTTGCCTTTGCCGTGTACTCGGCCTGCGTGGATCCCGATCGAGTGCTGCGGGCGGTGCGGCCGATCGCCGCTCGCTCGGCGCTTACCGCGACGCTGATCTGCCGCCTCGTTCCGGTCGCCGCGGCGGATTCGGCCCGCCTGCGCGAGGCCGCCCGCCTGCGCGGGCCCGGGGCCGTTCCGGTCGGGGTCGGTGCGCTCGCCCGGCGCCTGCTCGCCGGCTCCCTCGATCGCGCCGTCGATGTGGCGGCGACCCTTGAGCTCCGCGGTTACGCGCTGGGGGCGCCGAAGGCTAAGCGGCGGCGCCAGCGCTCCCGCCATGACTCCCGCTTTTACCTCAGCGGGGCGATCGTCTTGATTGCGGCAATTGCCGCCAAGATCTTGGGGGCGGATGGCTTTCAGCCCTATCCCAGCATCGCCTGGGGGCTCTCACCCTCAACGCTGGTGCTCTCCGTCGTGATCGTCTCAAGCGGCCTGGCCCCCTGGCGGCCGCGCCGCCGGACCAAATCAGCTCGACCCCGTCCAGCCCGCAGCGGTCCAGCCGCGGTGCGGATTGTCAAGGCGCCCGGTGTCTGAGCTGGCCAGCGCGACTCAAACCGCGCCGGCGCTTGCGATCGGTGGGCTCAGCTATGGCTATCCCCGCAGCGAGCGAATGGCCCTGTTCGAGGTCTCCCTGCGCCTCGGTCCGGGCGAGTTCGTCGTCTTGGCCGGGCGCTCTGCTTCGGGCAAGTCGACCCTGATCCGCGCCGCCTGTGGGCTGATTCCTCATTTCCACGGCGGCCAGATAGAGGGCGAGATAGAGGTCGCCGGTATCGATGCGATCGAGGCCGGACCGGGGGAGCTGGCGGCCGTGGTCGGCTACCTCGCCCAGGACCCGGAGACCCAGATCGTCTCGACCACGGTTGCCGCAGAGATTGAGCTGCCGCTTGAGATGCGCGGCGATCCGCCGATCTCCCGCGCCCGCGCCGTCGAGGAGGTCGCCCTTGCCCTCGCCGTCCCGCACCTTCTCGATCGATGCGTGGACTCCCTCTCAGGCGGAGAGCTGCAGCGGGTCGCGCTCGCAGCTGCCCTGGTGACCCGGCCGCAACTGGTGCTGCTCGATGAGCCAACCTCCCAGCTCGACCCCGTTGCGGGCGATGAGTTGATCTGGCTCCTGCGCCGCCTAAACGAGGAGTGGGGGGTCGCGATTTTGCTCGCCGAGCACCGCCTTGAGCGCTGCCTGGCCGCCGCGGATCGGGTGGTTGCGATGGAATCGGGTTCTATTTCCTTCGACGGCGTCCCGCGCGATTTCTTGGCGCACACCCAACGACTTGACCCCGCGCTCGCCACCCCTGCGGCGCGGCTTTTCTCGCTGGCTGGTATCGAGCCGCTGCCCGTTGGGGTGCGGGAGGCAAGGGCCGTCCTTGCCCGCATCGAGTCCGGCGATGGGGAGGGTCCCGCACCCCCAGAGCGACTGGCCTCGCTGCGCAGCGAGGCTAAAGCCCAAGCCAGCAGCTTGGTCAGAGAACGCGGTGGGGGCCCGAGAGTGGCCCCCGAGCCAGCTCTCATCAGCCGCGATCTCTGGGTCGAGCTCAGCGTCTCTGAGCAGCCGCGAGACGTGTTGCGGGGAATCGAGCTGCGCCTTGATCGCGGTGAACGGGTGGCGCTCATGGGTCGAAACGGGGCCGGCAAGAGCACCCTGCTGCGCACCGCAGCGGCCATCCTCGATCCGGTCCGGGGTCGGGTCGAGACGCCGGGGGGAATCGCCCTGCTGACCCAGAACCCGGGTGACTACCTGGTCCGCGAGCGAGTCGGTGCAGAGCTAACCGGCGACAGCGGCGCGGCGGCCCTTCGAATTGTCGGACTTCAGCACGCGATCGATGCAGATCCTCGCGATCTCTCCGGCGGCGAGCGCCAGCGGCTGGCCCTGGCAATCGCATTGGCGGGGCGGATGCATGGGGATCGGGCGCCGGCACTGATCGCCCTCGATGAGCCGACGCGGGGAATGGATCGCGCCCGAAAGGATGACCTGGTCGAGTTGGTCAAGGAGCTGGCGAGCGGCGGTGCCGCGGTCCTCATAGCTACCCACGATGTGGAGTTTGCGGCCGCGGTCTCCGAGCGGGTTGTGCTGCTAGGGGAAGGCTCAACGATCGCCGACGGTCCCACTCCCGAGGTGCTAAGTGGTGGCTGGTACTTCGCCACAGAGGTCGCTCGCATCCTCGATCTTGGCGGTGTGGTTTTACCCGAGCCAGGCGCCGCGCTGCTCAGGGAGAAGGTTCTCCTGTGAGTTGGGAGCTGGCCAGCTTTCTGATCGTGGGCCTCGTTTTGATCGGCGGCTTTGCCTGGTATGAGCGCTCGGCTCCGCCCTCCCAGGTCGTTGCCCTAGTCGCGGCGCTGGCGGCGCTGGCGATCGCTGGGCGGATCGCCTTTGCGGCCTTTCCAAACGTCAAGCCGACCACCGATATCGTGATCTTCGCCGGATATGCGCTTGGCCCCGCAGCCGGCTTCGCGGTTGGCGCCCTCTCGGCGCTGGTCTCCAATTTCTGGTTTGGTCAGGGTCCCTGGACGCCCTGGCAGATGGCGGCCTGGGGGCTTTGCGGGATCAGCGGCGCCGCGCTGGCCATCGGTGTCCGCAACGTCGGCCGCCTCACGCTGGCCGGGGTCTGTGGGGTCGCCGGGCTTGCCTACGGCGCACTGCTGAACTTCTCGCTGATGGCAACCTACGGTGGCGAACTCTCACTGCGGCATTTCCTATTGCTCGAGGTCCGCGCGATTCCCTTCGAAGTGGCGCACGTGGGCGGAAACATCGTCTTCGCCCTGCTCGCCGGACCGGCGATGGTCAGGATGCTGGTCCGCTTTCGCGAGCGATTTGAATGGAGCGAGGGGTCCCGGGCCCACTCGGCCCCCTCCACGCCGCGGTTCGGTCGGGGCCTGCGCGGAGGCGGGGTTGCGGTGGCGCTGCTGATCGCGACGGCGCTGGCGATCGCCCTGCCGAGCCGCGCCCAGGCCTCTGAAACCGCGCGTGGCGCAAACTGGCTCGAAGGTGTCCAGAATGCCGATGGCGGCTACGGGGCCGCCCCCGGTGAAGCCTCAAACGAGGCGGACACCGGCTGGGCGATGCTCGGTTTGGAGGCGGCGGGCCGCAATCCGCTGGATGTCTCAAGCCACGGGCACACCCCGGTCGACTTTCTGCGCGGCGCGCAGGCCCAGATCAAGAGCACCGGGGACCTGGCCCGCACGATCTTGGCGCTCGCGGGTGCTGGGCTCGGAAGCCGATCCTTTGCGGGGCGTGATCTGGTCACCGAACTGGCCAAGCGCCAGCACGAAAACGGCTCCTTCGAAGACTCGCCAAGCCAGACCGCCTACGGCGTCCTCGCGCTGCGCAGCGCCGGCGCCAGCGGTGGCATCGAACGGGCGATGCAGTGGCTTCGAAGTATCCAAAACTCCGACGGCGGTTGGGGCGATACCGCCGGCGCACCCAGCACCGCCGATAACACCGGCGCGGTACTGCAGACGCTTGCCCAGGGCTCAAAGGCCGCGGAGCGCGGACTCAGCTTTCTGCGCGGCGCCCAGCAAAGCGGCGGCGGCTTTGCGATCCGCGCCTCCGGTGCGATCAACTCCCAATCCACGGCCTGGGCGATCCAGGGAATCCTCGCCGTCGGTGGCGACCCGAGCTCCTACCGCCGCGGTGGTGTCAGCGCCCCCGCCTACCTCTCCGCCCAACAGCAAAGCGACGGGCACTACCGCTATTCGAGCTCCAGCGATCAGACCTCGGTCTGGGTAACGGGGCAGGTGCTGGTGGCGGCCGCCGGGGACTCCCTGCCCGTGCCGGTCGCACCGCGGGCGCCCCAACCGACTCCGACCAATCGCGGCGCTCCGAGCACAAACACGAGCCCCTCGAGCACGCCGCCGTCCTCTCCCTCGAACCCCTTCACGCTCCCCAATGGCCTCGGCCCTGGGGGGAGCGCCGGCTCTACTTCGCCCTCGACCGGGGCGCCTTCGGCGAGGAGACCGTTTCCGAAAAATCCGAAAGGACTGCTGCCGCGGGCGCCGGGCGCCGCCCAGCTGCCCCCCGCCACCTCCACGGCCCCCTCGGCGGCCAATGCGATCGAAGGCAGCGGAAGCGCCTCGCCGTGGCCGCCGATCTTGATCGGATTCGCGACCGGCTCGATGGCGCTGGGGGCAACCTGGTGGCAGGTTCGCCGCCACGGTTGGTAACCGTCCCACCGTCGACTCCGAGGCGAGCGCCGGCTCGGGGCAGATCTAAGGCGGGCGCCCCCACGGTGACTATCTTGGGGGAATGGAGGTTGAGGCCGCGATTCGCACCCGCCGCACCCACAAGGCGTTTACCGATCAACCGATCGACCGCGACCAACTCGACCAGCTCTTGGAGCTGGCCAGCTGGGCCCCCAACCATCACCTCAGCGCCCCCTGGCGCTTCCGCGTCCTCGGACCGCTGGCTCTGGCCCGGTTAAAGCAGATCGCCGCAGCCCAGGATGCTGCCAAGCTCGAGCGCTGCAAGACGCTGGTGGTGGTTTCCTGCGAGCTGGGGGGGATCCGACCCGAGACGAAGAGGACCTGCACGCGACCGCAATCGCCGCCTACATCATCTTGCTCGCCGCCCACTCTCGCGGCCTCGCCGGCTACTGGCGCACCCCCGCACTGCTGCGTACCAAGGCCGGGCAGAGGGCGGTTGGGCTGGAGGACACAGAGCGCTTCGTGGGGCTGATTCACCTCGGCTATCCGCGTCAGCGCCAGCCGCCCCCCGAGCGTCCGCCGCTGGCGGCGCGGATCACCTATTTGGACTGATGCTCTCCCGCGCCCAGGCAATCGAGGCGATCGCTGGCCAGAGCTTTGAGGTCGTGGTGATCGGCGGCGGAATAACCGGCGCGGGGGTGGCGCTTGACGCCGCCTCACGAGGCTACTCGGTGGCCCTTCTGGAGCGCGATGATTACGCGGTAGGAACTTCGAGCCGCTCCTCAAAGATGGTTCATGGCGGCCTCCGCTACCTGCAGAACTTCGATCTGGGCCTGGTTCGTGAGGCGCTGCTCGAGCGCCAGCTGATGGTGCGCCTGGCTCCCCATCTGGTTTACCCAACGCCGTTCCTGGTCCCCGCCCTGGGTGAGGATCGTCGCGACCGAAGGATTGGGCTGGGACTCAATATGTATGACGTGATGGCGACCACGAGGGTCGGTCGCAGCCGGCGGGAGATGCGCAGCGCCAGGGAGGAGGACGAGGTCTACTGGTCCCCCGATCGCCACCGCACGATCGATCACGGTGAGATCTTGGAGATGGTCCCAGCACTTTCCTCACGCGACCCCAAGAGCGCCTACCTCTTCTATGACTGCCAAACCGATGACGTGCGCCTCGTGCTGACGGTGCTCGGCGAGGCGGAGCGCTTCGGCGCGGTGATGTTGAACGGAGTTGAGGTGGTCGAGGTCCTCTCGGCCAACGGGCGCGCCAACGGCGTCGCTTGCATCGAGGCCGAGTCAGGCCAGCGTCTGGAGGTCGCTGCCGACAACGTGGTCAACGCGACCGGGGTCTGGGCCGATCGCATCCGACCCGAGGAGGTGCGCGAAGAGGAGGACGTGCCGCGGATCGCCCCCAGCCGCGGCACTCACCTGATCCTCGATTCTCGCGATCTGGCGATGGAGCGGGCCGCCTGCATCGTTCCCGCTGCAGAGGGACGGGCGATCTTCGCGCTTCCCTGGTATGGCCACACCCTGGTCGGCACCACCGACAACGACTACGAGGGCGACATATCCAATCCCACCCCGGCTCCCCAGGACATCGATTACCTGCTCGATGCGGTCAACTCCTTCTTCGGGCTCTCGCTTCGCCGGGGCGATCTCGCCGGCGCCTATGCCGGGGTGCGGCCCTTGATCTCAACCGGTGACCCACGCCGCTCGGTCGACATATCCCGCAAAGCCGAGCTCTATGAGACCTCCTCAGGAATGTTGACGATAACCGGCGGCAAGCTCACCACCTGGCGGCGGATGGCAAAGCAGACCGTCGATCGCCTGGTTGAGCGGGAGGGACGAGAGGCCCCCTGCCACACCGCCGAGATCCCGCTCGGTATGCCGGCTCGTGCCGAGGATCTGCAGGCGCCCGAGGGGGTCGGGGCAAAATCGGTATCCCAGCTCGCCTTTCGCTATGGGCATGCTGCCCGCGGCGTTTTGGAGCTCGCCCGCAGCGATCGCCGGCTGGCGGCGCCGATCGTCGCCGAGTTACCCGATCTCTTGGCCGAGGCGGCGATCGCAGCGCGGCTCGAGCAGGCCAGAGGCGTCGCCGATGTGCTGTTGCGGCGCACGCGACTGGGAATTCTCGCCGCGGCGAGGCTGCGCAGCGCCGACTCGGTGCGACCGCTCGCGGAGGCGATCGGTCGCGAGCTGGGCTGGTCGCGCCGGCGGATCAGAGGGGAGGCCGAGGCGTGGCCAGCACTCGCGCGGCGGGAGGGGGTGGACCCCGCCGGCGCCGAGTCTGGGGGTTGAATAACCTGGCGCCTCGATGACGAAGGCAGAACTGGAGTCAAAGCACCTCTCCGAGCTACACGCGCTGGCCGCCCAGGCTCAGGTGCCGCGCTACAGAATGTTGGCCCGAGGCGAGCTGATCGAGCGGTTGAGCAGCGCCCCCCAGCCCGAAGCCCCCCAGCCCGAAGCCCGCCAGCCCGAAGCCCCCCAGCCCGAAGCGTCCCAGCGCCCAGCCCGCCGTCGTGGCCCCGATCGGGCCGAGACAACCGCTGGCTCCGAGGCGCCCGCCCAAAGCGCCGCGGCCGCGCCGGCTCCAGTGCCCGAGCGTCCACGCCGCCGCCGGCGCCGCCGCTTTAGGCGCCGTTCCAAGCAGGGGGTGGGGCTGGGAGACCTCCTGTTGCCGCCTGAGCGCGGCCGCCAGGCGCTGATCTATGCCGAGAGTCGCGGTGGCTGCACCGCGCTGCTGCGCGAGCTGGCCGGCGAGCTCTCCGCGGCGCCAAAGGGCCCCGACCCTGTCGTCTTGTTGATCGACCCCGCGCCCGAGGAGCTCGCCGAGTGGAAGCGCGAGGCACCCCAGGCAGAGATTGTCGCCGCCGGTCAGGCGCGCCATGCTGCCGATGCCCTCGCTCAGGCCGCCACCCGGGCCGGCGCCGGGGAGGACGTGATCCTCTTGATCGATTCGCTCAGCAGGCTCGCCGCCGCCTACGGCGATCCTGACTCCGCCAAGGAATTCTTTGATTCTGGCCGTGGGCTCGCGGGCTCCGGCGGCGGTTCGCTGACCGTCGTCGCCGGGCTCGAGCGCGGCCAGCCGGACTGAGTCACTCCGCCAGCCCTAGCGGCGGTAGGCGATGCGACGCCAGGAGGGCTCTTTTGAGAGCTCGATCAGCTCGGAGCTTCGGTCTGGTTGGACGTAGCCGAAGGTTTGGGTTCGTCCGTCAAAGACGATGTCAAGCTCGCCCTCCTTGACCCGCTGATCGAGCCAGGCACCGCGGAAGACGAGGCGGCGGATCCAGTGCACAAGGCTGCGGTTGGCGGGCCCGACAAGGTCCTCCCAGTTCTCGTTGATGTGCTCACCCAGACGCGAGGATGGCTCGGCGATCTCACCGCTGACGGCCAGATCGAGCAGGTCGTCGAGCTCCTCTCGGCTGAGGCCCTGCTCGACGAAGCCGAGCTTGACCGCCGCCTGCTCGACGCGTTGTCCGAAGTCGTCCTCGTTGAAGGCGAAGCGGAGCTCGCCGTACTCGAGCACGTAGTCGGATCCCGACTCGTAATTCCCTCTGCGGGTCGTCTTCTTATCCACGATTTGAAGCCCATCGCCCCCGCAAGCCCAGCGGGAGCAGGTGCGGATCATGCCGATCATCGTAATCCCATGCTCCCCGCCGCCTCGGCTGAACGATGGTTTGCACGCCGGTGCGCTCGTCGCGGGCGCCAAATTTTCTCCCCGAGAGTCCTTCCGCCCGGCGATCGACTTGCCCCGCGCCGCCGAGGCGACTAAGCTTCGGCAGCGGTCGCGTTGGGAAAACGCTACGCGGTGGAAGGGAGGTCTCGGTTCATTGGCTGCAAGGCTGGGAGCGGTAGTGGTGGCGGTCGCCGTCGTCGCCGGGCTGATCGCCTTCTACGTGGTCAACCTGCTCAGCGAGCCACCGACGATCGAAGCGGTCCAGACCGCCAACCAGAGCGCCCACCTGACGCTCAAAACCGAGCCGGCGGTGGGCCCGCAGGGCGGCAATCCACCCTGGGTCTCCTACCTGGTTCGAAACCCGCAGGGCAAGTGGATTCACAGCACGATCTTCAAGGTTCCCGGGAACTCGCTCGTCCACGTCACCGTCTATCAGTTCGATGGCGACAGTGGCCTTCGCAATCCGTTCCTCTCCCAGGTCCACGGGACGCTCGGAAACACGATGCGCCTCAATGGCAAGGTGGTCCGCTCGATCCCTCCCGAAGAAGCCTCACACACCTTTGCGGTGCCCCAGCTCGGCCTGATCGTTCCCTTGCGGGGGGTGCCCGAAGCAGATGAAGCGACCGCATGCGAAGAAGGACCCTGCACGCTGAAACAACCGCACGAGACGATCAACTTCACGATTCGCACCAAGGGCCCTGGGCGCTACCGCTGGCAGTGCTTCGTCCCCTGCGCGGCCGGATTTCTAAACGGCTTTGGAGGGCCGATGCAGACCCTCGGCTACATGGACGGCTTCCTCGAGGTGACCTGAGAGAAATGGCGAGATGAACGAACCCAACCACCTGCGACGGATCGTGATCGGCTGGCTGATCCTCAGCGCGATCGCCACCCCGATAGTGGTCGCGGTGATCGCCCCGACCCTGCCACCGGGTACCGGCGCCACGGCGGCCGCCGGACAGACCCATGACAACACCGTCTTGCTCGGCATCGTGACCCCGGTCGCCGCTGCGATTCTCGTTTACTTCGTCTACTCACTGGTCGTCTTCAGGCGGCGCGGCGGGGAGGGGGGCGAAGGCGTCGCTATCCGCGACGATAGCCGCGTCAGCGTCTCCTGGCTGGTGGTGACGACGATCATCGTCCTCTTTCTCGCCATCTTCGGCACGGTCGAGTTATCCAACGCCGGTGCCGGCGGCGGACAGGGCCCAAGCCCCGAGTTCAAGCCATCCGGACCGGTGCTTCCGGTTCAGGTGATCGCCCAGCAGTGGGAGTTCACCTATCGCTATCCGAGCTTCGGCGGAATTGAGACCGCCCACCTCGAGCTGCCGGTCAACCGCGAGGTCGAATTCCACGTCACCTCGCTCGACGTGATCCATTCCTTCTGGGCACCAAAGCTGGGAATCAAAGCCGACGCCAACCCGGGGGTCGACAACATCGCCTACACCAAGCCGACCGTCGAACAGCCTTTTGAAATCCATTGCTCCGAGCTCTGCGGCCTCTGGCACGGCTTCATGTTCGACACCGGCCAGGTCGTCAGCGCCCCCACCTTTTTGGCCTGGATTCACCATCAAAAGCGGGTCTACGCTGCCGCTGACCGGAGCCTTCCCCCGTACGCAACGCACTATTTCCCCGAACCATTGAGGAGGGGTGGATGAGCAACGAAGCTGTGGCCCGACCGCTCTGGCGGCGCCTGATTGGTTTCAACCTGCTCGGCGGAATCGTGCTGGGGATCGTCGGCTTTTACTTCGGCTGGTGGCTCGGGCACCAGATCCATGCCGACAGTCTCAACTACTTCGAAGACACCAACCAAAACGACGTCGCGCTGATGTGCGGCTACCTGTTCTCGGTGATCGGTTTCTTGGTCGGGCTCGGCTTCGCCCGCTACCCGCTGGCGCGGATGCGGGGAATCGAACGCTCCCACTCTGAAAACGAGGAGGGCGGGATCGGCCGCTACTTCGGCCTCTGCACCGACCACAAGGTGGTCGGCATCCAGTACCTGTTTGGAATCGGCATCTTCTTCTTCATCGGCGGCCTGAACGCGATGCTGATTCGGGCCGAGCTGCTGCGGCCCTCACCCCAGCTCTTTGGTCCCGGTAACTACCTGACGCTGGTCGGCCTGCACGGCACGATGATGATGGGAATGATGACCTCGGGCATCCTCGGCCCGTTCGCCAACTACTTCGTGCCGCTGATGATCGGGGCGCGGCGGATGGCCTTTCCTCGGGTCGAGGCGATCACCTTCTGGCTTTTGATGGCGGCCGGGGTGATCCTGATGACGACCCTCTTCTTCGGTGGCTTCCCGACCGGATGGACCGGTTATGCGCCCTTAAACGATCAGGCCAGCTGGGGCATGGACTCCTACATCTTCTTCTTCGCCCTGGTCGGGCTCTCGATGATGCTCTTGGGCTTGAACATGATCGCCACGATCGTCTCGATGCGCGCCCCGGGCTTGACCTGGCGTCGCCTGCCGATCTTTTGCTGGGGAGCTCTCACCACCTCGGTGCTGATGGTCCTGGCGGCGCCGGTCCTGATCGCCGCGCTCCTGATGGTCGCCTTTGACCGCAGCGTTCAGACCTCGTTTTTCCTCTCCAGCGCCGGCGGCAGTCCCTACCTGTTCCAAAACCTCTTCTGGTTTTTCGGCCATCCCGAGGTCTACGTCCTCGCCCTGCCCGGTTTCGGGATCATCCTCGAGCTGCTCCCGGTCTTTGCCCGCAAACCGCTGTGGGGATACCGAATCGCCGTGGCGGGATTTCTCGGCGTCGGCCTGCTCAGCTTCTTCGTCTGGCAGCACCACCTCTTTGTGAGCGGCCTCAACTCCTCGCTGCGACCCTTCTACATGTTCTCGACCGAGGCGATCTCGGTCCCGACCGGGCTCGTGTTCCTGGCCGGGATGGCGACGCTTTGGAGGGGCCGGATCCGCTACACGGTGCCGATGCTCTTCTGCTTAGCCTGGTTCTTTAACTTCTTCATCGGCGGCGCCTCGGGGGTCTTTCTCTCCGATGTGCCAAGCGACATCGCCACCCATGGCAGCTTCTTCGTGATGGCGCATTTTCACTACACAATCATGGGCGGGCTGGTCTTTTCCTTCTTCGCCGCGATCTATTACTGGGTGCCCAAGATGTTCGGGATGGAACTGAACGAGAAGCTCGGCAAGATCCATTTCTGGATGATGTTCATCGCCTTTAACTCGACCTTCGCGCCGCTCTTTGCGCTTGGGCTGATGGGGCAGCCGCGGCGCGTTGTGACCTATCCCTCGCGCCTGCAATCACTCAATGACTGGGTTTCGATCTCGGCCTTCGTTCTGGGGGCATCGATGCTCGTCTTCTTGGGCAACGTCGTCTATTCGCTGGTGATCGCGCGCAAGCCCTCGCCGGCGAATCCATGGGAATCGAAGTCATTGGAGTGGCAGACGCCGACCCCCGTTCCGGTCCACAACTTCGATCGCCCGCCGGTGATCGATTCCGATCCCTACGACTACGGCGTGCCGCCAGTGCCGCCGGTGCTGGGTCCGGCCGAGGCGCCGGCCTCGGGTTAGGAGGAGACGATGAGCGATTTCGCCCCGCCACCCGCCGAGGAGGCTGCGGTCGAACCCTACGCCGAGACCCCCGAGCTTCACGAGCGGATCGACCGACTCGGCTTCGGTCTGATCGCCGGCTCCACGGTGATGTTCTTTCTCGGCTTCATCTTTGCCTACTTCTACCTGCGCTCGCTGAACAACAACGGCCTCTGGCGACCGGCCGCGGTCCAGCCGCCGAGCGGCTACGGCGTGGTGATCGCCGCCGCCTTTGTGCTCAGCGCCCTGGTCTTCTATTACTCCGCGCGGGCGGCGCGCAACGGACGCAGCTGGGTGGCGGCGGCAGGCCTGGCGCTGGTCTTGGGGCTTTTCGGCTGTGCTGCGCAGGCGGTCGAGTACGCTCACCTGCCGTTTGGGCCCCAAAGCGGTGGCTACGCGAGCGTCTTTTACGGCTGGACGATGTTCTTCGTTGTCGTCGCGCTTTTGGCGATGTACCGACTGGAGACCGTCTTTGCGGCAGGCCTGCGTAACCGAAATCAGACCGGAGCTGCGATTCCGGAGGGGTTCATGCCGGGGGCGCTTTACTGGGCGCTATTGGCGGCGCTCGGGGTTCTCACCTGGATCGTCCTCTATCTGATCTGAGCGATGGCGGCATCTGACCACGCTGCTGGATTGGACCGGGGCTCCGGCGCTACTTTGGGTCGTCGTCGGCTGGGTGTTGGCGATCATCCTGGCCTTGGCGACGACCCCGCTTTACTCGTTTTATGCCGAGCAGGCCTCAAGGCTCGGTCAGATCTCTGCACTCGCCGACCAACAGCTCGCCGCCGGGGTGATGTGGGTACCGGTTTCGATCCCCTTTACGATCGCAATCGTCGTAATTGCCTACCGTTGGCTGGAGCCGCGCGAGTCAGCGCGGCCTCCGGGTCTGGCGACCGAGGCCTTACCGACAGGAGTTGGATGAGATGGATTTGATTTCACAACTGTTTGCGACCGCCGGGTGGACGAGCTTCTCGGGGGTCTTCTCGACCGTCTTCCCGCTGGTCGTGGTGATCGCCGTGCTTACCTGTTACGTCGTTGCCACCAGGAAGCATCCCTGAGCCCGAAGCCCAGATCTGGCCCGCCGGGGGCGAGGCCACCCGATGATCGCCGCTTTGCCTGGATCTGGTCGCGGACCCAGCGCGGGGTGAGCCTTTGATCGATCTGCACTGCCACATCCTGCCCGGGCTCGATGACGGCGCCCGCGATCTCACCGACAGCCTCGCGATGGCCGCCGCCGCCGCCGCCGATGGAATCGAGCTGATCTGCGCCACCCCGCACCTGCGCCACGATCACGAATTGCCGATCGAGCAACTGGGCACCCGCGTCGCCTCGCTCAATCAGAAGCTGGGGGAGGCCGGCTGTCCGGTGGAAGTCCTCGCCGGAGCGGAGGTGGCCGAGACCGAGGTCGAGGGTCTGGAGGAGGAGGAGCTCTCTCAGCTGGTCTTGGGAGCGGGGAGCTGGATCCTCTTGGAGCCAGCTCCCGGTCCGCTTGGCGACAGTCTCTTGGGGGCGGTCGCAGAGCTCGCCCGGCATGGGCACCGCTCGCTGATCGCCCACCCTGAGCGCCACCCCTCAGCCGACATGTTCGCCCGAATCGCGCAGCTGGTCGATGCCGGAGCGCTGGTGCAGGCAACCGCTCAGTTCTTCCTCCATGAGGACAGCTCTGCCGGCATGGTCGCGCTGGCGAGCGCCGGGCTGATCCACGTCTTGGGCAGCGACGCGCATTCCTCGCGCTACGGGCGGCCGCTGCGCCTGAGCGAGGCGCTGCGGCGCCTCGGTACGGTTGAGCGCCTCGCCCCACACTTGGATTGGATCTCTGAGACGGCGCCGCGGGCGATCGTTGAGGGATCGGCGCTGGAGCTGCCGTTTGAGCCGGCTCCCTAGTCGAGGCCCTCCAGGCGCACCTTTTTGGCCAGATCCTCGACCACCGCGCGGGCGCCGGTGCCGAGACCGTGGCGCAGGAAATTTGCCGCCCCGGCGGCGGCGCCGATTCGCATCGAGTCCTCCCAACCGCGACCGCTTGCCAGCGAGGCGGCGAGCGCGCCCATCATCGAATCACCGCAGCCCTCCCGCGAGCCGCGCTCAAAGCGGGGAGGAATCAGCCAAAAGGCGCCCCGCTCGCTCAGCACCAGCGCCGGCTCAGCGGCTCGGGTCACAATCGCGGTGTCGGCGCCGCGATCTAGCAGCTGTTGGGCGGCGGCGCGCAGCCTGGCGTCAGTATCGACTGCTCCGCTGATGAACGCGGCGAGCTCCCAATCGTTGATCTTGACCAGGTCTGGCTTGCCCTCAAGGGCACTGTCGAGGCGGGGGGAGGAGAGGTCGACGAGCGTCAGGGTTCCGTTCGCGCGGACGTCGGCGACCAAGCTTCCGTAGAACTCCAGCGGCAGCGCCTCGATCGGAAATGGGTTGCAGAGGACCAGGACCTCGGAGTCGATCGCCGCGGCACAGCTGGTTGAGAAGAGATCATCGACCTCGTGGCGAGAAGGCGGGAGGCTGGCGCTCTGGGCGACCGGCTGGCGCTCGCCGCTGCGGCGGTCATGAATGTAGGCGCCGCTGCTCTGCGCGGTCTCGATCATCCGCAACTCGATCGGCAGCTCGGCCAGAAGCGGCCGCAAAGCGGTGGCCACCTCGCCGCCGAGAAACCCACAAAGGACCGGACTCGCCCCCAGCTCGGCCGCCATTCGAGCCACCCAGAAGCCCTGCCCCGCGGCATGCAGGTGGATTTCGTCGCCCGCGTCGAGGCTGAGCGCCTCGATCGTGATCGAGAGCATCGGGTGGGGCCCGAGAACCGCGACCCGCCCGCTCGGGCTCATCGCCTCAGGGGCGCGGCGGCAGACGCTGCGAGTGCGGCTCCAGTTACGGCCGGCCGTGCAGCAATCGCGCCGTCACCCCTTGAATCGTGTCTATTCCGTAGCCCATGCTCGGGTCCCCGTCGGTCATCACCGCGATCGCAATCCGGGTGCGGGGGCGCTGCAGGCGGGCGATCTGGTGAACCAGCTGACCCCTTCCGGTTTCGCGCCAGCCGCCCTTGAAGAAGACGGTCCAGCCACGCGGGCGCGCCACGGCGGGAATCCCCCAGCTCTCATAGGCGGCGATGTGGGAGAGCAGGTGGCGGGCGAAATGGCGGAACTGGGGGGCGATCAGACTTTCCATCTCAAAGAAGTAGCGAGCCTGATCGGCGGCGCTGATCTGGGCGTTGGCCCAGATGCCGCTGATCGAGAAGTCGGTCATTCCAGCCCGGCGGGCAAGCGCCCGCAGCCGGACATCTCCCACCCTGGCCCAGACCGCCGTCGCCGCTTCGTTGTCAGAGATGTGGATCATCGGTTCCAGCAGGGCGCGGCTGCCGCTATCTAGGCCGCGGTGCTGAGCCGCCAGCTTGTCGAGGTAGGAGACCAGCAGCATCGCCTTGACGACGCTGGCGCTGACGAAGGTGCGGTGGATGTGCTGTCCGCTCATCCTTCCCTCGCTATCGACCACCGCGAAGCCGGTGTAGCCGCTGCGTCGATCCAGGTACTGCGTGGCGGCGGCGATTGCGCTCGGGCTGGGGTAGCCGCTCGGCGCGACGCCGGCTCCTAGGTATGGAGATCGGGCCGGGCCTCTGTAGCTGTGGCGCCCGCACGGGCCATGGGAGCTGGCGAGTCCAAATTCCGCCTGCATCGGGGCGCTGAAGCAGGCCGCAAACCGAAACGGTCCCGCCGCTGAAACGGTGACCGTGGCGCTCATCCGCGTCACTCCGGGTTCACTTTCACTGGTGCGCGAGAGGGCGACCCGGCGCAGCGGCGAGTTGCCGCTGCCCAGGTACCAGTAGACCAGCCGCCCCCCCCACGAGGTTTCGGTTGGGTGGCGCGAGATGACGCTCAGCTTGGCGCGTCCCAGCGAGAGATAGCTGACCGAGCTGCTGACCTGCTCGTGTAGCGCCACCGCCGGGAGAGGGCCGGGCGCCGCAGAGCCAGCCGCCGCCCCCGGCCCCGACGATCTGGTTCCCGACGCCCTCTGAGCGCCGGCGCTCGGGCTGAGCATCAGGGCGCAGGCCAATAGGCCGATTGTCGCCGCCGCGGGCGCCGCGCCAAGCCGCGCTCTCATCGAGGCCCCGGGCATCGGGCAGCGGGTTGGGCCGCTTCCCGGCGAGGCATCCTGGGGCTGAGCGGCTTCGACATTGGCGGATCCTAGTCCGCAGGGCGCCACCCGGCCGCTCGGCCCGGCGCCGAATTTCGGCACCGCAGAGCTGTGGGCGCAGCGAGGAGCGCCCTGGCGCCGGGGTGCAAATGGGCTTGCACGAGGTGGTCGTGTTGCAAAGTGGGAGGAAGTGGGTTACAGTGGCGCGCGAGTTGAAGCCCAGGACCGGGGTGGTGAGGCTCCTCCCACCTCATCACCTCGGTCCTAACTCTTTCCGACCCTCCCGAAAGGAATCGACGCGGTGGCATTTCGGGGTATCTATGAGCACAGCCTCGATTCCAAGGATCGGCTCACGGTTCCCTCGCGGTTCCGTGCCGCCCTCTCCGATGGAGTTGTTCTGTCAAAGGGCTTTGACCCCTGCGTCTGGTTGCACACAACCGCGGAGTTCGAGCGCCTCTCAGATCGCTTCCTCGCACCCCACAGTCCGTTCGGGCGCGATGCCCGACGCCTGCGGCGTCGCTTCCACGGCGGCTCCTTTGACGAGACGCTTGACTCGGCCGGGCGGATCAGGTTGCCCAAGGCGCTGATCGAGCACGCCGGCCTGCAGACAACCTGCGCGGTGATCGGGGCGGGGGAGTACCTAGAGATTTGGAATGCCGAGGCCTGGGCCAAGCAGGAGGAAGAACTCGATCGCGAGGCGCCGCAGATCGCCGAGGACTTGGCCGGCGCGGGGGCCGCTGAGTGATATGGGGCCCCAGACGCTGCCCGCGCAGAGCCCGCCGTTTACAACCGCCACCCTTATCTACATGCCCGCCCCACACCAACCAGTACTTGCCGAGGAGCTGAGCGCCCTGCTCGCTCCCGAGCCGGGCCAGGTTGCGATCGATTGCACCTTCGGTGCCGGCGGCCACGCCGCCGCCATAGCCGCCCAACTGGGGCCAGGCGGGACGCTGATTTGCATCGACCGTGACCCCTCCGCGGCGACCCGCTTCGCCGAATTTGCCGCCGCTGCTCCCTGCCGGACCCGCTTCCTCGGCAGCGACTTTGCGGAAGGGCTTCACACCCTGCGCGGCGAAGGCATTCACCCAGAGATGATCTATCTGGACCTCGGAATGTCTTCGATGCAGATCGACGCCTGGGAGCGCGGTTTTTCCTATGCATATGACGCACCGCTGGACATGAGGATGGATACGCGCCAGGCCCTCAGCGCCGCCGAGATCCTCAACGAGTGGCCGCAGTCGCGGATTTCTGAGGTGTTGCGACGCTTTGGCGAGGAGCGATACGCGAGCGGGATCGCCCGCGAGATCGTCCGGCGCCGACCGCTGCACAGCACGGCAGAGCTTGTCGACGCGGTCAAGGCTGGGATGCCCGCCGCGGCGCGCTTCGGCCGCGGCCACCCCGCCCGCCGCACCTTTCAGGCGATCCGAATTGCCGTCAACGGAGAGCTCGACTCCCTTGAGGATGCCCTGCCGCTGGCCTGGGAAATGCTGAAACCGGGCGGCAGGCTCGCCGCGATCTCGTTTCATTCACTTGAGGATCGGCGTGTAAAGCAGTTTCTCACCGCCCGCGCCCGCGGCTGCATCTGTCCGCCGCAGCTACCGGTTTGCGTTTGCGGACACCAGCCCGAGGCGGAGCTGCTCACCCGCCGCGCGCTCAGCCCTTCGCCCGAGGAGGTTGCCGAGAACCCCCGCTCGCGCTCAGCCCATCTGCGAGCGGCGATAAAGCTCGCCTCAGCGCCAGTCAAGGGCGGGGTGGACTGATGGCGGTAGCCGCCCCGGCGCGCAGGAGCGCTCCGGCTCGAAGGGCCGCGCCCCAGCGAAAGGCCCTCGCCGCGGCGCCCGCCGCCCGCCCGGCGCCCGCACCGGCGCCGCGGCGTCCCCGACCCAATCCGAGGCGCAGCACGGGCGGAGCGCTGATCCCAATCGCGGTCGGCCGAACCGCCGATGTCGTCCGCCACCTCCCCGATTCGGGCCTGGTGGTCCGGATGACCCGGGGTCGGGCATGGATCGGGGTCCTCGGTGTGCTGCTGGCCGGGATCGTCGCCCTCAACGTGATCACCCTCAGCCTTGCCGCCTCGACCGGTCGGATCTATCAGAGCATCGAGGCGCTCGAACAGGACAACTCGATCACGCTGGGGCGCGACGCGGTCCGCTACGGGACCACCCGGATTCGCCGTGAGGCGGCCGGCCAGGGCCTCTTCATGCCCTCGGCAAACCAGGTCCGCTACCTGCAGGCAAGCTCCGAAGACGCCGAGATCGCCGCGCGGCGGTTGGCTCTCGCCGGTGCGGGCTGAGTCGGCGCCGCGATGCGCCTGATCGAGCGACGCATAGGGCTTCTCTTCGCCTTCTTCTTGCTCTGCTTCGTGGTGATCACCGGCCGTGCCCTCTGGCTGCAGGGAGTGCAGGGGTCAAAGCTTGCCGCCGAGGCGCTCTCCCAGCAGACCGGGGTGATCACCGTTCCCGGCTTGCGCGGCAGCCTGCTCGATCGCCAGGGCAACGAGCTCGCGGCCTCCGAAGACGCCGCCGACATCTATGCCACCCCCTACCAGGTAAAAGACCCGCCGCGAACGGCGCAGAAGCTGGCCGCGGTCTTGGGCCTCGGCCGCGAGAAGATCCTGCAGAGCCTGACCGCCCATTCGGGCTTCTCCTACGTCGCCCGCGACATCAGCGTGCCGAGCGCAGCACGGGTGGCGCGCTTGAGGCTGGCCGGGATCGGTCAGCTTCCCGGCTCCCGTCGGACCTATCCGCAGGGAGCGGTTGCCGGCCAGGTGATTGGTGCGCTCGGATCCGAAGGGCAGGGGCTGAGTGGCCTTGAAGCCGAGGAGAATTCGGTCCTAAAGGGCAGCGATGGTGAACGCCGGGTCGTCAAGGACGCACTGGGCCAGCCGATTCGCCTGGAAACCGTGAGCCAGGCCCGAAACGGTGAAAACGTCCAGCTCACCCTCGATCCCGCGATCCAGGCGAAAACCGAAAAGGTGCTCGCCGGGGTCGGTGCGAGCTTCGCGCCCAAGGGTGCGACCGCGATCGTGATGGACCCCCGCAACTCACAGATTCTGGCGATGGCGAGCTGGCCGCCGGTTAACCTCAACGATCTCTCCCAGGCCAGTCCCGAAGCGCTCGAGAACCAGGCGACTGGATTCAACTATGAGCCCGGATCGACGTTTAAGGCGTTCACCGTCTCCGCCGCGCTGGAAGAAAAACTGATCACTCCCCAGAGCGAATTCACCCTGGCGCCGACAATTCAGGTCGCCAACCGCACGATCGAAGAAGCCGAGCCGCGCGGAACCGAAACGATGAGCGTCGCCCAGATCCTCGCCCGCTCATCAAACGTGGGTGCGGTGACGATTGGGCTCAAGTTGGGCGCGACTCGCTTCAGCCGCTGGATCGATCGCTTTGGCTTCGGCCGCCCGACCGGGGTTTCATTCCCCGGCGAGGAACGGGGGATCGTGCCGGCGCTCAAGGATTACTCGGGTTCGACCATGGGCAACCTGCCGATTGGGCAGGGGCTCTCGGTGACGCCGATGCAGATGATCGCCGGCTACAGCGCGATCGCCGATGGCGGGATCCTGCGCCGCCCAGAGCTGATTGAGAAGGTCGGCAGCCAGTCGGTGCCCGAGCCGCGCGGGCGCCGCGTCATCGCCCCCAGCGTCGCCTCCCAGGTGCGAACGATGCTTGAGGGGGTTCTGGCCCCGGGCGGAACCGCCTCAGAAGTTCGGGTTCCGGGATACACCCTCGCCGGCAAGACCGGGACGGCGCAGGTGGCGGAAAACGGGACCTACTCCGAAACCAAATTCGTCGCTTCATTCATCGGATTCGCACCGGCCCAAAACCCGCGCCTGCTGATCGCGGTGATCGTAAATCAGCCCTCCGGTGGCGACTACTACGGTGGTTCGGTGGCGGCCCCGGCCTTCGGCAAGATCGCGGCCTTCGCGCTTCCATATCTCGGCGTCGCTCCGCAGTGAGGTCTGGCGGCCCGTTCGTTGCCGCAGATCGGGTGCCGCGAAACGCCCCGCTTGGCTGGCTGATTGCCAACCTAGAATTGGCGCCATGAAGCTGTCGGAGATCCTCGATCAGCTCCCCGACGCCCAGATTCTCGGTGAGCGGGACGCCGAGATCTCCGCGCTCGCCTACGACAGCCGTGAGGTGGTTGCGGGAACCCTCTTCTTCTGCGTGCCCGGCGCCCAGCTCGATGGGCACGATTTCGCCGCGGCGGCCGTCGCTGCCGGCGCGGTGGGGCTGGTGGTCGAGCGTGAGCTGGCCCTCGGGCCCGGCGCGGTACAGGTGCTCGTCGCTGACGCCCGCGCCGCGATGGCGCCGATCGCGGCGCGCTTTTGGGGTAATCCGAGCAGCGAGCTGGCGCTGGCGGGTATCACGGGCACCAACGGCAAGACCACCACCGCCTACCTGATCCGCGAGATCCTCGAGCGCTCCGGAGTGCGGTGTGGGTTGCTCGGCACCGTCAAGCAGGTCATCGCTGGGCGGGAGGAGGAGGTGGAGCGCACCACGCCGGAGGCGATCGATCTGCAGGCGAGCTTTCGGCGCATGCTGGCGGGCGGCGATCGGGCCTGCGCGATGGAGGTCTCCTCCCACGCGATGGCGCTACACCGTTGCGATGCGACCCACTTCGAGGTGGCGCTGTTTTTGAATCTGAGCCGCGATCACCTTGACTTCCACGGTTCGATGGAGGCCTACTTTCGCTCCAAGCGGCTGCTCTTTGAGCGCGGGCCGGCGACCGCGATCATCAACGTCGATGATGCCTACGGGCGCCGCCTGGCGGGCGAATTTGCCGCCACAACGTTCTCGGTTCACGGTGGCGAGGCTGACTTCGTGGCCGAAGATGTCAGCTACGACGCGGCCGGGGCCGCCTTTTGGATAAGCGGGCCGATCGGGCGCCGCCACCTTGTCACCGCCCTGCCGGGATATTTCAACGTCGCCAATGCGCTGGCCGCCTTTACCGCGGCGCTGGCGCTCGGGGTCGACGCCGAGCGCGCCGCCGCCGGGCTGGCGCGAGCCGCCCGAGTCCCGGGGCGATTTGAGCCGGTCGAGGAGGGCCAGAGCTTTGCGGTCCTGATCGACTACGCCCACACCCCCGACTCGCTAGAGAACGTGCTGCGGGCGGCGCGGGCGCTGAGTGAGGCTCGGGTGATATCGGTCTTTGGCGCCGGCGGGGATCGCGACCGCGGCAAGCGCCCCAAGATGGGACGGGCCGCCGCCGAGCACTCCGACCTTCTGATCGTGACCAACGATAACCCGCGCTCGGAGAGGCCCGAGCAGATCGCGGCCGAAATACTCACGGGGGTCGGGCAGGGGGCTGAGGTTCAGGTGGAGCTTGATCGACGCGCCGCAATCGCCCTGGCTCTGAGCAGCGCTGGTCCGGGTGACGTGGTGGTGATCGCCGGCAAGGGCCACGAGCGCGGCCAGGAGTTCGCCGCTCAGCGCAAGGTGCCATTCGATGATCGCGAGGTCGCTGCGCAGGAGCTGCGCAGGCTGGCCGGGGCTGCGTGAACCTGAGCGCCGAGCAGATCCGGGCGGCGATGGGGGCAGAGATTGTCGCCGCCGGGGGGCCAGGATCGCCACGGCGGGGCTCGATCGATTCCCGCCAGGGAGGAAGCGGCGCGCTCTTCTTCGGCCTGCCGGGGCAAAGACTCGACGGCGGTCGCTTTGCCGTGGAGGCGATCGGTAGCGGTGCCTGGGGGGTGGTGGTGGCTCCGGTTCATGCCAGCGACCTCGGTGGAGCCTGGGTCTTTGCCGCCCCCGATCCGCTCCTCGCGATGCAAGGGCTTGCCCGCAGTTGGCGGCGGGCGCTCGATGCGAGGGTACTCGGGATCACGGGGTCGGTCGGTAAGACCTCGGTCAAGGACATCGCGAGGGCGCTTTTCCCAGGCAATGTTCATGCCAACCACGCCAATCTGAACACCGAGATCGGGTTGCCCCTGAGCGTGATCGAGGCCCCCGCCAATACCGAGCTGATGGTCTTGGAGATGGCGATGCGCGGAGCCGGTCAGATCGAAGAGCTGGCGGCGATCGCCGAGCCCGAAGTCGCTGTGATCACAAACGTTGGGCCTGTCCACGTCGAGTTGCTGGGATCGGTGGAGGCGATTGCGGCGGCGAAGGCCGAGCTGATCGCGGCGCTGCCCCCAGACGGGATCGCGGTCGTGCCGGCGCAGGCCGGTGCGCTTGAGGCCCACCTGGGGCGCGCGCCCCGGCTGCTTCGCTTCGGCGCGGGCGGAGACGTCGACTTCGCCGAGCGGCAGGTCCGCGATGGTGTGACGGTGGCGCTGATCAGGTCTCCGCTCGGCGCCGCGCGCTTCAGCTTCCCCTTCGCGGAGGCCCACAACCTGACAAACGCCCTGGCTGCGGTCGCCGCGGGCATCGCGCTTGGGGTTGGATTGGAGGAGATGGCCGAGCGCGCTGCGAGCATAGGATTCTCTTCGTTGCGGGGCGAGCGCCTCGAACTGGGAGATGGAATCGTCTTGGTGAATGACTGCTACAACGCCAACCCGGTCTCGATGCGAGCGGCGCTCGAGAACCTGGCGAGCCTCGGCGCGAGCCGCACGATCGCCGTGCTCGGCGAGATGGCAGAGCTCGGCGCCGGCGCCGCGGATTACCACCGCGAGCTCGGAGAAAAGGCGCGGGCGCTGGGGATCGACCTCTTGATTGGGGTTGGCGAGGCGGCCCGTGACTATGCACCCGATCAGCTCGTCGCCGACCCCTCAGAGGCCGCCGAGCTGCTCGCCGCACAGCTAGGCGCCGGTGATGTGGTCCTCGTCAAGGGCTCGCGCTCGGCCGGCCTTGAGGCGGTCGCGGAGGCCCTGGAGGTAATGATCTGATGGGCGAAGTGCTGATCGCCGGGATGGCGGCGATGTTGATCTGCATCTTCTTGGGCCCCAAGTTCATCGAGTTCCTGCGGGTCAAAGAGTTCGGCCAAAACATCCGCGAGGACGGTCCCCAAGAGCACCATGCAAAGGCGGGTACTCCGACGATGGGAGGGCTGATTGTCTTCGCCTCGATCTGCGTTCCCTACCTCGTCCTTTCCGATCGCGATGCCCAGAGCCTCGCGGTGTTTGGGGTCGCGCTTGGATGCGCGGCGATTGGCTTTGCCGATGACTTCATAAAGATCGTCAAACGACGCTCGCTCGGCCTCTCGGCACGCTGGAAGCTGCTCTTCCAGCTGATCCTGGCGCTTGGACTGTGGTGGGTGGCGCGCCATGAGGTGGGGCTGGAACCGATCCTTTACTTTCGGATTGGCGGCGGCAGCCTCGACCTCGGTCCCGTCCTTTACTTCGTCCTGATCTTCTTGGTGATCGCCGGCACCTCAAATGGCGTCAACCTCACCGACGGCCTCGACGGCCTTGCCGCCGGCTCCTGCGCGATCGTCCTGCTCACCTATACGGCGATCGCCTTTGTCAGCGGCGAGCGCCAGAACCTCGCGCTGCTATCGGCATGCCTGGTCGGTGCCTGCATCGGCTTCCTTTGGTTTAACTCCTTCCCCGCGTCGATCTTCATGGGCGATACCGGTTCGCTCGGGCTGGGCGGGGCAATCGGGGCGCTGGCTGTGATGACCCAGACCGAGGTCTTGCTGATCATCATCGGTGGCATCTTCGTGATCGAGGCGCTCTCGGTGTTGCTTCAGGTCTTCTCGTTTAAGGCCTTTCGCCGCCGCGTCTTGCTGATGGCACCGCTTCACCACCACTTCGAGATGATGGCCTGGTCAGAGACCAAGATCATGCTGCGCTTTTGGATCATCGCGGCGGTCTGCTCGGGGATCGGCTTCACCCTCTACCAGCAATCGATCGGTCGCTGAGCCCTCAAGGGCGGCCCGGTGACGCCGGCTCCCCGCCGCCCCCGCGCCGCGAACAGGGTCGGGCGGCTGGGGCGCGAAACTGCACTAGATGAGCGCTCCGCCGCCCCCCAAGCCGCGCCCCGAGCTCCCCAGGGGACCGTTCTTAGTCGTCGGTTTGGCCCGCTCGGGCTCGGCAGCCGCACGGCTCTTGGCCGATCGGGGGGAGCGGGTCAGGGGGGTCGACGCCGCCCATCCGAGCGGCGCAGCAGGACTCGCGGGGGTTGGTGTCGAAGTTGTTCTTGATTCAGATGGAATTGCCCTCTTGGACGGGACGCGAACGGTGATCAAGAGCCCGGGAGTGCCACGGGAGGCAGCCGTGATCTCGGCGGCGCTTGAGCGCGGCATCACCGTGATCGGAGAGCTCGAGCTCGCCTGGCGGGTGATTCCAAATCGCTTCCTCGCGGTGACCGGGACCAACGGCAAGACGACGACCGTCGAGCTTCTCGGCCACCTCTATCGCGTCGCCGGGGAGCCGGTTGCCCTGGCGGGCAACCTCGGGCGCTCGCTGTCGCGCCTGGCCGGGCAGCTTGACCCCGAGGCGACGGTGGTCTGTGAGTGCTCGAGCTTTCAGCTTGAAGACAGCGTCGCCTTTGCCCCCGAGTGCGCGGTCTTTTTGAACCTCGCCCCCGATCACCTCGATCGCCATCCAGACCTCGACTCCTATCTGGCCGCGAAGCTCCGCATCTTTGCCAACCAGGGAAACGAGGACGTGGCGGTCTATGACGCCGATGATCCGCTGCTTGGAAAGCTCGACCTGGGCGGCTGTGCCCGCCGCGTCAGCTTCTGTCGCGACGGGGCCCCCGATTGTGAGGTCTCACTCGCGGCCGGGGTGATCTTTGGCGACGGCGAGCCGCTGCTGGCGGTCGACGAGCTTGGACTGCTCGGCGATCACAATGTCTCAAACGCAATGGCCGCCGCCGCCGCCGCGCTCTCGATGGGGATCGAGCGCGACGCCGTCGCGGAGGGGCTTCGCAGCTTCAGCGGGGTCCCGCACCGCCTCGAGCCGGTCGCTGAGATCGACGGAGTGCGCTTCATAAACGATTCCAAGGCGACCAACGTCGCCTCCGCGGCGGTCGGCCTGCGCGCCTTTGAGGGGGGAGTGCACGCGATCCTCGGCGGCAGCGATAAGGGTGATTCCTTTGCGCCGCTGATCGAGCCGATCAACGAGCGCTGCTCCGCCTGCTATTTGATCGGCTCGGTCGCCGAGCGGATCGCCACCGAACTGGCCCCGCACCTGGATCCCGGAATCGCCCTGCGCCGCTGCGCTGATCTGGAGGACGCGGTGCGCCGGGCCGCCGCCGCGGCCCGCTCGGGCGAGGTTGTTCTGCTCTCGCCAGCCTGCGCCAGCTTTGATGCCTTTGTGAATTTTGAAGCCCGCGGTCAGGCCTTTCGGGAGATCGTCGAGGGCCTTCGGTGAGCAGCCGCGCGCTGGCGCTGGGGCGCCCATTCAGCTCTCGCAGGGCTGAGCGCACCAAGAAGCGCTCGCGCAGCGCCGCCGCCTCGGCCGAGTACAACATGCTGCTGACGGCGACGCTTTGCCTGCTCGCCTTTGGCGCGGTGATGATCTTCTCGGCCAGCTCGACCACCGAGGTGCTCGGCAACGGCGGGCTCTCCAACAGCGCCTACTACCTCAAACGCACCCTGATGTTCGGCGCCGTCGGTCTGGTGATCATGCACCTGACCGCCCGCCATGGGCTGCGCCTGGTGCGCCGGATGACCCCGCTGATCCTGGCGCTCTCACTGCTCGCGCTGATCGCTGCGCTGGGGATCGGCTCCTCCGTCAACGGTGCCAGTCGCTGGATCGGGCCGAGCTTTTTGCAGCTGCAGCCATCCGAGCTGGCCAAGGTGGCGCTGGTTCTCTACGGAGCCGATCTGCTCGCCCGCAAGCCGAAGCGGGTGCGCACGATCGCCGGCTTCATGCCCTTCCTCCTGGTCGCCGGCTTCGCCTGCTTTTTGATCGTGATCGAGCCCGACCTGGGCACCGCGATGGTGGTCGCCTTCTCGGTCGGTGCGACGCTGATCGCGGCCGGGGCGCGGCCCCGAGATCTGGCCCTGATCGCGGCCGGCCTCGGTTTCTTGGTCCTCTTGGTCACCGTGGTTGAGCCCTACCGGATGGCCCGGCTCACCGCCTTCCTTCATCCTGGAGCAGACACCTCCGGCGCCGGCTTTCAGGCTGCCCAGGCAAAGATCGCAATCGGCTCGGGTGGGATCTTTGGGGTCGGGATCGGCAACGGGATCCAGAAGGCCTACTACCTGCCCGAGGCCAATACCGACATGATCGCCGCGGTGATCGGCGAGGAGCTGGGATTGGTCGGCATGATCGGCATCGTCGGCCTATTTGCGATGTTCGGCTTCGCGGGATTGCGGGTCGCCCAGCGCGCCAAGGACAACTACGGAAAGCTCCTTGTCGCGGGGCTGACCTCTTTGATCCTGATCCAGGCGACCCTCAACCTGTTCGCCGTGATGGGCCTGGCGCCGCTAACCGGGGTGCCGCTTCCCTTCGTCTCCTACGGCAACAGCTCGCTGCTGGCGACCCTCTTCGCGGTGGGCCTGATCCTCAACGTTGCCCGCGGCGGGACCGCCGGCACTGGCAAACTGCGGGTCCTCGAGGGCGGGCGCGCGCCGGCCCGGGGAAGGAGCCGATCCAGCAATGCCAAGAGGGCCCAGAGTTCTAATCGCAGCGGGGGGAACCGCAGGCCACGTCGTGCCGGCGATCGCAGTCGCCGACGAGCTTCGGGCTGACGGAGCCGAGGTCAGCTTTCTCGGCGCTCGCGGTCGGATCGAGGCCGAGATCGTTCCCGCGGCGGGATATCAGATTGACCTTGTCAGGGTGCGGGGGATCGACCGCCACAATCCGCTGCGCGCCGCGCTTGCCGGATTCGAGGCGGCGGGAGCGCTGATCGGCGCCCAGAGGTTGATCAGGCGCCGCCGCATCTCGGTCGTGATGGGCGGCGGCGGGTTCGTCGCCGGGCCCGCCGGTCTCGCCGCGGTTCTCGCCTCGGTGCCGCTTGTGCTGAGCGAGGCTGACAGCCACCTGGGCCTGGCCAATCGGTTGCTCGCCCGCCGCGCCCGCCGGGTCTGTCTGGCCTTTGCGATCCCCGGTCGTAGCGGCGAGCGCTACCTGCTCACCGGGCGCCCGGTTCCCGCCGCGGTGCTGGCGGCCGACCGCGGTCTCGCCCGCGCCGCGCTGGGAATCGATCCCGATGCGCGCTGCCTTTTGATCATGGGCGGTAGCCAGGGTGCCCGTTCGATCAACCTCGCCGCGATCGAGGCGTTTGCCGAGCGCGGCGGTCGCGACTTCGATGTGATCCACCTCACCGGGCGCCGTGAATTCGATCAGCTGGCAGAGCGCCTCGGCGCGGCCCCCCACGGCCAGCGCTACCGACTGCTCGCCTACGTTCCCAACCTCGGCGAGGTGCTGGCGGCCTCAGACCTGGTTCTCGCCCGCGCGGGGGGCTCGATCTTTGAGGTGACCGCAGCCGCTCGAGCGGCGCTGCTGGTCCCCTACCCTCACGCCACCGCCGATCACCAGAGCGCAAACGCCGCCTGGATGGGGGCGGCGGGGGCAGCCGAGACGATCGCCGACCGAGACCTCGACGCCGCGCTGCTCGCCACCCGGGTCGGGGCGCTGTTCGCAGAGCCGCGGCGAATCGCGGAGATGGCGGCGGCCTCCGGCGCCCTGGCTCGCCCCGAGGCGGCGCGGCGAATCGCCGATCAGGTTCTGGCCGCAGCGCGATGAGCGAGTCCCTCGATCGCCGCACCTGCGCAAGGCGGCTGCACTTCATCGGCATCGGTGGCGCCGGCATGAGCGGACTGGCGCTGGTCTGTCGGGGCCTGGGGGCGGCGGTCAGCGGCAGCGATCGCTCCGACTCCTCCAACCTGCGGCGGTTGCGCTCGGTCGGCATCGAGGCCGCGATCGGCCACGACGCGGCAAACCTTCCGGATCGGGTTGAGGTGGTGGTCTCGACCGCGATCGGGGCAGAGAATCCCGAGCTGGCGCTGGCCCGCCAGCGTGGGGCGAGGGTTATGCATCGCGGCGAGCTGCTCGCCGAGCTGTGCGCAAAGAAGCGGCTGATCGCCGTCGCCGGAACCCACGGCAAGACGACGACGACGGCGATGGTGGTCTGGGCGCTGCGCGCGACCGGGTCTTGCCCCGCTTTTTTTATCGGCGGTGAGGTGCCCGGAATCGGGCCCGATCAGGGCGCCGCCAACGCCGCCTGGGGGAGTGGGGAGTGGGTGGTGGCTGAGGCCGATGAGAGCGATGCGAGCTTTCTGGCGCTTCGCCCCGAGGTTGCCGTAATCACCAACGTTGAGATGGACCACCACGCCCGCTGGGGATCGCTCGCCGAGCTGGAGCATGCCTTCCGCCAATTCATAGCGCCGGCCCGCGCCGTCGTTATTCCCGCCGATGGCAGCCTCGCGAGCGTGATCGAGGGGAAGCGGGCGGTCGGCTTTGATCAAAGCACTCCGGGCCCGCCGCGGCTGGAGCTCTCGATCCCCGGCCGCCACAATCAGCGAAACGCCCGCGCCGCGATCGCAGCAATCGAGGCGGCCTTGGGAGGGCCGTCCCCAGATGCGGCCGCGGCCCTCGCTGATTTCCCCGGGGTGCGGCGCCGGCTGGAGTTCAAGGGGGAGCGGGGAGGGACCCGAATTTATGATGACTACGCCCACCATCCGACCGAGGTCAGAGCGGCGCTGGCGGCTCTTCGGGAACTGAACCCGGCGCGCCTGATCGCGGTCTTTCAACCGCATCTTTACTCGCGCACGAAGGTCTTTGCGGAGCAGTTCGGCGCTGCCTTGGCGGCGGCCGATGAGGTCGCGGTGCTAGACGTCTACGCGGCGCGCGAGCAACCGCTCGGTGAGCTGGCCGGAATCAGCGGCCTGGCGGTCGCCCAGGCCGCCGCCGAGCGCAGCGGCGGCGCGGTGGTTTGGTGGCTACCGAGCGTCGAGGAGGCGGTGGCCGCCCTGGCGCCCGGACTGCAGCCGGGATCGATTCTGGTCACGATCGGTGCCGGTGACGTCTACCGGGTGGGCGAGGCGCTGCTGGCGCCCGGTGGAGGTTCGGGTTGAGCGCGCCGCCGCCGGGAGTTAGGACCGAGTATCCGCTCGCTCGCCTCGCCACCGTTCGCACCGGCGGTCGGGCCAGCTTTTTCGCTCGCCCCCGAAGTGAGGAGGAGTTGCTTGATCTGCTCGCCTGGGCAGCGGGGGAGGGCCTTTCGCTAGGAACGATTGGGTCCGGATCGAACCTGCTGATAGCCGACGATGGATTCCGTGGACTCGCGATCAAGCTTGACGGTGACCTGGCGAGGATCGAGCGCGACGGCGAGCGGGTTATCTGCGGCGGCGGGGCGCGGCTGCCCGCGGCGGCGGCGCGGACGGCGGCCTGGGGGCTCAGTGGTCTTGAGTTTGGAATCAACATCCCCGGCACCGCGGGGGGTGCGGTGAAGATGAACGCAAACGCCTACGGTGGGCAGCTGGCCGAGATCTTGGATTGGGTCGGGGTCGCCTCGGCGGCCGGGCTCAAGCGCCGCGGGCCCGACCAACTGGGCCTTCGATACCGCAGCTCCTCACTTGGCCCCGAGGAGGTGATCGCGCGCGCCGCCTTTTCACTCAAGCGCGCCGACCCGGCGGCGGTTCGGGCGACCCTCGCCGAGATGCGTGAGCGCCGCCGCGAGGCGCAGCCGTCGGGGATCAAGACCTTCGGCTCGACCTTTAAGAACCCTGATTCCGAGCGCGCCGGGGGACGGAGCGCCGGGCAGCTCCTGGAGGCCGCCGGATGTCGCGGTCTGCGCCACGGCGGGGCCAGCCTCTCCGAGAAGCACGCAAACTTCGTCAGCAACGACGGCACCGCCACGACCGCCGACGTGCTGGAGCTGATGGCCACGGCGCGCCGGCGCGTTCACGAGCACTTCGGGGTTCTCCTTGAGCCCGAGGTGCAGGTGCTGGGTGAGGTGAGCTGGCCCGCGGGCTGGGAGCTGTGAAGCGCTGGGGCGCCGCGGCGCTTTTTGTGATCCTCTGTGCCGCGGCGATCTATCAGTTTCTGCTCCGCGCCGATTCGATCTCCCCGCGCCTGCGGGTTGCGAGAGCGAGTGCCGTGATCGGCGCCGGTAAAGACGCCGTCGGGGTCTCGGGGGGCGGGATCGTGTTGGTCGGGTTGCCGCTGCCGGCCGGCGTCTCGCTGCCCCGCCTGCCGATTTCCAAAGCACCGAGGAGCGGGCGCCTGGGCGGCACGGTCCTCGCCCAGGCTCGCGTCCTGGCCGCCGCCCCGGAGCCGCTTCGTCCCTACCTGAAGGACAGCCGCTACGGCGCCAGCGGCGTCGACGTCGAACTGAGCAGCGGGGTCGAACTGCGGTTCGGCAGTGACGCGGAGGCGGCGCGGAAGTGGCGCGCGGCAGCCGCGGTGCTCGCCGATCCATCGATCAACGCGCTTGATTACATCGACCTGGAGGCGCCGGGACGCCCTGGTGTCTATGGCTCGGGCCACCCGTTGCCGCCCGCTCCCTGATCCCTCAAGTGATGGGTTAGACTGGCCCTATTCTCAAGTTCGACTTGAGGGTTGCGGTTTGCACGATGCCTCCCGGCGGTTTGACTTCAGGCCCCCAATGCCCTACGTTGAGCGCAATTTCCGTGGTTACATCGAGGCCCAGAACCCTTGAGCGTCGCTGAAGCCTCGGACGGAATAAAGGCTCAACTCAAACGTCGGCTCCTGCGGAGCCGGTGATCTGGAGAAATCGGGAGATGGAATCCACTTACCTTGCGGTGATCAAGGTCGTCGGCGCCGGCGGCGGCGGTACCAATGCGGTCAGCCGCATGGTTGACGCCGGAATCCGCGGTGTCGAGTTCGTCGCCGTCAACACCGACGCTCAGGCCCTGCAGGCCTGCGACGCCGACATCAAGCTCTCGATCGGACAGGAGCTAACGCGCGGCCTCGGCGCCGGTGGCAACCCCGAGGTCGGGGCGGGCGCGGCGGCGGAGAGTCGCGATGAGATCAAGGAGGCTCTGAAGGGGGCCGACATGGTCTTTGTCACCGCGGGGGAGGGCGGCGGCACCGGCACCGGCTCGGCGCCGATCATCGCCGAGATCGCCAAGGAGGAGATCGGTGCGCTGACCGTCGGCGCGGTCACCAAGCCGTTTGAGTTCGAGGGCAAACGGCGCATGCAGCAGGCACTTGAGGGAATCGAGAAGCTGCGAAACAACGTCGATACCCTGATCATCGTTCCCAACGAGAAGCTGCTGCAGGCGGTCGAGCGCCGGACCAGCGTGCTCGAGGCCTTCCGCCAGGCCGATGACATCCTGCGCCAGGGGGTGCAGGGGATCACCGACCTGATCACGATCCCGGGCCTGATCAACCTCGACTTCGCCGACGTGCGCACGATCATGCGAGACGCCGGCTCGGCGCTGATGGGGGTCGGCGCGGCCTCGGGGGAGACCCGTGCCATCGACGCCGCCAAGGCGGCGATCACCTCGCCCCTGATCGAGGAGTCGATCAAAGGCGCGACCGGGATGCTGCTCAACATCACCGGCCCCGAGGACCTCGGGCTCTTCGAGGTAAACGAGGCCGCCCAGCTGGTCCAAGCCGAGGCCGATGACAACGCAAACATCATCTTCGGCTCGGTCGTTGACCAATCGATGCGCGATGAGGTCAGGGTCACCGTGATCGCCACCGGCTTTGAGGGCTTCGAGCTCTTGGCCCGTTCTCCCCAGCGGGTTCGGCGACGCTACGAGAGCCGCCCGCGGATCTCCGCCGAGGACACCGACATCCGCAAACTCAGGGTCAGCGACGACGACATCGAAGTTCCGCCATTCCTGCAGGACTAAATACGCTGCGCCGGTGAGGCGCACGCCGCTATTTGAGCAACACCTCCAGCTCGGGGCGCGGTTGGCGCCCTTCGCCGGCTGGGAGATGCCGCTTAGCTATGAGGGGATACTCGCCGAGCACGCCGCGGTGCGCACCCACGCCGGCATGTTTGACGTCTCCCACATGGGCCAGGTCGAGGTCGAGGGACCGGCTGCCCTCGCCTTCTTGCAGCGCCTGCTCTCCAACGACGTCGTCGCGATCGAGCCGGGCGGTGCCCAGTACTCCTGCCTTTGCGAGGAGGGCGGCGGTGTGATCGATGACCTCTTCGCCTATCGGCTCGGCGCCGATCGCTACCTGCTGATCACCAACGCCGCCAATCACGAGCGCGACCTCTCCTGGCTGGGGCGCTGGGGCCGAGCCTTCGACGTCGCCGTACGCGACGTCGCCGATCGCTACGCGATGCTGGCGGTGCAGGGTCCTCACGCCCGCGCCGTGCTCGAGTCCGCCCTGGGGGTCAAGCTCGCGGCGCGAATGGCGGTCTCCACGGTCAGGCTCGGCCGCCGCCCGGCGCTGGTCTGCGGCACCGGTTATACCGGCGAGGACGGGGTCGAGTTGCTGATCGACCCCGAGGTCGCAGCGCCGATCTGGGTCGAGCTGGTGGAGGCGGGGGTGGTCCCCTGCGGCCTCGGCGCCCGCGACACCCTGCGCCTTGAGGTCTGCTACCCGCTGCACGGACACGAGCTCAGCGCCGAGCGCAATCCGATCGAAGCCGGCTTGGGCTGGTGCTGTGTGGAGGGCACCGGGTTCATCGGCGCCGAGGCGATTGCCGCCGCCCGCGCCGCCGGCCCGGCGGAATTGCTCGTCGCCTTTGAGATCATCGGCGCCGGTGTCGCGCGGGCGGGAAACGTGGTTCATCGCGGCGCTGAGGAGGTCGGCGTGGTGACCTCGGGCAGCTTCTCGCCCTCGCTTGGGATCGGGATCGGGATGGCCTACCTGGCGGCCGATTTGGCGGCGCCGGGAACCGCGGTGGAGATCGAGGTGCGCGGCAAGCGGCGGGCAGCCCGGATAGCGTCCCGACCCCTCTACCGGAAGGAGCACTGACGTGGCCGATGCCAGCTACCCCGAGGATCTGCGCTATCACGACCAGCACGATTGGGCCCGGGTGCAGGGCGAGCACGCCACCCTGGGGATCACCTGGTATGCCCAGGACAGCCTCGGCGAGGTCGTCTTCTATGACCCCCCCGAGCGCGGCGTCGCCGTGGTCAAAGACTCCTCCTACGCCGAGGTCGAGTCGGTCAAGGCCGTCTCCGACGTGATCGCTCCCCTCTCGGGTGAGATCGTCGAGGTAAACGAGACGCTCGCCGACTCCCCCGAGCAGATAAACCAGGATCCCTACGGTGAGGGCTGGCTGGTCAGGATCAAGTTGAGCGACCCGCGCGAGGTCGAGACGCTGCTTGACTGCGAGGAATACCGCAAGCTGGTGCAAAACGGATAGCGGGCCCCCGCCAGCGGCTTGCGTAGCCTTAGGTCCGTGACTCGCTACACCTCAGCCACCGCGGCCGACCGCGCCGAGATGCTCGCCACGATCGGGGTGAGGACGAGCGCGGAGCTGTTCAGCCAGATTCCCGAGCCGCTGCGCCTGGGGCGATCGCTGGCGCTGGCGGCCGGCGTCAGCGAGGCGGAGGTCTTCGAGCGCCTCTCTGAGCTCGCCGCGGCGAACCTCGACGCCGAGCGCCAGGTCTGCTTCCTCGGTGCCGGGATGTATGACCATTACGTGCCGGCGATCGTCGATGCGATCACCCAGCGCTCGGAGTTCCTCACCCCCTACACCCCCTATCAGCCCGAGATCTCCCAGGGCGGCCTGCAGGTGATGTTTGAGTTTCAAACGGCGATCTCGGAGTTGACCGGGCTGGCGGTCTCAAACGCCGGCCTCTATGACGGGGCCTCGGCGTTTGCCTCCGCCGGCTACCTGGCAATCGCCGCCACCGCGCGGCGCCGCTTCGTCGTCTCGCGCGGCGTGCACCCCCACAGCCGCGAAACCCTCGCCACCTACGCCGAGGGCTTCGGCGCCGAGCTGGTCGAGGTCGGCCTGATCGACGGCCGCACCGACCCCGCGGCGCTGGCCGCTGCCGTCGATGAGGGGACGGCGGCCGTCTTCTTGCAGAACCCAAACTTCCTCGGCGCGGTCGAGGACGTCGAGGCGCTGGGGCGCTCCGCCAAGGCACACGGCGCGCTGCTGATCGCGGCCGTTGATCCGATCACCCTCGGCATCCTCAAGCCTCCCGGGGACTGCGGCGCCGACATCGCCCTCGGCGAGGGCCAGCCGCTCGGTAACCGGCTCGATTTCGGCGGACCGTCGTTTGGCTTCTTCTGCGCCACCGAGGAGCAGACCCGCCGCATGCCCGGTCGAATCGCCGGCGAAACCCAAGACGTCGATGGGCGCCGCGGCTTCGTCCTGGCGCTGCAGACCCGCGAGCAGCACATCCGCCGCGAGCGCGCCACCAACAACATCTGCACCGCGCAGGCGCTGAATGCGCTTGCCGCGATGGTCCACCTCGCCTGGTTGGGGCGGCGCGGATTCGTCGAGCTGGGCGAGCTCTTGGTCCATCGCACCGAGTACGCGCGGCGCCGCCTCGCCGCGCTGGAGGGGGTAGAGCTGCTGCACGGCGCCCCGGTCGTGCGCGAGTTTGCGCTGCGCCTGGCGGCCCCGGTTGACCGGGTCCTCGAGCGCTGTGCCGAGTTCGGCATCGCCGCCGGCTACCCGCTCGGACGCGATTACCCCGAGCACGAGCGCGGCCTCCTGATCGCGATCACCGAGCGCCGCAGCGCCGAGCAGATCGATCGCCTCGCCGAGGTCCTGGGCGCCGCCGTTGCCGCCGAGTCGGTGGAGGATCGGGTGGCGCTTAGATGAGCCGGCTCGAGGCGGGGGCGCCGCTGCAGCGCGAAGCCGTGCGGACGATCTTTGAGAAGTCAAAGCCCGGTCGCCGCGCCGCCGCCCTGCCCGCCAGCGGCGTCCCCGAGCGTCCGCTCGCCGAGCTGATTCCGCCCCATCTGCTGCGCGCCGAGCCGCCGCGCTTGCCGGAGGTCTCCGAGCCCGAGATAGTTCGCCACTACAACCGCCTCTCGCGGCGAAACTTCGATCTCGACACAGCCCTTTACCCGCTCGGCTCCTGCACGATGAAGCACAACCCCCGCCTCAATGAGAGGGTCGCGGCGCTGCCCGGACACGCCCGCCTTCACCCCGCCCAGGACCCGCGCCACGCCCAGGGGGCGCTGGAGCTGATCCACTCGCTGCAGGGGGCCCTGGCTGAGATCTGCGGGCTGCCCCACGTCAGCGTGCAGCCCTCGGCGGGTTCACACGGCGAGCTCGCCGGCCTCCTGCTGACCCGCGCCTACCACGCCGAGCGCGGCGAGCGGCGCACCAAGGTGCTCGCCCCCGATACCTCCCACGGCACAAATCCGGCCTCGGTGACGATGGCTGGCTATGAGGTGGTGAAGGTCGCGACCAACGAGCGCGGCGGGGTGGCGATCGAGGACCTGCGCGCCAAGGTCAGCGAGGACGTCGCCTGCCTGATGCTGACCAACCCCAACACGCTCGGGCTCTTCGATGAGAACATCACCGAGATCGCGGCGCTGATCCACGAGGTCGGGGGGATCCTCTACTACGACGGGGCCAATCTAAACGCGATCATGGGCCACTCCCGACCCGGCGATATGGGCTTTGACATCGTCCATGTAAATCTCCACAAGTCCTTCAGCCAGCCCCACGGTGGCGGCGGTCCCGGCGCCGGGCCGATCGCCGTCTCGGAGCGAATCGAGCCCTTTCTGCCGCGTCCCCAGGTGATCAGGCGCGAGGGCTCAAACGGCGACGGCGCCCGCTTTGAGCTTGACTTCGAGCGACCCAGGTCGATCGGGCGCCTGCGCGGCTTTCAGGGCAATTTCGGCGTCTTGGTACGGGCCTACGCCTACATCCTCAGCCTCGGCGCCGATGGCCTCGCCGAGGCCTCAGAGGTCGCCGTCTTAAACGCCAACTACCTGAAGGCAAGGCTCGCCGAGGGCCGCGGTGCCGAGCTCCTGCCCCTCGCCTTCGGGCGCCACTGCATGCACGAGTTCGTGCTCTCGGGAAAGCCGATGAAGGGTCGCCTTGGGGTCAGCACCCTCGACCTCGCCAAGCGCATCCTCGACTTCGGCTTTCACCCGCCGACTATCTACTTTCCCCTCTTGGTCGAGGAGGCGCTGATGATCGAGCCAACCGAGACCGAGACAAAGGAGAGCCTCGACGCCTTCGCCGAAGCGATCGCCACGATCCTCGAGGAGGCCGAGCGCGACCCCGAGATCGCGGCCGGCGCCCCCTACTCGACCCCGGTGCGCCGCCTTGATGAGGTCAGGGCCGCCCGCGAACCCGTCTTACGCCAGGCGCTCGCCTAAAGCGTCGGCAGGGTCTGGGTTTGCTCCAAAACCGGGGCGAACAGATCGCCTTCGCGGCGGACCCGCTGCAGGACTTCCTCGGCCTCAAAGACAAGCGCGCCGGGTCGCTTTTGCTCAAGCGCCGAGATGACCTCATCCCAGCGCAGCGGGGTTGAGACGGTGGGTCGCTCGCGGGCGCGCAGCGAGTAGACCGCGATCGTCGTTTTGCGGCGGTGGTTTTGGGACCAATCGACGAATACCTTGCCCTCGCGTTCGACCTTTTTCATCTTCGAGACGACCAACTCGGGGGTCTGCTTCTCAAGCAGCTGGGCGATCGCCCGCGCGAATGGTTTGGTCTGCTCGTAGGTCATTTCTGAGTTGAGCGGCACGTAGACCTGGATCCCCTTGGAGCCCGAGGTCTTTGGCCAGGCGTTGAGCTCGAAGTGATCGAAGAGCTCGCGCAGTCGCAGCGCCACCGCGCAGCAGGAGAGTAGGTCGGCGGGTGGACCGGGATCGAGGTCAAAGACGAGGAAGCTTGGGTTCTCGGGGGCGCTCGCCCGCGAGAGCGAGGGGTGAAGCTCCAGCGCCGCCAGCTGCGCCATCCAGACCAGGGTCGGGAGGTCTTCGCAAACGCAGAAATCGATGTTCCCGGCCCGCGGTCCGGCCTGCACCCTCGCCGTCTTCACCCAGCTCGGTCGGTGCTTTGGACAGCGCTTCTCAAAGAACGCGGCCTCGGTGTTGGTGACCCCTTCGGGAAAGCGGCGCAGGGTCAGCGCCCGCTCGCCGAGGTGGGGGAGCAGGGCCGGCGCGACCTGGGCGTAGTAATCCAGCACCTGACCCTTGCTGAAGCCGGCCTCCGGGTAGAGAACCTTTTCGAGATTGGTGAGCTTTAGCTCACGTCCATCGACCTGCACCTGGCGCTGCGCTGGCACCGCTTATTTCGCAGAGCCCGACTTGGTCCGGACGCCCCGCGCTTTGCCCTTCGCGGCGGCGCCGCTCGCCTTTTTGCCCTGCCCGCCCGCCCCCTTGCGCTTGCCCTTGTCCTCGGCTTTGTCGCTGAGTGCCGCGATGCTTTGCTCCAGCGCCGCCATCAGGTCGGGGGCCTTGGTCGGCTCGCGCTCGGCTTGGGTTGCGGCGACCAGCTCCTTGCCCGCGGCCTTTTCTTCAATCATCGCCAATAGCTGCTCGCGGTACTCATCGCGGTATGCGGTTGGGTCGAAGTCGGTGGTCAGCGAGTCGATCAACTTCTCGGCCATCTCGAGCTCGCGCTTTGCCAGGCGCGGCGCCTCGGCCGGCAGGGCGTCCTCGAGTTCTGCCGGTGCCACCACCTCATCGGCGAAGCGCATCGTGGTCAGGGTGAGGGCTCCCTGGGCCGGTCGAATCGCCGCCAGGTGCTCCTTGTTGCGAAACACGAAGCGGGCGATCGCCACCTTGCCTGAGGCCTGCATCGCGCGGGCCAGGAGCGAGTAGGCCTTCTCCGCTCCCGCGGCGGGACCCAGGTAGTAGGGGCTGTCGAAGTAGATCGGGTCAATTTCGTCCAGGTCGACGAAGTCTTGGACCTCGATCGCCCGGCTCTTCTCGGGGTCGAGCGAGGCGAGCTCCTCCTTGCTCAGCGCCACGTATCGCTGCGGCGTGATCTCATAGGCCTTGACGATCTTCTCGTAGGGGACCTCCTCCTCGCTGCCTTCGGCGACGCGGCGGTGGCGGATGCGAGCGCCGTCGGACTCGCGGATCTCACGCAGCGCTATTCCGCGCCGGGCAACCGCGCTGTAGAGCCGTACGGGCACGTTGAGCAGCCCGAAGCTGATCGAGCCGCTCCAGATCGCCCTTGCCATCAGCAAATCACCTTGTTCGGAATTGTTCCAGTCGATCGCCGCCAGCGTCGCCGCGGCGCGCACCCGGTGGCCATCTTGCGTCGCGGCGGGCGCACCGGGGGTGCCTAGAATCGAGCGGTGTCGGCTCAGCAGCGGCTTACCCTGGTGGCGACGATTCTCGGCTCGACCGTCGTTTTTTTGGATTCCACCGTGGTCAATGTGGCGTTGCCCTCGATCGGCAGCGACCTCGGGGTCGGTCTGGCCGCCCAGCAGTGGGTTGTGGAGGCCTACATGCTGGCGCTGGTCTCCTTGCTCTTGGTGGGCGGCTCGCTCGGGGATCAATTCGGTCGGCGGCGGATTTTCGTCTTCGGCCTGCTCGCCTTCGGCCTGACCTCGATCCTCTGCGCGCTTGCTCCCACCCCCGGCGCGCTGATCGGCGCCCGCGCCCTGCAGGGGGTCGCGGGAGCGCTCCTGGTCCCCGGCTCACTGGCGATCGTCGCCTCGACCTTTGAGGGCGCGGCAAGGGGGAGGGCGGTGGGAACCTGGACCGCCTGGACGGGGATTGCGACGGTGATCGGACCGGCGGGGGGAGGCGCGCTGATCGGGCTTGCCTCCTGGCGGGCGATCTTTTGGATCAACATCCCGCTGATCGTGGTGACCGTGGCGCTCACCCTGCACGCGGTCGCCGAGAGTCGCGATCCCGACGCCTTCGCCGGCATCGATTGGGCCGGGATCGGGCTCTCGGCGGCGGGCCTCGGGGGTCCTGTTTTCGCCCTGATCGAGGAGCCGACCCGTGGCTGGGGTGACCCGCTGGTCTGGCTCCCGCTGCTCGCCGGGATCCTCTGCTTCGCCCTCTTCATCTGGCATGAGGCGCGCGCCCGGCACCCGATGCTCGACCTCGCCCTGTTTCGGATTCGCAATTTTGCGGTTGCCAATCTGACCACCCTCGCCGCCTACGCGGGTCTGATCGGCGGGCTCTTCTTCGTCGGCCTCTACCTGCAACAAATCATCGGCTACTCGCCCCTTCAGGCTGGCCTGGCGACGACTCCGATCTCGGTGATCCTCTTCGTCCTCTCCCCGCGCTTTGGCCGGCTTGCCTCCGGGGTCGGACCGCGGCTGCCGATGAGCATCGGTCCGATCGTCGCCGGCCTCGGGCTGCTTGGGATGCTTCGGGTTGGACCCAATCCCAGCTACCTGACCGAGGTGCTGCCCGCGATCTGCGTCTTTGGCCTCGGCCTCTCAGCGACCGTGGCGCCGTTGACGGCGACCGTCTTGGATTCGGTCGGGGCGCGCCACGTCGGCGTCGCATCGGGTGTCAATAACGGCATCTCCCGCGTCGCCGGGCTGCTCGCGATCGCGGTCTTGGGCGCGGTAATCTCGGCCCACTTTGGCTCCGCGCTTGACTCCGAGCTGGGGGGGCGCCCGCTCAGCCGAAGCGCCCGCGAAGACGTCTCCGCCGCCCGCCAACAGCCGCTGGGCAAGCCGAAGACCGCCACCCTTGCCCCGGCGGGGGCGGCCCGTATCGATGCCGCCGCAACGGCCGCCTCGACCGAGGCCTTTCACCTCGGGATCGCGATCGCCGCCGCGCTGATGATCATCGGTGGGCTGGCGGCGGGGTTTGGGATCGAGGACCCCAAGCGGGCGCTTGGCGCGGTCGCGACCCGCGGCGCCGCCGCGGCGGGTGAGTGCGGCCACGGGGCCGATGCGGATTGCGCCGGGGTCGAGCCCGCGGGCGCGGTCAAGGAGGCGCCCGAGCCAGAGCCGGCATAGTCTGGGGGGATGAACCCGAGGCCCACGATCGGCGCGATCGCCGCCGCCTCATCGCGCTGCGGCGCCGCCGCGGGGAGACCTCGATGGGCCCGGTGATCTTCTCGGGGATCCAGCCCACCGGCCGCAAGCATCTGGGTAACTACATCGGGGCGATTCGCCATTACGTCGAGGCCCAGGATCGCGGCTCTCCGGCGATATTTTGCATCGTCGATCTGCACGCGATCTCGGTTGCCTATGACCCCGCGCAGCTGCGCGAGCGGCTCCATGACACGACCGCGATCCTGCTCGCCGCGGGCCTGGATCCGAGCCGTTGCATCCTCTTTCGCCAATCCGATGTGCGGGAGCACACCGAGCTGACCTGGCTGCTCTCCGCGGTCACCCCACACGGCGATCTAAACCGCATGACCCAGTTCAAGGAGAAGTCGGCGGGGCGCCGCGAACTGGTCTCTGAGGCGCTTCATCTCTACCCGGTGCTGCAGGCCGCCGACGTGCTCGCCTACAAGGCGACGGAGGTGCCGGTCGGCGAGGATCAACGCCAGCACATCGAGCTGACCCGCGAGATCGCGCGGCGCTTTAACGAGCGCTTTGGCGAGACGCTGCCGGTGCCCTCACACCGCATCGCCGCCCAGGGCGGCAGGATTATGGACCTGGCCGAGCCGGGCCGAAAGATGTCGACCAGCGGCGAGGGGGAGGGCGGCACGATCTATCTACTTGACCCAGATGAGGCGATCGAAAAGAAGTTCGCAAGCGCGGTCACCGACTCCGGCCGCGAGGTCGTGCGCGGCGCCGATAAGGCCGGGGTCAGCAACCTGATCGAGATCATCGCCGCGGCGCGCGGCCGCGAATGCGAGCAGATCGAGCGCGAGTTTGCGGGGGTCGGCTACGGAGATTTCAAGGCGGCGGTGGCGGCGGCGGTGATTGAGCTGCTGGGGCCGCTGCGCGAGCGCTACGTCGCGCTGCGCGCCGATCGCCCGGGGTTGGAGGAGACGCTTGGCGCGGGGGCCGAGAAGGCCCGGGCGATCGCCTCTTCGACTCTCGCCGAGGTGCGGGGGCAGATGGGGCTGGGGGCCGGGTAGGCGGCTGCGGCGCCGAGCTCGGGGCGGGCGGGGCTGCTGCCGCCGCCACGGCGTCCCGGTTCCGAACTAGTCTGGGTGGGATGACCGTCGCCGAGCTCGACCTCGACCTCGACGTTTTCGCCGGCCCCTTCGACCTCCTGATCGCGGTCTTATTGCGCGAGGAGGTCAACCTGCTTGAGGTAGAACTGGGCGAGATCGTCGTCGCCTACATCGAGTATCTCGAGCGCCAGGGCGAGCTCGAGCTCGAGGTTGCAACCGAGTTCCTCGTCCTGATCGCGGCGCTTTTGGAGCTGAAGTCGCGACTGATGTTGCCCGGGGCCGAGGAGGATCTCGAGGAGCTCGGTCCCGAGGAGGCGGTTGAGGAGCTGCTGGCGCGAATGCTTGAGTATCGCCGCTACCGCGATGCCTCCGCGGCGTTGGTTGAGCGCTTTGAGCGCGCCCGCGGCTACCTCTACCGCGCCGCACCGCTTCCCCCCCAATTGCGCCGCGTCGCGCTGGAGGCGGCCACCGCGGTCTACGATCCCGAACGACTCGGCGCGGCGCTCGGCGACCTGCTGAGCACGCCGCCGCAGCCCGACACCAGCCACATCCGGGCCACCGTCTCGCTCGAGCGCCGGCTGCGGGCCCTGCGCGAGGCGCTGGTGGGGCGCTCGAGCCTGGACTTCGACGAGCAGTTTGGCGGCGAGGACCGCCTCACCCAGGCGGTGACGCTCTTTGCCCTGCTCGAGCTCTACCGAAAGGGCGAGGTGACCTGGGTGCAAGCCGAGCCATTTGGGCCGATCGAAATCAGAAAGGTGGAAAAGGCAGATGAGTGATTTGGCGCGAACGATCGAGGCCCTGCTCTTTCTCTCCGCCGCTCCACTGGGCAGCGCCGAGCTCGCCGAGGCGACCGAGGCGACCGAGGGTCAGGTCTCAGAGGCGATCGAGCTGCTTCGCGATGACCTCGGCGAGGGCAAGCGGGGCGTGGTCCTGCGTGAGGTGGCCGGTGGCTTCGCGCTCGCCTCAGACCCCGCCGCCGAGGCCGCCGCCCGCCGCCTGCTCGCCAAACCTCGGACGCCGCCGCTGACCGGAGCCCAGGCCGAGACGCTGGCGATCGTCGCCTACCTGCAACCGATCTCGCGCCCGGAGGTGGCTCGCATCCGGGGCGTCTCATCGGAGTCAGCCGTGCAGACCCTCGCCGAGCGAGGGCTGATCGAGGAGTCAGGTCGCTCGCGCTTTGGCGCTGCGATCTTTACGACAACCGAGCTCTTTGAACGCCTCTTTGGCCTCTCCGGACTCGAGCAACTGCCCGAGGCCTCGCGCTTTGATCCCTCCCCCGAGGATGAACGGGAGTTGCGCGAGCGGCTGATCAAGGCCGGCGAGCAGCGCGCCAGCTAGCGCCGGGCGGAATGCGGCTCGCCAAATTCCTCGCCCACGCAGGGATCAGCTCGCGCCGCGCCGCCGAGCAAATCATCGCCGCCGGTCGGGTCAGCGTCGATGGCGCGGTGATCACCGACCCCGCCCGCGAGGTCGGTGAGGCGGCCGAGGTCCGGGTCGACGGAGCGCTGGCAAGCGAGGAGCCGCGCCAGGTCTGGGCAGTCAATAAGCCTGCCGGGGTGGTTTCAACCGCGCGCGAGCCGGGCAAGAGGCTGGCGGTGGTCGAGCTGGTTCAATCCGGGGCCCGCCTCTATCCCGTCGGTCGCCTCGATGCCGACTCCACCGGCTTGCTCTTATTGACCAATGATGGCGAGCTGGCAAACCGCCTCACCCACCCTCGCTATCAGGTGCGAAAGGTCTACCACGCCGTGCTGCGCCGAGCCCCCTCGGCGGCTGAGCTGGGCGCGCTGGGCGAGGGGGTGAGGCTGGCCGACGGGCGCGCGAGGGCCGAGGTCCGCCGGCGCGGGCGACGCGGCCTCGAGCTGGCTTTAACCGAAGGAAGAAACCGCCAGGTGCGGCGCATGGTCGAGGCGATCGGCAACGAGGTGATCGCGCTGCGGCGGGTCCGCATCGGCCCGATCGAGCTGGGTCAGCTGGCGGAGGGCAGCGCCCGCCAGCTCTCGGCCGAGGAGATCGCCTCGCTCTGGAAGGATGTCGGGAGGTGAAGCTCGGCGAGGATCAAGTGCCAGATCGACTCTTTGCGGTGCGCGGCGCCAGCCAGGCGCTGGCCAATTCCGCCGCGGCGATCACCAGCGCCGCCGAGGAGTTGGTCGCCGCGCTGATCGAGCGCAATCAGCTCCGCCCCGAGGCGATGATCAGCTGTCTGTTCACGGTAACCAACGATCTTGATGCGGAGTTCCCCGCCGTCGCGGCCCGCAATCTGGGGCTTGACTCGGTGCCGCTACTTTGCGCCCGCGAGATCGACGTTCCCGGTTCGATGCCACGCGTGATTCGGGTCATGATCCACTACTACGCGCCGCCCACCCACCGGCCCGCCCACGCCTACTTGGGCGACACCAAGCGGCTGCGCTCCGACCTGGAGGCCGCCCAGTGAGCGGCGCTCCGTCACAATCGGGGAGAGATGACCGTCACCTTCGCCGAGAAGCTCGCCCGCATCCCTGGCTATAGGGCGGGAGTTCCCAGGGGCCAGGCCCCGGAGGCGATCCTCGCCGCCGAGATTGCCCAGCTCGCCTCAAACGAGTCGCCCTACCCGCCCCACCCGCGGGTGATCGAGGCGATCCAAGCCGGCGCCGCGGCGATGCATCGCTATCCGGATCCCGAGGCAACGCTGCTGCGCGAGCGCCTCGCCGCGCGCTATGAGACCGATCCCGCCCGGATCGCGGTCGGCAATGGCTCCTGCGAGATCCTCCTGGCCGCCGCCGAGGCGCTCTGTGAGCCTGGCGATGAGATCCTCTACGCCTGGCCCTCCTTCTCGATCTACCCCTACCTTGCGGCGCTGACCGGGGCGCGCGAGGTGCGCGTCGCGCTGAGTCCCGCCGGGGTGCACGACCTCGACGCGATGGCCGAGGAGGTAAGTGCGGCGACCCAGCTGCTGGTGATCTGCAATCCCAACAACCCGACCGCCACCTACCTGCCGAGCGCCGACCTCGCCGCCTTTTGCGAGCGGGTGCCATCCCACGTGACGATCGCACTCGATCAGGCCTACATCGAGTATCAGACCGTCGATGACCCGGATCAGGCGCTGGCGCTTTTGGCGGATTTCCCCAACCTGGTCCTGCTGCGCACCTTCAGCAAGTGCTACGGGCTGGCCGGGGTCCGGGTTGGCTACGCGATCGGCTCGGCGCGGTTTCGCGCCGCGGTTGACGCGGTGCGCCAGCCCTTCAGCGTCAACGCCCTCGCCCAGGCCGCGGCGGCCGAGGCGATCCTGCACCAAGACGACGTCAGCCGCCGCGTCGAGGCAAACCTGATCGAGCGGGTTCGGGTCGAGGCGGGGCTCGCCGAGCTCGGCCTAAAGAGCACCCCAAGCCAGGCCAACTTCGCCTGGATCGAGCTCGGCGAGGGTGGCGAGGAAGAGGATCTGATCGCCGCCCTCTGGCAGCGCCAGATCGCGGTTCGCCCCGGGGCCGCCCTGGGGGCCCCCGGCCACATCCGCGCCAGCTTTGGCACCGAGGCCGAGAACGGGCGCCTGCTGGCGGCACTGGGCGATCTGCTCGACTGAGCGGCTCCCAGCTGCTACAACATCAGGACAAGGTGAAGCCCGAGTCCGACATCACGAGTCCCAGCGGCGCCCCCGCGCCGGCGACCGTGCTCGGCCGCTTCACCTATTGCTGGCGATTTAGCTAGGCGTCCGGCCCCGCGGCGAAAGCCGCACCCAGAGCACTGGACCGGGCGCCGTAATCAGCTTCGTGCGAAGCGCCGTGGCGGTTGGCGGTTCGCCCCCTCAAAGTAGGATTTTGCGAGTTTTGGAGAAAGGCGGCGACAAGATGATGATCGGGACCAAAGGGGTCGGCAGCGTCGATCGGGTGCGCGACCAGCGGATCGAGCGGATCCTGGAGCTGGTGGCGCCGATGAGCCTGCTCGGCGAGCTGCCGCTTGGCTCGAAGCGCTCGGCGGCGGTGATCGCCGGGCGCGAGGACGTGGTCGCGGTCCTCGATCAAAGCGATGATCGCGCCCTGGTGATCGTCGGGCCCTGCAGCGTCCATGACCCCGCCGCGGCGCTGGATTACGCCCGGCGGCTGAGCGAGATGGCGGCAGCGCTGGCGCCGCAACTATTGATCGTGATGCGCGTCTACTTTGAGAAGCCGCGTACGACGACCGGTTGGAAGGGGTTGATCAACGATCCCCACCTCGACGGCTCCGGCGACGTAAACGCCGGCCTGCGCACCGCCCGTGCCCTTTTGCTTGAGGTCTTAGACCTCGGCCTGGCGGTGGGTTGTGAGTTCCTTGATCCAATCACCCCCCAATACATTTCCGACGCGGTCGCCTGGGGGGCGATCGGCGCCCGTACAACCGAGAGCCAGATCCACCGCCAGCTTGGCTCGGGCCTCTCGATGCCGATCGGCTTTAAGAACCGCACCGACGGAAACGTGCAGGTCGCCGTCGACGCGGTCCGCGCCGCCGCGGTCCCCCACGCCTTCGCCGGGATCGATGACAGCGGTGCGCCGGCGATCCTGCACACCAGCGGCAACCCCGACGGCCACGTCATCCTGCGCGGCGGTCGCGGCGCTCCCAACCACGACCCCGACGGGGTGGCGGCCGCGCTCTCGATGCTCAGCGCGGCGCGGCTGCCAGCCCGCCTGATCATCGATGCCTCCCACGACAACAGCGGCAAGGATCCCGATCGCCAGGTTGAGGTGGCGGCCGAGATCGGCTCCCAGATCGCCGCCGGCAACGCGGCGATCGTCGGCGTCATGCTCGAGTCCTTCCTGGTTGGCGGCCGCCAGGATCCGGGCCCAGACGGCGCCCTCACCTACGGCCAGTCGATCACCGATGCCTGCATGGACTGGGAGCAGACGGTGGCGGTGCTGGAGGGCCTGGCCGCCGCGGTGAAAGCGCGCCGGGCGCGATGAGGGTCGCCGTCTTGGGGGTCGGCCTGATCGGAGGCTCGATCGGGCTCGCCGCTCGGCGCCGCCTGGGGGCGGAGGTATGCGGCTTTGATCCGGACCCAAAACGAGCCCAGGAGGCGGTCTCGCTGGGGGCGATCGGCGGGCGAGCCGACTCGGTGCTTGAGGCCTGCGAGGGCGCCGAGCTGATCTTTTGCGCCGCCCCGGTTGCCGCCCTGGCCGAGCTTGCCGGCGCCGCCCTGCGGGCCGCGGGGCAGGACGCGGTGATCACCGACGTCGGTTCGACCAAGCGCGAGATCGTCGCCGCGCTGGGCGCCGATCAGCGCTTCATCGGCGGGCATCCGCTGGCCGGCGTTGAGACCGCCGGGGTCGCCAACGCGCGGGCCGATCTGTTTGAGGGGGCCCGCTGGTACCTGACCCCAACCGAGCGCTCCGGCGGTCTGCAGTATGACCGACTGCAGCGCGCGATCGCGGCGCTCGGCGCCCGCCCCCAGGCGATCGAGGCCGCCACCCACGATCGCCTCATGGCCACGGTCAGCCACCTTCCCCACGTCGTCGCCAACGTCTTGGTCGCCCAGGCCCACGCGGAGCTGACCCGCGATTCCCAGCGAATGCCCGAGGTCGGCCCCAGCTTTCGTGACACGACCCGTGTCGCCGGCGCCAACCCGGCGATCTGGGCAGACATCTTCTCGACCAACCGCGAGGCGGTCGCCGAGGCGGTCGAGGCCGCCGCCGCCCGCCTCAGCGAGGCCGCGCAGCTGATCCGCGGCGGTCGGCGCGACGCGGTCTTGGCCTGGCACCGCGGCGCGGCTTTGGACCGCCGCGCGCTGCTTGAAGCGGAGTCGGTGGGGGGGCCGCTCAGCGAGCTGCGGGTGGTGATCGCCAACCGACCGGGGACCGTCGCCGAGCTGGCGCTGGCGCTGGCGGAGGCCGGGGTGAACATCGAGGACATGGCGCTTTATCCGGCAGCCGATATGAGCTCGGGCGCCGTCTCGGTCTGGGTCGGTGGCGAGGAGCAGGCCGCCCGGGCGCTCAGCCTGATGCGCGAGTTGGGCCACAGCGCCAGCGTGCTCGGCGAGGCCGGCTAGGCGATGGGGGTTCGCTTTGAGCCAGCCACCGCGCTGAAGGGGACGCTGCGGCCTCCTGCGGATAAGTCAATCTCTCACCGGGCGGCCCTGATCGCCGCGATGTGTGAGGGCGAGACCGTGATCGAGGGATACCTTGAGGCGGCCGATACCCGCTCGACGCTGGCCGCGGTCAGCGCCCTCGGCGCCGAGGTCAGCTCCGTCGCCGCACCGGGGCCCCGCTCAGCCATCTCGGTGCGCGGCGTCGGCCTGCGCGGTGCGGCCCCGGCGCAGCTTGACGTCGGAAACGCCGGCACCCTGCTGCGCCTGGTTTCGGGTTGGCTCGCCGGTCAGCCCGGCGGGCGCTGGCGCCTTGACGGCGATCAGTCGATCCGCGCCCGGCCGCTGGCTCGGATCGTCGCGCCGCTGCGCGAGATGGGTGCTCAGTTGCGCTGCCGCGAGGATGACCTGGCGCCGCTTCAGATTGAGGGCGCCGCGCTTCGCGGCATCAGCTACCGGCTGGCGCTGCCCAGCGCTCAGGTCAAGTCCTGCCTGCTCTTTGCGGGGTTGCTCGCCGAGGGTGAGACGCGGCTCAGCGAGCCGCTGCGAAGCCGCGATCACACCGAGCGGATGCTCGCCGCCTGTGGGGCCCAGATCAAGCGCAGCGGCGAAGTGATCTCGCTTCACCCGGGGGTCGAGCTGGCCGCCACCTCGATCCTCGTTCCGGGCGATTTCTCCTCGGCCGCCTTCTGGCTGCTCGCCGCGGCGCTGATTCCAGGCAGCGATCTGACCCTTATGGGGGTTGGCCTCAACCCGACCCGGACCGGATTTCTGGCGATCCTCGAGCGCATGGGGGCGCGGCTTCAGGTCGAACCCGAGGGCGAGCGCAGCGGCGAGCCGATCGGTGCGATTCGGGTGCGCGGCGGCCCCCTGGCGGGGGTCGAGGTTGGCGGCGCCGAGATTCCGCTGGCGATCGATGAGCTCTCCTTGGTGGCCCTGGCCGGCTGCTTCGCGCAGGGCACGACGAGAATCCGCGAGGCCGCCGAGCTGCGGCGCAAGGAGAGCGATCGGATCGCCAGCGTCGCCACGGCGCTGCGGGCGCTCGGCGCAACCGTCCAAACCGGCGAGGAGGAGATCTGGATCGAGGGGAACGGCGGCCTGCGCGGCGGCGCGATCGACTCAGGCGGTGATCATCGCATCGCGATGATGGGCGCGATCGCCGGACTCGCCTCCAAGCGGGGCGTCGAGGTCGAGGGGATGGAGGCCGCCGCGGTCAGCTACCCCGGCTTTGAGGCGGACCTGAGGGCGCTGTCACGACACTGACGCCCATACCCTGAGGCTATGGTGATCGCGATCGACGGGCCCGCCGGGGCCGGTAAGTCCACCGTTGCCCGCGCCGTCGCGGCGGCGCTTGGTTTCACCTACCTCGATACCGGGGCGATGTATCGGTGCCTGGCACTGGCTGCGCTTGAGTCGGGCTCCGACACCGATGATGGTGTGGCGATGGCCGCGATCGCGGCCACCCTGCGGATCGAGTTCGACGGCGATCGGGTCCGCCTCGGCGGGCGCGACGTCAGCGCCGCCATCCGCGAGCCCCAGATCGGCGCCGCCGCTTCGCGGATCGCCGTCCACCCCGAGGTGCGGGTGGCGATGGTCGCCGCCCAGCGCCAGCTGATCGCCGCCGGGAGCTACGTCGCCGAGGGTCGAGACATCGGCACCGTGGTCAGCCCCGACTCTCCGCTCAAGGTCTACCTGAGCGCCTCGGAGCGGGAGCGAGCCCGGCGCCGCGCCGCCCAGAGCGGGGAGGACCCCGGGCAGGTCCTCGCCGCGCTGCGCGAGCGAGATCGCCGCGACGGCGCCCGCAGCCACGGCGCCCTGCGCGCTGCCAGCGACGCCGTCGCGCTCGACAGCACCGACCTCTCAAGCCAGGAGGTCACCGACGCGGTGATCGAGCTGGCCCGCCAGCGGGGCCTGGTGTGAGCGCGCCGACGGTCGCGGTTGTCGGCTTCCCCAACGTCGGTAAGAGCACCCTGATCAACCGCTTGGTCGGCGGCAGCGAGGCGGTGACCGCCCCCGAGCCGGGCGTGACCCGCGACCGAAAGCGCCTCCCCTGCGAGTGGAACGGGCGCGCCTTCGAGCTCCTCGATACGGGTGGAATCGATCTCCAAGACGACGCCGAGATGGCTCGCGACGTCCAGCGCCAGGCACGGTTGGCGATCGCCGAGGCCGACCTGGTGATGATGGTCGTCGACGTCCGGGCCGGGCTGCGGGTGGGAGATGCCGAGCTGGCCGCCACCCTGCGCGGCGCCGAGGTGCCGGTCCTCGTGGTCGCCAACAAGGCCGATCGCAGCAGCGATTTTCCGCTCGCCGCCGAGTTCTACAAACTCGGGCTCGGCGAGCCCCAGTCGATCTCTGCCACCCACGGCCTCGGCACCGGTGATCTGCTCGATCGCCTCGTCGCCTCGCTCGCCGAGCGAGCCGGCGCTCCGGCGGGGAGCGAGGCGACGCGGATCGCGGTGATCGGCCGTCCAAACGTCGGCAAGTCCTCGCTGGTAAACGCATTTTTGGGATCTGAGCGGGTGATCGTCTCGGCGCAGTCGGGCACCACCCGCGACTCGATCGACACCGAACTTGAGGTTGGTGGACGCGCCGTGGTGCTGGTCGACACCGCCGGACTGCGGCGGCGTTCAAAGCTCTCTGACAGCATCGAGTACTACTCCCAACTGCGCTCCCAGCGCGCCGTCGAGCGCGCCGAGGTGGCGCTGGTCGTCTGCGATGCAAGCGAGGGTCTGACCGCCGAGGACCTGCGCGTAACCGAGCTCTCGATGCGGGCTGGCTGCGCCACCCTTTTGGCGATGAACAAGTGGGATCAGACCCGGACAGACATCGACGACGCCCGTGCTCGGATCGCGCGCAAGTCGCGGCTGCGACCGCCGCTGATCACCTGCTCGGCGCTCAGCGCCAGAAACGTCGGTGCCCTCCTGCCGCGGGCCCTGGCGTTGGCCGATCGGGCTGCCGAGCGGATCCCGACCCCCGAGCTCAACCGCTTCATCGCCGAGGTTTTGGCCAAGACGCCCCCGCCGGCGCGGCGCGGACGCCGCCTGCGCCTTTACTACGCGGCCCAGGTGGGCGTCGGGCCAATTCGGATCGCGATCCAGGTAAACGATCGCAAGCTGTTGAGCCGCGATTGGTCATATCACCTTGAGAACAGGATCCGCGAGGCCTACGGCCTGGAGGGCGTCCCGGTGGTGATCGACTTCGTTCCCCATTCGGGTCGGCGTCGCTAGGCTTCCTGCATGACAGAGACCAAAGCGCTTGGCGAAGGCGAGTACCTGTTCACCTCGGAGTCGGTGACCGAGGGCCATCCAGACAAGGTCTGTGACCAGATATCTGACGGCGTCCTTGATGCGGTGATGGCCGAGGACCCCGAGGGCCGCGTTGCCTGTGAGACCCTGGTCAACACCGGGATGGCGGTGGTCTCGGGGGAGATCTCAACCGAGGTCCACATCGACGTGCCAGAAATCGTGCGCGAGACGATTCGCGCGATTGGCTATGACCATGGCCACTACGGATATGACTGCGACCACATCTCCGTACTCGTCGCCCTGGATAAGCAATCTCCCGATATCGCCCAGGGGGTCGATGCGGCCTATGAGACTCGGCTCGGCGGCTCGGTCGATGACGAGCTGCTGATCGCCGGCGCCGGCGATCAGGGGATGATGTTTGGCTACGCGAGCGATGAGACCGAATCGCTGATGCCGATGCCGATTCAGATCGCCCACCGACTCGCCGAGCGGCTCGCGGCGGTGCGCAAGGCGGGCACCCTCGCCTACCTGGGCCCCGACGGCAAGACCCAGGTCACAGTGCGCTACGGCGAGGGACGCCCGATCGGGGTCGAGAAGCTTTTGATCTCAACCCAGCACAGCGAGGGGGTTGACTCCCAGCAGACGATCAAACCAGACCTCTGGGAGCAGGTTGTGATGCCGGTCCTTGAAGAGGAGGTTCCCGGACTTTTTGACCCCGATGCCCTGAGCGCCGGTTTCCTGGTCAACCCGACCGGCAAGTTCGTGATCGGTGGTCCGGTCGGTGACGCCGGCCTGACCGGCAGAAAGATCATCGTCGACACCTACGGCGGGATGGCCCGCCACGGCGGCGGAGCCTTCTCAGGTAAGGATCCCTCCAAGGTCGATCGCTCCGCCGCCTACGCGGCCCGCCACGTCGCCAAGAACGTCGTCGCCGCCGGGCTCGCCGAGCGCTGCGAGGTCCAGGTTGCCTACGCGATCGGGGTCGCGCATCCGATCTCGCTGATGGTCGAGACCTTCGGCACCGGCAAGCTCCCTGACGCCCAGATCTCGCGCCTGGTCGAAGCTGAGTTCGACCTTCGCCCCGGCGCCCTTCGCAAATACCTTGACCTGCACCGGCCGATCTTCCAAAAGACCGCCTCCTACGGGCACTTTGGTCGGAGCGACCCCGATTTCACCTGGGAGCTGACCGATCGGGCCGAGGCGCTTCGCAGCGCCGCCGGGCTGCAGGCGGCCGCCGCGCCGGCCTGAGCGGGGCCGTCGCTACCGCGGAGGCTGGGCCTCGCCCAGCCCATGCGATCCCGCCGCCTCGGCACCGGTTGCGCGGTCGACCTGGTGCACGACGTTGCCGGGATTGGCAACCCCGACGAAGACGAAGTCATAGTCGTCGCTGGCCGCGGTGTCGAAGTCGACGTCACCGATCTGCATCAGCCGCTGGTAGAAACTCTGGCGGTAGTTGACGTTTTGGACCCGCTCCAAGCGCGTCTCCTGGATCTCGCGCGAGAGCATCCCGCGGCGGATATTGAGGCGACGGTTGGTGATCGTGTAGGTCGTCGCCACTCGCCTGAAGAAGCCGAGCGCAACCGCCCCGACGATCAGGACCAAGACGATTGCGAAGACGCCGCTGCTGGAGGCGCCAAATAGCTTTGCGATCACGCCGATGATCGCCGCGATCAGGATTCCTTTTAGGTAGAAGCCCAACAGCGCTCGCCAGGAGGGGTGGCCCTGAAAAATAACCCGCTCTCCCGGGCTTAGGTTGAGGCCCATCGCGCCCAGCATACCCGCGGCGTCCGCCCCCCCGCCTACCGTCAGCGCCGATGTCAATTGCCAAGGTCGAGCCGATCACCACGGCCCGCGCGCTGCGCGGCCCCTTCGATTACCGGCTTCCCGCCGAGATGGCCGACCTCGGGGTCGGCAGCGTGGTCAAGGTTCCCTTCGGGCGGCGGCGGCTGCTGGGGGTTGTGGTCGAGCTGGCCGAGTCCTCTGAACTTGCACCGGAGCGCCTCGCCGAGCCGATCGAAGCGATGCAGACGGGGGTCCCGGCCGAACTGGTGCGGCTCGGGCTCTGGGTTGCCCGTGAGTACTGCTCGACCCCATCCCGCGGCCTGCGCCTCGTCATGCCACCCGGCGCCGGGGTGCGCAAACCGCGGCCCCGGGCGCGGCCCGAGCACCCCGTCGGGCAAGGCGGCGGGCGGCGCTCACCCGAGCTCGTGCCCGAGCAGGCCCGCGCGGTCGCCGCGATCGCCGCGGCGCTGGAGCGCCAGCGGGCCCCGAGGGAGAGCCTGCTTTTGCACGGGGTGACCGGCTCGGGCAAGACCGAGGTCTACCTGGCGGCGGTCGAGGCGGCCCTCGCGCTGGGCAGGGGGGCGATCGTTTTGGTCCCCGAGATCGGCCTCACCCCACAGGCGGTATCGCGGTTTCGGGCCCGCCTCGGTGAGCGCTTCGCCGTCCTTCACTCCGCCCTCACCGAGGCCGAGCGAGCCGCCGAGTGGCGCCGGCTCGCAAGCGGGGAGGCGAGCGTTTGCATCGGCGCTCGATCGGCGGTCTTTGCCCCGGTGCGCGAGCTCGGGCTGATCGTCATCGACGAGGAGCACGACCCCTCCTACAAGCAGGATTCCGACCCCAGCTATGACGCCCGGGCCGTCGCCGCGCGCCGCGCCGAGCAGTGCGGCGCGGTGCTGGTTTGCGGGACCGCGACCCCGCGACCGGAGTCCTGGCTGGCGCTGCCCCGACTCGAGCTGCCCCGCCGCGTCGATGGCCGGGCGCTGCCGGGCGTGGCGGTCCTTGACATGCGCTCCGCCGACCCCCGCAGCGGTCCGCTGCACGCCGAGAGCTGGGCGGCCCTGGAGCGGGTTCGTGCGGCCGGATCCAAGGCGATCGTGATGATCAACCGCCGCGGATTTTCACCCTGGCTCAGCTGTCGCGGTTGCGGGCACCACTGGGGCTGTCCCAACTGCGACGTCTCGATGATCGTTCACCGCGGCAGCCGCCGCTTGGTCTGTCACCACTGCGCCCACGCCGAGCCGCTGGCGCTCAGCTGCCCGGAGTGCGGTTCGAGCACGCTCTCGCGCGCCGGGGCGGGCACCGAGCGGATCGAGGCACTGCTTCGGGAGCGCCTCGATCCGCAGCCGGTCTTTCGGCTGGACTCAGACACCGCGGCGCCGCGCGGCGCCCACGCGGAGATTCTGGGCCGCTTCGCTGAGGCCAAGAGCGCGGTCTTGGTCGGGACCCAGATCGTCGCCAAGGGACACGATTTCCCCGAGGTCACCTTGAGCGCGATCCTCGACGCCGACGCGACCCTGCGCTTCCCGGACTTCCGAGCCGAGGAGCGCACCTTCGCGATGGTCGCCCAGCTGGCCGGGCGCAGCGGGCGCGGCGCGGCGGGGGGAGAGGTGATCGTCCAAACGATCGCCCCCGGGGCGGCCAGCATCGAGCACGCCGCCCGCCACGACGCGGCGGGTTTTCTGGCCGGCGAGCTGGCGCGGCGCGAGGCGCTGCGCTACCCGCCGTTCTCCCATCTGGCCCGGATCGGGCTCGCCGCGGAGAGTGAGGGGCGCCTCGCCGAGGTCTGCGAGCGGCTCGGCCCGGCGCTGGGGGACTCGTTGCCGGCGGGGAGCGAGCTGCTCGGTCCGGCGCCGATGTTTCGGGTTCGCAATCGTCACCGTCGCCGCTTTTTGATCAAGGCGTCGGATCGCGGCGCGACGATCGCGGCGATCGGATCGGTGATCGAGCGCCTCGGCTCCGATCGCTCCCTGCGCGGGGTCGCGGTCGGGGTTGATATCGACCCCCAGTGAGGTCGGCGGCATCCTTAGACTCAAGCTTCGATGAGCGAGCCGGTAGAAACCGAGGGCGAAGAGCACCAGATCGAGTCAGAGCGACTGAAACGGCGCGAAGCTGCGCTCGCTCAGGTCGTCAAGTTCGGCGATCCGGTGCTAAAGAGCAGGGCCTCTGAGGTCCGCGACCTCGGCCCGGAGCTGCGCGGCGAGGTCGATCGCATGATCGCGATCATGCGCGACGGCATGGGGGTTGGCTTGGCCGCCACCCAGCTCGGGATCCTGCGCCGCGTCCTGGTCTTTCAGGCCGGCCCCGATAGCGAGCCAACCGCGCTGATCAACCCCGAGTTGCAGTGGCTCTCCGCGCAGGTGGTGCTGGCCGAGGAGGGCTGCCTCAGCCTGCCCCGGGTCTCGATGGACATCGAGCGCCCCCTGCACGCGCGGATCAGCGGCCTCGACCTGAGCGGGGAGGCGATCAGGCTGGAGGCCTCCGGTCTGGAGGCCCGGGTCCTGCAGCATGAGATCGATCACCTCGACGGGGTCCTGATCCTTGATCGGGCATCCCGCGAGCAGCGAAAGGGCGCGCTGCGGGCGCTGCGCGAGGGCGGCAGCTACAGCCCCCCGGTTGAGGAGGGCGAGGAGGCGCCGCCCTCGGGCGAGCATCACGAGCCTCGCTCCGAACCGTGAGCGCCCTTCGTTTGAGCCGAGGATCCGGGCGCCAGCCCCCCTGCCCCTGCCGCCCACGGCGGCGGAGGTCATGATTTGGCGCTGATCTACCTCGGCACCTCGGGGTTCTCGGCCCAGGTTCTGCGCTCGCTCGCGGCCTCTGGGCAGCGCCCGGTGCTGGTCATCACCCCGCCCGATCGCCGCGGTGGGCGTGGGCAGGGGTTGCGCTCACCGCCGGTCGCCGAGCTCGCCCGCGAGCTTCAGATCGAGCTCTACCAGAGCTCCGATGTCAACTCTGATCAGAGCCTTGAGCGGATCCGCGCCGCGGCGGCCGACGTGGCGGCGCTTTGCGCCTTTGGGCAGCTGATCGGCGAGCCGCTGCTGGCGGAGCTGCCGATCCTGAATCTGCATCCCTCGCTGCTGCCGCGCTGGCGCGGGGCGGCGCCGATCGAGCGCGCGATCATGGCCGGAGATCAGCGCAGCGGGGTCAGCATCATGCGGCTCGGCGCCGGGCTGGACTCGGGCCCGGTCGCGCTGCGCGAGGTGACGCCGATTGAGCCCGAGGATGACTTCGCGGCGCTCTCGCAGAGATTGGCCCTGCTCGGCGCCGAGCTGCTTAGCACCGCGCTTTTGAAAAATGCGGCGGGGGAGCTTCGCTTCGAGGCCCAGGATGAGCGCTCGGCAAGCTACGCCGAGAAGATCGAGGCCGCCGAGCGCCGCCTTGACCCCTCCCGTCCCGCCGCCGAGCTGGCCCGGGTGGTGCGCGCCCTGACTCCCCACATCGGTGCCTACCTGGAGCTCTCCGGCGGGGCCCGCCTTGGCGTCCTGCGGGCCCGCCCGGTTGAGGTCGGGGTCAGAACCGGTGACCTGCGGGCCGAGTGGGGGGCGCTGCTTTTGGGCTGTGGCCGCGGCGCGCTGCGGCTGGAAATCGTCCAGGCTCAGGGCGGTAAGCCGATGGCCGCCGACGCCTACCTGCGCGGGCACCCGCTGCCAAGGCTCTGAGTGATCCTCCTGATCCACCCCGGCCTGGGTCAGGGCGCAAGAGCCGCCACCGGCAGGCTCGGATGAGCGAGGTCTCCGCGGCGCGCCAGCTGGCCTTCGGGGCGATCCGGGCGACCTTTGAGGATGGCGCCTTCACCGAGGCAGCCTTTCGCCAGGCGGCCGCCGGGCCGCCGCCGCTGCGCGGCCGCGAGCGCGCCCAGGCCCAGCGGCTGACCTACGGTGCGGTTCAGCGCCGCGGCAGCACCGACGCGGCGATCGAGCGGCTCACCGAGCGCCCGATCCGCCAGCTTGACCCCTGCGTCCTGGCGGGCCTGCGGCTCGGTCTCTATGAGCTGCTGTTTGCCGATGGGACTCCGGATCACGCCGCCGTCGATCAGGCGGTCGAGCTGGTCAAGCGCGGCGGTGGCGCCCACGCGCGCGGCCTGGTCAACGCGGTCCTGCGCCGCGCGGCGCGCGAGCGCGAGGCGCTGAGCGCCAACCTTTTCGCCGATGACTCGACTCCAGAGGCGGCGGCGATCGCCCACTCGGCGCCGCTGTGGCTGGCGCAGATGTGGTGGCATGAGCTCGGGCCCGCCTCCGCGCGGGCGCTGCTTCGCAGCTGTAACGAGCCGGCCGAGGTCGCGATGCGGGTCAGTCCGCCGCCGCCGCAGGTGCCCGCCGCGATCGCGGCGGGCACCTCATTTGCGCGGCGCGCCGAGGCCGCCGCGGGGCGGGCGCTGGAGGCGCTGGGTGCGGCTGGGGTGAGAGCCGCGGCCGCTGCGGGGGGCTGGCCGCTGGCGAGCCCCGAGTCGATTGTCCTGGCTGGCAGGATGGGCGATTCGGTCGCCGCGATGGTGGCTGCCGGTCGCCTCACCCCGCAAAGCCGCGGCTCCGCGGCGGTGGTCGAAGTGCTCGATCCCCGCGATGGCGAGCACCTGCTTGACCTCTGCGCCGGACCTGGCATTAAGAGCGGTCAGATCGCGGCGAGGATGGGAGATCGAGGTGAGCTGATCTCGGTTGAGCCCGATCCCGAGCGTGCGGCGCAGGTCGCCGCGCAGGCCGAGCGGCTCGGGCTTCGAAGCATCACCGTGGTCGAGGCCGAAGCGGCCCCGATCGAGATCGCCGCCGACTTTGACCGCGTCTTGGTCGATGCCCCCTGCTCTGATCTCGGCGCCCTGGCCTCCAGGCCCGACGCCCGCTGGCGCAAGTCCCCGGCGCTGATCGAGCGCCTTGCCGCGGTCCAGCAGCGGGCGCTCCGCGGCGCCGCCCGGGTGCTTCGCCCAGGCGGGGTCATGGTTTATGCGACCTGCACGATCTCGCGTCGGGAGAACGAGGATCAGATCGCCGCCCTGCTCGGCGCCGCTTCGGAGGGCACCGTGCCGCCGCTTGAGGTTTGCGATCTCAGCGCCCGGGCGCCGCGGCTAGCCTCCGGCCTCGATCGGCGCTGTTTGCAGCTGCGCCCCGACCGCGATCGGACGACTGGATTTTTCATCTGCCGGCTGAGGCGACATGATGGTGGCCTATGAACGAGGCCAGCCAGGCCGATAGCCCGCTGCGGCGGGCGCCCTGTCCGGGCTGCGGTGAACCCTGGCTCCGGCCCACCCAGCTTCCGGGGCGCTTTCGCTGCGTCTACTGCCTCTGCCGTTTCGAGCTCGTCTCCCAGTGCCCAAACTGCGGCGAACACCAAACGATCGCGCGGATGAGCCACACGGAGGACATGCAGTGCCAGATCTGCGGCGCCTCGATGCTGCGGCCGGTCTGAGCCGGCTCAGACCGGTCCGGGGCTTCGGCTAGTTTTTTCGGGGTGAGCGAGAGGTTGGCCGATCTGCTGGGAGCTCCGCGGGTGGCGCCATCGATTCTCTCCGCGGACTTCGCCCGACTCGGCGCCCAGATCGAGGCGGTGATGGAGGCCGGGGCGCGGGTGATCCACGTCGATGTGATGGATGGCCATTTCGTGCCACCGATCACGATCGGGGCGCTGATCACCGCCGCGATCGCCGATCAGGTCCACGCTGCGGGCGGGGCGCTCGATGTGCACATGATGATCGAGATGCCCGAGCGCCAGCTGGAGGCGTTTGCCAAGGCGGGTGCGGACTCGATCACCTTCCACCTCGAGGCGACCCCCCATGCCAACCGCACGCTTGCCGCGATCCGTGAACTCGGTTGCCTGGCTGGGGTGGCGATCAACCCCGCCACGCCCGCCGCCGCGCTCAGCGAGCTGGTCGGCTGCGCGGACCTGGTTTTGTGCATGAGCGTCAATCCCGGCTGGGGGGCGCAGCCATTTATCGAGTCCTCGGTCGAGAAGCTCGGTCGCCTCAGCGCGATCCTCGGCGCCGCCACGATCGAGGTCGACGGTGGCATCGATCCAAGCACCGTGGCCCGGGTGGCGGACGCCGGTGCCTCGCTCTTTGTCGCCGGCTCGGCGATCTTTGGCGCCGCCGATCCGGCCCGGGCCTACGCTGAGATTGCCGCCGCTGCGGGGGCAACCTAGCTCAGACGTTCTCATCGACCGCGGCCAGGCGGACCTCGAGTTCCTGCGCGGAGCCGAGTTGGGGCACGTCTTCGGGGCGCTCCTGGGGGCGGCGGTAGATGATGAAGAGGAGCCCCAGCAAAATGCCCGCGGTGAAGACGAAGCCGAGCTCGACCCGGCGAAACTCGTTGGAGACCAGCGGTAGGAAGTTCCAGGCGATGAAAAAAACCGCGCAGCCGATCCAGCGGGCCGCCGCCCGGCGAACCTGGCCCTGCGCGACGCAGGCCTGGTTGACGGTGACCGAGCAAAGGTATAGCCCCATCCCGACCGTGACCAGCAAGAGCCCCGCCCGGTCGTATGTGAACTTCTTGCTGAAGGCGATCTGCATCAGTTTTGGACCGGCGATCCCGATTACCACGAAAGCCAGCGCGGTGAAGGCGGCGATTCCCATCAAGACCATTCGCACGGTGCGATTGAATTCGCGATCGCTGCCCTCCTCGCTTGAGGTGTGAAGGCTGGTCAGGTGAGGAAGGATGCTGGTCGAGATCGCCTGGAATAGCTGCAGCGGGGCGCGGGCGATCATCAGCACGTTGAAGATGTAGCCGGCTGCCACCGCCCCCTGGATGCTGCGCGCGATCAGCGGCCCGGCGTTTAGAAACGCCTGTTCGCTGAACATGATCACCAGCACGGCGGCGGCGAAGCCGCCGCCGTGGCGCAGCGAGAACTCCTCCGCGGCGGCGTCCCCGCGCGGCGGCGGCGGCGCGGCGGCGCTGCGCTGGGCGCGGCGGGCGAAGGCGAGGGGGACGACCATCAGGCTCATCGATGGAGCGGCGACGATCCCGACCGCGACCGCCGACTGACCGCTGAGCAGGCTTACCGCAACCAGGACCGCAAACAGGGTGCGAAAGCACGACTCCGAGAGAATCAGCGCCGCGAACAGGCCAAAGCGCCTCTGGCCGGCCAAGAAGCCGCGCGCGAAATAGCTGGCGGCGTAGAAGAGGACGGCGCCGAAGAAGATCCAGTAGAGGGCTTCGTTGCCTTCGAGCAAATTGTCTTGGATCGGGCCGCGCAGGGCCAGCGCGGTGACCGCGAAGAACGCCGCCAGGCCGAGCTGGATCGTCGCGGCGACCCGCATCGGCTGGCCGATCGGCTGCCCTTTGACGAGGCGTTCGGAGATGTGGCGTGAGAGCAGCTGTTCGATCGGTCGGTAAAGCGTCGAGATCGTGATGAAGACCGCCGACCACAGCACCGTGATCTGCCCGTAGTCGGGTTTTGAGAGCACGTGGGAGGCGATGAAGAAGTAGGTGTAGGTGATGATCCCGGTGAGCCCGACGCCGACCGCGAGGAAGCTCGCGGTCTTGCCGTAATCGGCGGTTGCCGACTCGCCGTCGCCTCCCTCGCCGCCGCGCGGGGGCCCGAATTTGGCGCGCAGACCCATCAGCGCTGCGGTTTGCCGGGTTCGTAGTGGGAGGGCTTGACCCCGAGCGAGAGCTCGACCCGCCGGACCCGCTCAAAGACCCGCTGCGTCATCACCCGCTGTCCGGCCAAGAGGTCGCCGATCACCCCGAGGGCGACCAGCTGCACGGCGGCGATGAAGAGGACGGCGCCGAGGATCAGCGACTGGATGTGACCGGTGCTATTGCCGTTTAGGATCCAATCGAGCAGGAACGGCATCCAGGCGGCGATCGCCAGGAAGAAGACGACCAGGCCGGCGCTGGCGAAGACCCGCAGCGGCTCATAGCGGGCGTAGACGCGGGCGATCGCCAGCGCGTTTCGGCGCACGTAGTGACCGGTGGAGTCAAACAGTCGCGACTCCCGGGTTTGGGGATTGGTGCCCACCCCGACCTGATCAACGGCGATCAGCATCTTGCCCGCCTGGATCAGGCTCTCGAGCGTGTAGGTGAAGTCATCGACGACGAGCAGCTGCAGCGCGGCCTCTCGATTGTAGGCGCGAAAGCCGGAGGTCGTGTCGGCGATCTCGGTCCCCGAGAGCCGCCTCACGACCCAGCTGCCGAGTCGCTGCAGGGTCTTCTTGGCGCCGGAGAAGTGTTCGATCTGGGCAACCCGGCGATCGCCGACCACCATGTCGGCGCCGCCGGCGAGGATCGGCGCCAGGAGCTTTGGGATGTCGGAGCCGCGGTACTGGTTATCGGCATCGGTGTTGACGATCAGATCGGCGCCGAGCTTGAGGGCGGCATCGAGGCCGGCCTGAAATCCGGCGGCGAGGCCCTTGTTGTTTGTCAGGCGGACGATGTGCTCGACCCCGTGGCGGCGCGCCACCGCGACGGTTTCATCGGTGGATCCGTCATCGATCACGAGCAGCTCGACCTCCCCGATTCCCTCGATCCGCCGCGGCAGGTCGGCGATTGTCGCCGGCAGCGTCTTCGCCTCGTTGAGGCAGGGGATCTGGATGATCAGCTTCATCGGGCGGCTCAGGGTATCCGGAGCTGACGTCGACGCGGGAGTAGAATCGGGTTGATTGACCAGTCAATCGGTTTCGATGAATGCCCAGCTGACAGATACCGAGCGCAGCCATCTGCGCCGCGCCCTGCAGCTTGCCGAGGGCGGCCGCGGACGGGTCAGCCCCAACCCGCTGGTGGGGGCGGTGATCGCCCGCGGGGAGGAGGTGATCGGCGAGGGCTATCACGCCGCGCTGGGCGATTTGCACGCCGAGCGGGCGGCGCTTCAGAGCTGCCGGGGCGCCGGCCGCGAGGCGCTCGCGGCGACCATGTATGTGACGCTTGAGCCCTGTGCCCATCACGGTCGCCAGCCACCCTGCACCGAGGCGATCCTGGCGGCGGGGATCGAGCGGGTCGTGATCGCCTCCGAGGATCCGAGCGCGGTGGCCGACGGCGCCGGTCCGACGATCCTGCGCGAAGCCGGAGTCGAGGTCGTCTTTGCCGGCGGCGAGGAGGCGCTCGCGGCGCGCCTTTTGAACCAGTCGTTTCGAAAGTACGCGAGGAGCGCTCAACCGCTGGTCATCTTGAAGCTGGCGATGTCGCTCGACGGCCAGACCGTGGTCGGGGACGGGGACTCCCCCTGGATCTCCAGCGAGCCAAGCCGGTCGCTGGTCGCGCGCTGGCGGGGCGAACTCGACGCGGTGGCGGTGGGAATCGGCACCGTCTTAGCCGATGACCCTCTGCTCAGCGCGCGCGATCCGAACGCGACACGCCAACCGCGGCGGATCGTCTTTGACTCCCGCGCCCGACTGCCGCTTGACTCTCAGCTCCTGGCCACCCCGGAGTGCTCGGAGGTGATTGTGATCTGCTCTGAGGCGGCGGCGCCCGCGCGCCTTGATCTGCTGCGCGGGGCGGGGGCAGAGGTGATCCTCGCCGATCAGATCAGCTCCGCCCTCACCGAGCTCGGCCGCCGCCAGATAACCAGCATCTTGCTGGAGGGGGGCGCGGGGCTCGCCGCGGCCTTCACCGAGGCCGGCGAGATCGATGAGGCGCGGGTCTTCGTGGCGCCGATTCTGCTCGGCGGCGGGGCGCGCCTGCAGGCAACCGAGCGCGCCGAGGACACCCTGATCAGCGCCCGCTTTAGGGAGTGGTGATGTTCACCGGCCTGATCGAAGACATCGGTCGGCTCGATTCGATCGAGCGGGGCCCCGACGGGGCGAGGGTGCGGATTGCGACGGCGCTGGGGGGCGAGCTCGGGGTGGGGGACTCGATCGCGGTCGACGGCGTCTGTCTGACCGCGACCGCGGCCGACCGCGCTGGATTTGAGGCCGAGGTGATGAATCAAACCCTGCGGGTGTCCGGGTTGGATGAGTTAAAGGGGGGGGAGCGGCTCAACCTGGAGCTGGCGATGCGACCCTCCGATCGACTCGGCGGCCACATCGTGGCGGGACACGTCGATCAGCGGGCCGAGGTGATCTCGCTCAGCGAGGAGGGCTTCGCCCGGCGGCTTCGGCTTCGCCTCGAGCCCGACTCGATGGCCTATGTGGTCGAGCGTGGTTCGATCGCCCTGGCCGGGGTCAGCCTCACCGTGGCCGCGCTTGGCGAGGACTGGATCGAGGTCTTCTTGATTCCCGAAACGCTGCGGCAGAGCAACCTCGGTGATGCCGCGGCGGGGCAGCGGCTAAACGTCGAGTTCGACATCGTCGCCAAGTACGTGAGGCGGCTGGTGTCACCATTGGCCCGAAAGGAGCGAGGATGAGCCACATGACCAAGGGCGAGAGGACCGAGGGTCCCGAGGAGGGGGCCGCGCCGAGCCCGTTTTCCAGCGTTGAGGAGGCGATCGAGGAGATTCGCCGCGGGCGGATGGTCGTCGTCTGCGATGACGAAGCGCGCGAGAACGAGGGCGATCTGACGATGGCGGCGCAGTTCGCGACGCCGGAGGCAATCAACTTCATGGCCAAGGAGGGGCGCGGGCTGATCTGCCTTTCGCTCAGCGCCGAACGCTGCGAGGCGCTGGGGCTGAACCTGATGGCGGCCAAGAACGAAGCGCCGCTTCAGACCGCCTTCACGGTTGCCGTTGAGGCCCGCGAAGGGGTGACGACGGGGATCTCCGCCCACGATCGCGCCCACACGATCCAGGTGGCGATCGACCCCCGCTCGACCCCGCATGACCTGGTCCAGCCCGGCCACGTCTTTCCGCTCAAGGCCAAAGACGGCGGCGTCTTGGAGCGCGCCGGTCAGACCGAGGCCTCCGTCGACCTGGCCCGGCTCGCCGGGCTGATTCCGGCCGGGGTGATCTGCGAGATCATGAACGACGACGGCACGATGGCCCGGGTTCCCGACCTCGTCCCCTACTGCGAGCGCCACAAACTGAAGATGATCACGGTCGCCGACCTGATCGCCTATCGCCGCCGCACCGAGAAGCTGATCGAGCGGGTGGTGGCGACCGCTTTGCCGACCGAGTTTGGTGACTTCACGGCGGTTGGATATCGCTCGCTGGTCGATGACAAACACCACGTGGCGATGGTCAAGGGAGAGGTCGACGGCGCCATCGACGTGCTGGTCAGGGTGCACAGCGAGTGCCTCACCGGCGACGTTTTTCACAGCATGCGCTGTGACTGCGGCGAGCAGCTGGAGGCGGCTTTGCGGATGATCGAGCGCGAGGGTCGCGGCGTGCTTCTCTACCTCTCCCAGGAGGGACGGGGGATCGGGTTGCTCAACAAGCTGAGGGCATACAAGCTCCAGGAGGAGGGGGCAGACACGGTTGAGGCCAACCTCAAGCTGGGCCTGCCGGCCGACCTTCGCGACTATGGGATCGGAGCCCAGATTCTCGGCGACCTCGGCCTCAGCAGCATCCGGATCCTCACCAACAACCCGAAAAAGATCGTCGGCCTCGAGGGCTACGGCCTCTCGGTCAGCGAGCAGGTTCCGATCGAGGCGGCTCCCAACGCCCACAACGAGGACTACCTGCGGGCAAAGCGCGACAAGCTCGGGCACTCGCTTCACCACCAGGGCCTCGCCCTCGATGAGGAGATGATCCGCAACGAGGAGGACCGCGGCTCTCCGATCTCTGCCCCCGCCGACGCCGATGGCTGAGACGGCCGCCTTCCTCGAGCGCTTCAGCGAGGCCGAGCGCGCGTCCCTGGCGCCGCTGCGCTTTGCCGTCTGCGTCGGGCGATTTTATGAGGACCTCGCCCAGCGCCTGCTGCGCGGTGCCGATCAGGGCTTTGAGATCGCCGGCGTGGCGAACGAGTCGATCAGCCATTTCTCGGTCCCCGGCGCCTACGAGCTGCCCTTTGCCGCCCGCACCTGCATCGAGTCCGCCCGTTTCGCCGGAGTCGCCTGCCTCGGGGTGGTGATCCGCGGTGAGACCGACCACTATGAGTTCGTCTGCGCGGAGGCGGCTCGAGGAATTCAGGATGTGCAGCTTAAGTCCGGGGTGCCCTGCTCCTTCGGCGTGATCACCTGCGACACCATGGAGCAGGCGCTGGCGCGGGCCGGCGGGGGCAAGCGCGACCAGGGTCGAAACGCGGCGCTGACGGTGGCCCGGATGGCGCTGCTGAGGCGCCAGCTCGCCTGAGTGGCTACCATCCACCGTCGCGATGGCAAAGGTATGTCACAGCTGCGGCAAGGGCCCGGCGTTCGGCCAGTCCCGAAGCCACTCGATGGTCGCCACCAAGCGTCGATTCAATCCGAACCTGCAAAAGGTCCGGATCCAGGAGGGCGGCCGTCCCCTGCGCGTCTACGTCTGCACCCGCTGTCTGAAGTCAAACAAGGTAACCAAGGCCGCCTAGTCGGGCCGGTCTGCGCGGCGGCGCGAGCGGCCGCCCTTGGTAGCCGCATTGCAGGTCGGCCCGCTCGCGCCGGAATTCCTCGCTGGCGGGAGGCCTTGCCCGCGTCCGCAGTTGGCGGCTAGATTCCGAGCGATGGCCGATCCCTCGATAGAACGCTTCCGCCGGGTCGTTGGCGCCGCCTATGCCTCGCTGGAGGCCCGCCGCCAGGAGGTCAACGATCTCAACGTGTTCCCGGTCGCCGACGGTGACACCGGCGACAACATGGCGATGACGATGCGAGCCGTGATGGAGGAGCTCGATCGCCTCGACGGACTCGAGGTCGATGAGGTCGGTCGGACCCGGCTGGTCCAGGCGGTTGCGCGGGCGGCGCTGATGGGGGCGCGGGGCAACTCGGGGGTGATCCTCAGCCAGATCGTGCGCGGCGCGGCTGAGGAGCTGGCGAGCAGGCCCGGAGAGCTGGTCGACCCGGTGCTCGTCTCCTCGGCCTTTGCACGCGCCGCCGACGCGGCCTATGAGTCGGTGCGCGAACCCGCCGAGGGCACGATGCTGACGGTCTTTCGCGAGATGGCGCACTCGATCGCCCGCCAGCTGGCCCACCTTGAGGCCGGCAAACAGCGGCTTGCCGGCGAGGTCAGCGAGGCCGAGCAAGACGCGATCCTGGCCGCGGTCTTGGAGCGCGCGATTGCCGACGGAGAGCGAGCCGTCAAGCGCACCCCCCAACAGCTCGATGTTCTGCGCGAGTCCGGCGTCGTGGACGCCGGCGGCTACGGCCTCGTGCTGATCCTCGCCGGCGTGGTCGCGGGCCTGCGCGGCGCCGGTGCGGAGGCCCCCGAGGTCTCCCGTCAGGAGGCTCCCCGCCTCAGCCGCCCCCATCACGAGGACAGCCGCTTTCGCTACTGCACGAACTTCATCGTCTCCGGCCACGATCTGATCGGGCGCGATTTCGTTGCGGCGCTGGAGCGGCTGGGGGACTCGGTCCTGGTCGTCGGGGATGAGGTGACGCTAAAGGTCCACGTCCACACCGATCAGCCCGAGGCCGCGGTCGCGCTGCTTGAGGATGCCGGCGCCGTAACCAACCTCGACGTTGCCGACATGCGCGAGCAGATGGCCCGGCGCCGTGCCCGGCTCGACGCCGAGCGCACCGGCGCCCTCGCGGTGGCGGCGGGCGAGGGTCTGATGCGCATGTTCGGCGAGCTCGGCGCCCACGTCGTCCCCGGCGGCGAGACGCTCAACCCCTCGACCTATGAGCTCTTGGCCGGAATCCATGAGGTACCGGCCGAGGAGGTCGTCGTTTTTCCCAGCTCCGCCAACGTGATGATGGCCGCCGAACGGGCCTGCGAGCTCTCCGAGAAGCCAGCCTGGGTGTTGGGGACGACTTCCCAGCAGGCCAGCCTGCTGGCCCTGGTCGAGCTCGATTCTGCCGCCTCGGCCGAGCATAATGCCGCTCGACTCAGCGCCGCCCTCGCCGGGATCGCCAGCGGTGGGGTCGCGCCCGCCGCCCGCGATGACGCCCAGGGTCGCTTTCGCCGCGGCGACGCAGTCGGCTTCGTCGGCACCGAGATCGTCGCCTGGGGTGGCGCCGGCTCGACCCTCGCTCAGACGATCGAGCACCTCGCCGCGGAGGCTGAGATCGTTACGGTGATCGCCGGCGAGGGAGCACCGATCCCGCTCGCAGAAATCGATACCCACGTTCCCGACGGGGTCGAGCTGGAGACCCACGAGGGGGGCCAGCCGAGCTGGTGGTGGCTGCTCGCCGCTCAGTAGTGCGCTCCTTCGCCGGCGCCCGGCACCTCGATCGCCAGGAGCTGCGCGAGGCACCGCTTCACTGGCCGCGGCCGGCCGCCCTTGAGATGGCGCTGAGCACGCTCTCGGGGGTTGGCCCAAAGCTCGCCGAGGCGGCCGCCGAGGCTGGGATCGCCACCGTTGGTGACCTGCTTGGCCGGGTTCCCAGCAGCTACCGCGAGCGCGGTGGGGTGCGCCCCCTCGCCGGGCTCTCCCTGGCCGAGGCGGCGACGGTGCTGGTTGAGGTAAAGGGGGCGAAGTTGCGCCGCCCGCGGGGAAGGGGAATGACGATCCTCGAGGTCAGGGTCAGCGATCAGAGCGCGACGGTCAAGGCGAGCTGGTTTAACCAGCCGTGGCTGGCGGAGCGGATGACGCCGGGCACCCGGCTGCTCCTGGTTGGCCGCCTGGAGCGGCGTGGATTTCAGGTCTCTGAGTTTGAGTTCTTGGCGCCCGAGGGCCGCGGCGAGGAGGACCCCGCTCGCCCCGCGGCCCACCCGGCAGCGGGCCTCAGGCCGCCCCCGCCGGGAGTCCACACGACCGGCCTGGTCGCCGTACACCCGGGGAGCGACCGGCTGCGGGCCCAGCGGCTGCGCGAATGGGCCTGGCAGGCATGTGGCTTTGCGCCAAACGCGATCGAGGCGCTGCCGGCGGAGCTTCGGGTGCGCCGCGGGCTGCCCGGCGCCGCCGACGCGATCCGCGCGGTCCATTTCCCCGCCGATCACGCCGAGCTGCAAGGCGCCCGCGCCAGGCTGGCCTTTGAGGAGCTGTTTCTCTATCAGGCACTGCTCGCGGCGCGCCGGGGCTCGCGGCGCCTCGCCCAACCGGCGCCACGGTTGGGCCGGCGCGGGGCGCTGGTGGAGCGCTGGATCGGGGCGCTGCCGTTTACCCCGACCGCCGATCAGTACGCCGCCTTCGCCGAGCTTGACGCCGACCTTAACTCGGGCGAGCCGATGGCCCGGCTGCTGATGGGGGAGGTGGGGTCGGGAAAGACCGTTGTCGCCCTCTACGCGATGCTGCGGGCGATCGAAGCCGGCTATCAGGCGGCGCTGATGGCGCCGACCGAGACCCTCGCCGAGCAGCACGCCGCCACCCTCAATCGCCTCCTCGGTCCCGAGCCGCTGCCCTTCGCGCTGCTCAGCGGGTCGACCCCCGCGGCGCTTCGCCGCCAGAGCCTGGAGCGATTGCGCAGCGGAGAGTTGGGTCTGGTTGTCGGCACCCACGCCCTGATTGAGCCCGCGGTCGGCTTTGCCAGACTCGGGGTCTGCGTGGTCGATGAGCAGCATCGCTTTGGCGTCGCGCAGCGCCGGGCGCTTGACGCCAAGGGTCTGAGCGGTGGCGCTCCGCACGTCTTGCACATGACCGCGACGCCGATTCCAAGGACGCTTTCGCTGACCGCCTACGGCGACCTCGACGCGACCTCACTGCACGAACTACCGCCCGGCCGAGCGGCGGTTGAAACCTGGCTGGTCGAGGAGGAGCGCCGTCCCGAGGCCTACCGCTTCATCCGGGCTCAGATCGGCGAGGGGCGCCAGGCCTACGTGGTCTGCCCGCTGGTCGAGGAGTCTGAAAAACAGGACGGCAAGGCGGCCGAGGCGGAGGCCGCGCGGCTTGAGGCGGAGGAGTTTCGCGGCCTGCGGGTTGGCGTCGTGCACGGCCAGATGAAGGCGGCGCGAAAGGCTGCGGCGATGGAGGAATTTGTGGGCGGTCAAACCGATGTCTTGGTGGCGACGACGGTGATCGAGGTCGGGATCGATGTCGCAAACGCGACCGTGATGATGATCGAGGGAGCCGAGCGCTACGGGGTCTCCCAGCTGCACCAGCTGCGCGGCCGCGTCGGTCGCGGTGCGCATCGCTCCCAATGCCTTCTGTTCGCCGAGGGGGCGGGTGCGATGGCGCGACGGCGGCTGCGGGCGGTTTCCGCCGAGCGCGATGGTTTCAAGCTCGCCGAGCTCGACCTCGGCCTGCGCGGCGAGGGTGAGATTCTCGGCACCCGCCAGCATGGTCTACCGCGCTTCGCGGTTGCCTCGCTGCCCGAGGACAGCGAGACTCTGATCGCCGCCCGCGCGGAGGTGCTGGCGCTGCTTGGCCGCTACGGCTCCCTCGAGCATCCCGCCCTGGGGCCGCTGCTTGAGGCGGCGCGGCGGCGCTTTGGCGCCGGGCTCGCCGATCCGGTGGCGATTTAGCGATGCGGGTGATCGCCGGAGAGCTGCGCGGACAGCGGCTGGTGGCGCCACGTGGATTCCAGGTTCGCCCGACCTCCGATCGCGTTCGCGAGGCGATCTTCTCGGCGCTGGGGGAGGCGAGCGAGGGTGCCCGGGTGCTCGACCTTTACTGCGGTACCGGGGCGCTGGCAATCGAGGCGCTCTCCCGCGGCGCCGCTGATGCCGTCTTGGTCGATCGTGACACCCGGGCCGCCCTCGGCAACCTCGAGCGGCTCGGCCTGCGCGGGCGCAGCGAGCTGATCCGGGCCGAGGTCGGAGCCTGGCTGCGAAGGGGATCGGGGCGCCCCGGCTTTGACCTGGTCTTCATCGACCCCCCCTATAGACTCGCCGCGCGCGTGGAGTCCGAGCTGAACAGATATCTCCCCGGCCTGCTCTCCCGGGGCGGGCGCGCCGTGGTCGAGAGCGGCGCCGGCAAGCCGCTTCGGCTCGAATCCCTGCAGCGGCTTCGCCAGCGCCGCTACGGGGCGACCGAGGTCTCCTTCTACCGGGGAGAGCCAGGGTGAGCGGCCGCGGCGGCACCGTCGTTTGCCCGGGCAGCTATGACCCGGTCACCAACGGGCACGTGGACATCATCACCCGCACGGCCGTGGTTTTCGAGCGGGTCGTGGTCGGGGTGGTCAACAACCCGCTGCGCAAGGAGAGGACGCTGTTCAGCGCCACCGAGCGAGAGGCCTTGATCCGCGAGGCAACCTCCGAGCTGGCAAACGTCGAGGTCAAGATCTTCTCCAACCTGCTGGTTGAGTTCGCCCGCGATAACGACGCCACCGCGATCGTCAAGGGGCTGCGGGCGATCTCTGACTTTGAGTATGAGTTCGAGATGGCGCAGCTGAACCGCAAGCTCGATCCCGGTATCGAGAGCGTCTACGTGATCGCCTCTCCCCACTACAGCTTTCTCTCCTCCACCGGGGTCAAGGAAATGGCCACCTTCAGCGGCGACGTCTCCGATCTGGTGCCGGCCCCGGTTGCCGCCGCGCTCGCACGCCGACTCGGCGAGCGCTAGGCTTGCCGGTTGGAGGGGCCGTGGGCGAGAGTTTGCAAAAAGCCGAGGAAATAACGGCTTCTTCACCAAAGAAGGCGCTGACACGTAGGCTTACGGACTGCTGATGGACGTATTGGTCCTCATAGACAAGTTGGACGACGTCGTCCACAACGCCCGACCCGTCCCGCTGACGGACCAGGTGCGTGTGGACCGCGAGGAGATCTATGACCTCCTCGATCAGATGCGCGCGACGATCCCCGAGGAGATCAAGCAGGCGCGCTGGATCGTCAAGGAGCGCCAGGAGATGCTGGCCGAGGCCAAACGCGAGGCCGAGCGGGTGGTCCGTGAGGCCCGCGAGCAGCAGGCCAGGCTGATCTCTGATGAGGAGGTCACCAAGCAGGCGGAGCGGGCGGCCGATGAGATAGTCGAGGACGCGCGAACCCGCGAGCGCGAGATCCGCCTCGGCGCCGAGGACTACGCCGATGAGATCCTCAACACCCTCGAGGTAAACCTGCAGAAGTTTCTCGCCGCCGTGCAGCGGGGTCGAGACCGCCTCGCCGGTCGCGACGAAGAGCCGGCCGAGATCGAGCAGTAGCTCAGTAAAGCGCCCGGATCACCGCCAGGCGCTCCGAACGCCAGCTCAGCTCGCCCCCCGACCACTCGAGGATGTTCGCCAGTCTGGACGGCTCGATCGCTTCGCCGATCACCAGCGAGCGCGACTGCTCTTTGACCCGGCGAAGCAGGGCTCGAGTCTGCTCATCGCTCAGCTCGCCGATTGAGAGGACCGAGATCACCAGATCCCAGGGGCCGTCGGGGAGCGGGTCCTGCATCCGTGCCAGCTGCACGTCGTCATAGCTCTGGCGGGCGCGGAAGACCATGTCGGGGCTTGAGTCCAAACCGATCACCCAGGCATCGGGGTAGGCCTCGATCAGGCGCCGGGTCGTCTCACCGGTCCCCATGCCCAGCTCCAGGACCCGCTGCGGCGCGAAGGGAATCGCCGCCACCGCCTGGGCCTGCAGTTCGTCATAGCCCTCCAGCTCGGAGCGGATTCGCTCCAGGTAGACCTCCGGTGTCCAGTCGAATTGACCCATTTCGTAATCTCGGTGGGAATCTCCATCGTAAGTAACTGCCCAGCGGAGGAGTGAGATGAGACAAACATCGATCACCGTTGTCGACCTCGCCAATATCTCACTCGCCCACGGCGAGGGAAAGAGACTGCAGATTGCGGTCGGCTTTGAGCCGCTGCTGATGGGGGGCCAGCTCTACGCGGCGGCGCCCGAGACGATCGAGACCCGCCTCGATATCTCCCGCCCCAGCGGCGGCTATGCCTTCCGCCTGCGCTTTGGGGTGAGGCTGGTCGGCCCCTGCATGCGCTGCCTTGAGCCCGCCTCCCTGGAGCTCTCGATCGATACCCGCGAGGCCGATCACCAAGGCAGCGAGGACGAGGCGTTTCGCAGCCCCTACGTGCTCGATAGCGAGCTCGACATCGGCCGTTGGGCCCACGACGCCGCCGCACTTGCGCTTCCCAGCCAGATTCTCTGCCGGCCAGATTGCGCCGGCCTTTGCCCCGGCTGCGGTGAATCGCTAAACGACGCTGACCCCGAGGCCCACCGACACGGCGGCGGCGGCGATCCGCGCTGGGCAAAGCTGAGCGAGCTGGAGCTGGAGTAGGATTGCGCAGCGATGGCGGTACCCAAGAAGAGAACCTCAAGCGCCCGCCGCGACAAGCGTCGCGCGACCCATACCGCGCCGACCGCGCGGCTCAACCTGTGTCCGCGCTGCCACAGCCCGCGCCTGCCCCATCGCGTCTGCCCAACCTGCGGCACCTACGCCGGGCGTGAGGTCATCTCCCACCGAATCACCGAGACTCCGGCGACCCCTCCCGACGCTCAGGGGTAATGCCGCCCGCAGGCGGCGCCACGGTCGCCCTCGATGGATTCGGGGCCGAGCAGGGCTTCGCCGCTATTGCGGCTGGCGTGCGGTTGGCCGCCGCCGATGGGATCGGGGTGCGCGTCTTCGGGCCGCCGGCCCAGCTCGAGCTGGGCGGGGTCGCCGGGGTCGAGGTGATCGCGACCGAGGAGTGGATCGAAAACGCAGCGGAGCCGGTGGCCGCGGTGCGCGCCAGGCCCGGCGCCTCGGTCGTTCGGGCCGCCGCCGACGTCGCCGCGGGGCGCTCCTCCGCCTTGGTCAGCGTCGGTTCGACCGGGGCGGCGATGGCGGCGTCGACCTTTGGGCTGCGCCGCCTGCGCGGCGTGCAGCGACCGGCGCTGGCGGTGCAACTACCGCTTCCCGGTAAGCCGGTGCTCTTTCTCGACGTCGGCGCCAACGTCGAGGCCCGCGCCCAGCACCTGATCCAGTTTGCCTTCCTCGGCGCCGCCTTCTCGGCCGCGGTTTTGGGAGTCGCCAGGCCCCGGGTCGGGCTGCTCTCGGTCGGTGAGGAGTCAGGCAAGGGCCGCGAGGAGGTGATCGCCGCCCACCGGGTTCTGGCCGCGGCGGAGGGGATCGATTTTCTCGGCAACGTCGAGGGCCGCGATCTGCCCGCCGCGGTTGCCGACGTGATCGTCACCGATGGATTCACCGGCAACGTCGCCCTGAAGTTGATGGAGGGCACCGCGCGCGCCATCACCGCGGCGATCAAAGAGGCGGCCCGCGCCAACCCGGTTTCGATCGCCGGCGCCCTGATGCTGCGACCGGCGCTGGGCGGCCTGCGGCGCGAGCTGCACCCCGACGCAACCGGCGGTGCGATCCTGCTCGGGCTGCGCGGGATCGCCGTGGTTGGGCACGGCAGCTCGGGCGAGCTGGGAATTGCCAACGCGCTGCGCCTGGCGGCCCGCTGCTTTGAGGTCGACGCGGTGGGCCGCACCGCGGCGCTTTTGAGTGAGGCGGGGGCGACCCGAGGATTGCTCGCCTCAGAGCCGTGATAGGAAGGTGTGATGACCCACGCAGAAGTGCTCGAGATGATCCGCAACCACCTCGCCGAGGAGCTCGAGGTCGAAGTCGCCGCGATCTCTGAGCAGAGCCGCTTCAAGGAGGATCTAGATGCCGATTCGCTGGATCTGTATGAGCTGGTGATGGAGCTCGAGGACCGCTACGGGATCGCGGTCTCTGAGGAGCAGGCGGCGCGGATCAAAACCGTTGGGGACGCGGTCGGCTTCGTGATCGCCCATGCCCCGGCCTGAGCTTGGGTCGGTCGCTGCCCCGCCGGTGGCAGCGCTCGCCGCCCTGATCGAGGAGCTGCCCCCGGCGCTTCGAAGACAGGCGCTGACCCACTCATCCTGGACCGAGGAGCGGGTGGATTCCTTCGAGCGGCTCGCCTTCCTCGGCGACAGCGTGCTCGGCCTCGCCGTCGCCTCCAGCCTCTTTGAGCGCTTTCCGGCGCTTGATTCAGGCGGCCTCACCAAGGTTCACAATCAGGCCGTAAGCGGCGTCTCCTGCGCGTCGGTTGGCGCGGCGCTTGGGGTGCCCGAGATGCTGCGTGAGGCCGAGCCCGCCACCACCGCCGCGGCGATTCCCGCGGAGGTCCTCCTGGGTGGTGAGCGGCCGCTGCCGGAGGCCACCGAGGCGCTGATCGGGGCCTGTTTTTTGAGCTTTGGCTTTGAGCGCACCGCGGCCGCCGTCGCGGCGGCCTTCGAGTTGCGAATCGCCCACGCCACCGAGACCAGGATCGACTTCAAGTCGGCGCTGCAGGAGCTGCTCGCGCGCCGCGGCGCGCGCGTAAGCTATGAGGTGATCGCGGCAATCGGCCCCCCCCACCAAAGGACCTTCGAGGTTGCGGCGAGCGTTGACTCCGATCGCCTCGGGCTGGGCGAGGGTCGGAGCAAGAAGGCCGCCGAGCAGGCGGCCGCCGAGCAGGCGCTGAAGCGGCTCGGGGGCTGAGCCAGGTGGCGGACTTCGCGTCCGATCCACCCGCGAGCCTTAGCGCTCGAGGACTGCGGACGAGATGTATCTGAGATCAATCACGATGAAGGGGTTCAAGTCGTTCCCCGAACGGGCGAGCCTGGAGTTCTCGCCCGGGGTCAGCGTAATCGTCGGTCCCAACGGCTCGGGTAAGTCAAACATCACCGACGCGGTCCTCTGGGCCCTCGGTGAGCAGAGTCCGGGGGCGATTCGCGGCGCCTCGATGCAGGACGTGATCTCGGCCGGCGGCAAGGGGATCGGCCAGCGCAGCCGGGCCGAGGTCGAGGTGGTGATCGATAACTCAGAAGGCCGCGCTGGGACCGAGTTTTCCGAGATCGCCGTCCAGCGCAGCCTCGATCGCTCCGGCGATGGCAGCTACCGGTTGAACGGGGCCCGCTGTCGACTGGTCGACGTGATCGAGGTCCTCTCCGACACCAACCTCGGTCACGAGATGCACTCGGTGATCAGCCAGGGCCGGGTCGAGTCGATAGTCCACTCCAAACCACGCGAGCGGCGGCTTTTGATCGAGGAGGCTGCGGGCCTGGGCAAGCACCGAAAGCGGCGTCGACGCGCCGAGCTGAAGCTGCGCGCGGCGCGCACCAACCTCGACCGCGCGCTCGATCTCGAGCGCGAGGCCCGAGCTCGCCTCAGGCCCCTCAAGCGCCAGGCCCAAGCGGCTGAGCTCGGCGCCCGGCTCGAGCTCGAGGAGCTCCGCCTGCGCGCCCAGCTGGTCTCAGAGGAACTTCGCTTTGGCGCCGATCGGGCGGCGGCGGCTGAGCGCGCGGCGGAGGGGGCGCGCTTCACCCGGGCCTCGATCGAGCGCCAGCTCGCCGAGGTGAGCGAGCGCCGCCGCGAGGCCGAGGAGCGCTTCGCGGTTCGCGATCGCGCCCGCACCGAGGCCTGGGGGCTATTGACCAAGTTGCGGGCCGGACAGGAGCGAATCGCGGTGCGCGCGGCGAGCCTCGGCGCCCGCGAGGAGGAGCTGGTCGGAGTGGTCGAGGCGCTGGCGCGCGAGCTCGGTCCGCTGACGCTCAACCTCGATCCCAGCGCCGCAGCTGGGGGGCGGGCGCAAAAGCTCGAGGAGGAGCTGGCCGAGGTTGGCGGGGCGCTGTCCAAAGCCGGCGAGGCGCTCGGGCGGGCCCGCGCCTCCCAAGCACCCGAGCCCGAGCGCGAGGCGGCGCTGGGCGCGGTCCGAAGCGGCGCCGAGTTGGCCCTGCGCCACGTGCGGGTTGCCGAGGGCTTGCTCGGCGAGCGCCACCGCGAGGCCCTGCGGCGGCGGCTTGCGGTCGCCGAGGAGCTACTGGAAGACGTCCGCGCCGCCGTCGCCTCGGTCCTCACCGCGCGCGGCTCGATCGCGGCCAGGATCGAGCGCACCGAGGGTACGGTGCTTGGCGATGAGGGCGATGGCGATGAGATCGCCGAGCAGATGCGAGCCTGCTCTCAGCGCGAGTTCGAGCTGCAGGCTGAGATCAAGCTCGCCGCCGATGAGCTGACCAAGGCGGAGGTCGAGGCCGCCCACCTCGGCGATCGGCGCGAGGAGGCAGCGAGGGAGCTGGCGGCGATCGCGGAGCGCCTCGGTGAGGAGATCGGCGCCGCCGAGCGCCCGCTCGCAGAGGAGGAGCGAAGCGCGATCGGACGCCAGCTCGAGCGGCTTGCCCGTCGCCGCGCCCAGATCGGCCCCTTCAACCCACTTGCCGAGCGCGAGTATGAGGAGGCGCGCGAGCACGTGGAGGGACTCGAGGCCCAGCGTGAGGACACCGAGCGGGCAATGCGCGAGTTGGAGACGTTGATCCGCGACGTCGATCGGGAGATCGAGCGCGCCTTTGAGCAGACCTTCGATGCGACGGCCAAGAACTTCGAGGAGATGGTCGGCCACCTCTTTCCCGACGGGCGCGGATGCCTGCGCCGGGTCAGCCTGCATCCGGTCCGCGATCCCGGGCAGGGGCCAGCGGAGGACGAGGGTGCCGAGGAGGATGAGCAGCGAGAGGAGCTCGGAGTCGAGATCGAGGTGACCCCGGCGGGTAAGTCGACCCGCAAGCTCTCGCTGCTCTCGGGCGGGGAGAAGTCGCTGGTCGCGCTCGCCTTCGTTTTCGCCGTTTTCCTCGCCCGACCGTGCCCCTTCTACATCCTCGACGAGGTCGAGGCGGCGCTCGATGACGCCAACATAGACCGCTTCTTGCAACTCGTTCGTCGCTTCAGCGACCGCGCCCAATTCGTCATCGTCACCCACCAAAAGCGCACCATGGACGCCGCCGACGTCCTCTACGGGGTCAGCATGGGCGGCGACGGGGTGACCAAGGTGGTCTCGCGTCGATTGCCGCGCGAGGTCGCCGAGACCGAGTCGGCGCCAGCGGCCGGGCCGCCTCCCTTCGCCGGAATCGCGCCCGAGCCCGATGGCGAGGGGGCGGCTGCGGGGGAAGAGGTCAGCGCCGCACCGGGTTCCGCCGCGGCGGCCTGATCGGGTGCCCACCTCCTGGCAGGAGAGCTTTGATCTCGGCGCTCGCGCGATCGCCGCAGCCGGCACCCCCAACGAGGCCGAGGCCGAGCGCGCAGGGGTGTTTCGCCGGCTCCGTGAGAGCCTCTCCAAGAGCCGCCGCGCGCTCAGCGAGGAGATCTCTTCAAGCTTTTTCGATCGGATCGACGAGCAGACCTGGGAGCGGCTTGAGGAGGCCTTGATTCTCGCCGACGTCGGCGCTCCGACCACCGCTTTGGTGGTCGAGCGCCTCGAGCAGGAGGTCGAGGCACGCTCGGTGCCCGCCGACGGCGCCGCGGTGCGCGAGCGGCTGATCGAGATCCTGGCGGAGGTTGCCTCGGTCGGCGCCGGCCCGATCGATCTCAGCGCCGATCCGGCGGTGCTCCTGATGGTCGGCGTCAACGGAACCGGCAAGACTACGACGGTCGGCAAGATCGCCTGGCACCTGAGCAAGGAGTTCGGCCTCTCCGTGATCCTCGCTGCCGCCGATACGTACCGCGCCGCGGCGGTGGAGCAGCTCGCCACCTGGGCCGATCGCGCCGAGGCGCAACTGGTTCGCTCTGCGCCCGGAGCCGATCCGGGGGCGGTGGCCTTCGATGCGATTTCCGCCGCGCGGGCACGCGGCGTTGACGTGGTCATCGTCGATACCGCCGGGCGCCTTCACACCCAGGGAAATCTGATGGATGAGTTGGCGAAGGTGCGTCGGGTGATCGCCAAGCAGATACCCGAGGCTCCGCATCAGACCCTGATCTCGATCGATGCAACCACCGGGCAAAACGGTTTGCGCCAGGCGAAGGTCTTCTCCGATGCGGTCGAGGTCGACGGGGTGGTGCTGACCAAGCTCGACGGCACCGCCAAGGGCGGCATCACGCTGGCGATCGCCAATGAGCTGGGAATCGCGGTGAAGCTGATCGGGACCGGCGAGTCGCTCGAGGACCTGCGCCCCTTTGATCCCGGTGATTTCGCCCGGGCGCTACTCACCGACTGACGCCATCTAAGCTGCAAAGGTGTTTGAGCAGCTATCTGACCGCCTTCAAGCAACGCTGTCTGAGGTTCGCTCCCGCGGCAAGCTCGGCGAGGCAGATGTCGATGCGGCGATGCGCGAGATCCGCCTCGCCCTGCTCGAGGCCGACGTTAATTTCAAGGTGGTCAAATCGTTTACGGCAACGCTGAGGGAGCGCTGCCTGGGTGGCGGGGTGCTGGAGAGCCTTGACCCGGGCCAGCAGGTGGTAAAGATCGTCAACGAGGAGTTGGCGGCGCTGATGGGGGGTGAGGGGGCGGAGCTGAGCCTTGCCAGCAGGGGGCCCACCGTGATCCTGATGGCCGGATTGCAGGGTTCTGGTAAGACGACCGCCTGCGCAAAGCTGGCGCGCTATCTCGGTGAGGGCGGCAAGAACGTGGCCCTGGCCGCCTGCGACGTCTACCGCCCGGCGGCGATCGATCAGCTGGTCGCCGTCGGCGAGCGCGCCGGCGCCCACGTCTATCAACAGGGAAGCGACCGCGACCCGGTCGAGATCGCCGAGTGGGCTCTGGGCCGCGCTCGCGCCGAGGAGCGCGACGTGCTGATCATCGATACCGCGGGGCGCCTGCACGTCGATCGCGAGCTGATGGCCGAGCTTGCCCAGATCCGTAAGCAGACCCAGCCCGATGACGTCCTCTTGGTGGTTGATGCGATGAGCGGTCAGGATGCGGTCGGGGTCGCAGAATCATTCGCGGCGAGTGCCGAGTTCGACGGGGTCGTGATGACCAAGCTCGACGGCGACGCGCGTGGGGGAGCCGCGCTCTCGGTCAAGGCGGTGACCGGACGCCCGATCCTGTTCGCCTCCACCGGCGAGAAGCTCGAGGACTTCGAACGCTTCCATCCCGACCGGATGGCGTCGCGGATCCTCGGTATGGGCGACGTCCTGAGCCTGATCGAGAAGGCCGAGCGCCAGGTCGATGAGAAGCAGGCCCTCGACCTGCAGGAGAAACTGCGCCGCGATCAGTTCACGCTCGAGGACTTCCTCCAGCAGATGCGCCAGGTGCGAAAGATGGGACCGCTCAGCGGTCTGATCGGAATGATGCCGGGAATGGGGGGGATGAAAGGGTTAAAAAATGCCGACCTCGATGAGGGTGAGCTCGATCGGGTGGAGGCGATCATCCTCTCGATGACCCCGGGCGAGCGGGCCAGCCCGGCGACGATCAACGGCTCGCGCCGGCGGCGGATTGCGGGTGGTTCAGGCACCAAAGTCCAGCAGGTCAATCAGTTGGTCAAACAGTTCGACCAGATGCGCAAACTGATGCGGCAGGTGGCCTCGGGCAAGATGCCCGACCCCCAGCAATTGGCCCAGATCTCAGCAGGGGGCGCGCGGCGCAAGGTCCGCAGGCGCTAATCTCTCGCGGCTCATGGCTGTTCGGATCAGACTAAGGCGGGTGGGTTCCAAGAAGAACCCGATCTGGCGGATCGTCGTCGCCGACAAGCGCTCGCCTCGAGACGGGCGCACGATCGAGACGATTGGGCAGTACAACCCCCAGACCGAGCCCTCGCTGATCGAGTTCGACGAGGAGCGGGCTCGCCATTGGCTCGCCCACGGCGCCCAGCCCTCCGAGACGGTGGCCGGGCTGCTGCGGACCAAGGGCATCGCCGCCTCCGGCAGCTAGGCCGACGTGACCGAGCTGCTTGAGTTCCTCGTCAGGGCGCTGGTCGAGGATCCCGAGGCCGTTGTGGTCGAGGAGCTTGAAGAGGATGGCGACCTGATCTATGAGATCACTGTCGCCGAGCCTGACCTTGGCCGGGTGATCGGCAAAGGGGGGCGCGTGGCAAACGCGATCCGCACGATCGCCAAGGCGGCGGCGGTGCGGATCGATCGTCGCGTGATCGTCGACATCCTCGATTGAAGCTTGACATCTTCACCCTCTTTCCCGAGGCCTTTGAGTGGTTTCAGTCGCAGCGCTCGGTGCAAAATGCCCTCGCCCAGGGCTCACGACTGCGGACCTTCAACTACCGCGACACGACGCCGCTCGGCGGCGGGCAGGTCGATGATGCCCCCTACGGCGGCGGGGCCGGGATGGTCCTGCGCGTCGATGTCGTCGACGCGGCCCTGCGTGCCGCCTATCGGAGCGGGGAGAAGCCGCGGATCCTGCTGCTCTCACCGACCGGAAGGCTGTTGGATGATGCGCTTGCCGATGAGCTGACCGAGGAGCCGCACCTGGCGATTCTCTGTGGACGCTATGAGGGCTTTGACGAGAGGGTTCACGAGCACCTTGCCGAGGAGGAGGTTTCGATTGGGCGCTACGTCCTGGCTGGCGGAGAGCTGGCGGCGATGGTGATTGCCGATGTCGTGATGCGCAAGCTGCCGGGATCCCTGGGCCATGCCAAAAGCGCGGCGGAGGAGTCCTTCAGCCCCCTGCTTGAGGGCGCGCCGGAGTACCCCCACTACACCCGCCCGCCCCTCTACAGGGGCTGGGGGGTGCCCGAGGTTCTGCTCAGCGGCAACCACGAGCGGGTGCGCCGCTGGCGAATCGATCAGAGCCAGGCCCGGGCCGAGCGCTTTGATTCCGAGCAGGGTTAGCCGCCACCGCGCCAGCGCGCAAGCTTCAGGACCCTGGCTGAAACCCCGCCGGGGGGCCCTGATCGCTGTTCGGGCTCACTCGGCCCGCCCAGCCCAGGCCAAAGCCGCGACGCCTAGCTCTTCGCCAAGCTCAAGCCTCACCGCGGATGCTCCCGCTCACGCCCGATCGCGGCGTCAGAAGGCGGGTGGTGCTGGCTTCGGCCTGGCCGAATTGGACCCGGTCGAGCGGGGGATCGTGGTCTTTGAAACCGTTTTCTTGCTGGGATTCACGGACTGAGGCGCACGCCTTGGTGCGAACCTCGTCAGCTACCATTCCGCCACCGCGTGGCGTCCTGCGTTTGGGCCCGGCGGTTTTTTCTCGCCAATGAGCAGCGTTATCGACAGCATCGAGCGTCGTCAGCTAAGGCAGGGCCTTCCCTCCTTCGGCCCAGGCGACCGCGTGCGCGTTCACTTCCAGGTAGTCGAGGGCAGCCGCCGCCGCACCCAGGTCTTTGAGGGGATCGTCTTGCGGCGGCAGGGCTCGGGGGCTCGCGAGACCTTCACGGTGCGAAAGCAGTCCTTCGGGGTCGGCGTGGAGAGGACGTTCCCCCTGCATTCGCCGAAGATCGAGAAACTTGAGATCGCCGCCCGCGGTGACGTACGTCGCGCCAAGCTCTATTACCTGCGCGGTCGGATTGGTAAGGCGGCCCGGGTCGCTGAGCGACGCTGGGGGATTGATGAGGAGCTCGTCTCCACGCCAAGCCCAGCCCCCGATCCGCAAGCATCCGAGGATGAGCTGGCGGCGGGCGAGCTGGAGGAGGTCGCCTCGCCCGCGCAGTCCGAGGAGACCGAGGCGCAGACCGAGGCTGAGGAGGGGCCGGAGCAGGGGGGAGGACAGGAAACGGACGCAGAGGCGCCCGAGGAGGGGGAGACCGAGGACACCGCCGCGGCGCAGGATGCCGAGGACGAGGAGCCGGCCGCAGCGGCCGGTGACTCCGGCGAGGACTCGGTCTGAGACTCTCGATTCCGAAGCCGAAGAGCAGGGGCGGCGGGCTGGTCGAGCTGGTCGTCATCGTTGCCCTGGCGCTCGGGCTTGCGCTTGGGATTCAGGCCTGGATCGTCAAGCCCTACCAGATTCCATCGCAGTCGATGGAACCGACCCTGATCGTCGGTCAACGGGTCCTTGTCAACCGCTTCATCTACCACTTCACCTCTCCCGCGATTGGTGACATCGTCGTCTTTCACCCCCCCGCTGGAGCCGATACCGGATCCGAATGTGGCGTCCCCCATTCCCCCCAGCAGCCCTGCCCAAGACCGACCAAAGCGGAGTCCAGCCAAACCTTCATCAAGCGCATCGTGGCCGGGCCCGGCGACACGGTCAGCGTGCGCGATGGTCACCCTGTGGTCAACGGGGTTGAGAAAGCCAGCGAACCGTACACAAACCCCTGCGGCGATGGTGCGGACTGCAACCTTCCCAAGCCGATCACCGTTCCGCCTGGCTATTACTTCATGATGGGCGACAACCGTGGGGAGAGCGACGACAGCCGGTTCTGGGGACCCATCCCCCAAAGCTGGATCATCGGCAAGGCCTTCGCCACCTACTGGCCGCCGGATCGCATCGGCCTCCTCTAAGTCGGCCTCCCACCGCCGCAGGCTGGCGCGCACGCGGCGACTCTTTGCCTTCGACCGCGGGCTCGGTAGCCCGCTTGTTGCGGGCGCCGATGAGGCGGGGCGGGGATCGTTGGCCGGGCCCCTGGTGGCCGCCGCTGTCTTGCTTGACTACTCGACGCTCTGCGCGGCCGATCGCCGCGCCCTGGCCGGCCTGCACGACTCCAAGCAGATGAGCGCCGAGCTGCGCGAGCAGATGTATCCGAGCGTGCTGCGCGCCGCGGCCAGGGTCAGCGTCGTGGTGCGCTGCGTTCGCGGCATCGACACCCGCGGCCTGCACGTGACCAATATCGAGGCGCTCTCGGGGGCGCTGGAGCGGCTCGCGGCTCCGCAGAGGGCGATCTGCTTGGTCGATGGCTTTTCGCTGCCGAAGTGCTCGGTCGCCCATCGCGCCGTGATCGAGGGCGATGGCAGGAGTGCTGCGATCGCGGCCGCCTCGGTGGTCGCCAAGGTGACCCGAGACCGCTACATGCACGGCGCCGCCGCCGATCATCCGGGCTGGGGCTTTGACGAGCACGTCGGTTACTCGACCCCAGAGCACCGCGAGGCGATCGCCAGGCTTGGAATCTCACCCCTTCACCGGCGTTCATTTCGCTCCGTCGCCTACACCCAGCTGCAGCTGGCCGGGTAGCTCGGGCGCTGGGTTGGACCTCGTTTTTGGTTTCTCGGATCGCCCCCGCATCGGGGCCGGGCGCCCCTGGGGATCTAGTCTGAATCGGTGAGAGCGGGAGCGATTCCAACCGTCCTGTCGATCGCCGGCTCTGACTCGGGAGGGGGCGCCGGGATTCAGGCCGACCTCAAGGCCTTTGCCCGCTGCGGTGTGCACGGGATGACCGCAATCACCGCGGTAACCGCGCAAAACACGCTTGGCGTGGAGGCGGTCGAGGTCCTCTCTCCGGCGATCATCATCGCCCAGGTGCGCGCCGTCTGTGATGACATCGGTGTCGACGCGGTGAAGGTGGGAATGCTCGGCACCGCGGCGACGGTTGAAGCGGTGATCGAGGCGCTGGACCTGCTCGTCGATGCCCCGGTCGTCGTTGACCCGGTGATGATCGCCGAGAGCGGTGCGCCGCTGCTCGATGACGCGGCGCGGGGGGTCTTGGTCGAGCGGCTCTTGCCACTGGCGAGCGTCGTGACGCCAAACATCCCCGAGGCGCAGAGTCTGACCGGGGCCCCAAAGGAGACACCCCAGGCCGACCTCGCCCGCCTGGTCCGCGGCCTGGGGCCGGCGGCGGCGCTCATCACCGGCGGCCACAGCGCGGCGCTCATAGACCAGTTCTACGATGGCCGAGACCTCGTCGCGATCGGGGGTGAGCGCCACCGCGGCGCTGCCTCACACGGATCTGGCTGCACCCACTCCTCGGCGCTCGCCGCCATGCTGGCCCGCGGTCGATCGCCACTTGAGGCGGCGCGAGCGGCGCGGGAGGTCGCCTCTGAGGCCGTCGCCTGCGGCCTCAGCGAGATCGGTGGGGGTCCCGGACCGGTTGATGTTTTTGGCCTGCTCTCAAGGGCTGGGCCGACGCCGAGGGGTGGGGCTGGCTAGATTGCAGACCAGCCCCAGACCGAGGATCAACGAGCAAGGAGCAATCCCCTGAGCGATCAGCCAAGCACAGCGACGAGCCTTCCGCGGCCACGCTCAAGCGTCGTCTTCGACGGTCCCGATCGGGCCGCTGCGCGCGCCTACATGAAGGGGATCGGTTACGGCGAGGACGCGCTCGCTCGCCCCACGATCGGGATCGCCAACACCTGGACCGACGCGATGCCGTGCAACTTTCACCTTCGCGGTCTCGCCGAGCACGTCAAGGCCGGGGTGAGGGCTGCAGGCGGTACGCCGCTCGAGTTCAACACGATCGCCATCTCTGACGGAATCACGATGGGAACAGAGGGGATGAAGGCCTCGCTGATCAGCCGCGAGCTGATCGCGGACTCGATTGAGCTGATGGCCCGCGGCTATCAGTTCGATGCAATTGTGACGCTCTCGGGCTGCGATAAGACGATTCCTGGTTGCGTGATGGCGATGGCCCGACTCGACGTTCCCTCGCTGATGCTCTACGGCGGCTCGGCTGCCGCTGGTCACTGGCGTGGGCACGACGTCAGCATCCTCGATGTCTTTGAGGCGATCGGCGCTCACGCCGCCGGCGAGATGAGCGAGGAGGATCTGAGCGACCTCGAGGGCCTTGCGAGCCCGGGCGCGGGGGCCTGCGCCGGCCAGTTCACAGCCAACACGATGGCCTGTGCCTTTGAGGCGCTGGGGGTGTCTCCGGGAGGCTCGGCGATGGTCCCTGCCGAGGATGCGGAGAAGGGCACGGTCGCGGAGCGGATCGGCCAGATGGTGATGAGGGTTTTGGTCGAGGACCTGCGCCCCAGCCAGATCATCACCCGCGACTCGCTGGAGAATGCGATTGCCTGCGTCTGCGCCTCGGGCGGATCGACCAACGGGGTCCTGCACCTGCTCGCCGTCGCTCGCGAGGCCGGGGTCGAGCTGGACATTGACGATTTCGAGCGGATTTCCCGCGCCACGCCGCTTCTTGCCGACCTCAAGCCCGGCGGTCGTTTCCTCGGCCCCGATCTGTACCGGGCGGGGGGCGTGCCGCTACTCCTCAAGCGCCTCGATGAGGCGGGAATCCTTCACCGTGAGGCGATCACTGTCAGCGGGCGCACGATCGGAGAGGAGGCAGCCGCGGCCAGCGAGGCCCCCGGACAGGAAGTGATTCGCCCGGCGTCGGCGCCGCTTAAGCCCGGGGGCGGGCTCGCGATCATGCGCGGCAATCTGGCTCCCGAGGGGGCGGTGGTCAAGGTGGCCGGGACCGAGCGCAAAAAACAGGTGGGCCCGGCTCGGGTCTTTGAGTCCGAGGGCGAGTGCTTTCGTGCCGTCAAGGACCGCCAGATTCGACCCGGTGACATCGTCGTCATCCGCAACGAGGGACCGGCTGGTGGACCGGGCATGCGGGAGATGCTTCAAGTCACTGCGGCGATCGTCGGTGAGGGGCTGGGAGAGGATGTGGCGTTGCTGACCGACGGGCGCTTCTCCGGCGCGACCCGGGGGCTGATGGCCGGACACGTCGCCCCCGAGGCGGCGAGGGGAGGCCCGATCGCCGCCGTTCAGGAGGGCGATGAGATCACATTTGACGTCGATGCTCGCCGCCTCGACGTCGCCCTCTCGGATGAGCAGATTGCAAGCCGGGTGGCGAGCTATCAAATCCCGGCGCCCCCCTACCTGCGGGGTGTGATGGCCAAGTATGCGGCGACGGTTGGCTCGGCCTCCGAGGGCGCCCTTACCGGTTAGTCGACCAGCAGCTGATCAATCAGCGCGTTGAATCGCGCTGGACGCTCGAGCTGTGGAGCATGGCCGGTGCGCTCGAAGATCTCAAGTCGTGAGCCGGGAATGCGACGGTGGTAGCTGAGCGCGGCCACGACCGGGATCACCCGGTCATCGAATCCCCAGGCCACCAGCGTCGGGATCTCGATCTGGGCAAGTCGGTCACGGAGGTCATGGTGGATCAGGGCTCCGATCGCGGCGGAGAAGCCAGGGCAACGCAGGCCACCGTTCATTTGCTCCCAGAGAAGGTCGGCCCTGAGCTGCGCCGGATAGCGGAGAACCGGACCCATAACGGCCTGGCGAATTCGGCGCCGCGCGAGGAGCTCTTTGGCGTGGGAGGCAACGGCTGGCCCGAGCGTCTTCCAGGCAAATGCGGTAACGGTCGCCCAGAGCTCGGGGTTGGTGGCGTTGAGGATGCCCGCGGCCGAGATCAGCCCGAGGCGATCAAAGCGCCCCGGCGCCGCGGTCGCAGCCTCGGCGGCGATAAAGCCTCCCATCGAGTGGCCGATGATCGCGGCGCCTTCCTCAATTCCCAGCTTCTCGCAGAAGTCGTGGATCATCCGCCCGTAGGCCGGAATATCGATCTCCCACGAGGGCATTGGACTGCTGCCAAAGCCGGGTAAATCGAGCGCGATCGCCCTGCTGCTCTGGCCGACATGGGGAAGGTTTTCTAGCCAGTTCTGCCAGCAACCGGAGATACCGTGCACGAAGAGAACCGGCTTGCCCTCGCCGATCTCGACGTAATTGACGAGCGCGCCGGGTAGCTCCAGCCGCTGCCGATGGCGGCTCCAGTCGATCTGCAGCCACCGCGGGCTGGGATCGCCGTAGTCAGCCCCGGAGCTGGTCAGTGGATTTTGGGTCATCCCCGAGGTGCTTGCGAAGCGCTACGGTCGGCTGGATCGTGATTGGGAGCGCCACCAGATCACCGGACCCAAACCCTACCCCGACCAGCAGCGAAGGCGATTTCTGAGCTTCCGCGCGCCACCGAGGGCCCGGTTGGCTCGCTGCCCAATTGAGGCGATCTACACCCCCCGCCTTGGACTTGCCCAAGGTATGCGGCGGGTTGCAGGGATGGCGCTGGGTTGCCTCGGGGGCCGATCTAGGCGTACCCCATCCGTTCAAGCACCGGGATCTCGCGGATCTGGGGTGGCTGCAGGTGATCCCAGAGAATTCCACGGGGCCGCTCGTACTGGCGCTCCACCTCGATCACGGCACGTGGGGTGGCGATCAGATCGATTGGTAGATCGTGGGCCGTCATCATCAGGTGCCGGCGCAGAATCTGGGTCGGGTGGACCGTGGTAGCGACTGTCGTGTGATCATCGATCTTGCCAGCGTCTATCAATATTCCGTACTCAAGATCGGAATAGCCGCCCCCTTTACCCACCCGCGCACCGCTCAGATTGACTGCAACCGAGCCGCAAAGCACGAAGTCGATCTCTGGCAGCTCATCGACGGCGATCACCCGACCGTGGCGGAGCGCCCCCTTGATCGTCGCCGCCTCTTTGACCGCCTGCTTTGAGAGCTCGGTGGGGTCTAGCACTCGGAAGGGATGGGGGTCGCGGAGGCGCGGGACCGCCATGATCACCGTCTTTCCCTCCTCCAAAGCTATCCGTCGAGCGTAGGTCTGCGGGGAGTCTGGGTTTGCCTTGATCGCGCGAGCACGCTTCCAGAGGCGGTGACCGGCCAGCTTCTCGGCGGCGAGCTTTGCTCCGGCAAAGTTTGGTATCCGCCCGTCGGCGCCCGGGAAGCGCGATACACCCTCGCGCTCCATCGCCGTCCAAACGCCTTTGCGGACCTCATCCTTGGAACGCACCGCAAGAGCCTATCCACCGCAGGGATCCCGCATCGCCACCGGCTGCGCGCTGCCCGTACCAGGGATCAATCCGTGCCAATCCAGGGCTGATCTTGGCGCTTCGATCCGAGTCGACTCAAGAATTGCTGAAGGCTCGCTGCGTCGCGTGGCGAAACCCCTTAGATGACCTGGGGATCGGCGATTGCCGAGTTCGATCGAGACCTGCGGGGGCGCGGCTTGGCTGAGCGCACGCGGCGAGCCTACGCCGTTGACCTCGGCCAATTTGTGGAGTGGGCTGGGGGGCGCGGCCTTGGCCCCGGGGATGTGCGCTACCGCGACGTTCGCCGCTTTGGAGCGGGACTCTCCGCGGACTCCGCGGCGCCCGCCACCGTGGCCCGAAAGCTCGCCGCGATCCGCAGCCTCTTTGGCTTCCTCCTGCGCACCCAACGGGTCGAGCAAAATCCTGCCGATCTCGTTTCCTCTCCCAAACGGGCCCAGAAACTGCCACGGCTTCTCTCCGAAGAACAGATCCGCGCCCTCCTGGAGGGGATCCCAGCCCGGACGCCTTTGCAGCTGCGCGACAGGGCGATGCTCGAGCTGGCCTACTCGTGTGGGTTGCGCTGCGAGGAGATTGTCAACCTCGATCAGCGAGCGCTTGACCACGAGACCGAGCAATTGCGGGTTATCGGCAAGGGCTCAAAGCAGCGACTGCTGCCGGTTGGCGAGCCCGCGCAGCTGGCCCTGCGCCGCTACGTGCAGGATGGCCGACGGATGCTTGCTGTGGATCCCCGCGAGCGGGCACTCTTCCTCTCCAAGAGCGGACGTCGACTCTCCAACTCCGACGTCACCCGCCGTTTGGCGCTCTGGACGCGGGAGGCGGCCGTCGCGGGCGGGGTCTCTCCGCACTCCCTGCGCCACTCCTTTGCGACCCATCTTTTGGAGGGTGGAGCCGACCTGCGTACCATCCAGGAGTTGCTCGGCCACTCCTCGATCTCCACAACTCAGATCTACACCCGGGTCGATGCGTCGCGCCTGCGCGACACCTACGCCGCCAGCCACCCCAGAGCCTGAACCCGAAAACCCCCGCACAAGCCTAGAATCGAGGAATGGCCATGCAGACTGGGGTAAAAGAGGTGGAGCTGCGGGTCCTCTGGCGTCGCTACAAAGAGGAGGGGGACCCCTCCGCTCGAGAGCGGCTTGTCGTGGCCTACTCACCGATGGTCAAGTTCGTCGCCGGTCGTCTCGGTGCGGGTTTGCCCTCCCACGTCGAAGACGCCGACTTGATCTCCTACGGGCTGATGGGCCTGATCGGAGCGATCGAGCGGTTTGAACCCGAGCGCGGAATCAAATTCGAGACATTTGCGATGACCCGGATCCGCGGCGCGATCATCGACGAATTGCGCTCCTTGGATTGGGTGCCTCGGTCTGTCCGCTCTCGGGCGAGAGAGATCGAGGGTGCTCAGGCAAAGCTCGAGCACGAACTGCAGCGAGCTCCGACCGAGGCCGAGCTGGCGGCAAAACTTGGCACCAGCGAAGAGGACCTGCAGTCCTCGCTCCTAGAAATTGCCAACTCCTCGGTCTACGCACTCGATGAGCTGTGGACGGTCTCAGACTCCTCCGGTGATCAGATCTCCCTGCTGGACACGATCGCCGATCACGCTGCCGATGATCCCCAAGAAGCGCTGGCGAGCAGCGAGATCAAGGACCGCCTGACGGAGGCGATTGGCTCGCTGCCCGAGCGCGAGCAGCTGGTCGTTGCCCTCTACTACTACGAGAACCTGACCCTGCGCGAGATTGGCGAGGTACTGGGGGTCACCGAGTCGCGGGTCTCCCAGCTACATACGAAGGCCGTGATGAGGTTGAAGTCACACCTGCAACAGGTCTAGCCGCGGCGCCGGGGCAGCGAGCGCTCGGCGCTGAGGGCGAAGCGGCGCGTTGCAGCGGGGATTTCTTGCCCTGCTGTGGCCCGCGGTCGCGCCCTCCGGGCACTGCTAACTTGGCGGGGTGAGCCCCGATAAGTCCTGCGCGATCTGCTCCCGCACGATTCTCTCCGGTGAGCGGACCCGCGTCTACATGAGCTCCAAGAGCGGATCTCAGCTTGTTTGTGAGCTCTGTCGCGCTCGTGCCGAGTCGCTTGGCTGGGTCGATCCAGCCGCCCGGGGGGCGCGCACCGATCGAGCCCCGACCGTTGAAGAGTCTCCCCAAAGCCGCTTCGAGCAGGCGGTTTCGCGGTTCAATCAGAGCGAGTCCGCTCGCACGGTCGCCGGTCTGATGAGGACCCTGGGAGAGCCGTGGGTCTCGGTGGGCGCGGCGGCGGGGTCGCCCACCGAAGTTCGGGTTACGGTGGCATGGGAGCTGACCTGGTATCAGTGGGGAGTCGATCTGGGCGATCAGCTTCGGGCTGTATATCCGATCGATACGGGCACCGAGATGCAGCAGCTCGATCAAGCCGCGCGCCAATGGAACGCGACGGCGGCCCTGGGAGGTCAACTGCGCCTCGGTGCACCCGCCAAGCCTGATCGCGGCAGCAGCGAGCGGGTCGCCTGAAGCGGTGGTCGCGGTGAGGGTCAACGTTGATGGCGGTGCCCGCGGCAACCCGGGCCCAGCGGCGATCGGCGTCGTCGTTCGCGACCGCGACGGCGTCGTGCTCGAGGAGAGGGGAGAGCGAATCGGCCGAGCGACAAATAACGTTGCCGAGTACAGGGCGCTTTTACTGGGAATTGAGCGGGCGATGGCGATCGGCGCCACCGATTTGGAGTTGGTCGGCGACTCGGAGCTGGTCGTTCGCCAGGTTAGGGGCGAGTACAAGGTCAAAGACTCGACGCTGCGCCAATTGCATCGAGAGGTAAAGACGGCCCTGGTCGGCTTGGACAGTTGGTCGATTCGCCACGTGCCCCGCGAGGAAAACGCCGCCGCCGACCGCTTGGTAAACGAGGTGCTCGACGGCGCCTAGCTCAGGCTCAGAATCGCTATGGTCAACGACGGTGGAGTCCATTCCCGAGAAGATCGATCCCGGCGTTGAGATCGGTCACGTCCACCTCAAAGTCTCAAGCGTCTCCCGCGCCCTGGATTTCTACTGCGGTGTGCTCGGGTTTGAGTTGCAGCAGCGCTTTGGCGATGATGCGGCCTTCGTCTCCGCGGGCGGATACCACCACCACATCGGACTGAACTCCTGGCAATCGAGGGGTGGCGCTCCGCCACCAGCCGGGAGCACGGGGCTATATCACTTCGCGATCCGCTACCCGAGCCGACGCTCCTTAGCCGATGCGCTGCGCCGTCTCGGTGAGGCGGGAATCCCACTCGATGGTGCCTCAGATCATGGGGTAAGCGAGGCACTTTATTTGCGTGACCCCGATCAAAACGGGATCGAGCTTTACTGGGACCGCGATCGCGATCAGTGGCCCGATCCGCAGCCCGGCCAAAAGGTCGAGATGTACGTTCGCCCCCTGGATCTCACAGATCTCTTGGCCGAGCTCAAGGACTGAGGCTTGACCTCGCTCGGGCGATCGCCACGAATCGGCCCCGCGGGCTGACTGATAGCCGTCGAGGTAGCCAAAAGCAGCTGCTCGATTCGAATTGTTGGCTCGCACGCAGACAATCAGATTCGAGCGACTGAATCCATTACCGTGAGGCGCGATCGCGCCGCCGGCTAATCGCAGGCGGGAACCGAGGCAATCGGCCGCCTCGATTTCTGATCGCACCGAGCCCGCTGCCGAAGCGGCGGTGCACATTTATGACAATCGATCATCCTCCTTTGCGGGGAGCACTGCTGCGCTCTGTCGCGCTCAATTGGAGCGATGCCATCACTCTCCGCACCTCGCATGGGGCGATCGAGGTGCGGGGCCGCTGAGTGCCTCGCTACCCTGCAACTAGTAATGGCGATATGGGCGACCGGAAGCGGGATCTACACCATGGTTGGAATAGCCGGGTATATCGCCTCGGCGCTGATCGTCGTTGGGGTCTTCCTCGTCCACCGCTTCAGGCGTGAAGCGAAGCTCGCCCAACTCGACGAGGACACCCTCTCTCCCGAGCTCGGGGAGCGCTGATGGACGCGCAGCTGCGCTACACCCAGATGGGTTTCGAAATCCTCGCTGCGATCGATAGGGGAGCTTCGCTGGATCCGGGCGAACTGCGCGAGCAGATCGACAGTGGGAGCCTTTTTCAGTGGTTGCGCGAGAAGGAACCCGATATCGACCAAAGTCTCTACCTAGACGAGGATCGAACGGCCATGTTGAGGTTTTTTCAGCGGCGTGGAGACGTTGCCGATGCGAGGCGCAAGTATGGGGTGGAGGAGAACGGTCTTGGCTTGCTGGCCGCCTACTGCTTCGAGGGCCTTGAGCGTGCAGCTCGCGAGGGCTCGGCGATCGAACCGCCCGCAGATCCGAAACCGCAGCAGCCGATACGGAGCATTCAGACAATCATTTGCGCGCAGACGAATTCAGACACAGTTCACGCGACCCTCAGCGACGTGGCGCTCTGGCCCGCGATCGGTTCGGTGATCGAGGTCGAATCTGGGGTCGTTGCGCGCGTCGGCAATGTGAGAATGAAGATTGACCAAGCTAGGGCCTCGGTCATCGTTGAGGTTGAGAAAACAGTTCAAGGGAAGGACTGATCTCCGAGGAGGGATGAATGGCGCCCAATGAGGACAAGATCAGAGAGCTTGCGATCAGAGCCGGTATCCCGGCCGAGGAGCTGCTTGGGAGCGCACGCCAATCTGACCTCAGCGATGCGTTGGAGGCTGCCGATGAGGCGAAGATCGGGGAGATGCTCGATGACGCCGAGGCCGCAGATCGGGCCGCGGAGCAGGCGACTGATCAGGCAGAGGCGCAGGTCTCTCGTGACAAGGCGCAGGAATTGAGAGCGGTGGCGCGCCTTTATCTGTTTCGGATGGCAGCAGCAAGGGAGGGAGACGGGGGATAGGGAGTGCCTGCGGCGAATCTCCGGGGGTGCAGCTGACTCACCAAGGGCAGGGGGATCCATCAGAGACGGGCGACGCGGCAGAGCGGAGTTCCAACAGAGCCTTCGCGATTTGGGCAATCCGTCCAACGGTGAAGCCCCGATCTGGGGCTAGGCGGCTGGGGAGCTAGCTGGGCCTCGTCCAGATTGTGGGATTGGAGACGGCATCCACCGATTCGCATTCAACCCAACGCCGTGATGCGGGTAGGTGGAGACTAGTATGAGCTATTCCCGGATCCTCTTGGCGCCGGGCTGGTCGTCGTAGTGATCGGCGTTGACAGGTCTCCTGCAAAAAGCGGAGAGTTGGTGCGACCGAAGATCACGGTCTCGACCCAAGCCCGATTTCTGCTCAGAATTCGATCGCCAAGGATGCAGGCTCTGACCTGGTGGGTGGATAGCGATGGCCCCGGGTACGCTCAATTCCAATCAGCGGGTAAACGAGCGATCAGGAAAATGAGCACCGAGGTGACGACGAAACTGGCGACGATGAAAATAATTGACGAGTCCACGGCTACCATTTCGTCACTAGCGGTGCGACCACTGAGCATTGGACCGAAAGCTGCAGCTCACAAAAGAAGCCCCGGCCAAGCCGATCAGCCGCCACAAGCATCATCCGCCGAATCTTTGGCGCGTTTTGCAATGTTCCCGCCTGAAGATTTCGCGCCAGGCCCCCGCTTTTGATGCATCCCGGCGCCTGGGGCCTATGCGCTCTCGGTCAAATACAAGCCCGAATTCGGCAAGGTCACGGCACGGAACGGAAGCTCGAGGGACTGGACAGTGGGCTATCAAGCGATGAAGGCAACTTGGTCAGCTGAGACGATCGCGCCTATCCCCATCGCGCCTGCTGAGCGCAAGAGGGCCGGCCAAAAAAGCCAAGACACCGACCATCGTAATCGTGTCGATGCTCACGGTCGCTTCCGTCCAGACGATGCGCCAGGGGCTAGCGGCCAGGAATGCCAAACCGTGAGCGCTTCGAGGATTGCCATGAAGGTATCGATATTTCCGAATCGGCAGAAATACGGTCGACTTGAGCCCTGGTGATGACCAATCGACCAAAAGGCCAACAAGGCACCAAGAGCCGCTCAAAGCGTCCTGTCATTACAGAGCCCAGGAAAGTGCCTAGAGACGATCTAGCCACAGAGACTCCGGAGCAGCGGTCAGAGGTTTCCAGGGAAAGCAAGACGTGCTGTCAGGATTTCAATGACAAAGAGGTCTTGGCTCTAGATAGCCGTAAGGTAGAAAGCGAGCGCGATAGCGCGAGAGGTAATGACAGTGAGAAAGCGTGTAGCGCTGGTAGCGAGGATTGCGCCTCAAGCGCCTGCGCTCACCCGACAAAACGCGCCCGTAAACGCAGGCTTTACAAAGACGAAGAAAATTGAGCGTGGAGTTGCTGGCTATAGCTGCGTCCAATGGCCGCACTGCGCGAGCGGCCAGTTTCTTGACAGACGACGATGGCCTCGAGATTTCAAAGCGCACGCTCTGGGATTGGGCACACAAGCGCCATTCCGATCAATATCAGCGGATCAGATCCGAAGTCCTGCCAAGAGCTGAGTCGCAGACGAATACGTGGCGCTGACCCGCAAGCAGATCGGTGTTTCCCGCAAGCTCACCGATGGGGTTGAGAGCAGGCTCGAGGATCCAGAAGATCGAAACCGGGTGCGCCACGTCAAGGAATTGGCCGCCGCAACCAGAGTGCTTGTACTGTCAGCAGCCATCGCTACCGATAAGGCTCAGATCGTCGATCACGAACCTACGGTGATCCTGTAGCGAGATTGGTCAGAGATCAAGCGAGCGTTGCCATCCAAGGGCGCAAAGTTCGCAGACCTCGAGCCAGTCCGTGAGAAAGACGTTCCAGCGCCGCTGTCGAGCGAGCGTCAATTCCCAGTAAGATCCTGGGGTATGAGCGAGCCAAGGCAGCGATGGTCATTAAAAGTCGAGGATCAGCCCACCTCCAACGAGCCCGGTCAGTACCGTGCGGAAATGGTCAGCTTCGGTGTTCGGATCCTCAAAGGCGCGATCTTCTCGGTGATCCTCCTGCTGATCCTCGCGCTCCTTTCGCAGCACCTCATCAGCGGTAACGGGCACTGATTCGCCGCTCAATCGCCTCGGTTTAGGCACAGCATTGGGCACTGGCGCCGAAATGGCGTTCGAGCGCTGCCACCGATCTGACATTTCAGCTACATTTGAGCCGCGTTATGCGCGCCTGTTGGATCAGGCTGCGCGCTTGGAGCATTCTCCAGCTCGCGTCTCGCGCTTGACGGGATTTCCCTGGATGCAATGACCATCCCCGCTTTGGGCAGCGGCAATCCCCAAACGTGTCTACAACGCTTGACGTTTTGACGCTGCCTGAATTGATTATTTTGCGTTTGTTTGCGCAAACCTTGCATCGATGTATATTTTTTTTGAAGCGCAAGCGCTTCGCACGCAATTCTGCGCCGCATAAAACTGCGTAGACGCCCACGGGTGCATTTGCGTGGCGCAAGTTTTCGCGTAGTCGATTCGGGTGGCTGTCAGTGAATCCGGAAACCAAACGCGCGACCCCTCAGCCCAGCTATATCAGAGTGCCTCTCACACGCTCTCAGCGTCTATATGAGACCGGTTGCATTCTGTCGGAGCTTCGCCATAAGCTGCACGGCTCTCGACCACCAACAAGGGGAGATCCCATGAGAACGATCCGCAGCAAATTGACCTACGCAAATGTCATCTCGACCCTCTGCCTGTTCTTGCTACTCGGCGGGGGAGCTGCTTTTGCGGCCACCACGCTCGGCAAGAACTCGGTCGGCACCAAGCAGATCAAGAGCCAGGCAGTCACGGCTGCGAAGATCAAGAACGGCGCGATCACTGCCACACAAGTTAAGAGTGGCTCGCTAACCGGGACTCAGATCAACGCCTCGACGCTTGGGACGGTGCCCACGGCCCAGACGGCCAATACGGCGGGAACGGCCAATACTGCGCAGACCGCCAACGGCCTCTCCGCGCCGGAAGCTTGGCATGAAGTGGGCACAGCCGGACAGCCCGAATTCCTCAACTCTTGGGCGAATTCGTCGGGTGCCATTCACGGGGAAACAGTGGCCTTCTACAAAGACCACGAGGGGGTTGTCCACCTGAGGGGCGAGGCCATGAGCGGGACGGCCGGCTCGCCAATCTTTCACCTGCCTCCCGGCTTCCGTCCCGGCGCCGGTGCTTTCATCCGGGTACCCCTCGCGTGCTCGGGCGGCAAAGATTGTGAAAAAGGCTCCTCGAGCATCGCCATAGTCGGTTCGAACTTTGTCATTCCGGCTGATGAAGGCGAGGTTCTCTCGCCGGTTGAAGGTACTTTGGTCTGGCTCGACGGGATCACCTTTCGGGCCGGCTCCTAGGGGCGATCACAGAGGTTTGGCTAACGGGCCCGGATGGCACCACGGCTGTCCGGGCCCATTGCCCTCACAATTTAGCGGTCAAACGCGGGAACTTTCCCACCTCTGTCGAAACCCTAGCGGTCCTCGGCGCTCTTAGGGCCGTTTGAGGACCTTCAACCCCCACGACTCGGAGATCAGATGAGAAAGATCCGCAGCAGACTGACCTATGCCAACGTGATCGCCACGCTAGCCCTGTTCATAGCCATAGGGGGAAGCGCTTACGCTGCAACCCAGCTGAAGAAGAATAGCGTCGGTACCAAGCAGATTAAGAACCAAGCCGTAACGGCTGCGAAGATCCAGAATGGCGCGATCACCGGGGCGCAAGTCAAAGGGGGCTCACTCAGCGGCTCGAATGTCGCCAACAACTCGTTGACCGGGACGCAGATCAACTCCTCCACGCTCGGCAAGGTGCCAACAGCCCAGACGGCCGATACTGCGCAAACGGCCCAAACCGCGCAGACGGCTAACAGCCTGTCAGCACCAGAAGCGTGGCACGAAGTGGGAGCATCGGGACAGCCACAGTTCCAGCACGGCTGCACCAGCAGTGGGGGCGAAGATGGACCCGTCAAGTTCTTCAAAGACCACGAAGGTGTAGTACACCTCGCTGGCGTCTACGAAAACTGCTCACCGACTGCAGAAACAGCGTTCCAATTGCCTGCTGGCTTTCGCCCTGGGGCAGTTGAGCAGTTCCCGCTTGCTGGTGCGGGCGAAGGGAGGGCGGTCGCGATATTTCCGTCGATAGCGGAAGTGCCCACAATTTCGGGGGCCGTGGCATGTGGCGGTACAACTTGCTATCTCAACGGGATCACCTTCCGTGCAGAAAGCTAACCCGCAAGCGACCTGGCCCGGATGCATCACGGCTGTCCGGGCCTAGCGCTGACTCCTCATTTGCCTCCAGGGGCCAGCTCATGTGCTGCCCGTGACAGCTCGCCTTGCATTCCGACCACACTCCCATCTATGTTCTCGACCTTGAACACGTCGTTGCGGACCTGCACGAGTCCATCGTAATACCCGCCGGAATCCCCGAGCTCGGCGCGAGTGCCGATCCCGTGAAGGTGGGTGAACGTCTCGCCCGCCGCTTCGAATGTTTTTTGCAGAGGTCCTTCGAGCAGATTTTGAGGTTTCCCTTTGCGCAGGTACACCGACCGCGGGGAGACGATCAATTCATCGAAGCCGCCATCTTCAGGGTCGTAAGGGATGTTGTCTGCTGCGCTTTCTTCACGGCTCGGCGGCAGGAACTTGCACAAGGTCACGCCACTTGGTCCTGCGTGATCATCTTCTTCCTTGACTGCCCCTGGAAATTCAGTTAATGACAACAACCCGCCACACGAGCGGTTGCCGAGCAGCCTTTCCGGCTTGGGCTTTTGCTTGGTCTTAGCCTCCGCGCTCGACGCAAACATCACCAAACATCCCAAGACAGCCAAAGCGGCCATCGCCCACCCCTTGCCTCGAATCATTTAAACACCCCTTCTTGAGCAATCGCCGATTAGCTGAGCGCCGCCACGATACTCGCCTTCGGGATCTTTGGGCGATGGGGCGATACGTCGGCACGGCGGATGTGACCCCGAAGCGAGAAGCACGGCTTGCAGGAGGCTCTCGGCGCCCTCCCCGGGGGTTTTGGAGGGTCACGCCGCGCTTTTTCCTAAAGCTTCAGCATCGGCTGGCTGGGCTCGTCGCTAGCAGACGAGGATCAGGTCGATTGGCTCCTCCTTATCGCCCCCGGTTCCCGTTGGGCTAGTCACGATCTGATCTGGGAGGAGCGGACTGCGGACGGTTTCGACCCTTCGTTCTTCATTAATGAAGAGCAGACTCGTGCGAATGGCTGCGGTGGCAGTCGCGGCGCAGCCATAGACGCTTGATGGGAAGGTGACCTTGCATCCAGTCCCGGCCGGAGTTGCCGTCACCCCGGCAGGGAACGGCGCCTCAGGCCCGCAGGCGCCATTCAATGCAACGCCGAAGACATTGGAAGCACGAACCGAGGTCAGGGTCGATTGGTTGATGTCGCTGCCGGACACAGACCCAGCCTGAATGTTTCCGCCCGAGACCGAGTTCGGCTGCAATTGGGCGCTACCCACGGAACCGTTTGCGAGCTTGACGCCGGTGACCGCGGCGTTCTTGATCTTTTCCGTGGTAACGGCTTCGTCCTTGAACTTCGCCGTAGTCACCGCGTTCGTCTTCAGCTGCTTGGCTCCGACGCTGTTCTTGCCAAGGTGGGTGGCGGCAAAGGCCGCACCTCCGCTGAGGACAAGGAACAGCGCAAGAGTAGAGATCACGTTCGCGTACGTCAGCTTGCCGCTCAGATTTCTCATCCAAACACCCTCCGTAATTGACGATTGGATCGACCCTATGCATCAGTCACCGCGATCACAAGATTGCACCGACCGCTACTGCCCAATCTGCGGCAACTCCCTTGCTGGTCGCCGTGCAGACTCGCGCTATTGCAGTGGCCGCTGCCGCGCGGAGGCTTCTCGACTCTCACGGCTTTTCAGGGGAGAGCAGGTGGAAGCCTCGATGAGTGGCGCCAAAGCGCCTATCAGCGCACAGAACGCGCCAGGTGACGAGTCTTTCTTTATCGTCGCGGGTGTTCGCCGTAGAAGCCGCCGGTAAAGGTTCCGCCCCTCTTTGGTGTCTCCCTCGAAATCCCGACCGGCGCTAACACCGCCGGCACGTTGGCTTTCTTGGGCGATGATGTGCCGCCGCAGCCGGCAATGAGAGCGAGGAAACAGATCGCAGCTGCGGCCATGCGCTTCACGCTGGCGGCAGCCTACTTCGCTCGGGGTCCCGCTCGTGAGCCTTGCCCTCTTGGGCCGCAAGCGCTTTGCTCCGATGGTCGCCGCCAAGCCAGCCACAGACGCACTCAGCGACCCAGGCGTGGCTCATTTTCACCACTTTGGTCTCGTGCCCGGACACGAACACATGTTCGCATAGCGCCCGGATCGAGGTCGTCCCAGGTTTTTAACACGGCCAGTCTCAGTCGGTTTCAAGCTGGCGAATGTCGGAGGCGACCTGCCATGCAAGAGGGTGCTCAGTGGCTTCGTTCGTATCGCTTGCGCTCGCGTTCGATCTCCCGGAGATGATTGCCGAGAGACGTGCCCGGCGGGGCTTCCTTCACGGCCACCTTGTATCGGCGTTCAGCTTCGACGAGCCGCTGAATCGTCGGGTTCTCCCTGACCTCGCCTGGTCCTCCGTAGACTGTCTTTACCGTTTCTTGGTGGGTCGCCGATCCACAACCGGCGATCGCAACCGCCGCCATAGTGACCACAAGCGCTATGCGGAGCTTGAGCACGCCGGGAATCTACCCTTCCGATTGGCAGCGGGCAGATCTCCCTGCCCAAGCCCCCCCGAATCGGCCGATTTGTCCGGATTTCCGAGATAACCGCCAAGGAGATCGACAGCTACAAAGGTGACAAGCTGCGTGAAGGCAAGCTGGCGCCGAACGCGATCAATAAGACGATCACGCGCCTCGCCCAAGTTCTTGAGGTCGCGGTCGAGCACGGCCAGCTCGAACACAATCTGGCCAAAGGCAAGCGCCGTCGCGTCAAGGGAACAAAGCCAAAACGGACCTGGGTCCAGCCCGAGCAGCTCCTCACCTTGCTCGATGCTTCCAGCCACAGTATGCGTCCGCTGGTTGCAACGACGGCCGGCGGGGGCTTGCGAGTGGGGGAGGCGATCGCGCTCACCTGGGCCGACATCAACCTGGGGACGGCCACGATCACCGTGCGCGAGTCCAAGACGGAAGCCGGGGAGGGTCGTGAGGTCGACATGCCGATTGGGCTCCGCGAGGAGCTGACGGCCTGGGAAGGCCCGTACGCCGCATTCGGGCGGCAATCAGCCTGATCCTCAGCGGGAGGCCGAGAGGAGGGGAGAGGCGGCCACAAACGGTTCGCAATGCAGAGGCTCGACTCAAGACGGCGATCAAAGCCGCGAACGTCGAGCTGGATAAACTGGGAATCGAGGCGATCAGCTAGTCGGTTACCCCGCACTCCTTCCGCCGCATCTATGCCTCAATGCAAGCTGCCCTCCGCGGTGATCCCGTCTACATCGCCGAACAGCTCGGGCACCGCGGTGCCGCCTTCACTTTCAGCATGTATCAGCGGGCGGCGAAACGGCGGGAGAAGCTCACCGGGGACCTGTTGGCGGCCTACGATCGGGCACTTGATTGGGCACGGATGTGCACGGAGCGGCCTGCGAGCGGTTCGCCGGCTCCCGAAGGCTTCCCAACCACAACGCAGGAAACCGCAGCACAAAGCTAGAATCCGCCATCGTGCGGCTGTAGCTCAGTTGGCTAGAGCGTCTGCTTGCCATGCGTACCACAGCGAGCCGCTGTTTTTCCCAGTCCAAAGCCGAAACAATGTGTGATTACTCCCCGTTGTGCGGCTCTTGGATGCCAACGGATCAGGCACGATAAGTACGGGTTTGGGCACTGGATCGCCTTTGGTGCCTAAACCCAAAGCGCCGAAATCTCGCTGTTGCAATCCCGCCACTCGGCGACCACGTGCAACAGCGTAAAACCGCATGACAGAGCGGTTAGCGCCGCTTTTCCAGTCTTGACGCCTTTCCGTGCTCCAAGGTCAAGTCATGCCACAAAGGTATGACTCAGACACCGTCCAGCAAGGGCTCGATGCCCTTGCCAAGACCTACGGCAATAGTCGCAAGGCTCGGCGTCTGCTGCTCGCCACAGAGGGCATCGCGCTGGACCACTCCACGCTGCATCGATGGAAGCACCGACACGTAAACCGCAATCGACCGCTGGGAGGCCAAACCAAATGAGCGACGCACCCACAACTCTCGGCTATCGGTCGGGAAACGAACTCCCGCTGCGTCTCCGCGAACACGTAGAAGCACAGGCCGAGCAGGTGCGGACGGTCCTCAACACCAACGACCGTGGTGACTGGGGAGGCAAAGTCGAGTGCCAGCAAAACCTCGGAACCCTTGAAGCCTTCGCCAACTACCTAGCCAGCGTCAACGGTGAGGACCCCCGAATGTTCTCGCTCTGGAATCTCTCTTGGTGCCTCGGACACGGCGAAAACTACAAAGCCGGCGAGCTACAGGCCGACCTCTTGCGGCGGATGGGAACGGTGGGACCACCCCCGCCACCCAGCTCGATCCTCGATGAGTTGGTCAGCGTTGGGATTGACGACGCGATCAAAGTCATCCAGAAGAAAGAGAGCGACTCCAGAAACGAGGCTGCTGAGGCTAGGGCCGAGGTTGAGGCACTTCAGGCGAAGCTCACCGATCAAGCAGCGATAGAGGCCGAACTTGCAGAGGCCCGCGTACAGCTCGCAGAGCGCACAGCAGAGCGCGAACGTCTTCAGGAGTCCGTTGACTATTTGCAGGGGCTCTGGGGCGACCGTGAGGCTCGCAAGCCGCAGAAGCCAAGACGAATCTTGGTCGAGGGCCATACCGGCGTCTACTACTCAGACAACGCCGAGGGTGATCGCATCTACCAGATCGGCTTCCCTGACGACACAGGGCGCCAAAGGTGGAAAACAGTCGGCCCAGACCTTGACGAGGCAATCGCCCTGCGGAAAGAGCTTGCAGGGAAACCCTACGAGACGAAAGAGGCGATAGCAGCATGAGAGGCCTAGAAACCCAGCTTTGTGAGACTTGGGAGGAGCTTGAAGAATCCCTTAGAGGCGACTACGGCCCCGAGGCGCAAAGGGATGCCGAAATGCAGTACCAACAGATCCAGGAACAGGAACAGCAAGCTGCCGCCGGCAGCAGAGAACAGCAATTCGTGGAGCAGGCCGAGTTGCTCGAGAAGCAGCTAGGGCGCCACCTCTCAAACGCCGAGATCCAGGGCCTCTGGGCAGACATTCCCCACGATGAGGCCATCCCCGACCTGATGGAGACATACGGGGAACAGCTGGGGTCGCGTACCTATGACGAGCGCGACCGCGAAGCGCTGACCGCTGAGTACGCAGAGCAGGCTTTCGACCGCGCAGAGGCCGGCGAAGACGTATTCGAACCTGCCGGGACTGAGTGAGCGATGCCGCAAGCAGTCATCAATGCCGACCAGTCAACTTTGATCGATGCGCCAGTCGAGAGCATCGCAGTCGTTTCAGGGTCGGTGCTGATCGTTTGGCCCGGTAATCAGAACGAGCCCCAAATCGCCAGGGAGGGCGACAAGGTGACAGCTGATTGCGGAGGTCTAACCGTGCGCTCGCTCAACTCCGACAGCGCCCGGATCAACGTCACCTACAACGAGTAAGGAGCTTCAATGCCAGTCCTAACACTGCAACACGGCCAGTCGATTGTCGAGCACGCCGAGATCAAGTCGATTCAGACCGACATCGGCAAGGTCATCGTCACTGCCACGGACGACAAGACCCACGTACCGCCAGACGGCCAGATCATCAAGGCGCCTGAAACTTGGGATGCCGGCAACACGGCCTCGCTGCACATTACGTGCTTAGAGCCAGCGCGTATCAAAGTCCGCTACACGAACGACGGCTGAAAGGCAATCAATGCAAAACCCCAAAAACCCGACCAAACTTCCGGTGCCTCGAGACAAGGGCGCCAACGCTGACAAACAGCGGATCGCCAAAGCTCTCGCCGCGGCTAAATCCCGACTGCCCAAACCGATGAGCAAGGGCGTAGTGCCGTCACCGCCAGGGCCGGCTCCGATGAACCGAACCCCGATCGAACAGAACAAAAAAGGCCCTTGGGTCGCGGCGAGCTGATGAGCGACGACCCAAAATCAGCTGAAGTGCTTCAGTGGGATGAGTCCGACTGGGGCGATGGCGTTTGGGCCGAGACGCTCGACGAGAAGGGAGAGGACTGATGGCTAAAGCAGTCTTGCCGCGAGGCGAAGTCAATACCTCGGCTGCCGAATGGATTCAAGTCTATGAAGCCGATAAGGCGCTTCGAGAAGCCGTCAACAACATCGACGGCGAACAGATCGAAGACGGAGCGATCACGCGGGAAAAACTCGCCTCGACTGGGATGCCCTTTACGTGGTATACGCCGAAAATCATCGCTACCGAAGAAAGCCGCACGAATACTGAATACGGCAAGTTGGGAACTGCCGACGAAGTTGCGAACGTTGTGCTGCCAGCTAACGGCTTGATTTTCGTAGGCTTTTTTGCTCAGTTCAAGTCAAGTGTCTCGGGAAATGGGAGTGCTGCAATCTTCCTGAACTCCACGCAGCTCAAGATTCGCTCAGTCGAAGTTCTCCCGCAGGCTGCACCAACCGAAACTTCCAACAACTGGTATCCGCTCACGTCTTCGGGGTCTGGACTGATCTCCTACAGAACGTCTTCAAACGTCGGTGAAGACGTTACCACCGGCCAAGTGGTGGCTGCCAACCCAGCCGCAGGGTATGGCGGAGTGATTCCCATTTTCGCCGCCGCTGGCACCTACTCGATCTCAGTTCAGTTCAAGGCAATCTCAGGGTCGGTCACGGCTAAAAATCGCAAGCTGTGGGCCTACACGCTCGGCTACTAGCCATGCCCGCAGAACGCGCTCAAGCAATCAGACAGGCGATTCAAAGCCCCCAGCAGCTACAGCCGAGCAGCCGAAGCGCTCAGCAGCTCCAAGAACGCATCCAGTCGAGCACCAACGGCGGCATCAATCGCGGCATTGCGAAACTGCCACCGATTCATCCCGGAGCTGTCCGTCCATACGCGCCAGGAGCAGGCGCACGAATCGCAACCCCGTAAACGACCCGACCAAGGCTAAGAACGTGCCCACAGACAATGTAGCCACAGGGAAGCACTGCATAAGCACTCAGAAGCCCTTAGAGGCTTTCCCAGGGAAAGAGAGACGCTAGGTGCCCAGAGTGAACAACAAGGCTCCAAAGGCTCTAGAAAGCCGACAGGCGCAAAGCGAGCGCGATAGCGCGAGCGGTAATGACATTGCGATAGCTGGGAATGGGAATGAGGGGGATTTGCCCTCAAGCGCTCTGACTGACTTTTCAAAACGCGCGCTTGAGCAGGCGTGTAATGACAGGACGCAACCGGACGCAAAAAAGCGCACAAGGCGCGATTACACCGACGAAGAGATTGAGTGCGGGTTGGTGGCTGTCGCGGCGGCAAATGGCAATGCAGCTCGCGCGGCCGAGGTTTTGGCCGCAGAGGATGGTCTGGAGATCCCGCAACGAATGCTGTCGCGTTGGAGCCGCAAACAGCACCTAGAGCGCTATCAGCGGGTTAGGTCTGAAGTGCTGCCAAAGATCAGAGCTGAAGTCGCTGACGAATACGTGGCGTTGACTCGCAAGCAGATCGGTGTCTCGCGCAAGCTCACCGATGAGGTTGAGACGAAGCTAGGTGAACCCGAAGATCGAAGCCGCGTCCGTCATGCGAGAACTCGCCAACGCAACCAAAGACCTTGGACTGTCGGCAGCGATCGCAACCGATAAGGCTCAGATCCTCGACCACGAGCCTACGGTGATTGTTCAGCGCGACTTCTCAGAGATCAACGTGCGCTGATCGCTAAGGGTGCCAAGTTCGTTGACGTTGACTCTGAGGAGATCCCAGACGCTCTAGCGCTTGAACCTGGCGGCTTGGCTGATCGCTTCACAGGCGTCGATTCCTAGCGGTTTAGGCACTGCAATAGGGACTGGCTCATTCTGCGGCTGTTTTCGTAGGTGCTGATCCCGCATCGCAACTAGCTTTGAGCGTCCTACTGTTTGCCTGCTGGATTAGCCTGCGCGCTTCGGTAGTTCCCCGCTTGCGTCCTACGCATCGCGGCATTTCCCTGAACGCAACAGACATTCCCGAACGCGAATCAATTGCTTGTGTTTTGTTCTGCGAATTATTTATTTATTTATTTAATAATAATTTAATTAAAAACTAAGCCGCAAAAATTTACGTCTGCGTTTGCGTTTGCGTTTGCGTTCGCGTGTGCGTGTGCACCTGGCCTGCCCCCATGAGATCGGTCCGACCCTTGTGAGAGTCATTCCCGCCCACGACAATGGGCAAAGGAGGACCGACACAAGTGAAGAGGCGCAGACACACGCCCGAGCAGATCATCCGCAAGCTCAGAGAGGCAGAACAGATGCTCTCGGAGGGAAAGACGATGGGCGAAGCAGCAAAGACCCTGGGGATCGCCGAGCAGACCCTGCACCGCTGGCGAAACACCTACGGCGGGATGAAGGCCCAAGACGTGAAGCGACTCAAAGAGCTCGAGAAGGAGAACTCCCAGCTAAAGCGCCTGGTCGCCGACAAGGAGCTGGAAGTACTCGCCTTCAAGGAGATTTCGAAAGGAAAATTCTAAGCCCGGCCCGGAGGCGCCAAGCCGTCTGCATGTTGCAGGATCGGCTCGGCCTCTCCGAGCGTCGGGCGTGCCGGATCACCGGCCAGCACCGCTCCACCCAGCGCCACCAAGCGCCATTGGCCCCAGAAGACCAAGCGCTGCGAAAACAGCTCCGAGATCTCTCCACCGCACGTCCTCGCTGGGGTTATCGCCGCGCCCACGCTCACCTGCTCAGAGAGGGATGGTCGCTGAACCGCAAGCGGGTGGCGAGGATCTGGCGCGAGGAGGGCCTGCGGGTGCCTGCCAAAGCCAAGAAGCGCCGCAGCATCGGTAACTCAACGGTTCCCGCCAACCGCCTCAGCGCCCAGTACCCAAACCACGTCTGGGCGCTTGACTTCCAACACGACGCAAGCAGCGATGGCCGTGAGCTGAAGTTCCTAAACGTCGTCGATGAGTTCACCCGCGAGGCCTTGGCGATCGAGGTCGATCGCACGATCAACGCCGATCAGACAGTCGCCGTCTTGGAGCGCCTGGCAAAAGAGCGCGGCGCCCCCGCCAACATCCGTGCCGACAACGGTCCTGAGCTGACCGCTGCGGTGCTGCGCGAATGGTGTCGGCTCGGATCCACCGGTACCGCCTACATCGAGCCCGGCTCGCCCTGGCAAAACCCCTACGTGGAGTCCTTCAACTCCCGCCTTCGCGACGAGCTCCTAGACGTTGAGGTCTTCACCTCCCTGGTCGAGGCACAGGTCCTTGCCGCGGACTGGCGAGATGACTACAACGCCAACCACCCACATTCAGCGCTGGGGATGATGTCGCCCGAGCGCTTCGCCGCCTCACTACATTCGCCCTCCGGGCTCACTACGCGAGGCGGCGAGCAGGGATACTCCGTGAAGACAAACCCCGAACTCTCATGCGGGGTGGACCGATGAAGGGGGTCCGGTCACGCCCACGGGAGCGTCTGCGTGACGCGCGCGTCTGCGTAGTCGATTCGGGTAGCTCTCAGACATTTTTGAAACCAAACGCGCAGCTCCCCAGCCTAACCCCCTTAGATTGCCTCTCTCAGGCTCTCAGAGCATGTCCTAGTGCCTCTCGGCGCGTTGCGCGTTTCGGCATAGGCTGCGCGGACTCTCAACCCCCACCACTCGGAGATCAGATGAGAACGATCCGCAGCAGACTGACCTACGCAAACGTGATCGCAACATTGGCGCTGTTCATCGCGATCGGCGGCGCGAGCGCCTTTGCCGCTTCCAAGTTGGCCAAGAACAGCGTCGGCACCAAGCAGATTAAGAACGGCTCAGTGACCGGCATCAAGATAAAGAAAGGGACGATCACCGGCACGAATATCAACTTGGCGGAGCTGGGGACCGTTCCCTCGGCCACCACTGCGACTAGCGCGAACACGGCCACAACTGCCAGCACGGCCAATGCCCTGGCGGCGATGGAACCAACCCGGCTCGTTGGGGCCTCGGGTCAGCCGCCATTCTTGGAGGGGTCCTCCAATTTCCCGGTAGAAGGTGCGCCATTTAAGTTCCAACCGGTCGGCTTCTACAAAGATCACGATGGAGTAGTTCACCTCACTGGCGTAGCGCAAATCGGCAAAGAAGAAAAACCGATTCCTGGCTTGCTCTTTACGCTGCCCCCCGGGTTCCGGCCAGCGAGCGGGACCGTGGAACTGCAAATCACGGAGGGGCCTAAAGAAAAAGCCACGGTTTTGATAGTTGGCTCAAACGTATCCGTTGAAGGCCGGGAACTCGGCGGTGACGTTGTCGTCTCGGCAGGAAAATCGGGTGAAGCGGCGATTCTTTCCGGGATCACGTTCCGAGCAGAAAGCTAATTCAAAAGAGGCTGGGCCCGGATGGCACTACGGCTGTCCGGGCACCAGCTTTACGGTCAACTCTGAAACCCAGATCACGGCAACGACGCCACCACGACGACGCCTGGGGCAGTGGACGCCGGCGTCACCCGCCCAGCTGGGACGACCGCGACCAGCTCTGCCGATCGGTTCCACCTACACCGGTCCTCCGGTCCCCCAGCCACTACCCGCCAAAGTTTCCTGCACTGTCCCCAAGCTGAAGGGCAAGAAGCTTAAGGCTGCCAAGCAGGCGCTTCTAAAGGCCGAATGCAAGCTCGGCAAGGTCAAGGGCAAGAAGAGCAGCGAAGCCCAAGCCGGGGACCGTTTTGACCGCGGGCTCGAAGGTTAACGTCACGGTTAAATCAGTCGTTACGCTCACATGCCGTTTCGCGGATGGGAAGTCAATTAAGCCACAGGGAGCCGGCGCCGCTCTGAAGCGGACAGGCGTTGTCTTAGACATTGTCCCCTAGCCTCAGCCGCAGCTCGAGCAAAGCTCGCGTGCAACTTGCTCAAGCAGCGGCAAAACCGTAATGCCTTCTCCGCCTTCGATAGAAAAGGTGTAATTGCGGATCTGTAGCCAACCAAGCACCTGTTCGCCGTTATAGCCGAATTCGGCGACCGTACCTAGGTTTTTGACTTGGTGCCTGGTATAGCCCGAAGCCCAATTCCCTTTCCTGATTTTTCTCGCGTGGGAGTTCCAGTATTTCGCCCAGAGCACGGTTAAGGTCGTATAGGTACCGTACCCCGCACACTTTGGGCTTCCCTCCGAACAGTAGGTTTCCACTTCTGACGGGCTTAATTTGGTAGTAGTTGGGTCAAAACCCTTAGGAAGAAAGTTACCGGTTTTTACTTGGCCTATTGGGGATTGTGGCTCCTGAAATTCTTCGGCCCCGGCGTTTGGAATGTCTCCGGCCGGCACCAAACCTCTACAGGTTCGACCGGGCAGTGCGGGAGTCAACTTCTGGGAGCCTGGGGCGTTTGGCTTCGCCCCCGCACTTGGCGCGTACATCGCTATGTATCCCATGGCCAGCGCGAGGATGGACAACATCCAATATCTGCCGCCAATCATGCTCTGGCCCTCATGTGGTGGCGACCCTAGCAGGAGGAGGGATCAACGTCCAATGTGAACAGATTGGTCCCAAGCGGCGCTCGGCGCCCTCCTAACGCTCCAACACGCCTCTTTACGCTCAATCCCCCGGACTTCAACTTCCAAGCCCTTAGAGCGCCGCATATGCGAACATCTGTTCGATGGGCGTTGCAGGCAGCGATCACGCGCATTTCGAGAAAGCTTTGGAGAATGGGAACTTCGCCTCAGCTTTGGCTTTACGCGACGAATCTCTCCCACGTTGAGTTAGCCGATGCGCTGCGGCTCACCTGTCTATCGCTTCAAAAAAGACCAAAAGCGATTCGAGCCCTTGGCCCGGCGCTGGCTGGCTCGCTACATCGAGGAGCGCAAGCCGAGACTCGATCTGATCAGCTGGGCCGCTGCGCTGTTCGGCCAAGCGCAGCTTGGAGACACGACCGTCGAGGAGATCGAAGGGGCGCTGGGGAAGCTGCTGGGCTGAGCGTTTCCCTGGGAGCTTTTGGGACGCGTTCAAGCGTTCATGGCCTATTGTCGAGGAGGAGAAATCCTATGGCTGACTTCCTTAAAGCGACGAGGCTTGATACTTCGTGGGTCGGTGCGGAGGATCTTCCGGTGCAGTTTGCCAATGCATTCGCGGGCGTCGTCGCACCCAATGCGGTATTTCTGACCATCGGCACTTCAGTTCCCCCCAACATCGAGGGAGATACGCAAGAGGAGCGGGAAGCTCAGGTTCGCGCTCTTGATTTCGTTCCGATCAAGCCCATCGCCCGCCTCGCGCTGGCGCCTCAGGGTCTTGACGATTTGATTAGGTCCCTTGAAGAGACTCGCGAGAACTATCAGAATCTGAGGAAAGCGATTGACAGCGGAGAGCTGGAGCAATGACGACCACGGCCATGAACACCACGAATACCAGCGTCGAAGCGGCGCTTTGGCGCGCGGGTTCGACGACTCCAATCGGTACTTTGGCATCGCCACTAGCGAGCAACGCGGTCGTCCGAAACAGCCGGTTCCCCGAGTTCATCCGCGCCGACCAAGCGTATTACTGGTCGAGCGCGTGGCAGCGAGACGAGGCACAATCTCTTGCGGCCCTGAAGGCGGGGAACTCGCAAACCTTTACCGATCCACTCGACGCGGTCCGTTACCTGCTCAGCGACGGCTAATGTAGTCTTAAAAATGACTAGACAGATAGAAAAGCCGGTTGTAGCGCCGTGGTATGTTGGTTGCGCCCCCCTCTGAGGGTCTCTGTGGAGCAACGAGCGCTGCTTGAGCGCTGGGTAGGGCCAACGCACGGCATACCAAAATGCAATACAACACGGGCACCAGCCGCGCTGATGGGTATGAGCCGCCCGATCGAGATCGTATGGAGGCGGCCCTTTGCAGAGGGTGGGCCGGCCGCAGTTCGCTTTCGGAGGCCAAGGAGGGTCGGGCGAAAATGCGCAAGATCTCCGCCCAAAAGGTCAAGGATATCGTGGCGGCGACAACGCAGAGTATGCCACCGGGGCAGACGCACTGGAGCACGCGCACGATGGCCAAGGTCCAGGGCTTCAGCCCGGCGAGGTCAGCGCATCTGGCACGCCTTCGGCCTGCAGCCGCACCGCGTGCGACTTCAAGCTCTCGACCGACCCGCTGTTCGTCGAGAAGGTGCGCGACATCGTGGGGCTGTACCTGAACCCGCCGGATCAAGGCGCTGGTGTTGTGCGTGGACGAGAAGAGCCAGATCCAGGCGCTGGATCGCACCCAGCCGTTCTTGCCGATGAAGCCCGGGCGGTGCCGGAACGATGACCCACGACTACAAGCGCAACGGCACGACCACGCTGTTCGCCGCGCTGGACATCGCCGACCGGCAAAGTGATCGGTCAGTGCATGCGGCGCCACCGCCACAGGAGTTCCTGAAGTTCCTGCGCCACGATCGACGCGAGGTCCCGAAGAAGCTCGAGGTGCATCTGATCATGGACAACTACGGCACCCACAAGCACCCGAACGTCGAGGCGTGGCTCGAGCAAGCACCCGCGCTTCCACCTGCACTTCACGCCGACCTCGGCTCCTGGCTCAACCAGGTCGAGCGCTGTCTTCGGCGAGCTCACCGAAAGGCGATCCGCCGCGGTGAGTTTCACAGCGTCCCCGACCTGATCGACGCGATCGAGGTACCTCAGCGCCCCACAACGACGACCCAAGCCCTTCGTCTGGACCACCTCGATCGACTCCATCCTCGAGAAGGTCGGACGGTGTAACGCCGTTTTAGAGACGGTGCACTAGATGCCAGCTCTTCGGATTGACCCATCCTTCAGGCATCGCCTGAAGAAAAAGGAGGCGCCCCTATGCGCTGCGATTCTCCAGACGGTCCAGCGACTGGGCGAAAACCCCAGACACCAAGGGCTCCGCACTCATCCAGTCCAGGGCACTAGCGATCCCAAGGTGTTCGAGGCATACGTAGACAAGAAGAACCGGGTGACGTGGCACTGGGACGACGGCACGATCGTACTCCGGAACCATTGCAATCACGACATCGTTAAGCGCACTCCGTAGTGCCCGGCGCTCGCTGGCCGTGACCGATTTCGCCTGTGAACGTCTGCGGTTATCTGCGCTTATCGGGGCACGTTCGCCCTACGTTCGGTTTTAGGCCGATTTCGGCCCGATTCAGAACGAAAGCCCTGATCGTATTTGGCTTGAGAACTGACATTCCGCGTCGAAAAAGAGCGCATGCCTCGGAGGCATGAGGTCAGGTGGAACAGCTTGACATTGCCCCGAGCGTGTGAATAGTCTCGGCGTCAGAAAGCAAATGGCGGGAGCGACGTTGGTAGCGCCCTCCCGCCTGACGCCGAAGGAATACGCCCTTCGAACGCGTCGTCAGGCTATCTGCCTGCCCTCGCAGCTTAGGTCGTTCCTCGGCGCTGGCAAAGACCAACCGAGAGGAGCAGCGATGAGTGACAACTTGATAAAGAGCCAGGAGGGGTGGGCGAAGGATCTTCTCGACCGCGGCGTCCCAGAGGACGAGGTCGGCTATCGCCGGTTTCGGGAGGCGCTGCTGGTAAATCGGTGCGCGGTGCTCCAGAGCGCGGTGGAGATCGTCACCGTGTCGATCGGCGAAATGTTGGCGGGCGCGGCGATGTCCGATGTGGCCGGGGCTATGGAGGACGCAGGTCAGCCCTCCCCTGGCGAGATGCTGACAAAAGCGCTCAAGGAGTTCAGGGAGGAGGAGCGTCTTTCCCTGCGATTCCTCTGCGACGAACGGGCGACAAACACAATGAAGATCAACGAATACGAGGCGACAGCCTGATGCAACTCGTCATTGACAACACGGAGCGAGCCGAGGAGATGTCTCCCGAGCGATGGTCCCAAGAGCCGGAAGCCCTGCGCGAGGTCGTCAGGGTTCTGGATCGAGCAGTGCTGGCACTCCCAATCGACTCACTCTGGAAGGAGGCATTTCGGGAGATTGGCGATTCGGTCAGGGAGACGCTGGCTGAACTCTGAGACCCACGGGGTACTCCCGCCGGTCATCAACCCCGGAAATCCCGCCGGTCATTGACCCCGGAAACCTAGACTCAGAGCCAAATTGAGGAATTTGAGCGAAAGGAACGACTGGCCGATCACATAGGGTTTGCTTGCGTTCCGGATTGATCTTGGAGGATCAATTTTTGAGGGGGTGCGATTGCTGGCTTGGCGGTCGCACCCCCTCGTTTCGTTGTGTGCTGCGAGAGCTGTACTTTTCCCGCCGCTCTGGTGATCAATGTCTTCCGCGATCCTCCAAATGACTATCCGAAAGAGATCTCATGCAGCCCAAGCCAGTTCCGCCGGCTCAGCCGGACTCATCCCCTGACGCCCTTTCAACCGAGCCAGAGCCGCCGCGCTCCGACAGAATCCGAGCGGCTATACAGAGCGCTGCCAAAGAATCACCGCGACAAAGGGCCGAATCGAGCCGGCGTTACCTGAGGTCACGCGGTGCGGCTGACGCTGACATCGAGAAGCTCTTTCCGCTACCAAGACCTTCCGTAGTTGAGGCCGCTTCTCAAATGGCCACTACCCCGGCTGGCGATGAGATTCGTCGGGCCGTCAGTGGACTCACTGAACCGCCGTCCTTCGCTGGCAGTCCCCGTCGCATCCCGCCTCGGAAGGCTGCGCGAGTCATTGCTGTGATCACTCGGGTTCTGCTTCGCGAATCTAATTCGGTCAGGAGGCCTTCCCATCGGCCCGCTCAGACGCAGCGAGCTCGTCGCGGCTCAAATTGCCGAGCGAGGGGCTCGGCTTCTCGGTCTGGGTCCAGCGGATCGGACCCTGACCAAGCCGAAGACCCCCACATGGGGGCCAATTCCACCGAATCCCCGATTACCTTGCTGCCGCTGGACTGCGGCAGCTTTATAACTGGAATCTCCTCAACACCTTTGAGCAGTTCCATGATCTGACCGCGCTGCTCACCGGCGCCGAGCGGTTCCTCTGCTTCGACGCTTTACCGCCTGACCTGAAGGCCGTGATGTGGTCGAATCTGCGTGGCGAAGGGGGGCAAGCATGAACGCCGCTGAGTTTGTGTCCCGGCTAGATGGCGTCAAGGGCGCCGGCCCTTGGGTCGCTCTCTGTCCGGCCCACGAGGACCGGAAACAGTCGCTCTCGATCGGCGTCGGCGATGACGAGCGAGTCTTGCTCAACTGCCACGCCGGCTGTTCTCTCGAGGAGATTGTCGGCGCCGTCAATCTCCCGATGTCGGCCCTGTTCTCCGATCCGCCAAACGGAAACGGCAAGAAAGAGATCGCGGCAACCTATGACTACGTAGATGAGGGGGGCGCGCTGCTGTTTCAAGCGGTGCGCTTCGCTCCTAAGGATTTCCGCCAACGGCGCCCTGATGGAAATGGTGGCTGGGAGTGGAAACTAGGTGACACACGCCGCGTCCTGTATCGGCTTCCAAAGGTGTTGGAGGCCGTCGCCGCTGGCAAGAGGATCGTCGTGGTGGAGGGCGAGAAGGACGTAGCCGCGCTGGAGCGCAAAGGCTACGTCGCCACCTGTAACGCTGGCGGTGCGGGGAAGTGGAAACCTCAGTACAGCGAGTCGCTTCGGGGCGCCAAGGTCGCGGTGATCACTGACCGCGACGAGCCAGGCCGCAAGCACGCGGCCGAAGTTGCTCATTCTCTCGCCGGCATCGCCTCCGCCGTGAAAGTGTGGGAACCCGCCGAGGGTAAGGACATTTCCGATCACCTAGCGGCTGGGCGTTCGCTCAAGGAGTTGGTGACGGTTGAACCCTCCGGTAGTTCACCGGAGGGTGAGCGGCCCGAGAAAACTCCGGAGTCATCGCCAGATGGCGGCTACACGCTGACTCTCTCGAAGCTCACGCGCGAGAAGATCAGTTGGCTATGGCCGGGACGAATCCCACTCGGGATGCTGTCACTACTTGCCGGCGATCCGGGCCTTGGCAAGTCACTGCTCACCCTGTACCTGGCGGCAAAGGTAACCCGAGCTGGGGCCGATGTTCTACTGCTCAGCGCAGAGAATCATGCGACCGCGACGATCCTCCCGCGTGCCGAGGTTGCCGGGGCCGACCTAGATCGCCTCCATATCGTCAGGGTGAAACGGGATGAGCTAGAGGATGGGATCGCGCTCCCTGATGATGCGCCGATTCTGGAGCGCCTTGTCACCGAGCACAAAGCTCGCCTGGTCGTGGTGGACCCGCTGATGGCTCACCTGCCTGAGTCGGTGAACTCTTGGCGGGATCAGTCGGTGAGGCGCGCGATGGCTCCGTTGCATCGCCTCGCAGAGGAGGAGCGCTGCGCGGTGCTTGTCGTGGCTCACCTGAACAAGGCCAAGGGCGCCGATCCTCTCTACCGGGTTGGCGGCAGCATCGGAATACCCGCCGCTGTGCGGTCGGCTCTTTTGCTGGCTCGCGACCCAGAGGACCCAGACGGAGAGAGCGGTTATCAGCGCGTACTCGCTCACCACAAGTGCAACGTAGGCGAGTACGCGGAGTCGCTGATCTATCGAGTCGAAGGCGTAAGCCTGGAGGACGGGGACAAAGCTCCAGTGATCAAACAGATCGGCACGTCTGAAGCGGTTGCCAGCGATTTGCTCAACGCGCCCACCGACGAAGGGATCAACGAGCGAGACGACGCCAAGGAGTTCTTGAGGGCTGAACTGGAAAGCGGTCCCAAGAAGGCCAAGGACGTAAAGGGACGTGCGGAACGGGAGCTAGGGATCAGCCCGGCAACCTTCAAACGCGCCAAGAAAGCGCTCGGCGTGAAGTCCGAACGTATCGGCGGAATCGGGGGCGAAGGGCACTGGGAGCTGCGTCTGGGATCACCCCCCGAATCGCTAAGAACCCCTTTCAGAAAGAGGTTTCGCGAAACCGTTGGCGAATCCATAACGCGTAAACCCGAGAAGGGAGTGCGCAATGGCTTCACCGTTGGTCCCCGACGAGCTCTGGGAGGTGGTGGAGCCGCTGATCCCGAAGGTCGAGCGCCGCTACCGTTACCCCGGTCGCAAGCGTGTGCCCGATCGTCAGACCCTGACCGGCATCCTCTTTGTCTTGAAGACCGGCATCTCCTGGGAGGACCTCCCCCAGGAGATGGGCTGCGGCTCGGGGGTCACCTGTTGGCGACGCCTGCGCGAATGGCAGGAACAAGGTGTGTGGCAGAAGCTGCACGAGGCACTGCTCGCCCAACTCAACGCTGCCGGCGAGATCGATTGGCGCCGGGCCGCAGTCGACTCCTCCCACGTGCGTGCCTTCGGGGGGGCGAACGCACCGGCCCGAGCCCAGTGGACCGCCGAAAGCGCGGTTCCAAGCACCACCTGATCACCTGTGGGCGGGGAAACCCGCTGGCCTCGGAGACAACTGCGGCCAACGTCAACGACGTGACCCGTTTCGTGCCGCTGGTGGACGCCGTGCCGCCGATAGGGGGACGGCGAGGTCGGCCAAGGCGAAGACCGAGGAGCGTCTACGGCGATCGGGCCTACCACTCGCGGAAATCCCGCCGCGAACTGCACCACCGCAGGATCAAGGTCAGGGTCGCCAAGCCCGGCGACCCGCACGGTTCGGGCCTCGGTCGAAAGCGCTGGGTGGTCGAGCGCACCATCTCCTGGCTTCACCAGTACCGCCGTCTACGGGTGCGCTACGAGCGTCGCGCCGATATCCACGAGGCATTCCTGACGATCGGCTGCTGCCTGATCTGCTTCAAGCAGCTCCAGGCGGCGGAATCATTTTGAAAGGGGCTCTTAGGGGATCACCCTAATTGTCTCAGGTGAGCCCTTTAGCACAGATGGCTCTGACAAGCCAAATGCGGAGACGACATTTGCTAAGGGGATCACGGCCAAACAGATAGGGGAAGACGAGGCAACTGAAGCCCAAGAAGCAGAGGCCGAGAGGCTCGCCGCGAGATTCGGAGAGGGGCCCTGATGCTGCGTAATCAGCTCGATCCAGCGATTGCCGCGCGCAGGGCACTCGAAGCCGGAAACCTGCCGACTCCGCGCCGAAGGGAGCCACCGCGGGTGACGAAATCATCAACTCGCCGAGTCGTGACCCGACAGGCGCTTCGGCTGCTCCAACATCAACTCAAAGACGGACCGCGCCGAAGCACCGAGGTTGAAGCCGTTGCCCGGAGCTTGGGAATCGGTAGGGAGGCGATGAAGACGGGCCGCAGGCTACTCGGCGTTAGGGCTCGGATCGCCGGCAACGGCGCCCCGGGTGAGCCGTGGATGCTGGAGTTGCCGTCCAAGTTGCCGAGTTGGCTCGACAGCCGAGGTCTGCGGATATGACCGCCCCGGTTTCGAATCGCGTGCTCGCGCTGTTTCGCGAACTCGACAGCCTCTCAACAATCGAAGCGCACCGCACCGCAGCGGTAGCTATCGAAGATCACCACCCAGAGATTGAGGCGCTCACCGTGGGCGGCATCGTCTCGGTGTTGCCGACTGACCGAAAGCGGCCTCGATTGCCGAGGCTCGAGCGCGCCGGTATCAACCCAAGCACTCGCATTGGTGACCTGGCGCCAGAGGAGCGCAGCGAGCTTGCCGAGGCGCTTCGCACTGGCCGCGCCATCAGAGCGGCGGTGATCGCATGAGGGTTCAGATCGCCGGGCTCTCGATCGACCTCACGGCAGAGCAGGAGGAAGATCTACGCCAGCAGCTTGGCGTTGGAGGCCGAGTTCACCGGGGCCTGCTGACGGCTGCACAGCTTGCGGAGCGGCTTGATGCTCGCGGGAATACGTTTACCAAAACGCCAAGGCGCTCGGCGGCGAGAAGCTCGGCAAAGGATCGCGAGGGCGTTGGCGCTTTGATCCGGCGCGAGTGGAAACCAGTGCGGCGCCGAGATTTTCGGAGGCCGAACCGACGACGATCAGACGGCCTCGCAGAACGAGCAGCCGGGTCGAGTTGCTTGCGGTTCGCGGAGCTTCCCCCTATGCTGCTCCCAACAACAAAGCAGCCCCCGGCGGCGCGTCAACGCCAACCGAGGGCCTAATCACCGGAGGTACAAGCTCCAATGACTGATCGAGACTCTACGCAAAGTGAGCGGCGCTGATGCCGCGCCCAGCTACAGGCAGCGTCGCCGAACGGCAGCGCAAAGACCACACTATTTTCGCGCTCCGTTTTCGGGCTTATGGGAAACGTGAGTATGTGACCCTTGGGACCGACTTGGAAGGCTGGAGTCGCGAGAAAGCCGAGGCGAAGCTGCGCCATACATTGGCCGACGTTGAGCGCGGAATTTGGCAGCCGTCTCGTCCCGAACCTGTAGAGGCGCCAACCGAGGCACCTACGTTTCTCATGTTTTCCTCTGAATGGCTTGCGGGCCGCAGCGCCGAGTTGCGGCCTCGCACCATCGCGGACTACAAGTGGGCGCTTGAACTCCACCTACTGCCGTATTTCAAAGATCACCAGCTCACCGAGATCACGGTCGAGGAGGTTGATCGCTACCGCACCGCGAAGATGCAGGAGGGAAAACTAGCCCCCAATGCAGTGAACAAGACGATTATCCGGCTGGCTCAGATTCTCGAAGTCGCGGTTGAGTACGGACACATCGACCGCAACCCAGCTAAAGGGAAACGGCGCCGTGCGAAGCCGACGGAGCCGAAACGAACCTGGGTTGAGCCCGAGCAGTTGATGGCGCTGATTGACGCGGCTGACCATTACATGCGACCGATGATCTCCACACTGGCTGGAGCCGGGCTGAGAATCGGTGAGGCTGTTGCTCTCGATTGGCGCGATGTCAAGCTCTCAACCGGGACGCTGATCGTTCGCGAGTCAAAGACAGCGGCGGGGGAGGGGAGAGAGGTTGATTCTACCGTCGGCCTGCAAGAGGAGCTAGCAACCTGGCGAGCAAGAAGCCCACGGACGCGGCCAGGTGATCCGGTGTTCGTCAGCCGCGAGCGACACGGCCGACACGCACGACAGACACCGAGAAATGTGCAGGCGAGGCTCACTACGGCTGTCAAGGCAGCCAACGTCGAGCTTGTGAAACTCGGCATCGAGCCGATCGGCAAGGTGTCGCCTCACTCGCTGCGGCGGACCTATGCCAGCCTGCGAGCTGCGCTCAGAGACGATCCCGTGTTCATCGCTGAACAGCCTGGGCATCGAGCAACTGCTCTCTGCTTCATGTTCAGCACCTACCAGCGGGCCGTTAAGCGCCGCGAAGAAGCTGACCGGCGCCTATTTGGAAGCCTTCGATCGGGCGCTTGATTGGGCACCCCCGGGCACCAAGAGCGATTTTCGGCAGTCGGTGCCGAATCCGGCCGAAGCGGCCGGGATGCAGGATTCCGCGCTGCAAAGCTAGAATCCGCCATCGTGCGGCTGTAGCTCAGTTGGCTAGAGCGTCTGCTTGCCATGCAGAAGGTCGTGGGTTCGAGTCCCATCAGCCGCTTCGACAGAAAGCCCCGGAAATCCGGCGTTTTTTGTTGGGAGAAGTTGAGAGCACAGATTCGTGGGCATCAAATATGGGCATCAAACGGCAGCCACGATGTCGAATCCGGTGATCCCCACTTGAAGGCGTTTCGTGAGGCAGAGGCGAGTTTTCCGGCGTTTCGGTGGCTGAAGACAAATATCCCGGCCAAGGCGTGAAATCCGTCCGCTGCGCGTTGAGGGTTCCGCCAAAACCTCCCCATGCACACCGGGCACTGCTCTAAGCGCCGTGTACAGGTTTGTTCTCGTAGGGGCACTGATACAATTTCCACGCCCTGACGCTTATCGTCGAGCGGGGCGCCCCCGCGCACGACGGCAGTGGGATTGAATGCCCCCGCTACTCCACTCCGAATGGCACCAGCACCAGGTCGGGGAATAGACCAGGGCTGCGGCGCCGTTTGCCCGGCAGTCTCTCAGGCGGGATTTTCAGTCATCTAGTGCACCGTCTCTAAAATAACTTGACAGATAAACGAGGCTGTTGTAGCGTCGGGGCATGGCGGTTGCGCCACCCTCTGAGGTCTCTGCGGAGCAACGAGCGCTGCTTGAGCGCTGGGTAAGAGCGCACGGCACACCACAAAGCATCGCCACGCGGGCGCGAGTCGTGCTGATGGCTGCCGATGGTGAGTCCAACAGTGCAATCGCCCGAGCGTTGGGCATAAGCCGCCCGACCGTGATCATGTGGCGGCGGGCTTCGCAGAGGGTGGGTCCCAGGCGCTTTCGGAGGTGAAGGAGGGTCGGGAAGAAAGCGCACGATCTCCGCCCAAAAGGTCAAGGAGATCGTGACGGCGACAACGCAGAGCACGCCCCCAGGGCAACGCACTGGAGCACCCGCTCGATGGCCAAGGCCCAGGGCGTCAGTCCGGCGACCGTGCAGCGTATCTGGGCGCCCATGACGGCACCCCACCGGTTCGCACGTTTAAGCTCTCCAACGATCCGCAGTTCACCGAGAAGCTGATCGACGTGGTCGGCCTGTACCTGAACCCGCCGGAGAAGGCGTTGGTGCTGTGCGTGGACGAAAGAGCCAGATCCAGGCCCTCGACCGCACCCAGCCGGGCCTGCCGATGAAGCGAGGGCGGGCCGGCACCATGACCCACGACTACAAGCGCAATGGAACGACCACCCTTTTCGCGGCGCTCAATGCCCTTGACGGCGAAGTGATCGGCATCTTGCAACGACACGCCACCAGGAGTTCCTGAAGTTCCTGCACCAGATCGATCGCGAGTCCCCCAAGGAGCTGGAGCTACACCTGATCCTTGACAACTACGGCACCCACAAGCACGCCAACGTGGGCATGGCTCGAGAAGCACCCGCGATTCCACCTGCACTTCACGCCGACCTCAAGCTCCTGGCTAAATCTTGTCGAGCGCTGGTTTCGGGAGCTCACCGAGAAGGCGATCCGCCGTGGTGTGTTTCACAGCGTCCCCGACCTTATCGTCGCGATCGAGGACTACCTGAGTGTCCACAACGATGAACCCAGCCATTCGTTTGGACCGCCTCGATCGACTCCATCCTCGAGAAGGTCGGGCGGTGTAAAGCCGTTTTAGAGACGGTGCACTAGGGGTAACGGGGAGAGGCTCAAAGGAACCCAGGGGTAGCGAAAAGATGCAAGTTGCCGACGCGCCCTCGATGTCCGCAGGGGCTGGGACCATCGGCTGATGACGTTTAACCTCATCAATGCGGCGGCTGCGATTCTCCGCCCTTGTGTTGTCGGGTATCGCTCTGCGGCGCCAACGGCCCTTGCCTCGGATGGAGGGCCAACTCATCTCGGAGCTACAAAAAAAGACCGTGGCTGTCGCCGTGAGGCACTCCGGCAACACGTCCGCGAAAGCACCGTGGTTTCTGATCGCAAATGGACAGTTCTCCGTGAAGGGAGATGTCGGCCTTGGCTTTCTCGGCGCGGAGGACGGCAGGTATGCGACGACCGATGTGCCTATGGAGTGGATGAGTAGCGATGTCGTCGACGGTCGCAGAGTTTCGAATGTCAAAGGCGTCGTTGGATGCGTGGACCAAAAAGGTAGGCATCTTGTCTGGTCCTTCGAGGGTGGCCGTCAAAAGAGGCGCGGAAAGGGAACTCATTCGAGGAACTCTTTCGCCTTTTCTACCCCGAGATCGGTTTCGGTCGTGCTGGAGGCGTCAAGAGCGACGCGAAGTTGACCTGATCTCGGGGGGTGCCACCGAAGGGACGATTAATCCACTCTGCCTAATGAACGTCGGGGCATAGTCGGCGTAGATCAGTGTGGTCTTCAGGTTGCGGCGACCCATCCAATCCTGCAGGATCCTCATCGGAACTCCGGCGGGGCCATGCGGGTGTCGATGCGGAGTAGTGCTGCCTGCCGGTGAAGTAGCGAAGAGGAATGACCTTTTTAACGGGGCCACAGAGAAGCGGCATCGGGACCGCTCAGGTACGCGAGCAATCGTCTACGGTGTTTGCGATCGAGCCCCAGTGTGATGACCAGCCGACGATGCCGCGTGCCGCCTTTCATCGCCCCGCCTCTGCTGGATACCGTCAGGCGAACCCGGCCCCCACATTCGAGGCGTCGGGAACTCCTCCAACTTCTCTACGAAGAACAGCTCGCGTACAAGCACCGCGACGAACGCCCAACCTGCCCCGTCAGCAACCAGCCACCACCACGTCGAGGAGTCCGCCATGACAGCGTGGTTCGGAAAGGCTGCGATCGAGTAGGCGCTCTGGATGAGCCCCAAGACCACGGTGATGGGGGCGATGAATGGGAAGAAGCCGCGGAGATTGAGCTTACGCGCTGCCATCCAGACACAGGCCCACTGTGCGGTCCTGATGAACTGCATGAGCAGGAGGATCGCGAGCCACTGATCGGCCCTGAGGTCCGGGGACGCCACCAGGAAAGTTAGGGCGACACCCCCACCACCGGCCACAGCGAGCGCGGAGGAGAGCGTCCTTCCAAGGCGGAGATAGCGTCGGGCGATGCGTACGCAGACCCAGCATTCGTCAGAATGCTCGGTAAGGGGAGGCGCATCCTCAGGGGCCGGAGGCTGTGGCTCTATCTGTCGGCGAGAAGGACGATTCCCGTCTGGATTCGCATCATTGGCGGGAGGTTTCGTGGTGGTCTCGGGCACGGGTCTCAGGATAGAACCCGGCCTCTCGGAACGGCACACAACAGACAGTGATGTGTCGTTCAGCCCAGAACCCGGTCAACGATGGTCTTAGGCAGGCAGCGCAGAAGCAGACCCAGATCAAGGGCGCGCCGCACCGTCTGGAGGCTGCCAGCTGATCGAACCCCAAAGCGAGCAGTCGATCGCCTCACGGGTGAGCAGGAACTTCGCCACCCGATCCCCCAACGACTCCCTAACGAGGCCACCAAGGGCAGCGGACCGGAGATAGCAGCGAAGGTAACTGCTTTTTCAGTGCATCTCAGCTCACGAGCCACCCTTGCTCGTTGCGAAGAGCGTCCCTGCTTTGCCTCCTCGTCGGGTTGTGGTCCAGGCGTTCGGCGGGATCGAATCCGCTCGTCCACCTCTCTGGGAAACTCCGCAGCAGCGGTGCTTCGGCGTTTGGAGGCGGGCGCAACTCAGTTGCGAGGGTGGACAATCGACGGACAATTTTGCAGAAGTCGGCTGGCTTATCCGCCTCTGCCCCGTCTCGCGCCTTGAGGGTCGAGCAGGATTAGTCCGTCGGCTTCGGCCTGATCGGAAGGGACGAGAGCATTGGTCCCCTGCATCTGGTCGGTCGCCGTTTGCAAGCTGGAGAAGTCGATCTGCGTGGCCCATTTTTGCAGGCGTTCGCCAACTCCAATCAGTGGCTCTGGATTCCGCTGGCGTGAAAGTGCGCGAAGCGCGCCCAGATAGTCAGGGCGAAAGGCAAGCGGAATCAACAGCCGGCATTTACCGTCCGCGCTGAGCTCAGCATTCGTAATCGCGCGCGCGGTTCGCCCATTGCCGTCGGCAAACGGATGCACCTCGGTAAGAGCGAACATCGCGAACAGGGCGCGCGGCATGCCCGCTCCCAGGGTCGAATAGAGACGCCAGGCCTCCCGCAGAGTCCCCTTCACCATCGCGGGCGCCACGAAGCTGGTGGCACCAGCGCGGTTCGGGACCGTCTTGATCTCGCCCGGCTTGGTCTCGGGGCGCCCGACGAGGATGCGGCGATTCAGCGTAATCGCCAGCTCGAGCAGATCATCAGCATCACGAGGAGTGCGTGAGCGAAGTTCCGGGTGGCTCAGCGCCTCGAAGGTTCCGATGATGTCGTGGGCATCGGCGGGGCGCTCATCGGGGATTACCCCATCGAAAACGATTTCTCGGGCCTCCTCGAGGTCGAACTCGGTGCCCTCGATGAAGTTTGAGAAGTAGGCCTCAAAGAAGGCGAAGACTCGATTGGGGTCCGGCCGCTCGGGAACCCGCCCGAAAGATGTGGCCCGGAAAGGGCACCGTGGAGTCGCTCGAAGAGGACGAGGCGGTTGGTGTCATAGGGGCTGCGCGCGCCCCGGGCGCGCCCCGCGTCGCTCTGCCAGGGCGCTCTCGCCGGTGCCCAGCAAAGAGGCGATCAGATGCGTCGAGTTCGCGCTGTCGCCCTGCTTCGCAGGTCGAGCTTCGGGGGCGATTCTGGCGCGCCTCGTCACGGATCCGCAGCAGCTCCTCCTCGCCAGCGCTGCGCGCGATCCGGGTCTCGAGCCAGTCCTCGAGCTCTTCCCGCGATCGAGGGTGCGCGCCACGCCCGCTCCTGCGCCCGCGAAGGCCGCATGATTGTCAAGCGCGGAGCGCGCCTGGCTGCTGCGGTGCGAGGTAGCCGAAGGGCATGTCGTCCGGCAAGCGGGCCCGGGGCCCGAGCCGGGGACTGCGAGGATCAGGCCGGGGCAGTTCTGCGAGTGCCCGGGACGCGGATTGGCGCCAGCTGTCGAGGAAGAGGGAGCCCTCCTCAGCATGGGCGCCCCTCGACCGCCGAGCGATCGACGATCACCGCCTTTGGAAGATAGAGGGGGGCGACGTCGATCCACTGGCGGATCAGCTGCTCGGCGGGCTCGTCTATGTTTGTGGTGTAGAGGCCGCGGGCGAGTCGGCGTAGCTCGCCGCTAGCGGTTGCGCGGCTGGCCGCCGCACGCTCACTGCTGCGAAAAATCTCCGGTAGTTCTCCAGAGGGGAACTGCTGGCTTAGGGTTGCCATAAGAGCCCATTCTGTCATAAATAGCGTTTTAACACGGTATTTTGGTTACAAATAACGTTTTAAGATAGGAATCTTGCAACATATAGCGATTTAAGCTCTTTTTTCACTCGCAGAGAAAATCGATCGAAATAATCGCTAAGCAGAAAGAGAGAAAGCAAGCGCAAGCGATGGCTCGCAATTATCGCCAAGGCTCCTCCGCACCCGGTTCCGACCGGACACTCGATTAGACCGAGGAGGTCAGGTTGTCGAGAGTCACGGGGGCCGGTATGGAAGAGGGACCTCCTCGCCCGTGAGACGGGACAGCCCGCTGGTGCGATCAGCGCCTGGCGGGAGGAGTTCTTAGCGGTGGGCGCAGAGGGCTTGAAGGCCCGCCTGGCGGACGCGCACAACGCGCGCCGGAGTCAGGTCTTACTTAGTCGGGCGCCCGCGCAACCGTAGGCGGCATTTGGACGCGTCCCCTACCGAGCACCTCGATCTCTTGCCCGGGGACGCAGGCGGCGATGTCGTTTTCCTCGCTACGTAGTCGCCGCCGCAAGCTTGCCAGCGCCGGAAGGCCGATGAGTGCCGGTACTACAAGGGCAATGCCTCGATAGGCGAGAACGGCAACGGCAGCGTCTGTGGCATTGACACCGTAGAGGACAAGCGAGCCGATCAGGCCCAATTCGAGACCGCCGATGCCGCCAGGAAGGGGGATTAAGCCACCCAGTTGCCCGATGATGTAGGCGAGCAGCAAGGCATCAAGTGGCGGCAGGGGATTACCGAAGGCAGGGAAGCAGACGCCGAGCACAGCGACGTCGAAGAGCATGTATCCCACCGAGCCGGCGCCCATCATCGGCGAGCGAAGCAGACCCACTGCCCCATCTACCCCATCACCAACCGCGTTCAGGGCGACCTGAATCCTCGGGTGCATCGAACCCGCGCCGAGCGCTCGCGCCGCAACCCCTGCGGTCAGTGCCAGAGCGATCGCCCCGATCCCGACGATCGCGGGCACGACACCAAGGAGCGGATTCGATGGGCCCGAGAGCAGCCCGCACGCGAGTGCCAGCCCCCCGAGCGCAAGAAAGCCCACGTTGGCGAGGCTCGTCAGTAAGAAAAAGGCCACCGTCCTCCGCGCGATTTGGTCGCTTGGGACTCCCCGCGGCGCAGGATCCAGGCGCCAAGGGCAAGGCCACCGGCTCCGCCCACTGAGAGCAACAAATTCGCAGCCTGCTCGGAGAGTCCTATCTCGGCGCTCGTTCGCCAGCTCATCCGGTTGCAGAACACAGCCCTGAAAACCAGGACGTATGAAGCGCAAGACAGCAGCTCAAAAACGGCGCCAAGCACAATCCAGGTTGGCTTTGCGCCGGCGAAAATTCTGCCGGAGTGAGCCCAGCCCCGGAAGCAGGAGGACCACTGCGATGATCGCGCCGATGATCGCGACCAAGGCGATTAGCGATCGCTTCTGCCGCGGGCCAGAGAACTCCCGAGGGAGCGGCTCGGGCTCGTGGAATTTGAGGTTAGTAACGCTGACTCCTGGTCGCTCAGTCATCGGTGTCGAGGATGGCAAGTTGACACCACGCCGGCACGACATCAACCCTGACGTACGGTGCAGTCGGTAGCGTTCGATGTGTCGCTCACCGGGTCATCTGTCGTCACTGCGTTTCGACCGGGTGGTCCACGAAACCCGAGCGTCGATTCTGGCGAGCATGGACGAGTTCTTGGCTGGCTCCGCAGAGCGCCCCAGCTGGGCATAGCTCAGCTGCCACGGAGCGACGGGGATTGCGGATCCCGGCGAACGCAATGAGACCTCCGCTCGGCGACGAGTACGGCTGCGATTGCGTCCGCGACGCGGAAGGCATGCACAGCCGCGTCGTCGAAGGCCGTCCTGAAGGAGAGGTCGCTCGCTTGGGAGCGTACTCCCACCAAACTCGCTGCGAGCGAGAGGCTGTCGCTTGGCGAGGCTGATCGCCGAGCGGCCAGCGGGATCGATCGCGGATCGTCCGTAGGGTCGCGTCGACCCGACTAGCAAAAGCCAGGGAGACGACGGCTCCCAGCACAGCGACCGCGAAGAGCTGAGCGACGCGGGAGAGCGTCGTATTCACCGCGGCGGCGACCCCTGCGTGATCCTCCGCCACGCCCCCAAGGATCGTGGCGGTCAGCGGCGCGACGAGCATCGCCAACCCCAACCCGAACACGACCAGTGCCGGCAGGACCTCGCTGACGTAGTCAGCGCGCCTGATCGACACGCACCAAGAGGAACAGGCCGCAGCCGGCAACCAGCGCCCCGACGCTGATCAGCACCCGCGACCCGATGCGGTCCGCGAGCGCGCCGAACCGGCGGGAGAGCAGAATCATCAGCGAGGTGACCGGCAGCAGCGCCAAGCCCCGCCTGAACGGGGCTGTAGCCACTGACCTCCTGCAGAAACACAGGCAGCAGAAAGATCACACCACCCAGCCCAAGGTCAGGTGGTCAATGTCGCCAGGTTTCCGATCGTGAAGTTGCGCTCGCGAAACAGGCTCAGTGGGAGCATCGGCACACGGTTCGCGCCTCGTGCGCAATAAACGCAATCGCTCCCAGAATCCCCATCGCGACCGAGCCGACCACCCGCGTGCTCCATCCGCGCGCCGGCTCCTCGGTCACAGCGAAGACCGAACCCGACAGCGCGAGCGCCACCAGGAGCGCACCGGCGTAGTCCAGACGCACGGTGGCCGCCAGCGCTCGGGCCCGCGGGAACGCCACGAGCAATCAGCGTCACGGTCACGAGTACGAGCGGCGCATTGAGCAGAAAAATACGGCGCCACGAGCCAGCGGCGATCAACACTCCCCCGATGAACGGCCCGATAACGCCGACGATCGAGCTGAGCGCGGTCCATGTCCCAATCGCCCTGGCCCGCTCGTCTTCGGGAAACACGTGGACGATCACCGCCAACGCGGTCGGCGTCACGAGCGCCGCGCACGCCCCCTGCATCGAACGAAACACGCACAGCTCCGGGATCGATGACGCGACGGAGCGAAGAGCCGAAGTGAGGCCGAACCCGGCCACGCCGACCGAGAAGCACGCCATTCTGACCGAATACATCTCCGAGCGAACCGCCGATCAACAACAACGACACGAGCGTCAGCAGGTACGCGTTCGTCACCCACTGCTGGCCCGCCAGCCCACCACCGAGGTCGTCTCGGATCGTGGGCAACGCGACACTCGTGACGGTCGCGTCGAGGAACACGACGCTCGAGCCGAGCACGGCCGCGAGCAGCGTCAGCTGCTTCTCGCGCGCCGTCGCGATCGGCCGGATGTCCGTCACAGCCGGGATTGCGCCTGGATGTATTCCAGGGGATCAGCATCATCAGGACGAAAATCTCCAGTCGGAGATCGCGTCGTATTCGAGGAATACGCCTGGTGCATCGCCTCATCGAGCGTGTCGTGCTGCGTGGCGCCGGAAAGCTCGCCGTGATCGGTGAACCGCTCGAGGAAGAAACCATCCACCCTCTCGGCAATCAGCAGAACCCTCACCTGCGGCAAAGGCCGACCAGTCTAGTTTCGGACGCATCCTCCTTTTCAGATTTGTCCCTGTACCCCTGGAGTGGGTCCAGTTGACAACACCTCGGCACAGCGCGTACTACTCAAGTGACCCAACCCGCGAGACTCATCGGCCTGGGGAGATGTGACGAATTTTCGTCTTCTTTAGAGGCTTGCGACCGGCTTCCCTTTATCGTGCCGCGGCCGTGGTCTGGCGAGCGGAGCGAGTGCGGCGCTCCAGGCAATGACCTCGTCCAGCAATGTGCGCAGTGCGCCGACGTTGTAGTCGCCGGGCTTGAAGACGCTGAGGTTCTCGAACTCGGTGATCATCGAGAGCGCGACCTGCTGGTGCACATCGGCCATCTGCAGCGAGCCGGCGACGAGGCGCAGCTGCTCGGCGGCGCGCACGCCGCCGGCCGAACCCGTAGGAGACGAACCCGACCGCCTTGTTGTTCCACTTGGCGTAGAGGTAGTCGATCGCGTTCTTCAAGACGCCGGAGGTGCTGTAGTTGTACTCGGGCGTGACCATCACGAAGCCGTCGAAGGAGGCGATCTTGTGCGCCCACTCCTTGGTGTGGTCGTTGGTGTACTGGCCGAGCGACGGCCGGTTCGGCTCGTCGAGGTGCGGGAGCGGGTAGTCGCGGAGGTCGACGAGCTCGAACTCCGCGTCAGCTCGCTCTGTGGCGATGTCGAAGACCCACCGCGCGACCTGCTCGCCGTTGCGGTTGGGGCGGGTGCTTCCGAGAATGATTCCGATCCGACACATTGCGGTGCTCCCCTTCGCGCTGGTTTTTTTTTTTTTTTTTTTTTTTTTTTTTTTTTTTTTTTTTTTTTTTTTTTTTTTTTTTTTTTTTTTTTTTTTTTTTTTTTTTTTTTTTTTTTTTTTTTTTTTTTTTTTTTTTTTTAAAAAAAAAAAAAAAAAAAATATTTCGCGATCGCGAGACGATTTCGCCGCTTGAGCATCATTGATGCCGTCGGGGAGCAGCCCGAACGACTGGTACAGGCGGACGTAGTCGACGGTGTCCCAGTGTTCGGCGGCGAGGCCGTTTTCGATGCGGAAGAAATCGGCCGAGGTGAAGTCGACCGGCGGCCGCTCTTGGTGATCGTTGCCGTCCCACACGGTGACCGACGACCCGATCGTTCTCGGCCACTACGTGGGTCTGTAGCGCGCGGCCGTCGGGCATGGCGCCACGGCCGATCGCCCAGGCGTGGGCGAACATGTCGCGGCCATCCGGGGTCCAGCCGGTGTTTTGGAGGTACGTCTCGGCGACCCGTCGACGTCCTTGGCGACTCCGGTCGAGATCACACCGTCATAGAGCCGTCGGCTGACGGCCCGTGACTCTTCGCGGGAAATGGGGCGTCCGGTTTCCGTGCCGCACCGGTGCCGAGCCGCTCCTGGAAGATCCCGTTCAGCGAGCGGGAACGGCGAGCAGCTTCCGGAACTCGCTGCCACGCCGGGGATGGCGCCGATCTTGACCAGGATTCGGTAGGTGTCGAGGACCGGCCAGTGCTCGACGATCTGGTCATCGCGGGTGCGGAAGATGTGCGAGGTGGACGTCTGGATCGTGTTTCCGTGCGGCCACGCCGGGGTACTCGCCGGTGTGGGTTCCGGTGATGATCATTCGCAGCGCAACCAGGTCGCCCTCGACAAGCACGCCGACGTTCTCGTGCACTTGAAAACGAAGGTCCGAGAAGGACCCCGAAGGTCCGCGTGGTAGCGCTTCAGAGCGGTGCGGCTGCGCATCCGTGCACGTCATATGACAGGAACGATCGAGCCAGTAGCTCATTGATGCGAGCCTGGTCCTCGACGTTGACGGCGTCGAAGTAGGCGCGAACCAGCTCGTCTGCGCGCTGCGCGGATCGGGTTGCGTGGAACCCGTCGAGGCTTGTGGGGGAAGTACTGCTATAGTGCTCATTTTCGTGGCTCCTAGCGGACAGTCGTGACGGGTCGTGCCTCGAGGCCGACGAGCCGCATGCGTAGCTCGTCGAGCTGCTCGTCGGTCTGCTGGTGCACCAGCTTGAGGATCTCTTCGGCATCTGGCCCGATCGGGACACGGATCGGGGCGGGCTGGCGCTCCGCAGCCTCGACGACGCCCGCAGCCGCTACCGCGGCGTCGAGGCCGGCGCTCTGCATGCTGTTGAGCGACGCGGTGAACGCCGCGAACGTATCGCGGTAGAGCTCACGTTGCTCGGGAGTCATCGCCTCCGCAGCGCGCTCGAGCGCGGCAGCGGTTTTCGCCGGCCCGCCGGTTGCCATGTTGCCCGGCTGCACCATCACGAAGGCGACACCGAACGGCTTGAGCTCGCCGCGGTAGACGTCGGCGAAGGCCTCGAGCGCAGCCTTCGAGGCGCTGGAGGGGCCGTTGAACGGCAACGGCAGGCGAGCGGTCATCGACCCGACCTGGACGATCCGCCCTTGCGCCTTGCGCAGCGCAGGCAAGGAGGCATTGATCGCGGCCAGGCTGCCGAATACGTTGACCTCAAACTCGTGCCGAACCGCATCGATCGATAGGACCTCGAGCGGCCCTGGGGTCAGGATTCCGGCGTTGCTGACGAGTACGTCGAGCCCGGCGTCGCCGAGCGCGTCGGATGTGTCCTTCGCCCAACCGCGTACGGCGTCCTCGTCGGTGATGTCGCAGACCGTCAGGTGGGCGACGCCATGGTTGCGTCTGCACGTTCTCGACTTCCTGCGGCTTGCGGGCCGTGCCGAACACGCGGTAGCCCTTGTCCGCGAAACCGACCGCGATCTCTCTTCCGAGCCCGCTTCCGGCGCCAGTGATCGCGACAGAGCGGACAACGTTGCGGGTGGTTTCGAGGTTCATGAGAGCTCCTTTCAGCCGTCGGCTGTGTTGTCCACGGGTTGGGCAGTAGGGGGAAGCGTCGTTCGAGCTCGGCGCGGCGGTGCTCGAGGTCGCCGATCAGCACCAGCGATTCGCCGAGGTGCTCCGGGGGCTCGAACACGAACCCCGGCTGATCGGTGGCGACCTCCAGCAGAACGCGGCTGGGCTCGCGGAAGTACACGGACTTGATCATCTTGCGATCCAGAACGGGCGTCGGCCGAAGCCCGGCCGCGGCGAGGCGAGACCGCCAGGCGTCCTGCTCGCCGTTGCGGATTGTGAATGCGACGTGGTGCACCGTGCCCGCGCCTGTGATACCTCGTTCCGCCGGTGCGGGTCGTAGACGACGAGGCCGTGGCGACGCTCGCCCGACGCAAGCCAGCGTCCGGCGCCCTTGGGTTCCATCCCGAGCACCTCACCGAGCACCGGGGCGCTGCGTGTGGGGTCGGCGCTGTATGCGCGCACCGCATGCATGCCGCGAATCGCGACCTGCTCATCTAGGTCGGTCGCGCCCGCGAGGAGTGGCTCGTCCTCGTCGTCATCGATCACCAGCTCAAGCTCCAACCCCTCCGGTCCGAGAACACCAGGCGATCCTCCATTCGGTCGCCCAGCTCGCCGAAGCGAGCCAGGCGGCGTTCCCAGAAGTCAAGCGCCTTCTCGCCGGCCACCCGGAGAAGCAGCCGGTGGACCATGCCCGCGCCCGGACGACCGCGCATGACGCCGGGCATGTCGAAGAACGTCACCAGGCTGCCGGGACCACCCTGCTCATCGCCATAGGCGATGTGCCGCATCTCAGGGTCATCGGCATTCACCCCCTGCCACACCAGCCGCAGTCCCAGCACCTGACCGTAGAACTCGAGATTCGTATCGATATCGGCGGTGATCGCCGTGACGTGGTGTAGGCCGTCAACCTTCATCGGGTCCCTACAGCTGCTCGATCGGAGCGAACCGATACACGTATGGACCCAGGCCGTCGCCGATCGCAAAGATCACGTCGATCATCGACTCCTGGGCTGCCGCGCTGTCAAGCGGCCCCGTGTGCACCGGGTCATAACCTGCGTCGCGGTTCAGCTGCTCGACGACCTCGCGCGCCTCCTCGTCGCCGCACCAAAGGTTGCTCGGCCTGACGCGCCCATCGCCAAGACGCCCATACAGTGAAGCGAAGTTGATGTTGAACGACTTCGCCGTCGGCCCGTTGGTCTTCGACTTCACGAACTCGGCGTTGGAGGCAAATCCCTCCGGCGCGTCTGCACCGATCCGATTCGTCGCGTCGATCACCGTCTTGCCCTCAGCACCACTCAGCCGTCGAGCGCCTCGGCGATCGAGCTACCCGGGACTGCGACCAAAACCACATCCGCGTCGAGACATCGCCGCCGCCTCGTCCAAGCCGCGTCACCTGATGGCCCGCGCGCTCCCACAGGTCGGCAAGCCCGCCGCCAACATTGCCTTTGCCAAACACCGTGATTCTCATCATGGGTCTCCTTGGTCTGTAGTTAGGCCGGGGCTAGGAGAGCCAGGGCGGGGTGTACGTACCGGTCTGGTGGAGGATCGCGGTCAGGTCATCGGCGGCCCACTCCTCGCTGATCTTTCCGTCCCTGAGCCGGTACACATCGACCGCGTCCCAGCGCACCCGGCGGCCCGTCGGCGCGATCCCCAGCAGCTCGCCCTGATGTGTCGCCTCGACGACGAATCGCACTACGACCGTGTCCTCGTTGGCGACGATGTCCTGCTCCTGCGGGTTCAAGTCTGGCAACGCGCCGATGAAACCCTGCAACAGTCCGACGAGGCCCTCAACGCCTTCTACGGTGCCGAGAGTCCCGCCGTGCCACTTGACATCCGGGGTGACGTACTCGGCCGCCAGCTCGGGGTTGTGCGCGTTGAACACTCGCTCGCCGTACTCACGAACGATCTCGATGTTCGATTGGACTGCTGTGCCGCTTGCGATGGTGTGCTCCCCTCGTAGAAACTTGGACTCTGAGCAGGAAGCTAGAGGGGAGTCTGGTCGCTGTCCAAGACCTGTACCTCGCTCCAGCGATAGCCTTTGACTATCGACCTGGAACCACGCCTGCTGCGCTATTTCTTGGCCGTCGCGGAGGAGCTGCACTTCGGCCGTGCCGCCGCGCGCCTGTACATCTCCCAGCCGTCGCTGAGCAACCAGATCCGCAAGCTCGAGCGCACCCTGGGCACACAGCTGTTCTCGCGCACCAGCCGCGAGGTTAATCTCACCGCCGCCGGGCAGGCGCTCCTCGAGGAGGCGCCCCTCGCCCTCACGGGGCTCGAGCGCGCGGCCGAGCGCACCCGCCTTGCCGGCGCGGGCATCACCGGAACCGTACGCCTTGGCTACCCCCCGCCGGCCAGCTTCGAGACCCTCGGGGCGATCCTCACAGGCGTCGAGAACGACAACCCGAACATAACGGTCATCGCCAGCGAGCTGTTCAGCGCCGAGATCTCCGGCCGCGTCGTAGCCGGGGAACTCGACATCGGGCTCGCCCTGCATCCCGAGCCGATGACAGGGATCCGCACCGAAGTCCTGCGCGTCGAGCCGCTCGCGGCGCTGCTCAGCAAACGCCACCACCTCGCCGGCGCGAGCTCCATCCCGCTCGCCGACCTAGAGCACGAGACCATCCTTCTGTTCCCCCGCGAGCTCGCTCCGGCCTACTACGACCGCATCATGTTGACATGCGAGCAAGCGGGCTTCCAGCCTCACGTCAGAGCCTTCCCCAAGCCGCCCGTCCACGCAATGCTCGCACGCCTTTTCGGGGCGCGTGAGGTTGGCCTGATCCCTGCCTCATTCGCCTTCCACCTCGCCCCGGCCCAGCCAGGAATCGTCGCCCGCGAGATCGTCGATCCACAAATCCTGGCGGAGTGGTCGATCATCTGGCCCGCGCGCGCCCAATCCGCGGCGATCGCGGGGCTCCTCGACACCGTACGACGATACGCCACCGAAAACGACTGGCTGCCGGCGTCCGACAAAACGGCCACCGCTGAAACTAACTCGCGCACCACGACGTCACCCTGACGACCGGAAAGCACCGCCGAAGCGCACCGACCACGAGCTCGCGGCCAGCCAGGTCAAGGCGGGCCAATCGCTTGGGTTCTACCCTTCAAGCATGGCTGCGGCGGAGCGCATCGAGGTGGCCGACGCACCTGAGCGTGATCGCTATGAGCTTTCAGTCCATGGCGAGATGGCCGGATTCACGACATATCGCCTGCGCCCTGGCTTGATCGCTTTCATCCATACCGAGGTCGACGAGCGCTTTCAGGGTCGGGGACTCGCGGACAAGTTGATCCGGTTCGCGCTCGAAGACGCCCGCACGCGTGAGCTCGCGGTGCTGCCGTTCTGTCCGTTCGTCAACGCGTTCATCGACCGCAATCGGGAATTCGAGCCGCTAGTTCCAGACCTATACCGAGAGCAGTTCGGACTGTGAAGCGCTACCAGGGTAAGCGCATCGAGGTGACCTATGACCCGGCCCGATGCCTTCACGCCGCCGAGTGCGTGCGCGGCATGCCGAGTGTGTTCGACACGGAGAGGCGCCCCTGGATTGCTCCGACGCCGGCGAGGTCGAGGCGATCGCGGCCGTGGTCAGACGGTGCCCGACGGGCGCACTGCACTACGAGCTGTACAAAGGCGAGTCCGAGCAGCCTCGCGTGCCGACGCGGGTCCATCTGCCCGAGGCGGACCGATGCTGCTCGATGGTGACCTTGAACTCGACGGGAAGCGGGAGACTCGTGCGGCGCTATGTCGTTGTGGCAAATCGGCGAACCAGCCCTATTGCGACCGCAACGGCCCGTGTCAGAAGTGGGATTACGAGCCGGACCGCTGAACCACCTCACTCCCAGATCGCGCCAGACCAAGGCGACCGCGACCACCCTCCCAGCCGAGGCCCCCGCATATGGAGCTTCCCGTCGGATGAAGGTTCCCGGATAGAGTCGGTCCGTGCGTGATTGGCCGCCGATCACCGAGCCGGAGCTGCTCAAACGACTAGCGCTTGACGATATGCAGTTCAAATCTGTCGCGCGGGACTTCTGGAACTCGGCGGGTCCTCGGGAGTTCGGGCCGTTGGCATTCGAGCGGGCTCTTGGCTACCCCTGGGATCGCCCGGCTGGTTCCTACATCCTGCGCGGCGAGAACGTCGAGTTGCTGGACGAGATCGATCGGGGGAAGCGGGCGTCGATCGTCGGGGACTTCACGAAGGAGCGCCACCCGCTCCTGTCCTTCGGCGGCAACGGCGCACCCAACTGGCTGACGGAGAAGTTTGCGCATTTCCCCGACGAGGAGGATCGGACCGTGCTGGTGCTTGCCGGCGACCTCCATGAGTTCGACGTGGGGGCCGCCGCCTCCCTGGCCCCGGTCGGCTGCATGTCCGCCACCCTGTTCGCCAGCCCAGGGACTGTGGTGCGAGCGGCGATCGTCTGGGCAACTCTCGCCCAGGTCGCCCAGTTGACCTGGAGCGAGATTCCCTATCTGCTCGGGCGCCTTGACGACGCCCACTTCGCCATGGACGAGGCCGACGTTGGCGTCGATGGGATCTTCGCCTACGTTCACCGCCTCGGCTCGTTCTGCATCGACGGCTCTCCCATTGCGCTGGCGGCGATACCGGCCGCGGGACGGATAGCTCCCGAGATGACCCAGGAGCAGCTGCTCGACCTCGCCGCCTGTCTCGTAATGGGGCCCGACGCTCGAGCCGAAGACCTAGTCCGGGCGATCTACGAGGACATGGCCGGCGTCACCAAACGGGCGTCGGAGTCGATTTGGACCTCCTCGCAGCCGCTGGAGGCAAACTGGACGCCGTACCCCGCAACGGGCCGCGGCTAGCGAATCCTCTGGAAGAAGTAGATCGCGAGAAGGATGGCTCAGCGCTTGGGCACGCGCTGTGACCTGCGGATCGATGATTGAGCCGACCGGTCCGCCGGTGACAGGCCGCGGGCGGCGTCGGTCAGGGGGCACTCGCGGAGCGTGCTCCGGCAGCCCTTACGGCGATTGAAAGCGTCTCGATGTCATAGGCGCCGTCGTGCCGACGCTGGTTGATGAAAAACGTTGGCGTGCCGGCGACTCCGCTGCTATCGGCCGAGTCGACATCCTCCTCGATCCGTGGCGCATGGGCGTGCCGGTGCAGCTCGTCTTGAAAGCGATCGAGATCGAGCTCGAGCCGCTCGGCGTAGGCAAGCAGGTCTCGAAGCTTCAACTCTCCCTGGTGGTCGAGGAGCAGATCGTGCAGATTCCAGAACGCCCCCTGGGCCGCTGCCGCCTCTGAGGCCTCCGCGGCAAGCTCGGCGTCAGGGTGGACGTCTGACAACGACAGGTGCCGCCAGACGTAGCGGACGTCGCCGAAGTCGACCACTTCGCCAGGGACTCAACGGCTCAAGCCTACGAGGCCGTTGCCAGCAGTATTCTGCACTTTGTAATCAGACAACGACAGCCCCATATTCTCCCGGTCTCTGACCTTTAGAGGCGTCTGTTGGTGTTGTACGAGCCATTTCCTCATGGCTGTGGTCTAGGCGCTCGTCGCTCCGCATAGGTCGTTGCGGTCTTTCAATAGGAGCCCTGATGCACCGGTCACGAAGTTGCAAGCAAGACCACTAAAAATGCCACGATTCTGTATGACATGTTGAAAAATTTGAGATAGGCAGGCCCCGGGGCTCCGCCGCTCAAATCGCAGGACGAGAAACCGGGAGTGGGGTCCGTCCCGGTCACGCCAACCCGTCAGTCCGCCGCAGCCCCGATGAGCACGGACTGGGACGCCGGCTTCCTCTCGAGCGAGTCGGGACGCTAAAGGACGGTCGGAGTTCCTTTGCCATACGTGGCGCGGGTGCAGCGTTCGTGCGGCGCCGAGGCTCGTGGTGCTCGCGACAAGTCTCGCCCGGGTGAGGTGAGCTAGTCTCGCTTGGCGAACCACCCTAGCGTCTCAGGAAGGGGACAGATAAATGCGCCAGCTCCTCATCAAGGCATGCATCGCTGCGCTCGGCTCGATCGCCATCACCGCCGCCCCGGCGTCCGCGGCAGGCCCACTTGTCAAGACCCAAAAGAAGCCTGTCTCGCTGAACGTGTGCGGCGTCCCGTCGGGCGGGCAGCTCGCGGAGGCCGAAATCAGACGAACCCTGCAAGGAGGCTAAGCCGGGGCGAGTGCCAGTGAAGAATCGCCGGTCGAGGCAGCGCTGGAAGTGTCCTCTACGGCGCGCACTGGGGCCTGCCTCAGGCGCCCTCACACTCGCTGAGCATCCTCGCCACTCATGAGCTCGGCTCGGGCAGGGCGGTCAAAGAGTTCGAGAAGGGATTGAGGGGGTGGTGCTGAGCCACGGGCGAGCGGTCAAGATCAGCAAGAGCGTGACGGCGTCGCTCGACACCGGAACATCTGCATGTGACAACCCGCCGACGGGGTTATACGTCTCTGGCTCGTTCTTTGCCATCGCGGGGCGCTGGATTGTGGAGGTCTGTTCCTCCACAACTACCCGCCCAGCCCATCCGGGCAGCAATGAAGAGGATTCGCTGAGCGGCCACCATGGAAGCCGACGGCATCGCAGAGGAGGAAAAGATCAAGCCGGCGCTGGCCTCGATCGGTCTAGGCGTCGTGGCAAAGGTCTGAGGGGTCGCGGCCGGGCAGCGCGTTCACCAAGGGTCCACCCCCGGACACGGACCGAGCTGTCAAGTTATGACGATCTGGCCGATGAACTTCACCTGCCGCCATTGGTCTATTGATGGCTCTAAATATAGGAACATTGAAGATGCAGTAAGCCCGTAACGCGGCTCTTCTCTCCGGCGCTCTCAGAGCCTCGGCGATTGAGGTGGATCGACGCCCGACCGGTGCGGCGGTTGGGCAGTTAGAGCCCTTTTTGATGGTGCGCTCCCATTTCGCATTACAATGTGGGAGGAACGTATGAATAACGGTCGAGTAGGAATCCAGATCAGCTTGGTGGGGAGCGCACTGGCGCTCTGCCTCTTGGCCGCTTGTCTCCTCAATCCGCGCCCGGCATCGGCGGCAAGCACCTGTCCGGGCCCAAACGGTCAGATCGCCGTTGTTACGGTCCCTGAACAACGCCCCAGCGCCCCAAGCGTCGGCATCGTCGAGTCAAATATGCAGGTCCAGCCGCTCTATCGCTCACCGATGTTTCCCGAAAGTTTTCCCCTTGACCCTTCCTTCTCGTGCGACGGCAGCAAGATCGTGTACCAGCAAGCTGAAGAAACATACCGTTCCTGCGGGCATCTGGATATCGTCACCCTAGAAGGGCGGAGAAGTAAACTCCACACCCCTCACCTCTGTTCCTACGTGCCAGCATTTCTCTCGAACGGAAGGGTCATATTTAACGGATATTCAGTCGCTGCCCACCCGGGATCGGAAGGGGCCACCTATGAGGCAAGCGCAACCGGTTCCCACCTGCGCCGTTTGTTTAGTGGCGCGGAGCAGGCGTGCACGGTAAATGGGCGGATGTTTGTCAGCGGGCGCGGAAGCAACAATGTGCTGTTCCTGCTGAATGCGAAGGGCAAGAAGCTCCACCGCCTCACTCCTCCCATGAGCTCCAAAGCTGGCCAGTATGGCCCCGCGAGCATTTCCCCCAACGGGAGGTGGGTGGTCTATGAGAAAGAATCCTTTAGTCACGGTCACGGCCTGAATCAGAACGACCTCTATCTCGTGCGCAGTAACGGCACCGGCCTGCGCAGGCTCACATCCAACGGACATTCCTCGGACCCTGCGTTTTCTCCGGATGGACACTGGATCGCCTTCATATTTTTTCTCCCTCTTGCAGCTGGTGATCAACTAGGCATTGTATCTGCGCTATCCATCAACGACCCAACTAATGTCATAGCAATGACCGATCCGGCAACTCAGTACCCAGACAGCCCGACCTGGGGGCCGGGGTAGCGCATCGGTCGACCAGCCGTAGAACTGGAATGGTCAAAGGGGCCGACCTTTTTAAGGGCTCCAACATAACGGCTTCCAGCCTCCGCCCTCATCACAGTGCTGGTCGGTCGCGACCGAGATCACCCAACCATAAAGAACGTGGTATCAAACGCGGCTTCCTTTCCCGAAACCAGCCGGGCCAGGCCGCTGGTCTGCGCCGCCGGGGGCCGTTGGCGTTTTCTGACCCGTGTTCTATCCTTGTCAGTGATGCCGCTAGCGAATCGCCACCGCCGCTCGACCTCCTCCCTGCTGGTATTGCTGGCACTTTGCCTTGCCACCCATCTCGCCTTGATCGGCGCTGCTGAGGCTTCGTCGAAGAAAGGGCTGCTCTCATTTCCAAGGCCAATCATGGCATCGTTTACATTGCGCGGAACGAATGGCTACCGAATTTCGGTGTCTCACACTTACGGACCCCATGCTTCTCGAAATTCGGTGACCATCTTGGTGAGTCGCGGAAATACCCTTTCCCAATATTCCGGCAACGGTAAGGTCAGCTCAAACAGCATTGACGCCTCCTTCGGAAATCTCGGTTACATCTCGGTGAAATTTCGGCAATCTGGTCGGGTAATCCGGGTGCCGGAAGCTCCTAGGTGCGAGCTCAAAGGCCTTTTCATCCCGTCAACCGAATCTGCTCGTTTGGGAACGTTCGTCGGTACGTTCCGCTTTCAAGGAGAGGGGGACTACACCGAAGCCTCCGGCCATCGAATGAAAGGCGGTATCGGCCAATGGGGCGCGCTTCCTCGCCAACATCTCAATATCGTGTGTTTGCATAGCATCAAGCAAGGAAAACTCGAACCTGATGCAGTTTCGCTTCAAGCCTTGACCCCTCGCAATACTTCGAACTCTCCCAAATCTGAGAGCTTCATCGTAATCCCGAGATTCACCCATAACTCCATCTCGGCCAATCACAGCCGCCTGAAGGTCGATGGCTACAATGTCCTGGGCGTCACAACTGAAGAATCCGACGGTTTGCACATTTTTCGCTTGGCCCAAGCGCGGATACCGCGTAGCGACTTTCTTTTTAACGGCTCTCTGTCTTCCGCCACTATTAGCCCACCTGCCCCATTTAGCGGCACCGGGAGTTTTCAACGCAAGGCAAGCGGTTCTACCGAATGGACGGGCTCCCTCAGCGCTAGTCTTCCAGGCATCGGGGCGGTAAGTTTGGCCGGGCCGAGCTTCCAGAGCCATCTGGAGATTTATTAGTTGCCTTCGACGCCGAGGGCTGGCGTGGGCCCGCTCCACGCCGTCAATCGCTACATGGGAGTCCTGGGGCAGCCTTTTATGTCGGCACCCTAGAAGCCAGGCTTTATGAAGCTTCGTCCCTTACTGGGTGCATCTTAGCTCTGAGCACCGATTCGATTTCGGAATCGGTCGGAAGTGGTTTCCAGCCTTCAAATCCGAAGATCCAAAGAAGGCTCTGGGCACCGAAATGCGGCGCCTGCTCAGCCGTGTGTCCCTCGTTAGCTTCAGGAGCGGGGCATTTGTCAAGGTAGTCTTTTTGCTCAGTTGTGAAAGTCATTTGCGCTCCATCACATCGGCCCGCTTGGCGGTCTCGATGAGAAGAAATGATAGGTCTGATACCGGGGTGATGCAGACACGGCTCATCGCCTGGTCTCTCGGGGGTGCCCCGTCAAATGACCACCGGATTCTCTGCCGCCGTATTGGGTCAACCGGGCCGAGTCAGAGTTATCGACTAGGAGCTAAGCACAGCTGACAATTTTGCACCCTCATCATCCTGGGGGCGGGAGTGCAGATATCGAGCGGTGGTCTGCAGGTTCGCGTGGCCCATGAGACGTTGGACTGTGACCGGATCAAACCCGACAATTGCCCGTGAGGCGAAGCTGTGGCGCAAGTCGTGAAAGGTGCGAACGCGGATCCCTGCGGCTTCCTGCGCTTTGATAAACCTCTTGCGAATATTGGCGCTATCAAGCGGTGTCCCAGCGGCTGAGACAAAGACGTGATCCTCAGGGTTCGTGAAGTTCTCCCCTTCCCTGAGGTGCTTGAACGCTGCCTTCGCCTGATCGCTTAAAGGAACGGAGCGGACTGCTCTGCTCTTTGTCGAAGACTCGACCCCGGCAGACATAGCGCGGGAGACGCCGACCTTATCCATTTGGACGTCTTTCCATCTGAGGGCAGCGAGCTCACCGAGTCGCAAACCAGTACTGAAGGCAATTATGTAGAGATCTGCATCCTGATCGTTGGCTCTCATCCTCTCCTTCTCTGTCATCGCTGAGAGCTTCCCTCTGGGCTTGGTCCTATGTAAACCGGATCGAGCGGCTTCAGTGATCTTTTCAATCTCGGCTGGCTCGAAAACGTCCAGTTGCTTGGCCCCGTTTTCCGGACGCTTGCTTGTCGGAGCAGCTGGATTCTCTCGGAGTCCAAATGTGTCAGAGCGCATCGCATAGGCGAAGATCGAGTGAAGAGCTTGCCGGTGACGGTTCGTATTCCTAGCGCTCAAGCCCTGGCGGTCCAGCCCAGTGAGGAATTTCTGGACGTCTGCGGTCGAGATGTCGGCGAGCTTCATTCCGGAGAACGTCCGCATGATCCGGGCTCCCTGCTGTTTCGGTGAGGTCGGGGCGGCGAGCATGACTCGGATGTCCCGCATAGTGGATGGCTTTGCACGTTTCTCATGTTCGAGGGAGTCCAGCCAAGCAGTCACGGCATCATCGAAGGTCGCTGCTCGATTGTGCCGCGGTTGGGCGGATAGTTCGGCCTCACGGTCGGAGATGGCGGAAGCCATTAAGAGGTGCGCCTTGTGTTCGGTTATAGATCCATTATGGGCGCGACCCCTTCGCTGGATCCAGTTCCCAGCGGCATCCTTCTCGACCCATGCCTCACCAAGGCGCTTCAGTCGTCCGGTCCGCGAGCTGTCGCGCCACCGCGCCTCTACGAAGACCTTCCCTTTGTGCTCCCTGAATCGGAGATTTCCGGTTGGCATACCGTCGGGCATTAGGCAGAGGGTATCCGAAATCGCTCCGTGGTCCACACCGTGGTCCACAACTGAAATTCGCCATGCCTACGGAAAGCTCCCCCTTGCAGAGCCAAACCACGCCTAGCGCCGCCGAAATCCCCCTATTTTCACTGCTTGCCAGCAGAAGGTCGTGGGTTCGAGTCCCATCAGCCGCTTGTGTAGCGTCTCTCCGTCAGATCGCGACAAACCGCGACACAAGCTTAGTTTGAGCCCAAAAGCGGCTCTGCTCTTCACTTCGGTCTGGTCTCTACAGCGAATTGGATTCGAGCGCCACCGCTTCAACTCCACGACCACTGGTAGCGGGCTGGTACCAAGCCGCGCGGTAGATCGGCCTCCGCTACCACCCCCAGGAATCTTGACACCGCGATGCCGAGGGACATAGAGTCGCACCGGTCAAGACAAAACGGGGGGCGCACCGTGCCACGCGCTGCATTAGCTGGCGACCAAATTGTCAGGCCCGCTGACAGCTGAGGCCCTGGGCTGCCTACCTCCGGAGCCGAAGAAGGCCCGGCCGTGGATGGAAATGACCGGGTGGGAGATCACGGAAATGCGGTCGTTGGAGAAGGCCAGGACAACGAATCACCCATGCCTCGGTAACTCAGAGCTGCCCCGGTAGCGGGAAGGCGTGGTCTGAGCCTACACGGAGCCATAAAGCGAATCACGTTCCGAGCGCAACACTAGAAGACATAAGAGGGCTAAGAAGGTCCAAGGCGCTTGGATGGCGCCACGAATTCCGGCCACGACCAGACCTCACCGACTGGTAGGTAAGAGAAATATGGGTGAAAGCGAGAAGATTGTTTTACAGCACTATGAGGGATTTGGACAGGGCGACCTTTCCATTGCGGGATTCTCCCGGCTCAGCGAAGGCGAGAACGTTGAGTATCGGACCTATTACGACCAGGTTGGCCCATTGGGTCAGCTCGGCTTGATGGAGGAATCGTGAGCATCACACGAGAGCAAGCAACGGCATTTGTTGACGGCTATGGGAGCACCTGGGAAGCCTGGGACGCTGCCGCATTTGCCGATCTTTTTAGCGACAACCTCATTTATGTCGAGCACCCAACGAACGAGACTCTTTTCGGCAAAGAGGCGATGATCCCCTACCTACAGAAAGAGGAAACCGAACAGGGTGCGGTCAGGGTTCGCATGGGCAAGCCGATCGTCGATGGAGACCACGTGGTCGCAGAGTTCTGGGCCACGGGGACCACCGCGACCGAGGAGGCAACTCTAATTGGTTGCTTCATAGCCCAGCTTGACCCTGCGGATGGCCTGTGTACCCACTTTCGCCAGTATTGGCTCGACGTTGAGGGGCACAGGGACACTTACCGGGGCTGGGGAGAGTGATTCGTCTTGCTCGTTCCAGCGAGGAGGTAGTCCTCAGTGCGTCGGCCCCGCATAAGCGGTTGTTCTAGCTCCTCTTGCGATCTGTCGGGTCTTCGCCATAGGGTGCGCGGTTCTCGACCACTACAAGGGGAACCCCGCATGAAAACGATCCGAAGCAAACTGACCTACGCCAACGTGATGTCCACGATCGCCGTCTTTCTCCTGCTGGGAGGGGGCGCTGCGTTCGCCGCTTCAAAGCTCGGCAAGAACTCGGTCGGCACCAAACAGATCAAGAACAACGCGGTTACCGCAGCGAAGATTAAGAAAGGGACGATTACGGGCGCACAGATCAAGAGCGGTTCGCTGAGCGGCACCCAGGTCAACGCGTCGACGCTCGGCACGGTGCCTACCGCCCAGACGGCCAATGCGGCCAATAGCGCAACGACGGCCACTACGGCCAGCAACCTCGCTGGTTACACCCGCAAGGGGATGACCCGGCTCGTTGCGGCCGCCACGGGGAGCTATAAAGAAGGGCTTGAAAACGCTCCCCAAACTGCATTCTTTACATCGGGTCCATTCACGGTCTATGCGCAGTGCTTTGCCTGGGGCACGCAAACCGACGCCGTCTTCTCGATCAAGACCTCGCTGAACGGCGCGATTTTCGACAGCGACGGCGGCGAGGCTTCTGGTGACCCGTATTACCTCGACACCAATACGGAAGCTGAAAAGCGCGAACTGTTAGACGAGAGCGCAGACACCAATGAAGCCGTCTTTGAGGGCAGCGGCGATAGCGAATTCGATGCCATGGCTCCGGATGGAACGACGATCAAAGGAGATCTGCAGATCGGAGTGAAGGACGGAACCCTCGCCGCCGGAAACGGAATCTACGGTGAAGGCAACGCCTGCCTCTTCGCTGGCGATCTGATGACCCTGAACGGCTGAGGCCCTAGTCCGAACACGAAGCTCCGAAGCGATTGGGCCCGGATGGCACCACGGCTGTCCGGGCCCGTAGGCCCCACCAAAGAGGGCCGGCCGGCAAACAGCTCCACCTCTAATAGTAGTGAGCCCTCCCGCCAATCGCCCGACCGGTTGCGCCTAACAGCCAAAGTACCAAGCCGACGACGAGCAGGATGATGCCGATCGGCCACAGGAAGGCGACATGTAAAAGGGCGGCGACCAATAGACAGATAATGCCAAGAATGATCATTGTTGGACACTCACTCCCTTAGGTCACGATTCGGGGCGTCGTTTACGACTCGATGGCAATGCTCTACCCGTGCCGGCGGATTTAAAACAGGTCCTGCCCCAGGCCGTGAGCCCTTGGCAGCGGCAGGATTCGGCTAGAGGCGGAGAAGGAAGCGGATTCGTCATCGCAGGAGCGAGCGCGAGCTTTGAAGGTCACGCCCTCAAGGCCGGAACTGTCTATGGGGGCAAAGAAAAAGAAGCGCTTCTGGGCGGGATCACGTACCGCCCTCAGGGCTCGACGACAAGCGATCAAAGAGATTAAAGGCCCGGATGGCACCACGCCTGTCCGGGCCTTTCATTCCAGGTCGTCGGCTAGTGTCCCAGTAGCGAGGGAGTCGAAAATTGAAGTTCGAGCCTCGACTGAGCTTCGCCTATTCGATTCACCTGTTGGGCACACAGTCAGCATAAACAACGATTTCGGGATTCTGGGAGTTAGATGCGTAATTGATAGCGAGTAGCCAGAGGGTCGGCGCTTCGCCAGGTTTTGCGGGGGTGGGTGTGAGTTCTTTCAGGACTGAGCTATATACAAGGACGCCGGGACCATCGCCGCGCAACTGATAGGTGCCTCCGAATCCCAGACCGCCAATGTGCGCGTGCGGTCCTGCTTCTTGGAAGCCTCCACCAACCGCGACTTCACCTCGGTCACACTCTGCATCGATCAGCGTTGAGCCCCCTTCGGTGGTCGGTCCTGGAAATGTTTCTGTGCGCACAGAAACCGGAGCACCGAGATAGGAAGACGCGCTCTGGCCATCGAGCTGGTTGGAGTTTGCGGCGGTCGCCCCGGCTTCGAGGAAATTCGAGGCGTGTTTGCCTTGGAGCAGGTTGGCCTGTTCGGCCTGCGTGGCGCTATCCGCACTTCCAGCATGTACGGCGCTTTCAGCACTCACCGCGTGGGTAGCACTGGGTACGGTGCCCAAAGTGGAAGCGTTGATCTGTTTGCCCGTCAACGAGCCGTTCTTGACCTTTTCCCCCGTCACGGCGCCGATCTTGAGCTGTTTGGTCCCGACGCTGTTGGCAGGGAGCCCAGCGGCATAGGCAACCCCACCTAGCACGATGAATGCCAGGATCGTGACCATCACGTTCGCGTAGGTCAGATTGTCGCGCAGTCTTCTCGTCATCGCCGCCCTCTCACTCGTTGTGTATTGGGGATTGACCATACGCCCAAACGGAGATTGTCGCCCGCATGATCCAAGACGGCTGCCCCGTTCGCGGCAACTCGCTCCCTGGTCACCGCCCCCAGACAATCTACTGCGAACGGTTCCTGCCGAGTAGAGGCGTCTCGGCTCCGGCGCATTCTCAGCGATTCTGGTGCCGACGGCTACGCAGGACTACCGGGGTGGCCTTCTCGGTCCCGTAATCGCACAGAACATGCTAGCGAGGCAACGTAAAAAGACTAAGGGAAATAGGCGCGGCCAACGAGTGTCATGTCGGGATTTCCGCCGCCGGCAGCCGACACCGCCCGCCGACCCCTAATGACGGCTTCGCCCCCGTGGCGAGCCTCGATCGTGAGGAAATGATGTTGGCGCATTTGATTTGCGGGGCGTCTTCGGGGAGAATCCGGCCCCCAGTAGACGCCTTGCTGAACGAGGTTGACGATGACGCGGTTCTCCAGGGGGCCCCTGCAAAGGACGTAGAACTTCTGCCCGGCATCGGAACGCCCGGTTACACCATTACTGCTGGGCCGCTCCCCTGCGGCCGACTGTCCCATGAGAAGGATCTTCACGCAACTGTCAGGCAAATACATCGCCACAATTGGGGTTTTTTGGCTCCCTGCCTCGCGATTGCGGGATTTCCCGGACCGGAATACGGCAATACACCCTTACGCTTGCGACGCGCGGGCCTACAGTCGGAGGGTGGACTTTCCTATCTGTCCAAAGTGCGGAACGGTCATCGGGGTCTATGAGTCCGTTGCCTGGCAGATGCCGGACCGATCGGCCATTGCCTCTTTCTATGTCCCTCGTGGCACCGAAGTTGAGGCGGCGCTTGATGGTCGGGCGAGCGCCTGCACAGCGCCTGCGCGTTCGAGGACTAGCTGCTCAACCAAGAATTCGAAGGCTATGCTCTTCACTGCCAGGGTCTCGCGGGAAAACCCTCAAGGAGGGGTTGACTGTGGGTCCTACGGACCCAAGACTCGCATCAGCGCACGGCGGTTCAATCGGGACCCACCGAGCGGGAACACCCATTGGCACGGGAGGCGCTGAGGGGCGTCCCGGGCTCGGCGAGATACGTCTAGCTTAGACCTCCGTAGAAGTGCAGCTCGCCACCCGACCCTTGGTCACCTTGAGATAGACCAAGGGCGCAGAGTCATCCTTCGAGTCGCGAAAGCGGTAGATGCAGATCACCCCCTTTTGTGCGCAGAAATTCCTTAATCGCCTTCTCGGCGCCCTTGTCGCTGCTGCGGAACTGCTCAGCCCAGATCCACTTGCTCCCCGGGATCCTGAACTCGCGGCGATAGGTCGGCACGGGCGCCCGATGATTCTGTGCGAAGCCATGCAGCCTGGGCCTCTCAGCGCCTCTCCAAGGCTGCAGCTTGCTCCCGCGTGCCCTCATTGCAGCCGTCGCCGCGGATGCGCAGGTGGCCATATCAACAGGCAAGCATGCCGTCGTGCTCGCGGTTTTTGTATTGATTGGGACCATCGGCCCTGGTGCGCCAGTCGTCCTCTGCTTCACGATGGGGGATCGGTAGGTGGCATTCCTCGACGAACTCAAGACGTGGCTGGTCCAAAACAGCGCCACGATCATGGCTGTGATCTGCCTCGTCATAGGGGCCAAACTGATCGGCGATGGGATCGGCGTCCCGTCGGCCTGATCGGCGCTATGCGAACATGCGTTCGATGGGCGTAGCTGGGAGCGATCACCGCATTTCGAGAAAGCTTTGGAGAAAGGCATTTTTGCCTCGACTTGGCACTACGCGACGAGTCTCTCCCGTGTCAGCCGTTTTTTTTGTCTCAAGGTCGGTTTGAGTCAGGGCAGTCGTATTCGGACGATCTTTCTCCAGCGCTTTCTAGAGCGCCCTGCCAGCGCCGCGATTATTGACTTGTCGTGGATCCGACTGCTCCCAGGTATCTGTGGGATCGCGTTGGTGCGCGGAAACCCGACAGGCTCCCACGAGGACTCCAGGCTAGAGCGCCAAGTGGTTGCGATCAACTACCCGGTGCGCCAGCATCGAAAGGGTCCGACCGACCGCGCTGGGAATTCGAAACTTCGGCTCCGCTTTTAGCTCTGGAGGCTAGAAACCTTGAGCCGATTATCGATGAATTGGCGGCGGTACCAGTCGCCATTGCGACCGCGATATCTAACGGCGAGCCGCCCTGGGTCATCGAGAGGTCAATGCCAAAACCATGCCCTAAAGGCACCGTCCGAGCCCTTAGAATTTCGTCTGCTTCAGATCAATGCGGTGCCGATCGCGGACAAATGACCACCCACGACATGCCGACATTCAACGCGCTATCCGCCAGCGACAAGTGGCGCATCAATCGCTACCTCAAAAAAGGCGAAGCCCCCAAAGAGAGCCGAATGGCGGCAGCCGCGGTTAAGTTGGCCGAGTACTACCAAGATGCTCACGGACCGTCCTACTGGAAGCTGGTCCGCTGGTTTGTGCTTGCTGTTGCTGCGGTTTGCGGGGTAGCGGCGATCGGGTTTGCGGTGGCGGGCGACGTGTTGATTGCAACCGCTACGGCGATCGCTGCAGTGCCCAACATCGTCGCCCTTGCGGTCAGTCCGATATTTTCGCCAAAGGATGTGGCTCGCAGTTTGGAGGCGTCCAGAGCATTCGTAAAGTCTGATGGGTAGCCGTTCAATCTGACGGTCCTAACAAACCTCAGTCGCCATTAAAGAACCCCCGGTCTGGGGCCGATAGGTTGGCGTGGATACGTCAATCCTCATAGCCGCGATCTGCGTGGTCGCCGCCCTCCTCATCGGCCTGATTTCCCGCCTCGGGGCCGACTGGTACTGAGCGTGCAGCTGCAAGTCGCATTGGTCGGCCTAGCGCTCTTCGCTCTGGCGTTCTTGCTCGTCATGGTCGTATTTCGGCTTCGCGCCTAGACATTTTCGCTGGGGCTCAAGGCAGCGGGCTTTTGCCGATCTGAGCAGTCTAAGTAGCCTGATTGCAGTCTTCGAAATGCTCGGCCCCTGGCAATTCTGGCCGTGAGCTCTGAATCCACCGCCTGGGCCTATACGGCCGTTAGTCCTCTGAGTTTCAGTTTTGTGCGATTGGTCCTCATAATGACGTCGATTCTTCTGAGCGGCGTTGCCCAAATCCCCTGAGATCGGTCTGACTGATCCGAGTGTTCTGGTCCCGCTTTGTTGGACCCGGCTTATGAGATTCAGGCGGCTAGTGCACCGTCTCTAAAATAACTTGACAGATAAACGAGGCTGTTGTAGCGTCGGGGCATGGCGGTTGCGCCACCCTCTGAGGTCTCTGCGGAGCAACGGGCGCTGCTTGAGCGCTGGGTAAGAGCGCACGGCACACCACAAAGCATCGCCACGCGGGCGCGAGTCGTGCTGATGGCTGCCGATGGTGAGTCCAACAGTGCAATCGCCCGAGCGTTGGGCATAAGCCGCCCGACCGTGATCATGTGGCGGCGGCGCTTCGCAGAGGGTGGGTCCCAGGCGCTTTCGGAGGTGAAGGAGGGTCGGGGAAGAAAGCGCACGATCTCCGCCCAAAAGGTCAAGGAGATCGTGACGGCGACAACGCAGAGCACGCCCCCAGGGCAGACGCACTGGAGCACTCGCTCGATGGCCAAGGCCCAGGGCGTCAGTCCGGCGAGCGTGCAGCGCATCTGGGACGCCCATGGACTGGCACCCCACCGGGTGCGCTCGTTCAAGCTCTCCACCGATCCGAACTTCACCGAGAAGCTGACCGATGTGGTCGGCCTCTACCTGAACCCGCCGGAGAAGGCGCTGGTGCTGTGCGTGGATGAGAAGAGCCAGATCCAGGCCCTCGACCGCACCCAGGCGAGCCTGCCGATCAAGCGAGGGCGGGCCGGCACGATGACCCACGACTACAAGCGCAATGGAACGACCACCCTCTTCGCGGCGCTCAATACCCTTGACGGCGCCGTGGTCGGGCAGTGCTTGCCACGCCACCGCCACCAGGAGTTCCTGAAGTTCCTGCGCCACCTCGATCGCGAGTTCCCCAAGGAGCTTGAGCTACACCTGATCCTTGACAACTACCGCACCCATAAGCACGCCAACGTGGCTGCATGGCTCAAGAAGCACCCGCGCTTTCACCTGCACTTCACGCCGACCTCAAGCTCCTGGCTAAATCTTCTCGAGCGCTGGTTTCGGGAGCTCACCGAGAAGGCGATCCGCCGTGGTGTGTTTCACAGCGTCCCCGACCTTATCCTCGCGATCGAGGACTACCTGAGTGTCCACAACGATGAACCCAAGCCATTCGGTTGGACCGCCTCGATCGACTCCATCCTCGAGAAGGTCGGGCGGTGTAAAGCCGATTTAGAGACGGTGCACTAGTTTTGGTAGTAACGGGTCTCGTATTCATTGGGTATGAGTATCCCGAGAGCACCATGACGGCGCTTTCGGTTGCGGAAGATCTCAAGGTACTCAAAGATCGCGTTGGCGAGCTCGAGCCGGGTGCGCCATCGGCGGGAGATCATCTTCGCCCCGCTGGCACCTGCCCTCAGCCTTCGGCTGCTGGCCCAGCCGGTTTCCTCAACGCGATTGCTGAGGGAACAGAACCGACCCGCCGATTAGTCGACGGCGGATCGCCAGATCAACGACCACCAAATCAAGGCTTGGCTCTACAACAGCCAGAACGCGCCCCCGATGTACAGCGGCTAAACGAAGCCGCCGGGGCAGCCGGCATCCCGATTGCGACCGTGACCGAGACGCTGACCCCTGAAGGCGCCAGTTTTCAGGCCTGGATGTCGCGGGAGCTTGAGGGGCTGCAGGTGGCCCCGTATGAGGCTAGGAGGCATTGAGCAGGCCGGAGAGGGCTCAAAATAGGAGGCGAATGCCTCAGCCGTTAAGGGGCCGCGGCGATTTGTCGAGCAGCATGCGGGTCGAGATGGTGGGGCGATGCAGGGGTCGAGCCGCTGAACCTCATCATGCCCACGACGGTCGCGACGATAAATATCCCCGCCGTCACCCTCTTTAGATGCTGATCGGTCAGCCAGAGGGGCCGGTGGGCCTGAAGCCACGACCTTGCTCCGGAAGCTCCGGCCATCGCTGTCAATGCGCAAGCGGCACACATGGGCGTCATGTTAGCGGCCATTCCTCAAAAGGAACCGGAAACGATCGCGACAGGACGCGACCGTGTCCGACGGCCCGGCCGGTCAACGGCTGGCCCAGCTTTTTAACAAGGTCGATGCCGATCGGTGTCAAGGTGGGATTGTCGGAGTCGTTCCTCCCTGGGCGCCTCCGTATGCCCACCCACTTCGAGGCCATCCCTGCCGCGCCTTGGAGTCGGTTCCGACGGCCCCGGTTTCGTCCGGGGTCGTCGCGCGTAGTGCTGCATCTGCGACGCGGACCAGGATGCCGCTAGTTTCAGCCACATCGAGCTGAGCGACTCATCCGACTCGCCGAAGACGACCCAGCCGACGGTTGGCCCGCCCCATAGAAGAGGGGGGGCGGGCCCTTCAGTTTGTTCAGAGGGCAGCTGCATTGTTCGGCCAGGTAATCGCCGAGGTTCGCCGCCGATGGGTCGAACAGGCGCAATTGCGGCTCGTGGACTCTCTGACAATCGTTTGATTCAGGCCGCCCGCCAAAAATATCGCGCTCCCGGCGAAGATCGAGTAGGCGAGAGGCAGGATCGTGCTCTCTCAGCTGTTCTGGGCCGCTAGTGTTCGCCGCAATCGCGCAAGCGTTTTGGCAGGTGAACCGTACCGGTTCGAAAAATCACAACATGGCCTTCGCCAAGACTGAAGGATGGACGGCCTGCCAGTCTGCGTACTTTCGGTGAAAGCAACGCGGGGGGGTGGTGTGCTCGCACACAGGACTCAAATTGCTTGCCGCGACAGGAGCGTTCGACCTGGCGCTCGATTGGAGGCCGACAGGCAGTAAACGATCGAAAACACAAGAATCCCGCGGAGGATTTCCGCAGTGGCACCATCGATCGCGCCCAGCGCGGAACTTCCAAGGCGCGAGAACGGGGCTCCGGACTACTGAAGCAGTTTGTGCTCGGAATGGCTTGGTCGATTATCCTGCACCACTTCGGTTAATATCCTTGAGCCAATCAGCTTGCGCGGATTGCAAACGGGCCTTGCGCCTAAAGCACTGAGCGACAGAGGAAATTCCACCACAATGATTCAGTCCGAGGCAGCAGAAATCGCAGGTCGTGTGTCGAAATATTACATCGACCATTTGGGTAAGCTTTCGGCAGAGGCCATTGGAATCCAGAACGCCGTCTTCCATCTAGCCTATGAATTCGTTCCGGACGAGGTTATCGCCGACCTGGTCGTCCTCAAAGGAGATAAGGCTCCGACGATTCTCGCCATCGAAGGTGCCCAGCTTTACATTCTTTCAGCTAGGCCAAAAAAAGGCGATGAAGTTATCGCGGCGGTATGCCGAACAATCTGCCTTGCGCCCAATACCGATTCCGTCGCGGTCGAGACGAAACATTGGGTAACCGGTGAACTTGACCCACCTCGCGAGGTTATTTGGCGGTTCGACTTCGCCGATGATGTGTCCGTCACCCTAAGGACCACACGTAGCGTTGAGGGCGTGGTAAGTGGGCCTGACGCTCTGGCGCAAGCAATGGCAAGTGCGATCGGCTGGATGCTCCCTTCTGATGCCCCGTCGCCTGAGAGACGGTTTCCCTGAGTGGCCATCGAGCGGTCGAATCGACCTGCGCTCCGGTAGCACTGTAAGAGCGCTAGCACCGGCGCAATTGAAGGCTTCGACGTCGAGGATCGCCTCGCGGCGCGATCCGGTGCCGGCGTCGTTGGAGTTAGCGACGACGACCGGACCCGCCGCGGAAGCCGACCCAGCGCTGAACGCGACTGCCCCAACGGCCAAAAACACCGTGTGTACGATCGGTCTCCTCAGTCTGTCGGGGCACGATCCTAAACGGAACGGCACGCGAGGCCGACCCCATCGCCAACCATGCCGCCCTTTGGGCATGCTCCTTGAGCGACAAAGTGGATGCCGTGCCTGCACGGTCGCCTCATGACCGAATTCTGTGCGCTTCGACATCGCCTAGACCGCGGACGGGGCAAGCGCATGCGGCCCAATGCCCACCTGTGCTGTCCGCGCAGGTGATGCCAGCTGGCTTGAAGCGATTGGTGAATGCGGTGGTCGCCCGACTAATTGATTCCAAAACGGTGGAAAGCCGATTGGGCTGGCATTGCCCGTCCCGGGGTTGCGTTAAAGCGTGCAGCTTGCATCTCGAACCGACAGATTTGGGCCGACCTCATCGTCAATTAATACCTAACCTTATCCAGGGCACGAGCTCGGCTGTAACGGGCCTCTCACCCGGTAGGCATATACCTTTTGCGGATAGGCGGTTTCGGCTCTGACCTTCACCAGCGCAGGTGTATGGGCCCAGGCAACGAGCGGAAAATTTCGCCGATTTGGCGCATTGTCGCCAAATTCAGTCGTTACCACGTAGCTGTAGTGGCCGAAATTGATCGAGGCGCGAAATGTCTTGCAGCTTGTGATCACGCGATAGGAGCCGTTAGGGCCGGCGGCGCCGATATACTGGACCCAGTTGGAGGAGTTATCACCTAGGAATAAGCCCTGGTCGAAAAATAGCTCTCCCGAGCCGGCGAGCGCGATTCGTTGATTGCTCAGATTGCGGGCCCAGGCAAAAATCTTGTCGGGACCGCCCCCCTCCTGAGCGCGCAGCGTGCGATAGGTGTAATGGCGATGTAAGTATTGGATCTCCACATTACGGCCGAGGGCGATGGCGGGGACGAGAAGCGAAATTGCCAGCAGGATTGCCAGCGGTCGCCGTAGGGTTGCGGTAGAGTGCATCCAACCAGCGACAGATGGAGCCAACACGATGGCGCCCGCTATGAATGCCGAGCCTAGCACAAAGCGGCCTTCCCATCGAGCGGTCGATGCCACCGTGACTGCAAAGATGACACTAAGAAATGCAAGAGTCCCGGCAGTTGTGCGAGGGCCCTTTCGAAGCGGTTGGGCGAGTGGAAAAAGCGCCAATGCGAGGACAATCGCCGGTAAAAGGTACCGGGTGTTGGTGAGGAATCCCTTCGGCTGTCCTGCGGCCCCAGCTGCCGTCAGCGGAGTCACGACGTAGACTGCTGCGGTGACGAGGGCCGCGAGGCCCAGTGCCTTAAGAATTGGGTCGCGGAGCCTCGCTATTGCCCAGAGCGCCGCTCCGATGGCCATCAGCAATATGATTGGATAGAAAAGACCGAGCGCCTCTTTGAGCTTGGGGAGAAACCAGACCCTGTAGACGCGGGCATCGAAGAGGTAGTGCGCAACACTTGTGGGGGCACGCGGGTACAGTTGCATTTGCTTGGGATGGGGCAATTCGATCGGCCCGATCGAGTGCACTTGAGGTATCGGATTGCCGCCGTGCGCGATGTTGCGCAGGTACCAGTAGCCGCCACTCAGCAGCGTGGAACCGACGAGGGAGCTGGCCCTTAGGAGTCGTTGGCTTCGGCCTCGGAAGGCGATTGAAATTATGGCAATCATGGTCGCTGTTACCACCGGAGCGAGCATCGTTAGCTTGACCGAGATCGCCAGCCCTCCGGCCAGGCCGGCGAGTATCATCGGGCCAGCTCCCTTCGTCCTATAGCCTTCCGCAAGGAGGGCGGCAAAGACCACCACCAAGGCGATCCCCATTGCATCATTGCGGGCCTCCCCTGCCTGGGTGATGAGCAAGACGCCCGAGTCAAGGCCAATTGCAGCTGCAACCAGAGTCGCTGGCCCGACTCCGAATGGGCGCCCGATGCAGTAGGCGCCGAGCAGTCCGATTCCCAGCCAGCCGACATTAATTAACGGGGAGAGCCAGTCGCTCCGAAACAGAATGATCCCGACTGAATTCAACAGCTCCGAGCTAGCTGGATAAAACCATGCAGCGAGGGCCAGGGGGTCAGTGAAGAGCAGATTCCAGGTGGAGTGAGATTGAGCGAAACGCGCTGCGAATGGGAGGTGGTACCAGGTCGAATCCCCACTAAAGATCCCTCGATGCAGGTCGAGCTGGGCGGGAAAGCTCCACTCTCCCACGGCGAGCGCAGCGACAACTATCGCTACGCCGAGCGCCCAGGACGGAACCTCTGGTGGCCGCTTCGGCACGATACTGCGAGGTGATCTCAGCCTGCCGAGCGCTGCCGCAAATAGCCCAGCAATAAGGCAGGACCCAACCACCCAGCCCATGCGTAGCTCTCCAAAGCTGCCGATCAGCTCCAAGGTGAGGACCAGTAGCGTGAGGGTCAGCACGAGCTCAGAAAGACGGGCGAGCGCGCCGCTGTAGGATGGAGCAATCCAGCGTCGAAGCCAATATGCGCCAAAGACCAGCGGGGCGAGCATGGCGAATAGCAATCCAACACCCGCCAGATAGCTGTCGAGTGAGGGATTCACGGCCATCCCATATCGGCCCTGATCCACATTTAGGGGAATGCTAGCCAGGTCGCGGTGGCGGTTGGCTTCCGGTGAGACCTGGCGGCCAATCCCAGGGACACGCTGCCGTTGTTCGCTGATGGCAGTCATCGTGGTGTCGCTTCTGTTTGGAATCGCTCCGGGGAGTGATTCGGATAGCGCGTGGATTGGAGTCAGCGGCAACCGCCTGGTCGATCGTGCTAAGCACCCGCTCCGCCTGCTCGGTGTCAACCGCTCCGGGACTGAGTAGCAATGCCAGCCGGGCTATGGCTTCTTTGAAGGCTCCGACCGAGCGGAGCTCGATCCAGGCCATGAAGAGTTGGCACATCAATGCCGTCCGAGTTCCGCTCAACGAGAGTTGCTGGCCAGGTATCGACAGAATTGAGCAAAGTCTCGGCGGACCTGCATATCAGGCTGCGGCTCGCGGCTACGTTGATCGACTGCAGTCCGCTGGTATATATGTGATTTTCGATCTCCACCGGGCGGCCCCTGGGAGCAGGCAGGCAACGGGGATCATCCCCATACCTGATGCCGAACACGCTTTAGAATTCTGGAAGAGTGTTGCGACAAGCTATCGCAATGATCACGGGGTCCTTTTCGACCTCTACAACGAGCCCCACGATGTCGGTTGGCCCTGCTGGGAGTCGGGCTGTGTTGTGAATCACCGCAGGGTGGGGTTATATCCCGCAGTGGGAATGGATGAGTTGGTGGAAGTCGTGCGGTCGACCGGCGCGCTGCAGCCGCTAATGCTGGGCGGCCTCGATTATGCCCGTAACCTCGATGGCTGGCTGGCTTGCGCATCGCCCGCCTGATCCTGCCCATGCTGAGGTTGCCTCGAATCACACTTATAACTTTGCAGCCTGTTTTTCGAGTTGCCGCCGGGTACTGGCGCGGATTACTCGGCGCTTCCCGTTGGTGACTGGAGAGTTGGGAGAGGGTGACTGTCGATATACGTATATCGATTCCTACATGAAGTGGGCTGACAAACACGGAATTTTCTATCTCGGATGGGTTTGGGACACAGGAAATGGTTGGACCTGTCGTTCGGGTCCATCGCTGACCAAAGATTATTCGGGAACTCCAACCAATTTTGGGATTGGCCTTCGCGAACACCTGAAAGCGATTCGCCATTAAGTCGCTAGCTATTGCGGGTCAGTGTGCATGCTGACCAGCACCGCGCACGGTTCGCCAGGAATCCACTGTGATTTTGAGGATGACGACGGTTATTCCGAGCCCGATCAGCGGGTCGGCGATAGGTAACCCCAGTGCGACGAATGCGGCGGTTGCGATCACCGCCAGGCTCACGTAGGAGTCGGCGCGCGCGTGATTGCCGTCAGCTATCAACGCAACACTTTTCAGTCGTCGCCCTGCACGTGTTCGAACCCCGGCGGCGATCCGATTACCGACAAATCCGGTCATCCCGCCGAGGGCCAGCGCTATGAGGTGAGACGGGGTCTGCGGGTTGATGAGGCGAGTTATCGCCTCAGCCCCGGCGACACAGGCTGAGAAGAAGATTGCGGCGACTACGAGAAGCCCGGCCCAGCGCTCGGCTGTTTCGGAACGCATCAGGAAGGCAATCGCGAGAGGAATCGCGGTGGCCGCATCTCCAAAGTTGTGGAATAGGTCGGCAAGTAAAGCGACGCTGCCCGTGATCGCGTAGATGACTGCTTGGGCCAAAGCTGTGAGGCCCAGCACGGCGAGCGAGAGACCCACTGCTATCAGTCCATCATGAGAGCGCTTAATGCTGTCATCTATCAGACCATGAGAATGCCTATGGCTATCCTGGCGACGCTCGCCTTCGTGGTCGGATGGTTCGGGCAATGGCTAGCCCGCTACTCTATGGGCATCGCAACCGACGACCAGCAAGTTCTTCAGCGCATCGATGAGCTCGTCAAAGAGGAGGACGACCTTCTGGCACGCCACGAGGGCGAGGGTCTCAGTCCCGATCAGCACGCTCGTCTCGCTGAGCTCAAGATCCAGCTTGATCGGACCTGGGACTTTCTGCGCCAACGACGGGCTCTGCGCCAGTATGGCTTGGATCCCGAGGACGCCAGCATCCGTGGGCCTGGCACCGTCGAGAACTACGAAGGGTAGCCAGCGGCAGGCTTTTTGATCGATTCGGGTGCCTTGCCGTAGCGGCTGGGCAGCTGCCTGTAAAACACTGGCTCGATTCTCGTCTATTCGCTACGCCGCACCGAGGCGTGGAGGGAAGATCACCGACATGCCAGAGGAAGTCGATCACCCTGTGGGCTCCCCGGCCGGAGTGGGAGGTAGCTATGCGGTCACTGTTGAACAGCTCCCAGTAGAAGGCGTCAGGCCAGAGCCACCAGAGGCTTGTCATCTTATGCTGGAGCAGCGCTCCCGTCGCTGCCTACAGCTACTCGCGACGGGAAGCCGAGCTACGCGTTGCCCCCAGCAGTGGCACGGGGGTCTCGTCGAGCAGTCGACTGGGACGGGATGGTTATGTCGAGTCTGATCAGGTCATATGCGACGGACCTATTACCGACATACCCATAGAGCGCCCCAAAGCCAGTGCGGTCTCGCCGTAATGGCTGCCAAGTTGTGTGGGAGAGATTCCGACGGCTTTGCGAGGCACAGGGCTGAGCGCATACGGAGTCCCGCCCCCAGAAGCTGCGCCCTCAATAGCTGTTCGACGGCGCTCTGTACGCTTTGGTAGCCACCCAAAGGCTGAGCCGTTCCGCCAAACACAACGACTGGGAGACCTGATTCGATGAAAACGATCCGCAGCAAACTGACCTACGCAAACGTCATGTCCACGATTGCCGTTTTCCTGCTCCTGGGCGGGGGAGCCGCTTTCGCAGCTTCCAAGCTGGCCAAGAACAGCGTAGGTACTGCACAGCTGAAGAACGGCGCCGTGACTTCGTCCAAGGTCAAGAGCGGCTCGCTACTCGCGAGCAACTTCGCTGCCGGTCAGCTTCCTGCCGGCCCGCAGGGTCCGAAGGGCGAAACTGGAAGGGAGGGCGGCGAAGGAGAACCGGGACAGCGTGGGGTGCAGGGTGAACGCGGCGAATCGGGCCAAAACGGAGAACCCGGTGCCACAAACATCGTCACCCGGTACGGCAACGAAAATGCACTACCAGACGGCGCGGAAGGGTCCTCCTACGCTGAATGCAAAATGGGCGAAAGCGTGGTTGGTGGCGGCTGGGATTTCACGGCAGGACACCCATCAAACCAGATCTATTCCTTTGATGGCAGTAGGCCATCCATTAAGTATGAAGACACCGACCTTACAACCTATCCCCTACCGGGCGATGGTGAACAAGCGACCGGATGGGTCACCTTCTTTGAAAACAGCACCGGCTCCACCTTTAAATTTCGTACCTACGTTCAGTGTGCAGCCCCATAGGCTGCGCTACCGGAACTGGCGATGATCTGACCGAATCGAGGACTGTCTCACCGAAATCATCCCGGGGTGTCAATCCAGCGCGTGATGCGCCCATCCTGCAACTCGTGGTAGGCGGGAGGTGCTGGTGGGGGATCTTCCGAAAGGCGAGCAATTACCTCGCTTGGACCATGCAGATGTTCCTCCACAGCAGTCGTCCAATGAACCTCCGGGTCGAGAAGCTGCCTGAGACGTGCCCAATTTCGGCGTTCGATGGTGTCGAGTACGTCGCAGACTGCTGGTACCTGCTCTGCCATAAGTCCAGATTATCGAGCTCCCTTGTCCCTCCCCGCTGCCCAGAAGTCTCTTTGTGGAGGAACGAGGAAAGACTCTCGCCGCCTTTTTGTAATCCGAGAAAGTGGCGAAGGTCGAGATGGCGACGAAACTAATACGTGCATTGTCGGTCAGCCGGCTGCTTAATCGCCGACCTGTCGGTCGGGAATACCTCGGGCAGGGTACGCGCGTTGGCATCCCCTGCCGACGAAACGATGCCCAGCTCAATCTTAGTGTTCTGGCGGGTGACGAATCACCGGCTTGCAATCTCTCTCAAACTGCGGCGAGCTGGGAGGCCGCACGATTCAGCGATTAGTTGCCGTGCCCGCGCCGCGGGCCCACGCGGGCTGATGAAAATCAACGATCCTCGAGGGGTCGCCCCGACGCCGACGAATGCCTGGTGCCGTTGAGCCCGAGATTAGTTTGGCGCGCGGGTCTCCCCGGATCTCCGGACTGTTGCCATGAGCACGAGAGTCAGACTCGTAAGTTCTCAGAGGCCCCTGGGCGACGATCACCCACACCGACCGAGGAGGAGGTTCAGATGGAGACGATCGTCGAGCGCCCCGCGGGGCTCGATGTCGACGAGGCGCAGGTGACCGCCTGCGTGCGCACCCCGAAGCAGGGCGGCGGCCGCGAGCAACACCTGGCCGAGTTCCCGACCACGGTCGAGGGGCTGCTGACCCTGCGCGACTGGCTCAGCGCCAACCGCGTCACCCAGGTGACGATGGAGGCCACCGGGGTCTACTGGAAGCCGGTCTGGGCGATCCTCGAGGACGAGTTCGAGTGCGTGCTCGTCAACGCCCGCCACATCAAGCAGGTCTCCGGCCGAAAGACCGACGTCTCCGACGCCGCCTGGATCTGCCAGCTCGCCGAGACGGGCCTTCTGAGGGCGAGCTTCGTGCCGCCCAAGCCGATCCGCGCCCTGCGCAACCTGACCCGTTACAGAAAGACCCAGATCCAGGAGCGCCAGCGCGAGGCCAACCGCCTCCACAAGGCGCTCGAGAACACCGGGGTAAAGCTCGACTGTGTGGCCACCGACATCCTCGGCGTTTGCGGACGTCGGATGCTCGCCGCGCTTTGCGAGGGCACCACCGACCCCGAGGTCCTGGCCGAACTCGCCAAGGGCCGGCTGCGGGCCCAGGCTCCGGCGCTCAAAGAGGCCCTGGAGGGCCGCTTCGATCACCTGCACTCGGTCTGGATCGGGGCGATCCTTGCCCACGTCGACTTCCTCAACGAGCAGATCGCCGGCCTCAGCGAGGCGATCGAGGAGCAGATCGCCCCTTTCGCCTCAGCCGTTGAGCTCTTGCGCTCGATCCCCGGGGTTCAACGGCGCAGCGCCGAGGTAATCGTCGCCGAGCCAAGGACATCTACCTCGCCGCCCAATAAAATCGCCTGCGGCCCCGCCGCGGACACAAGAAGGCGCTCGGCGCGGTCAAGCACTCGATCCTCTGCGCCGCCTGGTACATGCTCTCCACCGGGGAGCTCTACAACGACCTCGCTGGTGAGTACTTCCAACGCCGCGATCCCGAGCGGGCCACCAAGCGCCTGGTCGCACAGCTCGAGGCGCTCGGGCACAGCGTCACCCTGGAGGCGGTGGCGGCCTGAGGGTTATTTTCCTGTCAGCATCATCTAGGAGGCTCTCAGTACCTCCCGCATAAGGCTGCCGCAGGACCCCGCTCAATCTCCTCGCCCTGAGACTCCAAACCGCTTAGAACGTCCGATATGCGAACAAGCGTTCGCTGTACGTTGCAGGGCAGCGATTCGCCCATTTTCGAGCCTGCTCTGAAGAAACTCACCTGCTTAGCCTCAATCCACCGATTCACCATCACGGATAGAGAACCGACGGCCGCGACCGGGTGAGCAGCAAAAACCACGGCCGTAGGAGTGTTGCGCCCCATTCGAGGAGTGGCGGGGGCTGTTTGGGGGGCGCCCTGGAGCCGGTGGGAAGCAGCCGGCAGCGACCGAGTGAATCGGCAGCTGAGGCGAACTGGTGAAAGAGAGATCAGCGCCTCGGCGAAGGCCTCCTGCCAGGGCCAGCGGGCGGGTAGGTGGGGCGTCCATTACCGGGCAGTGCGGGTGAGCCGACCCGGCATCGCGATCAGCCAGCGGCGAGTCGTCGCGGCAGCGCGCCAGGTCGAGTCCCGAAGGCCCAGCTGCCTGACCCAGCGCACCAGGTTGTGGGCGAGGCAGGCGATCACCGTGCAGGCCGCATTGGCGGCGAAGCTCCCGGAGGGGAAGTGCGCCAGGGCCTGGTCCTTGAGATCGCGGATCGCCAGCTCGACCTCTGCGTGCGCTCGGTGTCTCAGCATCGACCGTGTGCATGTCCTCCTCTCTGTTGGTGAGGAAGGCGAAGTGGCGCCAGTAGGAAAAGAGCTCAGTCTGCTCGTCCTGGGCATGCAGGTGGACGCGGCGAACGATCAGCCGGCGGCCGCCGTAGGTGGTCTCGGCGAGCTCGCAGACGCCGGTCTCGAAGGCGCCCTGCTTGAGGGCGCCTTTGGCCTCGCCGATGAAGCTGTCGATGTCGATTACCAGGCGCCCTGCGCCTGGTCCCGCACCCGCCGCCCAGGCGCGCTTGATCGCCTCGCCCGCCACCAGATCGAGCTGGCGGACGTGGCCGAAGCTGAAGGCGCGCAGGAAGGTGCCGAGCGTCGAGGGCGCCATCGCCCGGTGGCCGAGCAGGGCCTCGGTGGCGCCGGCGCGCAGCACGTCTGTGTCCTCGATCGAGTCAGCGCCAGCCGCGATTGCGTGGATCAGGGTGAGCACCTTGCGCCCGGGGCGGGCGGCGCCCGCCTTCTGACCGAGGCGGACCGTCTTATCGACCAGGGACTCGATCCCGAGCCGGATGCTCAGGGTGGTGACCAAGACCAACCCGGCGTTGGCAATCAGCCGCTCGTCATCGAACTCGACGCCCACCGAATCGGGACGCACGGACCCCGCCAAGACCTTCACCATGTGAGTGACCTCCTGATGGCAGGCCGCGGCTGCCCGAAACAGCCGCTGTTTGCCTGCTCAGGAGGTCGTATTCATGACTGAAACGGACAGATCAGGTGTGGTCGGGCGGTGGATTGAGGCTAAGCACTGAAGAATCCCTCGAAGTGATCTGAGCCTCTCGCGCGGTGCTGACTTGGCCCGCTCCCCAAGGAGAGCAGGCCAAGTTCGGACCTGATCAGCCGCCGTTTGGCCAGGCGCTGATCCGAGGATTCGACGGTCGATGAGGTCGGAGGGGCTAGTGCATCTGCTCGCTAGACGGTGAACTTCACGACCTGCGCCGGTTGGTCTTTCGGCCATGCTTCAAAAACGGTCCCTGGCTTAGGGTCCGGTAGCCGAGTAGCAACTTTGGCGATGGCATGTTCAGCCGTGGTCGCTTCTACCGGGTCCTCGCGGACCTCCATAGACCTTTCCCTCGCCGCAACGACGAAATCCTCCACTGAGCGAACTTAGGCCGGCGGCTTAAGCCGGGGGTTAAGGGCTGGTAAAGAACTCTCGAAAGCAGGTGTTGGGAAGGCGCCTTGAATTGTGGCTCAATTCCGGGGAGGATCGGCGCTCCAGCTCACGAGCCTGACGAAAGGAATCCTCAGTGGCAATTCTCACAATGTTTGAAATTCATGGCGACCCCGATGACCTTGCCGCATTGATGGACGAGAAAATAGAGCCGACTGCCCGCCGTGCAGCGGCTGAAAACGGCAGCATCTCTTCCATCGTCGTCAAAAACGACAAGGGGATCTTGATCGTCAACCACTGGCAGAGTGAGCAGGGGATGGAGAGGGTCTCCGCTGAGGTCGGACCAATTGCGCGTGACGCTGGGTTTGGCGAGCCTCAGAACTGGCGTCAATATGATGTGCTCCGGTATCGGACCCCCGAATAACAGGATCTGACTCGTGTACTCGGTCCGTCATAGCGAGCCCCGGGAGAGAATCGCGACAGCTTTGGTTTCAATCTCACGCTGAAATTTCGTCATTGGAACCGTTGGCATCGGAGCGCCGCTATCGCTCTGGGATCACGCTGCCGGCGAAAACTGGACGCTGGCGCACGTGATTTCCCCGGGGCCCAGGCAGAGCCTGGCCAGCGCGGGCCACGAGGACAAGGGGATCGCTTGGATTCGAACGCACTGACGGACCAGGCTAACTCACGTGGGGGAGATTCTAGGAACGTTTCGAAAACCTGGAACCGAAAACCACGAAGAACAATGAATGCAATCAGTTCGAAATCGATTGGCCGCCCGAGCACTGGCAGAAGCCCGAATACCCTGCGACGCCGCCCTCAGTACTTCGACTACTTGGCGGTTTTCATCAGGTGGTCCTTCCCGCGAATACGATCAATTGAGATTCCGCATCAAATGCCTCCCCCTGATGCGATCTTCCGCCTCAGAGGTTTTGAACTTCCTACGTTCCGCGGCGCTCGGCGGAGAATTTGCCGAGGAGGCTCAAGACGCCGATGCCTAACTCGCTTCGCCGGACCTTTGCGAGCCTTCGGGCGGCATCGGGCGATGATCCGTCTACATCGCTGGCCAGCTCGGGCACACCGATCCCCGCTTCACCCCCACGGTCTGCACCAAGGCTTTCTCGAGCGAAAAGCTAAGCTGATCCGCGTGTATCTGACCGAGTGTGAGAATGCGATCGCGTGGGCGGCGTTGGTGACACCTGAAAAGGCACCATCGGCCGCCAAGCCCCGGGACAATGTCGGCCACGCAACGAGCGCAGCCCAGACTTGGCTTGAACACTGACATTCGGCGCCTTGGCGGAGTGGTTACGCAGCGGCCTGCAAAGCCGTTTACACCGGTTCGATTCCGGTAGGCGCCTTCCTAGTTACAGAGCCAGATACTGGAGTTCAGCTACGGCCCATTCTCCGGCTGGGTACCAGATATGGGTACCAACTCCCAGGCACGACGTCGGGTTACCTAGTTCCCGTCGATAAGTGCTTCAACCCCGAGCTCGGCCTCATTAGCTGGCGGCGCGAGCCTGTTTAAGCATTGGGATGGGCTCGTCTCCAAGCCTTCCCGTCCGCTGGGAAGCGAGGCGCACCGCCACCGCACGCGGGCATCTCGATCAAACGGACGCGCCTGTGGAGGAGCCGCCGCGGCAGACGAATCTGTCGGTATCGAAACGCTGATGAGGTGCGAGGAGGAAATTTGAGCAAGGTCGGCACCCCCCACGGGCCCAGAAACAGGCGCCCAGGTCCCCCAGGCGATAGAGGAAGCAGAGGCGGCGCATGCCATTTTGAGAGTCTCGGGATTGCTTTATGGAGCGCGAGCATCCCTGATAGCATTGGAAATTGCGGAGTTAGGCTGATACCAAATACGGAAAGCCGCCGCGGAACATCAATTGACTCAATCTCAGGCGCGGTGAGGGCAGATTAAAAGGCACAAAATGAGCCGAGCGATACTGACTGTTACCCTAGTGGGCCTACTCGCTGCCGTCCTCCCGTCAAGAGCCAGCGCCTTTGTCTATTGGGTGAACAGCGAAGCGAACTCGATCGGGCGTGCAAGCATCAATGGCGGCAATGTCGAACAGGGGTTTATAGGGACGGAAGAAAACCCCTTGAGTATCGCGATCGGCGGCGACCACCTCTATTGGACGCAAGGCAGCTTCGCCTCGATAGGGCGCGCCAACCTAGACGGCACAGACGTTGAACCGTTGTTTCTGAGGGGGGTTGAGGGAGGCTACATCGCAGCTGACGAAGGCCACATCTACTGGGAGCACTATACAGGCACGATCGGGCGCGCAAACCTAGACGGCAGCGAAGTCGACGAAGACTTTATTACCTTGAGCGGACTGTCTCGATTTACTGTTAGTGGTAACTACATCTACTGGGTGAATTACGATCAGCACACCATTGGGCGGGCAAGTCTCGACGGCAAAGAAGTCGATCAGAGTTTCATCGGGACATTGGAAGACCCTGGAGGCCTAGCGGTAGGGGAAGGCCACATCTACTGGTTCAATGGGATTGGAACCGCCATTGGCAGAGCCAACCTCGATGGCAGCGATGTCCAGCAGGAATTCATCACGGGGATAAAGGGGTCCGAAATCGCGGTGGGTGCGGGCCATCTGTTCTGGACAACCCCCGCACAGGCAAAACAGGGGTTTGAAACACTTGGCAGAGCCAACGTTGATGGCAGCGATGTCCAGCAGGAATTTATCATCGGGGCGGATCATCCGTCCGACATCGCAGTTAGTGGCAATGCATTTGAGTTAAAGGTGACGAAGACGGGCGATGGCCTAGGCACCGTTGCTAGCTCCACGCCTGGCATAGATTGTGGCCTTGAATGTGGGGCTGAGTTTGAAGAAGGCGAAACTGTGACGCTGACGCCGTCGGCCGCAGCCGGCTCGGAATTCGTTGGATGGACCGGTGCTTGCAGCGGCTCAGGGGTCTGCAAGGTGACGATGACCGCGGCTCAGACGGTTGGCGCTGAGTTTTCCGCTGACCATGGCTTCGCCAGGTTGAGAGTCAATGAGCAAGGGGACGGCACAGGAACGGTTGCGAGCTCCCCAGCTGGGATCAGCTGCCCCCAAACTTGCGAAGAGACCCTAAGCGAAGGTACAGCAGTGGTCCTCAAGGGCACCCCAGGACCAAATAGCAAACCCGTGCGATGGTCGGGCTGTGAACGAGTCAGCGGCACCGATGAATGCGAAGTCACCATGACAGCAGCAAGGGAAGTAACCGCGACTTTCAGCCTCCAACCGTGCTGCAGACCGGGCTATAGGAAAAGGAAAATTCGCGCAAAAGAGAAGTGCGTGAAAGTCAGGCGCAATAAGCGCAGGCACCGTCCAAGTTCAAGGCGGAATACCGATCGCACGAGACATCGCTTATGAAGGTTCCTTCGCCTGAAGGAGAAGTTCCATTCTTCAAATGATCGCTTTGATTATGCCGCTTGGAACGGACTGATCAGTATGCACAGTTGCCCAACGACAACCAATTTAGACAGCTGAGCTGTCCACGGACACACGGAGCTCGAGAAGGAGAAGATGAAATGAGCCTACCGACTGGCAGATTAGGAACGACGCGGTCAGTACTCGGACGCATGATCCTCGGCGCCGAGGGGCCTGTGGTGCCTGCACCCCTGAAACTCCTGCGAGAGGATCCAATGACGGACGAAAACGTCGAAGACGTATGGGGGCTGATCCAGGCTGCAAAACCGGCGCGCTATGAACTAATCAAAGAAACCAAAGAAGGCTCTCCATGGACCAAGGGTAATGGCGAACCCCAAGATAACGGCAACTTCCGCCGCCTGCAGATCGTAGAAGGCGATCGCTTTGACGGTACCGAACGAACCGAGCTGGGAGCCAACGAGTCCCGCTACGGGACTTCCGGTGGCAAAGGGACCTTTTGGCTTTATCAAGAATCGACCACGATAATTGTCACCTTCTTCGATCTCCGCCCAGCTGAAAACTTCCCCGCATCGAACGAAAACTGGCAGAACGTGATGCAGATGAAGGAAACCCAGCCCTACGAAAAAGTTGGCCCATACGGCCTAGTGATTTATCACATGGAGCTTCGCGAAAACGAATGGCAGATCATCGTCCCTCCAAAAGCTGAGGAAGAACCGCTCTTCACCGCTCCGGCGGCGGTCAACCAGTGGACGCGGTTTCGGATCGAAAACGTCTACTCTACGTCATCAAAACTCGGATCGACGAATATTCAGATCGATGATCGCACAGGCTTACCAGCCAACTCGCCCTTTAAAGCCCAACATTCATCCGGAACGATTCCTCGCGAGACATTGAGCTATGCCGACGGCAAACAGGAAGGATACGAAAACCTGGCGCCTGTGCCTAGCCATCTGAGGCTTGGGATCTATCGCAACCCGGTGATCAAAACCTCGACCCATATTGATATCGACAATGTGCAGATATATGAAGTCACATGACCGGACATAGAGAATGGACCCAAACCTAGCGTCCTCATAGCGAAAGGCCTTCCGGTGCCTTTCTGAAGCACCTTTAGGACTAAGGTCAAGATCGACAGGACAATTGAATCAGGAAACAAGGCGAAACATTAAGAAACAGATCACCCTATGTCATCTGGGAGATGAGATATGACCACCTCTGAGAAGCTAGTAAACCTCGCAGAAACGACCCTGGCAGCCGCACTGACGGCGACTGAAACCACTGTTCAACTTACATCAGAAGCCGGTTTTCCCGAAACCGGAAACTACCGAGTAACTGTCGATAGTGAGATCATGCTCGTTACTGCACGCTCAGGGAAAAAACTTACGGTCAAACGCGGCCAAGAGGGCACCACGGCTATCGAACATAAAAGCGAAGCCGCAATCGCAGCTACATTGACGAAGGAAGCGCTTGAACTTCTGTTTGGAGTCGCGACGGGCCAAAAGCGCGCCACCAGTCACCTTGAACTCAGCAGTACATACACTCTTGTCCCTGGTTGCAAACTGGAAGTCGCGCCGGTGGTCGACTCGGTCTTGGTCGTCAACGCCGTGGCCGACTTCTCCCTTTCGATGACGAAGAGCTCTAACGCGAAGTGCATCGCAGAGCTGTACGTCGATAGCTCCGCAGAGTCCGGCCAGATTGTCGCCTTCCTTGGGGCCGTAGAATCAGTTACCCCCACCATGGAGCTAGTCGCCGAGGTGACGGCCGCACAGAGCTGGGTGATATCCTTGAGTGCAGGCAGTCACACCATTGAATTGCGAGCCATGGATGAAAAGGTCGGCAAAGAAGCGGCCGGCGAAGCAAAGGCGAACAATACCGGTTTCACTTACTTACTCTTTGGCACTTAGCGCAGTAACACCTAGTGCAGTATCATAGATTGTCCCCGGCGTGATATTTAATACCATAAGGAACTGAAGTGAAGGTCTGAGAGCGGCGTTACGGAAGTCAGTCCAGTTCGGACACGCAATACGACTGGATGCGAAATCTGGAACTGATATTGGTTGTATTTGCCTTAGAGGTGGCTCACTAGAATCTCTGTAGAAGCAGGAGTCGTTCACCGGACAGTAGGAACGAAAGTGCAGTCCTCTGCCCGTGCACCTTGACGCCGATGGTGATTGAGTCAGCCGCGTCCCAGCGGGACCTGGCGTATTTGAAAGGAGATTCAAGTCCAGGCTTTTGGGGGTTCGCGCGTTATGTCATCCATCCCAGTTGCAGGCTATGAAAGTCGTGGGGCACGCCAGTACGGTCGACTTCGCCGCTCCGCCTCAGCTCGGGGTCCGATGAAGAGTGCGGCAAGAAGTCCCACCTTGAAGGGAGTTGCAGTAACGCTTAGGCTCGCGGAGCCAATCTCGAAGCTGTTTGCGTAGATGCTGTTCTCGGGTAACTGAGTGACCGCGTTGGCTACCTCAAAGCCCCGCCGAATTGTGCCGGTCACGACACGACGTTGGCTAAGGTCGGCTTCCCCAAGATGCTTTCAAATAGACCTGCCAGATTCTCGGACGAGCCGGGATTGCCGATGCCGCACGCCGGGTCACCTGAGGGCGTAAAGAACACCTCCGGAAGCGCTCAGAGAGGCGATCTGAGTGATTAGGGGTCGAGAGGACGCGCGTTTGTGCCGTAGCAGGCATCCCCTAGAATGGTATTTCCAGTGGTGGATCTCCGAGTAAAAGCGAGGGGGCTCTTCAATTCACTCGGCTACGACGTGCGGAAAGTGTCCGGGAATTTCGGGCAGAACGCTTATCTAGATATGCGAGCGCTGGTGGGGGAAGAGTCGGGAATGGTGGCCGCAGATGTGGGGGCGAACATCGGTCAGACTATCCAGCGACTACGAAGCGTGTTCAATGATCCCGTGATCCACGCCTTCGAGCCGAGCCGATCGTCCTATGAGGAGCTCAAGCGACGTACAAGAGGGATTCCGAGTCTGTGGCTCTCTAATTGCGGGGTCGGTAGCGCTGCGGGGACGCTAGATCTGAACGAAAACAGTGACTCCGATATGAGCTCGTTTCTCGAGATCGGTTCAGACGGCTGGGGCCACGTGGTGGCGATTACTTCCGTTGAGGTCAAGACTTTGGATGACTACTGCAAGGAGAATTCGGTTGAGAGTTTGAATCTGCTCAAGTCTGACACGCAAGGCTATGACCTGGAGGTCCTGAAGGGGGCGCAAGGGTTGTTGGAGCAGAATCGCGTTCAACTCATTTTCATCGAGTTGAACCTCAACGATGCCTACAAGGGCCAGCCGCGAGTTGATGAGATCCTAGGATTCGCTCTCGATCATGGGTTTTCGTTAGTCTCGCTCTACAACTTCCACTACCGGGATGGCCGTGCCAGTTGGGCAGATGCCCTCTTCGTCAATCCCACCTTCGCTAGCCGGAAGTCGCGTGGCTTCCCAAGCTTTGGTGAGCCCAAAGACGAGGTGCTGGCCAAAATGTTGGACATATCGCATGGCGATATCGGTGGGGCTGAAGCTCGATTGGGGCGACCCCCGCGACCGCAGTGAAGCCAGTGCCCCGCTCCTATCCCTATCTTGAAAGGACAGCGGCGCCGGGCCTCTCTGTGCTACAAAGAGCCCGCTCATCCTCACCGGTCGCTCGCTCCGTATGAGCTGCTCGATGTCAGCTGTTCGAGCCAGAGTTGGCACAGCGCTTGGCGAATCCGCTGAGCACTTGGATCGGGATGAGCCGAGGACGAGAGTGGTCCACTGCAAGCGAGACTCCTATGACGTCTACATCGGCCGCGGGCGTGACCCGCGAAGCGGTGAGCCGGGACGCTGGGGCAACCCTTCCCTCACCGCTCCAGCAAATACCCGTCGATCCGCGTTGCCACGGCCCAGGAGGCGATCGAGCGCTTCCACTCCTGGCTTTAGTCAGAGATCGCGGCGAGGAGGATCGAACTCGAAGAGCCGGCAGTGCTTGACGGCAAGACGCTTGGCTGCTGCTGCGCGCCAAACAAATCCCCCACGGGGAGTGTTGGCGCTCGCCGCCACCTGGGCGGCGGTGCGGAGCGGCTGATCGCGCCCACCGCATCCGGGGTCCAGCGCCAGACCTCGGGCCCTGATTCTTGTCCTGCTCGCCGCCGGTCGCCGGGTCTGCGCTGCGGGGGCCATCGCCAGGCGGCCCAGCCCAAATCCAGCGAGATCAGCCAGAACCAAAAGCCAAAGAAGAATCAGAGCCAAGAGCCAAGGCCACCACAAAGCTCCACAAACACCAGGCCAGCAAAGCCAGCCAGAGCAACCAACAAGGCCGGTCCTCCTTCCCCAAGAAGCGTCCCTAAAACCCAAACCCCGAAGCCCGACACACTGGGAACTCGGCAGTTCGCCCGATGCAAGGTGCTCCCGCAGCGGACAACGGAGGCGATGGTGGGAGTGACGAAGATCGGGCGACGAAACGCCAACTACTGGATCGAGGCGGTGGCCGAAGGCGGCGAGGACTACTACACCAAACCGGGCGAGGCGCCGGGTGAGTGGATCGGCGAGCTGGCCACTGAGCTCGGCCTCTCCGGCGAGGTTGACCGCGATGCCTACACCGCGATCCTCGCCGGCAGGCACCCGGTCAGCGGCGAAGTGCTGGTGCGCCGCCCCGAGCCGCGCAGCTACACCGACGCGAGTGGCCGCGAGCGCCGGGTCGAGCCGATCCTCGGCTACGACATCCGCTTCGCCGCGCCGAAGTCGGTCTCCCTGCTCTACGCGGTCGGATCCCCCGAGGTCCGGGCCGCTGTCCTGCGGGCCCACGACCACGCTGTCTCCGAGGGAGTCGCCTACCTGGAGCGCCACGCCTGCTTCGTGCAGCGCGGCGCGGGGGGCAAGACGATCGAGCCCGGCTCTGGTCTGGTCGCGATGGCCTTTCGCCACCGCTCTTCGCGCGCCGGCGATCCGGCCCTGCATACCCACCTGGTAACCGCCAACTTGACTCGCGCCGCAACTGATGGGCACTGGCTCAGCCTGGCCGCGCCGAAGGGCCGCACTCCCTTCTGGCGCCAGGCCAAGGCGGCCGGCCACGTCTACCAGGCGGCGCTTCGCGCCAACCTCACCCGCGAGTTGGGAGCCGAGTGGCACAGCCCCCACAACGGCTACGCCGACCTCGTCGGGATCGAGCGCACCGCGATCGAGCACTTCTCCCAGCGCCGGGCGGAGATCGTCGCGGCGATGGCCGAGCGGGGGACGACCTCGGCCGCCGCTGCCGAAGTCGCCGCCTACAGAACCCGTGACGCCAAGGACTACGGCGTTGACGCCGACGCCCAGCGCTCGGAGTGGAGCGCCCGGGCAGCGGAGTTCGACCTCACTCCCGACTCGATCGACGCCCTGCTGGGATCCGCCCTTCGCCGCGAGCCCCGTCCGATCGGCCCAGCCGAGAGCGAGCGCGCACTCGCCGAGCTGGAGGCCACCCACTCCCATTTCGACCGCCGCGATCTGATCTGCGCGTTGGCCAACCAGCTCCCGGAGGGCGCAGATGCTGTTGCGCTTGACCACGCGGTCGAGGGTCTGCTCGGAAGCGAGCGCCTGATCGAGATCCACCGCGGAGCCGATGCGATCGACTCCACCTACTACACGACTCCGCGCCTCTGGGAGTTGGAGCAGCGCTTCGTGAAGACGGCGCGTGAGGGACAGAAGGCCGGCGCGGCGCTTGTCGATGAGGCGACCCTCGCCGCCGTCCTCGCCCGCCACAGCTACCTGAGCGCCGAGCAGGCCGAGATGGTTCGCCGCCTCACCATCGGTGGCGAGCGGATCGTGCCGGTGGCGGCGCTGCCGGGCAGCGGTAAGACCACCGCCCTCGCCGCCGCGCGGGAGGCCTGGGTTGCTGCCAGGCACCCGGTGATCGGGGTCGCCACCGCGCGCAGTGCCTCGGGCGAGCTCTCAGACGCCGGCGTCCCCGCCACCTCGATCACCGCGCTCCTGATCCGCACTGCCGAGGCGACCGAGGCAGGCCACCGCCCGCTCGCCCCCGGCACCGTGATCGTCATGGATGAGTCGAGCACGACCTCGACCCCGCACGCCACCGCGCTTGCCGAGCTGGCTGTTCAGTGCGAGGGCAAGCTGGTCTGCATCGGCGACCCGCGCCAGATCGGGGCGGTCGGCCCCGGTGGTCTCTACGGGCACCTGACCAAGGTGATCGAGCCAGCCCTCCTCACCGAGATCCGCCGCCAGCGCGACCCGCTCGACCGCCGCATCGTCGAGCTTGCCCACGAAGGCCGCGGCTCAGACGCGCTCGACCTCCTGCGCTCTCGCGAGCGCCTGGTGATCGCCGACACCCTGCCCGAGGCCCTCGACGCGCTCGTCCTCGATTGGCATGCCCGCTACAGCGCTGGCGAGGACGCGGTGATGATCGCCCGCCGCAGTCGCGACGTCGCCGAGCTGAACCGCAAGGCGCGCGAGGTCCTTGCCGCCGAGCGCGGGGTGGGGGAGGGGGCTCTGACCGTCGCCGGTCATCAGTTCGCCCTCGGCGAGCGCCTCATCACCCGGATCAACACTCCCGAGGTCTCCAATCGCGAGCGCTGGGCGGTGATCGTGGTCGATCAGGCACGACAGAGCGTAGAGCTGCAGCGGGTTGGCGGCGACGAGCGCCGGGTCACCCTCGACCGCGACTACCTGGATCGCCGCACCCCCTCGGGCGAGCCGGCGATCCAGCACGCCTACGCGCTCACCACCTACGCCACCGAGTCAAAGACCTTCGAGAGCGCCTTTGCCTTGCTCGACGCCGCGATCAGCCGTGAGGAGTTCCTCGTTGCCGTCTCCCGCGCCCGCGGTGCGACGACCGCCTACGGCGTCGCTGCTTCCGAGCTGACCGATCCCGAGCTCGGCCCCGGCACCCGTGAGATCGAGGACGCAGCCCACGAGTTGCGAGCCGGTGCCGAGCGATCCGCGGGCGAGTTTGCCGCGGTCGAGGTCGCCGCCCGCAAGCGACTCGAGGCGCAGCCGCCCTACGAGCTGATCAAGCGGCGCACTGAGCTCGAGCGCAGACTTGCCGACCAGGATGAGCCGACGCCGCTCAAGCAGCGGCTCGACGCCGTCGAGCGCCGACTCGCCGCGGGCAACGCCCGCCTCGCCGAGCTGGCCTCCAAGCGCGAGGCGCTGGCAACCGAGCGCCGTCCCGACCGCGGCGAACTGGCCCGGATCGAGAGCGCCGAGAGCCTCTCTGCCAAACAGCTCGGGCGTTTACGCGACGAGCGTGACAGCCTTGCGGTCGAAGTCGCGATCGAGTCCCGTCGCCCCATCGGGCTGAGCGATGCCGAGCGCTCCGAGCTGGCGCTGATCGGCGAGCGCCTGGCACAGCTCCGCCGCCGCGAGGTCGCCGCCGAGCGGCTCCAGCCCTCCAGGCTGATCGAGGAGGCACTCGGCGCCCGTCCTGCCGACCCCATCAAAGCGGAGCTTTGGAACGAAGGCGTCGATCTGATCTACGCTTTCCGCCACCGCCAAGGGGTCACTTCGCGCGGTGGCGACCCGCTTGGTCCAAAGACCGGCGACGCGGAGCGAAGGGCGGCCGAGCTGCGGTTGGCGCGTATCCAGCAGGGTCTCGGCCAGGAGCCGGCGCGAAGCGTCGAGCGGTCGATCTCAATCGTGCGCTGAGGTAGACCGATGCGCTGGAGGCGTCGGCGGGAAGCCACGCGAGCCGCATGGTCGCACGCGTCGCGTGCGAGGCGGCCGCATGGCCTTCCAGCCGCAAAGCCCGCGGGACGGTGCCGAGCGCCGAGCCCAAGTCCTCGATCAGCTCCTTCGCTCCGAGCGGGCCCGGCTGGCGCGCCAAGCTCGCTTCCAATCTCAACGCCGGAGGACGCAGAGGACGGCTTGGGCGATGTCTGCCTGGCGTTCCTACGCGTAAACGACGACCTAAGGGAGAAGATCTGGACGGTTTCTCACTCCAAGACCGGAGCATCCTGCTCTCAGCATGGACAACAGGGGTGAATGAGCACGTGGTCCGAAAGAGAGGGTCCTTCCCCACCAGCTACCTGGCCGGCTTTCAGCTGCGCCACGCGCCGGGGGCTGTGAGCCATGAGTGAAAGCATCGCATCTGATGTGCAGCCTCGAACGTCATTCACGCGCGAAGACTTGCTCACCCCTACCGATGTGGCTGCCGTGCTCCAAGTCCAGCGTTCCACAGCGCTCGACTACATGCGACGCGGAGTAATCCCCGCGAATAAAATCGGTAACCGATGGTTTGCCCTGCGTGGTCGGCTGGACGCCTACATTGGGGAGCTTTTCGGGACCGAGCGGGTCTAGGTGCGGGCGTCGGCGACACAATCCGGGGCGAACGCTTGTCGGTCAACTGTTTGAGCCGTTGAACTCGTAAAGATCCTAAGAAAATGCTGCAGTGAGTTTCGTTGCGTCGTCATCACGTGGCTTGCTATGGAGATAGCGTTCTGTGGTCGCGAGGTTTGCATGCCCCATCATGCTCTGCACGCTGACGGGGTCGAAGCTGCGGACCGCAAGGGAGCCGAAGCTGTGGCGCAGGTCGTGGAATCTGCGAACACGGACACCAGCTGCCTCTTGCGCCGCCAAGAATCGTCGCCGGACAGTGAAGCCGTCCAACGCTTCGCCGGTCGCACGGCAGAAGACAGAATCCGATCGCCCGGTGAACCGCTCCCGCTTAGCGAGTTGGTGAAGTTCGGCCGCCGCCTGCTCAGAGAGCGGCACCGTTCGGAAATTGCGGGACTTGGTCGTCGCAACCTCCCGACCGGCCGACACAGCGCGCTCCACGGTTAGGCGTGAGTCCTCAAGGTCGACGTCCTTCCACCGCAATGCCAGTAGCTCCCCCAGCCTTAACCCGGTGAACGCGGCGATGATGAAGAGGGCCGCGTCCTGAGTGTTCGTGCGCTTCCACTCAGCGTTCGCGCTCGGTAGGCGATCGTATTTGCGCCGGTTGCGGTGAAGGCCTTCCCGTGCTGCTTTCGCAATCGCCCGAACCTCATTAGTCTCGAAGGTGTCGATCGGGGCCGCGCCAGCCTCCGGCCGCTTCTTGGTGTCGCTCACCGGGTTCGTTCGCAGCCCGTAGGTGTCAGAGCGCATCGCGTAGGCGAAGATCGCATGTAAGAGCTGCCGATGCTTATTCACCGTTCGCGCAGTGATCTTCTCGCGGTCGAGCAGAGCCAGAAAGCGCTGCACAGCGACAGTGTCGATGTCGACGAGGTCCCTGCCGCCGAACGTCCGCATGATCCGGGCGCCTCGCTGGCCCTTCTTGCCGTTGCCCTTCGCCAACATGATCCGGTAGTCGGCCAGGGTCGACGGCTTGACCCGCTTCTCGTGCTCGACGAACTCAAGCCAGCCGGCAGCAACTGCGGCAAAACTCGCGTCGCGCTGATTATCTGCGCGGCGAAGCGCCGCCTCCTGGTCGGCGATTATCTGCGCCAACTTCACGTGCGCGCGCCGCTCGTCAAGAAACCCATTGCGGACCCGGCCGCTCGGCTTGACCCACTCACCTGCGCGTTGCTCAAGCCAGGCTCGCCCGAGGCGGCGCTTGCGCTGGGTCCGCGTTGAGTCCCTCCACTTCCCTTCATAGAAAGCTCGGTCTCCATGCTTGCGGATAACCAGAAAGCCGGTTGGAGTAGCGTCGGTCTGTATGGGCACGGACGGAGACCCTAGCGATGGAGCCGGACCTTTGGCGGCATGGGTACCACGTTGGGTACCAATCAAAACAGCTCACGCTTGACGCGGAGGCCGCTTGACTGAGCGGTTTCATGCCTGAAGGATCTAAACCCTAGGCAATATCACGGCCTGCAAAGCCGTTTACACCGGTTCGATTCCGGTAGGCGCCTTTACCAGTTGCAGAGCCAAATTCTGAGGTTCACCTGGGCAGATTATGCGGGCCGGAGATGGGCTGGCCTCCAGGCGTTCCCGCTGGCTGGGAAGGGAGGCACGCGGTCGCCGTTCGGGGGTATCTCGATAAAACGAAGGCGCCTGGGGCGGAGCCGCCGCGGCAGGCGAATCTGTCGGTCACCGAAATGCTGATGAGGCTGGTGGAGGAATTTGGCCGGGCTTTTAGCTAAGCCTAAGCGATCGGACCTTTGAGGTCCGGTCGAAGGCCCGCTGGTTGTCAGGGGGCGGCATTGGGCGGGGGGACCAACCAGCCCGAGGAGTAGGCACGTTCCCTGGCGGTCGAGCACGGCCGTTCACCTTCGCGACCCGGTAGCTGATTAGTTCATCCAGTCTCCATCAGAACTATCCCCGAGTACGAGGCGGCTGCCCGATGGAGTTTTCGACACCCACCGGCGCGCCGAGCGGCAGAAGTCGAACTGATCCAGAGGTTGGTTATTGGTGCCATAGGATTCGGCATGTGTACAGCGAGATCGCCAGCAACAAGCGACGGACCGTCCTCTTCATCGCCCTGTTCTTCGTGATCTGGCTTGCCATCGGAGCCGCCTGTGGCCTCCTCTTTAAAGCGGTCTATCACCCTGCAGCCAACGCTGAATATGGGCGCGCTTCGACTACCAACTACGGCTGGACCCCGGTAATCGTCGGCATCGCGATCTGTGCTGCGCTGGCCGTCGGCGGGATCGTCTACTCCCTGAACGCGGGAGCCGCACTGGTCCTGCGAGTCTCGGGGGCCGTGCCGGCCGACCCCACCCAGTACCGACATCTGCACGACCTGGTTGAGGCTTTGGCCATCGGCGAGGGGATCCCCAAGCCCGCCGTGTATGTGATCGATGACCCCTCGCCCAACGCCTTTGCCACGGGGGTCAGCCCGGAAAAAGCAGCCATCACATTTACAACGGGACTGCTCGCCGTCATGAACCGCGAGGAGCTCGAAGGCGTGGCCAGCCACGAGATGAGCCACATCAAGAACCACGACATTCGTCTTTTGCTCGTGGTCGGAACGATGATCGGAATGGCGGCCCTACTGGCCAGCATCCTATGGCGGAGCGCATTCTTCGCCGGAGGCGGGCGAGGTTCCAGCGGCAACCAGGCCGTGATCGTGATCATCGCGGCCGGCGCGCTGCTCGCGGTAGTCGGCTTCATCTTCGGTCCACTCATTCGCCTGGCGCTCTCGCGCCGCCGCGAGTCACTGGCCGACGTGAGCGGTGTGGAGCTGACCCGCAACCCGGCCGGACTGCTGAGCGCCCTCAAGAAACTCCAACAAAACGACAAGCCGTTCAAGAGCATGAACCACGCCACCGCGGCGATGTGCATAGACGACCCGTTGCAGCATCACGATGCCTGGTATCACCACCTCTATGACACCCACCCTCCCATCGAGGAGCGGATAGCTGCACTCGAAAAGATCGCCTTGGGCCAGGCCGTCTGACCGGCCAGCCAGTTCGCCGGGTGGAGTCTCAGTCGGCCGGCGGTGGGCCCTGAGTGCCAGAAGCAGGCGGAAGCGCCTCGGCGCCAGCGCCAGGCAGGGATGCTGGGCCTCTCGCGCCCGGGCTAGAGCTGGGGATGCTCACCTGAGGCGCGGCACGATCCTCCTCACCGGTGGCAAAGAACGCTGCCGCCCTAAAGCCAAACGGCCCCGCGATCATCCTGCGCGGAAACGTCTGCAGCGCGATGTTGTAGTCGCGAACGCTGGTGTTGTAATAGCGGCGCGCATACTCGATCTTGTCCTCGGTTGCGGTGAGCGTTTCCTGGAGCTGCAGGAAATTTTCGACTGCCCGCAGCTGCGGATAGTTCTCGGCGACCGCGAACAGGGAACGTAGCGTCCCCGACAGTGCGTTCTCAGCAGGGGCGACTTGACCGGGGTCCCCCGTCGCACCGGCAGCGACCGCGTTGGCCCGGGCCTCAGTAACTGCCTGGAAGGTCTCCCTCTCGTGGGCGGCGTAGCCCTGCACCGTCGACACGAGGTTGGGGATGAGGTCGTGACGGCGCTTGAGCTCCACGTCGATCTGCGACCACGCTTCCTGAGTCCGAGTGCGCCGCTTGACCAAGCCGTTGTATCCCACCCACAAGCCAAGTCCGAGTAGCGCGAGCACGACGATGACGATGATCAGCACAACCATTGCGAGACCGACCCCTTCTGAGCTTCAGTGCCGCCAACTCTATCGGTTGTTTCTCTCGATCGACCGGGCGGAGGGCGCTTTCGGTTCAGCCGCCCGCATCCGCCTGATCGCCGAGCAAGAGAAGCTCGCCTTTTGTAGCAGGTAAAAGGGGTAGAGGCCGTCTAGACTGGGCGAGGGCGGGGTCGGCCCGTTGAAGGGGTCCGACCAATCGAGCTCGAGTGGTGGGTGTCGCAGGCATCGGCGGCGATGGTTCAAAGGGTCGCTCGAGCTGGGGGCGGGGATTCAGCGAGCGCCTTTGCCATCGGGGTTACGTCTAACTGATGTCAATTGAGGAGGAGTCATGGCAGGGGGAATAGTGAAACGCCACACGGAGCTTTGTCCGGCTAACTCGGGCGCGGGTATTGATGTCGCGAGACACGAACCCTTTGTCCACTCGCTACGCGGCGGCGAGAGGACCGACATCCTTCGCGCAGCTAGCTGAGGCGAAGGCCGGGCGGGTGGACGCAAAGCGCTTGGTCGAAAACGCCCCGCTGCGGACTCCGGGCCCCAGGACCCTGGCTGAGACCGCGAGAGCCTGGATCGATGGCGCCGAGCGCGTGACCTAGGCAATCACTCAGGCCAAGGTTTCAAGGCGGCGATTCTGCGGGGTTACCGACGGGCTCTAAGCGTATCCGTGCTGCCCGCTTTCAGAGATCGCAAGCTGAACACGATTACGACTGCAGACCCCAAGCTCTCATGGACGGGTGGCAAGCGCAAGGCCAGGCGGCCTCGGCCATCCGTACTTGATCAAGCCGCTGTGGGCTATCTACCGGAAGGCACGCTCGCGAAGACGGCGGCTGTGTAGGAGCGCGAGCTGCCAGTTGTCGCGCCGACGGCGTGACTCTGCTCCTCCACGCCAACCTCTCGCCCGAGGCGCCACGGCTACTCGAGAGAGCAGGGCATGAGGAGGTTTGACCATCTGAACTTCCGCGAATCCGCCCGCACTTCGACCAATCGGCCGATTGTCAGACGCTGGCGTATAGTCGCCTCAGTCCGACCGAGGGGCACATTGACCGAGGAGAGCTATACGCCAACCGATGCGCAGTGGGCACAGCTAGCCGATGAAGGCGATAAAGCTGAGCGCCAAGCGATCGAGTACTACGGGTCATCGTGGGCGAACGCCCACGATTACGCCGACGACCCTACCTCACCGATGAGCTGGCAGAACGGTGCCTCCCCGAAGATTTGGGTGGCCTTCGAACACGATGGACAGCGCTGGCAGCAGTTGCACGATCGTATCTCCAGTTTAGAGATCGAGCCGTTTGATGGCAGTGAAGAGCAGTGGGAGGCCATCAGAATTGAAGGGCGTACCCAACAGGGCTCGGAGGTCCCAACCAGCGTGCCGACAGATGGACTCCCACGGCCACACGGCCCGCGGAGCCCTAACTGAAGGCAGTTCGACCTTGGGTGCCAGCTAACTACTTGGGCACCGAACGCCGACTCCTGACAGCTGCAGAGCACGACTGTTATTAGGGTGGTGTGTAATCTGCAAGCACCAATCCCATGACCTAGAGATTGGGATTGAAAGAAAATGGCCCAAGTTCTCACTATCGCAACATTCAGCTGGCCGATCCTTGGAGTGATCCGGATATCCATCGCCTTCTGGCCAGCCCGAGCTGACCGGAGCGGCAGGGAAGCCCATTTCGCAAGGCACAAGCAAGCCAACGGGAAGACGTGCTGAGCCTGGCACTGGTGGTGGCGGCGATTGCGTTGCCCGACTCGATCAATCCGTCTTTGATCCTCACCGACCTCTACCTTGCTGCCGGATCGCACCCTCGACGACGTACCGCTGCATTCGCGATTGCAGCGTTTGCTGTCACATTTCTAGGGGGCGTGTTGGTAGCGCTTGGTCTCGCGGATCTCGTCCGGTCCCTACTTCCTAAACTGAGCACCGAGGTCAAGTATGGCCTGATCGTGGGGGGTGGCGTGTCTCTCAGTTTGGGTGGCGTGGCGGTCTGGGCCAAACGCCAAACATTGGCAGAACGACAGCAGCCCAAGACGAAGAGGCACAGCAGCGCGGGTCAATCTGCGGTGGTTATGGGGGCGGGTATCGCCGGGGTCGAATTGCTAACAGCGTTTCCTTACTTCGCTGCGATCAGCATCATCGTGGGGTCAGGAGTCTCCCCACCGGAGAAGCTAATTCTTCTCGGCGTCTACAACCTTGTCTATGTCCTGCCGCTGATCGGCGTCGCAGTCGTCTGCGCCGTAATGGGCCCCGGCGCGTCCGAATTCCTCAGCAGGGTTCGGGACGGCGTTCTAAGTCACTGGCCGATTGTGGTCGCCCCCCTGGCATTTGCGGTTGGGCTGGGTTTGACTGCATTTGGAATTCTGCGGCTTGCGGCTACATAAGCGCGGCGGCGAGATTAGTTCCCTCAGTTGGCCTCAGGTGATTGTTAAGCCGCCGACAACAGCGCCACAGTTTCACACCTTATTCCGCCGGGGGTTGGGTGGCAACTGTCCTCCGCCGCGCTTTCGGCCACAATTGCAAATCAGATCGGACCCTACGCGCTGCGTCTTTCTTGACCGCGGTTCTGCCCGGAAGCCGTAGTGGGCACCCCGGCGGTGAGCTGATCAGCTAACCCGTTTGCGAACGTCCGTGCTTCGGCCAAGTGATACTCCTGAATGTTGGTAGGCGGAATCTTCACGCCAAGGTAGCGGTCCCGATATTCACCAGTACCGAGATAGCTCAAAAGGGACAGTAGAGATTTTATCTGCCCGCCTTGGTAGGCGAAGTGAATTCCATCGAGGTACTTGCCGCCGCGCTGGGTTGCTAGCTTCTTGACCGTTCGCTGGTTGTGGCCGAAGTAGCGTCGGCAGACTACGACAGGAGCAAAGGAGGTTCCTCCCAGAACCGCCCCCGCGGCATCAGACTCCAGGTAGGAGCGCATCGGCAAATCAGTCGATAGCCACCAGGTCGGTGACCCGATGCAGACGAGGTCATAGTCTCCGCCACGCGCGTCCTCGGGGATGCTGATGTCCCCGGTCTTGCGGAAGATCTCCGCCGGGATCATCGCCACTAGCTCGCGAAATGCATGCGGCATGGGAAACTGATGGAAACGGGCTGTGTAGCGGCTGTCGGTAAGGTCGATCTTCGCCAGCTTGACGTCACAGCCGCGATCACGGAGCATCTCGCTCATCGCTTCGACTACCTTCTGGGTCTGCTTTGTGTACGTGTAGTAGACGAATAGTACTTTGGGTTTAGCCGCATGCATGGGTACTCCTCCTAAAGGTGGGGCTGCCAGCACTGACATGGGACCGGCACAGCTCGAAGGTCAACCACCACGGGATCACGTCAGGCGGGCAATGGAGGCCGGTAGCCAGGAACAGCCCCCCCGGTCGGCGTGAGCCGCTTTTTGGCAAGCTGATCGACAAGCAGGGTTGTCATTGCGTCTTGTAGGGCCCGCGAGGCGTCGTTCGCGTGATCGGGGTGGGCGAGGTTTCGTTCCTCGTATGGATCAAGGGTGAGGTCGTAGAGCTCGAATTCATCGGGCTCGGGCTCGGTCACGTCGAGCGTCTTGCGGCCCGCCAGACGCTCGTCACGCTTACCCGGGACGGTCCAGAACTGCATGTTGTCGTGGTAGCGGGAGAACTTGACACGATGCTGCGCGCCGTCCACCTCGACCTCCGCAACCACCGTCTCGATGTGATTGGGCTGGGGCACCACCGAGTAAACGCGGAGCTTTTTGGCGATCCCCGCGACGGGGCTCGCCCCCGAGGCACTTCCCTCGCTGATCTCGTCATCGGTCGTGAACAGGACGGGCTCCGGCGTTGCGACCGCCTCTGCGCTGCGGACTGTCTCTGAGAGGTCGCGGCCAACCAGAGGGCGGGCGTCGGTGTGATCCTTCGCCAGCTTCGCGAGAGCCTCGCCTCGATCGATGCCAGTTAGGCCGAGCAGGGTCGGGATCAGGTCGGCATGGTTGGTCGGGATCTCGATCTCACGCTCGCCACCTGGCAGCAGCGGGCTGGAGACGATGAACGGCACATGGAGGGCCTCCTCATAGGCGACGTGCCACTTCTCATGCATGCCGCCGTGGGCGCCCTGCATGTCGCCATGATCGGAGCTAAAGATCACGATCGTGTTCTCGAACGCTGGGCTAGCGGCCAGCGCGTCGAGGACGCGGGTGATTTGCTCCCCGACGGCGGCCTGGACCTGGTAGTAGAACTTGAGGTGGGTCTGGATCCAGGGCTGCGGCGCGGCCATCTTGGTCCAAGAGTCGTTGTAGGCCGCCTGGCAAGCGGGCTTGCTCGATAGGTCCTCCTTGTGGGTCGGCGACTGCTCGACGTGAGGTACCTCCGAAGGGTGGTAGCGCAGCCCCTGAAGCAGACCGACGCCGCCGAAAAACGAATCGTCGTGGGGGTTGAGGAATGAGCAGACCGTGAGCCACGGATCTTGACCCTCCTCTTGGTCGAAGCGCTTCAGCAGGTCGATCGTCTCATCAGCGGTGAATGGATCCTTGATCGTCCCCATGTTGTGCTTGCCGAGGCCGTGTGGCTCGGGACCGACCCACTCAGAGAAACCGAAGTCATCGAGCAGGTTGGCTTCCAGGTACTTCTGGATGTTCTCCTCTTGCGGGGTGCCGTCGTCGTCGATCGAGAGCAGGTAGCCCTCGCCGTCCTCCGCATCCAGATGGGCATGAGAGGCGTGCCACTTTCCCTTGAAATAGGTTCGGTAGCCGCCCGCTCGAAACCAGTCGCCGAGGGTCGGCACGCTGTCGGGTGTTAGCCAGAACATGTCGTCGCTGTCGGGGGTCTTCGCTAGGCCGTCGGTCTGGGTGACGCCGTGCAGGGAGGGGTACTGACCGGTCAGAAGCGATGCTCGGCTCGGGGCGCAGGCGGTGGCCATCGGATAGTGGTGTTTGAAAGAGACGCCGGTTGTTCGCAGGCGCTCGACCCCGGGCATGGCCTCGGCGCGGAACCGCGCCAGCTCCTCGGACTCATAGCCGGGCGGGTAGCGAAGCTGGTCAGTGAGGATCAACAGGACGTTGGGCTTACTCATAGCATTCTCCAGTTCAGCATTTGACAATGTCCAAATCGGATCGGTGATCCGAAAGCTTCGCCTCATGGCGGCGGCCCTAGGCGAGCAGCACGGCGTTCCTTCGATTCGCGGCCGATCTAGCACAGCGGCCATGTCCTCATTTGGAGAGGCCTACCCTAGCCTGATGCCGGGTGAGTTGGGTAGAGGGGTCTATCCAAAAGCTCAACGGCGTTTGGATCAGCTGCGGTCGGTGCTGCATCGAGACTCTCCCGTTGTCGCGACCGCGTCAACGGCGCCGGATGATCCGGAGCCTGCAGCAGCTTCGAGCATGCCGCTCAGCATGCGGCCTCAGCGTCTCACGCAAGGTCGGCGAGTGCCGACCCAATTGCCCGCACCCCGGCCCCATCACGCAGACTACCTGGCGAGCCTCGACAAACTCGACGAGGCTGAACTCTCGATCTCAGCAACTCGAATGCGATCACCCCAAGGGCAATGTGGCCGGTGCGATCCAGAGAGAAGCCGGCTTGAGGCGCTCCTCGTCGCGCAATGGTGAACGGAAGTCCCCGGCGGCGGGCGTTCCGGTAGCCGCCAGATGCATGGCATTGGCATCCGCGAAAGCATGTCGGTGAGGAGGGCGAATGCATCAACAAAAGCCTTCGAATTCGAAACTGCCTTAGATAGCGAACAAGGCCGACTGTGAGCGATTCCACCGGGAAAACCGAACCAAGAACTGGGGAAATACACCGATGATTCCTCCCGCGAAGGCGCCGAGAATGGCAGAAAGGCAATGTCCCTGATCGAGCCCCACAGTGACAGCTTCCCCTTCGCGGACCGGCGAGATGCCGGAAGGCAGCTGGCCGAGCAGCTGCTGCCGCTATCGGATAAGGACCCGGTCGTGGTAGCACTCCCTCGCGGAGGTGTTCCTGTGGCAAGGGAGATCGCGATGGCGCTGGGCGCGCCGCTTGAGATCTTTGCAGTGCGAAAGCTCGGCGCTCCGCACAACCGCGAGTACGGAATCGGTGCCGTTGCCGAGGACGGTAGCCGGCTGATCGACACCGAGGCTGTGGCCGGGCTGGGGATCAACGGAGGGATCCTTGACTCGATCATCGCTCGAGAGACAGCCGAGTTGCGCCGCCGCGTCGATGCCTACCGCGACGATCGCCCGCCTCTTGATCTAAAAGGCAGAACCGTCATTGTCGTCGACGACGGCATCGCGACCGGGGTGACTGACACGGCCGCGCTTCGCGCCCTCCGCCGCCGGGATCCGCGGCGGATGATCCTCGCTGTCCCGGTCTGTGCGGCGGACTCGATCCTGCGGTTACGCGGGGAGGCGGATGCGTTCGTCTGCCTCCTGGTCCCGCCACTGATGTATGGGGTCGGCCAGTCGTACTGGGACTTCTCCCAGGTCTCCGACGAGGACGTCGTATCGGTGCTCGCGGAATTTCACAATGCGGCCGCCTGAGGTGCAGAGGCGGCGGGGCCGCGATTTGCAAAGAGTGCCCCGATGAGCCGGGGCAGCATCCGCATCGGCCGCCTCGCCGGCATCCCGATCGGCGTGCAGCCGCTGTGGCTGATGATCGTCGCGCTGATCACCTGGTCCTTGGGCGCCGCCTACTGCCCCTCCCAGGTCTCCGGCATCGCCCCGGCGCTCGCCCTGAGGAAAGGGCCTATTATTGAGGTCCCGGCGAGTCGGCACGCTCGTATACCAGTAGTTCTCCGCTTTGGCCAGCGGCCGATCACGGATGTTCCTCATCGCCGTGTTTGGGAACTTTCACGGCGTGAGTTCGACGAGTCCCCCGCTACAGGCCAAGCCGTTGTCAGAGCTCACTAACCTTACGGGCCGCACCGCGATTGTCACTGGATCAGCGATGGGGATCGGGCTCGGCATCGCTCGCCGCCTGCACGAGGCGGGCGCGAGTGTTGTCGTCGCAGATCTGGACCTCCTGGCCGCGGAGGACGCGGCCGAAGCGCTGCAGGCCCAGCGAGCGCACAGCGCTCTCGCCGTTCATGGCGACATCAGCGATCCGGAGAGCGTCGAGCGCATTGCGCACGATGCAGTCGAGGTCTTCGGGGATATCGACATCCTCGTTAACAACGCGGGGATCTACCCGATGGCGACGCTCAGCGAGCTCAGTTTAAAAACCTTCCAACGGGTGATCGAGGTGAATCTGACCGGCTTGTTCTTGTGCACGAAGGCGGTTTCGTCGCGGATGATAGCCCAGGGCAAAGGTGGCCGGATCATCAATGTCACCTCAATCGATGCGCTGCATCCCTCGATGGTAGGGCTGGCCCCATATGACGCCTCCAAGCACGGCGCCTGGGGTTTCACCAAAAACGTCGCCCTGGAGCTCGCGCCGCATGGCATCTCAGTCAATGCGATCGCCCCGGGCGGGATCAAAACGCCGGGTGCGGGGGGCATGGACCAGGCAGACCTGGAGGGCTTTGAGGCGATGATCCCGATGCGGCGGATGGGCGATCCCGACGACATCGGGCGAGCCGCATTGTTCCTCGCCTCAGATCTTTCTAGCTACATGACTGGTTCCCAGATCGTCGTCGATGGCGGGCGGCTACTGGCCTGAGCTGGTCTCCCGCCGAGCTTTTGGCTCGGGGTCGCTACTTGACTTATCGTGACGAACGTCGCCTCGCGCGCCGTCACATCAGGAGAGGGCCGCGGGTTGCTGCTGGCGTGCATCCACGCCGGCCGCCGCATAGGCATCGAGTTCGTCAAGTGTCTCGCTCGCGAGGAGCGCATGAGCAAGACTCTCCAACTGCTCCCGATGCTCTGTAAGCAGGCTTGTGACCTCCTGCTGGGCGGTGTCGATCATCCTTCTGACCTCCTCGTCCACCAGGCGCTGGGTGGACTCCGAGGTCGAGCTCGCCCCCGGTTGGAACCCTCCCTCCCCGTCAGCGGGAACTACGGCAATCGGGCCTATTGCCTCGCTCATGCCCCAGCGGCCGACCATTTGACGCGCGATCAGTGTGAGCTGCTGGATATCAGCCTCCGCGCCCGTGGTGATCGTGCTGTAAACGACTTCCTCAGCAACGCGACCACCGAGTGCAACACGGATCTTTGCCTGTAGTTCCTTGAGTGAGTATGCGACACGATCTGAATCGGGCGTTGAGAGCGTCACCCCCAGCGCCATCCCGCGCGGGATAATCGAGACCTTGCGCACAGGGTCCGCGCCCGCTGTGAGCATCCCGACGAGCGCGTGCCCGGACTCATGGAAGGCGGTGCGTTCGCGGTCCTCTGGCGAGAGCAGGATGCCACGGGGGGAGCCGAGCATGATCTTCTCGAGTGAGTCGGTGAAGTCGCTCATCTTGACCTTCGCATGCTCGCGGCGAGCGGCGAGCAGCGCGGCCTCGTTGGCAAGGTTGGCGAGATCAGCGCCGACCATGCCTGGGGTGCTCGAGGCCAGCCCCTCCAGGTCGACCTCGTCATCGAGCGGGATCGAGCGAGTGTGCACGGCGAGGATTGCAGCCCGCCCAGCACGATCAGGCGCCTGTACAGCCACTCTCCGGTCAAATCGCCCTGCCCGCAACAGCGCGGGGTCGAGCACATCGGGTCGGTTGGTCGCCGCGAGCACGATCACGGCCTCGGAGGACTCGAACCCGTCAATTTCGGTGAGGATCTGGTCGAGCGTCTGCTCGCGCTCGTCGTTGGCGCCCGTGACCGATACCGAGCCCTGGCGCGAGCGGCCGATCGCATCGAGCTCATCGATGAAGATGATCGCCGGCTCAGCCTCCTTGGCCTTAGTAAACAGGTCACGCACGCGCGAGGCGCCGACGCCGACAATCGCCTCGATGAACTCCGATGCCGAGATCGAGAAGAACGCCGCGTGCGCCTCCCCGGCCACCGCCCTGGCGAGCAGCGTCTTGCCGGTGCCGGGCGCGCCCGAGAGCAGGACCCCATGGGGCATACGCCCACCGAGACTGCCGTAGCGCTCGGGATTGCGCAAGAAGTCGACGATCTCCGTGAGCTCGGCCTTGGCCTCATCGATCCCCGCGACGTCATCGAATGTCACCCGGATCTTTTCCGGATCCACTTGCCGCGCCTGCGAGCGCCCGAAGTTGCCTAGCGCGCCCATGCCGCCGCCCTTGGCGGCACGACGGAAGATCAGGATGAAAATGCCGACGATCAAGAGCGTCGGGCCGAACCCGAGCAGGATCTCCTCCAAAAGCGACTCGCCAGTGCTCGTCGATTCGGCGTTGATCTTGACTCCCCGTTCCTGCAGCAGCGCCGACAGCCCGCTGCCGTCCCAGAAGCTCGGCACCTGCGTGGCGAACAGCTTTGTGGGCGTGGCCTCCTTGTCATCGGCTGGATAGCGTTGTTTGGCCTTGAGTTCGCCCTGGATTGTGTCGCCCTTGGAGACGATCGAGTAGACCGAGTCACCTTTGACCTGTTCCAAAAAGTATGGGCTGAACGGCACCGTCACCCGCGGTTCGCCCGTAGAGTGCTGGAACAGGAGAAGCGAAAGCCAGTTGAGCGCAAGAAGCGCCACCACGAACCACAGAAACGCGGGCCGTCGGTGCGGCGGCGGCGCGGTCGGCGCGTGCTCGGGCATCCCCCGCCCGTCTGGCGATGGCGCCACATGCCAGCCACGCTTGTCGCGCGGCATCGGCGGGTGCGGATTCGTCTTGCTGGTGTCTCCACCATCAGGCTCCTGCGGCGTTAGATCGGGCATCGTGCCCATGCTACGCATCGTCGCGCCGCAGCACAGCCGTTCCATTTCGCGGGAGCTCCGTAGAAAATCCGTTCGTTCTTGCTAACGAAGTGTCAAGGTCGGTCGAAAAGTGGGCCACTTTGGTCGCGGTCTCCGGGGTGGGATCATCCGACTGATAATTGCCAGAGATCTCCAGAACTTGAAGCTGAGCTGTCCTCCTCAGCCCGCCTGTGCTCCCTTGCCGCAATGCTCGCCGCTCGAGGCACCGGCTCACTGTCTAGACGCGCCATTGTCATATGGGAATGTCTCAAATACGTCGGGGCCGGTGCGATTGCGCTGCGCTTGAACCGTTCTATCTCCTGTAAGCAATTATATTCAAAAACGTACGTTCGATCAATCGAGTGCGACTGCTCGGGTAAGGTTCGAGAGAATGCGGCAAGATGATCTGCCCCCGCCTCCAAGCTATGCTTGCGGCTTGCGTGGTGTATAGCGATGGTGCAGCATCAGCGCATTGCCGTCGGGATCCGAAAAGAAGGCCATATGACAGACACCTGTGTCGAAGGTATCTCCCTCAAAGCTCACTCCACGTTCCTCTAAATCGGCACGGGCCTTCTGAACGTCATCGACATGCAGTGCTATGTAGTTGCGGCTGGGTTGGTAATCGAGCCCCATTTTCTCCGGCTCGATGACGCCGATCGTCAAGCTGCCGGTCTCAAACTCTGCGAACGGTTTCCCCGCTATATACATTGAGCAAGGCATGCCAAGTGTCTCACCGTAGAACGACCTTGCTGTGGTGAGGTCGCGGGTGGGCACTGAGACAAAGTCGACACCTTTAACAAGTTGGGTCCTAGTCATGGGGCCTCCCGGGTCAGAATAAGAAAATGGTAGATGCCGAGCTCAATATGACGACGATGCCGGTATCTTTCGGCACTCGGTTGGTATATCTGGTGAATTGGTAGTTGGATTGCTGTCCATCTGAGTCGGCTCCGATTCGTGCCAGGCTCAAGTCTTTCAAAGTTCCTCGAGCGCGGCTTAGGGATACCGGTGGCCGGACTCCCCGCCTCGCTGGGGACCTCCGGGGCAAAACGCCATGCTGAACGACCTCTCTTGGCTCTGTCGGCGGTCGATCTTGCACTGGCGGCTTGTTGACGTTTCACGGCGTGTCGTGGTTTCCCCCTTTCGCTGGTGGGGAGGGCTCTGCGGTTGACGCCCGTTCTTCATGAACCGTTTTGGCGGTTGCACCTGCTTCCCCTGCTGCTCCGAATGGGGGCATCCGCGAGAAACCGCTGATCCGAGCCGCTGCGCAGAAGTGGGATCGGACTCTGCCCTGGCCGCTGATTACCTCGTCGTATTTAATGTCTGGGCCGTGCAGCGCTTCCCTGTACGCGACGACACGGATGGGATTTCCGTCTACCGCCATCCCCGTGACAAACGGAGAGTGTTGGTGTGTCGGGCGTCTTGCCCTCCCAGATAAAGTGGTGATCGAGTCTGTAGAGGGCTGGTGTTTGCCCTGCGGGCATCGAGAATCGAAATCAGCCGACAGCAGGATGAGCCTCCGAGGGCGGGCTTCGGATGGTCCCCCGAACTGCAGATTCAATTAATTTCGCTCAGGGCCCGGTTGGGCCGGCACACGCTAGCGGCGGCGCGAGGTTTTGGCGAGAGCTGGATTAGTCCAGCCTGCATCAGTGGGATTCACGGTGAGACCTGGCGCGACGATCTCATCAATGCGGTCCAGGGTGGCAGGGTCAAGGTCGAGGTCGGCCGCGCCGAGCTGGGACTCAAGCTGCTCCATGGTGCGCGGACCGATGATCGCCGCGGTTATTGCCGGATGGCGGATGACGAAGCCGAGGGCCATGTGTATCAAGGATATTCCCGCCTCTTCTGCGAGTTTTCCGAGCGCGTCGGCGGCCTCGAGCTTGGCCTGATTGGCGGGAATCGAGAGGTCATAGCGCTGCGGGATTCTCTCGGCCCGGCGGGAGGTCAGGTCCTCGACCCCCTTGCGCCAGCGGCCCGAGAGCCAGCCACCGGCCAAGGGGCTCCAGGAGATCGCACCCATTTGGAAGTCTCGGCAAGTAGGAAGCACGTCGGTTTCGACGCCCCGTGCCAGCAGCGAATATGGAGGCTGCTCGCAAACAAAGCGCTGGAGGTGGCGCTCATGGGCGAGCCACTGAGCCTTGACGATCTCCTTCGCCGGGTAGGTTGAGGATCCGATGTAGCGCACCTTGCCCTGCGCAACTAGGTCGGTGAGCGCTCCCAGCGTCTCCTCGTGGGCGGTCCACGGATCCCACCGGTGGACCTGGTAGAGGTCGATCCAGTCGGTTTGCAGTCGTCTCAGCGAGTCCTCAACCTCCCTGATGATCCAGCGTCGTGAGTTGCCCGCTCGGTTTGGGTCCTCGCCCATAGCGCCGTGAAACTTTGTCGCGAGGATCACATCTCCACGCTTGCCAGTGCTCAGAGCCTGACCGACGATTTCCTCAGATTCTCCGCCCGAATAGACGTCCGCGGTGTCGATGAAGTTGATTCCGGCATCCAACGCTCGGTCGATGATCCTGATTGCGGTCTTTGGGTCGGGCTCACCCCAGGCCCCGAACATCATTGCGCCGAGGCAGAGGGGGCTTACCTTTACACCCGTACTGCCGAGGGATCGGTGCTCCACGGTGCGCACTCTAGCTCGATCCGGCAAGGCCCATCTGAGGCACCATCGCCCGCTCAGAGTATTCGCCATACGGAGCCGAGCTTTGTAACTCGAATATCCTCTCCCCGTTTGCCCCACTCAGCCTGGGGCAGGCTGATCGGGAGGGGACCGAGCGGCTCATCCGGCGCGCCCATCCGGGGACGGGAGCCTGCTCAGGGCGTCAGATCTGTCGCGGTTCCAGGCACCTCGAGAACCGCGCATATGTTTTCTAAGACTAAGAAGCAATTCAAGAGGGCTGGATCGACGTGCGTTCCGTTGCCCTCGCGCATGATTTCAAGCGCCCGCTCGAGCGGAAGCCGTGCGCGGTAGGGGCGATCGCTGATCAGCGCATCAAAGACGTCGGCGACTGCGACGATGCGACCGGAGGCGGAATCTTCTCGCCAGGAAGGCCCGCCGGGTCACCGCTGCCGTCGAAGCGCTCGTGGTGGGTGCGTGCGATTTCGGCGGCGAGGTCGAGCAGAGGGGAGCCCGAGTAGGCGAGGATGTCGTGGCCGATCTGAGCGTGGCGCTGCATCACCTCGCGCTCACCCTGGCTCAGCTCGCCTGGTTTTAGGAGGATCGAATCTGGGATTGCCACCTTTCCGACGTCGTGCATCTGCGCCGCAAGCTCGATCGAGTGAATCGTCTCGCGATCGAGGCCGAATATGCGAGCGAGCAATGCAGAGTGATGGCCGATTCGACGAATGTGAGCGCCGGTCTCCAGATCACGTTGGCCCACGGCCTCGCTCAAACGGCGCAGCATCTCCGCGCGCTGGCTATCTATCAGTCGCTCCCGCTCAGCAACATCCATCAACGAGCTCCGTACTTCGATGGCTCTGTCATGGGCCTCGCGCAGACTTCGGTCATTCAGCCGGCGCCGATCTTGGCGGCGTCGGGCCTGCTCGAGAGCAGAGTCGACGTGGATCAACAGCTCGTTGCGGCTGAAGCGCTTGATCAAATATCCATCGGCCCCTCGCTGATTAGCGGCGTGGGCGATCGCTGGGTCATCTTCGCCGGTGGCAATCAACACGGCGAGCTCGCGGTGAGATTTGTCGAGCTCCTCGAGCAGGGTCATGCCGCTCTCTCCCGGCATGTTCAAATCGCAGATCAGTAGATCGAAGCGTTCGGCACTTATCAGCTCGCGGGCCTGGACCACGTCCTCAGCGGTAATGCACTCATAACCCGCTGAGATAACCCGCTGAGCCGAGTGCGCGCGAAAGCGTCCGGCGCACCGGGGCCTCGTCATCGACGATCAGAATCCGCCTAGCCGCCACCTGCCGCTCCTGCTTCCCCGCCTCGACGCTCCTGCCAACGTGGCCCCTTTAGCCCAATCGCCTTTTTGGACGACCCCCTTAATTTCTCCAGTTCCTCTGTAATTCGAATCAATCGCACCCTTTTCTAAACGTCGCCGCTCATCTCCCCTGTGGCGGGTGCCGGGGCAATCAGAGGCTCACTTCAGCCGGAATCAACGGGCTTTTCGAGCAGATTGCGGACAACCCGCAGCAGCTCGCGGCATCTGATCGATCAGATCGCTGCCCAGTATTCCGGGCATGATCACGTCGGTGAGGACCAAATCAATTGGCTGCTCCTCGCGTTGACAGACTCTTAACGCTTCCTCGCCACCCTGTGTTGCGATCACGGTGTATCCGTTATTGCCAAGAATGCGCTCAGACATTCGTCGCACCTCGGTTTCGTCCTCGACCACCAAAATCACCTCACCGCTGCCCTGAGGACGCTGCTCGGCCAGGTGGGCATCGCCGCTGGGGGTCGCTGTGCAGGCGGGGAGATGGATCTTCACCGTGGTGCCCATACCGGGCTCGGAGTAGAAGTCGATTTGCCCGCTGGCGCTCGTTAAGTTGGTTCTGGAGCGCCTCTTCTTTCTCGCTCTCGGCCCCGCTCGCTGATGTCTCGCACCGCGGCTAGAGCGAGGACTCCGTCTTCGGTGTGCAGACTCGAGAGGCTGATCTCGGCGGGGAACTCTGTCCCGTCCTTGCGAACAGCGTAGAGCTCTATTACGGCGTCCATCGGTCTTGAGTGTGGTTTGTCGAAGTAAACGCCTCGATGACCGGGGTGGTCTGCTTTGAACCGATCCGGAATAAGTTCCTCGACGAGCTGCCCAATCAGCACCTTGTGGCTGTAGCCGAAGAGGATCGCCGTCTGTCTGTTGGCGAGAACTATCCGGCCGTCTTTGCCGACACCGAGCATCGCGCCGAGAGTCGCGTCGAGTAATTGCTCGAATGTCGACTCGCTCACACTGGGTCTGGTCGTATTGACCATGGTTGCTTATGAAGCTCCCAACCAGTAATTCGGGAATCGATGTTACACTTGATCTCTGCGGATCGATCTGACCCGCAATATCCGCAGCAAAAGCGTCGCGCTTAGCTGACACGGAAAACCCCGAACGGCATCCTGAGCCTCGCTGGGTCGCCGCGGCGCGCCGCGATCAATTCGGGCGTCGCGACTGATTGCCGGCCCGATTCAGGCCTTCAGCGCCGGTTCGCCGGCAGTTGATCCAAGTGCTCCCCGGGCTCGCCGATGCCTTTCAGCGGGGTGTTGGCCGCTCGGTCGCTTCCAATCGTCGGTTTGGGACTGCGATGACGGGCCGGCAATGATGCCTCAACCGTGGTCCCATTCCCCGGAGTGCTGAGGACGCTCATCCTTCCGCCCGCCAGCACCACGCGCTCACGCATGCCCCGCAGTCCGAATCCCTCCGTTTCCGCGTCAGGGTCAAAGCCACGGCCTTCATCCTTGATCGACACCCTGAGGATTTCTTGCGTCTCGATCACCTCAATCTCTGCGCGGTCGGTCTCAGAATGCTTGGCCGCGTTATTGAGGGCCTCCTGGGTCAGCCGGTAAATCGTGTCCTCGACTTGGCTGAGCAGGCGGGTGGGGTGGCGGTCGGTCTCATGGGCCAAGTCGACACTCAGCTCGACATCGAGCGCGCTTCCCCAGTTGAGCTGCTCCACTAGTGCCTCCAGGGCGGCCCCGAGGCCCAGCTCGTCGAGGGTCGGTGGGCGTAGATCGGCGATCAGTCGTCGCATCTCGGCGATCGTATGGTCGATCCGCTCAATCGCCTGAGTCAGCAAGCCGTCGATTTCGTGGCCGCCATCTTCCCGACGCGCGGTTGAGAGGAGCACGCGTAGCCCGCCCATGCTCTGCAGCGCCTCGTCGTGCAGCTCGCGCGCCCAGCGGCCACGCTCGCGCTCGGCTGCCTGGATGCTCTCGCTGACTCTTTGCTCGGCAATCGATTGCGCCATTGCGACGGCGGTGGCGGCGCTGGCGGCGAAGCTCTCCAAGAGCCGTTGGTCTTCGGGGCTGAATTCTTCTCCCCCTTCGTGGTTGAAGGCGTTCAGCACTCCGAGCGCCGTGCCTCTATAAAGAAGCGGGACGAACAGCCCCGTCTGTGCATCGATTCGGTGGCCGAGCGCGAAGCGGAGATGGTCACCAACGTTTGCAAATCGCTCCGCTCGGCCGGTCGCAATCACCTGCCCGCTGATCGATCTGGCAAGCTCGGTGCGCTCTCCGAGTAGTTCCTGCGGGAACTCCCCCGCCGCCGCAGCGACGACCATCTCGTCGTGGTCGCGAAGCAGGATAAGCATCGAGCGCGCCTTGACCAGAGCACGACCGCGCTTGACGATCATCTCCAAGATGCGATCAAGGTTGGTCTCTCCGCCTATTGCATGGGCGATCTCGGTCGTAGCCTCGAGGCTACGAACGGCGCGCTCCATTTCATCGCGCTGGGCCTCAACCCGCCGGTAAAGGCGCGCGTTCTCAACGGCGATTCCGAGCCAACCGGCGAGGATTGATGCGGATTGCTCATCTATCTCGTCAAAGTCCCCGCCGAGTTTCTCGGTTAGGTAGAGATTTCCCCAGGCCTCGCCGCGGATCACGATTGGAACCCCGAGGAAACTCGACATCGGCGGGTGGCCACGGGGAAAGCCGTAGGAGCGAGGATGGCGACCGACCTCGGCGAGACGCAGCGGGACGGGCTCCTCGATCAGCAGGCCGAGGACGCCGCGTCCTCGCGGCAGGGAGCCGATCTCGCGCGCGGTCTCCTGGTCGATGCCGCTGGTGATGAACCGCTCGAGCTCCCTTCGATCGCTATCGAGGACGCCGAGCGCGGCATAGCGGGCACCCGTCAGCTCGCGGGCAACCTCCAAGACCCGCTCGAAGACCTCCTCGGGGTCGAGCTCTGCCAAGAGGTTCGCGCCCACCTCGATCAACTCGCGCAGCCTGTGCTCGTCAAGGGCGTCGGCTCCACTTGCATCCGGAACTACCCGCGGGCGGCCAGCTCTTGGAGTCATGGGTAGACTTATGTTAGCCACGCGGGGCAGGGTCGGTCCGTTTTGTGTAACAACTGGGCGAGTGATGCCGGTCGCGATTGCCGCTTTTTTCGGAGTTAGCACCGGGGAAACCACGGATGACGGAGTTGCCGCCCGGGGGTTAGATAGAAGCTATGCAAGCAAGGGACAGCCGTCAAGTCGCCGACACCGAGACCGGTTTCGCGGTCGGGAAGCCACCATTGGAATCGCGCACCGGTATCACCTCGATCGTCTTGGCCGACGATCACGCAGTGGTGCGCAGCGCCCTGCGGATGCTGCTGGAGAGCGAGCCGGGCTTCGGGGTGCTCGCCGAGGCGGGGGACGCGGATACTGCGGTTCGCCTTGTGGGCGATCACCAGCCGAAGGTGCTGATCCTCGATCTCAATATGCCGGGGCCCACCACCAGCCTCGAGGCTATCCCCGAAATCCGTGAGGCTTCGCCCAACACAGAGATTGTCGTCCTGACGATGCAAAACGAGCCGGCCTTTGCCCGCAAGGCGCTCGCGAGTGGGGCGCTTGGCTACGTCTTGAAGGATGCTGCAGATACTGAGCTAATCCAAGCGGTGCGCAGCGCGGCGGCGGGGAAGACCTACCTTCAACCAGCCCTCGGCGCCCGGGTTGCAGTAGAGCCTAGATCAGGGCCCGACGATGGCCTCAGCGAGCGCGAGCGCGAGGTGCTGAGGCTGATCGCGCTTGGTCACACCAACTCCGAGATTGCCGGCCAGCTTTTCCTCAGCATTCGTACTGTGGAGAGCCACCGAGCCCACATTCAACAAAAGCTGCGGCTGACCAGCAGGGCTGAGCTGGTCCGCTACGCGCTCGAGCGTGGCCTCGTTGGGTCCTGAGGAAACAAGAGCCACTGCCACCGGGGGCTTTGAAATCGTTGAGTTCGCTCCGCGTTTAGCCGCTAGCTCGTGCTGCCTTCAGTAACGCTCGGCGCTCTGCGGTGGCGATCTGGCGGCGTGCCTGATCGACGGTGTCGATATTTACCGAGATCGCGTCTATTCCCGCACCGACCAGGAGGTCGGCGTACTCGGGGTGAACCGAGGGAGCCTGCCCACAGATCGAGGTGCGCAGGCCGAGCTCGCGTGCGCGCCGCAGAAGCTCGGTGATGTATTCGGTGACCGCCGGATCGCGCTCGTCAAAAACCTCAGCGAGCAGCTCGGAATCGCGATCGGCGCCAAGGACAAGCTGGGTCAGGTCGTTGGAGCCGATCGAGATTCCGCAGACGCCGAGATCTGCATAGCGGCCTAGGTGAAACAGAACCGAAGGCACCTCGGCCATGATCCAAAGCTCAAAGCCCGGTCGAGAAAGCAGTCCGGCGTCTTCCAGCTCTCTCTGGCAGGCAACCACCTCGCGGGGGGTGCGCACGAAGGGAAGCATGACGTGGAAGTTTGTTTGTCCGGACTCCCAGACCCGCGAGATTGCCTCTAGCTCGAGGCGCAGCAGGTCGGGCTCGCGCATATAGCGAAGGGCACCGCGGTAGCCGATCATCGGATTGGCCTCCTGGGGCTCAAACTGGTCTCCTCCTTTGAGCCCTCGGAACTCGTTGGTACGAAAGTCGATCGTTCGGTAGGTGATCGGGCGCGGCGAAAAAGCTTCCGCAAACTGGGTCAGTGAGGCAGCCATTCGCTCCACGAAGACCGCACCTTCGCCTCGCTGCAGGAGCGCCCGCGGGTGGGTGCCATCGAGCGCCTCTACCACCATCAACTCGGCCCGCAATAAACCAACCCCATCGACGTCGAGGTCTGCGGCCCGCTCCAGCTGCGAAGGCTCGGAGAGGTTGACCAGGAGCCTGGTTGCCGTGATAAGGGCTGGCGCGGCCCCGGTTTGGGCGGGCGTTGGCTGCTCGTTTGCGGTCACCCTCACGGCGCCCTCGGTGACCACCCCGCGGGCGGCATCGACGGTTACCAGCTCGCCGTCGCGCAGGACGCTGGTCGCCGAGGCAGTACCGACCACACATGGAATGCCGAGCTCGCGAGAAACAATCGCTGCGTGGCAGGTCATGCCCCCAGAATCGGTGACGATCGCCGCAGACTTCCGCATCAACGGTACCCAGTCCGGTGCGGTCATGTGGGTTACCAAGACCTCGCCCTCGGCGAGTTTGGCGGCGTCTTGCAGTGAGGCGATGACCCGTACCTTGCCCGACGCAGAACCGGGAGCCGCGCCGAGTCCGCGAAGCAGCTCGGCGCCGCGCTCCCCCTGTGGCTGAGGCGCTCCCTCACCGCCCGACGCGGTGACCGGCCGCGACTGCAGCATCCAGATCACACCTGACCCCTCGATCGCCCACTCCGTGTCCTGGGGTGCGCCGTAGTGGGCTTCAATGCGAAGGCCGAGTTCGGCAATCCGTCTTACCTCCTCGTCGTCAAGTACCGCTCGCTCCCCTTCTTCTTGGTCGAGCTCGCGGGTCGCGGTGCCGCCACCCGCCTCGGTTTCGATCGCAAGCTCCTTGCGCCGAACTTCGCGGCGCTCGATCCGCAGCCGCTCCTTGCTGACCACGTAGCGATCCGGTGAGACCGAGCCCGAAACCACCGACTCGCCGAGGCCGAACGCGCCCTCTATCACGAGTTTGTCCGTCGCTCCCGAGGCGGGATCGATCGTGAACATCACACCGGCGCGACTCGCCACGACCTGTAGTTGGATCACGACGGCGATATCCATGTCGGCCTGTCCGAAGCCGCGCTTGGCGCGGTAGTAAACGGTGCGCGCGCCGAAAAGCGAAGACCAGCATCGACGCACCGCCTCAAGGACGGCGTCCGCACCGCAAACGTTGAGGATCGTCTCATTCATCCCGGCAAAAGAGGCCGACTCAGTGTCCTCGGCGGTGGCCGAGGAGCGCACCGCGACGGCGACCCGGTGGTCCTCGCCAGCGAGCTGTGCATAGGCGTCGCGAATTGAGGTCGAAAGCCAGGCGGGGACGGGCTCCTCCTCGACCATCAGCCGCACCTCGGCGGCCGCCCGCTCCAACGCGGCCGTGTCCTCCTCATCGACTCCCCGCAGGCGCTCCTCGATCCGCTCACGCAGGCCGCCGTGTTCACAAAATGCAGCGTAGGCGGGGGCGCCGATGACGAAACCGGGGGGAACGGGAAAGCCGGCGGCACTCAACTCACCGAGGTTGGCCCCCTTTCCTCCTGCAAAGGCGACATCGACTCGGGAAAGCATCTCAAAGCTGCGAACCGGATCCTCGCCATTCAGAATCTCCGTCGGCGCGGTGGGCCCGGGAAGATCAGCTGCCCGCATTGATCCGATGTCGGCCATGAGACAACATTATTAGCGCCTCCCGGAGGTCCGCCATCCGGGCCCAGCACTGTATTGGAGCTGCGGCAATTTACTGAGAGGAGCAGTGATTGCTGCGGTGGAAATCAAACGATAGCGACCGTAACGTGGGGGGGGTGGCGCCGGTCAGGTAGCGACTGGCCAAGTTCTGAGAAACCAGCAAATGAAGCTTTAGGAGGCTCGAAATGAAGGCACTCGTCTATCACGGTCCGGGGGAGCGCGGTTGGGACACGGTTGATGACCCAGCAATTATCGAGCCCACCGACATCATCACGCGGATCGATACGACGACGATCTGCGGCACTGATCTGCACATCCTAAAAGGCGACGTTCCAGAGACCAAACCGGGAACGATCCTCGGCCACGAGGCGGTCGGGACCGTGGTTTCGGTGGGGAGCAGCGTAACGACGGTGTCTGAGGGCGATCGCGTCCTGATGTCTTGCATCAGCTCCTGCGGACGCTGTCGCTACTGCAATGAAGGGCAGTATGGCCAGTGTCTCGGGGGCGGTGGGTGGATCTTTGGCCACCTGATCGACGGAGTGCAGGCCGAGTACGCGCGAGTTCCGTTCGCCGATAACTCCGTATACCGCGTGCCCGAGCAGCTCAGCGATGAGCAGGTCCTCTTTCTCGCTGACATCCTGCCAACCGCCTATGAGGTTGGGGTGCTCAACGGGACGGTTCGACCCGGCGACACAGTGGCGATTGTCGGCGCTGGCCCGATCGGGCTGGCGGCGGTGCTAACCGCACGCCTCTATACGCCGGGGCGAATCATTGCGATTGACCTCGCCGATTCCAGGCTCAAGCGCGCCCGCGAGTTCGGTGCGGACACGACGATCAACAATGCAGATACGGATGCCAAAGCAGAGGTCATGGCGTTGACCGACGAGCTCGGGGCCGATGTCGCGATCGAGGCGGTCGGGGTTCCGGAGACCTTTGAGCTGGCGACGGAGCTGATTCGACCGGGAGGACACGTCGCCAACGTCGGTGTGCATGGTCACTCCGCACACCTTCACCTGGAGACGCTTTGGATCCGAAACGTGACCGTGACCACGGGTCTCGTAGATACCCGCACGATTCCGCAGCTGCTCTCGCTGATCGCCGAGGGTCGCCTTGATCCGACGATTTTTGCGACGCACCGCTTTCCACTCGCCGACACGATGGCTGCCTATGACACATTCGCTGACGCCGCATCCACCGATGCGCTCAAGGTGGTGCTGACCGGCTCGGAGGTGGCTCAAAGTTCGGCCGGCGGAGTCGGCGCAAGCGCCGCCGTTTGATCGAGGCCCCGTTGTGTCGGTTCGGCCACGGTTTCGGAATCGAGGCCGGAGGGCGCGTAGCGCAGCGAGGAGGGTGCTTTGGCGAGCGCCGCAGCTCCCAGCGCCGCGGCCAACAGGCATGCGCCGCCGCCTAGGGCGAGCCCAAAGCGCGGGCCGATGTACTCGCTGACCGCGCCCAGGATCGGCCCCCCAATTGGGGTGGAACCGAGGAACGTCACCGACCACAGTGCCATCACCCGGCCCCGCATACGCGGCTCGCTGGTCAGCTGAAGGGTGCTGTTGCCGGTGGCCAGAAAGGTGGTGCTGGCAAATCCAACGATTGGCAGGACGGCGAGCTCGACCACCAAGGAGGGTGCGAGAGCGGCGGCGATAATTGCAATCCCAAATCCAGATGCCGCCACCGTGAGGGGAAGCAGTCCAGTTCTGTCTCGGGTCGCGACGTAGAGGCCGCCGCCGACGGCTCCGATTGCCATCGAGGCGGTCATGAAACCATATGTCTCCGCGCCGCCGTGCAGCGTGGTGTGGGCAAGCAGGGGCAGGACGACCTGGAACTCATAGGCGAGGGTGCCGATCAGGGCCATCATCAGAAGCGGCACCAAAAGGCCCCGGGTGCGCCGGACGTAGCGAAGGCCGTCGCGCAGCTGACCCCGCCCTCTTATCACCGGGACGGTCGGGTGAAGCTCGCTGACCCGCATCAGCGATATGGCGATCAATACCGCGAGGAAGCTGGCCGCATTTACCAAGAAGCAGATCCCGAGCCCGACGGTGGCAATGAGGCCGCCAGCCAGAGCGGGGCCGATGGCTCGTGAGCCGTTCACCATCGCGCTATTGAGGCTGACCGCGTTTTGGACCCGTCGCCCACCGACCATCTCAATCACAAAGGACTGCCGTACCGGATTGTCAAGGGCGTTGACGCAGCCAAACATCGTGGCAAGGCCAAAGATCATCCAAAGCTGGATGCTGTTGGTCACCGTCAGCAGGCCGAGGGTAAGGGCGAGGAGCGCCAGAGCGCTCTGTGTGGCGAGGAGCAGGCGACGCTTGTTGATTCGGTCAACGATCAGGCCCGCGTAGGCGCCAAAAATCAATACAGGTAAGAACTGCGCCGCCACCACCAAGCCCAGCAGCGTTCCCGAACCGGTGATCTGTAGGACCAGCCAAACCAAAGCGATCGACTGCATCCAGGTCCCAATCAGGCTGATCGCCTGGCCGCTGAAAAAGAGGCGGTAGTTGGGGTTCTCCAGAGCGGCGAAGACGCCGCGGGAGCGGCCGTTGGGGGTGCTGGCGGCCGGGCTCGGCTGGGATCGCATCGCGCCACCATCGCAGGGGTGCCCATGTCCTGCGCCAAGCCGTGAAAACCCGTAGTGAGCCTGCGCGTCTACACGGATGTCGGAGGCGCCGATCGGTGCTGAACTCGGGTCTGTTCAGGTTCTCATAAAGGCAGAAGTCAGGAGAAGACGATGGCGACGATCGAGAAACCGAAGGCATTTGAGGCCCCCGGGCAGCCGGGTAGCCCGGTCGAGCTAAAGGGGCGATATGACAACTTCATCGGGGGCGGCTGGGTTGCTCCCAGCGAGGGTCGCTACCGCGAGAACCTGACGCCCGTGACCGGCGAAGCGTTCAGCAGCGTTGCTGACTCAACTCCGGCCGATATCGAGCTTGCCCTTGACGCCGCTCATGCCGCCAAGGAGGCCTGGGGGGCGACTTCTGCCGCCGAAAGGTCTGCAGTTCTCAATGCGATGGCCGATGCGATCGAGGAGAACCTGCAAATGCTGGCGATCGCCGAGAGCTGGGACAACGGCAAGCCGGTCCGCGAGACCCTCGCCGCAGACCTGCCCTTGGTGATCGATCATCTGCGCTATTTCGCCGGTGCCGCTCGGGCCGAGGAGGGACGGATCTCTGAGATTGACAAGGACACCGTTGCTTATCATTTCCACGAGCCGTTGGGCGTGGTTGGCCAAATCATTCCCTTCAATTTCCCCCTCCTGATGGCGGCCTGGAAGATCGCCCCAGCGCTCGCCGCCGGCAACTGTACGGTGGTCAAGCCGGCAACCCCGACCCCATGGTCAATCTTGAAGCTGGCCGAGGTGGTCGCAGACGTGGTTCCGCCCGGGGTCTTGAACATCGTCAACGGACCGGGCGCCGAAATCGGTCGAGCGCTTGCCTCCAACAAGCGAATCGCGAAGGTCGCCTTCACCGGTGAGACGGTGACGGGGCGTTTGATAATGGGATACGCGGCCCAAAACATCATTCCCTCGACAACCGAGCTGGGGGGTAAGTCCCCAAATGTCTTCTTCGAGGACGTGATGGCAGCGGATGATGAGTTCCTCGACAAGGCAATCGAGGGCTTTGTCCTTTACGCGTTCAACAAGGGCGAGGTCTGCACCTGTCCCTCGCGGGCCCTGATCCAGGAGTCGATCTATGAGGAATTCATGGAGCGAGCCCTCGAGCGGGTGCGCGCGATCAGACAAGGAAACCCCCTCGATCCGGAGACGATGATGGGCCCCCAGGTATCCGCGGCGCAGCTGGAGAAGGTCGAAAGCTACATCCAGATCGGTCTCCAGGAGGGTGCTGAGGTGCTGACCGGAGGCAACCGTCCCGAGCTCGACGGAGAGCTGGCGGACGGATACTTCTTTGAGCCGACGGTACTCAAGGGCACCAACGATATGCGCGTCTTCCAGGAGGAGATTTTTGGCCCGGTCGTCTCGGTCACCACATTTAAGGATGAGGCCGAGGCCTTGAAGATCGCCAATGACACACTCTACGGCCTCGGCGCCGGGGTCTGGACCCGCGACGGCTCGAGGGCATTTCGCATGGGCCGAGGGATCGAAGCCGGCCGGGTGTGGACCAACTGCTACCACCAGTACCCGGCTCACGCCGCCTTCGGCGGCTACAAGATCTCAGGGGTCGGCCGCGAGAACCATCTGATGATGCTCGATCACTACTCCCAAACCAAGTGCCTGTTGGTTAGCTATGACCGAAAGGCGATGGGCTTCTTCTGAGATGGAGGCAGTGAGCGCGACCCCAGCGGCGGTGAGGACGATCGAGCGACTTCGCGCCAAGCACGGCTCGATTGTTTTTCACCAGTCCGCTGGCTGCTGCGACGGCAGCGCCCCTATGTGCTTGACCCTCGCTGAGCTACCACCGGGTCCCAACGATGTCCAGCTTGGAACGATTGGCGACGCGCCCTTTGTGATCGATCGCGATCAGCATGAGCGCTGGGGCCGTCCGCGGTTTCTGATCGATGTGGCCCCCGGTGTCACCGGGAGCTTTTCCCTTGAGGGTTCCGAGGGGGTTCACTTCACCGCTAGTGCCCCTCTCGACCCGGCTCCAGTAAACCGTGATGCCGAGGCGGTCAAAACGGCGTGAGGCGCATCGAGATCCTGAGGAAGTTGGCAGCCTCGTTCGTGATCGCGTTGGTGGCCCGGCCCATGCGGTTGCACATCCAGCGGCGCAAGGTGCCCGTTGGGGTCGGGGAAAAGCCGTAGGTAACTCCGGGTATTACCCCGATGAACCGCTGAGCCATGGCAAAGACAATGCCCCTTCCAATGAAACACATAGAGGCGAGATAATCCAATCGCTTGAATGTCCGCATTGCCAACGCTTAACGGTGGCCGGGTCCAGCGTGCAAGGACGCGATAGCCATTGTCCGACCTGTGGAAGGCTTTTGGTCCTTGCCGCGGGACCAAAAGAGGCCGAAGTCCGGAAATACCTCTACGGCGGCCGGCTCTTGCCGCTCGTTCGCACTGACCCCGGTGAGCTCGGTTCAGCATGACGATCTGAGATGTCACCGAGAATGCAGGGCATTTCCCTATAGGAAGTCCGTCCGACGGGGGGTCAAACACTCCGCTGGGTCAGCAGGACAGGTGTGGGTGACACAACCATTCAGCCAAGTCGATTCGGCGGCGGAGTCCCAGTGTGAGTGCGCATATCGCTCTCCGCTGGCCGACACAATGTCTGCCTATGGCACTATTGCCGATGCTGCATTCACGGAAGCGCTTGTGGTGGCTAACTGGATCGGGGATAACTCAAAGCTCGGCCGGCGCCGTCCACGCTGGGTTGGCGTCTGACCCCGTCTCGTTGTTTGAAATGCCCGGATTAGCGCACCGCGCCGGGAATAGCTTGCGCGGCCGCAGGCGGCTGAGGGGGGGAGACCTCGACACTTTGGCGCTGACGGGGCACCCGGCTTTCGCTCCCTTGTTGGGGGGAGCTCAGAGGGACCAGTAATGGCCGATGTGGGCTGCAGCCCTAGATGTATAAAGCCCCTCCGGTGCAGCGGAGGCGGCCTCCCCTTCCCCGTCCAGGGCGGCCATTGTGGCTACTACACACTTTGCTAACGCACTCGGGTTGTAACCGCCCTCAAGTACCGCTCCCAGAGGAACCGAGAGCTTGCTGGCGAGATCGCGCACGTGGCGAGCCAGCTTGGCAAAGGACTCCGTCTCCAGGCGACAGTCTGCAAGGGGATCATCGGCATGGGCGTCAAAGCCCGCCGAGACTAGGATGAGGTCGGGTCGAAACTCGCTGGCGGCTGGGATCACGATGTGCTCGAGCAGCGAAAGCCAGAGGTCCTCCTCCGAGCCGGCGGGAACCGGAAGGTTGATCGTATAGCCCTCGCCGGGACCGGAGCCGACCTCAGCGATCGCACCGGTTCCCGGGAATATTCCCGATTGGTGGATACTCGCGAACAAAACGTCCGAGCGCCGCCGAAACGCCTCGGCGGTGCCGTTACCGTGGTGCACGTCCCAGTCAAGGATGAAGACCCGCTCTGCACCCAGCCCGCGGATCGCGAGCTCCGCGGCAATCGCGACGTTGTCAAAGAGGCAGAAGCCCATCGCCCGATTCGGTTCGGCGTGATGGCCGGATGGTCGCGCCGCGCAGAGGGCGATCCCGGCCTCGCCTCCCAGCAGTGCTCGTGCCATCTCACATGCTCCGCCGGCGGCGTGAAGCGCCGCTCGATAGGAGGTCTCGCCGACAAACGTATCGGGGTCGATCGGGCCCCCACCGGCAAGGCAGAGGTCGCGAATTCGCTTCACGTGAGCGGAGGTGTGCAGGATTTCCAGTTCCTGCTCGGTGGCCGCCGGGGCCTCGCGTCGTTGCCATTCGAGCCAGCCCCGCTCGGCCAGGAGCGCTTCGACTGCAATCAGGCGCTCCGGCGAATCAGGGTGCTCGGGCATGTGCACCCGTGGATCGTGCTCGAGGCAGGCGGGGTGGCTGTAGTAGAGCGCTGCCTTTTGAGGATTGGTAGCGATTTGGTGACTGTACGCGGAGTCAGCGCAATACGATCGGAGGATGCCAGTCGCCTATCCCGTCAATCTGGAGGCCGACGTGGTATTGCGCGACGGCTCGACGGCGCACCTGCGCCCTGTCCGCCGGGCCGATGAGGACGCTCTATTTGAGCTTTTCGAAGGCCTCGGTCGCGATTCGCGAACCTTTCGCTTCTTCTCGGCGGGCAGCGATCTGCGGGCGACTGCGAAACAGATGGCCGATGTCGACTACGTCGGGCGCCATGGCATCATCGCCACCCGAGGTGAGAAGGAAAACCTGATTGGGCACGGGGCCTACGTCAAGACCGCGAAGGGAACGGCGGAGGTCGCCTTTGCGATTGCCGATCAGATGCAGGATCAGGGACTTGCGACGCTATTGCTCGCCCACCTCGCCGAGGTTGCCCGAGAAAACGGCATTGGAGTTTTCTTCGCCGAAGTCTTGCCGCAGAACCACCGCATGATCGGGGTATTTAGGGAAAGCGGGTTTCCGGTTGAGACATCCTCGCTTCCGGGCTCGATCCGGGTTGAGTTTCCGACCTCCTTCTCGCCGCCGGCGATTGCACGATTTGAGCAGCGTGACCAGATCGCCGCCGCCGCCGCGGTCAAGCACTTTCTGGAGCCCAGAACGGTTGCGGTGATCGGAGCCTCCCGCCGCCGCGGCACGGTTAGCGGAGAGATCTTTCACAACTTGCTCGAGTCTGGTTTTGGGGGCGTCGTTTACCCGGTCAATCCGGCGACCGACGTGGTCCAGTCTGTGCGCGCCTACCGCAGCGTCGCTGAGGTTCCCGGCGATCTGGACCTCGCAGTGATCGCCGTGCCGGCGCGCTCGGCGCTGGCGGTTGCGCGTGAATGCGCGGCGAAGCGGGTTGGAGCGCTGACCGTGATCTCCGCCGGTTTCGCCGAGGTGGGGGAGTTGGGCGTCGTGCTGCAGCGCGAATTGGTCGAGATCTGTCGGGCCTCGGGGATGCGGCTGATCGGGCCGAATTGCCTTGGCATCTTGAATATGGTCGAGGGGTATCAGCTGAACGCAACCTTTGCTCCCGGCGTCCCCCCTTCCGGCAATGTTGGCTTTGTCACCCAGAGCGGCGCGCTGGGGTTGGCGCTGATCGAATTGGCCGCCGATCGGGGGCTCGGAGTTTCCTCGTTTGCCTCGATCGGTAACCGCGCCGACATCACCGCCAACGACTTCCTCGAGTACTGGGAGGGGGATCGGGCAACCGATGTGGCGCTGCTTTACATCGAGTCATTCAGCGACCCACGCCGCTTCTCTAGGGTGGCCCGCCGCATTGGCCGCGAGAAGCCGATCGCCGTCGTCAAGAGTGGTCGCTCTGTCTCCGGTGCCAGAGCGACCAGCTCACACACGGGAGCACTGCTCGCGGCTTCTGATGTAACTGTAGATGCGCTCTTCGAACAGGCTGGTGTTATCCGCACCGATACCCTTGCCGAGTTACTCGACGTTGCATCGCTGCTCTCCACCCAACCTCTCCCCGAGGGCCCCCGGGTCGCAATAGTTACCAACGCCGGTGGGCCGGGGATCATGTGCGCCGACGCCTGCGAGGCGGGTGGCCTGCAGGTCCCAGAGCTTCCCGAGGCGCTCCGTGAAACTCTAGGTGGATTCCTTGCCCCAGAGGCCGCCCTCGCAAACCCGGTCGATCTGATTGCCACCGCGAGCGCGGATCAGTACCGGCGAGCGATCACCACCCTGGCCGAGTGGGATGGAATCGACGCACTGATCACGATTTTCATCCGCCCGTTGCTTACCCAGGCGGAGGACGTCGCCGCCGCGATTGGGGTCGCCCTCGACGAGATGCCACGCCAAATTCCGGTCCAGACGGTCTTCATGTCCCCGCGCGATCACGCCGTTGCATCAGGGCTTGGAGCCGCCCCAACCCACCTCTTTCCCGAGGATGCCGCTCGGGCCTTGAGTCGCGTGATGCGCCACGTGCGCTGGCGCTCGCGCCCCGCCGGGGAGCCCTCGCATTTTGTCGATGTACATGGTGATGAGGCTGCGGCACTGCTTGCCGAGGCCCTCTCAAGTGAGCACGAGTGGCTGGGTATCAGCGAATGCACACGACTGCTCGGATGCTATGGCATCGCCGTGCCGGAGTGGAGAGCCGATCCCCGGCCACTTGGGGTCGCCGCCGCGGCGGCGGAGCTTGGTGGGCCGATCGCCCTCAAGGCTCAGGGTGCGGGAATCCTTCACAAGAGCGAGATTGGAGCGGTTCGGGTCGGACTCTCGGGAGAGGCGGAGGTCTGCGAGGCTGCGGGGCAGATGGCGGAGGCCCTTGCGGGGGCTGGGCTCGAGGTCGATCAGTTCATCGTGCAGCGGATGATCGAGGGCGGGGTGGAGCTCTTGGTCGGGGTGGTCGCCGATCCCGTCTTTGGGCAAGTATTGGCCTGTGGGGCGGGAGGAACGCAGGCCGAGCTGCTCAAAGATGTGGCGGTTCGGGTCTGCCCCCTGAGTCCCGTGGAAGCAAAGGAGATGATCCGCTCCTTGGCAATCTTCCCTGCTTTGGAGGGTTACCGGGGAGCCCCGGCGGCAGACCTCGGTGCCCTTGAAGATCTGCTGCTGCGCCTCGCCGCGATGGTCAATGCTCATCCAGAGATTGCCGAGCTCGATCTCAATCCGGTTATCGCAAACGGTGAGGGGGCGGTCGCGGTCGATGCAAGGATCAGGGTTAGGAACGCCGCCCCGGCGCGACCCTGGCCCAGGACCTGGGCATAGGGTGCGGTGGCATGGTGCCGGTAATCTGCGGCCTGCTCGCTTTCCGTTTAGCTAGGAGGCAAGCACGCTCCGCTCCTTATTGCGCCTGAGTTCTCGCCGTCGCAGGATCCCTCGGCGCAGCTCATCCGCCCCCCAGACGAGGAACGGATAGGGAAGGAGCACCACCAAATCGTGGAGGGGAAGGGCGGCTGTTCCCAGCAACGACTGCATCGGTGGGGTATAGACAAAGACCGCGGCAAGTAACAGCTCAGCTGCGATCGCCCCGAGCAGATAACGGTTTGTGAAAACCCCGATCGAGCGCAGCGATGCACGTTCGGTTCGCACCGCGAAGGCCGTACCGATCTGTCCGGCGATCATGCCCAAAAAGGTCATCGTGGTTGCCTGAAGATAGGCGTGATGAAGCGGTTGACCCACGCCCACGGGAGCGCCCGAGTGCCAACCGGCGCGGATCAGAACATAAAAGAAACCGGCAAGCGATAGCGCCGCAACCATCGCGCCCAGGAAGAGCCAGGCTCGGATCAGCATCGGTCCTCTGATCACCCCCTCCGAGCGCGGCCGCGGCGGGCGACTCATGCTGCCGGGCTCGATTGGGTCGCGACCGAGCGCCAGCGAGGGCAGGGTCTCGGTTCCGACGTCGAAGGCCAATAGCTGTAAGACCGTGAGGGGGAGTGGAATCAGTCCCCCGGAGAGGGCGAATAAAAGGAACGGGGCCACCTCCGGAGTGGCGTGGGCAAAGATGTATTGAATGAACTTGCGGACGTTGTCATAGACCTGTCGTCCGGCCTCAATCGCGACGACGATTGTGGCGAAGTTATCGTCGGTCAGCACCATCGTGGATGCCTCGCGTGCAACGTCGGTTCCCGAGCGCCCCATCGCCACGCCGATGTCGGCACTGCGCAGGGCGGGTGCATCGTTGACACCATCACCGGTCATTGCCACCACGTGTCCCTGGCCGCGCAGCACCTCGGCGATTTGGAGCTTGGTCTCCGGTGAGGCGCGGGCAAATATCAGCTCCTCCCCGCCGGCAAGGGTGGCCTTGAGCTCCTTCTCATGGCGATGGTCCACCGCTTCGGCGTTGACAACCACCGGTTCGTCACCTCCGATGCCCACCTGGCGGGCAATCGCGGCAGCGGTGAGCGGGTGATCACCCGTGATCAGCACTATCCGTATGCCGGCACCGTGGCAGCGCGAGACCGCCTCACTCACCTCAGCTCGCGGCGGATCGCGCATCGCGACCAGGCCGAGAAAACAGAGCTTGTCCTCGGCATCCAGGCGCGACGGCGGTTGCGCTGGGGCAGCTAGCGACCGGCGGGCGAGAGCCAGTACGCGCAGACCCTCACCCGCAAAGCTCTCGGTTTTCGCCATCACCTGGTCGCGACCCGAAGAGCCAAGCTCGGCTTCCTCGCCGTCGTCCCTCAGCGCCGCGACACATCGCGGCAGCAACGACTCGGGAGCACCCTTTGTGTGCAGCCAGACGCCCTGGCCGTCGCGATCCAGGGTCGACATCAGCTTGAGCTGCGGATCGAAGTTGAACTGATGGATTCGGGCAAGGTCGCGGCGAGTGGCATCGATTTGAAATCCCAGCTCGGCCGCCGCCATCAGAAGGGCGAGCTCAGTCGGATCCCCACTTGAGCCCCCCTCGGGTCGAAGCTGTGCGTTGTTACAGGCGACCGCCGTCTCCGCCAGGGCCTTAAGCGCCGCGTCATTTTGTGGTTGTCGGGTCCGCTCTGATGCGACGGCTCCCAACCGGTATTCGCCCCTCATCGTCCACGCGAGGACCGGATGCATGCGGTTCTCGGTGAGAGTCCCGGTCTTATCGGTGCAGATCACGTCGGTTGAGCCCAGCGTCTCAACGGCGCTAAGGCGCTTGACCAAAGCCCCCCTGCGCGCGAGCAGGCTGACCGCGACTGCCAGCGCCAGGGTGATGACGGGAAGCAAACCCTCGGGGACGTTGCCCGCCAAAAGGCCGACCGAAAAGACAACGCTGTTTTTGAGCGAGAGCCCGGCTCCCAGGATGGCGATCGGGACGAAGGCGATCGCCATCCCGACTGCGATCGCGGCGATCAACCAAGCGACTCTTCGGACCTGGCGCTCAAGCGGGCTTGGCTCCTCCTTGACCCGCTCCGAAAGTGCGGCGATTCGTCCCAGCTCGGTGTGCATTGCGGTGGCAACGACGATGCCGCGAGCCTCCCCCCCGGTGCAGCTGGTGCCGCTGAAGAGGAGGTTTTGGGCGGCGATTCGCGGCACCCCAGAGTCGAGTACCTCGGTTGAGCGCAGCGCCGGTGCTGACTCTCCCGTCAGGGTCGAGAGGTCGACCTCCACCGCGCCCGCGATCAGGCGTAGGTCGGCGGCGATCCGATCACCCTCCTCGATGATCACCACGTCTCCAGGAACCAACCGATCGGCGGTGATTTCAGTCGGCGCCCCCTCACGCAGGACCCTGACCTTTTGGGGCATGAACTGCGCCAGTGCCTCCACCGCTCGCTCGGCCTGCATCTCCTGCATGAAGGCGAACAGTGCGTTTAGAAAGATCACCAACAAGACGGCGATTGCGACAGTGGGGCTGCCCACTGCGAAGGAGAGGATCGCCGCCAGCCAGAGCAGCAGGGCGAGTGGATGGGTGAGCTGGCGTCCTAGTTCTCGCGGCCAGCGACGACCACCCCGACGCCGCAGCTGATTGGGTCCGTGCTGGATCAATCGCCGCTGCGCCTCGGCCTCTGAGAGGCCCAGCGGGGAGGCGTGCAGGTCGCGCATCAAGAGCGCCACCTGCTCGGTCGGATCGACCCCGGTTTTCACGCCATCCGCGCCGAGCCGCTCAGAGCTGGCCATTGGAGCGCTTACCCGGAATGGGGTGGAGTCTGTGGCGGTGGAGCGGCTTCCCCCCCTAGCGTTGCGAGCAGTCCCAGCTCCTCCGCCAGCAGGCGAGGAAGCAAGAAGTGCTCACGGACGTTGGCGCAGCCGCTTTGGCCGAGCTCGCTGGCCAGTTCCCGATCTTCGAGCAAGTGAAGGATCGCTGCGGCGCATCCCTCCACAGAGTCAACCAGGAGGCCACCAATTCCCTCGGGCATCTGGATCGGGATGCCGCCCGCCCGCCCGGCGACGACCGGGGTGCCCTTCCACAACGACTCCGAGACGACCAGTCCGAATCCCTCCCGAATCGACTTTTGCACGATCACCTCTGAGAGTCGCTGGAAGGCGTTTACCTCAACGTTGCCTACCCCGGTGAGGTTGGTGTAGAGATGAATCAGGGGATCCTCGGCCGCGTGCTCTGATACCTGCCTGTAGACGTCCCAGCCCTCCGGGTCATCGAGCGCCATCGATCCGACAAGGGCAAGCTGCAGGTTGGGCATCTGCTCGCGGACCAAGCGGTAAGCGGCGATCACCCCAAGGGGGTCCTTCCAGGCATCAAAGCGGGAGACCTGCGTGATCAGCGGCCCCGGCAGCGCGACGCCGATCCACTCGAGAATCTGTCGAGCTAAATTGGGGTCGAGCTGGAGGTTCTTGGGACTGAGCGGGTCGATCGCGGGAGCGATTGTCTCGATCCGCTCGATCGGCACATCGGGTGGGACGAAGGCCGGCAGGGTGAAGACCGCCGCGTCAAAATCAGCCAGATAGGGCCGCAGGAAGGCCCAGGTTTTCGAATTGGGCTGAGAGGTGTCGATATGGCACCGCCAAATCCAGCTCGCGTCGCCCTTGCCATGCAGGGTGGGTAGCGCGGCGGGCTGCGGATCGTGGACGACTATGAAGTCATAACTTCCGTCGGGTGCCTGGGCATCTTCTCCCGCGCACCGAAGGTAGGCAGTTTGCTCGAGCCCTCCGAGCGCGTCTGGGGCTCCTTGCAGGCCATTGTGAAGCGCCTTGGTTGCACGAAAGAAGTCCGGATTTCCGGTCATCACCTTCCACTCGACGGCGAGGCCGAGGTCACGCAGCAAGGGCACCGAGGAACGCAGCAGCTCAGAGACCCCACCGCCATAGGCGGTTGCGCTGATATGCAGAATCCGGGCTCCGCGCAGGGTCTTGGCGTGGTCCTGCAGCCGTTCGAGTATGTGGTCGGGAACTATGCCGCGATAGGCATCGAGTGACCAACTACCGACAGCTACCCTCTGCAGCATCGAGTTCCGCTTTCTATGTCACGCCAAGGAAGCGGCCCTCTGTTCGGCTCGGTCATTGACGTCTGGTTGCGCTCATCCTAGCGCCCAGAATCTCGTCACCGGATCGGGCAAAAGGCGAGTTCTGATCGATCGGGGGTCAAACGGATAGAAGGGTCGCTCTGACCTGGCGGGCGATTTCAAGGTCCTCTCTGGCACCGATCAGCACCGCCGCGGATCGCGCCCCCGCCGTTGAGAGCACTCGGTCCTCGCCGGCTGCGGTGGCGTTGGCTTCAGGGTCAAGCTCTACACCCAGGAATGCAAGCGCCTCACAGGCCCTGTTTCGAAGTGGCACCGCGTGCTCGCCAACGCCCCCGGTGAACACGAGTGCGTCGAGCCCCCCCATCGCCGCCGCCATCGCTGCGACGGCGGCAACCAAGCGGTGAACGTAGACATCGAGGGCAAGGCGGCAGCGTTGATCGCCAGTATCGATGCCGGCGAGGACGTCGCGCATGTCGGAGTACCCGCAGAGTCCCAGCAGGCCCGATTCGTGCTCGAGTGCCTGCTCCACCTCCGCGGCGCTAAAACCACCACGCCGCTGTACCCAAAGCAGCAGTCCAGGATCGACGGAGCCCGAGCGGGTTGCCATCACCAGCCCCTCCATCGGCGTGAACCCCATCGTTGTCTCCACCGATTGACCGCCGCTCACCGCGGCCAAGGAGGCGCCAGCGCCGAGGTGGGCGGTGACCAGGCGCAGCTCGGTGACGGGGCGGCCGAGTAGCTCCGCGGCACGATGGCTGCTGTAGGAATGGGAGAGTCCGTGAAAGCCGTAGCGTCGTAGCGTCCATCGCTCTGACCAGGCGCTGGGCAGAGCGTAGGTCGCAGCGGCGGGTTTGAGCCCAGCGTGAAATGCGCTGTCAAAGCAGACCACCGACGGAAGCCCGGGACGGATGTGGGCAAGCACATCGATCGCAGCAAGTGCGGGAGGGTTATGGAGTGGGGCGAGATCGGCAAGCCGGTCGAGGTCGGCTTTGACCGTAGCGCCTACTAGGACAGGTCCACAGAAGTCGGGTCCGCCGTGTACAACACGGTGCCCGGCGGCATCGATCGGCGCGCCCAACTCGAGAATCTGCTCAAGCGCCTCAGCGAGCTCGGAGTCATTTCCGACCCCGCAGTCGCACGAGCCCACCAAGGCCTCTGCTTGATCCAACACGCGCAGCTTAATACTGGAGGAGCCGACATTGACCGCCAAGATTCGCCCCACGCGAGCCGGCACCGCTCAGGCCTGCTCCCAGGTCCAGTCACGAATCTCGGGCATGTCCTCGAGGTGCTCACGGATATAGGTTTGGTGGCGGGCGAGCATTTCGCGACAGTGTTGTTCCAATGCGGTTGGGTCTTCGGGCATCCGGGCGGATCGGTTGAGTGCCTCGAGCACCAGGTGGTAGCGGCTCATCTTGTTCAACACGACCATGTCAAATGGAGTGGTGGTTGTTCCCTGCTCGTTGAAGCCACGAACGTGAAAGCGACCCGGATCAGGTCGGCCGTGCAGCAACTGGTGAAGGGCGCGGGCGTAGCCGTGAAAGGCCATAACGACATCTGTGCTCTCACCAAAAAGCGCGAGGAAATCGTGGTCTGTGAGCCCGTGAGGATGGACCTCCCGGGGGAACAGGACCATCAGATCAACGACGTTTACAACTCGAACCTGGAGCTTTGGCAAATGGGTGCGCAGCAACTGCGCCGCCGCCAGCGTCTCCAGCGTGGGGGCATCCCCCGCACAACCAAGCACAACGTCGGGATTGCGATCGCCGTCGCTACTCGCCCACTCCCACCTTGATGCTCCCCTTGCGCAGTGGGCGCAGGCAGCTTGATAGTTCAGGTACTGAAGCTCGGGCTGCTTATCGATCACTATCAGGTTGACGTACTCGCGACTGCGCAGGCAATGCTCGGCCACTGAAAGCAGGCAGTTGGCATCCGGAGGGAAGTAGACACGGACAACCTCTCCCTTCATCGCGATCATCGTGTCGATCAGTCCGGGTCCCTGATGGCTAAAGCCGTTGTGGTCGTTTCGCCAACAGGTCGACGTCAGCAGCACGTTGAGCGAAGCGACCGGGGCGCGCCAGCAAACCGCGGAGGCGGCCTCCAACCACTTCGTGTGTTGAATCATCATCGAGGCCGAGACCATCGCGAACGCCTCATAGGTGGCGAAGAGGCCATGGCGGCCGCTCAGCAGGTATCCCTCGAGCCAGCCCTGGCAGTTGTGCTCTGAGAGCACCTCCATCACCCGACCCTCGGCCGAGGCCCTCTCATCATCAGATCGCGCCTCGATCAGGCAGCGCTCCTCGACCTCAAAGACCGCCCCGAGGCGGTTGGAGTTGGTCTCATCCGGGCAGAAGAGGCGGAAATTGGCCGCATCGACGTTGGCGGAGTAGATATCTCGGAGGAACTCGCCGAGGCGGCGGGTTGATTCGAAGCGCTCGGCGCCCGGTCGATTCAGCGCGATCGCGTACTCGGCGGGATCTGGGAGCTCGAGCGGCACCAGGCGGCGGCCACCGTTGGCGTAGGAGGTTGCACCCATTCGCAACTGCCCCTTCGGTGCGAGCAACCCGAGCTCGGCAACCAAACGACCGCTGCGGTCAAAGCGCTGCTGGGGCTGGTAGCGACGCATCCAGGCTTCGAGCATCTGCAGGTGCTCGGGGTTTTCGCGGACCCCGGCGAGGGGCACCTGGTGAGCCCGGAAGGTTCCCTCAATCTGCTTTCCATCGACAACATCCGGTCCGGTCCAGCCCTTGGGGGTGCGAAGGACGATCGCCGGCCAGCGGCGCCCCCTGGCCCCGCCCCTGGCCCGGGCCTCGGTTTGGATCGAGGCGATCGCAGCGTGGCAGCTCTGCAGCGCCGCTGCAAAATCCCGATGCACCTGGCGCGGGTCCGAGCCAGACACAAATCGACATTCATATCCGTGTCCGGAGAGCATTTCAGCGATCTCGCTCTCGCCGGCACGGCCGAGGACGGTTGGGCCGGAGATTTTGTATTCATTTAGGTGCAGGATCGGCAGCACGGCTCCATCGCGCGCGGGGTTGAGGAAGCGCACCCCCTTCCATGAGCCCTCAAGCGCCGCGGTCTCGGCCTCGCCGTCACCGATCACGCAGGCGACGAGTAGGTCCGGGTTATCAAAAGCGGCGCCGAAGGCATGAATGAGCGAATAGCCGAGCTCGCCTCCCTCGTGGATCGAACCGGGGGTCGGGACGCTCACGTGGCTCGGGATCCCACCGGGGGTTGAGAACTGCCGGACCAGTCGCAGCAGGCCGGCCTCGTCCATCGATACCTCGGGATAGAGCTCTGAGTAGCTGCCCTCTAGGTAGACGTTCGCCACCACCGCTGGACCGCCATGACCTGGCCCGACGATGAAGAGCACGTTGGTTTCGGTGAGGCGAATTAGCCGATTGAGGTGAGCGTAGATGAGGCTCAAGCCAGGCGAGGTGCCCCAGTGCCCGAGCAGCCGCGGCTTAATGTGCTCGGGTCGCAGCGGTTCCCATAGAAGCGGGTTTTGCTGCAGGTATATTTGGGCGACTGTCAGGTAGTTGGCGGCGTCCCAGTAGGCGAGAATGTCATCGAGCTCGGCCTCTGTGCAATCGCCCATCAGGCGCTGAGTAAAGCAGGGACCAGCGGTTAGGTCGAGGCTCGGGTAAAAGGGCAGGTGATTACGGAGTCAGATCCGTAATTCCCGCGGACCGCGGTTCGATTCGGCCGATGTAGTCTGAGCATTGATGGGGTCCAAAAGCGTCAGAACCGAACCCAAACCTCGGGTCGTGATCGCCGGCGGCGGGGTGGGGGGGCTGGAGGCGATGCTTGCCCTGACCAACCTGGCCGGCGATCGGATCGAGGTCGACCTCTACTCGCCGAGTCAGAAGTTTTTGTACCGACCCCTCGCCGTCACCGAGCCCTTTGGCGCGCACAACATCATCGGCTTTGACCTGGGCGCATTGACCGCGCTCTCTGGCGCTTCCTTTCACCTCGACAGCATCGCCTCGCTTGAATCGGAGCGCCGCCGAATCACAACTCTCGATGGGGTTGGGGTCGACTTCGACTATCTGGTTATAGCTTGCGGCACGAGGATGATCGCGGCGATTCCTGGCGCGGTCACCTTTTGGGGGGTGGTCGATGAACTCGGCGCCACCAGGACCCTTGGCGAACTTGAGACGGGAGCCCTGCGCAGTCTCATCTTCACGCTGCCAAACGGATCGGCCTGGCCACTGGCGGCCTATGAGCTGGCGCTGATCGCCGCTTCACGCTTGAGGAATGTGGCTGGGGCGCCGCCAACCCTGACGATCGTCACCCCAGAAGCCGCGCCCCTTGCACGCTTTGGTGTGCGCGCGAGTGATCAGATGGGAGATTTCCTTCGCCACCGTGGAATTTCGGTCGTGACCGGCGCTCATCCGGTCAAGTACGAGGGCGGTAAGTTGCAGATCGCCCCGGGCGATCCAATTGAGGCTGACGCCGTGATCGGCCTCCCCGGGCTCCAGGGAAGGCGGATCGAGGGGGTCCCAAGCGATCGCGATGGGTTCATACCGGTCGATCCACACGGCAGGGTGGGTGGCCTCGAGAACGTCTTTGCGGTCGGGGACGTGACGAATTTTCCGGTCAAGCAGGGGGGGATCGCCACCCAGCAGGCAGACGCTGCCGCCGAGTTGATCTCTTCTCAGCTGGGGATCGAAGTCGAACCGCACCCGTTTGAACCAATCCTGCGTGCGAAGCTCTTTACCGGTGCGGACCCCCAGTACCTGTTCGGGAGATTGACCGGCGGCCACGGCGACACCTCGACCTTCAGCGATACCGCGCCGTGGTCGACGGAGGGAAAGATCATAGGTCGGTATCTGGCGCCCTTTCTGAGCGCGGCGGCGGAGCGAGGCCAAGTGGCAATTTCCCAGCCGCCCGGTGCACCGCTGCCTTCCTGAGCCATGCCGCAGGTGCTCGCCTTGGCGCTCGCTGCCTGCGCGACCGCATTGGCGACAGGGCTGGGCGCGATTCCCGTCTTCTTCCTCGGCCGCCGCGCCGCCCAGCTGACGCCGCTCTTGCTCGGCTTCGCCGCCGGCGTGATGGGCGTCGCCGCGATCGCTGGCTTGTTGATTCCGGCGCTGGAAGAAGGCTCCGAGACGAGCGTTGGTTTGGGGCTGGCCGTGGGAGTGGCGTTCTTGGTCCTGGCTCGTCGCCACCTCGGCGCGGATGCGGGCTTCATGGGTCGACGCGGGCCGGGGGCACGGACCTCCGCCCTGGTCTTCCTCGTGCTGTTCATCCACAGCTTGCCCGAGGGCTTTGCGATCGGCACCGCGTTTGCCTCCGAACGGGCCGGGCTCGGTCTTTTTGTGATCCTCGCGATCGCGATCCAAAACATCCCCGAGGGAACAAGCGTTTCGATTCCGATGGCGGAGGCCGGATTCAGCCGCGGGCGCCAGTTTTGGACGGCGGTGGGAACCAGCGCCCCCCAGCCACTAGGTGCCTTGATCGCATTCCTCGCAGTTGAGCGGATCGACGGACTGCTGCCCTTTTCATTTGCCTTTGCCGCCGGTGCGATGTTGGCCCTGATCGCGATCGAGCTGCTTCCCCAGGCCTACTCGGGAGCGGGGCGATCGGGACCGAGCCTGGGGGTCGCGGCTGGGGCCGCGCTGATGCTCACGCTGAGCCTCCTCCTCGGCGTCTGAGTTTGCGCCACAGCGGACTTTGCCCGAGCAGGGCCGTCACCGAAATGGCGATCACCGCCAAGAGTCCGGCTCCAGCACCGGAGCTAGCGCAGCGGTGTTGCCGCTATGGCACCGCGTCTTGGCACCGAGCGAGACGACAGGGCAGCGGAGGGGCGTGAGGGGTGATGGCTCGTCTGCGGGCCATTTGACCCAACCTGACGGCCGCCCATGATGCAACGCTGTCGCCGTGGCTGCAGCGATTCGCACCGAGGGATTGACAAAGCGCTACGGCGGGACCCTAGCCCTTGACTCGCTTGACCTCAGCATCGCCGAGGGCGAGGTCTACGGCTATCTGGGGCCAAACGGCGCCGGTAAGACTACGACGATCCGACTCCTGCTCGGCCTTCACCGTCCCAGCGCTGGAAGGGCGGAGCTATTTGGCCTCGACGCCTGGGGCGATGCGCCTTCGGCTCACCGGCGGGTCGCATACGTCGCCGGTGAGCCCTTCTTGTGGCCCGCGATGACCAGCGCCGAGACCTTCGAGTTTCTGGCCCGTTTGCACGGCGGCACCGACACCGCCTACCGCGAGTTGCTGGTCGGGCGGTTTAAGCTCGATACCGAGAAGAAGGTGCGGGCGCTTTCAAAGGGGAACCGCCAGAAGGTGCAGCTGATCGCCGCATTGGCAAGCCGGGCCGAGCTGCTGATCCTAGATGAGCCGACCGCCGGCCTGGATCCGCTGATGGAGGTTGCGTTTCGCGAGAGCATCGAGGAAGCCAAGCAACGCGGGCAGGCTGTCTTCCTTTCCTCCCACATTCTCAGCGAGGTTGAGGCCCTCTGTGACAGGGTGGGGATTCTGCGCGATGGGAGGCTGGTCGATCAAGGCACCCTCGGCGAGCTCCGCCACCTGAGCGCCCACATTGTCGAGGTCACATTTGAAGGTGAGCCGCCCGACATTGGGCCGCTGCCGGGCGTGGTGAAGACGCGTGCGGGCGCGAACGCGCTGCGCTTTGAGGTCACGGGGCCGATCGCTCCGCTGATCTCCGCGCTTGGCGGATACTCGATTCTGACTCTGAGTAGCCGCGAACCATCGCTTGAGGAGATCTTTCTCCATCACTACGACAGTGGCGGGGAACGTGGTGGCGACTAGGGTGATCGCCCGGCGGGCGTTCTCCGACGGTCGAACCCGGACGCTTTCGTTCTCGATGCTGTTTGGCCTCTACGGCCTGGTTCAGGTGGTCGGATACCGGCACAGCTTTCCGACGCTCAAGGATCGGATCGGCTTCGCCAAGAGTTTCGGCAACAACAAGGCTCTGAGGTTTTTCTATGGCGCTCCGCACAATCTGCTCTCCAGCGGCGGCTACGCCGCCTGGCGGGTGGGGGGAGTGTTGACCATTTTCGCGGCGATGTGGGGGTTGATGGCGGCGGTCCGGGCGCTGCGGGCCGAGGAGGAGGCAGGCCGCCAGGAAGTGGTCCTCGCCTCAGCGATTACCCGGGGCAGGGCCTACGCGGCGAGCCTCCTGGCGATCGCCGCTGGCGCTGCCCTGATCTGGCTGGCGGCCTTCGTCGGCCTCTTCGCCGGGGGTCTCTCGCCGGGCGGTTCAGCCTACCTCGCGTTGGTCACGATCTCCCCGGTGCCTGTGTTTGTCGGTGTTGGCGCCCTGGTCAGCCAGCTAGCCTCGACTCGGCGGCTGGCCCTTGAGATCGGTAGTGCGGTTCTTGGCCTGGCACTTGTACTGCGGGTGGGGGCCGATACCTCTGCGGCGCTGCCATGGCTGCGCTGGATAACACCGCTGGGCTGGGCTGAGCAGATGAGGGCGTTCGCCGGGCCCCAGCCGGTGGTCCTTTTACTGCCGGTTTTGATCAGCGCGGCCATGCTGGGGCTCGCCGGGGCGATCTTCTTGCGGCGCGACATCGGCAATGGTTTGCTTCCCAGCAAGGAAAGTCGATCGCCGCGCCTTGGTTTGCTGGGCTCGGCCAGCGCTCAGGCGCTTCGGTCTGAGCGCGGCAGTCTGATCGGCTGGCTAATCGGGATCGGAACCTATGCGGTTGTTTGCGGGCTTCTTTCAAATACCTTCGCCAGGGCTCATCTCTCGGGGAAGTTGCTCCAACAGATTCACAAAGTTGGCGGAGCCTCGCTCGTCACGCCCTCGGGAGCACTTAGCTTCTACTTCCTGATCTTCGTGCTCGCGATCGGACTTTTCGCCTCCTCCCAGATCGCTGCGGTTCGCCGCGAGGAGGCCGATCAACGGCTTGAAACAGTGCTCGCTTTACCGATAGGCCGTGCCAGGTGGCTGGGGGGCAGGCTCGCCCTCGCGTTGGCTGGATCTGTCGTGCTGGCGTTGCTAGCGGGGCTCGTGGCCTGGGCGGCCGCGGCCTCTCAGGGCGTCGCCGTCTCCCTCCCCGAAATGATCGGTGCGGGCGCCAACTGCTTGCCTGCGGTGCTTCTGTTTCTGGGTCTCGGCGCCCTTGCTTTCGCGCTTATTCCTCGCGCCAGCGCCGGGGTCGCCTATGGGCTTGTCAGCGTCACCTTCCTTTGGGAGCTGGTCGGGGCACTCTCGGGTGCGCCGACCTGGACGCTTGACCTCTCACCCTTCCATCACGTCGGTTTGGTGCCCGCGGAGCCTTTTAAGGCCGGCGCGGCGGCAGTGATGCTTGGCCTCGCGGCGCTCGCCGCGCTTCTCGCCCTGCGCCTTTTCGGACGCCGCGACGTAACCTGCGCCTAGCGCGGCGGGAGATCGTCCATCAGCAGCTTGCCGTGGGGCCCCCAGCCTAGAGTGGGGCTCAGAGCGACCCGCGGCCGTTGCGGCGCAAGGAGCGCAAAGGTAGGCCCCACATGGCCCACCCCTGAGCTTCGCGCCAGCCGTAAGGTGTCGCTGAGTTGCATTTATTGACGGATCTGGTGCCGAAGGGGAGAATGTGGGTCCGTGGCAACCTTTCGCATCGATGTCGATACCGGGCTGAGTCGAAAGCAGCGCCGTCGGCTGCAGCCTGCCGCGCTGCGGTGGCGCATTCAACTGGACCCAAAGGTTGCAGAGGTTGGCCCGTGGAGACAGGATTGGGGCGTGCAATATGAATGCGCTGCGGCGAGTGAGCACGAGGCCAGGGCGCGGTTCACCGAGGCGCTGGGCGAAGACCTCGGGGAGCGGATCGTCATTACCCAAAAGGTCGCGGTCGCGTAGGCCTGGCAATTAGGAGCAGGTTCGCCATGAACGCAGCAGATGAGGCGGGCGGTCGACGCCCACATCGACTTTGGACTGAGGCGCCATCCGGCTCGCTTCCAAGGTGATGAGCGCCGAGGCAAGGAGGGCCCCTTGAGGAGGCATTTCTGGGACCCTGTCGCGCGTGGCCTTGACCCGCTCCGCGCGCAAGCAGCATGCGCTGCAGCTATTTGAGGCCCTGCCCGCGCGTTATGACGAGCTGGGTGCGGCCCTCAGCTTCTTCCAGGATCCACGTTGGCGTGAGGCGATGGTCGACGCGGTGAGAGCAGATCCTGAGCAGCGGGTCCTCGATGTTGCAACTGGGACAGGGCTGGTCGCGCGGGCTTTGGTCCGCCGCTATGGCTGCCGGGTTGTCGGCCTTGACCAGAGCACCCCGATGCTGGCGCGGGCCCACGCCAAGTTGGCGGCTGAGCCGGGGCTTGGCGAGCGGGTCGAGCTGATCGAAGGTGAGGCCGAGGCGCTGCCCTTTGCCGATCGGGAGTTTGACCACCTCACCTTCACCTACCTTCTGCGCTACGTCGATGACCCCTCCCTGACCCTGCGTGAGTTGGCGCGGGTTGTGAAGCCGGGAGGGCGGATTGCGAGCCTGGAGTTTTGCCTGCCACGGGGCCTCTGGTTTTGGCCCTGGCGCCTTTACACTCGGATCGGTCTACCGGCACTGGGGCGAGTTGCATCGCGACAGTGGTTTGAGGTCGGACGGTTTCTTGGTCCCAGTATTGAGGGTTTCTACGACAAGTATCCGCTTGGCCAACAGCTAAGGATGTGGCAGGAAGCCGGGATCGAGGAGATCAAATTTCGGCGCATGAGTCTCGGTGGCGGAATCGTGATCTGGGGCACGGTTGGCGGCTGAGCTTGAATCACGGCCTGCCTTTTACGCCCTGCGGCCCGGCGGCTGGCGCGATCTGATCACCCTCCTTCACCCTCCCTACACCCTCTGGCACCTCAGCTACGTGGTGATCGGTGCGGCTGCCGCTCCGCAGATCTTCGCCGGCCGCCTCGCCGCAACCCTGGCGGCCTTCTTCCTCGCGGTCGGAATCGGTGCTCACTGTTTGGATGAGCTGCAAGGACGGCCGCTTCAGACATCGATCAAGAGGCAGACGCTGGTCGCGCTCGCGGTGCTCGGATTGGGCGGCGCCATCGCGATCGGGATTGTTGGCGTCTATTTGGTCTCGATTACGCTGGCACCGTTCGTGGTTATCGGCGGCTTCCTGGTTATTGCCTACAACCTGGAGCTCTTTGACGGCGCCTTTCACACTGATTTCTGGTTCGCCGCGGCTTGGGGTGCCTTTCCGGCGCTAACCGGGTGGTGGTCAAACGCGCTTGCGCTGCACCCCGGTAGCCAGCTGCTGGCTGCCGCCGCCGCGGTGCTCGCTTGCTTTTGGCTGAGCCTCGCCCAGCGTCGGCTCTCGACCCCGGTGCGCGAGCTTCGGCGCCAAACCGAGACCGTGAGCGGCGAGCAGCGGCTCGCTGACGGAAGGATTCGCCAACTCGACCGGGCCCGACTATCGGCGCCGCTGGATGGCGCACTGCGGGCGCTTTCGGTGGCCGTTCCGCTAACGGCTCTGGCCGCGGTCGCGCTCCGCATCTAGGTTCTGAAGAGTGCAGCCAATTCAAGCGATGGCGTCGCGGCTAGTTACCCCGCCAGCGTGCACGCGGCAGGGGCTGTGAACGCTGTCTTGAGTTCGAGCCCGGCGACTTGCCGCAAGGTGGGTCACGGCTGGCCTTGATTGCGGTTAGGGTTTGCTGGGATCTCAAGCTGGAGGAGGCCGGACCGTTACGTCGTTTAATAGAATTCTCTGTGGGGTCGAAGGTAATCCCAGTAGCACCGAGGCGGCGCGCCAAGCAGTGGCGCTGGCCGGCTCAGATGCCGCGGTGCATTTCGTTGCCGTCTCGACCACCTTTCGACTGGCACCTGAGTTCAGCAAAGAGCAGCTGGAGCTGGGCCTCAAGGAGGCGACCGCCCTCGCCGAGGCGGCCGGTGTTTCCGCCACGGCGGAGACGCGAACGGCCCGCTACGCGGTCGACGTCCTCCTCCCGGAGGCCGAGCACCATGATCTGCTCGTGATCGGAAGCCACGGTAACTCCCGTGCGGCAGGAATCGTCGGTGGAAGCACCGCTAGTGAGGCCGCCCACGAGACGGGCGGTCCGCTTCTGATTGCGCGGGAGCCCCCCGGCTCGGCGGCCTTTTTGAAGGAGACTCTCCTTGCCAGCGACGGCTCGCCCGGCTCCTGGGCTCCGGTTCAGGCTGCGGCCGAAATCGCCGCGGAGTTTGACTCCAACTTGGAAGTGATCCGCTGTCTCGATGGGGCCGACCCAGAGGCTCAGCGCCTGATCGAAGATCAGCTCGTTGAGATAGCGAGGGTCAGTGGACGTGAGGCGCCGCTGACGGAGGCCAGTGGTCACCCAACCGAGGTGATTGTTGATGCTGCTCGGGACAAGCGCTCTTCGCTGATCATCTGTGGCCGCCGCGGTCTGCGTGGGATCAAAGCGCTGGGCAGCGTCAGCGAGCGGGTCGTGCACCGGGCGGAGTGCTCGGTCCTCTTGATCCCGTCCGACAGAGATCCTTCGGACTCCTAGGCCTTGCAAAAAGGGGTTGGGGGAGATGTCGCGCTCGAGCGACGATTAGACTCGCCGGCGTGATCGGGGAATCGTTGGGCCCGAGTGCAGGGCGGGCAAAAGAGCGACTTCGCGATTCGACGATTTTGCTCACCGGAGGCTCCGGTTTTCTCGGCAAGGTGGTTCTGGCGATCATCCTTTCGCGGCTGGGCGACTTCCGGCGCTTGACCGTGATGCTGCGCGCTGAGAACGACGCGGCTGCCCGAGACCGACTTGAGCAGGAGGTGCTTCCCAGCGAGGCCTTTGCCGGGGTTGATGGAAGCGTGATCGCAGCGCTCCTTGAGCAGCGCCGAATATGCGCCGTTGCTGGGGACCTTGGAGTTGATGAGATCCGCTCCAGGGAGGGCTGGGGGGAGATAGACACCGTCATTCACTGTGCCGCCAGCGTCTCCTTTGAGGAGCCGCTCGACGACGCCCTCGGACTGAATGCGCTGGGCCCAAACCGGCTCCTGCGCAGCCTCCACGACGCCGGTGCCCATCCCCATTTTGTCCACGTTTCAACCGCCTACGTCGCTGATGCAAAAACCAGCCTGGTGGTCGAGGATGGACCCCCCCATCCAGGGGTAGCGGAGCTTGAACCGCTTGCCCTGATGGCGGTGGCGCGCGGGTGGCGGGGAGCGGTAGAGGAGGAATCAAACCTGCCATCTCGGCTCCGCGAATTTAAGAGCGCGGCAAAGCGCGAAGCATCAAACCGCCCCGGCTTGGATCCAAAGGCCCGAGCAGAGGAGCTCAAGAGCCGTTGGGTGAGGCAACAACTGGCCAGCAGGGGGCGCCGCTACGCGATGGCCGCAGGTTGGCCCGATACTTACGCCCTATCCAAGGCGGTTGGCGAGCGGCTCGTGGTCGAGGCTTCCGAGCACACAACCATCGTGAGGCCATCAATCATCGAGTCGGCGATTCGACAGCCCCACCCCGGCTGGCTGGAGGGAATCAAGGTCGCCGATCCGCTGATCCTCGCCTATGCGGCTCGCGGCCTCACCCACCTCCCCGGTCGGGCCAGCAACCGCATCGATATCGTCCCGGTCGACTACGTCGCAAACGCCTGCGTGGCGGCGGCCGCACACCCGCCGCGCGAGCGGCTGCGAGCCCTTGCGGTGACGAGCGGTGCCCGCAACGCGCTCACGCTGGGCGAGCTTGCCGGACACATCAAGGCCTACTTCAGGCGCGAACCGCTGCGACGCAGAGACGGATCGCCGATCGTGATCGGCGACCTCGAATTCGTTGAGCGCAGGGTTGCGTTGCGCAAGACGATGCGGCGGCAGTGGCTCGCCGCGGCGGCTTCCAGGGCCGCGTTTTTGCCGTTGCCGGCGGCGACTAAGAGAAGTTTGGGGAGGAATGCCGCGCTTGCCGCACAGGTGACGCGGATGGTGAAGATCTATGGCCCCTACACCGAGCTCGACTGCGTGTTTGACGATCGCAATACACACGCATTCGCGCATTCGCTTGACCGCGCCGATCGCGCCGAGTTCCCCTTCGACACCGGCGAGATCATCTGGTCGGATTACCTCGAGGGCATTCACCTGCCCCAGGTACATCGACTAGGACAGAAACGACCGAAATCGTCCTGATCGATAAGTTGATCAGAATCACCGCGGAGCCAGGCTTTGTCACCCCATTTTGAAGCGCCAGCTCGTGCCCAATTGGGAATCGGCAGTCTCGCCGATCGGTCGGGTTTGGCAGAAGTTGATCGGTCCCAGCCTCCATCTGTCAGGCTGGGGTCGTGAGCGTAGAGACGAGAAGCCCCGCTGCCTCGATCGAGAAGGCCGCCGTTCCAGAGGATCGAGTCATCGTTCTCTTTGGGGCAACCGGCGACCTCGCCAAGAGAAAACTCCTGCCCGCCATCTTTCACCTCACCGAGGTCGGTTTGATGCCGGAGAATTTCATTCTGATTGGGACATCGCGAGGGAAGCTTGGTCAGGAGGAGTTTGTAGAGATCGCCCGCGCAGCGGTGCAGGAGTCGGGTCGGCGCTCGCCATTTGACGCCACCTGGGAGCGCTTTTCCTCCGCGCTTCGCTTTGCCAGTATCGGCGAGGGTTTTGCTCAGTTAGGTGACGCTGTGGGCCGCGCCCGTGAGGAGCTGGGCTCGGGCACGCAGCTTCTGCACTATCTGTCGCTTCCTCCGGCCGGTGCCCCCGGGGTGATCGATGCGCTCGGAGGCCTAGGCCTTGGTGAGGGCGCGAGGGTGATCATGGAGAAGCCATTTGGCACCGATCTTCTCTCCGCGCGCGAGCTGGACGCCAAGGTCCACTCCGTCTTCGACGAGAGTCGGGTATATCGGATCGATCACTACCTGGGACGCGAGGCGGTCCAGAACCTTCTTGCGATGCGGTTTGCCAACGGGATGTTTGAGCCAGTCTGGAATCGAAACCATATCGACCACATCCAAATCGACGTGCCAGAGACCCTCTCGATCGGCATGCGGGCAAGCTTTTACGAGGAAACCGGGGCGTTTCGGGACATGATCGTGACCCACCTATTTCAGGTGCTCAGCTTTGTCGCGATGGAGCCACCCACCTCGCTCAGCGCGAAGTCACTTATGACCGAGCGCCAGAAGGTGTTTGATTCGATGCTTCCACTGGTGCCCGGCGACGTGATTCGCGGCCAATACGTCGGCTATTTGGATGAAGACGGCGTGGCGCCCAACTCTGAGACCGAGACCTTCATCGCGCTGCGGACCTTCGTCGACAACTGGCGCTGGGTCGGGGTCCCCTTCTACCTGCGCTCGGGCAAGAAGATGGCCGAGAATCGCCATTTGCTGACAGTCGCTTTCAAAGAGCCTCCCCGGCGCATGTTCCCGCTTGATTGCAGTCAACAGGCCGAGGTCTTTGGCTCAGACCATCTGACCTTTGAGCTCGGCGATCCCGGCAGCATCTCTGCGAGCTTTTTGGCCAAGGTCCCGGGGCCCTCGATGCGCCTTGGCCAGGCACAGATGCGCTTCAGCTACGCCGATACCTTCGGAGGCGCCGAGCAAGCACTCGACGCCTACGAGCGGCTGATCCACGATGTGCTGTTGGGTGACCGCACCTTATTTACCACCGCCGAGGCGATCGAGCGACTATGGGAAATCTCAGAGCCGCTGCTAGATGCCCCACCCCCGGTGCAGCCCTATCAACCGGGATCTTGGGGACCGAGCTCGATCGACGGCTTGATCGAGCCGCGACGCTGGCATCTTCCGAGTGGGCACCTCTAGCCGCGGGGGGAGCGGAAAAGGGCCCCTGGATAGGGGCCCCTTGCTTCCGAAGGACGTACCACCAGAGAGAGTAAGTTCACTGGCTCGTCGGTCCTCAAGTCGTGTGAAGATCTCGCGGTGCGGCGACTCTAGATAACTAAACACGCAGCGAGCTGAAAAGTTGCACCCGCTGAATAGACTCTTGCAGGCTGGGCGTCGCTAGCTTGGGTTTGGGGGAGCTCACTCAGGTCCGGGGCATTTCGTCGTTGAGGACCGGGGCTGCAGTGGCCGAGGCGTGTCTCCCGACGAGAAGCTTGAAGTCGAGCCGGCGCTGAGGCAGTTGCTGGGGCGCGCCAGCTTTAAGACGCGGCCTCCAGCGCTTCTGATCCGGCGATCTGTAGCTGCCAATACTCTCCGACCTTCGCATCGTCCAGACGCTGAACATATTTGGCCTCGCCAAGCCTGCGAAGATCTCGGTCCACTTCTTTCGTCGTAAGCTTCGATTTCTTCGCGATGCTAAGAACCGTCTTATCGGCCCCCGGGGCGCCCGCCGGCAAGCTCAGCGCTTCGAGAACGCGCCTCTCGTCGTCGGTGAGGTCGATCACTGCCATAGGCGCAGCGTAGCGCTGCTTGGGGACCAAGGCGCCCCCAGTCATCTATTTGCAGGTTTAGGTTTGGGCCACAAACCGTCGATACGTTTCCTCTGGTGCTCCAATCCTTCGTCGATGGCTACATACGCGCTCTGCTTGTTGGGACCGTCCTTATCCTTGCCGCGGGTGAGGTTTGCCGGCTGGTCCTGACGTAGCGGTGCCCCGGGTTGCAAGGTTCTTTCAGCTTCGGCGAGTCTGACCAAATAGATAGCGGGAACATAGCCGCACATGAATATCCGCACCATGCTCGGATTGTGAGCGCTCGGTAGTCACTTGAAAGCGATGCATCGCCGAGGCTGGGGTGGACGCCGGATGCTGCCCGGGAATCCGCTGGCGAGGGGGGCTTGACGGGGCAGCGGCAGGTGCGCCGCTGCCCCACTTGCCGTTTAGGAGTTCGCTGCGATCAGGTTTTCCATCGCAGACTGCGGATCGATCAGTGGGTCGATCTGAACGTCTGCATAAGGCGTGAACGGATGCTCTGCGATCAGACGCGAGAGCTCTCCAGCGTCATCGGTCTCGATCGTCCCAAAGCCACCGCCACCAACGAAGAACTGGGTGCCTTCGACTCGGCTGGCGTGTTTCTGCATCCACTCTCCCATGCCTTTGAGGAGCTCTGGGACCTGATCGGCTGGGGCTGGGTGTTTCGGTCGGTAGGTGATCGCGAATTTCATGCAATTCTCCAATAGGTAGAGGGTGAGCGCTGACCCTATGCGCCCAAGTGCGAAATGGTCAAGGAGGATCGATTTTTCGATTAGGTGACGGGCCGGTCGGGACGGTGCCAAACTGAGCGCTCTGCTTCGGAGCCCTGGGCGACCTCAACTTCCAAGCCGGGATCGACCCGGGGAGGATTGGATTCGAGAAGGTGCCGAAGCCGAGGACGGCCGGTGGAACGGATCTGACGATTGCCGGACGAAACTTCGAAGGAGTGACCGCGATTAAGTTCGGGCCCCTGCTGCTTCTGCGACCTTCACCGTCCACTCCGAAGGTGAAATATCGACCGTTTCGCCTCCCGCCGCCAAGCCGGGACCTGTCGATATCACCGTCATCACTGCAGCCGGCACTTCAGCGAAATCACCAAATCCGACCAATTCACCTACGAAATGCTTACCGAACAGTCTGCCGAAAAAAACATCAAGGCTCCGCTGCCCAGGCACGCTGTTCCCAATCTGAAGGGAAAGAAGTTGAAGGCTGCCAAGACCACGCTTCTAAAGGCTCAATGCAAGCTCGGCAAGGTCAAGGGCAAAAAGAGCAGCTCGGCGAAGGTGAAGACTCAGAAGCCGGAGCCGGGGACTGTACTCACGGCTGGTTCCAAGGTGAACGTCACAGTTAAGTAGAGCGGATACCGCTGCCGCGCACTCCCAGCGGCGAGGAAGACGAACGGATTGCTAGCGATCGACTTCATTGACGCAGGCAGGAGGGCGCCACTTGGACGCCCTCCGTGCTCACCGTCGAATCTCGCCTAGGAACCTTCCGCGGCGCATTCCGTCAAGCCGATTTTCACCGCGAGCGCGTGGCTCGACGCAAAGAGGCCTTTCTTTTCGAGCAGGGATGGCTTCGCTTTCAATTCATTAAGGGTGCTCTGGGCCGTTTTGACGAGTTCCTTCTGGGTGGCTTCATATTCCGCAGGCGCCCTAAGCGCTCCCACTCCGACGATCTGGGACTGGATGTTGGGAACCACCGTGTCGGTCACGTATTTTTCAAATTCGCTTTTGGAAGCGTTGTTGGGCAGAGCCTTTCCATCTTTTTCGCTAACCAAATTGCCTGTTTTGCAGATGGCATTACCTCGGGTCGCGAATTCGGCTTTCGTCAGCGTTGCCATCGCCGTTGTCGCGGTGGTCGTGGTTGTACTGCTGCTGCTGCTACCACAACCCGCAACCACGAGGCCGGCGAAGAGCAAGGCGCCGACCGAGAGCGGGCCAATGAATCTGCGATGCATCTAAACCTCCTTGCGTTAACTGGGCCGCAGTATCCTATCCCTGGTAGGCGAACGCCGCTGCCCAATCTGCGGCAACCCCTTCGTTGGATGCCGCTGCAGACTGTCTATATGCGACGGAACTTGCCGAGCCGGGGTATCGCGACCCAGACGCCTTCTCGCCGGCCGCGAGAGCGGAAAGACGTGTTGAGCCACCGGGAACGAATCGAAGCGGCTCAAGCGCACGGGAAGCGCCAGGAGCCCGTTGTGATTGGCGCCGCCTACTACGCTGTATTTTATGACCAAGCCCCACCCCAAAGAATCAGAGCAGCGCCAGCTCGCCTCTCAGTTCTACACCGATGTCCTCATCGACGAGCTTCGGAAGCGCGACTACATCGTGCTTGCCAAGCAACAGCATGAGGTCTTAGTCGATAGCGCTGAGGCGATCTTGGAGCGCACGGACATTCCGCGATAGCGACTGAAGGTTTCGCCAGGGGAGCCGGGTAAAAGAGCGAAGCGGCGCACGACCCCGATCCGCCATCCGTGCCCGGTGGGTCGGAGGTCGCGTCGCCTTCACGCTCGGCTGGACTGCGGGTTTTCCACGGCTTGGTGCGGTCATCTACGCTTTTACCTCCTCCGTCGGGGATTACGGTCGGAGGGTGCATTTCCATATCTGCCCGAAGTGCGGTGATGTCATCGGGGTTTACGAGTCCTTTGCCTGGCAGATGCCAGACGGATCGGAAATCACTTCTATCTACGTCCCGCGTGGCACCGATGTTGAGGCGGCCCTCGATATAAAGGGAACGCGGCTGCACAGTTTCTGCGCATCTGAGGATTAGCTGCCAAGTCGAGTGGAGAGCTACCCCGCCGACCGAGAGCACAAATGAGAGGATGCGATTGGGCGCTCCGGGCGACGAGCGAATACCTAGCTAAGTCCCTGCCGGTTGGTCCATTGTGATCAGCGCAAGACCCTCGGTCAGCGTCACGTAGGAGTAGCCAGCGGCGTTATCTTCGGTGTTCCGGTGGCATAGTCGCCCACGATCGTTATCCCCCGCGAAGGAAGGACTTGACCACATCGCCATCACGACTGCCATGCTCCGATAGCTGCGCTGCCCAAAGCCAATCACCGCCCGGGATTAAACTCGAGGCGATAGGTCGGCACCGCACAAGCTAAAGGCCCAGGGAGGGCGTCATGGAAGCTCTCAGAGCCTCCCTAACGCTGCAACGACCGCTCTCGACGGCTAAACCGCAATCCCTGCCCGAAACTTCCAAGCTTCCAGAACGGCTCCTGCGAACATGCGTTCGCGGGTGGATTGACCTTCCGCGGCCCTATTTGATCGCGTCACGCAGCCAGTCGTGCTCGGTGCCGGGATCGAGGTCAGCGAGGAACTGCGCGCGCGAGCAGTTCCAGCTTTCGGCTGCCCGGTCGGCCGCCGCTGCGACGACCGCCTGCCGCGTTTCTTGATCATCGCAACAGACCAGGACGAGAGCCGCACCCGGCCCAACCTGAGCCAGGATCGCATGGACCGCCTGCTCATCGGATCCCACGTGCGACTTCCGCTCACGGACCTCGTGAGCCGCCCCTTTGGCGCCTTTTAGCGTCGAGAACAGGCCCATGAACCCGATCGCCTGCGATAGGGAGAGGTGGAGGAACATGTTCACAACGCCACCGGCGGACATGACCCGAGACTGGGTGACCTTCAGCGAGCCATCTTCGTTGCCGCTGATCACGAGGGCCGTGGCGTGTCTCTGGCGTGCCTTCTTGCGGAATCCCCGTCCGAGTGACGCAAGCATGTGCTCGGCAGCGTGGCGACTCTCAAGACTCGCGAGGATCACCGAGTCTTGCCCGGATGATCGATCCGAGTCGGTTGGGGAAGACACGACGCCGATTATCCCTAGGCGCACCTATGCCAGCCTTAGGGTAGGAAGCCGCGATGATCTGATCTATATCGCTGAACAGCTTGGCCACAGAGATGCCCGGTTCACGTTCCCCGTCTATCAGCGAGCAGCGAAACGGCGCGAGAAGCTGTCGGGCAGCTATCTTGAGGCATTCGACGCGGCGCTTGATCGGGCGCATTTAGGCGCGAGGGGCGATTCGAGGGGAATCATTCCAAGCCCAGACGTGTTGACAAAGAACAATCCAAACCGCATTAGAAAGCCACAAACGAAGCATCCCGGGCGTTTAGCTCAGTTGGGAGAGCGCCAGCTCGACAAGCTGGAGGTCACTGGTTCGAGCCCAGTAACGCCCACTCCGGAAACTGCTTTGGACTACCGTTTTTTGTCGCTTCGAGCGGCGACGGGAGCCCTTAGCACTTGACCCACCGGACATGGGGTGCTCGCGGTCCAATCGTCCCGGTTCGTCATGGCGAGCACGCGCACCGCAGTATCCCCGGTAGCCGTTTCGAGGTCTTTGATGGGGTCGGTCACCTGTCTCAGCTTGAGGCGCCCGCGCAGTTTCTGGCTGTGCTTAAGCAGTTTCTGGCCGAGACCGAGCCTGCCCACTTCGACCGCGAGCACCTGCTAGCCAGATATCGGACCCACAAAATCGATAGCGCCGATGCCTGAGCGCCCCTCGGGAGGCAGATCTAAGTCGCCGACGTAAAGTGATTCGGCGAGGTCTACATGCGGTGACGACGGAAGGGCATCTCGTTCTCCTCGCCGATTCAACGCGAGAACCCGAGCTCGGCGAGCGACAGATTTCCGCGCTCCTCCGCGTCGCTTCGGAGCTTGCGGACAGTCGAGCGTCGGAAAAAGCTGGAGCGTGTCGAAATTGGAATCGCGATTGCCTTTAGGTCGCGCGTGCCCATTCCTAGATACTCGCGAGTCTGTTCATGTTGCCATCGCTCCCAGCGATCAGCAGGGCCTATCACTCGATTCCGTTGAGCTCGAGGAGTTCATCGGCGGTGACGATACAATCGGCGAGAGCTGGCTTGAGTTCCAGATGGCGTTCGGTCCGACGGTAATCGTCGAGCTATGCCCGGACATTTGGCCTCCATCAGGACCGGCGCCAAATGGAAGCTGATAAACGCGCAGCCTCTCCTTCTTCTAGTGGTCTGCCCGCGAGCCGCTTGCGTGCTCCTCAAGGAAAGCAAGCGGGAGCTCGGCGCTGACGCAGACACCGGGTTTCGTCCAAATCTGCGCCGAGGGCATATGGACGCTCGAATACGCGGTTAAGCGGGAGTGGTCGCTCGGCACGGATTCTCGTGGCGTTCGGTCTCGTGGCGCGGTCGGGCGACGGCCGTGCAGTCCTGCTCAAATCAGGAGAACTGCTGGTATAGCAGGAAGACGTTCAGCGCGCTGATGATTCCTGCGACGCTCCAAGCGATGATCGTGGTGGTACGGCGGTTGACGTGAACCCCCATGACATCGCGGCGACTGGTCAGCATGACCAAAGGCACGAGCGCGAAGGGGATGCCGAATGAGAGCACAACCTGACTGAGGACGAGCACGCTGGTGGGGTTGAGACCTATCGCCAGGACAACGATGGCGGGGATCATTGTGACCGCGCGGCGCAGCATCAGCGGGATGCGGATGTTGATAAAGCCCTGCATGACCACCTGGCCGGCGTATGTGCCGACGCTGGATGAGGATGCACCGGAGGCGAGTAGCGCGACCGCGAATGCGAGCGCGGCGGTGCCGCCGACGAGGCGGCCGAACTGCGCGTGGGCTTCAGGGATTGAGCTCAGACCCGAGAGGGCGGGTGTGTGGAAGAGCTTCGCGGCGACGGCGAGCATCGCCATGTTGACCAGGCCGGCGAGGCCGAGCGCGATGATCACGTCCAGGCGCTCAAAGCGCAGCACGCGGCCGCGCTCCTTGTCGTTGCGGCAAGGCACCCGACCTTTTGTCAGCGCGGAGTGCAGGTAGATGACGTGTGGCATCACGGTCGCGCCGATGATGCCAACGGCGAGGTAGAGCGAGCCGCTGCCGCGCAGGCCGGGCAAGAGGCCGTTCAGCGAACCGTGGACGGACGGTCCGATGCGCAGCGTCTCATAAAGGAAGCCCGCGAAGATGATCCCCAAAAGAGCGGTGATCGCCAGCTCGAAGCGGCGGAAGCCGTGGGTCTGCAACTCAAGGATCCCGAACGCGATCATGCCGGTCATCAGGCCGGCGGGGAGTAGCGGCACGCCGAAGAGCAGGTTTAGCCCGAGCGCGGCGCCAAGGAACTCCGCGACGTCGGTTGACATCGCCATGATCTCCGCCTGCACCCACATCCCCCACGTAAACGGGCGAGGGAAACGCTCGCGCACAACCTCGGGATAGTTGCGGTCGGTGACGATGCCCAGCTTCGCCGAGAGGTACTGGATCAGCATCGCCATCACGTTTGCCAGCAAAACGACCCACAGCAGCAGGTAGCCGAACTGCGCGCCACCTTCGATGTTCGTGGCGAAGTTACCCGGATCGACGTAGGCGATCGAAGCGACAAACGCCGGGCCCAGCATCATGATCGTCGCGCGCAGGCGACCCTTGGCAAGCAGCTGATCGAGCGCGCTCGGCCCCGCGAGCGACCCGCCGAGCTCCCCGGGGAGCGCTACCGAGGCGCCCTCGATGGCGCCCTCGAGCGTGGGAGCCGGATCGCCCGGCGCCGGCTTCACCGCTGGTGCTCTTCGGGCTCGATCCGCATCGCCCGTGCCAGCTCGCCGCCGATCGGGTGCTCGTGCTCGCTGAAACGCACGAACACCGGCCCGCCGAACGGCTGGCGATCCCTGACCTCCAAGCGAGTGCCCAGCGTGATGCCGTGCTCGGCCAAGTACCGAAGCATCTCCGGATTGGAGTCCGAAACGCGCACAAAGCGCCCTACGGCACCAACGTCCAGCTCGTTAAGGCCGTGAGTCTGGCCCTCGTCGATTTGAAACTCGGCAGTGGGGATCGGATCGCCGTGCGGGTCGAGGGTCGGGTCGCCAAGTCGCGCCGCGATCAGCTCCTCAAGCTCCTCGGAGAGCACGTGCTCAAGTACCTCGGCCTCGGCATCGACGCGATCCCATGGCATCCCGAGCTCCTCGGCGAGGAATAGCTCAAGCAGGCGATGGTGGCGAATCACCTCCAGGGCCACCCGCCTGCCCTCATCGGTCAGCCGCACGCCACGGTAGCGCTCATACTCGACCAGCCCCTCCTCGGCGAGCTTGCGGATCATGCTCGACACCGACCCAGGCGTCACCCCCAGTCGCTCGGCGAGATCGTTCGTCGATACCGACGAGCCGCCACGGGTCTCGAGTGCGTAAACGGCCTTGGCGTAGTCCTGCACCGATGCCGAAAGTAAATCTGAGGTTGCCATTACCTGAGATTATGACATGCCAAATAAAAATATGTATGGAAGCTGAAATTCAGTCTTGGCCTATCCGCGCTCTTTCTCAACAACCGCCCACGCGATCCCCAACAGGTCCTTCGCCGAATCGCCGGCATCGTCGGGTTCTTCACGACCCAAGGGGTAGTTCGTTTCATGGGAGGCGGCGATCGTCCGACGACGACGAGATAGGCGCCTGCGCAGGACGCTATCCGCACACTCGCTGTCCCGCCGGATGCTCATCGCGTTCGCACTTCGCGACAGCGGGGTCGAACCACAGCCGCGTCTCCGGCGTAAGCTGGCAGGAAGCACCTGATCCTTTCCCACCCAGCTGATGAAATGACTGCACCCGACCAGGCGGCTGCACCTTGAGCCCCAGAATCACTCGCCGCGGCATCCAGATCGCCCTCGGCATGCTGTGGCTGCTCGACGGCGCCCTGCAGTTTCAGTCCTACATGTTTTCGCGGGAATTCATCCCGGAAACGATCGAACCGATGCTCTCGATGCAGCCGGCCTGGCTGGCGCACTCGATCCACTGGGCGGGCCATCTCGTCGGCTCCCACCTGACTGTCTGGAATACGCTTTTCGCCCTGGTCCAATGCGCGATCGGCCTCGGGATCCTTTACCGGCCCACGGTCAAGCCGGCGCTGGCGCTCTCCTTCGGGTGGACGTTGGTGGTCTGGTGGTTCGGCGAGGGGTTCGGGATGCTGTTTATGAACATGGGCTCGCCCTTAAACGGCGCCCCTGGGGCGGTCCTGCTCTACGCGGTGATCGGCGCGCTGGTCTGGCCGACCGGCAGACGCGCTAGCCGCTCGGGAGCCGCATCAGGCCTGTTCGGTGGACGAGGTGGCCTCGCGATCTGGTCGGCGGTCTGGGGCTGCTCGGTGCTGCTCTGGCTCAGGGTGCTCTTTCGCCCGGTGTACTCGATCAGCGGCAGCCTGATCGAAGCTTCGGGCAATGCGATGCCCTGGCTCTCCAGCTTGCAGCGATCCCTTGCGACAATGCTCGCGGGCGATGGCAAGGCGATCGCCGCGATCCTCCTCGCCGTGTCGCTTCTCCTTGCAGTCGGCGTCTGGACCCGCTGGCGGCGGGAGACCTTGATCTTCGGCGCCCTTCTTTCGATCGTCTATTGGGCGCTCGGTCAGAGCTTCGGCGGCCTTTCAACGGGGAGCGCCACCGACCCCAACATCGGGCCGCTCTTCGTCTTGCTCGCCTTCGCCATCTGGCCGACCGCGACGGCGAGCAAGTTCGCCCCATCGCGCCGTCTACGGCCGCCTCGGATCGTCGCCGGGACCGGCCTGCGGACAGGCTGACGCAGCATCGGTACATCTGGATGCGTGAGCCGACCGGACATCGGCGGACCTGTCGTCGATGTCAGGGAAAAGGATCAGTCTCGCCCCAGATCGCAGGGAGTAACAACTTCCGCACATGCGCGTGTATGCCCTGACTGCTCCTGAGTCGGGGGGGTGTCGCATGTCTCAGGCAATTGAAATTTGCATATACAAGGGGAGGGGGCGACACACACCACGCGGAGCCATGACCGCGGGCCCACACTCATGCTATGGCCTGCCCCCTGATCCGGGGCTCGGTGCCTGCCGCACGCTGCCTGGCGGGCGTGGGCCTCGACAGAGGAATAAGCGCAGCGGCGAGTAGCACGAACAGTGGCCCCGCGTTGAGGTCGGTTCCTCCGCCGGCCCAAAAAGGTCCGCCGAGGCTTTGTCCGAACACCCAGTACGCCAGCGAAATCACAATCCCGACGAGGAGCGCGGGCAAGCGGAACCGCGTCCACACGCCGACCGCGACCGCCAGCGAGACGACCGCGAGCACGACGGCGATCGTCTCGCCTTGACCCTGCGCTGAGCTGGCGACCGAGTTCTGGATGCTTGCCAGCCAATGTGGAGAGGCACTCGCCATTTCCGCGATCATGTCGTGCGTGGCGCTCTCCGCGCGGTTGTCATTCAGCATCCAAAGGATCGCCGAGAGAACCCACAGCCCCGTCCAGGCAATTAACCCACCGCGGTCCCCGAACGGCCCACTGTCGGCCGCCGAGCGCCTAGCGTCTGGACCCGTCGGCCAGACGAGAACGCCAATGATCGCGTACAGGAATACCGCTCCAGGGGCACCCATCAGCGGCGAGGAAGTGGCGTAGGCGGTGATCCCGCCGAAGCCCTCCCCGAACCACCACACGATTAGCGCCCAGCCGAAGGAGATGAGCAGTGCGGGTTTCACCGTCTTCTTGCTGAGAATTAGTCCCAGCCCAATCGCGCACTGGATCTCACCGGCGAGCGTGTTCCAGAGGGTGAGGTCACTTCCGTAGAAGTTGTCGAAGGTTTTCATCGGGGCACTGACGATTTCCGGCTGGCCTTCCGCTGCTGGCTGAAAGACCTGGGTGATCAGGTTGTGCGTATACATGAAGCTCTGGAACTGCAGTAGCCCATCGAGTAGCCAGATCAAACCGAGCGTGATCTGGATGCCCCGCGGCGTGATGCGAAGGCGACCGCTAAACGGCGTGCTGACAGCGCTTGGTGCGTGCGTGGATGCGTGGTCGTTAGACATAGCGCGACTCCTTAAACGCTAATAGGCGCCCACCTGCGGGAGGTGGCGCCGGGGTTGCTATCTCGCCCCGCGTTGCGGAGCCTGACGGAGGAGATCCAGGATGCCGGTGTTTAGAAACAGCCGACTAGGGCAGGCGGCGGAGCGCGGCCCGCCATTGCCACGGCGATCAGGCGCCCGCCTCGCGCTAGGCCGTTACGTGGGCGCAACGGCGCGACATTGGGCGCCGGTGCACAGGAGCGGCGGCGGTGGCGGGCGTGCAGCTGCGCGATGACGCCCTCCCCAAGGTAGGGCCGGGTGAGTTTTGCGAGCGCCAACGCGATCACGGGAAGCAAGGTCAGCGCGCTGCTTTTCAGGCCCCCGATCGCTCCGCTTAGAGCAAGCGAGATAAAAGCGATCAGCGCGATTGCCAACGCTAGGCGCCAGATGACATTAACTCGTGACAAAAACACAGAGCATCTGCCGCTCATAGGGCGGGATATTAGCTCAGCGACGGAAGAGTCGCCGGCGCAGACAGATCGGTCGCCGCCTCGAGCTCCGCTTGATACATTCGTGCCGTCGTGAACAGCAGCATGGGCATGAAGATGGGCGGTGGTGGCTCGGCGATGAGCGACAGTCATGGCTCGATGTCGATGGGGGGAATGACGATGGCTGGCGCTGGGCACGGGGCCACCAACATCCTCCCCGACTGGTTGGCGGTAATCTGGACTCTCGTTTTCATCGCGATCATCGCTATCGAGCTGCGCTGTGTGATCGACGACGGCGGCCAGCGGCGCTTCTGGCACGCTGGGCAACTCCTCATCGCGCTCGGAATGGCGTTCATGTACGCACCGTCCTCGATCGACCACTTCAACATCCCATCCGGCTTCTGGCAGCTTGCCTTTGCCAACGGGACCGTCTTGATCGTCTTCTGGATGTTGGCCGAGGCGCTCGCCCGACGATCGATCAACGTGTTGTGGCCGGTGTTGGCGATCGACTTCGCGGCGATGGCCTACCTGTGGTCACCGAGCGGCTTCCAGTCCCCTCTCGCCTGGCTCCTTGTCGCCTACTTCGCCGCACAGTCCCTCTTCTGGGCAACCAACCGGATCCATCGCGTTGATCGCCAAAGCACGCTGGGCGGTTTCTCGGTTTCACCGAGTGGTGCGGTTGCCGCGGCGGCAACCGGGTCGCTGATTGGCCAACGCCATCTGCGGCTCTCAATGTCCGCGATGACCCTAGGGATCGCTTATATGTTCCTCGCCATGCTGCTCGTGCTGTAGGTGCCAAGGGCGGCTATCCCTGGATCGCTGGGTACTGCCCACCGGATCGTGGCGCTCGCGCTGGTCGTGGCGCTCGTTCTGGGTGGTTGCGGGACTAGTTCAAGTAGCAGCTCCACCGTCCCTGGCCGCGGGACCAGCGGCGTAACGGACCAGTTCCGCGGGAAACACGAAAGCCGTGAATGCGCACTCGCCGCAAAAGAAATAGCTCGAACGGAACTCGAACACGTCAAAGAAGTCGTGAGCATGGAATCGAGCGAAGCCAGGGAACTCGACATGCGAATAAAAGAACGCGAATCTACCGCCCTTTCGAAGTGTAATTCGCACAAATGAGGCTGGCCGGAAATCCCGGCCCTTAGAAAAGGGGCGGTTGCGCAATCGCTGCCCGGCCGCGCGTTTGATGCCGAGGGTTTTGGCGCATTCATTGGTTGTCTGCAGGGAGGGGCTCCGATCTTCGGCTTTGGATATCGTTTAGCGCTAGGCGCCAGGCGGCGTTTCGCTGGATCGGTGTAACAGTCTTCGGCCTCACGGCCGCGGCGGCCGCCCGGCGGCGGCGCACACCTCACCTCAAACCTTTATGCAGGCGATCGCACATCAGATCTTCCTAGGGTTGAGCGTGGCCGTGCCGCTAGCACTCGCGGCGGCCTATTTGAAGCGCGCGAGCACCCTAGCCAAGCAAGGACGGCCGGTCCCAGGCCTTCGCCTTCTCAGCTTCATCTGCGGAATGGTCGTGATCTGCGTGGCGACCTCCGGTCCCGCGGAGACCCAAGCGGAGCAGCTGTTCTCTGCGCATATGGTCCAGCACCTGATACTCGCCGACGGCGCCTCGCTGCTCTTGGTCCTCGGGCTGACCGGGCCGATCATGCAGCCGCTGCTGGTCAACCGCTTTGCCCGGCCGCTGCGTGCCCTAACCCACCCGGTGGTCGCGATCACCCTCTACACCCTGAACATCTACCTCTGGCACACGCCGCTGCTCGCCCAGGCGGTGCTCCATTCTGAGCCGCTCCACGTCTCCGAGCATCTGCTGTTTATCGGCACTGGGATGCTGCTCTGGATGCCGCTGTTCGGACCCTTGCCCAAGCCCCAGTGGTTCGGCAAGGCCGCCCACGTCATCTACACCGTCGGTATCTGGTTGCCGGGGATGGCGCTGGCCAACTTCCTGATGTGGTCGGACACCGAGTTCTACCCGGACTACGCGGCGAGCGCGCGTGCGCACGGGGTAGCACCGATCACAGACCAGAGCATCGCCGGCGCGTTGCTGATGATCGAGTGCACGGTGATGGCACTGGGAATCTTCACCTGGGTATTTCTGCGCTGGGCCGCTGAGGATACCGAGCGTCAGAACCTGCTCGACCTAGCGCTTGAACACCGCGTTGAGCTGAGTAGCGCCCGTGCTGCCCGAGCCGTCGCCGCCGGCCGCGGATCGGAGTTGCGCACCAGGATCGAATCGGAGCCGCACCGATCAGGTCGATCCGGGAGCCGTGCTCCCTGACCAGAGCGCCCGGCTGCGATTGTCTGCGACAGCCCGGCGTGGCGCGGGCGGGCAATATCAACCCAGCGCAAAAGACGCCGCCATAGGCGAGCGTCCAATCGACAGGCGCCAAATGGATCAGGTGGTAGCGGATTTATCAGCAAGTGCCTCGCTGGAACGGCAAACGTCCTCAGCTGCTCAGCAACGAGCGGAAGTCGAAAGCGAGGTCAGAGCTGGGCACCTGGGTGCCGGCGCTGACGATTCCGGCAATCCGTCCGGTTGGCGTGATCAGGTAAATCGCAGCGGTATGGGAGCTGTCGGGATCGCCGGTGATCTGCGGCCCGACGTGCCACGCGTTCCAATATGGCTGCAGCTGCTGCCTTGAGCCGATTAGATATTGGAAGTTCGACGGCTCCTGATGCACGTGCAGCCAAGCTCTGACCGTAGAAACCGTGTCACCGATCGGATCGACCGAGAGGGCGACCACGTTGACTCGGTTAGCTTCGCGGCCAAGTTCCTTCAGCGCCTGTTGCAACTCGGAGCCGATCAGCGGGCATATCGTCGGGCAGTGCGTGTAAAGGAAAGTGACCATGTAGGGCCGACCGCGCAGGCTCGCGGTGTCGAATGTGGAGGCGGTGCGGCCGTTCTCCAACCGCATCTGAGGCGCCTGCACGTCAGTGCCGCCCGGATAGGCGGTCGCGTCCTTGAAATGGGCCAAATGGGGCTTAGAATGGGCGCTGGAGATGTAGATGACGGCGAGGACAAATGCCGCTATAAGGCCCGCAAGGGCGAAGCAGAGCATGAAGAACAAGCTCCTGTTCTCGCGAATCGGCACGCCCCGAGAATATTGAAGAACCCATATTCTTTCTAAGGTGGCGCCCTTGAAGTCCAGGCCCTGGCGGTGGCGAATGCCGCTGCTGGTTCTGCTCGTCGTGGCGCTTGGCGCGACGATCCTGGCGCTCGGTGGCATCGATACGGGCGTCCTTGACCTGCTGCCCGCGGCTCTGCTGATCGCCGTGATGCTGGCCTTCCCCTATCCGGCCAGCGGTCTGATCGTCCATCTTGCCGGGCGGCGCCAGCGTCAGCATCGAGCCATCCTTGCGCCTCGTCGCCGCCCGGCGCCGCGGGCGCGGATTGGCAGTTGCCTGATCTCCCTCTGTCTGGGAGGGCGTGCACCCCCCGCGCTGGCTGGCACTCCCTGAGTGTCGAGTTCCCGAGCAACCACAACAAACGATTTAAGGGGGTAGCACAATGAACGTGTTCCAATACCGCTGTGGGGCGATAGCGGCTGGGGCCGTTGCCACCGTGATCGCGATCGCGGGCTGCGGCTCAACCGCCCCGCACAACGCGAGCGTCACACTCAAGCCGGTCGAGGCGATGAGCTCGATGTCGGCCACCGAAATGAAGCACATGGCCCCGATGAAGGCTGAGAGCGGCATGCTGCTGGCGCCCTCCAACGCTCATGGCACGGTGAGCCTGACCCAGAAGGGCGACCAGCTAACCGGGCTGATCAAGGTCTCGGGACTGGTGCCCAACAGTCGCCACGCCGAGCACCTACATGGCCCCGATGGGGCCTGCTCACCGGGTAGCAAGATGACGCCGAACATGGCGGTCGTATTGCCCGACCTGGTGGCCAACGCCAAGGGAGAAGCCACCCAGAGGATCAGCCTGACCGTTCACCAGGACGTAGTTGAAAAGGGCTACTTCATCATGGTTCACCAGAAACCAACCCCCCCGAGCGAGCGCAATCAAATTGGCTCCGCGCCAGCTTCGCCGGCCTTCATGCAGGCGCTATCGAATGACCCGGGCATCCTCTGTGGGGATGTGAAAACCAGTTAGGCGGATGAGCGAAAGGAAGCCGCCGGCCCGCTTCGGCCGGCGGCTAGCCGTCCTAGTGGTCGGGCTCGGTCTGATCGGCCTGGGGTTGCCGGCGACGGCGCTGGCCCATGGCATCGTCGGCCGCGCCGACCTGCCAATTCCCTCCTGGCTGTTCGCATGGACAGCTGCGTTGGTGATGGTGATCTCGTTTGTGGCGCTGTTTCGGCTCTGGAGCACGCCGCGTGGGCACACGCCGTCACGGCTCCTCCTTCGTGCTCCCCAGTTCCTGGAGTGGGTCTGCGGAGCCATCGGGCTGTTCTGGTTCGTCGCTGTGGTCGTGGCGGGTCTCTGGGGCGCACAGAACTTCACCTCCAACCTGGCACCGACCTTCATCTATGTGATCTTCTGGGTCGGCATCCCGATCACAAGCGCCTTTCTTGGCGACATCTTCAGACCCTTCAATCCGTGGCGGGCGGTTGCACGCCTCAGCGCCAAGTCGCTACACCTTGTTGGGCGCGAGCCAGGCCCTGTGCTCGGCCACTACCCGAAGCGCTTGGGTCGCTGGCCGGCCGCCCTCACGCTTGCCTGCTTCGCCTGGCTTGAGCTGGTATATCCGAGCAAGGACGACCCCCACCTGTTGGCCATCTTGGCACTGGCATACGCCGCCCTGCAGCTGATCGGCATGGCTTTCTTTGGGATCGAGGCATGGACCAACCGGGCCGATGGCTTTTCCGTCTACTTCGGCTTCATCGCGATGCTCGCACCGCTGCACTGGACCGAGGGCCGCCTCTATCTGCGCTGGCCACTGCTCGGCGCCCGCGACATTGACCTCTTTCCTGGCACCGCTGCGGTGCTATGCGTCCTGATCGGCTCCACCAGCTTCGATGGATTCTCCAACGGAGAACTGTGGTATGCGATTGCGCCGTCGATGCAATCGTTCTTTGAGCGATTTGGATTCACCGCGATCGGCGGCTATGAGGTAGAGGGAACGATTGGGCTGATTTTTTGGATCCTCTTCGTAGCCTGCATCTATAACCTCGGTATTTGGGGGATGTCGAGGGCGGTAGGCGCTAGCCGCCGCGCCCTCTCCAGCGAGTTTCTTCACACCCTCCTGCCGATCGCATTCGGGTACATGCTCGCCCACTACTTCTCGCTGCTCGTCCTTCAGGGGCAGGCAATGGGCTATCTGATCTCTGATCCACTCGGCCAGGGGAAGGACTTCTTTGGCACCTCAAACTTTTTGATCAACTACAACCTAATCTCCTTCGCTGCGATCTGGTATGTACAGATTCTCGCGATCATTGCCGGCCACGTCGGGGGATTGGTCCTCTCCCACGACCGCGGCCTAGTCTCGTTTCGCTCCCCGCAGGACTCGATTCGCGCCCAGCACTGGATGCTGATCGTCATGGTCGGATTCACCTGCCTTGCACTGTGGATCCTCTCGGCGGTTACCACGACCACGGGGTAGCTCGATGAGGCGCTCCTCGGCCAACGTGGATAGCTCCCTCCATTCAACCAACGCGATAGCAGCGGGGTGAAGGCCGGCGAGGACCGCGTCGAGCCGATCTGATCGCGCTTGTCTGGGGAAGTCGGTTTTCCTGCAGGGACGAAATCCGGAACCGCCAATGTCGGCCTCCAGAGCCCTCCCGACCCGGCTTACGACCTCCGACGGCGGTGGCTGACGAAGCGCCTTTTCTGCTGGCGAAGGAGTAGAGTTTCGTCTCGACATGCTTGTGATGGCCTGCCTAAGGCATTGGTACATGTCGTTCATTTTCTTCGGCCCAGTGCCGATCGTGGGCTTCTGGCTGTGGCTAAGCAGCAAGCGCCACCCGCATGACGGCGGCGACGACATTGACGGCGGCGGCGATCCAGCTTCTGCCTAGCTGCTGGATTCCCATCCCGACCTCTAGCGTCTTCATCGTTGTCGCCTTCGGTTCCCCAGAACATTGTCAGCCTGCCGAGCTCGAGCTAGCATGAACGCCCGTGAGTGGGATGAGTGGGATGGGCAGTGGCATCGGGTTGAAGAACCCCGTGATCACGTCGCACTTTCACCACAGCCTGTCGGTTCAAGAGAAGGCGCTGCTCGGGGCCCTGATGCTTTTTGCAGCGGTGCTGCTCGTCTTATGGTTGGGGGACAGGCTGCTGCGCGACGGCCGCCATGGCCGGGGAGGTTCCCTAAAGAACAGATCTCCACAAAGCCGGGGGCACGGGCGAGAAAACCGACCTGAGGCTCGCGCCCGCCGCTTCCTGCGGATCGGCTTCGGATTGCTTTGGATCCTAGACGGCATCTTGCAGATGCAGTCGGGGATGCCGATGCGCCTGACCGGGCAGGTGATCGGCGAAGCCGGCGAAGGCAGCCCCGCTTGGTTACAGGATGTAATGCGCTGGGGAGCAACGATCTGGAACAACCATCCCGTCACAGCAGCGACCGCTGCGGTGTGGATCCAGATCGGGATCGGACTCTGGCTCTTGCTGGTCGCTCGGGGCCGTTGGTCGAGGCTCGGTGGCTTGATAAGCGTCGGCTGGGCGCTGAGCGTCTGGGTGCTCGGCGAGGCGATGGGGGGAATTCTCGCGCCGGGGGCGAGCTGGATGATCGGGGCACCCGGGGCGGTGATCTTCTACGCGGCAGCCGGCGCCCTGATCGCGCTCCCGCAACGCAGCTGGCGTGATCGCCGCCTTGGACGCGGGGTGTTGGCGTGCTCGGGAGCGCTGCTCCTTGCGATGGCTGCCCTGCAGGCATTGCCGGGCAACGGCTTCTGGCAGGGGAGCGGCGGGGCGCTTCAGAGCATGGTGAGCGAAATGGCAACCACCCCGCAGCCGCACGCGCTCTCGGCGCTGCTCGGCGACTTCGCACGGTTCGCCGCCGCCAACGCCGTCCTTTTGAACCTCTTCGTGATCGCGGCACTCGCGATAGTGGGGGCGGCATTCCTAAGCGGCCGCCTCCGCCTGATTCGACCGGCGCTGGTCGTGATCGGAGTGCTGTGCCTCGCCGACTGGGTGCTCGTCCAAGACCTTGGCGTTCTCGGCGGAATGGGCACCGATCCCAACAGCGCAATTCCCCAACTGCTCTTGTTCATTGCCGGCTACCTGGCCTTGGCTCACCCGCCAGCCCCACTTCCGGACCCACAGCCCGAGACCGACACCCGGCGCCCCTCGCCGTTTGAGCTGAGGCCGCTTGGGCGGGTGCTGGCGATCGGCGCCGCCCTCTCGATGACCGCCCTGGGAAGCGTCTCCTTCGCGCTCGCCGCGGTCAATCCAAACGCCACAACATTGCTTGCCCAGAGCATCGACGGACCGACCTCATCGGTGGGCGGCTTTTACCGACCACCTGGCTTCAAGTTGGTCGACCAGCGCGGCCAACCGGTCTCACTTCGCGGATTGCGGGGCAAGGTTGTGCTCCTCACCTTCCTGGACCCGGTATGCAACGTCGACTGCCCGCTGATCGCCCAGGAGTTCAAGCAGGCCGATCAGATGCTCGGTAGCAACGCCCCCCGGGTGGAGCTGGTCGCAATCAACGCCAACCCGCTCTACCGCTCACCGTCTGTGCTGCGGGCCTTTGACCACCAGGAGCAACTCGAACGCCTGCCAAACTGGCTCTACCTGACCGGTCGTGCCCGAGCGCTTCGTCGCGTCTGGAACTCCTTCGGCGTCGAAGTCTCGGTGCCATCCGGTGGGGCGATGGTGGACCATGCCGAGGAAGCCGCGATCCTCAATCCTCGCGGCCAGTTGCGCTGGGATACGAGCTTTGATCCTGGCCCGGGGACCTCTAGCACCAAGTCCTCCTTTGCGGTGACGCTGGCCAACGCGGCCAGGCAGGTGCTTGGCGAATCGCGCTCCTGAGATGAGCACTCAGCGGATGCTCAGGGGCACTGCGGCTGTGACCGCATTTGCGGTTGGCGGTAGGACCATTCATGAGTGGCATATTGAAAAAGGCAGCCGACGGTGGCGCTGGGAGCAGGCGATCCCCATCCCAATAAGCGAACGAGAAGGCTGAGCCAGCGCAGCGGACTTTGGACTGAGGACCTACGGGTGGGGGACTCGGTGCAGTCAGCGAGGGAGAACTCAGCGAGGAGGCGGTCTTGGGCCTTGATAGCCGAGATCATAAGGGCGCTGATGCCAATGATTCCGGAGCCGCTTCGGTGGCGATGCTCGAGGAGTCGTGGCGACTAACATTGAGAGGCCAAAGGCTCTGCCGTCGTCTTGTTCGCTACTGCTCTACCGTTTCACGTGATGCCTGCAGCGGTGTTCAGGCCCTTGGTTTGGACTAGTGGTCCAGCGCTGCTCTGGGTTCTGGGCGCGGCTCTTCTGTATTGGCTCGGCGGGCGTGGCAGGAAGCGGGCCGTGCGACCGGTTGATCACTGGCGCACCGCCTCCTTCATCGGCGGCTTGGCGGCGATAATGCTCGCGGTCGACTCGCCGATCGACCAACTGTCCGACGAACTGTTCTGGGTCCATATGGTGCAGCACATTCTGCTCATTTCCGTGGCCCCTCCGCTCTTAGCGCTGGCGCGACCTTGGAATCGGATGTGGCGAGGCGTTCCGCTGGAATACCGAAGAGCGGCGACCCGGGAGTTCGTCCGCAATCCGAGAATGGCGCCGCTGCGTCGTTTCGCCTTGTTTGTCGGTGGGGCGGTCGCCTCCTGGCTGATCTTCAACGCGAATTTTGTCGCGTGGCATCTCCCGGTTCTCTATGACGCGGCGCTGCGCTCGGAACCGGTCCATGCCTTCGAGCATCTCACCTTCTTCGCAACTGCTCTCATTCTGTGGACGCGAGTCATCTATTCACCGCCGTGGCGATCCCCGTTAAGCGAGACAGGGAAGCTCGTCTACCTCACCGGCACCCTGCTCGTCGGCTGGGTGCTCGCCATAGTCCTCGCGCTGGCACCTTCGCCCTTGTATTCGTTCTATGCCGATGAGACGACCAGACCGGGCCATATCTCGGCCCTGACCGACCAGCAGCTCGCCGCCGGGGTGATGTGGGTTCCCGGGTCCATCGCCTACACGATCGCGATCATCGTGATTGCCTATCGATGGCTGGAGCCTCATGAGTCAAGGCGAGATTCCATTGCCAGATCCACCGGAGTCGGATGACGTGATTTCGTCCGCGCACGGTTTGGGCTAGCGGGGTCGGGCCCAAAAGGCATTGATCCAGAGTTCAACTCTGAAGTCTGTCTGCCGCCAAGAGCGATCGTATCCGCCTGGCGAATAGGTCACCGAACCTCCGAGTTGAAGTACCAAAGGCGGCACGGGCGAGGCTTATGTCTGGGTAGAGGCGAGATCGGTTAATTTCAGCTCGGGGAGGGCCGCACGAGGACGCTGTCGAGCTAAGGGTCGACTCGAGGTGGCCGAAGCCCAGTAAGTGGCGGTCAGAACTCTGACAGCTGCCTCGACCAACCTTGCGTCTGAAGATAGTTTTGGCGCTGGTGCGCGATGAGAGCCGCGACAGCGACTCGGTCCGTCGCCCGCCGGGAAGCGCTCGGCGCCATGAGCCGGTAAGGGGTCAAGTTGGGCTCATGGTGCCGAGTCGCTGCATTGTTCTTCGGATCTCGACCGACCGGATTCTTTCGGGTTGGCGATCGAACCACACGTCCTCACCTACCGGTCCGCTCGGTAGGCTGTGCGCGCTTGGCTTCAAGCTGGCATTTTGCCTTGGCTTCCCGGGTTTGGGGCTGGGTATGTGAGATGCTCATCGCCATCCGCGGAGGCGCCTCCGCTGAGATCTGAGCCGAATAGGCGCGCATTATATTGCGATGATCGATCCAGCCGATGATGGTGCTGCTTTCGTCTGCAACCACCGGTAGCCCCTCCCAATCCCCCTCGGAGAGCAGTTCGATCGCATCAACCAACGGCTGCTCGGCATGAAGCGTGGGGGCAACTCGAGCCAGTGACGCGGCGTCGACATGCTCACCGCTGATTGTCTGGCGATCGATGTCTCGAGCCGTGAGCACTCCGAGTAAATTCCCCTGTCGGTTGGTCACCGGCACGGCGGTATCTGATCCCTGTGCGAAGCGAGCGGCTATCTGCTCTAGTTGAGCACCACCCGGAAGTGGCTCCGGCGCGGTGCGCATCACCTGCGCGACCTGTAACGCACTGAGCGCGCCAGTCAACGCTGGCCGCTCGACATCTACCCCGCGCCGCTTTAGCTTTAGTGTGTAAATCGAGGAGGTGGAGAGGCGGTGGCTTATGCCGGTGGCAATCACAACTGCCAGCATCAGCGGCAAGATGATCGAATAGTCCCCTGTCAGCTCAAAGACGATCAGAACCGCGGTGATCGGAGCTCGGGCTGCGGCGGCGAACACCGCACCCATGCCGACAAGTCCGTATGCGCCGGCGCCAGCGGTCGCCGCGGGCAACAATTGGTGAGCCCCAAATCCAAACGCGCTTCCGAGCATCGCCCCCATGAAAAGCGAAGGAGCGAAGACACCACCGGAGCCACCGATCGCCATCGTCAAGCTCGTCGCGACGATCTTTCCGAGCAGAAATGCCAGCAAGAGGCCGAGTCCGTACTGTCCGCCAATTGCGTTCACCAGTACCGGATAGCCGACCCCATACATCTCCGGCAAGACGAGGAGCAGAGCCCCCAACAGGATGCCGCCGGCCGCCGGCCGCAGCCAGGCTGGCCCGCGCCAGATTCGGTCGGCGAAATCCTCGGCCCCGTAAAGCGCGTGGATAAAGGTCACGCCGACCAACGCCCCCAGGACCCCAAGCAGCGCGTAGAGGGGGTACTCGGCCGCGGAGACGAGATGAAATGTGGGGAGGTGAAGGAAGGCACCCGACCCAAAGGCGAGACGCCCGACAGCCGTCGCTACCACCGAGCTCAGTACGACGAGTCCAAAGGAGCGGGTCTGGAAGTTACGCAAGATCAGCTCCAGGGCAAAGAAGACGCCTGCGATCGGGGCATTGAAGGTTGCTCCAATCCCGCCAGCCGCCCCACAGGCTGCGAGCAGCCGAAGCTCCTGAGCTGACAGACGGCTGAATTGGCCGATTGCTGAACCAATTGCGGAGCCGATCTGCACGATTGGACCCTCGCGTCCGACCGATCCACCGGCGCCAATGCAAAGGGCCGAGGCGAGCGACTTAATGATCGGCACGCGACCTCTAATCCGGCCTTCGTTGCTGTGAACGGCGAGCATCACCTCTGGCACGCCGTGACCGCGGGCCTCAGGTGCGAAGCGATAGACGAGTGGACCGTAAAGCAGCCCACCCACTACGGGGATCAGGAGTACGATGAACGGGCCGAGAAACGGTAGGTTGGGGTTGACGAAGTGACCGAGGTCGCTTGGGTCGGGGTGGCCGCTGAAGAGCTCGGTGAAACCACGAATCAAGTAGCGAAAGACGATGGCCCCAAGACCTGCGCCGGCTCCGACCAAGAGCGCTAGCACGATCAGTAGGCCGTCCTCGCCGCCCATTTTCGAGCGCACGTATTCGGTTACCTTGCCTGGGGAGACACGCTTGAGCCTGATCGCAAACCGAATTGCCATCAGTAGAACCTAGGAACTCATTGGGGCCTTGGGACGCCCGGGGAATGCTTGGAGTTCGAGTTGGTCAGAATTCTGACACCTTCAAGGCAGGTCAGAAGAACCGGATCGAGTCGGTAAGACTTCGAGTAGATGACCGCCCCTCTGATCGAAGTGCTCGCTTATGACCGAGAGCTTGCTGCGGGGTTGGATCGGGCGGGTCGCGATTCAGCGCAATCAGACAGCGTCGCTCCGTTGGTGGAGGTTGGGCGCGGGCGCTGGGATTCGGAGGCGTTCGAGAGTCCCGACCCCGGTGGCTATGGACTGCTGGTCCTCGCTGGTTTCCTGACGCGGCGGGTGCGACAGGGGGGCCGCTTCGGTGCTGAGCTGCTCGGCCCCGGTGACCTGCTCCGGCCGTGGCAGACGGTGGGTGGCGCGGCGAGCATTCCCTTTGAACCGGTCTGGGACGTAATCACTGACACTCAACTCGCTGTTCTCGGCGATAGCTTCGCCCATCGGGTATCCCAATACCCCTCGATTGCGGCCCAATTGGCGGGGCGGGCAATGCTGCGTTCACGCTACCTCGCAATCAACATGGCGATCGTGCATCAGCCACGGATCGAAACGCGGCTACACATGCTGTTCTGGCATCTCGCTGATCGCTGGGGCCGAATGAAGCGAGACGGGGTGACACTTGATATCCCTTTGACCCATGAGTTGCTCGGCGAGCTGGTGGGCGCGCGTCGACCGACCGTCTCCACCGCGATGGCCGCGCTGGCGGGAGACGGCAAGGTCGAGCGCGCATCGCAGGGCTGGCGCTTGCTAGGCGGGCCGCCCGGCGAGCTCACTAACCTCTCCACCGAATAGCTCTCCAGTTACCTTAGTCGTGGATCGCCCGAATGTGCTCGCACTAGGCGCTCCCGGCCACTGCGAGGACGCCTCCGAGCCCGTAAGCGAGCGCGACTGATCAACCAGCCAATTCCGCCTAACGCTAGAGGCGCGGCGCGAATGCGCTCGAGATTGATTTCATAGCCGCCGAAGTAACAGAACATTCCAGCCCAAGGTTTGAAAAGAACTGGCCGAATTCGGCGGTGGCGGCGACGCTGAATCCGTGGGGCCATCAGAATCCATAACGCCAGCTCAAGCACGACCACAGATGGGACGATTCGCCCTGGCAGCAGGTCAACCGTCCCCGCGGCGACGGCCGACTGAGCACGATGGGATAGAACGAGGCAGCATCGACGCGGATGGCGAGAACGGGGTTAGCTCTCCTGCCACATGCCGTTGTGTCTAGGCGTCGGGCACGATCAGCAAGGCGGCTCCCGGAGGCGGATCGACGGGCCCTGCGAGCAACTCCCACGAGGTCGCCGGCAGCACGCACAGCTGACCCGGGGTGAGATTCTTGGGATGGGTGGGGGTTTCTGTTTCGCGGACGTGGATCCGGCTGCCGCCGAGTCGGCGGGCGAGCTCGGCCGCCAGCCTTTTCGCCTCAGAAGCGCGGTCGACCCCATCAGTGTGGTTTCGAATCAACTCCACCTCGCGAATCGAGCTTGCCTCGCCTACGAGTATCGCCACGGGCGACGCCAACGCCGCGGCGATCGCCTCCCCAGCGCTTCCGAAGGCGGAGGCGCCGGCAATCGAAGATTGCCCGACCAGGACGAAAGAAGCCCGGGCCTCGGCGGCGGCATTCACCACCCCTTCGGCCAGGGAGTCGTTGATGAGCAGCTTCGGTTCGGCGTCGAGGCCGGCGCTAAAGCCGGCCGCTTCGACTTGCGCGAGGGCAGCGTCGCTCGATTTGGCCTCCTGGCGAGGGCGGGCTAGGAGACCGTGGACCACGCCACCGTCGGCAGCAGCTATTCGCCCCGCGATGGCGAATCCCAAGGGAGCCTGACCCGCATCGACGAGGGTGAGGAGTATGCGCGAGCCCAGTCGCTCGGCAGTCGACTGTGGTGCAGGCACCGCCTTCACCGAGCGCTCGACGAAGAGCGTTCCAACCACGATCGAGGCGAGGATCAGGACCAGCGCCGCGTTGACTACGGACTGGTCGAATAGCCCGATGTCATAGCCGACCACGGTCGCCGCCAGGGTTGCCGCCGCCTGGGGGATTGTCAGCCCAAGCATCAGGACAGCCTGCGGCTGGGAGTATCCAAGCGCCAGTCGGGCGAAGACCGAGGCGATGGCCTTGCCCCCGATGCTGGCCGTAATGAAGAGGCCAGCGAGCTTCAGCGTCTGGCCTTCGACCATCACGGCCGGGTCCAGGAGCATGCCGACGGAGACGAGGAAGACCGGCACGAAGACCGCGGAGCCGAAGAAGTCAATGCGATCCATTAACGGGCCTTCATTGGGAACGAGGCGGTTCAGCGCGAGCCCGGCGAAGAAGGCGCCGACAATCGGCTCGATCCCGAAGATGTCTGCAACCGTCGCCGCGGCGAGGAAGGCAGCTACCGCGAGCAGGTAGCGGACAACTCGATCGGTGCCCAGGTAGCGGAAGGCCAGTCGGACCAACCGCGGCAAAAGACCAATTGTGAAGACCAGTAGGACGGTCAGGCCGAGGGCGATCTGCAGCGCGATTGAGGCCCCCGAGCCGCCCTCGAGCTGAGAGCCCGAGACGCCCGCGAGGACGATCAGCGCCGCGGTGTCGGTGAGGACTGTCGCACCGACCGCCGTTGCCACGCCGCGATCTGCCGAGAGGCCTGCGGCGCGGGCGCTCGGGTAGAGCAGTAGCGTGTGGGAGGAGAGGAGCGCCCCAAGCAGCAGCGCCGCCGGGACGACCCAGCCGAGCGCGAGGCCGATCACGGTGCCGAAGGCCATCGGCAGCAAAAAGGTGACGATTCCGAAAGTAATGACGGCGTTGCGGTGGACTCGGACCAAGGTGAGGTCGAGCTCGACTCCGGCGACGAACATCAGGTAGAGCAGTCCCAGCTGACCGAGGTCGGGGACCGTGGTGTTGCCGGCGCCGATCAGGTTGAGCCCGTAGGGGCCGATTGCGAAGCCGCCGAGCAGCAGCCCGATGATGCCTGGTACGCGGGCGCGCCGCATCAGCGGCGGGCCGACGATGACTACGACGAACAGCACTAAGAACTCCCAGGCTGGACCGGTCGGCGATTGGAGGGAGATCGCGGCGAGGGTGTGTGAGAACGCGAGCATTAGCGGGTGGTTTGCAGGAGCGGGATTGCCGTTTCCGCTTCGGCGGCTTCGCTCCCGACCCAGCGGTCCAGCAGTCTTTCGATCGTCCCGTCGGCGGTGAAGGCACGAATCGCCGAATCGACCGCCTGGCGGTTGGGTGATCCCTTCGGCAGGGCGACGGATATCGGCTCGTGTTCGGGCAGCTGGGCCGCGGCTTCCAGCTTGCCCCGGGAGAGCCGTGCGGTGGCCACCGCAAGCGGCAGGTCGAACATGACCGCGTCGACCTTGCCAGCGCGCAGCGCTTCGAGCATCTCTCGCTGGCCGTCGAAGATCACGATCGGCAGTTCGGGTGCGACCGCGTTTTCGATATCCCCGACGAAGGTGGTCGAGCGCACCGCTCCCCAACGAAGTTCTCTGGCGGCGGCGAGGTCCGGGACTTCGGTTCCACTGCGGACCACAACGGTCGGCGCGGCCTTCAGATAGGGAGCGGAGAATTCAAGGTCTTCTTCTCGCTGCGGGGTGGGAGTGATCAAGTCGAGCCCGATGTCGGCCCCACCGAGTTGCCCTTCCACGATCCGATCGAAATGGACAATCCTGACCTGCACGGCGCCGAGGCCGAAGCGGTGGGCGAATTCGCGCGCCAGCTCGTACTCGAAACCGCCGGTCGGATCGCTCGGTGTCCCTTCCCAGAAGCCGGCGCTCGGCACCGCTGAGGTCGCCACCGTGAGGACCCCTCGCTGGGCGGTTGTGAAAGTCCCTGCGGATCCTGCGATTGAGCCGCAACCTACCTGCGTGGCGAGGAGGAATGTCGCAAGAGCAACCGCGGCCAGTACTCGGCCGCAGAGACGGGCCGGCGACTCTGGACGCTGGGCGTAAAAAATGCGCATCGGCCGATCGTATGGGGGAAGGAAACTGGTGGCCAATGGGCTGAGCTAGGGGGCGTTCGTCACCTGTACGGCGACGACTGTGTAGAGCATGATCAAAAAGGTGCCGGCGAGGCGACCCGCGTCGCGGCGCCTGGCAACCAACAACAGCGCCGCGACGGTCATTGCGATCAACCAGCCGAGGTCGACCCTCACCAGCCCCGACGCTAGCGCGGCCGTGATCGGCGCTGGTGCCATCACTCCGCCGAGTAGATTGATCGTTTTGCTGTTCAGCGTCTCCCTAACCAGGCGGGCACCCCGGAGGCTGCTTCCCAGGCTGGCGACCTCGAACACGTTGGGAAGGCTCATGAGCATGCCAGGATCAGCACCCCGGCCAGGGCGGCCGGAAGATGCCACTCTCGAGCCAGTGTGAACGCCGGGCGCACCCTGCCCTCGCCGCCGGCAACGATCAGCACGACAGCGAGGAAGATAGTCGAGTCCAGGCGCCAGCCCGGCGTCTCGCTGAGTCGGCGCGAGAAGCGCTCATGGGAGGATCCCTGCGCCAGCGCGTGTCGCGCGAGCGGAATCAGGTAGGGGACCAGGACCACTGCGAAGGCGATTAGGGCGAGTGCCGGCGCTATCGCCCTGACAATAACTCCAGGCAGTGGAGCGCTCCCGATTTGATTCCCACGGCGGTATTCAGCTCGACTCTCGACCGAGCACAGCGACCGGGCCTCGTCCACCGCGACATCACCCCAGTGATTCGCCGCCGGATTTATCGCGCCGCTTGCGGACCGGGTTGCCGAGTACGCCGATCCTCAGGCCCAGCCACGGATAGGTCGCCGTGTAGAGCGGGTCGTTCTGCGGCTGGAGGCCCACCGCGGAGAGCCAGAGCTGGTAGGCGGGGGCATTGGCGATGCCCCCGTGCAGCCGCCGCCAGACCCGGTGCCCCTTCGCCCCGAACGGGGGCGGTGTGATCGTGTCGGTCCACTCGACCGCGTTGCCACCCTGGTCGAGGGTCCCCCACGGCGAGAAAGTCATGTCCTGGCCGACCGTGCCCAGGCTGCCCTGGTAGGCCTTGGCGTAAGCGCTGGCGGAAAGCCCAAACGGGTTCACCGTCGCGCAAGCTTCGGCCGTCTGGTTGGATGGGCACCAGCTCGGCGCGGGGGCTCCGGAGGAGTGGTAGGTCGCAAGGGGCTGCGTCGAGGCATTGGTGACGTTGCCGTTAGCGGGGTCCAGTGTCGCCGGCGCAGGCGCCGTCGCGGTGCCATCACCGAAGACGCCGGGGTTGGTGGGGTACTTCCAGTAGGAGTAGGTGCCGCCGCCATCGGGGTCGTAATAGGCGGCCTTGATCCACTCGTTCTGGCTGGGCAGCACGAAGCCCGACCTGTGGGTGCGGACCGGCGCTCGCTGGTTCATCTCATACATCCCGGACCCGGTCCGGGGCGAGAGTCGCACCCGGTAGGTGATGTAGTGGAGGCCGCCGTCGCGACTGGCTCGCTGCGAGAGGACCCGCCCGTTGTAGAGGGAGTTGACAAATCGCGCGCAGCGCAGGAAGTTGGCGAAGCCGTAGGGCTTATCTCCCCATTCAGGAGCGGCAAGCGAGTAGTGGCGGCCGGCGGGCGCGGTTGTCGAGAAGTCGATCTGGCCAAACCGTGGCCAAGCGGTGCCACTCTCGGTCTTGGAATAGAGCCGGTCCTTGTTGCGGCCGAGCGGGTCAACCGTGTTCAGGAACGCGACCCACTGCCTGACGGTGACCTCGAGCTGGCCGATCCCGTAGCGATAGCCGACGCTGCCGATTTCCTGGCAGGGGTCCGGCGGCGCCATTGAGTCCTCGGGCGGCGCCGGCGCTTCAGCGCAGGTGCGGTAGATCGCATCGGTGAAGGGCACGATCCCGACCGATGGGTTTTGCGGCGCCCCCACCTGCGCCGTCTTGAAGGTCAGTACCGCCGGCTTGGGCGTCGCTCCTGCGGCCGCGGGAGCGACGAGTCCGATTAGGAAAGCGACGAGGATGGCGAGAAGATGGCGAGTGGACATGGCGCGAGAGACCGCGGTGGGGGTCGTGATGCACTCCTATTCGGGAGATTTGGCGGGAAACCTCTGGTCCGAGCGAGGCATCGCAATCGCCCCCGAGGCGCCGAGGCAAGCATGGACCTCAGCCGCCGGGGAATTATTGGCAAGCGAGTCAGAGCCGCAGCGCGGCCGCCAGCACGTCGGCGGCAGGGTGCCCAACCCGAAAAGGTCGCTGTCGAAAACGGTGCTCGGTCCGCGCGGCAGCGATCACACGGTTGCGCCCCCTCTCGCTTGCTGGATAGACAGCATTGTCTGCCAGTTTCAGGAAGCCGCCAGTGTCGCTGGCGTGATCCGGGCAGGAGCTGGAGCCGTTCGAACAGGTCAGTCCCCCACCGACGAGGGATTGCCAGAATTGGTCGTATCGTCCTCTCAGATGCATAGGGTGGCAGCTAGCCATTGACCCAGCTGCCGGTGCTCGGGCAGCCAGCTTTCCCTTTTGTCGTGCATGAGAATGTGATTTCGCCGCTTGCACTGCGGACGATGTCGAATTTGTTTTTGGTCGTTTCTGCAGTCACCGCAATGGTGTACCCGCCTTTCGCGGGTAGCGTTACCGTGAAGGTTGGGCCGCTATTCAGGGTCGGCTCGATTTTCTTCATCGCCGTAACGCTGCAGCTCGTGTAGACGCCGGCATTTTCGGTCGAGCACGTTTCCATCGCAACCTGGACCGTGTGCGCCACGTTCTTTGCCTTGACATCGAAGGACTTTTCTCTCTGGTTGAAGAACGCCGGCAGCGCGACCGCGGCCAGGATACCGAGGATAAGCATTACGACGAGAAGCTCGATCAGTGTGAATCCGGCCTCGCGGTCCACGACGCTGCGCTGTCGAGTCAGGGCGAGACTGCACAGCGGGTGTCGACTGACTTTCACACGCCTTAATCGACCGTCAGTAGCACCTCTTTACATGATCGACTGTCAGAGTTCTGACAGTCGATCCGGGTGCCATCGATTAATCGACGCGTCCCAGCAACGCGGCCGCTCCTCTTCCGAACCTCTGCGCTCTGCGCTAGCGGCCGCGCCAGGCTAGAAGCGGCGGACGCGGTTTGATCACGAATAGGATGGTGAGCCCAACGATCAGGACCCGCTCGGCGATTTCGCCGACAGAGATGCAGGCAAGGATGATCATCTGAGATCGCGATCCAGGTGACCTGTCGGTTCCTGGGCTAGACGTTTTCCGCCGGCACGCTGGTCGCTGAGCCCTGGTGGCTGACGTCGAAGCAAACGGTGGCCTTGCGACGATTGGCGGGGAGCCGCTTGTTTGTGGCGAGCGGCTGTGGTGCCACCCCCTGCGCCGTGTACCTCGATAATGGAGCGACACTCGCCTGCGATGAGTTGGTGGTCGCAAGCGGTGAATCGCTCCTCTTCGATGAGACCGACGGACTTTGGAGGACCAGGCTGGGCGAGAATGTCTTCTCCTTTTGGTCGGCCGCTGATCCGCTGGCATCGCGCGAGGCACCGGACTCCTTTGAGCGCGGGAAGCTCGTCGTGAACACGATCGACATGCCGATCAAAAGGCCGGTCGCGCCGCCTGAGTTCTGTTCCCTTGATGACTGGTTCCCGCGCAAGCGCGGAGTGGCTTTCGCTTCGAGCGCAAGCAGGCTGGTGGATCTATCAGAAGAGACACCTCGGTTTCGCCCCGAGCGGACGCCTGCTGCTGATCGTCAAAGCGCTCGCAATCACCCGATGCGGCAGTGTGGACGGGACGTGGCCTGGCTTCGGGTCCCTGCGAAGCGGAAGCCAAATGAACATGTGTATCTCCGCTGTCAGGCAGTGAGCTCGCGGTTCGGCACGGGAGTGCGCAGCTCATAGGCGCCCGGTTCGATTCGTGCGGTTCTGCGGCGGTACTTGCTCCAAAGCCACGGCCACTGGTTAGGGTCATTGCCATTCTCGTCGACGTACCAGTTCGTGCAGCCGGTGTGCCAGACGGTTCCAGCCAAGGCGGCCCGCAACTCCCGATCAAACCCATCGGCGGTCTTGCGGCCAACCTCGATCTGGTCCGCATGCGCGCGCCCGAGCTCGCCCAGGGCCGCGATCACGTGGGCTATTCCCGCCTCAATCACATAGATAACCGAGCCAGTTCCCCCGTTCGTGTTGGGCCCGTAGAGCAGGAACATGTTCGGGAAGCTAGGGACGCTCAGCCCGAGATACGCGTAGGGCACCTGCGCCCACTCCTCGGCGAGCGTGCGGCCACCTCTCCCGACGATCTCCATCGGGGCGATGAAGTCGTGGGACTTAAAGCCGGTAGATAGCACGAGCACGTCGGCGGCGCGCTCGGTGCCGTCCTTGACGCGTATCCCTGTCGACGTCACCTCCGTGATGGCGTCCGTGATGAGCTCCACGTTCGGCATGGTGAGCGTCGGATACCACTCGTCGGTCAACATGATTCGCTTGCAGCCGATCTCATCGGTCGGGGTCACCTTGGCGCGGAGCTCATCGTCCTTGATCGCGTTCTCGATCTGACGGCGCCCGAGCGCGCGGAGGGGTCCGAGCAGCCACTTGCTGTTGGTCATTGCTGCGGCGCCGAGCTCATGGAAGGCGAAATTCGCCTTGCGGTCGAGCCGCTGTAAGACCGGGAAGCGTTCAAAAAGCGATTTGGTTCGCTCGGCGTAGGCGAAGTCCATCTTTGGCATGGTCCAGCCGGGTGAGCGCTGGTAGACGTCAACCTGCTCGACCAGCGGCTGGATGGCCGGCACGGCTTGGATCGCGCTGCAGCCGGTCCCGACGACGGCTACACGCTTACCGGCGAGGTCAACGTCGTGGCGCCACTGTGCGGTGTGAAACACCGGCCCATCGAAGCTCTCAAGGCCGGGAATCGCGGGGACATTTGCGACCGATAGCTGGCCGCAGGCGGTGATCAGGATGTCAGCCTCATGCGCACCGGCGCTTGTGTCCAACAGCCACTTGCTTCGTTCCTCATCCCAATTGGCTCGGCTCACCTCGGTGCCTGTGCGAATCCGATCCAGGACCCCGTGGCGGCGGGCGACATCCTCGAGGTAGGCCTGGATCTCGGCCTGCGGCGCATAGCGGCGCGACCAGCGTGGGTTTGGCTCAAACGAGAACTCATAGAGGTGCGACGGGACATCGCAAGCGGCGCCCGGATAGGTGTTTTGGTTCCAAACCCCGCCGACCCGCTCGCCCCGCTCGAAGACAGTGACGTCGTTATAGCCCGCGCGGTTCAATAGCACCGTCGCACCGACGCCACCGAAGCCGCCGCCGACCACGGCGATCGATTTCGTCCGGACCCCGTTGCTGATGCGCCCGTGGGTGTTGGAACCCAAACTCATTTCGTGAACATTACCGTTGGACCGCCAGCAATAGGCTGTGGCAACCACTCCCTACATCCGCAGCGCCCTGGGCGATGCGAATTTATTGGACCTCCTTCTCGTCGCTACCCATCGACGATATCCGAGCGTGCGGACCGTCGGGCGGCTGACCTAACCCCGCCGGTCCTCTGCAACAGGAACCAAGGGTAACGCTGACGCACCCGAATTGGCGAGAGAAGGCTCAACACCGAGCGAGGAGATCGGCTCGCCATTTCCTTCACAGGGGGGAGAGGAATGGAGCTGGCCAGCCTCGGCCAGGGCAACACCGGATGGTACGCATACGTGGACAAAACGACGGGCGAAGAACATAGTGCACCAGCCTTCGCCGTCTGCGCCGGAGTGCGAACCGCCCCGGGTCCGCCCTGCGTGCTAGCTGTGAAGCAGTCTAGGACGGGCAAAATTGCATGACCATCGCTCGCCTTTAGCCGCCTCTCCCAACCCCGCAAAATCGCTCTGATTGGCGAGGACCACTTCTGTGGCTGACCCTCTATTAGGTTCCAAGGCTCCCATCCACAAACGACTCGGAGGCTCGATGAGAAAGATCCGCGCCAGACTGACCTACGCCAAAGCGATCGCAACGTGGTGCGGTTCATAGCTATTGGGGCAGTCAGTAGATTTACTCCTCAAAGCTCGCCAACCTCCGGTCAGTTCGGAATACACTTTTCAGGCCGATCGGACCAAAACAGAGACGGGGCTAAAGTGACACTCTTTCCTCCGCCATCCAACGGCGCCGCGGCAACTGGATGGCCAGGGGCGTTCGAGAATAGAACCGAGTCGTCATTTACGTTCCGCTCCTACGCCATATGTGCGTCGCCATAAGCCACAGCAACCTGTCGACTTGCAAGAGAGAACATCGCACGAAAACGGGTCGACGGGCTGCCTTCCCACGGAGCTCACCGATCGCGCTGTGGATGAACCGCGCATGCAGACGGTCTATGCACCCCGAAATGGCTTGATACCTGTGCCGAACTAACAGGGAGCCTCCTGAAATCCGGGTGACGGGGGTTCAGCGGCGGTTGCCAAACGGAGCGCCGTCAATCGTCAACGCCAAGGTGAGACCCCCCGACCGCGACCCCAGCGTCTGTGTCGTTGACCAGTGCCGCTCCACCCAGAGCCACCCGCCCCCGGGATTTTGAACTCGAGGTTACCTCAAGCCTATGGGCACTGAGTTGAGCCGTCGCTCATCGCGAGGCGGAGCTAGCTCGAGCGGAGCGCGACGGCCCCGGCTATCTGCGAACATATGTTCGATGGGCAATGCAGGCAGCGATCAGGCGCATTTCGAGCGAGCTTTGAAGAGCGGGGACTTTGGCTCAGCATGGCTCTACGCGACGAGTCTCTCCCACATCCAGCTTGACGATGCCCTGCGGCTCACCTGTCTATCGCTCGAGAAAGACCAGAAGCGATTTGAGCCCTTGGCCCGGCGTTGGCTCGCCCGCTACATCGAGGAGCGCAAGCCGAGGCTCGATCTGATCAGCTGGGCCGCTGCGCTGTTTGGGCAAGCGCTATTCGGAGACACGACTGTTGATGAGGTCGAAGGGGCGCTGGAGAAGTTGCTTTGATCCCCGCCGTCTGGCTCGGTGGCTTGAAAAAAGCCTGCTGACTTCCCGAGTCGACACCGGTGCCGTCGATTGGGCCTCTCCTGAAAGGCCGGTATCCAGCGTCTCGAGAGGGTCTCTGAGCCAGTGGCTACTACGGATCATCGGCTTTCTACTCCCATCACCGGGCCGGCCTGTTGGGTCCCAGGTATGCGATGCACTGGGTTAGCGGCCCCTGATATTACGAAGCAGCATCGCCGGAACTGCAAGATTCACATCCGCCAAGGGGATGGCCCTCGGGGCCCTTTGGCGCTGCCATTCCGGCCGAAGTGGTGCGATTCGGTAACAGAGGCAAATCGACCCCTGGAGCCGGATAGACGAAACCGATTGCATGACTGCCGCCCGTCGTGCATCGATTAGGGCAGTCCGCGCGAGGCAACCCCCAGAGTTGAGGATCAGGCGTTAGGGGATACGGCTCATTATTTGGGGCGCGGAAAGCCGACGGCGATGATCGCCACGGCTTCTGGGCGGCCGAGTTCCCTTAAATTTCCTGAGCCTCAGCAAAGTCATCCGGCCTGCGAGGGCCGCAAATTCGTCGGGCCTTGCGCTGGCCACTAGAATGTGCCTACTGAGCGAGCGACAAACGTCGCGGTGATATCTGTTCGCTGGTGCCTTGCTCGTCCAGTTCTGAACTCCAACCAAGGGATCGGCAAATGAGAAGCAAGTGGTGTTGCGCCTTGATCCTTGGAATCGTCCTGACCGCATTGAGCGCCCTCGCCTCTACAGCGAGTGCGGGGAGCGGACTCGTCCGACTTCCAGAACCCCGCTGCGGCTCATTCCGCGCAGTCGACGTCAATGAAGAAGGCATCCCGGACTTCTACACCCATGTCAGGGTCACCAGCAGCCCACACCTAAGTTGTAAAAAAGCGATGGCGGTGATCGAGAGCTTTTGGAACCCCGAGGAAGAAACCATTGCCCATGAAGGATCACCTGAAGAACGGATCGAGTCTGCCGAAACCGTCTACACAATGAAGGAGTGGCCCGGCTGGACCTGCCAGGTTCTGATGCCATTGAAGTCTCACGGTAACGAGGGAGATTGCTTCCGGGGCGAAAGATCCGCCGGCTTTTATTTCGGAAAAGTCTGACGGACCGCGACCCGACGATGCACCGGCCAGTCGTCGAGATTGGAGATTCGCCACCCGCCCATTTCTGTCCTTGCTCTGAGTGCCAAAAGCCGAGCCGCCGGTGCGATTCAATCCCTGCTGGGGCGCTCTCCATCGAAGTAGCCGACCGCGTCTTCTTGGCGGAAGAATGCGCGCAGCCCACCGCCGTGTGGGAGGCGCTCGCCGACGCCGATCTTTTCGGAGTCCGGATAGACGACCACGTCGGGACGCCCGTGGCTTGAGATGGCAAGGAACGTAGCGATTGTGTCTGTGCGGTTGATGATCTGGTGAGCTCCCTCCTCGGCGAGCGGGAAGCGCATGACCTCGCCCTCCTGAAGCTCTCGGACTCCTCCTGGCGTACGCAGGCTGAGGCGTCCGGAGAGAACAATCACTAGCTCCTCATCGGCGTAGTGGAAGTGGTATGGATAGGCGGCCTCACCGGGTGGGACCTCCCAGAGGCTCGCGCCGATCAGCTCGGTGCCGAGTTCGTAGCCGATCCGCGCGCGGCGCGATCGAAACCCTTCGGGCCGTTCGTCGCCTTTCTCGAAGGTGGGGTCATAGATGTTGGTCATCGATGGAACCTTAGGCGACCGCCTCCTGTCATGGCACCGTCGAGGGCGTCGGAAATAGCAGCCGCTCCACGACCAGCACATCGCGCCATTGGCCATCGAGCCGGCCGTGACGACGATGGGTACCGACTGAGGAAAAGCCGCTGCGCTCGACCAGCCGGATGCTTGCGACGTTGTCGATGAAAAGCTTGCCCAGCAGCTTGTGGAAATCATTGCGCATGGCCTCTACCGCCAGAGCCTCGGTCAGCGCCGTGCCTAAACCTTGTCCTCGCGCCTCGGGCGTTACGTAGACGCTTACCTCGCCTATTCCGGCATAGCAGGGCCGGGGACTGTAGGAGGCGAGTCCCGCCCAGCCGACGACCCTTCCGTCTGCCTCAGATACCAAGAACGGATATCGCTCAGCGTCGATTCGCTTGTGGAAGTCTTCGGCGCAGCGAGGTTCGGTCTCGAAGGTAGATCTGCGATCGGCCATCGCAGCGTTATAGATTTGACAGATCGCCTCGGCATCGGTGGGCGTTGCGGCTCGGACCACAGTTTCGTTTGATTTCGCCACGACGGCATTTTCGACGAAACTCGACGCCAAAGGCAATGGCCCGGTGGCCAATTCGCCTTGGACAACCCGGGGTCTGCCAATCAGCGCTCCGTGAGGCTCCACCTCTGGTGCTGGATGACATGCCACCCCCGTTGCTTTAGCAGGTACATCGTCGCGGCGTGATGCAAAAACCTCATGCTCGGGCAAGCGGCTCGCAATCCAGGGCGAGGTATCCTCCATCGCCGAAAACAGACGGTCAGGTGAGGCTTTCGAAGGACCGAATGGGTTACTGCGGCGGCAAGGAGGAGGTTCGCAGTGTCGAATAGTACTGGTACACTCACGGGCATAATTTCGCGCAAAATTCCGCCTGGCGAGTGCCGCCAGATAGGGATTGGTCATAGCTAGATATGAGGCTGAAGTCGGTCCAAAACGTCCGCCGGAGGAGACCCCACCGCTGAGGGTCCCCATTTGGCGATGACCTGAGCGCCACGCTGCCGGCTTGTCGAGCATTGGAAGTGCAGCGACCGAGAGCCCGCCAGAGTCATTCCGGGCCCCTGAGGATGGGCCGACTATGTGCCCCTCAGATGGCTCCCTCAATCTCAACCGGAGTGCCGTGTTGCGGGACGAGGGTAACGCCGCGCATCACCACGGGTTCCGGCTTGACTCGCTCGGGTCGTAGATCGACGCGGGTGATCACCGTTCGGATCACCTCCGCCATCTCCGCCTGCGCCAGGGCAGCGCCGATGCAGCGACGAATCCCTCCTCCAAACGGGAGCCAGGAGTACGACTCGGTAGCGCCGTTTAAAAAACGCTCGGGTCGAAACTCATCTGGGGCCGGATAGAGATCCTCGCGATGGTGAACGAGCGCGATGGCCGGGTAGACGCGGATGCCGGCTGGAAGATCCCAGCCGGCAACCTTGCGGGGTTTGGTCAAGGTGCGCTCGCTGCTGTCAATTACGGGGCGGATGCGCAGCGTCTCGGTCACCACGGCATCGAGGTAAGCGTCGTCTCCCGCGGCCAGTTCCTCGCGCAGTCGCGCCAGGACGTGAGGATTGCGGGGCAGGAGGTCGAAGGCGAAAGCAAGGCCGGTAGCGGTTGTCTCATGACCGGCGAGCAGCATCGTCATCAGCTCGTCGCGCAGCTCGATATCGGTCATAGGCTTTCCGTCCCCATCGCGAGCGCGCAGCAATAGGGAGAGAACATCGGTGCGCACCGCTAGGTCGGCCGCGGAGCGACGGCGGGCGATCTCCTCATAGAGGAGGGCGTCGGCCGCCCTAAGGCGGCGCTGGAACTGGCCCCAAGGACTGAAGTTGCCGAAATCGCGTCGAAGTGCGTTGGGCAGCGCGAAGATCATCTGCATGTCGAGTACGGAAACCAGGGCGCTGCGCAAGCGCTCGATCCGCTCCCGCTCCGTAACGCCAAAGACGGCGCGGACGATCACCTCGAATGTGAGCGCCCGCATTCGCTCGCGCATGACGAAGCGCTCGCCCTTCTGCCAGCGGTCGACCTCGATCTCTGCCACCTCGCGGATCAAAGTACGGAAGCTCTGAATCGCGGAACCCTGAAAAGGTGGCAGGAGCAACTTGCGCTGGCGCAGGTGCTCGGGCCCGTCGAGGATCAGCACAGATTTATTGCCGACGACCGCAGAGAGTGGGGCGTTCGCCTCTCCGGCGTGAAGATCGGACTGATCGCCGGTCAGTAAATCGCGGATCGCCTCGGGGTCAGCGACATAGACGCCCGTTCCGAAAACGAGGAGTGAAACCGTGAACAGATCGCCGTAGCGCTCCCGCCAGCCAAGCAGTGATTCCATCGGGCGCTGCATGAGGCGCAGGGTGTTGAGGCTCGCCGGAGACCGCGGCCCGGGGGGCAACCCTCTTGCCCGACTGCGTGTCAAGGGTGATTTGTGATCGGTGACAGGGGCCGACTTGCTCGCTGCACGAGTCGCCAATAAGAGAGGGATGCGACGACGACGGGTGCGACACAAAGAGCGTCGAGGGAAATGCCAGTCGGGCTGATTTCGTAGGCCGCCGCCCTGAGGAGTGCCGAGCTTCCGCCCAAGCCAATCATCGCCGAAAGGAACACGCAAAGAAAAGCCAGAGCGCCGAGGGTCGACCAGGCCAAGCTCGAATAGCTGATTACTGAAAGCGCTGGCATTCGCCCGGTCTCCAATCGGGAGAGGCGCGCTGCCAAGAGCCCAGAACCTTCCAACGAGGCGCTGGGCGCAGGCTCTTGCCAGTGCGGACCCTCCAGTGTCTTTAACAGGGCGCGGAGGAGGGGGCGACGGCCACACCCTCGCTCGGCGCACCGGTCGGCGGCGAGCTCGCGCGCCACTTCGTAGCGGGCTCGCAGCACCTCCAGTGATGGCAGCAGAAAGAATGCCTCGCTCAGTACCTTGGCGGTGAGGGCGCGGAACGGGTCCAAGTTGCGAACGTGATAGCGCTCATGCTCCAGCGCCGCGCGAAGCTCGTCTGCATTGAGGTTTCCGAGAAAACCTCGACTGATCGCGACTCGGGGCACGAGGACGCCGAAGACGAAGGAGAATGGCTCCTCGGAGTCGACCAGCGTCAACCGGCCGGTTAGTCCGGCCCGTTTGGCTGTCGCCACCAGCTCGCGCGGCGGTGACAGCGCGAATGCCTGGACCTGGCGCCAAAGCCGCACAGACGCGGCGATCTGTCGGTGAAGCGCCGCGACTGCGCGGCCCAATGAGATTGCATAAAGAAGGGCGAGAACCAGTGCAGACAGGACGCCGAGCTGGGAATCGAGGACGCCACCGTTAGCGCTGAAGAGCGGGGTCGCGACGAATGCGATCGATCCCCAAACCGCGTACGCGCCCAAAACCACGCACGTGCCGACAAGGGTGAGGTAGTTGCGAGCGGCGCTATCCATCGATTTCCCTGAGGAGGCGTCGCAGACGGCGGAGTAGGGCCGGGTCGGCTCGCGCCTCTTCCAAAAAGTGCGCCGCGGCAACGTCTCCGTAGGCGCGCAGCACGTCCTTAACCGCTATACCGGCTGCGTCGGGTGCGTTGGCCCAATAGAGATACCCGCGTCCCGCCTTATGGCGAGAGAGTGCTTCCTTCTCGGCCAGGCGGCCCATCACCGTCATCACGGTGGTGTAGGCGAGGGGCTGGGAGCGACGTTCGTTGAGCTCTGCGACGACGTCGCGGACGGCAACGGGCTCATTGGCGCGCCAGATCGCCTCCATCACTTCGCCCTCCAATGGGCCGAAATCGTTTCGGCTGATTCCGTCGCCGGCCATATCCTGCAGTCTACTACATAATCGTAGTATTAGGTGCTGCTCGCGAACTGCATCTGGCGAACTCTCGACGCTCGTGATCCGCTCGCCACATTTGGCCAACATCGCGGGGTCACTCGACCGACCTTCCCGCCGGTCGGCGAAAGGATTGCGGGCGCTCAGACCCGACACCCGACGTCGTCCTTGGGTCCGGCGCCGGGATGCCCTAGTGCTTCACCGGCCGGTGAGGGCGATCGGATGGCGCGGCCCTTAACGCTTCAGCGTGGAATCCTTGCTTTGAACTCGATCCCACCAAACCGAGCCGCGTTCAGCGTGCAGTAGTGGAAATTTGCAGACTCTATACGGCCTGGTTCGCAAGCAATGGCATTGCGGATGGTCTCACTTCAGCCCTGGCTCGCTTGCACAGACAGAGAATCTCGCGACTTCAAACGCCTCGGGGTCTGGCCTCGGTTACCACTATGCGTCAAATCTACCAACGGTCAACTCAAAGGTTTCTAGAGCTACCGGCCTCTAACCGAACCGAGGTTTCGAATACCAATCGCGCCGGTGAGGACCCTTCGGCGCTGTTTTACATATTGATTTCACTGTCCCCAGAGCTCGCGAGCGATTCTGGTTGGGAATGAGGCGATTGGGAAGCAAATTCCGAGCCCAGAAATTACGGCACCAACGAGACGAGGATGAAAAATGGGGCTGCTCGCCTCCTTCGCCATAAATATTCCGACCGATGAACCCCGCTGGAAACAGGAACGCCGGTCATCTAGTGGTAAGAGGGTATCGGCTGACTGCGCAGCTAGGAAGGGGTTCTGGCGTGCCGGTGCGGGATATCAATTAACTCATGTCGACCTTGGTCTATCGTTTGAGATTGCTATGCGGCTTTTGATCTCTGCAATTGGAATCTGCGTTGTCGTCACGTTGTTTGGTCCTGCTCTGGCCTCTAGCAGTGTGAACTCAATGAGATCAGATCAGATTCGCACAAACCAACACCGCGTCCCAAATATCGTTGGAATGTCTCCTGGTGCCGCCCAACGTACCCTGGAGCACCGGGATTTCGGTTGGAACTATCACCTGTACAGCCCACTTTGCGATGGCATTCCCCCCGAGGGACATATCCGCCGCCAGGCACCGCCCGCCGGTGCTCTGGCGGTGAGCGGAAGCATCGTCCGCCTGGAAGATTCCTGCTGACCCAGAGGGGTGCCAGTCGGCTTCCGAAACCACACCGCTATCTCGGCCGCGTCCACAACTGGAGCGCCAAAAGAGAAGCCTCGACACCTTGATGCTGTGTGGGCAGCTGCGGGGACGGGCGGAATGCGAGGGCTATAGCAGTCGCCTATGCTGCAGCGGTGGACGCGATCGCGGAGTTCCGGGCCGCGTCGGAAGCCAACGAACTTGACCGGTTCACGGACATTCTGGCGCCAGACGCCGAGCTTGTCTCTCCGCTGCTTGCACGCGGTGTAATCCGCGGTAGGAAGGATCTGGGACTGCTTTTCTCGGCGGTCTATGGCAGCTTGTCCGAGCTGCACTGGAACGAAGAGATCAGGGACGGCGACCGAAGCCTCTTGACCGCTGAAGCCCGCATCGGGCCGTTTAGAATTTATGACGCGACGTTGTTCGATCTCGATTCCGACGGGCGGATTCGGCGACTGAGGCCACACTTGCGGCCCTGGCTGGCTAGCACCTGGTTCGCCCTAGCGGTAGGCGTCAAGGTGGCGCGCCATCCGGGAGTTCTCTGGCGTGCCTTACGACATTCCTGAAAACCCTCTCGTGCCGTAAGCCCCTGTGGGTTGGCGGCAGATGAGGGTGCAGGCGATGGCGAGAAAAACGCCGTGGAAGTGGTAGCGGCGGTATAAGGAGCTACCCGTGCACTGGCGCCCAATTATTTCCGCTGCGACGTTCGGGCTCTCTGAACTGCGGTGGTCGAAGGTCAGGGACGGCGGCTGGAAGGCAATCGGGTGGCTCGTGCTCGGGACGCTGGTACTGGTGGTCCCGGTGTGCTGGCTCATTGGTTTGCTCGCGGGGGGGATCCTCGGTAGCGCTTTCGGTATCAACCTGAGGGGCTATAACCCAGCGACCGGCTCCTCGGGTCTGGCGGCTCAAATTCGCTACGTGGTTGTGGGTTTCGTAATTCTTCTCGTCGGGATCTGGGTCGCCAGGGTTGCCGCCTCCCTGTCAGTGGAGTGGGGAAGCTGGGTTAATCGCAAACGGCGGCGCCCAGGAGCGAGCGGCGGGGGTGACGATTAGCGCGTTGGGGGCAAAATTACCGTGGAATGGCGCGTATTGAAATGCTGAACTCGAGCCCAGATTTGAATCAAGGCTGCCGCCTGGCCTCGAGCATCGGCTCAGGTCGCTTTCACGTCCTCGGCCGCGGTTGAGGTTGGGGGGCGTCGTGCTCGAGTGGCTGGGAGCCTGAGGCAGCGAGCAGCGACAGAACCTGGCCCTGCTGAGCTATGGGGGCCGCTCCAAATGCCGCTGGCCAATGCCGGTATCCCGCTCAAGACGGGCCTTCGGAGCCCCTCCCCGAGCGTCGGGTGATCGATCAGCGCCGGGGCCCCCTTTAGCCCCGCTTAACCCCTCGCTTATCTGCCCAGCCTAAATTCGCCGGGTGGAGGAGTTCGTTGTCGCGGCGAGGGAGCGATCTATCGAGGTTCGAGAGGAACCGATAGAAGCGCCCACAGCTGAACACGCCATCGCCAAGTTGGCCGCTCATCGTCTGAGCTGTGAGCCCGGGACGATTTTTGAAGCGTGGCCGAAAGATGAGCCCGAGCAAGTGGTGAAGTTCACGATATAGGAAGGTATTTTCGGGAAACCCGAGTCGGGCCGACGAGCCAGCGGTTTGGCTCGGTTTCTCACTTTCGCCAAACCGGGACGGGCATTCGGAGGCTCGGCCCGCGAACCGGGGGGGCAGGCTTTCGAGCCGTGATGATTGACCCGGTCGCGGCGCCTTGGCCTGGAGTTCTCCAGGTGTTGTCCCACAGACCACCCGCGTTTGTTCCCCCCAGCTCGATCTAATGCCCTGGGACTGATCACCCAACTTCCACTGAAGGCACCGTGGGTCCGTCGCTCAACATAACCGTGGCCCCACCGGCTCTGCCGGGGATGGGAGCGAGGATCGTGAGGCTAACGGGCATCCAATCCGACCCGCCCGCTTTCCCGATCGAGGATTCGCCACGCCTTGAGGAAGGTGGCGCGTTCGGCTGCAGAAAGCCGCAGGAGGGTTCGCCGCAGCGGATCCATCGCCTCCTCGATCCAGATCTCGATCGCTTCGCGGTGATCCCCGTGGAGGCTGACTTTCGTGCGACGCCGGTCCACATCGTCCTCGGTCCTTATCACCAAACCGGCGCGGCTCAGCTCTCCGATGAGAAGGCTTGTCGTCGGCACGCCAAGCCCTATTCGAGCGGCGATCTCGGTGACGCTCAGTTCGCTCTCAAGGGCGATCGCGAACAGCACGGGTCCGTGGCGCCCGCCCAATGATTCGGCTTCAAAAATGGCGACGAGATCGGCGGGCGCCGGTTCACCGCACCGCTTCAACGACCGAGAGACTCGACCGAACAGTCCCAGCAGCTCAGCTGCCGCCACCTCGACCGGGTCGGATTTGCGATTGTTGGGTGAGCCGATCGTCACTGGAAATGCTATAAGCCCGTTGCTTTTCAAACAATTTGAATTTGTAACTACTTCAACAAGCTAAAGATAGCGCCGGCTAGGCAGGAAGATGACCGAATCCACCCAGGACAAGCCTCGCAGGACCGGCCCGCTCGCCTCGATGGGGCGCGCGGCAGTGGATCACCCACGAACGGTGGTGATCGGCTGGATCATTCTCCTGGTCTGCGTCCTCGTGGCATCTGGATCGGCAGGAACCAACTACGCGAGCAATTTCTCACTCCCAGGAACCGAGTCTCAGCGGGCGCTCGATCTGCTCAAACGCGAATTCCCGGCCCAGGCGGGTGATTCCGATCAGATCGTCCTGCATTCACTTCAGGGCCGAATCAGGGATCCGGCCATTCGTGCCCGCGTCTCGGCGGTCTTGGCCCAAATCGCGAAGCTCCCTCATGTCAGCGCCGTCACTAGTCCCTATTCGCGGGCCGGGCGGGTCGCGATCTCGCGCAGTGGCCAGATCGCCTTTGCCACCGTCGCCTTTGACCAGCGGGCGAATGAACTGCCTAAGCCAGCCATCGAACGGGTCATCTCGGTGGCTGAAAGCGCTCGCTCCCCCCGATTGCAGGTTGAGCTTGGGGGAGCGGCAATTGAACAGACTCAGCAGCCGTCGCTGGGCGCCACGACGCTGATCGGCCTGCTCGCTGCGATCGCGATTCTGCTGATCACCTTCGGTTCGCTGATTGCAATGGGGCTACCGATCATCACGGCGCTGCTGGGGCTCGGCACCGGAATCGGACTGATTGGATTGGGCACCCACGTATTCGAAATGCCCAATTTCTCCACCGAGCTGGCGGCGATGATCGGATTGGGAGTGGGGATCGATTACTCGCTTTTCATTCTCACCCGCTTTAGGGAGAACTACCGCCACGGCAGCGACGTGCGGGAATCGACGATCGCCGCGATGTATACCGCTGGAAGGGCCGTGCTCTTTGCTGGGCTGACCGTGATCATCGCCCTGCTTGGAATGTTCGCGCTCGGTATCAGCTTCCTCTACGGGTTGGCGATCGCGGCGTCCCTGGCGGTGGCGATGACGATGCTCGCGGCGCTGACAATGTTGCCGGCGCTACTGTCGCGCTTTGGCGAGCGGATCGGGCGCAAGGCCAGATTGCAGGCCGAGCGCAGCCCGACAAACGACACTCGTCCCAGCGCCGGAAAGGGCTTCTGGCCTCGCTGGGCGCGCATTCTTCAGCGTCACCCCTGGCTTGGTGCGATCAGCGGCCTGGCGATCATGCTCGTCCTCGCGATCCCGGCGCTGTCCCTGCGACTCGGCCAAAGTGACGCAAGTAGTGAGCCGACAAATCTGACCACCTACAAGGCCTATGAGCTCCTGGCCCAGGGTTTTGGAAAGGGGTTCAATGGCCCACTTCAGGTTGTCGTCCAGCTTCCAAGCCGCCACGACGCCCTCGCCTTGGCGGCGGTCGCCGCGACCCTGCATCGGGCTGAAGATGTTGCCTCGGTGTCAGCAGCCGGACTGAGCCCGGCGGGCCGCACGGCCGTGTTTCAGGTCTTCCCCCGCTCGGCGCCCCAAGACATCGCAACCACCGATCTCGTCAATCGGCTCAGAAACAACGTCCTTCCCCCGGTTGCCGCGACAACCCATACGACGGTGCTGGTCGGAGGTCAGACCGCCGGTGGGATCGATTTCACCCACGTGATCGCCAACAAGCTGCCGATCTTCATCGCAATCGTGGTGCTGCTTTCGGCGCTTTTGCTGTTGATTGTCTTTCGCTCGCTGCTTATACCCGTTCAGGCCGCGATCATGAACCTGCTCTCGATCGGGGCTTCGCTGGGGGTCGTTGTTGCCGTCTTTCAGTGGGGTTGGTTCGGGGGACTTTTGAATATCGAAGGGGGACCCATCGAGGCATTCATCCCGGTCCTCCTGTTCGCGATCGTCTTCGGCTTATCGATGGACTATGAGGTTTTCCTGGTCTCGCGCATCCACGAGGAGTGGGTCCGCCGACGAGACGCCTCGGCGGCGGTCGTGGAGGGCGTTTCCTCGACCGGGCGCGTGATCACGGCGGCAGCCGCGATCATGGTCTGCGTGTTCATCTCCTTTGTCTTGGGGGATGAGCGCGTGCTGAAACTCTTTGGGCTGAGCCTCGCCAGCGCCGTCTTCCTCGATGCCTTCGTCGTTCGCAGCCTTCTCCTACCCTCGGTGTTGGAGCTGCTCGGGCGCGCAACCTGGAAGATTCCGGATTGGCTCGATCGCCGGCTCCCTCACCTGGCGATCGACGCGCCAGCCGCCGATGCGGCGCTAGCTATGGAGCCGAGCCCGAATGGCGCGGCAGATTCTGCGGCCGCTGCGAAGACCAGCTGAGGTTTTTGTCAGGGACGACACGAAGCGGGTTGGCGTCCATTGGCAGGAGAGCTCGGGCTTGAGCTGGCGCGTTTGATCGCCTCTCCTCTTCTGAGCACGGTGTCGATTATCTGAAGTGAAGGCGACGCTCGGCGTCGATTCACGCTGGCATGATCTGCGCCAATCCCGGCCCGCGGTCTGCAGATCAAGATGACCAATAACGACACCCCGCTTCGATTCAGCCCCGGCTTATCAAGCAGGATCTGCGCTGCGGCCACCAGGATCCGACCTCCTTGCCCAGGCCGTGCCGTGGGCCTCGGGCCGCTCTCAGTGAAAGCTCCCGAAGCGGTCGCTGCCCGGCGCCGACGCTATGGGCTTGCGGGCGCGGGCGATCTCAAAGTGGCTTCAGCGTGATCGCCACCTACGCTGCCGTGCTCGCGGTATGCCTGGCCTCTTTGGCGATTGGAGGGGCGGCGATTGCGCTCTGTGGGCAAAGGAGCTGGTCATGGCTCTCTCCCGCCGTTGGCCTTGCGCTCCTTTGTGCGATCTGTTGGGGGACGGTTCGGTTGCCCGGCCACGGGACCTGCTCAGCGATCGCCGTCCTCGCGATCACGCTGGCGTCCCTGCTTTACCTGAGGGGCCGCACGGGAGGGCTGAGAACGGCCTTTAACGTCGGTGCCCCAGTTGCGCTCATCGCGCTTGCCGCGGCCTCCATTCCGTTCATCGTCGAAGGCCACTTCGGCATTCTCGGCACCGGTTTTAACCCCGATATGTCCCAGCACCTCCTGGCCGCCGACCGCCTTGCTGGCGGTCGGGGCTCTCAGTTGTTGCGCCAGGGCTACCCACTGGGTCCCCACGCGATTGTCGTGGCCCTCAAGCAGGGCTTGGGGATCGGGTTGGTGGAGGGCTTCAGCGGCCTCACCGTGTCGGTCGTCGTTCTTTCCGCCCTCACCGCCCTGGCGGCCTTTGCCGCGTTGGAACCGCTGCGGCGTTTGGGTGGCGCCCTGCTGGTCGGGATCAGCTATCCGGTTGCCTCCTACTTTGCCCAGGGTGACTTCAAGGAGACGATGCAGGCGCTCTTCGTCCTCGCCTTCGCCCTCTCCTTGCGCCAGATCTCTCGACCGCAGCGAAACGAGGAGTGGCTCGGGCGGCCATTGCGGATGCTTCCGCCGGCTCTTTTGGCCGTTGGCAGTGTCTATACCTACAGCTTCCCGGGGCTGACCTGGCTGCTCGGCGCCGCGGCGATCTGGGGCCTGGCTGAATTCGCGCTCACCCACAAACAAGCCGCGGGCCGAGCCGATCGAGCCGATACTGGCGGCGGCGCCCGCAGTCAAGCGACTGGATCCACCTCCTCACTCGGCCGCAATCCGGCGATCCTTGCGCTGCTTGTCTTCGCGGTTCTGACCGCGCCCGAGATCGGTCGCATGATCGATTTCCGCCACTTTGAGACCTTCAATCCGAGCGGGCCGGGGCTCGGCAATCTGTTCGGCCAGATCTCCCCATTTGAGGCGCTTGGGATCTGGCCCTCTGGTGACTTTCGCCTTGCCCCAGGCAATGGTGCGGTGCCGGCGCTCGGTTACTACCTGGCGATTTTGTACGCCTTGGCCTTGTTCGGCTACGGGCTGATCTGGTGTTGGCGACGCCGCGAGACCGCAATCCTCTCGACGCTTGCCGCCGCCACTCTCGCCTACCTCGCGGCCCGCATTGCCGGCACTCCCTACACCGCCGCAAAGGCAATCGAGATCGCAGCGCCAGTGGCGATGCTGACCATCCTCTTGCCGCTTCTGGGTAAGGCGAAGGTCGGCCAATTGAGCGCCCCGCGAAAAAGGCGGAGGGCCGGTTTTGCCGCAGCGCTCTTCGTCTGCGCTGCCGGAGCCTGCTCGCTGCTGGCACTCGCCAATGCCCCAATTGGTCCGACCTCCTACAGCCCCGCGTTGGCCGAACTGCGCCCGCTTGTGACTTCCGGATCGACCCTGGTGCTCGCCCCCTCTGGACTGCTTGCCGATCAGCATGGGGTCCCTTTTCTCGACTGGGAACTTCGCGGGGGAAGGGTTTGTATCAAGAGCGAATCTGAAGTAGGTCATCCCCTGCCCGCGGGAGTTCGTTATGTGATCGCTGAGGCGGATCAAACCGGGCCGCCCTTCGCCCACCTGCGGCTGCGCCGGGTCGATGCTCCCTACGAGCTCTGGCAGCGAACCGGAGCGCTCCACGGCCGCAGTCCGTGCCCGCTGATCGCCGTGCGCCAGGCACGCCAGGGGCCGCCCCGATAGTCACCTGCGGGGCCAGGGACTCGGCCTGCGCCGGGTAGCATGGCCCACATCGAGGCGGCGACCGAAAAGATCAAAGTCAGCCTTCCCGATCGCACGCTTTTGGAGCTTCCCGGTGCGGCAACGGGAGCGGATGCAGCTGCGGCGATCGGCCCGCGGCTGGCCAAGGCGGCGTTGGCAGTGAAGGTCAACGGCGAGCTCCACGACCTTCGGGCAGCGCTTCCCGACGGCGCCGCGATCTCGATCCTCACCGAGAAAGACCCCGAGGCTTTGGCCCTGATCCGCCACGACGCGGCCCACGTTATGGCCGAGGCCGTCAAGGACCTCTACCCCGACGCCAAGGTGACAATCGGACCCGCGATCGAAAACGGCTTCTATTACGACTTTAAGTTCCCGGCAGGGGTGACGATTACCGACGCTGACCTGGATCGGATCGAGGCCGCGATGCGCCTTCATCTCGCCGCCGATGAGCCCTTCAATCGCCGCGAGCTCCCGGTCGCTGAGGCGGTCGAAATCTTTCGCGCTCAAGGGGAGGACTACAAGGTTGAGCTGATCGAGGATTTGGTTCGAGAGCAGGGAATCGAGTCGGTGTCGCTGTATCGAAACGGGCCCTTCGAGGACCTCTGCAGGGGGCCGCACGGCCCCAGCACCGGCAGGATCAAGGCGCTAAAGCTGAACTCGGTAGCCGGCGCTTACTGGCGCGGTGACGAGCGCCGCCAGATGCTGACCCGCATCTATGGGACCGCCTTTTTCTCCCAGCGCGAACTCGACGCCCACCTTGAGCAGATCGAGCAGGCCAAGGCCCGCGATCACCGTCGCCTCGGACCCCAGCTTGGGCTGTTCATGCTGCGCGAGGAGGCGCCCGGAATGCCATTTTGGCTGCCCAACGGGACCACGCTTTTGCACCTGATCGAGGCTGAGGTGCAGGGTCAGCTCCAAAAGCGCGGCTATCAGGAGATCGCGACGCCGGAGGTTCTCGATGAGGAGCTTTGGCACCGCTCCGGGCACTGGGATAACTATCGCGACTCGATGTATTTCATGGAGGTCGATGAGCGCCGTTTCGCGCTGCGCCCGATGAACTGTCCAGGAGCCTGTCTGGTCTTTGGCTCAGAACGCCATTCCTATCGTGAGCTTCCCCTGCGATTGGCCGAGTTCGGCCGGGTTTCTCGAAACGAGCGCGAGGGCGTCCTGCATGGCCTCCTTCGGGTGCGCGCCTTCACCCAAGATGATGCCCACGTCTTTTGCAGTGAGGAGCAGATCGCCGACGAGGTCGCTGATATCTGCGCGGCGATCGATGAGCTCTACGCGCGCTTTGGCTTCAGCGACATCCGGGTTGAGCTCTCGACCCGACCCGAGCATTCGATCGGAGGGGACCGGCAATGGCAAAAAGCCGAGGCGGCGTTGACCGAGGCGCTGCTGCGACAAGACCGTGAGTATGAGCTGAACCCCGGAGACGGCGCCTTCTATGGGCCCAAGATCGATTTCCATGTCACCGACGCCCTGGGGCGCTCCTGGCAATGCGGCACCTGCCAGCTCGACTTTCAAATGCCCGAGCGCTTCGGGCTCACCTACGTCGGGACCGATGATGCCCTCCATTCTCCGGTGATGATTCACCGCGCCCTGTTGGGCTCGATGGAGCGCTTCGCCGGGATCCTGATCGAGCACTTTGGCGGCCGCTTTCCGGTCTGGCTGGCGCCAATACAGGCGATAGTCTTGCCCGTATCTGACCGCCACAATGCCTACGCCCAAGCGGTCGAGGCCGAGCTCAAGCAGCTCGGCGTGCGGGCTGCCCTTGACCAGCGCTCAGAGTCAGTCGGCAAGAAGATCCGCGATGCCGAGCTGGGACGCTATCCATTCATGGTCGTGGTCGGCGATCGCGAGCAGGCCGAGGGCGCGCTGGCCGTCCGCTCCCACGAGCGGGGCGAGCTGGGAGCGATGTCGATTGGGCAGTTTGGCGCGATGCTCGCCGCTGGGGGTGAGGACGGCTGAAGGCCAGAGCGGTTGCAATCGACGCCGTGCCTCTATACTGCGCCGACTTGATCGCAGGCACGCAAAAGACTCCGCGCCGCTGAGCGTCGTCGTGCCCGCGCCCCTACCACCCGCTCTCCCTTGAAGCTCCACCCCTCCTCTCGATAGTGCCGATCCCGCGTAGGTTCGACCGGCGCCCCCCAGAGCGCGACACGACAAGGGTCAACGAGCGGATTCGTGTGCCCCAGGTGCGGCTGATCGGGGCCGACGGAGAGCAGCTTGGAATAGTTGAGACCTCCGAGGCGCTGCGGCGGGCCCAGGATGCAGACCTCGATCTAGTCGAGGTTGCGCCAAATTCAAAGCCGCCGGTGACGCGACTGCTCGACTACTCCAAGTACAAATACGAGCAGGAGCAAAAGCAAAAGGCCGCTCGCAAGCACCAGCAGCAGGTCAATATTCGAGAGATCAAGCTGCGTCCGAAGATCGCCACCCACGACTACGAGACCAAGAAGGGCCACGTCGAGCGTTTTCTCCGCCACCAGGACAAGGTCAAGATCACGATTATGTTTCGCGGCCGCGAGCAGGCCCACCCGGAGCGGGGTCGAGCCTTGCTGCAAAAGCTCTTTGAGGACCTCAATGGACTCGCGGTGATCGAGTCCGAACCACTCCAGGAGGGTCGCAACATGAGCATGCTTTTGGCCCCAGGCAAGGAGGCCCTGAAGCTCGCCGATGTCGCCCCCGAGGAGGCGGTTGCGGCCGCAGATGGTGCCGCCAAGGATGCGGAGCCGGAGGGTGGGGCCGCGGCCGGGGCTTAGGTCGCCGCGATAATCGCCGCGATCCGCTCTGCGGCATGGCCGTCCCAAAGCGGCGGAGGCTCGAGTCTGGGCGATGAGCGCTGGGCGAGCCGGCTGGGAATCGTCGCGATCGCGGCGGGGTCCAGTCCCAGCAACGTGTTGGTTCCCGCCCGAATCGTGATCGGTCGCTCGGTGTTATCGCGCAGCGTGAAGCAGGGAACGCCGAGATAGGTGGTCTCCTCCTGGACACCGCCGGAGTCGGTCAGCAGGGCCCCCGCGCCGGCCATCAGCGAGAGGAAGTCGAGGTAGCCGAGGGGCTCGGAGTAAATGAGCTCGGGGTGGGAGACCCCGGTCTGCTCGATCATCGCCCGCGTTCTCGGGTGCACCGGGAAGACGACCGGCATCTCCGCTGCCAGGGAGGCGAGTTCGGCCATCGTCTCAGAGAGCAACGGACCATCGACCAGGGCGGGACGATGCAAGGTGACGAGGACGTACTCGCCTTCGCTTAAATCGAGGCGATCGGCCACCTTCAACGCTCGAAATCGGTCCTCCAGCGCGACCAGGGTGTCGATCATCGTGTTGCCGACAAGGTGGATCCGACCCTCCTCGATCCCTTCCGCGCGGAGGTTCTCAACCGCCTCCTCTGAATGCAGGAAGAGCTGTGAGGAAAGCTGATCGGCGACGATGCGATTGATCTCCTCGGGCATCGTGCGGTCAAAACTGCGCAATCCAGACTCGATGTGGGCTACGGCGATTCCGAGCTTGACCGCCGTTAGGGTCGCCGCCAGGGTTGAGTTCACATCCCCCGGTACCAGCACGAGATCGGGACGCTGCTCGATCAATACCGGCTCCAGCCTCTCCATCGTGCGCGCCGTCTGCTGCGCGTGGGAGCCAGAACCAACCGCGAGCATGTAATCGGGCTCAGGCACTCCCAGCTCCTGCAGAAATACATCCGACATGAGGCGGTCGTAATGCTGGCCGGTGTGGACGATCGTGTGGGAGGCTTCGGGAAGCCGATTGCGAAGCGCCGCGATCACCGGCGCAGTCTTGACGAAGTTCGGTCGGGTCCCGACCACGTAGAGGAGCCGCATTGGCGGCCAGCCTACCTTCGTCTGACCGCTAGTGAGGGGGATGCTCGCCGGTCTGATTCAATACGCCTGCAGATGCCAAAGATGAAAACTCATTCCGGCGCCAAGAAGCGGTTTCGCAAGACCGCAACCGGCAAGCTCCGTGGCCGCCGCGCCTACTCGAGCCACATCCTGGAGAAAAAGTCGCCGAAGCGAAAGCGACGGATGGCGCGGCCGGTGCAGATCGCCCCGGCTGATGCAAAGACGGTTCGCGCCCTGCTCGGAGGCTCGAAGTGAGCGCCGTGCCCGCACGGCCGCTCGAGGTGTCTGAACTGGGATCGGAGCTGGCGAAATGAGTCGGGTCAAGCGGTCGGTCCATGCCCGTAAGAAGCGCCGAAAGGTACTGAAGGAGGCGAGGGGCTATTTCGGCCGCAAGCACTCCTCATACCGATTTGCCAAAGAGCAGGTTCAGCGCTCGGGGATGTATGCGTATCGGGACCGGCGCAATCGCAAGCGCGATTTCCGGCGGTTGTGGATAACGCGCATCAATGCCGCCGCCCGTCTTGAGGGCATGAGCTACTCGCAGCTCATCTACGGCCTCGGCAAGGCCGAGGTCGAGGTCAATAGAAAGATGCTGGCCGAGATCGCCGTAACCGACCGCGATGCATTTCGCCGATTTGTCGAGCTAGCCCGGGAGGGTGCGGCCGCCTAGCCGCAACCAAGACTCCATTTCTCCCGGGCGGGCCGTTCACACGGCCCGTTTTTTTGTTCGAGGAGAACTCGCCATCAACCAGAAACGTCACCGAATGATCACCAGCCCACAAAACGAGAAATTGAAATTGATCCGAAAGCTCGCTGATCGCAGGCATCGCGTGCGCGAGGCTGCCTTTCTGACCGAGGGCGAGGACCTTCTCGAGGCGGGCCTGGCCGCTGGCGCCAAGCCGCGGATTGTGGTGTGCGCCGCCGGCAGTCATCTGGCCGGCGAGGAGGTCGAGCCGAGCCTGCTGGACTCGGTCTCGAGTCTGGGCTCGGGAACCCGGGTGGTCGCCGTATGGCCCCAGCGCTGGTCTGAATCAACCGCACCCACCTGCATCTACCTCCACGCGGTCGCTGATCCCGGCAACGTTGGCGCGATCGTGCGCTCGGTTCATGCCCTGATCGCCGCAACGGTGGTCATCGGCCCCGGATGTGCTGACCCCTATTCACCAAAGGCCGTGCGGGCCAGCATGGGATCGATCTTCGGCCAGCAGCTTGTCCGCGGCGGAGTGGAGCAAACGCCGCGGCCAAGGACGGCGCTGATCGCCCACGGCGGCGAGCGTTTGCGAGGATTGCCCGCTCTGGGTACCGTTTGTCTGGGAGCCGAGCGCCAGGGCCTGCCGCCGGAGTTGTTGGATCAGTGCGAGTGTCGGGTCACAATTGCACTGCGATCGGGGGCCGCGGAGTCGCTTAATGTCGCCGCTGCGGCGGCGATTGCCTGCGAGCGGATCGCCTCCGCCGGGCTGGGGCAGGCGGCTCAAAAAGGGGCAGGCCCGGAGCGGTTATCGTCGCCCGCGATGGTCGAGGCAGAAGCCGATGGTTGACCGGATCGAGCAGATCCAAAGCGAGGCCGCTGCCGCGATCGCGGCAGCCCCCAGCAGCGCCCGACTTGAGGAGCTGCGGATCAGCTATCTCGGTCGCAAAGCCGAGCTCACGGCGATCCTGCGCAGTATCTCCCAGCTGCCGAGCGAGCAGCGGGGCAGCGTCGGGGCTGCCGCCAACCATGCCCGGGAGGGGTTGGAGGCAGCGCTTGCCCAGCGCGCCGAGATGCTCGCTGCGGTCGAGCTTGACGCCCGCCTCCGCAATGATCGGGTCGACGTCACCCTGCCCGGGTCACCGCGATCGCCAGCCGGGCACCTCCATCTGATAACCCGCACGACGCGCCAGATCGAAGACGTGATGATCGGCCTGGGCTATCGCGTCATCGAGGGTCCCGAGATAGAGCACGACTACTACAACTTCACCGCGCTCAACCATCCTCCCGGCCACCCGGCCCGGATGCTCCAGGACACCTTCTACCTTCAATCACAGCCTGAGTTACTGCTGCGCACCCATACCTCACCGGTCCAGGTGAGGGCGATGGAGGTTCAACCCCCACCGATCTTCATCATCGTCCCCGGCAAGGTCTACCGCCGCGACTCAGACGCCACCCACAGCCCAATGTTTCACCAGATGGAGGGGCTGGCGATCGGCGAGGCGATTACCTTGGCTGATCTGCAGGGAACTCTGCGCGAGATGCTGCGGGCGATCTTCGGCAAGCGGCGCGAGGCGCGGATGCGGCCCCACTACTTTCCCTTCACCGAGCCCAGCGTCGAGTTCGACGTCTCCTGCTTTCACTGTGAGGGAAGTGGAGAACTCCCCAGCGCCGAGCGCTGCAACCTCTGCAAGGGGATCGGCTGGATCGAGGTTGGCGGAGCGGGGATGGTCGACCCCAACGTTCTCGGCTTTGTCGAGACCCAAGGCTATGACCCCGAGAAGGTGCAGGGCTTTGCCTTTGGGATGGGTGTGGAGCGGATTGCGATGCTGCGCCACGGTGTCCCTGACCTGCGCCGCTTCTTCGACAACGACGCCCGGATGCTGGAGCAGTTTCACTGAAATGAAAACCTCCTACCAAATTCCCACCAGGTGGCGGTACTCCGGCGCGAGTGGTGCGCCATGAGGGTCCCCTACGGTTGGCTGCGCGAATATTGCGACCCCGGCCTCACCCCCGAGGAGCTCTCCGAGCGACTGGCGATGACGGGGACCGAGGTCGAGCGGATCGCGACCGTCGGGCCACCATCGCCGCAGGGCTTTGTGGTCGGCAGGGTGCTTTCGGTGCGCCCACACCCCGACGCAGACCGACTTCGCGTCTGCACCGTTGATAGCGGCGAGGGGGAGCGAACAATTGTCTGCGGTGCCCCAAACGTCGCCGCCCAACAGACCGTTGCGCTAGCCCTTCCGGGGGCGCGGATGCCGGGCGGCAAGGTGCTGGAGGTTGCGGAGCTGCGGGGGGTGCCCTCAGAGGGGATGATCCTCTCCGCGAGCGAGCTTCAGATTGGCGATGACTCCGGTGGGATAGCGGTGCTCGATGATGGCCTCGCAGCGGGCGCGCCGCTGAGCGAGGTGATCCCACTGGCGGAGCCGGTTCTCGAGCTTGAGGTAACGCCAAACCGCGTCGATTGCCTCGGCGTTTACGGTGTCGCTCGCGAGGTCCACGCGATCTCCGCCGCAGAGCTCGCTCCCGAGCCGTGGAGCGTCGAGGTGGAGGCCAGCGGGGAGGGCGCCGCGGGTGATTACGTCTCGGTCACGGTGGAGGACGCCGAGCTGTGTCCTCGCTTCACCGCTCGCGTCTTCACCGACGTGCAGGTGAGACCCTCGCCCCTGTGGTTGCAGGCCCGGCTCTCGGCCTGCGGGCAGAGATCGATCAACAACGTCGTTGACATCACCAATTACGTGATGCTCTTAACCGCCCAGCCCCTTCATGCCTTCGATCTGGACCGTGTTCGGGGCGCTGCCCTGAGCGTCCGTGCCGCCAGCTCGGGCGAGACGATGAGGACCCTCGATGGCGTCGAGCGCGGGCTCGATTCCGAGACCGTGCTCATCTGCGATCGCGATGGCCCCACCTCGATCGCGGGCATCATGGGTGGTCAGATCTCTGAGGTCTCCGCGCAGACGAGTCGGGTCTTGCTCGAGGTGGCAACCTGGAATGGTTCAAACATCCTGCGCACCTCGCGCCAGCTGGGGCTTCGCTCGGAGGCTTCATCCCGATTTGAGAAGCAGCTGCACCCGGAGCTCTGCATGCGGGCGCAGCGGGTCGCCTCGCGCTTGATCACCGAGCTTTGCGGGGCAAAGCTCGTGCCTGAGACGATCGACGTCGCCACCGCGCCACCCCCGGCCCGGCGGATCGAGCTGCGCGAGGAAAGGGTGGAGGGCCTGCTCGGAATGGCGATCGCACAGCGCGATCAGGCCACCTACCTGCGACGGCTCGGCTTTGGCGTTGAGATCGGCGATCAGCGCCTTGGGGTGCAGGTGCCGCCAGATCGCCATTTCGACGTCAGTCGTGAGGTCGATCTAATCGAGGAGGTGGCCCGCATCCATGGACTTGACGCCAACCTGCCGACCACGCTGCCCGACAACTCCGGCGCGATCGGCGGCCTGGGGCGCCATCAGTGGCTGCGACGGCGGACCGAGGACGACCTGCGCGACCTGGGCTTTGACGAGATTGTCGGTTGGAGTTTCACCGACCCTGGCGAGCCGGCGCGCTTGCGGATTCCAGCCGATGATCCACGGGCGAAGGTCGTGGTGCTCGCCAATCCGATCTCTGAAGAGCACTCGGTAATGCGCTCGAGCCTGCTCGGATCGTTGCTTGATAACGCCGCACGCAACGTCTCGCGGGGCCTCGATCGAGTTGCGATCTTTGAGTCCGGTCGCGTCTACCTGCCCACCGACCAGGCGGGCGGCGACGGCCTTGAGGGTGCCTTTCTCGGAGAGCGCGATACCCCCCTGAGCGAGCCCCACCGTCTCGGCTGCCTGGCACTCGGACCACTGCACGGTTCTTCGTGGGGCAGCGCGCTCGCCGCTATCGACTTTTTCGCCCTGAAGGGGATTCTGGAGGGCCTCGCTGCTCAGCTTGGCTTCAGTTTCAGCTTTGAAGCCGCGGTGGAGCCGTTCTTGCATCCGGGCCGCTCGGCCCGGGTGCTGGTGGAAGGGGTTGGGATCGGCTGGATTGGTGAGGTTCACCCGCTGGTTTGCGATAAGTGGAATCTGGAGGCCGCGGTTGCCTTCGAACTCGAACTCGCGGCGCTGATCAAAGCCTCACCAGCTGGCCTCGAGGTCTACGCGGAGGTTCCACTGTTTCCGCCGCTCGGAGAGGACCTGGCGGTTGTTGTCGGGGTCGAGGTTAGCGCCGCCGAAGTGCAAAGTGCGGTGCTTCGGGGTGGTGGCCAATTGCTTCGCTCGGCGGAGGTGTTCGATCTGTGGGAGGGAGAGCAGATCGGCGAGGGACGAAAGAGCCTCGCGCTGCGGCTCGAATTTCGCGCCGAGGACCGCACCCTCACCGACCAGGAGGTTGCCCCGCTTCGGGCCGCGATCGACGCCGAGCTGCACCGGATCGGAGCTTCGATCCGTGGCTGAGCGCGGAGGACAGCCGCTCAGCGGCGATCGCGCTGCCCGGATTCTGGTGGCCGGCGCCTCCGGGTTTACCGGGGCACTGGCGGCCCAGATCATCTGGCGACACCCTCACCTCGAACTGGTCCAGGTGACCTCCCGCAGCGACGTTGGGACCCGACTCGATCGTCTCTACCCGCGCTACCGGGTACCGCTGCAGCTGACCGAGTTAGACCTCGCCGATTGCAGCGGATTCGACGCCGCGCTCGTCGCCTACCCCCACGGCGCCTCCGCCCCCACCGTGGCGGCCCTGCGCGGAAAAGGGATCTTGGTGGTCGACCTCTCTGCCGATTTCCGCCTCCGCGATCTGTCCACCTATGAGCATTGGTACGGAGCCCACGGCGCCCCTGAGCTGCTGGGGGAGGCAGCCTACGGTTTGACCGAGCTAAATCGCGCCGAGGTCCTCGGGGCAGAACTAGTCGCGACGCCCGGGTGCTACCCAACCGCAAGTGTCCTGGCCCTGGCGCCACTCGCCGAGCGAGGGACGCTGACCGACGTAGTGATCGATGCAAAGCAGGGGGTCTCGGGGGCGGGGCGGGGTGGGGGGGACGCGATGCACTACGTCTCACTCGATGAGAATGCCTTTGCCTATAAGACCGAGGGTCACCGTCACCGGCCCGAGATCGAACAGGAGCTGGCGGCTCTCGGCAGCCCGGTTGCGGTGACCTTTGTCCCCCACCTGCTGCCACTTGATCAGGGTGAGTTAGCAAGCTGCTATGCAAAGACGAGCGAGGTGCTCTCCAAGCAGGAGGTCCAGGCGCTTTACCGCGAGCGCTATGCCGCGGAGCCCTTCGTCCATGTGGTCGAAGCTCCTCCCGGCCTTCGCGACGTCCGCGACACCAACGAGTGCCACGTGTATGTGACGGTCGCCGAGGGTGGCCGGGTGATGGCCTTCGCTGCGATCGACAACCTCTGGAAGGGTGCATCGGGGCAGGGGGTCCAAAACCTCAATCTAATGGTGGGTCTCGATGAGACCGAGGGCCTGCTGTGAGCTCTGGATTCTTCAAATCGCGCTGGGTGTCGGCGCCGGCCGACATCGAGCAGCTCGATCCCGCTCAGCTGGCGCCGGGATTTCGCGCCGGAGGCGCCCACTGTGGCCTAAAATCGGGAGGCCGCACCGACGTCGGCATCGTCGTTTGCGATGAGACCGAGGTTTCCTCGGCGCTCCTCCTTACCCGCAACGCCTCCGCCGCTGCACCGGTTCGGGTGTGTCGGCAACGCTGCCAGAGCGCGGCTATTCGCGCCGCTGTTGTCAACTCGGGAAATGCCAACGCTGAGACGGGCGAGCGGGGGTTCGCCGACGCGCTTTCAATGCAAGAAGCAGCCGCCACGAGGCTTGCAATTGCGCCGCACTCAGTTGCCGTTGCAGAGACCGGAACGATCGGCGTTCCGCTGCCGATCGAGGCGGTCCTCGGCGGGATCGCAAGCGCCGCCGAGGGGCTCTCGGAGAGGGGCGGCGCGGTCTTTTCAGAGGCAATCACCACCACCGATCGCTGGCCCAAGCGCTGCGCCTTGCGGGCCCATGGAGTGACCCTCTCGGCGCAGGCCAAGGGCGCCGGGATGATCGAGCCAGGCTTCGCCACAATGCTCTGCTTCATCCAGACCGACGCGCTGATTGAAGCGCCAGATGTTGATTTGCGCAGAGCGGTTGATGCCTCCTTTGAGCGAATCACGGTGGACGGTCAGATGAGTACCAACGACAGCGTTTTGCTGCAGGCCAGCGGCACGACCCGCCGCGCCCTGCCCGATGGACTTCTGGACGCGGTCTTATTGCAGCTTGCGATCGAGATCGTTGCCGACGGCGAGGGAGCGACCAGGGTTGGGCGGATCGCGGTCAGTGAAGCCGCCTCAGATACCGAGGCCGAGCGCGTCGCCCGGGCGATCGCTAATTCGCCCCTGGTCAAGACCTCGCTGTTTGGCCGCGACCCGAATTGGGGCAGAATCGCCCAGGCGGCGGGGATGGCGCTCGCCGGTGAGGAGCTCGAAGAGATCGGCGCCGCCTCAATCGATGCCGCCGAGCTGGCAGAGGACGTGGCGGAGGCAGAGATCGCGCTGCGGCTCGGTCGCGGCGAGGCCAGCGCCCACGTCTTCTTCTCGGACTTGGGCTATGAGTACGTGCGGATCAATTCCGACTACACCACATGAGCGTGGCTGCGAATGAGGAGGCAGGGCGATGAGTGAGCGGGCTGCTGAGACCAATTCGGGGGTCGCTGGCAGCGTTGAGACGCTGCTTGAGGCGCTGCCATACATCCGCGCCTTCCACGGTCGTACCGTGGTGATCAAGTACGGCGGTGCCGCGATGCGAGAGGAGGGCCTGCGCGAGGCCTTCGCCACCGACGTCGTTCTTCTCAAGTACGTCGGGCTGAAGCCGGTTGTGGTCCACGGCGGTGGACCTGAGATCACCGAGCATATGCAGCGACTGGGAATGGAGGTGCGCTTTCACGAGGGCCTGCGAGTCTCCGACGCAGAGACCGTGGAGGTGGCAAAGATGGTCCTGGTCGGCAAGCTCAACTCTGAGATCGTGCAGCGACTCAACCGCCACGGACAGCCCGCGGTCGGTCTCTCGGGGGAGGACGGCTCGCTGTTTGAGGTGATGCCGGTGCCAAATGCCCAACAGGTCGGATTCGTTGGCTCGATCGAGCGCGTCGATATCGATGTGCTAAACCACATCGCGGCTGACTACATCCCCGTGATCGCCTCCGCAGCCTCCGATCGAGATGGTCAGTCCTACAACGTCAACGCCGACGAGGCAGCCGGAAAGGTCGCCGCTGCACTCGGCGCCTACAAGGCGATTTTTCTCACCGATGTTGAGGGTTGGCTTGCCGACCCCGATGCGGAGGATTCGCTGATCTCCCGTGCCAGCGTCGCCGAGGTTGAAGCGGCTCTGCCCCAGATCGAGGGCGGAATGAAACCAAAGCTAGCCGCCTGTCTGAGCGCGATCAACGGCGGCGCTGAGTCCGCTCACATCATCGATGGCCGCAGGACGCACAGCCTTCTGTTGGAGCTCTTCACCGACGCCGGAATCGGGACGATGGTTACGCCGTGAACCTGACCGAGATCCAAGCGCTGGAGGACCGCTACCTGATGGGCACCTACCGGCGCTCTGGTGTTGAGTTCGTGCGGGGGAGCGGCGCATCCCTTTGGGACTCGGAGGGAAAGGAGTACCTGGACTTCCTCACCGGGATCTCGGTTTGCTCGGTGGGTCACTGTCATCCGGCCGTGGTCGAGGCCGTGCGCGAGCAGGTTGGACGGCTGATCCACGTCTCAAACCTCTTTTACACCGAACCGATGGCACGGCTGGCGGAGCGCCTGGCGAACTCGAGCCTAGGCGGGCGGGTGTTCTTTTCAAACTCCGGCGCAGAGGCCAACGAGTGCGCAATCAAGATCGCCCGCAAACACGCGTACCTGCGGGGGATCGAGGCGCCGGAGATCGTCAGTTTCGAGGGCGACTTCCACGGCCGAACCTACGGTGCTCTGGCCGCCACCCCGGCCTTGGCCAAAAACAGGGCGCTCGGTCCAATGCTGCCCGGTTTTCGCTCGGTTCCATTAAACGACGTCGCCGCGCTGGCCGCAGCGATCGGCGAGCGGACCGCCGCGATCATGATCGAGCCGATCCAGGGTGAGGCTGGAGTATTTACGGTAAGTGATGAGGCGCTGCTCGCGGCGCGCCGGGCTTGCGATCAGACCGGGGCGCTGCTGATCTTCGATGAGATCCAGACCGGGATGGGGAGGACCGGCTCGCTGTGGGCCTACGAGCAGACCCCGGTCCGACCCGACATCCTGACCACCGCGAAGGCGCTCGGCGGCGGGATGCCGATCGGGGCCTGCGTTGGCGACACCATGACCGGAAGCGTGTTGGAGGCCGGTGATCACGGCTCGACCTTCGCCGGGGGGGCGGTCGTCGCCGCCGCGGCGCTGGCCGTCTTTGACCTGATCGATCAACCCGAGCTGCTGCGCAGGGTGCGCGAACTCGGAAAGTCGCTGCAAGAGGGCCTGCTCGCCCTCGACGGCGTTTGCGAGGTTCGAGGGCGGGGGCTGATGGTCGGCGTTGGGCTCGACCGAGGCCTCGATGCTCGCGCCCTCGGCGCCGATCTTCTGCGGCGCGGTCTCGTCGTCAATGCGCCGGCGGTTAACAGCCTGCGCCTGTTGCCGCCGCTGACCCTGGAGGAGGCGCAGTTACAGAGCGCTATCTCCCTGATTTCCGAATCGCTTCTAAGCTACCGGCACCCGTGAGTCCGAAAGAGCTTCCATCCTCGCCCCGTCCGCTCGCAAAAAGTGCCGCCGAGCGGATCGCGGTGATCATCGAGGCGGCCGAGCGGGCCGCGGCGGGTGTGATCGATGACGCCGAGGAGCAAGCGCGCTCCTACCTTGACCAAGCCCGCGCCGATGCCGACCGCATGATCGCCGAGCGCCTCCGCGCCACTGCCGATGAGCTTGACCCTCCGGATCCGGCGGGCCGCACGCTCCACCTGACCTCGGTGGATTCACCCCCGGATCAGCGAAGCCACGCCCCCACCGCCGCGGGCAGCGGCCCCCGCAGCGGATCGGCGGGAGCTCGGTTGCTGGCCACGCAGATGGCCGTTTCGGGCAACAGCCGGGAGGAGATTGAGGCGCGGCTTCGAAGTGGATTTGAGATCGAGGACGCGAGTGGGATCCTCGACGCGATACTCGGACCGGAGGACTAAGTGCACGAGGACCCGACAAGGATGATGGGGCCCGAAGGACGGGGGCCAAACGGTGCTCGGCCGCGGGGAAACTTGCACCTGCTGATCGCCGGGTTAATCGCGATCATCGTCGGCCTGATCATCGCGGTTGTCGTCGTGGCAAACAACAACAACGGCACCAGCTCCACCGCCTCGACTGAATCCACGGCGGCCTCGGCGATCACCTCGCCGACCACGACCGGATCGACGAGCACCGGTTCGACCACGACCGGATCGACCACTGCCACAACCTCGCCGACCACGACCTCGACCACCCCGCCGACCACGACCTCGACGACCACGACCGGTTCTCACGGCAATGGAAGCGGGGGCGTCCCCGCCCCCTAGAACTCGCCTCGGCGAGCTCAGCTGGCGATGCGCTCGCGGACCATCCTGGCGAAGACGATGTAGCGCTGCGAGGCGCTGTAGAGGGGATGGCAAGCGCTCAGCACGAGGCGTTCGTAGCCGACCTTTCTGACAATCCCGACGTCGCTCGGTTCGACGATCGCCGTCCCCTGCACCCGGTAGACGAATTTCGCGTAGGGCATTTCGAGCCGGATAAGGTCACCCCGCTTCATCGAGTCGATGTGACGAAACGGTGCCAGGTAGGTGGTGCGGTGACCGGCGATCCCGACCGTTCCGCCCTGCCCCGGAAACGGGGTTTGGGGGTAGTGCCCAGGCCCCTTCTCAAGGCTCGAGGTATCCGTCCCCTGGATCACGACGGCGTTCAGACCGTTCATCGCCGGAGCAATGATCCGACCGATCGCACTGCCGGTGCCCGCCTGCGCGGCGAAGCGTCGCGCCAGGATCGCGATCCGTCTGCTCGGATTGCTGATTCGAGCGACGGCACGCAGCTCGCGGTGGGTTGGGTACTCGGCTTCTAAGCTCTTTAGCTGACTCGCTGCTTCGCCCTGCTTGATCGAGGCATAGATCGATGAGAGGGGCTCCTCGTAGGCGAGGGTGATCCCGACGTCGGCGATCACCACCAAGCCGGCGCTGATCAGCGCAATCGAGAGGATGTGTCCGAGGCGCCTCATCTTAGGGATTCTGGCAGCGGCAGTCGCTGTTTGGGGGCCCGTGCGAGACTTCGCGCCTGCGGTGAGCAAGAACCAGCCCCCAGAGCAGATTCGAACGGCGAGCTATGAGGCCGACCCCGAGCAGGTGCAACGGGTCCTGTTGCTTTACTCCGGCGGTCTGGACACCAGTGTGATGCTCAAATGGATCCAGGATTCCTATGCGGCCGAGGTCGTCTGCCTGACCGTGAACCTCGGCCAGCCCGGGGAGGATTACGAGGTGATCAAGGCCAAGGCCAGGCGGCTCGGTGCGATCGACTGCCACGTCGTCGACGCACGCGAGCAGTTCGCAAAGGAGTTCGTCTTACCCGCGATCAAGGCCAACGCGCTATACGGCGGTGGCTATCCGCTCTTCACCGCCCTGGGGCGGCCGCTGATCGCCAAACTGGCTGTCGACTACGCGCGCCTGAGCGGAGCGGACACGATCGCCCACGGCTGCACGGGCAAGGGTAATGACCAGGTCCGAATCGAGGCTACGGTTGCAACCCTGGCGCCTGAGCTGAAAACAATTGCGCCGGTGCGCTCTTGGCAGATGGGACGCGAGGAGGAGGTCGCCTACGCTCGGGAGCACGGGATCATCGTCAAAGGTGGCACCGAGACGGCCCCCTACTCGATCGATGACAACCTCTGGGGGCGCTCCTCGGAGGGGCGCTGGATCGAGGATCTGGGCCACGCGCCCGATGATGATGTATTTCAGCTGGTCAGCCGTCCCGAGGACGCTCCCGATCAAGCCGAGGTGGTCACGGTCGGATTTGAGGCCGGCGTGCCGGTCGCGATTAACGGCGAGCGGTTAGGCCTGGTCGAGCTACTCGAACGCGCCGCCCAGCTCGGCGCCCGCCACGGGGTCGGAATCGTCGATCAGATCGAGGACCGCATCGTCGGCCTCAAGGTGCGCGACATCTATGAGGCTCCGGCGGCGGCGATCATCCTCACCGCGCATCAGGAGCTCGAGCGCCTGGTCGGCACGATCCACCAAAACCAATTCAAGCCGGGGCTCGATCAGCGCTGGAGTTATCTCGTCTACGCCGGGCTTTGGTGGGAGCCGCTGCGCTCCGACCTAGACGCCTACATGAACGCGGTCAACCAGCAGGTCAGCGGCGAGATTGGGTTGAGGCTCTTCAAGGGGTGCGTTCGCGTGGTGACTCGATCCTCCCCCAACGCGGTGTATGACGCCAGCCTCGCTTCCTTTTCTGACTCGGGGGGCCTCTTCTCCCAGACCGCTTCTCCAGGCTTCATCGAGCTGTGGTCGCTGCAGTCTCGAATGGCCCATCGGTTGCGGCACGCCGGTGAGCGGGGGCGAGCCGATGGTTGACGCCTTCGGCAAGGCGGCGATTCGTTTCGCCCTCACCTACATTCGCCGGCGCTACCGTCGCCAGATCCGCATTGGGGTGGCGATCGCGACGTTTTTGCTGGGAGCCGGGTTCTTCCTCCTCGCGCGCCGCCTGCCCGAGGGATAGGGCGCAACAATCCGCAAGTTTCCTTGCGGATTATTGACAACTTGTGAGCATTCGCTAACAGAGTCCGCTAGTCTCGCCCGCTTCATGCGACGATCACGATCGATTGCTGCCGCCCTGGTGCTCGTTTTGAGTTCCGCCACCACCGCGCTACTGGTGTCGGCGGTCCCAGCCGCCGACGCCGATATCGGCGCCCTGCAGGCAAAGGTTGAAGCGGCTCGCAGTCAGGCAGGTGCAATTGCTGCCGGCCTGCAGGCCAGCCAAAGCCAGCTCGCGGCCGCTCAGCAGCAGGCAAGCGCCGCCGCGGCACGCCAACAGCAGCTCAGCTCAATGCTGGCCCGCGGACAGCAGCACTCGGCGCAGCTCGCCGCCAAAGTGCAGATCACCCAGCGACGCCTCGATCTGGAGCAGGGTCACCTGCGTCGGGTTCGCGGCGAGCTCGCCCAACGTCTCGTCGCGATCTATGAGAGTGGGTCTCCAAACACCGCCGGCATCGTGCTCGGTTCGGGCGACTTCAACGAACTCCTCACCCAAAGCGAATATCTGCGCGAGATAGAGAGCTCCGACCGAGCCCTCGCCGAGCGGGTTGCAGAGGTCAGGAATGCGGTGCGCAGCCAGCTCGACATGGTCGCGGCCCTCAAGGCGCGTGTCGATGCCTACGATGCGCGGCTGGCGCTCGCTCGCTCCCAAATCTCGACCGTGCACCAAGATGCCGAAGCCTCCGCGGCACGGCTGCAGTCGATTACCTCCGCCCGGGCGGCCTCGCTGGCCAGTTTGAAATCCAATATCGGCAGCTGGGTCGGTGAGATCCGCACCGCTCAGGCGGCCGCCGCCCAGCGGGTCGGGCAGGCAGGGGCCGAATCGACCGTGGAACGTTGGCTCGGCGGCCCTTACTCGATTCCCTCCTACATCGTGATGTGTGAGTCCGGGGGAAACTACGGCGCCGTAAATCCCTCCAGTGGAGCCGGCGGCGCCTACCAGATCCTGCCCTCCACCTGGCGTGAGTACGGTGGCAAGGGCAGCCCCCAGAGCGCTCCAAAATCAGAACAAAACTCAATCGCCGCTCAGATCTATGCATCCTCGGGTCGCAGCGCCTGGGTCTGCGGCGGCGGCTGAACAGCGCGCCGCCAGCTTTTTGTCGCGCAGATAGCGGGAAGGGCGGATCGTCCTCCGGCGGTGCCATCTGCTCCGCTTGGCATGATCGCAGCATCCAGTGAGCCGATCTCCAGCTGCCCATCTGCACGCCCACAGTGAGTACTCCTTACTCGATGGTGCCTGCAAGATTGAGGCGATGGCAGCCCGCGCCGCGGAGCTCGATCAGCCGGCTTTGGGGCTCACCGACCACGGCGTGATGAATGGCGCGGTCGACCTCTACAAAGCGTGTCGAAAGCAAGGCATCAAGCCGATCGTTGGCCTCGAGGCCTACCTGGTCGATGATCGTCACGCGATCAAAGAGCAGCCCCGCTATGAGCGCAACCACCTCACCCTTTTGGCCGAGAACAACACCGGTTTTGCCAACCTGGTCCAGCTCACCTCGGCAGGCTTTCTCGAAGGATTCTCGCGGGGGAAGGCCAATGTCGACATGGAGCTACTCGCCTCGCACTCCGAGGGTGTGATCGTGCTCACGGGCTGTCTGCAGTCGCGCTTTTGCCGTCGCCTGGTCGAGGAGCGCCACGAGGATGCCCGTGCCCACCTCGATGATCTGATCCAGGCCTTTGGCGCGGATCAGCTCTATTTCGAGGTGCAAAAAAACGGGATTGCCGAGCAGGAGAAGGCCAACGACGGCATCGTCCGCTTCGCTCGGGATCTGGGCCGACCCCTGGTTGGCACCGCCGACGTCCATTACCTGCGGCGCGAGGACTTCGATAACCACGCGGCATTGCTATGCGTTCAGACGAAATCGACCCTGCAGGCGCCGAAGCTCAGTTTCGACACAAACGAGTTTTTCCTCAAAAGCAGCGATGAGATGGCTGAGGCGTTCGCGCAGTGGCCGGAGGCTGTGCCCACCACGGTGGAGATCGCCGAACGCTGCGAGCTGGAGATCGAGCTGGGCAAACTCCTGCTTCCTTGCTATTCCACGGATGACGGCGAGGAGCCCGAGGCGATGCTGCGCCGGATCGCCAGCGAGGGTCTGAGTCGCCGGTACGGTGATCCGGTCCCCGCAGCGGCCGTCAAGCGGCTGGAGTTTGAGCTCGGTGTGATTGAGGAGATGGGGTTTTCCTCCTACTTCTTAATTGTCTGGGATTTCGTTCGGTTTGCCAAGGAGAACGGAATCGCGGTTGGCCCCGGACGCGGTTCGGCGGCGGGCTCAATTGTTGCCTATGGGCTCAATATCACCGATATTGACCCGCTCGCCAACGACCTCCTATTTGAGCGTTTTCTGAATCCCGGACGCAAGTCGATGCCCGACATCGACATTGATTTTTCGGTCCGCGGCCGCGAGCGGGTTATCCGCTACGTTGCCGAGAAGTACGGCCGCGAGTCGGTTGCCCAGATCATTACCTTTGGCAAGATGGCGCCGCGCGCTGCGACCCGCGACGCCGCCCGGGTGCTCGGGTTTGACTACGGCAGCGGTGATCGACTCGCAAAGCAGATCCCCGAGCCGATCCTCGGGCGCAGCCCCTCCTTTGAGGACTGCCTGAAGCCCGGTCAGGAGCTGCGCAACACCTACGATGCCGAGCCCGACGCAAAGCGGATCATTGACGTTGCCCAGGGGCTCGAGGGAATCATCCGCAACAACTCGATTCACGCCGCGGCGGTGGTGATCGCGGACCGACCGCTGCAAGAGATCGTCCCCCTGCAGCTGGCCGAGGATCGCAGCGCCCCGGCTGGCGCCGGGATCGGCGGGTCCGGCAAGCCCGAGCGCCAGTACAAGATCGTGACCCAGTACTCGATGGGACCGATCGAGGAGATCGGCCTGCTGAAGATGGACTTCCTCGGCCTGCGCAACCTCGATGTGATCGAGGACGCGATCGACATTATCGAGCGCTCGAGGGGGGCGAGTGTCGACATGGAGACGATTCCCCTCGACGACCAAAAGACCTATGAGATGCTCGCCCGTGGCGAGTCTACGGGCGTGTTTCAGTTCGAGTCAGAGGGGATGCGCGAGGCCCTGCGCAAGGTTGGACCGACGGAATTCGCCGACCTGGTTGCACTCGGAGCCCTCTACCGCCCCGGCGCGATGGCCTATATCCCCGCCTACGCGAAGGGCAAGCGGGATCCGTCCACCGTTCGCTACCCGGATCCGCGGCTGCGGGCGATCACCGAGGCGACCTATGGCTGCGTCGTCTACCAGGAGCAGTTGATGGAGATCGCGCGCTCGATGGCCGGTTTCTCAGGCGCCGAGGCCGATGATTTGCGCAAGGCGATCGGCAAGAAGAAGCGCGAGATGATGGCGACGATGAAGGACAAGTTCATGCAGGGCCTGAAGGAATCAGGGACCACGCCGGGGGTCGCCAAGGACCTCTGGAAGCTAAACGAAGCGGCCGCTGATTACTCATACAACAAGTCCCACGCCGCCTGCTACGCGCTGATCTCCTACCGCACCGCCTACCTCAAGGCCAACTTCCCGGCCGAGTACATGGCCGCCGTGATCTCCTCGGTGATGAACACGAAAGACAAGGTTCCGTTTTTCGTCAATCGCTGCGAGGAGATGGGAATCGAGGTCCTTCCCCCCGACGTCAATTCCTCCGATCACGATTTCGTCGTCTCTGAGAAGGCGATTCGTTTCGGCCTCGATGCGGTCAAGAACGTCGGGCATGCTGCGGTTGAGTCGATCTTGCGGGCTCGGGAGGGGGGTCCAATCAGCTCAATCTGGGACTTCTGCGAACGGGTCGACTCCCGCGCCGTCAACAAACGCGCGATTGAGTGTCTGATCAAGTGCGGCGCGCTGGATTCGACCGGGTCGACCCGCAGGGGGATGCTCGAGGCGTTACCCGCTGCTCAATCCTCGGGCCAAAAGGCCCAGGAGGACGCCCAGCTCGGGCAGGGTTCGATTTTTGACGTTGGCGGGGGCGATGACGGTGGCGCATCGCAGTCCCAGCACCGCCCCCCGATCTCCGCGGCGGAGTTTGACCGAGCTGAGCTTCTGGCGATGGAGAAGGAGACGCTTGGGACCTACCTTTCCTCTCACCCGCTGGCCGAGGTTCGTGACGCGCTGCGCGCCCGGGTTGACTGTGGCCTGGCTGATCTCAGTTCGCGCGCGGATGGTTCCTGGGTGACCGTGGGGGGAATCGTGATCGACTGCAAAAAGATCCGCACCAAGAGTGGAACCCAGATGATGTTTGCCACGCTCGACGACATCGAGGGTCAGGTGGAGTTGCTCGTCTTCAAGGCCGATCAGTCTGAGAGCGCGACCGTGATCAGCCCCGATGCGATCGTCCTTGTCCGCGGTCGCCTCGACCACAAAGATCGAGGCGAGACGAAGTTAGTCGTGCAAGAGGCCGAGCGCTTTGAGCCCGACAGCGGCGAGATCGCGCGAGCCAACCTGGCCGCGAGCAGCACCTCTGGGCCACTGCGGCTGACGATCGATGCCGCCAAGTTCGCCCCTGGCCTGGTCGATGAGCTGAAGAACGTGTTCGAGCACCACAAGGGCGAATCAGACGTGCACCTGGCGATTCGCACTGCCGTGGGGGAGGCGAAGGAGATTCGGCTGGGCAGCGGCTACCGGGTGCGGCCCTCCAGCGGCCTCAGGGCCGAGTTGGGGCACATGCTCGGCCCCGACGCCCTGGCGGCCTAAAACCCTCGCGCTCGCCCGCCCCGACGCCTACACTGATCTACCATGGCCACGCGCCAGCGAGAGGAGCAGGCAGCCCGAGCCGGCGAGTGCCGGCAATGCCGCTCGTTCTGCGACAAGATGATCGAGCCCCGCGGCTGCCTGGAGATGCGCTGTCGCTTCCTCTATAGCTACGTCGACATGCTCAGCGGCGATCAGTACGTGGGCTGCATGCAGGAGGTCTTCAGCGCTGAGATCGAGCTCGAGGCGGTGGCCCAGCCGGGAGGCTTTGGGGGCGTGAAGATGACCGGTGATCCGCTCCCCCACTGTCAGTTCTCCGTGGAGCGAGCCTACGAGGGAGAGGGCCCGGCATACGGCTGCGTCAACCCCCGCTTTTTCGATTGCACCGACCAGGGCCCTGAGGGTCTGCGGGCTTTCGACCTGCGCGACATTTGATCCACACCGGCGCCAATAACGACATGATTCCGTGTAGGATTCGGTCGAGATGGCCGACAGCCCAGTACTGACAGAAGCGGAGCGAGTGCTGGCGGAGGCGACCGCGGGTTCGAGTGCATCCCCGGTCGCTGATCCGACCTTCACGCTCGAGCTGAATCAGGATCAAAAGGACATCCGCGACTGGGTGCACGGTTTCGCCGAGGGCGTCGTTCGCCCCGCCGCGGCGGAGTGGGATGAGCGCGAGGAAACCCCCTGGCCGGTCATCCAGGAGGCGGCAAAGATCGGGCTCTATGGCTTTGAGGCGCTGGCCCAGTTCTGGGCCGATGAAACCGGTCTGACGCTGCCGATCGCAAATGAAGAGCTTTTTTGGGGGGATGCCGGAATCGGGATGGCGATCATGGGCACATCGCTCGCGGTCGCTGCGATCTTCGGCCAGGGAACTCCCGAGCAGATGGGTGAGTGGATCCCCCAATGCTTCGGCTCCCCCGAGGAGGTTAAGCTCGGAGCCTTCTGTGCATCGGAGCCCGATGCCGGCTCCGATGTTTCGGCGATCCGCACCACCGCCAAGTACGAGCAGGCCAGTGATGAGTGGGTGATCAACGGTCAGAAGGCGTGGGCCACCAACGGCGGCATCGCAAACGTTCACGTCGTCATCGCCTCCGTCGATCGTGAGCTTGGCTCTCGGGGCCATGCGGCGTTCGTGATTCCGCCCCAGACGAAGGGATGTGAGCAAGGCGCCAAGGTCAAAAAGCACGGCCTGCGCGCTTCTCACACCGCCGACGTGCACCTTGATGAGTGCCGCGTTCCGGGCTCCTGCCTGCTCGGCGGCAAAGAAAAACTCGACCAACGCATTGCCCGCGCCCGGGAGGGCAAGAAGTCCAAATCCCAGGCGGCGATGCAGACCTTTGAGGCGAGCAGACCGACGGTCGGCGCTCAGGCGCTTGGTATTGCCCGGGCAGCATATGAGTACGCGCTCGAGTACGCAAAAGAGCGACGCCAGTTCGGTCGGGCAATTATCGAGAACCAGGCGATCGCCTTCACCTTGGCCGACATGAAGCTTGAGATTGATGCGGCAAGACTCTTGGTCTGGCGGGCCGCCTGGATGGGGCGAAGCGAACAGACCTTTGAGAATGCCGAGGGTTCGATGTCCAAGCTGAAGGCCGGCGAGGTGGCGGTCTGGGCGACCGAGAGGGCGATCCAGATCCTTGGCGGAAACGGCTACACCCGCGAGTTCCCAGTCGAGCGGATGCACCGCGACGCAAAGATCTACACGATCTTTGAGGGCACTTCCGAGATCCAGCGTCTGGTCATCTCGCGCGCGATCTCCGGCGTTCAGGTTAGGTAGAGGCTTTGGGCGGGAGAGCGAGAGTCGCCTTGGCGGGCGACTCTCGTAGCCTGCGCCTACCCGCGCTGCTTTAACCCGGCCACTCGCAGGCGCTTCGCCGCCGCGACTTCGCGACGATCGGGGCCCTTCTTGATCGGCCCCGGGGTCTCCAAAATCGCCGGCAGGCCCTCGAAGCGGGGCTCAGAAAGAAAGGCGGCGAGGCCTCGCCTTCCCATCTCACCCGTGCCGATGTTGGCGTGGCGATCGCGGCAGGAGCCGAGCGGCGCGGCGGCATCGTTCACGTGCACGCAGCCCAGCCGCTTTAGGCCCAACTTCTCATCGGCCTGGTCGAGCACCTTCGCCAGGCGCGCCTGATCGGTGATGTCATATCCCTGCACGAACAGGTGGCAGGAGTCAAGGCAGAGGCCGAGGCGCTCGCCGCCGCCGGCAAGCTGGATCAGCTCGGCGATTTGGTCGAAATCTCGCCCCAGCAGACCTTTATGGCCGGCGGTCTGCTCAAGCAAAAGTGGGCACTTCTCACTTTCCTTCAGCGCCGCTGCGATCACTTTTGCCGCGCGCCTGATCGAGGGTCGAAGCGGCTCACCCTTTTGGGCCCCTGGATGCAGGACCACCCCGGCCGCGCCGATCTGATCGCCGATTCGAAGCGCGTGGGTCAGCGAGTCCAGCGACTTCTTGCGAAGCTCTGGCTCTTTGCTCGCGCAATTGATCAGGTAGACGGCGTGGATGACAACTGCTGTGACCGCCGAGCGCCCAATCGCCGCTTTGAAGTTGGCAAAATCGGCAGCGTCGTACGTGGTGGGTCGCCACATCCGCGGACTCTGGTTAAAGATCTGGATCGACTCACAACCACGCTCGCTGCCGCGGCTCGACCGCTTTATCGAGCCCGCCGGCGGTGGAGACGTGGGCTCCGATCAGCATCGTCTCCAATCCTACGGCGCGGCTGGGGTCAGTTGGCGTGGTCCGAATTGACGTTTGGAGGAGGCCGCAGCGCTGGGGCGCTCGATCGCGGGGCCCCGGCCGCAGACCCGAGCTTTGTGGCGCCCCAAAAACTGCGGTCTGATGCGTGCCCAATCAGTCCGTGTTTTTCCCGCTGCTCCGCAGCCGTCCGCCAGATGAGGGGGGCGGCTCGAGGGCTATGACCGGGCCGCCCCTAGACTCCGGAGCCTCCCGGCAAATGGTACTGAGAATTAGGTATACCCCGGAGGGCCGACGGGCCGCCGGCAGCGTTCGGCTCATCGATGCGGTGATCCGGATCAAAAGCGAAGCGAAGCAGGCGCGCAGGGGCTGCCTCGATCGCCGCTTGACTGCGCCAGTCCTGGCCTGCGCAGCAAGCCGCACGCTAGGCAAATGAGGAATGGGCCCGCCGGCCGAAACGCCCCGACAGGGGAGACAGAGCGCTTCTGGGCCGGCGAGCGATTCTCACGGGGAGAGCCGCACTCGTAGGGTCGGCGAGTCCGGTTGCCCTTGCACTACCCATAAATGGGGTGCCTCTAACCTCCCTCGAGAGATTTATTCCTCTCCCCTTGGCGCCCTCGCCGACCCAACTGAGCCGAGGTCGATGACGCGAGGGAATTCGGGGCAACCCGAAATCGATCGGCAGCGGCGAGCTCGGCGCCGCCAGGCTGGGAATATCCGGGCTGAGCGAGCGAATTCGTCGCAGCGACGATCACCACGTTCACCCGGGGACTCGACCGCCGACTCAGCTAGCGATCAGAACGAAAATTAGCGCCAAGAAAGCGAGGCTGAAGAGTGCCAGGAAGGGCAAGATGACGTCCATGGCATTCAGATCGACGCGGGAGGCAATTTGCTTGAGGAGGCGGGACAGGTTTGCGGGAAGCCCGCAGCGCTGCCCATGCTCGAAGCTGGACCGGCGCCAGCCCGCGCTGTGGAAACATGCGGCAGCGATTAGATGCCTGACCAACCTCCCCGATATAGGTTTGCCCCCTCGCCGACAGGTGCGCTTCACATTGGCGGCGCGCGGACAGCTCTCTACAACTGGCTGGGCGCCCGCCACGAGGCCGGCGCCTTGGTCCTGCGGATCGAGGACACCGACCTCGAGCGTTCAACCGAGGCCAACGTCGAGCAGATCCTTGATGCCTTGCGCTGGCTCGAGCTCGACTGGGATGAGGGGCCGATCTCCCAGGCCTTAAGGGCGGATCGACATCAGCTCGCGCTGGAGCGCCTGGTCAGATCAGGTGCGGCTTACCGAGATGCCGCCACGGCCAAAGACGTGGAGGCATGGAAGGCCGCGCGCGGTACCGATCGCGGCTACCGCGGCGAGTCAAGCGATGCGCCTGGAGCGGCTCTGCGATTGCGGGTGCCCGACGATGGAACCACCGTTGTGGAGGATCTGATTCGAGGGCCGATTTCCTTCCCCAACCGCAGCTATGACGACTTTGTCATCGCTCGAGCCGACGGCTCAGTTCTCTATAACTTTGCAGTCGCCGTCGATGACGCGGAGATGGGGATCACCGATGTGGTGCGCGGCGATGATCACCTCTCCAATACCCCCAAGCAGCTTCTGGTTCTCGCGGCACTCGGTCACCCAGCGCCGCGCTACGCACACCTGCCGCTGCTACATGGTCCGGACGGAAAGAAGCTGTCCAAGCGCCATGGCGCTGCCTCGGTGCAGGAGCTCCGCGAGGCCGGTTACCTGCCTGCGGCGCTGCGCAACTACCTGGCGCTGCTCGGCTGGGGTAGCGGCGATGATCAGACACTTATCTCGACCCCCGAGCTGGTCGAACGCTTCCGGGTGAAAGACGTCGGCAAGTCGGCCGCGATTTTTGACGAGCGAAAGCTGCGTTGGATCAACGGACGCTACATGCGGGAGATGGCGATCGAGGACTACACCGATGTGGTTGCTCGCCACCTCGGGCGAGAGCCGAGCGAGCGCCTGCGCCGGGCCTGCGCAATCGCCCAAGAGAAGGCGCAGACCCTCGCCGAGGTCTGGCCCTTGATTCGCTTTGCATTTGAGCCCCCGATCGATGACCCAAAAGCCTGGTCCAAGGTGATGGGAGAGGATGCGGGTGAGCTGCTTGTGGCCGCCAGGGCTGCGATCTTTGAGGCCGAAAGCTTTGAGCCCGCCCCGCTGGAGACGGCGCTTTCGCCGTTGCCGCAGAGGCTTGGGGTCAAGCCCGGCAAGCTCTACCAGCCGATTCGCGTCGCGATCAGCGGTGGCACGGTCTCGCCCGGCATCTTCGAGTCGATTTCCCTTCTTGGCAGGGAGGAAACGCTGGCTCGCCTCGACGCAGCGATCTTGCGGATTGGTCGAGAAGTCGAGCAGTAATGCCAAGTATTGGTGCGAAATGGCTAAACCGAAGCTCCGCTACTGCCGATGAGCTTCGCGGATGGCATCAACAACCGCGAACAGCAATGGTAGGGCGAAATCTGAGGACGCCCTAGCCAAGGACGTGGGCCCCAAACCGGGTCCGGCTCCCGGAAGTCGGCTCGCGGAGGCATTTGAGGCAGTAGAACGGTTTCCAGTACTGATCGAGGCGCGCGAGCGGGTGATCAGGGCGGCAACTGCCGAGACCGCTCGGGTTGGGGAGTTGGTGGAAGCGGTCGAGGGCGATGTTGGACTCGCGGTCGCGGTATTGCGCTTTGCAAATCGCAGCGGGATGGCGCCCGGTGGGGTCGTTGGGGTTCCGGATGCGATCGACGTCTTGAAGCCCTCCGGGGTGTTGGCGATAGCCGGGACGGCATCGAGCTTCGATTTCTTTGAGTCAAACGGTGGCTGGGAGTTAAAACCCGAGCGCTTTCGCATTCACGCCCTGGCGACCCAGCGCGCCGCCGAGGAGATTGGCCGCGCGGTTGGCTGGGCTGAGCGCGATGAGCTGGCGGTGGCGGCGCTGATCCATGACGTCGGTCGGCTGGTCATATCCCGCCTGCACCCCGGCTATAAGACCTTCTTTGACGCCGTCACGCGAACGCCCGAGCAGCGGGTTCGGGAGGAGCGCGAGCAACTTGGTATCGACCACGCTCTGGTCGGCGGCGTTCTCGCCCGGCGCTGGAACGTTCCGCAACGGCTGGCGGTGGCTATTGAGCGCCACCACTCCGAGGACGCGGAGGGGCTGGCGGCCCTAGTTTCCCTCGCCGACATGATCGCCCATTACTCCCAGAACGAGGCGGTCACTCCAGAGCGCCTGCGCGCAGCGGGTGAGCGCTGCGGCCTCGGCGTCGATGCGGTGAGGAACATGCTGTATGAGCTCCCCTACCCCCGAGGGGATGCCGCCAGGATCAGCGAGCCATGCCCGCTCTCGGTTCGCGAGCTGGACGTCCTTCGTCACCTTTCGGAGGGGATGGTCTACAAGCAGATTGCCGGTGAGATGCAGCTCTCCGTGTCGACCATCCGCACCCACCTGCATAACGTTTACGGCAAGATCGGCGCCGTCGACCGCGCCCAGGCAGTTCTCACCGCCCGCGATTGCGGCTGGATCTAGTCGATCAGCGACTCGCGCATTGCGATCGCCACCGCGTGGGTGCGGTTGCGAGCGCCGAGGCGGGCCATGATGTTCTTGGTATGGGTCTTGACCGTCTCCTCGCTGAGGTCGAGCTCGCGGGCCGCGCCGGTTGTGGAGGCGCCGTCAGCGAGGCACTGGATGATCTGGCGCTGACGGCGGGTCAGTTTGCCGCGGCTGCCCCGGGGCGGAACGGCAGGATCGATGAAGGTCTCCTGGGCCAGGGCTGCCTCGGCCGCCTCGCTGAGGATGCTTGCCTGGGCGGTTCGGGCGAGGTAGGCGCTAGCGCCAGCCTGCATCGCAGCAGTTGCGGTCTGGCGCTCGGCCTTTTCGCCGTAGGCGACGATTCCCAGGCTCGGGCTGCGACGGCGAAGCGCGCGGATTGCCTCGTTGCCGCTCAGGGTCGGCGCGGCGCCCTTATTGGCCTGCCATCGCATGTCCACTATCGCGACGTCGAAATTGCCGATTTGATCAATGAGTTCGAGCGCCTCCTCGCGCGTTGATGACTCATCGACGTCGAAGCGACCCTCCAGTACTCCGCGCATAGCGAGCCGGACTAGTGGGTGGCTGTCGACCACAAGGCAGTGTGGGCGCTCGCTCAGGACTGCTTCCGATCTGATTGGTCCGGGTTCGGCTCCTGCGACGAGCGGAGCCCTGGCGATCGATCCTAACCGAGCCTGGTCCGGTTCGTGCGGTAGAAACAAAGGCGTGATCTCGATCACCTCGAAGTCTCGCTACGCGGTCGTTGCCCTTGCCGAGCTGGCCCGCTCGGGGGATCGTCCGGTGCCGATCAAAGAGTTGGCAGAGCGCCGCGACATCCCCGACCAATTCCTCGAGCAGCTTTTCTCCACCCTGCGCAGGGCGGGTCTGCTCAGCAGTCACCGAGGCATGCGAGGGGGCTACACGCTCGCCCGCCCAGCGGATGAGATCACCGTCTTGGAGGTCGTTCAGGCGCTCGATGGAAAGATCGGCCAAGAGGCTGATGAGGCGGGAGGAATATGGGCGGAGGGTGTGACCTCCCTGCGTAAGGTTTTCGGTCAGACATCAATCGCAGAAGTCGCGCGCCGTGAGGCAGCGGAGGCAGGCTCGGGCATGTATTTCATCTAGGACATTGCCTTGGGCGCTTGTTCTCAAGCAAGCCGGCAACGCGCGCCAGCTCCTGGGTCTGAAGCCGCGGCCGGCCCGAATGCCAGGGGCTTGCCCGGGCGAGCCTGGTTGGGGGCTAACCGTTAAAGCGCCCCGGTGCTGCTCTCCTTTGCGAGCTCCAGAGTGTGGGAGAGCGACAGGTGGGTCAATCCCGCCTGCGCCGCAGCCGCCACGTTAACCATCTTTCCGATCCCCCTGCTCCCCCCGATCCAGGCGAGCACCCCAACCTTCTGCAGCGGTGGCTCCCCGACGCAGCTCGGCGGCCCAACCCAGTTGTTGTACAAGATTTCGGATTCGCAGTGCAGCTGCCCTTGCGAGGTCTGATTGCCGCTGTAGAAGTACTCCTGGCTTCCCAATCGAAGCTTTGTGCCGACGGCGCCGAAGTCGAGTTCTTGATTGTTGGCATCGCGGCTCACCAGCCCCTTTTGCAAATTAAACAGGGTCTTCGTGGTCGGCTCGATGGAGATCGAGAGTGAGGGGACATACTTGATCTGTTGGTAGGGCACCGCCGTGGTCGTCAGCGCGGCTGCCCGCGCGGCGCTGACCCCGTAGTAGGTGCACGAGGTTCCGTGGACGAGCGTGTGGACCAGGTGCAGAGGACCAACCTGCAGCAGCGAGCTGATCTTGCCGGTCGAGAACCGCGAGCACTTCGGGACAGCGGGCAGTGTCAGCTTGGCCGAAGCGCTGGAAACGGAGACCGTGAACGCGGCGACGATCCAGACGAAGGTGAACGCCAATCTCGCCCGGACCATCGAGGACCCTGTCTGTCTCATCCCGGCTAATCCTACTGCGGCTTGGCCAGCGCACTCGGCCGCGGTTGACGCAGATCGCTGCCGCGCGGAGTTTGACCGGGTGCCGATTCGTCAACCCAGCTCGCTATCGGCAGCGCATCCAGGTCGGGGCGTTGGCCGGTGCGAAGATCGTGCCTACAAATGAGCTAATCCGCACTTCGCCACGGGCCGGCGCGGGGTGGGAGAAATGAGACGTCCGAGACGACATGATGCGCCCTTGGGACCCGGACCTCCGATCTACATCTGCGATCTGGACGGGACGCTCCTGCGCTCCGATGCGACCCTCAGCGAGTTTGCACGAGACGGCATCAACCGCTTGATCGACCGCGGAGTCTTCCTTACATTTGCCAGCGCCCGGGGCACGGCGGGAATGCGCCAGCTGCTGGCCGGGATTCGGCTGCAGCTTCCAGTGATCGAGCTAAACGGCGCATTTATTTCGGAGCTTCAAACCGGCCGCCACCTGGCCAGCTGGGTTCTTTCCGCCCAGGACGCATGTGCCGCGGTCGGGCTGATCCTCTCGACCGGGGTCGACCCAGTCATTTCGAGCTGGGACGGACGCGGAGACCGGGTCCACTTCGGCGCCCGCAGCAATGATTCGATCAGCTGGTACATAGAGGAGAAGAGGAGACACCGCGACCCGCGGCTGAGCCCCTGCGAGGACCTCCTGGCGATCGCCGCGTCAGAGGAGGTGGCGCAGATCACCACATTCACTCCGGACAAAGACGCAGCCGCATTGAGTGACCGATTGCGCCGCAGACTCGGGGTGGGAGCGACGGTCCACGGCTCCGGCAACGTGTATCGGCCTGGCTGGAGCGAAATCACGATCCAGAATCGGGCCGCTGAAAAGGGGGCCGCGGTTCCCGTCCTCCTCGAGGCGTGTGGGATTTCAGATGCTGAAGTTATCGCTTGCGGGGACCACCTAAACGACCTTGGCCTGTTTGCAGCCGCGACGCACCGCATTGCCCCGGCAAACGCTCATCCGCGCGTCCTGGCGAGCGCCACCGAGCTGGTTGGATCAAACGACGAAGATGGGGTCATTCGGCACTTGCTCGAGCGCCACGCTGGGTCCCGCTAGGGATACCGACGAGGTGGTGGATATCGAGGGCTCCGTCTGAGGCCGAGCAATCGGCGCCCGCAGGGGGCATCCCTGCCTGTGCTCCAGCGGCGCTCGCCGATGAATGTGGGTTCGCCGGAGCCGCCGAGGGCACATCGACAAAGGTCCCTAAACAGGCGCCGCCGCGTCGCAGCACGGACATGGTTTGATCCCCCATCAGCAGCCAGCCATGCATGTACGCCGGGTGTATGCAGCGGACGGCTCGGGGGTTTGGACAATCGCCGCATTTGGTGGCTTGGCTAAAGGGCGCATCCGCAGTGCCGATATAGGTTTGGTGAGAGGCGACGATCGCATCGAGCGGCCTGGAATCTCTGAGGTTCCGCTGTCCAGAAACGGTCGCGGAGCATTTGTTGCCCTTGTCTTGGTGGCGATTCTGGTCGCCCTGGTGGGCGGTTCGATGCCGGTGGCCGTCGCCGTGTTAGCGGTCGGCGGCTTGGTGCTCGGGGGGGCCTTGGTGGCTCGAGCTCGGACTTCCGATCGGTCATAGGGCGTCATCTGCGCTGCCGTTGCGGACCCACACGCCCGATCACCCCAAATCTGCCTCGACCAGCGCAACCGGAGTGCCGGTTCACCTCCCTCGGACCTCCTTCAATGGGCTTGGAGTCCACCCAAGGCCCGTGCCGGCCATGAATAGAGTGGGGCGGATGCTGATCCTGTTGAGGAGTCCGGCCTGATGCGATCTGGCGCCGAGGCCTCCGCGGTTGTCGGCAACACGCCGCTGGTGTCAATGCTGCGATTGGGGGAGGGACTTGGAGCTGAAGTATGCGCCAAGCTCGAGTACCTAAATCCCGGTGGCTCGGTGAAGGACCGAATCGGGGTGGCGATGATCGACGCCGCTGAAGATCAGGGTCTGATCGAGCCGGGCAGCTCGCTGATCGTCGAGCCAACCAGCGGCAATACCGGCATCGCGCTGGCGATGGTCTGCGCCGCACGTGGATATGAGCTGATCCTCACCCTCCCGGAGGGAATGAGTCGCGAGCGCTCCAAGCTGCTGCGAGCCTACGGAGCAAAGGTGCGCGAAACACCGTCGCTGGGCGGGATGACCGAGGCGGTTGAGCTCGCCGAGGCTATCTGCGAGCAGCGCAAGGGATTCATGCCTCAGCAATTCTCAAATCCGGCCAACCCGGAGATCCACCGGCGGGTAACCGCCGAGGAGATTTGGCGGGACACCGACGGCGAGGTCGGGGCCTTCGTGGCAGGCGTTGGGACCGGCGGGACGATCACCGGGGTGGGGAGGATGCTGAAGGAGCGTGCACCCGAGGCGCTGGTGGTTGCCGTTGAGCCAGCCACTTCGGCGGTGCTCTCAGGTGCGCCGGCCGGTCCGCACAAGATTCAGGGCATTGGCGCCGGCTTTGTTCCGGCCGTCTTGGATCGCTCCGTGATCGATGAGGTGATCACAATTTCTGATGAGGAGGCATTGGAGATGGCCCGCCTCGCTGCCCAGCGCGAGGGAATCCTTGCCGGAATCTCCGCCGGGGCAAACCTGTGCGCGGCCCTGCGGGTTGCCGGGCGCAGCGAGATGGTGGGCAAGCGGGTGGTGACGATTGTCTGCGACTCCGGGGAGCGCTACGTGTCCCTGCCATTCTTTTACCCCTGATGGCGAGCGCTTTGACCCGAGTTCTGGGCGAGATTCGCTCCGATGTCGCCGCTGCGCGAGAGCGCGACCCGGCGGCGCGGGGGGTGTCCAGCTTCGAGATTTTGGCAAGCTGGGCCGGGGTGCAGGCCCTGCTCGCCCATCGGGTTGCCCACGCACTGGGCGAGATCGGGGCTCCCCTGGCACCGCGGGCGCTTGCCTATCTGGCGCGGGCGATCACCGGCGTTGAGATCCACCCGGCCGCTGAGATTGGGGCCCAGTTCTTTATCGACCATGGCTCCGGAGTTGTGATCGGTGAGACCGCTGTGATCGGTGATCGGGTGACCCTCTATCAAGGGGTCACTCTGGGCGGTACGGGCTTTCAACCAGGCAAGCGACACCCCACCCTCGGCGACAACGTTACGGTCGGATCGGGCGCCAAGCTGCTGGGTCCGATCTCGGTCGGCGAAGGAGCAAAGATTGGCGCCAACACCGTTGTGGTCGAGGACGTTCCAGCCCGCGCGACCGTGGTCGGAAATCCCGGCCACGCCGTCAGGGTCGAGGGAAGGCCGCTCGAGGGCGCCGACGCCGATTGGATCCACCTCCCCAACCCGATCGCGGAGGCAATCCGCGGGCTCTCGGAGCGAATTGCTGATCTGGAGCGTCGGCTCGCCCACCTCGACGGGGACAACGAGCTGCCGAGCGCGGGCGAGGGCACGCCACCTTCCCGTACCGGCCGGTCCTCCGCCGGGGGCTGATGTCCTGAGCGCCCGCGGACCGGCCGCGGCCCCCTTTATTCTCGCTCTGTGAGGTTGCAGACAGATTCAGAGCTAGAGATGGGTGCTGAGATCGACCCTGATGGCGCCCCAACCGAGCCGGGGGCGGATCGAATCGAGCGCCTCCTCGCCGAGCTCAACCCGCCCCAACGCGAAGCGGTGATCCACGGTGAGGGGCCGTTGCTCGTGTTGGCGGGTGCGGGGTCGGGAAAGACCCGCGTATTGACCCATCGCATCGCCTACCTGCTGGCCAGCGGGGCGGCGAGGCCAGGTGAGATCTTGGCGATTACCTTCACCAACAAGGCCGCGGCCGAGATGCGCGAGCGGGTCGAGATCCTGGTTGGGCGTTCGGCTCGCGCAATGTGGGTAACCACCTTTCACTCGGCTTGCGCGCGAATGCTGCGGGCGGATGCTGAGAAGCTCGGCTACTCACGCGGTTTCACGATCTATGATGAGCCTGACTCCCTGCGGATGCTGAAACGCTGCATGGCCGAGCTTGGGATTGATCCCAAGCGCTACCCACCGCGTGCAATTCGCTCCCAGATCTCAGGGGCAAAGAATCAGTTGCTCGATGCGGCGGCCTACGCCCAGACCCAGGGGAGCGTCTTTGAGGAAGCCGCGGCCGAGGTCTACGGGCTTTATGAAAGGCGAATGCTCGAGGCAAATGCGATGGATTTCGACGACCTTCTTGTCCGCACCGTCAACGTGATGGAGCTCCACCAGCAGGTGCGCGAGCGCTGGCGGCGGACATTTCGCTATGTCCTTGTCGATGAGTATCAGGACACCAACCACGCCCAGTACAGGCTGCTGCAGCTACTCTCGGCCGACCACGGAAACCTGATGGTCGTCGGTGATGAGGACCAATCGATTTATGGCTTCCGTCATGCCGATATTCGCAACATCCTCGATTTCGAGCAGGACTTCCCGGAGGCTCAGGTGGTCAAGCTGGAGCAGAACTATCGCTCCACGCAGACGATCCTCTCGGCCGCGAACGCGGTTGTCGAGCGCAACCGCCAGCGCCGGCCGAAGCTGCTTTGGACCGAGGTTGTCGGGGGCGAGCCGGTGCGCCTTGCCGAGCTCGGCGATGAGCACGAGGAGGCTCGCTGGATCGGTGGGGAGATCGAGAGGCTCAGCGAGGAGGAGGGGGTTCGGCGTTCGGAGGTCGCGATTTTTTATCGAACCAACGCGATGAGCAGGGTGCTGGAGGACACCCTGGTTCGCTTTGAGGTGCCCTACCAGGTGATCGGTGGCACGAAGTTCTACGAACGGGCCGAGATCAAGGATGCAATTGCCTATCTCAGCCTCTTGCTCAATCCATCTGATCAGGTTTCCTTTTCCCGAGTCATCAATTCACCGCGCAGGGGGATCGGGAACACAAGCCAGGGGCGGATTGCGGCCTATGCGAACACCACCGGGCTGCCGATTTGGGAGGTCGCTGGCCGGGTCGAGGACGTGCCTGGCCTGAGCGCCGCAGCGATCAGATCTGTCTCGCGCTTCCATCAGATGTTGGAGGCGCTGCGGGCCCGAGCCGATGCCGCCGCGGTGGCCGAGCTGCTGGGGGCTGTCCTCAGGGAGAGCGGCTACCTGGAGGCCCTTGCCGCCGAGCGGACGGTCGAGGCGGAGGGCCGGGCCGAGAACCTCGAGGAGCTGGTCGGGGTCGCCGCCGAGTTTGACCTCAATCGAGCCCAGGAGGGCGAGGGGGATAATTCCGCATTGGAGGAGTTCCTCCAGCAGATATCCCTCTATACCGAGCAGGACGGCCTGCGCGAGGAGGAGGAGCTGGTAACCCTGATGACCCTGCACAACGCGAAGGGTCTCGAGTACGACACCGTCTTTATCCTCGGGTGCGAGGACGGATCCTTTCCCCATATGCGCGCCCTTGAAGAGGGCGGGGAGGAGGAGGAGCGGCGGCTCTGCTACGTCGGAATCACGCGGGCACGCCAGCGCCTCTACATGACCTGGACCCGCGAGCGACGCCTGTTCGGTCGTTCTGAGCGCAACCTTCCCTCGCGTTTTATAGACGAGCTCCCGGTGGAGTTGACCGAGCGCTCTTTAAGCGGCTCGAGCGGCGGTTGGGAGGCAGGCGGCGGGAACAGCGCGGCAGACCTGATCGACCCCGGCCCGGTACTCGAACTGGGAACTGGAGACGATGTCATCCACGCCAGCTTTGGCGATGGCGTCGTCACCGCGATCGAGCCGGGTGGAGTCCTCGTCGTTCGCTTTTCAAGCGATGGTTCAGAGCGAAAGCTGATGGCCGACTACGCGCCGATCCGAAGGCGCTAGCACCTTGCCGGCGCAAATCATCGACGGCAAGGCTGTGGCGGCTGGAGTTCGCGCCCGGGTTAGCGCCGAGGTCGCTGCATTCAGGGTCGAAGCTGGCCGCGCCCCGGCGCTGGCCACCGTGATCGTCGGCGAAGACCCGGCATCACAGCTTTACGTTCGAAACAAGCACCGCGCCTGCGAGGAGGTGGGGATTGGGTCCGTGCACCACGATCTGGTGGCCTCGACTAGGCAGAACGAGCTCCTGGAGCTTGTCGGTGAGCTCGGCCTGCGCCCGGACGTCGACGGAATTCTCGTCCAGCTGCCGCTCCCCGAGCAGATCGACCCCGACGCGGTGGTGGCTTCTATCGATCCGGGCAAGGACGTGGACGGGCTCACCCCCCTTAACGCCGGCCTCCTTGCGCACGGAACACCGGCCCTTGTGCCCTGCACTCCGGCGGGGGTGATGGAGCTGTTGCGCCACCAGAATGTGGACTTGGAGGGGGTTGAGGCGGTGGTCGTTGGTCGCTCCAAATTGGTCGGCGTGCCGCTCGCCCGCCTGCTGTTGGCGGCCAATGCGACCGTGACGGTTTGCCATTCGCGCAGCCGCGAGCTGGCAGCCAGCGCCCGGCGCGCCGACGTCTTGGTCGCCGCCGCAGGCGTTGCCGGGCTGCTTGGCGTCGACGCTATCAAGCCGGGTGCGGTGGTCATAGACGTCGGCATGAACCGCACCGAGCATGGACTCTGCGGGGACGTTGACTTCGCGGCGGCCTCCGCGGTGGCGGCGGCGGTCACCCCGGTTCCGGGGGGCGTTGGGCCAATGACCATCGCCATGCTCTTGGTTAACACCTTGAGCGCGGCCCGCAGCCGCTCGCTAGCCTCGCCGTAGAACGGGCGGCCACCTGGTTCACATTTCCGCCTTGCGGCGGGTGTAGGGTCGCTCTGACCCCTAGTCACACGGAGGGATATGTAAATGGAAGTTGACAAGCTGAATACAGGAGAGAAAGTTGCTGCGATCTCGGCAGTCCTGCTCTTCATATTCATGTTCTTCACCTGGTTCGGAGTCGAAGTCTCTGGTGTTGGCGGCTTCTCCGGCAGTGTGCCCGGGGCAGGCGGCAGTGCCTGGGATGCCCTCGAATTCATCCCGGTGATCCTGGTCATCACGATCCTCGCCGCGCTTGCAGTCGCGGCGCTACGCCTGACCGATTCGGCCTATGAGCCGCCGGTCTCGATGAATGCCATCGTGACCGTTCTCGGCGGTCTCTCGGCGCTCCTGATCCTGTTCCGCATCATCGATCCGCCGAGTTTCGGCAGCTTTGGCGGCGTATCGGTGGACGGAACGGTCGAATTCGGGATATTTCTCGGTCTGATCGCAGCCGCCGGGATTGCCTATGGCGGCTACCTCGCGATGAAAGAGGAAGGCGCCTCCTTTGGCGACACCGCCGATCGGTTCACCGGTGGCTCGGGGACCGCTCAGCCTACCGGCACGGCTCCGCCACCGCCGCCAGCCGCCTCGCCACCACCACCGCCACCTCCCTCGGCATCACCGCCTCCACCACCGCCTCCTCCTCCTCCTCCTCCTCCACCTCCACCCGGCACCGGCGTTTAGCTGCTCAGCCGGTTTTCAGCAACCCCCGGGGCAGCCCGCTCCGGGGGTTTTCCTCCTCGCTCGCTAGCCGGCCCCGTTCGCGGCGATCTGGCGGGCGACGTTCTTGGCAAATGCGATCACCGTCATCATCGGGTTGACGCCGACCGAGCTTGGAAACAGCGAGGCGTCGGCGACGTGCAGGCCAGTGGTTCCGTGAACAGCGCCGCTGGCGTCGCAGACGCCGACCTCCCGCCCGGCGGAGATCCGAGCTGTGCCCATCGGATGAAAGGCCTCAAGGCGGAGCTCGGATGGTTTGAAGCGAGTCGTTTCAAATTCAGCTAACTGCTGGGGTCGGAGGGCGGGGACCCGGGCGATATTGGGATAGACGACGCCCGCGCCTGCCGCAAAGTGAATCTCGGCAGCGCGGGAGATGCCAAAGATGAGCCGCCGCGCATCATCATCGCTCAGCCCGTAGGTGGTCCTGAGCTGGCCGCTTCGAGTCAGGCCGACCCGACCCGAGGAGCGGTCTGAGAGGTGGACGCCGATCGAGCCGATATGACCGAAGTCGAGGATCGCCCGCTGATGCTCGCTGCCAGTGCCCGGGAGCCAACCACCGCCGAAAGAAAGCGGAGTAAACGTGGCCTCGAGCAGGATCCCCTCGCTTGCCCACTGATCAACGTAGAAGCTCTGCATGACGCCATCCCAGCCCCGCACTTCCTCCTCATAGCGAGCGCCGACCCAACAGGCGGGATGAATGTGGAGGTTGCGCCCCGCGCTAGGCCCACCGAGTCCCGATCGCAGCAGTAGCTCGGGAGTTCCCAGTGCCCCGCCGGCGACGATCGTCGCGCGTCGGGCGTGGATGGCCAGGGTGGCTCGGGCCTCGCCGAGAGGTCGAAGGTCGATGCAGCGCACACCGCGGGCACGCCCGTCCTCGAGCAGGATTCTTTGGGCCTCAACTGCGGTGCGGATTCGCGCCCCCGCGGCGACGGCGCGAGGCAGGTAGCTGACGTGCATTCCTCGCTTGGCGTCGATCGCGCAACCAAATGGACAGCTGCTGCACTGCACGCAGTTGCCGGCGTTACGGGAGATCGGTCCGCCCGAAGCGCCAATTGCCAGCGCCCCCTCCATCGTGAGCTGGCCATTTCGGCCGATTCGCTCGGGATCCAACCGGCTCACCTTGAGGAACTCCTCGGCCTCGGCGTAATCGGGGTCAAGCTCCCCCGCCCAGCTGACCCCGTGCAGCGTTCGCCATTGCTCCAGAACCGCCTCGGGGGCCCGAAAGCAGGTTCCCGAGTTGATCACGGTGGTGCCGCCCAGGGCTTGGGCTACCGGAACCGGAATCGGGGGGCTGCCCTCGGCAATCGTCAGCCCGCCCTCGCGATAGAGGGAGGCGATCGCAGCGAGGGGCTGATGGGGATAGCTGTCGCGATCGAAGCGCTCCCCTGCCTCGATCACGATCACATCCAGACCAGCCTCAGAGAGCTCGGCGGCTGCGACCGCGCCACCCGCGCCCGAGCCGACCACAACGACGTCGCACTCCTCATCGCCACACGGGGCGGTATCGCCGAGCGACCCCGCCGGGGGCGGATCAGTGCCATCGAGCAGGGCACAGCGGCGGCGTGAGCCGACCCGATTCTCAACCTCAGGCACCACCGCGTAGCCGAGGGTCGAGAGGACCTTGGCGAGCAGCAATAGCTCATGGCGAAACCCAACCCGGGAGCGCTCCAAGCGCCGCAGGAAGTCCTCACGTGCGCCGCTATCAAGGCGGCTAAAGCGCCAGGGAAACGGTAGCCAGTCGATCAGGTGAAGGCCGAGTCGGATGCGGGTCAGGGTTCGGCTTGAGGCCACGGTGAGGAGCTCGGCAACCGGGCCGGAGACGTCCACATCGCGCTCGGCGGCGGGCAGCCCTTCGACTCCGGGAGCCATCGCTTCACAGATCGCGCTGAGGATGCGCTGCTCAGCGGCGGAGAGCCCTGGCGCGCGCCTTCAGCCGGGGTCTACAGGGCGCTTGACCCGAGCGCTCAGCGACCAAAGCCAGAGCGCGATCAAGACCAGCGAGCCGTCGACCAAAAAGTTTAGGAGATAGATGAAGACGTGCTGGTCGAAGAGATAGAAGCCCAGCGCTGAGAGCGAGGATGCGACCTTGGCCGCGGCGAGCAAGAGCAGCAGCGCCCGGTAGCGAACCACGTCGGTCTGGGCGATCACGCAGATGCCGGTGATCACCACCATGTAGGAGAAGGCGAGGCCGAGCCAAAGTTGCTCGCTGCCGTGGGGAGCCCGAACGAAACCGCCGAGGTCTTCGCCCAAATCAGAGATTGTGTTGAGGACTCCATTCGGGGCGGCGATGAAGAGCAGACCAACCACCGCAAAGCTGACGGCCAGGAGTCTCAAGCTGAGGACGACAAAGCTCTCTGCCGTGGATCCCCGCATGCGCGCGGCACTTTAGCTGGCCGAACAGCCAGGCGCACCGCGGTTGGCCCCGATCAACCTGGTGGCGGCGCGGCGGCGCTGAGATCGAGGCGCAAGCGGCTTTGACCGCCACCTAGAATCCGCGGCATGATCGACCGAGAGCAGGTGCTGCACGTTTCCCGGCTGGCCCGCTTGCGCCTCTCTGAGCAGGAGGTGGCTGCGTTCGGGATCGAGCTCTCGGGGATCCTCGAACACGTTGACCGGATCGCCGAGTTGGACCTCGACGGCGTCGAGCCAACCTCCCACGTGCTTGAGCTGGAGAATGTTTTGCGCCCGGATCAACCTCGACCAAGCTGGCCGAGAGAGCAGATCCTTGAGGCCGCACCCGATCCGGTCGATGGCGCGTTTCGGGTGCCCTCACCGCAGGCGGAGGGCTGATGGCGGAGCTCTTGGATTTGGGCGTCGCCGCGGCGGCGCAGCAAATAGCCGCGGGGCAGATCCCTGCCGCCGAGTACTTCGCCGCATGGAGGGAGGCCGCCGCGGCGGATCCGCTCAACGCTTTTCTCTGGCTGGCCGAGGAGGAAACGGCGGGAGGGGAGGGGGCGCTTGGGGGGATCCCGATCGCGGTCAAGGACATCTTCTGCACCGAGGGAGTGCCGTCCACGGCGGCCTCGCGAATCCTCGAGGGCTACCGGCCGCCCTACAGCTCCACTGCGGTGAGACGCCTAGGGCAGGCTGGGGCGACGCTCTTGGGAAAGACCAACATGGACGAGTTTGCGATGGGTTCCTCGAATGAGAATTCCGCCTTCGGAGCGGTGCTCAATCCTTGGGATCTGGAGCGGGTCCCAGGTGGCTCTTCGGGGGGCTCGGCGGCGGCCGTGGCAGCCGGCCTGGCGCCGTGTGCGATCGGAACCGACACCGGCGGCTCGATTCGCCAACCGGCGGCGCTCTGCGGGATCGTAGGCCTCAAGCCGACCTACGGGGCGGTCTCGCGCTACGGGATGATCGCCTTTGCCTCTTCGCTGGATCAGTGCGGCCCGCTCACCCGCGACGTCACCGATGCCGCCCTTTTGCTGGCGGTGCTGCAGGGCGGTGACCGATGCGATTCGACCTCGGTTGGGATCGCCGGCGGGATCGAGGCGCCGAGCCGAGAAGACCTTGAGGGCTTGCGTTTCGGAGTACCAAGCGGGTTGACCGTGAGCAACGGCGTCGAGCCGGGGGTGCTGTCGGTGTTTGAGGCGACGCTTGAGCGGATCGAGCGGCTTGGCGGGGAGATCGCCGAGGCATCACTGCCCCACGCAGAGCATGGAATCTCGGCCTACTACGTGATCGCCCCCGCCGAGGCCTCCTCGAACCTGGCCCGCTATGACGGGGTTCGCTATGGGCTGCGATCAAAGAGCGACGGGGATCTGGTCGAGATGTATGAGACGACTCGCGCGCAGGGTTTCGGAGCCGAGGTAAAGCGGCGAATCATGCTCGGCACCTACGTGCTCTCCTCGGGCTACTACGAGGCCTATTACGGCCGGGCGCAGAGGGTTCGCACCCGAATCGCCGCGGATTTCAAGGCGGCATTCACCGAGTTTGACTTCGTCATCACCCCGACCTCTCCCTCGGTGGCCTTTGGGCTCGGCGAGAAGGCCGGGGATCCACTCGCGATGTACCTCAATGATTACTTCACAGTTCCGATCAGCCTGGCCGGGATCCCGGCGATCTCGATCCCCGTCGGGCTGGCAGAACCGCCCGGCGGCGGTCCACAGCTTCCGGTCGGCTTCCAGATCGCCGCCCCGGCATTTGCCGAGCAGCGACTGCTCGAGGCGGCCTTCGCGCTCGAGCGGGAGATCGATTTCCGGGCTCGACCCGGGGGTAGCGCCGATGGCTGAGCTTGAGGCGGTGATCGGGCTCGAGATTCACGTCCAGCTCTCGACCCAAACCAAGATGTTTTGCGCCTGCGCGCTCTCCTTCGGCGATCAGCCCAACGTCCACACCTGCCCGATCTGCCTCGCCCACCCCGGTGTTTTGCCGGTACCAAACGAAGAGGCAATTCGCTATGCGCTGCAGATCGCCGTCGCGCTGGAGTGCGAGATCGCCCCACGCTCGATCTTTCACCGCAAGAACTACTTCTATCCCGATAGCCCCAAGGCCTACCAGATCAGTCAGTACGACGTTCCGCTCGCCGGTGCAGGCCAACTCGGCGATGTCCGCATCCACCGCGCCCACCTCGAGGAGGATGCAGCCAAGATGATCCACGTCGGCCAATCGGGCCGCATCCATGGCTCGGGAGCCTCGCTGGTCGACTTCAACCGCGGCGGCACGCCGTTGGTCGAGATCGTCACCGAGCCCGACCTGCATAGTGGCCGCGAGGCTGCCGAGTGGGCGCGGCTGCTGCGCACGACGATCCGCCAGCTTGGCGTCTCCGACGTCAACATGGAGGAGGGCAGCCTGCGCTGCGACGCAAACGTTTCCTTGCGCCCGCTCGGTAGCGATGAGCTCGGGACCAAGACCGAGCTCAAGAACATGAACAGCTTTCGCTTCCTACAGCGCGGGATCGAGGCCGAGCTGCAACGCCAGCGCGAGCGGCTTGAGTCCGGGGGAGACGTGGTTCAGGAGACCCTGCACTTCGACCCCCAAACTGGCTCCCTCACTTCGCTTCGATCCAAGGAGGAGGCGCATGACTACCGCTACTTTCCCGAGCCCGACCTGGTCCCGATTGTCCCCACCGCCGCAATGCTTCGCGAGGCCCGCGAATCCTTGCCCGAGTTGCCGGTTGCTCGTATCGAGCGCTACCGAGAGCAACTGGGGCTCTCCGCTGAGGTAGCGGCCCTGCTCGCCGCCGATCCTCCCACCGCCGATTACTTTGAGAAGGCGGCGGCGGCGGGCGCGATCGAGCCGAGGGTGGTTGCCAATTGGGTGAGTGGCGAGCTGGCTGCGGCCCTGCGCCAGGACGGAGATGGGGGTGGTGTAGCTGAATCGAGGGTCGCGCCCGAGGCTCTGGCGGCTCTGATCGAGATGGTCGCCGAGAAGAGAATCTCTCACGGCAGCGCCAAGGACGTCGTCGCAATCATGGTCGCGGAGGGGGGGGACCCGGAAGCCATCGTCAGCCGTGAGGGACTGGCCCAGATCTCAGATGGCGATCAGCTGGAGGCTGCCGTGGAGGCCGCGTTGGCGGCCAATCCGGCCGCGGTTGAGCAGATTCAAAGCGGCAATGCGCGGGCGATCGGGGCAATCGTTGGTGCCGTGATGAAAGAGACGAAGGGGCGTGCCGACGGGGGCGCCGTCAACCGGCTGATCAAAGAACGGCTTGAACCATGACAGCGGCAGGCGGCACTTTGTAACACACTGTTACAAAGTGCTAACTTGGACCGATGGCCTGGAACGTCGTAATCGCCGGAGGTGGATTTGGGGGAGCGATGGCGGCTCGCGAACTGGAGCGGCTGATGCCCCGCCAATCGGCGCGGCTGGTCTTGGTGAATGAGGCAAACTTCATGCTCTACACGCCGTTTTTGCCCGAGGCGGCGGCGGGCACCCTGGAGCCTCGCCACGTGGTCACGCCGTTGCGAGAAATCCTCAAGCGGACCTACCTGCGCCTCGGCGCGGTCTTTGCCCACGATCCGCTCGCTCGCACCGTGTCGATCCGCTCAAAATACGGCCAGGTAGAGACCCTTCCCTATGACCAGTTGCTGCTGGCGGTCGGTTCAGTTTCGAGGGTGCTCCCGGTCCCGGGCCTGGCCGAGCACGCGGTTGGCTTTAAGAGCCTCGCCGACGCGATCTGGCTTCGAAACCACGTGGTCGAGACCCTCGAGGAAGCAAATGCGACCGATGATCCCGCCCGTCGCGACCAGCTCCTCAGCTACGTCTTCGTCGGCGGGGGCTACGCCGGCCTCGAGGCGCTTGCAGAGCTCCAGGACTTCGCTGCCGACGCCATCGAGGGCTACCCCCGCGCCCGCCTGCACGGAATGCGCTGGGTCCTGGTCGAGGCATCGGATCGGGTCCTACCCGAGATCGATCCTCAGCTAGCCACCTATGCGCTGGGTGAGCTTCGCGGACGCGGTATCGACATTCGGCTCGAAACGACGCTTGATCGGGTTGACGCGGAGAGCGCCGTGCTCTCGAGCGGGGAGACGCTGGCAACCCGTACCGTCGTTTGGACGGCTGGAGTCAGCGCCAATCCAAGCCTCCGAGCCCTCGATCTCCCGCTTGATCCAAGCGGTCGGGTTCCAGTCGATCGATACCTGCGGGTCCAGGGCATGGACTCCGTGTGGGCGATTGGCGATTGCGCCGCGGCCCCCGACCCGCGCGGTGGCAGCTGCCCCCCAACCGCTCAACATGCCGTGCGCCAGGGCCCTGTTGCGGCCGCAAACATTGCCGCTGAGCTGGGGATAGGCTCGCCGCGGCCCTTTGACTACCGAAGCAACGCCTCCTTCGTCAACCTCGGCCGCTACAAGGCGGTCGGCAAGATCGGCGAGCGCACCTTCCGCGGCTTCCCTGCCTGGTGGCTCGCTCGGACCTACCACATGAGCCAGATTCCCGGTGCCGCCCGCAAGGCCAGAGCCGTGGCTGACTGGACGGCAAGTCTGCCGTTTCGACGTGACATCTCCGAGCTCGGCTCGATCGGGCATCCGAAACCGCTGCAATAGGTCGATCGTGGGCTTTGAGTATCCGATCATCGCCTTTTTCTTCGGCCTCATCACGGCAATCATCGGCAAGGGCAAGGGGAGCTCCTTTTGGCTTTGGCTGGTGATCGGCGGCGTCCTGCCGATCCTCGGTCTGATTGCCGTCTTCCTCTATCGCTCCGAGAAGCTCGAACCCGAACGGCAGTGCCCGACCTGTCACAAGGCCGTCAAGGTCTACGTTCAGGTCTGTCCTCGCTGCGGCACCGATCTCTACCTTCCCGACCCTGCCGAGGTGAGGCGGCCGCGAGCCGAATAGCCTCTCTCAGCGCAGCCAGGTTCTGACGATCGCGTTCGCGAAACCGAGCCCGTAGCGGACGACGGCGGGCTTCTTGGAGTGCCCGTGGATTCGGCGTTCGACGGTGATCGGGACCTCCTTGGCCGGAATGCCGCGCTTGATCGCCTCGATCATGAACTCCGAGGTGTGAAACTGCTCCTGTCGGAGCACCAGTAGGGGCAGCACGGTGGCGCGCACGGCGCGGTAACCATTGGAACAATCGGTGACGTGGGTTCGGGTGATCAGCGAGACGAGGCGGTTGAAGAAGACAATGCCGAGCTCGCGGGCCAGGTGGTTGCGATCGGCGCGACCGAGCACGCGGGAGCCGTGGGCGACGTCGACCTCCCCGTCGAGGACGGGTTTGACCAGGCGCTCCATCTCGGAAGGCAGATGCTGGCCGTCGGCGTCAAGGGTGACGACAATCTCGGCACCGGACTCAACCATGAGGCGATAGCCCGTGCGCAAAGCGGCGCCGCCGCCGCGGTTGATCAGGTGGTGGGCAACGATCGCTCCGTGGGCGGCGGCGACCTCCCCGGTGCCATCGCGCGAGCCGTCGTCGACGACCAAGACGGCGGTTCCCACACCGCAGACCTGCTCCGGGATTCCGGCCAAGACCTCGCCGATGCTCTCGGCCTCGTTGTAGGCGGGGATCAGGACGGCGATTTTCCCGGCAAAGCGACTTGGCAGCGCCGCCTGGCGGAATTCCTCCCAGGCGAGGGCCTCGAGAACGGCCGAGAGCTGGCGCGAGTTGCGTGCTGCCTGGGAGAGGGCCCGAAGGATTAGCAAAAAGAGGACGAAGATCGCAAAGACCGCGAGGCCGAGGATGCGGCCACCGTTTCCTTTTTCGAAGGAGAAGGCCGAGAGCAGCTTGTCGGTAATTTCGGTGCCCGAGACAACCGCCAGTCCAAGCCCGGCTGCCAGGAGGATCAAAACGTCGACGTTGCGCAGGGAATCGCGGCGCAACAGCGCGTAGGCGAGGATCGCGAGCGCGACCAGCAGCCCGGCGCTGCGCAGCGCGGTCAGTTCGGTGGGGAAGATGCTCGCCTCGGCCATTTGCGGTCAGACAATAGGGCCGCAGCACCCCAACAAAGGGCCGCTGCGGCGAGCGGAAACACCAGCGCCATCAGGATCTCGCCGCGGCGATTGGAGGCCAGAGATACCGCTCCCACCGCGGTGATGATCAGGATCGGTGTCGACATCACGATCAGCTCCCACCACCGTCTGCTGTAGCCCAGAAGCCCGAGGCCGCCGAGCCCAAGGGCAACGATCAGCAGCTGCAAGATGCGCCCGGCGCTGCTCCCCATCGCCTCACCGGGGCCGCTGCTCCAGATACTCGCCACCTTGCGCAGGGTCATCGCGAGGTAGGCGCCGGGATTTTCTCCGAAGTACTTGGAGAAGTTCTGCTTGGCGATCTTGCCCAGAGCCGAATCTCGGGGCAGCTGGGGGTAGCGCGCGGCAACCCGGTTAAACAGCGGAGTCGGGTTAACGCGGGCCAAGGCCGCCGAGTTAGGCGCTAGGTCGCGGTGCAGGTATCGCTTCGCCAGCAGTGCCTTTACCTGTTGGTATTCGCCATTGGCCGGCAGGAATGTCCCCACGTAAAGGGCCTTGCCATCGCCGGTGGAGATCGGAACGAATCGTTCGAGGACGACCAGATTGCGGATCGTCCAGGGAAGCACCGGGACCAGGAATGCGAGCAGGAAGATCGCGGCGCCCGCTAGCCCCGGCTTCCAACCGCGCTGGCCGGCGACACGGATCGCAGCGAGCAGCAAGAAGACGATCGCAACGGGCAGGTAATCGGGGCGAATCAGCGAGGTCAGGCCAAACAGCAGGCCGGGTAGAAGCCATGCCCAGAGGCTGCGCCGATCGCTTGCCCAGAGGAAGGCCAAAACCGCAAGAGGAAGGGTGAGAATCGCGGGCGGCTCGCTCATCAGCTCACCGGTGGTGTGGATGAAGGGCGGATAAACAGCGACCCCCAGGGCTGCGATCAACCCGGCGCGGCGGCCGCCGAGACGCTCGCCGAGGAAAAAAACCGCGACGATCGAGGCCACCCCGAGCAGGGCCTCGATGATGCGGGCGGTGCCTTCGCGAGCACCGCCGGTCGCGTAGAAGGCCGCCGCGTACAGAAGCGGCGCCCCGGGTGACCAGTCACTTGAGTTGTGAAATTCGGGCCCCCCGTAGCTTCCTTGCACGTAGAGCGCCTTGGAGAGGGCGTAGTAGGCATGGGAGTCTGCGCTGGGCGTTTCCAATGGCTCCACGACTCGGTAGGAGCGAAGCCCGAGGCCGAGGATCGCGATCAACCCGAGGCAAAGCAGGGTGCCGCGACCGCGACTTTGCGGCAGAGCTCGAATCCAGCGCCAAATCGGCCCGCTCATTGGCGCTCAGGCTATCCCGGCATCCGGGTGCCCATCTCGATGGCGTCGAAGCAGTGCCCAAAGATAGGAGGCGCCGACCCCCGCCAGCGCTCCAATCAGCGGAACCATCACCAGCACCCGCCGGGGAGAAGCGACCAAGAGGGCGCTGATCGCCGTGATCGTGAGAAGAATCGCAGCGAAGAGAAGGGCCTCCCAGCGGCGTCGCAGCGCCAGTACCGCGAGTCCCAGAAGGCCAAGTGCCACCAGCGCCCAGTGCAGGCCCTCCCAAAGCGGCTTGCGCATCACCTCGCGAGGGCCGTGGGACCAGATTGCACCGACCTTGGTCGCGAGGAAGCCGAGGTATTCGAGCGGCTCCTCACCGATATCATTTTCGAGCTGTTCGCGACCCAGGTGAGAGAGCGCCTGATCGCTTTCCACGCCCGGCTCGCGCTGAGCGGCGAAGGCGGCGAGGATCTGCTCGAGTCTGACCCGAGCCAGCACCGCGGCCAGGCTGGGGCTCGAACGGGGTGGAAGGTACTCGGCGGCGAGGTCACGCCGCAGGCCCGGGTCACGTCTAAGGAGCGCTTCTCCGACCCGTTGAGGATCGCCTTCGGAGGGCAGGTAGGTTCCGGAGAAGAGCACCTGACCGCCGCCGTTTGAGATCGGGACCAGGCGGCCGAGGCTGACCGCGTTTCGGATCGTCCAGGGCGCGATCACGACGGCCATTGCACCCAAAAGGGCGAGCGCCTGAGCCATCGAGCGGCGCCAGTGCGCGCTGCCGCCTCGAGCAAAGACAGCCAGGGAGACGACGATCGAGACCGCCAGGTACTCGGGCCGCACCATTGCCGTCGCTCCCCAGAGCGCGCCGGGTAATAGCCAGGCGAGCAGGGTCCTTTGCCGGGTGGCCCAAAGCGTCGCCAAGACCGAGCCCGAGAGCAGGGTCGCGGCCAGCGGCTCCGACATCAGCATTCCCTGGTACTCGAGCATGGCGGGGTAAAGCGCCACCGCAAATGCTCCGATCAGCCCGGCGATGGGACCCGATAGGCGGCGCCCGATCAGGTAGGTGAGGAGGACCGAGAGCGACCCGATCAAGGCCAGAACGAGGCGAGCGAAGCGTTCATGAACCCCTCCGCTGAGCTTGTAGATGGCCGCGACGAGCAGGGGTAGTCCGGGTGAGTAGTTATCGGCTGGCTGGGTCGCGCCTGCGCCGAGGGTGAAGCCGCGGTCTTCGTCTAGATTGCGGGCGATCTTGGCGTAGGCGACCGCGTCAAAGACCGGTGCCCGACCTTCCCAGGCGTAATCGAGCCTCAGCCCGGTGCCCAAGAGCAAGACGGCGATCAGAGCCGCCAGGCAGGCCCGCCCGCCGTTGCCTGCCGCCAGTCCCCGCATCTGGTGGATGCTATGTCGCCTTCGTCCGCTACCCTGCCGCGCCTATGCGCGTTCTCATCCTTGGGGGCGACGGCTACCTGGGCTGGCCGACGGCGCTGAGGTTTTCGGCCCGCGGCCACGAGGTGGCGGTCCTCGACAATTTCTCACGCCGCCGTTGGCACCATGAAAACGGGTCCTCCTCGCTGACTCCGATTCGCGAGCTGGGCGAGCGGATCGATGCCTGGCGCCAGATCTCCGGCAAACAGATTCGCAGCTTCCAGGGTGCGGTTGAGGACGGCAGCTTCCTCGAGGAGGTGGTCGCGGAGCTGCGCCCTGAGGCCGTCGTCCATTACGGCGAGCAGCCCTCGGCGCCCTACTCGATGATGTCGCGCGAGCGCGCGGTTGAGACTCAACACACGAACGTGATCGGCACCCTCAACCTGCTTTTCTCGCTGCGCGATCATGCCCCCGACTGCCATCTGGTCAAGCTCGGGACGATGGGCGAGTACGGCACCCCCAACATCGATATCGAGGAGGGATTCATCGAGATCGAGCACAAGGGAAGGACCGACACCCTGCCTTTCCCCAAGCTGCCGGGCTCGCTTTATCACTGCTCCAAGGTCCACGACTCAACCAACCTGCACTTCGCCTGTCGGGTCTGGGGCCTGCGGGCGACCGACCTTAATCAGGGCGTGGTCTACGGGATAGAGACCGAGGAGGCGGCCGCGGATGAGCGGCTGATAACGCGGTTTGACTATGACGAGATATTCGGCACCGTGCTCAACCGCTTCTGTGTGCAGGCGGTGATCGGTCATCCGCTCAGCGTCTACGGCAGCGGCGGGCAGACGCGGGGCTTCCTCAACATCCGCGACACCCTGCGCTGCGTGGAGCTGGCGGTCGAAAACCCGGCCGGGCGCGGCGAATTCCGCGTCTTTAATCAATTCACCGAGCAATTTTCCGTCGCTCAGCTGGCCGAGCTGGTCAGGGCGGCGGCCCAGCACCTGGGCTACACGGTCGAGGTTGAGCACTGCGATAACCCGCGGGTTGAGCTTGAAGAGCACTACTACAACGCGGTCCATACCAAGTTGATCGACCTTGGTCTGGAGCCGACATTGCTCGGGGAGGAGTTGGTCGAGTCGATGATCCACTCGATCGAGAGGTACAAGGAGCGGGTGATTCCCAGCTCCATAGATCCGCACACCCGCTGGAACCCAGCGAAATCCCCTGCTGGGCAGGCATAGCGCGCTGCTAGCATCGCGTGTCCGATGAGAGCCGCGGACGCGCTAATGCAATCGCTCAAGGCCGAGGGCGTCGAGCACATCTTCGGGATCCCCGGAGGCGCCAACCTACCGACCTATGACGCGCTTGTGGATGCCGATTTTCGCCATATTCAGGTGCGCCACGAGCAGGGCGGTGGGCACGCCGCCGAGGGGTATGCCAAGGCGTCGGGTCGGGTCGGCGTGGCATTTGCGACGTCGGGCCCCGGCGCGACGAATCTTGTCACCGCGATCGCCGACGCAATGATGGACTCGGTGCCGACCGTGTTCGTGACCGGCCAGGTTCGAACTGAGTTGATCGGAACCGATGGTTTTCAGGAGGCCGACATCCTCGGCGCGACGCTTCCCTTCGTCAAGCATTCCTTCCAGGTCACCGACCCGCGCCAGATTCCCGACTACGTGCACGAGGCGTTTCACATTGCCTCGACCGGTCGACCCGGACCGGTGCTATTGGACATCCCCCAGGATCTCTCGCGCGCTGAGATCGAGTACGAGCCTCGCGGCGAGTCGGTTGATCTTCCCGGTTATAGGCCCTCGACCGAGGGCAATATCAAACAGATCCGAATTGCCGCGAAGGCGCTTGGCAACGCCCGGCGTCCGGTCTTCTATACCGGTGGCGGGGTGATCAACGCCAACGCCTCCGAGGAGCTGCGCGAGCTGGCCGCCGCGGAGCGATTCCCGGTCACCTCGACCGTGATGGGCTTGGGCGCCTTTCCCGCCTCCCACGAGCAGTGGCTCGGAATGCTGGGAATGCACGGAACGCGGGCGGCCAACTACGCGATGGATGAGGCCGACCTGATCGTCGCGATCGGTGCCCGATTTGATGACCGGATCACCGGCAAGCTCTCAGAGTTCGCCCCGCACGCCAAGTTCATCCACATCGATATCGATCCCGCCGAGATCTCAAAGAACGTTCCGGCGCACATCCCGATAGTCGGCGACCTCAAGCAGGTGCTGCCGAAGCTGACCCGCGAGTACCTGGCCCTGCAGACCGACCCTTCGCGGGTGGATCCCTGGTGGAAGCAGATTGAGGCCTGGCGGGAGGAGTATCCGCTTCACTATGAGCCCGGCAAAGACGGCGAGATCAAACCGCAGTTCATGATCGAGGCGATGCACCGGGCGACCCAAGGCGAAGCGATTATCACCTCCGACGTCGGCCAGCATCAGATGTGGGCGGCGCAGTACTACGGCTTTGAGAAACCGCGGCGCTGGATCAATTCGGGCGGGCTTGGCACGATGGGGTTTGGGTTGCCGGCGGCGGTTGGCGCCAAGGTCGCCTGCCCCGATGAGGTGGTCGTCTGCCTTGCCGGGGACGGCAGTCTGATCATGAACTGCCAAGAGCTGGCGACCTGCGTCACCGAGGAGATCCCGGTCAAGGTTTTTTTGATGAACAACGGCTACATGGGCATGGTGCGCCAATGGCAGGAGCTGTTTTGGGACCATCGCTACAGCGCGGTGAAGATGGGTGCCAGTCCCGACTGGGTGAAGCTGGCGGAGGCATTCGGAGCGACCGGAATGCGCTGCGAGGATGCCGCCGAGCTCGAGGAGATGATGGTCGCTGCCCTGGGGACCGATGGCCCGGTGCTGCTCGACGTTCGCGTCTCGCCTGAGGAGAACTGCTTCCCGATGATTCCCGCCGGCGCGGCGGCAAGGGACATGGTGGGCTGATGGAGGCCGGTACTCCGGAGTTGGTCAGGCTCGAGGACCTCCGTGTCCCCGGCCAGTTGAGCGGGCGAAAGCACATCCTCTCGATCCTGGTCGAGAATAAGCCTGGCGTTTTGGCTCGAATTGCCGGGCTCTTTGCCAGGCGCGGTTTCAATATCGACACCCTCGCAGTGGGCCCAACCGATGACCCAAATATCTCGCGGGTGACGTTGACCCTCGACGGTGCCGTGCATCCGATTGATCAAGTCACCAAGCAGCTGCACAAGCTGATCAACGTCTTGAAAATCCGTGACATGGAGCCGGCCGAGACGGTGGCGCGCGAGATGGCAATGTTCAAAGTCTCCTCGGCGATCGAGAACCGCGCCGAGATCATCCAGTTTGCCGAGATATTCAGAGCCAAGATCGTCGACGTATCACGGCGCACGATGACGGTCGAGGTGACCGGTTCGGCCGACAAGATTGAGGCCTTCGAGCGGATGATTCGCCCCCACGGCCTGATCGAGATGGTCCGCACCGGCGAGATAGCGATCGCCCGCGGCGGCGAGTAGGGCGAGCGCAGTTTGAGGGGGTTGGTCGAATCCGGCGAGGTTCTGTCCCTCGTGGGGGAGGCATTAGCGCGGGTGGGTGAGGGCCAACGCCGCGCCGTTGTGAGCGCGACTATTGCCGTGGAGAGGATCGATCCCTGCGCCACGGTTTTTGCCTCTCGCCTCGCCGCGGACCGCTGGTTTTGTTGGGAGCAGCCCGATCGCGAGTTCGCGCTCGCGACCCTGGGGGTGGCCGATCAGGCCGTTTCGCGCGGCGCCGGGCGCTTTGGCGACGTGGCAGCCCACTGCCTGGGTCTAAACGGGGCGATGGTCACGATCGAGCCGCCGGGACTGCCGGCGGGGGCGGGGGCCGTTTGGACCGGGGGATTCGCCTTTGACCCACAGGGCGGGTCGAGTTCGCCATGGTCCTCACTGCCCCCCGCTTTGATGACGCTGCCCGAGCTCTCCCTCTGTCGACGGGGCGATCTGACTTACCTGACGATCAATGCGCTGGCCTTTCCCGGTGAGGGCAATACCGAGCTGCTCAACCGCCTCCGAGCGCGATTGGAGGGTCTCCGATCCTCGCCGCTGCCGCTCGCGGACCCCCACCTAGCCAGTCGGCCCACGATCCGCAGCGTTCTTCCTCCGGGGGATTTCGAAGCTTCCGTTGCCGCCGCGAGGGAGCGGATTTCAGCCGGGGAGATCAGCAAGGTAGTGCTGGCCCGCGAGGTCGTCGTCAGCTCCGGCTCAGCCCACGATCCTGCCGTCGTCTTTGGCGCCCTGCGCGAGCAGTTTCCGGCCTGCTTTTGCTTCTGCCAGGGCACCCCGGAGGCGGCCTTCATCGGGGCTAGCCCGGAGTTGTTGGTGCGGCGCTCCGGTGCGAGCATCTCAAGCGTCGCCCTCGCCGGATCGACCCGGAGAAGCTCCGACCCTGCGGTCGATGCCCACCTCGGTGAGCAGCTTCTGCGCAGCTCCAAGAACCGCCACGAGCAGCAGATCGTCGTCAGCAGGATCCTTCGCACCCTTCGCTCTCGCTCGGTCTGGGTCGAGGCTGCGCCAGAGCCCGAAATAGTCAGGGTCGCCAATATCCAGCACCTCGCCACCCCGGTCCTTGCCCAGCTGGCCGAGCCACATTCTGCGATCGCGCTGGCCGGACTGCTGCACCCGACCCCCGCGGTGGGGGGTGAGCCGTGGTCTCAGCTCACCGAGCAGATCCTCGGCCTCGAGCGCATGGATCGAGGTTGGTACGCGGGTCCGCTGGGGTGGATGGACGCGACTGAAGACGGCGAGTTCTGCGTTTCCCTGCGCAGCGCCCTGTTGCGAGACCGCGAGGCCCACCTGTTCGCCGGCGTCGGCGTCGTCGCAGACTCCGAGCCGGCCGCCGAGCTGGCTGAGACCGAGATCAAGCTCGGAGCCCTCTTGCCGCTGCTTGCCGAATAGGCGGCCGCGACGCCGCGTAGTCCGGCCGGAGGGCAGGCTCAGAGATCCACGGCCGATGAGACCGCCGCGGTGACTCGGCGGTGGAGATCGACGTTGTCCTCGCCACTTGGCCTAACCTCGATCAGGGAGGTTCCGCGCTCCAGGGCCTCGCCGAGCTGGCCGGCGGTGTTCACCAAATAGTGGGGAAGGTCAAAGAGGCTCGCGACCTTGACCAAATCCAGACCACGCGGCGTTTGAAGCAGCGCCTCGAACTCTTTTGGCCCCAGCGCTTTGGCCTGTGGCAGGAAGTTAAAGATCGCGCCGCCCCCGTTGTTGATGACGATGAACCGAACCGGGCTTGCGACATCGCGCAGGGCGCTGAGGCCGCCGAGATCGTGAAGCAGGCCAAGCTCACCGCTGATCACCGTGGTTTGCCGGCGGCTGGCATGAGCGGCGCCGATCGCCGATGAGATCAAGCCATCGATCCCGTTGGCGCCGCGATTGCACAGAAAGAGCGCATCTGCATCCCCGGCCGAAAGGAAGCTCTCCTGATCACGAATCGGCATGCTCGAGGCGGTGTAGATCAGATCGCCGTCGCGGTAGCTACGACCCAGGGCGAGGTGAAGACTGGGCTCGCTGAGCGGGCCCTCACCGTCTAGCTCCTGCGAAATTGCCCGGCGTGCGTCCCGCTCTGCGGCGCGCCAGATCATAGCAACTGGATCCTCGGCGCGCTGCAGGCGCGCCGCCCAGCCAGCCGCCACCCCGACCGCTTCGGTCCGCAGCACCGTGGCGGCCCGCTGACTCGGCTCATTCCAACTGCCGCGGGCATCGACGATGACCTGCGAGGCCCCCGATTGGACAAGCCAGGCACGAAGCGGCTTGCTGGTCGGCATCTCGCCAAAGCGCAGGACCAGATCCGGTCTCACCCGCTCTGCGAAGCGCCGATCGCGCAGGAGTAGGTCGTATGCCGTGATCACTTTGGAGCGGTCATGGGGTCCGCAGCGCAGCTGGGAGGTGGGCTCGGCGAGGATCGGGAACCCGCAGCGCTCGGCAAGTTCACTAAGTGGTGCGCGTAGAGCAGGATCGGTCTGGCGACCGGCGATGATTACCCCGCTGCGGGCGCTTTTGATCTGCTCGCCAATCTGCTCGAGCAGAGGCTCTGTCGGCTGAGAAGCCGACCGCGTGACAGCCGTCAGCGGACGGTCTCCGCGACCCCCTAGCGCGAGCTGATCGGTTGCGCTGACATCGCCTGGGATCGAAATTGGGGCGAGCGGCTCGCGCCAGGCAAAGTTGAGGTGAACCGGACCCGCTCGCAACTCACCGCGGGCGGCGGCGATTGCCCTGCAGGCGATCGAGCGAAAATGCAGCAGACCCTGATCGTCGGCCTCGTGGGTCCCAACCTCGCAAAACCAACGAACCGAAGACCCGTAGAGCTTGAGCTGATCGATCGTTTGACCGGCACCGATTTCACGCAGCTCGGGCGGGCGGTCGGCCGTCAGCGCGATCAGCGGCTGGCAGGACTCACTCGCCTCACAGATTGCCGGGTAGAAATTCGCCGCTGCGGTTCCGGAGGTGCAAAGCATCGCTACCGGGGCTCCGCCCGCCTGCGCCGCGCCGAGCGCAAAGAATGCGGCCGAGCGCTCATCGACGATCACGGTCACCTCGACCTCGGGCTGGCGCCAGAGCGCGACCGCGAGGGGGGTCGAGCGGGAACCGGGGGAGACGGTCGCCTGGCGCAGCCCGCCCCGCGCAAGCTCCTCGACGAAGGCTGAGGCGAGAGCAGTGCTGCGATTGGTCGGATCCACGCCGGAAAACTAAAGGCGATGGGCCTGCAGCGCGGCCTCATCGATCTCGACCCCCAGACCCGGTCCGCTGGGGAGGTGGAGCATGCCATCGCGCAGCTCACACTGGCGTGAGGCGATCGTCGAGGCAAAGAGGCGCTGTGTGGCGAGCCCGTGGGCGAGCCCGGGCTCGGTTCCGGCCGCCGCCGCGCGCAGCGTCTGCGCGACGATCGCGGCGGCGGCTATCCCAACGGGCCCGTCGAGGGAGCTCGATAGGAAGGAGGGAAGGATCTCAGCGATCTCAATCGCAGCCTCGGGACCCCCCACCTTGGAAAGCTTCAGCCCGGCCAATCCGAAGGCTCCGCTGGCGATGGCGCGCTCGGCGTCGGCGCGACTCTCAATCCCCTCATCGCCGGCGATCGGAATGGTGGTGGAGGCCGCCACCTCGCTGCTCTCTGCCAGGGTTCGGACCGGCTGCTCGACCAACTCGATGTCGAGCGGCTCGAGCTCCGCCAGGCGGCGCCGGGCGGTGGCCACGTCCCAGGCCGCGTTGGCATCGACCCGGATTTGAGCGACAGGGCCGACCGCCTCGCGAACGGCGCGCACCGTACCGATGTCATCACCCACCCCCAACTTCAACTTAAAGGCCGTGAAGCCGTCGTTCGCCCATCGGATCGCGTCAGCGGCGACCGCCGCCGGATCTCCAGCGCTGAGCGTGGCATTGCAGTAAACGGGCTCGGAGGGAGCCGAGCCTCGGTCAGAGCTCTCGGCCGCGGCCTTTTTACCCCGCAGATCCATCAGGGCGGTCAGCGCGGCACAGCGCGACGGTCCCGAGAGGCTCTCCGGAGCGGCCCTCAGGTTGGACTCCTCAATCGAATCGAGATCGCGCAGGCCCTCGAGCTCCCGGACGATTTGGCTCAGCCCGCGCCCACCACGCAGGGAGAGCGGCACGGCTTCACCGAGTCCGCTCAGACCCTGATCGCAGCGCAACCGCAGCAGCACCATCTCGCGGCGATCCAGACGCCCGCGGGCGCTGACGTAGGGTTCGCGAAAGGGGAGCGCATATGGGATCACCTCAATCGATGAAATACGCATCGACACAGCATCCCACCTGGCGGCGCGGCTCAGCTTGAGATCAGAAGACCGGCCGAGACCAGCAGGCTGAAGGCCGCGAGCAGGGCCCCCGTCGCCGCCAGCGCCTGGTTGAGGGAGGCCCCGTCGCTGCGGTTTGAGATTGTTCGCATTGGCGAGATCGCCAGCGGCAGCGCGCCGATGCCGATCAAAGGCAAAAGGCTCGCTTCGCCGGCCACCAGGGCGATTGGCAATACTGCGAAGGCGCCGAGCACGAGCAGCCTGTAGAGGGCGATCGCGTTGGAGCGACCCATGCGCACCGCGATCGTCAGCTTTCCCGCTCTGCGGTCGGTGTCAAGGTCACGGACGTTGTTGACGACGAGGATCGCGGTGGCCAAAAAACCGATCGCGATCGAGAGCCCCAGCGGCAGGGCCTCGAGCTTTTCGACCTGGACGTAGTAGGAGCCATTGACGGCGACCAAACCAAAGAACAAGAAAACGAAGACCTCGCCGAGGCCGGCATAACCGTAGGGCCGCGGCCCCCCTGTGTAGAGGATCCCCGCGGCAATTGAAACCGCGCCGACCAGGAGGATCACGAGGCCGGCGACTGCCGCGAGGTAGACGCCGCAGGTGACGGCGACGGCGAAGGCGATCCAGGTGGCGACGAGCACCCGGCGCGGAGCGACCAGCCCGGCCGAGGTCACCCGCACCGGGCCGAGGCGATCGACCGTATCGGCACCTCGGCGTGCATCTGAGTAATCGTTGGCGAGGTTGGTCCCGACCTGGATGAATACCGAGCCGATCAGGGCGGCGACGAAGGCCCCGATCCTGGGAAGGTGCCCGGCCCACTGCACGGCCGCTGCCGTTCCGACCAGCACCGGAGCAATGGCCGCGGGAAGCGTCCTGGGCCGGGCCGCCATCACCCAGATCCTCACCTGATCTTCCTCACGGTCGCCGCGGGAAGCGGCCGAAGTCCGGCTTGCGCCCTTGTTGATAGGCGTTGCGGCCCTCCTGGCCCTCCTCTGACATGTAAAAGAGCAGGGTGGCATCGTGGGAGAGCTGTTGCAGGCCGCTGAGGCCATCCTCCTCGGCGTTGAAGCTGGCCTTCAACAGTCGCAGCGAAAGCGGCGAGAGCTGCAGCATCTCCCGACACCAGGCGACGGTCTCTCGCTCGAGCTCGTCGATCGGCACCACCGCGTTGATCAGCCCCATCCGAAGTGCCTCCTCGGCCTCATATAGCCGGCACAGAAACCAGATCTCCTTGGCTCGCTTCACCCCGACGTTGCGGGCGAGGAGACTGGCACCGAAGCCGCCATCGAAGCTACCCACCCTGGGCCCGGTCTGTCCGAACTTGGCGTTATCGGCGGCGATGGTGAGATCGCAAACGAGGTGCAGGATGTGTCCGCCGCCAACCGCGTAGCCGGCCACCATCGCGACCACCGGCTTTGGCAAGCGGCGGATCTGGACATGGAGTTCGCCGACGTCGAGCCGACCGACGCCCCGTTGGCCAACCTCGTCATCGCCGATGTAGCCGTCATCGCCGCGGATTCTCTGATCGCCCCCCGAGCAGAAGGCCTGCTCTCCGGCTCCGGTCAGGACGATCGCGCCGACCTCGAGATCATCGCGAGCCCGGCCAAAGGCGTCCCGCAACTCGGCGATGGTTTGTGGTCGAAATGCATTTCTGACCTCGGGGCGGTTGATCGTGATTTTTGCGATCCCCTCAGCCCTCTGGTAACAGATGTCGCCGTAGTGGCCGCCATCTTGCCATTGGATCGGCTGGTAGAGGTCCTTTTCGGTTGGGGCGTCCTTGTGGCGTTGGGGCAAGCGTTCCCTCCAGGGCTCGCGTGGTCTGGTGCCGCGCAGCGGCGCGGACCGCTAAGAATGGGTGGGCAACGATAGCCAGCAAGACCCGGTGAGCGCCGATCGATGAAACTCGACAACTGGTTGGCCCAGAGATCGCAGAGCTGTCCCGACCGCACCGCCCTTGCGGCAGACGGGGTCGAAGTCAGCTACGCCGAGCTGGAGGCCGAGTCGACCTGGGTCGCGCGTCGACTCGCCGCGCAGGGATTGCGAAGGGGCTCGCTTGCGGCCCTCACAATGCACCCCGGTCGCGAGCAGGTGGTGTTGATCCACGCCCTGATGAAGGTCGGGGCAGTGCTCTTGCCCCTCAGCCCGCGCCTCAGCGCCGCAGAGCGGACGGGCCTAATCGCCACCGAGGAGCCGACCATCGACCTCGGCGACCCCGGTGAGCTGACCCAGTCTGAGGCGGATCTGCCGCTGCTTGGAGAGCACGATATGGACGAGCCCGTCGCCCGGGTGCTGACCAGCGGCAGTACGGGCGCCCCCCGCCCGATTGGGCTGAGCTATGGCAACTTCCTCTGGAGCGCGGTTGGGTCGGCCTTCAATATCGGCGTTGAGCCCGAAGATCGTTGGCTTTGCTGCGTACCGCTGAATCACGTCTCTGGACTCTCGATAGCGATGCGCTCGGTCATCTACGGAACGACCGCGGTGCTGCACGACGGCTTTGAGGCGGAGCGGGTGGCGGCGGCGCTTGATGAAGATCGGATAACCGTCCTGTCCTTGGTGACGACTATGTTGACGCGACTTTTGGAGGTTGGGGCCGATCTCTCCGGTCCACGGGCGATCCTGGTCGGCGGCGGACCGGTTCCAGAGGAGCCACTGGAGGAGGCGATCGGCCGCGGCGCGACCGTCGTGCAGACCTACGGCCTGACCGAGACCTGCTCGCAGGTGACCACCCTGGCGCCCGCGGATGCGCGCCGTAAACTGGGTTCAGCCGGCAGGCCCCTGCTCACCACCCATCTGCGAATCCAAGACGGCGAGATCCTCGTTCAGGGCCCGACCGTGGCCAGCGGTTGCGCCGATTCGGACGGCTGGTTGCACACCGGCGATCTCGGCCGCATCGATGAGGAAGGATTTCTCTACGTCGAAGATCGGATCGATGACTTGATCGTCAGTGGCGGTGAGAACGTGGTGCCGGCGGAGGTGGAGAAGGTCCTGTTGCGCCATCCCGAGGTCGCCGATGCCGCCGTGATTGGACGCGAGGACCCCGAGTGGCAGCAGGCGGTGACCGCCGTCGTCGTCTTGGAGAGCGGCTCAGAAGCAACGCCGGATGAACTGCGTCGGCACTGCGCTGAGACGCTCGCCGCCTTCAAGGTGCCAAAGCGGGTCGAGTTGGCCGCGGCGCTGCCGCGCACCCCTTCGGGCAAGCTGATGCGCAGAGCGCTCCGATAGCCTTCGCGGGGATGCGCACCGACGACATCTACTACGACAAGGACGCCGACCTCTCAAGGCTCGAGGGCAAGACCGTCGCGATTTTGGGCTACGGCTCCCAGGGGCACGCCCACGCGCTCAACCTAAAGGACTCTGGCATCAGCGTGATTGTCGGCCTGCGTGGGGATTCCGCCAGCCGACCCAAGGCTGAAGCTGCGGGTATTGAGGTGTTCGAGATCGCCGAAGCCGCGAGTCGCGGTGATGTGGTGATGATCCTGTTGCCCGATGAGAAGCAGGCCGAGCTCTGGGAGGCGGAGATCCGCGACGGAATCGCGCCCGGCAACCTGCTGCTATTCGCGCATGGCTTTGCGATTCATTTCGAGCAGATCACTCCGCCAGCAGGGGTTGATGTCGGGATGATCGCGCCCAAGGGCCCTGGTCACCTCGTCCGTCGCCAGTATCAGGAGGGCCACGGAGTGCCGTGCCTGATGGCCGTCCATCAAGACGCCAGCGGCGAGGCCCACGACCTCGTGCTCGCCTATGCCGCGGGGATTGGCGGCGGTCGCGCCGCGATTATTGAGACGACCTTCAAGGATGAGTGCGAGACCGATCTGTTCGGTGAGCAGGCGGTGCTCTGCGGCGGGGCCTCCGAGCTGGTGCGGGCGGGCTATGAGACGCTCGTTGAGGCGGGGTATGACCCGCGCCTTGCCTACTTTGAGTGCCTGCATGAGCTCAAGCTGATCGCCGACCTTATGTATGAAAAGGGGATTCAGGGGATGCGCTACTCAATCTCAAATACCGCCGAGTACGGCGACATGACCCGCGGCAAACGGGTCATCGGGGAGGAGTCGCGGGCCGCGATGAAGCAGATCCTGGACGAAATTCAGTCGGGTAAATTTGCGCGGGAGTGGATCGCCGAGAATCGCGCCGGGGGCGAGAACTTTGACCGGATGCGCAAGGAGGCTTCCTCCCATCCGGTCGAGGAGGTCGGTGCCGATCTGCGCCAGATGATGCCCTGGATCGAGCCGGAGTTTTGAGTTAGGCGCCGGGCGGAGCGTTGTCGCCGAAGCGACTCACCTCGCCCTCAGGCAGTTTGCCGTCGCGCCCGATGTAGCCGTCCTTGCCGCCGACAACTAGGTAGACCGCCTCCTCGGAATCGCTGAGGTTGCGAACCTTGCGCACGGTGGAGGCATCGACCCAAGCGAGCCCGCCCGGCTTTAGCGGGTGGGTCGTCCCGTCGCCGAACTCGATCGCGATTTGACCACTGTGCAGAAAGTAGAGCTCCTCCTGACGCTCGTGATAGTGGTTGCCCGTTTCGTAATCGGGCGGCAAGACGATTGCGTTGGCACCGAAGGCGGTGAGCCCCAGCTGGGTGCGGATCTTGCGAAATCCCGGGCCCTCGCCGAGGTCGCTCAGGTTGGCAACGGCGTAGCCCTCGCCCTTGACGATTCCGGCTTCTTTTGCCTCGCTCATCGGACCCAAGCCTAGACGCTCGCGGGCGCTGGTGGGGGGAAAGTTGGGGGAGGGGCCGGCAGGGCACCGGCGGAGGGCCGGGCCGCCTTGATCCCGATCGGCGGATAGTCATCGGTGAGAATCGCGTTGTAGCCGAACACCCGGGCATAGAAGCTGTTTGCGAAGGTGAGCGTGTCGTTGATCGCTTACGGCATGTAGCCACGAAAGACAATCGCGAGCCAGGCGATGATCGCGGCCCCCCAGGTGGACGTAGTTGACCGCGTAGGCGACGACAACCATTGGCAGCACCAAGACGAGGCGGAAAAAAGCCTTGAGGCGGCTCTGTAGCGTGGCGGCCGGGGCGACTTTGGCCCGAATCGGATAGACGTCGTCCTCACCGATCCCAAATGGCGGCCACTCGTCGGTCTGCAGGGAGGCAAAGGCGTAAAAGCGCATCAAGTAGCGGACGATTCCGGAGTTGAAATCGTAGAGCCAGAGTGGGTAGCGACCAAGGATCACCACCGAGAGCCAGGCGAGGATGTGGGTGAAAAAGGCGGCAATCAGATAGACATAGGCAACGTCAGCCAGGGGATCATCAAGATCAGCCGGAACCCCGTGCTCCAACGGTTTGGCGTGGGGATGAAATCCGCCTCATAGGCGATTGGATACATCGACTCCCCTCTCCTGGGACCGTGGCTAACCGACCGGTGTCAGCCCAACCCGAGCGGCGACCTTAGTCCACCCGCGCCGGTGAATAACCTAGTGTCGCGATGGCTACTCAAACCCCCATGATCCCAGCCGAGCTGAAGCCGGCCGACGGCCGCTTTGGCTGCGGGCCATCCAAGGTTCGGCCCGAGGCGCTGGCGGCCCTAGCCGAGCAGACGACGCTGATCGGTACCTCTCACCGCCAGGCGCCCGTCAGGGAGCTGGTCGGGCGCATTCGAAGTGGCCTTGCCGAGCTTTTCGGATTGCCGCCCGACTATGAGGTCGCGCTTGGCAATGGCGGTACGACTGCGTTTTGGGAGGCGGCTGCGGCCTGGCTGGTGCGGGATCGATCCCTTCACCTGAGCTACGGAGAGTTCACTCAGAAGTTCGCGGCGGCAACGACGGCAGCGCCCTTCCTGGCCGAGCCGATCGTCGTCGCGTCAGAGCCAGGTGACGCGCCAACCCCGCGCGGCGACTCCAAGGCCGATGCGATCGCCTGGGCCCATAATGAGACGTCGACCGGGGTTATGGTGGAGGTTCGGCGCCCGCCCGGTTCCGCCGACGCCTTGGTATTGATCGACGCGACTTCCGCCGCTGGCGCCCTGGCGCTTGATCCGGCCCAGGCTGACGTCTACTACTTCGCTCCACAGAAGGCGTTCGGAGCCGACGGAGGCCTCTGGCTGGCCCTGCTTAGCCCGGCCGCGCTGGCGCGAATCGAGGAGCTCGATGGAGCCTCCAATCGCTGGCAACCGGCCTTCCTCTCGCTGAAAGTAGCGCTTGATAACTCTCGCAAAAATCAGACCTACAACACTCCGGCCCTCGCGACTTTGATCTTGCTCTGCGATCAGATCGAATGGATGCTTGCCGGTGGGGGGCTGCAGTGGTGCACGGACAGGTGCACCGCATCCTCAACCCACCTCTATCAGTGGGCCGGGGGCACCGGTTTCAGCGCGCCCTTCGTCGCCGATCCGGCCAAGCGCTCGCTTGTGGTTGGCACGATCGATTTTGACGAGGAAATTGACGCCGCAGCGCTGGCGGCAACGCTGCGGGCAAACGGGATCCTCGACGTTGAGCCCTATCGCAAGCTCGGGCGCAATCAGCTGCGGATCGGAATGTTCCCGGCGGTCGAGCCCGCCGACGTTGAGGCGCTCACCGGCTGCATCGACTGGGTAGTTGAGAACGCCGCCGGGGTGAGGAGGTGAAGGTACTCATCAAGGAGAAGATCGCCGATGCCGGGGTCGAGCTGTTGCGCAAAGACTTCGACGTTGAGCTGGGGCTTGAGATGTCGGCCGAGGAACTCAGCGAGTCGATCTCTGCCTACGATGCGATCCTGATTCGATCGGCGACCAAGCTGACCGCCGATCTGATCGAGCGGGCCGATCGCCTCAAAGTCATCGGTCGCGCCGGCACCGGGGTCGATAACGTCGACATCGCCGCCGCGACGCGGAGGGGGATCGTTGTTGCAAACGCGCCGGAGTCCAATTCGGTCGCCGCCGCCGAGCACACGCTGGGGCTGACCCTGGCCCTATTTCGCAATATCCCTCAGGCTCATGCGACGCTGATCGATGGGCGCTGGGAGCGAGCGCGGTTCAAGGGTGCGGAGCTATACGGCAAGACGCTCGGGGTGATCGGCTTTGGACGGATAGGTCAGCTGGTCGCCAAGCGGGCCCAAGGTTTCGATATGAGCGTGGTCGCCTTCGATAAGTTCGTCTCGGCCGAGCGCTTTCGCGAGTTGGGTGTCGAGGGGATGGCGAGCGTCGAGGAGCTGTTCGGGCGTGCCGAGGTCGTCACACTGCACGTCCCCAAGACCCCCGAGACGATCAATCTGATCGATGCGGGAGCGATCGCCTCGATGCTCGATGGGGTTCGGATCATCAATTGCGCCCGGGGCGAGCTGGTCGATCTCGACGCGCTGCTTGACGGATTGGAGTCCGGCAAGGTGGCGGGTGCCGCCTTGGATGTCTTTCCGTCGGAGCCATTTACCGAACACCCAATCTTCAACCGCCCCGAGGTTGTCTTCACGCCCCACCTCGGTGCGTCCACCGCCGAGGCCCAGGACCGAGCGGGAGTGGTAACCGCCGAGCAGGTGGTCGCTGCCCTAACTGGCGGTGTCGTCACCAACGCGGTCAATATCGCCGCGGTGCGCCCCGAGGAGATGGAGGCACTGGCGCCCTTCGTTCCGCTCTGCGAAAAACTCGGCCGCTTGGCCCAGGGGCTGGGGGGAGGATCGGTTGACCGCGTCAGCGCCGAGTTCCGCGGCCGCATCGCCTCCCATGACACCCGCCTGCTCGGGATTGCCGTCTTGGTGGGAATCCTCTCCGGTAACACAGAGGAGCCGGTCAACCTCGTCAATGCACCGCAGATGGCTGAGGAGCGTGGAATCGAGCTGGTCGAGACCAAGGAGTCAGGAGCCGAGGACTTCACCGAGCTTGTCACCGTGCGCCTGCACGGCGGCACCGAACACGTGGACGTTGCGGGGACAAGCGTTGGACCACGCAACGAGCCTTACCTCGTATCAATCTGGGGGGAGAGCTTCTACCTTCCCTTCGCTGATCACATCGCGGTTTTTCGCTACGCCGACAGACCGGGCATGATCGGTCGGGTCGGGACCGTGTTTGGCCAGGAGGGCGTAAATATCGTCTCCGCTGCGGTCGGCGCGGAGACCGATGGAGAGCGCGCAGTGATGGCACTGACGACCGATGCCGCGGCGCGCGAGGCGACGATCGAAAAGATTCTCCAACTTGACGGTTTCAAGCTCGGCCGCTCAGTCGATCTGTAAGGTCGGCTGAAAGGCAGAGTGCTGACACAGGAGAGTCGATCGGCGACCATGGCCACCGCGACGGCGCGAGCAAGGGGACGAGCCAACCGTCGCTTCGGGGTTTGGCGATCGGCGCGGCCTGCGCTAAGCTGCTCGGGCAAATGACGCATCGCTCACCCAGCCTGGCGCTCCTCCTTCTCCTCCCCCCGCGGGGGGAATAGCGCTGGGCGGCGCGCAGCCGCAAGACAAGAGGTCATTGCAAGCAAGCAGAGAAGGAGTAGGTCCCGTGGGATCCAAGTCTGACGCCAATCGCGTCCACATCTTCGACACCACCCTCAGAGACGGTGAGCAATCGCCGGGAATATCTCTAAACACCGCCGAGAAGGTCGAGATCGCAGATCAGCTCGGGCGCCTCGGCGTGGACGTGATCGAGGCCGGATTTCCGATCACCTCCCCGGGAGACTTCGAGGCCGTCGAGGCGATCGCTCGCAGGATTGAGGGCCCCGTCATCTGCGGTTTGGCGCGAACCCACAAGGCCGACATCGACGCCGTCTGGCGGGCAATTCGTGACGCCTCTCGTCCCCGTATCCACACATTCATCTCGACCTCCGACATCCACATCGAGCACCAGTTGCAGACGACCCGCGATGACGTAAAGGGGCAGGCGCGGGCCGCCGTGGCGCTGGCCAGGTCCTATTGCGAGGACGTTGAGTTCTCACCGATGGATGCGACTCGAGCCGAGATTGAGTTCACCGCTGAGGTCTGTGCAATCGCGGTCGAGGAGGGCGCGACCGTGATCAACATTCCCGATACGGTGGGCTACACGACGCCGCAGGAGTACGCGGAGTACTTCCGGCGCCTCTATGAGCTAGTCCCTGGTCTGAGCGAGGTCGAAACCTCCGTTCACTGCCACGATGACCTGGGCCTGGCTGTGGCCAACTCCTACGCGGGAGTGCTGGCGGGCGCTCGCCAGGTCGAGTGTGCGATCAACGGAATCGGCGAGCGGGCCGGAAACTGCGCGCTGGAGGAGATTGTGATGCTGATCCGAACCCGGGCGGACCGCCACGGTCTCAGCACCGGGGTTGAAAGTCGCGAGCTCGCTCGCAGCAGTCGACTGGTTTCTCGTCTCTGCGGCTACCCGGTCCAACCCAACAAGGCAATTGTGGGCCGAAACGCATTTGCCCACGAGTCCGGAATCCACCAAGACGGGGTTTTGAAGGAGCGCACCACGTACGAGATTATGGATGCGACCGAGGTCGGACTGGAGTCGAACTCCATCGTGCTCGGCAAGCATTCGGGACGCCATGCTCTGCGCGACGCGCTGGCTCAGCTCGGTTTTACGATCGACGGCAACGCCCTCAACTCGGCCTTTAAGCGCTTCAAGGAGGTCGCCGATCGCAAGAAGCAGGTCACCGCCCTGGATCTTGAGGCGATTGTTTCTGAGGAGATTCGTGAGCGCCCCGATGCCCACGAGCTCGCGTGGTTTGAGGTTGAGGCGGGGTCCAGGCGCGAGCCCCTGGCGAGGGTCGGGGTGAAGATGCCATCGGCTGAGGAGTCGGTCGGGGAGGCAAGCGGAGACGGGCCGATCGATGCAATCTTTCGGGCGATTCAGGAGGCGACCGGAGTCGATTGCGAGCTGCGCCAGTATGCGGTCGAGGCTGTGACAGGTGGTGAGGATGCACTCGGAGAGGTGACCGTGATGCTGCGCGCCGCCGGTCGCTTGGCCAAGGGTCAGGGTGTCGACACCGACATCCTTGAGGCCTCAGCGCGAGCCTACGTTCGAGCCCTCTCCAACGCGCTGGAGGGGGCTGCGACGCGGGAGCCCGAGACAGCTACTGCCTCAGCGGCGATCGAGCGCACGCCCGGTCCCTGATCCCCCTGGCGCCGGTTTCAAGGTCGCGCGCCGAGGTCAAGCGTGTAGGTGGCGGCGTCAGAGCCACCCCCAAGTGGAAAACCTCGCGCCACCCCAACCCCGAATTCACGAAAATCTCGGTCAAGGATGTTTGCCCGGTGCGGGGGGCTGTGCATCCAGGCGCGAAAGACGGCCAAGGGGGACCCAAATCGGCCCACGCCGCCGCCGATGTTCTCGCCAATCTGGTAGTTGATCGCCCGAGCGAGATAGCCCGACCTCGCGAGTCGCCCACTTGGGGTGCTGCCCTCCGGTCCATAATGGGAGAAGTAATCATCGGCGACCATATCGTTGGAGTGCCCGGTTGCCGAGCTGCGCAGCTCCTGGTTGAATTCCAGCTGCCGCATCCCGTCGTGGTCGCGGACTCTGTTGACGAGGCAAAGCATCGAAGCGCGCAGGAAGTGAATCGTGGCCTGGTTCGGTGTCCGGTCAGCCCCCGCGCAGTGGGGGACGCTCGCGGCAGCGGCCCCAGGGGAAAGTAACGATGCCGACAGCAGCAGGGCCCCGCACAGGCTCACCAGTGCGGGGGCAATGATGAGATGTCTGAGAGCGTTTTGTGTCTCCCTGCTCACAAGCTGACCGCACGATACGGATGCACGCGGAGAAATGCCCCGCGCCCCTTGGAGGCATCCGCGCCGCATACAAGTGTATGTGATAACGTACGCACAGGATGACCGCTACGGCGCAAAGGCAGCTGTCTGAGGGAGGCCTTCAAGGCCCACCCGGCCCGACCCTGGACCCGGTCACCGCTGGAGTCAGCCATCGCATCCGGGCACTACGAGAGGCGATGGGGATGTCGCTGCGCGATCTAGCCGAGCGCAGTGGGGTTAGCGCGCCGATGCTTTCCCAGGTCGAGCGGGGCGAGACAAGCCCGACCCTGGCGATCGCCACCAAGATCGCCGCCGGCCTGGAGCTGACCCTCTCACAACTGCTGCGCCTCGACGAGGGCCAACAGGTGACCGTTTCTCGAGCCGGGCAGCGCCGACGCTTTCGACACGGAGGGCATCGCTTTGAGGAGCTGACGCCGCCCCTGCCGGGTCAGCGAGCCGACGTATCTCTGCACACCCTCAACCGCGGAGCGACGACGGGGGGGCAGGGCGATCCACCCATGCACGAGCCAGGTAGTCGCGAGACAGCGATCGTCCTCAACGGGACCCTGGCCCTGATCGTTGACGGCACCCGATTCCAGCTCCGCGCCGGCGACGGCGTGACGTTCGATGCAGACCTTCCCCACAATTTCGAAAACGATGGCGAGGAGCCAGCCCGCTTCCTAGCGGTAATCGCGGCAGGCTTGAGGAGGAGCTGAGATGCCTAAATCGATGTTCGACAAGATTTGGGAGGCCCACGAGGTCTCCGATGGCCTGATCTACATCGACTTGCACCTGGTCCACGAGGTGACCTCACCGCAGGCCTTTGATGGTCTTCGCTTGGCGGGGCGCGGCGTGCGCCGTGCAGATAAGACGGTTGCGACCGCTGATCACAACGTGCCCACCGACGGCACCAAGGCGTCCCGAATGATCGCCGATGAGCTCTCCCGGATTCAGGTACAGACCCTGGAGCGAAACTGCGATGAGTTTCAGATCCCGCTGTACTCGCTGGGCTCCCAGCGCCAGGGGATAGTCCACGTGATCGGCCCGGAGCTGGGGCTCTCCCAGCCCGGCATGACGATCGTCTGCGGAGATAGCCATACCTCTACCCACGGCGCCTTTGGAGCGCTGGCCTTCGGCATTGGCACTTCAGAGGTTGAGCACGTACTAGCCACCCAGTGCCTGGTTCAAAAACGCCCCAAGACCATGCGGATCTCCTATCAGGGCCGCCTCGCCGCCGGCGTTACACCGAAGGACCTGATCCTCGCGACGATTGGCCGAGTCAGCACCGGGGGCATGAGCGGTTACGCGGTCGAGTACGCCGGTGAGGCAGTCGAGTCACTTTCGATGCCGGGTCGGATGACAATCTGCAACATGACGATCGAGGGCGGGGGTAGGGCCGGGATGATCGGCCCCGATCAGACCACGTTTGAGTGGGTGCGGGGGCGCCCGGGTGCGCCGCAGGATTTCGAGGCTGCCCTCAACCGCTGGCGCTCGCTGCCCAGCGAGCCGGGTGCCGTTTTTGACAAGGAGATCGAAATCGACGCTTCCAGTCTCTCGCCGATGGTTACCTGGGGGACAAACCCGGGCATGGTGGTTGAGGTGACCGACTCGGTGCCTGACCCGGCCTCGCTGGAGCCTGCGGCGGCGCGCGAGTCGGCCGAACGCGCTTTGGCCTACATGGACCTGAAACCGGGCACGCCGATCACCGAGCTGGCCTTGGATCGTGTCTTCATCGGCTCTTGCACGAACTCCAGGGTTGAGGACCTGCGCGAGGCTGCGGCGATTGTCGATGGTCGACGGGTGGCCGACTCGGTTCGGGCGATGGTCGTGCCCGGTTCCCAGGCGGTCAAAGCCACCGCGGAGCAGGAGGGCCTGGATCAGGTATTCCGGGCGGCCGGCTTTGAATGGCGAGAGGCCGGCTGTTCGATGTGTCTGGGAATGAACCCCGATGTTCTCGCCGATGGCGAGCGTTGCGCCTCGACCTCAAATCGCAACTTTGAGGGACGCCAAGGCAAGGGGGGACGGACCCACCTGGTTAGCCCGAAGATGGCCGCAGCGGCTGCGATCGAGGGACGCTTTGTAGACATCAGAGACTGGAGTTGACGGTGAGGCCAATAGACGTAATCGAGGGCAAGGTGTCGGTGTTGGATCGTGCCGACGTCGATACTGACCAAATCATCCCCAAGCAGTTTCTGAAGCGGGTTGAGCGAACTGGCTTCGGCCAGTTTCTCTTCTATGACTGGATCCGCTCGGGCGAGATTGAGCTGGCGTCCAATCCGATCCTGGTGGCTGGGCGAAATTTCGGTTGCGGATCCTCCCGCGAGCACGCCCCATGGGCGCTTGAGGATTTCGGATTCGAGGCGATCCTTGCGCCCTCATTTGCGGACATTTTCTACGTCAACTGCACCAAGATTGGGCTGTTGCCGGTGATCCTCGACGAAGCGCATTGCGTCCAGGTGGCCGAAGCCGGCGAGGCTCGGATAGATGTAGATGATGAGACGGTCAGCTGCGCTGCGGGCGTGTTTGAGTTCGAGGTCGAGCCCGATGTCAAATACCGTCTGCTGCATGGTTTGGACGACATCGGAATTACCCTTGAGAACAAGGCGGCAATTGATGCCTTCGAGTCCACCGCGGCGACTCAGTTTGGTCCCATCACGACCGCGCTCTAGAGACTGCAAACCCATATGGTTGGGACTTGGCCGATCCGCAGTCACGCATAGTCGTCCTTCCCGGGGATGGAGTCGGGCCCGAAATCATCGCCGCTGCTGGTCGACTTCTGGCCTCCTTCGGTGACTTCGAGCTCGATCAGCGAGTCCTCGGAGGTGCCTCGATTGATGCCCATGGAGTCGGCCTCACCGAGGAGGTTCTAGAAGCGTGCCGGGGCGCCGACGCCGTCCTGCTCGGCGCGGTTGGTGGACCCAAATGGGACAACACCGAGCCCGGCGCGCCCCGCCCCGAGCAGGGCCTACTTGGGCTGCGCAAGGGGATGGGCCTCTACGCCAATCTGCGCCCCGTTCGCCCAAGTCCGGCGTTGATTGGCTCCAGCCCCCTACGGGAGGAGCGGATTGCCGGCACCGATCTGCTTGTCGTTCGGGAGCTGACCGGGGGTATCTACTTTGGCGCGAGCGGGCGCGATGGCGACAGCGCCCACGACACTTGTGAGTACTCCGCTGCAGAGATCGAGAGGATTGCCCTGATCGCCTTTGAATCTGCTCAGCGTCGCGCCGAGAGCACGGGACGTCGGCCCCGGGTCACCTCCGTCGATAAGGCCAACGTTTTGGAGACCTCGCGGCTCTGGCGCGAGGTCGTGAGCTCGCTCGCGCCGCGCTACCCCGAGGTCGCGCTCGATCATCTGCTGGTCGACAACGCCGCCATGCAGCTCGTTTCACGCCCGGCCGATTTCGATGTGATCGTCACCGAGAATCTGTTTGGCGACATTCTCAGTGACGAGGCGGCGATGCTCACCGGCTCGCTCGGAATGCTGCCCTCCGCGAGCCTCGGCGCCGAGGGGAAGCCTGGCCTGTTTGAGCCGGTTCACGGCTCGGCTCCAGACATCGCCGGACGTGGAATCGCGAATCCACTAGCCACATTCCTCTCGGTGGCGATGATGTTTCGACACGGCCTCGATCGCCCCACCGAGGCTGCAGCGATCGAGGCTGCCGTGGATGCCGTGCTTGAGCGCGGTCTGCGCACCCCCGACCTCGCCAGCGGGACGGTGGTAGGGCCGCCGCTGCCGGAGCTTCCGCGCGAGGTCGAGGTCGGCACAGCTGAGATGACCGAAGCCGTTCTTTCGGAGCTATCAATCTAGCTCACAGCAACGCGCTTTAGTTGGTGAGCAGTGGCGTTGTTGTGCGGCACTCCGGCGGCGAGGGCCGCACCTCCCAGGGCGATAACCAAGCGATGGGCGCGATCGCCTTTGAATAACGCAGCGTCGGCCGCAGCCTGGACAGCACTTAAACCAGCTCGCTTCGGTTGGCCCCGGTTGCGTGCAGGGATTGATCCGAACATCCTGATTCGCATCGGGCATACTTAATCGACATGGAGCAGGCTGGGTTGATTTGGCAAAGCGGCGATTTCGTTGCCTGGGAGGACGCAAAGGTTCACGTCCTCAGCCACGGCCTGCACTACGGCACCGGGGTTTTTGAGGGGATCCGATGCTATGAGACCGAGCGGGGGCCGGCGATTTTTCGCCATCCTGAGCACCTCAAGAGATTGGAAAAGTCGGCCGAGCTTTATTACTTTGACCTGCCTTACTCGGCTGATGAGTTGAGCGCGGCGACGCACGAGCTGATCCGACGCAACGAATTGCGCTCCTGCTACATCCGCCCATTGGCGTTTCGCGGCTACGGGGAGATGGGCCTATACGCAAAGAGCGCTCCGATCGAGGTGATCATCGCGGTCTGGCCCTGGGGTGCCTACCTTGGCGAGGACGGTAAGAGGCTCGGCATCACCACCAAGGTCTCCTCTTGGCGGACAATCTCTGGCGACAGCCTGATACCGCACGCCAAGGCCGCGGGCCAGTACCTCAATTCGATCCTCGCCAAGACGGAGTCAGCAAACGCCGGCTATGACGAGGCGATCTTGCTGGACCAACGCGGCTGCGTCTCGGAGGGATCCGGTGAGAACGTCTTTGTCGTCCGCGACGGGGTGCTCTGCACCCCTGGACATTCTTCGGCGATCCTCGATGGGATCACCCGCTCCTCGATAATCCAAATTGCCCTCGATCTCGGCTACCGGGTCGAGGAGCGCGAGATCGCTCGCTCTGAGCTCTACCTAGCCGATGAGGTGTTTCTGACCGGAACCGCCGCCGAGCTGGTGCCGGTGCGCTCGGTGGATGACCACAGCCTGGGCGAGCCCGGGGAGATCACCAAGGTGATCCAGGCAAAGTTCGAGGACGCCCTGCATGGTCGGGCTGAGGAGTATCTGGAGTGGTTGGAGTTCGTCGAGGCTCCGAGCGGGATTGACCGACCGAGTAAGGTCAGCTCCTGATGCACCCCTGTTTCGAGTCAATCGGGCGAATTACCGCAGCCGCCTAGCGGCTGGCGCGGCGTCGCCGCGCAGGCGGGCCGAAGGCCCCTCTTCCCGATCTTCGAATCGAAAGGCAGCAGATGGAACAGGTGAAGCTCTATGACACCACCTTGAGGGACGGTATGCAGGGTGAGGGGATGTCGCTTTCGGCCGCCGAGAAGGTGCGCGTCGTCACCGCCCTGGATTCCCTCGGAGTGCACCTGATTGAGGCCGGCTTTCCCAGCTCGAACCCAAAGGAGGTTGAGCTCTTTGGGTTGCTCTCGGAATTGGAGCTAAAGCAGGCGACTATCTGTGCCTTTGGGATGACGAGGCGGCGTGATCTCGGCGCCGAGGATGATCCAGCTCTTCGCACCCTGATCGAGTGTTTTGCACCCGTCGTGACCCTTGTCGGTAAGACCTGGGCCCTGCACCTGGAGAAGGTGACCAAGGTTTCGCGGGAGGAGAACCTGGCGATGATCGCTGACTCCGTGGCCTTTTGCCGAGGCCAGGGCAAGCGCGTAATTTATGACGCCGAGCACTTCTTTGATGGTTTCCGCGACGATCCGGCCTATGCGTTGGAATGCCTTCGGGTCGCCGCTGAGTCGGGTGCAGAGAACGTCACCCTCTGTGACACCAATGGCTCCTCCCTTCCCGAGCAGATCGCCGATGCCACTACCCAGATCGTCGAGGCGCTCGGCGAGGACGGGGTGGAGCTCGGGATCCACGTCCATAACGACGCCGAGTGCGGCGTCGCCAACACGCTGGCTGCGGTTCGCGAGGGAGCCCGCCTCGTGCAGGGCACGATCAATGGCTACGGCGAGCGCTGCGGCAATGCCAACCTAGTCTCGATCCTTCCCGCGCTGCAGCTGAAGATGGGCTTTGCGGTGGTTTCCCCCATGCAGCTCGCGAGCCTCGCCGAGACCGCGCACCTGATCGATGAGATCTGCAACCTGAACCCCAACCCCGATCAACCCTACGTGGGTCGCAATGCCTTCGCCCACAAGGGTGGAATGCACGTAGCCGGGGTGGCGGTGGATGCGCGGACCTTCGAGCACATCGACCCGGCGAGCGTAGGTAGCGAGCGCGCCGTTTTGCCCTCAGAGCTCTCCGGCAAAGCGACGATTCGAAACAAAGCCGAGGAGCTCGGGCTGCGGATCGATGACGCAATCGCCTCTCGCTCGGTGGAGCAACTCAAGCAGCGTGAGCACCGGGGCTATCACTACGAGGCCGCCGCGGCGTCCTTCGAGCTGCTGTTGCGGCGCGAGGCCGGCGCCTATCAACCTCTTTTTGAGCTCGACGGGTTTCGGGTCCTGACCGAGAAACGCGCCGGCGGGGTGGTCAAGACCGAGGCGAGGATCGAGCTGCGGGTTGAGGGCCAGCGTTCCGTCGCATCGGCGACCGGCAACGGTCCGGTCAATGCGCTGGATCGGGCTCTGCGCCGGGCGATCGTCGACAGACACCCGCATCTGGCTGAGATCGAGCTGATCAATTACAAGGTGCGGATCCTCGATGAGACCCACGGCACCGACGCCGTCACCCGCGTCCTGCTCGACTCCTCAGACGGAGAGCACCAGTGGGGAACGATAGGGGTTTCAGAGAACATCATCGAGGCATCCTGGGAGGCCTTGGTCGACTCGCTTGAGTTCGCCTTCCAACCGCGCCCGTCGCCAAGTGACGAGTAGGGTGGCGGCGCCGATGGCCGGCCTCCCACACCCCGAGCAAATCCCCCTTGCGAGACCTGAGATCGGGGCGCGCGAGGAAGAATTGGTGCTAGAAGTCCTGCGCTCGGGCCGACTCTCTCTGGGGCCGATGGGGGAGAGGTTTGAGCGCGACTTCGCGGACTGGCTCGGAGTTGAAGACGCAGTAGCAGTTTCGAGTGGTACCAGTGCGCTTCACCTTGGGGTGCGGGCTCTGGGCTGGAGCGCGGGGGATGAGGTTTTGACGACTCCGTTTAGTTTCGTAGCCTCGGCAAACTGCCTCCTGTATGAGGGGGCCCGACCGGTCTTTTGTGACGTTGATGCCGAGACACTCAATCTCGATCCCCGCGCCGCGGAGGCCGCCGCGGGCGCTCGCACGGTGGGCATCCTGCCGGTTCACATCTTCGGCTACCCGGCGCCGATGGCCGAGCTAGAGGGGATCGCCGCTCGGCATGGCCTGGGGGTACTCGAGGATGCCTGCGAGGCGCTTGGTGCGATCGACTCCAGGGGGCAGCGGGTTGGCAGCACCGGCAGTCTGGCCACCTTTGCGTTCTATGCCAATAAGCAGCTAACGACCGGTGAGGGGGGAATGATCGTTGCGCCCGATCCTGCTCTGGCTGCCCGCCTGCGCTCCGAACGCAATCAGGGCCGTGCCGCGGACATGGGATGGCTAGATCATGGTGGACTCGGCTTCAACTATCGACTGTCGGACCTAGCCTCGGCACTTGGAGTTGCTCAATTGGAGCGCCTCGACTCGATGCTGGCGGGGCGCGCCCGAGTCGCCGCGCTGTATCAGCAACGACTCGAGGCGATCGAGTCAATCCATACTCCAAGCGCTGGATCTGGCGCTGAGCGCCGCAGTTGGTTTGTCTACGTTGTGCGCCTTGCCGATCAAATCGACCGCGATGAAGCGATCGCTCGGCTGGCCCAGGAGGGGATCGCCAGCAAGGCCTACCTGCCCTGCATCCACCTCTTTCCGCAGCTGCGCGAACTTGGCTATCGGGAGGGACAGTTCCCGGTCGCTGAAGCCGCCTCAGCCCATTCCTTGGCGTTGCCGTTCTTTCCGACCATGAGCGAGTCCCAGGTTGAGCGGGTGTGCGACGCTCTCATCCGATCCTTTTAGCTGATGTCACGCTTTCGCAAAGACCCTGACCCGCGCTTTTGGATGCTCAATCGCTCGATTGAGTTCGATTGGCGACTGGCCCCCTATGACATCGACCAATCCCAGGCCCACGCCAGGGGACTCCTGGAGATCGGCGTTCTCGACGAGGAGGAGTTGCGCCGAATTGACGCCGGTTTAGAGGGGGTGCGTAACCAGATCGGAGCGCACGGATTCCAGTTTGAGGACTCTGACGAGGACATCCACATGGCAATCGAGCGGTTGCTGATTGAGGCGATCGGACCGCTGGCGGGCAAGCTCCATACCGGTCGCTCTCGCAACGATCAGGTGGCGACCGATGTCGCAATGGTGGTCCAGGCCCACTCACTTCGGGCGATCGAGCTCTCAGAGGGGGCGATGAAGGAGCTTTTGGGTCTTGCCGAGCGCCATCGCGATTGGCCGATGCCGGGCTATACCCATCTGCAGCGGGCCCAGCCGGTCTACCTGGGGCACCACCTGCTCGCCTATTTCTGGATGCTGGCCCGCGATGTCTTGCGCTTTCAGTTTGCTCTAGACGGAGCCGGGGTGATGCCGCTCGGATCGGGTGCTCTGGCGGGCGTCAACTGGGAGATCGACCGAAACGCGGTCGCCGCGGAGCTCGGTTTCGCTCATGTCAGCCCAAATTCGATCGACGGGGCGTCAAATCGTGACTTTGTCCTCGATTACCTGGCGGCTGCAGCCACCTGCGCGATGCACCTCTCTCGGCTTGGCTCTGAACTGGTGATCTGGTCCAGCAGCGAGTTTGGCTTCTGCGAGCTAGATGAGTCCTTTTCCTCGGGATCGAGCATCATGCCGCAAAAGAAGAATCCAGACTCGGCTGAGTTGCTGCGCGCCAAGAGTCCGAGGGTCGCCGCGGATTACGCGACGGTGATCGGCATGCTGCACGCTCTTCCCCTTACCTATGGCAAGGACCTGCAGGAGGACAAGGAGCCGTTATTTGACGCGATCGACACGATCGAGGTCTGCCTCGACATGACGGCCGGCCTGCTGAGCGGAATCGAATTTGACCGCGACCGACTGGCCGCGGCTTCGGGGGATGAGATGCTGGCGGCAACCGAGATCGCCGACCTGCTGGTCCGCAAGGGACTCCCATTTCGCGAGGCCCATGGAATCGTCGGAGAGCTAGTTCGCTTCGCGGTCGACGAAAACCGAACGCTCTCGGAATTGCGCCCCGAGGAGCTTCGAGAACGCTCGGAGCTGCTCGATGATTCCTACTATGAGGTGCTGAAGCAAGATAGCTGGCTGGAGTCCAAGAAAATCGAGGGCGGCACCGCTTCGGCCGCACTTGAGCGCCAGATCGGCTTTGCCCACGAAACACTTGCTGCGGTCAGCGAACGGGTGGCCAAAGAGAGATCTTGAGCAGCCCCGCGACGATCGAGGAGCGCCTGGCGATCGGTTTCTTTGATCGCTCCGTACACCTAGTCGCCCGCGAGCTGATCGGTTGTCGCCTTCGCTATAGGGACTGCGCCGGCACCATCGTGGAGACCGAGAGCTACCAGGCCGATGACCCGGCATGCCATGCCTACGTGGGGCTGACCAAGAGGACCGAGGTCCTCTTCGGAGGGCCGGGTCGAGCCTACGTCTATCTGTCCTATGGGATCCACAGCATGCTGAATTTTGTCGCCGAAGCAGAGGGAAGGGCTGCGGCGGTTTTGATCCGGGCGCTGGAGCCAACCGACGGTTTCGCTCAGATGCGAGCTCGACGCGGAGGGCGCCGCGATCTGGACCTTTGCTCGGGGCCGGGCAGACTGACCGAGGCGCTCGGCATCGGCCTTGATGCAAACGGTGCTGACCTCGGTGCCGATCCATTCCTGGTGGGGCCGCCTGATCCCAGTTGGAGCGCAGCGGTCTTGACCGGACCGCGGATCGGGATTACCAAAGCCACCGAGCGGCCATGGCGCTTTTGCGCGCAAGGCAGCGCGTTTGTCTCCAGACCTCGCCTCGGCTAGCCGGCGGTCACGCCGCCGCCCCCAGACGGGGCAGGAGGTGCGGATGGCGCCGGTGCCGAGGGTGCCGCCGGACTTGGGGACTTTGAGGGTTCGGAGGGCGCGCGTTCACTTGGCCCACTCGGCGTTGATTCCGCCGGGGGCGGTGCCGGTTCGCTGGAAGCCGGGTTGGGTGCGTAGGTTGAGCCGGAGGAGGGGTGAGGTTGGTGGCTCTTTGCCAGTGCCGCCCGTTCGGCTTTGATCTGCTGCCAGGCGCTGATCACCTTGGCCCAGATCAAGGCAGGGTAGGTGCCGCCCATAACCGGACCGCCGTTATAGAGGGTGGTCATCGGCGTTGTCGTGTTCTCATAGCCAACCCAAACGCAGGCCGTGACTTCGGTGATCGCTCCGCAGAACCAAGCATCCGCGTTGTTGGTGGTGGTGCCAGTCTTTCCCCACTCACCGCTGACGCCGATATTGGCATGGGTCCCGGTGCCGCTGGTAACCACCGTTTCGAGGATGTGCTTTGCCTCGCTATCGATACTGGGCGAGACGACCTGCTTGTGCAGGACCTGGTTGGTTCCCCCCTTGATCGGATGGCCGTCGCTATCGGTCACTTCGGTGTAGCCGATCGGGCTGTCGCCCGGCTGCGGCGCCAGCGTCCCGCTGACCCGGTCCCCGTCGTTGGCGATCGTGCTGTAGGCGTATGTCCAGCCGAGCGGGGTGACTCCTTCTTTCAATCCGCCGAGGACCATCGCAGGGTTGGTGGAGATTGGTTCGGTGTAGCCCATTTCATGGATCGTTTGCGCAATCGAGTCGGTCCGTTGCCTGACGTTTGCGCCCTTTAGCCCCTTCAGAGCGAGCTGGGCGTAGATCGAGTTATCCGAATAGGTGGTGGCGCAGATGATGTCGCAGGATCCCAAGTAGGCGTTTTCATCGTTGTGGACGACGAAGGTTTCCCGACCATGGCGGCCAAAATGAAAGATCTGGGGTGCCGAGGGGTAGACCGTGTAGGGCGAGATGCCCTCTTTGAGCGCGGTGATCAGCGTGAATGGCTTGATTGAGGAACCGGGCTGCCGGTGTCCCTCGGTGGCCAAATTGAAGGGCGAGGTCTGAAAGTTTGGGCCACCCACCATCGCCTTGACACCGGCGTTTTTGTTGTCGAGCACGACCACTGAGGCGGTGGGCGGTATCCCACCCAATTCGGAGCGAACGGCAGCTTCGGCGGCTCTTTGGAGGCGCAGGTCGATGGTTGTCTTCACCTTCAAACCGCCGAAGAAGGTTTTCGTCGCGCCGTAGCGTTCGATCAACTGCTGGCGCAGCCAGGCGGTGAAGTACGGGGCCTTTGAGTCGATCCGCGGCGGCTCGATGTCGCGAGGCGGCGGCAGCGCCTGCTTGATCCCTTCCTCATATTGCTGGTGGGTGATGTAGCCCTGCTGGAGCATTTTTTCCAGCACCAGGTTGCGTCGCCCAAGGGCGTTTTCGGGGTAGATTTTGGGGTCAAAGGCCGATGGTGAGGCGATGATCGCGGCGAGCGTCGCGGCCTCCCAGGGCTCAAGCACCGAGGCACAAGGCTCAGCCTTCGTTCCGCAGCCCGGGTGCTCTTTGCCGAAATAGGTCCGAGCCGCGGCCTCGATTCCGTAGGCACCCTCCCCGAAATAGATCGTGTTCAGGTACTCGGTCAAGATTTTGGCCTTGGTCCAATGATGCTCCAGGCGATAGGCGAGTGCCGCCTCGCGGAACTTCTCAAAGATCGTACGGCTGCCCTGAGCGGCGAGCGCGTTCTTGACGAACTGCTCGGCGATCGTCGAGGCGCCCTGTTCGGCGCTCTGACTTAGAACGTCGCGCAGGAGCGCTCGCCCGATGCCCCGAAAGTCGACCCCTTCGTTTTCATAAAAGCGCGAGTCCTCGATCGAGACGACGGCATTTTTGATGTAGGGCGAGATCTGGCTCGAGCTGAGCAGGATTTTGTTCTGATTGCTGGTCAGCGTGCCGATCGGCGTCCCCGTGGCATCAAGGACTTCGCTGTTCTTTGAGGCCTTGAACTCGGCGAAGTCATAGATCGCCGGCAGGTCTTGGGAAACAGCGGCCATCATCCCGAATATCATCGAGACCAGCCCCAGCACGCCCAGCCCCAGCAAAACAAAGAGGATGCGCAGCTTCTTGAGGCGCGGCTTGCTGCGTTTGCCCGCCAAGAGAGGGCGGCAGTCTAGCATTCCGCCGATGTCGGATCTGACCCACAATGCCGTGGACGTGCTCCCGAAGGGGCAGTTGGAGCAGCAGCTTGCCGCGGGGCGGGCGCTGCGGGTCAAGCTTGGGATCGATCCGACCACAGCCGATATCCACCTCGGGCACGTGGTGGTCCTCGAGAAGTTGCGCGAGTTTCAGCTGAGTGGGCACACGGTGGTCCTGATCATCGGCGATTTCACCGCCCGGATCGGGGATCCCAGCGGACGCTCGAGCCAGCGACCGCTGCCCTCGATCGAGGAGATTGCCGCCAACGCCGCGACCTATCAGGAGCAGGCCTTTAAGCTGCTTGACCGCGAGCAGACCGAGGTCCGCTTCAACAGCGAGTGGCTTCAGATGCAAAGCCAGGACCTGCTTGGCCTGCTCGCTCAGACGACGGTTGCCCGATTGCTCGAGCGAGACGATTTCCAAAAGCGCCTGGCAGCGCGAGCCCCGATCGCCGCCGTCGAGCTGCTGTACCCGTTGCTGCAGGGCTATGACTCGGTCGCGGTTGAGGCCGACGTCGAGCTTGGCGGCACCGATCAGAAGTTCAACCTGTTATTTGGCCGCGACGTGCAAAGCGCTTACGGGCAGAAACCTCAATCGATCATCACCATGCCGATCCTGGTCGGGATTGATGGCGTGCAGAAGATGAGCAAGTCGCTCGACAACTACGTCGGCGTCACCGATCCCGGCGAGGAGATGTTCGGCAGGCTGATGAGGATCCCGGACGAGGCGATGACCGAGTATTACCGCCTTCTGCTCGGCGAGGAGATTCCTGCCGCGAAGCCTCCAAATCAAGCCAAGCGGGAGCTGGCGGCGCGGATCGTCAGCCGCTTTCATGATGCCCAGACGGCGCGAGCGGCCGAGGCGCATTTCAATCGCCTTTTTGTGCAGCGCGAGGCTCCCGATCTTGTCGAAGAGCTAGAGCTGGCGCCCTATATCGGCCCCAAGGATGGCCGAGTTCACCTGCCGGCGCTGATCGCCGGCGGGTTTGAGGTTAGCTCCAGCGAGGCCCGCCGCCTGATCGGGCAGGGGGGCGTAAAGTTAGATGGAGAGCCGATCACCGGCGGCAGCCTCGACCTTGAGGTCGCCCAGCTCGATGGCCGGGTGCTGCAGCTTGGCAAGCGCCGCTTTCGCCGACTTCGCACGACGGCCTAGGCAAACCGCCGCCACAGCGCTATACTCCGCCGTCCTCCGGGGCCGGCCCTGGCCTGTCCCGTGCGTGAGAGCGACGAGTCCCGTCGCGGAGGCGCAGCGGTCTTTGAAAACTGAGCAGCGTGCACTCCGTGGACCCTCTGGGTCTGCGGATTGTTTGAGCCCGATCCGCTCGGCTCGTCAGCGTGCCGAGCGGTCTGATTTACCCGTCATGCCGGCCGTCGAGTATGTGTACCCGGCGGCCAGCCAGGCATGGCAGCTCTTCGTAAGTAACTTTCACGGAGAGTTTGATCCTGGCTCAGGACGAACGCTGGCGGCGTGCTTAACACATGCAAGTGGTGCGACGAACCAGGGCTTGCCCTGGGGCAAAGCCGCGAACGGGTGAGTAACACGTGGGTAACCTGCCCCGATGACCGGGACAACCCGAGGAAACTCGGGCTAATACCGGATGTGGTGCACAGGCATAAGCCGGTGTACTAAAGGAAGCTTCGGCCTCCGCATTGGGAGGGGCCCGCGGCCCATTAGCTAGTTGGTGGGGTCACGGCCTACCAAGGCGACGATGGGTAGCTGGTCTGAGAGGACGATCAGCCACACTGGGACTGAGACACGGCCCAGACTCCTACGGGAGGCAGCAGTGGGGAATCTTGCGCAATGCGCGAAAGCGTGACGCAGCAACGCCGCGTGGGGGAAGACGGCCTTCGGGTTGTAAACCCCTTTCAGGAGGGACGAAGGTTCACCAGTTAATAGCTGTGTGGATTGACGGTACCTCCAGAAGAAGCTCCGGCTAACTACGTGCCAGCAGCCGCGGTAATACGTAGGGAGCAAGCGTTGTCCGGAATCATTGGGCGTAAAGCGCGCGTAGGCGGCCCTGTAAGTCCGCTGTGAAAGTCAAAGGCTCAACCTTTGAAAGCCGGTGGATACTGCAGGGCTAGAGTCCGGAAGAGGCGAGTGGAATTCCTGGTGTAGCGGTGGAATGCGCAGATATCAGGAGGAACACCAATAGCGAAGGCAGCTCGCTGGGACGGTACTGACGCTGAGGCGCGAAAGCGTGGGGAGCGAACAGGATTAGATACCCTGGTAGTCCACGCCGTAAACGATGGGCACTAGGTGTGGGAGGTGTCGACTCCTCCCGTGCCGTCGCTAACGCACTAAGTGCCCCGCCTGGGGAGTACGGCCGCAAGGCTAAAACTCAAAGGAATTGACGGGGGCCCGCACAAGCAGCGGAGCATGTGGTTTAATTCGACGCAACGCGAAGAACCTTACCTGGGCTTGACATGTAGGTGACCGCCGTGGAAACACGGTTTTCCTTCGGGACACCTTCACAGGTGGTGCATGGCTGTCGTCAGCTCGTGTCGTGAGATGTTGGGTTAAGTCCCGCAACGAGCGCAACCCCCGTTCCATGTTGCCAGCATTCAGTTGGGGACTCATGGGAGACTGCCGGTGACAAACCGGAGGAAGGTGGGGATGACGTCAAGTCATCATGCCCCTTATGTCCAGGGCTACACACGTGCTACATTGGCGCATACAAAGGGTTGCAATACCGCGAGGTGGAGCGAATCCCAGAAAGTGCGTCTCGGTTCGGATTGGAGGCTGAAACTCGCCTCCATGAAGGTGGAGTTGCTAGTAATCGCGGATCAGCAATGCCGCGGTGAATACGTTCCCGGGCCTTGTACACACCGCCCGTCACACCACGAAAGCGAGCAACACCCGAAGCCGGTGGCCTAACCGCAAGGAGGGAGCCGTCGAAGGTGGGGCCCGTGATTGGGGTGAAGTCGTAACAAGGTAGCCGTAGCGGAAGCTGCGGCTGGATCACCTCCTTTCTAGGGAGACCTAGAACGTCGACCGGGCTCCCCGTTGGAAAGTCCAACGGGAACGCTGCTCAGTTTTGAGAGACCGCCGGTGGACTACGTCCGCCGTGCGCGCCTCGGTGGACCTTGAAAACTGCACAAGGCCAATATGGGTATTTTAATTTCGACCCACCGCTTCGGCGTTGGGTCGCATCACCGTCAAGATATTAAGGGCTTACGGTGGATGCCTTGGCACCAGGAGTCGATGAAGGACGTGGACGGCTGCGATAAGCCGCGGTGAGGCGCTGAACAGCCTTTGACCCGCGGATTTCCGAATGGGAAAACCCGGCGTCGGTAATGCGGCGTCATCCAGCGGTGAATACATAGCCGCTGGGGGAGAACCGGGGGAACTGAAACATCTAAGTACCCCGAGGAAAAGAAATCAACCGAGACTCCCTTAGTAGTGGCGAGCGAAAGGGGATCAGCCCAAACCTGACAGGTTCAAGCGGGCACGCGTTGCCTGTTGGGGGTTGTAGGGCGTTATGCCCGAGCCGTGCCTGGCTCGGCAGCAGTTACAAAATCAGGTGTTAGCCGAAGCGAGTGGAACCTCGCACCACAGAGGGCAATCGTCCCGTAGGTGAAAACATTCTGATCTGCTGATTGACGTTCCTGAGTAAGACCGCACCCGTGAAACGCGGTCTGAACCCGGGGGGACCACCCTCCAAGGCTAAGTACTACCTGGTGACCGATAGTGAACTAGTACCGTGAGGGAAAGGTGAAAAGCACCCCTGAAGGGGAGTGAAATAGTACCTGAAACCGTAAGCCTACAAGTGGTCGGAGCGCCTTCGGGCGTGACGGCGTGCTTTTTGCATCACGAGCCGGCGAGTTACTCGTCAGTGGCAAGGTTAAGCGATGAGCGGAGCCGTAGCGAAAGCGAGTCTGAATAGGGCGACATAGTCATTGGCGGTAGACCCGAAACTGAGCGAGCTATCCATGGGCAGGCTGAAGCGGGGGTAAGACCTCGTGGAGGGCCGAACCGACCTAGGTTGAAAACTGGGCGGATGACCTGTGGATCGGAGTGAAAGGCTAATCAAGCTCAGAGATATCTGGTTCTCTCCGAAATATATTTAGGTATAGCCTCGAGTGTATTGCGTTGCGGCCGTAGAGCACTGTTTGGACTAGGGGCCCTACCAGGTTACCGACTTCAGGCAAACTCCGAAGACCGTTACGGTTAACTCGGGAGTCAGTGTGCGGGGGATAAACTTCGTACGCGAGAGGGGAACAACCCAGACCATCAGCTAAGGACCCTAAGTGCTAGCTAAGTGGCAAACGATGTCCGAATGCAGAGACAACCAAGAGGTTGGCTTAGAAGCAGCCACCCTTGAAAGAGTGCGTAACAGCTCACTGGTCAAGTGTTCGGGCGCGGATAATTCAACGGGGCTCAAGCTAGCCTCCGAAGCTATGGGTGTGCAGGCCTGCGGGCTCTGTACGCGGTAGGAGAGCGTTCCAACTGCGTGAAGCGGATGCGTAAGCCTCCGTGGAGCGGTTGGAAGTGAGAATGCCGGCATGAGTAACGAAAGAGGGGTGAGAATCCCCTCCACCGATTGTCCAAGGTTTCCTGAGTAAAGTTCGTCTGCTCAGGGTTAGTCGGGACCTAAGGCGAGGCCGAAAGGCGTAGCCGATGGCCAACAGGTTGATATTCCTGTACCACGTCGATTCCGTTATGACCGATGGGGGGACGGGGAAGGGTAAGGGAACCCAGGCGATGGTCGTCCTGGGGCAAGCACGTAGCTAGTCGCTGTAGGGAAATCCGCAGCGGCGTTTTGACGCGAGGTGCGATGCCAGCTGGCTTGACCGCCGGCCAGTCCCCAATCCCATGCCTCCAAGAAAATCCTCTAGGCAGGACTCGCGTGCCCGTACCTATAACCGACACAGGTGGACAAGTAGAACATACTGAGGTGAGCGAGCTAACTCTCGTTAAGGAACTCGGCAAAATCGTCCCGTAACTTCGGGAGAAGGGACGCCCCGCTAGGGTGAACTCCATACGGAGGAAGCCCGAGGGGGCCGCAGTGAATTGGTCCAAGCGACTGTTTACCAAAAACACAGGCCTCTGCTAAGTCGAAAGACGACGTATAGGGGCTGACGCCTGCCCGGTGCCGGAAGGTTACGCGGACGTGTTAGCGCTTCGGCGCGAAGCAGTGAAGCTAAGCCCCGGTAAACGGCGGCCGTAACTATAACGGTCCTAAGGTAGCGAAATTCCTTGTCGGGTAAGTTCCGACCTGCACGAATGGCGTAACGACTTGGACGCTGTCTCAACGAGAGGCTCGGTGAAATTAAAGTCTCGGTGAAGATGCCGAGTACCCGCGGCAAGACGGAAAGACCCCGTGAACCTTTACTGCAACTTGATATTGGAGTCTGGGGTATCTCGCTCAGGATAGGTGGGAGACAGTGAACCGGCAGCTTTGGCGGCCGGGGAGTCACCCTTGAGATACCACCCTTGGTAGTCTGGGCTTCTAACACCGCGCCGTGATCCGGGCGGTGAACAGTGTCAGGTGGGCAGTTTGACTGGGGCGGTCGCCTCCTAAAGTGTAACGGAGGCGCCCAAAGGTTCCCTCAGCACGGTTGGAAATCGTGCGTAGAGTGTAAAGGCAATAAGGGAGCTTGACTGCGAGACCGACGGGTCGAGCAGGAACGAAAGTTGGGCTTAGTGATCCGGCGGTTGCAAGTGGAAGCGCCGTCGCTCAACGGATAAAAGGTACTCCGGGGATAACAGGCTTATCGGTTCCAAGAGTCCACATCGACGAACCGGTTTGGCACCTCGATGTCGGCTCGTCGCATCCTGGGGCTGGAGTAGGTCCCAAGGGTTGGGCTGTTCGCCCATTAAAGCGGTACGCGAGCTGGGTTCAGAACGTCGTGAGACAGTTCGGTCCCTATCTGCCGTGGGCGTTGGAGAGTTGAGAGGAGTCATCCCTAGTACGAGAGGACCGGGATGAACGTGCCGCTGGTGTATCTGTTGTCCTGCCAAGGGCATTGCAGACTAGCTACGCACGGAACGGATAACCGCTGAAAGCATCTAAGCGGGAAGCCGTCCTCGAGATGAGCTCTCCCATCCCTTCGAGGGAGTAAGACCCCTGGTAGACCACCAGGTTGATAGGCCGGCGGTGCAAGCGCAGCAATGTGCTCAGCCGACCGGTACTAATGGGTCGAGGGCTTGACGGATATTTACTCTGCGGTCTTGTGCGGTTTTCAAGCTCCACCGGGGCTGGTCTCGCAAAATTCCGGTGGCGCATAGCGAGGGGGAGACACCTCTTCCCATTCCGAACAGAGCAGTTAAGCCTCTCAGCGCCGATGGTACTTGGAGGGCAACCTCCTGGGAGAGTAGGTCGCCGCCGGTTCTTTGACTGGGGTCGCCCCGCAAGGGGCGGCCCTCGGTCGTTCAGCGACCGAGGGCCGTGCCGCGATCGACGAGCCGCCGCGGCGGGGCGCGGTGAGCGCCCTGCCTGCGGCGACCCTGCTGACAGCCCGGCGAAGTTCTCCCAACGGGCTCGAGCCCGTACTCACCAAGCGTTGCAAAGTCGATCATCAGATCGACGGTATCGGCGATCCGATCGGCGATGACTGTCTTTGTGTCGAACATAGGTTCGTAAGGTACGCCGGGCTCCGGACGCCGCCGCGATCCTGCAAGAGGGCTTGCATGAACGCTGCAATGCTCAACGCTCGGTCCCCTCGTCGGGTGGACAGCCACGATCGCCGCGCCGCGCTCGGCCCGGAAAGGCCACGACGGCGCCGCCGCAAGCAGCGGCGCCAGTTTGAACCCCAGAAGCGACTTTGAGGGGAATGCCACGGCGCCAGGTGCGATTTGATCCTCGCGTGCCAGGGCGTTTTATCCGAAGGCCCAATTCGCCCCTCTGCGCAGATCCTAAGCCCTTCGGGGTTTCCTTTGCAAGTGATGCGCCGGCTTGCGCCACGGTGGCGGCCCGCCCGGTCGTTACCCTTGCCAGAACCTATGGAGAAGTTCGTCATTCAGGGCGGGGTGCCGCTCTCGGGAGAGCTGACAGTTGCCGGCAACAAGAATGCCGCCTTGCCGATACTCGCTGCCTGCCTGCTCACCGAGCGGGAGCTGCTGCTGGATCGGGTTCCGCGTATTCGTGATACGGAGGCCCAGCTCGCCCTCTTGGAGAGGCTAGGGGTGGAGGTCAGCTGGATTGGCGATAACAGCCTGCGGCTATGCGCCGCCGAAGTCACGGCGATCGAGGTTGATCAGGAACTATCGAGTCAAATCAGGGCATCGTTTTTGCTTGCCGGGCCGCTTCTGGCTCGCTTCGGCGAGGCACGGATGCCGCCTCCGGGTGGGGACTTCATCGGACGCCGGCGCTTGGATGCTCACCTCGACGCCTTCAAAGACCTCGGTGCACACGTTGATGGCGATCGAGACATCGAGCTGAAGGCACCCTCAGGAGGCCTTCGTGCGTGCGAAATATTTATGGACGAGCCCTCGGTCATGGGGACCGAGAACGCAATGATGGCGGCGGCCCTCACGCCGGGTCCAACGACCATCGCCAATGCGGCCTCCGAGCCCCACGTCCAAGATCTCGCCAGGTTGCTCACCAAGATGGGCGCCCCGGTTGACGGGATTGGCTCCAACGTGATGACCGTCCACGGTCGGGAGCAACTGGGCGGCGCACAGCATGAGCTATCTCCCGATCACATCGAGGCCGGGAGCTTCATGGCGCTCGCCGCTGCCACCGGGGGAGAGTTGCGGATTCGGGGCGCCGGCCCTGCCGATCTTGTAATGGTGCGTCGGCAGTTCCGCCGACTCGGTCTGAACTCGCTGATTGAGGGTGATGATGTCGTCGTGGCGCCTCGGCAGGCGCTTCGGATCCAGACCGACCTTGGAGATGCGATCCCAAAGATCGAGGATGGCCCATGGCCGGCCTTTCCGGCTGACCTCACATCAATAGCGCTAGCCCTCGCCACCCAGGCTGAGGGCGAGGTCCTGATTTTTGAGAAGATGTTTGAGAACCGCCTCTTTTTCGTCGACAAGCTCGTTGCAATGGGCGCTCGGATCACATTGTGCGATCCCCATCGGGCGATCGTCAGTGGCCCGAGCCGACTTCACGGCGAACGGGTTGAGAGCCCTGACATTCGGGCCGGCATGGCGATGCTCATCGCGGCCCTCGCGGCAGAGGGTACGTCTGAGATCGGCAACATCCGCCAGATTGACCGAGGCTATGAGCAGATCGATGAGCGCCTGCGGGGCCTCGGCGCCCAAATTGAACGGGTCTCTGCCGAGGTCCCGGCATAGCAGGGCTTTCGCACCCACTCTCGTAAGGTCCGTCGGATGATTCATCCGATCCCCCCCGGTACGCGCGACATTCTCCCTGACGAGATGCGGGAGTTGCGTCGCCTGCACCTCGCCCTGATCGAGGTTTTCGAGAGCCGTGGCTATGGCGAGGTGGCGACCCCGGCGATCGAGTACGACGAGGTGCTTGCCCGCGGGGACGGTCGCACGGCCGCCAGCGCCTATCGCTTCTTTGACGAGCGCGGAGACCTCCTGGCATTGCGCTCGGACATGACCGTGCCGATTGCCCGACTCGTCGCCTCGCGCTTCGCGAGCGCCGAGCTTCCGCTCCGGCTCTGCTATCTCGCCAATGCCTATCGAGCGGTGCGTCCTCAGCGCGGCCAGATGAGGGAGTTTGCGCAGGCCGGGGTCGAGCTGATCGGCGCACCAGCCCCCGATGGAACGGCCGAGGTGGTCGAACTGCTCGAGGCGGCGCTGGATGCGGCTGGGCTGACCCGGGCGGTAATCGGGCTCGGCGATGCCGACCTTTACCGGCAATTACTCTCTGAGCTTGGCATCGCAGGCGAGGTGCGGGACTCAATCCTGGAGCGACTTGCGATGCATGATCTGGTCGGCCTTGAGGCCGAGCTCGCCGCCGTCGAGGGGATCGGCGAGGAGCAGTGCTCGACCTGCGTCGCCCTCTCTCAATTGCGCGGCGGCGCCGAGGTTCTCGACCAAGCTCGCGCGATCGGCGGCGCCGCCGTTGAGCGTGCGACCGCGAGGCTGGGAGAGACCTTTGAGGCGCTGCAGGCGCGCGGGGTCTCAGACCGAGTGCGAATCGACCTCGGCCTACTGCGCGACCTCGGTTATTACAGCGGCGCAATCCTCGAGGTATATGACCCGGCGATCGGCCACGTGCTGGGCGGCGGCGGTAGATACGACGGCCTGTTGAAGCGCTTTGGGCTCGATATTCCGGCGGCGGGCTTCGCCCTTTATCTCGAGCGGGTTCACGTTGCCCAAATGGAGGAGGAGTCAAGGCGGGGGGGGAGGGAGTGATGAGCGTCGAGGTCGCCGGCCTGGGCCGCGTCAAGGTTGATGGCCCGCTGAAAGTCGCGGTCCCGCGGGGCGCGCTCTTTCTCGAGACCCTCGATGCGCTTGAGGCTGTCGGGGTAGACACGGCCGAGCTGCGGGGAAGCTCGCGCTCGTTGATCTTTGAGGCTGGGGGCCTGACGCTGGTCACGATGCGCCCCTCCGATGTGCCCACCTATGTCGAGGCCGGAGCCGCCGACGTCGGAATTACTGGCAAGGACGTCTTGCTCGAGCAGGCCGACCGGGTTGTCTATGAGCTGCTCAACCTTGGCTTCGGCCGCTGCCGGATGGTGCTTGCTGGCCGCCGCGGCGACGAGCGCTTGGGGGAATCTGAGCGACGGCTGGGAATGATGCGCATCGCGACCAAGTACCCACGCATCGCCGAGCGCCATTTCGAGCTTACCGGTCGTCAGGTCGAGGTGATCGAGGTGAAGGGCTCCGTGGAGCTGGCGCCGCTGGTCGGCCTCGCCGACGGAATCGTTGATCTCGTCGCCACCGGCCGCACGCTTGAAGACAATGAGCTTGAGGTTCGCGAGGAGATCGTCCAGTGCACTGCTCGCTTCGTCGCCAACCGGGTCGCCCATAAGCTGCGCGCTGCTGAGATCGATTCGCTCACCGCGAAGCTGCGAGACGGGACTTCGCGGTGAGGACGCGTCGGTTCAGCTGGCGCGGTGCTGCTGAGACCGCGCGCGCGGTGCGCCAGTGGACGGCTGGACCCGAGCGCGGGGTGGACGTCGGCGCAATCGAGCGGGATGTCTTAAAGGGGGGTGATGAGGCGATTCTCCGCCTCACCGCTCGCTATGACGCGATCGAGCAAGCACCGGATCAGCTGCGGGTGGAGGCCGAGCGGGCACGTGCCGCACTGGTCAGTCTGGATGCCCCCCTGAGGGAGGCCCTGGAGCTCGCCGCGGACAACGTCAGGGTGGTTGCCGAAGCGCAGATGATCAGCGCTCCGGGTCGCATCGAATTGGCGCAAGGACACTCGGTGACGATTCGTGAGGTGGCTGTTTCAGCAGCCGGCCTATACGCGCCTGGCGGACGGGGTGCCTATCCGAGCAGCGTCCTGATGTGCGCGATACCCGCCCGGGTCGCGGGCGTGAGGCGCCTCGCCCTCGCTTGCCCTCCGGGTGTCGATGGCGAGCTCAATCCGCTCGTGCTGGCCGCCGCTCAGCTCTGCCAGATCGAGGAGATCTACGCGATGGGAGGAGCGCAGGCAATTTTCGCGCTCGCCCACGGCACCGAGACGATCGAGCCCGTTGACGTGATCGCCGGGCCGGGAAATACCTGGGTCCGAGAGGCCAAGCGCGTCGTATCGGGGCTGGTCGGTATCGACTCACTCGCTGGTCCCTCCGAGTTGATGATCGTTGCGGGGCGTGAGACCGACCCCCACTGGGCGGCCCTAGACCTCTGCGCGCAGGCGGAGCATGGGGCTGAGAGTCCGCTGGTTGCGGTGGCAACCGAGGAGGCGGTGCTGAGTGCGATCGCTGCGGCAACGGAGAGGGCTGGCGCGGTGCGCCCCAGTGTGACCGACGCGCGTCTGGCGCTGGTGCGGGTCCCCGACCTCAACGAGGCGATCGAGCTGGCAAATGCATTTTCCCCCGAGCATCTAGAGCTATTGGAGCCCGACGCCGCCCTGCTGGCCGAGCAGATCACCACGGCGGGCTGTGTATTCGCCGGAAGGACCGCCGCGACAGCATTCGGCGACTACGTTGCGGGCTCCAACCATGTCTTGCCGACCGCTGGTGCCGGTCGGTTTTCGGGTCCCCTCTCGCCGGGGGTCTTCCGCCGTGCGATACCCACCGTGGAAATTCCCGAGGCAGCCGTCATGGCGCTCGCTCCGCGGGTCGAGATTCTGTCCCGTGCGGAGGGGTTCCCCGTCCACGGCGAGTCAGCGATGATTAGGCGATGAGCAGAACAGCCAATAAAGAGCGCGACACCGCCGAGACTCGGGTTCGGCTGCAGCTAGACCTCGAAGGGGGGGAGGCAACTGCCCAAACTGGCGTGGGCTTTCTCGACCACATGCTCGATCTCTTGGCGCGTCACGGCCGATTGGGCCTTCGGGTCGAGGCGAGCGGCGATCTGCAAACCGGTGCCCATCACACCGTGGAGGACGTCGGCATCGTGCTCGGTCAGGCACTCGATGAGGCGCTTGGCGATCGCAGCGCGATCAGGCGCTATGGCTCGGCCGTGGTCGCGATGGACGAGTCCCTCGCCGAGTGCGCGATCGATATATCGGGGCGGCCGCTCTGCGTCTTTAGTGCAAATTTGCCAACGACCTCGATCGCTGGATTTGACACCGAGCTGGCCGAGGAGTTCTTTCGTGCTGTGGCAGCCAATGCCAAGCTGACGCTGCACGTCTCGGTGCGCTACGGAAGCAACACGCACCACATGATTGAGGCCTGCTTTAAGGCCTTCGCGCGGGCGCTTCGAGTTGCGGTTTCAATTGATCCGCAGGAGAGCGGCGTGCCGTCCACCAAGGGAAGGTTGAGCGGTTGACCATGCGGATCGCAATCGTCGATTACGGAATGGGCAATCTCCGCTCGGTCGAGAAGGCGCTCGAGCACGTCGGTGCCAGATCGGAGATAACCGAGGACCCAGACGGGGTGCGAGCGGCCGATGGAATCATCCTGCCGGGGGTCGGCGCATTTCCACGGGCGATGGAGCGGATCCGTGCGCTGGGACTGGACGATGTCATCCCCGAGCGCCGCGATAAAGGCGTTCCGATTCTCGGGATCTGCCTTGGCCTTCAGCTTCTCTTCGATTCAAGCGTTGAGCTCGGCGGCGCGAAGGGCCTGGGTCTTTTGCCCGGTGAGGTCGGTGAGCTTGAGGCGCCCGGACTCAAGGTTCCCCACATCGGCTGGTCGCCGGTGCGTTGGGAACGCGATTCGCGGCTGATCGGGACAATCGCTTCGGAAACCCCGTTTTACTTTGTGCACTCCTATTCACCCCGACCACGCTCGACCGAGCTACTCGGCACCGCAACTTATGGCGCTCGCTTTGCCTGCGCAGCCGAGCGAGACAACATCTTTGGCGTCCAATTCCACCCTGAGAAATCAAGCGCGGCTGGCCTTCAACTCCTTTCCAACTTCGCCGCGATCTGTGCCGAAGCGCCGATCGCCGCGTGATACTCCTGCCCGCCATCGACATCCGGGGTGGATGTGCGGTGCGCCTTTTCCAGGGTGACTACGCGCTTGAAACCGTCTATGACGCCGACCCCGTGGTTGCCGCGAGGCGCTGGGCCCGCGATGGAGCCAGGTTTCTTCACGTCGTCGACCTTGACGGTGCCAGGGCAGGGCATCCTTTCAACCTCGAGCTGATCGCTCAGATAGCGGCAGCGGTCCCCTGCCCGATTGAGGTTGGGGGAGGCCTGCGGACGCCCGAGGCCGTGGAGGCGGCTTTGGCGGCCGGGGCCCGACGGGTGGTGATCGGGACGGCGGCGCTTCGCGACCCGGGGTTCCTCGATGCGATGATCGCCGCCCATGCGGAGCAGGTCGTGGTTTCAATCGACTCCCGTGGAGGCAAGGTCGCCCTCGCTGGTTGGACCGAGACCACCGATACAGATGCCGCCGAGGCGATCGCCCAGCTCGCCCACCGCGGGGTCAAGCGCTTTCTGTTTACTCCAATTGAGGTCGACGGCACGATGCGGGGACCGGGGTTCTCCGACCTGCTGGGAGCCGCATCGGCGAGCGAGGCGGGAGTGATCTACTCCGGTGGGATCGGCAGCCTCGCAGACCTTGAGGCCCTGGCCCAGCGGGTTCCGGCAAACGTGGAGGGCGTGATCGTCGGCCGGGCCCTCTATGAGCAAATTTTTACGATCGGTGAGGCCAATGCCCGGCTCGACTCGGCCTAGGCCCCCTTCAGAGTCGTGGTCTTCCCCAGGTCAAGCCCAATCTAAGCTTTCACCGTGGTCCTGAAACGAGTCATACCCTGCCTCGACGTCGACGCCGGTCGCGTGGTCAAGGGCACCAACTTCGTCGGCCTCCGTGACGCTGGTGATCCGGTCGAGCTCGCGGAACGATATGACGCTGAAGGGGCGGATGAGCTGGTCTTTCTTGACATCACCGCCTCCCACGAAAGGCGGGAGACGATCGTTTCACTGGCCCGGCGCACCGCCGACAACGTGTTCATCCCATTTACGATCGGCGGCGGTATCCGCTCCCTCCGCGACGCGCAGGCGGTGCTTGACGCGGGTGCCGACAAGGTCTCGATCAACTCCGCCGCCTTAGCCCGGCCCGAGCTACTCGACGAACTCGCCGAGCACTTCGGTGCTCAGTGCATCGTGATCGCAATCGATGCCGCTCGGCGCGGCAAGGCCCCACCGTCGGGGCCGCGCGAGCAGGCGGCTCCCGAGGCCAAATCCAGCTGGGACGTTTACCTAAATGGCGGCCGTGAGCTGGCCTCGGGAAAAGAGGCGATTGCTTGGGCCACGGAGGCGGTGGAGCGGGGTGCGGGGGAGGTCCTCCTGACGAGCATGGATCGCGATGGGACCAGCGAGGGCTATGACATCGAGCTGACGCGGGCAATGTCAGATGCGGTCTCGGTACCCGTGATCGCATCCGGTGGCGCCGGAACCTTGGAGCACCTCAGTGAGGCAATCGCTGAGGGGGGAGCCGATGCCGTCCTTTGCGCCTCAATCTTCCACTACGGTACCTACCGCATTTCCGAGGCAAAGCGAGAGCTTAGGTCCGCGGGCATCCCGGTCAGGCTTTAGGTCGGGGCGGCATAAACGCGAACTGAACGGGTCCCATCAAGGAAGACTCCAATGTCGATCCCCGCAGATCCGAGGAAGAACCTAGCCGCCGCGCTGGCGCAGTCCTACCCTGAGATTGCAGGTGTGCGTGAGTTCGCGACCGAGCCGATTTTCCTGGTTGGGGGCGCCGTGCGGGACCTCCTTCTCGGTCGCAAACGGGCTGACCTAGACGTGGTCGTCGAGGGAGACGCGGCCCGCTTGGCCGCGGCCCTTGGCGACGAGGCTCTCACCCACCAGCGATTTGGGACCGCGACCGTGCAACTCCGCGATCAGTGGATCGACATCGCAACCGCTCGCAGCGAGCTCTATCCGAGCCCTGGCGCCCTTCCGCAGGTAAAGCCTTCGAGCCTCATTGATGATCTCGGCCGGCGAGACTTCACGATCAACTCGATGGCGATCTCGCTCAACGATGAGCCCCGCCTGATCGACCCCTGGGGGGGACGCCGCGACCTCGATGCCGGCCTTTTGCGCATCTTGCACCCGAGTTCCTTTATCGATGATCCAACCCGGGCCCTGCGCGCCGCGAGATACGCCGCGCGCTTTGGCTTTGCGCTTGAGCCACAGACGGCAGAGTTGGTCGTTCGAACCGACCTAAACACGGTATCGGCCGAGCGGCGCAGGGCCGAGTTAGGGCGAATGACGGCTGAGCCTGCACCGATCGAGGCATTCGAGTTGGCGCTGAGATGGGGACTGATCGAGGCCCAGCCGGGCGGATTGGAGCTGGCCGCCGGGGTTTTGAGCCTGATGGAGCAGCCTCCCTGGAGTGACCTGGTTGAAGCCAAGGCGGCCCTGCTCGCAGCCCTGCTTGGGCCGCTGGGCTCGGCGAGGCAGCTTGGGAGGGCGCGGCCTGAGCGCCCTTCCCGCGCGGTTGAGTTGGCGCGCGGGCACAGCCCGATCGAACTGGTACTGGCACGGGTCCTTGGTGCGGAGTGGTTGGACCTCTACCTCACCAAGTGGCGTGCGGTCAGCCTGGAGATCGACGGTAACGACCTGATCGCGGCGGGTTTAAGTGAGGGTCCTGACCTGGGACGGGGCCTCGATCAGGCTCTGCGTTTGAAGCTCGATGGAGAGATCGAGGGTCGCGAGCAGGAGCTGGCCGCGGCGCTGGCGGGCGGCGCGGCGCGATAGACCAAACGTTCGCTATCTGCTTTGTTATCGCCATGCGTTGGCAGGAGAGTGACGGGGTGCGCTGGCTTTCAGCCGATCTTCCGGGCGCTCGGGTTGCCTTCTCGACCCGTCTCGGCGGGGTCAGCGATGGCCCCTTCTCCAGCCTCAACCTCGGTGCCAAGACCGGGGACGCCTGGGCCAAGGTGAGGACAAATCGTGGCCGACTCGCGAGGGCGCTGGGGATCGATCCTGAGCGGGTCAGGATCGGCTCACAGCTCCACGGTGCCGAGCTCGCCTCCCATCGCTTTGAGCATGGCCCTGGGGCCTTCATGGAGGCGGGCGAGCGGTTGCCCGCGGTTGACGGACACCTCACAGCCCTAGCTGGTCCGGCATTGCTCGTTTTTTGTGCCGACTGCGTGCCGATCGCGCTTCGGGGGCGCGGCGGGGTCGCGATGCTTCATTGCGGCTGGCGCGGCCTCAGCGCCGGCATTTTGGCCCGCGGCGCCGAGGCGATCGAGGCCACTCACGCTGCTATCGGTCCCGCCATCGGCCCCTGTTGCTATGAGGTTGGCGAGGAGGTTAGGGACGCCTTCTCCGCTTTGGGTGATCGGCACTGCACCGAATCGATGCTCGATCTGAGCGAGGTCGCCCGCCAACTGCTCGCCAAGGCGGGGGTGGCATCGGTCGAGTCCGCCGAGATCTGCACGAGCTGTGAGGAGCAGCTCTTTTTCTCACATCGCCGCGATCGCGGTCAAACCGGGCGCCAGGCTGGGGTCGCCTGGATCGATCAGGACGGTTGAGGATGCCCGAGCTGATTCGAGGCATTAAGGCAGCGGCCGTCGCCGCCAATTTTGAGCGGGTGGGGGAGGTGGTCGGGGACAGCGTCGAAATCCTTGCCGCCACAAAGTACGTGGCGGTTGAGGACATGGGTGTCCTCCGTGAGGCCGGAATCAAACTCGTCGGAGAGAACCGCCAGCAGGAGCTCGAATCCAAGCATGAGCGCTGGGGGCAAACATTTGAATGGGATTTCATCGGCAACCTGCAAAGCCGCAAGGTGAAGGCGCTGCTCTCGGTCTGTCGCCTCATTCATTCGGTGGCCACCGACTCGGTGCTAGCCCAGCTCGGCCGCCATGCCCACCCCGAAACCGAAGTCTTGGTTGAGGTCAACGTCGCCGGGGAGGCCGGAAAGAGCGGCGTTCACCCGGCCCAGCTCGACTCATTCCTGGCCCGCTGCCCGGTACGGGTTGGTGGATTGATGACGATGCCCCCATTCAGCCACAATCCCGAGGACTCGCGGCCACATTTCGCTCTGCTTGCCCAGCTGGCCGCCGAGCGCGGACTACCAAGGCTCTCGATGGGGACATCCCAGGACTGGCGCGTCGCGGTTGAGGAGGGGGCGACGATGATCAGGCTTGGGAGCGAGCTGTACGCGTGAAACGGCGCTACCCTGGGGATAAGTTCGTAAAGGAGTCGGCGAACGAAGGCCGAAAGAGGCGATGAGTATGGCCCTACGCGACACATGGCACAGAGCGCTTGTCTACTTCGGCCTTGCCGAGGATCACGACTACGGGCCGGGCTATGACGATGGCGGCTATGAGCCCGAGACGGGCTCGGAGGAAGTGTTCGAAAGTCGGCGTGAACGCGAGCAGTCAGGGGTCCGCCGGCTGCCCACCGCCCGGCGTTCCCGTCGCGACGAGATCGATGACATTTTCGCCGACGATGAGCCGATCGCGGCATCTCGCACCCGCGCCCTGAGACCGGTCGATAACGGTGGCTCCGATGTGCAGGTCCACCTGGTGATCCCGCGTAACTTCAACGACGCCCAGCAGGTGGCCGATCAGTTCAAACGCTCGGTGCCGGTCATCCTCAATCTTCAAACGACCGACCACGAGCTCTCCAAGCGAATGATCGATTTCTGTTCTGGCCTTACCTACGCGATGGACGGTGGGATGCAGCGGATCGCCGAGAAGATGTTCCTGCTGACTCCGCGCAACGTCGAGGTCTCTGCCGAGGAACGGGCGAGGCTGATCGACAAGGGTTTCTTTAACCAGTCCTAGGAAGGAGCCCAACCCCACTGCGGGGCCGTCAATAGGCTGGGGCAATGGTTGTCGGATTCGTTGGCTCAGGAAACATGGCTGCGGCGATGGCCCGGGGATGGGCCGGACAGTTCGAGGCGATGTTGTTCTCAGATAGCGGCTCCGGACGCGCGATCAAACTGGCCAAGGAGGTCGATGGCGAGGCAGTCAGATCAAACGTCATCTTGGCCGAGGCGGCCGAGGTCATCGTCCTTGCGGTAAAGCCGGGCGCCCTGGGTGCGGTGGCCGCAGAGATCGGAGATACCGAAAAGACTGTTGTCTCGCTACTGGCCGGAACGTCGCTTGCCGAGGTTGCTGCAGCCTTTCCACTGGCATCTGTGCTGCGCGTGATGCCCAATCTTGCGGTCGAAGTCCGCCGCGGCGTCATCGCCACCAACGGGGCGCAGGAGCAGACAGAGGTTCGTGGTGCACTGGAGGTCCTGGGGCACGTGGTCGAGCTTGGCGATGAGGAGTTCGACGCCGCAACCGCGGTGATGGGCTGCGCTCCGGCCTATCTCGCCCTCGCGGTGGAGGCGATCGCCGCTGCCGGCGCCCGAGACGGTCTCCCTCCCGACCTCTCCCTCGAGCTAGTGGTTGAGACCGCAGCCGGTACGGCGGAGCTGCTGCGAAACCTCACTCCCAGCGAACTACGCGCCGCGGTCGCATCCCCAGGCGGGAGCACCGAGGCCGGACTCGCTGCACTCGAGGACCGCGAGGTCCCAGCCGGCTATGAAGCCGCCGTCAGAGCCTCGCTGGCGAGGATGCGCCAATGATGATCCCGCTGGCGCTAACCCGGGCAGACCTCGCCAACTACGTAAACGCGCTCTTCATCGTCTACATAGTCCTGATCTTCATCAACATCCTGGTTTCCTGGCTTCCGCGGGTTCCCTACAACCGCCCATTGCGGGTCGTCCTTGACTTCGTCAGCGAGACCACAAATCCATACCTGAACCTGTTTCGCCGCTTCTTGCCACCGGTCGGCGGCGGCGGATTTGCGCTCGACCTCAGTCCGATGTTGGGAATCATCGTCTTGCTCCTCCTGCAGGCCCTCTGCGTCGGCCTGATCGCCGGGTGAGCGCGGATAGCGCCCGCGCCTGGCGCCTCGCCGGCGCCCTGTGTGGCCTCGTAGTCCTCGCCGACCAGGGCGCCAAGGCGGCGATCGAAGCACACCTGGTCCCTAACCAACACCTCGAGGTGATTGGTCCGCTGCGGCTGACCCTTGCCCATAACCAAGGGGTAGCCTTTGGACTGGCCGGCGGGGCCGGAACCGGCCTCGTCCTGATCACCGTGGCGGCGCTCGGTTTCGTCGCCTTTCTCTTTTCCAGGGACCCGACGAAGCCAGGGATGTGGGTGGCGCTCGGCCTGCTCGCAGGGGGAGCGCTGGGAAACCTTTCTGACCGCATCCGTGCCGGAGCCGTGATCGATTACATCGACCTCCCGCACTGGCCGCCCTTCAACCTCGCCGATATAGCGATCACGCTCGGGGTGCTACTGCTGGCGGTTGCCTATATGCGGGAGCCAAAATGACCACCATGCATGAGAGCATCGGTCCGATCCCTCCCAGTCCCGGCGCGATGCCGTTAGCCGCGCCGTGAGGGGTGGGGTACTGCGCATCGTATTTGTCGATCAGGCCCTCGCTGTGATCGATAAGCCAGCCGGGCTGGTCGTCCACCCGGCGCCGTCCTATCGAGGCCGAACCCTGGTCGATGAGCTGGCCGAGATCCTCGGCGGAGGGGAGGACCCACAGCGGCCCGGCATCGTGCATCGCCTCGACAAGGGCACCAGCGGATTAATGGTTGTTGCTCGCAGCGACGCCGTTCACGCCGCGCTGCAGGCCCAGGTTCAGCGCCGCGAGGTGAAGCGAAGCTACCTGGCACTGGCCGGCGGGCGCATCGCGTCGCGCACCGGGACGATCGATGCACCAATCGGACGCGCCTCCCGCCAACGCCACCGGATGGCGGTCTCGGGTGCCGCGGCCCGAGAGGCGCGAACCCATTTCAGCGTGCTTGAGCTGCTCGCCTCCGAGACCTACCTGCAGGTGCGGTTGGAGACCGGACGGACCCATCAGATCCGGGCCCATTTTGCCGCGATCGGACATCCCCTTATCGGCGATAGAACCTACGGCGGCGTCGAAAGATATGAACTTCAGCGCCAGTTCCTTCACGCGCATCGACTTGCCTTCACCCACCCGGAGAGCGGCGAAGCGCTCAGCTTTGACTCCGAGCTGCCGACCGACCTGCGCACCGCCCTCGATGCCGCCCGCGCCATCTGATCCGTTCCCCCTACAATGGCGCAAGTCCAGAAACCAACCCCCGTTCGCAGCGCCCCCGGGTCCTGCCCAGCGCTTTATTTACTGGGTCCGGCAAGCGCGACGGGAGAGTCTCATCAACCAAGGAGATTTTTCAATGCCAGAGGCAGGCCTTAAGGAGCTGCTGCAAGCCGGAGTTCACTTCGGCCACCAGACTCGCCGTTGGAATCCCAACATGCGCCGCTTCATTTTTGGCGAGCTGGACGGGATTCACATCATCGACCTGCTTCAGACCGAGGCGCTGCTTGAGAATGCCAGGCGTTTCGCCGGCGAGCTGGCCAGCGGTGGCGGCACGGTGCTCTTCGTCGGCACCAAGAAGCAAGCCCGCGACTCCGTCAAGGAGTGGGCCGATCGATGCAAAATGCCCTACGTAAACCAGCGCTGGCTGGGGGGATTGCTGACTAACTTCAACACGATGTCGGCGCGCATCGCCCGCCTGCACGAGCTAACCGGGTGGCAGGAGGAGGGCAAACTCGATCTGCTTCCCACCAAGGAGCGGATGGGGATGCAGGCGGAGCTCGCGAAGCTGGACTTCAACCTCGGGGGCGTTCGCGACATGGAGCGCCTGCCCGACGCGGTATTTGTCACCGACCTGAAAACCGAGGAGATCGCCGTTCATGAGGCCGCTCGCCTGCGGATTCCGATCATCGGACTGGTCGACACAAACTGTGACCCAAACCCGGTTGACTACGTGATCCCCGGCAACGACGACGCAATCCGCTCCTGCCAGCTCGTGATCGGAACGATCGGGGCCGCGGTTGAGAGTGGCTCATCAGCCTGGCGGACGCAGGAGGAAAAGCGGATCGCCGAGGAAATGGAGCGCCGGCGAAAGGAGGAAGAGGAGCGCCGCAAACGCGAGGAAGAGGAGCAGGCTCGCCAGGAGGCCGAGGCGGCGGCCGAAGCCGCGGCCGAGGCGGCAGAGGCCGAGGCGGCAGAGGCGGGGGCCAAATCGGAGCCTGCCCCGGCTGCAGGTGCAGAGAAGGGGTGAACCGTGGCGATCACTGCAGCTGAGGTCAAGGCCCTGCGGGAGCGCACGGGGGCGGCGCTGATGGATTGCAAAGCCGCCCTGAGTGAGGCCGACGGCGATACCAAGCGCGCCGTGGAGTTGTTGCGGGTCAAGGGACAGGCCTCGGCGGCAAAGCGCGAAGGGCGTGGCACATCGGAGGGCGTGGTCTCGGCATATATCCACGCCAACGACAGGGTCGGAGCGATGGTGGAAGTCCAGTGTGAGACCGACTTCGTGGCTCGCAACGAGGATTTCAAGTCCTTCGCCTACGAGGTCGCTTTGCACGTCGCGGCGAGCGCGCCGCGGTTCGTATCCTCTGATCAGATTCCGGGCGATGAGCTCGAGGCGGAGCGGCGGATATTCACCGAGAAGGCTCGCGAGGAAGGTAAGCCTGATCAGGTGGTCGAAAAGATCGTCGAGGGTCAGATATCAAAGTGGGCAAGCGAGGTCGCACTGCTGGATCAATCTCACGTCAACTCCGAAAAGCACGAATCCAAAACGATCGAGGAGCTGCGTCAAGAGCTTGCAGCCAAGACCGGCGAGAACATCCGGGTTGCACGCTTCGCCTATTTCCGAGTCGGCGAGGAATAAGGTCAAGGCACAATGACCCCTCCCGAACCGAGATTCGGGCGCATCCTGCTCAAGCTCTCCGGTGAGGCGTTGATGGGTGACCTCGATTACGGCACCGACGCCACCGAGGTGCACCGAATCGCCACCCAGGTCGCTGCGATCCGAGCCCAGGGGGTAGAGGTGGCAATCGTGGTTGGGGCTGGCAATATTTATCGCGGCCTGGCTGCGGCGGCGGCTGGAATGGATCGTGCCACGGGCGACTACATGGGGATGTTGGCGACTGTCCTAAATGCGCTTACCCTCCAGGACGCGCTTGAGACGATGGGCGAGCACACTCGGGTCATGTCGGCAATCGATGTCAAGGAGGTTGCCGAGCCCTATATCCGCCGGCGCGCGATGCGCCATCTTGAGAAGGGCAGGGTGGTGATTTTCGCGGCCGGAACCGGCAACCCGTTCTTCACAACCGACACGGCTGCGGCGCTGAGGGCTCTTGAGATCCACGCGGAGGCAATTCTGATGGCCAAGAATGGAGTCGAAGGGGTTTACGACGCCGACCCCGCAACGCATCCCGAGGCGAAGTTCATTCCCACGATCACCCACCGCGAAGCGATCGAGCGGGGACTCAAGGTGATGGACTCCACCGCCCTTTCGCTGTGCATGGACAACGACCTACCGATCTACGTCTTCAACATGGGAGACGAGGACAACATAGATAGGATCGTCAGCGGCGAGAGGGTGGGCACGCTCGTCTGCAGCACGCCCGAAGCTCAGTGAGAACGGGGACCCAGTGGATCTGATCGACGAACTGCTCGAAGACGCCAAGGCCCGGATGGTCAAATCTGTGGATTCAAGCCGCGGAGAGTTGGCAACGGTGCGCACCGGGCGAGCCTCCCCCCATCTACTCGATCGAATCAGCGTTGACTACTACGGCAGCCTGACCCCGCTCCGCCAGCTCGCCAATGTGGCGACCACCGACGCACGCCTGCTCACCGTCACCCCCTACGACAAGTCATCTCTCGCGGCGATCGAGAAGTCAATCCAGGAGTCTGACATCGGACTGACTCCTAGCAACGACGGCAACCTGATCCGACTGCGCATCCCGGAGTTGACCGAGGAGCGCCGGCGCGAGATGGTCAAGGTGGTTCACGGGGTCGCCGAGGATGGTCGGGTCGCGATCCGCAACGTTCGCCGCGATGTCATGCACGACCTGCGCGAGCTAAAAAAAGAGGGTGAGGCCGGCGAGGACGACGAGCGTCGGGCCGAGGCTGCCCTTCAAAAGCAGACCGATCACGCAATCGAAGAGATCGACACGCTGCTCAAGGGCAAGGAAGAGGAAATACTCGAGGTTTGACCGCAGCCCGGTTCGTAGCGATCATCACTGATGGAAATGGGCGCTGGGCGAGGCAGCGTGGCCTGCCGGTGGTCGAGGGCCACCGCACCGGCGCCGATGTCGTGAAGGCGCGTTTGCGCGATGCGGTTGAGCTTGGAATTGAGGAGCTGACCGTTTTTTCATTCTCGACCGAGAACTGGTCGCGGCCTGCCGATGAGGTCGAAGGCCTCGTTCATATGTTCGGGGAACGGATCGCAGCCGAGACCCCTGAGCTGAATCAGGAGGGGGTGCGGATGCGCTTCATCGGCCGTCGCGAGGGGATCGACCCAGGCCTGGTCGAGCGCATGCAATGGGCAGAGACGATGACCAAGGACAATGGTCGGATCACCCTGTTCGTTGCCTTTAACTACGGGGGGCGGGCGGAGATCGTCGATGCGGCACGACACTTCTCCGGTGGCTCAGAGGCCGAGTTTCGCCGTCTCCTGTACGCACCCGAGATGCACGACCCTGACCTGCTGATAAGGACCAGCGGCGAGCAGAGGATCTCCAACTACTTGCTCTGGCAGTGCGCCTATTCAGAGCTCGTCTTTCGCGATGAGCTGTGGCCGGAATTCTCGCGTGAGGCTCTGGCGGCCTGCCTGGCGGAGTACGAGTCGCGGCAGCGCCGATTCGGGGCCAGGGCCTGAGCGTGGAGTTTCCCCGCGACCGAGAGGAGGAGCGCCGCGACAGACCGCGCCACAGCTTCCGCGAGGCCGAAGAACTGTTCGACGGAGTCGGCGATCCGGCGGCAAGGACGCGGGACAAACCGACCCCGAGGGCACCAATCCCCCGCCGCAGCCTTGGCGGCGAGACGCTGAGGCGGGTCCTGATCGTGATTCCGTGGATCGCTTTTACGATCGCGATCATCGTAGCCGGGGGTCTGGTTTTCTCGATCGCAATGGTGGCGATTGGAGTGCTGGCGCTGCGTGAGTACCTGGTGATGACCGAGAAGTTTCGCCCGCTCGGGCTCGCCGCCTACGCGGCGGTCACAGGCCTCGTCGCCGCCGCCCACTTCGGAACCGCCTACAACGTGCTGCTGGTCATCGCCCTCTCTTTTCCGCTGCTTTTTGCCTTCGGCGCTAATCGCAAGCATCGCGACGGGATCGTCGTTTCGCTTGGGGTCACCCTGCTCGGGATTATCTGGATCGGGGTTCCATTGGTTCATGCCGTCTTGCTTCGCGAACTCCCCAATCACGGTGCGGCGCTGCTGGTCGACGTCCTGATCGGCACCTTCGTCGCCGACACGGCCGCCTATGCGACCGGCCGCATGTTTGGTAGTCACCGAATCGCCCCCAATCTCTCTCCCAACAAGACACTCGAGGGAGTGATAGGTGGGTTTGTAATCGGCACGATGGGCTTTTGGTTCGCCGGCCTTTACCAGGATTGGCTCTCCGGGGTCGATGCCTTGATGATCGGTGCTGCCGTGGCGGCGGTCGCTCCGATCGGCGACCTTTTTGAGTCGATGGTGAAGCGCGATCTCGGAAAGAAGGACACGGGCACCCTCTTTGGCCCGCACGGCGGCATGCTGGATCGACTCGACGCCGTCCTTTTCACGGTCGTCGCCGGCTACTACCTGGCCGTCCTGTTGGTCTACTGACCCGCCTACACTGAATCGATGAAGAAGCTGGTAATTCTCGGCTCCACCGGTTCGATAGGAACCCAGGCGATCGACGTGGTTGCAGGCTCTCGAGACCTTCAGATCGTCGGGTTGGCTGCGCACTCTGACGTCGAGCACCTGATTGCCCAGGCCGAAGACATCGGCGGCGCAACGATTGCACTGGGAGACCCCGAAGCCGCGGCGCGAGCCCGTGGGCTCTGGAGCGGGCGCGTCTTGGGCGGCAAGGAAGGCGTCCGCGAGCTGATCTGTAGCAGCGGCGCTGAAGTCGTCCTAAACGCGATCGTCGGCGCCGCCGGGCTCTCCTCCACGGTGGTCGCTTTGAGCGAGGGAATAGACGTGGCGCTTGCCAACAAGGAGAGCCTGGTCATCGGCGGTGAGCTGGTCATCGCCCTCTCCGAAGCGACCGGCGCTCGCCTTCTGCCGGTCGATTCTGAGCACTCAGCCCTGCATCAACTGATCAGCTCCCAGCCAGCGGGAACCGTCGACCGCCTCGTCCTCACCGCCTCGGGCGGTCCGTTCCGCGGTCGCAAGGACCTGGGGGAAATCAGCGTCTCGGAGGCGCTGAGTCATCCAACCTGGAAGATGGGGGGGAGGATCAGCATCGACTCGGCGACTCTGATGAACAAGGGATTTGAGGCAATCGAGGCCCATCACCTCTTCGGGGTTCCGTTTGAGCGAATCGACGTTGTGATCCACCCCCAATCTCTGATCCACGCCCTGATCCAGCTAAACGACGGCGCCGCTCTCGCCCACCTCGGCAATCCGGATATGAGGATGCCGATCTCCTACGCGCTGCATTTCCCCGAGCGCGCCGACCTCGAGCTCTCCCGTCTCGACCTTGCCGCGGTTGGCGAGATGACCTTTGAGCCACCCGATACTGAAACCTTCCCCTGCCTGCGGCTGGCTCGCGAGGCGGGCGAAGCGGGTGGCACCGCCCCCTGCGTACTAAACGCCGCCGATGAGGTTGCGGTCGCGGCCTTCCTCGACGGACAGATTCCATTCACCGCCATCGCCGAGCTGATCGAGCGGGTGCTTGATGAGATGACGGCGCTGCCTGTGTCGCATTTCGACGACCTCTTTGTCGCCGATGCCGAGGCGCGCCGGCGCAGCAAAGGCCTGGTTGGAGGTTTGACTCCAGCATGAGTTGGGTCTACGTATTCGCGGGGCTCTGCCTGTTGATCATCCTCCACGAGGCCGGTCACTTCTTCGCCGCCAAGGCCACCGGAATGCGGGTGGAGCGCTTTTTTCTCTTCTTCGGCCCGACAATCTGGTCGTTCAAACGAGGCGAGACCGAGTACGGGATCAAGGCAATTCCGCTCGGTGGCTACGTGAAAATCAGCGGCATGACTCCGGAGGAGGAGATTCCTCCCGAGGAGGAACACCGCGCCTACCATCGCCAACCCGTTGGCAAGCGGATTATCGTGATCGCCGCCGGACCCGCGGTCAACATCGCCCTCGCGTTCGTAATTTTCTTCGGCGCCTATTTCTTCTTTGCTCGGCAGACCGACCAGACGGTCGAAAAAATCAGGTCGGGGACGCCGGCGGCAAAGGTCCTTCATCCCGGCGATGAACTCGTCTCAGTCGATGGTCACAGCTATCGTCAACTGAGCCAAGAAGAGCGCCTCCTGCACTTTGGCAAGCTCGTCGCCTCGCACAAGTGCGCCGGGCGGCAGGTCAACGGCTGCCGCGCCGCAACCCCGGTCCGGCTCGAAGTGCGCCGTGACGGGGTCAACCGCTTGATCTCGGTGCGCCCCGAATATAAAAAGGAATATGGAAAACCCCTGATCGGTTTCACCTACGGGAGCGAGCCCGAAAACGTAGGTGTCGCCACGGCGGCGCGGCGCGCGGTCGATTCGATGTGGCTCATCACCCACAAAACCGCCTCGATCTTCTCCCACATTTTTGAATCCAAGCAGCGCAAGCAGATCTCGGGAATCGTCGGGGTAAGCGCGTTCGCCAGCCAAGAGATCGCCGTCGGGGCCTTTCCTTCGCTCTTATTGCTCGGCCTGGTCAGCCTCTCGCTCGGCCTGATCAACCTGCTCCCGATCCTGCCGCTCGACGGCGGCCACATCTTCTGGAGCTTGGTCGAGAAAGCGCGCGGCCGTCCCGTTTCCCTTGTCGTCATGGAGCGGGCCAGCATGATCGGGTTCGCCCTCGTCGCGATGCTCTTTTTCATCGGACTCTCCAACGATATCGGCCGTCTCACCGGCGAAGGATTCAACGTCAGATAGAGGCCCGCTGGGCCGCCGGGATACCCTTCTTGCATGGCTTCCAAACGCCAGATATTCGTCGGGGGGGTGCCGATCGGTGGCGGCGCCCCGGTCGCCGTGCAGACGATGACAAAGACCGAGACCGCCAATCTGGCGGCGACGATGGAGCAGATCCACAAAGTTGCCGAGGCGGGGGCAGACATCGTCCGCGTCGCGGTTCCGCGCGACAGCGATGTCGAGGCGCTAAAGACGATCGTCGTCGAGTCGCCGATCCCGGTGATCGCCGATATCCATTTCAACCACACGCTGGCACTCAAGGCGATCGACGCCGGAGCCCACTGCATCCGCCTCAATCCGGGCAACATTGGCGGGCGAGAGAAAGTTGCCGAGGTGGCGGTACGGGCGAACGCGGCCGCGGTGCCGATGCGGATCGGTGTCAACTCTGGCTCCCTGCCACGACATCTGCATGAGCTGGAGCGCGAGGCGCCCGTCGAGGCGCTGGTCGCTGCGGCGATCGAGTTCGTCACCCTGATGGAGAGCCTTGATTTCGAAAACTTCAAGGTCTCGATCAAGTCGACCAACGTGCCAAATACGATCGCCGCAAACCGCCTGCTTGCGGGGAAGATTCCCTACCCATTGCACCTCGGCATCACCGAGGCTGGGACCAAGTGGTCGGGCTCATTGAAATCCTCGGTGGGCCTCGGCGCGCTTCTCGCCGACGGAATCGGCGACACGATTCGCATATCCCTCTCGACCTTTCACGCCGAGGAGGAGGTCAAGGTGGCATGGGAGATCCTCAAGGCCCTGCAGCTGCGCGAGCGCGGCCCGGTTCTGATTGCCTGCCCGACCTGTGGGCGGCTGCAGTTCGACATGGATTCGGTTGTGGCAGAAATCGAGCAACGCCTTGAGGCCTATGCCGAGCCGGTGGAGGTGGCGGTTCTCGGTTGCGCGGTCAACGGCATCGGCGAGGCAAGCCACGCTGACTTTGGGATCACCGGCGCCAAGGATGAGGGCCTGATCTTTGCCCACGGCAAGCCGCTGCGAAAGGTGCCCCAGGCAACCTTGGTGGACGCTTTGTTTGAGGAGATAGATCGCTCGCTTGATCGCGGTCGGGTCGAGGTCGATGAGACCAAAGCGGTTGAGGGGGCAGCCTGGCTGGCGAAGATCGAGGATGAAAACGCGGCAGAGCTGACCCCGGAGCGGATCGCCAAATTGGAGCATGAAGCGGCCGAGCAGGGCCGCTCCGATCAGGTCTTACTCGACGAGGCGGAATCGCCGACGGCCGGGCGGCGTTTCAGCAGAGCCTGAGCGGGGCGACCCGGCAGCCACCCCCACTCGCGGCCCATCAACGAGGTTCTCAGGAGGTGGATAGGTTTCACCGGTGACCCGCTTCAGCGAGACCCTGCTTCCGACCCTGCGCGATCCCCCGGCCGAGGCCGAGGCCCTCTCCCACAAACTGATGGTGCGAGCGGGGCTGGTCCGCCAACTCGCGGCCGGCCTATGGACCTACCTCCCGGCCGGCTGGCGGGTGCTTCGAAAAGTTGAGGCAATACTTCGCGAGGAGATGGAAGCGATTGGCTGCCAGGAGATGCTTATGCCGGTGCTGCAACCGGCCGAGCCCTGGGAAAAGACAGGTCGCTACGAGATCGAGGAGATGTTCAAGCTGAAGGATCGCCGGGGAGCTGCGCTGGTCTTGGCAATGACCCATGAGGAGTGCATCACCCACCACATCGCGGCCGAGGTTCGCTCCTACCGCGAGCTGCCGCTGATGCTCTTTCACATCCAAACCAAGGAGCGCGATGAGCCGCGTCCCCGGGCCGGGGTGCTGCGCACGCGCGAGTTCACGATGAAGGACGCCTACTCCTTCGATCGCGATATCGAGGGGCTCGAGCGCTCCTACCAACTGCAGACGGAGGCCTACGCGCGGATTCTCGATCGCTGTGGGCTGCGCTGGCACCGGGTCGAGGCTGACGTCGGCATGATGGGTGGCCTCGGCGCCCATGAGTACATGGCGCCGTGTCCTGCCGGGGAGGATGCGGTGGCGCTGGCGCCTGATTTCGCCGCCAACGTCGAGGTCACGGAGCTGCGGGAGGGCGATCCGGGGCCCCATGGCGGCAGCGTCGAAGTCCAGACGGCAATCGAGGTCGGAAACATCTTCAAACTCGGGACCCGCTATTCGGATCCGCTCGGAGCCACCTACCTCGATGAGAACGGCAAAGAAAAGCCGATCGTGATGGGAAGCTACGGCCTCGGTCCGGCGCGGATCGTGGCCGCCGTGATCGAGCAGCGTGCCGATCAGCGGGGAATCGTCTGGCCGCCGGCAATCGCACCCTGGCAAGTGCATCTCGTCTCGCTAGCCAAGCACGGCGAGCCCGAGCGAGACGCTGCCGAGCGTCTCTACGGGGAGCTGCAGGACAGCCTCGGAGCCGAGGTGTTATACGACGACCGGGACGCCGGCGCGGGGGAGAAGCTGACCGATGCGGAGCTTCTGGGCTGTCCGCTTCGCATCGTAGTCGGGCGCCGCGGCCTCGCCCAGGGTTTCGTCGAGGCCCGCGAGCGTGCCAGCGGGGTCGAGCACCAGCTGCCCGTGGAGGATGCCACCGAGCGGGCGCTCGGGATCCTTCAGGGCCTCGATGGCTGAGGCGGCGCCATTTGGCCGCGGTCGGCTGCGGCGGCTCTTCGGGCTCGATCGCAGCGGCGCAAAACCAAGCCGGACCCGTGCCGGAGAGTCGCTTCGGCCGTGGACGATTCCCAACCTTGTCGGCTACCTGCGATTGGCGGCCTTGCCGGTATTCCTCTACCTGGCATTCGAATCGGGTGATGGACGCAGCGCCGCCGCGGCAATTGTGTTTTGGCTGATCGCTGCCGGCGATTACCTTGACGGTTTCCTGGCTCGCGTCACCGGGCAGTACAGCCGCCTGGGGGCGCTCCTGGATCCGCTGATCGATCGGCTCACGATCCTCTCCGGCGCGGTCGTCTGCTGGCATTTCGAACTGCTTCCGCGCTGGGCGCTGGGCCTCTTGGCCCTGCGCGAGGTCGCGATGTTGGCGCTCGCGCAATACGGGCTTCGCCACGGAGTCGATGTCGAAGTCAACTGGCCAGGGCGGGTCTCGGTCTTTCCAATCATGGGGGCAATCTTTCTCGCCCTGATCGTCGGCGGCTGGGTCGCGACGGCGCTTTTGATCGTCGGACTTGGCCTGGCGATTCTCGCCACCTATCTCTACGCGCAGAGCGGAATTCGTGCCGTTCGCCGCGACCCCGATCTGGCGGCAAAGCGCCGCACCTGATAAACCTTCAACCTTCAGTTGAACCTTTGACCCAGCTCGACCTATAATCGTTGGCAGCGGCAATCGGAGGCGATGCCTCCCGAATAAGGAGCGAGATGGAGGACACCTTTCCCGATCTGGGTTCACTCTCTGACAAAGAGCTCAAGGATGTGATCGACAAGCTCACCGAGGAGGAGAACGAGATCTCCTACAAACGGCGTGTCCTGCACGGAAAGATCGACATCCTGCGGGCCGAGCTGGTCAATCGGCTGCGGCAAAAACGCGAGCGCGGAGATTCGATGATTTCCGGGGACGACGTCAAGCAACTGACCGAAATCCTGGCGGGCAAGGCGCAGTCAGATGGTGGGGAGAAGCCGGCCGCCTGAGCGCCGGCAGCCGATCATGGCCGTCCACTGTCCTGAGTGTGGCTTCGCAAACCCCGAGGGTGCCAACTATTGCCAGAAGTGCGGCGCCTACCTCGGCGCCGGACCCTCTGACGGCGGGGATGACCCAACCACGATGACCTACACCGTCGATGACACCGGCGATATCCAGCCGGTCGACATCGAGGAGGTGGTCGAGCAGGCGGGCGCGGCCCTTGTGATCCGCTCCGGGGGTGGTCGGGCCGGGGAGAGCTTCACCGTCAGCGAGGACCGGATCAGCATCGGTCGAAGCCCCGACGCCGGCGTCTTTCTCGACGACGTGACCGTCTCGCGCAATCACGCACTCCTGGTGCGCCGTCGCGATGGCCTCTACATAGATGATCTCGGTTCGCTCAATGGCACCTATGTAAACCGGCGCAGAATCGAGTCTCACCGCCTCGCCGACGGTGATGAGATCCAGGTCGGCAAGTACAAGCTCAGCTACCTGGAGAAGTAGCCGTGGCCGTTTCAGAGCAACCGACCCGCCCGCCCGACTCCGCCAGCCGGCCGCGCAAGGCGCTGACGATCGGCGCCGTTTGCAAGATCTTGCAGGGCGAGTTCGACGACGTCTCGATTTCAAAGATCCGCTACCTCGAGGATCAAAAGCTCCTCACGCCGCGCCGAACATCCGGCGGCTATCGCCTCTACAGCCAATCTGACGTCGAACGCCTGCGCACCATCCTGCGCCTGCAGCGCGACGAGTTCCTGCCGCTGCGGGTTATCCGCCAGGAGCTGGCCGCTGGAGGTGAGGTCGATCTTGGCGGCGCCGTCGATCGTCGCCAGAGCGGGGGTGCGGTTCGTCGGGCGATCCTTGTCAATACATCCAGTGCCTACCTCAGCCTCGATGAGGTGATCGAGGAGACCGGTGCGCGGGAGGAGCTGATCGGGGAGTTGGAAAACTTTGGCATCGTCGACCCCGAGAAGCGTGATGGTAAGACCGTCTATGACGAGACCGACCGCGAGATCGTTCGCGCCGCAAACGAGCTCTCTCGGGTCGGGGTCGGAGCTCGCAACCTTCGCGTCTTTCGCTCTTCCGCCGATCGCGAGGCAAACCTGCTTGAAGCGCTGCTGGGACCATCGCTGCGTTCCCGCAATCCAGAGCGACGCAAGGAGGCCTTGCGGAGCCTCGAAAGTCTGGCTGCAACGGTCAGCCACCTCAAGCACCTGCTGCTCGTCCGTGATCTGCGCCGCCTGGCGGGCGAGTAGTAAGCCGCGGCGATGGCGCGAGTCACCCGCCGTCGCCGCATCGCGGCCCCGGTGCGCGATGTTTGGGCGCTGGTCTCAGACCCCTACAGCCTGCCGCGCTGGTGGCCTCGAACGACCCGGGTGGAGAGTGTCGAGCGCAAGGCCGGCGGCCGACGCAGCCAGTGGACGAAGGTCTTGGAGACGGCCGAGGGCAGGGGGGTGCGCGCCGACTTTCGCTGTCTGAGCTCGGCCGAGGGTCGGCGCTACGTCTGGGAGCAACAGCTTGAGGGAACGCCGTTTGAGCGCCACCTGCGCAGCTCCGGGGTGGAGATCAGCCTGAAGGGGGAAGCCGATCAGACACTTGTCAGCCTCGCCTCCAAGCAGGTGCTGCGTGGCATGTCGAGGCTCGGCTCGCCGCTAATGCGACGCGGCCAGGGGGCGATCCTGGAGGAGGCTCTGGACGGGATCGAACGGGCCCTCGGAGCGCCCAAGCTGTGACCGCCGGCCCCCGCCGTGACACGAAGTGGTGGGGGTGGGGCGACCCAGCCGTTAACTCAAAGCTTGACTCCGCGGCGCTGGGGGTTCTGCGCGAGCGGCTGGGCGAGCTCAGGGCAGGCCCGGTGCCGATCCCGCTGGAGGATTTTGAACTGCCCCCCGCAGAGCCGCTGCCGAGTTCCTTGATCGCGGCAATCGGAGCCGACAACATCTTCAGCGGCGCCGAGGACCGCCTCCGCCACGCCACCGGCCGCGGATATATCGACCTGGCAAGACTGCGCCAGGGCCGCTTGTCAGATGCCCCGGATGCGGTCATCTGTCCACCCAGCGCAGACGCGGTAAGCCGGATCCTTGAACTCTGCGCGGCCGAGGGAGTGGCGGTGGTGCCGTTTGGCGGTGGGACCAGCGTCGTCGGTGGAATCGAGCCGCTGCGTGGTAGCCATCCCCGCCTGATCAGCCTCGACCTGAGGCGACTGGATCAGGTTGTGGTCGATCCTCGCTCGCTCACCGCGCGCCTAGGCGCCGGCCTGCGCGGTCCGCAGGCTGAGCGGGCCCTGAGCGCGCACGGCCTGACCTTGGGGCATTTCCCCCAGTCATTTCAGTACGCGACCATCGGCGGCTTTGCCGCCACCCGATCGGCCGGGCAAGCATCGAGTGGCTACGGGCGTTTTGACGCGATGGTCACCTCGATCCGGCTGCTTGCGCCGGCCGGCGAGCTGCAGACGCGGGAGACTCCCCACAGCGCCGCGGGTCCGGCCCTGCGCGAGCTCGTGCTGGGCTCAGAGGGGACCTTTGGCGTGATACCCGACGTCACGGTGAGGGTGCGCGCGGCCCCCGAGCAACGCCACTATGAGGGGTGGTTCGCGGAGAGCTTTGCCTGCGGCTGCGAGATCGTTCGCTCGATGGCGCAGGGTTCAGGTCTTCCCGATGTGATCCGAATCTCGGATGAGGAGGAGACCGAGGGGACGCTGGCGCTCTCGGGACCCCGCGGCTTTCGCGGCGCTCTGCTTGATCGCTACCTTGGCCTGCGGCGGCGCCGCGGGGGCGCCTTGATCATCGTTGGCCTGGAGGGCGAGAGGGAGTCCGTTGCGCGCCGCCGCGCGCTCGCGGCGCGCGCTTTGCATGCCGGAGGCGCGATCCAGCTCGGCCAGACGGCCGGGCGCTCCTGGGACCGCCATCGCTATCAGGGGCCCTACCTCCGTGACACTCTGATCGACATGGGCGCGATGGTCGAGACCCTCGAGACCGCTCACAGTTGGACAGAGCTCCAGGAGCTGCACACCACCTTGCGCGCCACCCTGCACAGCTCGCTTGCCGCCCAGGGTACCCCCGGGATCGTCTTTTGCCACCTATCCCATGCCTACCGCGACGGTGCTTCGCTGTATTTCACCTTCATTGCACCTGCGCGCCGCGGTGAGGAGATCGAGCAGTGGCAGGCGCTGAAGCGCGCCGCATCGGAGGCAATCATCGCCGCCGGGGCGACGATCACCCATCACCATGGGGTCGGCCGCGACCACGCTCGGTACCTTGAGTCCGAGCTGGGAAGTAGCGGGCTTCAGATCCTGGCGGCGGTCAGAGACCGGCTTGACCCGACCGAGATCATGAATCCGGGCAAGCTCCTCGGCTGATCGGGGTCGACTATTTCTTAACCGCCGGTCCGGTGATCGATCCACGAAGGATGTCGGTGCCTGTGTACTGGGGCAGGCGTTTTTCCTTTTTGGCCTTTGCCACCTCGGCTGCGTAGGCGGCGTTTGAGGTCAGCGAGATATCAATCTGGTTAAAGGCGCCGCTGGCGACGTAGGCGAGAAGCTGGGTCGGGAGGGGAAATTGGGCGGCGATCCCCCCCGACTTTCCGACGCTGACCGCGCCAACCCGCAGCACCAGCTTCGGCGAGCGGTAGAGCCAGACGGTGTAGGACTGTCCGCTCGGTGAAGGTTTCAATCCCCGGGCTTCGACCTGCAGCACGGGCGTCTTGTGAATGCGACCGAACAGCGCTCGTCCGCTCGCGCTGCCGCCATTGACGGGGGAAAGCAGCGCCTCGGTCAATTTCGCGTTGGTCGGCGTCGTGCTCGGCGTATTGCTTGAACTCGAGCCACCGGTTGGGGCGGTGGCGGTGGTGTTTGTCGTCGTGCCAGATGAGCTTGAGCCGCCCGAGAGGACCAGGATTAGGATCAATATCAGCGCCACGGCTCCGCCCGCGCCGATGGCGAGCAGGCGCTGGTCCTTGGGCAGCGCCAAACTCGGGCGGGGCGCAGAAGCTTTTTTCCCGGCCCCGCGAGGTTCAGTAGTCGGCGCCTTCTCCGCGGGCTGTTCAGGTGCGCTGCCCTCGCTTTTCACAGTTGGCGAGTCGCCCGCCGTGGCCGCCGTGGCCGGCGTCGTTGGAACCGTTGCTGCTGCGGCCGGCTCCCTCGCCTCCTCCTTGGCCGGCCGATTTGGAGTTTTTCCGGGCTCGCCCAGCTCAGCCAGTGACTCGCCCACCTTGGTGCGAACCTGATCGACGCTCAGGCCCATCAGCGCGCCGATGTCCTCATATCCCTCTTCGCGCTGTGCGAGCAGTCTCAGCATCGCCTTTTGATCGGGGTCCAGGGGGCCACCGATCTCTGCCATTGAATCCCTGACCATGGTGCGAACCTGATCGACGCTCAGGCCCATCAAGGTGGCGATGTCCTCATAGCCCGCCTCGCGTTGTGCGAGCAGCCTGAGCATTGCCTTTTGGTCCTCGCTGAGCGCCACCGGCCGCGAAGCCTATGGGAGGGGCCCGGGGTAGGGTCTGGACGTTAATGCCGACTGAACATCAGATCAACGACGCTGGCTTCGCGGCCTTGGTGGGGACGGAGTGGATCGACGATGATCCCGATCACGCCCGGGCACGGATCCGGGTGCGCGATGAGCTGCGCCAGCCACTCGGCCTCCTCCATGGAGGGGTCATCTCGACTCTGGTGGAGTCCGTTTGTTCGCGGGCGACGGCGATCGCCGTGGGGGATCAACAGATGATGGCGATGGGACAGTCAATTGCCGTCAGCTTCATCCGCCCGATAACCGAGGGAGCGGCTGAGGTAAGGGCCAGGGCCCGCCACCGCGGGCGCAGCAGCTGGGTCTGGGAAGCTGAGATCATCGATGAGGGCGGCCGGCTCTGCGCGATGGGACAGATGACGGTCGCGATCCGCCCACGACCAGCCGGGTCCTAGCCTCCGAAACGATTGGTGATCGGCAGGCGGCGGTCGCGCCCGAACGCCTTCGGTGTGATGCGGATCCCGGGCGCCGCTTGGCGGCGCTTGTACTCGGAGTGATCGACCAAACGGATCACCTGATCAACAACGCTCGGCGCCAGCCCGGCTGCGATCATCTCCTCTCGCCCCTCGTCGCGCTCGACGTAGGCTGCGAGGATGCGGTCGAGCAGCTCATAGGGTGGCAGCGAGTCGCTGTCTAGCTGATCGGGGCGAAGCTCAGCGGAGGGCTCTCGCTCCAATACCGAATCCGGCACCAGCTCTCGCCCGGCCCGTTCGTTGCGACGGCGCACCAACCGATAGACCAGGGTCTTCGGAACGTCCTTGATCACCGCAAAGCCACCGGCCATGTCGCCGTAAAGCGTCGCGTAGCCGACCGACATCTCGCTCTTATTGCCGGTTGTGAGCACCAACCAACCAAGCCTGTTTGAGAGAGCCATCATCAGGTTGCCGCGGATTCGAGCCTGGATGTTCTCAGCGGCGAGGTCGGGCTCGGCCGGTCGGGTCGGGTCTCGCGGCACGGGCTCTGCTTCAGGCCCCTCCCTGCTCGCTCTGAAGGATGGCTCGAGCGCATCCTGATAAACAGACATCGCCGCTTCGATCGGAATTTCGATCAACTCGCAACCGAGGTTGGCGGCGATCGCTCGCGCGTCTGATTGGGTCTCGGGGCTGGAATGGGGTGAGGGCATGACGACGCAGCTGACCTGCTCTGCGCCAAGGGCGTCGGCGGCGAGCAGGGCGACGAGGGCCGAGTCGATACCACCCGAGAGGGCGATGCCGACGTGGCGAAAGCCGTTCTTGCCGACGTAATCCGTGAGGCCGAGAGTCAGCGCCCGATAGACCTCATCGAGATCTCCCAGGGGCTCGATAATCGGCCCACCGCCAGAAGCGGGCAGCTCGCAGATCAAAAGCTGCTCTTCAAACTGAGCGGCGCGGGCGATCACCTCGCCGTCGGAATCGATCACAAAGCTCTGTCCATCAAAGAGAAGCTCATCCTGTCCCCCCACCATGTTGCAGAAGGCGAAATGGGCGCCGTAGGAGCGAGCACGCGCTGCGAACATCGCCTCTCGCTCGATACCCTTGCCCCGGTGATAGGGCGAGCCGGAGGGGTTGGCAATCAGCCGAGCGCCGGCGGCTGCCTCCGATGATGCAGGTGGTCCGTTGACCCAGCAGTCCTCACAAATTGTCAGTCCAACCAGGGTTCCGGCGATTTCGACGGTGGCAGGCTCAGAGCCCGGCACGAAGTAGCGCTGCTCGTCAAAGACAGCGTAGTTGGGGAGTCGAATCTTGCGATAGGTGGACCGCAACGAGCCCTCGCTGAGCACGGCAAGGGAATTATGGGCATGACGAGAACCGCCGCCGACGGCGACCGGCTCCGCGAAGCCGACCAGTGCCGTCAGCCCACGCACACCCTTGGCCAGCTCCTCGACCGCCCGCCTGTTGGCCTCGACGAAGTGGCGCTTGAGGTAGAGATCCTCAGCCGGGTAGCCGGGAATGCAGAGCTCTGGAAAGATCGCGAGATCGACGCCCTCGCCACGCGCCTTGGCGATCCATTCGGCGACTTTGCCCGCATTTGCATCGATGTCTCCGACGGTGGGATTGATCTGAGCTAGGGCTACCCGCACCGTCGCTCACCCCAACCTGCAATGGCGTAGTCCCTGCGCACGCGGACCTGAGCCCTGATCTGGATTTGACCACTCGGCCGAGGCATCTGCGCCGAAGTATCGTCGTCGCGGCTCTCGGGTGAGGCGCGAAGCCGCCCCCGCACCCCCACCGCAATCTTGGATTCCCGCTGCTTTGTCGCCCGCAGTATCCGGCGACCGCGATCGTCGATCAGGGCATTCACCGCGGCGTTGGTGCAGATGCCTCCCAGCGGAACCTAGGCCTGGGCCTCCGGCGCCAGGGCCGTCCGCGGCATCCGCCTTTTCCCCTGCTCTTCCTGGCGGCCCCGCCGCTTTGGATGGGCCGCGGCGGTCGCCGCCATTTCAGCGATCGCCCCCTCGAGGTCGAGCGCGAAGCTGTCGAGATCGGCCATCGCATCGTAGTCGCCGATCAGACCGAAGTTGACCTGGCCGTCGTAGGACATAATTCCCACGCAGAGTGCCTGTCGGCGGGCCAGCGGGACCATCGGGAATATCGACTCCATCCTGCGACCGAGAACATAAAGCGGAAACTGGGGCCCGGGAACGTTCGTCACCACCAGGTTGAAGAATCGCTGGGCGGGTTGCAGGCGGGCTGCCTGGGCGGCAATCGTTGGTGGCGCGAAATCGGTGATCCTGGTCAGGATCTCGGCCCCCACCGCCTGACCCGATGACTTCAGGTCTCCCATCGTCTCGGTTACAAGCTGCAGCCGCTCGAGCGGATCCTCACACCAAACCGGCAACGGCGCCATCATCGCAGCGATTTTGTTGCCCAGCGCCCCGTGCTCCTCATCGGCGCGAACGCTGACCGGAACCATTGCCCTCATCTCAAGCCCCTCGGTGTCATTGCCGCGGGCGCGTAGATAGTTGCCCAACGCCCCGGCGACGATCGCAAGGATCACATCGTTGACGGTGCCGCCGTGGCGATCCTTCACCCGCTTCAGCCCGGCCAGGTCAGTCTGGGCGATCGCGAAGCGTCGGTGCGGTCCGATCTCGACGTTAAACGGAGTGGAAGGGGCGGCTATACCGGCGCCGATCATTTTTCCAGTCGCACCGATTCCCCTGGCGACCTGGCGCGGGCCGCGCAGCACCGCACGCACCCCGCGCACGATCTCCTTGGGGCTGGTGAGCCGCTCGCGAATCGCGTCGGCGAGCAACTCGAGGTCGGTTGGCTCTGGTCTCGCCAGCCAGCGGGGCGCCGCTCGGGGAGGCGGCGTCGGTTCGCGGTCAAGGTCAAAGAGAACCGTCGTAATGTCGACACCGGAGATCCCGTCGACCAGCGCGTGATGACTCTTCCCGACCACGGCAAAGCGTCCGTCGCGAAGCCCCTCGACCAGCCACAGCTCCCAAAGCGGCTTGGTGCGGTCGAGTTGCTGAGAGAAGATTCGCGCCGCCAGATTTCGCAGCTGTTCCTCTGAGCCTGGAGCCGGCAGGGCCGTTTGGCGGACGTGATAATCGAGATTGAGGTGGGGGTCATCAACCCAGAGCGGTCGGCCCTGGCCGAAGGGAATGAATCGCAGCTTCTGGCGAAAGCGGGGCACGAGGTGAAGGCGCGAAGCGATGTGGTCGCGAAACTCCTCATGCGTGGGCGCGGGACCCTCGAAGATGATCGTGGAGGCGACGTGCATGTGAGCACCTGCCCTCTCCATATGCAAGAAGGAGGAATCCAGCCCACTGAGTCGATCCTCACTCACCGGCCTATCTTCGCACAGCCGGTCGGCCTCGGTCCCCTGCCTAAATTGGCCTTGACATCCGGTTTTGCAGCCAAATTCGCGGATTTTGCCGTGTGATGGCGCTCACGCTCGCACGCCCCCCCGATCCCTACCCTGGCTCGCTCAGACGAAACGAGCCCATCTGCCGAATCTCTCGCGAGCGCGACGAGATCGGGGGAACCAATGGTCGCGATCATCTTTATATTTCGCGGCGGGGGCGAATCGGGCGGCGAGCCGCCCGTAGCGGCTGCTTGGCACCTGCCAACCGCCGCGAGCCCGTCAGCTAACCCCGTAGGCAGGCGAGGAAGCGAGTGATAAGAAATGCGATACCTCCTGCCCGCGGCTGCCACCGCCGCGATTGTCCTCGGCGTGAGCACCGCCGGCGCCCAGAGCCCGACCCGAGATCGGCCGGAACGGGTGCCCTCCCAAATCGCGCTTCACCTCTCCGCACACGAGGTGCTGAGCGGCCGCGCTCTAAGGATTGAAGGACGGGTTCATCCCGGCGGCCGACACCGGGTCAAATTGATGATTCGCGGTCCCCGGGCCGCCACGCTAACCATCTCGACCAAGCCAAGCGGGAGATTCCTGCGCCGCTTTCAACCGCAGAAGATAGGCGCCTATGAAATCCGCGCCTATGACCTTCACGACCAACGAAACCGCGCTTCGGTCAGTCCGATTCGAAACCTCACCGCTTTTCACCGCACCGTCGCCTCCTACTACGGACCAGGCCTCTATGGAGCGACCCTGGCCTGTGGCGGGATCCTGAGGCCCGACACCCTCGGAGTGGCAAACAAGACCCTCCCCTGCGGGACCAAGGTCAGCCTCCGCTACCACGCCCGCTCGATCACGGTTACGGTGATCGACCGAGGGCCCTATGTGGCCGGTCGCGAGTTCGATCTGACCGCCGCGACCAAGACGCGCCTGGGCTTCCCCGGGCTGGGCAGCCTGCTCAGCAGCCGCTAGTAGACGCGTCCGTAAGTTCGAGCAGTAACTGAACGTTGGTTCCGACCGGCGCCCTCGCCACGATTTGTTCGTGGCAAAGGTCGGGCGCAACGAGCCCTGTCCCTGCGGCTCCGGTCGCAAGGCCAAGCGTTGCTGCGGGATCGAGCGCGGCCCATCCGAGGAGAGCCAGGCGCGAGCCTTCCTCACCCATGCCTCGCGCACGGCGGCGGCGGAGCTGCGGGGCCGCTCCGATGGGGAGCTCCTCGATCTCTTCGAGGCTCTGTGGGAGCTGCCGTGCGTGGACCTCTCGCTTCAAGTCGAGCTGCCTAAGCTCCTGTCGCCCGTGCTCGGCCGCCTCTGCGAGGCCGTCGTCGAAGATGACCCAGACCCCGATCTTCTTGACGCCGCCACGAAGTCGTTCGACGGGCCGATCGAACGGGCACGCCTGGCCCGTGCCGCGATATCCCAGGCCGAGGTGGGCATGATTGATGACGATCTTGTCGCCGCCGCTCTCCTGGACTTGGGAAGCGGCTCGCGCCACCTCATGCACGCCGCTCTGCTGGAGGCGCTCGCCGTGCGGGCGGGAATCGTCACGACCCCGGCCGGTATCCGGCTCGCTGCGTAGGGCCTCAGGCGGCGAGGTCGATCCGCTCACCCGGCCCGTGGATCAGCCGCAGGTTCTCATAGGTCCCCTCCAGCCTCTGGACCGAGGCCCGCCCGGCATGCGAGGAGCCGTTGTCGAGGACCCAGAAGACCCGCTTCGCCGAGGCATATGGCTCGCTCGTCATCACTTCCTCGACCAGGCGCCCGAAGGGCTCGATCCCCGTCTTCTCCTCGACCCTGCCGAAGAGCCTGGCGTGGTGGACATCCCAGGCGGCAAGGTAGGCGAGAGTACCGCCGCGGCGGTACTCGAACTCGCATCGAAGTGCCCAGCCGGGCCCCGGCGGCATGGTGTGGTGTCGGCGTCCGAGCGCCTGCAGCTGGGACTTCTCATCTGTCGAGATCACGTACTCGTCCGGACGCAGGCGGCGGCCCTTGAAGCGACGCTGGTAGAGGTCGAGCACTCGCGCGGCCTTGGCGAGGAAGTCGGGTCGCGGCGGAAGATCCAGCAGCGCACCTGCCAAGGGCGGATCGCGTCCTCGTGAAGCCAGCGCCAGATCGTCGTCGCCGAGGCCTCGGTGAGGCCGCGCTCGATCACCAGCCGGTGCAGCTCAGTGCGGCTGAAGCGCGAGAGCGGCAGGCCGTGGACGACGGGCAGCTCGCAGGCGATCGCCTTCACCTCGGCGACCTGCTCCGGGGGGAAAACGGCGCGGGCGCCCCGCGCGTGGCCTGTCCTCGAGTCCCGCCAAGCGCTCGGTGCAGAATCGTCTTTGCCATCGGCTGACGATCCCGGCCGAGGTATCCAGGCGGGCGACGATCTCGACGTCGCTTTGACCAGCGGCGGCGTAGAGGACGATCTTGGCGCGCTGAACCTCTCGCCAGGGGAGCCTCTCGGCGCGGGCGACCCGCTCCAGCTTCGCGCGCTCCTCTTCGCTCAGCTCGCCCTTGTCGCGGGCAGGGCGTGCCATCACCTGAGAGATTCCACGCCCGGCCCCGGACTTCTTCAAGAATTCAGGTCGGTACTTATGGATGGGTCTACTAGTCCGCGGCCTTCCAGCGCCTGGTTTGCTCAGCCGAGCTGAAGCTGACTGACCGAGGTCTGGGGCGCCGCCAGGGGCTCCGCAGGGCGCTCGAAGGTGGCCACCCGGACGCCGAGTAACCGCACCGGGCGCTGCGGATCATAGGCACGCAGCAGCTCCACAGCAGTAGCTCCAACCCCGGCGGGCTCGTTGGTCACGCGCTCGAGGGTACGGGAACGGGTGACATTGGTCCAGTCGTCCAATCTGACCTTGATCCCGATCGTCCTTCCCTTCAGCTGGCGTGCTTTTAGTCGCTTGCAGAGATCCTCTGCAAGGCCAAGCAATGCCGCTTCAAGCTGGGCGCGATCGCAGACATCGATGTCAAAGGTCACCTCTGCGGACTGAGACTTTGCCTCGCGCAGCACCGTGAGCGCAGTGTCGTCCTCAAAGCGAGAGCGCTCGCTGAGCCAGCGCCCCATTCGAGGCCCGAAGGTTTCGGCCAAAATCGCGGGCTCCTGGCTGCGGAGCTCGGCCAGGGTACTGATGCCGATTCGCTCGAGTCGCGCCACCGTCTTCGGTCCGATCCCAGGGACGAGGGATGGAGACTCCGGCCCAAATCGCTCCAGCGCTTCTTGGCGCGAGAGAACCACCAAGCCGCCGGGCTTTCCCAGCTCGCTGGTGATCTTTGCCAAGACCCGGTTCTCCGAAATCCCCACCGAGCAGCTCAAACCCTCCTCGGCCCGAATCTCAGCGGCGATCCGGCGCATCGTCGCCTTCGGAGAAAACAGGGTGCTGAGGTCGAGAAAGGCCTCATCGAGCCCGACCACCTCAACCGTCTCAACGTTGCGGTGCAAGATCTCCATAACCGCGTGCGACGCCGCTCGATAGGCGGTGAAGTCAGGCCGCAGGAAGACGGCATCGGGCAGCCGCCGGCGCGCCACGGCGGCAGGCATCGCCGAGCGAATCCCTGCCAATCTCCTTGCCTCATAGCTCGCCGTGGTCACGACCGCTCGCGGGCCTGCGCCGCAGACCACAACCGGCTTTCCCTTCAGCTCAGGCCGGCGTCGCAACTCAACCGAGGCGTAGAACGCGTCCATGTCGAGATGGGCGATCCTGCGCGGCTTCTGCATCGCCCAATCCTAGGACCGCGCCGGGACGAGACCGCACCTTGACCCCCTCCCCAACGTCACTCGAGCGCTCGGGCCGACGCGCTCATCGCCTCCTGGCGCTCGACTTCTGGTGGGCCCTAGAATCCCCATATGGCGTCGGCGGAGGCCAAGAACCTTGAGGCAATCTCAAGGGCGATTGACCAACACAACGCCAGCTGCCCTTTTCCAGCAGCCCAGGTGCGGATGAATCCATTCGAGGTCGAGCGACTTGGCTGGGAGCAGATTCGAGGTCTTCCGGTCATGGCAGACGCCGAGATCGGCACCGGGCGATTCCGCATCGTCTGCTCCCGGGATCTAGACGATGGTGGAATCGAAGAGATCGAGGCCGTTGGAAAAGAGCTCGAGACGGCTACGCCGCTCAGCAACTAGACCTGGCTCCAGAAGTTGAGGCCGAGACTGGATAGCCAGTTCTGAGCTTCGATATTGAGCTGAAACAGCTGGCCGGTCCAGATCAGAATTCCCATTGCGATCAGGACCAAGCCACCGCTTGCGACGATGACCTGGTAGTGGCGCTTAACCACCGCAAACGCGGTCGTCATCCGGGAGAAGGCAATCGCGGTGAGCAGAAATGGGATCGCCAGGCCAGCTGAGTAAACGGCCAAAAGGAAGGCTCCGCGACCGGCCGAACCCGACAGCGACGCAGCGGAGAGAATCGCGCCGAGGGTGGGGCCAATGCAAGGAGTCCAGGCGATCGCAAAGGCGGCGCCGGCGATCATCGGGCCACCTCGTCCCGCCCGTGAAAGGAGAGCCTCGACGTGCCACTCGCGATTGAGCCGGGTGATGAAGAGTGAGCACACAAAGAGCACACCCATCGCGATGATCAGCGCCCCGGAGATCTTGGTCAGTAGCTGCTTGTGGTTTTGAAGCGCGGAGCCAAGCCCAGTTGCGGTGAGTCCGAGCAGGATGAAGATCGCCGAAAAGCTGGCGACAAAGATCAGGCTGGGCCCCAGAACCCTGCGCCAACCGGCGCTCTCGAGCTCCGCGGCGGAGACGCCGCTGACGGCCGAGAGGTATCCTGGCACCAACGGCAGCACGCAGGGGGACAGAAAGGAGACGACTCCGGCCACCAAGGCGGCAAGGATCCCGACACCGGCGGCGGGATCGGCGTTGAGTGCTGCGAGGACCACGGCCCTTCAAGGGTACCCCGGCTGCAGCTGGCCGCGACCCCTCACGCCCTTGTATTGCTCAAGGCCGCGAGGGAAACTGGCCCAGATGAAACTAAATGCGCTGACCCTCCACTGCACCTTGAAGAAGTCCCCGGAGCAGTCAAGCACGGAGGGTCAGAACATGCAGGATCCGCTTCCACCCGAAGGCCACACGGTGCCGGGCTGGCAACCGCAGGCATGCAGCGGTCACGACGACCGAATGCCGGGCGGGAACGCCTGCTAGCGCCGATTGAGGTGGGAGTGCTAGCGCAGAGCCGTGCACGGGGGAGGGGTGAGGCCGATCGAGCACGGCGGCGCCGACCCTGAACCCCCTTCGCTGTATAACGCCGCCGGAAGCGCCCGCCGATTGGGCCTCGCCGCCCTTTTTGCGATCGGACCAAGCCGCCCCGAGCCTGCCCTGCGACGCGGTGTCTTGGTCGCAATCCCGGTTGCAGCGGCGCTCGGGGCGGAGCTCGGGCTAGGCGCCCCGAGCAAGGGCGCGATCGCCACCGGGGCGCTGCTGGCCGGTTTCCCCGGTCTCGACGCGCCGGCGGGCACCCGCGCCGCCTGGCAGGCCGCGGTGGCACCGCTGATCGGAATCGCAGCCGCGCTCGGCGCCCTCACCGGCTCTTCCCCCGGACTTGCCATCGTGGCGATGGCTCTAATCGGATGCGCGGCCGGTTACTGCTTTTCGGTCTCGCTGCGGCTCTCGATCGCCGGTGTCTCGGTTGCCCTGTCTTTGGTGATCACACAGGGTCTTTCGCTCCAGCCCTCCGAGGCTCTCCAGGCACTGATTTTCGCTACCGCCGGCGGCCTCCTACAGGCCGCCTTCTCCCTGCTTGTGTGGGCGCTGGGAGATCGCGGGACCGACAATTTCCAGCAGCGCTGGGACACCCGGACCGCAGCCCGCGAACTCCGCGCCAACCTGCGCCTCAGCTCAACCAGTGCCCGACACGCCCTCCGATTTGGTGCCGCACTGGCGGTCGGGGTCGCCACCTACTGGGCGCTGGGCATGAGCGTGCATGGCTTTTGGATTCCGCTCACGATCCTCTTCGTGCTGCGACCGGGGCGAGAGGAAACGTTTCACCGCCTTTTCCTGCGAGCCGTCGGCACCGCGATTGGCCTTTTGATCGCGACCGCGCTGGCCGTCCTCATAGGAGACGCAGGCGTCGCGATTGCGCTCGCCCTCAGCATCGCGGCGGCCCTCGCCTATGGACTGCTTACCGTTCAGTACGCGCTCTTCACCGCCGCGATCACCACCTACGCGGTGTTGCTGGCCGATTACCTCGGCGAGGGCGCCCTTAGCGCCGCCGGTCAGCGGGGCGGCGCAACGGCGCTGGGGATCCTGATCTCAGCCGCGGCTTTCCTGCTCTGGCCCAACCCCAGAGGGGCCCAAGAAGTGGAGCGCGCCCCGCTGAGAGCCCCGGCCCGCTAAATTCCTGGCTAGGCAGCCAAACCGCCAGCGGCGGGAAACCATAGGAGCGAGATTGAGCAACCGCACGTTTGTGATCGGGGTCGGGATGACAAAGTTTGAGAAGCCCGGCACAAAGGAGGGGGATTACCCCGACTGGGCAAAGCAGGCGGGGGAGAGGGCCCTGGCCGACGCTGGCATCCCCTATGAGGATGTTGAGCAGGCCTTTGCCGGCTACTGCTACGGCGATTCGACCTACGGCCAGCGGGCGCTTTACCAGCTCGGGCTGACCGGGATTCCAGTTGTCAATGTCAACAACAACTGCTCCACCGGATCCTCGGCGCTGTTTTTGGCCCGCCAGGCGGTCAGGGGAAACTTGGTCGATTGCGCATTGGCAATTGGCTTTGAGAAGATGGAGCCAGGCTCACTTGGGGTCAAGTACACCGACCGCACCAACGCCCTCGACAAGCATGCCTCGCGAATGTTTGAGATCCGCGACCCTGAGGCGTCCCCACCTGCACCACAGATGTTCGGCAACGCCGGTCGCGACCACATGGACCGCTACGGCTCAACCGCCGAGCATTTTGCCTGGATCGGCTGGAAGAACCACAAGCACTCGGTGAATAACCCCTACGCTCAATTCCAGCAGGAGTATTCGCTCGACGACATCAAGGCGGCGAAGATGATTCATGATCCGCTGACCAAGCTGCAGTGCTCGCCGACCTCCGACGGATCAGCCTGCGCGATCGTAGTTTCGGAGCGCTACCTCGACGAGCACGACCTCTGGGCGGAGGCGATTGAGATCGTCGGCCAGTCGATGGTCACCGACCTCACATCGACCTTCGCCGCGGACACCGACTGCATGAAAATCGTCGGCTCCGACATGTCCAAACAGGCGGCCCGGATGGCCTATGAGGAGGCCCAGATTGGGCCCGAGGAAGTCGACGTCTGCGAGCTGCACGACTGCTTTAGCGCCAACGAGCTGATCACTTATGAAGCGCTTGGTTTCGCGGCCGAGGGGGAGGCCCACAAGCTGGTTGATGAAGAGGCGACGACCTATGGTGGGGCGGTCGTTGTGAATCCATCTGGGGGGCTGATCTCCAAGGGGCACCCACTCGGAGCCACGGGGTTAGCGCAATGCTCAGAGCTGACTTGGCAGCTGCGCGGTCAGGCCGACAAGCGCCAGGTGGCGGGCGCCAAGGTGGGACTCCAGCACAACATCGGCCTCGGCGGCGCGGCCGTGGTCACCGTCTACAAGCCGGCTGGCTGAGGCCCGCCGCGACCAGGAGGAGGCACGATGGCAACGCAAAGACGCAAGTTGGATGGAAAGGTGGTGGCGATCACCGGCGGGGCGCGGGGGATCGGCAAGGCAACCGCAAACGCGCTGCTGGCCAAAGGCTGCACGGTCGCGATCGGAGATCTGGACGTTGCCCTGGCACAGGAAACCGCCAGCGCCCACGGTGAGCGCATGCTCGCCCTCGAGCTCGACGTCACCAACCGCGCCTCCTTTGGGGGCTTCCTCGATCAGGCCGAGCAACAGCTCGGTCCGATCGAGGTGTTGGTCAACAACGCCGGAATCATGCCGGTGAGCACCTTTGCCGAGGAAGGCGAGGACTCGATTCGCCGCCAGATTGACGTCAACCTGCTCGGGGTCATCAACGGCACCCAGCTCGCGATCGAGCGGATGGCGCCCCGCCACCGAGGCCACATTGTCAATATCGCCTCACAGGCTGGCAAGGCCGGGATCCCCGGGATCGCCACCTACTCGGCCACCAAGCACGCCGTGATCGGATTGAGCGAGGCGGTGCGCGGCGAGCTGCGTGGCAGCGGCATCGACGTCGCCTGCGTGATGCCGACCGTGGTCAACACCGAATTGACCAACGGCGTCGCTCAGCGCTGGGTCAAACCGGTTGAGGCTGAGGATGTTGCTGCGGTGATCGTTGAGACGCTTGAAGTCCCCCGTTTCGACGTTTTCATACCTCCGATCAACGGCGTCATCTACAAAATCCTCTCTCTCCTTCCCCGCGATGCACGCGAGGGTCTGGGACGCCTGATGAAGGTCGACAAGCTGATGATCGATGTCGACCATGGCGCCCGCCGGGCCTATGAGGAGCGCGCCGCCCAGGGTACCCCCTCGGCCGAGCCCGAGTTGCAGGCAGCGGCTCAGCGCGACGCCGCCTGAGCGAGGCGACCCCGATTCAGGCAGGCTGCGCCGCCACCGTGGCCCGCGAGGAGCGCCGCGCAGCGGGCGTCTCACCGTCGCCACCTTCAACGATCACCCGACAGGGTCGGTGGGCAAGGATGTAGCGGGTCGTCGGACCGAGCAGACGCTCGTTGTTGGGGGCATGTTCGGTGCTGATGTAGATCAGGTCGGAGCCTCGTTCCATTGCCTCCTCAACGATCGCGCGACCCGGATTGCGGGTTCGAATCAGCTTCACCCTGACGTTCAAGCCGTGCGCCCGCGCCTGCAGGCGGGCGATATCGAGCGCACAGCGCGCCTCGTACTCCTGCTCCTCAAAACGGGCCGGCAGCTCGTGCTCGGTGGGAACCTCGAGCACGTAGACCGCCTCGACGAAGGCATCCGGGTCGACCACGGCAGCGGCGTGGCGCATAGCGTCGGCATCGATGTCGGTGCCAAAGATCGGCACCAAGGCCGATCGGTAGGAGACCTCAAGGAATCCCAGGGGACGCTCCGCCCGCCTCACCCGCTGCAGCGCGCGGGGGTCAATTCCAAGGTGGCGTCGGTAGAGCAGGTAGCCGATCAGACCCAACCCGATCCAGGCGGTGCCGATTATCCGCGCCTCGGTGTGCAAGACGATTACCGAGATGAACGCGGCCCCGGTCCCCACTGCCCCCAAGACCGCGGTGAGCGGGATATCGGCACCCCGCCAGCGCACGTTCCAGGGCGCACGATAGGGGCGGTAGAGGTCGGGTTGCTTCCTCCTCAGGGCGATGATCGAAAGGTGGGCGATCGTGAAGGAGAGCATCGCGCCGAAGCTGTACAGATTGCCGAGGAAGTTGGTGTTACCCGGCAGCACCAAGATGACCGCGATCGCGGCGAAGAAGACGATCGTGAACCAGGGGGTGTGAAAGCGCGGATGAAGGCGGGCGAAGATACCCGGCAGCTGGCGGTGCTCGGCGAGCGACCAAGAAAGGCGTGAGATCCCGATCATCCCGGCGTTCGTCGCGATCAAAAGGATCGTCGCGGCCAGCGCCCCGACGTAGTACTGGGCTCCGACCGCGAAGGCGCCGTGCAGATTCAAGGCGGAGACTATGCCCAGCACGGGATCATTGCTGTAGGTCGTCCCAAGGGCGGTCGAGTAGTGACCCGCGGCGTTCTCGGTGACCGGAAGCGCCGAGAGGGCGACGATCGAAATCCCGGCATAGATTGCGAGCACCGCGATCAGCACTGTGTTGACGGCTTTGGGAACCTGCTCGCCGGGATCGTGGGCCTCCTCGGCCATATTGGACACGGTCTCGATCCCGGTATAGGCCAGCATCGAGATTGAAACGGCAAAGATCAGCTGGGAGAGGCTCGGCGCGACGCCGAGGTGGACCTGATTGATCAGCACGCTGGGGTGCAAGACCAAGACCGTCCCGAGACCGATTAAGAAGATCTGGGTGAAAAGATCGAGGACGGCCAGGGCGATATTCAGCTTCGCCGACTCGCCCAGACCGCGAATGTTCACCAGCGCCAGGAAAACGATCACGGCAACCCCACCGATCACGTCTCCGGGAGCGTGACTTAGGGCGGGGATGAAAGCGGCGAGGTAATGGGGGACAAAGAAGGCGCTGATCGCAATTGTCAGGATGTAATCGAGCGAGAGTCCCCAGCCGGCAATGAAAGAGACGACCTCGTTGAAGGCGTGGCGGGCAAAGGATGAGGAGCCGCCCGCCTCGGGAAACATCGCTGCCCCCTCGGCGTAGGTCTTCGCCGTGAGCGCGAAGAGCCCGCCCGCGAACATGAAGACCACGGGTGTGAGGCCGAGGGCGTGAGCGGCCACCAGGCCGAGGGCGTAATAGATCGAGGAGCCGACGTTGCCGTATGCCGTCGCGAACAGGCCCGGCACCCCGACGGTTTTTCGCAGCCCGCGTGTCTTTAGCTGCGCCATCGACTCAGGCGGCGAATCTATAGCCGACGCCAGGGTCGGTGCGTATTAGCCGCTCCCCGCTCTTCGGTTCAACCTTGCGGCGCAGGTTGGCGACGTGGGTGCGCAGCGTAGCGGTGTCCTCACTGTAGGCGGGCCCCCAGACCTCGCCGAGCAGCGCCCTGTGGGTCATCAGCCGACCACGATTTCTGATCAGGGTTTGCAATAGGCCGAACTCGGTTGGGGTCAGATGGATCGCCTCACCGTCGCGGGAAACCGAACGGGCCGCGAGGTCAACGCGCAGCCCACCGACCTCCACCGTCGGCTCCTCCTGATCGCCGGGGACGCGCCGCAGCGCGGCGCGCAGCCGCGCCACCAGCTCGCGGGACCCGAACGGCTTGGTCACGTAGTCATCGGCTCCCGCCTCAAGTGCTCGCACCTTCTGCTCCTCCTCGCCGATCGCCGAGAGGACGAGAATCGGAATCTCACTCCAGGAGCGAAGTTGCCTGCAGACCTCGACCCCGTCACCGTCGGGGAGTATTAGGTCGATGATCGCCGCATCGGGCCGGCGCACGGCCGCGGCATCGAGTGCCTCCTGGGCCGTTTCGGTCCCGACCACCTCAAAGCCTGCCTCACGCAGAATCACCTTCAGCGCTCTCAGGATCTGCGGCTCATCGTCGCAAACGAGAACCGCGCCGGACATGCTCACCCGACTTCACCAGCAATCGGCTCCGCAAGCGCCGCGCCACGCTCCAGCGGCAACTCGATCACGAAGGTCGCGCCTTGATCGGGAACCGACTCCGCCCAAACCCGACCACCATTCACCTCGACCAGGCCGCGAACGATCGCCAGGCCCAGGCCCGAACCCTGATGGGAGTGCTCATCGGAGCGCCGATAGAAGGGTTCAAAGACGTGCTCGAGATCAGCGGTCGGGATCCCCGGCCCCCGGTCCACGACGCGGATCACGACTCGGTCCTCGAGCGCTCGGCCGCGCACCAATGACTGCTCACCACCGGAGAAGCGGATCGCGTTCTCGAGCAGATTGGCGAGCGCCCGCTCGAGCTGGGTCGAGTCGGCTCGGATGAAGGGGAGGTCCTGATCGAGTGAGACGCGAACCAGCTCACCCCGCTCGCCCAAATCCTCAACCGCCGCGGCAATCACCTCCTCGAGCGAGCACCAATCAGCCCGCGGCTGCGCCTGTCCCGCTTCCAACCTCGAGAGGTCAAGCAGCTTGTCGACGAGGCCAGCTAGCCGGGTCGCCTGCTCGGTCACCGCCGTGGCGAGCTCGAGCCGCTCGCCCTCCTCGAGTCCGGCTGAGCGAAGGGCCTCGCCGGCGGCGATGATCGCGGTCAGGGGCGAGCGCAGATCGTGGGAGACGGCGCGAAGCAGCGCCGTCTTCACCTCGTCGCTTCGCCGCAGCGCCTCGGTCTCGATCGTCACCGCCTGCAGCCGCTCGCGGTCCGACATTAGCGCCAGCGCCGCCTGCTCGGCCAGCTCTGCGTCGCGCCCGCGCCGCTCCGCCTCGCGGGCCCGGCCCCGAGATTGCTCGGCCAGAGAGCTGGCGAGCACCGCGACGATCAAAAAGACGGCGAGCGCCACCCAGTTCTCACTCTTGGCCACGTCCAACGTGCCGGTGGGGGGGATGTGGAAGAAGTTAAAGGCGAGGGCGCTAATCACCGAGGTGAAAAGCCCCGACCAAAGGCCGTAGTAGGTGGAGACAATCAGCACTCCGAGCAGGTAGACGACTCCGTCAGATACAGCCGGGGTGATCGCGCGCAGCGGATAGATCAGCGCCGTGCAAAGGGCGACTGCGCCAAGCGAGGCAAGGAGACCCTGCCCCAGCGAGCCGCGACGGGGGGATTCTTCGGGGAAAGCATGGACCTCAGGCACGTTTTGAGCGTACTCGGCGGGCTCCCCGTTCAACTCCGAGGCGCTACGTTCTGATGTCAATGGGAAGGCTCTACGAGGCGACCTGGGGCAGGGCTTTCACGGCGATCTATGACCGTGCCCTTAAGGCGAGTGAAGACGGCGGTCTGCGCCAAATGCGACGCCAGCTTCTAAGCGAGGCCCAGGGACGAACGCTTGAGATAGGCGCTGGGACCGGCGCCAACCTAGACCTCTATCCCACCGCGGTCAGGGAATTGGTCCTGGTTGAGCCCGACCCGCACATGCTCGGCAAGCTGGGATCGAAGCTCAGGGGCGGGGCGGGGCGCCCGGCTCGGTTGGTCAAGGCGCCGGCAGGAGATCTGCCCTTTGAGGATTCGAGCTTTGACACGGTGGTCTTCACCCTGGTGCTCTGCACGGTTCCGGATCCCCCCGCGGCACTGCTGGAGGCCTGCAGGGTCCTGCGACCGGGCGGGCGGATGCTCTTCCTCGAGCACGTCCGCTCCGAGGACGCCAACCTGGCGAGTTGGCAGGATCGCCTCGAGCGGCCCTGGTGCTTCCTGGGTGACGGCTGTCACTGCAATCGCGATACGGTCGCCGCCATCGAGGCTTCGCCGTTTCAGCTCGAGCAGGTCAAGGCAGATCGCCTGCCCAAGGCACTCGGCATTGTCCGACCGCTGAGGTCTGGCAGCGCTGTGCGCGCGGACTAGGAGCGCGGTGGCGCTGAGTCAGCGATCACCGAGATCCGCCAGCATGGGAGGAGAGCAGGCGGTCGGTCAGCTCGGCGAGCGAGACCCCGAGGAAGGCGCCGGCAAGCACGTCACCGGGATAGTGAACGCCGGTGTGGACTCGGGAATAGCCAACCGCCGCAGCCGCCACCCACAGCGGCACGCCGAGGCTGGGGGAGACCTGCCCCACCCCGCTGGCAAAGGCGAACGCCGAGGCGGTGTGCCCGGAGGGAAAGGAGGTAGAAGTGGGCATCGCGACGTGGCGCTTGGGGGAGCCGCCGGGGCTCTGTCGCCTTGGCCTTGCCCGCAGCGAAAGCGGCTTTGCGACCGCGTTTGCGATCGTCGCAGCGGCTCCCAAAGCCGCCAGGCCGCGCAGCGCAGCGCGCCGCCCGCCCGCGCCGCCAAACAGCGCCAGAGCGGCCGCGATCAGCGCCCAGGGCTTGGAATAATCGGCGGCCTCGCTGAGCCGGCGCATGCTCGAATCAAGCGCCGGCGTCGGGGTCTGGGCGATCGCCTCATATACGGCGGCATCGATACGCCCTGCCTGCTCGAGCCAATCCGGCATCGGGCGATCATATGAAGCGCCGCCTCGCCGCGCCCATCCCTTGATCAAGGGGTGCTGGGCGTGGTCGATTTTCGCCCACCCGCGGGAGTCGATCGCGCCTCGGTGGGCTACTGGCGCGAGCTGCAGGTGGCGGCGCTTGAGATTGATGTGGATCAACCGGTGCCCAGCGGGATCAACGGCGAGTCGTTGATTTTGGAGCCGCCGCTGCGCTTCCGTAGCTGAGCAGCGGCGCTGCGAGTCCGGATCGCACCCCAGCACCCGGGGCCTCGCCCTCATCGGGGCTCTGCCGACCGGGGCCCGCAATGCCCTCTCCTTGCCTTGATCGCGATCGCCTTTGGGAGATTCACCTCCAACGCACGATAATGGTGGTTATGTCAACCTGGGCAAAATCCGCCGCCCCGAAGCCTCCCCTGGCCCGGCTCAGGCCCCCAGCGGAGCCCCCAGGACGGCGAACAGGACGCCAACCGCTCCCGCGCCGAGCAAGGTGATGACCACGCTGCGACCCATGATCAATAAGGCTGCCGAGGCGGCGATCAAAATCAGCACCTGCCAGGCCTCCGAAAGCGCCAGCGCCAGCGGAATAGCCGAGCCAAGAATCGCCCCGATCGCCGCCGGACCGGCCCCATCCAGGAATGCCCGAGCCCTGAGATCGGCGCGTAGCCGATCGAAGCGATCTGCACCGAGCAGGATGAAGGAAAACGACGGCGCGAAGGCGATCAGCGAGGCCAAGAGCGCGCCCCATATGCCATCCGCGGCGTAGCCGACGACGGCGACTGTATGGACGACCGGCCCCGGGGTCAACTGGCCGAGCGCGACCGCATTTAGGAACTCGGCCGAGCTCATCCAGTGGTAATGGCTGACCGCGTCTGATTGCATCAGCGGGATGATCACGAAGCCCCCTCCGTAGGCGAGCGCGCCGACCTTAAAGGCGACCCAGGCCAGCGCCCCCAGTCCACCGGCCGCGGGAATCGCCGCGATAAGCCAAGGGGCCGAAGTTGACATAACCCCGGGGGAGGTGCGCCTGATCAGCTCAAATGCTCCGCAGCCGAGCAATACGAGGACCAGCCAGGGCCCGAGCAACGCCGCCGCGAGGAGGCCGAGCAAGGCGTAGGTCAGCCAGCGCAGGGGATGGCTCTGGCGGGCTCGCTCCCAGCTGGACGGGGCGAGGCCGAGGCCGGCCCTGACGGCGACCGCGGCTACCGCTGCGCCGGCACCGGCGCCCGCCCCGCGGACCCAAAGCGGCGGCGTCCCGTCCAGAAATAGGGCCGCCAGGGGCAAGATCAGGAGCAGGCCGGGGATGATGAAGGCGGCCCCACCGATCAGCGCACCCTGAATTCCCTGCAGGCGCCAGGCGCAAAAGATCGCCAGCTGGGTTGAACCGGGTCCCGGAAGCAGGTTGGTCGCCGCGATCGCGTCCTCGAACTGCTCCTCCCCAAGCCAGCCCCGGCGATCGACACAGAGGTCGCGAAAGAGGGCGATGTGAGCGGGCGGCCCGCCGAAGCCGATCACCCCAATCCTCCCCCACTCCCTGAATATTTCGCCCAGCCCAGGAGGGTTTGGCCCGGACGGGGGGCTCGGCATTTTGGCGCCCACCCGCGGCAGGCTACTCAGCCAATCCGTCGCGGCGAGACATGCTCAGAGCAAGGCGGTTCACGGCTATTGGCGGTCGGGGTCTGAAACAAATCAAGGCCGCACCGCCCCTCGGCGCACGAGACGATCTGGCGGATCTGGGTTTTCACCCCCACCGCCACTCTTTCGCTGCACTCTGGAAAATTCGTCGGTTAGACCCGCACGCGGCGATCCCGAACTGGCCTCTTCCTCCGCCGCGCCGTGCGCCGACCTAGCGCCGCCCCCAGGTTGGTGGGGATGAGTGCGCGAGGACGCTGGTCGAGTCAGCTCTCAACTTGCTCCCTTGATCGCTTCTTCGATCGCTTCGGCCGATCCCGGGGTTCCAAGGGTTTCGAGTCCCTTGACGCCGGGTCCCTTGACCGCGAAGGAGGGCGTGCCGGTGAAGCCGAGGTTTTCCGCCTCGGCGGTGGTGGCCGAGACTTTGTCCATCAGCGGCTTGCTCTTTCGGTCTTCGTTCCACTTGGCGAGGTCTTTTACACTCGCCCCCTTGGCGATCGATTCGTCGAATGCATCGGTCGCATAACCGGAGTCCTCCTCGCCCTGGTTTCGGTAAAAGAGCTCGATGTAGTTCCAGCCGCGGCCCTGTTTGCCGGCGGCAAGCGCCGCCGCCCCGGCCGGCTTTGACTGCGGGCCGATGATCGTGAAGTTGCGAAATTCGACCTTCGCCTTGCCGTGGCGGATCGGGCCTTCGATGATCTGGGGCAGCACCTGTTCTGAGTAGGCTTTGCAGACGGGACACTGGAGGTCCCCGTACTCATAGACCGTCACCTTGGCCTTTGGATCGCCGAGCGTCGTGCCTTCCTGCGGGATGCCTTTCAGCAGCTTGTCGACCGTGCCGATTTCTGAGAGATTGGAGGTACCGCCGCTGTTTTCGTTCTCGCTCACCACGATCAGCACGGCGACGATGACCACCGCCAAAAAGACCGCGGCGCTACCGGCCTGGACAAGGCGTCGGCGGCGGGCGTTGAGTTTGGCATCTGCCGCCTCGCGCTCGAGGCGGTGGGCGCGAAGTCGTTCTCTCTCCTGCTCCCGTTTGTTGGTCATGCATCCTCCGGTTGGGTTGAGGTTGGCGCACGCGCGCTGCGATCGTGGGAATCCTCCTCGATTCCCCCATATCCGATGAGGCGAGTTGCGTTGAGGGCGAACAGTGCAGTCATCAAGACCGCGCTTCCCACGCACCACTGGCAGATCGCGTGGATCTTAAAGAGCTCCAGGTAGGTCAGATAGACGCTGAAACCAAAGCCGACCAAGGAGAGCGCGAAGCCGCCAAAGCGCCCCAGGTCTCCCGCAATAAGCGCCGTGCCGAGGATCAGTATGTAGCCGACGATCCCGAAATCGGCGACGTTGATCCCGAGTAGGTGGGAGTAGGAGCTACTGGCGACCGTCTCACACCCCCCTCCTCCGGCGAGACATACCGGGGCGCCGCGGCTCGCGTCGGCGATCGCGATATAGGTGGCAACGCCGATCCCAATCGCTGCGATTACAGCGATCACGCGACGCAGGGTGAACTCGGCAGGGGTCTTCATCGGCACCGAAAGGTACGCGACGGCGCGGGCGCTCGCTGCGCTAACAGGCTCCCCTGGTCGATTCGCTGCCCGATTGCAGGCCGCCGCGGCGGCGTTTCAGCGCCGCTCGCCCCCGCCGGTACGCGCGGCAAAGTGCAGCCGCGGGGGCCGCCCCTTACGACGACCAGCGAGGGGGAGTCAATCGGTAACGCTGCCTTAGTTGCGGGAATCATCGTTGCTCACCCAATCATCGTTTGCAATTCAAAACGCTAGTTGAAGCGCCCGCTGACCTCTGGCTGAGCGCAAAAGGCGGCGATCTCTCGCGAGAGCCTGCCCCCCTGCCAGGCCAGGGGTGAGTGCCCGGGCTGCTCAGAGACCAGTCGCGAGTGCTGCAGGTGCGCCTGGTAGGCGGTGGCGACGCTCAGTGGGTGACCGGGATCTGCCTGGTCACGGCTGCCCACCACCAGCGTCGGTGCCTCGATCTCTTCGAGCCGCTGCAGCGTCTCAAACGGCCTCGATCGCGGGACCTGCTGCAGGGCCGCCACCAGGGCGGCGGGGTGGCGGTGCAGCTGCATCCGCGCCCGGGTAAAGCCGAGCACCGTCTCGCGCCAAGCGGGGTCGATACCCTGCTCGCGGCCTATGTAGTCGACGAAGCCATCGATGCCATCGGTGGCCAGGGCGCTCGCGAGGCCGTCCCAGAAGGCGAGCGTACCCTGATCGATCGTGCCGTTGTAAACGGGCCCGATCACCACCAGGCCAGCGACTCGCCCGGGGTTGGCGAGGGTGTATGCAACCGCGGTGTGCGATCCCATCGAGTGCCCGACCAAAACCAGCGGCCCCTCCCCCACGCTGTGCGATACCACCTTTTCCAAATCGCCGACCATCTCCGTATACCCATAACCCTGGCGAGCCGGGGCAGGATCGCTCTCGCCATGACCGCGGGCATCGAAGCTGATCACCCTGTGGCCGGAGCGCTGCAGGGCATTGGAGCCGTGAAGCACGTAGCGTCGCGTCGCCGTGATCCCATGACAGAGCACCACCGGCGGACCCTCCCCGACGCTTTCGCCCCTAATCGTGGGAGCATTTCCAAGGCTGAAGGGAACCGGCCCTGGTGCCGGGCGCATCAGCTCAGCGAGGCGAGGGCGGCCTCGAGGTCATCTACGGTCTCAAAGCTGAGCCCGACCAGCGAGACCTTGCGATGGCGAATCACACCCTGCTCATCGACGATGAAGATCGCGCGCCGAACCAGCGGGCCGGCGAGCACGCCGTAGGCACGCGCCACCTCCTTGTCCGGATCGGCGAGCAGCGGCACATTGAGGCGCTTCTCCTCGCGAAAGCGCTCATGAGAATCGACCGATTGAGGGGAGATTCCAAGGACCTCGGCGCCCAACTCGTCGAGTCGCTCAGCCTGATCGCGGTAGGAGCAGAACTGTTTGGTACAGACTGCGGTGAAGTCGCCGGGATAGAAGGCGAGGACCACCTTGCGCCCGCGATAGTCGGAGAGACGATAGGTCTTGGCGCCGGTGCCGGCCAGCTCGAAGTCGGGTGCTGGGTCGCCGAGATCGACCTTGGCCACCGGATCAGCTATCCCTTTTCAATCGTCATCTTTTCGATCAGGACCGTCTGTTTTGGTTTTTCGGCCGTCGTGGGGAGGCTGCCGATCCGGGCGACCACTTCCTCGCCCTTGCTGACCCTCCCGACCAGCGCGTATTCGGGCGGCAGGCCGGCGTTTGATCCGGTGACCACGAAGAACTGGCTACCCGAGCTCCCCGATGGCTGCCCCGAGCTCTTGGCCATCGCCACCACCCCTTTGGTGTAGGAGAGGTTGGCGGGTGGCTTCTCGACCACGGTGTAGCCGGGCCCACCGGCGCCGGTGCCGAGCGGATCGCCGCCCTGAATCACAAAATGCGGAACGATCCGGTGGAAGGTGAGGTCGTTGTAGAGGCCCTGCCGGGCCAGGTAGGCAAAGGAATTGGTCGTCTTCGGCGCTTCCTTGGTTGCAAGCGCAACGTCGAACGTTCCGCAGCTTGTCTTCACCACGGCGGTCAGCTTTTCGCCCGGCTTGACGGTTTGCTTGGGTGCCTTGAGCTTGACCTGCTTGGGCGGTGGTGCCGCCACCTTCTTGCAGCCGCTGGCGCTCGCCGTGGTGGCACTCGAACCGCCGCCCCCACCGCTGCGACTGATCAGGATCACAGCGACCACCGCGATTGCTAACCCCGCGAAGACGACAAGGATGATCAGGCGACGATCTGGCTGCTCCTCCATCGGCGGGGAAGACTAGATGATCGAGGGGCTCCGATCAGTTGCGATGATCCCGCCTTGCGATCGCCACCACTGACGCCGCTTGCCGCCGCAGCGCTTCGGGTCACGCCGTCGCCCGAACGGGTGCTCGTGATTGGTTGCGGCGCAGGCGAGGCTGCCCTCTTTTTGGCCCGCGAGTATCCGCGGGCCAGGGTGCGCGGCGTTGATGGCTCAGCTGAGATGATCCGCAAGGCATCGGCCCGGGTCGGGCTGGATCCCGAGGGACGGATCGCGTTTAAGGTTGGCAGGCCCCGATCGCTGCCCTATCCAGATGGATTCTTCGATCTTGTGGCCCAGATCGACAGCAATCCCGCGCTGGCTGAGATCGCCCGCGTCCTTCTACCTGGCGGCTACCTGATCCTCGCCCAAACCGGCGGGAGCCGCATCACCGGCCTCCTCGCACCGCTGCTTCGAAGGCGACTATCGCATCACCGAATCGAGCCGATCGAGACCGCCGATGCAGGGGACGGCAGTTTTCTGCTGGGCCGCCGGATAAGCGATGCCTAGCTCGCGATCTGGGCGAGACCGCCGATCATCAGCCGATCGGAGCGTCGTCTTGGCGAGTGGGTCAGGACTTAACCATGCGCAACCGCTCAGTTGGGCTGGGAGAGTCGAGCCAGGCACCGACATCGAGGTCGCTCGGCTCGCTAAGGGGCAGCGCCGGATCAAGCCAGCGCGGTGAGCCGAGCAGCCGGTGCTCACCGCAAAACGCGACCTCGGTGAGCAGCTCTACGTAGGGCGCCGCGGCGCGCCGCCGGGAACCGAAACCAAAGAGCAGCTCGGGCGCCAGTATTGAGTTCATCGCTGCTCGAGATCTGACCAGCTCCCGATAATCACTGCGCTCAAGCTCCCCGCGATGGGCAGAGAGCGCCACCACGAGCTGATCCATCCTACCCTGGTCGAAGCAGGTTGCGAGGGTGGGCAGCCCCGGGCTACCCCAAAGCGCCCATATCCACCAGCGCGGAGCGCCGTCGCCATGCCCGTGCAGGGTCTCCCCCAGACAGCGGGCGAGGAGCTCGTGGGCCGGATGGCGATCGTGGGGGCTTGGAGTTAAGACCAAACGCGGAGCTAGCTCCTGAATCGCGCCGCGAGCCAGCTCAAGCAGCTCGATCCGCCGCTCCGCCCGGGTCTGTGAGGCGCTGCTACGGCGAGCCGAATCGGGAATCAAGAGCTCAAAGCCGGCGCGACGACAGGCCTCGCGCAGCTCGAGCTCACGCCGCTCCTGCTGCTCGGGACGCCCGAGGCTACAGGCGAGGTTGACGACGCGCCAGCCGGCGTCTCGAAGCGCCATCAAGGAGGCCGGCGCACCGATTAGCTCATCGTCGGGATGAGGCGCGAAGTGAAGGACGGTCTCCGTCAAGGTTTTGAAAACGCTAAAGACTTTGGTTTCGTACCGACGCGATGCCCGGCCCGGGCATCGCCATTAACCCGCGGCCGAAGGAGCAGGCCGGGAGACTGGGCCTGGCCGACAAATAGGCTGCCTGCAGATGGGAATCGAGGGTATGCCGCTGGCACTTTTGGTCAACCCCCACTCGGCCCGTGGAAAGGCGCTGGGGTTGCTGCCCGAGGTCGAGCGGGCGCTGGACTCCCACCGCATCGCCTTTCGGGTCATCCAAACCCGCGGTCTGGAGCATGGAATCGGGCTCGCCCTGCGCGCCGTGGGGGCCGGTGAGGTGCCCGTAGTGCTGAGCGGCGACGGTTTGATCGGGGCAGTCGGGGGGGCGATGGCGGGGTCGGACACGCCGCTCGGAATAATTCCAGGCGGGCGTGGCAACGACCTTGCTCGGGTGCTCGGTATACCGGCAGATCCCACGGCGGCGGTCGAGGTGATCGCGGCGGGAGGGACGCGCCAGATCGACGTTGGCGAGGCCAACGGGCGGCGTTTCTTGGGGATCGCGAGCGCGGGCTTTGAGTCAGAGGCCAACCGGATTGCCAACCAGACTCGATTGCTGCGCGGCAATCTGGTTTACGCCGTGGCGGCACTGAGGGCGCTCCTCAGGTGGAAGTCGGTGCGCTTCACGGTCGCACTCGATCAAGAGCGGATTCGCTTCAGCGGCTACTCGGTCTCAGCCGCAAACAGCGGCGCCTACGGCGGCGGGATGTGGATCGCGCCAAACGCCGATCTGAGTGACGGAGAATTCGACCTGGTGATGATCGGTGAGGTGGGCAAGTTCAAGTTCCTGAGTAACCTGCCCAGGGTGTTTAAGGGCACCCACGTCAATGAGGATGAGGTGCGCGTAATGCGCACCCCCCACCTCGAGTTGACCGCAAGTCGGGCGCTGGCCGTCTACGCCGACGGCGAGCACCTGACCGACCTTCCGGCTTCGCTTCGCCTGCTGCCGCGCGCGCTCAGCGTGCTGGCGCCCCCGGGGTGAGTGGCACAGCGTTTTTTCGGGCCAAGCTGGCCCTGGCACGGGCGCTGGGTGCCGCCAGTCGCGCCAGCGGGCGTGGCGGTGGCACGACCCTGCCCGGTCGCATCTTGTTGCGCCTTGACCCCGAGGCGATCGCCAAACTTGGGGGCGGACTGAAGCGCGGTACGACGATCATCAGCGCCACCAACGGCAAGACAACAACCGCGGCGATGCTCGCCACAATCCTTAACGCCGAAGGGCGCCACCCGGTCCACAATCGAGCCGGTTCGAACATGACCTGGGGGGTGGCCACGGCGCTTTTGGAGCAAGCGGGCAGCGAGGGACTCTTTGAGGTCGATGAGGCCTGGCTACCACGGGTCGTCGCTCAGCTTCGGCCCTCGCTGATTGTTCTCGGCAACCTCTTTCGCGATCAGCTCGACCGCTACGGCGAGATGGAGGCAATTGCAGATCGGTGGGCGGAGGTAATAAAGGCCACCGACGGCTCAAGGCGCTGCGTCCTAAACGCCGATGATCCGGTGATCGCCGACCTCGGTCGCGACGCCGAGGGCAGCCCGCGGGAGGGCATCGTTTACTTTGGGATCGACGATGACAGCCAGGCGCTTGAGCAGTTCCAGCACGCCTTTGACGCCAAGCACTGTCGACGCTGTGGGCACCCTTACACCTACGCCCGGGCCTTCGTTGGCCACCTCGGGCACTACCGCTGCCCAAACTGCGGTGCCGAGCGTCCCCGCCCCCAGGTCTCGGCGCGCAAGATAGAGCTTCACGGCATGGGCGGCTCGCGGGTCTGGATCGAGACCCCAGCCGGCGAGCTAGACCTCGAGCTTCCACTGCCCGGCCTCTACAACGTCTACAACGCCCTCGCTGCGATCGCCGCGGCGATCGAGCTCGGGGTTGCGGCGGAGCTGATCACGAAGTCATTGGGTTCGGCGCGGGCCGCTTTCGGGCGGGTCGAGACGATCGAGATCGCCGACAAGACTGCCTCGATTCTTTTGATCAAGAACCCGGCAGGCGCCAACGAGGTGCTTCGCACACTTCGGCTCGAGGCCGCCGAGGCAGAGCTTGACCTCTGGTTTGGGCTAAACGACGGGATCGCCGACGGTCGCGACGTCTCCTGGATCTGGGACGCTGACTTTGAGCTTCTCGCCGGGGCCACCAGGAGCGTGGTTTGTGCCGGGCGGCGGGCGCCGGAGATGGCGCTGCGGCTGAAATACGCGGGCTTTGACCGCAGCGCAATTGTGGTTGTGCCCGAGATTGGGGACTCCTTTGACCGCGCCCTGGCCGCGGCGGATCGGCGCCTTTATGCGCTGCCCACCTACACGGCATTGCTCGAGCTGCACAAGCTCTTGGCAGGGCGAGGACTGGCGCCGGAGTTCTGGAGATGAACGGTGAGCGCCAGCGAGCGCCAGCGGGGACTGATTGGATCGAGGAAACGGGCCAATCGGGGGGCACGCCCCCGACATCCCTGCCCTCCCTCGCCGAGCGCACCGTTGCCTGGCACGACCTTGAGTGTGGGGCCTATCGGGCAGATCTGGAGGTTTGGGGACAGATCGCCGCGCGCTCGGAGGGGTCGATCCTCGAGCTCGGCTGTGGAAGCGGGCGGGTGACCCGCGAGCTCGGCCGGCGCGGATACCAGCTGGTCGGCCTGGACCGAGACCTCGCCCTGCTCACCGCCCTGCGGCGACGCGCGGCCGGGCTCTCGATCGAGACGGTGAGCGCGGATGCGCGCAGCTTTGAGCTGAGACAACGCTTCGCCCTGGCGATCGCCCCGATGCAGCTGGCCCAGCTCCTGAACAACGTCGGTGAGCGCCGCGAATTCCTTGGGCACCTCGCTGCCCATCTGGAGGCGGGCGGGCGGGCAGCGCTGGCGATCGTTGAGCGGCTGGGCGCCGGCGTGGAAAATCAAGCGCTGAGCCCAGATCTCGCCCAGATCGGGACCTGTATGTACACGAGCACGCCGTTTGAGGCCAACGTGAGCGAGGAGGCGATCGTGATTCGCCGCTGGCGCCAGCTTCTCTGTGAGGACGGCTCAGCAGAGGGCGAACTCGACGAAGTTGTGCTACGCCAGCTCACCGCCTCCCAGTTGGAGAGGGAGGCGGCGGGGGTCGGGTTCAGGGCGCTTGAACGCATCGCGATCCCAGCCAGCGAGGATCACGTCGGATCGACCGTAGTTTTGCTGCAAAAGGAGGGCTGATGGAGCTGCGCCTACTTGCCCTCTATCCCGAGCAGATGAACATCTACGCCGATCGAGGCAACATCATTTTCTTGCAGCGGCGCTGTGAGTGGCGCGGCATCGGTTTCACCTACGCGGCCGCCGGCCCGGGCGAGTCCCTGGATGCGGCCGCCCATGACCTCTTCTACATCGGCGGAGGCCAGGACCGCGACCAGCGCGCGGTGGCCGCCGACCTCGTCAAGACCAAGCGCGACGATCTTGCATCCGCCGCCGCGGAGGAGGCGGTGATCCTCGCCGTCTGCGGTGGCTATCAGTTGCTTGGACACAGCTACCAGCTCGGCTCAGAGAAGCTGCCCGGCCTGGGATTGGTCGATCTGGAGACGATTCGGGAGCCGGGTCCGCGGCTGATTGGAAACGCGGCGATCGAGGCCGACTTTGGCGATGGAGCGCGGCTGATCGCCGGCTTTGAGAACCACGGCGGGCGCACCTACCTGGGCAGCGGTACCGAGGCGCTCGGCCGCGTGATCAAGGGCTTTGGCAATAACGGCGTCGATGGTCTTGAGGGGGTTCACTCCGCCAACCTGATCGGCACCTATCTCCACGGTCCGCTGCTGCCCAAGAACGCCTGGCTCGCCGACCACCTGATCAGCCTCGCCCTGGGGCGTCGCTACGGGGCTCCCGCGGAGCTGGCGGGGCTGGATGACTCACTCGAGGCCGCCGCTCACGAGAGCGCCAGGCTGGCGGCGCTGGGCGCCTGAGCGAGCTCCTGACCCGAGGCCGGGCTGAGGCCGTCGCGGCGCTAACTCGCCGGCTTTTGCTCGAATTGGCGTATCCGGGTGCCCGCCTCGGTTGGGCTCTGCTCGGCGTGGTGGTAGCGCCCACCCCGCAGGAGCGAGGCGGCGGCGGCAACCAGACAGGCGCCGATCGCGAAGAGAAAGGCCGTGTCGAGCCCACTGCGAAAAGCCCCAGAGATCAGGTGGGGAAAGAATGCCGGCCCGCTGAGGAGGGCCCTGGCGGGGGCGCTCAGCGCTCCCAGTGCCGCCGGTCCGACCAGGTGTTGGATCGGGTTATAGCCAAGGAAGGCGGCGAAGAGGATCGAAATCGGCGGCGCCTGTGAGGCCCGCCGGGCCGCGGCGGTGGAGAGCCCGTGGGCCTTCAGTCCACCGAGCATTGCGGCGGGCAGGCTGGCGGCGAGTCCGAAGATCAGCAGGGTGAAAAAGATCCCGATCGAGAGCACCTGCGCGGAGTTTTGAAACGTTTGGTTCATCCCCCCTCCAGCGCCTCGGTCTGCAGCCGGCAAGCTGTTCATCACGGCGGCCCGATTGGGAGAGGCAAACATCCCCATCGAGATGCCATTCAGCAGGAGAATCAGGGCAAAGACCCAGTAGGTGAAATCGGTCGGCAAAAGCATCATCAGAGCAAAACTCGCCGCCGCCCCCAACATTCCGCCGGTTGCAAACGGGCGAGCGCCGTAGCGATCGGATAGATAGCCAGAGATCGGGCCGGCGATCAGAATTCCCACCGTCAGCGGCAGCATGTAGATCCCGGCCCAAAGGGGCGTTTCGGTGAAGCTATAGCCGTGCTCGGGGAGCCAGATCCCCTGTAGCCAGATGATCAGCATGAACATCAGACCGCCGCGGGCGATCGCCGCCAGGAAGGTCGAGAGGGTACCGAAGGTGAAGGCCCTGATCCGAAACAGCGCGAGGCGAAACATCGGCTCTGCGACGCGGCTCTCGATCACCGCGAAGGCAACCAGTGAGGTCATCGAGGCGGCCAGAAGGATGATCACCAAAGGACTGCTCCAGCCGGTCGGGTGGGTGCCGTAGGGACGTATTCCGTAGGTGACGGCGACCATCGTGAGGATCAGCCCGAGGGCAAATGTGCCGTTGCCCCACCAATCGATCGCCGCCCGGCGCGGCTGGCTGCGCTCCTCCAGTTTGAGGTAGGCCCAGACCGTCCCGAAGAGCCCAACCGGGACCGAGATCAAAAAGACAAGTCGCCAGTCGATCGGCGCGAGCAGTCCGCCAAGAACCAGCCCGATGAAGAGGCCGCTGACCCCGACGATGTTGTTGATACCGAGCGCCAGCCCGCGCTGATCGACCGGGAAGGCGTCGGTGATGATCGCCGCAGCGTTCGCCAGCAGGCAGGCACCACCGACCCCTTGGAAGATGCGAAAGACGATCAGGTAGGTCGCGCCGGCGCGGCCGCTCATCCAATCGATCGCCAGAAGCAGCGAGGCGACGGTGTAGATGACGAAGCCGAGATTGTAGATCCGCACCCTGCCGTACATATCGCCGAGTCGCCCCAGGCTGACGATCAGGACGCTCGAGACGACCAGATAACCCAGAATCATCCAGAGCAGGTAGAAGCTGTTTGCCGGGATCAGGGGGTCGAGGTGGATGCCGCGGAAGATCGCCGGCATCGCGATCAAGGTGATCGAGGCATCGAGCGTCGCCAATAGCACGGCCAGCGTCGTGTTGGAGAGCGCGATCCACTTGTAGCGATCAGCCATGCCCCGAAACTCTACGAATCGCCCTCGCCGGACTGCCTGGGCTCAGCGGCCGCTGGAGCCGAAGCCACCATCGCCACGAGCGCTGTCCCCGAGCGTTGAAACCTCTTTGGGCTCCGCCGTCGCGACCTCGACCAAGACGAGCTGCGCGATGCGATCCCCCGGCGCCACGTGGAAGGTATCTGCCGGGTCGGTGTTCAAAAGCAGGACCCGCAGCTCGCCACGGTAGCCAGAGTCGATCAAGCCGGGACTGTTGACCAGCGCGATCCCATGCTCGCGCGCCAACCCCGAGCGCGGCAGAACCAGACCGGCGTGCCCGGGTGGAACCTCGACCGCGACCCCGGTGCCGACACCCCAGCGCTCCCCCGGTCCGATGTGTGCCAGCTCACACGCGTAGAGGTCGAGTCCAGCATCACCCTCGTGGGCCCGGCTGGGAAGCGTCGCTCCGTCCCTGATCTTGCGCACCGCCAGCTCCACCGCCTCACCCTATCGTCGCGCGTCCCTGTCCCGAGGGCGAGCGGCATGGCCGGGTCGCTGAGCTATCCGGGGCGCTCCCACAGATCGCTCGCCGTGCCCTTGGCGTCGGTCAGGAGCGCCGCGAAGCGGTGTAGCTCTGATCTGGGCAGGCGGGCCTGAACAAGGACCCCGTCCCCGCGCTCGGTGCGAACCAGATCGCCAGCGACCTCATGCAACTCGTGAAGGCGAGCCCCCTCCGCGTAGGGAACAAGCAGCTCAACCTCGGTCAGGGTCTCCTCAAATGATCGCTCGACCGCCTCGCGCAGCGCAGCGATCCCCTCACCCTCAAGCGCGGACACCAGGACGGCCTCGGGGTGGCGAATGCTCAGCTCAAGCCGCGCCTCGGCGTCGAGCAAATCGGCCTTGTTGAGGACAAGGAGGCCTGGCTTGGCGCCGGCGCCGATCTCCTCGAGGACGACCTCGACAGCCCGCATATCGGCCAGGCGCCGCGCTTCGGGGCTCGACCCGTCGACCACGTGAACGATCAGCTCAGCCAGCGCGGTCTCCTCGAGGGTCGCCTTGAACGCCTCAACGAGCTGGTGGGGGAGCTTTTCGATGAAGCCCACCGTGTCGGTGAGCAGGAAAATGCGTCCGGAGAGCTCGACCTTTCGAGTGGTCGGGTCAAGCGTGTGAAAGAGGCGGTCACCCACTCCCACCTCAGCTCCCGTGATCGCATTCAGCAAGGTCGACTTGCCAGCGTTGGTGTAGCCGGCCAGGGCGACCCGCGGGAGGGCCGAGCGCTCGCGTTGGGCACGCATCAGACCGCGATTTCGCTGCAGTCGCTCGAGGCGACGGCGCAGCGCCGCGATTCTGTCGCGGGCGAGGCGACGGTCGGTCTCAATCTGGGACTCTCCAGGCCCCCTCGTGCCGATGCCGCCGCCGAGTCGCTCGAGATGGGTCCACAGCCCTCGCATTCGCGCCAGGTTGTATTCGAGCTGGGCCAGCTCGACCTGAAGCTTTCCCTCTGCCGAGTGGGCATGGTCGGCGAAGATGTCGAGGATGACGGCGGTCCGGTCGATCACCGGCACCCCAAGCACGGCCTCCAGGTTGCGCTCCTGGCGCGGGGCAAGCTCATCATCACAAGCGACGAGATTGGCATCGCTGGCCTCGATCTGAATCCGCAACTGATCCAGTCTGCCGCGCCCGAAATAGCGGTCGGGGTCAGCCTTGGCGCGCTGCTGCACAGCCTCGCCCACCGTCGCCACCCCGGCGGTGCGCAGCAGCTCCTTTAACTCTGCGAGCGGATCACCGATCTCCCCCTGATCGCTGATCCCAATCGCAAGAGCCCGCTGGCGTGCCCTTGCGCCGAAGCGGTCGGCCCTCCCCACGCCCTGCAAAGACTCGGTCCTGCGACCGTTTCTTGATCGTTGCACCTAGCTGAATTGTAGGCGTCGGCCGCTGCCCGGATAGGCTTAGGTCGTGAAGGTCTTCGTCACTGGCGCCACCGGCTTCATCGGCGGCGAGATCATCCGCCAGCTGCGCGAGCGCGACGATCAGGTTCGCTGCCTCATCCGCACTCCGGCAAAGGCGAAAAGCGCGAGAGCGCTGGGCGCCGAGATGGTTAGCGGTGACCTTGGCGATTCCGAGGCGATCGCCGCCGCGATGCAGGGCGTTGACGCTGTGATTCACGCCGCCGCGATGTATGAGGTCGGGATTCCCCCATCCCAGCGCGCGGCCATGCGCGAGGTCAACGTCGGGGGAACCGAACGGGTGCTGCGCGCGGCGCTGGAGGCAGGGGTCCCCAGGGTCCTCTACGTCTCAACCGTGGGTGCCTTCGGCAACACGCACGGCAAGGTGGTCGATGAGACCTACCGACACCCAGGTCGTGAGTTCACCTCATGCTATGAGCAAACCAAGTGGGAAGCCCATCAGTTCGCCGAGAAGATGATCGGTGAGGGGCTGCCCTGCATCATCGTCCAACCAGGCGGCGTATACGGTCCCGGTGATACATCCTCGATCGCAGAGCTGCTGAATCAGTTTCTGGCGGGCAGGATGCCGCTAATTCCATTCCCGGATCTGGGCATATGCCTCTCCCATGTCGAAGACATCGCGACTGGCATCCTGCTCGCTCTCGATCAGGGGAAACCCGGGGAGGCCTACGTGCTCAGCGGACCGGCAACGACGGTTCGCGAGGCGATCGGGATTGTCGCCGATGCCAGCGGCAAGACGGCGCCCAAGCACGCGGTTCCCACAGCGGTGCTGAAGGCCCTGACGCCGGTTGGGCCACTTATCGGAAAGATCATGGGTCAGCCGCCGAATCTTCGCGAGCTGATCTCCTCGGCCGACGGCGTCACCTTCTGGGCGAGCCACGAGAAGGCAAGCCGAGAGCTTGGCTACGCGCCCCGCGGCCTCGAGGAGGGGCTGCGACAGACGCTGCAGGCCGAGGGCAAGCTGGCGCCCGCCGGCGCCAGCTGAGCGCACAAGGCGGCGGTAGAAAATGCGCCTGATCGACGTTCACCATCTCGGACGGGCCAATGTGATCGGCTGCTGGGAGGTCGACGGCTTGCTGATCGATCCGGGGCCAGAGTCCTCGCTTCAGACCCTGCTCGAGGCGCTTGGCCAGGAACGGCCGCGGGCGCTGCTACTCACCCACATCCACCTCGACCATGCCGCGGCCAGCGGCGCCATGGTGAGGCGCTGGCCCGACCTGGAGGTCTACGTTCACCAGCGCGGCGCACCCCATCTGATCGACCCCACGAGGCTGCTGGCGAGCGCCGAGCGCCTCTACGGAGACCAGATGGACCACCTCTGGGGGGAAATCGTTCCGATCCCCGCTCAAAATGTGAAGCCCCTGCTCGGCGGAGAGCGAGTATTCGGGATGCAGGTTGCCTACACCCCCGGGCACGCCTCACACCACGTCTGCTACATGCACGAGGAGCGCGGCATGGCCTTCACCGGCGATGTCGCCGCGGCCCGCATACCCCCCTCGGGGCTGATCGTCGCACCAACACCACCGCCCGACATCGACATCGAGGCCTGGGAGGACTCGATTGGAATCGTCGAAGCGTGGGCGCCCAAGCGTCTTGGTTTGACCCACTTTGGAGCAGTCGAGAATCCGGGCGAGCACCTGGCCAAAGTTCGTGAGCGCCTGCGGGAGGAGGCATCGCTCGCCCGCCAGCTCTCAGCGCTCGACTACGAGCGCCACCATCGCGACCTGGTCGCGCGCAGCCTCGACCCAGAGACCGCAGCCGAGCTGCTGCAGGCGGTTCCCCCCCAGTACCAGTGGAGCGGCCTCAATCGTTACTGGCGCAAGCGAGAGGGTGGTGCCGCGGTCAGCTGAGGTGCTCCCGCATCCGCCCCAGCGCCTCCCTGATTCGATCGTCGGGCGTGGTTAGCGAGATGCGGAAAAAACCCTCGCCGCTTGGCCCATACATCGACCCCGGCGAGACGACGACCGCGGCTGCCTCCAGCACCGCCTCCGCGAAGGAGCTCGAGCTGTGGCCCTCTGGCACCGGTGCCCAAACGTAGATCGTCCCCTTCGGGGCGCTCACCTCGACCCCGATCTCAGCGAGCGTTGCCACCACCATGTCGCGGCGGCGGGCGTAGGTCGCGTTCATCTGCTCGAGTGGATCGTTCGGTCCTTCCAGCGCCGCCACCGCGGCCAGCTGCACCGCCTCAAAGAGGCCCGAGTCGACGTTGGTCTTCAACCGCCAGTAAGCCTGGATCGCGTCGGAGTTTCCGAGGATCGCGGCGCAGCGCCAGCCGGTCATGTTGTAGCCCTTGGAGAGGGAGAACACCTCGACCCCAACCTCCTTGGCGCCGGGGGTGGCCAGAAAACTGGGCGCCACGTAACCGTCGTAGGTGGTCTCTGAGTAGGCGTTGTCGTGGACCACGAGTACCTCGTGCTCGGCCGCGAAGGAAACCACCTGCTCGAAGAACCCCTCGGGCACGATCGCCCCACAGGGGTTGTTGGGGTAGTTGAGAAACATCAGCCGCGCCTTTGAGGCAACCTCGCCTCCCACCGCACCCAGGTCGGGGGCAAAGCCAAGCTCCGGCAGCAATGGCAATAAGGTCACCGTCGCCCCGGCCAGGACCGGCCCGGCGCTGTAGACGGGATAACCCGGATCGGAGGCGAGCGCGATACCCCCTGGGTCGAGGAAGGCAAAGCAGAGGTTGTAGATGCACTCCTTTGCCCCGATTGCCGGCATCACCTCGTTGTCGGGGTCGATCTGAACGCCGAAGCGGCGCTCATAGAATTTGGCAAACGCCTCGCGAAACTCGGGCCGCCCACGGTTGCTTGGATAGCTCTGGTTGGCCGGATCGCCCACAGCGTCCTTCATCGCAGCGACGATATGGGGGTAGGTGGGCCGATCTGGATCGCCGATCCCGAGGCTGATCACATCGATCCCCCGCGCCCGCATCTCTGCCACCCGCTGCTCGAGCTCAGCGAACTTGTAGGGCGCGATCGCCTGCAGGCGCTGGGATGGTTCAGCAATTGCCATTGGTCTGGAATCTAGAGACTGGCGAGCGCCTGGCGCAGCTCGGGAGAGCCCTCGCCCGCATAGACCGGCTCCGCCCAGCCGCTCAAGCGCAGATCGAGCTCGGCTGAAACCTCGACCTCCAGCTCGCCGCCGTCGAGCTCGACCACGATCGGGCTTGGCATTCCGCGCAGGAAGGCCGCAACGGCCGCCCCACAGGCCCCGGTTCCAGAAGAGAGGGTTTCCCCCACCCCACGCTCAAAGATCCGCGCCCGCACCCCGCCGTCCCCGACCGTGTAGAAGGAGACGTTGGTGCGATTGGGGAAGAGCTGATTGGATTCAATCGCGGAGCCGATCTCAGAAATATCGAGATCCCCCAGCTCGGCACCAACCGCTATTGCGCATTGCGGGTTGCCGATCGATATATGCTGGAAATCCCAGCGATGACCAGCCGCGCTGAGGGTTCCCCTGCCGTCGGCGCCGCCGGAGGGAAAGTCGGGCGATTGCAGCTTCGCCCGACCCATCTCCACGACGCAGCTCAAATCGGAGGTAATGGTCGGCACGATAGGGCCGGCCGCGGTCTTGATTGCGAAGTTCCTCTGCTCGGTCCAGCGGTGGCGATGAAGGTAGAGGATCGCCTCGCGCGCTCCGTTGCCGGAGAGCTCTGCCTCAGAGCCATCGGGGTTAAAGATCCTGAGCTCGGCGACAAAGGTCGGATCCTCACTGGGCGAGAGCAAGAGGATGCCGTCGGCACCGATTCCAAAGTGTGGGTCACAAAGCCACTGGATTCTCGCCTCGCTCAAATCCCAGGGAAGCTCGGTGGCCTCAACGATCAGATAGTCATTGCCGAGCGCCTGCCACTTCTCAAATCTCACCGCGACAGGTTAGTCGTCTAAGCGGGCAAGGATCTCGGCGGCGACCTCGGCGTCGCTTCGTGTGCCCCGATCGATTGCCTGCAAGCCGGCCATCTTTCGCATCCAGGTCAGCTGGCGGCGGGCGTAATTGCGCGATCGCCGCTTCATCCGCTCGAGGTCGCCGCCCAAGAGCTCATCGAACCCAAGTGCCTTGCGAGCCGTCCGCGACACTCCGAGGAGCAACGCTCGCCTCACCTCCTCACTCGCGCCGCCGGCTGCGATCGCCTCGGTCCTTTCATCGATCCGCCGATAAAGCGCGGCGCGGTCCATCTCTATCCCGAACAACTTGGTCGGTTGCCGCACCTGCGCAGACCAAAGCTCCGAATCCTCGGCCCCCGGCGGCAGCCGCCGAAGCGACAGCTGCGCCAGGGCCGCGCGCAGGTAGAGGCCGGTGCCGCCGACGACGATCGGGGTGCGCCCGCCGGCCAGGGCAATATCTATCTCGTGGTGGGCCAGGGGCATGTAATCGCCAACCGAGAAGGGCTCGGTGAGCGGCACAAAGCCGACCAATCGATGCTCAAGGGCGCTCCGCTGCTCGGAGCCGGCCACCCCGGTGAGCTCTTCCAGTCCCCGGTAGACCTGGAGGGCATCGGCGGAGATCGCCACCGGATCCTCGCCCCGACTCACCAGCTTCTGCGCGAGGGCGATCGCGACTCCGGTCTTACCGACCGCGGTCGGGCCAAATATCGCGATCACACCCATCGAAACCGCTCCAGCACAGCGGCCGATTGCCGCGGCCGCGAAACCGGGCTCGGGGGCTCAGCCACTAGTCTCCTCAATGCTCAGAAGCCCGTGAAGGCAGCCGTGCCCAGCTGCCGTTGGGGCCAGAGCTGGGACGCCGTCGAGGCCACCCGATTTCAACCAGGACTTGGACTGAGTAGCCTTTCGCTCCCGGCCAAACTGGTTGAGGTAGCCGAGTCAACCCGGACCTGAGCCAGCTCGCCGACCGCCGCAGTCCCCTCAAAATTGACCGTCTTATTGTGTCGGGTGCGCCCTCGCAGGCGGCTCGGATCGGTCCGACTGGGTCCTTCCACCAAGACCTCCAGCTGGCGCCCGACAAAGCGCTGTGCCCGCTCCGTCGCGCGGCGCTGCACCAGCTCAACCAGCCGCTTCATCCGCTCGCGCTTGATCGAATGTGGAACCTGATCTGGCAGCGTGGCCGCCTCGGTCTCGCGCCGCGGGGAGAAGATAAAGGTGAAGGCCCCGTCATAGCCGACCTCCTCCACAACCTCCAAGGTCTGCTCGAAGTCGGACTCGGTCTCGCCCGGAAAGCCGACGATGATGTCGGTAGTGATCGCACAATCGGGAAGGTGCTCGCGGATCATTTCGACCCGATCGTCGTAGCGGCGCCGGTCATAGGTCCGCCGCATTCGCCGCAAGACCGCGCTTGAGCCCGACTGCAGCGGCAGGTGGATGTGCTCGCAAAGCGCCGGCAGCTCCGCGTGGGCTCGAATCACATCCTCCTTCATGTCCTTTGGGTGCGGGCTCGTGTAGCGGATCCGCTCGATTCCCTGGACCGCATCGACACGGGTCAGCAGCTCGGCGAAGCTGATCCGGGACCGGGCCGGCAACTCGCGCCCGTAGCTGTTGACGTTCTGGCCAAGCAGGGTTATCTCACGAACCCCCTCGACGGCCAGCGCCTCGGCCTCAGCGATCAGCTCGTCTGGATCGCGGCTGACCTCGCGCCCGCGGGTGGATGGAACGATGCAGTAGGAGCAGACGCAGTTACATCCCTGGGAGATCTGCAGCCAGCCCTGGAACTCGCGCTCGCGCCGAGCCGGCAGGTGACCGGAGAAGTCCTCGAACTCAAAATAGCCCTGCGCGGTCAGCGAATCGGAATTGAGGAACTCGGCCAGCTTGTGGATCTGACCCGGACCAAAGGCGACATCGACGAATGGAAAGCGCTCGAAAACCTCCTCCTTGACCGATTGGGCCCAGCAACCACCCACTCCCACCACCCGCTTGGGATCTTCGGATTTGAGCCGCTTGGCCTCGCCGAGGTGAGCGATGAAGCGGCTATCGGCAGACTCGCGGATCGAGCAGGTGTTGAAGAGAATCAGCTCAGCGCCGTCGCGGCTGGGCGCCTCCCTGTAGCCCAGCGACTCGAGCATTCCCCGCATCCGCTCGGAGTCATGGACATTCATCTGGCAGCCGAATGTGGTCAGGTGATAGCGCCTGCCTTTACTCATCAGCCCGAGGTTAGCGCCGCGGCGGCGCTACTTGGTGGTCGAGGAAGAGCTGCGCGGGGCGTCGCTCTCCTCTAATTCGATTTCCTTGCCGGCTTGGTGCAGAACCGCGGCCTTGGAATTCTCCTCTTCCCTTGAGTGCATCACGGCGAAGGTGGTCGCACAGCCGACCAGAATCGCGAACCAGAGGACTACGAGCGGGAAGGCGCGGCCCGGAAAGCTCTCATTGCGCAGACCGACGAGGCTGAACCCGACAGCCGAAACGGCGAGCGCGATCCCGAACACAAAAAAGAGCGTTTCGTTGCTCATGCGGAGCGGAATCCTATCCGCTGAGGTGGCGCTAGGCAGCCTGCTGCTCGGCGAGCGCCGGTGCTTGATCCGGAGCGCTGTCGCCGTCGATTCCCAGTTTGGCGCGCACCTTGGCATCGATTTCGGCGGCGATCTCAGGGTTCTCGGAGAGGAATTGCTTGGCGTTGTTGCGCCCCTGGCCTAGCCTCGTCTCGCCATAGGAAAAGAACGAGCCCGATTTCTGCACCAGGTTCTGCTCGATGCCGAAATCGATTAAGCCGCCCTCGCGCGAGATCCCCACTCCGTACTCGATGTCGAATTCGGCCTGGCGAAACGGCGCCGCAACCTTGTTCTTAACGACCTTGACTCGCACCCGATTCCCCACCGCTTCGGTCCCCTCCTTGAGGGTCTCGATCCGACGGATATCGAGCCGCTGTGAGGCATAGAACTTCAACGCCCGCCCGCCTGGTTGGGTCTCGGGCGAGCCGAACTGAACGCCGATCTTTTCGCGGATCTGGTTGGTGAAGATGCAGACCGTATTTGTGCGGCTGAGGTTGCCAGCCAGTTTGCGAAGCGCCTGGGACATCAGGCGAGCCTGGAGACCGACCGTTTGGTCGCCGATCTGACCGTCCAACTCGGCTTTCGGGGTGAGCGCGGCCACCGAGTCGATCGCGACAATGTCGATTGCTCCCGATGCGATCAACCGGTCGGCGATCTGCAATGCCTGCTCACCGTAATCGGGCTGGGAGACGAGCAGCTCGTCGGTATCGACTCCGATCGCCCGCGCGTAGACCGGGTCAAGCGCGTGCTCGGTATCGATAAAGGCACAGATTCCCCCCCGCGCCTGCGCCTCGGCAATGATGTGATTCACCAGCGTCGTCTTGCCCGAGGACTCCGGACCGAAGATCTCGACGATTCGCCCGCATGGAACTCCACCGATGCCGAGCGCCAGGTCGAGGGAGAGCGCCCCGGTTGGGATCGCCTCAATCTGCACGGTGCTATCGGCACCCAGGCGCATCAGTGCGCCCTGTCCAAAGTCTCGCTCGATCTGGCTTACCGCGGCCTCAAGGGCAGCATCCTTGGCCTTGGCATCCTTGGCCGAGGCATCTTTTAAGTTCGCTTTTTTATCTGTTGCCATGCTCGCCAAGATAGAGAGCCGCTCGGACGTTCAGGCCGCCGCCAAGCGGGGGCACGGGCGGCGCTGGCGGGGACGGGGCGAACCTCTTTTTGACCCACCTCGGCTCCTAAAGCGGCGGCTCTGCACCGCTCAGGAGAATCCGCAGCATGTGCATTCCAAGCAGGGCGGAGCGCTCGCGGATATCGCTTCGGGCGCCGGGGATGACCGGGTCACGGGCGAGGACCCTCCCGTCGGCAAGGCAGGCGTTGAGGCAAACGTAGCCGACCGGCTTTTGATCGCTGCCCCCCTGCGGGCCGGCGATTCCGGTTATCGCAACCGCCACGTCGGCTCCAAAGCGCTCAAGGGCACCGCCCGCCATCGCCGCGGCAACCTGCGGTGATACCGCACCGTGGAGATCGAGCAGCGACTCCTTCACCCCTAAAAGCTCCATCTTCGCCCGGTTTGAATAGGCGATAACGCTGCCCATCATGTACGCGGAGGCGCCGGGGCGGTCGGTGATCCTTGCCGCCAGCAGGCCACCGCTGCAGGACTCCGCCAAGCCGAGCTTTCGGCCCTTCAAAAGCACCGCCACCTGCTCATCGATCGTGGTGCCGTCGAGGCTGTAGAGGTGGCGTCGGTGCCGGCTCGCCAGCGCCGCCCTCAGCTCCTCGGCCTTCGCAGTTGCCGCCTCGCGGTAGCGAACGTCGATCTCGATCTCACCCCGACGCAAACAGGTGGTGATCTCAAGTCCGGAAAGGTCGCCTCCCTCGGCTTCGATCTCGCGCAGGCTCTTGGCGACCTCGGACTCAGGGATGCCGAACATCCGAACGGTGTAGCTGAGCAGGGGCGTCGCCCGCGCCAATACCCCGCCCACCAGATCGGCGGATAGGGCCGCCGGCCACATCGGCTGAAGCTCGCGAGGCGGACCCGGCAAGACGATAACCAGGCGCTCGCCGGCGGGCACGACAAGCCCCGGCGCGGTACCGACAGGGTCGAGCGTGATCGCGCCCTCGGGAACCATCGCCTGCTTGCGATTGGCGGTCATCACCGCCTCTTGATCGAAGTTGAAGCTGCGCGCGAAGCCACGCAGGATCGCCGCGATCTTCTCCTCCATCGCCTCATCAAGGACGAGCTCGCGACCGGCGAACCTAGCGACGGTCTCGGCGGTCAGATCATCGGCAGTTGGCCCAAGCCCACCGGAGGTGACGATCAGATCCATACCCTCGCTAGCCAGGAAACCGAGCGCCGCCTCGAGGTCGCTGGGGCGATCACCGACGATCAGGATGTGGGCGACGTCGACTCCAAGCTCGGCAAGGCGCATCGATACCCACGGCCCGTTTCGATCGCTGATCCGCCCGGTGAGGACCTCGGTCCCCGTCACCACGATTCCAGCCCGGAGATCGCTCATGTGCAGGTGGGACGCTGGCTTGCGGGTAAAACCACCAGCCGTCCCCGGGGGTCGATCGAGTAGCCGATCGGGCCCGACGTCGCTTCGGTGCTGGCCTTGTGTCCGTTGATCTTCATCGAGACTTCCCCGTTCCCGAGGGAGACGGTGAAGCTACCGGAGTGATACGGACCTACTCGGCTGCCGGCGCTGAGGATCTGTCCGTCGATCAGTCGCGCGCCGGAGCCGTCGAGTAGGCAGACCCAGACTTCTGCCGTTGCCACGAGGCGCAAGGTGACTCCGCGCTGGCGCTGAGATGCCGGCTTTAAGGCGGGCGGACGGACGCTGGGTCGGGCGCGGTGTCGCTGCTGATTGGCGCCGCCACCGCCACCGCCGCTTGAGAGCCCGACCGCGATCAAGATCGCCAGCATGCACAGCGTGACGATCGCGGTGAGGGCTCGACTGGAGAACCTGGGGCGGCGCCGCGGGCGGCGCGGGGAGACGGGAGCCGGCTCGCCCGGAGCCGGCTCGCTACCACGTCGGTACTCATCGGCCAGGCGCTCTCCGTCGAGTCCGAGAAAAGAGGCATAGGTGCGGATGAAGCTCCGGGTGTAGGAACCCCCTGGCAGTAGATCCCACTCCTCGTTCTCCATCGCGCGCAGGTAGCGGAGCCGAATCTTGGTCGCTGCCTCGACCTCGGAAAGGCCAATTTTGCGGCGGTTCCGCGCCTCGCGAAGGGTTGGTCCAACGCTGTTTTGCACGTTCCTATTGTGGCCGTTTGCCACCGCGGGCAGCGAGCCAGGGCCTAGGCGTCGCCGTCGGACTCGATACCGACAGCTCGGGCAGCGGCCCCCGCTGCGCGTGGCAACGGCTGCTGGGGCTCAAGGACGCGGTTGAGATCGGCCTCGGTGATCAGTACCTGGCGTGGCTTTGAGCCCTCATAACCGGAGATCACTCCGCGTCGCTCCAGCATGTCGATCAGCCTCCCGGCGCGGGTGTAGCCGACCCGCAGGCGGCGCTGGATCATCGACACCGAAGCGGTGTCGGTCTGCACTACCAGGCGGATCGCATCGTCGAGGAGGTCGTCGCAATCGGGATCAAAATCGCCCTCCGCACCCTCCTCGCTGAGCTCCTCGCGCGTCTCCAAAAGCTCGGCCTCAAATTCCGGCTCGCCCTGCTTGGCCCAGTGGTTGGTGATCCGGGCAATCTCATCCTCTGTGATGAAGGCTCCCTGGACCCGCTGCAGCTTGGAGGTTCCGGCCCCGCGAAATAGCATGTCGCCCTGACCGAGCAGCGCCTCCGCCCCACCCTGATCAAGGATCACCCGTGAATCGGTCTGAGAAGAGACCGCGAAGGCGATTCGGGCCGGAATGTTGACCTTGATCGTGCCCGTGATGATGTCGGTGGAGGGCCGCTGGGTGGCCAGCACGAGGTGGATGCCGGTGGCGCGCGACTTCTGGGCGAGGCGGATGATCGAGTCCTCCACCTCGGCTGGCGCGACCATCATCAGATCGGCGAGCTCATCGATCACGCAGAGGATGTGGGGCAAGGGGGCCTCACCGGTCTTGAGACGGGCTCGATTGAGCTCGCCCAGATTGCGACAGCGCGCCTGGCCCATGATCGCGTAGCGACTCTCCATCTCACCGATCAGATTGGCCAGCACGTTGGCGGCGAGCCGCGGTGAGGTAACGACCGGCGTCAGCAGGTGGGGAATGTGCTCGTAGTGGTTTAGCTCGACCTGCTTGGGATCTACGAGGACGAGGCGAACCTCATTGGGTGAGGCTTGCATCAGGATTGAGGAGAGAATTGCGTTGACGCATCCCGACTTGCCCGAACCGGTGGTTCCGGCGACCAACACGTGCGGCATCTTCGCCAGATCGGTCCAGACCGCGTTGCCGTCGATCCCTTTGCCGAGCCAGGCGACAAGCGGCGAGGTCTTCTCCGGTCGACCTGCATAGATGTCGCCAAGCCGCACGATCCGCCGTCGCGTGTTGGGAACCTCGACCCCAACTGCCTGCTTGCCGGGGATCGGGGCGAGGATGCGGATATCGGTCGAGGCCAGCGAATAGGCGAGGTCGTTGGCGAGCTCGGTGACCTTCTTCACCTTGATACCGGGCGCCAGACGGAGCTCAAAACGCGACACGTGCGGGCCGCTGACGACCCCGACGATCCTCGCCTCAACCCCAAAGTGTCCGAGGGTCTCGACCAGCTTGCGGCCAATCACTTCATGGTCGCGCGGGTCGGGTCCCTTGTCGCCCTTGCCCTTCTCAAGCACTTTGCGTGGCGGCGGGCGGTAATCGATTTCCTCTGACATCGTCACTCCCCGGGGCTGACCCATCGGCGTCAGCGGCTGCGGCTGCTCATCCGAAGCGGCTATCTCCCGAGTCTCAACGGTGGCTGAGGACTCGAGATCGTCAAGCTCCTGATTGAAGTCCTGGGTCTCCTCCTCCCCGCCCTCGGAGCTCTCAACCAGCGCCACGGTCGGCTCAAACTCATCGGCCTCGGGGTAGGTGCTCATCACATCGGTCGGTCCGGCGACGGTCTCAAACGCCGACCCCTTGCCCTGCGGCCCTCCCTTCCGAGTCTTGATCACCGTTTGCGCCATGTCCCTTCCGCCGAGGAATAGGCGCCGCAGACCCCGGCCAAATCCCCGCGAGACCGAGGAGATCGAGGAACCACTGACCAACACCGCGCCGATCGCCAGGATCAAGACGGTGAAGATCCGTGCCCCAACCCCGCCGACCAGATAATCGAGTGCGGTTTTGGCACCGTAGCCAACCTTGCCCCCATTCCAGCCAAAAAAGAGGATGAACACCAGGTAGACGCCAAAGGCGATCATCAACAACCCGATCAGGTCGAGGTGTCGTTGTTGCAGGCCGCCGGGAAGTCGCGGGCGCCGAAGTCGCGACGCCGGCTTCGCCTTAGAGCGCCGCGGTGGTCTGGCGCGCTTTTGTCGCACGAACATGCGCACACGCTTCGACGCCTGGCCCCGCTCCCCTGCGCCAGGCGGCTCTCCCGGCGGCGCTCACTGCGGGCGGCGGTGCTTTCCCGACTCGGTCCTGAGTCGATGCCCAAATGAAGCCGGAGACGGCTCGGCCTGGCCCTGACGGCTCTAAATTCGCGCTAAAACCCAACTGGACCGCTACGACGGCGGGCTAACATCGATACATGCTGACCAATATCGAGCCCGCCAGCGGGCGGGTTCTAGTCGTCGAGGATGACACTGATATCGCCGACGTCCTGCGGCGCTCGCTGCGCAACGAGGGCTATGAGGTGCGGACCTCCGCCGACGGCGTCGAGGCCCTTGACGTCGCCGCCGGCTTCATTCCCGACCTCGTCGTGCTCGACCTCGGCCTGCCCCGACTCGATGGGGTCGAGGTCTGCAAGCAGCTCCGCGCCGACGGGGACGTGCCGATCCTGATGCTGACGGCTCGGGCCGAGACCGAGGATCGGGTGGCGGGACTTGACAGCGGTGCCGATGACTACCTGGTTAAGCCCTTTGAGCGCCAGGAGCTCCTGGCTCGGATCCGCGCCCTGCTGCGGCGCAGGCCACCGCGCGGGGCCGCCTCGATCGCCGTCGCCGACCTGCAGCTCAATCCAGACACCCGCGAGGTGAGCCGCGGCAGCCGAGAGATCGAGTTGACCAATCGCGAGTTCGAGCTGCTCGAGTACCTGATGCGAAACCAGAAGCTGGTGATCTCACGGGAGCGACTGCTCGATGAGGTATGGGGCTATGACCCGATGGCAGCGACGAACACGATCGACGTCTTTATCTCCAATCTGAGGCGAAAGCTTGAGGCGGGAGGGGAGCCACGGCTGCTTCACACCAAACGCGGCGCCGGCTACGTGCTCAAGGAGTAGGCATGCCAAGGGGCCCCATCCGCGGCGCGGGCAAGCGCCGCAGCTGGCGGCCCGGAAGCTGGCCGGTGCGCTGGCGCCTTGCCGCCGCCTCGGCCGGCCTCACGCTGGGTATCCTGATCGTCTTTGCCGCCGTGATCGGCAACCTGGCCGCCGAACGGGTGCGCAGCGACTTTGACCGCGAGCTGCGCGGCGGTGCCTCGACCCTTGCTTCCAACACGAAAATCATCGCCAGCCCGATCGGGCTGCCGCTCGTTGAGAGTCCCCGCCTGCGCGACTACTCACTCTCAAACGACGCGACCGCTCGAGTGCTCAGCCGCGACGGCCAGGTCCTTGAATCATGGCCCCCGCCCCCCCACACGGTGGACCTGGGGGCGGTCGGCTCGGGAATCACCGAAGTGGGGCAACTGCGGGTCGCCGCCGCGGCCGTCCTTGACCCGAGCGGAACCGTGGTCGGCTATGTCCAGTACGCACGCAGCGAGGAGGAAGTCGATTCGACGGTCAGTCGACTCTGGTTGCTGATCGCGGCCGGCGTCCTCGGTGGCACCCTGCTCGCCAGCCTCTCGGGGCTTGCGATCGCAAGCCGCGCGATGCGACCGATCGCCTCGCTGACCGCCACCGCCCGCGATATCGCCGACACCCGTGATCCCTCTCGCACGATGCCCCAGCCGCGGGCCGATGATGAGATCGGCGAGCTGGCCCGCACCCTTGAGCAGATGCTGCGCTCGCTTGACGCGGCCCGCGCCGAGCGCGAGGGGGCGATGAAAAAGCAGCGGGAGTTCGTCGCCGATGCCTCCCACGAGCTGCGCACGCCGCTGACCAGCGTGCTCGCCAACCTCGAGCTGCTGCAGGCATCGCTTCGGGCCTCCGGTCAGGGAGAAGACCGCGAGATGATCGACTCGGCGCTTCGCTCCTCGCGCCGGATGAGCCGACTTGTGGGCGATCTCTTGCTGCTCGCCCGCGCCGATGCGGGGCGAATTGGTGAACGACGACGCTGTGACTTCGCAGAAATCGCCGGCAACGCCGCCGTCGAGGTCGCCCCGATGATGGGCGAGCGCGAACTCAGCGTCGACAACCCTCACCCAATCATGCTCGAGGGCAACCCCGATGAGCTGCACCGGATGGTCGTCAACCTGCTCGACAACGCCGCCCATCACACGCCGCCCCGCTCACGCATCGAGCTGCGCCTGCGCGCGGAGGGCGCGGACGTCGTCTTGGAGGTCTGCGACGACGGCCCCGGGATCGCGCCTGAGCTGCGTGATCAGATCTTTGACCGCTTCGTGCGCGGCGCCGGCCCCGCCGATCTTGCCGGCGGACCGGGAACCGGCCTCGGCCTGGCGATCGTCAGATCCGTAGCAACCTCGCACGGTGGTGTTGTGGAGGCGACCGAATCCGATCTTGGCGGCGCGATGTTCCGGGTTAAGCTGCCGCTCGCGAAGTCTGATGCCGCGATTGGCAGCCCTTTAGAGGCGCTTTAAACCATCTCCGTAATTTCAGCAGCGGACGAGACACACGGGCCCGCCGGGGATCTCCCCAACACCACCCCGGCGGGCTCGACTTGCCGCCGGGCCCTCCCCCTCCCTTTGGGCCCGGCGGCTTTTTCTTCAGACCTCGACCACGACCGGCAGCACCATCGGACGGCGCTTCAGCTTTTCATAGGCGAACTTTCCAACCGCATCGTGGAGGTCTTCTTGGATCAGCGGCAGCTCCCGGGTGCCGGCTCGGGCCGCGTCCTCGAGGCAGTCTTCGATCACGTCGCGCAGCTCTTCGATCAGGGCGTCGGCCTCCTCGAGGAAGGCGACGCCTCGAAAGATGACCTCCGGATCGGCGACGACGCTGCCGTCATCGGAGGAGATCGTCGCGACGACGATGAATATGCCATCGGCTGAGATTTCGCGTCGATCGCGCAGGGCAACGTCGTCGGGGTCGCCGATGTCGACCCCATCGACGAAGATCGTGCCGGCGTGGACGTCCTCTCCGAGGCGTGCCCCGGCCTGATCGAATTCAAGCGCAACGCCGTTACTGCCCTGAAAGACCCGCTCGGGATCGATTCCGAGGGAGTGGGCCAACTCGGCATGCAGGCGCAACCTCTTGTGGTCGCCATGAACGGGGAGCACGTAGCGGGGCTTTGTCAGGTTGATCATCAGCTTCAGCTCCTCCTGGCCACCATGGCCAGAGGCGTGGATCGGGGCATCTTTGGCGGTCACAACCCTCGCACCGATCTCATAGATCCTGTCGATCGTCTCGTTGACCGCCCGCTCATTGCCCGGCACCGGTGTGGCTGAAAACACCACCGTGTCACCGGAATGAAGCTCGACATCGCGATGGTCGTTGTTTGCCATCCGTCGCAGCGCCGAGAGCGGCTCGCCCTGGCTCCCGGTCGAGATCACCACCACCTTCTCGTCGGGGAAGTTGGAGATCTCGCGCGGCTGAATGAACAATCCGCTCGGCGCCTCGGCCATCCCCAGGTTGGAGGCGATCTTGAAGTTCTTTCGCATCGAGCGACCGACCAGGGCCACCCTGCGGTCGAGCTTGATCGCCGCGTCGATCACCTGCTGCACGCGGTGAATGTTCGAGGCAAAGGAGGTGACGACTATTCGGCCCTCGCAGGAGCGAAAGGTCTCCAGCAGGGCCGGCCCGACGCTTGACTCCGAGGGTGCAATGCCGGGGCGATCGGCGTTGGTCGAATCGCCACATAGCAGCAGCAGTCCCTCGCGACCGACCTCGGCAAGTCGGGAGATGTCGGCTGGCTGCCCGTCAACCGGTGTCTGGTCAAACTTGTAATCCCCGGTCAGAAGCACCGAGCCCAGCTCGGTGCCGATCAGAACCGCGCGCATGTCCGGAATCGAGTGCGAGAGGTGGATCAGCTCGAGGCCGAAGGGGCCCAGCTGCACCCTCTCCCCCGCCGCCAGCTCCTTGAGGGGGGCATTTGAGAGCTTGTGCTCATCGAGCTTGGAACGCACCATCGCGATCGTCAGCAGGCCGCCATAGATCACCGGCGGCTCGCCGATCTCACGCAGCACGTAGGGGAGCGCGCCGACATGGTCCTCGTGGCCGTGGGTAAGGACGATCGCCTCGATATCGGCGGCGCGATCACGCAGGTAGGAGAAGTCGGGCAAGACCAGATCGATCCCGGGCATCTCTGAGGTGGGAAACATCAAGCCCGTGTCGACGACGATGATCCGTCCCGCGTATTCGACCACGGTCATGTTCTTGCCAATCTCTCCCAGCCCACCGAGCGGTAGCACCCGAAGCGTCTTCTCAGCCACTATTCGATCACCTCAACCTCTCCTCAAAGGACTAATTGGAGGCCGCAATCCCGGCGCCATCAAGGGCGCTCTTGACCGCCGCCCGCTGCGCCGCATCGACTGAAACCAAGGGCAGGCGAAGCCGCCCCGAGGGGATCAGCCCGCACATCTCCAGCGCCGCCTTGATCGGGATTGGGTTGGTGGTCACGGCGAGCGCCCCAAACAGCGATTGCAGCTCAGAATCGATCTGCCTGGCGCGCTCCAGATCGCCGCCCTGTGCTGAATCCCACATCTCGCGCATCCTTGTCCCGACGATGTGGGAGGCGACCAAGATGCCCCCGGCACCGCCAAATTCCAAGGTCTTGAGGAAGGCATCATCGTTGCCGGCGAAAACGGCAAGGCCCTCGATCGGACCGAGCTGGTCATCGTTTGCCTGCTTGACCGCGACCACGTTCTCGATCGAGGAGAGCTCGCTGAGGAAGTCGGGCTCCATGTTGATTACCACCCGTGAGGGAATGTTGTAGAGGACCAGCGGCAGCTCCGGCGCCGCCTCGGCGACCGCCTCGAAGTGAGCCCGCAGACCGGCCTTATTGGGCTTGTTGTAATAAGGCGCGACGACCAGGGCGCCATCGGCTCCGGCCTGCGCCGCGGCCTTTGTCAACTCGCAGGAATGGCGCGTGTCGTTGGTCCCGGTGCCACAGATCACCGTCGCCGCGGAGCCGATCTCCGCGACGATCGCAGCGAGCAGGGAGATCTGCTCTGCATCGGTGAGCGTTGCGGCCTCACCGGTGGAACCCGCAACGACGACACCGTGGGAACCGTGCTCAACCAGCGCCACCGCAAGCTTCCTCGCCGCGGCCTGATCGACCGCGCCCCCCTGATCGAAGGGGGTCACCATCGCCGTGATCACGCCTTGGATTGCCGCCACCGAGGTCAGGGTATCCGCTCCATCCTTCTAAAACAGGCTCTCCAGGCCAACCGTGAAGCGCTCGCCGAGCGTGGCGACCTTGCGCACGGCCAGCAGCACGCCGGGCATGAAGGAGCGACGGTCGATCGAGTCGTGGCGCAGGGTGAGGGTCTGGCCCTCGCTGCCGAAGATGACCTCCTGGTGGGCGACCAAACCAGGCAGTCGGACCGAATGGATCGGCTCGTGAACCGAGCCACCGGCGCGGCGGATCAGCTCGGCGGTGCGAATTGCGGTGCCCGACGGGCTATCGAGCTTGCCGTCGTGGTGCAGCTCGATGATCTCGCACTCGGGCATCTGGGCGGCGATCTGGCGCGAGGCCTCCATCAATAAGACCGCGCCGATAGCAAAGTTTGGGGCGAGGAAGCAATTTGCCTCCCCGGGGGCGGACTCGACGATCTCCCGTGCCGCTCCAATCTCAAAACCGGTGGTGCCCAACACGGTGTGAACACCCGCCCCCATGCAGAGCGCGAGGTTTTCAAGGGCCACCTCGGGCCGCGTGAAATCGACCACGACGTCGGCCTCGCCGAGCAGCTCGGCGAGCTCCACCCCAAGGGCTGGATCAGCCTCCCCCGCCAGCGAGGTATCGGCGGCTGCGCCCACCGCCTCACAGACGGCCTGACCCATCTTTCCGGCCGCGCCGCTGACGGCGACCCGGATCACGCAGCTACCAGCGACTCGCTGACCGGAGCCAGTGCCTTTCGAAAGCTGCTCTCGGCACGACCGACGCAGGCGGCTGAGAGGCGCTCGGCCCCGTAGAGCTCGCCGGCGAGCTCGGTCAGATCTGCGACCGTAACCGCATCCACCTTGGCGAGCATCTGATCGAGGCTCTCGATCGGCAGTCCGAACAGGGTGGCGCGTGAGATGCGCGTCATCCGCGCCGCGGTGGACTCCGAGGAGAGGACCAGCCGACCCTTGACATTCTCCTTTGCACGGGCTAGCTCGGTTTCGCTGACCGGCTCCGCACGGAGCCGCGAGAGCTCGCCGCCGATGATCGCGCAGGCCTCCTCAACGTTGTCCTCGCGTGTTCCGACGTAGGTCGCGACCAGGCCAGAGTCGGTGTATTGCTCGTTGTAGGAGCCGACCGAGTAGGCGAGGCCGCGCTTCTCTCGCACCTCTCGAAAGAGGCGCGAGGAGGTCGAGCCGCCGAAGATCGAGTCAAGCACCGCGAGCGCAAAGCGCCGCTCATCGTCGCGATTTAGGCCCGGAGCGCCGAAGCAGATGTGGTACTGCTCGGTGTCCTTCTCATGGAAGTGAAGCCGGGCTGCGTTCTTCACCGCGACCGCCGCCGGGGCGCTGAGCTCGCCGCTGGGCGCCTCAACGAGGCGTTGGGCCAGCTCGGCAATCCGCTCGTGGTCCAGGTGTCCGGCGGCCCCGATCACGATCTCTGCACCGGTGTAGCGAGACCGATGGTAGGCCTCGATCTCGGGCACCGGGATCGAGGCGATCACCTCTGCCTCGCCCAGCACGCGGCGCCCAAGTGGGTGCTCGCCAAAGACCGCTTCGGCGAGGAAATCATGGACTCGGTCCTGCGGTTCGTCCTCATACATCGCGATCTCCTCGAGGACCACGTCGCGCTCGGAGTCGACCTCGGGATAGGTCGGCGCCATCAGCATCTCGGCGAGCAGGTCGAAGACCTCCTCGGTGTGCTCGTCGAGGAAGCGAGCGTGTAGATGGGTCGTCTCCTTGCCGGTCGCCGCGTTGACCGATGCCCCGAGCCCATCAAAGCGCTCGGAGATCTCGATTGCCGAAAAGCGCTTCGTCCCCTTAAAGAGCATGTGCTCAAGGAAGTGGGAGACGCCGGCCTGGGCGGGGGTCTCGTTGCGCGAGCCGGTCCGAACCCAGAGTCCGAGCGCCACCGAGCGCACCGAGGGCACCTGCTCGGTGACGACCCGCACGCCGCAATCAAGCGATGAGCAGCGGGCGATCTCGGTCACGTTTCGCTCGCTCGGCAGGAACGCACGGACCGTCCGGCTATCTGGGTGGGCGGACGCAATGCTTAGCTGCGCCGCTCGCGCTCGCGAGGACGGCCGTCCCGGCCGCCCCGACGTCCCTCACGATCGCCGCCATTTCGTCGCGAACCCCCGTCGCCGGAGCCAATCGCGGCTAGCTCGGCCGCAGATTTGCCCGCAACCGAGGGGTCGGTGGAGAGGCGCAGGCCAATCCGACCGCGCTCCTTGTCGACCTCGACAACCGTAACGTCAATCTGCTCACCGGCCTTGAGCACATCATCGACGGAGTCAACCCGCTCCCCTGGCTTCACGTTTGAGATATGCAGGAGACCGTCGGTGCCCTTCACGAGCTCGACGAAGGCGCCAAAGGTAGTCGTCTTTACGACCTTGGCCGCGTTGTAGCGATCGCCCACCTCGGCCTCCTTGGTCATCGACTCGATCCGAGCGACGCATGCTTCGACGAGTTCCCCGGTCGGCGCATAAATACGAATCGTCCCGTCGTCCTCGACGTCGATCTCGGCTTCGAACTCCTCGCAGAGCCCGCGAATCGTTTCGCCGCCTTTGCCGATCACCGCACCGATCTTCTCGGGATCGATCTTGATCGCCTCGATCCGCGGTGCGTGCTGGGAGAGCTTCTCCCGCGGCCCGTCGATCGCCTCGGCCATCTTGCCGAGGATGAAGAGGCGGCCCTTCTGCGCCTGCTGGAGTGCATCGGTGAGGATCTCGAAGGTGACGCCGGTGATCTTTATGTCCATCTGCAGGGCGGTAATCCCATCGGCGGTACCGGCGACCTTGAAGTCCATATCCCCGAGGTGGTCCTCGACCCCGGCGATATCGGTGAGGACGATGTAGTCCTCACCCTCTTTGATCAGGCCCATCGCGACCCCGGCAACCGGCGCACTGACCGGAACCCCGGCCGCCTGCAGTGCCATCGATGAGGCACAGACCGATCCCATCGAGGAGGAGCCGTTTGACTCCAGCGTCTCTGAGACCGCTCGGATCACGTAGGGAAATGACTCTTCGCTCGGGATCGTCGCCGCCAGGGCCCGCTCGGCCAGGGCCCCGTGGCCGATGTCGCGCCGCTTGGGCCCCCGCATAAATCCGGCCTCGCCGACTGAGAACGGCGGGAAGTTGTAGTGATGCCAGAACCGCTTGGTCGTCTGCAGGCCGAGCGTGTCCAGTCGCATATCCATGCGAGTCGTGCCAAGCGCCACGTTGGAGAGAATCTGGGTCTCACCGCGGGTAAAGAGGGCGGAGCCGTGAACCCGGGGGGCGATGTCGATCTCACACTCGATCGGGCGGATCTCATCCTGGGCGCGTCCGTCGGGCCGTTTCTTATCAACCGCGATACGACGGCGGACAATCTCCTTCTCGAGCTTTGCGAAGATCGCCTCGACCTCGGAGCGGCGCTCTCCCTCACCCTGATCGGACTCGGCCGTGGGGGCGTGCTCGGCGAGCACTTCGGACTCCACCGCCTTGACCGCGTCTTGTCGCTCCAGCTTCGCCTGGATTGAAGTGGCCTGGTCGATCTTTGCCCCGTAGGAGGCACGGATCTTCTCCAAAAGGTCGGCATCCAGCGCCGGAGCCTCGATCTCGATCTTCTCCTTGCCGGCCTTATCTTGGAGCTCCTGCATCGCCGCGCACAGCTTCTTGATCTCGGAGTGCGCGATGTCGAGGGCGTCGAGGATCTCCTGCTCGGTCACGCCACTGGCACCTGCCTCGACCATCAGGATCGCCTCGTCGGTACCGGCGACGATCAGATCCAGGTCGAGCTCATCAAGGCTCTCCTCGGGGGGGTTAACGACAAAGTCGCCGTCAAGCTTTCCGATTCGCACGGCGCCGACGTGAGCGGCAACCGGAACCGGGGAAATTGCCAGCGCCGCGGAGGCGCCGTTCATGGCGAGGATGTCGTAGGGATTGACGTGGTCCACCGACATCGGGATCGCCACAAGCTGGGTCTCGTAGTGCCAGCCCTTGGGAAACAGCGGCCGGATCGGTCGGTCGATCATGCGGGCGGTCAGCGTCGCCTTCTCACCCGAGCGCCCCTCGCGGCGAAAGAACGAGCCGGGAATTTTGCCGGCCGCATACATCCGCTCCTCGACGTCAACGGTCAGCGGCAAGAAGTCCACGTCGCGCAGGTTCCCCATCGTTGCCGTACAGAGGACCATTGTGTCGCCGGCGCTGACGACTACCGAGCCGCTCGCCTGCTTGGCAAGCTTTCCGGTCTCAAAGGAAATCTGGCTCTCGCCGACATCCACCGAGACGCGGCTAATGTCAAACATGCTCATCTATGTTGTACCTCCGGCCGCCCGGTTGGCGACCAATTGCTTTCAGAACTCTCGTTCTCTGTCTGCAAGGAGACTACAGACCGCGGGCCCGAGGGCGCCTAGCGACGAAGACCGAGCTCAGCGACCAGGGTTCGGTAGCGCTCCAGGTCGCTGCGTTCGAGGTAGCGCAGCATGCGACGACGCTTGCCGACCAGCATCAGCAGGCCTCGACGCGAGTGATGGTCTTTGCTGTGCTCACGCAGGTGCCCGGTCAGCTCGTTGATCCGCTCGGTCAAAAGCGCGACCTGGACCTCGGCAGAGCCGGTGTCGCCCTGCGAGCGCCCATACTTGCCGATCAGCTCCGTCTTCTGTTCTTTGGTCAGGCTCATTGGGGGCCGGTGAAGCTAGCACAGACCCGCTTCGCATCCTCAACGTCGGCCCTCATTTGGGCGATCAACTCCTCGACCCCGGGGAAGCGCTTCTCTCCCCGGAGTCGATCCACGAAGGCGACTCGCAGGGTCTTGCCATAGAGATCCTCATCGCGGTCGATCAGGTAGGTCTCGATCAGGACCCCGCGCCCGCTCTCAAAGGTCGGCCTGACGCCGACGTTGACCGCCGCCGGGACGCCGTCGGCGAATGCCGCGTAGACCCCGTGCCCGGGAATCGCGAGCCGGTCATCGGGAACTATGTTGGCGGTAGGAAAACCCAACTCGCGGCCGCGCTGATCGCCGCTGACGACCGTGCCCTCGATCATGAACGGGGCCCCGAGGCAGCGTCTTGCAGCCGCCACCGCCCCCGCCGCAATCAGGGCTCGAATCCGGGTAGAGGAGACGGTCTCGCCATCGACCTCAACCAACGCAACGACCCTGGTCTCAAACTCAGGTCGCGCCGCGAGCATCTGAGAATCCCCCCGAGCCCTGGCTCCGAAGCGGAAGTTCTCACCGACGGAGACCAGCTCGGCGCCGAGCTTGCCGAGCAGAATGGCCTCGATGAAATCCTCTGCCGAGAGCGTTGCAAAGGCCTCGTCAAAGGGGATGACAACCAGCTCGCGGACCCCCAACCCCTCGATCACGTCGCGCTTTACCCCGAAGGGCATGATCAGCTTCGGCAGCGCCGCTGGGTGCAGAATTTCGAGTGGGTGCGGATCGAAGGTGAGGACGGTATCGGCGCCCTCGATCACCGCTCGATGACCGCGATGGACCCCGTCGAAGGTGCCAATCGCAACGTGACGGGGCCGCGGCTGGGCCTCGGGCAGGCGGGTGACCTCAAGTCTCATCGCAACACCGCCCCGGGGATCAGACTTGCGACCTGATCGAGGTCAAACTCCTCACCATCGAAAGCGAGCTCGAAGGGGCCGATCCGGGTCCGCCGCAGTGCCGAGCAGTAGGCGTCGGGGAGCGTCTCGATCAGGGTGCGGATGTAGGTGCCAGCCGAGCATTCGATTTCATAGGTCGCCAGATCCTCGCTGGCCTCAAGCAGCTCGGCTCGATAGATCTGCACCTCTCGCTCGGGCGTGGGCACCGTTTCGCCGCGGTGGGCCTTGCGGTAGAGGCGCTCGCCGCCAACCCGCACGGCGGAGGTCATCGGCACCCGCTGGCGGAGCGCTCCGGTGGGCAACCGCAAGGAGGGCGGGCGAGAACCCGTCTGCACCAGCACTCCGTCAGGATCGCCGGTGCTGGAGCGCCAGCCCAGCCGCGCCGTTGCCAGGTAGGTCTTCGGAAGCTCGATCAGAAAGCGCTGCAGCCGCGTGGCCCGGCCAATCAAGACGAGGAGCAAGCCGGTGGCAAAGGGGTCAAGCGTCCCCGCGTGCCCCACCTTGCATCGGCGTTCGCGCCGTACCCGCACTACCACGTCGTGTGAGGTTATTCCGGCCGGCTTATCGCAGAGCAAGACTGCCGCCGGAGCCCGATCAGCGTCCATCCTCAGGAGCCGAGCTGGGCACTGACCTCGCCGCAAAGGAAGGAGACCAACCCCTCGAGCCCGAGGTCGGTTGAAAAACCTGCTGCCCGCTTGTGCCCGCCACCGCCGTGCTCGCGGGCGATCGCTGAGACGTCGACGTCGCCCTCGCTGGAGCGCAGGCTGACCTTGCGGGCGGCTCGCCCGCGGCTACCCTGGTCGCGGATCAAGGCCGCGACCTTGCCGCCCTCGACCGAGCGCAGGTGGTCGATGATCCCCTCGGTCATCTCCTCTCCTGCCCCGCTGGCCGCATAGTCATCGGCTGTGATGTAGGTGAGCACCAGCCGCCCCCCACAGTGGCGCTGGATTCCGTTCAACGCCCGCGCCACGAGGCGCAGCTTCTCGATCGGGACGTGCTCATAAAGTCGACGGTAGGTGTCGTCGACCTCGACCCCTGCCTCGATCAGATCGGCGGCAATGAGGTGGGTCCGCGCGTTGGTGTTCTCGTACATGAACTTGCCGGTATCGGTGACCAGCCCGACGTAGAGCGCCGCGGCGATCTCCTTGGTTATTGGCACCCCAAGCAGGATTGCCAGCTCGTAGACGATCTCCGCGGTGCAGGAGGCAGCGGTATCGACCAGATTGAAATCACCGAAGCGAGTGTTGTCGTGGTGGTGATCGATATTGATCACCTGATTTGCGCCCTCCGTGAGGAAGTCGAGCGGCATGCGGTCGATGTTGCCGCAGTCCAAAAAGACGATCGTCCGATCGGCAATATCTGCCGGGGGCTCGTGGAAAACCTCCTCCAAAGGCAAGAAGCGGTACTCGATCGGCAGCGGGAACTCCTTTGCCGCCATGAACATCACAGAATCCTTGCCCAGCGCGCCGAGCAGGTAATGCATGCCCAGCAGCGACCCGAGCGCGTCCCCATCGGGCCCCTCGTGCGCGGTGAGCAGGAAGCGATCGCGCGAGCGCAGCTCGCCCGCAACGCGCTCGACGTCGGTGGCCGCCAGACCGACCGGCTCGTTCATCGCTCCTCCTCCAGGAGCTGAGAGATGCGGACGCCCTGCTCGATCGTCTTGTCGTAGTGAAATGAGATTGTCGGGGTTCGCTTCATTCGTGTCTGTGCCGCAATCTTGGATTGGATCACACCTCGGGAGGAGCTCAGCCCGCTCAACGTCTCCTCCCGCTCCTGCTCAGTGCCGAGCACACTGACAAACACCTTGGCGGTGCGAAGATCGGGGCTGGTCTCAACCGATGTCACGGTGACAAAGCCGATGCGGGGATCGCTCAACTCGTTGCCGATCGCCACGCCGACCACCTCGCGAAGCACCTCATTGATGCGCCGCATGCGAGCGGTGGCCATCCTACTCCAGGGTCTGCTCGACCTGTTTGGTCTGGAAGAACTCGAGCATGTCGCCCTCCTTGACATCGGCGAAGCCTTCGAGCACAACGCCGCACTCCTGGCCATCCTCGACCTCTTGGACATTGTCTTTGAAGCGACGAAGGGATCCGAGCTTGCCGGTCCAAACAACCGTTCCATCGCGCACCAGGCGAACACTGGCCTCGCGCGTAGCCTTGCCGTCGGTGACCAGACAGCCGGCGATGCGACCGACTTTGGAGGCCTTGAAGGTCTGTTTGATTTCCGCCTCGCCAACCGCTTCTTCAACCTCGACCGCCTCGAGCATCCCCTCCATTGCGTTTCTGAGATCTTCGGTGATCTGGTAGATGACCGAGTAGGTGCGAACGTCGACTCCCTCGCGCTCGGCGGCGCGGCGGGCGTCGGCAAGGGGACGCACATTGAAGCCGATGATGATCGCGTTTGAGGCGGAGGCAAGCATCACATCGGACTCGTTGATGCCGCCGGTTTGGGAGTGGATGATGTTGATCCCGACCTGCTCCTGCGGCACTTTGGCAATCTCATCTTGGAGCGCCTCCAGCGAGCCCGCGACATCCGCCTTCAAGACGATGTTCAGCTCCTTGATCTCCCCCTCCTGGGCGCGAGCGAAGACCTCCTCGAGGCTGACCTTTCGGGCCTGGCGGCGCGCCAGCGCCTCGGTCTTTAGGCGGTTTGCTCGCTCCCCGGCGAGCTGTCGGGCACGGCGATCGTTCTCGACCACCTGGACAAACTCTCCCGCCTCACAGACCCCATCGAAGCCAAGCACCTCCACCGGCATTCCCGGCCCGGCGCTATCGACCCGCTCGCCGGTGAAGTCCTGCATCGCCCGGACCCGACCCCAATGCGGTCCGGCAACCAGCGAGTCGCCGACCCTGAGAGTGCCGCGCTGGATCAGAACCGTGACCACCGGACCGCGGCCGGGGTCGAGCTGGGACTCGATCACGGTGCCCGAGCCCGGCGCCTCGGGATTGGCCCCCAGCTCCTCCAGCTCAGAAACCAAGAGGATCATGTCGAGCAGGCTGTCAAGGCCCTCGTGGGTCTTAGCGGAGACGTCGCAGTAGACCGTCTCTCCCCCCCACTCCTCCGGAGTCAGCCCGTCGGCCGCCAGCTCGTTTCGAATCCGCTCGGGAGCCGCACCCTCCTTATCGATCTTGTTGACCGCGATCAGCATTGGTACGTCGGCGGCGCGGGCATGGTCGATTGCCTCTTTTGTCTGCGGCATCACGCCGTCATCGGCGGCGACGACGACGACGGCGACGTCGGTGACCTTGGCTCCGCGGGCGCGCATCGCGGTGAACGCGGCGTGACCCGGTGTGTCGAGGAAGGTGATCGACTTCTCGCCGTGATGGACTTGGTAGGCACCGATGTGCTGGGTGATGCCGCCAGCCTCCCCGGCCGCGACCTCGGTCTCCCTGATCGCGTCAAGCAGCGAGGTCTTGCCGTGATCGACGTGCCCCATGATCGTCACAACCGGTGGCCGATCGATCAGATCCTCCTCGGCATCGGCAAACGTCGGCGCCTCGGGCTCCTCATCAGCGGCGGTGACGATCTCGATCTTGCGGTCATACTCATCGGCGATCGCCCTCACCGAATCATCGGTAAGGGTCTGCGTCAGGGTCGCCATTTCGCCCATCGTCATCAGCTTCTTGATCACTTCGGCAGGGGCCAGCCCGAGTGACTCGGCGACCTCACGCACGGTCGCTCCAGAGTTGACCCTCGTTGCCTCGGGCTCGGCCGGGGTCTCGGCTTGGGGTGGCGGCTCCTCAAGCAGCGGGCGGCGGCGGCGTCCCCCGCGACGTCGGGGCGGGCGCTGGGGCGGCGGCCCCCCCATCTGATCGCGGCGAGCGGCCTGGGAATCGATAACCACGCGGCGTTTTTTCGGTGCTCCAGCGGCGCCGGCAGCGGCGCCGTCGGCCGCTTTCTGGCCGACCGGGCGGACCGCTTTTTTGCCCGATGCGGCCGCAGCCTGCTGCTTGGCAGCTGGTTTTGAAGCTGGAGGGGCCTTGGTCGCCGTGGCGCCGTCTTTGTTTGCAACGCCAATCGCTCGCAGCGCCTCAGATTCCTCGACGCTTGAGGCCGCAGCTTTGACCTCGACACCGGCGGCGCTCAGCGCCGCCAGCAGCTCCTTGCTGCTAAGGCCCTGAGCTTTGGCAATCTCGTGGACTCGTTTTTTCGCCACCCCGGCTACTCAGCCTCCTCTGGGGCCTCGGCCTCGGGGGCCGGGGCAGCCGTCGCCTCCGAGGTGACCAGGTCCTGATCTGGATCCGGCCCGCCCGCCGCCTGATCACTGGATTGGGTCGGGTCCTCAGTCTCGGTGGGCGCGGCAGCGGGCGCTTGATCGGCCGGGTCCTGATTCGCTTGCCCCTCGCCCCCCGCATCGGGCTCCGACTCGCCCTGCTCGCCTCGCCCTGCATCCACGGGCTGATCGGGCTCCGCCTGGCTCGGGCTGGAATCGAGCTCCAACGCTGATGCCTCCCCGTCCTCTGCGTCGCTAGCGGGCTCCTCGGCGTCTTTCTCGACGAATTGGGCGGAAGCGCGACTGACTATCTCGGCGACCTTGCTCGGATCGGCATCGGGATCAGCGAGCAGCGCCACCTCGCCCTCGCCAACGCTCGCCAGGACCGCGACCTGGCTGGTCTCAAAACGGGCCAGCGCCTGATGCTGGGGCAGGCCGCAGTAGGTCGAGCCGGGGACGGCGGCGTTGGGGCAGCGACGCCCATTTGAAAGCACCGCCAAACAGCGTCCGTCAGATTGCTCTTCGCCCTCGTACTCGACCTCCTGGTCTTCTTGGGAGAACTCGGTCTCAGACTTGATGTCAACCCTCCAGCCGGTCAGGCGGGCGGCCAGGCGGGCGTTTTGGCCATCGCGCCCGATCGCCAGCGAGAGCTGATCGTCGGGAACGATCACGGTCGCCTGGCGTTCGACGTCATCGACGATCACCTCGCGGACCCGGGCCGGGGAAAGCGCCTTGGCGACAAAACGAGCCGGCTCATCGTTGTGGGGAATGATGTCGATCTTCTCGCCGCGCAGCTCCGATACGACCATCCGCACGCGGGAACCGCGCGGCCCTACGCAGGCCCCGACCGGGTCGACTCCATCGGCGTGGGAGATGACCGCGATCTTTGACCGATAGCCGGGCTCACGGGCGACCCCGACAATCTCGACGAGCTTGTCGGCGATCTCTGGAACCTCGAGCTCAAACAGCTTCTTGATCAGTTCGGGATTGCGGCGCGAGACGACGATCGCCGGACCTTTGGTGGAGTCAGAGACATCGGTGATCACCGCCTTGACCCGCATGCCGTGGTCATAGCGCTCGTTATAGACCTGCTCAGACTTTGGCAGCAGTGCCTCGACTCGCTCGCGCAGCTGGACCAGCGTGTAGCGCTTGTCGGACTGTTGGATGATCCCGGTGATCAGCTCGCCGACTCGGTCTTGGTACTCGTCATACATCATCTGACGCTCTGCTTCGCGAATCCGCTGCAAAATCACCTGCTTTGCGGTCTGCGCGGCGATCCTGCCGAAATCATCGGGGGTGACGTCGTGGGTCGTGATCTGATCCTCATAGGGTGCGATCATCTCGGGGTCAAGCTCGGGATCCTCGGGCTCTCGCAGCTCACCGGTCTCGGGGTCGATCTCGGGCTCCTCCTGCAACTCGGCCGCCTCGGCCAACAGCTTCTCCTCCAGCTCGGGAGGCAGAATCAGTTCAAATACCCGGAAGTCACCCGTTTCGTGATCGAGGTCGACGCGGGCGTATTTGGCCGCTCCCGGCGTCTTCTTGTAGGCCGACAAAAGCGCGTCCGCAAGGGCGTCCATCAGCTTCTCAGCCGAGATTCCCTTCTCCTGCTCCAAGGCCTTTACCGCTTCGACGATCTCCTTGCTCACGAGGGCTCCTTGGACTCGGAAAGATGACTGGGGCGACGGTACTTGGGACCAGGCGAGGAAACCTCCAGCGTGTAGTCGGTGAGAAGGTGGCGCAGCTGGGCGCTGGCTTGCTCACAAAGCGCCAGGTCGACCCCGTCGGGGTGATCGATATAGATGCGCAGGGCCTCGCTGCCGGGGCGCTCCACGGCGACAACCTCGATTTGAGAATCAAGGGCGTCGAGCTGCTGCTGGATGTCTTCTCTAAGGTCTGCCATGCCTGGTTGGAGCCGAAAAAAAAGTGGGCCAGGCCCACTTCTCAATACGACTCGGGTACGGATAGGGACTAAAAAGCTCGACTCAGTATAACCCGACGCAGGCAGCGGCCAAGCGCGGCGGCCGATCGGGCCGGCGCCGGGCTGGGGACAGCGGCGGGCTGGGGCCAGCTCAGCCCGAGCGGGAGCGAAGCAACTCGACTCGTTCGAGAATCTCCTCGGCGATCTTCTCCTTCGGTGCCCGCTGCAACAGGGTCTCCCCGTCCTTCTGAACCAGCGTGACTGCGTTCTCGGCGCTCTCAAAGCCGATCGCCGGGTCAGAGACGTCGTTTAAAACGATCAGATCGGCGCCCTTGTCGGCGAGCTTCAGTCGGGCTCGCTTCAACCCGCCCTCTCCGTGCTCGGCGGCGAAGCCAACGATCGTTTGCCCCGGCTTGCGCCGCTGGCTGAGCGAGGCGAGGATGTCCTGGGTCGGTTCGAGGTGTAGGTCAATGTCGGCCTCCCGCCGCAGCTTTACCGCAGCCGCCGTTTTGGGGCGAAAATCAGCCGGGGCCGCTGCCATGACCAACACATCGCATGCAGCGAACTCCGCCTCAGCTGCATTTGCGAGCTCCGCGGTGCTTCCCACGTCCAGGCGCCGAACCCCGGGCGGAGTGCCCAGGGCGACGTTTGCCGCGATCAAGGTCACGCTTGCCCCGCGGGCGGCGGCGGCGGCGGCCAGGGCAAATCCCATCCGGCCGCTGGAGCGGTTTCCGATGAAGCGGACGGGATCGATCGGCTCGCGAGTCCCACCGGCGCTGATCAGTACACGCAGACCGTTCCACGAACCGCTGGGTTCTCGTAGCGAGCCCTCAACTAACGCCAGCAGGTGGTCGGGCTCAGGCAGCCGACCGTAGCCAAACTCCCCGCGCGATGCCAGTCGCCCCTGTTCGGGCTCGATCACGACGACTCCTCGCGCGGCGAGGGTCGCCAGGTTGGCCTGGGTTGCCGCATCGGCATACATCTGGTCATTCATCGCCGGAGCGAGAAGCCGTGGACCCGGGCAGGCGAGAAAAGATGTGGTCAGCATCGAGTCGGCCATCCCGGCGGCGAGCTTTGCGATCGTGTTGGCCGAGGCCGGCGCAATCAGATACGCGTCGCAGTTGGCGGCCAGCGCCAGGTGAGCGATCGGGTCATGCGCGGCGGGCGGATCGCCGGGGAAGGCACCCCCCATTGGATCGCGCTCAAAATCTGAGCTCAGCACCGGGGCGCCGCTGATCGCCGCGAAGGAGGCGACGCCGACAAAGCGGGTTGCGCCCTCGGTCATAACCACCCTAACCCGATGCCCGGCAAGTGTGGCCAAGCGGGTGAGCTCAAGCGCCTTGTAGGCGGCGATCCCGCCGCTCACGCCGAGCAGGAGTCTGGCCATCCGTCGCCTCCTAGCCGCTGGGTGCAGTACTCAGGAGCGGTACTCGTATTTGAGCTTGCCCTGGGCGAGCTCCTCGAGCGCCATCGAGAGATAGTTCCTATCGCTCGGGGTCTCGACCATCGGTGGCGGGTACTCACCAAAGCTGCCCTCGCCCAAATTGTGGAAGTAGCTGTTGATCTGGCGAGCGCGCTTGGCCGCGACGACGACCGCGGCGTAGTGGGAATCGGTGTGGTCCAAGAGCTTGTCAACGCGTGGTTTGATCATCTGTCTTCGCAGTGTAGTGGCAGGCCGAGCTCGGTGCGCACGATCCCCTCCAACTCGGTCGCAGCTCGCTCCAGCTCGTCGTTTACAACCAGGTGGTCAAACTCCTCCTGGGCGGCAAGCTCGTGCTCGGCAACCCTGAGGCGGGCGTCGATTTCCCCCGCGCTATCGGTCCCCCGCCCGCGCAGCCGCTCCCGCAGGACCTCTGGCTCCGGTGGTGCGATGAATACCTGAATTGACTCGCGCATCGCGGCCCGAACCTGGCGGGCTCCCTGAACCTCGATCTCCAGCACCACCGAGCGGCCCTGATCGAGGCGCCGACCGACCTCTGAACGCAGGGTTCCGTAGCGGTTGCCGCTGTAGGTCGCGAACTCAAGAAAATCCTCGGCCTCGACCCGCTGATTGAACTCCTCGGCGCTGAGGAAGTGGTAATCGCGCCCATCGACCTCACCCTCCCGCGGTTTGCGTGTTGTCGCCGAGACGGAGAGCTCGAGGCCCTTGACCCGCTGAAGCAGAGCGGCAATCAGCGTCCCCTTGCCGACCCCGCTGGGACCGGTGATCACAAAGACCTTGGCCATCGGCCCCGATACTGACCGTTTGAGCGGTCAGCTAGCGACGCAGCTGAGATACCAGCTCCGCGCGCTGGCGCTGGGACAGCCCCCCGATCGTCTTGGAAGGGGAGATACGGCACTGGTTGAGGATCCGATTGGTCTTTACCCGACCGTACTTGGGAACGGCGAGAAGCATGTCAAAGACCTTCGCGGTAAGGACGTACTCGGGCGGGTCCAGGAGCAGGGCGTGGATGCTGGCCCGTCCGGCTTTGAGGTCCTTCTTCAGCTTGGCGCGAGCGGTGCGGATATCGTTGGCCCGCCGCAGCGCCTCCATCCTCTGGTCCAACGACCGCTCCGGGGCCGCGGCTGAGGTCTTAACGGGGGCGGGCATGTGGGCGGCGAGTATAGCCGCGGCTCGATCACGTGCAAGGTCATTCACCCGATTTCGGACCAAATTCACCTCGACCTCCAGTGTAGGTCGAGGTGAGCCGCCCTAGCGGGCCTGCCTTGGTCCCAGCGAAGCGAGCTCCGCGGCGATACGCCGCCCCGCCAGCGGATCCCTGAAGCTCTCGGTTCCAACCGCCACCACGCTCGCTCCCGCCGCCAAGAACTCACTCGCATCGGCACCGCAGGAGATCCCACCCATGCCGATCAGCGGCAGCCCCACGGCGGCCCGTACTGCACGCAGCTGGGCGATGGCGATCGGCCTCACCGCTGGGCCCGATAGTCCGCCCCAGCCCCTGGCGAGTCCAGCCCTACGGGTGCGCGGATCGATCGCGCTGGCCTTGACCGTGTTGATCATCGAGATAGCGTCGGCGCCGCCCTCCTGCGCAGCGAGCGCGATCGCGGCGGGGTCGGCGACGTTCGGCGTGAGCTTGACGATCAGCGGCTTGGCGCTGCAGGGACGAAGCACCTCCAATAGGGCCAAGAGCTCGGCCGGCTGCTCACCGACAATCAGACCCGAGTCCACATTGGGGCAGGAAACATTGAGCTCGATCCCGGCCACCTCATCGCGCTCCCCAACCGCGGAGACGAGGCGAGCGAATTGCCCTTGGCTTGTGGCCATGACCGAGACAAGGAGGGGAACCGGCAGCTCGGCCAGCTGCGGAAGATCCTCTGCCAAAAAGCCTCCCAGGCCCTTGTTCGGCAGCCCGATCGAGTTGATCATTCCGGCTGGGGTCTCCCAGATTCGCTGCGGCTCGTTCCCGGCCCGCGGCTGCAGGGTGAGCGTCTTGGAAACATAGGCGGAGAATGGAAACTCCTCGAGGAGCCGATCACCGTAGACCTGGTGCGCGGCGATCGCGTCAAAGGTTCCCGAGGCATTGATCACCGGGTGGGCCAGCTGGACCCCACACAGCTCCAGCGGCGATGGTGCGACCTGTGCGGCTCCCCTTGGCGGTGCCGGCTGCCCTGACCTGCCGATCTTCACCCCCGCTTTAGATGTTGCTGAGCCGAAATCCGCGGCTGGGCGGAGACGATCAGAGCCGCTCAGTACGGGGCCCTCTAGGCACAGTCGCAGGTAGCCACCCTCAGGTCTGGCAACCGCACAGCCGAAGCAGGCTCCAAAGCCGCAGGCCATCGCCGACTCCATCGCCAACTCGCATTGCACCCCACGACGCGCGCACATTTCGCGCACCACCTCGAGCATCGGCGGGGGCCCACACGCATAGACGATTGCGCTGGTTGGATCATCTCCGGCGAGCATTCTTGCCAGCAGGTCGGTGACGTATCCACGGTGGCCACGGTGGCCGTCCTCACTGGCCAGAGCCACCTCACCGCAGGAGAAGAGGTCATCCAAGCCACCGCAGTGATCTGCATCGCGAAAGCCGAGCAGCACCCGGACCGCGACGTTTTTGGCGAGCAGGCGCTCGCGCAGGAGCGCCAGCGGGGCGATTCCGATCCCGCCGCCGACCAGAATCGCGCCCGCCGCGTTTTGCCGAGGCTCAGAGAAGCCGTTGCCCAAAGGTCCATTGACCCAGATCCCCTCCCCCTCGCGCATCTCACAGAGGCGATCGGTGCCGGGACCAATGCCCTCGAGGAGGAAATCAAGCCGGCAGCCACCACCGAGCACCTCGGCCCCAGCCACCGAGAGCGCCCGGGGTAGAAACGGGCGCTGGCCACGCTGTTCCCAATGCCGCTCGGCAGCGACCATGTAGAACTGACCAGCGGCCGGAACGGAGGCTTCCGCGGCTCGCACCGATAGCAGCCTGTAGGCACCGGAGGAGCGATTCTCGGTGACCTCGCAAAGGCGGCGACCCAGCGGGGCGCTCATTGAGGTTGCACGGCGCCTTTGGGCGCGTGAATCTCTTGCAGCGAGTGAACCTCGGCGTCCTCTTTGAGCGCGGCGATCGCCCGCACCGCGGCTGAGGCGCCGGTCATCGTCGTCACGCAGGGGATTCCTTGGCGCACGGCAGCGCTGCGGATCTCATAACCGTCGATGCGGGCCCCTGATCCGGTTGGGGTGTTGATCACCAAGTCGCAACGGCGCTCGCGGATCAGATCAACTACGTGGGGAGAGCCCTCGCCCAGCTTGTTGATCGGAGTCACCGGGACCCCCATCCCCGAGATTGCCTGGGCTGTGCCCCCCGTTGCGATCACCTCGAAGCCGAGGTCGTGGAAGCGAGCTGCGATCTGCGTCGCGGCCGGCTTGTCGGTGTCGGTGACGGTGATGAAAACCGAGCCGCCAACCGGGAGCGATACTCCGGCCGCGGCCTGCGCCTTGCCGAAGGCAGTGGGGAAGTCCGCAGCTATTCCCATTACCTCTCCGGTGCTCTTCATCTCTGGGCCGAGCACCGAATCGGCGCCCGCGAAACGGGCAAATGGCAGTACCGCCTCCTTCACGCTGACGTGGTCACTCTGACCTTGCGGCAGCTCCTGCTCGGCGATCCGCTCGCCCAGCATGAGGCGAGCGGCGAGTTTTGCGAGGGGGGCGCCGATCGCCTTGGAGACAAAGGGCACGGTGCGCGAGGCCCGCGGGTTTGCCTCGATCACGTAGAGCTCGCCGGCGGCTACACCGAACTGGATATTGATCAGGCCGATTACTCCAAGCTCGAGGGCGATCCGCTTGGTAGTGGCGCGAATCTCCTCCAGCATCTCCTCGCCGAGGCTCATGGGCGGAATCACACAGGCCGAGTCACCGGAGTGCACACCGGCCTCCTCAACGTGCTGCATGATCCCGGCGACCCAGACATTTTCCCCGTCGGCGAGCGCGTCGACGTCAACCTCGATCGCATTCTCGAGAAAGCGATCGAGCAGGAGTGGGTGCTCTTGGTCGGCCTTGACGTGGGCCCGCAGGTAGACCGAGAGATCCGCGGTCGAGTAGCAGATCTCCATCGCCCGGCCGCCTAGCACATAGGAGGGCCTCACCAGCAGCGGAAAGCCGACCTCCTCGGCAATCACCGCCGCCTCTTCGGCCGAGAGCGCGGTTCCATAGGGGGGATGTTTGACACCGAGACGTCCCAAGAGGGCACCGAATCGACCGCGATCCTCGGCCAGATCAATCGCCTCCACCGGGGTACCTAGCAGCCTCACGCCGGCCGCTTCCAGCTCGCCGGCCAATCGCAGGGGAGTCTGTCCACCAAATTGAACGATCACCCCCTCGGGCTCCTCCTCGGCGCAGACAGCGAGGACATCCCCGGCGGTCAGCGGCTCAAAGTAGAGCCGATCGGAGGTGTCATAGTCGGTTGAGACCGTCTCGGGATTGCAGTTGACCATCACGGCATCGCGACCGAGCTCGCGAACCGTCATCGCGGCGTGCACGCAGCAATAGTCAAACTCGATTCCCTGGCCGATCCGGTTGGGGCCCGAGCCAAGGATCACCACGGAATCCCGCTTGCCGCGGCGGACCTCACTTTGCGGCGCTCCGCCCGGTCGGGAGCGCTCGTGGGCGGAGTAGTAGTAGGGCGTGCTCGCCTCAAACTCAGCGGCGCAGGTGTCCACCGCCTTGTAGGTGCGATTCAGACCGGCGCTTCCGTCACCTTCTCGGGCCAGCGTCTCAAGCTCGCGCAAAAACCAGCGATCCACCCGACAGCGCTGATGGACGGCGTCGACATCGATACCACGACGGAAGGCCTCAAGCACGAGGTCGAAGCGATCTGGACAGGGTATCCCGAGGCGCGCGAGCAGATCTCCGTCGCCCTCGGGCAGCTCAGGCGCGGTGTCAAGCTCGCGTGAGCGCATCGCCTTGGCAAAGGATTCGCGGAAGGTTCGCCCAATCGCCATCGCCTCCCCGACGCTTTGCATGTGGGTCGAGAGCCGGCCCTCGGCCCCGGGGAACTTCTCAAAGGCAAAGCGCGGCATCTTGGTGACGACGTAATCAATCGTCGGCTCAAAGGAGGCAGGGGTAGCTCGGGTGATGTCGTTGGGGATCTCCTCCAGGCAATATCCGACCGCGAGTTTGGCCGCCATCTTGGCGATTGGAAAGCCGGTCGCCTTGGAGGCCAGGGCCGAGGAGCGCGAGACGCGCGGGTTCATCTCGATCACGACGATCTCGCCGTCTTCAGGATTGACCCCGAACTGGACGTTGGATCCCCCGGTCTCCACCCCAACCGCACGGATTACGGCGATGGCCTGATCGCGCAACTGCTGGTAGAGCGGATCGGTCAGGGTCTGCGCCGGGGCCACGGTTACCGAATCACCGGTATGTACCCCCATCGGATCGACGTTCTCGATCGAGCAGACGATAACCACGTTGTCGCTTTGGTCGCGCATCACCTCGAGCTCAAACTCACCCCAACCCAGCACTGACTCCTCGACCAGTACCTGATTGATCGGACTTGCCGCGAGGCCCTCCGAGACGACTTGGCGCAGCTCCGTCTCGCTCTCGCCAACCCCGCCGCCCTGACCACCCATCGTGAAGGCGGGACGAACGATCGCGGGCAAGCTGATGCGACCGTCGGCAAGCGCCCCCTCAACCTCGCCCAGGCTCTCGACCGTGATCGACCAGGGGATCCGCAGTCCGGCGTCGCCCATCGTGCGGCGGAATTCCTCGCGATCCTCGGCGCGGCGAATTGCGGCCGCATCGGCCCCGATCAGCTCGACCCCAAAGCGCTCGAGGGTGCCATCGCCGTGAAGTGCCATCGCCAAATTGAGCGCCGTTTGCCCTCCCAAGGTCGGCAGAAATGCATCCGGTCGCTCCTTTTCGATGATCCGGGTCAGCGGCCCTGCCAGCAGCGGCTCGATATAGGTCGAGGTGGCGAACTCGGGATCGGTCATGATCGTCGCTGGGTTCGAATTGACAAGGACGACCTCAAAACCCTCCTCCAGCAACACCTTGCAGGCCTGCACGCCGGAGTAGTCAAACTCGGCAGCCTGGCCGATCACGATCGGCCCCGAGCCGACCAAAAGAATCTTCTCTATGTCGGTCCGCCTAGGCATCGACCAACTCCAGGAAACGGTCAAAGAGGTGCCGGGCGTCGTGGGGCCCCGGTCCCGCCTCGGGGTGATATTGGACGGTCGCCCCGGCCACGTCTTTAAGGACCAGACCCTCGACCGTGCGGTCGTAGAGGTTTAGGTGGGAGAGCTCGGCGACTCCAAAGTCCGTCTCCCAGCGAAGCGGCTGCTCGCCCTCGATTCGGGTCTCCCCACCGGGGCCACTAACTGCGAAGCCGTGATTTTGAGAAGTGATGTCGATTCGGCCGCTGCGCAGGTCTTTTACGGGGTGGTTGATTCCGCGGTGTCCGAACGGCAGCTTGTATGTCTGCAGGCCAAGGGCGCGGCACAGCAATTGGTGGCCGAGGCAGATGCCGAAAATCGGGCGCACTCCGACAATCTCACGGACCGTATCGACGATGTACTCAAGGGCCGCGGGGTCGCCGGGTCCATTTGCCAAGAAGACGACCTCGGGATCTTGGTCAAGGACCTCCTGCGCAGAGCAGGTGCACGGCAGCAGGGTGAGCTGGCAGCCGCGCTCGCGGAGCTGGCGCACAATGCTCATCTTGACGCCCGTGTCGATTCCCACCACCCGCGGCCCGGCGCCGTCGAAACGGATCGGCTCACCCGGGCTGACCGTGCGGGCGAGATCGGCACCGTTCATCGAGGGCTCGGCAGCGATCAGCGCCTGAGCCTCTTCCTCGCCGACCTCAGCAGGAAAAATACCCCCACGCATCGCACCCCGATCGCGGATGTGGCGAACCAGCGCCCTGGTGTCAACGCCGCTGATCCCGGGAACACCGCAGTCGGCCAGCCAGTCCAACCAGCCACCCTCTGCGCTGGCCACGTCCTCATAGTTCTTGGCATCGCGCATGATGGCCCCACGGGCGTGGATGCGATCGGACTCCATCGCCGCAGCGAAGACCCCATAGTTGCCGATCAACGGATAGGTGAAGGTGATGATCTGACCCGCGTAGGAGGGGTCGGTCACCGCCTCCTGATAGCCGCTCATCGCGGTGTTAAAGACCACCTCACCGGTGACCATCTCGCAGCTCCCGCAATGCTCACCGTCAAAGCGGATCCCATCTTCGAGCAGCAGGTAGGCCGACTTCATCGGATCCGATCCAGCCGTCGCGATCCCTCCGCCGGGGAGGGAGTTGAGGCGCCCCTTGGTGTGCCCCTCACCCCGCCACCCCGAGGGAAAAGCTCCGCAGGCGATAGGCAACGCGGCCGGCGGCGATCGTCATCAGTACGCGCCCGGTCAGCCTGCGATCCGCGCACCAGCAGTTGCGTGAGCGGCTCTCATAACCTCCCTCTCCCACGGTCCACTCGGTGCTGAGGTCACATAGAGAGACGTTTGCCTCGCTGCCGGGCGCCAGCGAGGGCCTCCGCAGGCCAAAGGGCTCAGCGCCGCCCGCCAGCCGCTCCACCAAAGTGCCAAGCTCGAGCACCCCAGTTAGGACCAGGTCGGTGTGAAGCGCAGCGAATGCGGTCTCCAGCCCGGTGACCCCGGCCGCAGCCTGCTCAAAGGGCACCTCCTTTTCCTCCTCAGCGTGGGGCGCGTGATCGGTCGCGATCGAATCGATAGTGCCGTCGCGAAGTCCCTCGATCAGCGCCTTGCGGTCGCCCTCAGACCGAAGCGGCGGATTCATCTTGAAGCGAACCGCATCGAGACTCCGGACAACCTCATCGGTGAGGCAGAGATGGTGGGGGGTCACCTCCGCGCTGATCTGGACCCGATCGGCCTTGGCTGCGCGTACCACTGTCACCGACTCGGCTGCCGAGAGGTGCTGGATGTGGATCCTTGCCTCCTCATAGGAGGCAAGGGCGGCATCTCGAGCGATCATCGTCGACTCCGAAACCGAAGGAATACCGGCCAGACCAAGCGCAGCTGATACGGCGCCCTCATGCATCATCCCGTTTCCAGAGAGCCTCAGATCCTCCTCATGCAGGGCGATCGTGGCGCCGCAGAGCCGCTGATACTGAAGTGCTCGTCGCATAAGACCGGCGCTTGCGATCGGCAGCCCATCGTCGCTAAAGCCGATCGCGCCGCCGCCGCGCAACTCCGCCATTTCGCTTAGCTCCTCGCCCAGCATCGCCCGGGTGACGGTTGCAAAGAAGCCGACCGGGATGCAGGCCTCGCTACGAGCCCGCTCGCGCAGCGAGCCGATGTCGGCCGGATTGCTGACGGGTGGCTCGGTGTTGGCCATCGCAAGGATCCCGCAATAGCCACCGGCCGCCCCCGCCCGGGTTCCGGTCTCGATGTCCTCTTTGTGCTCCTGGCCGGGGCTGCGCAGGTGAACGTGGGGGTCAAAGAACCCGGGAAAGGCGTGCAGACCCTCGGCCTCGATCACCTCAGTATCGTCTGCAGCGGCGCAGCCAGGGGCCGCCAGTTCCAACACCCGACCGTCACCTATCACCACGTCGTGGATGCCCTCGATCCCAGCCGCCGGGTCGAGCACGGTTGCCTTTCGCAAGACCAACCCGACTGGGTCGCCGCCACGCATGTCGAGGGCGTCGGCAAGGCGGTCCATCAGCAGCCCGGCTCCTGCAATGAAGCCGTGCCGGCCTGACGCGCGCCCATAATCAACCGCCGCCTCAAGCCGGCTGTCCGATCGTGGTCGGGCGCCCTTCGCCGTTGGCCGGTTCAGACCGCTCACCGCCGGCGAGCAGCTCATAAAGAATCGCCATTCTGACCACCAACCCAGAGGCGACCTGCTCGGCGATCAGCGACTGCGGAGAGTCGATCACCTCGCCGGAGAGCTCCACACCGCGGTTAACCGGGCCCGGGTGCATCAGCAGCTGACGCGGGCCGAGACGACGGGAATCGATCTGAAAAAGGGCTGCGTACTCCCGGATCGAGGGAACGAAGCTTTCGTGCATCCGCTCGTGTTGCATCCGCAGCACATAGACGACGTCTGCCTCCCCAAGGCGATCCAGAGAGTGCGACACGTCGCAGCCGAGCTCGCCAATGCCACGGGGAATCAGCGTCGGCGGCCCGCAAACCGTCACCTCGGCTCCCATCCTTGTGAAGGCAGCCAGGTTGGATCGTGCAACGCGGCTATGGAGAACGTCGCCGACGATCCAGATCCGCCTGCCTTCCAGCGAGTCGAGCCTGCGACGCAGGGTGAAAACATCCAGCAGCGCTTGGCTGGGGTGCTCGTGCTTACCGTCTCCAGCGTTGACCACAGCGGCGGTTGTCCAGGCGGCCACCAACTGGGCAGCGCCGGCAAGCGGATGGCGAATTACGATCGCCGCTGGGTCATAGGCCGACAGAGTTGCCACGGTGTCCTTAAGCGACTCACCCTTCTCGACCGATGAGCCCGCCGACTTGATCGAAATTAGATCCGCCGAGAGGCGCTTTGCCGCCAATTCAAATGAGCTGCTGGTGCGGGTGCTCGACTCATAAAAGAGACTGACCACGGTGCGCCCGCGAAGGGTCGGAACTTTCTTGATGTCTCGACGGCCAACCTCAGCGAAGCTCTCGGCGCGCTGGAGCACGGCCTCAATTTCCCCCCGCGAGAGGTCCTCGATCGACAGCAGATGCCTCATCGGGAAGCCTCGACAACCAGCGGCTCTGAGATTGTGACCTCATCGACCCCATCAAACTCCTCGAGCCGAACGTTGACCCGCTCAGGACGCGCCGTCGGCAGGTTCTTGCCGACGTAATCGGGGCGGATCGGCAACTCGCGGTGGCCGCGATCACAAAGCACGGCAAGCTGCACCCTGTCGGGGCGCCCGTAATCAAAGATGGCATCGATCGCAGCGCGCACGGTGCGCCCAGTGAAGAGCACGTCATCCACTAGGACCACGGTGCGGGTGGTGAGATCGAAATCGATATGGGATGCGTGGACCACCGGCTGGGATACGGGCTCCTTGACCCCAACGTCGTCTCGATAAAAGGAGATGTCGATGTCGCCAATCGGAGAGCTGACCCCACTCAGGTCTGCGAGTAGATCGTGCAGCCGTCGGGCAAGGAGCGCGCCACGAGTGTGGATCCCGACGATCGCCAAGTCCTCGGGCCCGGGGTTCTTCTCGGCGATCTCGTGGGCGATTCGCCGCAGCGTTCGCCTCAAATCGTCGTGCGCGAGCACGACCTTCTCACTCAAAATTCACTCCTTCCGGGCCTCGCGGGACCGAGTTAAAGGACGGCCTGAGGCTAGCAGGGCTGGCGGCGCTCGCGGGCGCCGTTGGGCACGAGTTGGGGTTGGCCGCGCTCGGGGAAAGGGATCTGAATCAGATCGAAATCGCGTGGCGCCAACACCGCCCCGTAAACCTCTCGAGCCTCATCCAGGACCGCACCGATGTGGTAGCGAGACGATATGTGGACCAGAGCAAGGAGCTTCACTTCGGCCTCCCGAGCTAGCGCCGCAGCCTGGCCAACCGTTGAGTGCCCGGTTTCCGCGGCCCGTTGCGCCTCCTCCTCGGTAAAGCTTGCGTCGTGGATCAGGAGCTCAGCTCCCCTTGCGGCCTCGGCGGTCGATCTGCAGGGAGCGGTATCGCCGCTGATGATCACCTTGCGCCCTTGACGGGGGGGTCCCATCACGTCCTCGGGGCAGACGATGCGATCGGCAACCTCGATCTCCTCCCCGCGCTGCAGGCGAGCAAAGTCGGAGCCCTCGGGAACCCCTAGGCGCATCGCCGACTCGGGGTCAAAGCGACCAGGACGGTCGCGCTCCAGGAGGGCGTATCCAAGGGCGCTTACGCCATGCTCAACCGCAAAGGTCCGAACCTCATAGCCATCGTGTGCCACCGACTCTCCTGGCTCCAACTCCACCAACTTGAGCTCAAAGCCGAGGCGCCCGACGATTGGCCTGAGAAGCTTGAAAAAATCAGCCAGCCCGCGATGCCCGTAGACGACGAGTGGCTGTTGGCGATCGGTTAGATCGTAGGTCTTTAGAAGTCCGGGAAGACCGAGGATGTGGTCAGCATGAAAGTGGGTTAGGTAGATCCCATCGACTTGGGTAAGTCCGAGGGAACGCTGCAGCTGGCGCTGGGTGCCTTCCCCACAGTCAAACATCAGCCGCTCCCCCCCGCGCGCCACAAGTACGCTCGCGGTCGAGCGCCGGGCCGAAGGGACAGACCCGCCCGTCCCAAGGAAGATCACCGAGAAATCCACGGTCGCGAGCCTAAGGGACCGGGACGCCCATGCCGCGCACATACCTATCGAGGCGAGTTAAGCGGGGGCTCCGCCGGGTCCAGCTTCGGGACCAGTTCCGCACCTGACATGCTGAGAGCTCGCTCCCAGAGATCTTGGCGACCTGCCGGAATCCCCCGCGAGGCTTCGGGCTGTGGGTCTGGCTCCAGGGTTTCAACCCCCGAGCCACGCCAAGACCACCGATGCGGATGACTGCTCGGCATCGTGCCGCGATCAGCGGCTTGGGCACGGCTTCTCGCTTGCAGGGCAACCGCCCGTAGGAGGCGGGCCGTGAGAGCGGGTGTATTGCGCTCACAGGCTGCATAGGTCTGCAGGCGAAGCGCTTCTGTGAGCAGCTCAAGGAATCCGGACCAACCCTTCAAGGGTCTGAAAAGCGTCCCCATTCGCCGGCTTTGCCTGAATCGCGATGAGCGCGACCACAGCGTCCTGAACGTCGGCGAGAGTCTGCCTCCCTTCGCTAGCCAGCAACGTCAGCCAGCGCTTCGCAGCGCGCTCAAAGAGCGGGTCGCCCGCAACGGCCAGTACTCGACACAGGCACAGCGCGTCAAAGAGCCCCAGGGTCTGCATCTTTCGCGCCGCAGCCATCGCGGCGGTTGCGTCGGATTGCTCGATCGCCCGCTGAAAAACCGCCAAGTGGTCGCCATAGGTCACGAACATATGTTCGCACCACGGTCAAGCGGGAGGTCTTTACTCTTTTTCTGATCATCTGTGTCAAGATAATTCACCTGGAGGGCTCCCTCCCTGGCTGCCCTCCATAGTTTCGCGCGCGACCCCAACTTCCCAGTGCCCTTGGGGTCGGCTATGACGGCCCCGTTCTGCTGCGGGGCCGTCATGCGTTGGAATATCTAGATCGAGATCGGCTGACAAGCCCACCCAAATGAGGTTCTAGCCGCAGGACCAGTTCTGGGCTAACGCATCATTCCGCACTGAAAACTAAAACTTCCTCAGCTGAGCCAGCAGCTCAACTGGATAGAACGCCTCCGAAGTGTAGGTAGCGAGCGCCCAGTGTGGGTCGCACCTCAGAACTCGACCTTAACCGCGACCTCATATTTATAGACGCCGACTCTCTTGCCCGCTCCATCGCCCGTGGGAGGGCTCATCGAGTTGAGTTTCTCGTCGCCCAGGCGATAGTCGGCCTCAGTCTCGAAGAACGCGATGGCGAGAGATTCACCATTCTCCGTATCGTTTAGAAGCAGAAACGCTTTCCCAGGAACCCCCTCGGGTGGCCCAAACTGAGACAGGCCCGGATCCGCTCTGCATTTTGCCTCAGCGTCTCAGCGTCGGCGCCCGCAAAGCGGGTGACTCGTGCATATATCTCGTTCTCCTCACTTGATCAACGGTCTTGGCGACCTTATAACGCTCCGCGTCCCAGGCGTGACCATCTGACAAGCGACTCCCCAACGAATTCGATTCCAAATCAGCCTGCTCTACAGGCAAGTAACACGGGGCCACTGGGGCCCCGACCGCGCAGCCCCCTCTGAAGGGCACACGGTCGGGTGTGGCCTTGGACTGCGGCAGGTGTAGTTGAAGTTCACTTCCTTCGGACCGCCTTCGCCGCTGCTACTCGTCGGCTTGGAACTGATTTGCCAAGAGCCCCATAGTATTTGCCAGCTCCACCAGTGATGGCGCCGAATGCACCCCGGCGATGACCCCTTTTCCGCCTGCGTTCAGTGCGAATGTGCCGCCAGGCACAGTCGCCGTACCTGTGCAGGTGCCGCTTAGGATGGCTTCGCCCGAGGTGGGCTGAGTATCAATGCAGACTGCGTTGATTTCGGCCACGGTCTTCTTTCGGTGTTCTGGAGCAGATTCGAGATAGGGATCCCGTTTCCTGGGGTGAAGCTTCTCCCGTTGAACTTCCCGATCGGGGCGTTGGTCTTTTGCTACCGCCGGGCTGAGTCAGTTTGAGAGTCGCTTCTTCACCATGCGTCTTTTGAGGAGCCGCGGCCCGCCAGCAACGCTAGGGCAGCCAGCGCTCCCAATCCAAGCACAGCGACTCGCACGTTCCTCATGTATCTCCTATCTAGCAGCCAACCTAATCCCTGGCGGCGAAACCTATCGCCCGGAGACGCCACCTCGTTGGGTTCTTGCGGTTCTCCGATGTCCCCCGTATTCAACAGACGTGCAAGGGGTTGCCCCGCGATCTCGGTGTCGAGCATACGTGGACTTGGCTCGTCAACAGCAACGAAGGGCGATCCCGCATGAGAACGATCCGCAGCAATCCGACCTACTCCAACGTGCTCGCAACTCTCGCGATATTCATTGCCCTAGGCGGTCCGCTGGCTTCGGGGCTTGCCAGGAGCCCAGTCGGCACAAGCAACTCAAAACGAAGCCGCGACTAGGGTCAAGATCAAGAAAGGCCTATCACCGGCATGAATATCAGCCCGGCGGAGCTGGGAACGGTGACATCGGCGACCAATTTGCAGCTACCGCGAACACAGCTACGACCGCCGACAGCACCACAGCGCCCGACATGGCGAGTTCTCTGACGCCGTCCGATGCGTTTCGACTAGTGGGCGCATCGGGTCAACCGCCATTTATGGATGGCACTGTCAATCGTCCACCTACGGCAGGCTCGTTTTCCAAGTGGTCGATTTCTACAAGGACGGCGAGAGCATCGTTCATCGCAAACTGAGCAAGGTTAGGGTAAAACGTGCGGTGTGTCTGAAGTCCCTTGCCGTGGAAGGGGAACGCATTGCTACGAGGTTGACGTAGTGGCAGCGTTGCATTAGTAGCTCAGCCCTCGAACCAGATAGAAAAGCTCCCGCGATCGTTCAGATATTAAGTAGTTCGCACGTCCAAACTGACTCGGAGCCCCTCAAGGGGAAACCGATGGCGCCCGACCAAGGATGGGTAGAACGACGCACGACCCCGGCCGGCTTTGTGAGAGAAGTGGGCCGGGGGTCGCGTCGTACTTCTTCCCTGCGGCTTTCATTGCGGCGCGGCATTGCGTCAGCAGAACGAACGCCCTACCGCTTGGCTGGCTGCCCTGCTCTCCCGGACTACAGCTCGAATATATGTTGAGCGAACGTCACGGGATCGCCAACAAGGCGACTAGAATTCCTCCCAATGGCAACGGTGCTTACATTGGTTTCCGGCGACATAACGGTCACGGAGGACATGAACGTAGTGCAGGCGCGCGTCGAACGGAGAGACCCCGGGCTCATGTCGCTCACCGACGCAGCCGACGGATCCCGAGTCCTCATCAGCCCGGCGCACGTTGAAAAGCTCCGCGCCTGCCCTGAGCCTGCAAGCCCTCCTACACCGTTTCCGCTTTGGGGGAGGCACATCGAGCCGTCCTCGGACCCCGTTGACGGACCCCCGGAGAGGTCGCCTATCCGGTCAGTTTGAGCCGCGGCGTCGGTTTGGTCGCTTTATCCACACGACATATGTTTGCGTATTAGCTGGACCGAGGAAGTCTTTAAATCTTTTTTGATTGTCTGTGTCAAGATAGTGCGCTGGAGGGCTTCCTTCCCTGGCTGCCCTCCGAATATTCGCCCGCACCATGGCCACCCCCTTGCCGCGCCTTGGTGTCGGTTACGACGGCCTCGGTTTCTCCCCGGGGTCGTCGTGCGTTGAAGGTCTATCCTCGGCCTCCGCCGCTCACTGCCTCCTGGCAGCGGGACCCCGCCGCCCTTTGGAATGTCGGGAATTGGCGATGAGGGCGCCGAAACAAATCGAGCACCGCGCGACTCGCGACCTTCCGTATGTGTCAGCGTGCCGCGAAACGGCGCGAGAAGCTAAGCAGGAACCCCTTGGCCGCTTACGATCAGGCGCACGATTGGGCACGGAGAGGCACACGGGGGCCCTTGGGGCCATCACCCCTCCCCCACCCCAGACGCCGAATCCCGCATGAGAAGCTAGGATCGTTGACTCTGCGCCCGTAGCTCAGCTGGATAGAGCGCATGCCTCCGGAGCATGAGGTCGCCAGTTCGAATCTGGCCGGGCGCGTAGATAAAAGACCTGCTAATTAGCATCTTTTCTCGGCTAGATCTGGCGGGACAGACTTTGTGGGTACCAAATATGGGTACCAACCAGGGGCGCCAATGTCCCTCTGGAGGACGACACAGTCACCCATCTTCGAAGGGGTGTGGACACGCCACCTGAGGCCGGCGACAAGCCCGGGGTTAGCGGAAGGCGCTCTCGCCCAAGCCCGCCTGACGAAGGCTTGAGCGAAACGTCCCACGCGGGATCTCATTGCGCCCGGCTGGGACGATTACCGTCCTCACCGGCACGCCTGACTTCCGGTACTTGACGTGGCTGCCGCGCTGGGAGACGAAGCTGAAGCCCTCGCGCTCGAGAGCGGCGATTACGTCACGCGACGAATAGAGCCTAGGCACGCTGGAGAGTCAACCTGCGAACCGCCGGGCCCTCAACCTTTGCCAGCGCATCGCCTGGAGCGTCCTCGAAGTAAAGTTCGAGCGCCTCGCGCAGGTTGGCCAGCGCGTCGTCCTCGCTGTCGCCAAAGCTGGAAATATCGACATCGAGACACTGGGCGACCACATGATCGCCCTCACGAAAGACAACGGTCTGAACGTCGATTATTCCCATCCACCCCGAGGATAGCGGCAGTTGCATGGGGTCGGCTGAGAATGCCGAGTCGCTCCTTTTCTAACCCTCCAGACAGGTCGCGAGCATCACAGGCAACGTCATTGACGCCCTGAACGCTCACCCTGGGTTAGCCGAGAGACTTCTTGCAGGCAGGGGGAATACCAGCTCGTGAGAACTGATCGCGCGCATCGGTGACGAGCGCCCCCTCGCGGGCGCGCCATTTCAAAACCCAGCTCGGTGCAAGGCTCGGATGACGGGGGAGCGTTAGCGACAGCTTGACGTAGTCGGGCCGAGCCATCATCCGGGACAGCCCGGCCAAGAGCGAATGCTCATCGGCCAGGCCCGCGCTGAACGATGCGCCCATACCCGGCGCTAGTGCTTCAAGTTGGGTGATCTCCCGGCTGTGGATGGCGAGCCCCCTCCTATCAACCTCAAGCCCTTCGGTGATTGTCCTCGGTGAATGATTCACCTCTCTGGCTTCGCGGAGTGCCTCGTTGCAGACAGCGGAGATTTGTTCTTGCACGCTAGGACCGGTATTGCCGCTGCCAGTCGTGCCGCCCCCCACCACAACGAACCCGAACCCGACCACCAAAACCGGCACAGCGATGGTGAGCGCCCAACCGAAGGGTGATCTAGGCATGGCTTCTCTATCGGAACCCGCGAGCGCTGTCTTGAGTTTGCACATTCGCCCCGGGCCTCGGGGGGGCAAGACTTCAGGCTAAAACCGAAGAGCATCTCTTGTAGGGGGGAAACGCTCGGCTGAGCGGCTCAGTTTGTCCTCACTGTAGAACCGTTTAGCCCACCAGGAATCGACCCGGGCTAGACGCATCGCGGCGATTATTGCGGGAATTCCGGCCAGAACCACGAGGCCCGCTATAGCCAATGCCCATCGACCCTTGAGGCAGGCAAACACCGCGGCGATGGTAATGATCATTCCACCAACGATCTCCACGACACCTCTATCGACCTTCGTCGGACTATCCCTTGAATCGACGGTTTGCATTGGCTCGGAATCCCTGGACCCGGTTGCCTCTGGCGAGTCAGAGCAAGACGACTCTCGGGCCCGGCAGGTTGAGACCTCCACACGAAGGCAGGCATGTGAAGGCGCGACCGAGAGCGGATCGCGGGCTCACAGGGTTTCGTAGGCGTCAATAGACTCTTTGCGTGGCAAGTCAACCCCCAAAAGCTTTGACCTCAAGAGGAATGGCAGCGAGTCCGGTACTCGCCGGGTTACTCATCTCAGGCGCTGCGTTTCTTCTGATCGGTCAAGGGACCGGAATTGCGTCTGCCGTCCTGCCATCACCACAGGAATTGCCTCCGAGGGTCGTTGCAGTGGTGACCGGCGTCCCGACTCATCTGGAAACGATCCATAAGTCCGATTTCGATCGCGCCATGGCGCAGGAAGCCGCGCAAAAGGGCCTGAAAAGAGTGCCGGCTCCGGGTGAAAGGAGATACGAGAACTTTAAGAAGACCGCAATGGGCAACCTCCTCGATGAGAGCTGGATTCAGGGTCAGGCGGCAGAAATGGGAATTCAAGTCACCCCTAGAGAGGTGGCGGCGGAATTCGCTCAGATCAAAAAGCAGAACTTCAAGTCCAATGCCGAGTACAAACGGTTTCTCAGAGCCTCGCATTACACGCAGGCCGACGTCAATGAACGCGTGAGGCTGAAACTGCTCGCCACGGGAATTGATGAGCAGATTGCGCGAGGCGTTAGGGGGAAGAAAGCAACTGAACGAGCCTTTGCAACGTTCGTGGCCGAATACATGCAGCGATGGCGATCACGCACGGTGTGTGCGCCAGCATATGTTTTCGACCGTTGCTCTAACGGGCCACCCTTCAAACGCGGCGAAGCCAATCCTCCGGCTGGCGGCTAAGGAGTGGCAGACATCAGATGAGCGACGGGCTCCCAGCAGATTTCAAGGCGGACGAACTGGATTGGACAGAGACTCTCGGATATCTGGAGGCAATTCGCGGGGTCGGTCTACCTGTTCTCATATGGACCGACGACGCTCGCGCGGCAGGCAGGTCGATGCTGAAGACCCGTGGCCATCTCAGAGAGGGCGGCCCGACAGAAAAATACGACGGCGTCTGGTATTGGATTGACTGGCCTCTCGGCAACGAAAACGGAGTACTCACGCTTCCCCAAGACCAATTCGAGAGTGGTTCGCTACGAACGATTGATGGGGCTGATTACTTTGATTTGCGCTTTTCCTTTGGTAGTTGGTCAATCTTGATCGGCGATGACAACTTGGTTTCGTGGCCGTGGGTTGATCCATGGGTGATGACGCGCAAGAGCCGACCAAAACCGCTCGAGAACCTTCCGATTGCCGAGGAGATCAGGGCGGAATTCCAAGCCAGAAAAGACAGTCCGGTCACGCAGGAGACCTTCAAGGCCGCGATCAGCCGCCGCGATCGACTCGTAGCCGATGGAATTGAGAACGCTGGCGAGATGAGCGGCTTTGAAATTATTGCAGCCAGTTTACGGGCCCTCTGGCACCTTCGAGACGAGGGCAGCGTTACCCGACTCGACAAACCAGGGGATGACTTTGAGGAACTGTTGACGGCGAGATTGGCCGAAGATTTGAAACCACCGACCGGCGAGACCTCAGACGACCGTGACAGCCGTCCACCTTCGGGTTGAATTGGAGCAGTAAACCCAAACCACGAGAGGGTAGAAGCTAGCCACTGAGGGCTTCTTCGTACTGGGTCCTCAAGAAGTGGAAGTCGCGACAGGGTCTCAGAAGTGGGTTACTCCAACGATGGATGCCGCTCCAATACACGTCCTGGTCATCGATTTCGATCGTTGCGGCCACATAACTGCATTCCCAACTCCCACAGCTGCAACGTAGGAGGACCGTTGCGCCATCGCGCGTTGTCGCAGATTCCGGGGCCTCCGTTGATGGAGTCAAATAGTGCCTTGATGGCAGGAATGCATCCTTCGGATCCAGACCGTCGTTGGCCTCCCGGGACCCGCTGGTGGCGTGCATTGGGCCAAGAATTGTGGCCAGCCGCTCCCCATTGATCAGGGGCATTGCCTGCTTTCCGGGATACGGACGGTCGTCTGGCAGATCCTCGACTTGGAAGCTGAGGCGATCCATGTGCTGATTATCGACAGCCGTATGGTCGATTCAAGCACAGCGGGGTCGCAGCCTTCGACTCGACCTCCAAAGCAGTCTGTTGCCATCCATCTCAATCTCGGCAGGTGGGAGGAGGAATATCTGACGAACGCATCTTTCGCGATCGCCATGACCCTCGCGGAGGTAACGTCCAACCATGTTCGAAGGGCGAACTGGCGTCGACGGCGCAAAGTTGGAGCTTGGACTTGTAGCAATCTGGGCCAAGCGACAGGACCCGAAGTACGATTGAGACATGCCGGTAAGAAGAAAGACGTCTTGGTTTCGGAACTACGGCCACCTGGGCAGTTTCCCGCGGCGAAGAGTCTTCCTTCATCTCATCGGTGCTCTGGCACTCGCCCTCTTGGTCTTCGCGTCGAAATCGACCGACGCGAGCTTGGCCAACAAACGGATCGTCGAAAACAGCCCCGAACTCTCGGTTTCGGGCGGGGTCTCCCCCTCTCTCCTGCCCCGCGTCAAGCCCGTCCCGGTCACTGTGAAGGTGGGATTCACGATCGAAGGGGGCGAATCGCCCGAACTCGATTCGATTACGCTCGAAATCTCTCGCACCGTCACGTTCCAGAAATCGGGTCTACCGAGTTGCCAGCTAGCCAAGCTCTATTCGACATCCCCGTCCGCTGGCCAGATCTGCGCGGGATCAGTGGTCGGGCACGGCCGCATCGTCTCTCAAGTGACCCTGCCCGGGCGAGAACCCACGATGGTGAACGGCAGCTTCACGGCGTTTTACACAGCCGCCGAAGGCCGGCCCGGCATCCTTGCCCTGGTCAAAAGCCGTGGGGCCCTGCCCCTCAACTACGTGATTCCGTTCCGGTTTGGGAAAGGCAAGGGCAACTTCGGTACGAGTCTGTACGCCAGCAAATCACGAATGCGCCATATCCTCGGGGTCTGCGTGCCCCAGAGCGCATGCTTCGGGTCAACCTACGGCTTCGAGGGCATCTACGGCCATATTTCCAAGTTCGAACTCTCCCTGCACCGCCTCTTCGTCAACCACGGGAGAAGAGAGAGCTTCGTGAATGCCGATTGTCCCGCCCGCGGGCGCCAACTGAGTGCAGTATTCGTTGGAGCAAGCGTGCTGTATACCGGCAGTTCATACATCGGCGGCGGGAGCGCCGCCCTGCTCGGCAGCTGCAGCGTCTCAGGCTGATCGAGCCCCATTGACTCAAAATCCCGGCAATGGCCCATACGTCCTGCTTACCCTCGATTGTCAACCCCGAGTAAACCGGAGTCGGTCATCCCGTTCTCCCACATCGCCAATCAGACGCCGAAGGCGATTCCCGCGGCGGCCAGCAGGCTGAGGAAAATCGGAAATTAGACTGTACATTCGATCGTGACAGGTTCCCCGAATTCTCGCAAGGAACCAAAGTTGGGCGAGTCGACGATGCTGAAGAGGATCAGAAGCGTCGAAACGACTCCTAGCATCGCAATTACGACATCGGCCCTAAACGGAGTGTTGGTAGGCGGTACCGACAAGCCGCAGCGCTACAACTCCGAGCGTGGCGATGATTGCAGCTACAAAAACGATCGAGATGTAGTCGAACGCTTCCCTTGCGCAGTGTCCGACCCTGAAGAGATGAAGTTCCCCAGAGTGTTTGAGTCCAAACCAGTCGAAGAACACGAAGACAAAGAGCAGAACCGCCGACAGGGCTGCAATTCTCTCACCATTGCTGACTCTGCCTAGCTCCACCTGTCATTCCCTTCTCTTGGTACTGAAGGCCGCGGAGTCGACGCCAAAAAGGCGGACGACGAATACGGGCTCACGAGCCCCTCGTAGCGGCCATCGGTTTGGAGGACCGATGGCAAGGAAGCTGCGCTCAATCGCGGTTGGCGGAATCCGACCGCCTATCGGTCCACAGGACGTACAGATACTGCGCGCTCAAGATCAGGGCCACGAGACCGACGACAAGGACTCCGTCAATCTGCCTCCTTAGTAGCTCTATGAAAAGAAAGAAGCAGATTGCTGCACCGATTAGGCGCATCCACAGCGGGCGAACGCTCCAAACCTTCATGGACCGCAGGGTACTCCGAGGTTAGGACCGCGCACAGGGGCTGCTCGTCCCCGCCCGCAACCACAGCCACCAGTCTTGATCGGACCATGCTCCAGGAGCTTGAGGCGAATGGACGGTTTGACGCCCAGATCGCCCACATTCGAGGTCGGGGGCATCGCCGATGGGCAACAGGTCAACACTGAGCGAATGGATTTCGCGTTTGACCCGCGATGGTAGGCCTCTCCTACGGGCATGTTGGCGCCATCCGTCGTTCCATCGACGGCTTCGATTACTGACGGGGCTGATCTCGACTGGTTGCGCTTCAGTTTCTCAAACTGGATCTCGAAGCCTATGTCCTCGTCTCGATTACGTGCATCTGACAAGATCCAAAAGCGATGAACAGCGCGCGCCTTTTGGCATTGACGTTAGCGATTGCTGTCACCGCGATGACGTCGCTCCCCGCACCAGGTGCATCCGCGAGCGAAGCCCTCCCCGAAGGAGGCTCTACGGTTAAGCGAGCCACCCGGATCTGTGCGGCCTACGCGAGGGCTGGCCAGCGGCATTTTCGCCATCTTTGGCCGGTTGGGGTCGGCCGCTTTCTTACCTGGTACGCCAAGGCCTCCGACTGGGAGGGTCGGCTTTTTAGGAAGGGGTCCCATCACCTGCGGGCCCTAGATTGGCCGACACCAGATAAAACGAAGGTGGCGAGGTGGCTGACCCGCCTCGAGATCCAGGCCTCCCTCTTGGACGAGAGGGGCAAGGCGATTCGGGACCTTAGGTCGCTAGTTAGAGACGTGCGCAGCGACAATGATCTGCTGACGCCCCGGCAGCTTAGGAGACGGGACGACAGCGATCAGAGATGGTCACATCGCATCGACAGGGAGCTCAAACGCAACGCAAGACTCACCGGGGACACCGTCGCGAGACTTACGATTGCAATGCTCGCGGGGCGCCAATTTGAGCAAACGCGCCAATTTAGGCAAGCCTGTGAAGCGGCTAGTACACGGTACTTGTAAGCCGGATGCGCCCGTCAAGGTTTCGCAAACTGGGGCGGGCGGCTTCTCCTGATCACGGTTGAGATCCCCGCAGGCGAGGGAGGAACTTCGAAGAGATCGTTCACGAGTTGCCAGGGTAACCAGGGCCCGGTCGGGGAGGTGCTGGAGGGTTGCAGTCGCCTGAGTAAGCTCCAAGGTGTGGAGTTGGAAGAGCGACATCACTGGTGGAAGTCGCGCGGCAGCGGCGAGCTGCGGGAGTTGCTGATGGAGCACTGGGAGCCGATCGGCGTCAACGGGATACCCGAGGCTCGAGACGAGTACGACGGGTATTTGGGTCCCCTGGTGAACATGCTCCACGCTGGAGCCGACGCTCAGGCAGTCGCTGAGTACCTCGCCAACATCCAGACCGAGCGAATGGACTCGCCGGTAAGAGACGATCAGCTCCACGATGTCGCAATCCACGTGGTGGCTTGGTACTCGAGCGAGATGCAACACTGACCAGCACGCATCTCGTCCAAACCGGGAGAGCGGCCGAGATACGCTGAGCTCGCAACCACACGAAACTGGCGGTCAGGCGTTAGAGACGACGACCCACTGAAGCCCCACGGCCTTTTAGCGCCGCACGGCGTTCTTTCACGAGGCCTGGGCTGCCCCTCATCAGAGGATCATGTCCCCAGAGCATGAGCCGATTGGCCAGTGACGCCGGGTCGGCCCCGGGGCCCTCAATCGCTTCGTCGTTGAGCCTGTTGGCCTCGGCTTCCACGCTCTGAGTTGGCCGAGGCTTACCTCACCCCATCAGCCGATCGTCAGACGCTGCAGCTTGAAGCTTTGGTAGGTGTGAAAGACCTGCCAGCCTAGGATCAACCTGCCGCGCTGTAAGGCACCGAACGGTGCCCGAATCCCGCGGTTCTTTGGTTCTGTGCTGCGGGCAACGACGAAAGAGTCTTCGAGTCGGCCGTCACGAGAATAGACCAGCAGCTCACGGTAGCGATCATCCCGAAGGACCAGAATGTGGTGATCGGCAATGAGGACCTGCCGAGGCCTGGCACCTTCCGATTTTCGCGTGGAAGGCGCCGGATTGGTGGACACTCCTTGGTGTGCAAAGCTTCGGTCGAGCCGGCCAGCCGGCGTGTAGCGGAAAAGCAGTTCCTTGTAGTGAGAACGCAGGCGCGCCCTGCCGGCAACAAGAATGCCACCGCCAGGCACGATTGCGAGGCTACTGGCGAAGCTGTGTCGACCGACTCGACTCACGACAATGCCACGGCGGCCGAAACTGCGATCAAGGGCGCCATCGGGGAGAAGTCGGACCAGTATCGGGGCTTCGAGCCTGACGTGGTTTATTGGTCCATCCTGCAGGTAGCCGGCCATGACGATGCGACCGTCCGGCTCAACCGCCATCTGGTTTACGCCGTATCGCTTTGCGCTGACAGGTGGGAAGGCAATTCCATGCCTGCCGAACGAGCGGTCGAGCGAGCCATCCGGACGCAGGCGAAAAATCGCAATCCGTGAATCGGCGCCGGCGCCGCTTGCAGCTACCACGACGTCACCGCCGGGCAAAACTGCGATCGACTCAGGTTCAACGAGCATTCCCCGCAACCTCGCAGGCAGCGAAACAGTGCCTTCTTCACCAAAGTGGCGGTCAATCTGCCCTGATGGCGTCAGGGAGGTGACCGCTGGCAGGAATCTTCCCGAGAGAACGTATGAGCTCCCGTCGGGCTCCACCGCGATCTGATCGGCTTCTCCGGGTACTCGCACATAGCCGGCGCCTTCGCCGAAGCTTTGATCGATAGCACCATTGGGTAGGTAGCGAAAAACCGCAGCTTCAGGCCCATAGGTAACTCGATCAGCATCGGTGGCGCCGGCGACGAGCATTCGACCTTTGTCGTCGATCGCAATCGCGTGGGCTTCGGTGCGACTCCTGGACGGCTCGGTTTCGGTGATGAACCCCGCGTCACTACCGAAGCTAGGATTGAGCGCACCGCTTGGCTCCAGCGCGGCGATGAACGCCACGGTCCCCGAGCCTCCGCCCGCGAGTACTCCCCCTCCTTCGCGAGGACTTAGCGCCGTCACACCCGTGCTACCTTCGAGATCTCCGAAGGGGTTGTTGAAGGCGGTCAGCATGAGCAAGCCGCCCGTGCCGAAATTAGGATCTAGGTGGCCGTTTGGCGTGAAGCGGGCGAGAACCGGAGTTTCAAGACAGAAGTTCGAAAAGTTCATGCAATAAGAAGTGTGAACAGCCGTCGTCCCACCGCCAAGCAGCACCGAGCCGTCGCTTTCCCAAAGCGCTGCCCGGGTCAGATCGATGCCGCCGAAGTCAACGACGGCGCTGCCGCCCACGCCGAAGGTCGGATCGGGCTGGCCAGCGGGCGTGTAGCGAGTCAGGAACAGATCGCTTTCGTGGGGGTCGTAATCGCTTTTGACCGCGGGTCCCCAGCGATCGCCGGACACAAGCAGACTTCCGTCGCTGAGCGAATGAAATGCCACGACTAGTTCGTCATCTAGGCGAATAACTCCCCCGCTGCCGTAGCTAGGATCGAGCTGCCCGGTCGAGGTAAGGCCAACGACGAAGGATCCAGAGTGGGCATCGGTCTCGCCGAAGGGTGAGCCAAAGTTGATTCTGCCGACCCCGCTTTCGCCGTAGGGAGAGGCGAGAGTGTCATTGACGATAACGCCGACGCCTCCTTCCGGACGGGCATATATCCCCCGCAGCTCTTCGCCAGCAAGGCCGAAAGCAGTGCGTAGGCGTACCACGCCCGCGGAACCGAAACTCGGATCCAGCACCCCGTCGGAGTCAAATAGTCCCACCGCAACCTGTTCGACGTGGTTGTTTTCGGAGGCAGATTCTGGTTCAGATACGATAATTTCCCCTGCGACGAGAATCTTGCCGGAGGGCAGCGACAGGATCTGCTCGATGCCGAATGGGGCTTGAACGTTTTCATTGACCGAGCCCGAGCGCTTAACTCCGAAGCCTTGATCCGGCGTGCCATTAGCGTTGATCCGTTCAAGACCCCCGTAGATGGCCCTTAGCGTCCGACCTTCTTCGTCCACCGCCGTCGCGCCTTCGGTGCGAGCTTCAGGCGGAGAAGTCTTGCTGGTCGTGCCGTCAGGATCGAAGCGCCGAAACCGCGATTCTCCTTCCCCCTGGTGAAGAGTCGCGAGGATGGAGCCATCAGTCTGGCGTTCAATCGATGTGAAGTTCTCTTTTGTGTAGCTCGAACCGAATTCGCTCTGAACGAGGCCTTCCTTGCCAAAGGAGGGATCGATGCGTGGCGCCGCCTGCACCATCCCCGAGGCGGCGGTACACACGATTAAAGCGGCCACTGCAACGAGGCCCAAGCGATTCAACACCAGATGTCCTTCACAGGAGCTGGATCATCCTCTACCGATCGGTCAATCCACGGAATGCCCTCGGGGCCTGAGGCGCACGCACTCGCCGGCATTGAAGATGAAGCGGCAGGATCTGCGCGCAGACCCCCCGTGACGATAGCGACTGTCGAAGCCATATCGGATACAAGTTTGGCATGCCCTAGGTACCCTTGCGCGGACAGATAGTCTTCGTCAATGCACCATCGAGCGCCGTGGTCGTGCGTCCTGGGGTGCGCCCCCTGCTCTCGACTGTCGCCGACAAGCATTGTTGCGACTATCGGCATCGGCGAGTCGCGCCTAGAGTGACGAGACGCCGGTCACGTAGGCGAGCGCCCGGGAATGTCACCTATTTTCGCACCGGGCTAAAGGCCTCAATGGGGAACTCCGATAGATCTGCTGACAGTGCATGACCTCGAGCGATCCCATTTCACGCCAATGGACCGTGAACTACGCGCTGATCGCGTATGGCGCCTCTTGGATCATCGTGGCTGTCGCTTCCCTGGGGACCCATGTGCTGTTCGGGATTCACCTCGGTGCCGCGGGTGCCCTCTGGTTCGATCTGGCCTGGCTTGCCTCGCTGATCCCACTCCATCGTGCGGGCCTTCTGTCCACTGCCGGCCTTGGTCTGCGAACGACGGCGGCGGTACGGGCATTTGAGCTCACAATGCTCGTGTTCGTCGCTTTGGGTCTCTTCGACGCGGTCTGGCAAACAAGTTTCGGGATCGCGCCCGCCATCAACCCGTTCACCGGTATCGCGACGAAGAGCACGGCATTAATCGTGCTGACGGGCGTTGCCGCAGTCTTAACTCCTGTGGTTGAGGAAGTCTTCTTTCGCGGTCTGCTTTACCGCAGCTTTCGCAATCGCTTCTCGGTGCTTTGGGCGAGCCTGGCAAACGGCGTGATGTTCGCACTCGTTCACGGCGAGTACGCGCTTGCCATACTTCCGGAGCTGGCGGTAGCAGGAGTGCTCTTGTGTCTGCTCTACGAGTACACGGGGTCGCTGTGGCCAGGGATCACGATCAGTCTCTTTCTCGATGTCGGCGCCTTCGATCAGGCATTGACCGGGCACGCCGGAATCGTCTACTTGGGAGTCGTGATCCTCGTGTTGGTCCTGATGGCGCGAGGCCTGCGCGGGAGTAGTGGAGGAGGGTTTCCCCCACCGGCGCTAAGCGGCTGACCCTGCGCTCCATCAGGGAAGAGGTTGACTAGATGTTCCGCCCACACACCCTGTGAACAGCTGAAAGACCATCCGGGCCCTCCAAGACACTTGCGGCTCTGCCGCCCAAGCAAGGAGGACCCGGATGAAGGTTCACGGTAACTCCGCTCTCGGACCAGCGGGACGGCTCACATTGGTAGAAACGATCGAGTTGAGGATGGCGTGAGGGTGGCAGCTCCCACCCTCAACGTGGCGCTTTCTGACAGCGACTATCCGGATAAGTCGGGCTGTGCTCGAATTGATTCTCGCCACCCGAGGCTTTCGGTGTGCATTCGGCAATAGTGAAAGTGAAACCGGGCGACGATACGATTGGCTAGTCGCGCGTCGCGACTAGCATTTGTTTCGAGCTGCGCGGCCTTGTGCGCATCTTCCAATTTGAGCGCCTTCCCGATTTCCTTAAGGAGCGAAGACACTGCCTTGACCTCGCTCAACCATTTGACCAGCGCAGATTTGTCCGTCCGTGGTCGGCGAACAGTTTCGAGTTCGATGCCGGCTGTCCTCAGATCCCGCCCGTCCCGGATATAGCGCTCGCCCCAAGAGGTCAACGTCGGCGGCCCAAGCTTCATGGCGTTATAGCCTGGGCGCAGCGATAGCTGTTGGGATAACTTGACGGCGTAGGACTGGCAGATGCCTTCCGCCTGTTCGACGTAGGTCGACTGTTCGGCATTTTCCGTCGCAGAAGCCAGCGATGGGATGAGGAAGACGATCGCCGTCGTGGCGAGCGCGATACCTGAAAGGCTCGCCCGCTTCATCTTCTTGTAGATCTTGCCACACGCTGGACGGCCTCGGCGGCAAATCCGTAGCGGCGGCAGGTACCCGGATTCAGAAAACCTAGGTCCTTGTTAGCCCCCACGCCTCGCCCGACGGAGCCCGTGCGAATGTCGTCGATGCTTAACTTTCTTGTGACGCGGGAGCAGCTTCGACGGCAGGGGCTTTATCGATGGCACTTGGCCAGTCATGCCGCTCTGCTGTGATCCAGCGCCCGATGATTCCGATGGCGTTGTGAAGGACTGTTCAGGCCCGTATGCGGGTGGATATTGATAGCTAAAAGCATCGTGGGCAATCACGCGGTAGAAATAGGTCGTTCCCGGCTGAAGGGTTGCGCCGATGCTCGCCATATCAACTTTGACGGATTGGCTTCCGGTGAGCGCAGGGATCTCTTCCAACGGTGGCTCAATCAACCCTGCGGGCAGGGGTGGGCCGACGGTGATCGACTCGCACGGACCAAAGGGGCAATTAGGGTGGGTGAAGTTGTCGCTGCGAATCGTGTCGATCTCAAAAAAGTAGGCTGTAGCGGCACCATTAGGATTGATCTGCGCTTCCAGCGTCGCATCGGTAGGCGTGATGTGCGCGGCGGACTCGCTTTCAATCGAAGGCGGAGCTTGCAATGGTGGTTCGAACTGATGCCAGGAGCCTTCGACGCTGCCAGCAGCATTTGTCGCGGTCACCGAGTAGCCGTATTCTCCGCCCGGCGTCAACGTCACACCTGCGCCGTTCAGGTCGAGGCTGACGCTCTGGCTTACGAAGGAGCCGAGCAGCTTCCCGCTTGGCAGGGGGACGTTCATGATCAATTCACAGCCACTGCCTCGATGTGAACACGGCGATTCCCACATCTTGAACTGATAGGTCGTTTCAAGGCCCTCGGTGTTGATTTCCGCTTCTAAGGTCGCGTCGGTTGACGTCAGGTGCGACAACGACTCGCTTTCGATCGACGGGTGCGAAGAGGTCGTGAAGTTCTGGCTTGGGTCTGTGGCTGTGCCGGATGAGTTTGTCGCTTCGACGCTGTAGCGGTATTCCCAGCCTGGGTGAAGGGTCACACCTGCTTCGTTCAGATTGAGGCTGACGCTCTGCCCTTCAGTGGAGGGGGAAATCTTCGCAGTCGGTAGTTTCTCTTCGCTAATCCACTGGCAGGCAAGGCGGGAGGAGAAGCATCCGAATTCCACTCGGAACCTGTAGCTCGTTTCGAGCCCGTTCGGGTTGATCTGCGCTTCCAGGGTCGCGTCGGTCGCCGTGATGTTCGAGACCGACTCGCTTTCGATCGTGGGCGCCGAAGCCGCCGCAGCGCTCGCTGTCCAGCCGAGCGACGCGAGAGCGGCCAAGACGACCACAACGGTCGCCTGGGAGATACCGCGCGTGACGCTAGATCTCTTCACCTGGATTTCCTGCTCGAAGCTCCGTGGCAACTCAGAGCCTCCGAACGACCGAGGCTACTCTGAGCCGCATGGCCTGTCAATTGCTCTCAGGAACCGGCTCCGCGGTGACTTGCCATGCCACACTTGGCGCCCCGCCGCGCTCAGCCAGCCGTTCGAAGCCAAGAGGCGGCGAGATTGTCAATCACGGGCCAAGATTTGCCCAGCCAGGAAGCAGAGCAGAAGTGTCCACCGGCACCTTGGGGGCGAGCGATTTCGCCGCCACGCAGCCGATTCTCAAGATCTGACCGTGGGAAGCCGATTAGTTCTCGGAAGGCGAGGCGACGACTCGATGAGATGGATACGAGGAAAAGAGAACCGCGACCGTCGGGCGTACCGGAGCATGTCCCCCGCGGTGGGGATCGGAATAATGCTGTTTTTCAACTTCTTGATAGTTGGTTTCCTCGTCCAACCCAAAAACCAGCCGATGGCGAGCATCTATGGCAGTTTGCTCCTTCTGGCGTCCACGCTCCTTTTCGGGAGATTGACTTGGTCGGCGGTCTTTGCGTCGGTCGAGGGCATCCATGCAGCCAATATCTTCGCGAGCTTCGATTTGGAGTGGACTGAGGTCAACCGATTTAAGATAGGTCGCTGGAAGCTGCTGCCCTCTGCCTGCCTGATTCATCTGACGGATGGGCGAGTTCTGCATGCGAGCGGGATCGCGGAAACCAACTTCCGTAATGGCTCTGCGGAAGCACTTGTCGACGAACTAAACCGGGAACTGACGAGGCATGTCCCGAGCCGTGGTGAAGGTGGTGCCCAAGCGGCGCTGTTTCGGGGAGCCTCGACGAAGTTGCCTGCTGGATGAGCAAATCGGGCGGTGCGGTGCCGATGACGTCGCCACGATGATCAACAGAAGAGGCCGCGTTCAGAATCGCAGTGGCCGAGAACATGTCCTGCCGTATTCAAGGCAGTCACTACTTCAGGTCCGGCATTGGCGGAGAGGTACGTGTCGAAAAAGCGGAGGCCACGCAGGACTGGGAAACGCTTGCGAACTTTCAACGAGGCTAGCTGAGGCACGATCGTCACGGGATCTCCATCGGGCATTCTTGCGATTAGGGAGGCCGCATTGGCCCTTGTCGTTCCGTAAAGTTCGACACCCCCTGAGCCGCCCCCCGCCGCGATATCGGCCGATAAAACGAAGGAGTGCGGGACCGGGACGGGCACCCCTTCAATGTCCCCATATTCATGACCACGGTCCCCGATGAACCACTCGGTTTCTGCGTATCGGGGTTGCGGCGTGCCAGGCGGGGGTAGCCTCATCTTGACCCGCCAGGGAATGCCAGTCGAGGTGGTTCCATGAGCTACGACCATTCCATTGAAAACACCACAGGAACAGTGGAGGCCGAAGCAGCACAAGCAGATGCACTGCCTGGCACTAGGACGATTGCGGCCAGCGAAAGGACTGCCAGGATGGTCGAGACGACCCCCTTCATCCCTAGATTCAATCACGCCAAGCGGCGCGGTTAGGCCCGACCCCACCGAAAAGTAAAATCCCCAGGGCTGTACACGGGGGCAGCGTCAGTCATCGCCGGTGGGTGTGGGGGCCTGAAGGGGGCGCCCCCCTCCTCAAAGAGTGTCTCTGTGAGTCGTAGGTCTCGCGCAGCTTCGGCACGGAGCAGGACAACTCAGAGGCGCCGCGACTCCTTCGCTGGACCTCCCGTTCGAGCTAGGCGCACCCGGCTCTAAGCCGGGCCTCATTCGCGCGCTGTTGACGGTTTCCGTAAAGGAAGGACCCGCCGCCTTGAAGCACCGTAGTTTGCCTTCCAACCTGATCACCGAGCAGCTTTGAATGGACCTCTCCACGGTTAGTCGCCAGCACGATCACCGCTGCGACGACGAAAACCAAGTAGGCAATCCAGATCAGACCGGACCGGAGTCGCACAATTCCCAATCAGTGAAGCATCGCTGAAAGTGTGGCGCCGGAATCGATCCAGCTCAGCCTGGATCCGTGCAGCACGAGGGACTTGAGGTTGAGCCAAGCGCCATGGTCGAGAACTCTGCGACCTCTGGAGTCGCACGCGGGGCGCTTAACAGGCTCTCGCGATTCTGCGAGGCGTGGACAGTCGCCCCGGAGAGACCCCGTCCAGATATTCCGAACGCTTGAGGGGGTCACAGTGGCGGCGGCCCGCAGTTGAGGGGTTCGCTCGGCTGAACGTGGACGACTGCCGGCGGAGGCTGGGCCGGTTTGCCGTGGGCAAGGTCGAAGATCCGAAGTGATGGCTTGCCGGGCTTGTACTCGCTGCTGTAGCAGTGGATTTCACTTGGCAGTCGGGGGCTTCCTTCGGACTCGACTACGGCCAGCAGCGGCCAGTGGAACGCGAATGATTCCAGCACCCGCGCGGGGGATTGGAAGCCAATCACCAGCCTCGGAGCGCCAGATTGATCGGCAGTCAGGCTTCGGACGGAGAGATATTCGCCTTCGCCTGCGGTACCTTCCTGAGCTTCCTTCGTGAGCAGGTGCATGTGTGAGACGAGCGGGGCTTCGTAAAAGGCTCCAAGTTCGGCGATTCGCCGTCCGTCAGTGGAGTAGAGGATGGTCCGGTGCTTGCCAATTTTCGACTCCCGCGTTGAGAAGAGCACCAGACGGCTCGGGGAGGCAAAGCTCAGCTCGCCGTCCGGAAGCCTGAAGTGAGCCTGCGGGCGGTCGCTTCGCAGATTGATGATCGATACCCGCATCTGCTCAGCTGCAAAATGCTGCACGCCAACCGCGAGCAGCGGGCCTTCAGCGGCGAGTATCGGTTCGGATTCGCCCGCGACCCAGCGCAGCACGTGCCAATGGCCGCCGCGCAGGCTCCTGAGGAGCAGTGGCTGCCAGTCGCGACCTTCGGTGGATGAGAAACATTTGCCGGCGATGATCAGCCCGTCGCCGGCCAGCACATGAGCGCCACCGGGTTCCCAGTTTTCGCATTTCGAACTTTCGGCCAGCGGCGGGTAGGGGATCGACCTCAGGCCAGCCGGCGGCACGCCGACGAGAAATCTGTGATGGTCGGCTTCTGCGCTCTCACCACCGCCGCCACCGACGAGCACGGTGCCGGCCGAGGATTCGGCCTCGCGCGTCAGCACCGGCATAGGAGAATGGACGTGCCGTAAGCTCCCCGCCCCGAACGGCTTGAAGAAGACCGGCCCATCATCGAACCAGACGGCTCCGCCCGAGAGGATCGCGACCGCTTGATTGGGCGGTCGGGGCGCCGGAATTGCCAAACTGCGTTCGGCCGTCGCCAGACTCAACGCAGCGCAAGCAAATATGGCGCAGGCCCAGCCAGCTGGGAACTTCAGCATGCACCTCAATGGGCCCGAGGAAAGCGCCACTCCAGCAGTGTCTCACGAAGAATCTCGTAGGTCGAGTGTGAAAATGCACCCGCTGTCTTGAGTCAACCCCTGGCTGACGCAGGCGGCTTGTTAGCCGAGGGCACAGCCCTGTCGCTCTACCGCCGCATCGCCATCCCAATCACCCCGGCCATGCCGAAAGTCGCGGTTGCGAATACTCAGCGATCCCTCAGCGAGTGACTGCGCATGGCATCAAGATACTCCGTATAGCTGGCGCCGATCTATGAACTGAACGCGGCAGTTAGCTTCGCGCCCTCGTCCTCGCGAGCGCGAGAGTGGAGATAGCGAGCCGTCGTTTGAAGGTCTGCATGCCCGATCAGTCGTTGGACAGTAATCGGGTCAAACACCCTCACAGCCATCGACCCAAACGAGTGGCGCAGGTCGTGGAAGGTTCGAACGTGAACGCCGGCCGCTTCCTGGGCTTTGACGCAGCGCTTTTGGACGTTGGCGCGGTCTAACGGAGCGCCCGCCGCGGTGCAGAACACGTGATCCTCACGGCTCGTGATGTTCTCTCGTTCTCTGAGCCGTTCGAAGGTTGCCTTCGCCTGATCGCTGAGTGGCACCACGCGGACCTGCCGGCTCTTGGTCGTGGTCCCTACTCCGCCGCTCCCTTGCCCTGCAGAACACCTTCGGCCACTGCTCGGTCGGGCAATGTGGTGACGGGTACCATCTCAGACCATTGCTCGAGACGAGGTCTTCGAGTCTAATCATCGCGCCTCGGTGCGGAACGCCAAACGGCCTACCAACCGGTCGTGCGACCGCCAGTGCGGGGGCTTGTGAACCTCCTACCTAGGGCCGTGGATGCCCACGCGAACTTCGGAGACGCCCGTCCGACGGTGGTAATTCAGGCGCAGGAATATCGCAGACCTCACCCCAGACGCCGCGTGAGCCCGCCCGCTATCGCGTGCAGAGGTCCTTCGGCATCGCGCTCTTGGGACCAAATGAGGGCGGGAGCGAGCGGGTCGAAGCACCCCAGTGGCGATTTGGGATTGGGCCGAGCTGATAGCTAAGCCGAGCACCTCGAGAAAGTGCACAGTAGGTAGTCCAAGGGCGGGACACCGGGCGGCCGTTGAATTGCATCCGCCGAATATAGGGAGCGTCCGCTGTTGCCAATGGAATTTTGAGCCGCACCTCCCTGTGGCCTCGCCCCCTCGAAGCATGCCTGGGTCTTGAATCAGCGTAGGCTGACGCCGAGATTATCGTCCTCTCGTGATTGGGCAACGTAATCACGGCGTGTGGAAACAGAGGGCTTCCAATTGCAAGCAGCCCGACCCCTGGTACCTCGGGGTAAAGGCCAAGGGCACCAAAGACATACCAAGCGGACATCGTGCCCAAATCGTCATTACCCGGATAGCCAGCCGGTGAGGTGCTATAGAGGCTCAACAGGGCTCGGCGAACAGCCTCCTGGGTTCCGTATGGGCGCAGGGTCCAGTCATATAGCCACGGCACATTGAGGTTGGGCTCATCGCCGAGCAATGCATGGTTGGTATGGGTACCAGCCTTAGCGCTCAGCTTTCGGAGGAAATAATTCAACCGTTCGGTAGCCGTGGTCCGGCCGCCCATCTCCTGAAATAACCCTGCGGGATCCTGTGGCACCCCCCAGGTGTACTGAAAGGAGTCACCCTCCACGAATCCCAACCCACCGTAAGGGTTATATGGATGGGGAAAAGCGCCGTTTGCGTAGCGAGGCTCAATCAGACCCGTTCTCGGATCATACAAGCGTCGCCAGGTTCCCGAGCGCTGAATGAAGGTCTGGTATGCCTGCGCATCGTGAGCGACACGAGCAGCAAATTGAGCGATCGCAAAATCATCTGCAGTATACTCGAGAGTGGTAGACGCCGAAGCCCACACCGTTTCAGGACTGTGATAGTAGGAATTACCGTTTTCAATTCTGGCGTCAAGATCATATGGAACGTATCCCAATGACTCGTAAAAACTCAGTCCCTGTCGCTCGAGATAGCTACCATTTTCACTTTGGCACGGTTCTGTCGCGCCCTTGGACATCGCTGCCAGCGCCGCCCTAACGCGGAAGCCGCTCGCACCAAAGGCTGCGGCCGAAGCAATGATCGGGTCGGCCGAGTCACCAACCTGCGTCATGCTTTGTCCATTGGCATAGGGCCAGCGCGGAAGACAGCCACTCTGTTCGGAATCGGCGAGCAACGATTCGACCATGTCGTCGACCCGATTGGGCATGAGGATCGAGAGAAGCTGGATCTCTGTCCGGTAGACATCCCAGCCTGAGAAGTCGGCATATTGGGTTCGCCCACCGGTATTGTGGATCTTGTCGTCCATTCCTATATAATCCCCGTCAACGTCATTGAACGTTCGAGGCGCTGTGAAAACATGATAAAGCGCTGTGTAAAAGGTGTTAACATGCGACGCACCGCCACCGTTTACTCGGATTAGCCCGAGCGCTCTATTCCAGCTACGCCTTGCTCGACTCGCTATGCTGCCGAAGGAACTTCCAGGATTTTCAGCAGCAAGGTTGCTGCGTGCGCCTTCCACGCTGACAAACGACACCCCGACCCTGACCATAACTACGTGACTCCTGGTCGTATCAAAGGTGGCATATGCGCCAGCCTGCGCCGTTATTCGGGGATTGGCCGTTGGTGATTGCTGATCGCTTGCGGCCGTCGAGTTGGGTTCCAGGCGCTGGCGGGTCCAGGTACCGTAGGCGCCAAATGGACGACTGAACACTGCTGCGAAATACACTTTATATCGAGGACGTTGCTTGCAAAAGTACCCACTTGAGGCCGAGCCATCGATTTCGTTGTTCTGGGGATTTACCTGGACCGCGGCGGAGTCATCTGGATTGGCGCTTCCACCTGCGTTGATGAGAACACTCGAGTGCTGGTTTGAAGGAAACTCGATCCGAGCAAGCCCGGTTCGAGTTGTTGCCGTCAATTCCGTGTTTATTCCTGCCCCGTGAGAAGGGTTGAGTCGCATTGAGTAATAACCTGGCCGGGCTCGCTCGTTGGCGTGTGAGAATCCGGGCTGGAATGCGCCCGCGAGAGCGGAGGAACCCTGCACGGCGGGTGAGGAGTTCAATGGCTGATCGCTGGGCAGAAATGGAAAATCCCCGTACAGAGAACATCCGGCCCCATCTAGGTGGGTGAGACTGAACCCCTTGATGTGGGAGTCACGGTAATCGTAACCGGCGGCCTGATTTTGGTCTGGCGTGGTGTCGGGACCCCATTGCACCATCCCAAAAGGGACAGTTGCCCCGGGGAAGTTATTGCCTTCTCCATATGTCCCTGGCCCTGGCTCCGTGCCGGCAAAGAGATCGACGTGATTGGCCCCTCCGGCTGAGGCCGGCGACGCCTCGATGACCAGGACGAACAGCATGATCGAGGCGATTTGGATCAGTTTGGATTTCGAGATTGTGCGCATGCCCGAAAGTACCGCGTCCCCCTGGGTCGATTCGCCATCAGCGGACCGCGCCGCTTCGCTAATCCCTAGAGCGGGCCAGCGGTATCGACGACCGCCGATGGTTGCGATCTGCTAGATGCGGTGATCGTAGTGGATGGGCCCCAGACCAGGGCGGCCCAACGAGCGTTTCGGGTCCCCGTGTGGCTGGCGTGGCGCCCGCCCAGGGCCATCGGGCCCCAAGCGAGGCTCTCTTTACTTCACCATCGACAGCCATAAGCTCAGAGCGCGGAGGCCTTTAGTCGATGCGGTTGACCAACATTTGACTACGAGGCCCCGGTGCCGGAGTCTCTGTTGAGTGCCCGGGGATTTTGGGAGGAGACACAAGTGAAGATATGTAGCTTCACGGGTATTCAGGGGCGAGCGATGTGGGCATCCATGCCATCCTTGGATTCCCACAGAGCCTCAATCAGCGAATAAGACTCGCGAAACGACCCTGCGTCGGGCCCTGCCGATGGCCGCCGTGAAGGTCACCGCCAGTGCGGCACCGAACGAGGTCAGCGCGGTCATTGGCATAAACGGACAAGCACCCCCGATCGTTGATGGGTAAACGGTGCTGGCGCCCGTCTGGGATTCTTACCACCTGAGCAAGGAGGCCGACACCCGTAGGGCAAAGATGCGCACCCCCGCCCAGGCGGCACTAGTCGTCGGCGCCTTGGGCGTCGTCTTCGGCGACATCGGCACCAGCCCGCTCTACACCATCCAGACTGTCTTTAACCCCAGCGATCCGCATCCGGTTACCGCGTCAACCGAGAGCATCTTCGGGATCATCTCGTTGATCGTCTGGTCGGTGACGATCATCGTCACGCTGAAGTACGTGACGTTCGTGATGCGCGCCGACAACGAGGGGGAGGGCGGCATCATGGCGCTGATCACCCTGATAAGGCGCCAGGGAGTGCCGGGCGGACGGCGAACCAAGCTCGCATTGGCGGCGCTCGGAATCTTCGGTGCCTCGCTGTTTTTCGGCGACAGCATGATCACACCGGCGATTTCAGTGCTATCGGCAGTCGAAGGACTCAAAATCGTTGAGCCTTCACTGGGACACCTGATTGTTCCGATCACCGTCGTGATCATCTTGATGCTGTTTGCGACCCAACACCTCGGTAGCGCCAGGGTCGGCCGTATGTTCGGTCCGGTGATGGTCGTCTGGTTCCTGATGATCGGCGCCTGCGGCATCTCCGGCATCGCTCTGCACCCCGAGATCCTCAAAACGCTCTCCCCGAGTTATGCCGTCGGCTTCATGACGGGGCATTTCTCGATTGCGTTCTTCTCGCTGGCAGCCGTCGTTCTCGCGATCACCGGGGCCGAGGCACTGTATGCCGATATGGGGCACTTTGGCCGCGCCCCGATCACCCGTGCGTGGCTGGCGCTCGTGTTCCCGGCATGCATCTTGAACTACATGGGCCAGGGGGCGCTAATTCTGGGGAACCCCACTGCGAACATCGCCAGCCCGTTCTTCCTGCTGGTCCCGGAGTGGGGGCGGCTTCCGATGGTCTTGCTGGCGACCGCAGCTACGGTGATCGCTTCCCAGGCAGTGATCACCGGCGCATTTTCCGTCGCCCACCAGGCGGTTCAGCTCGGGTACCTCCCGCGCCTGCGGATCGCCCATACATCGGAGGAGACGGCGGGCCAGATCTACGTTCCGTGGATCAACTGGATTCTGATGATCTCGGTGATCACGCTCGTGTTCGCGTTCCAGACCTCAACCGCGCTTGCATTCGCGTTTGGCATGGCGGTCACCGGCACGATCACGATCACAACACTGCTCTTCTTCTACATCGTCCGCCATCAATGGGGAAAACCACTCTGGCTCGTACTGATCGGCGCCGGCGCATTCCTCGCCGTCGACCTCCTCTTCCTCGCCGCGAACATGACGAAGATCACGCACGGGGCGTGGCTTCCGCTCCTGATTGCCGTAACCGTGTTCACAGTCCTCACCACCTGGCAGCGTGGCCGCCAGCTGGTCACCGAGCGACGCGAACGCATCGAAGGGCCGCTGCGCGCGTTCGTCGACGAGCTGAACGACCGGTGCCCACCGCTACAGCGAGTTCCCGGCACCGCAGTGTTCCTCAATCGAAATGCCGCTACGACCCCCCTGGCGATGCGGGCAAACGTCGAGCACAACAAGATCCTGCACCGACACGTGGTGATCGTCTCGATCGTGACGCTGCCTGTGCCACGTGTCTCATCATCCGACCGCATTGTGATCGACGACCTCGGCTATGCCGACGATGGAATCGCTCACGTGACCGCCCGCTTTGGTTACATGGATGAGCCCAACGTCCCAGGTGTTCTGCGCCTGGCGGCGAACTCGGGCCTGGAGTGCCCACTCGAGCTCGATGAAGCCTCCTACTTTCTTTCCACGATTGCGCTGCGGGCCGGCGATGCGCCCGGGATGACGCTCTGGCGCAAGCGCCTCTTCGTCGCAACCTCTCGCATCACCGCCGATGCCGCCGAATACTTCGGCCTCCCGCGCGATCAAACCGTCATCGTGGGTTCCCGGATCGAGGTGTAGGGACGAAGCCCCAAAGACCTGGCCAGAAGGACTTGCAATCAGCTGACCAGTCCTTCGCGGAGACTCAAGGACCTTGTCCATCCACGGTGTAGGTGGGAGGGAGTTTTGGATCCCCACCTCATGAGGACTCATGCTTTGTGGTTCAGGTGGCGTCGGGGGATCTGTCCGCCAGCTTAGGCCGGGCAACAGACCCATGCCCTCAGTTGCTTGTACGTTCCGGCATGCCGAGGTGCCATCCCTGCGCATAGTCGACACCGAGGTTCCGCACCGTCTCGAGCACGCTCTCATTCTCTACCCCCTCGGCAATTGTCTGCTTGCCGAGTGTGTGTGCAATTCGGACGATCGACCGGACTATCTCAAGGTCGGTTGGGTCATCGTTTATGTCGCGGACGAATTCGATGTCAATCTTGAGGTATTGGGCGGGTAGACGTTTGAGATAGGTGAATGTTCCAAAACCGGTGCCGAAATCATCGAGCGCCATCCCGCAGCCGAGGTCTTTGAGCATATTGGCGAACTGCCCCGCCCGCTCGAAATCCCCGATCGCAGCTGTCTCTGTTATCTCAAAGGTCAGGTGGTGAGGATCAAGGCCCGCTGTGATCGCCTTGCGTATGGTCGCGATGATACTCGGGTCGCCTACGGAGCGAGCCGATAAATTAACGGTCAGGGGCTGTGCCTCAGCGAGTGCGATCGCTTCTCCGAGCACCCAGCGATCGATTTGTCCCATCAGTGAGACCTCCTCAGCCAGGGGCAGGAACTCCGACGGAGGGACCACAGCCCCAGTCTTCGAGCGCATCCGGATCAACAACTCGCGAAAGGCGACGCGACCACTCTTAAGCTCGATGATCGGCTGACCGTAGAGGACAAAGCGCCCGTTCTCAACAGCATCCTGAAGATCTCGCACCCTTGAAAGGATCTCCCCCACCTGTCCCTGAAAGACCGTTGCCTGATCGCCCCCGCCTTTCTTTGATTGATACATCGCGCTGTCGGCAGCTGCGAGGAGATCATCGACCTGAAGCTTCCCCGCGGCGCCGAGCGGTGCTATTCCGATACTCACCGAGACAGGCGGGCCGAGCGGACGCTCGGATAGTCTCGAGCGCAGATCAAGGGTGACGCGAAGTGCCTGCTCTGCGGTGGTTTCCTGTAGGAGGATCGCGAACTCATCACCGCCGATGCGCGCGATGATGTCGGATCTCCGAAGCCTGGCAGCGAGCACCTCCGCCACCGAGACCAGGAGGTGATCCCCGGCCGCGTGGCCGTGGGAATCGTTGGTCAGCTTAAAGTTGTCAATATCGAGGATTAGCAGCGCCCCGGAATGGCCGTAGCGAGCCTGGTTGCTGATCGCGCGATCGAGTTGGTCGATGAATCCGCGTCGGTTATATACGCCAGTTAGGTAGTCGTGCTCGGAGAGCTGTTTGAGCTTTTCCTCCATTTCCTTGCGGTCGGTGATGTCGACAACGACGATGCCGATTCCGATCGCCTTTTGACCGCCGATCCGTACCGGGTATAAGCTCGTCAACCAGGTGTGAACCCTGCCTGGGTCGCCAAGCAGCGTGCCTGAATTCTCGAGATTGATGACCGCCTCGCCCGTCTCAAGCACCCTTGCGTAAACCGGCTGCAGCTGCGGCCATATCTCCGGAATGACCTCATCGACGGTGCGCCCGAGCTGCTCCTCGATTGGAATGCCGGAGGTCCTGGCGAGTGACTCGTTTAAGCGCAGCAACCGAAAGTTAAGATCGCAGTAGCCAAGACCCACCGGCGCCTTGGACTGAAGAGTGTCCAAGAGTGCGAGCGTCTCGGCACCCTGGCGATTGGAACTCGAGAGCTCCTCTTCAATCTGCTCGCGCCCGGCCTCAAAGGATGCCGACATGCGCAGCAGGCTGAACTCGAGGCTCAGGTGGACGAAGTTGATCGCCTCTTGAAGGGCCTGGGCCGGAGTCTTCAATTGGACCGCGCTCTCACTCAGCACCTCGGTCATTACATTGCGCCACAGGAGAAATCGCCAAGTAACCTCGTTAAGGGAGGCGGTTCGGCGGGCGGTCAGCTCACCAAAAATCTCCCAGCTCTCCCGCCCGATCTCAATCGCTACCTCGGGGCTTGCTCCAGAAATCCAGCGGGCGACCGCGAGCGTCGAACTACGGCAGATCTGTTCGAATCTTCCTTGGATCGCCGCGTCAACTTTGTGGCCAGCGCCCGTGGTTCGCTCGACGGTTAGATCGACCACCTCTTCGACCCGATCCGTCAATCTCTCACCGAGCCTGCGGAGGTCCTCGCGACCAGCGTTTTCCGTGCCGGAAGGTGTCGGAACCTGAGTACCCCTTGCAGTTTTCCCGGGACCGGAGCGCTCGACGCTCATCTCAAGCGAGCAGCCCGCATGGGTGCCATCTCTTGAGCCGCGACGGAAAGGTCATATCGAGGGTGCGCTCGCGACCGAGAGGGCCAACTGGCGATTCGCATCCAAATCACCTCTAGACACATGAGCAGATTGGGCACCCGATCGACGGCGAGTCAACAGCAAGAATCTTGCCCCGCCCGAAACACTCCGGTCAAGAAGTGCGCTGGCGCAATGAACAGGGGCCATGAGCGTCACTCCACTGACGCAGCCATTCAGATCGGCCCTGGAGTCATAAGGCGCATCTAGGTCCTGTCTATGGACGGGAGGTGAGTGTAGCGCGATTTACAGCGGCTTGGTTAGGGCCGTCCCGAGTCAGTCCGTTTGCCCAGAGCTAGCTGAAGAATCGTCTCCGGGTCCATCGCGCGAACCGAACTGTGGCGGAATTGGTGGGCGATCAAGACCAGAAACGACGCTCGATTGACCCGATTGCCGCCGCGCTGCGGGGTACTTGATCAGGACACACGGGTTGGTTTTTGTGATTGGTTCACGCCTGCTGGCCAGCGAGACTGCGGTTGGCCCCGCGGAAGGCTTCCATTCTCCCCTGGGGAGCACTCCCTGCCCGAGGCGATTTGATTCCAGTTATCGATCGGCTCGAGGTGGGTGCGTTCGTTTCCTGTGGCGAGGGTCTTGGCATCTTCCCAACGGCGATGGAGCACGCCGGCGCCGCGGCGGCGTTGGCATCCGCCCGCAGAAATGCAAAGCCCCGACCCTCTATGACTCGCTCGAGCAGGTCGGGAGTCGGTGCTCGAGAAAGAATCGCAGCAAGCGCAGACCAGGATCGGTTCAGAGGGATTCAGTGCCCAACCGTTGCCGCATGTTCCTGATCACCCGAAGGGTGCTCTTCATTGGCAGGGGCAGCGGATTCACCCTGGCCTGAATTGCCATGGTGTTCAGATTCGCCACCGTGTCCGGGGTCGGGTGGCGTCGGGGGTGAGGGGGTGGGCGAAACGAAGCCGGGGCTTGCCCCCGCGGTGGCGGGTGCTCCACCTTTCCAATGCCCGCCTGCTTCGAAGTGGGCCGAGCCCGTCGAATCATTTGAGTGCGAGCTTGATGATTCGACCGACGATGCTGGACTGGAGGGCGCGGTGGGGGCCGTTTGAGCCGGGGCCGAACTGGGAGGGGGTGCGCCCCCGCCCGTTGTTTGACCGCTGCCCCGACCCCTCGGCGTGCTCTCACCTATCGACCCAGAGCCAGCGCCAGACGGAGATCTCAATGCGGCAATCCCTTGATGGGAGCCTCTCGTCGCTGGGCGGGTCGATCCGCTTCCAACCACCCTGCCCGATCCAGCGCTCAAGTCAAGCGAGCGCCTGGCGGAATTCGCCCCCAGCGTGAGATGCGACCCTGGGGCCCTCGGCCCCGCGACGAGGCGGGCCCGTTGAACACCGCTGTGTTCGAATGGAAGTTCGGGGATCGGAATCGCGGCGAGCGTGGGCCAGCCCTGATGGGCGATCAGAGCAATCAGTCCGAGTGCGACAGCCGCCGTCAACCCGACCATCGCAAAGGAAATGGTGCGAAGCCTCTCTAACATGCCTTCGCCAGCAAGGTTAGGCCTGGCAAGAAGTCGCGGCAGCTGTCGAAGCACGGCAAGCACCTCTACGTGCATCGGACGCCGCTCGGGGAGAGTTAGGGGGACGCTCGAAACTCGATCATTCGTTTAGGCGATCGATTGCCCAACTCGGCTGCAGGCACCGGGCGCAATCGCGCCCGCTAAGAAGCTTGTTTGCGATAGGCAGAGCACATCGCCTGCAGGGTTTCGAGCGCGTCATAGCGCGGTTGCCATCCCAATTGCACCCGCGCCCGGGCGGTGTCCATCAAGACGGAGCGGCGCAGCGCCTCGATCCAGGAGGCGCGGTTTGGCAGAAACGGAACGCGGGCTATTATCTCAGCCGCGACGGATACGCCTGAGCGCGGGGTCGGAATCGAGTGCCAGCCGAGCGCATGCGCGAGATCAGAAACCGTGATCTCCCCGGCTGCGGCGAGGTTATAGACGCCCGGATCGCCATTGCCCAGCACCGCCGCGCAAAGGGCGGCGGCGACATCGTCGTGGTGCACCAGCTGAAATCGCACGCCCGGATCGGGCAGCACCGGTGCCAGCGGCAGGTGATCGATCACCGCGGCGAGCGCCTGGGGAAGCCGCCGGGTCAGGCCGCTTAGCGGGATCGAATCGATCAAGAGCTGTGCCTTCGGCCCGGCGACGATGCAGGGCCGAAATACGTAGCTATCGATTTCTGATCCGGCTAGGGTCTCGACTAGCAAAGCCTCGACTTCGGCCTTTTGCGCCGAATACGGATGCCGCTGGGTTCCCGCGGTCTCTACGTCCTCGCTCAACAGGTCCGGAAGGCTCGAATCGAATCCGTAAGCTGCCACCGAGGATGTGTAGATGAGACGTCGCGCCCCAGCCGCGGCCGTGGCCTCAAAGACATTGCGCGAGCCCACCAGGTTGACCTCGCGACTCCTCCCCTGCCCCGCGACGATCACGAAGGCCAGGTGGACGACAACGTCAACGGCTGCCACCAACGCATCGACGTCTCGCCGATTCAGGACGTCGCCGCGACGGTATTCAACCTTCTTCCAGCCATGGGCTGCGGGCTCAAAACTGCGGCGAGCCATGCCGATAATGCGCCCCACCTCCGGACTACCCTCCAAGGCTTCGATCAGCGGCCTGCCGATTTCCCCAGTCGGGCCGGTGACTGCAACCGTGAGCACCACTACACCGTAGCTGGGGAGTTTCGGTCCTGCCAGCGGCGGGGTCGGAGCCTGGGTTCAATACTGTCGCGGCGATGACCGCCGCACCGCCCAGGGATTCTCCTCCATTCGGAGCGCTGGTGGTGATCGCAACTGGGCTCCTGGCCTGCCTTGCCGCGGCGCTTTTGAGCAGTGAAGAACCACTTGGGACGATCGCCTTGGGCTGGACCTTTAAGCGCACCGACTCCGACTCAAAACCGGCCCGCCTGCCGGGTGGAGGGGAGGCCCGCATTATCGCGGTCACAATTCGCGCGACGGCGGCCAATGCAAGCGGCTATAAGCTCTACCGCGTCTCTGCCACGCTTGCCCTGACGGCCCGGCGCAGACACCCAGTGAGCCGGGTCAACTGCGGGGTGAGAGTGCCCGCTGGGGCGCTGATTGTTCATGTTTCAGGCAAGCCGGCCCTTTACCCGCGTCCAAGCGAAGAACTTCTCGCCCAACCGGTGCCACCCAGCTCAGAGGTGGAATTTGACGCTCAGGGAGCCTCAATGGCCACGGTGTCCCTCGATGATCCGTTTCGCCATTTCACAAACGAGCCCGGAATTGGCGTCAGCTGGGGCGCCCGCGGGCCGACCAGCCAGCGCTGGGAGTGGGCCCTGCCGAGGGATAGTTACGCCACGGCGCTTAACCTTTCCTTCGTTTCGATCTGGCGGACCAGCGCCAAACCCGGCGCGCTGATCGGCTGCCGACTGAATGGCCCCGGGGGCAGCACCAATGTTCAGACCAGCGCCTTGCTCAGCCGCTAGGAACGACCAACAGCTCCGGCCCCTCGATGCCCTTGCCGACCTTGTTTAATTTTGGGTTGGCGGGAGCACTGTCCATCCGCGCCGCCGGCAGCGGCGCACACATCGCGACGGCGTCGGCCAGCTCGAGATCGGGGCGCAGCCAGGCCGCCTCGGCCTCGGCGTCGGGGAGGATCGCGGGCATGCGATCGTGCACCATGGAGACCAGCACATTCGGTTCAGTGGTGATGATCGTGCAGCTGTAGAGCCAGCCGTCCTCGACCCCGCCGCCCTCCTCCCGCCACTCCTTGCGGGTGCAGATTCCGGCGAAGGCAAACGGCTCGCCGCCGTCCACCGTGAAGCGCCATGGCTGGCGCGGCTGCTTTGGATCCTCGGCCTTCATCCACTCATAGAAGCCATCGGCGACAATCAGGCAACGGTGGCGGAACTTGCCGATCAGGGGACCGTAAGCGCGACTGTCTCGCAGGTTCTCGGCCTTCGCGTTGATCATCTTGTAGCTGACCTTGAGGTCCTTGGCCCAGCGTGGGACGAGTCCCCAGCGCATGAGCCGGGCCTCCCGCTCGCCGAGCGCCGCCTCAGCCGGATCGGGCGAGGAGCGCACCGTCAGCACCTCCTGGGTTGGGGCGACGTTAAACCGGCCCAGCGCCGAGGCTGCCCGCGCGGCCCGCGCGGCGCTCGGTGGAGGCGCCTCACCGCTACCGCTTCGCTCCAGCGCCCGCTCCAGCTCGACCTGAAAGCGATCGGCGATCTTCTTGGTGTCCTTGGCCGTGACGGTGAACCGACCGCACATCAGGGATGCACCCGGGGATTGTCGCGGTACCACTCCATTGTCTTTCGCAAACCGTCGCGCAAGGCAACTCGTGGATACCAGCCGGTGAGCTCGCGTAGCTTTGAGGAGTCGACGTATTGGCGATCGATCTCTCCCCTGGGACTGCCGTTGCCGTGGTATTCGGGCTCGAGTCCGAGACCGCTGAGCTCAGAAATCTCGTCGAGCACCTCGGCCACCGAGTGGGGTTGCTCACCGCCGGCGTTAAATGCCTCCCCCGCCGCGGGACCAGCGAACTCCAGGCTTTGCTCAATGGCCATGTAGGCGGCGACAGCGTCATCGACGTAGAGAAAGTCCCGCTGGGGGCTGCCGTCGGAGCGAATCTTTGGGCGGCGCCCACCCAGCGCCGAGACGATCGCCTCGGGGATCAACCGTGAGAAGTTGAGATCACCGCCGCCGTAGACGTTGGCGAAGCGGGTCACCGCCACCGCCAGACCGTAGGCGGGGTAATAGCTGCGCGCGATCGCATCCGCCGCCGCCTTACTGGCCTCATATGGGGAGGCCGGTCGCAGCTGCATCTGCTCTTGATAGGGCAGATGATCCGGAGGGCCGTATGCCTTATCCGAGGAGGCGATTACGACTGCGGGCACCTCGGCCAGACGGGCGGCCTCAAGCAGAGCCCAGGTCCCGGCGACGTTGACCTCAAAGGTCGCGATCGGGTCGGCCATCGCGACCCCAACCAGGGTCTGGGCGGCGAGGTGAAAGATAATGTCAAAGCGTCCTGCCTTAACTGAGGCAGCGGCCAAATGCGTGTCGCGGAGGTCGCACTCGATCAACTCAACCTCGGATTCAATCCCCTGCAAAGCCAGGCCCGAGTGACCGGTCCGCACCAAATCGAGGCCGCTGACCGAGTCTCCACGCTCCAAGGCGGTACGGGCGAGGTGGGAGGCAACGAAGCCGTGCGCGCCGGTGATCAGGACCCGCTTCACGGCAGCGTGGTTTTGAGCGGGGCCGGCAACCTCCAGGGAGCTTCACCGCTAGCCCAGAGATCGTTGAGGACAATCGCGTCCTTGTAGGTATCCATGCAGTCCCAAAAGCCGTCGTGGCGGTAGGCCCGCAGCTGTCCATCCCCGGCGAGGCCTCGGAGCGGCTCGCGCTCCAAGACACTCTCTGCGTCGAGGTAATCGAGCACCCCTTGCTCAAAGCAGAAAAAACCGCCGTTGATCCAGTGCTCAGAGCGCGGCTTCTCAACAAAGTCCCTTACCCGACCATCGCGACCGAGCTCAACGATTCCCCACTGCAGCGATGGCCGCACCACGGTCAGCGTCGCCAAGGCGCCGTGTCGATGGTGAAAGCCGAGCAGATCGCTCAAATCGACGTCGGCCAGACCGTCAGAGTAGGTGGCGCAGAAGGTGCCGCCGCCAAGGTGGCCGGCAAGTTTGGCAATCCGCCCCCCGGTCGGGGTATCGAGCCCAGTATCGACAGATTGCACCGAGACCCCCTCACCCCAACTTGCGGCGCTGGCAAACTCATCGACCATCTCACCGAGGTAGCCGGTCGCTAGCAAGAAGCGCTCAAAGCCCTGATTCGCGTAGAGCTCGATCAGGTGGGCAAGGATCGGGCGGCCACCGATCTCAACCAGCGCCTTTGGGACCGACTCGGTACGCTCGCGCAAGCGGGTGCCGCGACCGCCGCAAAGGATCACCACTGGCGGTCGATCTGATCGAGCGAAATGGTCGCGGTTGAGGCCAGACACGCTAGGTCTCCCGTCTGCTTCGATCCCGATCCCCGAGCTGCGAGGTGCTGGGCTCAGCGCCCGCCCGCAACCGCGGGAAGGATCGTGACCTCATCACCCTCATTGACCGCTGTTTGCAGGCCCTGCTGGAAGCGGATGTCCTCGCCGGAGACGTAGACGTTGACAAAACGCCGCAGGTCGCCGTCCTGGGTGATCCGCTCACGCAGCTCTGCATGGGCGTCGAAGACCGAATCGAGCGCCTCACCCACGGTCGAGCCAGAAGCCTCGACCTCGGCCTGACCTCCGGTAGCGGCTCGCAGCTGAGTGGGAATCTTGACCGTGACTGCCATCAAACCGCCACCTCCTGGCGGAACTCTGACTCAAAGCTGGCCAGATCCGGGTCTATTTCGTGCATCTGGAAGCTATCGCGAGCCGCATCGAGGGTCTTTAGCCCCTCTCCGGTGATGTAGACGACGACCCGCTCCCCATCCCCGATCTCGCCGCGTTCGCAGAGCTTGCGCAACACGCCGACGGTCACCCCACCCGCGGTCTCGGTGAAAATGCCCGTCGTCTCGGCGAGCAGTCGAATGCCGTCGCGGATCTCCTCGTCGCTGACAGCGTCAATACCACCGCCGGTCCTGCGGGCATGCTCGATCGCGTAGGGCCCGTCTGCTGGGTCACCGATCGCCAAGCTCTTGGCGATCGTCGCGGGGCGCTGCGGTTTGCATACCTCCCAGCCTTCGGCAAAGGCGGTTGCAACCGGACTGCAGCCCTGCGCCTGCGCACCGTTGAAGACTGGCTGGCGACCGCGGACCAAGCCCAGATCAAGCCACTCCTGAAACCCGCGCCCGACCTTGGTGAACAGGGAGCCCGAGGCAATCGGGCAAACGACCCGGTCGGGCAACTTCCATCCGAGCTGCTCGATCGTCTCATAGGCCAGGGTCTTTGAACCCTCGGCATAATAGGGACGCAGATTGACGTTGACAAAAGCCCAGGGACGACTTTCGGCGAGCTGGGTGCAGAGCCGATTGACCGCATCGTAGTCACCTCTAACGCCGACCAGATTGGTTCCATAGATGCCGGTTGCAAGCAGCTTCTGCTCCTCAAGGTTGGCGGGCACGAAGACGTAGGAGCTGAGTCCAGCGGCAGCCGCGTGAGCGGCGACAGCGTTGGCGAGGTTGCCGGTCGAGGCACAGGCGACCGTCTCAAAGCCGAGCTCCTGGGCTTTGGCCACGGCTACGGCGACCACCCTGTCCTTGAAGGAATGGGTCGGGTTGGCAGCGTCGTTCTTGATCCAAAGCTCCGCATCTACACCAAGGCGCTGGGCCAACCGATCGCCGCGCAACAGTGGGGTAAGCCCAGGCTCCAGCGGGTCACCTGGGCGCCCCTCGAAGGGGAGAAAATCCGCGTAGCGCCAGATCCCTTGCGAGCCGGCCTGGATTCGGCGCTTGGCCTCACCGGGGTCGAGCCCATCGTGGCGATAGGAAACCTCTAGCGGTCCAAAGCAGTTCTCACATACATAGCTCGCGTCTAGCTGATAGACCGCTCCGCACTCCTTACACCTCAAACCTTGCAGTGACATCCGATCATCCTTTTGCCGTTATCGCCAACAAAAAAAACCTCCGCCTGTGTGGGGCAGAGGTCCGATCGGACTTTCCCCACATCTTCCAGGTCTCAGACCTGCTGGACTTGGCACCTCCCCTCGAACCATTGGTTCAAGGTGGTTGCCGGGGCTTCACCGGGCCAGTCCCTCCACCCCTCTAGATGTGGCGCTTATGTTGGTGCAGAGCCTACCAGGGACACCCCGCTGTGTCCAAATAGAGGCCACGAAGTTAACCTCGCACGATCATCCCCACCCCGACCCATCAAGAAACCAGGCGAAGCGGTGCCGCGCGACCAAACCCGAGGCTGGGAATGGGCGCCGGGCGCAGCGACTTGGCCTCCTCCCCCTCCAGCCTGAGCGGCAACGCCATACCTGAAGCAAATCGATTCGGGGGGCTGCGATCGCCAAACATTTGACTATTGCTTTTCGCTGCAGCCAATGACCGCCTCGATTTCGGTCAGAACGTCGACTTCGGGGGACGCTCGGAGGAGGTCGTTTGAGACATCCCCAGCGGGCGATCCCACTCCGCGCAGGGTGAGCGCCCCCCAGCGACCAATTCTGCGCGATCCAGAGTCCGCAAAGCACCTGAGCACCAACATCAACCTTGTGAGATCCATTTGACTTCAACGCTGCGCAGAGGCGAATCTGGGACCGGCTCGAGCCAGGATGTCTTGTGATCTCCTCGATCGCCGGCATCTGGGATACGAACCTCGGGGCGCCGGGGGGAGGGCAACGCGTCGGCCTTTCGGATCGGGCTGGCGGCGACCGCAGAAGGGGCGAACGCGTGGCTTCGATCGCCGTTCCAGATCCGAGCGCGGCGGGCGGTGTCTAGGATGCGCTCCTCGTGGCAAACCATCGTATTTGGGCGCCGTGGCGCCTCGCCTACGTGAAGGACGGGTCCAAGGACATCGAGGAGGACTGCATCTTCTGCGCAAAGGCGGCAGAAGATGACGATGAATCGAACCTGATCGTGCACCGCGGCGAGCGCTGTTTTGTGATCCTCAACCTCTACCCCTACACCAACGGACACCTGATGATCGCCCCCTACGAGCACATCGGACGACTTCAGGACATCGCGGCGGAGGCGACGGCGGAGATGATGGGATTGGCCCAGCGGGCGATGGGACGGCTGGAAGAGGTCTACCAGCCCCACGGCTATAACGTCGGCCTAAACCAGGGCCGGGTTGCCGGTGCAGGGGTCGAGCACCACATCCACCTCCACGTCGTTCCGCGCTGGGGCGGCGATACCAATTTCATGCCCGTGATCGCCGACACCAAAGTGATGCCGCAGACGCTCGGGCAGAGTTACCTGGCGCTGAAGGGCCATTTTGAGTGAGCATGAACCGCTCGCGCCGGCGGAGATCTTCAAGGCCTATGACATCCGCGGCATCTACGGCTCAGAGATGGATGAGGGCACCGCTCGCGCGATCGGACGGGCCTTTGCCCGCGTCCTTGCGCGGCTGCGCGACAAGCGACCCGCGGAGCTTCGAATCGGCCTTGGGCGCGACATGCGACTTAGCGCTCCGTCGATGGCGGCAGAGTTGCGCGACGGCCTCATCTTCGAGGGCGTCACCGTGCTCGACGCCGGGATGGTTGCCACCGAGATGCTCTATGACCTGGTCGGCTCGAGGGAATTGGACGGCGGGGCGATGGTTACCGCCTCCCACAACCCGAAGGCATACACCGGCGTGAAGCTGATTCGCGAGGGGGCGCTGGCCCTCTCGGGCGAGGCCGGAATCGACGACGTCAGAGCCGAGATCGAGTCCGGACTCGGGCCGGCGCCCGGCGGCGGCTCGCTGGAAGAGGTAGACGTCTGGGACCGCTACCGAGCCCACGCGCTGTCCTTCATCGATCGCGAAAAGATCAAACCGATGAAGCTGGTCGTCGACGGCGGCAACGGCATGTCGGGGCCTATGGTGGGGCCAATTCTGCGCGACCTGGGTCTCGAGCTGGAGGAGATGTACTTCACGCCCGATGGTGAGTTTCCCGACCATGAACCCAACCCGCTGCTGGAGCAAAACCGCCGCATGATCATCGAGCGGGTTCGATCGAGCGGGGCGGATCTCGGTATTGCCTGGGACGGCGACGCCGATCGCTGCTTTTTCATCGACGCCGGGGGCAGCTTCTGCGACGGTGATTTCGTCTGCGCGTTACTCGCCCGGGCTAGTCTTAGAAAGAACCCTGGGGCGACGGTGCTCTATGACCCGCGCTCGAGTCGGGCCGTGCCTGACCTGGTCGCAGCGGAGGGCGGCCACGCCGCCCTCTCCCGGGTGGGCCACGCCTTCTTCAAGGCGCGGATGCGCGAGGAGGGTGCGGTATTTGGTGGTGAGGTGTCGGGTCACTACTATTTTCGGGATTTCTGGTGCGCTGATTCCGGCACGATCCCGGCGCTTATGATGCTGGAGCTGCTCGGTGGCGAAGGGCGAGGGCTGGCCGAACTGATGGCGGAGTTTCGCTCCCGCTACTTCATATCGGGCGAGATCAACTCCGAGGTTGCCGACCCCGATGCCGCGATTGAGCGGATTCTGGAGCGCTTTGCAGACGCCGAGATCGGGCACCTGGACGGCATCTCGGTTGATTACCCCGAGTGGCACTTCAACGTCCGCCCGTCCAACACCGAGCCGTTGTTGCGGCTCAACCTCGAGTCGCTTGTCTCCCCTCAGGACATGGAGCGTCGGCGGGATGAACTCATCGAGCTGATCAGGACGTGAGCCTGAGTCCTGAGCAGGCCCTTGAGCAGGCCGCCTTGGCCGGCATTCACTGCCTGCGAATTCCCACACCCTTCGCGGTGGGTCGAGTCAATTGCTACCTGCTTGAGGACGAGCCGCTGACCCTGATCGACACCGGACCAAATTCCGGCAAGGCGCTCGATGAACTCCAGTCCCAGCTCGGCGAGCGCGGCCACTCAATCGATGACCTGGAGCTGGTGATCCTCACCCACCAACACATCGACCACCTCGGCCTGGTCGAGATCATCGCCCAGCACTCCGGGGCCGAGGTGGCGGCGATCGGTGTGGTCGCCGAGCGACTGGCGAACTTCGGCGAGGACGCCGAGCGCGAGGATCAGTTCGCGGTGGATCTGATGCTGCGAAACGGCATCCCTGAGAACGTCGCCACCGCTCTGCAAAGTGTCTCGCGCAGCTTCCGCGGTTGGGGATCGCGAGCGGATGTGACCAGGCCGCTGCGCGATGGCGAGCAGATCAGCTTCCGCGACAGGACGCTGGAAGTGCTCCATCGCCCTGGCCACAGTCCATCTGACACCCTGTTTTGGGACGCTGAGCGCCGCATCCTGATCGCCGCCGATCATCTGATTGCCCACATCTCCTCAAATCCGCTGATCACCCGGCCCCTGGATGGATCCGAGCGCCGAACCCAGGCCCTGGTCACCTACATCGATTCGATGCAAAAGACGCGGGAGCTACCCGCCGAGATCGTCCTTTCAGGACATGGGGAGCCGATCACCGACCATGTCGCGCTGATCGATGAGCGACTGGCAAAACATCAGCGGCGCAAAGAGAAGATCTACCGACTGATCGCCGAGCAGCCGCGCAGCGGCTACCAGCTCGCCCAGGCGATCTGGGGAAACGTCGCGGTAACCCAGGCATTCCTCACCCTCTCGGAGGTGATCGGGCACGCCGACCTATTGATCAACGAGGGACGGGTGCGCGAACTCGACGATGCAGGGGTGATTCGCTATGAGAGCACCAGCTAATTCTCCGGCGACGGCGCCGGGTCGGGATCTGATCGGCGCTGGTCAAATCCGCTCGGGCCTTTCCTCCTCAAATGAAGCTGTCGGCCGCCAAGTCACGATGCGGGGCTCGGGTCAGCAGCGCGGCGATGGCCCTCGACCCGGGCGCAGCGGCAGAGCATGAGCGCAAAAATTCGCGCCCGCAGGCAGCGGCGATCGACGAAGAGGCGGATGCTGATCATCGTCAATCCCTACGCTACGACGGTCTCCGATCGCCTTCGCAACCTGGTCGTTTACGCGCTGCAGGGTCGCTACGAGGTGGAGGCCGTCTCCACCGAAGCCCAAAACCACGCCACCGAGATCGGCCGCGAGGCCCGCAACGGGGACTATGAGATAGTCGTCGCCTTCGGCGGTGACGGCACCCTAAACGAGGTTGTCAATGGACTCGCCGGCACCGATGTACCGGTCTCGATGCTGCCGGGAGGCTCGACAAACGTCGTCTGCCGGACCCTAGGCATCCCCAACGACGTCGTCGACGCCACCGAGCACCTGCTCTCATTGGCCGATGACTGGCGCCCGCGCAGTATCGACCTGGGCCTCGTCGATGATCGGCATTTCGTCTTTTCCTGCGGGGTTGGAATTGATGCGACGGTTGTGAAGCGGGTCGACGCCCATCCCAAGTTGAAGGCTCGCGCCGGGCCCTATTACTACAGCTGGGCGGGAATTTCGAGCTTCTACCGCCACTACCTCCACGCCCCGGTTCGGATGCGAATACAGACCAACGCCGGCAGGTCGACCGAGGGCGTGACAGCGCTGGCCCAGAACTCTGATCCGTTCACCTATTTCGCCAACCGCCCGATCAGGGTCTGCGACGGGATCGAGATCGATGATGGCACCCTCTCGCTGGCGGTCCTGCGCCGAGCCGCGCAGCGCGACACCCCGACCCTGATCTACCGCCTCTTCAGCCAGGGGCGCCCCGCCGCGGCGCACCGCCAGATAGAGCACTTCGATGACGTCAGCGCGGCGAGCGTCAGCTCGATCTCAAAAGCCAAGGACGGCAGCCTGCGGCCGTTTCCGATGCAGGTGGACGGCGACTACATCGGGGAGCGAACCCAGGTGGATCTTCGCGCCGTTCCGGGGGCGCTGAGGGTGATCGCCTGAGAACAACCTCAGGCGGCCGGAGTAATGCGGTACGCATCGAAGACCGACTCCACGTTGCGAAGTCGAGACAAGCACTGCTTGAGGGCCTCGGTATCTCCAACCTCGACCACGAACTTATTCTTGACCATCGGGTGCTTGGTCGTGCAGCTGGCGCCGAGAATGTTGATCCCCGCCTCGGCAAAGGTGCGCGAGAGATCCTCGAGCAGCCGGGTTCGATCGTATGCGTCGATTTGCAGCTCGACCCGATATGAGGACTCATTGTCGCCGTCCCAGCCGACCTCGACGAAGCGCTCCGGTGCCCTTTTCAGCGCCCTGACATTCTTGCAATCTGTACGGTGGATCGTGATCCCGCGACCCAGTGACACGTAGCCGGCAATCTCGTCCCCGGGCACCGGCCGACAGCACTTGGCGAGGCGAACCGCAACGTTCTCGACCCCCTTGACGGTGATCCCATAGGTGGAGGCGTCCTTGGTCCGCCTGGCGCGGTCTTCGCGTCCATCGACCAGCCCGGCCGGCTGCTCCTCGACCGCCTCGCCGGCCTTCAGCCGCTGCATCAGCTTGTTGGCTACGGTCTTGGTCGAGACCTTCCCCTGGCCAAGCGCGATGTAGAACTCTGCCGCCTTGCGGTAGCCCATCTCCCGAATCACGTCGGCGAGCAGGGGCGACATCGCAACCTTTTGCATCGGCAGGCCGCGCTTTCGCAGCGCCTCCTCCAGCCCCTCGCGACCGTGGCGCTCGGCGTCCTCTCGCCCTTCCTCTTTAAACCAGGCACGGATCTTGTTGCGGGCGCGACTCGTCCGCACCAGCTTCAGCCAATCGCGGGAGGGTCCGCGGTTCTGCTTTGCCGTCAGCACCTCGACAATGTCGCCCGAGCGCAGCTGGTAGTGCAGGGGGACGATGGCCCCATTGACCTTTGCGCCGACGCAACGATGACCGACGTCGGTATGAACCGCGTAGGCGAAGTCCAGCGGGGTCGAGCCAGCCGAGAGGTTCTTCACCTCGCCCTTCGGAGTGAAGACAAAGACCTCGTCCTCGAACAGATCCACCTTCAGCGACTCAAGGAACTCGGTCGGGTCCTGGTCACCCTCCGCTTCAACCAGCTGACGCAGCCAGGTCATCTTCTCGCGCCTCGGATCGCCGCCGCCGCCCTCCTTGTAGGCGACGTGCGCGGCGATCCCGTACTCGGCCAACTTGTGCATCTCCTCGGTTCGAATCTGAATCTCAAGCGGTTTACCCTCCGGACCAATCACGGTCGTGTGCAGGGCCTGATACATATTCGCCTTGGGCATCGCGACGAAATCCTTGAAGCGGCCCGGCAGCGGCTTCCACAGCGAATGGATCACTCCGATTGCCCCATAGCAGTCCTTGACCGAGCCGACCAGAACCCGCATCGCGGTCAGATCAAAGATCTCGTTGAACTCGCGACCCTTCTTGGTCATCTTGGTGTAGATCGAATAGAAGTGCTTGGCGCGACCGGAGATCTCGGCCTCGATTCCAACCTCGTTCAGCTCATCGGAGAGAAAGTTCCCGGCCCGCTCGACGTAGACCTCGCGCTCGTTTCGCTGCTGGGAGACGAGCTGTTTGATCTCGGCGTACTTGCGTGGATGCAGGGTCGCAAAAGCGAGGTCCTCCAGCTCCCACTTGATCGCGTGAATCCCGAGCCGATGGGCAAGCGGCGCATAGATCTCAAGCGTCTCGCGTGACTTCGCGAGCTGCTTTTGCTTGGGAAGGGCACCCAGAGTGCGCATGTTGTGAAGGCGGTCTGCCAACTTAATCAGGATCACCCTGACATCGGTGGCCATCGCCACCATCATCTTGCGATAGTTCTCGGCCTGGCGCTCATCGCGGCTCTCGAAGGTGATTCCGGTCAGCTTGGTAACGCCGTCGACCAGTTGGGCGATCTGCTCGCCGAACTCCTCGCGAATCTCGGCGAGACTGGCGCTGGTGTCCTCGACCGTGTCGTGAAGCAGCGCCGCGCATAGCGTCTCGGTATCAAGTCGCATGCCGGCGCAGACCTGGGCGACGCCCACCGGATGGGTGATGAACTCATCACCTGAGTGGCGCATCTGATCGGCGTGACGCTCGCAGGCAAACTCAAAGGCACGTGCGACCGCGTCGCGATCGACCGCGGCGACGGCCAGCGCCGTATCTCCGGCCGTGGCACCGCCGTTTTCAGCGGGGGAGGAGTCGAACTCCTCGACCACCGCGAAGAGGTCAGCGAGGAGCTCGCTGCGCTCTAGGTCTGTTTGAGTCCTTCGAGGAATCGCTTGCCCTCCTCATAGCGTGCTCGGTAGGCGCGGAATGCGGCCGAGCGCTCAAGTTTGGTCTCCCCCGAGGATACGACCCCGACGGTCCCAGCGCCGCCGCAGGCCGCTCCGCGCAATAGGTCTAGGTCGGCGAGGACCCGAAAACAGCGAGCTGCAACCTCCGCCGAGCGTGGGTAGGGGCCATCGCCACGCAGTGCATCGCGCAGCTGATCCCCGCCGATCTCACCCGCCTCGCGCAGGCAGCGAAACACCCCGGCCAGCTCGCTGCGCTGGGGGTGAATGAGCCCCAGCACAAAGAGGGCAAAACGAAGCTCGGCCTCGCCCCAGACCGGGTGCAGGTAGGTGCCGGCGCGGCCGCTGCGAGAGGCAAGCAAATCGAGCTGTGCCGAGGGCGGTGGATCGAGCAAAACAACGTGGTCGAAGTCGCGAGCAAGGTCGGGGTGGCGTAGAAGCTCTGCGTAATCGGCGAGCGCCAGGTCCGGTCGCGCCAAACCGGCCCGGCGCGGCACATCGGCCACCAGCGCGAGCACTTCGGCGCCGCTTGAGAGCAACTCAAAAACCGTCGCTGCGGGCGAATTGAGACCACGGATTATTTCGCGCTGAGGCTCGCCGTCAGGCCGAACGAGCGAGGTTGGCTGTTGGTAGAGATCAGCGACCAACTCGCACTCAAAGCGCTCCCACCAATCCTCGCCAGCGCCGTCGGCTTTCGCCTCCTCGCCACCGGGATGGGGATAGACCTCCCCCAACACAACGCGCGGCTCCACCGAGCCGTTCCAGTGGTTTAGCTCCAACCGCACCGTCGCATCGACCTGCTCATCCTCGCCCACACCCAGCTTCGCTCGACCGAAGGCGACGCCGAGGGCGCGATGGGACCCGCTGTGCAGGTTAAAGCGTGAATGCTTTGCGCCCTCGCCCATCGTCCGCACGTCGCTGAGCCTCGCCGCCGGGACCAGCAGCCTCACCCCCGGATTGCCGTTCCCAAACGGAGCCAGCCTGCCCAGCTCCTCGGCGAGATCGAGGCCGAGGCTTGCACCGCCGACCGTCGCATCGATTCGCTCAACCCGCCGCTGCTCCTCGCTCCCCAAAATTTCCGTGGCGTGGGTGGCAAATGCCCGCCGGAACGGCTCGAGTTGATCTGCACGAAGCTCCAGGCCGGCGGCGGCCCGGTGGCCGCCGAAGCGCAGCAGGTACTCCGAGCAACTCTCCAATCCGCTCAGCAGGTCAAAACCGGGGACGCTGCGCGCCGAGCCGCGCCCTCCCCCCTCGCCATCCAGTGAGACGATGACCACCGGCCGGTGATGGCGCTCGACCAGGCGGGAGGCGACGATCCCAATCACGCCCGGATGCCACCCGCGACCCGCAAGCACCAGGCCAGCTGCCTCGCCCAGCTCCCTTGGCAGCTCGCGAAGGGCGGCCTCGGCGGCGGCATCGACCTCGCGCTCGGCCTCGCGCCGCTCGGCGTTGGCCCGGTCCAGCTCGGTGGCAATCTCCGCCGCGCGGGCGTCATCTCGCGTCAACATGAGCTCGACCCCAGCATCGGCACGGTAAAGCCGGCCGGCGGCGTTGATCCTGGGGCCAAGCCGAAAGGCGATATCGCCCTCATCGAGCCTGGTCGGCTCACATCTCGCCGCAACCATTAGCGCCCGCAAGCCCGGGCGGTGAGCCCGGCGCATCTGCTTGAGGCCGCGGCGCACCAGCGAGCGATTCTCACCAACCAGGGGCACAACGTCGGCAACGGTCGCCAAGGCGACCAGGTCGAGGTCATCCACCGTGGATCCTCGCCCACCAGAGGCCTCCCGCAGCGCACAGCAGAGCTTCCAAGCGACCGCGGTTCCGCAGAGCTCAGCAAACGGATAGCCGCTGATGCGGGGGTGCAAGATCAGGCACTCGGGCAACTCCCCGGGAGGCTGGTGGTGGTCGGTGACGATCGTCTCAATCCCAAGCCGGTGAGCCATCGCGACCTCCTCGGGGGCGGTGATCCCGCAATCTGCGGTGATCAATAGCTCGGTGCGGCGTTCGGCCAAGCGCTCGACGCTGGCGCGGCTGAGACCGTAACCCTCGCTGAGTCGATCGGGTATTAGCCAGTCGCATTGGGCCCCCAGCTCTCCCAGCGTGGAAATCAGGAGGGCGGTCGCGCAAACCCCGTCGACGTCAAAGTCGCCGTGGATGGTGATTCGCTCGCCCCCAACGACGGCGGCGAGGACGCGATCAACAACCGCGGCCATCGAATCAAATGCACCCGGTTCGTGTGACTCATCGGCGGCGAGAAACGCCTTCGCCGCCGCGGGGGTGCGGTAGCCGCGACGGACAAGGGTGATCGCCAGCGGCTCACTGAGGCCCAGTTGATCGCTCAGCGCCCGCGCCTCCGGATAGGAGAAGGGCTCTGCCAGGTAGGCATTCGCTGATCGCGCCACGCCCCAAGGCTAAGTGCCGAGCGGGACGGAATCCGCGCCCTCGCCACGGCGCAAAATGCTGCAATAAGGCTAAGCCGCACCCCGCTCAGAGCGCAGGCCGAGCGCGTAGATGACCGCGAGGCCAATCGCGACTCCTGGGATGGCGGTCAGGGCCGTCAGCAAATCCGTGTTGCCGAGACTGCGACCCGTTGCTATCTCGATGATCAGTCCAAATCCGATGGCCCCGATCACCGCGCCCAAGAAGGCACCGACGATCCCCTGCCAAAAATGATCGGGCAAGAACACCGTGAAATGCCAGAGGGCGATTCCCATCGTGAACCAAACGAGCAGGGCCATTGCCTATCGATTCCTTCCGTGCTTGCGACGTTGTTGTCGTCGTGCCCGACGACGCTCGTCGCGCTCGCGGCGCTCAGCCGTGGACGGATCGAGCGCCCCCGCGGGTGGCTCGCCGTTGGCGGCGGGGCCGCTGCCATCGCCCTCGCCACTGCGCTCCACCGTCGCCACCGCGCTCGGTCTGGGCTCCTCCTTGGCCTTGACCGCCGCCGCGATCTGCTCATCGCTCTCCTCCTCGCCGAGTCGGGCGAGATCGATCTCATCGGCAAAGGCCGGCACCCTGCCCTCGAGCTCGGCGATCCGAGAGCGGCGACGGGCGAAACCGGGCTCCCGTTCCTTCCAGGCCGTCAGCACAGGCGAGGCGATGAAGATCGAGGAATAGGTACCCGAGGCGATTCCCACCAGCATCGCGAAGGCGAAATCCTGCAATGTTGCGCCACCGAAAACCAGCAGCGAACCGACCGCCAAAAGGGTCGAGAAGCTGGTCGCAAGCGAGCGGGTCAAGACCTCGCTCATCGATCGATTGACGATCTGAGAAAACGCGGCCCGCGGCATTCGCGGCATGTTCTCGCGTATTCGATCAAAGACGATGATCGTGTCGTAGAGGGAGTACCCGAGAATGGTGAGGAAAGCAGCGACCGTGCCACTGCTGACTTCTTTGCCGGTCAGAGCGTAGATCCCGGCGGTGATCAGAATGTCGTGAAAGAGAGCGATCAGGACGGGCACCGCGAACTTCGGATCAAAGCGCAGCGCGACGTAGCCACAGATCACCAACAGCGAGAAGATCAACGCCTTGAGAGCGCTGCTCGCAACCTGTTCACCGAAGGTCGGACCGACGCTGGTGCTTTCAAATCCGTTCTTGGCGATGCCGAACTTTGAGGAGAGCACGGCCTCGGCGTCCTTGACCTGCGACGGTCCCAGCTGGCGGGTCTCGATCTGGAAGACGTTGTCGCCGAACACCGGGTTTGAGACCTGCTGAACCTGCTCGTCATTCACGCCGATCGTTCCCAGCGCTTCTCGCACTCCTTCCTCGGTGGTCGGCTTGACCAAGGCCGCGGTGACCCGGGTGCCGGACTTGAAGTCAATGCCGAGGTTCAGCTGCTTGGTCGCCAGAGCGACTGCACCGATCAAGAGGATCGTCCCGGAGAGGGTGAAGAACCATCGGCTCGCCCCCATGAAGTCGAAGTGCCAGCGCCGACCCTTACCGGCGGCGCCGAGCAGGCTGGGCGAGCGCAGCAGCTTGGAGCGAGTCATGCTGCCGAGCAGGGCCCGGGTGAAGACAACGGCGGTGAGCAGTGAGACGATCGTGCCGACGCCAAGGGCGAAGGCGAAACCTTTGACTTCGGCGGTTGCCAGCACAAAGAGAATGAACGCGGTCAGCAGGGTGACGACGTTGGCGTCGACGATCGTCGCGATGCCGCGGCGATAGCCAGCGGTGATCGCGCTCCCCATCGAGCGACCAGCCCGGACCTCCTCCTTTATTCGCTCGAAGATGACGATGTTGGAGTCCGCCGCCACCCCGATCGTGAGGATCAACCCCGCTATTCCGGGCAGGGTCAGGGTGACCGGGATCAGTTTGATCAGGGCAAAGAAGATCACCCCATAGGCGGCGAGTGCGACCACCGCGATCAGCCCCAGGAAGCGGTAGTAGAAGAGCAGGAAGAGGACGACGAGACTGAGGCCGATGATTCCGGCCTTGATTCCTTCGTGCAGCGCCTGGCTTCCGAGCGTCGCCGAGACCTGGGTCTGACTGATCAGCTTTAGATTGATCGGCAGGGCCCCGATCTGCAAAATGGTCGCCAGTTCCTGCGCATCCTGGACGCTGTTGAAGCCGCCCGAGATTTCGGCCCCCGTCTGGCCATCGATCCCTTCGGGGTTCTGGGCAAAGTTGATGATCGGCCGGGTCTTGACTTCGTTGTCAAGGACTACGGCGAAGTGGCCCGAGAGCGCCGCTGCCTGTTCGGCGCTGACCGGGCCAATCGCCTGCGCTTGGCCGCGCTGGGCGATCTGACGGGTCACTTCCTGGAACGCTTCGCGGCCCTTTTCGGTGAAGCCGAAGGTGACGTTTGGCTGATTTGACTGGCCATAGGCCTGCTTCGGTTCGGTGATGTCGGTGCCCGAGAGCGCCGGTTTGTCGACCAGGGCGTACCAGCCTGGCTCGGCGGTCGTGTCAGTCTTGCCGGAGCGTTCGGTCGGTAATTCAGAGACGAGCACGGTCCCCACCGGCACCTTGACAACGATCCCGTTGTGGGGACGCTTGCGGCCGGTCGAGCTGACGTAGAGACCCTTTTTGGTGAATTCGGGGCCGGCGATCAGCTTGTGCGGGGCCTTGCGCTCAAACAGGTAGTAGCGGGGCCTATCGGTCGAGCAGGTGGTGCAGTTTTTGACCGCTGGCTGCTTGGCGGCGAGCAGGGCGGCGTCATAGGCGGTCGGAAAGGCGCCGGAATCGATCAGTTGGCGGTTCTCAGAGCCGTTGAAAGTGTTGCGCCCGGCGGCTTTCCATTCCGCCCTGGCGGTCTTCAGCGGGCCGGCCGGGGGCTGCTGGCCAGGGTGTCCGCCAATCGCCTTCTCGGGACCGATCAGATTGGGCTCCCAGTCATAGAAGTAAAGCTGCGCGGTGGTTCCAACCGTGCTGATCGCCCTCTGTGCGTTGGTGACGTCGGGGAGACTGACGGAGATCTCACTGGTGCCGAGGCGAGACACTTCTGGCTGAGAGACCCCGAGCTTGTCGATTCGCTCGCGGATGATTTCAATTGAGCGATCGATGTCTTCGCCGCTGACCGACTTCACCTGGCCGGTCGGTTCGCCCTGATAGACGAGCTGGACGCCGCCCTTCAGATCCAGCCCAAGGATGGTCGGCTTGTTGATGATCACGAGAACCGAGGCGACAATCAGGCCGAAGACAAACAGCAAGATGAACAGGTATCTGCGCCTTCCCAGCATCTCCCGCCTAACCCTCTGGGGTGAGAACGATCAACAGGCCACCGTCATCGTCATACGCCGGGAAGACATCGGCGACCGCGGCGGCCGGCAGGTCGCCCTCGGCGTTGACGGAGACCCGCTTGCCCAGCGAACGAACCCCCCACTCCAATGAGGTCTCGATCGGATCGGTGATGCCGTCTCCGTTGGTATCAGCATTCTCGCCGCCGTCACCCTGGTCGATCCAGCGCAGGCCCAGCACGTCGCGCACGGGGCGGCCGATTACATCCTCATCGGTCAGTCCGGTCAGCTCAAAGCTGCCCTTGCCGGCGTCTATCACGCGCTCTTGTTGATCGCAGACAAAGAAGGCCGCATTGGGGGCCGGGTAGTAGTCATCGAGCAGCTCAAAGACGAAACCGAATCCGCACTTTGGACAGCCCTTCGGGCGGCTGCTGAAGCCAGCGGTCCGAGCGCTGCTGAGGTCCCTGTGGCCGCAGTTGGGGCAGATGAAGAACGGCATCACTCAACAGGCTACAAGTGTGCGCCAGCTAGAAGAGGCTGGTCGCCCCTTCAGGGGCCCTCAGACCGAGATGCTCATAGGCCCGTTTGGTCAGGACTCGGCCGCGAGGGGTGCGCTTTAGGAGCCCCTGTTGCAGCAGATATGGCTCGAGCACATCCTCAATTGTGTCCTGCTCCTCGCCGATCGCCACGGCGAGGGTCGAGAGGCCGACCGGGCCACCGGCGAACTTTGTCGCGACCGTGTCGAGCAGGGCGCGGTCGCTGCGGTCAAGGCCACCGGCGTCGACCTCGAGCATCGCCAAGGCAGCGATCGCAACCTCAGGGCCAATCACGCCCGTGCCCTTGACCTCGGCAAAGTCGCGCACCCGTTTCAGCAACCGATTGGCGACCCGCGGCGTGCCGCGCGAACGCGCCGCGATCGTCCGCGCGCCATCGGGGTCAATCTGGACTCCAAGGATCGCCGCCGAGCGCTCGACGATCAGCGCCAGATGCTCGGGCTGGTAATGCTCGAGCCGGTGGCAAACGCCGAAACGATCGCGCAGCGGCGTGGTCAATAGGCCGGCCCGGGTGGTGGCCCCGATCAGGGTGAACGGCGGCAGCGGCAGGGTCACCGTCCGGGCCCCTGCTCCCTGCCCCAAAACGACGGGGAGAACCGCGTCCTCCATCGCCGGATAGAGCGTCTCCTCGACCGCCCTTCCAAGCCGATGTATCTCATCGATAAAAAAGACGCTTCCGGGCTCAAGTGATGTGAGAAAGGATGCGACGTCGGCCTTTCGCTCCAGGGCCGGCCCCGCCGTTTGGACCATAGGCACTCCTAGCTCAGCGGCGACGATGTGGGCGAGCGAGGTCTTGCCGAGCCCGGGGGGACCGGCCAGCAGGACGTGGTCAAGCGGCTCGCCGCGACCGCGGGCGGCCTCGATGAAGATCGTCAGTTGCTCGGTCACCTGAACCTGATTTACGAAGTCAGCGAGGGTCGGAGGGCGAAGCGAGCGGTCGAGATCCTCATCAGGGATCTCTGCCCGCGCATCGTGAATTCGGACGGCAGGCTCCTGGTCGAGGCCCGGTGTCTGAATCCGCTGCCCACCGATATCAGGGGACTCGCTCACGCCGCATTCGCCTTTGAGGTTCCGGCCTTTCGCAGTGCCTCGGCGACCAACTGCTCCGGATCGTTGCCCTCGACGCCGTCGAGCAATTGCTCGGCCTCCAGCTGGCCGTAGCCCAAGTTAATGAGACCGTCGCGAGCAAGCGTTCGGGCGTCGGGGTCACGACCTGGCGGGATCGCAATCTCCTCCTCAGAGAGGGCGCCGGCTACCTTGTCTCTGAGCTCTACGATGATCCGCTCTGAGGTTCGTTTTCCGATCCCCGGAACCGCCTGAAAACGTTTGGCATCGCCGCTTGCAATCGCCCGCAAGAGATCGCGCGCCGCCCCAGCGGAGAGAGTTGCAATCGCCACCTTGGGTCCGATTCCGCTAATCGAGATCAGCTCTCGAAATAGGTCGCGCTCCTCCTCGGAGGAAAATCCGTAAAGCGAGAGGGAATCCTCACGCGAGATTAGCTCTGCGTGCAGAAAGGTCTGCCGACCGGTGGCGGGAACCGCCTTCAGAGTTTCGGCAGAAACCGCAAGGCGATAACCGACCCCCCCGGCCTCGATCACGACGTGATCGCTGCGGCGCACCATGACCTCTCCTCTGACCGCGGCAATCATTGAGCCAGCCGCTCGGGACTGGGCGCAGCGGCGCTCCCTCCAAGAGAGGCGATTGCCTCGCGCTTGCCGGTTCCGCCAGCGTGACAAATCGCAACCGCGAGAGCATCGGCAGCGTGATCGGATTGCGGCGGCGACGCAAGGGCAAGCAGCGTTGCGACCATCCGCTGGACCTGACCCTTCTCGGCCGCTCCGGAGCCGCAGACGGCCATCTTGATCGCCTGTGGCGTATAGGAGAAGCAGGCCACGCCGCGCTGCGCGGCGGCGAGCATTGCGACTCCACTCGCCCGTCCCACCGCCATCGCGGAGCGAACGTTCTTGCCGAAATAGACCTCCTCGATCGCCATCGCAGCCGGCTCATGCCAGGCAATCAGCTCGACCAGCGCGCGGTGGATGCGCTCCAAGCGGCGCTCGATCTGAAGCTGCGGCGCCGTTTCGACCACGCCGCCATCGAGAGCGACCATGCGGTTGCCCTCAATGCGTACGATCCCGAACCCAAGATTGGCCGCACCCGGATCGATTCCCATCACGACTTGCATAGGGACGGATTCTGGGCCGAGGCCCGGATGCCTTCAGGCGGCCACTCGCTGCAGGATGTCCTCAGCGATATCGAAGTTGGCGTGGACGTCGCTGACATCATCGTGCTCGGAGAGTTCCTCGAGCAGATCGAGGAGCCTGACCGCATCGCCCTCGCCAACCTCCACCGTGCTCTTTGGCTCGACCGCAAGCTCTGCGGATCGGACCTCGACTCCGGCGCTCTCAAGCGCGGCGCGAATCGCATTCAGATCGCTGGGGTCAGAGAGCACGCGCAGCGTCTCACCATCGTCCTGGACATCCTCGGCGCCGGCATCGATCGCAGCGATCAGGTCCTCCTCGCCGTAGCGGGCACCATCGACGGTGATCGCGCCGCGCTTTTCAAAAATCCAAGCAACCGAGCCCGGCTCCCCGAGACTGCCCCCGTGGCTGCTGAAGGCATGGCGCACATCTGCGCTGGTGCGGTTGCGATTATCGGTCAGCGCCTCGACCAAAACCGCGGTTCCACCCGGGCCGTAGCCCTCAAAAACGATCCGCTCGATCGCCGCTCCCTCGGCGCCCATGCCACTTCCCCGATCGACGGCTCGGCGGATGTTGTCCTTTGGCATCGAGGCGTCGCGCGCCTTTTGGATCGCCGTTGCGAGGGAGGGGTTGGCTTCAGGGTCTCCCCCACCCTCGCGCGCGGCGACGGTGATCGCCCGAGCCAGCTTCGTGAACTGCTGCCCACGTTTGGCGTCCACCGCGGCCTTCTTGTGTTTGATCGAGGCCCACTTTGAATGACCGGACATATGCGTGTCATTCTATGAAGCACGGGATGTCAACTCTGTTCCACACCCATAATCCCGCCCGGGGACTGGCCGCGATCCTCGTTTTCATTGCGATGCTGCTGGCCTCCCTGTCGCTTTGGACCGCGATTCCTTTGAGCTGGATCTACATCGGCTCCAAGGTCTCCCACACGCAGTTTCCAAGCGGTGGTCCCTACCTCGTTGTCGCGGTGGGAATAATCGCCTCGGTTGTGATCGTCGCCTGGTTGATCGCGCGGCTCAACGGCCTCTACGTGAGGATCACCGGCACCAACCGCCTCACCCCGATGCGTCCCACCTGGTTAAAGAGCATGCGCGACACGACCCCCAGCGCCGGCACCACCACCGTGGTCGAGGCGGTGCTGATGGGATCGGTCTTGCTGGCGGCGCTGGCCCTGACGATCTGGTTCTTCCTATTGGCCGGATCGCCGCTTCCACGCCAGTAGCCTCAGAGGGGCTCAGCAGGACCCGGCGACGCGGGAGGCGGCCGATCAGACGACGAACTTGCCGTCGATCTGAAGCTCCTCGCCATCGACCTCGATGCGGCCGCCGAGGCGCAGGTCACAGACCAAGTCGGTGTGAACGGCGGACTCGTTCTCACCACCTGACTCCGGATAGCTGCGGCCGACCGCCATGTGGACCGTTCCACCGATCTTCTCATCGAGCAAAACCTCCCTCGTACCGCGGTCGATCCCGTAATTTGTGCCAATTCCAAGCTCGCCGAGGCGCCGCGCCCCGGGGTCGGTGTCAAGCAACTTGATCAGAAACTCCTCACCCCGCTCCGCGGTTGCGTCTACAACGCGTCCGGCCTCAAAGCGAAGCCGCACCCCCGAGACCTCGCGCCCGCCGATTACAGCCGGCAGATGAAAGGTCACCTCGCCCTCCACGGAGTCCTCAAGCGGACCGGTGAAGAACTCCCCGTCTGGCATGTTGTGGCGCCCGTCGCAGGGAATGAATTTGCGCCCGGCTATGCCGAGCGTGATCTCGGTCCCAGGCGCGCTGACCCTGACCTCCTCGTGCCCCTCGATCCACTCGGCAAGTCGCTTCGTCTCCTCGGAGGCCTGCTGCCAGGCAGTGAGCGGATTGCGCTCGGCTCCGACTAGGCAGGCGCCGTAGTAGAAGTCCTCATAGTCAGCCAGGCTCATCTCCGCCTCCGAGGCGTAGGCACTGGTCGGGTAAAGGGTGTAGCACCAACGAAAATCCCCGCTTGCACTGCGCTGCATTGCCCGTGCCATCAGATCACCGGTGGCGCTTTGGCGACGGGTCTGTCGCTCCGGGGGGACCGCCGATAGCTCGCGGGTGTTTGTGCTGGCGCCGATCGCGATCCGCACGTCAGCTTGCTCCACCATCCACTCCGCCACCGGTGAGATCCAGCCAAGTTGCGCATCGCTGGCGTATTTGAAGTAGGCGGCCGCCTGACCATCCAGCGAAACGTTCAGGATCGGGTTGGCACCCGCTCTCAAAACCTCCTTATAGACCGCCAAGAGCAGGGGCGAGGCGGCGCTATCACCGTCGATCGCCACTACCTCCCCCTCCTTGACCTCGGTCGAGTATCCGACCAGTATTTTCGCCAAGCCCTCAGCCCTTGGGTCTCTCACCTCTTTGCCTCCTCCTCGGCGCGCTGGTGCGCGCCAGTTGCCATCGCCATGAAGAGCGCGTGCAGTCGCGGATCATCGGTCAGCTCCGGGTGAAAAGAGCAGGCAAGGACCGCGCCTTCGCGGATCGCAACCGGATGCCCGGCATGGGAGGCGAGGACCTCGACCCCTGGACCGCAGCGCTTCACCCAAGGGGCGCGAATGAACACCGCTCGCAGCGGCTCATCGCCAATTCCCCTCACCACGAGATCGACCTCAAAGCTCTGCAGTTGGCGCCCGAAGGCATTGCGCGTGGCGCTTGCATCGATCAGGCCAAGGTGAGAGTCGTCGCAGACGATCATCCCCGCACAGGTGCCAAACACGGCCGCCCCCCGCCGGTGGTGGGCGTGGATCGGGGGGCCCAGACCCGCGGACTCGATTCCCATCGAGATCGCCGTGCTCTCCCCGCCTGGAATCACCAGTCCATCGAGCTGATCCAGATCGGCCGCCTCCCGCACCTCGCGGACCGAGGCGCCAAGGCTTTCAAACATACGCCGGTGCGCACCGAAGCCGCCCTGGATCGCCAGCACGCCGATCAGCACGACGGCTCTCCGAACCGGATCGACGGCGCCGCCCTGGCCGCCTGGATCCGGCAATCGCGGTTATGCACCGCGGTCTTGGAGGAGGGCATCGGCCGCAGCGAGCTCTGCGATCTCAAGGCCCGCCATCGCTCCCCCCAGCCCAACCGAGGCGCTGGCAACTCGCTCGGGATCGCTGAAATGGGTGGTCGCTTCGACGATCGCCCGGGCCCGGCGCTCGGGATCAGAGCTCTTGAATATCCCCGAGCCAACGAAGTTGCCCTCAGCACCCAGCTGCATCATCAACGCTGCATCGGCGGGGGTGGCGATTCCGCCGGCACAAAAAAGCGGCACCGGCAAGCGCCCCGCCTCGGCGACCTCGCGCACCACCTCAAGCGGCGCCTGGTGCTCCTTGGCCGCCCCGGCAAGCTCCTCACTGCGGAGCTGGGAAAGCCTTCTGATCCCCGCGGTGATCTCGCGCATGTGGCGAACCGCCTCGACGATGTTGCCGGTGCCCGCCTCGCCCTTGGAGCGGATCATCGCCGCACCCTCCCCGAGTCTCCGCAGCGCCTCGCCCAGGTTGGTCGCGCCGCAGACAAAGGGGACGTCAAAGGCGAACTTGTCGATGTGGTTTCGCTCATCGGCCGGAGTCAGGACCTCTGACTCATCGATGTAATCGACTTCCAGGGACTGCAAGACCTGGGCCTCGGCGAAGTGCCCGATCCGCGCCTTCGCCATCACCGGGATTGTCACGGCTTGCTGGATGCCCTGAATCATTTCGGGATCCGACATGCGCGCGACGCCCCCGTCCCTGCGGATATCGGCGGGGACCCGCTCCAATGCCATCACCGCGCAAGCGCCAGCCTGCTCGGCAAGTTTCGCCTGCTCGGGGGTGACGACGTCCATGATCACGCCTCCCTTGAGCATCTCGGCGAGGCCCGTCTTTACCCGAAAGCTCGCGCGCTCGGTCATTGCCCCCAATATACGGGAGCGGGCTACTTCAGCTTGTAGGCGCGGATGCGGTCTTTGTGCGCAGCCTCATCACGCGCGTAGAGACCATGAGCCAAAGCCTGTACGAGCGCCATCAGCGCGGTGTTTGAACGCGCGAAGGAGGGGCTGTTGGAGGAGAAATAGAGGGTCAGCTCGGCGTGCTCGCCAACCTCAGACAACGATGCGTCTGAAATTGCCAGGGTGCGCGCCCGCCGGTGCACGGCGAGCTTCATCGCCCGCAGCAAAAGCGGATGAGCGCGGCCTGCGGACAAGATGATGACAAGTGTGTCCTGGTCAATGCGGCCCAGTCGCTGCAGCGACTCACCACCGGTGCTGGCGACAATCTCGGCCCGAATATCGAGCAGGCTCAGCGTGTGGCGCAGGTAGCTGGCAAAGAACGCCATCTGATCGACGCCGACGATGACCACGCGATGGGCCCCGGCCAGGGCGGCGACCGATGCATCGACCTGCTCGCGGGTAAGCTGGCGCGCCGTTTCCTCGAGGTTGGCGTAATCGGCACCGAGAGAGCCCTCCAGCTCGGAGTGATCAAAGGAGAAGAGAGCTCCACCTCCCGAGCCACCCCCGTTGCTGCCGGCGATCGAGTTGCGGTACTCCTCGATGGCCGCCTGCTGGAGCTCGGGGTATCCCTCAAAACCCAAGGCCTGGGAGAACCGAACCACCGTCGATGAGGAGGTGCTCGCTCTGCGCGCCAGCTCCTCGGCGGTTAGGAATGCGGCCTCGTCTAGGTGGTCGACTATGTAGCGCGCAACGTCTTTCTGGGAACGCGAGAACTCGTCGAAGCGCTCCTGGATGTACTCGGAGAGGCTTTTCAGCTGAAGTGATTTTGTCGCGGTCTTGGTCACGGCGGTCAATTTCGCCGGGCCTTCTGCTTTCCCTTCCGATCTGGTTGGATGATCAAAGCGATGACCGCACCGGGCCAGCATGATGGGCTCCCCTCAATCCGCTGGAGCCTGCGTGGGCGCACCGGTGAAGGAGATGAGGCCTGGCTGATCCGCGGTATCTCACAAAAGCTCTACCGCTGTCCTGGATGCCATGGCGAGATCGAGATTGGCAGTGAGCACACGGTCGTTCAATTCGTCCGCCGCCTCGGTGGAACAGACCATCACCACTGGCACCGGCGTTGTGCGGAGGAGCTGTTGATTCCCGAACTGAGCGATTTGCGACGGGTTCCGGCCACGGCATCCTCACGCCCCAAGCTCGAGGCTCGTGGTCGGGTCAAGTCGGGGCGGCGTCGCGGATAGAGTGGCCCAACTCGCCGAGATTGCCTCAATCTATGCACGGATTGTCCGCACCTACGCGCAGCGGGCACCTTCATTGCTGCTCCTGGCAGCGTTCGTCTTCGTTCCGGTCGGACTGATCGACGCGCTGGCGATCAAGGCCCAGCTCGGCTCGAGCAGCGTCAGGGACGGGCTTGAGATTGCCGCCGCGATCGGCGCCGTTTTGGCGCTATCGCTAACCGCATTGCTCGGCGAGGTCTTCTACAGCGGTGCGGTGGCCATTTCGCTAACCCATGCCAAGCGCGGTCGTCCCCCCTCGCTATGGGAAACCGCCAAACGACTCAAATACGCCAGGCTGATCGCCGTTGACCTGATCTACGGATTGCTGGTTACGATCGGTGTCATCTTCTTGGTGGCACCGGGGGTGATCGTCTTCACTTTCTTCGGACTCGCCGGGCCCGTGGTCGAGATCGAGAATCGCGGGGTTCGAGCCGCCTTTTCCCGCAGCCTGTCGCTGGTCCGGGGTCGTTTTTGGACGGTGCTCGGGGTGCTGGCGCCTATTGAGATCATCGGTGACTCCGTCACCGACCTGCTGACAAGCTACGTCCACCATCTGTTGGGCGGGTCGTTGGTGGCGGAGTGGTGCGCTGAGTCACTCTCAAACATCATCTTGGCCCCCCTCTATGCGATCGCGGCGGTGCTGCTCGCAATTGATCTGATCGCAGCCAAGGACCGCGGACAAGCGCCAGCCCCACCCACCCCCGCCCGCGCATGAACGGGGTCCCGATCCTCTCCGATTTCTGGAATGAACTCGTCGCCCACCACCGCCAGGCGGTCTTTTTGGTGCTGGTTGGATTCCTGCTCTCCTTCGCCTTCATCCGAATGAGCACCCGCTTGATGCGCAGTCCCAAGGTGCCGTGGTGGCCCGGCAGCGTGGTCAGTGATAGCGGCGTCCATCTGCATCACCTCGTCTTCGGAATCGTCACGATGATGCTGGCCGGGACCCTCGGTTTTGCGGCCATTGGCAACGATCACTTGGTGGAGGTCTGTGCCTTCGGGTTCGGAGTCGGCGCTGGCCTGACGATCGATGAGTTTGCGCTTTGGGTTTACCTCGATGACGTCTACTGGGCCGAGCAGGGCCGCAAGTCGATCGACGCAACGGTGATCGCTGCCGCCACGATGGGATTGGTGGTGCTCGGCGTAAACCCGTTCCACCTAGGGTCCGAATCTGAAAGCGCCCTGGCAACCGTGCTCTCGGCCCTGCTGCTAATTAGCGTCGTGGCGATTTGCTTCCTCAAGAGCCGCTGGCTGCACGGGACGATTGGCTTCTTCATCTTTCCGATCGCGATCTATGGGGCGGCGCGAATCGGTAAGCCCGACTCAGCCTGGGCCCGACGGCGCTACGGCGAGCGCCGGGCCAAGAAGCAGGGCAAGTCTGAGAAAAGGTTCTCTCCGGACCGCCGAACCGAGCGGTTTAAGAACGCATTTCGCGACATCGTCGGCGGCAAGCCAAGTGAGGGGATGAGCGCCGCCACCCAGGTTGCGGTCGAGGCGACGCGGGGCGCGGCAAAGGAAGTGCGCCAGCGCGCCGAACGGATCGGGCGCCCAAGCGATAGCTCCGGCGGGTCCGATTAGGCCCCCCGCGAGCAACGCGACCACCAGATCCAGGGGCCATCAGCTTGATATTTCCAAGCAAACCAGAATCGCCCCGCGATCGCTGAATCATTCACGGCCCTAACTCATCAATCCGGCCGTGATTAGGGGGAACGCTTTGACAACCCCAGCTCCGGTGGCGCCCCTACTCGCCAATTGCCTTCACCACAACTCGCTTTGGTCGACGGCCATCGAACTCGCAGTAAAATACTTGCTGCCAGGGGCCGAGATCTAGGTGGCCCGAAGTGACCGGCACAATCGCCTGGTGGTGCATGAGCAAATTCTTGAGGTGAGCATCACCGTTGTCCTCCCCGCCACGATGGTGTCGGTAATCAGCGCCGCTCGGTAGGAGTTCTTCGGAGACCCGATCTGGCGCCGGCGCCCAGCTTGGAGGCGCTAGCTTGTCGAGCCACTCAAGCATGTCCTCGTGGAGGCCCGGCTCATCATCGTTGACCCAGATCCCCGCCGTGATGTGCATCGCCGAAACCAGCGCCATACCCTCGGAGATCGAGGCCGCCTCGACTGCTACCTGAACCTCCTCGGTGATCCGGATCAACTCGCGCCTCGAGCTGGTTTCGAAGGTCAGGTATCTAGTTGCCGATTTCAATTCTTCCTCCCACTGTCCCCGAGCCCCTCAGCCCCACGCTGGGTGACGAGCACGGGGCACGGCGAGATAAGCGAGAGCTCGGTGGAGACCGACCCCAAGAGCACCCGCAGGCCCGGACCATACCCGCGAGAGCCGACCACGATCAGATCTACGTCCTCCCCGCAGGCGCCGGCCAGAGCCGCGGCGGGCCTGCCATCGAGGCGCTTACCGTCGACTCGAACCGCCCCACCGATCGCCGCAATGCCCTCCGCGAGGACCTTGTCTGGCTGGGGCGGAACCGCTGGTACATAGCCAGGGCTTCCGGGTATAGCCGAGGCGCGGGCGGGAGAGACCACGGTGAGCAAGCGCAGCGAGGCACCGGTCTGAGCGGCGAGAGTCCCAGCACGGCGCAGCGCGATCCCTGACTCAGGGGTACCGTCGTAGGCGACCGCAATCAGGCGGATTCCAAGCGAGTGATCGCGACCCGCATAGCCCCGCGGTACAACCGCCACCGGACATGCGGCGCCGTGCAGGAGAGAGGTGGCAACGCTGCCCAAAAAGACCCGACCGAGCCTGCCGTGATGGGGAGAGCCGACCACGATCAGATCGACCTCACCGCGATCGGCGTATTCGCTCATCACCCACGCAGGGGAGCCGCCACCGAAAGCCTTTGTCTGAAGCCGAAGATCACCCAGCATCTCGCGAGCCTGGTCGAACATTACCCCGGCCTCACCTTCCAGATCCTCGCCCTCCAGCGCAACGAAGCTGACCGGGAAAGGCCCGTAGGGGATGACCGTAACCGCCAGCACCTCAGCGCCAATCGCGGTTGCCATGACCCGGGTCAGCGAGAGCGCATCGCGCCCACCCTCGCGGCCATCAACCCCGACAAGAAGGCGGCCGGAAGGTGCCCCCTGCTCGGGGCCGATCGAGGTTCCGGCGATAGGCGCCCCACTCATGAGGCAAACCTAGAGGACGGGAGAGTGCCGCTCATCGGCAACCTCCAATCAATCGTCCGGGGAAACCCAGGGCTCCCCTTCCTGGAGACTGGGACTGAAACGGGGGCAAGAACTTGGCGATCGCAGACGCGGCCCCGTCCACCGCTGTCATCGACAAATCACCGCAATCGGTTGACGGCCCCGCCCGCTGCGGCGGGCCTGCCTGCGTGCGAGGAGGTCCACCCCGTCCGACACCGGGCGCGGCGCGCATCGCCGAGCGGCCAACCGAGGTCGATGAATCTCCCTCTGGACAGAGCGGGTCGAGCTTGCCGCCTACAATCGAAGGCAGGGTTATGAAACGCCACGGAGCCATCTCGCTTGCATTTTTAGTAGTCGCTCTCCTCAGCGTCGGCGTAGCCCGCGGCGAAATTACCCAAAGCGAAGGTCTGCAGATCAACTTTGGTGGTGGCTTCAGCCCCCGGGCCCTACCGCGCCAACGAACCGCCCCGGTGACGGTTCGAATCAATGGATCGATCGGCACCGTAAACGGTACGCGCCCGCCCGAATTGCAACGGGTTTCCTTTGCGATCAACCGGCACGGAAAGCTGCTCTCGCGAGGCCTCCCGGTCTGCGCGATAGGTTCACTTGAGTCGACAACCGGCGAGGCCGCACTCGCCCGCTGTCGCTCGGCGCTGATCGGTCGCGGCAGCTTCGGCGGATATGTGGAGTTCCCCGGCCGGGCACCGTTCCCCGCCCGTGGAAGCCTCCTCGTCTTCAACGGCACAAGCGGAGGGCGGCCAGAGATGCTCTTCCACCTGTATGTCTCTGATCCAGTCCAGGTCACGCTCGTGCTGCCATTTAAGGTCGTCGAGCGCAGTACTGGCACCTTCGGCACCGTCCTTTCGGCGACCATCCCCAAGATCGCTGGCGAACTAGGTTACGTAACCAATATCGAGCTTGAAATCGGCCGCAGGTATCTCTACCTGGGGAAGTGGCGCAGTCTTCTCAGCGCCAGTTGCGCGGCACCGCCTGGCTTTCCCGGGGCGATCTTCGATTTCGCCAAGGGCAGCTTTGACTTCGCCAATGGGCAAAAGCTGAGCACCACCCTGACCCGCGATTGCCGCGTCATCGGCTAGGCCTCGGCGGCCGCGCCCCGCGAATTGGGGTTCCTCAGTCGTGGCTTTGACCGAGATGAGAAAAACGTGAATTCGAATCGCCGACTTCGCGGCCGTTTATCCACGCCCTTCCGCCCCGCGGCTTCTCCGAGCTTGGATCGTCGCGATGACCGCTCACGACCCGGGCAAGGCGACCAACCCGAGCCTCCGCGACAAGTGCCCCCAGAACCCGCTCATAAGATTTTGCCGTGCCGCTCATGGGGTCAAAGTAGCCGCCGATTCTTTAGCGCCGGTATGGACTTCCTAAAGTTCCGCTGTCCGGTCAGCACCTTGATCGCGCCGGTCAGGACTGCGGCCGGGGTCCGGGTGCGGCCACGCTGCAAGCCCTTCGCGAAAGTTACGAACGCAACTTGGCTAGGCTAATCCTGTGCTCGCCAAGAAGAAAAAGCTCTGGATCTTCGTCACGCTTGCCGCCGCGCTGACCTCTTTTTCAACCAGCGCCAATGGGGAAGTCTTCGGCGGCGCCAATGTGCGCGCCTCATTCAACGGCTGGATCAGCCCTCATGCCCTGCCACGCGGAAGCCTCATCCCTGTTTCCTTGCACATGGCGGGCGCGCTTTCTGCGACCGAAGGACAGGAACCACCCCAGCTTCAGCGCCTCACGATCGCGATCAATCGCAATGGGAGGGTATCCACAGCGGGCCTGCCGACCTGTCGAAAGAATTTGATCGAGTCGAGCACAACCAAGCAAGCCCTGGCCGTGTGCCGCCCCGCTCTGGTCGGAAGCGGCACCTTCACCGCCCACATCGGAATTCCAACCGAGGCGCCATTTCCAGCCCGCGGAAGGATGCTCGCCTTCAACTCGGTGCTGCACGGTAAACGGGTGATCCTGGCGCAGATCTACGGCACCGAACCGGTGCCAACCGCCCAGGTGCTTGTACTCAACTTCCTTCGCAGCGGCGGCGGCTCCTTTGGCACGACGCTGTCGGTGCAGCTGCCGACCGTGACCGAGAACTGGGGTTATGCAACCGGGTTCCAGTTGACCCTGCACCGCAGCTACAACTTCCATGGAAGGAGTCGAAGCTTCATCAGTGCCAGCTGCCCGGCGCCACGCGGATTTGCCAGCGCGCTCTTTACGGCGGCTCAGGGAACCTATTACCTAGCCGACGGTCGCGCCATCACACGCAACCTGCAGGGAACCTGCAAGGTCAGAAGCTGATCGAGTGGCTTCGCCAAGCGGGCCGGAATCGCAACTTTGAAGGCTGCTCCTTGCTCTGAACCTTCCCAGATAGCTTCGAGGGGTGTCGAGACGCCCGATCACTCGGCCAATGGGCATTCCCGGCTCGACCGCAGCCCGCCGCGATGCACGGCGCGAGGCGGGCAGGTGCTGTACCCAAGGGTCGGCGGGCAAGAGTTGAGATGATTGCCCCGATGGCATCGACTCGGGACCTAAGTGCCAAGCAGTATGAGAAGGAGCTCCGGCGGCTGCAAACCGAGCTCGTCTTCTTACAGGAGTGGATCGTCGCCACGCATCAGCGCTTGGTCGTCATATTTGAGGGACGAGATACGGCGGGCAAGGATGGGGTCATCAAGCGAATAATCGCCTACCTGAACCCTCGTACCTGTCGCGTAATCGCCGTTCCATCGCCCAGTGAGCGCGAGCAGACACAGTGGTATTTCCAACGGTACGTCGCCCATCTGCCCGCCGCCGGTGAGATCGTACTCTTTGATCGCAGCTGGTACAACCGGGCTGGCGTGGAGCGGGTTATGGGCTTTTGCAGTGATGCACAGTACGAGGAGTTTTTGCGGTTCTGTCCGGCGTTTGAGGAGGCCCTCAAAAACGACGGAATTATCTTGCTGAAGTACTGGCTTTCGGTTAGCGATGAGGAGCAGGAGCGTCGGTTTGAGAAACGACTCTCAGATCCGCGCAAACGTTGGAAGTTCAGCCCGATCGACCTGCAGGCTCGGGCTCGTTGGGTTGACTATGCCGAAGCCAAGGATCGCATGTTTAACTACACCGACACCGACCTCAGCCCCTGGTTTGTGGTGGAGGCCGACGATAAGCGTGCCGCGCGTTTGAACCTGATTAGCCATCTGCTCTCCTGCGTTCCCTACGAGCACATCGACGATGCCATGGCGGTAAAGCTTCCGGCCCGACAGCGGCGGGACTATCTGCGTCCTCCGAAGCGCAACGAGCGCCTCGTCCCTACCCGCTACACGGTTAGAGGTGGCTGAACCGCTAAGCCCAAACTTTCCCCAACTTACACCTCGGGGCACTGGGTGAGAGTGAGAGCGAGCGAGGGACCGTGGATCGACTCCCGAGCTTCCACAATCACCTACTCAGCGAAACAGGATGACAGTCTCGGGTCGGGCCCGGGCCGAGTTCATATAGGAGTTTCCGCGGAAGCGGATCAGGACGTGGAGCCGAACTCGTCCCTGCCCTACCACGAGTCGCGTTAGATGCCTAAGCGACGTCACCGTTGCAAAGGAGCAGTTGGGTTGAACCGATAGGAACCTGAGAGCCACGGGGCGATGATGAAGCAAGAAGATAACCGTGGCGGTTCCCGTGCACCTTGCCGAGCCCGGCAACGAACCTCCGCCGTCGACACGGCCATGGGTGGTGAAGACATATGGCTTCTGCCCATTTCTTCGCGGCGTGGTGCTGGCCCGAACCATCGCGATCCGACGGTGCAGGGGCACGGTTACGAAGGTCCCGTCTGCGCCATAGGAATCGATTCCGCCGCCATGCACGGCGACGACCCTATAGTGAAAAACCGTACCCGGAGCGAGACCCTGAAGCTGAGCCGAGACCCCCACCGCGTTGGTGCCCGATGCAACGGTGGCAGGGAACGTCTCACTTCCATAAGTGTCAGTCAATCCATACTGAAACATGTAGGATGTCACCACGCCATTTGGATCGATAGTGCCGGTGACGGTTGCTGAGCGAAGGCCGACCTGCGTGACCGGGCCGGTCACGACACCCGCCGGGGGATGCCCTTTGGTCTTGAAGGTGCGATCGGCGCCGCTGGCGCCGCCAAGACTGTTTGAAGCAATTATGCGGTAATGATAGGTAGTGCCTGGGAGGAGGGCTCCGACCGCGGCCTGAACTGCAACCGGGCTCGAGCCATGGCCGACCGAGTGAAGGGGGCTGCTGGATCCGTAGGCATCGGTGAGACCCCACTCAAAGCTGGATTGGGTCTCGGCGCCGTTCGGATTGACCATCCCGTGCAGCGTCGCCCTCGAGGAGCTGACCGGTGATGCCGTGCCGGTAGCCAAGGTTGGGGTTGAGGAGGCCAGCGCGACTGCGCCTTGAAGAACGCAGGCCGCGGCCAAGAAGGTGGCGATCAGTAGCTTCGCAATTCGGTTCATCTCTGCCTCCTCGAGGAATATGCGCGGACTCCGAGCCGCGCATCTGATACCGAGTAGTAATCACGGGTGAGGCCCAAAAGTTGCGCCCGAGGCCTTTGATTGCCGTCAATGGTCATTCAAACTTCCCTCGGTACTCATCTACCCCCTCGATTTGATCCTGAACTCCAAAAGCCCCATTGGGCCACCGGCGGCACGAGGAGGGTAACGCCCCAGGGGCAATTCGAGGCGTTTATGGGCACCGAGTCAAGCTGAGTCTTTGATCTGGCGATCGCGACGGCGTTCGGGCCCGATGTTGGCCTCCGCCGGATAAGTCATGGCTGCCCCGGGCCGGGCGCGCTCCTCTCCAATGCCTCCCATCCGCTGTCACGCTGGCGCTCGGCAAGCTCGGCGCCGACTCCGCCCCTTGTACCGAAGAGTCGCTTCGCCGAGACAAGATAGACAACGATCGCCGCGTTGATGATCAAAGTGACCAACTTCAGAGCCGACACCGACCTCGTCAGCTCCAAGAACTCAAGGGGCAAGAACAGGGCGGTGGCGATGAATGTCAAATACTCAGCCCAGCGACGCTGATTCCAAAGTCCAACCGCCTCCAACGCCTCCATCGCTGCATAGAGGAAGAGCGCCGCCCCGAGCAGGTGCAACGTGGTGGACTTGAGTGTGAACAGCTTGTCAAGATCGTGGATGACTCCCGTGCGTCCATATTGGACCGGCCCACCGCCGATGCCTCCCTGGATGTCGGTGAGCACTCGATAGAGGCGCTGCTGCAGTTCGTGCTGGTGAGATGCGATGAAGAAGACAAGAACGCCAAGGAAGCTCAGGAGGACGAAATGAAACGCTCGATCAACTGCAATTGCCCGCAAGATGATCTTGTCGCGCAGGGCCCGGCCTCGAGCTGGCAGGGCGGTATCCGCGGGCTGGGATAGATGGAGCTTCGATGCGTTCTGAGGGGGCGATATGGGCAACCAGCTGTCGCAGCGAAGGCAGCGACACCAGCGAACCCCTCCACCTTGGCGGAGCACCGCGGAATCCTCAGCGCGAACTTCGGCAACCTCGGTCCCGATCAGCTCGTGGCCTCGCAAACCACAAACCAACAGCTCGTAATGCCATCTCGGGCGAAATCGCCGCGATCTCTCGACCCCCGGCGGCGGAGCGAGCGGCGCATGACTCGACACGATTGAGACGATATCCGCTCAGAGCGAGTAAAAAAATCCGGGCCCAGCTGCAAGGGTCGCATCGACTCCGCTTTAGCGTCCGGTCACGCGCCAGCGAAATACCACGGGGCTCGGATCTGCACCTCCCGGACCGACCGCCTTGACCCTGAATGTGTGGCGCCCGAGCCGTATTCGGTAGCGCCTGGGAGACGCGCACCAACCAGAGGGTCTCTGATCGAGCTTGCAGCGAAACCCGGTGGCATCCCCACTTGCGGTGAATCGGAATCCGACCTCAGCCGTCCGCTGGTGGGCGCCGAGTCGAATTCTGCGCTGGGGCCGACGGAGAAGCCTGGTGCTCGGAGGCGGCGGAGGCGGAGGCGGCACGAGCGGGGCCACTTCTGGCGCTCCCGGCGCGGTCGAGGTGACGAGCTGGCCGTATTTTCCACCGCCGACGCAGAGGGATTCCGATGGGCAGGAGAGTCCGAACACCGCATTCGTCTGGCCGGGGATGATTCGAACTGTGGACCAGGCAGCGGACCCCCCTGTCGGGTTCTTCGACGCGGTGATTTCGCCGTTGTTTGTACTCGCGGCGCAGAGTGAGCTCGAGGGGCAAGAGACGGAGAGAATCTGAAATCGCGAGGCCAGCGGAGTTGATGTCCACACCGCTGGCATCGCGGTGGGAGCACTCGAGGTCAGAACAAACCCCGCACTGCCGGCAGTGCAAAACCCCGAGCCGCTGCACGAGACCGCGAGGATTGGGCTGATACCGCCAGGCTGCCCGGTCAGGGTCCAGGCACCTGGACCAGCCCCGGGTTCGCTGGAGGAGACAAGGTCCCCCTCTGTGTCGCCGGCAACGCAGAGGGATCTTCCGACACAGGAAATCGAATGCAGTCCCACCGGTTCGGACAGGTGCGCAACTTTCCAGGCGCTGGCACCCCCGGTCGGGTCCGTCGTCGTGATCAACTCGCCTTCCAAACCGACGACGACGCAAGACGACTGCGTGGCGCAAGAAATCGAAAAGAGTGAGCGAGCACCCGGAATGCGGGTCGGTTTCCAGGCCCCACCTCCGGCCATCGGTTCAGTCGTGGTCATGATCCCGCCGCTGTAATCGACCGCAACGCAAAGCGAAGCCGACGGACACGAAATTCCCCGCAGGTTGCCCTTTAGGCCTTCGCTCAAGGGTACGTGGGATACCGCCCAAGCTCCACTGCCCCCCGTCGGATCGGTGGAAGTCACGACCGTGCTCCCCTGGCCGACACCGACGCAGAGCGAGCTCGACTCGCAGGACATGCCGAAAAGAGTTTCTTCGCCGCTGAGGCCGAGGTCAGTGACGGTCCAAGAGGACTGCGCCTGGGCCGGAGTAGACAAACAAGCCAAAGCAGACGCGGTGCAGACCGCCACCGCCAGGATGCGCCTGATCCGGGCAGGGCAGAATCGACCCGGGGGGCGATCCCCATTCAATTGGGTGCTTCCAAATTTGGTCGAAATGTCGATATTGCAAATGATGTCAGGGTGCGATCCAGCCATGCGCCCTGTTGTCTGTCGCTGCACATCGGCTGCAGTTGATCACCTAAACACACCCACGGGACGCCTCGTTGCGGTGCATGCAGACGTCGCGGAAAATTCATGCAGAGCCACTGGTGCTTCAGCTTGATTGCTGCGCCGGCCATGGTCATCGATCCGGAAAACTTCGGCCTCAGCGAATGATCTGTGCGCCATCGGTCGCGGGCGTGTGGATGGACCCGGGGCATCGAGCGCGCGACTCCGGCGAAGCTAGAAACGACCGATGACGACGATTCCAGCCACCGAGCCGGCGGCGATCAGCGCCAGAGCCATGTTTTCGCGCCCCTGTTTGGTCCGGGCATAGTCGATGAAATTCTCGAAGCGGTATCGATTCATTGTGCTTTAAGTAACACAGTCTCGGCGGGATCCATGCGGTGGCTGCGATTTTTCCAGCTCCATTTTTTGGCCCGGATGCCTCCCGGCATCAAGTTCCCAGCAGCTGCTAAAGCGCCCGGGACCTCTACCCGGCTGCCGGTTTACTCTCGGGCAGAAGTGGGAGCTCCCCCAACGTGGTGGCAAACTATTGCCATATGGGCCAGCCACCTCTTCCGCGCCGATTGAGGCATCGGCCCTACTAATGCGCAACGACAACCAGCAAAGGAAGCCCGTGAGAAGCCTGACCGGAAAGCTGAGCTACGCCAATGTAGTTGCAACCTTGGCTCTGTTCTTGGCAATTGGCGGCGGGGCCTATGCAGCCACTCAGCTGAAGCGAAATAGCGTCGGGACCCACCAGCTCAAAAGAAATGCGGTCACCGGACCGAAGATCAAAAACAGCACGATCACCGAAGCAAAGCTCAAAGATGGGTCCGTCAGCGGCGTCAAAATCGCTCCAGGCTCTCTGACCGGCGCCGACTTCAACCTCAACTCGTTGGGTACGGTTCCGAGCGCCGCCAGCGCCACGAGCGCCGCCAGTGCGAGCAGCGCCAGTGTCGTTAACGGACAGACTCCAAACAAGGTCTTTCAGACGCTTCTTCCAGGAGAAAGCAACGTCACGATCGCCAGGATCGCAGGCTTCACGATCACCGCCAGCTGTGAAAGCTCCAACATCGCTGTGACCCTGAGCTCTCCGGGTCAAGCCGGGTCGGTGTTGAGTGCCGTTGGAAGCGGGCTGCCCACCGGCCCGATATTCAGCTATGAAGCCGAAACCGCTGGCCATCCAGCGGTAACGCGTTTAAACGAAGGCCAGGGTGGAGGTCGGAACAACTACGGAGAGTCCGCATTTTCAGGGGCCACCAGCACCGGCGCTGTGATCAGCGGTGAGCTTGGCTATGACGAGAGCACCTTCCGCGGAGAATCGCCCAAACGCTGCGTTGTATTCGGTGAGGTCACTTCGGGCTGAGCGCGGAGCGGACCGGGATACGCGGGCCCTCGCCCAGCCCTGCCGCCTCCCCTTTGAGCTGTTCCTGCTTGGAGGCGATGGGACGACGGACAGTTGACGTCTAATTGCATGGTCGGGTTCGAGTCCACCTCGAGTCAGATTTCTTCATGCGCCACCGAGTCTTCCAGTTCGATTTTGGCCTCAACCCCAGGGCCTGCTCTTCTATCGGCCAGCAGAGCCGAGGCGATCGCATCGAGCTTGAGCTGCATCGAGCGCTCTGGCGGGCGCTCGGAGTTCTTTAGCACCGCTACCAGAAGCAGCATTACGCCGACATCGCTGCGGTTAGAGCACTCTCGCCGGAGCCCGCGAGCCCGACCACCAGACCAATCATCCACAAAAGGACGATGAGTATGCAAATCGAAAAGAAGGCTACGCTACTCGCGACACTGGACTCTCGGCAACGGCACCAAAACGCCCGCCCCTCCCATCTTTCGGTCGGAAGGCGCAAGAGACGCCACCCTCTTTTTCGTTTTTGAGGTTGAGATTGATAGAGGGGGCTCATGGCCAGATCGCGAACCCTCGCTCACTTGGGCCCGGTGCCGGTGTCACCGAT
>CAVOWL010000003.1:0-64982 GCA_963700105.1 uncultured Solirubrobacterales bacterium | reverse complement strand
GAGCTACCTCGCCGCCGCGACCGATCCTGGCTCGCAGCCGAAGGCTAGCGACCAAGAGGCCGTGGGGTTGATTGCATTTATCCGTGACCGGACTTCGCGCAGCGGTGGCGATCGCCGCCGTTTTGGCTCTCGCGGCGCTGTTTGTATCCGGTGGCTCCCCCTCCGATCCCCACACCCCAGCGGCCCTGCCCGGCCTACCGGCGCCCTTTCTGCCCACCGCGGTGCTTGGGGATGGCGCCAGCGCGGCGGGAGTTGACGCCTACGGAGACGTCGTCGATCTCTGGGTCCCAGGTCCGGTCGGTCGCGACCTGATCCAAAACCCGGCCAGCCGCCAGGCGGCCGACAGCGTTCCCCCCAATACCGGCATCGTTCCGCGCGTCTCGATTGCGGGTGGTCCGGCTCGGGCGCTCTGGCATTCCCAATGGGTGCGCCAGAGCTATCTGCCTGACACAAACATCCTCAGGACCGCGGCCCTGATCGGCTCGGCCAAGGTCGAGATCATCGAGGCGATCAGTCGCGGGGCCCTCACCTGCACCGTTTCGGCCAGTCGGGGGGCGAGGGTGAGCGGATTGAGCTGTCAGCGCCCAGGGGGTTGGCGGTCAATTCGCCAGCTCGCCAGGGCCGAACGACGCTGGCTGGGGGGGGCGAAGCCGCTGGACCAGCGAGCACCTCGGTGGGCAAAACAGATGTATCGGCGCTCCTTGCTGGTGCTGCGAGCGCTCACCGATAGCCGCAGCGGGGCGGTCGCGGCCGGAACTCGCGAGGGCTGGGCCTACGTCTGGCCCCGCGACGCCAGCGCCACCGCGATCGCCCTCGCCTCGGCCGGCTATCGCGAGGAGGCGAGGCTGGTGGTTCATTTTCTGCTGCGCCTGAACCTAGGCTCGGCCGCCCGCTTCGCCGCCAACGGGGCCGGGGTGAAGGGGCGGGCGGCAGAGGGCGACGCGGGCGGCTGGGTCGAGGCGGCGGCCCGGGCCGCGGGGCTGCGGAGCGCCGCGCGGCGCCTACAAAGGAGGGGAGCAAAACTCAACTGGCGGGACCGAAACGATTATCAGGAGCGATCTGGGCAAAGTGGCGACTTCCTCGCCAACGCGATCGCATCCCGCCTTCCCGCCGCGAGAATTCTGAAGCTGTTCGGTTCCCCAGCGGGACTTGAGCGAAGCGCCCATGACCCCGCCTCCGGCCTTGATTCAGCCGCCGCCTGGGCGGTGCGCCCCTTTCCCCAACCGACACTTTTTGCGGCGGTTCGAAGGACCCTGGATCGATTGACCTCGCGCGGGGGCAGATTCGGAATCCTGCCGGCCGAAGACTGGCCAGGGGCCGAACCGTGGAGTGCACCGACCGCCTGGAGTGCCTGGAGCCTGGCGGCCCTGGGAGAACGCGGGGCGGCGCTCAGATTGCTTGGCGATCTGCGTCGCAGCGCCACCCCGACCGGGCTTTTCCCCGAGCGAGTGGGAGCCAGGGAGGGGCTCCCGCACTCGACCACCCCGCTGGCCTGGTCACACGCCTTCGCGATTCTCGCCCTGCGTCAGCTTTGGCCCGGCAGCCGCCAGCGGCCGAGCCAATAGCTAAGCCGAAGGCGCCGCTGTCCCCTCTCGCCGATGATTCTGAATTTCTCAGTGTGGGGCGGAGGATCGGCGATCAGCTCCTCGATCAGGGTGTCCGCAGCGGGGCCGCCGGAGCCGCGGCCCAGCCACTCCTGGAAATCGAGGTCCAGCGCGATCAACCGCTCGCTCTCGAGCCTCAGGCCAAGCTCGGCGCCGAAACGGCGCAGCCGCTCCGCCGTCAGGCAGGCCCAGTGCGAGGGGTCGCGCAGCCGCTCGATCTCCTCGTGCCAGGCCGCCGCCTCGAGATCCTCGTCGCTGATGTGGTCTCCGACAATCAGCCAGCCACCGGGGCGCAGGACCCGCACCAGCTCGACCAGTACTCGCTTGGGCGCCGGGATGTGGTGCAGGCTGAAGCGGGTCAGCGCGCCATCGAAGCTGCCCGGCTCAAACTGCAGCGCCGTCGCATCGCCGAGCGAGAAGCTGACGTTTTTCAGACCGGCCTCGATCGCCTCCTCGCGGGCAAGCTCGATCATCGCCGGGGTCAGGTCAACGCCGTGTACCGAGTCAACCCGCTCGGCCAACCCGCGGGCGATCAGCCCCGGCCCGCAGGCCACCTCCAGGCAGCGCGAATTACCCTCGGCGGGCACCATCTCAAGCAGCGCACCGAGGGTCTCGGCGCTCGACATCACGGGGCTTTGGGCAAAGGAGCGAGACTGGTGGGTGAACTCTTCGCGGACCGATCTCTGATGCATTCGCCCATCTTAAGCTCGCCACTTATCCTCGGCCGATGAAGGTCAGAGCGGCAACCACTGCCGATTGTGAGTCAATCGCAAAAGCGATGAAGATCGTCGTCGATGAGGGGCGCTGGCTTGCAACCGAGTCCTCCACGCCGACCGAGGAGCTGGCCCTGCGCTATCGCCGCGCCCTCGAGGGGGATCAGCCACGCGTCTTCGTCCTGCAGGAGGGCAGCGAGCTGGTCGGCTGCTTGGGGATCCACCCCACCCAGGCAAAGGGAGTGAGCTCCCTGGGAATGTGGATCCTGCCGCAGTGGCGAGGGCGGGGCGGCGGGCGCAGCCTGATCGAGGCAGCCCTTGAGGCGAGGCCCGCCGCTGTGCACAAGATCGAACTCGAGGTCTTCCCCGACAACGTCGCCGCGATCGCCCTCTATCGGTCGCTGGGGTTTGAACAGGAGGGCCTGCGGCGCGATCACTACCGCCGCCTCGATGGCTCGCTGCGCTCGGCGCTGATCATGGCGCGACTGTTCGCCATCAGTGACTGAGACCAGGGCGCTCCCTTGACTCGGTGAGGATCGCGATCGCGGCCTCCACGGCCTGCTCGGCTGATTGCACGACCAAAAGCCCCGGTGCCTCCCGCATCATCTCGGGCCCGCTCAGCGTCCAGCTTTGCAATGCCACGACCACCCTGCCGATGCTGCGGGCATGGCCGATCTCCGACAACGTTCCCCACTCGCCGCCGATCGCAATGACGACCTCGCCGGAGGCAACCACCGCGAGGTTTCGGGCGGCGCCCACCCCGCTCGCAATGACCTGGGTGCATTCGGGGTTGGCCTCTCCCAGAGAGGTGCCGGGAACGATCCCGATCACCGTGCCACCGGCCCGATTTGCTCCCCGAGATACCGCCTCCATAACACCCCCACGGCCACCGCAGATCACCGCTATCCCGAGCTCGGCGAGGCGCCGGCCGACATCCTCGGCGAGCCGCGCGGGCGCCGAGCTCTGCGCGCAGCTACCCGACCCGATCACCGAGACCTGGCGCTGGGGATGGCCGCTGCTAGGCGGAATCGTCTTCATCGATTCTGCTCAGCCCCTGCAGTAGCGCCAGGGCCCCGGCCTTGTTCAACGGCTCGTTCAGGTTGCCGCACTTGGGGCTCTGTACGCAGGAGGGGCAGCCGGACTCGCAGGGACATTCGGCGATCAGGCGCTCGGCGTCGCCGAGGAGGCGCTCGAAGCAACGATAGCCGCGCAGGGCGATGCCGACGCCTCCGGGATGGCCGTCGTAGATGAAGATCGTCGGGCGACCGGTCTGGAAATGAACGTTGGTCGAGAGGCCGCCGATGTCCCAGCGATCACACATCGCGATCAGCGGCAGGACCGCGATCTGGCCGTGCTCGGTGGCGTGCAGCGAACCGAGCAAAACCTCGAGCGGCAGGCTGGCGCCGAGCCGCTCCCCGAGCGTGTACCAGAGCGCCTGGGTTAGGAAGCTTTGCTCCGGGAGCTCCAGCGCGACGATATCGATCGGCTCCTGCTCGGAGATCGAGACCCGCTGGTAGGCGATCACCTGCTCGGTGACGGAGACCTCACCGAAGGCCAACTCGACCCCGCCCACGTGGCGCTGCTCGCGCAGCCGCCCGATCTGGATCTCTGTCTCCTTCTTGGGACGCGTGTACCAGTCCCCGTCAAAGCGCGAGACGATTGCCCGAGCCGCATCGAGGTCGAGCCCCTCGACCTCATACGAGCGCCCCATGTGCAGATAAATCGCGCCGGGATGGATCGTGGTGAAGGCCCGCTCGGCCTCAACCAGCCCCAGCATCTCTCCTGAGTCGCGCTCGATCACCGCCACCGCCTCAGCCGAGGCCGATCGCAGGGCGATCCTGGAGGCCACGAAACCGCTGCGGCGCGGCAAGAGCCCGCTACCGGCGCGGCGCAGCTCCCCCGCGGCCAGGAGGCGGTCGCTGCGCTGTCGCCACCCTGCGCCAAAGATCTCCTGATCGGCGGCGCTCAGCGGCAGCTCATAGGCTGCCGCCAGGAGGTGGCGAGAGGCGATCTGCTCGTTATCGGGATCGAGAATCGCCGCCTCGACGGGGCGCTGCAGGAACTCCCCCGGGTGGCGGCAGAAGAACTGATCGAGCGCGTCGGGGCCGGCGACGTAGACGGCCAGCCCGCGGGCCCGCCGACCCGCCCGCCCCCACATCTGGCGCAAGCTGGCGACGGTGCCGGGAAAGGTCACGCATACCGCCGCCTCAAGCTCGCCGATGTCGATCCCCAGTTCGAGGGCGTCGGTCGCAACGACGGCAAGCAGATCGCCGCTGCTGAGTCGTGCCTCGATATCGCGGCGCTGCTGCGGCGTGTAGCCACCGCGATAGGGAGCGATCCGCTGCGCCAGCTCGGGCCTTCCCCGGGCGCGCAGGTTCTCGCCGGCAAAGCGCTGGATCAACTCGATTCCTCGCCGGCTTTTGAGGAAGCAGATGGTTCGCACCTCCTGGGCGACCAGGTCGGCAACAAGGTCGGCCGCCTCCGCGAGTGAGGAGCGCCTCGCGCCGCTCGCCTTGTCGATCAGCGGCGGATTCCACATCGCGATCTCGCGGCCGACCCGCGGCGCCCCATCGCCATCGACCAACTCAAACTCGGTGCCTACCAGTGCCTCGGCCAGCTCGACCGGGTTGGCGATCGTCGCCGAGGCGAGCAGGAAGCGGGGCTCCGCGTTGTAGGCGCGGGCGACGCGGCGCAGGCGCCGCAACACGTTTGCGACGTGTGAGCCGAAGACGCCGCGATAGGTGTGGGCCTCATCGACGATCACCCAGCTCAGGTTGGCGAGGAAATCACCCCAGCTCCGGTGGTGGGGGAGCAGGCCGACGTGGAGCATGTCGGGGTTGGTCAGGACGAGGTTGCTCTGGCGGCGAATCGCGGGGCGCTCCTGACGCGGCGTGTCGCCGTCATAGATCGCCTCGCGCAGCCCCGGTGCTCGCAGCTCGCCGAGCTTTCGCGCCTGATCCTGGGCCAGCGCCTTGGTCGGATAGAGATAGAGCGCGCGGCGCTTGGGATCGCGGGCGATCCCGTCGAGCACGGCCAGGTTGAAGGCGAGGCTCTTACCCGATGCGGTGCCGCTGGTGATGATCAGATCCGAGCGGGCAGCGGCCTCAAACGTGTCGCGCTGGTGAGAATAAAGGCGCTCAATCCCCGCTGCTTTAAGCGCCGTGGCGAGGCCCCGGTCAAGGCGCGAGGGAAGCCCAACCGCCCGCCCGCGACGCGGCGGCTCGGCGGTTTCGGCGACGACGCGCCCGTCGCGACGAGCGGCATCCAGCGCGATCGCCCAGGGCGTCTGCAGGAGGCTTTTTGCCACTAGCCAGCGCTCCTGACCGAGCCCCGAATCCGCGCCGCAACCCTGATCGCCTGCAGGACGCTGCGATCGTGGACGCGAAGCACGTCGGCGCCGCGGGCAACGGCGAGGGCAGCGGCGGCGGCGCTGCCCCACTCGCGCTCTGCCGGCGCCACCCGGGCCCGCCAGGAACCCCCCAAAACCGCCCCGATGAAGTCCTTCCGCGAGAGCGATATATAGAGCGGGCGCCCGAGCGCGCCGAGCTCGCCCAAGCGCCGCAGGATCTCGAGATCGTGCTCGGGGCTGAGGTCGAAGTCGAGGCCCGGATCGATCGCGATCTGCTCCTCGCCGACCCCGTACTCGCGGGCGCGATTCAGGTTGCGCTCAAACCACGCCTTGAGGTGATCGACGACATCGTCGTAGCGGGGCCAGGGGCGCTCCTGCCGCGGCGGCCCCTCGATGTGCATCATCACGTAGCCGCATCCGCTCTCGGCAACCAGCGCCAACATCTCCTCTGAACCACCCGATATGTCGTTGATCGCGACCGCCCCGGCTGCCAGGGCCCGCCGCGCAACCTCGACCGAGAAGGTGTCGGCAGAGAGCGGCACGCCGGCTGCGAGCAAGCGCCCCAGCGCTGGAACCAGCGCCGCGGCCTCGTCCTCAAGCGGGACCGGCGGACCGCTTCGGGCCGCCACCGCTCCCAGGTCAAGCATTTCAAAACCGGCCTCCACTAGAGCGAAGCCGTCGCTGGCGGCCCGCTCGGGCGTCTCGCTGCGGGCGCCCTCAAACATCGAATCGGCCGTCACGTTGACGATCCCGACCGCCAGTGGCGTGGTGAGGTCAAGCCTGCGATCGGCAAGTCTCCACATGTCGGCTACCGTAGCGACCGCGCGATGGCCCTGAAGTGCGTCTACACCGACCTCGATGGAACGCTCCTCGGCGCGGGAGGCTCACTGTTTCGCGACTCCGAGGGGCGCTTCTCGATGATCCAAGCGCGAGCCCTTGAGGCAAGCCATCGGGCCGGGGTGGAGGTCGTCGTGATGTCGGGGCGCCGCCAGGCCCAAGTCCTGGAGGACGCCCGCTTGATGGGACAGGACTCCTATATCTATGAGGCGGGCTGCGCCTTTGTGATCGGCGCCGAGACAACCGTCCTCGGCGAGCTGGCGCCGAGCGCTGGCCGCACGATCTTTGAGCAGATGGAGGACCGCGGCCTGCCGGAGCTCCTCTTCGAGCACTTCAAGGGGCGGCTCGAATACCACATCCCATGGCACCGCGAGCGCGAGTACTCCCACCTCTTCCGCGGCGCCGTGGACGTGGCCGAGGCAAACCGGCTGCTCGGCGAAAGCGGCGCCTCGGATGTGAGGCTGCTCGATAACGGAGCGATCAACGCCGCGATGCCTGGGATTGAGACGACCCACGCCTACCACCTCGTTCCCCGCGGGGTCAGCAAGGCCGCCGCCGTAGCCGCCCACGCCCGCGCCCGCGGTTACGGTCAATCGGAGTGCATCGCGGTTGGCGACTCGATCGAGGACCTCGAGGTCGCGGGCGCCGTGGATCGCTTCTTCGTCGTGGCAAACGGCCCCGAGCGCGACCCGGGGCTGCGCGCAGCCCTGCCGGCTTGGCGCAACGCCACCGTCACCGAGGGGCGCATGGGCGAGGGCTTCTATGAGGCCATCGTCTCGACCCTGATGGATCGCTCCTGAGCGCCGCGATCAGCGCAACGAGAGGACGGGCAACTCGGCCCCGCTGCCCGCCGGGCGCGAGGGAAGCTCGCCCCGTCGCGCCGGCGACTCTCCACGGGCCCGGGGACGGCGGACCCTTACGTACTCGGCGCCGAAATAGGAGCCGAGCACGACGGCCGCCGCCAGGGCCTGGGCGAGGAGTCCCTCAACGGTTGGAAAGATCGCAAACCACAGGCCGACCCAACCGGGGATCGCGAGCGGCACCGCGGTCGTCGGCAGCCAGCCGGCGAGCTGCATCTCCTGAACGCTCTCACCGACCATCACGATCAGCACTATCCCCAGTAGGACCCCGGTCACTACAAGCATCCGCTTGTAGTGGAGGCGGTGATGGGCGAGGAAGGTGAGTGTCCCAACCGCGAGGGTCAGCCCGAGCCCGAGCGCCGCGCCCTCCAGCACGGTGGTGGCGCCGTAGGCGAGCCGCAGGTTCTGCAGGAAGAGGACAACCTCAAAGCCCTCGCGATAGACCGAGGTAAAGCCGAGCAGGATCAGGCCGAGCATCGTCGCCCGCAGCGGGTCAACGCCAGCGCGGTCCAGGAGCCGGCGGCGGCGACGGTGGTGGTTGGCAATCCAACCGGTCCAGTAGACGCGATGAAAGAACCAGTTCATCACGACCAAGAGCACGACGACGGCCAGCAGTCCGGTCGCAGCCTGGATCGCAAGGCCATCGCCACCCAGCATCCCGATCACCCAGATCGCGACGAACCAGGTCGCCAGGGTGGCGAGGAAGCCGCTCCCCGCCCCGGCGGCAACCGGTTTGCGGTAGACCGCATTGGCGCCCAGCATGCTGGCCGTAATCGCCGCCAGCACCAGGATCGTCTCGAGGCCCTCGCGAAAGACGAGCAGGCCGCTGTCGACGATCACCGCACCGTGGCTTAGGTGGGCGCTTGAGGCGGTAGGATCGGGCACCCCGCCGGATGCGCTCAGCGCGCTCCAAAGGAGCAGGGCGGCGCCGAACCCGGTGAGGTAGAAGGGCCAGCGGCGCGAGAGCGATCGCATCAGCACCGTCATCAGAAGTTAGGCTACCCTAATCTGGCTCGGAGCGGCGCTCGATAGGCCGGGGTTGGCGAGGTGACCGTCTAGTATCGAAGTCCAATCCGGAGCCAAGGAGGAGCCCCCGTGTCGCAGGAGAGCGCGACGGTTGCCGAGCAGGAGTACCTGGAGATCATGTTCTGGCTGGAGGAGGCGGGGCTGCCGATGACCGGGGCCAATATTGCGCGCGCGATGCAGCTCTCACCGCCGACGGTTCACGAGATGATCGGCCGCCTTCTTGACGACGGCTACGTTGAGCGCAGCGCTGATAAATCGTTGCAATTCAGCGCCTCCGGACGCCAGCACGCAAGCCACATCGTGCGCCGCCACCGGATGATCGAGCGTTTTTTGACCGACGTCCTCGGCATTCCCTGGGACGAGGTGCACGAGGAGGCCGAGCGAATCGAGCACGCGATGTCGCCGGTTTTGGAGGAGAGAATGCTGGCTGCGATCGGCGACGCGAAGACCTGTCCACACGGTCATCCGATCATCGAGGGCGCCCGAGAGCAGGGCTCCCTGCTCGCCGACGTGCAGGTTGGTGCCGAGGTCTGCGTCCTGCGCTTTGAGAATGAGGCCGAGGACCTCCTGCACTACCTCAAGCAGGCGGGGCTGCATCCGGGGCTGGAAGGAAGGCTCGGAGACTCAGATCCGCAGGGCGTCACCATCGTCTCGGCGATCGGATCTCACCGCGTCTCTCGAAGCGTCGCCGAGACCGTCTCGGTGCGGGCCGATCCGGCCCCGCCGCCGCGCGCCGCGATCCCCGAGCATCTGGTCCTCTCCAGCGAGCGCTACGGGCGCTGAGGGAGCTGCTGGGCTCGCGAGGGTGGCGAATCTCGAGCGCTCGACGCCGCAGGCGCCAGGCAGCGAGGGGTCGGTGCCGAGGTTGGTTTGCCCACCGTCCTCCTGCGACTCGGCCGTCGCCATCACCGCGTTTACCCTCTGCCGAAATGGCGACCGTCGCGGCGGCGCTTCGGGCCGGCGCCAATAGCGGGTGTGCGGAATGGATCCCACGGCGCGCCACCGCCCGCCGAGCTTGCTGGCGCGATGCTCCTAACGACGGTCAGCTCCCCGCACGGCGCCTCGGCCCGAGCGGGCCCTGCACCGCCCCGGAACGCGGCCCCTCAGCGCGCTTTCTAGGCGGGAGAGGCGGCGCGGAGGTGATCCAGCGAGCGCGCCATCCGAGCGACACCCTCGCCGATCTGATCGACCGAGACGGGCGCGAAGGAGAGCCGCAGAGCGCTTTGTCCACCGGCAAGCATGAAATCGGGGCCGGCGACAAAGGAGACACCCTGGCGCTTGGCCTCCACGAGCAGCGCCACCGTGTCGGCGTCCTCGGCCAATTCCAACCAGAGGAAGTAACCGCCGCCGGGAACGACGAACCGCGCCTCAGGAAGCTGTTCACCCAGGGCGGCCACCAGCGCGTCGCGGCGTTCCCTCAGCGCCCCCTTTACGAACTCGATGTTGCGATCCAAAGCGCCTGACTCACAGAGCTCCAAAACGATTGCCTCGGCCAACATATTGGGCGAGATGTAGGTCTCGTTCGCCTTTTTGGCGAGCGCCGCGATCTCGGCCGCCGGCCCAGCCAAGTAGCCGACCCGGACGCCCGGGCTGACCGTCTTTGAAAATGAGGAGGCGTGCAGAACTCGACCGCCGCGATCGATCGAGAGCATCGTCTCGGGCGCGTCGCCCTCGAAGGGGAGCTCGCGGTAGGGATCGTCCTCGAAGATCCAAAACCCGTGCTCGGCGGCGAGCTCGACCAGGCGCTCCCGCTTTTGGATGGAGAGCGTGCAGCCGGCGGGGTTGTGGAAGTTGGGTATCAGGTGGGCCAACTTGACCGGCCCCGCGGCGAGGGCCGTTTCCAGCGCCCCGATGTCGATGCCATCGGACTCGGTCGGCACCCCCACCAGCTCAACCCCAAGCCGCGCCAGCAAGAGCAGGGTGCGGTCATAGCTTGGCTGCTCGACCACCACCCTGTCACCGGCCTGCAGGAAATGCTCAAACAGCATCGCCGCTGCCTCCAGCGATCCGTTTGTGATCATCACCTGGTCGGGGTCGAGGCCGCCGTGACGAGCGGCGATCCAGGCGCAGAGGCCGGGGTGCCCGCTGCCGGTTCCATAGGAGAGCGCCCTTTCCCAGTCCTCGCCGAGCGCCGCGGCGGCGGCATCGCGAACCACCTGGCGTGGCAGGATGTCTGCGCTGGGAGCCCCGCGGGCGAAGGAAATCAGTTCAGATGGCATTGCCGCTGAGCGTAGCAACGGCGATCTCTGCAGCCTCGGTTGGACTCTTTCCAACCCGCACCCCTTTGGCCTCAAGGGCCTCCAGCTTGGCCTGCGCCGTTCCCGAAGAGCCCGAGATGATCGCCCCAGCGTGTCCCATCTGCTTGCCCGGCGGGGCGGTGAAACCAGCAATGTAGGCGACCACCGGCTTCGTGATCTCCGCCGCTATGAACTCCGCCGCGCGCTCCTCGGCATCGCCGCCGATCTCTCCCACCAAGACGATCAGCTCTGTCTCGGGGTCGGCCTCAAACATGGTCAGGATGTCGATGAAATCCGAACCGATGATTGGATCGCCACCGATCCCGACGATCGAGGAGTTACCGGCACCGGCCTGTTTGAGCTCATTTCCAATCTGATACGTGAGCGTGCCCGACTTGGAAACGACCCCGATCTTGCCCTGGGCAAAGAACTGCGCGGGGATGATCCCGACGTTGGCCTTTCCCGGCGAGAGCACGCCTGGGCAATTGGGCCCGATCAGCCTGACTCCGGCCTGCTTGGCCTTCCAGTAGGTGTCGAGCATGTCCAAGACGGGGATTCCCTCGGTGATTGCGATCACGGTCTCAACTCCGGCCTCAATCGCCTCATCGATCGCCGCGGCGGCGAAGCGAGCGGGGACAAAGATCATCGATGTGTTGGCGCCGGCCTCGGTGACGGATTCTTTGATCGAGTCAAATACGGGCACCCCCTCGACATCCTGTCCGCCCTTGCCGGGAGTTACGCCGGCGACCAGATCGGTTCCGTAATCACGGTTTCGCAGACCGTGGAAGGAGCCCTCGCGACCGGTCAGCCCCGAGACGACCAACTTGGTTTCCTCGCCCACGATGATGCTCATCGGCCACCACCCGCAAGCTCAACCACGCGCCGCGCCGCCGCCAGCATCGTCTTCTCCTGATCCAGGTTTGAGAGATTTGCCTCGGCCAGGATCTTCAAACCCTGCTCGGAGTTGGTGCCGTCGAGGCGCACCACCAGCGGCACCCCCAGCTCGATCTGACCTGAGGCGGTGACGATTCCCTTGGCGATCTCATCGCAGCGGGTGATGCCACCAAAGATGTTGAAGAGGATCGCCGTCACCTTCTGATCGGAGCTGATTACCGTCAGCGCGTCGACGATCGCCTCGGCTTTCGATCCGCCACCGGCGTCGAGAAAATTGGCCGGTGCGCCGCCTGCCTGAGCGACGACGTCCAGCGTCGACATACAGAGCCCGGCACCGTTGGCGAGGATGCCGACGTTGCCGTCAAGCTTCACGTAGGTAAGGCCCTTCGCCTTTGCCATCGCCTCCTGTGGGTCCTCGCTGAGATCGGCGATCTCGGCCAGGTCCTGATGGCGAAAGAGCGAATTGTTATCGAGGGTCACCTTGGCATCGAGCGCCACCACCTGGCGCTGATTGGTGACGATCAGCGGGTTTACCTCGATCAGGGTGGCGTCCTCAGCGCGCGCCACCTCGGCCAGCCGGACAAGCACTTCGGCGACCGCCTCCGCCACATCTGAATCCGGTCCCCCCGCTTCGACGATCGGCAGGGCGGCGGCGGTATCGAAGGCGCGGGTCGGGTCGATATGGCGTTTGATCAGCGCCTCGGGATCCTCGGAGGCAACTGCCTCGATCTCCATCCCACCCTTGGTTGAAAACATCGCCAGCAGTTTTTTCTCGCCCCGGTCGAGAATCACCGAGGCGTAGTACTCGGCGGCGATCTCAGATCCCGCCTCGATCCAGACCTGATCGACCCTGAACGGGCCCTCGCCGTGGGGTCCGCGGATATCCATGCCGAGGATCGCCTCGGCGTGGGCTCGGGCCTGCTCGGCGTTCTGCGCGATCTTGATCCCCCCAGCCTTACCCCGGCCGCCGATCAGCACCTGCGCCTTGATCGCACACGGATAGCCGATCCGATCGGCGGCCGCGACGGCCTGATCGACGCTGGTGGCAACCTCGCCGCTGGGCACGGCGACGCCGTGCTTTGCGAATAGCTGCTTGCCCTGGTACTCGAGGAGGTCCATGGTGAGGCGCCGCCTGACGCGCGCGGCAGACTATCCGAGATCGGAAGGGAGAAGCCCCGAGCCGGGGGCGCTTGCCATAATGCCGCGGCTCCCGTGGGCCCGATCCAGACCAGCTTCGCAATCGCCATCCAGCAGGGCTCCGCCGCTGAGCGCGCAATCTAAATGCCCCTTCCCTCTCTCAAAGCGATCAAATGGGTGACCACCGACTGCTACGGCACCCTGATCGATTGGGAGCGAGGAATCCTCGAGGCCTGTAAGAAAGAGGCAGATAAGGACGGCTTCAGCTTCGATGAAGGGCCCTTTCTGGCTCGCTTCATGGAGGTTCAGGCCGAGATCATGGCGGGCTCCTACGAGCTCTACGCCGAGGTTTTGCGCCGCGCCATCGTCAAGGTGGCGGCTGAGCTCGGCTGGGAGATCGAGCCTTCCCGAGCCCAGTTCTTGCCCAACAGCGTCGCCTACTGGCTCCCGTTCCGAGAGGCCAATGCCGCGATGGATCGACTCGGCAAGAAGTTCGAGGTCGGAATTATCTCCAACGTCGATGACAAACTGCTGGGAATCTCGCGCCGTCACCTGCGCACCGAACTCGACCTCGTCGTCACCGCCCAGCAGGTCCGCAGCTACAAGCCCGACCCGGTTCACTTCAAAGAGTGCGCGAGGCGGATCGGCGGGAAGAAAGGGTGGCTGCACATCGGCTCCAACTACACCAACGACGTCGCCCCGCTGCTGAAAATGAACGTGCCCGTGATCTGGGTCAACCGACACGATGAGAAACTCGACGGCCGCAAAGCGCCCAGCGCCACCGTCAAGAACCTTCGCGAGGCAGCAAAAAAACTCGGCGCCGGCTGAACCCGTCAGCGAGTGGCGAGAAATCGCCGGCGATCGGGCTAGTGGGACTCGGGGTCCTCGATCACCGCGACGATGTCTCCGCTGGAGACCGCGAGGCCCTCACTGACATTCACCGCGGTGACCCTTCCAGAGCGATGGGCGGTGATCTCGTTCTCCATCTTCATCGCCTCGATGACGCAGATCAGATCTCCCTCGCTGACCTGATCACCCGCTTTGACCGCTACCTTCAGCACCGTCCCCTGCAGGGGAGACGGCAGTGAATCCCCGCCAGCTCGGGCGCCTGAGTCCGACTTGCGCTCGCGTTTGGGCGGTCGCGCCCCCGCGGCGGGGGCAGCACTCGCGGCGAGCGCCTCTCCGGTCACCTTCACCGCAAAGTGCTTGCCCGAGACCTCAACGCTGTAATCACGGCTGATCAGCGCCGCCTCCTCGGCCGCCGCCGGCGCCGCGGCCGCCGGCGCCGCGGCCGTCGATTTGAGCCACTCGCGGTCCTCCATCAGGTCGCGACAGGTCTCTCCCGCCTCCCATTGCGGGGTGGCGAGCAGCGCCTTGTGGAAGGGAATCAGGGTCCTCAGGCCGGTGATCTCATACTCTCCGAGCGCGCGCAGCATTCGCCGCGTGGCGTGGGCTCGATCGACGTCCCAGACGATCAGCTTGGCGACCATCGGGTCATACATTGGCGTTACCTCCGACCCCGGCCCGACGCCGGAGTCGACCCGCACCCCCGGTCCGGCCGGCTCGCGGTAGGAGACGATCGTCCCCGGGGCGGGGGCGAAGTTCTTCTCGGCCGCCTCGGCATTGATCCGGCACTCGATCGCGTGCCCGCGCAACTCGACCTGATCCTGGCTGAGCGCGAGCGACTCACCGGCGGCGACCCGCACCTGCTCGCGCACGATGTCGACACCGCTGACCATCTCCGTGACGCAATGCTCAACCTGAACCCGCGTGTTCATCTCGAGGAAGAAGTACTCCTCGCCCACCTGAAGACCCTCGACCGTTCCGGCGCCGCGGTAGCCGACCGCCGCCGCCGCCTCGGTCGCGATCTTGCCGATCCGCTCCCGCATCTGGGCATCTACCCGCGGACCCGGTGCCTCCTCGATCACCTTCTGGTGTCGTCTCTGCACCGAGCAATCGCGCTCGCCGAGGTGGATCACGTTGCCCTTGGAATCGGCCAGGATCTGGACCTCGACGTGGCGCGGATCCTCGAGGTAGCGCTCGATGTAGACGCGATCGTCGGAGAAGAACTTCTCACCCTCGCGCGCCGCGCCCTCAAACGCCTCGGCCAGCTCCTCAGCGCTCCTCGCGACTCGAAAGCCCTTGCCGCCGCCGCCGCCCGCCGCCTTGCAGGCGACCGGGTAGCCGGCATCCTCGGCCTGTCGGCCCGCCGCCTCGAGATCCGGCGCTGGCTCGGTCGCGCCGGGCACAATCGGAACCCCGGCCTTGGCCATGATCTCGCGGGCCCGCGTCTTTGAACCCATCGCCTCGATCGCCTCGGGCGGCGGACCGATGAAGACCACCCCGGCCTCGGCACAGGCGCGGGCAAATTCGGCGTTCTCAGCGAGGAATCCGTAGCCGGGATGGATCGCCTCGGCCTCCGCCTCTACCGCCGTCTCGATGATCTTTGCGATGTTCAGATAGCTCTCAGCGGGCAGCGCCGCCCCGATCAGATAGGCCTCATCGGCCTCGCGGACGTGGGGTGCATCGCGGTCGATCTCGGAGTAAACGGCGACCGAAGCGATCCCCATCTCCTTCAGCGTGCGGGCGACCCGAATCGAAATCTCGCCCCGATTTGCGATCAGCACCTTCTCAAACATCAGCTCGCCCCCCCGCTCGCCCTCGCGGCGGAATGGGGCCTGGAAATCTGGCTCGCCTGGGGCTCATCGGCGGCGCAGTCTATTCAGCCCCTCGGCGTCAGCGGCGCCGCTTGAGCAGGGTTACCCGTTTGTGCTTGGTGGCGGTGTCCCCGCCGCTGGGGGTGAAGGCGAGGGAGAGCTCCAGCTTGACCCGGCCACGCTTGATCAGCCGCTTGCGCGCGGAACCCCGAGCCCTGATCAAGATCCTCACCTTGCCCGCTCGTTTGGGCCGAAGCCTTTCCGCCTTGACACCCCTGCCGCTCAGATCGAGCCTGCCGGGACCGGGAACGATGACGCTCAATGCGCCCGTCCCCACCTTCCGGTTCAGCTTCAGCTTGCCGATCGCGAAATCGTTTGAGGGCAGGACGGTGATCGTTGCGCTGGCGCTGACCGCGCTTCCGGCGGCATCCTTAGCGGTGATCGTCACCGCATAGGTACCCGGCGCGGTGTAGGTGTGGGAGACGGCGCTGCCTTCGGCGTGGGTCCCGTCGCCGAAGCCGAAGCTGGTTGAAGCGATTGGCCAGACGTCAACGGGCTTGGCCGAGAAGGAGACGGGGACCCCAACCGTGCCCGAAGAGGGGATCGAGACGCCGCCCAGGGTCGGTGCGTCGGCGTCATAGCCCGCCGCCTGCACGATCGCGTTGGTGCCATCGGATCGCCACCACACCGCGGTCGCATCACCGCCGGCGTCCATCGCGACCCGGGGAAAGACCGCGTCCTGGCCGGCCGCGGAGAGTTCAGCCGCAGCCGAGAAGCCCCCGGCGGGGGAGCCGGTTGCGGCCTCGACGATGTCGTTGGTGCCGTTGGAGCCCTGCCAGACGATCGTCGAGGCGCCGGCGCGATCCTCTGAGACTTCGGGATTGAGACCTTCCTGGCCGACGGCAGAGACCGCCTGCTGGGAGGCGAAGGCCCCCCCGCTGGTACCGGCGGCGGCCTGGATCAGATTGTTGGCGCCGTTTGACTGGGTCCAGGCGACGGTGGCCGCGCCGCCCGGCGCGGTCGCGATCACCGGTTCTCCGAGGCTGGATGCCGAGCTGGTGGAGAGGTTGACCGGGCTTCCCAGTTCAGCGCCCGCGGCGGCACCGGCGCCGCGCACGGTGAAGTTACTTTCCTTGTCCTGATCCCAGACCACCGTCGTCGCTCCGGCGACATCGACCGCGAGGTCGGGGCCAAACGCGTCTTCTCCGTCGACGCTGAGCGGTTTCGGAGCCGAGAAGCTGCCGCCCGGGGGGCGGCTGGCGGTTTCAATCAGATCATCGGTTCCGTCGAAGTATTCCCAAACCGCCCTGACATCGCCGGCGGCATCGATCCCAACCCGGGGGTGCGCGGCGCTTTGACCGGAGACCAGGGGTTGGGGGGAGATCGTTTCCGGAGCCGAGAAACCAGCTCCCGGGGCGCGAACCGAGGCCTCGACGAAGCTCGGGTTTTCTTTCAGCCCTGAGCTCGGGTTCTGCTGGATCCATACCACGGCCGCCTCGCCCTTTGCGTTGATCGCCACGCGCAGGTCCTGGGGCAGAGCCTGCGCGGAGGAACGAGAGATTTCAAGCGGCGCCGAAAAGGCCCCGCCCGGTTGGCGGGTTGCGGCCTGGATCACGTATTCCCCGCTGCTCACTTCGAAAAAGCGCCAGACCACGATCGCTTCTCCGGAGGGGGTGATCGCCACGTCGGGTTCGGTCGCCGCGCCCGAGAGCCGGATCGGTTCGGAGAAACCGCCGCCGGGGGCGCGGGTGGCGGCCTGCACGTCGCTGTCGACCCCGGTTTCGCTCTGGCGCTCCCAGACCGCGACCGTTTCGCCGGCTTCATCCATCGCCACCGAGGAGTTGCTCGCTTCCCTGCCGGGTGCGGACAGGTTGGTGGGGGCCAGCCAGGCCGGCGCGGCGAGGGCCGCGGGGGCGCTGATCAAAGCGGCGCCAGCGCAGAGCGCTGCCGCGGCAGCGATGCCGGCGCCGTGAAGGCCTGCGATTTTGTCGGTGATCGCGTTCATTCCCTGTCTCACTCATCCCTAACCGCCAAGTTCGGCAATCGGACCGCTTCCCGGCCCGCCGAGGATGACTAGGCTGCCCCCATGCTAGTCGAGCTACAGAGTCACTCGAGCGTCTCTGACGGGCAGCTGGCGCCGTCGGAGGTGGTGGTGGCGGCGGCCGCGGCCGGGGTCAGCACGCTGGCGCTGACCGATCACGACGCGATCGCGGGGGTGCCCGAGGCGGCGGCCGCGGCCGCCGAGCTTGAGATTGAGCTGGTGCCGGCGATCGAGATGTCGTGCGTGCACGAGTACGCCGATGACCTGCATATCTGCGGCTACTGGGTTGAGCTCGGGGCAATTGCGCCCGCCTGCGAGCGCGCCCAGCACGAGCGGGTCGCCCGCGCCGGGGAGATAGTTGAGAACCTGCGCCGGGAGGGCTTTGACATTCACCTCGAGGACGCGGTTCGAGAGGCCGGCGATGCCCTCTCGATTGGACGCCCCCATATCGCCCGGGCCGCCGGAGCGGGCGATGACATGGGGCCCTTTTTTGAGCAGTACCTTGTCCCCGGCGCAAAGGCATTCGTGCCGCGGCGCTGGCCCGATGCAGAGCAGGCGATCGAGCTGATCCACGGCGCCGGTGGGTGCGCCGTCATCGCCCATCCTTACTGGGACATCTCCGCGCCGGCCGAGGTCGAGGCTCTGATCAAAAACCTCAATCTCGATGGGGTCGAGGCCTTCTATCCCTCCCACAGCAAGGAGCAGACCGCCCATCTGCTCGGCCTCTGCAAGAGGCTGGAACTGTTCGCAACCGGGTCATCGGATTACCACGGGCCCAGCCATAAGACCTTCAACCGCTTCGGGGCCTATCAGACCTACGGCCTCGGACAGCCGCAGCTACCTCCGCGACCCTAGGGCTCGGCGACCTTTACCCAGCTAGGCAGCGACCGCCGCCCGCGGAACCAGCTCGCGGGCCTCCAGGTAGGCCAGGACCTTCTCGGCGGACTCCTCCGGCGATTCGGTTTCGGTGTTACAGATCACCTCGGCGTCATCGGGTGCCTCGTAGGGATCTGAGACGCCGGTGAATTCCTTGATCTCCCCGGAGAAGGCTTTTGCGTAGAGGCCCTTGACGTCGCGCGCGGCGCAGGTGTCGACCGAGGCCTTGGCAAAGACCTCGATGAAGCGCTCCCCCATCAGCTCGCGAGCCTCGGCGCGGATCTCGGCGTAGGGGGAGATCGCCGCGGTGATCACCGGCACCCCGTTGCGGGAGAGCAGGTCGGCGACGAAGGCGATGCGGCGGATGTTGGTGTCGCGATCCTCCTTGGAGAAGCCGAGCCCCTTGGAGAGATTTTCGCGCACGATGTCACCGTCGAGGATCTCGAGCTTTGAGCCCCGCTCGCGCAGGTGGCCCTCCAGGAGCCTTGAGATCGTCGTCTTGCCGGCTCCGGAGAGCCCCGTGAACCAGAGGGTGAAGCCCTTCTCATCAGACATCGGTACTCAGTCCTCCTTGTAGGCGTCGATCAGGATCTCGGCGACCTCATCGCGCGAGAACTCATGCGGCGGCTTTTCGCCCCGCCCCAGCATTTCGCGCACCTTGGTCCCGGATAAGAACAGGTGGGCGTCGCCGTCGTGAGGGCAGGTCTTGTTCGAGGCGAGGCCCTCGCAGTCCTCACACCAGAAGGTGTGCTCAAACATCAGCGGCTCGATTCCCAGCTCATCGATATCGATCTGCTCGAAGATCTTTTGCGCGTCATAGGTGCCGTAGTAGTCCCCGGCGCCGGCGTGATCGCGACCGACGATGAAGTGGGTCGCTCCGTAGTTGCGGCGCACGATCGCGTGCAGGACCGCCTCGCGCGGCCCTGCGTAGTGCATCTTGGCCGGCTTCACCCCCAACAGCACCCGGTCCTTGGGGTAATAGTTCTCGATCAGCACCTCATAGCAGCGCATCCGCACGTCGGCGGGGATGTCACCGGCCTTGGTTTTGCCGATCAGGGGATGGATGAAGAGGCCGTCGGCGCTCTCAAGCGCCGCCTTGGTCAGGTACTCGTGGGCGCGGTGGATCGGGTTGCGGGTCTGAAAGGCGACGATCCGCTTCCAGCCACGCCGCTTGAACTCCTCCCGGGTCTGCGCCGGCGTCAGGTAGCGGCGCATGAAGGCCTCCTCGTGATCGGGCAGGGCGTCGACCTCGATCGGCCCGGCGAGACAGCGCTCTCCCTCCTCATAGATCGCCGCCACCCCCGGGTGCTCGGGGTCGGTGGTGCCGTAGACCCGCTCGGCCTCGCTGCGGGTGTCGCGCTCAAATATCTCCTCCACCCTGATCCGCCCCAGCGCCTTACCTTCCTCGCCCACCAGCTCGACAAGGTCGCCGGGCGCGCAGGAAAGCTCCGAGGCCAGGGTGATCGGGATCGGCCAGTAATCGCCGCCGGCGGTGCGCATCTGCGCGCAGACCCGCTCCCAGTCGGCGGAGCCCTGAAAGCCGGTGAGCGGGGCAAAGCCGCCGTTGGCGATCATCTCGAAGTCCGCCGTGTGGCGCTCGGAGAGGGTCAGGGATAGGTCGGTCATCGTCTCTGGGGGGCTCATAGTTTGGCGGTTCACCAATCGGTTGGGGACGGAGGGAGAGGCGCGTGGCTGGCGCGGCTAGTTAATACCGCACTCGGTCTTGGCGACGCCCGCCCAGCGACCATCTCGCGGGGAGGCACCAGGTCCGACCGGCTGGGTGCAGTGCGTGCATCCGATCGAGGGATAGCCGCGATCGTGGAGCGGGTTGTAGGGGAGGTGGTGCTCACGGATGTAGTTCCAGACGTCGCGCTCGGTCCAGTCGGCGAGTGGATTGAGCTTCCAGAGGTCAAAGCGCTTGTCCCAGCCGAACTTCGGCGTCGAAGAGCGGCTGCTGGAATCCTCGCGCCGGACACCGGCGACCCAGCAGTCTACGGAGGAAAGCGCTCGTGCCATCGGCTCGACCTTGCGCACTCCGCAGCAGGAATCGGCATCCCGCTTCCACAGCTCCTCACCGTGCTGGAGCGCCTGCTCGGCAAGGGTCAGGTTGTGAAAACGATCGAACTCCACCCCGAGGTGCTGGGCAAGCCGGTCTCGCGTCTCATAGGTCTCGGGGAAGAGCAGGTCGGTATCGAGGTAGAAGAAGCGGGCCTCAGGATTGATCCGGCTTGCCATGTGAGCGGTGACCGAGCTGGTCTTTTGGAAGGAGCAGGCGATGTAGTGCTCGGGACCAAAGGTCTCAAACATCCAGACCATCGCCTCCTGCGCCGTTCGCCCCTCGAGGTCTGCGGCCACGGCGGCGGGATCGATCTCGGTCGCAGTCGGCATCGGAGCGGGGAGTGTGGCAGGCGGAGGCTTCATCGCATCGCGCCTAGATCGCGCACTCGCCCTCGCCGCGCTCGACCTTGTAGGGGCTGGAGCGGTTCCAATCGATGAACTGCTGCATGGTCTCGAGGCTGAACTCGGCGGGCAGGGTCAGCTCCTTTACCGCGGCTTCAAAGCGCTCGGCACCGACCCGCTCGGCGAAGGCGTTGAACTCCTCCCCCGCGGCGCGCTCTGCCTGATACAGGCCGATCCAGCGCTCGACCGCCTCGGGGACGCGCCTGGCGGGCAGCCTCGACTTCAGCCGCTTGCCGAAAATCACCTCGCCGCCCTCGTAGTTGCCGCCGATGTGGGGAATGTAGGCGGGCATCTGGCGCTCGCCCAACTTCAGCGAGGCGCCGTAGAAACCAATATTTGCGATGTGGTGCTGGCTGCAGCCGTTCGGGCAGCCGCTCATTTTGATCTGGATTCGCTTCGTCTGTGGATCGGCGATCTCCATCGCCTCGAGCCGCTCCTCGATTGCCCGGTTGAGCCCCATCGAGCTGGTGATGCCGAGTTTGCAGCTATCGGTGCCGGGGCAGCTGACCACGTCGCTGATCTGGCGGGCCCCCGCCTCGCCCAGCCCGAGCCCGACCAGACGCTGCCAGACCTCATAGAGCGCCTCCTCGCGCACCCAGCGCAAGACCAGGTTTTGCTGCACGGTGCTGCGCGCGTAACCGCCGGTGAACTCGCGCATGATTGCGCCCAGTCCCCGGAACTGGGCGGGGCTGAGGTCACCGCGGGTGATCTTCACCTCCACCGCGGCAAAGCCGGACTGGCGCTGTGCCACCACATTGGCCTCACAGAAGCGGTCGAACTCAGAGCGATCGCCGTTGGGCGAGGCCGGTGCGGGTGGGATCTGCGGTGCGTTTGCCTCCTCGTCATCGTCGAAGCGCAGCCGCTCGAGGTCGAAGTCTCGATCCCCGACCCAGGCGCCCTCCAGCTCCTCCTCGACCAGTTCGCGAAAGCTCTCGATCCCGATTTTGTCGACCAGGACCTTGATTCGCGCCCGGGCCCGATTGACGCGCAGCCACTCCTGGCGATCGAAAATGCGCAGGACCGCCTCAGAGACCTTCAAATAATCGCCGTTGTCGGCCTCGACGAACTCATAAAGTGTCGGCGCGACGCGGGCCATGATCGAGGTGCCGCCGCCAACCCTGACCTCGAAACCCTTGACCCCGTCGCGCTCACGGGCGAGGAAGGCGATGTCGTGGATGCCGGTGATGGCGCGATCCTGATCGGAGCCGCTGAAGGCCGTCTTGATCTTGCGCGGCATCAGCTGCGTGGTCGGGTGGCGGACGAAGTAGCGAACGTAGGCGCCGGCGTAGGGGGTCGGATCAAAGACCTCATCAGTTGCGACACCCGCCCACGGATCGCCGGTCACGTTGCGCACCGTGTTGCCGCATCCCTCGCGCGAGGAGAGGCCAACCTCAGAGATACGGCGCAGCAGCGACTCCATGTCGCGCAACGGCACGTGGTGGATCTGGACATTCTGCCTGGTCGTGATGTGGCCCTTGTTGAGCGGCGCATAGCTCTCGATCACGTCGGCAAAGGCGTCCATCTGGGCCGGGGTGACGCCGCCAAACGGAAGCTTCACCCGCGCCATCTGCACATCGGGCTGGCGCTGACCGTAGACGCCCTGCTTGAGGCGAAAGCCGATGAACTCATCTTCGGCTTTATCGCCCGCCAGGAAGCGCTCGGCCTCGTTGTCGAAGTCATCAAACTCGCGGGCGAGGATTGGGATCACCCGGCCGGGCACGTTCTCATAGGCCTCCGGGTTCTCCAGGCTGCCGGGTCGGCCCTTGCCGCGCTGCTCCTTTTGCTGGTCGACCGTTAGCTCCACGAGGAGCAAAATAGCAAAACCCGACCGGGATTCGGGTATTTAGCCCTGCGCGGCCTTTTTTCGCGCCTGCAGAATCGATGCGGCCGCCCCGGATTCGGCGACGTATCCATCCTCGGGGTCAAGCGGGAGGCTCGCATCCACCCAGGCCCCGATCCCACCCTCAAGCGTCGCCACCTGATAGCCCTCGGCCGCGAACGCGGCGGCCGCCATCTCGGAGCGATTGTCACCGCGGCAGTAAAAGACGACGGCGCCCTCGCGGTCGATCTCGCCAGCCCGTGAGCTCAATTCACCGAGCTCGATGTGGCGAGCGCCGGCGATCCGCCCTGCCTCCCACTCATGCTCGGCCCGTACGTCGATGAGCTGGGCGCCATCGAGCATCAGCCTCCGAACCTGCTCGGCAGAGTGGGTTGGCGGCTCGGCGCTCATGATGGAAATCTAGCCGAGCCCGGGCGGCGTTCTCACCCTGCCCCTCACCTGGCGGGAAATGGGTGCCCCGCGTGGGAGCGGCGCGAAGCTCAGTCGATCTCTGTGCCCTCGATCAGGAAGGCGACCCGAACGTGGGCTCGGTACTCATCGAGGTTCTCACCGCGGATTCCGGTTGAGACGATGTCCACGGCTCGAATGTTTCGCAACGTGCCCTGGGCCTGGCTCAGGGCCTGTTTTGCCGCATCATCGGTTGAGGTCTTCGAGCTGCCGACCAGCTCGATGATTTTTACGACAGCCATCTCGCTCCTCCTTCTAGGTCCTGAACGGTGTCCTTCGCACTGACACCCTCGATCAGCGCCGCCCGCTGCCACGGGTTGACGCGTTTGGGCACCTCCTCAAAAGCCGCCCCGCCCTCCGCCACGAAGCGCTCAATCGCAGCGGCGATTGCGGCTGCCTCCTCGGCGGTGGCGACGTCGACCATCAAGGACAAGCCTAGTCGTCTCGGGGCGACACCCTGGATCTGGGCATCGCGGTCTCCGATGCCGTTTGCCTCTGCAGGAGGCGGCGATCCTGGTTCGTGATGATCAACCTCAGTCGAGGTTGATCATCACGTGCTTAATCTCGGTGTAGTCCTCCAACGCATAGATCGAGAGGTCCTTGCCGTAGCCGGACTCCTTGTAGCCGCCGTGGGGCATCTCGGAGACGAGCGGGATGTGATCGTTGATCCAAACGCAGCCGAAGCGCAGGGCGTTTGCAACCCGCATCGCGCGGCCAACATCGCGAGTCCAGACCGAGGAGGCGAGACCGTAGCGGGTGCCGTTGGCCCACTCGATCGCCTTTTGCTCATCGGAGAAGGGCTGCACCGTGATCACCGGGCCAAAGATCTCGTTTTGAATCATCTCATCGCCCTGCTCCAGCCCGGCGATGACCGCCGGCTCCAGGTAGAAGCCGGGAAGATCGGGCTGCCGCCCGCCGGTGACGATCTCGGCGTTGGCGGGCCTGCGCCCCAAGAAACCCTCGACCCGCTCGCGCTGGCGCTTTGAGTTGAGCGGACCGAGGGTCGTATCCGCCGACATCGTGTCGCCCAAAACCAGTCCCTTCGCTTCGGAGACCAAACCGTTTACTACCTCGTCGTAGACCCCCGTGGAGGCAAGCACCCGGGTGGCCGCGGTGCAATCCTGGCCCGCGTTGTAGTAGCCGGTGCCGGCGATCGTCTCCATCGCCGCCTCCATGTCGGCATCGTCAAAGATCACAACCGGGGCCTTGCCGCCCAGCTCGAGGTGGACTCGCTTCACCGTCTCGGCGGCGGCCTTGGCAATCCATTTACCGGTCGGGGGTGAGCCGGTGAGGCTGATCATCTCCACGTCGGGATGGGTGACCAGCTCAACCCCGGCGGGATCGCCGAGGCCCCCGATCGCGTTGAAGACGCCCGCCGGAAGGATCTCGCCACACCATTGCGCGAAGAGCAGCGTGGTCAGCGGCGTCGTCTCCGCCGGCTTTAAGACCACCGTGTTTCCCGCCCCCAGGGCCGGGCCAATCTTCCAGATCGCCATCATCAGCGGGTAGTTCCAAGGGGTGATCTGGGCAACCACGCCGACCGGCTCGCGGCGGATGAATGAGGTGTGGCCCTGCATGTACTCACCCGCGGAGCGCCCCTCCATGCAGCGTGCGGCGCCGGCGAAAAAGCGCAGGTTGTCGGCCATCACAGGCACCTCATCCTCGAGCACGGCGCTGCGCGGCTTGCCGGCATCAGCGGCCTCCAGATCGGCGATCTCCTCGGCCCGCGACTCGATCAGATCCGCCATCTGTAGGAGCGCCCGGGCCCGCTCCCCCGGTGGCGTGCCCGCCCAGCCAGCGAAGGCCTTCTTCGCCGCGGCGACGGCGCGATCGACGTCGGGCTTGGTCGAGAGCGGTGCCTCGGCGATCGGCTCACCGGTGGCGGGGTTTAGGACCTCTTCGCTGCCACCGTCCACCGGGTCGATCGCCTCACCGCCGATGAAGTTCTTCAACTTTGTCTTGGCCGCCGTCGCCATCAGTGCACCTCCGCTTTTTGCTTTTCAGTTTCGCCCTGTTCGAAACCCAGAGCCTGCTCGACCGCGACGCAGCTCTCCCCGAGCGCCTCAGCGACCGCGGGGTGGGTGACCCGCCCGGCGGCAACGTTGACCCCCGAGCGCAGACCGCGGTCGCGACGAATCGCCTCGGCGACGCCGAGATCCGCGAGCGCGATCGCGTAGGGAAGCGTGGCGTTGGTCAGGGCGTGAGTCGAGGTGATCGGAACCGCGCCCGGCATATTGGCGACGCAGTAGTGGATGATCCCGTCAACTTCGAAGGTCGGATCACGATGGGTGGTCGGCCGCGAGGTCTCAAAGCAACCACCCTGATCGATCGCAACGTCGACCAGGACGGCGCCGGGCTTCATCAGCGCCAGCTGCTCGCGGCGAACCACGTAGGGGGCGCGGGCTCCGTGTACCAGCACGGCCCCGATCACGAGGTCGGCCCGAGGCAGCATCTCCTCAACCGCGAGCGTGGTCGAGTAAACGGTCGAGCAGCGCCCACCGAGGACCCCCTCAAGATCGCGCAGGCGGTCGATCGACTTATCAAAGACAAAGACATCTGCCTCCATCCCGATCGCGATGAAGGCCGCGTTCATGCCAACCACGCCGCCACCGATCACCATCACGTTGGCGGCGGCGACGCCGGGAACACCGCCCAGCAGAATGCCGCGGCCACCGAGTGGCTTCTCGAGCATGAAGGCACCGGCCTGGGTGGCGATCTTTCCGGCGATCTCGCTCATCGGCGCCAAGAGCGGCAGGCGGCCCTGCTCATCCTCTACCGTCTCATAGGCGATGCAGGTGGCCCCCGAACCGCACAGGCCACGGGTCTGCTCGGGGTCGGGGGCTAGGTGCAGATAGGTGAAAAGGAGCTGCCCGTCGCGCAGCATCTCGATCTCTGCTGGCTGCAGCTCCTTGACGTGCAGGAGCATCTCGCAGCGCTCAAAGACGGTTGCTGCGTCGGGGGCTATCCGGGCGCCCTGGGCCTCAAAGTCAGCGTCAGAAATCGAGCTACCCTCCCCCGCCGCCGCCTCGATCACAACTTCGTGGCCGTGCTCGACCATCTCCCGCACACCGGCCGGGGTGATCGCCACACGGTACTCATCGGGCTTTATCTCCCGCGGCACCCCGACCCTCATCTGACCAGCTCCCGTGCCCGCAACGCCAGCCAAAACTCGATCCGATCATGGGCGCGCGAGAGATCGCGGCCGGTCAGCTCTTCGACCTTGCGCATCCGGTAGCGCAGCGTGTGGCGGTGGCAGTAGACCTCTCGCGCGGCGCGCTCCCACTGCCCGTTTTGCTCAATGAAGGCCTCCAATGAACGCAAAAGCTCACCGCCATAGTCCTCATCTCCTTGCTCAATCGGACCGAGAACGCTGTCGCAATAGAGCCCCAGCGCCTCGTCATCTTGGATCGATAACAGCAGGGTGAAGGCGCCGAGGTCGCGCCAGGAGGCGACCTCCGGCGCGTCGCCGTTGGCAAACGCGGTCGCCTCCAGCGCGCAGCGCGCCTCGTGGAAGGAGCGCCGCAACCGCTCCGCGGGAGCCGGGCGCGAGGCGGCGGCTCGCACCGCTCCGCGATCGGCGAGCAGCGCGGCACGCGCCGCGGCGGCGATATCGATCGGGTTGCGATCACTTGCGTCAACGACCGCGCAGAGCAGCTCGGAGCCGCCGCTTGAGTGCGGCGCGACCACGGCCGGGCAGCCGGCGGCGGCGAGGGCACGCTCGAGCGCCGGCTCGGCGGCGGTCGGGTCATCGAGGGCAAAGACCAAGACGGCGGCCTCCTCGCCGATCCCAAACGGCTCCAGTCTGCTCCGCAACTCCGCTGCGTCCATCCGCCCGCCAAGTGCCCCGGCCAACACGTCTCCGGCAAGGCGGCGCTCGGTCTCGCGGGCGACCCGTCGTCGCATCAGCTCCAAGGCAACGACGGCGACGGCCTGCTGCAAGATCAGGCGCTCAAAGTCACCGAGGCCACCGGAGTCGCGCACGATCACCACCCAGGCTTGGGGTGGGCCGCCGCCGGGAGAGATCACCGGGTGGGCGAGAGCCCGTCCCGCAAGCGCCGGGTGGGCGGGGACGAACGGGTGCCCATCGGCAGCGTGGGAGAGGGCCTCCTTGCGGATCGCGCCGAGCGCCTCCTCGGAGAGCTGGCGACGAAAGCCTCGCCCGGCTAGCCGCTCACCACGGCCGTCGAGAATCGCGACGCTCCCCCCAACCGCCGAGGAGATCGTCGCCGCGATCTCCTCCAGCCCGCGCTCCTGCAAGACCAACCGCTCGAGCCGTCGCTGCACGGCGATCCCGCGCTGCAGCACCTCGTATTGCTCGTTGACAAGTCGAGCAAAGGCCTTCTCGGTGATCGCGATGAAGGGGGTTGAGTAGGGCACCTCAAAGAGCGGGAAGTCGCGCTTGCGCGCCTCATCGACCAGTGCTCTCGGCAGCCCGCGGTGGCTGAAGCCGGTGCCGAAGCCGAGCCCGGCGAGATTGCGGTCAGCGAGCAATCGGACAAAGCTTCGCTGCTTGGCGGCGCTGTCGAGCGGGATGCCGGTGGTAAGCATCAGCTCTCCACCCGAGAGCCAGGGAGTTGGGTCGGCGAGCTCAGAGATGTGCACCCAGCGAACCGGTGCCGCGGCAGACTCAGACCCAGCGACGAGCTTCAGATCAAGCTCGTCGAGCAGACTCTGGACAGTGAGCATCGCAAGACCTACTTGACGAGGCGCTTCCCGGCCTCATCAAGGACGCCGTGAAGGACGCCGTGGATCTCCTCGAACTGCTCGCTGTCGGAGACGAGGGGGGGTGCGAGTTGGACCACCGGGTCGCCGCGGTCATCGGCGCGGCAGATCAGCCCGCGCCGGTAGAGCTCGGCGGAGAGAAAACCCCGCAGCAGCTCCTCGGACTCCTCATCGCTGAAGCTCTCCTTGGTTTCCTTATCTTTGACCAGCTCGATCGCGTAGAAGTAACCGGCGCCGCGCACGTCGCCGACGATCGGCAGCTCGTGGAGGCTGCTGAGAAGCTGGAGGAACTCGTCCTCCTTGGCGAGCACGTGGCCGCAGAGATCCTCGCGATCAAAGACGTCTAGGTTGGCCAGCGCGATCGCCGCGGCAAGCGGGTGCCCGGCAAAGGTGAAACCGTGGGAGAAGGAGGCATCGCCCTGCATGAACGGCTCGGCGACCCGATCGGAGGCGATCATTGCGCCCATCGGCGCGTAGGCGGAAGTGAGGGCCTTGGCGACGGTGATGATGTCGGGTAGGTACCCGAACCGTTCGCAGCCAAAGTAGTACCCGAGCCGCCCCCAGGCGCAGATCACCTCATCGGAGATCATCAGCACGTCATAGCGATCGCAGATCTCTCGCACCCGTCCGAAATAACCGTCGGGGGGGACGAAGCAGCCGCCGGCATTCTGGACCGGCTCGAGGATCACCGCGGCGACCGTCTCGGGACCCTCGAACTGGATCCGCTCCTCGATCGCCGTGGCCGCCCATAGGGGGTGGCGATCCTCGGGCCAACGATAGACATTGGTGTTGGGAACGTGGCAGCCGCCCGGCGCCAGCGGCTCAAACTGCGATCGCAACTCGGTGATTCCCGTCGCCGAGAGCGCCCCCAGCGAGGTGCCGTGGTAGGCAACCTCGCGCGCGATCACCTTGTGCTTTTGGCCGTTGCCACGAATCCGGTGGTAGTTGCGCGCCAGCTTCAGCGCCGACTCGACCGCCTCCGAGCCACCGGAGGTGAAAAAGACGCGGTTCAGATCGGCGGGAGCGAGCGCTGCGATCCGGGCAGCCAACTCGATCGCGCGGGGGTGAGCGTAGCTCCACAGCGTGTAGAAATCGAGCTCTTCGACCTGGCGGGCGGCGGCCTCACCGAACTCCGAGCGCCCGTGGCCGGCGTTAACGCAGAAGAGCCCGGAGAGACCGTCGAGGTAGCGCTTACCGTGCTCGTCATAGACGTAGCAGCCCTCGCCGCGAACGATGATCGGGATCTCGTGATCGGGGCCGTAGGAGCCCATCCGCGAAAAGTGCATCCAAAGGTGCCGTCTGGCCAGCTCCTGAAGACTTGTGTCGATTGCAGCGGACGCTGTGGCCACGGGGAGTCTCCTCTCATGCTTCGACGATATGGATAAAGCTAGACCCCAGGCCGCCCGGATGCAAGTGGTCATTGGGTCAAGTTAGGAAGGGACACTTATACAAAATGGATAAAGCCGAGGCGCGCTTTTAGGACATCTGCAACTTGCATCCCCTCCCTCTCGGGCGTAACGTCGCCACAGTCGCCGCCCGAATGGCGGAGGGTCGACAAGGAGGAGTCCCATGGAGAGCGCTTCGGTCCCCGCCGGAAACGTCCCGACCTCGGGGGATGCGGTGGGTGGCAAGGGGCTCAAGTCCGGAGCGCTCGGCTACATCTCAAACCTCGTGATCGGGATCGCCTCGACCGCGCCGGCCTACAGCATCGCGGTCACTCTCGGGTTCGTCACCGCAGTCGCCGGGATGGGGTTCCATGCCCCGGCGGTGATGATCGTCTCCTTCATCCCGATGCTCCTGATCGCCGCCGCCTACAACTACATGAATAAGGCCGACCCCGATTGCGGGACCAGCTTCACCTGGGTCACCCGAGCGCTCGGACCCTATCTTGGTTGGTTGACCGGCTGGGTGATCGTCGCCGCCGACATCGTCGTGATGGCGACCCTGGGGTTCATCGCCGGCAAGTACACATTCCTCCTCTTCGGCCTCGACGCCGCCGCCAGCAACACCACCGACATCATGATCATCGCCGCGATCTGGATCGTGCTGATGACCTGGATCTGTTACGTCGGGATCGAGATCTCGGCACGGACGCAGTTCTTCTTGCTCGCCGTCGAGATCTTTACCCTCTCGCTGTTCGCGGTGGTCGCGCTTTGGAAGGTCTACGTCAGCGGCGTGCCCGGCTCGGTCCACGTCGGCCTCAGCTGGTTCTCGCCCTTCGGCATGCCGGGCGGAACGACGGCGCTGGTCAGCGGCGTCCTGCTCGGCGTCTTCATCTACTGGGGATGGGACAGCGGCGTCTGCGTCAACGAGGAGTCACGCGACGCCGCCAACGGCCCCGGCAAGGCGGCGGTGATGAGCACCGTCTTGCTGGTGCTGATCTACGTCGTCGTCACGGTGGCAGCGCAGGCCTTCCACGGCCCGCACTTTCTCTCCAACAACGCCGAAGACGTGCTCGGCGCCCTCGGCCACAACGTGCTCGGCTCCCCGCTCGACAAGCTTTTGATCATCACGGTGCTGACCTCCGCCTCTGCCTCGACCCAAACGACGATCCTGCCCACCGCCCGCACCACGCTATCGATGGCCCGCTTCGGCGCGATCCCGCGATCATTCGGGCGGATCCACCCCCGCTACCTGACCCCCGACGTCTCGACCCTGGCGATGGGGGCGATCTCCCTAATCTGGACGCTGTTCATCATCTACGCCAGCACCAGCGTGCTCGAAGACGCGATCACCGGCCTCGGCTTTCAGATCGCCTTCTACTACGGACTGACCGGATTCGCCTGCACCGTGTACTACCGCAAGGAGATCTTTAAGAGCGTCAAAAACTTCGTCATGGTCGGCGTCGCTCCGCTGCTCGGCGGTCTGATGCTCGCCTTCATCTTCATCAAGGCCTTCATTACCTACCAGAATCCCGAAGAAACGGTGACCGGGAAGGCCTTTCTCGGCTTTGGCGTGCCGGTGGCGATCGGGGTGGGGTTGATCTTGGTGGGGATCGTGTTCATGCTCTGGGCCAACTTCGCCTACCCCAAATTTTTCAAGCGAAAGCCCGAAGTCGCCGACCCGGGGATCCTCGAGGGCACCGTCGTCGGAGAAGCTTCGGTGCTGGCCGACTGAGCGCGGAGAGGAGGCAGATGAGCGAGATCATCGTTGGCTATGACGGCTCCGATTGCGGGCGCGCGGCGCTGGCGGAGGCCTGCAGCCTGGCGAAGGAGTTGGGCGACAGGATCGTGATCGTCTTCGGCTATGCCCCCGGTGGCTACGGGGGGGGCGAGATCCCCACCCACCGCGAGGCCGTCGAGGAAATCGGCGAGCGGGTCACCGAGGAGGCCCGAAAGCAGACCACGGCGGCCGGGGTGGAGGCCGAGATCCGGTTGCTGCCGCTGAAGCCCCATCACGCTCTGATCCAGGCGGCCGATGAGGTGGATACACGAATGATCGTCGTCGGTACCTTCGGTGACCCGCCGCTCAAGGGGGCGATTCTGGGCTCCACGCCGCACAAGCTCCTGCACGACGCCGAGGTGCCGGTGCTGGTCGTGCCCACCCGCCGCTAGCTGGACAGAGCATGGGCAATGCCGCAAAGGCCAGCGCCGGCCCGCCGAGGGTGGCGGGCGAGGCGGGTCAGGGAGCGCCACAGCTTCGAAACTACGTGGGCGGGGAGTGGAGAGCGGTGGCGGCGGTTGAGCGGTTGGCCGACACCGACCCCTATAGCGGTGAGACAGTCGCGCTGGTTCCGCTATCGGGCGCCTCCGAGGTGCGCGAGGCCGCCGCGGCGGCCGCCGCGGCGCAGCGGATCTGGCGCGAAGTCGCCCCGCAGCGGCGAGCGCGAGCCGTGCTGGCGTTTCGAGATGAGCTCCTGGCTCGCCGCGAGGAGCTGGTCGCCCTGATCAGCGCCGACATGGGAAAGACGCTGGCCGATGCCGACGGCGAGGTCGGTCGCGGACTGGAGTCGGTTGAGTCCGCGTCCGCAATTCCCCACCTGCTCAAGGGCGAGACGCTGGCCGGAGTCGCGAGCGGAGTCGACGTCGAATCGGTGCGCGAACCGCTTGGCGTTGTCGCCGCGGTCACCCCATTCAATTTTCCGGCGATGATTCCGCTCTGGTTTCTTCCCTACGCAATTGCCTGCGGCAACTCGATCGTGCTGAAGCCCTCCGAGCAGGTCCCGCGACCGGCGGCCCTGATTTTTGAGGCGCTCGCCGCCGTTGAGGAGATCCCGGCCGGGGTCGTCAATCTGGTGCACGGTGCCCGCGCGGCGGTCACAGCCTTGATCGAAGACCCAGACGTCGACGCGATCTCCTTCGTGGGGCGGGCCGCCACCGCTCGGATCATCGCCAAGGGCGGCGCCGGCACCGGCAAGCGGGTGCAGGCCCTCGGCGGGGCGAAGAACTCCATGGTGCTGATGCCCGATGCCCAACTTTCTGAGGCCATCCCGGCGATCCTCGGATCGGCCTTCGGCGCGGCGGGGCAACGCTGCCTGGCCGGCTCGGTGTGCGTGATCGTCGGCGATGATCGCCGCCGCGCCGAGGCTCGCGAGGCACTCGTCTCAGCGGCCCGGAAACTGCGAGCAGGGCGGGGCTCCGATCCCGCCACCGATATCTGCCCGATGATCTCCCCGACCGCCCGAGTGAGGGTGATCGAGGCGATCGAGCGCGCACTTGCCCAAGGAGATGAGCTGCTCCTCGACGGCCGCGGCGAGTCGGGTCCGGCCGAAACGATGCTCGGGCCGACGATCCTGGCCTCGACCGAGCGGGAGTCTGAGCTTCTGCGCGAGGAGCTCTTCGGACCACTGCTGGCGATCACCGAGCAGGCCGACCTCGAGGCGGCCCTTCGGTTTCTAAACGGCTCGCGCTACGGCAACGCGGCGGTGATCTTCACCGGCTCCGGGGAGGCGGCGCGGCGCTTTCGCCGCGGCGCCGAGGCCGGAATGATCGGCGTCAACGTCGGCGTGCCGGCGCCGCTGGCCTGGTTTCCCTTCGTCGGCTGGAAGGATTCCTGCGACGGCGACCTTCACGCCAACGGTGGGGACGCCGTTGATTTCTACACCCGTAAAAAGGTGATCACCTCGCTTTGGTGAGCGGTGCCGGCAGCGCTCAGCGACCGATGTGAAAGCCGATCAGCTCCGGGATGCGAGCGACGAGGGCACTCAGAGGCTCGGGCTCGCGGGCGGCGAGCTCGGCCTCCTCGGTGCGCATGATCGCCCCTCGAATCAGTTCCCCGCCGATCCACTGCAGGGGCTCGGGCGGCACCCGCGCCGGGGATGGATCGACAAAAGCCAGACTCGAATGTCGATCGCGGCGGCCCAGCGCCAGCGATGCCAGCGACCTGGCGAGCATGCGTGAGGGCCCGACCCCATTCCCGGTGTAGCCGGCGGCGACGAAGGCTCGACCGCCGCGCAAGGGTGCGATCAACGGCAGGTGGGTCGGTGAGGCATCGATCGGCCCTCCCCAGGCGTGGGTCAGGCGGCGGGCCCCGAAGCTCGGAAAGTAGCGGCGCAGGTTTGCGGCGGTCAGCGAGATCACCGCGGGATCAAACTCGGTGCGGCCTCCCAGGCGCGCCCCCATTGCGATCCGACCGCCCCCCCAACCGAAGAGGATCCTGCCCTCGGGGGTGGTGCGAAGGTAGTTGATCAGGGCGCGGCTGTCGGTGATGCACTCACCCTGGGTCCAGCCCACTTCCTCGAGTAGATCGGGAACCGGCTCGGTGAGGACGATGTGGGATGAGGCGACCGTGAGCCTGTTGCGAAGCGGACCGGCGGGAGCCTTCGCCGCCGCGCCCACGGCGATCACCGCCGTATCGGCCGAAACGATGCCGTTATCGGTCTCTGCCCGGACCTCTCCGCCTGCATCGCGCAGCCTGCGCACCGGGGAGAACTCACAGACCTCAACTCCGCTGGACCGCAGCCGCCCGCGCAGGCCGAGGGCGAGGCGGGCGGGCTGCACGGTCGCTGCACCGGGGTAAAGGACTCCGCCCCGAAAGGCCGGCGAGGCGCAGCGGGCCGCCACCTCAGCCGGGGTCAGCCTCTGCACAGCGTCGGTCGCACCCAGCTCATGACAGGCCTTGACGCTCTCCTCCCAGACCGCATCGTGGGCGGGGGCGGTTGATACCTGCAGGTAGCCGCCGCGGCTATACCAGGCATCAACGCCCTCGCGTTGACAGAAGTCTCCGATCTCGGTGACGGCGGCGGCGGCGGCGCGGGCGACGGCAAGCGCCGGCTGATCGCCCCAGCGGCGGCGCATACTCGCCAGCGAGAACCACATCGTGTTGACAAAGCCGCCATTTCGTCCACTGGGCCCGCGTCCGCAGCTCTCGGCCTCGAGCAAAACCACCCGCGCCGCGGGCTCCAGCGCCTTGATTTCCCAGGCCGCCCACATCCCGGTGAATCCCCCGCCAATCACCACCACGTCAGCGCTTCGCTCCCCGACAAGTGCTGGGGCAGGGCTGATCGGTCCCGCCTCAGCCAGCCAGTAGCCGTGCCGCGTGTGCTCCATCGCAATCGAGTCTCGCAGCCCGCGTAAGCCAGGGGGAATTTGAACCGGTCGCTAGGCTGGCGGTCACCATGAGCAGCTATCAGCAAATCGCCGGGCTGGCGGTGCAGATCGAGTCATGCGAGCTGCAGGGCCTCGAACTGACGGTCGGCGACTTCGATCGCCTTACCACGGTGATAAGGCTGCGCGGCGGCGGTGAGGAGGGAATCGGGGAGGACGTCACCTATGACGGGGTCGATCACCTCGCCCTGCAAAGCAGCGGCGCTCCGCCGGAGATCTTCGGCAGCCGCGACTTCGCCAAGTTCTCCGAGCTGATCGGCGAGCTGGATCTATTCGCCGCAGCCGCACCCGAGCGCGACGTTTCGCGCGCCTATCGCCGCTGGGCCTTTGAGTCGGCGGCGCTAGACTTGGCGCTGCGCCAGGCCGGCACAAACCTCGCCGCGATCCTCGACCGCGAACCCCACCCCGTCAACTTCGTCTGCTCAATGCGCCTCGCGCCTTTCGGCAGCGGCCAGCCCTCCTCGATCGATCCCCTGCTCGCCCGCCTCGCGGTCTACCCGAGCCTGCGCTTTAAGCTCGACCCGACCAATGACTGGGACGAGGGGCTGATCTCGGCCTTGGTCAAGACCGGTGCGGTCGACTCGCTTGATCTGAAGGGCTACTACAAAGGAACCCCGGTCGATGTGGAGACCGATCCGGCCCTTTATGCAAGGTTGATCGAGGCCTTCCCCAGAGCCTGGCTCGAGGACCCAGACGTAAACGCGGAGACCAAACCGATTCTCGATCCAGTTGCAGAGCGCGTTACCTGGGATGCCCCGATCCATTCGGTCGCAGACATTGAGTCGATGCCGTGGGCCGCGAAGATGGTCAACATCAAGCCCTCTCGCTTCGGCGCGGTGAGCGAGCTGTTCGCCGCCTATGACCACTGCCAGCAGCGTGGGATTGGAGCCTACGGCGGTGGTCAGACTGAGCTTGGCCCCGGCCGCGGCCAGATCCAATATCTGGCCTCGATCTTTCACCCCGACACCCCCAACGACGTCGCCCCATCGGCCTACAACGACCCCGAGCTGGCGACCAGGCCCGGGCTTGCCAACAGTCCCCTGGAGCCGCGCCTGCAGGACCGCGGCTTTCGCTGGGATGGATAGGGTTGGGAGCGAGATGAGCTTCGCAAAAACTCTCAACGAGCAGGTCGGCTCTGAGTTCTCCGCGCAGCAGCAATACATCGCGATCGCCGTCCACTACGACTCCGAGACGCTGCCCCAGCTCGCCGCCTTCTTTTACCGCCAGGCTCTGGAGGAGCGAAACCACGCGATGATGATCACCAAGTACCTCCTCGACTCCGGCAACCCGATCGAGGTGCCGGGGATCGAGGCTCCAAAGAGCAGCTTTGCAGACACCGTCGCGCCGGTCCGACTCGCGCTGGAACAGGAGAAGCGGGTCAGCGATCAGATCGCCAACCTGGCCCGGCTGGCTCGGGAGGAGGGCGATTACCAGGGTGAGCAGTTCATGCAGTGGTTCATCAAGGAGCAGGTCGAGGAGGTCTCGAGCATGTCGGCGCTACTGAAGATCGTCGAACGGGCCAAGGACAACCCGCTGATGGCCGAGGAGTACCTGGCTCGCGAGGGGGCGGGGGGCGCCGAGCAGGACCCGACCGCTCCGACCGCCGCCGGCGGAGCGCTCTAGCGGCGCCGGGCGCCTCGGCTCAGGCCAGCCAACCCGCCCGCTTGCGCATGCTTTTGAGGCGGCGGTACTCGGCGATGTCCTCGCGCAGCGCCGCCGGGGCAGGGGCCGGTAGGAAACGGGCTGGCAGAGCGGCCTCCGAGACCCCCTCGGGCCCGGCCCGAACCAGGTAGGCGCGCGCCCCGCGGCGCGCGGTCAAAGCGGCCGGTGCTCCCTCGCCCTCCCAGAGCAGCCCGGCGTAATCGTCTAGCCCGTAGCCCCCGGGCATTCCAGCGGCGACCGCCTCGAGGTAGGCGGCGCGGCGCTCGGGCTCGTTGTTGTAATGCACGCAGAGGCTGCCCGAGAGGAGCCCCAGCCCCGCTGCGGCGGCGGGGCGCCCGGAGGACTTGGTGATCCCTGCCTCAAACCAGCACATCGCGCCGGCGCTTTGGCCGGCGAGGACAATCCCCTGCCGCCAGGCCAGACTGAGGATTGCGCCGATCTCATGCGCCTCCCACACCGCGAGCAGGTTGACCAGACTGCCGCCGCCGACATAGATCAGATCCTGGGCGAGCAGGTGATCGCGCAGGGCCATCGGGTGGCGTCCGAGCCGAAACAGGGAGAGATCGGAGGGCTCACAGGCTCGCTCCCCGAAGGCTGCGTAGAAGCGCCCGATCTGCTCGGAGGTATCGCCGCTCGCGGTGGGCAGGATGCAGATGCGCGGCCGTCCCAAGGCGCGCTCGGTCGCCAACCTCAGCATCAGCTCACAGACCGCGCGGTCAGGCGGACGAGAGGTGAAGTCGTGTCCGCCGAGGGCGAGGATCCGCCTCAGCGACGGCGTTTCCCCAGGATCTGGCCGGCCGGCTCTTAGCTCGGCATCGGCGATCGCCATCAGACTGCGACCGCCGTTGAAAGCGCGGATGAGGAAGGCGCGGATGATGATCCGTCGCCGAGATAGGTGCTCGGGATCGGCGTCTCCACGATCTCACCTTTTTTCAGCTCGACCCGATAGCCCCCCGCCTGCGGGCGCGAGGTAACCACCGCGCTCAGCTTGGAGCCGGTGAAATGAAGCGCCGCGCCGTCTCCCGCCGCATAGCCGGGCCTCATTCCCTCGCGAATAAAACCCTGGTAGGCGAGGCGCCGATCTGACCCGGGCTCGTAGTGAACACAGTTGCTAAACGGCAACAGGCCAAGGCCCTCGACCCGGCGGGGCTCCCCGTGAAAGCCGGTGACGGCTTCTGTGAACCAGCAAAGGGAGCCCGCGGAAAGCCCGCACAAGACGATCCCGGCCGCCCAAGCCTCGCGCAGGACGCTGTCGATCCCGTGCGCCCGCCAGACCCCGAGCAGGCTGATCACGCTGCCGCCGCCGACGTAGATCAGATCCTGGGAGAGGAGGTGTCGACGCGGGTCAGCGGGACCCTGCTCACGCCGAAACAGCGAGATATGGCTGGGCTCGCAGCGATCGGCCGGAAAGGCTCGATAGAAGCGCACTATGTAGTGGTCGGCGTCGCCGCTTGCCGAGGGCAGAAAGCAGATCCGCGGCCGCTCGGCGGCGCTGAGGCCGAGCACGTAGTTATCGAGCAGTGGGTTGCCCGACTCCATCGAGAACCCGCCGCCCCCGAATGCCACGATCTGGCGGGGCGTCGTTTTCATCCTCAAATGGTCGCGGTGGGGGGGCGAAGCGTCGTTGGACAGCCGTCCGAAGTTCGACCCAGGGCGACCGCCCGCATGTACAGTCGCGACCGGCCGGGTTCGGGGAGATCGGAGGACTTCGATCAAACGATCGAGCCCGCCGTCCCGATCTCGGGCGCCCCCGTTGCCGCGGGTCGTTGTGATTCCCTCGCTGCCGCATCCAGGCAGCGAGCGGATCCAGCTGCGGGCCCTACGCAACTTGAGCTCCCTTCCCGCAAATTGTCCCGACTAGCTCGAAAGCATCCGCTCAAAGCGCTTCGCGAATAGGTAAGCGTCCCCGGGCCAGCGGGCCGAGAGGTAGTTGCCGTCTTGCACCACGAAGGCGGCTGAGTCGTCGCGGTCGGTGCCGCGCTTGGTGGTGCGCGGCCCGCGCTCGAAATCGGCTGGGTCCTCCAGCGCCGCGATCACCTCGTCTTGCACGTATGTCGGGTAGGTGCGGTAGTAGCGGCCCAGCTTCCAGGCTGTGAGCATGAAGCCGCCGCGCTCCATGTACTTGGGCAGGCACGTCGTCCGCCGCCCGGCGAGGACGCTGCGACAGCTGGCCGGATCGATGCTCCGAGCGAGCACTACAACGCCGTGACAGATCGCCCCGACCGGGCGCCCCAGGGCCCAGAAGGCAACCACCTTTGCCCGCAGCGCGGGGTCATCTAGATACTGGCGCATCCCCCCCGCGTGCCCGCCGGGCAAGAGCAAGCCCTCAAACTCGGTTGGCTCAATCTGAGACCAGGAGAGGGGATTGCGAAACGCCGCGTCCTCGGTCAACTGTTCATAGAAGGAAATCGGCTCGACCTCTGCGCCGAGCCTGCCAAAGAGGACGCCTTTGAGTAGCAGCGGATCACACCGGGGAGCACTGCCCCCGCCTTGGGTCGCGAAGACGAGCTGGTGTCCGCGGTCGCTGAGCAACCGCCAGGGCACCGCGACCTCGGTCGTATCGAAGTCACAATCGGGCAAGGGGACGAGGACGCGCACGGCTAGGCGCCGCCAGAGTGACAGTTGCGGCGGCGCTGGTCAAGTGTCTTTCGCGCGCCGGTGGAATTGCTCGAGAAGCGTTGATTCGACCCAGCTGGCAATGGTGACCATCGCCAACCAGCAGTCACCGCCAGCCCTAGATCACGAAGCACCACCGATCTTTGGAATAGCGGCTACGATCAGGGGAGCATTACGAACACCACCCTACTCAGATGACATCAGCTCGCGCCCCGCAGGGTGGCCCCTGCAACCAGCGGGTTCGCCATAGTTCGGGCCCCGGAAGGTGAGCCCGCGCACAGCGGGCGTGGTCTCTTTACGACATCCACGCAGCTGCGATGGGGAGTCAAGAAAACGGCTGCCTACTGAAGGTCCTAGGGGCCCCCGGCGAGGCTGAAAGGGCGCTGCATGGGCGATTATCTTGCGAACCCGATGGTGCAGACGCCGTGGGGAAATTCCTCAGAGCTGAGAGAGCGGAGGTTGCGCCCGGGCGCCGGTACGGTGCGCGCCGAGGTGATCCGCAACCAACGCGACCGCTTGTTCGCGGCGATGGTCGCGGTGGTCTCAGAGAAGGGCTATGAGGCGACCACGGTTGCCGACCTAGTCGCCCTCTCGGGGGTCTCGCGCAGCGACTTTTACAGGCACTTTGCGAGCAAGCAGTCCTGCTTCGTGGCGATGGTTAACGCGCTCGTGGAGCCGCTGCTGGAGACGATCACCCGGGCCAAGGTAGGAGCCGATGAGAGCCGGGTTCGGGAGGTGTTTGAGACCTTTATCGGGATGGCGGTCGAGCAGGGGGCGACGGCACGGGTCTGCATCGTCGAGCTGCATGCCGCGGGGGAGGAAGCCGAAAGGGCGATCGACCGAGTCTTCGATGCCTTTGAGGAGCTAGTGCTGGAGGCCAGCCAGCGGATCAGCGGTCGCGAGGGCATGCCAGCGCAGCTCGTGCACGCGGTGATCGGCGGATTGCGCAAGGTCCTTCACACCCGGCTATACCGCGGCGAGGAGCGCGAGTTGGCGAGGCTGGCACCGCAGCTTTGGGAGTGGGGACTGAGCTATTACCCGCCGCCCCAGCCGCTGCGAGGGCGGCGGCGAGCGAGTGGGGCGCCGAGCGGATTCGAGGGGTACACCCCGGCCGAACGGATCGCCCGCGCCGTCACCGCGGTGGCGGCGGAGAAGGGCTACCAGGCGATGAGCACCGACGACATTGCCGAGCGCGCATCGATCTCGCTAAGCACCTTTTACTCGCACTTCGCCAACAAGCGCGACGCGGTCTTGGCGGCGCTGGAGATGGGCGGCGCCCAGATGCTGGCCTCGGTGGTTCCGGCTGCGCAGCGGGCGCCCGATTGGCGCGAGGGGGTGCGGATCGCCCACGAGGCGATGTGTTCATACCTGGTCGCCGAGCCTGCCTTCGCGCGACTGGCCGCAGTCGAGGTCGACGCGGTGGGGCCGGAGGGCCTGGCGCGGCGCGATCGGGTGATCGATTCGATGAGCTCGATGCTGGCACCGGCTTATACCGAAAATCCGGCCGTGCCGAGAATCGTGGGGGAGGCAATCGGGGGAGCGGTCTACGCAGTGCTGCGAAACCGGATCCGCCACGGCGGAGCCCAGCGCCTCCCCGAAGACATCCCGCTCGGGATCTACATCACCCTCGCTCCCTTCGTCGGGCCCGAGGAAGCATGCGCGGTGGCCAACCGCCGGCCCTGAGCGGCCCGAAGTTCGGGACTAGGCGTTGGGTGCAGCGGGGTCAGGCGGTGGCGGGATGTGCAGCTCCTGCTCGGCGGCCGCGGCGCCGAGGTAGGGAAAAACCGCCGCATACATCAGCTGCGGCAGCTCCTCCTCGCCAAGCTCCAGTTCGCCGGCGGCGACCGCCTCCTGAACGCGCGCGAAGATGACGCCACCAACGCCGACCGCTGTGGCGCGGGTCAGCGAGTCGGGGTCGTCGGTCTCGCCACGCCCTTCATCGATCAGATCGACCAGGCGCTCGAAGGTTTCGACGAACAGCAGCCGCGCCCGCTCGCCCCCCCTTCCCGCGTCCACAGCGCCAAGGTGAGCCACCCGCTCATCGCGCAAGAGGAAACGCAGCATCGCGTAGGCGGTGGCGCGGATCCGGTCGCGCCAACCTTCGACTCCGGCGACGGATCGCTGGGCGTAGGCAAAGAATTCCTCATACGTCTCGGCGAGGATCGCGCAGAAGCAGTCGTCGAGGTCGGTGAAGTAATGGCGAAAGCCATCGCGGTTTACCGCGGCGCGCTCCAACAGGGCATCGAGGTCGAAATCGGGGTAGCCGCGACGCAGGCTGAGGTCGAGAAGCGCCTCGCGCAAGCGGGCGCGATCGTCGGCTTGGTCGGGCTTGGCCATGGTCGGCAAAAACTCGACGTATGTATACAGCGATACCCGGCGGCGGACAATGGCAAGACCCCGCGCCAAGCCATAAGATTCAAGCCATGGCGATCGGCACGATGAGGCGAACGGCGACGTTCACCAGGGCCGCCAGTTGCTACTGGATTGAGGTCTTCCCTTTCGTGCGGCGCGAGCTGCGCGAGTGGCGCAGGCGGGCCGAGAAGATCCCCGAGCCGGCGCTGCGCCGCGACGCGCTGCTCGCCCTCCAAACCAAGAGTGGCAACGCCGAGGGACTGGCGGCCTACGCGGTGCTGGCGCCACGGCCAAAGCGCCGGGCAGTGATCCGAGCCGTGGTCTCCTACCAAACTGCTCTCGATTACCTCGACAACGTCACCGAGCGCCCGGCTCACTCGCACCCTGAGAGGCTGAAGCTCAACGGTGCCCTTGAGGTCGCCGTCGACAGCGACCTCTCACTCCAGACCTACCGCGAGGAGATCAAAAGGCGCGCCGACCACGGGTACCTCGTCGCCCTGATCGGGGCCTGCCGCAGCAGCCTCGGCCGGCTCCCCTCCTATTCGAGTGCCGGGGCCACGCTGCGCCGACGTGCCAGGCTCGGGGTCGAATCTCAGGCCATGAACCACTCGCTGTCGCTTGATCCCGAGGAGCGCCAGATGGCAGGCTGGGCGGATGGGGCGGCTCGGGAATTGGGGCTTGAGGGTGAGCTGCAGTGGTGGGAGGTATTCGCTGCCGGGGCGTCTACCCCAGCGCTTGGCGCGCTCACCGCGCTCGCCGCGGAGCCGGGCGTCACTGAGGGCGATTTCCTTGCCGTGGAGAGCGCTTACTTCCCGTGGGTCAATGCGCTGAACACTCTGCTCGACAGCCTGGTTGACCTCGATGAGGACCCCTCACAGCAGCGCCACATCGAGCGCTACCGCTCGCCCGAGGCAGCCGCGGAGCGACTTGCCGAAATCGCCACGCGCGCCCGAGCGGGGGTCCGCGAGCTCGCCGATGCCCGCCAACACGAGCTTATTCTGGCGGCGATGGGCGGCTACTACCTGGCACAACCCGCCGCCTGGCTTGGGGAGCGCAGAGTGACGGCCGCTGCGGTGCTCGATGCGCTCGGGCCCTCGGCGCGCTCGACGCTCACCGTGCACAGGCTGCGCCAGGGCAGACCGGCAACCGCCCTGCGTGCTCGCCGCGGTCGGCTGAGCGCCGATGCGCTCGCCAGTTGAGCGGATCGAAGCCTTCGGGGTTGGCAGGACCGCTTAGCTGACGTGGCAGGTGCGCGCCACCGTGGTCGTCAGCGTGGGACCAGAGTCAAAGAAGTATCTGGCGCGGGCAAAGGGCAGCAGGCCACCGGTGAAGCGCGGCGGCACCGGGCAGGACGCGCTCACGTAGTTGTGGGAGCTGCCGCGGTAGGAGAAGCGGCGGGCAAAGGTGATGTGGAAAGCGCTGACGTGCGGCCAGGGGCCGAGCGAGGGGGGAAAGACGCCGGTCAGGGTGGTGCCCAAGGGGCCAGGACGGTGGCGGATGAAGACCGGTACAACGAAGGAGGCGGGAGGATTCGAAGAGAAGGCCAGTAACCAGACCGCCGCCCGAGCCCCGCGCGGCCCGCCGTTGAAGGCGATCAGCGAGGCGAGCAGGGGAAACGAAGGCTGGCCGGGAAAGTCGACCTCGGCGCGCAAGCCGCCGCGGCCGACGATGGCCCCGGTGCAGCGCTGAAGCGCCTGGTGTTCGGTGGCACTGAGCAACCGGCGCCGGGGGCAGATCGGCAAGCCCAGGATGTCGAGCCGACTGCTTCCGGTGGCCAGGGCCAGTTCGATGCCGCGCAGGCGCGGCAGCGTTGAGCCGTCGTCGGTCCGGAGCAGCCCGGAGACGCTGATTGAAACCGGCGCCAGGCGATGGCGGGGAAGCCGGTGGGGGGCGAAGCTGGCGTCGAGGGAGACGATCAAGGAGCCGATCTGAGCACGCTTGGCGCCGGCGGGAGCGGCAAGAAGGGCGACCGCGGTCGCGGCGGCAAGAAGGGCGACCGCGGTCGCGGCGATGAGGCGGGCCACCATTACCCCTGTGCTACGGCCGCCGGAAGCGAAGGAGCCCACCGCCTTGACCTATTCGAAGCGCGACAGTTTGAAGTAGCAGTAGTTAAAGCCAAAGGCAAGGACGACATTGTCTGCGCTTTCACCGCTCTTCACAAAGCGCGCCGAGGCGTGTTGGAATGCGACGGGTTGGTTGGCGCGAAGCACGGCGACGATCCGGCGCAGGTTTGACTCCTCCTGGGCAAGGTAGCCAAACCAGCGGGCGAGGGTGACGCGATCGGCCAAAGGACGGGGCAGCGGCGAGATTTCGCGCACCGTGGCCGCGAAGAGGCGGGAGGCCTGGGCGAACTTGGCGGCGGCCACCGCAAGACGTTCCGCCCGGAGGTCGGCGCGCATGCCCTTAACGGCCCGCTTGGTGGCCAGCGACCGCGGCCTGCAGATCCCCTCAAGCTTCGCGACGTATTCGGCGCGGCTGGGGAGAGGCGCTTCTTCGGCGGCAGCGACGCCGGTGAGGAGCACTGCCATCGCGAGCGCCGCGGCCCCGATGCGCGCGGCAAGGCGATTCATCGATGTGTTTCCCTGTTGTCGACCGTTTTCCTCATGCTCCCGCCTCGGTCGCCTCACTGTCAATCCCATGCACGTTAAAACGCGGCAGCACCCGGTCAAGTAGCGGTGGCACCCGCCAGACCCGGTCACCCAGAAGCAGCATCAGCGCCGGCAACAAGACGATGCGAACCACAGTTGCATCGAGCAGGATCGCGACGGTTAGGCCCACCCCCATCTGGCTCACGGTGGCGACCGGCGCGGTGGCGAAGGAGATGAAGACGGCGGCCATGATCGCCGCTGCGCCGGTGATTACACCTGCTGTCTTCTCGAGACCATAGGTGATCGCGGCTGCATTATCTCCCCCAGCCTCGTAGCGCTCCCGAATCCGCGCCAGCAGGAACACCGCGTAATCGATCGAGAGGCCGAAGGTGACGCCGAAGATCGCCGCCGCGCCGACCGTGTCGATGTAGGGGTGGCCACCCAGCGGAAAGCCGGCGGGAAGCTTGCAGACGAGCGAGACGACGCCGATCGCCGCGCCAACCGAGACCAGGTTGAGAGCAACGGTGAGCGCGGCAAGCAGCGGTGCGCGCAGGATCGCGACCAGCATCAGGAAGGTGATCGCAACAATCGTGCCGATCACCAATGGGAGCCGCGCCTTGGTGGCGGCAGCGTAGTCGTTTAGCGTGGCGGCGCCGCCGCTGACTCCGGTGCGCAGACCACCGGTTCGGCCCAGCGCGGCGGCATCGCCGAGCAGCCGCGAGCCGACCTCGCGTGAGCCAGCGGTGTCAAAGCCGGCGTTGGGGATGATCAGCAGGCGGGCTGCCTGGCCACCGTGGGAGAGGTCAATCGTCTCCGCCGCGAGGGCCCGGCGGACGGACGGGGCGCCGTCGATCGCCGCCAGGGCCAAGTAACCAGAACGAAAGAAGCCCGGCGAAATGCGGTGCAACCGGGTGGTCTCACGTTGCAGCGGAGACGCGGAGGCGGCCGCGCGCCGCAGGCCAGTCTGGAGCGGGTGGGAGCGCCGGTAGCCGCCGGCGAGGCCGCGCTGGAGAGAGCCGGTACCGCTTTCGAGCGCGCCGAGGCCCGTCACGAGGCGGCCAGCACCCGCGCCGAGGCGGCCGAGGCCGCTCCCGAGCCTCCCCCGCCTGCGGCGAGGCGCCCGATGCCGCTTGCAAGCTTCCGACCACCCCCAGAGAGCCGACCCAGGCCCCCTTCTAGGGCGCCGCCGATCTCGCGCAGGCGGTGCAGCTCTTCGCTGGTGGATTCGAGCTCGCGGGCGACGATAGTGGCCTGTTCTGCCTGGGAACGCAAAGACGGATCGCTCCGCGCGGAGGCTTCGAGTTCGCGCGCCAGCCGCTGGGCCCGATTGAGCCCATTGGCGCGGAAGCTGGGCAGCAGCGACCCCAGACCGTGTGTGAGGTTGAAGGCCAAGCCAGAGGCGTTGCGCTGCCCTCCCGCCAGCTGCCCGGCGCCGGCGGCGGCACGTCCGAGCGCAGAGCCGGCACGTTCTCCCCCCGCCGAGGCACGCCCGAGTCCAGCTGCGAGCAATGCGGCGCCCTGCCGGGCGCGCGCCGAGCCCTCTCCCAACAGGCCGCTCCCGGCGGCGGCCTGCGAGAGTCCCCCGCGGAGGCGCCCGACCGCAGCGGCGGCGCGGCGCAGGCCGGGGGCAAGTCGTGCAAGCGGAAGCGCGCCGGTCTGATCGGCCGAGGCGAGGGCCCCCAGGCCCCGCAAGGCGTGGGCGGCGCGAGCGAGTGGGGCGAGGCCAATCACGGTCTTCACACCCGGTTCGGTAGCTATGCGGCGCTGCCAGCGTGAGAGCAGCGCGAGGCGCGGCGCTGTCGTGATTGGCCCCTCCCGCGCAGAGGCGACCAGGACGAAGGGTGCCTCCCAGCCGGGACCGACGGCGCGAGCGATCGCTTCGGCACCGCGGCGCGCGGGGCTCGAGGCGGAGAGCTCACCGACCCCCGGTGAGCCGGTGTTGAACGCGAGCGCAGGCGAGGCAAGCAGCGCCAGAGAGACCGCGATCGCCGCCGCCGCTAAGGCGGGGCGCCGTAGGGCAGTGGTTGCCGCAGCGGCGACCCGCCGCGACATCGACCCCTGGACGCTCGCAGAGCGACCGGGGATGCGACCGGCGTTGATGCGCGGCCCCAGCAGGGCGAGGAGGGCGGGTAGCGCACCCCAGGCGATGGTTACGCTGATCACAGTCACGACGACCAGAGCCGTGGCGAGTGAAACCAGCAGGGTCCCAGGCTGCAGGAAGGCCGAGACGAAGAGTGAGACGAAGAGGGTGGATCCGGCGAAGCCGACGGTGCGCCCGGCGGTGCGGCGGCTGCGAAGTGCAGCCGCCCGCGGTTCCTGTCCGGCCGCCAGCTCCTCACGAAAGCGCGAAACGATAAAGAGCGAGTAGTCGACACCAAGCGCCAGGCCCATCATCGTGCACACAACGAGCGAGAGGGCGTCAATGCGCAAAAAGGAGCTGAGGAAGACGAGCACCCCGCGGCCGGCGAGGACGGTCATCGCGCCGAGGGCCAGCGGGATCGCGGCGGCGGCGACGGAGCGGAAAACCAAGAGCAGGACAATGATTAGAAGCGGCGCGGCAAGCAACTCGGCGTGCTCAGAGGCGCTGAGCGATTCCTGCTGAAGGGCGCGAGAGATCGTGGCGAATCCGGACTGAGTCGCCGTCACGGGCGGGTGGATGTGCGTAGCCAGGGTGCGTTCGAGCGCCGGCACGGTGTCTCGGATCACCGCGGCCAGCGGCCGGTGAAAGTCGACTAGGACGAGGGCCCGATCCGGACCGGGGCGCAGGGCGCCGGGGGCGGCGCGGTCCCACGGCGAGATGGTGGTGGCGGCACGGTCGAGGCGCAGCGCCGAAACCAGGCGCGGACCCTGGCGGTCGATCGCCGCCGCCGGACCCCGCAACATGACGGCGAAGGGCACCGATTCGCCGAAATCAGCACGAGCGAGCGCTTCGCCGCGCGCCGCCGAGGTGCCCGGTATCACAAGCGAGGTCGGCTGCAGGTCACGCTCGACGTCGAGACCGATGATGCCAAGGATGGCGACCACCACCAGAGTCGCGACAAGGACGACGAGAGCGCGGCGTCGGCTCATTGGGTGTGCTGTCTGGCGCACCGTGCCAATACGGGCGCCCGGACGGAAACATTCCCGTCTCCCCGAGGGATTGCGACCGACGGGTCTGCCTGAATTTTCATCCCATTCCCCAGCTTGCCCGGCGGGACAGACTATCTCAGCAGAGCCACATGAAAGCGCAAGGGAGCTGTTTTGGAAGTGGGCGCTTGGTCAGCACTTTATCCCGCGCGCCCCAACCGCTCCAAGACACTGACGCAGATCAGCGGCGGTGCGGTGAATCGCGCCCCCTTCAGGGCGCCTTGGGTCACGCTCGCGGGGCAGTCGGCTCCGCCGCGATGCAGAGGCCCCGGGCGCCGGGGCTGGGACGGCCCCACTGGCGCCCGGGGACGACTGCGCCTTCGCGGTCCACCGTGGAGGCAGAAGAGAAACTCCAGGGCGCTGACCGCTTCGGGTACTGTTGTGGCGCCTCCCGACCAGGGAAAGTCGGGGTGCTCCATTTGCCGCCGTCCGGCTAGGGATGGGAACGACGACAGTCTGCTCAAGCTTGGCGATAGCCGATGCTTGAGCGGAAGGGGTTCAGTCGCGGTCGGGGCAACATCGCGCGCGCCCGCAGGGGAAGGGCGGGTCGGACTGGTGTTGGTCAGAATCTCCGAGCCCCAGTCAAAGCATTGCAAAAGGAGAACGATTCTTCGCGTGGAGGTGCGGTCGGGATCGGTGGTTTTGAATTGGACGCGGTCCCGCTGCCATTCGTCAACAACCACCGTCGCACGCCCCTGCTCCAATGTCGCGGAGTGGTTGACGTTGCCCTCAACCTCGCCGATGACCCGAAACTCACACTCAGACCGGTCAAAGACGCCGCCAACGCCTTCAGTACACGTATCGTGGTCAAGGGTGGTAGAGGTAATCCTGATTGCCACTGGTACCGCGTCCCTTGTTCTCGACTAACTGGATAGGCACAGAGGGAGATGAACTCAGCCTTTGCGGCGATGGCGTTTGGCCACCTTCTTCTTGGCGCTACACGCGGTCTTCGTCTTCACCTGCTGGGTCAGGTTTTTGCCATTTTGCCCGCTGAATTCGACCGTTGAGATGGTCGCCTGACTGCAGAGGTTCTCAGTATTTGAGAGGTATCCCTGGGCGCCACCGAAGAGGGTGAAGCGAAAGTGCCCAATCGGAGCGTCGGGGACAACCGGGACGACTGTCTTTAGGCGACCGTCTTGGACCGAGGAGGATTCAGCCTCTGGCATCAGGGTCACCTGCCCGCCGAGGATGAAGGCGAGGTGGGGCAGCACGCCGAAACCAGAAACCGCAAAGACGGGTCCCTTCAGTGGCTTTTCAAGTAGTGGGGTTTCGGTGATGGCTTCACCGATCGGCTGGCGCCCTGCGCACTGATCGGAGGCGAGTTCAGAACGGTCGCAGATATTGCCGAGGTGGCGCTGATCGATCTCGAAGGCTTTCGGCAGGGTGACGGTGATCGATTTGATGTTGGCGTCGCCGGGACGCGTGTTCAGTTCGATCGCGAGGCTTGGGTCCTTGCTGCGGGTGGTCGCCTTGCTGCCACCCAACTGGGTGATCGACATTCTTGGCGCGAATTCGAGCCCCGAACAGTTGACCGCGTGAAAGTAGGAGGAGAAACTGGCCGCGGTGCCCTGATCGCCAACCCCTTCAGAGACAACCGAAAAGGGAGAGCAGTTGGTCGGGTTGATCATGAAGTTTTCGCGGTTGATATTTACCTGGATCGAGCGCAGACGAAGCGGGATGCCGCCGATAATCTCCGGGACTGTTTCTGAGTCTGCGATCACGTGGGCGTCCAGCGGATCGATATGCAGGGCGACCCGGACCACGACGGTGCCGTAGTCATAGGGGCCGGCCAGGGCCGGGGTGATCGCGACAAGGCTAAGCGGGGCGCCCTGGAAGGGACCGGCTAGATAGATCTTTCCTTCCGCGTGGAAGGGGTGGCTACCGGGGCCGGCCGCGACGTTGGAGGTGCCAATCTGCGAGGAGGCGGGGCAGCTCGGGTCTGCCTGCTCGGCTTTACCCGCAGAGCTGGCGGCCGCTGCGATCGAGGCGTCGGGGCAGTAGGTGATCCCGCGTAGGTTCGCGGTCAGCCCTGGCGGCATCGTGAAGTTGAGCTTGCCGAGGTACTGATCGCCGTCTTCGCGGTCCAGCTTCAGGGTGAACGAGCTGAAGGCCCCTGCTGTCGGGTTTGTGGTCCCTGCTTCTAAGCTCGGGGTGAAGGGGCGAATCTGACCCGGGCATTCGGTGCCGTGCGGGCCGGTCGAGAGGCCGAAGACCTGACGGGATTCCTGGTATGGCAGCGCCGCGTCCCAGGGATGAAAGACGGCGTTGGTGGTGTAGATCGTGCAGGCGGTCGGAGTCGCCATCAGCGCGCGTTCGCCGGAGAAGAGGTGCAGGGCAAATTCCGAGAAAGGGGCCTGGGGCAGGTTTTCAAATTCGACTGTCAACTGACCGGTTTCTGGGTTGGGCTTGAACGAGCCGATGAGCTTCACATTCAGGCCGAAGCCGGAAGCGATCAGGAAGAGGCGGTACTGGTTTCCTGGTTTGGGTTCGCCGATATAGACGGAACCTTCCAGCGGGCCGGCGAGGGCAGGGGTGCCGATCTTAAAGGTGCCGATCTTGGCGCTGTCGGGGCAGCTGGCCGGCCCTTCGGAGCCGAAGTTTGCCTGTTCATCGCGGCAGTCGCTTTGGCCGTCGGCCGCGTCGGGGTTGATCGTAAGGCCCGGAGGCAGGGTCACGGTTGCCGATTTGAGCTCGGAGGGTGACGCGGTCTGGCCCTCAAACTGAGGGTCGCTGAGCACGATGTCCAAGCCCGCTGCGGAATCGGTTGCTTCGCTAGTGGGGTCGCCGTAGAGGACCGGTTTGAAGTCCTCGCGGTAGCATTCGGTGATCGGCGGGTAGCTGCTCGTCGCCACTGACGGGTGTTCGGGGTCGGCGTAGGTCTCGACTTCGAGACTGGTGTCCAGCGACTGCCCGCTGCAGGTGGTCGGATTGTCGGTCAACGGGTTGTTGGCGATCGACGGTGTGATTTCGCCGCTGAGGCACCCGGTATTGGCGAGGGCGGGGCAGCCAGGCGGATCCCCTTCGCTGCCTTTGCCGAAGCGCTGGGTGCTGTGTTCGGGGCTGGCGGGAAAACCCCAGAATGTCAGGTTGGATGCGGCTAGCGGGATCAGCTGGGTGATGTTGGCGACTGTGAAGCGCAGGCCGTAGTCGGTTCCCGTGCGCACGGCGACCGGGATCTGGATCGCGATGTCGACGGTGGGGACGACGAGGGCGAAGAGCGCCGTCTGGCCGGGCCCCGGCACAACGTCATATATCGGTGCGGTGCCAAGAAGGTATTTCGTGTTGCCTTCGTAATTGGCGTAGATCGTGATCAGACCGGCTTGGGAGTTTGGCGAGCATTCATCGAGCGCAAACTGCACCGAGGTGCACTGGGCGATCGCGTTGGGGTTACCGAAGACTCCCTCGGGTGCGTTGAAAATCACGTTCTGGGCGGCTTCGGGGTGACCCGGTGCTTCAAGTTCGAAGGAGGTTTCCAAATTCGGGTGAGCACCGGCCAGGCTGGTCGACATTGTCGTCTGGAAGGACGTGATGCCCTCTTTCGCTTGGGCGGAGGCCGGGATCCAGGCTGCGAGAGCGATCGTGGCGAGCAACAAGACCAGTACCCCTCGTCTCGCTCGCCACGCCGAGGGCTCAGCTCGCAGTGCTTTTCCGCTCCCGCGCGTCGCGCAAGGCTCTGTCCTGCCTCGTCCAAATAGCGCGACGAAGCTCCTAAGGAGTCCCCGTGCACCCGCCACGGATGCAGGGAGTCCCCATACCACGTCGTTGCGGCCGCCAAGAGGATTCACTTTTTACCTCCGCGCCCGTGGTGGGCACGCCTGTGATTCTTGGTCGACCTGTGATGCTTCGGCTTCTTCACGCATTTGCCGGACTTCTTGACCAAACCGGCGGCGCACTTGTTGCTCTTGATTTCAACTTCGTTGCCGCCGGTGCCGGGGTTGGGGTGGAAATCCGGTGGTGGTGGTGGAGAGCTACCGGCGCCGTGGCACTCATCGGAGGAGTGACACGGCGGCGGTTCAGGAGTGACGAAAAATCCGCCCTCCTCGCGGGCGTCATAGACCTTGACCAACTCGCCGTTTTCGTCCTGGGGGGCGAGGCTGTCGCGGGTAAAGAAGTAGGCGTCGGTACCGTTCATGCTGACTCCGAGCAGCTTCGAGTTGAAGGGACTCGTACCACTAGAGATCAGCCCCACGCAATTGCCGGAACCCTTGCTGTAGTTGGGATTGTTGGAGCTACAGGTTCCGGTGCCTGCCGGCTCCCACTCATAAACGTCGGTGAGATTGTCGGAGTCGGGCAGCGCCAGGGCTTCTTCAGAGTTGAAGAACACCTGGCCCGCTTCGGTAAGGCTGGAACCGTCTGCGGCGAGCGAGGCCCCGCCCGTCGCTTCGGCATCGGATGGATTGCAGGAAGCACAGTCGAGCTTTTTGGCGGCCGCGTCGTAGCGGTAGACCTCCGGGAAGCGGGCGTTTTCGGCACCCGTGAGCGGCAGCGTTGAGGTGAAGGCGGCGAACTGGCCAGAGGGCGTGAGCTGAAAGTCGGCGCTGCGACGGGATTCGGGTTCGCTCAGCGCGTCGACGACCGCGGGGTTATCTGTTTTCGGGTTGGGACTCCCTTGGGGCGGGCCGAACTCGACAAGATTGGAATGGCTGGGGTTGGCTACGTAGACTTCACCGGCGGAGCCCGCGGCGACGGCTGCTGAGCCATGCAGGAGCCCCGTGCCGAGCTGAACGCTAACTTCTTCGCCCGAGGAATTCAGCTCAAGGACCTGGCTGCCCTCATCGATGTAGATGTCATGCGCGGCATCAACCGCTAGGCCTTTGGCATTTGCGATTTCGGAAGTAATGGTCTTTGTGCCGATCAGTTCTCCGGATCCATTGAAGGAGTAACGAACGATGGAGTTCCCTTCGTCGTCCAGGTAGAGATCACCGTTTGAGGGATCGACGGCAATACCTGTTGCATTGATATTGGAGAATGACCTCAAACTTTCTCCCGTACTGCTGAGTTTTTCTATGTAGTGATAGAAGCTGTCATATACATAGACGTTTCCAGCGGCATCGACGGCAATTCCGTGGGCGTAGCCATAGGTTCCGTTGGGAAAGTTTCTGATCACGGTGCCGGTCGGGGTGAACTCCTTGATTTCCCCCCCTTCACCAACATACAGGTCACCGTTTGCGGGGTCAGTCGCGATACCGATGATTCCTCCCACCGAAAGCTTTCCGTTATCGCGCCAATTCGTTTCAAGGTTGCCAGCTGAGTCAAATTTAGAAATCGTGTTGGTGGCCGTATCGGCGACATAGACGTCTCCATTAGAGGGATCCGCGGCTGCGAATTCGGGACTGGCAAAGGAGCCGAAGCTGCGCTGCAGGGGATGTTTTGACAGCAGCGGTCCGGTGAGAGTCGACTCAAGCGTTGCGACGAATTGCGCGCTCTGCCCGGGGCGAACGACGTAGAGGTTGGGGGCGTTCTTCGTACCGTCGGCTGGTTCTTCAGAGCCATCGAGCAGGCTCGGGGAGAGGAAGTAGAGGGTGCCATCGCCCGAGGCCACCCCACCGCCACCGCCGATCGCGAGGTCGCCGCAGTTTTCTTCTGAGCCGGTCGTATTCCAGTGTTTGTGTTCGGTGTTGGCGGCGGGATCGCAGGCGGAGGCATCGCCTTCGGTGCCGGTCGAGACCAGGGTCAGGGGGTGACCTTCTTCCCACATGTAGATGTCGGCGCCGCTGTGCTGTTCATCTTCGCCTGTGAGGTGCTCAGTTGAGGAGAAGAAGACCTTCTTGCCATCGGAGGTCATCCCGTCAAAGCGGACGCCTTCGCTGGCCCCTGGGGTGAGGTCGATCGTTCGGATCGAGTCACCGACGTTCATGTAGAGGTGATAGAGCTTGGCGCCTTCAGATTCTTTGATCAGCTCGCCCAGCAGGATGTGGGAGCCATCGGCGGAGATCCCGAGCTCGGCGATCCCGTCGCTTGAGCAGTTCATATGGCATGGAAGGGGCTGCCCGGGGGGGTCTTCGGCGGCGGGGGTGAAGGAGACGACGTGGGTCTCTCCGCTCGCTAGGTTTCGGTCATAGATCGAGATTTCGCCGTTTTTGTTGCCTTCGGGCTCAAACTGGGAGGTCGAGCCGAAGATGAAGTGTTCGCCGTTGGCGGAGAGGTCTTCGGTGATCAGGCCGGCCGGTTTGGCCGAGGGACCCGGGTTCAGCGAGCCGGCCATCCCCTGGACCAGCTTGCCTTCATAACGAACCGGGATCCCGGTATAGCCGCCTTCAAAGCACGGCGAGCAGCCGCCCGGGGCGCCGAAGGCGAAGGTTTCTAGGCCGGCGTTGGCGCCTGAGGGGGTCGAGGAGAAGGGCGCCGCGGAAAAGGAATTGTTGGCTGGTATACCGACGTATTCGGTTGTCCAACCGTTTTCTCCCCGCGTGGCAACGTAGGGGTCCGAGCCTCTGTTGGTGGGATGGTCGGTGCCGGGAATGGCCCCGTTTTCCACCGAGTAAAGCACCCGGGCGCTAGCACGTTTGTCCGATGGTGTCTCTGCTTCCGGGTAGCCTCCAAAGCTCGCCGACTGGCCTGCGGAAAGGTCCGAGGAGATGTTATAGCCGCCGGTGTTCCGTGCGGAAACAAGCTCATACGCACGACAATCGAGAAGTAGCGCGGCGCCGGTCTGCTGGCGGGCGGGCGAGTTTGTGCAACCTTCATTGAGCTTCGATACATAGGGGAATGTGGTGAAGGTTTGATCGGGCCCGTCAGTGGTTTTGGTCGAGTTCGTGGCGACGACGCGGTAGTGATAGGTGGTTCCGGGAGTTAGGTCTTCAATATGGGCGACAACCGCTACGTTTCGTATTCCCGCTTCAAGTTCTTCCACTGCGGTGGCCTCGCACGGTCCGCTCGCGCAGTCCTGCAGCCCATATTCAAAGTAGTATTTGGTAGCACCGCCTTCCGGGTTCACCTGAGCGTCGAGCACGGCGCTTTCGGAATGCACCTTTTCGACTGACGCCTTCACTGCCGGCGGTGCTGGGGGAGTCGACAGGTGTTCTTCGTTTGAGATCGTTGTACCGAAACTATTGCTGGCAACAAACCGATAGTAATACAACTTACCTGGAGCCAGTTCCGTAAGGTCAAGCGACACTTCCGACGGACCCGGCCCTGCGGGAGAGCCTGCATCTGCTGGGGGTAGCGGCATCTTTTGAGTGAAGTTCCCTTCTTCGGTCCCCCACTCAAAGTAGTAGTGCGTGTCTTCGCTATTTCCATCGAAGGAGCCGACCAACGTTGCGCTCCTCGGCGCGACCAGCTGAGCTGGATCGGCGGTTACGCCTGCGACCGCAGGCAACCCCCGAAAGGTTTCAACGGCGCCGTAGGTCGTGCATTTTCTGCTCGGTTCGCATTCGTCAGTCGCGTCGAGGCGGTAGTGATAGGTGGCCTGCGGCGTGAGGCCGTTGAGGTTGGCGGTGACCGCTTTGGGTTCCGAGAAATGCGTTTCCGAACATGCGATAGTTGAGACACCGGGATATTCGTGGTAATCGAATTCAGATTCATGTGCTTCAAATTCCGCCTGATCTACGTATTCGAAGTGGCAACCCACGATTTCGCCACCGCCGTGGGAAGTTTCAGGATCGACGTGACCGCTGAGCGTCGCCGAGGTTCGGGCCAGGTTGACCGGAGGTTCGGTCGCGACACCGGGGGTCGTGACCGGCGGGCCGAAAACGTCGACCAAGCCGTCAGAATTGTCGGCGGCATAGATCCGCCCGCTCGCTGCATTCACGGCGAGGCCGCTGACACCGACGTTCGCCTTGATTTCTCCGCTTCCGAAGATCACCTCCGGCGTACGTGCGTCGGGCGCGTACTCACCGATTTGAGGGTGGGCCGCGCCACCGTAGACAATTTCGGAAACAAAGACATTGCCGTTGGCGGGGTCGATCGCGAGTGCACCCGAACCCGAGCTTTCGAGGACGTCTTCACAGTTGTTCAGGCAATCACCATTTGGTTCGTACTCCTGGACGCCGAAGCGATCCCGGAATATGTCGCCGGCCGGGTTGACGGCAAGGGTATCGACCTGATTCGCCGCTTCGACGAGGTGATTCGAGATCAGAGTGCCGGTTGCGGCATTGAAGCTCTGGATCGGCAGACCTTCGTTGCTGCCGACGTAGAGTGTGCCTTCTGACCCGTGGGACGGATCGACGGCGACTCCGAACGGTTCGCTACCGACCGCGATCTGGAAAAGGCAGGCGCCGGTGGGGTTGAAGGCGGTCACCTCGTCGGCGCTCGGATCGGTGACGTAGACGTTACCGGTGACGGAATCGACCGCGACTCCCCCGGGATTCGTGAAATCGTGGGCCCCGGCGCAATCGGCTAGGTTGGCGGCACCGATCGTGCCCAGGAGGTTTCCAGCGGGGCCGAACTTGTCGATAACCGGAGGAGTCGAGCCGGGGCTGGCCACATACACGTCGCCGGAGGACACGCCTGAGGAGTTATCCACCGCGATGCCCTGAGGGTTTGTGAGAATTCCGCTGCCGAACGAGGACACAAGGACATGCTGTCCAGGGGCCGCTTCGGCGGCGCTCGCCCACAGCAATGTGAGGGCAAGCGCCGCGACCAAGGATAGGAAGGGCCGGAGGAAACGCCACGGAGACCGGTACCGCGGGCTCGTCGTGGCACAGCGGCCGGCGTCACCCATTAAAAGTTGTGCTCGGAGACCGCCTGTGGTTCCAGTGGAGCTACCAACTGACCAAATCATCGGAGGGCCTTCCGATTGCTGTGTGCTCTGTGCGCCATACGGGCTTCATTGCCTTTGCCGCAGGAGACCTGGAGTTCGGAGCGCTGAGAGCTGGCCCTACCGTTCTGACCCACCATCTGAAGCGTCGCCTTCTTATGAGCGCCGCAGAGAGTTTCACTGTTCTGGACGAGGCCCTTGCTGCCGCCGAAGAAGTCGACGGTGAAACGGCCGACCGGCACGTCGGGGATGGCCGGAAATGTCGTGCGCAGCCCGGCATCGACCGAGCTGACCTGTCCGATCACCGTGATCGGAATCTGGCCCTGCAGCGCTATGGCCAGATCGGGGAGGCCGTGGCTGGAAGAGCGCAGGTACACAGGTCCCTTGAGCGGCTGATCAAGTAGCGGCGTGGATACTTCGGCGCTGCCAATCAGCGAGCCTGAAGGACAGGCGTTTTGGGCAAACTGAGGTTTGGTACAAACGGTTCCAATATGGGCGTTATCGAGCAGCTCACCCGAGGGGAGCGTGACGGAAACGCTGCTCGGGTTCGCTTCGCCGGGATCTGTCTGCAGGGTGGCCTGAATCGCGGGGTGCCCGCGGCGGTGAACGCCACCGGTCAGATTCAAACTGAGCTTGGGGGCGAAGGGGAGCGTACGGCAGTTGGCGGCCTGGAAGTGTTCTGAGGGGGAAGCGACGGCGCCTTCGGAGCCGAATATCTGGGTATTGACCGCGAGAGGATCGCAGTTGGTCGGGTTCAGGGTGAAGTTTGGGCGGTTGAGATTGACCAACACCGATCGCAACCTGAGCGGTATCCCTTCGAAAATCTGGGGCAGGGGGTCGGAGACTGCGGTGATCTGGGCAGTTTCGGGGTTGACGTTGATTGCTGCCCGCACGACTACGCTGCCCAGGTCATATGGGCCCGAAACCGCGGGGGTAATCACGGCGAGACTCAGAGGGGCTCCCTTGTAGGGGCCGGCGAGGTAGACCTGGCCTGGGAGGTAGACTGGGTGGCTGCCGGCGCCGGCGCCGACGGTGGCGGTGCCGATCTGAGAACTCGACGGGCAGCTCGGATTTGATTGCTGTTGCAGGCCAGAGTAGCTGGGGGCGGCTGCGGCTGCCAGGGCAGCGTCAGAGCAGTAGGGGATGCCCCTGAGCGTGGCCGAGAAGCCCGGCGGGGTGGTGACGTTGATCGAGCTGAGGTTCTGATCGCCGTCGTTACGGGTAACTTGGAGTGAAAAAGGGCTGTGCGCAGCGGCGGTGCTGTTGATCGAGGAAGCCTGGAATCCCGGGGTAAATGGTCGGGTGGGACCGGGGCAGGATGCGCCGCCAGGCCCAGAGGTTAGGCTGAAGTACTGGGTGGATGTTTGTTCGGGCAGGGCGGAGTCCCAGGGGGTGAAGGTGCTTTCCACGGCGTATTTCCCGCACTGGGTCGGAGTGGCGAGGAGGCCCCTTTCGGAACCGAAGAAATGGATGTTGAAGTCAGAGAAAGGACTCTGGGGCAGATCCGGGAACGAGGTGGTGAGCTGACCCGTCGTGGGGTTGGGAGTGACCGAGCCGACTACCTTGACGTGGGTGGCAAAGCCGTTGGCGGAGAGCAGTATTCGGTAGCGATCACCGGCCTTCGGCTCGAGCAGGTAGACAAACCCGGGAATTGGGCCGGGAAGGGCAGAGCTGTTGAGGGTGACCGTGCCGACCTTGGAGGTTTCGGGGCACAGCGCTTCCTTGGGAGTTCCAAGCCTTGCTTCGGCGTCGGTGCATGCGCTCTTGCCGTCGGCAGAGCCGGTGTTGATCGCGAAGCCCTGAGGGAGCTTGATGGTGGCCGCGCGGATCTCGGAGGGCGAGGGAACTTCGGGGCTCTGCTGCTGAGGGACGCTGAGGTTGACTTCAAGTCCTGATGGGGTGTCAGTCGCGGTAGTGGTCGGCTGGGCAGACAGAGAAGGGTTGAAGGAGAGCTGATCGCAACCGGTGGTGGCGGGGTAGGGCGATTCGGCGATGCTGATGCCGGTGTCGTAGGCTAGGACTTCGAGTTCGGAGGTGAGCGATTCGCCGCAGGTAGTGGGATTCTCGAGGAACGGGATACGAGGGCTGGTGGATGGCGTGGGAGGGGCCCCATCGCACGGCGGTCGCGTTCCCACTTCCAAGGGCGGTTCTTCGGACGCCTCGTCACCGCAATGAAATCCGTACGCGACGCGATAGGCATCATGGCTGGGATCAGCGGGGACCCCCCAGAGGGTGACTATGCTGCCTTCGGGTGGAACCGTCTGAGGGACATTCGCAAGCGTCGCATCGAGACCATAATCGCTGCCGGTTCGAGCGCTAAGTTCTAGGAAGGCCGGCGAGTTGGTGAATGGAAACTCGAAGCCGAGCAATCCCGCCTGATCAGGGTCGGGTTCAATGTTGTAGAGGGGAGAAAAGAAATCTCCTGAAAGGAAGTCGGTCCAGATAGTCCCGATTTGGCTGTCGGGAGGGCAGGTGAAGGTACCGAGTTGGGCCGTGGTGCAATAGGGAACGGCATGAGGATTGCCGATCACCCCGGCCGGCAGATGGTTGGTGACCGTGCGAGCATCCTCACAGTCACATGTGCTGGGAAAGCCTAGCGCTTCGCGGTTGGCCCAGTCGAATCTGGTACGAATGTTGGGATGGCCTCCAGCCTGGGTCGTGGACGGCATCGGCCGAAAGTCGACGATCGGCAGACCGGGAACCCTGAAGCTCTTTAACCCCCCGTAAAACGTGTGGCTTGAGTTGGAAGCGACGAGATTATATTCATATGTCGTGCCAAGATAAAGACCCGAGACATTTGCCGTTACTTCGGTAGGGCCAGAGTAGGGAAGGGCCTGGGCACAGGGAATCTTACGTTCATCGACATTGTGACCAAACCACCCCGCACCATTCAAATATTGGACTTCATAGTGCTGTTCGCCGCGAATTTGGAAGTAACAGGTGGTTACTTCACCACCGGTCGGATCAACTTCGCCTGAAAGAGTGGCGCTCGGAGCCTTGCCGGTAATGATATTCGAAGCCGGTCCGGTTGTGGCGACAGGAATCGGTAGTGGGTTGGCAGACGCAGCGGTCGGCGCAACGGCCAAGGATCCGACGGTTAGGAACGCGAGTGCGACCATCAGGGTGCGGCGTGAACTCATCTGCCAGCTCCCCGATCGGTCCTTGCACGGCGCCCCTGGCGCTTGCGACGATGATGGCGCTTTTGGGGCTTTTTGGTGTGATGGACGCTGGACGAGTTTTGGAAATTTCCGAGGGAACCGAGGTTGGCACCAGTGCCATTCGGGGTCGCGGCAGGCGGAGAGCTGCCGGGCCCCGCGCACTCATCGGCCGCCGCGCAGGGGGCCGATGAGGGCGGTTCAGCAAAGCCGCCATCGGTGCGGGCGTCATAGAACTTGAGTGCGGAATTTCCGTTGTGATCCCTAGCCACAAGTGTGTCGAATGTGGAAAAGTAGACGTCGGTGCCATTGGCGCTCACCCCGACCAAGCCGGCCCGGTCCAGTCCCGGAGGATGGACAACCGCGACCCCTATTTCCCTTTCGCTGGTGCCGGAAGAGATCAGCTGGGGTCGGCCATCGACGTACTCATAGACATCGCGAATGCCGTCGGTATCTTGGGGGACGAGCGGATCAGCGGTGCTGAAAAACGTTCGGCCGTCTTCGGTCATGAACAGCCCGTTGTCGCTGGCTTCAACGTCGGAGGTTGGCGGTGCACCATCTGGAAGGCAGGACACACAATGAACGTTTCCACTTGTCGCGTCGTATGTATACATCTCGAGATGTCCTGCGTTGTCGTAGGAGGTGATTTGGCTGGCGGTGAGAAAGGCCATGTGGCTGTCATTAGCAGAGACTTGAATCCTGACCAATGGACCTTCGCTGCAATCAATGCTGTCGGCGCAGAACGGACCGGTGGTGAACGTGGTCACGTACTGGATCTTGCCTTCCCGATAGTCGTACAAGTTCTGTTGACCGAGAATACCCTGAGCCCCATCAAGCTGTTGCGGTGAAATGAAGTAGATGTCGCCGTTTTCGGCCGCAATCGAATTGTCGGAGAGCCCATTTCCACCAGGACCGCCGTTGAGTATGGAATCGCTGAGGAACTTCGAAGGGACGTTCACAATCGGCACCACCCCACATTCTTTGGTCCAATTCGCAGCGGGGCATACCGGGTTTCCGGTCCCACTGGAGCCACTTGGTTTTGAGATGAGAGTTAGGGGAGCGCCTTTGAGTTCGCCCTGTTCAGACCACATGTAGAGGTTGGTACTCGTATCTTCGGCTTCGGGGGTGAGCTTTTCGGCGGACGTAAAGTAGACCTTTGATCCGTCGGCATTCATCCCGACATAGTGAACAGGGTGGCCTGGGGCGATTTCGTAGGTTACTCCTGTTGGGCCACCATTTACGCGCATAAACAGATGACGGTTGGCCCCGTAATTGTAATTGGGATTACAGCCGTAGGTGCACGAATACCCCGTCGACATGAGAATGTGAGAGCCATCGGCAGACACTCCTGGGAATGTGATGAATTCCCCGCCTCCTTCTTCTATGGCGCCACCATTGGCAAGCTTGGAGATCAGCGTCACCGTATTTTCTTCCAGATTGTCATCGTATGCTGAACCAGGTTCGTGGGTCAGGGCTCCGGGTGCGAATGAGAGCTCCGCAGTCGACGAGAAGAAGTAATGGTTGAATTCGGGCGACGCTTTGACTCCGCCGGTCAGAAGTTCCCCAGCTTGCGCTCCCCCAGGAACTGTTCCGAGGTTCGTCGGAAGGCGCCCGAGGAAGTTTCCTTCTGAGTCCCGAAGATATGGGGCATAGGAAATAGGAGGTTCAGAGTTGGTGGCGATTCCGTTATAGGGGTCATCCCAGTCTAAAAATTGGCTCATTTTGGAATCGGTGAGCACGCCTGAGGGCACATCTTGGATGTAGCCATCTTCATTCGGCGGTCCGTCCGCGATCAGCGTCTGGGTGGCCGGAGGACCTATGTATCGGGAAGTCCAGCCGGTATCGCTCCGCGTGGCAATGTAGAGGTCGCCGCGCTCAGAGGGAGGTTCACCACCGGCTTCGGGGATTTCGCCGAGGATGCCGCCGAAAGCAAAGCGCGAAGGCTGGGTGGCCAACGGAGATTGCGGACCCTCAGGAAAAAGTACGGTGCCACCGGCGTCGCCGGGAGAAACTAGCTCATAGGCGCGACAGTCTGGCAAAAATGCGGTACCTGACTGTTGACGAAGGGTGGCATTCGGGCAGCTCGGCGGAAAGAAGTTAAAGGTCTGATCTTCGCCGGTAGTGGTGCCGATCGCGTTTTCGGCAACAAGCCGGAAATGATAGACAGCACCCTTTTCTAGATTCGTGAGGTGGACACTAACGGACTGTAAGGAATCGAAGGACCCGATATCTGCGGCGGGAACCGGCGCGCTGCTTCCGTAGCTGGTGGTCGGCCCGTATTCGAAATGGTAGGTCGTGTCGGCGCCTTCGGGGTTAATGTTGGCGGTGAGCTCAGCAGTCGTTTCGGTGAGATTCCCAGCCGAAACGCCGCTAATCGAGGGAGCGCGAAGATCGAAAGTCCGGGGCAGTGCTTCAGTGGTGCCGCTTTTGTTGCCTACCACAAGGCGATAGTAATAGGTGACCCCTGGGGCAATATTTGAGATATTGGCGCTTACCGCGGCTGGCGATGTACCGGAAATGGGAAGCTGCTGGGAGCAGGGAGTCTTGTGTGCTTCTGCAAACGGTTTGGCAGCTTCGGGGTGGTAAGCAGATTCTTCGACATATTCAAATTCGCAGCTCGTGATTTCGCCGCCGTTATCTGGATTGACTTCGGCGTTCAAGGTGGCGGAGGTTTGGGTTCCTTCTGAGACCCCAGGGTAGGTGACCTTGGGGAGGACGACCGTGGGACTAAAAATGTCGACGGACGTGCCATTGACGACGTATAGGAAGCCCTGGGAGTTAACGGCGATGCCTGCCGGTTCGAAGGCGCCGGGTACCTCCGTACCGTTGATCTCACCTAAGTAGACACCGGAGGAAGAATACTCCTCGACTGCGTGTTCATCGACCGCGAGGAGATCACCGGATGTCGGATCCACGGCGATTGAGCCTGGGGCGAATTCTCCTGGTGCACCAGCGCCAGTGATTTCGCGCAGGAATTCACCGCTGGATTTATACTCGTCGATTGCGTGCTGGCTACTGACAATGAAAAGTTCGCCGTCCGGTCCGACGGCTAGCGCGCTTGGGTAAGGGACACGGAAGCCGGACGGAAAACTGCCTGCAGGCGTGCCGGTCAGTCTATTTCCGCTGAGATAGGCCGGAGGGTTCGATTCTTCGGTGCGAGAAAAGTTAATTGGTTTGCCGGTTTCGCTAAATAGTTCAACTCCATTGAATTCACCTTCCCCTTCGTGCGGCGATCGTGTTACGAAGAGGTGACCTGATGTTGATTCGGACGAATTGTCAAATGCGATTGCGAGGCGACCTTCTTTGCTTATTGTTTTTTCTGGCAGTTCGACACCTGAAGTGTTGTATACGCGGATCTGCTGGTCGAAGCTGTCGGGAAAGTAGAGGTAGTTGTTGTGTGAATGATCAATAGCCATTGAACCTTCAAGGCGTCCACCGGTTTCGATCGTGTTGGGTAGCCTTTCGTTTAGCGCGTTGAACTCGAAGAGCCTGAAACCGCCCCCAATGCTTTCGGTGGCCCATATCCGATTTGCCGAGTCAATCGCGATCTGTTCAGCCGGGGCCGGTCCCACTGGGAGCTTTGCTTCAAACGTGCGCGGACTGTAGGCAAGGGCGGAACCCGTCGAGAACAGCAGGGTGCTCGCAAAGACCGCTGCCAGACTGGCGGCGGTGATCAGAGCCCTGCGGCTCATCCCGCACCGGCGGGAGTTGCGGAGGCCCGCGGCCACGATGGTTGACCCCAAAGAGTTTCTGTGAGTGAAGGTGCTCACCGTTTACCCCCGCGGCCGAGATGCTTGGCCTTCAGATGCGGTTTCTTTATGCATTTGCCGTGCCTTTTGACATAGTTTTTCCGGCATGGCTTCGGCGAAACGATCGGGGAAGGTGTGGCGGCTGCGGTGGTAAAGGTCTGGTCAAGTCCGTCGGTGGTGCCAAATGAGTTGGTCGCGACAATCCGGAAGTGGTAGGTCTGAGCTGGGGTGAGTCCCGAAATGGTTGTGCTGACGGTGTGAGCGACGTGGTCAGCTCCGACCGAGGAGCTCTCTGGGGTGCTCGATCCATAGGTTGCACTGGTTCCGTATTGGAATTGGTAGGTGGTGGCCGCGAACTCCGGATTGACTTCAGCCCGTAGCGTTACGCTGTTGGGGGTAACAGCGGAGGCGCTGGCGCCGCTGACTTCAGGCAGGTTCGGAGTAGTGAAGGTCTCATCCGGTCCATGGGTGGTACCGGCGAAGTTGATCGCGACGGCACGGTAATGATATGTGGTGGCGGGGCTGAGGCCCGAGATGTCGGAGACCACGGGGTGGTCAGTGTCATCGGAGCCGATCGATTCGCTGATCGGGGTGCTGGATCCGTATGAGCTTGTGGTCCCGTATTGGAATCGGTAGACGGTGGCGCCGAAGCCAGGATTGATTTCAGCATTCAATGCGGTTTTGGTCGGAGCCAGAGCGGCGGAAGACGTGGCGCTAATCGTGGGTGCGACGATCGTGGGAGGCTTGGGGGCTTCGGTCCGTTCGAATACACGCACCTCCTCCGCGGGAAAATCAGCGACGTAGACACTGCCGGTGGTGTCATTGACAGCGACGTTGGCGCCATCCTCGATAATCCCGAAGCCAAAGTTTTCGATCCCAACCGAGGCATGGAACTCGGCGATAAATATGCCGTAATAGCTCGGGACCTCGTCGGCAAAGACGTTTCCTTCGGTATCGACAGCAACACCGTCGGCACCGAAGGCGCCCATAGAGGAGACCTTGTAGCCTTCGGTAAAGCCGATTTCGGGTTTGATCTGTTCGAGCTCGACAACTCCGGGACCCTCAGCGACGTAGACATTGTTGGACGGATCGAGGGCAATTTGGCCGGGACCAGATAGATGAGCCCTGCCGAGCTGGAATACGAAGGCGCCGTCAGGTTCGAATACGTCAACAACGTTGTTGGAGGCGTCGGCTACGTAGAGGTCGCCGTTGGAGGCAACGGCCAGCCCATTCGCACTAAATCCTCCGTTGTTTACGACGGGGGGCAGTTTGCCGGCTTGTAAAGCTCCTTCCGTGGGCACGTCGGTGGCCGAGATGGGAGCTTGGGCTGTACGGGCGCCAGACGGACCGAACTGGAGGACCGTCCCGTTTTGTTCAACTGCGTATACGTCGCCCTCATGAGGCCCACCGGAATTATCGACGGCGAGAGCCCCTCCAAAAGGGGCGAGGAAGGGATACGGGGTGGTGCCGTTTGCTTCGGTCAGCTCAGGGTGAACGGGATCGGGGGCGCCGGAGGCTTCAAGCGCGTCGACGATCCCGTTGTATGGAGCGGAGACGTAGACCTCTCCGGTGCTCTGGTTGATCGCCACTCCGCTTGGACCGGAGCCGTATGTCACACCCGGAAGGGCAAAGGATTTGACCGACTGGTGAACATAAGCGGCCTGGGCGGGAGCGGCGGCTAGGGCAAGGGCAACGAGAGCCAAGAATGAAGGAAGAGCAAGCCTGGTTTGTGGGAGGGGGCGTTTCATGCGGGAACTCCGGGTCTCAGAGCGACGGATGGAGTAGGCGGGCTGATCGCGTCGCTGTCTTCCCCGCACTCCTCCATACAACACGTCCATCTGTCCGAAGTTCCGGACAACCCGAGCGCAGCGCAGTGGGGAACGAGCCGCTGGCGTTCGCCCGTGATGCGGGTCGGAAGCGTAAGGCGGTTGCAGCAAAAGGACCCGGGGGGGTCCGAAGTGAGGGCGGTGTCCCCCATGGGCTTCGAATGTCTGCGAACTGCAGTCGCGGTCGACTCAATGGCACAAGAGGCGGTGGCAGCCATCATCTCGGCCCGGCCGAGACAGGCGGCTCCTCTGTGGCTAACAGCGCGCCGCGAGGCGGACAGAGTTGTCCTGGTAATGCGGGCGGGTGCCGGTCGAGAAACTGAATGACAGGCGGGTCGTCTGGCTGGGGCACCCGAGCATGGCGACCCAAGGGGTATCCCTTGGGTCCTTGCGGGCGCCTCCACCTGCATGTATCTCTCTCCTCCTTCTCGGACCCGCTGCTCTCAGACCGCTGCGCCTCAGAGTTGCGAGACCCATCTTCAAGTCTCTTGTCTGTAACGCCCTCCCTGGGCGAACGGTCCTATCGAAGCACCGGTCAGTTCGAAAGTCAAGCTGTCTTTGGCATTTTTTTCGCTCTGTAGAGCCAAAAATGGGAACATCGATCTACTTAAGCGCTGGCCACAAAATCGGCCAATCTGAACCGGGGAAAGCAGACTCCAGCCACGCAGGATGGGTAAAAGCTGGGGGAAGAGTGACGGACAACGACCTACTGGTTGCGACCCTTGAGGACCTTGGCGAAGTCGAGGTCGACGAATAAAAACTTTCCTGCCTTGAGGTGCGAAAGCGGCGCGGTGGCGGTCGCGCGAATAGGAGATGGGTGCGCGACGGTCGGGCAGCACCCCAATCACCCGCCCGCCTGGCGACCCCGCTCTGCGCCCTGCTGTCTCTCCATATGATCGGCGCGAATCGAGACTTATGTGGACGGGAGCGACGGGACTCGAACCCGCGACCTCCGGCGTGACAGG
>CAVOWL010000002.1:0-277922 GCA_963700105.1 uncultured Solirubrobacterales bacterium | reverse complement strand
TATTTTGAAACCTGGCCGCCACCGTGGCATCAAGCCAACCGGAATCCCGGGCATCCGTGCCTGCGCCGACCCACGCTAGCGAGTAGCTGGGCCTGCTCGGCGGGACGGATTGCGTATTTTTTGGAGTGCGGCGGGCGAATCGGTTCTGGGGGCTACGTGTCCGGCGGTCAATCCCAAGCTTGCCAACGTGGCGGGAAGCCAGCAAAAAGGAGTGTCGGTGGCGTGACAGCGAGGGTGAAGCGCCTCTCGGGCCGCCTATGGGCGGTCGAGTCCAGGATGGCCACAGCGCCTCAACAGGTGGGTTGACCAGCGCATCTCGCTTGTGGTAGGCAGCGCCTTGATCGTCATCGGCATAGGCGAGGTGACCGAACCGGTCCACGTGCGGATCGGCTTTTACGGGACAGTGGCGCAAATCATCCCGGTACTGATGCTGGTCGCAGCAGTAGAGGGGCGTTATTTCCGGGACCGAAAAGACAACCCGCCGCTCGATCGCTTCATCCAGCGTGGCTTCTGGTACGCCGGGCTGATTGGGATCGCGGCTTCCTTGGCGGTGGTCGCCCGCGGCAGCGACTCGGTCCTGCTTCGGGGCGCGGTGATCTACTCGCTGGCACTGATCGGGGTGCTGGTCTCCGTCTACACGATCTACGGGCCGGCGCGCGACCCGAGGGGGGGCCCGTCCGAGAGCGGAGTTGGCCGGTCGGCGCCACGGCTCTGCCGGCGCGGATGCCTGCCTGGTGCCTGGGGCGGCGCAAGCCGGTGATGTCAGTGGAACAGACGCGAGCGCTGCACGCGCGGTCGGTGAGGGCAGTGGGGTAAAGACGGTACTCCGCTTTTGAGCCGTTAGGAATCCCGCGCCGAATCTCAAATCCTGATCGCCTCGCTGACCGGCACCATCATGACCGAGGTACGAATCGAGCCGTCAGGGCGTCTGGCGCCGACGAAACCGAACTCCAACTGATAGCGAAGAATCTCGCGCTGATCGAAGTAGCGAAGGAATGGTTGCGACCGGCCTCCTCAAGAGAAGGACCCCCCGGAGGCATCTCGATCACCCGCAGCTGCACGGTCCAGGTTTCGCCTGGGCCGAGCCGCTCCAACTCGTCCTTGACGGTTACCCCGTCCTCGAACGTGGCTTCGAAGTGAAGCTTTGTAGCAGCGTACTGGGTCGAGATATTGAAGATGCGGGCGTGCCAGCGGCCGGTGTCGCTTCCGTCGCGAAGCGGGTCAATCCCCGCGTCGCCGGTAAGGGCCGGCGCTATGGCGAGTCCAAGCGCCTTCCATTGCATCCCGGCTAGTGGCCCGACTAGCGCTCGCCGCGCGCCAAGCGGCCACGCCGCCCACCGCGGCGCCGGCGCCGCCGATCCCGGCACCAAAGGCACCGAGGATCATCCATGCGCTGGTAGCTGCCATCAACATCGGTTCGATGATCGGGGAAAGCCCGGATGGCGGGGCAGTAGACCTTGGACGTGATTTTCACGCCGCGAGGCTGTTGCCGATTGCGGAAGCTGCCGCTGTGTTTGGCGCTCGTATTCGGCGCGCTTTTCGGTATCGCCTCGATGCCCCCTGCTTCAAGCAGCCCCTTCACATGCCGATAATCTCGGCAGTGGCTGAGGAACACGACCTCGACCTTGGATCGGCCGGCGCCAGCGCCCGGCGTGAGTTCGAGCGGCGGCGGGCACCCAGGGAAGCCGGGAGCGGCACCGAGGGCGCCGCCCCGCACGTTGGGAGTCTGCTGCTGGAGCTTCAAAAGCACTCCCCAACACGAGCAGGCCTGGGCGACCGGCGCTGCCGGTAAGGAGTTACTTCGCCGCCTCCTTGTTTCGGCGTTGTCCCAAGGTGATCGTCTTGAACGATCGACGGATGCCCGGGAGCCACGGCAACATCGACCACCTGGTGGTCGCGCCGTCGGGTGTCTACGTGATCGACGCGAAGCGCTACGAGGGCAAGATCGAGGTCCGCAAGCCGTGGTTTGGCGACGCGAAGCTGGTAATCGCTGGGCGCGACAAAACGAAGCTGCTGGGCGGACTGAGAAAGCAGATCGAAGCGGTGCGCGGGGCGTTGAGACAAACGCTCCGGCGGTGCCCGTCCAAGGTTGCCTGTGCTTCGTCGGCGGCGCCGAATGCCGCTGTGGCGCAAGCTCAGTGTCGACGGCTACCCGCTCGTATATCCGCGGCGGCTGGCGAAGCTGCTGAACCAGACGGGTTGAGCTGGAGCCGGAGGAGATGCGGCTGGTCGCCGAGGCGCTGGGCAATGCATTTACGGCGGCTTGATCGACCTGGTCTGCACAGAACCAGAACAGCTCTCGAAGGGTCAGCTGCAAAAGCTGGGCCTCGATACGCTGAAGATGCTCAATGACCGGAGCGGCTGAGCGGGCAAGCGCGACACGCCCACGCTCTTCATCCTCATCGAGGCCACGCGCGCACCTCGTAGAACAGCTCCCGCTTTGCTTGTCGCCGGTCTTCCCGATGCTCTTTCTCCAAGACGACACCGATTTGCTCCACGAAATCACTCGGATAGTAGTACTCGAATTGGGTCTCGCCAAAGCATTCGAACCGGTCCGCCTCCCAAGTCGGGTACCCGGTGCGCAGCCTCTCCGATAATTTGCTTTCCAGTCTCGTCGCCGTCAATCAATACCCACGCGCGGTCCGGATAGGCACCCTCAAGATGAGTGAACCGGACGAGGCGATAGAAATCGTCGAACACCGGCTCTACCTCGCTATTGCCGCGCGTCGACACGGTTCGAACGCGCGGCAATTTTGGTGCAAACCACGAGATCAAGTAGTCGCGAATGATCCGCTCAGACGACGACTCCTACAAGGAATATCCAACCGTCCCACAAATCGAAGTCGGAGAACGAATATCCAAGTTCCCGCAAGACCTCCAAGCGAGTTTCAGGAGTGGAGTCTACGGCGTTGACACGTGCCGCATGAGGTCGGGGAGCCAGGCGCAACTCAACGTAATACAGAAGACTGTCCTTCGCAGCTCCCAGATGTCGTGCCACGATATTTGAATGCGTTGATACGACAATTTGGTTGTGAGTAGCGCCATCCTCCACTAGTTCGAGCAGCGCTTTAAGTGCCGAGGGATGGAGGTCGTTCTGGCTCCTCGATCAGAAACATCTTGCCTTTGGCTAGGGCAAGATCGGCGAGAAGGCCTACTACATTTGGAACACCGTCGCCCATCTGTTCCAGATCAGTGGCTCCCCGTTCTCAAGGACGAGTCCCGGACGCTGACCGTTCTCTGAAACCACCGGCGTAACGACAAAACCCAGAGTTTGTCTGCATGTTTCAATATAGCGTTGTGCAGCCGGGTACTCTGGATCTACAAGCCGAGCAAGTTTTGCTGTCAGTTGAGAAAGGTCCCGTCCAACGGCCATCCCGTGTTCAGTCCGGACATCTTCTGCGTATGATGTCGTCTTGCGTTGTGAGAGGTACGGAACGATAAAATTGTCTGGTTGTTTTGCGGGGAGCTGCGGTAGACGGGGATGCGGTTCCGCTTCTCCCACGTGGTCCCCGAGCAGTATCAATTCCAGCGCGCGATTCGCTTTGATTTCGATGTGAAGTCGTGCATCCTGAAGGTCGCTGTACGTATTCCAGGGACGGATTCCCTTGATGTCAGCTAACGTGAGGTAAATGGCGCTGTTGTCACTTCCCAGTCGGACATCAGGACCCAATGTTCGGCCTGATTCTTGGAGCGCATGGAGCGCGCGCAGAATCGACGACTTACCTGCGTTGTTTGGTCCGATGAAAACGCTGATTGAGCCCAGCGGGATTGACTGGGTCTCAATAAACGAGCGAAAATTGCTGATCTGGAGGCTAGTGACGCGCAAAAGGCTGGCTCCACCGACGCTACCCTGCCTCAGCCACAGTCGAGAAACTGCGCGCGGAACTCGGACACGGGAATCCAGTCCTCTTTTTCCACGCCAGTAGCGTTGCAGGCGGGGCACCAAGTCGTCTCGGAGCCGGGCGCGAAAGACGCTCCAGGAGGCGGAATCGCTGCAATCCGTTTGGTGCCCTCGCACTGTGCACAGGGGAATCGGACCTGGACTTGAGGCTCGGACCTGGAACTCATGCTGCCACCGGGAGCTGGCCTGACTCCGGCTCTGGTCGATTCCAACCGAGGCTCTGAGCGAGTCCGCGCGCGAGGATCTCACGCTCGTCGGGACCGCGTTTGCGGCTGAAGAATCCACGTATGGCAAGATCCATTCCGTTAGCGAGTGCGAATAGCCACATCGTGCTGTGCGGTGCACTCGGGTCCGTCCGACCGAGATAGCGGGTCTCCACTTTGACGGATCCAGCGCCCGGCCCGACATGCACCATCTCGCAAGTAGTCGGAGGCTCATCGATGCCGTCGTCCACCTCCCCGACCCACAACAGGTAGAGCTGTTCTCGGTCAAGCGCGATCAGCATCGGCATTCCGTGCCGTGCGTGCCGAATGACGGCGGCCAGCTCTGTGTCGGGGATGAAGTCGCACGCTTGGTCAATGACGGCGCCGTAGACGCGCTCAGCAACTTCTTGGATGCCCGTCCCTTGCATGCCGGTGGCTATCATCTGCGATATCTCGTGGGCGGCGTCCGTTGCTTTTGCTTTATTCATGGTTCCACGTTCTCTGGCGTATGGCCAGGGAGTAATTTTCGGTGAACACCGAAGCGTGAACGTGCGATCGGATGTCCAAAGCACGCATGATCCACGCAAAATCCGGACTTCTGAGGGGCGGGTCGCAAAGCACTGGCAAAAACCAATGCTCGGATAGGCTTCGGCCGTGGGACTCCGGTTTGGCCTGCTCTGGCTTGCGCAGCTAGCCGTGATCTGCTTGGTCGAGGGTCCTGGGAGCTTGCTCCGCCATTGGAAGAGAGCCTAGATTCGACAGCGGGGGACAACCGGCCATCGGATCGCTGGAGATTGCGACATCACCGGAATCGTTTCGCCCCATCGGAAGAACTGGATTGCGGCAGGTAGGAGTGGCGCGGTTGCTCGACAATCCGCGGCGTGCCGGCCTTCGAACTGCGGGCGGCGGTGGTGAAGCTCTCCTCGGCACGTCCTTCTGCGGTGACTCTGGTGGGGATTATATCGGCGGGGTGTTTTTGGCTCTGGAGCATCAGTTGGCCGCTGCAAGCGCGACGTCCTCCAGGCGGCGGGCGAGGCGATCGATCAGCGCGGCGTAGCGCTCGATCGGCTCGCCTTCGGCTCCCTCGCCCCAGGTCGCCAGGTAGGGGATCGAGCTGCCAGCGGTATCGAGGCCAACGGTGGAGCAGACGGTGTATGCGACCGACTCGGCGATCACCTCCTCCTCGGCGTAGGTCAGCTTGGGGTCGTCGTCTTGGTGGTCGTGGCGGACAAGCGCATGGGCAAGCTCGTGGATGCCGACGCTGACCTGGGCGTTGGGCGAGAACTGCGCGTGAGACCGGCTGGATTCGAATCTTCTTGGTCGACGGCTCGTAGTAGCCCTCGGCGGGGCCGGGGATCTCGGCGACGGTGATCGGCGAGCCGATCGAGGTGCCAAAGGCGGTGAGCGGCTGGAAGAGCGGCGCCAGAGCGTCACCGTCGATCGGCTCGCTGGGTAGCTCCAGCTCGACCGGCCCGCCGGGGAACTCGGGCACGGGATCGACCTGGGATCGGTCGAAAACGGCAACGAGGCGGAAATAAGTATTCGGCTTCTCCAGCGGGTTTGCGCCCGCTCGCTTCCATTCGGCCAGCTGTTTCTTGGAGGGCGGGCAGGGCGCCCAAATCCGTATCCCCCTCTCCCCCTTGCGGACCGCGTAGCCGATCGTGAGCCAGCTGCGAAAACCCGCGACGCGAGTCGCCTCCGGGCACTGGCTGGCGATCAGCAACTGATTGTGGAAGGAGTAGGTGTGGAAGTGGCGACGCACCTTGAGCCACCGCTTCCAACCTTCGCTGGTGCGGAGCGCCTCGATCGCCGCCTGCATCTGCTCGCGCTCGGCGGCTCGCTTTTCGGCGCGCTCCTCCTCACTCAACCTGCGGCGCCCTCTCTTTACGGCCATGGCGGACCTCCTTGGTCTCGTGTCCGCCCCGGTGGACGGACGGTCGCCGAGCGAACGCACGGCAAAGCCGTGCCAGGATCGGGAGGCGTCGGCCGGCCAGCGGGGCGGTCCGTCCGGCATCGAAAGACCGCTCTGATCGCATTGGCGCGAATGGGGCATCACCCCCAAGACGGGCGCGGCGGTCATTTCGATACCCCCCTGGCCTCGAAGTTATGAAGCAGGCGCTCGATGCGGAGCGCCACGGGCGGGTGTTGAGCTCGGTTGAAGAGCAGACCGGGCTGGGGCGCATCGAAGGCCAGCTCCTGATCGCTGAGGTGGCGGGCGAGGTCCTCGGCCTGGCCGAGCGAGGCGGCGTGGGCGTCTGCGGCGTACTCGCCGGCACGCCAGTGGGCGGCCCAGAGCGGGCTGAGCAGTCGCTGGACGAAGACGCCACCCGAGAGACGCAGAGTCAAGCGCAACAAAGCCCAGATCAGGCCACCACCAGTCTCAGGGTCAAGCTCAACCTGACCCTCTCCCCCGCTCCCAGCCTGCGGTAGGGCGAGGGGGTCGTCCCAGAGGGCGAGGCGGTTGAGCGCCTCGGTGAGGCGTCCGTCGAGGCTTCGGACGTGACCGAGCTCGTGGGCAAGGACAGCGGTGAGGGAGTCCGATTCGATCAGGCCACGGCTGAGGATGACCGTCGTTCCCCGAACAGCCGCGGTCGGCAGCGGGTCGTCGAGGACGTAGCACCCACTCGGCTCTTGCAGAGCGGGAGCGGCACTCCGCAGCATCTCGAGGGCATCGTCAAGCGCCATCGCCTCTTCAGCGCTGAGGCGACGCGCGCCCAGTCGCCGCCTCCACACCCAGCCACCGCCGGGCTGGGCGAGGCCCAACACCGACCAGGCGATAGGCGCGAAGGCGGCAACGTAGGCAACAGCTTCGGCGCTCAGCCCGAGGGGGACGATCGCCCCCACAGTCGCGGCACCGAGGTAAAACAGAAGCCAGCGGATGCTGGCTCCGAGCATCGCCTCCCCGGAAAGCGTCAGTAGATAGAGACCGAGGCCGATCGCAGCGTGGGATCTCGGTGCGAGGCTGGCGCGGTGCCCGTGAGTGCTCTCCGTCTGGGTGTGCATGGGCGACCCAACGCACGCTCCGCGTGCCACAAATGGGAGCTCTGCGCGCCCAGGGCGGAGGGATGCCCGGTGCCCTTCGCGGCCTGCTCACCTGCGAAGGCCGGAACAACCCGGAATCCGGCCCCTGGCTGGCGCGGGGAACACGCTGGGGAACATATCTGCATGCCGGAAGCCGGCCTAAGCTCCAATTTTTGGCTCTATAACTAGGATTCCTTTCAAGCCCGCCTCCGGAATCGAACCGGAAACCTCCTGATTACAAATCAGGTGCTCTACCAGTTGAGCTAGGCGGGCACAGTCTTAGATTTCGGCTTTATGGTGACGTTTCCTGGGTTGCGTTGAGCTCACTTTCGAATGGTTCGGAAGAAACGTATCCGCGCCTGGTGCCCGACAGCGCCCACCAATGCGGCATCGAACGCGGCGAGATGCACTCCGGGCGGTCGATCACGCCGTCTCACGGCTTTAGCGTAAACGCGCATCGGGATAGAGGGGTCCTCCCAATTGGCGCGATTCCAGCTCTTCTGGCTTGATATTTGCCTACTTGACCGCCGATTTCAACCGGCGGCTCACGTTTGCCCGCGTCTACCGCCACCGGTGCTAATTAGTGAACACCGGATCGCCAGTCTCAATGTGTTGGCTCGTCGCAGCGAGCGTCCAAAGTTCGGTAAGCAGCCGAGTATCCGGAAGATCATCCAAGCCATCTCAGAACAGCCGCCTAGAGAAGGCCCGGACGGCCGTGGCGCCATCCAGGCCTACTCGTTTCAGGAGATCTACCCCACTCTCAGTTGAGCGGCCAGCAAGTCGAGCGCATCCGATCAGTGGGTGATCAGCGCGAATGCCGCATTAGCCGATACCCCGCCTTCGTAGGTGGCTAACCCAACTTGCTTACTCCCACATTCACCCGTTGAGCCGGGGTTAGTTTCCACGAAGACTTCAATGTTGCCGCGGGCACCAAACCCTGCCGTGGCAACCGCGGTCTTCGGCGCTGGGCTTAGGCCGCTAACGCAGTAAAAGCCTGCGGCTGGGTGCGTGACGTTGGCCTGGCTGATACCGTCACTTTTGGACGCCACGACCGTGCCGTTTTCTTCGACAGTCGCGCTGCGGACCACCGAGGCTGATGCAAACGCCGAGGCGGGCTGGCCTCCAAGCGCGCTGGAATTAGCCGCATTTGCGGCATTGGACGCGCTTGGCACAGCACCCAGCGACGAAAGGTTGATCTTCGTACCGGTAATAGTGCCGTTCTTGATCTTGGCAGCCGTAACCGCGCTGTTCTTGATCTGCTTGGTGCCCACACTGTTCTTGCCCGGCTTGCCTGCCGCATAAGCGGCTCCGCCGAGAGCAACGAATAGAGCTATACACGAGACGACGTTTGCGAACGTGAGTCTGCGTTGAATCTTCCTCATGGGATCTCCCCTTGGTAGCGGTTGAGAGCGGCGCAGCCTATGGCGATCCTCCGACGGATCCTGAGCGGCTTCATATAGATCTGAGAGCTCCGACCTGAGGCAGATGGGTCGAGGGGTTCGGCGTTTGTCCTGAACCTTGCAGGAGGGGACAGGCCTCGACAGCCATTTGTTCGACTTCCCCCTCAAGGTGTCAAATTGTTAGCCGATTGGACTCCTAGATGAATGAACATGCTGAACACCGTTGCATGATCTGCCAACGGCCGAACCCTGAGGCGAATCGCGGCGCACCTCCGATGGATTGGGGTGTGACGACAGACAAAGCTGGCGAGGTGTTCGGCGTGATCTGTCCAAGCTGCATCACGGGCGAACTATTTGCGGCAGGAGGAGACTGCCCAAGGAGACGCCGTTTAGCTGCGCCGTCTCGTCGAGTTACCGCCTCGCGATCAGTTTAGGGTTAAAGGGATGGCGAGCTACCGATTCCAAATTCGAGCCGGTGAGGACTGGGAAGATGCTGGCGAAACGCCAGCCACCAAGGCTTCGACCGCGCGTGAAGCGTTCGACGCGCTCCTCGATGGCGGGCACCTTGCGGCCGGTGAATACAGGTTCAAGCGCTCCGATGAGCGAGCCAGCCATCCTTGGGGCCACCTGCAACTTACCGAGGATGGCACCGTGATTCTCGGCGAACGCTGAACTTTTCTCCTCTTCCGTCTTCTCGATCAGATGGCTTCTGCTCAAAGCGGATATCGCTTACCGCGGGGCAGTTTGAGTTGCGAACTGCAGACTTCGCCTGCTTTCGTTCGCCCTTGTTCACCGCAAGCACCCTCTGGTGTATCTGGCGCCAACGACGGGGCTTCACTGCGCGGCCCCGTTCTCCGTGGCGTTCTGCTGGTGCCGACAGGTGCAAATCGCAAGGGACCTCCGTGAATACCACGAAGCTGCCGGGAGAAGTAACCGCCAGTCTGCCCAGATACTTCGCACAGTTCGAGCGCTGGGTTATTGGGCAGGGGACCAAAGACGCGCCAGCAGTGAAGCATTTCGAAGGACCGGCTAGGTCGAGTTCGCGAGACTCCCGATTCCGTCGTTCAGCGCATCCGTTTAGTGCGAGTCGGGCGCCACGCTTCAAGCGATTGACGACCGGCTCAACATCAATTCGATCCAATTTGCGGTGGTCAGCGCTGGTCAGATAATCCGTCGCAACACGCTTTGTTCGGCTGACTCAGAGCGAGTGCTAGCCAGAAGCCAGAAAGCAGACACCAGCAGGTGATAATTATTTGGCGAAGCCGACCCACGCCCCTTGGGTGATCGAAACGTTGCGCGCGCCCTTCCCCACGAAGCTCGATCCTCCGCCTCCCCCCGCCGCCAGCGTTCCCAAAGTCAAGCGCGAGGTGGGGTTGGGAAGGTAGACCGCACCGCCACCACCGCCAGCTCCACCTGTGTGGTGGCCACCACCGCCACCGCCTCCATCGGTGCCGCCGTCGCCGCCTATTACCACGCCGGTTTGCCCCGCACCCGAGCCCTCGCAGGCACCAAGGTTGTCGGGTACGCGGGGGAAATCCAGGCTGCGAAAGCTGTCGGATTTCTGCTCTGCCGTATCACCTACCTGACTTGCGCTCGCCGCGACAAGCGTGGATCCAGGGAAGTTGTCAAGGGCGAGGCCGGCCGATCCCCCACGGACACCTCCAGCGACTCCCCCATTGCCCGGGCACTGTGATGCACGAATCCGTAGCTACTCGGCTCACAGATGACATCAGCGACCGGCCCACTAAAGTCGAACCCAGCTGGACAACTCCCCATTATTGGCGCGGAGAAAAAAGGGGCGCCGAACCAACGACGAAGCTATAAATTGGAACCCCGACATGAATCTAGCTGCACGGCATATCCTGATCGAGACTCAATGAGTCTCAAGGGAGCATGCGGTCTGAAGGATCAGTAGAGAGAGCGGCAGCGCCGCGAAACCAAGGAGCCCCGATGCCCAAACTGCGCTTCAACATCGCGATCTCAGTTGACGGCTATGTGGCCGGGCCGAGCCAAAGCGAGGAGAACCCGATCGGGATCGGGGGTATGCAGCTGCATGATTGGCTCTTCCCCCTCGCGTCCTTTCGCGCTATCCACGGCGGGGAGGGAGGCGAGGTCAACGCCAGCAGCCAGGTGTTCGAGGAACGGTTCGAGAATATCGGCGCGACGATCATGGGCCGCAACATGTTCGGTCCCGTGCGAGGGTCCTGGGGAAATAGTCCATGGCGCGGCTGGTGGGGCGAGGACCCTCCATTCCACAATCCGGTCTTCATCCTCACCCACCATCCCCATGAAGAATTGAAGATGGATGGAGGTACGACCTTCCACTTTGTCACCAGCGGCGTCGAGGCAGCACTTGAGCAGGCCAGAGAGGTCGCCGGGGACGCGGACATCTCCCTCGCAGGTGGGGCCAGCGTCGCCCGCCAGTATCTTAGGGCCGGGCTCGTCGACGAAATGGAGTTATCGATCGTCCCGCTCCTGCTGGGAGGCGGCGAGCGACTGCTCGACGACCTCGACGGGCTTAAACTTGAGCAGCTTGGCGCGGTCGAGGCCCCAGGAGTCACCCACCTCAAGTACCGCGTCATACGTTGAAGGGCTAGGTAATCGTCCGCGAGCCGCTGTCTTCTGACTTGGCCAGTGATAGTCCGGCGAAGGGCTCGGTTGGTTGGACGGCGCGCGCCCGAAAGCGGATTCTTGGAAATGGTCAATGCGCTCGAGCTTGCGATGGAGGCAGATGTCCTTATCCACGACGCACAGCTCGTCGGACTGAAGCTCGCCTCGGAAGGGCGCCTCGAATACGCCGGCGCCGAGTACGCTGTCGAGCTTGGCCGGCTGCTCGGCGCGGGCTCGTAGGTGCGCTTTCGCCACCGACCCGATCGTACCGATGGGGCGCTCGATCGATTGGGGCGCCGCCCGAGCCGATTCACAAGCGATCTTCGTCGTGCAGGGCGCAGTGATCGAGCTGTGAGCTCGATAGAAAGACGAGGGAGCAGACCCGACGCCGTGATCGTCGGCTCGGGGCCGAATGGCCTGGCCGCCGCGCTGACGCTGGCCCGCGCCGGACTCGCCGTCCAGATATATGAGGGAGCCGAGAATGAGGGAGCCGAGAGCGCCGGCGGGGGCTGTCGGACCGAGGAGCTGACGCTGCCAGGCTTCTCCCATGACGTCTGCTCGACGGTGCATCCGTTGCTCGCCGCCTCTCCGTTTTTCCAACGGGCCGCGTTGCCTGGTATCACGCTAAAAGCGACCGAAATCGCCTTTGCACATCCCCTCGATGGAGGACAAGCTGCCGTCCTCACCAGGTCCGTTGAGCGCACGGCAGCGTCACTCGGAAGCGACGCAGCGGCCTACCGGCGTTTGTTCGATCGGGTCGTCCGAGACGAGCAGCGATCGTGCCCTCGATACTCGGGCCGCTACTCAGACCGTCCTCCCACCCGCTTGCGATGGCCCGCTTCGGACTGCGCGGGATCTGGCCAACGACTGTGCTCGCCCGCCAGTTTCACACCGCCTGCGGTCGTGCGCTGCTCGCCGGCCTCGGCGCACACGCGATGAGACCGTTGAGCGCACCGGGCACCGGAGCATTCGGATTGCTGCTCGGCGTGCTTGGCCACGCGGTGGGCTGGCCGGTTGTCGAGGGGGGGAGTGCACGCGTCACAGAGGCGCTGGTCGATCAGATCAACGCCGCGGGGGGGTCTGTTCACACCGGGCGGTGGATCACCGACCTTGGGGAGAATCCCACCCAACAAAGCCACATTGCTTGACGTCTCTCCCCGCCAGTTGCTCGAATTTGCGGGACAAAGACTGCCGGCTGGCTACCGCAGGGCACTGAGCAAGTTCCGTTACGGCCCGGGGATTTGCGAGATCGACTGGGCGCTTTCCGGGCCAGTGCCCTGGGCGGCCGAGGCATGCCGGGCGACCGCGACAATCCACCTCGGCGGCACATTGGAGGACATTGCGCGCAGCGAGTCAGACGTCGCCTCCGGCCGCCACCCCAAACGCCCATTCTGTATAGCCGTGCAGCCGTGCGTGCTAGATCCGGTCCGTGCCCCACAGGGAAAACAGACCTTCGATGCCTATTGTCACGTTCCGGCCGGCTCCAACGTGGACATGGGCGAGCAGATCGAGGCACAGGTTGAGCGTTTCGCACCGGGCTTTCGAAAGCTGGTACTCGCCCGAACGGTGAGCATGTCCCGCCTGTCGTGGAACTTCGACGGCGACCCCAATCTGACGATCACACAGTAACGGTCTCGCGCACCTCCCCGACAGCTGGGCTGGGTAGAGAATGAGCACTGACCTCCCGCTCTACCGCGACGGCGAGCTTGCCGAGGTCGCGGTAGCCGATCACCCGTCGGAACTGGCGCTCGGCCTCGAGCATCCCGGCGGCGGTCCAGCGCAGCGCCATCTCCCCGTCACGCCAGCGCTTGACGTTGCGCGAGCTGCGCCTCACGCACTCGATCATCGACTCGCAGGGGTTGCTTGACTCCAGCGTCTGCTTCAACTTGCCCCCGATTCCCAGGCGGGTCACGGTGAGCGTCTCGGCCATGCCCTCGCGCAGTGAGGCGGCGGCGCCGGGGTGGACGCGCTCCAGCTCGGTGGCGAGCTCCTCCAGGCGCTCCAGGGCGAGGGCATGGTCGCTGAGCGCCCAGGCCTCGCGCAGCCTTCGCTCTCACCCGCCCGCGCTCGCGCTCGGGCAGGTGCTCGACCACGTTTCGCTCCTTGTGACGAACGCAGCGCTGCACCGGCGTCCTCACCCCGAGCACGTCGCGCACCGCCTTGTGGAGCGCCTTGGCGCCGTCGAGCACCACCAGCACGCCCTGCTCGGTGTCAAGGCCGCGATCGACGAGGTCGCTGAGCAGGGCACTGACCACGGTCGAGTTCTCCGTCGATCCCTCCCAGAGCCCCAGCGCTACCTTGACGCCCTCGGTGCTGATTCCCAGGGCGACGACGTTGGTGCGGCCCTTGATCTCCAGGCCATCGACCATCAGCGCCGCCAGGCGGACGTCGTCCAAACGGCGAGCCATCAGCTCCTGGAGGTTCTCGCGGGTGCGGGCGACGAAGCCGCGGCTGACCGCCGAGCGCGAGGTCGAGCTCGAGGCGGCCTCGAGCTCTTCTCCGACCGGCTCCCGGGTGCGCTCAAAGCGCCGCGTGGAGACGCCGGCGAGCATCTGCTCGAGCACCACCTGGGTGAGCGGGTCGCGGTCGGCGAAGTGCCCGTAGGTGGCGAGCTCCACCTCCTCGGCGCCGTCGGCGCTTCGGACCCGGGGGCGCTTGACGGTGACCCTGCGGCCGCCGAGCGTGACCGGGCCTTGATCGTGGCCGTGGCGCACGGCGCTTCGCTTCGGGTTATGACGGCCCTTCGGGCCGACCACCTGATCGACCTCGGCCTCCATCAGCTCGCCCAGGACACTGAGGCCGACCCCGACGCTGAGCGCCAGCAGTCCCTCCTTGGCCTGCCCAGCGAGCTCTCCTAGTGCCTCTCGAACCTGCTCTGGCAGGTTCTCGAAGCTCTCTTCCTTGGCCGCGACCGCGGCCTTCGTTACGGTTCTCATTGGCGGTTCCTCCTGTCCTCGTAGTGGACTTCGACACCCCGCACGCTTCCAACGGGAGCGGACGGGGCGGGAGGGACCGCCGTTTCAAGTTCTACGGGCTACGGGACATGCTCCGAACGGTCGCCTCCGCCGCCGAGACCGAGTGGCGCAATCCCAACTACGTGGGTGGAGACATCAACGCCGGAGCGGCGACCTTGCGTCAGACGGCCTTTCGGCCGACCATCGGTCTGCACCCCTACCGGACACCACTTCGCGGCCTCTATCTGTGTTCTTCATCGACACCACCAGGCGGAGGCGTACACGGCATGTGCGGCGAGGGCGCAGCGCGGGTGGCTCTGCAGGCTCTGGGAACTCTTGGCGCACCGTCCGGTCTGAGTGCATCGGCAAGCTGCAGCAGGCGAGCGCCAGGAGGCGTTTCATGAGTCAAATCTCCGGTCTCGCGTTTCTCAGCGCAGGACTATCCGGCTCGAGCAGGGACACTCCTCTTTTGTGAGCCCGTTAGCTGCCCGTCAGATTTTGCGGCCGTCCGATCGGCTGATCAGCAGGCGACTTGTCCACTTACCTTGACGGGCGAGCACCAGAGGTCGGGGTCCCTCTCGGGTTGGGTCGCGGCCGGGTGTCCATGAGCAACGTCCGCATCCCTCGCCGCCTCAGCATTGCCTCAGCAACCAGCGAAGGGTCAAGCCTGTAGTGCTCTGTCTCGATCAGGGCCTTCAGCTGCCGTGGTCGCATCCTGCGCTTCATTTCAACTCCTTCCGACGGTCCTTAATTTTAAGTAATAGCACATTTGCGATGGTCAGATTCCGATCTCAATCGCGTTCTCACCCGACACCGATCCCACCGGGAAAGCTGCCGTTCAGCAGCGTCATCAACTTTTGTTCGACCGACGACCGGGGGCTGAGCATCGAGGCGGGTTACTGGCGCTCTTCAAGTAGCCCCCATCGGCTTCGGCGTGGGCAGGGCTCCGTCAGCGAGGTGGTGCCCCGTCGGCACCTTGGGGCTCGATCGAGCGATCTGGTTAGCGAGGGGTGAGTAGGCCCCGCTTCGGTCCGGGCGGGCGGACCGTTGGTCACGCTAACTCATAGAAAGGGCGACAAGGCTGGCGGGAGGAAGCCATGCCGGAAGCATCCCGATCTTCAAGCCTGGCCTGTCTCCCTCCCACCGGGCCGGCGCCCCGAAAATCTTTACCCAATTTTGACCAACCACCAAGCTTCGAGGGCGAGACTATCTGGGCCAGCCAACGAAGGAGGAAGACATGCCCCAGATCCTCGTAGTGACCGACACTCAGGAAGAGACATCGGCCAAGGTTGTCTACCGGGAGCGGATCGCCCTCTCTGACCTCGAGTCCGAGCACTTCTCCGGCCAGCTGGTGGAGCGGGTTGGCTGGGCCGTCCTCGACGCCGATGAGCTTGAGCAAAGTGATGACCGGAGAGGGGCCAGGGCAAGCGGGACGGCGTAGAGCGGCTACAGGAGCTCCTGCCGAGAGCGTCGAGGCTCGCGCACCTCATTCAGGCGCTCGGTCGGATACTGGAAAGAGTCGCGATATCACTGCCCTTATCCAGGCATTTCTTCGCCGCGGCGATGCTGCTCGAGCCCGTCGAGAATCAGATCGAGCCCCCATTTGAACTCGCCGGCGCTGTCATATCCGGACTTGGGGAGCCTCGTAGCGATCTCGACGAGATACGGGTAGCTCTCAAGCGCGACGATCGTCTCCGCTCTTCTCTGTGCGGCTTCCCCGGCACTCCGGGGAGTCTCGAACGCTAAGTCCTTTTCCTGCAGGGCAAACCCATAGATGTAGGCGTCCTGTACCGAATATGCGTGGACCGCCATCTCGAATGAGAAGCCCGCCTTCCGCAGGCAACCCATCACCGCGTTGTGGTTGCGCAGGTTCGCCGGCCCCGGCTTTCGCGACTCCAACATCCCAATCGCCCAGCCGTGGCGCTTCAGCGCTTCGCGCGCTGAATTCGCGCGGCGCCGCATGGCGGACCGCCAGTCGAGGCCCCCTGGGGGTAGCTCGATCTCGCTGAAGACGATGTCGACCATACCGTCGAGGAGCTCATCCCGGTTCGCGACATGCTTGTAAAGCGCCATCGGCACGACCCCGAGCTCCTGTGCGAGCCCTCGCATGCTGAACCCTTCAAGTCCGGTCTCGTCGGCGAGGGCGACAGCGACCTGCAGCACGCGAGCGCCGCTCAGCGGTTTCCGGGTCGCAACCTTTTCTTTTGTCATAGACCTTGACAAGTGTACATCGTACACCTATAGTTCCACAAACGAGTGTACGCCGTACACTCCACAGAAAGGTATCTCATAGACCCCGAAGCGCCGTATCCCGTCCAGTACGCGGTCGATTACCCGGACCGGCCCCTCAACCGCCTGACTACTTTCTTTCGTCTATTCATGGTCATGCCGATCGCGATCGTGCTTGCCCTCATCGAGGGCGGAGGCTACGCCTACGGTGGCGGAAGGGCCACGGGGGCGATCGGCGCTGCCGGTCTGGTCGTGTTGCCTACGCTGCTATTGATCGTGTTCAGGCAGAAGTACCCGCGCTGGTGGTTTGATTGGAACCTCGAGCTAATGCGGTTTTCCGCTCGGGTCGGTGTCTATTTCGCACTAATGGAGGATCGCTATCCATCCACGGACGAGCATCAAGCGGTGCATCTCGAGTTTCCCTATCCCGACGCACAGGGCGACCTCAACCGCTGGCTGCCGCTGGTCAAGTGGCTACTCGTCATTCCCCACTATGTCGTGCTGTTTTTCCTCTACATTGCGGCCTTCTTTGTCGTGATCGCCGCTTGGTTCCTGATCCTGTTCACCGGTCGCTTCCCGCGCGGCATGTTCGACTTCCTCGTCGGCGTCGGTCGCTGGACCAACCGGGTGATCGCATACGCTCACGTGCTGGTGACCGATCGCTACCCGCCGTTTCGCCTCACCCCGTAGGCCCCGGCCCCGCGACCGGTCGCATCAGACGGGCGCCGTCGATGGACCCATATGGCCCCGCCACATGCGCGATCACCCATGCACCCAGCCTCTTATCCATGCTAACGATATACAGGGAAGGAGCCTATGCGCAGTGCATTTTGTCCAGGCCGCCCCGCGCAGCCGGTTTCGGCCCACTCAGAGGATCGCGCAAATGACCTGAGTGAAAGGTGAATTCCGAGCCCGTGTTTTGGCAATCTCCGCAAGCCACCCACCTGTCCTCCAAGTACAGGGCGGGAAGAAGAAGACCCCGAGCGGGCTTTGCGCCGCTGGTCGGGGGGACTTACATATTGTTGGTTTGACAAGAATTTGACCGATGGACGATGTTGTTCAAGCGGCAAGCTTGAGGTTCCCGGACCCGCGAGCCATATTCGCCCGCAATCACTGGGCTCTCGGGTTCCACAGTGGCGGATGGAGACGCCGTGCTGGACTCAGGGGCCGCTTGGGTCCAAAGCGACTGACGACTTCGGTGGCTCCGCTCACCCTTTTCCCCGGAGCACCTGTGTCCATCCAGACCCTGTTCGCCCTTCAAGCTCCGATCCCCTTGTCAAAGCGTTCACCCTGCTTGCCCTGTTCCATGCTTGGTGCCGGCAGAGCTCTTGGCGGACTCTGAAACGACGAAGGCCGCTCCCCGCCACCCATTACGAACAGTGCGATCGTTGACATTACGTTGGCTTAGGTCAGTTGGCCCCCAGTGATTCTGATCGGATCTGTCCGCCGCTGCGATCAAATGAACTCGAGCCAGCCCCTATGGCGGGCGACCGTCTGAGCTATCGTCGCCCTCTACAGAGCGACGCTCGGAGGAGCAGCGGTGATCCATAACAGGCATATGGTGCTTTGCGTTTCGGTCTTGACCCTAGGTTGTCTATCGCTCTGCGTGCCGAGCGCGAACGCTGGGTCCAAGCCCGCGCCCGGTTTGAAGATGCTTCCCAACGTCGGCTGTCAGGGGCTTCTCACGAATGCCGACTTTCCGGGGACCGTCAGCGAAAGCACCGTGGGGGGTGGGGTGTTTGGCTCGGTGGAAGCGGGCCGCTCAGGCTCCTCGGGCTTTTTCACCAGCTGTCAGTTCAACCCTCCCGAACCAACCGAATCGGATCCCACGCCGGATAAGAACGTAGGCGCCGATGAGCTGGGCGTGGAGCCGCGCGGGGAGTTCGAAACCCGCGGCAGACGCCACAACCTACTCTCCGCCTTTCCGTCAACACCGGAAAGCTCGCGCTACCAGCTACACGGGGTCGGCACACGTGCCTACTTCATCATCAATAACGAAGGCGGCACAGTCGGTTATCTCCAGGTCCGCAATGACGTATTCATCGTCGCCAAGGAAGAGGTCGCCGGGATCAAGGAACTGCTGGCGACAGTCGCCTCGGAGCTGTGTAAGAGCTGTAGTGAAGCCGAAATACCTCAGCCGAGGAAGCCGAATCCTGGCCCAGTCCGAATCCACAACTGACAGGTCAGAGATAGCGAGCGGGCCTTTCGAGGTGAAGTTCGCCATCGGTGACTCCGCGGTCGATCAGCACACTTACTCCGGATAGCGGGACTGCAGAGGGAAGGGGCCTCGTATCGAGCAGTGATTCGAGAGAGGGCTTCGAGGCGGCCGAACCGGGTTCGGCTTCGATCGGCTGACCGCTGTTCATGGGGCGGTGTCGCACCCTTCGGTCCGTCTGAGTCTTATAGCTGCAGCGGGTGCCATCGCAGTTAGGGTCGCCACGCCTATCGGCGTGGCGACCCTTGCCGCAGAGTCATCTAACTGCCGGCCGAGCCGTCCTTAAATGGTCGGATCCAGCTGACCCTGCGCCCTAGGACCTTGTCGCGAAGCCACTGCCTTTCTTTGAGATCCGTTTATCGGCCTGAAGCTTTTTGGCTACGGGATACAGTGAGGTCCGCTCCACACCCATCTTCTTGGCGATTTCGGTGATCGTGGTTCCTGGCTTCTCAGCGACGGCAGCTAGGAATTGCTCCGCGCGCTGCCCTTTGGCGGCACGTTTGCCTTTGCGAGACCTTTTGCGGCTGCGTTTGCGGCGGGCTGGGACTGGAGCAGCGCCCGTGGCGGCGGTTGAGACCCCGCCGAGGCTCTCAAGTGCACCCTGAAGTTGGGCGCGCTCCTGATCGATCTCATTGATTGCCTCTTTTATCTTTGCTTGGGCTTCCTGAATTCTGTCACGCATGGCTATTCCTCTCATTGGGAGCTGGGGATGACTAGATCGGACGTGACCTTTCCCGCTTTGTCATGGGGTAGCCTACCTATGCAGAGCTGGGGATGCCGGTTAGCTTCCATATTTACGCGGTTTGTTCATACGTAATTTGGCGCTTCATCTGGGCATCGATGCTCAATTCCTCAAATGCATTCGATTCGGTTGAGGGCGCAGCCATGCATACCTCCTACTCCGAACTCTCCCAGAGCACTATCCCCTCTTGCCGCTTCAGCCCCTTAGCGCGTGGCGAATTTCAGTTCTTCCCGGTCCGAAACGCGCAACCCCTCGCAGGACTGGATATTCAATTGCATTGATCTCCAAGCGGCTGCGCCGATTGGTTCTCCGCAACGGCGTCGGCAAACGGAGGGCTTGGATTCCCCTGCCGGAGTTACGCCAGTCTGCGAGGAAACTAATTTGCTGAGATTCCCTTCGAGGCCGAAAGTCGGCCGGGGCCGATCTCGGACGACCAAACATGGGAATTGTTGACGTGAGTCCAAGGTCTTCTTCGCATTAGCTCAAAGCGCCCCCGGGCGACTCTGGGGAGTCCGGAAACATGGCGCATACGGATCACCTCTCAGACAGGATCTGCGGGCTGATTCGGGGTCGGGTCAGGAGATCCAGCGCCGGGGCGGTCAGGGTGCTGGATTTCAGCCCCAATGATCCCCTGTCCAAAAAGCAGGGCTGACTCTCCGGACCAGGTCCCATATGGATCAAGCTCCCGGATTTGGATCTCCAAGGACAAAACGAACAGCGCTCAACGCGATTACATCCCACTGCTGACTCGCCAATCAAGCGCCACACAACATGTCGGCACACCTGGGCTCTGCACCACAGCTTCCGGACTCGAATCGGGCAAAAATACGCTTGCCCAGCGCAGACCGGGACTGTCGGAATGAGGGAGCCCAGCTCGAGCGGTAACCTCCGATTGATTGACTGGTGATCATCGCGTGCCCGAGCATGGCTGAATCGTGCGTGAACCGAGTTTCCCAAGGCTCAAACTGACTTTTCGGCTCTGGAGAGCTGAAAGGCACATCTCCGACCCCGACAATTACAAATAGACACTCTCTGCTGAGCTGGCTGAACGGCTGCCGACCACATGGACAGCATCGATCCAACCTTTCGCTTTCTCGGACCCCATGAGGGATCGTTGCTAAGCGAGGCGATCGAAGCCGCCTACGGAGACACTTATGACGTCCGATGGGTCTATGACTCAGGAGCTGTTTCGGCGAGACTCGCCGCCGGCACCTACGTTTCCTGCATTGCCGAATCCGGGGGCGGAGAGTTTCTTTGCCACGAGGGAATGGCCCTGACAAGCCCTACCGACTCCGTCGGTCACTCAGGCCAAGCTGTAACGATGCCCCTCGCTCGCGGGATGCACATCTTCACGCAGACCAAGCGCCACCTCATGGAGTCAGCCAGATCGAAAGGCATGGCTGGCATGTACAGCGAGGCGACAGCCGCCCATCCCTACAGCCAGCGCGCCAACCTCGAGCTGGGTGCCCATGAGACGGGTTTTCTGCTTGGTTGGATTCCAGCGAGCGTCTCAAACGACGCCGCCACCGAGCCGGGCCAAAGGCGTTGCTCCGCGGCGCTTTTCTACAGCAAGCTGAATGATGGTCAGGAGCGGTTCGTCTATGCGCCCCCGCGCCATCGCGAGATCGTTGGCCGGACCCTCGACCTCTGCCAGCTGCGCGGCAGACTGGCCGAGCCCTCCGGCGCTGCCCAGCTCAAGCCACACAGCATCCTCGAGGCACATATTGACCCCGACCACAACCTCGCGCTGCTCACCGTACATCTTCCCGGAGCCGACCTGCACGAGGCAATCGGCGTCAGGCGCCACCACCTGTTTCATCGCCTTGGGCTCGACGCGATTTACGTCGACCTGCCGCTGCAGTTGCCGGAGACCGCGCTTGTCGCCGATCATCTGGAGCGTCTCGGGGTCTCCTATGCAGGAATATTCCCCAACCCCCTCTGCGACGGCGACGTACTGAGGATGCAGACACTCCACCGCGTCCGCATCGCAGCCGATGATGTCGCGGTCGCCTCCGAGCACGGTCGCACGCTCTTGGACTACGTCCTCGCCGACCTGCCGAAGGGGGCGCTCAGCAGCTGAGCCTCCCGCTGATTAAAGCGGCACCTCCCGCGAGGCTAGGTGAGCACCGACCTTGCGCTTCACTCGCTGCAGGGCATTGTCGACGGTCTTTGTGTCGCACTCGATCCGCTCGGCGACGATCTCATAGGAATGCCCGTCGAGATATAAGGAGAGGACGCGGCTCTCAAGATCCGATAGGACCCCGGATCCACCCGAAAGACAGGAGACGAGACTCTCCAACTCTTCGGCGGCAATTACCTGGTTGACCGGGTCAAAGACGGTCGGGCCGGCCAGAATCTCATCCAGGGTCGTTTCGGAATCCCCTGCAGCCGCCGGAGTCTGACTGAAGGAGACGTATTGATTTAGTGGCGTGTGCTTGTTGCGCGTTGCCGTCTTCACCGCGGTGATGATCTGGCGGGTGATGCAGAGCTCCGCGAAATTGCGAAAGCTCGACTCGCGATCGGTGCGATAATCGCGAATTGCCTTGTAGAGGCCCAGAAGGCCCTCCTGAATCAGGTCATCGGACTCGCCTCCGAGCAAAAAATAGGAGGAGGCCTTGAGGCGAACGAAGCCGCGATAGCGACGCACGATCGCATCGTAGGCGTCGGTTTTGCCTTCCTTGGCGAGCGCGACGAGATAGTGATCATCAAGCTCAGGTTGAGAGTTAGTTTGTTGTGGGCGTGCGGCGACAGAACGACGTCCGGAAGGAAGTCGCATTTCCTGCGTAGGCGTAGATAGAGCCACAGATCCTTCTCCTTGTGAAGGGTCGTGGCGCCGTTTACCTCCCCTGAGGCGCCCTATGGACTGGGATAGCTCAGACTCAAGCTGAGGTTCACCCTTTATTCGGGCATTAGTTTACGTCTACGCGGAGTTCTGTCAACCCCAAACCTGGGTTTGTGCAACCGCCGTTGCATTTGCTTGGCGGTCAAAACGAACTTCCAAGCACCGAAGATCGCTCCTCACGGAGACGAGAATCGAGCTCGGCCGAAGCGAGCGCCCCGCCCCTTATCGAGGGCCGAGCGCTGCCGAACCGCCTCAAAGAGCAAGGCAGAGGCTGCGGCTGAAACATTCAGCGAGGCGATCCGTCCAGCCAGCGGAAGCGCGATCAAACCATCGCAACTGGCCGCCACTCGCGGTCGGATTCCCTTTCCCTCACCGCCCAAGACCAGCACCGAGGAGCCGCGGAGATCGACCTCCCAGGGCGCCTGCTGGCCCCCCGCCTCCGCTCCCCAGACCCAAAACCCCGCAGCCTTTGCTTCTCCCAGCCAATCGGCGAGGTTGCGAACCCGAGCAATGGCGATCTGCTCTACGGCCCCGGCGGAGGCCTTGCACGCTGCTGCCGTCACCTCGGCTGAGCGTCGGTCCGGAATCACAATTGCGGTCGCGCCAGCACCCTCAGCGGAGCGACAGATGGCGCCCAGATTCCGCGGGTCCTGGATCTGATCGAGTGCGAGCAAGAGCGCGCCAGGCTGTCGAAGCGCGGCGCGCGGATCGGCATATGGGTAGGGATCGAGCTCAGCGACGACGCCCTGATGATCGGCTGAGCCGCAGAGGCGCTCGAGCTCGGCTGGCGGCGTCTGGGGCGCCCGCCAAATCCGCCGCACCCGCCGTCGACCTCGCTCTGCCTCGGTAACTGGGCGGCGCCCGTAGATGATTTGGGCCTCAGCTGGGCTCATCGTCGCGAACCAGGCGTGCTCCATCGGCGCCGTCGCGGACCTCCCAGCCGAGCTGAGCGAGCTGCTCGCGAATCTGATCAGCCTTGACGAAGTCGCCTGCGGAGCGGGCTCGCTGACGCTCGCCGAGAAGCCCCTCGGCCACTTGATCGGGTCCACCCTCCTCCTCTGCCAGCGAGCCAAGACCGAGTAGGTCGAGCATCTTCGCAAGCGCAACCGCTGCTCCAGGGATTTCAGTTCGGTTCGCCTCTGCGACCAACTCAAATACCTCGGCCATCGCCCGCGGTGTATTGAAATCCTCCGCCAACGCAGCGATAAACGCAGCCGATCGCGCTGCGACGGGGCCCTCCCCTACTTCGCTAACGGGGTCTAGGCGCAGCGGGTGCCCGCGGAAAAAATTGCGCAGTCGCTTGACTCGCATCGTTGCCCCCTGCATCTGCTCTGGGCCAAAGGCCAAGGGCTGGCGATAGTGACCGGAGATCAGGTAAGCCAGAACCGGCTCGCGCCCGTAGCGCTTGAGCGCCTCAGAAAGTTGGAAGATGTTGCCCTCCGACTTCGACATCTTGGCGGCGTCGGCCTCAATCATCCCATTGTGCATCCAGACCTGGGCAAACGGGCGGCCGGCCGCCTGGGACTGAGCGATCTCGTTCTCATGGTGGGGAAAGAGGAGGTCAGAGCCACCCCCGTGCACGGCGAATGAGGGCCCCAGCTCGGACTCTGCCATCGCTGAGCACTCGATGTGCCAACCGGGGCGCCCCGGCCCCCAAGGGGACTCCCAACTGGTGTCCTCGCCTGCCTTGTGTGCCTTCCAAAGCGCGAAGTCCAGCGGGTCCTCCTTCAGTGAGGCCAAACCGGAATCCTCGCCCTGATCCATCTCGGATGGGTCTCGGTTTGAGAGCCTGCCGTAGGCGCTGAAGCTTCGCACCCGAAAGTAGACATCCCCCCCGCTCTCATAGGCGTGCCCTGACCGGATCAAGGCAGCTATCAGCGAGACGATTGCTGCCATTGCCTCACTCGCCAGAGGCTCGGCGTCAGGGCGACCGAGGCCGAGTAAATCGGTGTCGGCGAAGTATGCCGCGGTCATCTCGGCCGCAAAGGAAGCAGAGGGCTCCCCGGCCTTCTTCGCCGCCGCGTAGATCTTGTCGTTCACGTCGGTGACGTTGATCACCAGGCGCACCCGGTAGCGCTGCGAGCGCAGAAAGCGGGCAAAAAGAGAGAAGATGACAAAGGGACGGGCGTTGCCGATATGGATGCGGCTATAGACGGTCGGCCCACAGGCATAGATTCCGATCTCGCGGGCGCGATCAAGCTCGCGCAGCCCTCCCGTCAGGGTGTCCCTTATCCGCACCTCGTGCATGGTCTCGATGCTAGCCAGAAGGTGGGAGCCGTAACTCGACTCCGTGAAACTAGAAGGTCCGGTATCCCGAGGTCGAGGCCGGCGTCTCGCTGCGCGCCCAGGTTGGCGCCGTCTCCTCTGCGGCCGCAAGAGCCTCTCGTTTTGCCTTGTTTGCGCTCGCTTTGATTTCCTCCTCAGCGGCCTCCCTCGCCCTCTCCTCGCGCCGCTCGGCCTGCACCCGGATCCGCTCGGACTCGGCTCGCAGCTGCCCCTCAGCCCGAGCGCGGGCGAGATCTGAAGCCTCGCGCTCAACTTTTTCGATCAACTTTCGGACCCGCTCCTCAGCCTCGCGCCTGACCTCCTCGGTACCCTCCATGACGCGGCGCTCGACTTCGGTCTCAAGCCGCACCGCGCTCTCTCGCGACTCAGCCGCTGCCAGCTCGGCATCGGCCGCTCGTTGCTCGGCGGCGGCGACCCGGCGGTCGGCCTCAAGCTGAACCTCTTCGCGAGCCTCCCGGATCCGACGCTCCACCTCATCCCGCATTTTTTTTTGCGATTCGGCCAACGACTTCTCAGCATCCGCGCGGACCGATGCAAGTTCGGCGCCGAGCGCCTCACGATTGCGCTCGCTCTCAAGCCGTGCCTCCTCAAAGGCGCTCTCGGCACGATCCCTGGCCTCCCCAGCGCGCGCCATGCGGGCTTCGGCCTCTCGCCTTTTGGAGCGCTCGGAATCGATGCGCTCGCGTCCCTGCTCGCCGAGGTTGCGCAGCGTCTCCAATGCCCGCTGCTTGAGCTCGACCCTCACCGCCTCGGTCCTTGCCTCCGCCGAAGCGACTCGCTCCTCGCTGACCCGAACCCACTCCAGAGCCTGCTCGGCGATGTCGCGCACCGATTCCCTCGCCTCACCAACCGCCTTCAGCTCAACCGCCGGTTCACCCATGTCCCGCCAACCTACTATGCGTATCGGAAGTGGCGCCAGCCCCAGTTCTGTTAAGAAACGCGCAATTTGCGCCGGCTCAAACTGACTTCTGGGCCTTTCGGTCCTGCAGTTCGCGCTTCAGGATCTTGCCCGTCGCGTTGCGGGGAAGTTCGTCCAGGAACTCAACCTCGCGCGGAGCCTTATAGGAGGCCAGGTTTGCCTTGACGTGATCCCTCAAATCCACCTCGGAGACCTCGGCACCCGACGCGATCACGACGAAGGCCTTGAGCCGTTGGCCAAACTCCTCATCGGGTACCCCAATTACCGCTGCCTCCACCACCGCATCGTGGTCGGCGAGCAGATCCTCGACCTCGCGGGGGAAGACGTTCTCGCCGCCGGAGACAATCATCTCATCGTCACGACCGTCGATGAAGAGCCTCCCCGCCGCATCGATATGGCCGACGTCACCGCTTGAGAGGAGGCCATCGATCGCCTCCTTGCCGCCACCCCCGGTGTATCCCTCAAACGACATCTCATTACCGACAAAGATGCGGCCCACCTCGCCAGCGGGTACCTCGCGTCCGTCATCGTCGTAAAGCCTGACCGCGGTGCCACGGGGTGGGCGACCGGCCGTACCGGGAGCCGCACGGAGGTCTTCGGGCGTTGCCACGGTCGCATAGGCAACCTCGGTCGAACCGTAGAGGTTGTAAACGCTGTCGCCAAAGCGATCCATCCACTCGATCGCGAGCTCTCCGGGAAGGGCTGAACCCGACAAAGAGGTGATCCGCAGCGAGGAGAGGTCATAACGGCTCAGCGTCTCGGCGGGAAGCTGCAATATCCGCTGGATCATCACCGGAACTGCGGCCAGGACCTGCGCACGACTTTCCTCAACGCCACGGAGGGTGTCCTCGGGGTCAAAGCGACGGCGCAGGACCATGGTCGAGGCGGTCGGCAAGCTAATCACAAAATGAAAGAAACCCCAGGAGTGAAAAAGCGGAGCCGCGATCATCATTGTCTCGCGGGCTCGAAACGGAATCTTCTCAATCAGCGCGGCCATCGCAAGCAGACCGTCGGGGCTTGAGCGCTGGGCGCCCTTGGGCGTTCCGGTAGTTCCCGAGGTGAGGATCACAAAGCGGGGTTTATCCGGCGGCGGTTTGAGGTCTGAATCCCCGCCGATTGCGATCAGGTGCTCAAGGGTCCGCTCGGCCGGAGCATCGGCGTCAGACCAGGCGATAATCCGCACAATACCGGGCTCTACGCCCTCGAGCAAACCGGTGAACTCTTCGTCATAAACTAGGATCTTTGGGCGCTCGCGCTTGGTGACTTCGACCAGCTGTGGACCGGCGAACATCGTGTTGAGGTATAGGGCGCTGGCACCGAGCTTGGCCGCGGCAAGGGTGGCCTCGACGAAGCCGCGGTGGTTGCGGCACATGATCCCGATCCCGTCCCCGAAGCCGATCCCCATCTCGGCGAACGCGTGGGCGAGCGCATTGCTGCGTCGGTGAACCCGCTCCCAGCTAAGCGACCCCCGCTCATCGATCAGCGCAATCTCGTGGGGGTGATGGATTGCCGCGGTGGCGACGCCGGTGGCCGGCGAGGCTCCCCAGCGCAGGAAGGTAAATCCAATCTTCGTCGCCTTGCTGGGGCGCATGGGGGTGAGGATTCCCGCCTCATGCAGGATCCTTGCCTCAAAGGCAGCGTCGGATAGCGACTCCCGCGCACTAGAGACGATCGAGCTGAGATTCGCCATCGGAGCCGGAAGCCTATTGCCTAGTCGGCCTCGACCGAAGCTACTGCCAGGCAGGCGATTCCCTCGCCACGCCCAACCCAACCCATACCCTCATTGCTCGTCGCCTTGACCGTGACTCGAGCTGAGGTGACGGCGCCGAGGATCCGCTCGATCTCAGCTCGATAGGAGGCCAGCCGCGGTTGCTCACAGACAATGGTTGCATCGATGTTGATGATGCGGCCGGCGAGGGTCCCAACCACGGTCCGCAGCAGATCAATAGAGTCGGCGCCGCGCCAAATCTCCTCCTCGTCGGGGAAGAGTGTCCCGATATCACCCGAGCCGGCGGCCCCGAGCAGGGCATCGATCACTGCGTGGGCGAGGACGTCGGCGTCGGAATGGCCGGCGAGACCGCGATCGTGTTCGATCTCGACGCCGCCGAGCACCAAGGGTCGCCCCTCGACGAAGCGATGACTGTCAAAGCCGATCCCGACCGGGCTCATCGCTGTCCCAACGACGGGCCAACCGCCACAGGCATGGGTGCCTCTTTGCTCGCTGCCACGAATCAATCCTCCCGCATCGATGTACCAAGGGGTTCCATTCGCCGGGTGCGACGATCGAATGCGCAAATCTCACCGATGCCGACCTGCTCGCAAAACTCGATCGCCTGTTGATAGCCAAAGCCGACCTGATCGGGTAGATGGGCATCGGAGGAGAGGGCGAACACGGCCCCCGCCTCCACGCACATCGCCGCGAACTCAGCGGATGGATATATCTCTGCAACGGGCTTTCGCAGTCCCGCAGTCGAAACCTCAACGGCTATCCCGGACTCCGCGATCGCCTCGACCGCCGGCTCATAGAAGTGGCGGGGGTCGCGCTCGGGCAGCGCTCGAGAGCGACCCCAGACCTTGACCAGGTCGGGATGGGCGAGAATGTCGAAAAGACCGGACCTCGCGCACCCTGCGAGCGCGTCGAAATAGCGACCCCAGATCTGGTCTGGACTCCCACCTTCCTTCCAAACGTCCCACCCGTCGTGATCGACCGCGCTATCGCCGACAAAGTGGACCGAGCCGATCACGTAGTCGAAGTCGCGGCCCTCGAGCAGGGCGGCAGTTCGATCCTCGGCCCCAGGGATAAAGTCACACTCCAGTCCGAGTCTCAGCGGAGTCGTGCGGACGAAATCACAGTAGGCGTCGAGGTCGTCGCGGGCGCTGCTTTCCCAGAATGGGTGGCGCCACAGGGTCAGGGCCTCGGTAAAGCGGTACACGTGCTCAGATACACCAATCTCATCAACTCCCGCCGCGGCCGCCGCGGCAAGATAGCGCTCGACGTTGGCAGCGGTGAAATAGCGATGCGCCGGGGTGCCCTCCGCATCGGGGCGCAAATGAAGGTGATAGTCGGTGAGCACCGCCATCACGCTAGCGGCCCGCCTAGACTGGAGTCAGATGCCCCATGGGCGCCAGCTACTTCTCCTGCTGCTCGCCTTCGCTGGCGGGGCCATCATCGCCGAGTTGCTCGGCGCGATCAACCTTGGCACAGCCTTGGGAGTCGGGCAGGTCTGCTTCGCCGCAATGTTGATCTGGGTATTGCTGCGCAACTGAGCTAGTCCGAGGCGCGATCGAGGAGCAGCGCCTCAGCCACCCGTAGGTCAAACGGCGTCGTCACCTTGAGGTTCGAGCGCGGAGAGGGATGTATCAGAACGCGAGCACCGCTGGCCTCGAGAAGCATCGCCTCATCGGTGAGCTCGTTTCCCCCCGAAACTCCAGCCGAAAATGCTTCACGGAGCCCTTTGGCTCGAAACATCTGCGGCGTCTGCGCGGCCCAGAGGCCGTTGCGATCTAAGGTCGAGTCGACGATCAGATCCGCTCCGGAATCCGCGGGCTTGGACCCTGAACTTCGATTGCTTAAACCATCCGCCCTCGCCCGCTTGATCGTGTCGGATACCGGCGTTGCAGCGATCACGCCCGCGGCTTGGGGGTCGGCCTGAAGGGCGGCAAGCAGTTCCAAAATCAGTGAGCTATTGAGCAGCGGTCTTGCTGCGTCATGGACGGCGACGAGATCAGTCCGCACCTCCGCTAGGGCGTTTCTGACTGACTGCATTCGGGTCGGACCGCCGCTGACAAGGACGAGGCCTCGACCATGCAGCCCGTGATCGTCTCCGGGTGGAAGCGCAATCACAACCGCGCCGACTGGCCCCGCAGCGCGGAAGGCAGCGATTGACCACTCAATCATCGGCCGTCCTGCCACCTCTACAAAGGCCTTCGGGCCACCGGCTCCGAGCCTCTCCCCGGAGCCGGCGGCCGCGATGACCGCGGTGATCGGTCCTGCGGCGCTGCTAGGCGGTGGGGGCGAAGCGCTCCTCCAAGAGGCCATCAAGGTACTCCTCGGCGCCCTCCTCGTCCTTGTCAAGCGCGTACATGAACTCCGAGGCGAGGATCTTCTTCGCCCGCGTGTACATCTGCTTCTCCCCGGTCGAGAGACCCTTCTCCATCTCGCGAATCGCAAGGTTACGGACGACCTCCGCCAGCTCAAAGACGTCGCCGGTCTTGATCTTCTCGCGGTTGTACTTAAAGCGCCGGTTCCAGTTTTTTGGCATCTCCGAAACGTCATCGGTGAGGACGTCGGTCACTTTTTTGATCTCATCCTCATCGATGACGCGACGCAGCCCTGCCAGGCCGGCGTTTTCGCACGGAACCATCACGGTGAGTTCGTTATGAAGGATCTTGATCGTGAGGTAATCACGCTCAGAACCCATCAGCTCTCGCGACTCTTTTTTAAGCACGAGGCCAGCTCCGTGGTGGGGGTAGACGACCTTGTCGCCCTCCTCGAAGTCACAGACGTAAACGACGTCCTCCTCAAAGCCTGCCTCGATCGCCTCATCTAGCTCGGAAATCGCTTGCTCCTTTCGGTTTGCGACGGCGCCAATCGCCGTCAACTCTGTAGGTACCTGTCGACAAGGTCGACCTCCTGAAGCCTCCGCAGACCCTCGCGGATGTCCTTGGCCCGGGTTGGACCAACTCCGTCAACGGCCTCGAGGTCGGCGTCAGAAGCCGCCAGGACCTCCTCTAGTCCGCCGAGTTCGTGGATGATCTTCTGGACGACAAGCTTGGGAATGCGGGGGATCCGCCCGAGCACCCGATAACCGCGCGGCGCGACCGGGAAGTCGAGGGTGTTCATCTTTCGGTCATAGCCCAACAACTCAGCAAGCCGACCGAAGTCGAGCACGTCTTGGTGGGGCATGCGGGCCAGTGACTGCTGGACGGCGGCGAGATTCTGCTCGGAATCCTCGACCGAATAGTCGCGAACCAGCGCCGTCTTGTCGGCGGCGACACCGACCATCGTCTCCTCTAACTGCATCTCGATCAGGCGACCCTCGGTGCCGAGCTCGACGATGTAGCGCTCCACCTCAACCGCCATCCTGGTGACCAGCTCGGCCCGCTGCAACACGGCAAGCACGTCGTAGAGGACCCCGCCTCCCTCGAACTCGAGCACGGTGAGGCGGGCGGATACCTGGTCGAGGCGGTCGCGGTACTTATCGAGGGTTGCCAACCCCTGGTTGGCCTTAGCGAGCACGGCGGGGATGTCTTGGAGGATGTACTTGGTCCCCTCGACATAGAGAGAGACGACGTCGCGGCGTTGGGAGATCGCGATCACCAGGGCATCGGTCTGCTTGGAAACTCGCTCGGCGGTGCGGTGACGAGTGCCAGTCTCTGAGGAGAGAATCGTAGGATCGGGCATCAGCTGGACGTTTGCCCAGGCAATGTTGGTCGCCTCGGCGTTCAGGACGATCGCCCCGTCCATCTTCGCCACCTGGTAGAGCATCGCCGGGCTGTAGTCGATGTCAAGGCGGATTCCCCCCGAGAGCAGGTGAGAGACGTCTTCAAGATCCCCGACCACGATCAACCCCCCGGTGCGCGAATGGACGATGTTGTCGATCCCCTCGCGCAACGCGCCACCGGGAGCGACGACATCCAGTGCCCGGACGAGCCTTGGATCCTGCCTTTCAGACAACTCGTGAAGCTCATCCCCTGACAAAGAATCCATCGACTTCTAGGATGACAAAAGCCGCTCTGGAATGCGGTCAGGTGAAATCCGTGTGGAAAGGTCGGGATGCGGTTTGTCAAGCTCAAACGCCCGAAAGTGAGCGATGTCGGCTGTTCAGAGGTGAAAGCGACGGTGATGGCGATGGTGGTGAAGTGTCATCGCGGGCGGGTCACCGGCAACCGCTGGGTCCGGGCCGACCGGCTCGCTGTCGCGGACGAAGCCCCAGCTGAGCGCCGCGCCGGCGGCACAGAGGGTGAGCGGGACCCAGGTTGAGGCACCAAGAGCTTCAGAAAATGAGCTGCCATCGCTCTGCAGCGCGTGAAATACGGCACCAACGGCGGCAAGCGCCACCGCTCCCGCCATCACACGGTCCATCGCCAAGACCCCAGAGGCGACGCCCACCTTCTCGGCCGGCATCGCGGCCATTGCCGCAGTCGACATTGGCGCGTAGACAAGCCCTAGGGCAACTCCAAACGCCAGGTAGCCGCAGAGCAGGAAGGCGTAAGAGCTGCCCGCACCGATCTGGGTGAGAACCGCCAGACCGCCGACTCCACAGAGCATTCCGCTGCTCATCAGCCCCCGCGCCCCGAAGCGGGCGATCAGGCGCCCCGAAAATGGCGAGATCAAGACCATCGGCAAGGTGATCGGGAGAATCATCAGACCGCTGATTACGGCCGAGTGCCCACGTACCTCCTGCAGGTACTGGGGCTGAAAGAACATCACGCACCAGTAGGCGCCGACCAGGGCAAAGGCCGCGGCACTCGCGCCAAGGTAGGGAGCGTTTCGAAATAAGGAGAAATCGACGATTGGCCCCGAGACGCGGTGCTCGATCCGCCAGAATACGAAGAGGATGGCGGCTCCGCTGAGGCCGAGGGAAAGGGCGAACACCCCACCCCAGACGCGAGCCTGGACTAGGGCGAGGACAACCGCGGTGAGCCCCGCGCTGAGCGCTACCAATCCCCTCAGGTCGAGTCGCCGCCCCGCCTCGGGGTCGGTGGACTCGGGGGCGGCAAGGGCAGTGATCAGGATCCCCAAGGCGGCAATTGGCAGGTTGATCCAAAAGATCACCCTCCAATCCAGTTCGACCAGCGCCCCGCCGACGAGGGGGCCGACCGCCAGGGCGATGGCCGAGATCGCGGCCCAGATGCCCAGAGCACGCGCCTGCTGACCACCCGGGAATGCGTTGCATACGATCGCCAGTGAGAGCGGAAGCATCGGTGCTGCTCCAATGCCCTGGATCACCCTGCCCAGAATCAGAACAAGCTCATTTCCCGCCGCTCCGGAGAGAAGGGATCCCAGCGCGAAAAGCACCATCCCGGCGAGGAAGAGGCGCTTGCGGCCAAACATGTCACCCAGCCGACCTGCGACTACGACGAACACGGCGACAGCCAGCAGGTAGGCGTTCATCACCCATTGCAGGCCTGCAGAGGTGGCCCCAATGTCGCGGCGGATGCTGGGCAGCGCCAGCGCGACGACGGTCGAGTCGAGCATCAGCAAAAAGAGGCCGGCACAGGTGCCGATCAAGGTCCACCAATGCCGCCTCATGGCTGGCAGGCTATGGGAGCGGGCGGGCGGTGGCGAGGGCTCAGCTGCTCGAGGCGGTCGCGAGATCGCGCAGCGGGTCGATCCCCCAACGCCTCGCGACCTCAGACAGGGCGGGGGTGATCGCCCAACGATCGGGGCGCTCCTCGCCCTCATGCAGCGGACTTGCACCCTTCAGCGCCATGCAGCCGGTGTTCTCACCAATCGCCCGAATCGCCGCCACCTCCTTCTCGCCCAGACGTTGCTCCTTCGGCAGACCCGCTAGTTCTGCTCGCTTCGCCTCGATCGGCCGGGCCTCATCCCCGGACTCCTGGATCAGGGTGGGAACCACACAGTCGATTTGTTCGTGGGCGAGATTCCATTGACAGGCGAGTTGGATCGGATTTAGAGCGGATTGCTCTTCGATCGGGCGCAGTGCGGCGAGCTTTTTCAGGCCCGCCTCGATCCACCCGGCGGGACGGAAGGCTCGATGATCCCCGGCAGCAAGTTGCATCCCGGGCCGAAGATCCCCCCAAAAGAGACCGCCGTAATCGACGACGCGGGTGATGACGCGGACATCGCTTCTGGCTGCGGCATCAAGGCAGAGCTCCCCCGGCCAGGGCTCAAATGGATTGAGGATGATCATCGCCCAATCGATTCGCTCGCCGAAGCGCTCCAGGCAGCCAATCAGGTCTAGGGTAAAACCATTTGCCGGACCCGGAGCGATCCCGATTTTCGCCGCCAGGCCCGCCTCTCGCAGCGCCTCCATCCCCGCCCAGACAGCCTCGCTGGTGTAACCGATTCGGTCGGGATTGTGGAGCAGCAACAGATCAAAGGAGCCGACGCCAATCCGCTCTAGGCTGCGCTCGGCAGCCATCCGCAGATATCCGGCGTACTGCTCGGGGCCGCGCAGACTCGGGTCGGTGAAGCGCGGGAACCCCCGCGGGCCATCACGCTCGCCCCGATAGAAGTCATGACCAACCGCGCCGATCAAGCAGTAGCTCTCGCGCGGAGTCTCGACGAGGGCCCGACCGAGAAGCCGGTCGGCCTCGCCTTGACCGTAGGCATCGGCGCTGAGCACCGTGTCGAGCCCGGGGCCCGGGCACAGCAGGGCGGCGAGGCGTTCCTCCTCGATCGCCTCGCCAAAACGCAGAAATCTGCCGCCGCTCCAGGTACCGATCGCCGTTTGGCCAGGCTCACGCACCGGCTCGGCCGCTCAGGATTCGGCGTCGCCCGAGGGTCGGTGATCGCCAGGGTCGGGCACGTGGTCCTCATCACCGTCCTTCTTGGCGCCGACCCCAACCTTCTCGGGCTCCGGAGGGGGCGCCAACTTCTCACGCGCTGGCTTCGCTGGCTCGACGATCGTCAGGCTCAGCGGGCGGTCCTCGGCGTCCCCCGCCGCATCACGCGCGACCATCACCGTGGAGCCAGGTGTCATCTGCCCCTGGCGCAAGACTTCATCAGCCAGCGGATCCTCAATGTAGCGCTGAATCGCGCGGCGCAGCGGACGGGCTCCCATCGAGGGGTCCCAGCCCTTCTCGACCAGCAGATCTTTGGCTTCCTCGGTCAGCTCTAGCTGGAGTTCATGCTCGGCGACCTGGACCCGCACCCGGGCGATCATCAACTCGATGATCTCTTTGACCTCCTCCTTGGCCAGCTTGTGGAAGACGATCACCTCGTCAATGCGATTCAGGAACTCCGGCCGAAAGACCTTTTTCAGGTCGCTCATGATGCGGTTCTTCATGTCGTCATAAGACATCCCGGTCTCATCGGAAACCGTGAATCCAATCGAGGTGTTCTTGGCAATCTCAGATGCGCCAATGTTGGAGGTCATGATCACGATCGAGTTGCGGAAGTCGACCGTGCGGCCCTGAGCATCCGTCAGCCGGCCGTCCTCAAGGATCTGCAGGAGGATGTTGAAGACATCGGGGTGCGCCTTCTCGATCTCGTCGAGGAGCAAGACGCTGTAGGGCTTGCGTCGGACCGCCTCGGTCAGCTGACCTCCCTCGTCATAGCCGATATACCCGGGTGGCGACCCGACCAGTCGGCTGACGGCATGCTTCTCCATGTACTCAGACATGTCAATTCGGACCATCGCCTCCTCATCGCCGAAGAGAAACTCTGCGAGCGTCCGCGCCAGCTCCGTCTTGCCGACTCCCGACGGTCCAAGGAAGATGAAGGAACCAGCCGGGCGCCGCGGGTCCTTGATTCCAGCGCGTGAGCGACGGATTGCCTTGGAGACTGCAGTGATCGCGACCTCCTGGCCGATCACCCGCTTGTGGAGTTCCTCCTCCATCCGAATCAGCTTTTTGGTCTCGGCCTCGGTCAGCTTGAAGACTGGGATTCCGGTCCACATCGAGACAATGTCGGCGATCTCCTCCTCGCCGACGACCGGTCGCTCTCCGTTCTCGCCCTCGGCCCACTCGTCCTCAAGCTGACGCTTGCGGGTTGTCAGCTGTCGCTCGGTATCGCGCAAGCTTGCCGCTTTTTCGAACTCCTGAGCCTCGATCGCAGCCTCCTTCTCGCGGCGCGTGGATTCGATTTCCTCCTCGAGGTCACGGTAGACAGGGGGCGCGCTCATCGACTTGATCCGCATTCTCGAGGCGGCCTCGTCGATTAGATCGATCGCCTTGTCGGGGAGAAAGCGGTCAGAGATGTAGCGGTCCGCAAGCTCTGCAGCGGCGGCCAGCGCGTCGTCGTTGATCGTCACCCGGTGGTGCTGTTCGTAGCGCTCGCGCAGTCCCTCGAGGATTCTCACCGTGTCCTCGGCGGAAGGCTGGTCGACCTTAATCTGGGCAAAGCGGCGCTCCAACGCCGAGTCGCGCTCGAGATACTTGCGGTACTCATCGAGCGTGGTCGCGCCGATCGTCTGCAGCTCGCCGCGAGCCAGCGCCGGCTTCAGGATCGAGGCCGCGTCAATCGCCCCCTCGGCAGCCCCGGCGCCGACCAGGTTATGGAGCTCGTCGATGAAGAGGATGATGTCGCCGCGCTGGGTGATCTCTTTCATCACCTTCTTGAGACGCTCCTCAAACTCACCTCGGTACTTCGATCCGGCGACCAGGGCAGCCAGATCAAGCGTGTAGATCTGCTTGTTCTTAAGTAGCTCAGGAACCTCGCCTTTGTTGATCCGAGCCGCGAGGCCCTCGACCACCGCCGTCTTACCAACCCCGGGCTCGCCCAGCAAGACCGGGTTGTTCTTGGTGCGACGGGAGAGAATCTGCATGATCCGCTCGATCTCGGTCTCGCGGCCGATCACCGGATCGAGCTTGCCCTCCTCGGCGAGCTTGGTCAGGTTGCGACCGAACTGATCAAGCAGCTTTGACGACTTTTTGCCCTCGCCCTGACCGCCTCCGGCCCCCGCGCCTTGGCGCCGACCCCCGGGGCCCGAGAGCATCCGAATCACCTCGTTGCGGATCTTGTCGGAATCAGCGTCAAAATCGAGCAGGATGCGCGCCGCGACACCCTCGTTCTCACGCACCAAGCCCAGGAGGATGTGCTCGGTGCCGATGTAGTTGTGGCCGAGCGAGAGAGCCTCCCGAAGCGCCAGCTCGAGAACCTTCTTGGCGCGCGGTGTGAAGGGGATCTGACCCGAGGTGACCTCCTCGCCGGAGCCGACGATCCGGACCACCTGGGAGCGAACCCGTTCGACCGTGATGTCGAGTGACTCAAGGACCCTGGCAGCGAGGCCCTCCTCCTCGCGCAGCAAGCCGAGCAGGATGTGCTCGGTGCCGATGTAGTTGTGCTTGAGCGTGCGCGCCTCCTCCTGCGCCAGGACGACGACTTGACGGGCTCGCTCTGTGAATCGCTCGAACAAAAGACCTCTCTACCTAATCCAACTCTCTTCCGACGGGGAAGTACCGCAGTTGCCTTTCGAATATCGGGAGGCAACCGTGTGCCCTTTAAACGATACCGGGAGCACCCAACCGGCTTTCGCTCCTCAATTTACGCTCCGAGCGGCTTTTTGGAGCCGATCAGGCCCGCATTGCTGGAAAAAGCAAGACCTCTCGCAGGCTCTGGGCACCGCTTATCAGCATCACAAGTCGATCGATTCCAAGGCCCACCCCCCCGGTTGGCGGCATCCCCTGTTCAAGCGCTTCAAGGAAGCCCTCGTCGTACGGTTGGGCCTCTTCGTCACCGCCCCGGATGGCGATTGCCTGGTTCTCAAAGCGGCGCCGCTGCTCGTCGGGGTCATTGAGCTCGCTGAAAGAGTTGGCGATCTCGACCCCTCCGGCGAAGGCCTCCCAGCGCTCAACCAGTCCCTCCTGATCCCGATGAGCCTTGGCGAACGGAGAGAGCTCGACCGGATAGTCAAAGATGAAGGTGGGCTGGATCAGCTCTGGCTCGACCTCCTTTGAGAGCAGGCCATCGACCAGCTTTGACCAGCTCTCACCCGGATCGGGCTCCACTTCCATCGCTGCGGCCAGGGTCTCGCGGGTCGGATGCTCGGCGATATCGATCGCTGTTCGCTCGAAAATCGCATCGCGCAGGGTCAACCGCTTCCAGGGCGGGGAGAAATCGACCTCAAGATCGCCCCGCTTGACCTTGGGCGCTGCAAGCACCCTCTCCGTCACTTCGGAGACCATGAGCTCGAGGTCGTGAGCAGTCTTCTCGTAATCGGCGTAGGACTCATACCACTCGAGCATCGTGAACTCCGGGTTGTGCTTGTGGGAGACGCCCTCGTTTCGGAAATCCTTACCGAGCTCATAAACCCGATCGAATCCACCGATGACCAGCCGCTTCAGGTACAGCTCGGTCGCGATCCGCAGATAAAGGTCACGTGCCAAGGCGTTGTGATGGGTCACGAATGGCCGTGCGAGAGCGCCCCCGTAAAGCGGCTGCAGGATCGGCGTTTCAACCTCCAGAAAATGGTGCTCATCAAGCCAGCGCCGCAGCTCGCTGATGATCCGGGAGCGCAGGAAGAAGAGTGAGCGGCTCTCCTCATTTGCGATCAGGTCCAGCTCGCGACGCCGGTAGCGGGTCTCGGTGTCCCCGAGACCATGGAACTTCTCCGGTGGCGGACGCAGGCTCTTGGCAAGCAACCGCCAGCGGCTGAGCGCCAGCGTGAGCTCACCACCGCTGCGCGTCGCGATCGCCATTCCCTCGACGCCGATGATGTCGCCAAGGTCGAGGCCGACGAGCAGCTCAAAGGCGTCTTCACCGAGCAAATCCTGGCGCGCGTGCAGTTGGATCTCTCCGCTGCCATCGCGAAGATCGAGAAAGGCCGCCTTGCCGTGACCCCGCCGAGCAACGATCCGGCCGGCAATTCGATGCGTGGAATTGGTTTCAATTCCCGCTGCCAGACCCTCGTGGGCGGCGCGAACCTCGGCGATCTCCTCGCGCCCGGAGAACTCCGGCGGAAATGGGTCGACTCCCGCCGCGCGCAGGCGCACGAGCTTTTGGCGCCGATCAGCGAGAAGGTCGGAGGTCTCGGGCTCGCTCATCAGTGAGGCGAGCCTACCGACCGCTAGGCGGTCTCGATCTTGGTTATTTTGAATTTCTTCTTCGGGCCCCGTGGCACCTCGACGGTGACCACATCGTTGCGCTTGCGACCGACAAGAGCTTTGCCGATCGGCGATTCGTTGGAGAGTTTGTGCTCGGTCGGGTTGGCCTCGGTTGACCCGACAATTTGGAATTTCTGTGAGTCACCCGTCTTTTGGTCCTTTACGTGCACAACCGAGCCGAACTTGACCTCATCGGTACCCAAGGCCTTCTCATCGATCACAGTCGCTCGCCTCAGGCGCTCCTCGAGCTGGGCGATTCGGCCCTCGAGCAGAGCCTGTTCGTTCTTGGCGTCGTCGTACTCAGCGTTCTCGGAAATGTCGCCGAACTCGCGCGCTTCTTTGATCCGCGCAGCAACCTCACGGCGTTTGGTCGTCGAGAGGTGCTCGATCTCCTCTTTTAGTTTCTCCAAACCTTCTGGGGTGATAACCGCCTGGCGACTCACTTCAAACCTCGTTTCCATTTGCGGTAAAGACCCGGGAATCGGCTCCCAGACCTAAAAAAACCCAGCTGCAGCGCGCAACACTCGCCACACCGGGGCACGGAGTCGCGGGATTATAGCGGGGGGTCGTGCTCGGCAATAAGGCGGCCATTAGGCGACCGCGATCGGCTCACAGAGCGAGCCGATCAGCACCCGCGCACGGTCCAGATCCGCGCTTCGCTGTAACTCCTCGGCGATTGGGCTGGGTGGGTGGATCGACCTCAAATACCAGGGGTAGAACTTGCGCATGTAGCGCCCCGCGCGCTCACTGCCAAGATGTTCCTCAGCACGATCGATCAACCAGAGCAACTCACCGAGTACCTCGTTGCGACTCGGGGCAGCTCGGCGATTGCCGGTCAGTTCCTCAAAGACCCACGGGTTGCCAAGGCCGCCTCGAGCGATCATCACCGCGGCGGCTGCCGAATCCTCATATGCCTGCCGGGCCGCCGCTGCGCTGCTCAACCCCCCCGAGATGATCACCGGCACGGCGACGCTCTGGACAAGCTCGCGGGCGAGGGCGTAATCAGGGCTTCCCTTGTGGCCGGCGGTCGCCGCTCGAGGGTGAAAGCCAATTGCGGCAATCCCTCCCTCCCCGACCAGCCGCAGCGCTAGCTCAAATCCGGATCGGTCCCCAGCCTCGATACCTGAGCGCAACTTTACGGTAACCGGCCGGCCACCCCGTGCGGCGGCCTGGGCCACGGCAATCGCGAGGCCTGGATCCCGCATTAGCTCCGCACCGGCGCCGGTGCGTCGTACCTTGGGCACCGGGCAGCCCATATTTATGTCGATCAGATCTGCTCCAGCTTCAACTGCGATCACCGCTGCGGAGCCCATGACCTCCGGATCGTGGCCAAAGAGCTGCACCGAGACAGGGTGCTCGTCAGGATGGAGCCGAATCAACTCTCGCAGGGTGCGCTCATTGCGATGGTGCAGGCCAAAGCTAGAAACCATCTCTGAGACAGCCAGGCCAGCGCCGTACCGCCTCGCCTGGAGCCGAACGAACCAGTTCCCGATCCCTGCCAACGGCGCGAGCAGCACCCGATTGGCAATCTGAACGTCGCCGATCTGAAACGGATCGGTAAGCGCAGACCGCGTCGCCAGTGGGCGGGCACAATCCCGGCCTTCGAGAGCGCCCCGGCTCTTTTCGCCAATCAGGGTGGTCTGCTCAGACAAGGCGATCAGCCCTGATCGTTTCGGGCATAGATCAGACGCAGGCCTTTGAGCGTGAGCAAATCATCAACCTCATCGATCGTCTCGGTGAAGGGCACTATCACCTCGGCGAGGCCGCCGGTAGCAAGGAAGCGAGCATCACCCAGCTCCTCCTTGATCCGATTAGCGATGCCATCGATCAGCCCAGCAAAGCCGAAGACAAAGCCCGACTGGATCGCGGCGCGGCTGGAGCGTCCAATCGCCGCATCTGGCTCGGTTAGGTCGATGCGTGGAATCCGAGCCGCCCGTTCAACCAGGGCGGTTAGGGAGACCTCGAGGCCGGGGGCAATCGCCCCACCGAGGTACTCCCCCGTGGCAGAAACTGCGTCGAAGTTGATCCCCGTGCCGAAGTCGACGACGACACAGGCACCGCCCACACGCTCAAACGCTGCCACCGCGTTGACCAGACGATCGGCGCCCACCTCGAGTGGGTTTTCAATCCTGATTGGCATTCCAGTCTTCACACCGGGGGCAACCAGGAGGCAGCGTGCATCTAGGTAGCGGGCAACCAAATGCTCGTACTGCGTCCCGAGCGGAGGCACCACCGAGGAAACGCAGACCGCGTTTAGGTCGCCGAGGCCGATTCCGTGAAGAGCCAAGAGGCCGCTGATCCGCTCGGCGAGCTCATCGCCGGTGGCCCCCGAACGCGTCTGGAAGCGCCAGTGCTCGACCAGGCGCTCGCCGTCAAACGCGCCAAGGTGGGTGTGGGTATTGCCGACGTCTACGCCAAGGAGCACGTTGGCGATTATGAACGTAGGATGGTTCGCGAGTGTCAGCACGCCTATACGTGATCCCAGCTTCGCACCCGAGCATCGCCGCGGCGCTGATGCTCGAACACAAGGGCATCGCCTTTAAGCGCACCGACCTGCTGCCGGTGATCTCAAAGGTGGCTTTGCGCGCGATTGGGTTCCCCCGCAATACGGTCCCCGCGATCAAGCTTGATGGCCGCCGCGTGCAGGGCTCTACCGAGATCGCCCGCGAGCTTGATCGACTGCATCCGCAGCCGCCGCTATTTCCCGCCGACCCGAATCTGCGACTCGCCGTCGAAGAAGCCGAGCGCTTCGGTGATCAGGAGTTGCAGCCGGTCATCCGCCAGACTCTTTGGTGGACTATCGACCACGATCGGGCGCCGCTGCGCAGCTATTCGGAGGGAGCCAAGCTGGGGATTCCGCTTTCCCTGGCGATGAAAACGGCGGCTCCGATCGTCGCCCTCGCCACCCGCTTTAATCATGCCGACGATGATCACGTTCAGCGGGCACTGCTGGCCTTGCCCCAGATGCTGGACCGAATTGATGCCTGGATCGCCGCCGGCGTTCTAAACGGCGAGCAACCAAACGCCGCCGACTTCCAGATCGCTCCGAGCCTTGGCCTAGCGATGACGCTGGAGGACCTGCGTCCGGCGATCGAAGCCCACCCCGCCGCAGAGCTGGCGAAACGCCTCGTCCCCAACTATCCGGGCAAGACCCCGCCGATCCTTCCTCCCGGCTGGTTGCTTCCTTTGCACCCGACGCCAACCGCACCCTAGAGCGACCCGAGCCGCTCTACCCGCTGACCTGGACCCAAGCCGGCAAGGACAGCGGCGAGCTCGGTGCCATCGGGCAGCCGCAGTTCGGGTTCTAACTCCAGGAGCGGCGCCAGGACGAAGCGACGGCTGCTCAGCTGCGGATGGGGGAGGATCAGCCGCTCGCTGCGAAATACCAGATCACCGAGCAGGAGTAGATCGATGTCGAGCCCCCGGGGTGCGTGCCGAGGTGCCTCAGGGCTGCGGCCGTGTGCGAACTCGATCCGCTTGCACAATCTGAGCAGCGGCTCCGGCTCCAGCTCGGTTCGAATATGGACCACAGCGTTTAAAAAATCAGGCTGCTCGAGGAGCTCGCCGACCGGCTCTGTTTCATATACCGAAGAGACTTTGCAGACGTTGACCCCGCCTTCACGCAGGTCCCGCACTGCTTCCCGCAGCTCTGCCTCGCGATCACCGACGTTTGATCCCAGCCCGAGGTATCCGCTCCGCATCGGCTAGTCACCCCCAGCCTCGTCGCCATCCTCACCTACGACGCGCTCATGGGTGACCTCGACCGCCACCTCCTGGATGGCCAGCGGCAGCGGTGGCTCGGGCTTCGCCGCCCTTACCCGAACCGACTCACAACCGTAACGCTCCATCAGCCGCTCGCCGATTACCTGGGCCACTCGCTCCAGGGTCTTATAGCTGCGCTCGGTCGCGGCGAGGGCGACGATGTCACAGACCTGGGCATAGTCAACCGTGTCCTCGAGCCGATCGGTCAGCACCGCATCGCAATCGGGCACATCGAAGGAAACGTCAAATTCGAGGCGCTGGCCGACCACTTGCTCCGCCTCGCTGACCCCATGATGGGTATAGATCGACAGACCCCGCAGCTCCACCTCGACGCTCGACTCGATCCCGTTTCCGTGCGCCTCCATCTCGTGGCAACCTACCCAAGGATCGCCGCGGCGACCTTCATCGCCTGGCCGACCTCGGCAACATCGTGGACCCGAAGAACCGCAGCACCCTCGACAGCCGCGAGGACCGAGGAGGCGATCGTGCCCCCCAGTCGCGCCCCCGCCTGGGAGCCGTCGAGCATCCCGATGAAGCGCTTGCGCGAGGTGCCTACGACCAGGGGCCGCCCGAGGGAGCGCAACTCTCCGAGCCCCGCAAGCAGTTCGAAGTTATGGACCTGGGTCTTGCCAAAACCGATCCCCGGATCGAGCCAGATCTTTTGTTCATCGACCCCAGAGGCGATCGCCACCTCGATTCGATCGCTGAGGAAGGCCTTGACCTCGGTGACGACGTCGGTGTAGGTGGGGGCCTCCTGCATCGTGCGGGGGTTCCCCTGCATGTGCATGAGGATTAGGCCCGCGCCGCGATCTGCGCAAAGGGCTCCGATCTCCGGATCGGCGCGCATAGCGCTGACGTCGTTGACGATCTCAGCACCCGAGCTGAGCGCGGCCTCAGCCACTGCTGACTTCGAAGTGTCGATCGAGAGCACCGCGTTGCCGGCCAGTCCCCGCGCGACCGGGACCACCCGTGCAAGCTCCTCTTCAACGCCCACCGTCGAGGCCCCCGGACGGGTGGATTCACCGCCGATATCTATGAGGGCGGCTCCCGCTGCAGCCAGGGCCCGTCCGTGCTCGATCGCAGCGGATGGGTCCAGGTAGAGCCCCCCATCTGAGAATGAATCGGGGGTCACGTTTAGGACCCCCATCAGCTTCACAGAAAGACTCAGCTCGCGTCGCCGCCAGCGTATCCAGGACGTGGACGCGGCATCGGCCGCGCACCCTCGCGCTGTGGCCTCTCCTCCGGCCTTGGGGCGGGCTCGGCGGGCTTGGCCGGCTCCTCATCATCGGAGAAGACCTCATCTTCAGACTTGCCATCTAGCAAAGCCATGAATTGGTCGGCATCGATCGTCTCGCGCTCCAGGAGGATTTTTGAGACTCGATCCAAGGCCTCGCGCTTCTCGGTGAGCAGGTTCTTCGCGGTTTGGTGGGCCCCCTCGACTATGCGGCGGATCTCATCATCGATCTCACGGGCAATCTCGTCGGAGTAGTCGGGCTCAGAGGAGAACTCCCGACCTAAGAATGGCTGACCCCGGTCGTGACCGAAGACCCGCGGGCCGAGCCGCTCGGACATGCCGAATCGCATCACCATTTGCTTGGCGGTCTCGGTTACCTTTTCCAGGTCGTTGGAGGCACCCGTGGTGATCTCCCCGAAGACAATCTCCTCTGCTGCGCGACCGCCCAGGGTCATCGCCATGGTGTCGGTTAACTCGGCGCGGGAGGTGAGGAACTTGTCCTCGGTCGGCAGGCTGATTGTGTAGCCGAGCGCCTGCCCGCGGCTGATGATCGAAATCTTGTGGACCGGGTCACAATTGGGCAGAAGGTGCCCGACGATCGCGTGTCCCAGCTCGTGATAGGCGGTGATCAGGCGCTCCTTCTCCGACATCACACGAGTTTTCTTCTCGGGGCCGGCGATCACTCGCATGATCCCCTCCTCGAGCTCTTGCATGCTGATCTCACGGCGGGCCTGCCGTGCGGTCAAAAGGGCTGCCTCATTGATCAAGTTGGCGAGATCGGCACCGGTGAAGCCCGGGGTCTGACCCGCCAGTACGTCGAGGTCGATCTCCTTGGCCAATGGCTTGCCGCGAGTATGGACCTCAAGGATGTGTTTGCGACCCTTGCGATCGGGACGATCGACAACAACTTGGCGATCAAATCGGCCGGGGCGAAGCAGCGCCGGATCGAGGATATCTGGGCGGTTGGTTGCGGCGATCAAGATGATGTTGTCCTTCATCTCGAAGCCGTCCATTTCAACCAGGAGCTGGTTCAAGGTTTGCTCGCGCTCATCGTGTCCGCCCCCCATTCCGGCACCACGATGTCGGCCGACGGCGTCGATCTCGTCCATGAAGATGATGCAGGGCGAGTTTTGCTTAGCCTGCTCGAAGAGATCACGGACGCGACTGGCTCCCACCCCGACGAACATCTCAACGAAATCTGATCCTGAGATCGAGAAAAACGGTACCCCGGCCTCGCCGGCGACGGCGCGGGCGAGCAGCGTCTTGCCGGTGCCCGGCGGCCCATAGAGCAAAACGCCCTTCGGGATGCGGGCGCCGAGCGCCTGGAACTTCTTTGGATTCTCGAGGAATTCCTTGATCTCCTCCAGCTCTTGGACGGCCTCATCAACCCCGGCCACGTCACGGAAGGTGATCTTGGGGGCGTCAACCGACATCCGTTTGGCTTTGGATTTGCCGAAGTTCATCACCCGCGAGCCGCCGCCTTGCATTTGGTTCATGAGGAAGATCCAAAAGCCGAAGAAGAGGACAAAGGGCAGGATGTAGGTCAGCAGGGAGAGCAGGCTGGAGCCACCTGTGCCGTGCACGATCGTCTTCACATTGGCGCTGACTAGCGAATTCATCAGGCTCTGCTCGGTGTTGGGCGGGTACCCGGTGGAGAAGCTTTGACCGTCGCGCCGCTTTATCTCAAGCGAGTTTTCCTTCGTGTTGACAGAGGCTTCTTCAATCTTGCCCTTAGCGATCAAGCCAGTCTTGGGCTTGATCAATTCGTTGTAAGACGGGGCTTCGGTGCTCGGGCCGGGGCTGATCAGGCGCTGCGCGATGAACGCAAGGATCACCACCAGGAGGATCGGAAAAGCCGCGCTTTTGAAGAAACGCCTCACGAGCGGAAGAAGTCAGCGTACCAGGGCAGTTTTGCTCCTCAGACCCCTAACGCTGCAACGTAATCGAGGTTGCGGTAACGCTGGCCGTGGTCGAGGCCGTATCCAATCGCAAAGCGATTGGGAATCTCGAACCCAACGTAGCGCGGTGAGAGGTCGACCCGGAGGCGTTCGGGCTTGGTCAAAAGTGCGCAAACCTCGAGCGAGGCGGGGTTTCGCGCCCGCAGGTTTCGCATCAGGTAGTGCAGGGTCAGGCCGGAGTCAATGATGTCCTCGACGATCAGAACGTGGCGCCCCTCAATCGGCGCATCGAGGTCCTTGAGGATCCGAACGACGCCGGATGAGTCCGTTTGGGAGCCGTAACTCGAGACGGCCATGAAGTCGATCTCACAGGGCACGGTGAGGCTGCGCATCAGATCCGCTAGGAAGAGCACTGCCCCCTTAAGGACGCCAACCATGAACAGATCCCGGTCTCGATAGTCATCGCTGAGTTGTGCGCCGAGCGCGGCGATCCGCTGCCGCAGCTCCTCGCCGGTGACGAGGGTCTCACCGATCGCTGGGTCTGAGCCGAACTCTGGGTCATCGCTCACCACCGCAGGGAATCAGAAATCGATCATCGCTCGCTCCCTGCTCAATTCCGATTCCCGGGCGCACCAGCCTATTCCCCCTCGCCAAGACTCAGCCGCCGAGCTTCACCCAGACCCCGCTAGGCGAGCTCGGCCCGAAGCACCCCGCGCTCGACGACCGCGCGGACGCCGCCGCCGAGGTCGAGCCTTGCGACGCCCGTCCGGCGCAACGCCGCAACATCCTCGGCGTGGCGAGCCGCGCCGGCGACGGGGCGCCCGGCTGCGTCATCGGCGAGCCTTTGCACCACCAGCCGCCCCAGCGCCGGTCCCAGCTCGACCAACCGCTCCAGCTCAATCCGGCCCCTCGCTCCCCCATTTGAACCGTCGAGCTCAGCGCCGACAATCGCATCGAGGACCTCGGCCTCGGCGCGAAGTAGCTCCGCGGTGCGCAAGACGTTCGCCGCTGCCGCTGGGTGGATCGCCGTTAGGGCTGGGATCAATTCGTGGCGGACGCGATTTCGGGCATAGGTTGGCTCGGAATTGGTCGGATCCTCCCGCCAGCGCAGGCCCCTGCCCTCACAGTAGGCCGTGGTCTGATCACGGCTAAAGCCAAGCAGGGGTCGAACCAGGCGCCCGTCCTTTGTACGCATCCCCAATAGCGCCCGCCGACTCGGTGAGGAGGCCAGTCGGTACAGGATCGTCTCGACCTGATCATCGGCGGTGTGACCACTTGCAATCCTGGCTCCCTTTTGCAGCGCCAGCCGCGCCGCTCCGCCGTAACGGGCCTCGCGTGCCCAAGCCTGCAGGTTCCCGGCTCCCGGCGGGCGCTTTGGGTGTTCGACCTCCAAACGAGCGCCGAGCTGTTCACACAAAGCGGCGCAATGACGCTCATCTTCGCTGGACCCGGCGCGCAAACCGTAGTTGACGTGCAAGGCGGTGACCTGAGCCCCACCGACGATACGCACGAGTAGATCGAGCAGGCAGACAGAATCCCGGCCGCCCGAGATCAAGGCTATTACTGCCTCCCCAGGCGGAATCAATCCTGCCCTCCGCACCTCTTCGAGCATGCGGTCGCTCTCCATCACGCTCAGTCTAGGTAGTGATCGTGGCTGCGGGGTCGACTGCCTAGGCCTTCGCGCGGACGGTGAACAGTGGCGTCGGCGTGGGAAATCCCTTCAATCGCACCTCGCCGATCGGTTCGAGCTCAAGACCCTCACGTTCATCGATTGCCTCCACCACCCGGTCGGTCACGAGCACCTCTCCCGCCTGGGCTCGACTCACGACCCGGTGAGCCAGGTTGACCTGCCCGCCGAAATAGTCACCGTCCCGATAAACGGCCTCGCCGCAGTGGATGCCAACCCGCGGCCGCGGCCGCTCGGAAAAGGTCGAAAGGAATCGCACTGCCCACTCCGTGAGCGACACCGACTCAGGGGATACAACCATCACCTCATCGCCGATCGTCTTGACGATCGTTGCCTCCGGAGGCAACGTCGACTCGACCGTGTCGACGAATCGCTCGACCAAATCCAGGGCCTCCAGATCGCCCTCCTCCTCGGTGTAGCGGGTAAAGCCAGTGATGTCGATAAAGCAGAAGGTGACCGTGACCTGACCCAAATCGGCAGATACCCCGCCGAGCCCGGTCTCCATGTGGCCGACAACGTCTTGCTCGAGGAAGAAGCGCAGATAGCGAGAGTGCAAGTACTCGGTTAGGGGAGCCGCGAGCGGCAGAATGTCACCGGCAAGCTGGCCCATTTCCTCGGCCATCTCGAGCTCGGGCACTCCATCACGGATCATCGGCTCGTGCACGTAGAGGTGAAAGAGGCGAACCTCGGCGTCGGCGATCCGCCGCAGCGACTGTACGTAAACGCGGACGAGCTGTAAAAACGCAACCAGGGGAAATCCGGCTGCGAGAACGCGCGCGCAGTGGCGCAAAGCGCCGACATCGCTGGGGCTCAACGTCCGCTGGCTCCCCAGCGGGGTACCAAGAATTACCAGGATTCGCTCGATCAGCTCCGGCTCAAGCCCGGTCTCCGCAGCAACCTCCTCGACCGTGACCTGCTCCTCGGGTCCAAAGAACAGCTCCTCGGCGAAGCCGAATGCCAGGCGTCCCTCCCGACCCGCTCGCTTTAGGTCTTCAAGTGAGTGTCCCCGCTCCCGCATGCGGGCAACGACCCTCGCCTGCGCAGCCGCGGCTGCGGTCCAGCGTCCTCTTTTAACCGGCAGCACCTTTTCCTCAGCCCACCGTTTAAGAGTGCTCGCAGGAACGCCGGATCGACGCGAAGCCTCACTCAGTGAAATTGGCTCATCGGCTGCCATCGCAACTCGAGGCTAACCGGGCGGGGGGACCTAACCGGGATCCTGGAGCCGCCGACTGCCAAGATGCGCAGCGGCCGTGCCCAAGCGACTTCGCCCCACATCTGCAGTGTCCGGCGACGCGGTACTTGTCGGGGACCCCGGGCGTGCCTTGCTCCTCGCACAGGAGCTGCTGCTTGCGCCAAAGATGAGCAACCACGCACGCGGCCTGTGGGGATATACGGGAGCGACCCCTGGCGGAGGCGATCTGACGATTCAGGCAACCGGGATGGGCGGTCCCAGCGCCGCGATCGTGCTGGCCGAGCTGGCCGAGCTGGGGGTGCGACGGGCAATCAGAGTTGGAACCTGCGCGGCGCTCGTCCCCAGCCTCAAGCCGGGTGACCTGCTCGTAGTGGAGGAAGCAGCTTCTAGCGCCGGGGGGTTCCGGCCCGACCGCGCGCTTACCGCCAACCTGCGGGGCCAGCTCAGCTCCAGCGCCTTCGCGAAAATCCTCAGTCGCGACGATCCGGCGCGGCGCTCGACGCCTTTCCCTGGCGGTCTAAGCGGAGCCGACCTGCAGACCGCAACGGTTTTCGCACGATCCAGCTCGTTGGGAATCGCCACGGCGGCCGTACTAATCGTCGAGGAGGGGACCGATGGAGCGCAGATCCTCGATCCGGAACTTGAGCAGGCGGCAAAGCGCGCTGGCGCCGCTGCCGCGGCTGCACTATCAACCTAAAGTTGAAGGTTAGTGTTGGCCAGTTTTGGCGCCTTTGACCACCTGGCGACGAAGTTCTGAAACAACCACCGTGATCTCGTCAAGTTGCTCCTCCACGTCCTCGAGGCGATGGGAGAAAGAACGTAGCCGGCGCTCCAAACGCTCTAGGTCTCCAGCCGAGGGAAGGTTGAGGGCGCTCATCGCCGCATGCTGGGCCTCGAGTGCCTTCTCGCGCGCCCCAAAGGCCGCAGCCAGTGCGTTCTCGAGCATTTGACTATCGAAGAGCGCCTGGGCGAGGTCCCCAAGCGCGTGCTCGCTGCGAGCCCTTAGCCCCTCTTGATCGTCCTCCTCGGCGCTCATTGACTTGAGCTTAACGGGCGCATCCGGAGCGGCTGAGATCCTGCGCCCCAGCTCTATGACCATAGAACGAACGTTGATTAAGGCCTTGTTGGGGGGCGGCAAAAGCCATTGCATGCCCCGATCCCAGCAAGTAGCGTGGGCGAGCCTGTTGCGCGGGGAGGAAGCGGACAGGGGATGCACTCTCCGTGACACCAGGTACCGAGGCGCCTTGGGATGAGATACAAGCTCGCACTGACCATTGCTCTGGCCAGCTTCTGCGCCGCGACGGCGCTTGGCGTCGGCATGGCCGGAGCCGATCCACAAAGTGGCTCCGAAGCGACGCTGCTCACCACCCCAGCGACGACGCCGACTCCTGCCGCAGCTCCAGCCTGTTCCAAGGAAGTCGGTGCTGACGGCGCTCTGATCGAAATCACCGAACCCAAGTGCGCCAGCCAGCCAGCAGCAGAAAAGGCCAGCGAACCGACCACTCCGCCCGCCACTCCGACGACGACCACCCCCAGCGCCGAACCTCCCTCTGAAGCGAGCGCCGGCGGCTCGGTTCAGGTCGGCGCGGCGATCGACGGCAACCACGTCAAAACCAAGCACCACAAGGGTGCCCGCCACCGCAAGCACGCCCGGGGCGAAGCTGGCGAAGGCGAAGTTTCCAACGGCGGCCTCGGTTTCCCAAGCGCCACCGGCGGCGAACAAGAACAACCTGAATCCAGCAACGGCGGCTCGCTGTTTACCAGCGGCGGCTCCCCCACGCCCGCCAATCCATCGACAACCATCGCGACCTTTGGCCCTGCGCCGATCGGCGTTCCCAACTTCGTCATCAATTCCTTTCAGATCCCGCCCTTCCTGTTGCCGATCTATCAGGCCTGCGGCACCCAGTACGGGATTCCCTGGGAGGTGCTCGCTGCAATCAATAAAATTGAGACGAACTTTGGCACCGACCTGAACGTCTCCAGCGCCGGCGCAGAGGGCTGGATGCAGTTTTTGCCCTCGACCTGGGCGACCTGGGGGGTCGACGCCAATGGCGATGGTCGCAAAGACCCCTACAACCCGGTCGATGCGATCTGCTCGGCCGCCAACTACCTGCACGCCGCCGGAGGCAGCCACAACCTCTACAACGCGGTGCTCGCCTATAACCACGCGAGCTGGTACGCGCAGGAGGTGCTCACCTATGCCCGCGCCTACGGAAAGCTGCCAGAAAACCTGGTCGGCTCACTCACGGGCCTGACGGAGGGTGCCCACTTCCCGGTCGCCGCCACCTCCCGCTACGCCAACGAAATCTCGACCCGCGAAGCGCTCCGAAACGCGACGCCTGGATCCCATAAATCCGCCGCCGCCAGCGCCGCCGTGATCAGCTCCTCCCCGACCCGTCGCGGGATCAACATCTTTTCCCAGCAGGGTGCCCCGGTCGTCGCCGTCAACGACGGTGTGATCAAGGCCGTCGGGGACTCGCGGCGACTCGGCAAGTTCATCGTCTTAGAGGATGACTACGGCAATCGCTACACCTACGCGGAACTGGGCCAGATCGTCCGATCGCGCGGCGGGGTCATCACCCCCAACGGCAAGAGTCAACCACTGCTGAACACCCAGAACCTGCGGCCGCGGCTCTTCGCCCTTCCCAACCGCCAGCCCCACCGCGCCGCCCAACAGGTCAGCCCGCCGGCCGCCCCGCCGGCCAGGCCCCTGCCCAGCTCCCATCTGCCCCTGACGGTTGGAGCACGCGTAGTCGCCGGCACCGTTATCGCGCGGATGGGGCCCGCCAGCGCGGGCACCAGTCCTCACATCAACTTCGCAATCAGGCCGTCTGGGCCCGGTGCCCCCCAGATCAATCCCAAGCCGATTCTCGACGGCTGGAAGCTGCTTGAAGCCACCGCGATTTACCGGGCCGACGGCAAGAATCCCTTCTCTCGCAGCCTCGGGGTGGGAGGCGTCTTGCTGCTCCCCAAGCAGGCCCTGCAAAAGCGGGTGCTCGCCGACCGCCACCTCTCGATTCACCCCTGCGGTCGGCACCAGGTCGCCACCGGCCAAGTCGATCGACGCGTGCTGGCCTTACTGGAGTACGTCGTCAAAGAGGGCTACCGCTTGAAGGTCTCCTCGCTGGATTGCAGCGCCAGGGGGCTAAGTGCTGCCCAGGCCAACAAACACGCCAGCCCCGACACCGTGGGTATCTCCGCCATCGATGGCGTCCCAGTCGCTGGACACCAGGGCCGGGGAAGCCTGACCAACTCGATGATCAAAACCGTACTTCGCCTGCAGGGGACGATGCACCCCGATCAGGTCATCTCTCGCGACAACCTGCCCGGCCCGATCAACACCGCGGCGCCAGCTGAGACCCGTGATGTCCAGATTTCCTACTACCCATCGTTTGGCAACGAATACGTAAGCCCGTTCCTAAACGCGACCACAGGGCGCATCGACCAGGGAGTTGACTTCACCGGCACCGGCCCAATTGAGGCGGTCGGCGACGCTCAGATCCTGCAAACAGGGGCACCGGGTTGGCCGGAAGGAGGCGGTGTCCTCTACCAACTACTCGACGGATCGCGGGCTGGTCAGGTGATCTACGTCTATGAGGGAATCAGGGCCACGGTCCGAGCCGGGCAGCGGGTCTCCGCTGGGCAGCAGATCGGCGTCTTTGTTCCCGGCGGATCGATTGAGATGGGCTTCGCGAACAGCGCCGGTGTCCCCCTCAGCCACGCCGAATACACCGAGGGAGTCGAAACGGTCTGGGGCCACAAGATGGCGAACTTCCTTTCCAGCATCGGCGGTCCGAGCACGCTTAACCCAGAGCTCGGTCAGCTATCGCCCGAAAAGTGGAGCCGACTGATCAAGCGGCTCGGACAGATCCAAGACCCAAAGGTCCCCAGCCGGCCTTCGAAGCATTCGCTGCCGAGCACCAAGCCAGGGGCGGGTGCTGATCACGGTAAGCACGCCGGCGGTTCCACCAGCCGCAATTAGCCGGGAGAGTCAGGGCCTTGGCCCAGATTTTCAGCTTCGTTCAGTTCGAGTTCGCCGGCACGCTGGCGATTGCCGATGGCCGCTACCTAGCGCGACAGGGCCCAGAACAGGAAAGGCAAAGTGTTCTGGTGATCGAGACGCGCGGAGCACCCCGACCGCCAACTAAACGCCGCGCCCGCCCCCGTGAGACCGATGGCGCCCTGCCGCCCGCTCCCTTGCCGCTGACGGTGGCGACCACGGTGCGGGCCTTTGAGCCCTTTGATTCCGATCTCGATGCGCGGCGCTGGCTTGCGCAGGCCTCAGCGACCGACGCGACGCTAGACGCCCTGGTTGGCGAGGGGATCGATCTGATCAACCGCGCCCTACATGCCCACGCAACGGCGAGTGCCGACCCTCACCTAAATCAGCTTCGAGCGGAGCGGGCGGTCGCGGTTCGAGTTGGCTATGGGCGAGGGGAGCAGGTCGCGAGCGGCCGCTTCAGCTCGTCTCAAGACATCGACGTCTGGGCGCGCGAGGCATCGAGCCGAAAACGCCGGGCCGATTCCCTGCGCCCCCAGGAGCGAACGGCTGCGATCCTGGGCGCTCGCGAGCAAATCGATGCCTGTGAGACGCTGTTACTCCGCGCCCGGGCCGATCTGGATGCGAGCCGCCCCGTGGAGGCGGCGCTGCAGCTGCAGGTCGGGCTAAAGGCGCTGCTCATCGAGCTGGCAACAGCGCTTAATGACCCCGCTCATGAGCGGGACATCGGGCTCCTTGCCGAGCGTGGAAGCCAGATCGACGAGCTTGCCGAGAGGGCTATCAACGACGAACCCGACGCCGCGGCGATGGTCACGGTGGGCGAAACGCTGGCGATCTGTGAGCGAGTCTTGCGCCGCCGCCGCCTGCTCAGAACCTAAGCCTAAGCCTTAGGGTTATAGCTACTCGGTCTCCCTCACAGGGAGAGCGTTTTGGCCACAACCGCGTCCAGTAGCGACTCCGCCAAAGCGTGGGCGCGATCGAGGCTGACCCCCTCGATCGAAGGAACCCCGATCACGGTCAGCCCGGCGGCCAGCGCCGCCGCCACCCCGGTTGGAGAATCCTCCAGTGCGATCACCGCCGGCGTCGGCTCGACGCCCAAGCGATGGCAGGCCTCCAGATAGGGATCGGGAGCTGGCTTTGGTGCGGCGACTTCATGAGCGCTGACCACGGCGTCGAAGCTATCCGCGAAGCCGACGATTTCCAGCGACCGGCGCACAAAACGCGGCGGCGAATTGGAGACGAGGCCGATCGGCGTCCCGCGCAGCTTCAGCGAACGCAGCAGCTCCCGCGCCCCAACCATCGCCTCCACGCCGAGCTCGAGCTCGGCTACGACCAGGTCGTTTAGCTCCTCGATCAGCTCCGCCGCGCGCGCGGGCTCACCGAGTCGGCGCTCGAGGATCGCCCCGGCCACCTCGGCGGAGGTGCCGACCAGCTCCCGCTTGTCGGCGGGAGTGAAGGCGGTTCTTCGGCGCTCGAACAGGTCCCGCTCAGCTCTCGTCCAAACCGACTCGGTGTCAAGTAGCAGCCCATCGTTGTCGAAGACGACGGCATCTGGGACACCCTCCATCGCTGCATCATCCCGAAACGGTTAAGTTCGAGGGGATGGCGTTTCACATCGAGATCAGTGCCGGCATCAATCACGCCCGCGTCTTCAACCTCAACCGGGAGGATCTGACGGCAAAGGTTCTCCAACCGTGGCTGGAGGATCGAAAGATCACGATGGGCGACCGGGAATGGGAGCCTCGCAAGTGCAGCCTGAAGATCCTCGAGGGCCCGCAGATGGCGCCCCAGGAGCTCTCCTTCGGTCAAGGATGGTCAAACGCCGAGCGTGTCTCAGAGAACGTCACCCACGGTGTGCTCGCCGAGGCGCCTCCGCCGAGCCTTCCCGACGCATTCCTCGTCGAGGCTGAATCTCCTGAGGCCGTCGTGGCCGAGGTGGTCGCCGGACACGGTGGCCGGGCGATCCAATGGAGCGAGGCGCAGGCGAGATTGGACGGCCGCGACCCGAAGATCGCGGCCGTCATTCTCGTCCTCAGGCAGCCGGAGCCTGGGCCGGAGCGAAGTTGATCGCAACCCCACGCCGGGTCACCAGCACCGGGCAGGTCGCGGTCTCGACCACGTAGTCGCTGGCGGCGCTGAGCGTCACCTTCCCCTGCGGGGACTCGGGGCGTGAGCCGATCACAAGCAGGTCGACCGGGCCGCTGCCATGCTCGGCAACGCTTGCGCCGAGCGCTGAGGAGACGCTGTTCGCGGTATCCCGTGCGGCTTGGTCTCCTTCATCGAGGACGCCGATCGTGTTGACACTGATCGACGGGTTCAGGTGCAACCCGACGGGAGCGACCGCGATCGCCGCTGGTCCACCCAGCAGTAGTTTGTGAGCCGGGATCCCGGGTTTTACCGTGCCGGGCGCCGTGCGGTACTCGGAGCCAAAAACGATAACGTCGGCGTTCTCGCGCTCGGAGAGCTCGGCCAAGCCGACGCTTGTTCCGGGGTTTACCACCACGTGGCGGGGCATGTCCGGAGCGCCAACGGACGCGGCGCCGCGTCCCAACATTTCCTCCGCCTCCTTCTCCTCCAGCGCCCCACCCAGGGAGTGGCGGACGTAGGCAAGCGAGAGCTCTGCCCCGGAGTAGGCGAGCAGGCGCCCGAGCGCCAGCGCGTCGCGGTCATTGTCGGTGTCGTCGTAAGAAACGATGATTTTCAGAGCCATGGCTGCCTCCTTGGAAGTGGTTTCGAAAACTCACCGCGATCTTGGCACTAGTCCAGCATCAGTACAACTGTTAATACCTATGGTTAGAATCAGGATTACTTATGCTCAACGCAAACCGCCTCAATGTCTTCCGCGAGGTGGTCGCGCGTCGCTCCTTCTCGGAGGCCGCCGACGCCCTTTCCTATTCCCAATCGGCGGTCTCGCAGGCGATCTCAACGCTGGAGGGAGAACTCGGGGCGCCATTGATAGAGCGCACCCGCGGTGCGGTGCGCCCGACCTCCGCCGGCGCTGCTCTAGCTGGCCACGTCGGCGGAATCATGGCGCAAATGGAGGCGGCTGAAGCGGAGATCGCCGCGATCGCCGCGGGCCGCGGCGGGCGCTTGCGGACTGCTTCGTTCCCAACAGCGGGGGCTACGCTGATGCCGAAGGCGATCGCCGGGTTCCTCGCTTCCCACCCCGGCGTAGAGGTGAGCCTGGCCGAGGGGGAGCCCGAGGAGATTGCGCCCCGACTGCGTGCAGGCGAGTTCGATTTCGTTTTGCTCTACGAGTTCGAAGGAGTCGGCGAGAGGCTGGGTAGTGGCATCCGACGCTTTGAGCTGCTCGATGATCCGTTGCACCTTGCGCTTCGCCCCGACCACCGATTGGCGGCTCGCAAGCAGCTGCGGCTCGAGGACCTGCGCGATGAGTCGTGGATTCAGACCGAGGCGTCCAGCCCTTGCGCCAGGCACGTGGTCCGTTCCTGCCACGCGGCGGGATTTGAGCCCAGCGTCTCCTTCGAGAGCGACGACTACCAGACCGTCCAAGGACTGGTCGCCGCCGGAGTCGGGGTGGCGCTGATCCCCCAATTGGCGCTATCCACCATTCGCCCCGACATCAGCGTCCGCCCCCTCCATCCGCACAGCCCGGTGCGCAAGGTACTTGCCGCAACCCCCCGCGCCGCCGCGGTAACCGCCGCGGTGGCGACGATGCTCGACGTGACGCGGGAGGTCTCGCGGAGCCAGGCTGCCGCGGGCCTCTTGGACTAAGCGAGCCGCGACCTTCACCGAACCGAAACCGCCCCCGAGAGAGTGGCAGGGGCGGTTTCGGTCGGATCGAGAGGCGGCGAGCGGCGCCTGGCCGGCTCACCTTGCTAACTACGCGGTGCCTCCCGTCGGAGCCGGCGGAGCGGGAGCTGCCGCCGGAACACCATCGGGGTACCCGAGCGAGGGAACGTCGGACGGGTACACCTCGTGCCCGTGGACGGCGACGTCGCCTTCCTCCATTTCCTCGTCGGTCATCCGCAGTGGAATAAACAGGCCCACCAGCTTCAGCAGGATGAAGGTGGCGATCGCGCAGAACACGATCACCCAGAGTGCGGTCAGCGCCTGCCAGCCGAGCAGGTGCAACCCGCCGCCGGAGACCGTTCCCGGCAGGATCAATTCCGAGTCCATCGCGGTGTTGGCGAAAATGCCGACCATGAGGCCGCCGACCAAGCCCGCAAACCCGTGGGTGTAAATGACTCCCAGGGTGTCGTCCACGTTGCGGAAGGGACGGACCCGGCTCAGATAGTTGAGCGCGAAGTAGACGATCGTGCTCGCGACGACGCCGATCGTGATCGCCCCCCAGCCATTGACGAAGCCCGCCGCAGGGGTGATCCCGACGAGGCCGACGATCATTCCGTTGACGCTTCCGATCAGGCTCGGCTTGCGCCCGGTCATGTAGTCCCAGGCGACCCAGACGAGCAGAGCGACCGCGGTGCAGAGGTTGGTGTTTAGGACAGCACCCGAGGCGATGCCCCCTGCTTCGTAGAAATCACCGCCGTTGAAGCCGTTCCAGCCGAGCCAGAGGAGACCGGCACCGACCGCGACCATCGCCAGGTTATTCGGCGCGTCGACCTCGCGATCGCGCTGCAATCGTGGACCGATCACCCAGGCGGCGACGAAACCCGAGACGCCCGCGGCGAGGTGGATCACGTAGCCACCGGAGAAGTCGACCGCACCATGCTGGGCGAAGTATCCGCCGCCCCAGATCAGGAAGGCGTTGACCGTGTAGACGCAAACCGTCCAAAGGGCGACGAATGGGATCCAGGCCTTGAAGTTGATCCGGCCGAGGACCGATCCGAGCATCAGGAGCGGCGTGATCGCCGCGAAGACGATCTGGAAGTAAGCCAGCGAGGACTCCGGGAATTTGAATTTCAATTCCGGAAGCTCGGGAAGGCCCGCCTGCCCAACGAGACTGTGGGCACCCAGGATCGATTCCGGCTTACCGATCAGATTCCCGAAGAAGCCGCCGCTCGCAATGTGGATCGGTGTTCCGAAGCCCATCTTGAAGGCGAACAGGCACCAGAGAACCACCACGATCGCGAAGCCGACGAACGCCATCATCATCGAGTTCACCGACCAGCGCTTCTGCATCACACCGCCGTAGAGCACCATCAGGCCCGGCACGCTCATCAAGCCGACAAAAGTTGCGGCGGTGAGCTGCCATGAATTGGCGCCTTCGCTCAGCCATTCCATAGATTTGGTGTTTCCTTTCTTCGTTTGGGCTTTGCCGGAAACCGGGCAAGAAAACCTCGCCGACCCGCCTGACGCGCCCTATTGGACTTGCCGTAAACCCTTCCGACGATCGGCCAGCGCCACTACGTACAGGTGTCTAAAGATCGGGCCTGGCGATTAGCCCGAATGTCGGCGATGGGCATGAAGGCCGACGCTAGACTGCCGCCGATGCCTTTGGCGCAGGGACACTGGCAGCGCACCAACACGCCGCTGCGGCGAGTGACGGGGCGCGAGCGCAAGGTCGTGGTCGGAGGTCTGGTTGTGATCATCCTGGCCATCATCGCCCTGGTGATCCCGGGGATCGAGGGCAGCACCCAGCCGGGGCCGGGACCAGGCTGCATACGCGTCCAGGTCGCGGGACGGGTAGGTGGCGAAGTGCTCCACGCATGCGGCGTCGCGGCGCGGGCGCTCTGTGCCCGCACCGCGACATTTCAAGGGCCGCGATCCGAAACGGTTCTCGCCGGCTGCCGCGAGGCCGGGATCAGGTTCGGCCCACCCTCGAGGAGCCCCGCCGCTCGGGGCTAGCGGCCGCTCCACTCCGGGGTGCGCTTGCCGAGGAAGGCGGCAATCCCCTCGCTGGCGTCCTCGCTGCCGAAGGCGGCGGCAAAACCTCGCTTCTCGGCCTCGATCCCATCGTCGAGGTCGCCGTGGTGGGAGACGCGCTTGATCTGTTCGACCGCGATCGGAGCCTGAGAAGCGAGCTTGCGGCCCCAGATGAGCGCCGTCTCGAACAACTCGTGGTCGGGAACGACGCGGTTAACGAGGCCGAAATCGAGCGCCTCGTCGGAGGGGATCGCGTCGCCGATCAGGTTCATCTCGAGCGCTTTGGCGGGGCCGACCAGCCGCGGCAGCCTCTGGGTGCCGCCGAAGCCGGGAATGATCCCCAGCTTGACCTCCGGCTGGCCAAAGACAGCCGACTCGGCGGCGATCCGCACGTCGCAGGCCATCGCCAGCTCACAACCTCCGCCGAAGGCGAGCGCATTGACGGCAGCGATCGTCGCCACCCGTGCCTCGCCGAAGTCGCGCAACAGAGCGTGGGCCGTCTCGACCAGCTCCCTACCCGTCGACTCATCCATCTGGGTGAAGGCCTTGATGTCGGCACCGGCCGAGAAGACGACTGGAACCGAGGAGGCGATTACCATCGCACCAATCTCCTCGGAGCCCTTTACCCTCTCCCAGACCGTCTTCAGATCGCGGATCACGTCCGGCGAGACGGCGTTCATCGGCAGGTTGGCCAGCCAGGCGATTGCGACATCGCCGCGGGTCTCCAGCTTCACGGTATCGGCCTGATCGCCTTCGTCGGCCCGCGGATAGGGGTAAAAGCCCTGGCCCGCCGCCATCCCGAGCCTGCCTTGGGCGACGAGGCGTTTGAGCAGGACCGGAGGGGCGAATCGCTCGCCGAACTTCTGCTCGAGCTCCCCGATCCGCTCCAAGACCTTGTCGAGCCCTTCGACATCGGCTTTCCAAAACGGGGGCAGCAATCCGCGGCGGGGATCCAACCCGGCACCCGCCATCATCCCCACGTCGATGTCGCGCACCGCGCAGACCCCCTCCTCAACCAGCCGGCAGGCCTCGATCAGTGCCCGGCTTGTGAACAACGCGACCAGCTCCTCCGCGTCAGGAGCGGCCTCGCCGGGGATCGTCTGCTCACCCTCGGCAAAGAACCCTTCACCACCGCTCTTCGCGCCGAGCTTGCCGTCGGCGACGAGCTGCTTGAGCCCCTGGTGGACGTAGAAGGTCTCCCCGTAGGACTCGCTGAGGTGCTCGGCGACGTGCAAGACCGTGTCCAGGCCGAGCAGGTCAGTTAGGAAAAAGGGGCCCATCGGCGCAACCTGGGCGGCGGCGATCGCCTCATCGATTGCCTTCAGCGAGAGCCCTTGCTCCTCTTGGGCGCGCCAGACCTCGCCGATCGTTGCCATCAGGATCCTGTTGACGACGAAGCCGGGGACCTCGCCGCAGACGATCGGCTGCTTCTTGATCGCCTGGGCGAAGTTGTAGGCGGCGGTGGCCGTCTCGGGCGCTGTGTCCTCGCCGATAATCACCTCAACCAGAGGCATCACCGAGGCCGGGTAGAAAAAGTGAAAGCCGACGACCTTCTCGGGCCGTAGCGTCGTCTCCGCCATCTCCGTAATCGAGAGCGAGGAGGTGTTTGAGGCGAGGATCGCATGACCGGGGGTCGCCGCGTCGAGCTCGCCGAACACCGCCTGCTTGATCTGCATCCGCTCCGGTACCGCCTCGATCACGAAATCGACCTCGCCGAAACCCTCGTAGGTGGTCGTGCCCACGATTCGAGACATCACCTCGACGAGCCGGGCCTCGGCCTGCTCCTCTGTCAGCTTCTCCTTCTTGACCAAGCGGGCAAGCTGACCCTCGGTGACCGAGCGCGCCTTCTCCAAGGCGGCGTCGACAAACTTCTGGTCAATGTCCTTAACAAGGACGGGAATGTCGGCGGCGGCGATCGTCTGCGCGATCTCCCCGCCCATTGTGCCTCCGCCGACGACGGCAGCCTTGGAAACGAACATTGCGGTGCTCCTCCGGGTTCTGGCTAGGGGTGCGGCTCCACGGCCGCGCGCGGAGAGGCTACCGGCTCGACGACGGGACAAAGGAGCGGGACGATCCTTGTACCCGCGTACAACTCGTCGCCATCGCCCGGCCATTAGGCTGCTCTGGCTCTTCGTATGGGAAGTGAGACCCCGTAATCGAACGCGCCGAACCCTAGGGCGCGCGGCCAAGTGAGGAACTAAGCAAGCGATGACTCGTATCCGCCAGCAGAACGTAACGGCAGCCCAGTGGAGCTCCAATGGTGAGTCCCTCGGCGCACTCGACCTGACCCAGCCCGAGAATGACGCCTTCGGGGCCAACGTCTTCTCCGTGACGGTGCAACGCGACCGTCTCCCCGCAGATGTCTTTGAGCGACTACAGGCGACCCTTGCCGGCGGCGAGGCGCTTGACCCCAGCCTGGCCGACGCAGTGGCCGAGGCGATGAAGGAATGGGCGCTGGAAAACGGGGCCACCCATTTCACCCACATGTTTCAGCCGCTGACCGGATCCACAGCCGAGAAGCATGACTCTTTCTTTGAGCCAGCCGGCGAGGGGACAGCGCTTGCCGGCTTCTCTGGCAAGGAGCTGATTCAGGGCGAGCCCGACGCTTCCTCTTTTCCGACCGGCGGAGTTCGCGCCACCTTTGAGGCGCGTGGCTACACCGCCTGGGACCCAACTAGCCCGGCCTTTATCCTCGAGAACCCCAACGGGGCGCTGCTTTGCATCCCAACCGCGTTTGCATCCTGGACGGGCGAGGCGCTCGACGCCAAGATCCCATTGCTGCGCTCGATGGACGCCCTCTCTCGCTCGGCCATCAAGGCCCTGCGGCTACTGGGCGACCAAGATAGCCAGCGGGTCTTCACCACGGTCGGTGCCGAGCAGGAGTACTTCCTGATCGATGAGCAGTACTACTTCGAGCGCCCCGACCTGATCGCGACCGGACGCACCCTGTTCGGCGCCAAGCCTCCGAAGGGACACGAGCTCGACGATCACTACTTTGGCTCGATCCCGGAGCGTGTTTTGGCCTGCATGATGGAGTCCGAGCTGGAGATGCGAAAGCTCGGCATCCCGGTTAAGACTCGCCACAACGAGGTCGCCCCGGCCCAGTATGAGATCGCCCCGGTGTTTGAGAACTCAAACGTCGGTTCCGACCATCAGCAACTGATGATGCAGGTGCTCCAGAGCGTCGCGAGACGCTACGGTCTGGTCTGCCTTCTGCACGAGAAGCCCTTCGCCGGGGTCAACGGCTCCGGCAAGCACAACAACTGGTCGATGGGTACCGACACCGGGACCAATCTGCTTGACCCCGGTGACACCCCGGCCGATAACGTCCACTTCCTCTTCTTCTGCGCCGCGGTGATTCAAGCGGTTAATAAGCACCAGGGTCTGTTGCGAGCCTCGGTCGCTAACATCGGCCAGGACCACCGGCTTGGCGCCAACGAGGCGCCGCCGGCGATCATCTCGATATTTCTCGGCGGCGAGCTGGAGAAGGTATTTGAGGCGGTGGTCAGCGGCGAGGGAGACCCGAGCACGCCGGCCTCCTTTCTTGACCTGGGGGCAACGGTATTGCCCTCGCTACCGATGCACGGCGGCGATCGAAATCGCACCTCTCCGTTTGCGTTCACCGGCAACAAATTCGAGTTCCGAGCGCTGGGCTCGAGCATGTCACTCGCCTTCCCAAACACCGTGCTCAACACAATTGTCGCCGAGGCAATCGATGATCTGGCCGCCCTGGTGGAGACCAAGGTCGCGGCGGGCATGAGCGTGCCCGAGGCCGTGATCGAGGTGGTCAAGGACTCCTACTCGGCCAACAAGCAGGTCTGCTTTGGTGGCGATAACTACTCAGAGGAGTGGCACGCCGAGGCCGAGCAGCGGGGACTGAAGAACCTCCGCACCACACCCGACGCGCTGCCCGAGGTCTTAAAGGAGGAGTCGGTCGCCGCCTTTGAGAACTACGAAGTGCTCTCCAGGCGCGAGCTCGAGTCACGCTATGAGGTCTGGCTCGAGCAGTACGCGATCCGCGCAAACATCGAGGCCGAGGAGACCTTCTCAATCGCCCAAACGATGATCCTGCCCGCCGCGCTTCGACACCTCGCGCTCCTGAATGAGGCCGGCGTCTCAAGCCTCGAGGGCGAGCTCAGGGAGTTGATAGATCAGCTGGTTGCCGCACTCGGAGAATTGGAGGCCGCGAACGCCTATCCAAGCGAGCTGGAGGGGCTCGAGCTGGCAGTCCATGCGCGCGACAAGCAAATGGCCGCGATGGCAGCGGTACGCGAGTTCGCTGACCACATGGAGAAGGTGGTCGCCGATGACCTCTGGCCCTTGCCGAAGTATGAGGAGATGCTTTTCATCAAGTAGTGCAGCTAGGGCGGGGGCGGATCAGACCGATCGCCCCCGCCGTGATCGACCTCATCGCTGTCACGTACAGAGTGGATGATCAGGTATCCGACCGCGATCAGACCGATCACCGGAATCAGGCCCGCACCGACCACGGCGGGCCACGCCTCCATCGCCGAAACCACCGCAAAGCTCAGTGCCGCGATCATCATCATCGCGGCATTCCGGCGCCACCGGGCCGTGGATTCAGGTCGGCGAGCGTCTCGATCAGGCGCGGCTCGAAGGTCCGATCGTCGGCCACGGAACGATTATCCGAAATCACCGGAGTTCGCATCTGCTTCGAGTCTAGGCACACGGTCCTAATCGAGGTCAGATGGCCTCCGGCACGCCGGCCGGCATTCGGCGCGCTCCGACCCGCATCTGCAACCCGCCGCTAGGGGAAAGGGTCGGCATCTGTCGCACAGTCATCGTGCGCCCGGGCATGGCATCAAGTCTCAGCCGCTGCAGCAATTTCGTGGCGACCAGCTTCACCTCAGTTTGACCGAAGCGTTTTCCGATGCAGATCCGCTGCCCACCACCGAAGGGAACGTAGGCTCCCCGCGGCAGGGCCGCCTTACCCTCGCGGCTGAAGCGCTCGGGGATGAAGGCCTCGGGATCCGGGAACACCTCCGGGATGCGGTGGCTGGCCCAGGAACAGTAGTTGACATAGGCGCCCCTGGGGACCGTGAATCCACCGAATTCAAACTCCCGCACCGCGCGGCGCGGTCCGATCCAGGCCGGTGGATAGAGGCGGAGCACCTCATCGAGGACCATATCCAGATAGGGCATCTCGTTCTCGAGTTGATCAACGCCTGGCGTGGTGCCTGCTAGGACCCGGTCTTGCTCAGCGCAGATCCGCCCCAGCACCCCGGGGTGCCGAGCGAGCAGATACATCATGAAGGTTAGGGTTGAGGTGGCGGTGTCGTGGCCCGCGAACATCAAAGTCATCACCTGGTCACGAACCTCACGGTCGGTGAACGCCTCACCCATCTCCCCACGAGCCCCTAGGAGCAGGCTGAGGATGTCGCGCCTGCTGGGGTCGGGTGCTTGGCGGCGGCGAGAGATCTCGCCGAAGACGATCTCATCGAGTACGGCACGTGAGTTGACCATCCTTCGCCACGGAGAGCCCGGACCGCGCAGAAGGCGGAGCGCGAAATCGATCCCATAGAACCCCAGTGCGCGCTCGAAATGCTCGGCTGCGAGAGCGCCCTTGCCGGCTCCGTCTGGGTCGAGCCCGAGCAGCGCCCGCATCGCAATCCGCATCGCGAGGTTGCGCATCCAGTCATACAGGTCGACCACCTCGCCCGGGCCCAGTCGATCGATTGCAGCGTCGGCCTCAGCGCCCATCGACTCCAACATCGAGGTGACCTGCTCGCGATGAAAGGCAGGCATCATGATCGCGCGGGCCCGGTCGTGATAGGCGTCATCGACGGTCAGCAGTCCGTCGCCCAGCAAGGGGATCAGGTCGCCGAAACTGCCCTCGCGCCAGTGGAAGTTCTCGGGGTGAGCAACCGTGACAAAGTGGTTTGCCTCCGGTCCGAGCATAAAGACGCTGCGGGTATGAAGGACGCGCAGGCTAAAGATCGGTCCGTAACGCTCATAACCAGAGAGCAGGATCGGCAACGGATCCCGAACTATTTGGCGGGTGCGGGCAATGCTGAAATCAACAGGCCCCGGGGGGAAGCGATTCCGGCCACGCCACTCCATCAGCAGATCCCCCCCTAGGCGCCTCAACGGGTTGGCCGAGAACTGGCGGGGGCGCGCGACCTTGGTCGGGGCGTCAACTGTCATCGCTGAGATGCTAGTTGGCTGTGCAGCCAAACCTAGCCATACTGGGGGGATCGAGCCGCCTCAACGGCCGGGCCAGCGGCTGCGGCCAGCTGCCCGCAGGCCGCGGCAATGTCGCGACCGCGGGTGAGGCGGACCGTGGCGGTGACCCGCTGCTCAGCGAGAACGGCACGAAAGCGCTCGATCTGCTCGGGTGAGGAGCCACGGTAGCTGCCGGTCGGGTTGTAGGGAATGAGATTGACCTTGTATTGAGATGGATCGAGCAGCGCGGCGAGTTCGCGCGCGTGCTGGGGGCGATCGTTCACCCCCTCCAGCATCACGTACTCGACGAAGACCTTGCGCCGCCTCCGAGCTCGGTAGCGCTCGCAGGCACCAAGCACCTCTGCCAGTGGGTAGCGATCGTTGATCGGCATCAGCTGTGAGCGCAGGAGATCGTTGGGCGCATGCAGTGAGAGCGCCAGGCTGATTGGCATCTCACACTCGCTGAGGCGCTCGATCCCGGGCACCCAGCCGACGGTGGAGACCGCTGTGCGCCGATTGGTGACGCCAATTGCGGGAAGGCCTTCACAGGCGCCAAGCACCGCATCGAGGTTCATCATCGGCTCCCCCATTCCCATGAAGACGACGTGGTCGATCCTCTCGCGGCGGCGGAAGTGAAGCGCCTGGTCGAGGATCTCATCGGCGCTTAGGTTGCGGCCGTAGCTCATCTGGCCGGTCGCGCAGAAGGAGCAAGTGAGCGGACAGCCTGACTGCGATGAGACGCAGACCGATCGACGCCCGTCTCGGTAGCGCATCAAGACGGCCTCGATCGGTCTGCCATCGACGGTGTGAAAGAGGGTCTTGACCGTGCCGTCTTGTGACGTCGTCTCGCTCGCGACCGCCAGCGTTGATAGCGGAACCCGTTCGGTCAGCCGTGCACGCAGCGCAGCGGGTAGATTCGTCATCTCCTCATAGCCGCCCGCTCCGCGCACCAGCCAGTCCCAAACTTGAGATGCTCGATAAGAGGGCTCGCCCCCCCGCTCGATGGTTTGCTTAAGAAGCGCCCGGTCCACCCATCGAGTTTAGGGCGACGCACCTTCCCCTAATCGTGAAACGCCTCTTCCCGAGCAAGCATCGCGACAAACCGATGAAGCCGTCGCATTCGGGTCTCTGGTCTTTTTGCATCGTTGAGGCGGTAGATGAACGCGTATCGATTGGCGGCGCCTAGGTTTGCGAAGAACTCCCCAGCGGAAGGATTGGCTTCAAGCTCGCGCCGCAGGTCATCAGGGACCTGCGCGGTGCGCTGGCCCTCATAGGCGGCCTCCCAGCGACCATCGGCCATCGCAGCCTCAACCTGTCGGAGCCCCGGCGGCCGCATCTTGGCAGCGGCGATCAGCGCTTCGGCCTTTTCTCGATTGATCCGTGACCATCTCCCCCGTGGCCGCCGCGGCGTGAATCGCTGCAAAAAGTACCGATCGTCTAATCCACGCTTCTGGCTATCGATCCAGCCGAAGCAAAGCGCCAGCTCAAGCGCCTGCGGGTAAGTTACGCTCCGCCTCCCGGAGCCTTGCTTGGCGATCTTTAACCAGGCACCGGGAGAGACCGCGTGGTTTTGCTCAAGCCAACCCTCGAGCTTTGTCGCCGAGACAAAGAGGATGACCTCGAGCTGATCGGGCATCTGGCAGTGTCCTCGCTTCCTTTGCAGAGGGGGCGCGTGTGTGATCAGCTGCCGCATCCCGCCAAATCAAAGCTGGGGCAGCCGATCCGTACTTTGCTCGATGATTCGCGTGAAATTTCGCCGACAGGGGGGAAGTTAGCGGACCGAACGGGCCAATCTGGTTCGGGCCAGGCTCGACCACCGAGCACCACCCTTGCTGTGACTCGCCTAGCCACCAAAGAGGCGATTTGCCTCGGCGTATGGAATCGCCTCATTCCAAAGGGACCCAAGGCTGCCATCTTCGAGAACCTCGGCGCTGATCCGCTGGACGAGTGCCAGGGCAGCTCGTGCGGGAGCCGAACCCGTGCTCAGCCGCCTCACGCCCAACTTCCCCAGCTCCTGCAGCGACGGAGTCAGGGGCGCCGCGAGAACATTTAGTGGCGCGGACACCGCATCGGCAATCCGGCCGATCTGATCGGGGTCAACGAGGCCGGGAACGAATACCCCGTCGGCACCCGCCTCCAGGTAGGCGTGCAGACGCTCGATCGCCCGCTCCAGGCGCTGTTTCCGTGCTCCTGCCTTGAGCAAGAAAGCATCGGTCCGGGCATTTATGAAGAGGTCAAGATCGCACTCCTCGGCCGCCTCGCGAGCGGCGCCAAGGCGGGCACATTGCGCGCCAAGCTCGCGCAGCTCGCTACTGCCACCTTCGGCGGCGTCCTCGATGTTGACGCCGACAGCCCCAGCAGCAATCACCGCAGCGACGGTCTCAGCTACCTGCCCAGGATTGGCCCCATAGCCGCTCTCTATGTCGGCGGAAACGGGTATCTCACAGGCGGTGGCGATCTGTCTCACCGCCTCAATCATCTGCTCGCGGCCAAGCTCGCCGTCCGCCCGGCCGTGGGCATAGGCGACCCCGGCACTTGTCGTCGCCAACGCCGGGCACCCCTGCGTTTCGAAAATTCGAGCCGTCCCTGCGTCCCACGCGTTGAGCAGGCAAAGGACCCGGTCCCCTTCGTGCAGTTGCCGGAACCGCTCAGCTTTGCGCTCAATGGTCGACCTGTTCACAGTGGGAGCCTATGAGGATCGGCACAGAGGCGATCGAGCCCCCGTCCGGGGCCGCTTCAGTGCTGGGGCCCAGGCCCCGCCAAGACGAGCCCCCCACCCCGGGGGGTCGAGTACGCGGTGGGGATAAGGTCATGGATGCAAAGACAAGATCCAAGATCCGTGAGGAGGCTCAGATGGCAGACATTCCGGCCGAGGCGCAGCATCTGCTCGGTGGCAAGAACTTCGCCCACGTCGCAACGGTGATGGAGGATGGATCTCCCCAGGTTTCGCCGGTTTGGGTGGACTCAGAAGACGGCATGGTCGTATTCAACACTGCCGAGGGACGACTGAAGCCGAAAAATCTGCGGCGCGACCCACGCGTCGCAATCTCCATCACCAATCCCGAGAACCCCTACGAGAGCCTCATGATCCGCGGTAAAGCAGTCGAGTTGAGCCACGAGGGGGCCGATGCGCACATCGACGCGCTGGCAAAGCGCTATATGGGTGTCGATGAGTATCCGATGCGAATGCCCGGCGAAGAGCGGGTCATCGTCAAGGTTGAACCCGAACGCGTCCACTATATGAACCCCTGAGGGAAAGGAGGCTCGGACTCAGCGACGTGCCTGGGCGATGCGACTTCGCGCAAAGCCCGGCCAAGCACGGGGCCGACGGGCCAGCCTCAGGACCAGCGGCAACGAGTCGAAATAGGTCTGGCGCTCGATCGCCAGACCATCATCGCCGAGCGTGAAGCGATCGACTCCGCGCCAGGAGATCGACCCACCCCCAGCGGTCCCCGAGACTGTGAACTCGATCAGGACGCCATCGGCGGTCGCTCCCCAACGATCGACCTCGGCGCGCAGATCCGGGATCAGGTCGAAGAGGTCGCGAAAGGCCTGCTTTCCTGCCGACAGAGACTTGGTGCTCGGCACCATCGGCGCCGCAAGGCGGACCTGCTCTGCAAACAAGGTATCGAGGCGCTCCACCTGCGGCGAGCGCCAGAACTCTTCGAAGCGGCGGACAAAATCGGCAGCGCGCACCGCGTTGAGCTGGGCGTCAGAGTCGGAATTCAAGCGGGGATCCCCTCAAGTCGCCGCTCGATCGCATCACGGGCGTACACAAAAACGCGTTTATCCCCCGACAGTCGAAATCTCGAGTTGGCACCGGCAACGAGCGCGTAGAGCTCAAATGAGAGGCGGTCTGGTTCGGGCACGCCGGCGAGGCGGGCATGGCGCTCCAGCTCCCCCATCCAAGCCTCAAGCGCGGCGGCGATCGCATCCCTCACGGGACCGGGTCGATCGTCGTACTCAGCCGAAGTCGCTGCCCAAAAACAGCCCCCAGAGTAGGCATCGTGGTCGAGATGAACCAGATAGCCCTTGACGAGCGCGTGGAGGCGGGGTCCGCCCTCGGGCGCGCTTGCCGCAGGCTCGATCACCGCCGCGCTGAATCGTTGCGCCGCTGCCGCGACCGTCTCAAGCTGCAGCTCCTGCTTGGAGCCAAAGTGGGCAAAGAGCCCGCTCTTGCTCATTTTCAACTCGCTGGCGAGACGACCGATGCTCAAGCCCTCAAGTCCCTCGACCGAGGCGATGTCAATCGCGCGCTCGAGGATCGCGGCCCGCGTCTGGACACCTCGCGAGCTGGGAACGCGTTTGACGGTTGCGACGCTCACCCAGCAATCCTACCAACGAAAGCACGAACGTTCGTGCGAATCTAATAGCATCACCGCAATCGAAAGGACCCGCGGGGCAAACCCGCGTCAAAGGAGGGCTGATGAGCACCCACACGGTGAAAAAGATTGATGATATGGAGGCGATCTTCGGCGGCGGTTTCAAACGGGCTCGGGCTGAACTCGAAGTCGAATCATTCGGCATGCAGGTGATCGACATGCCGCCTAACTACGACAAATATCCGGTCCACGACCATGAGCAGGACGGACAGGAGGAGGTCTACGTAACGCTTCGCGGGGGCGGCGAGATCGAGATCGAAGAGGAGCGCTATCAACTCGATCCCGATCACATCGCCAAGGTTGGCCCAGGGATCAGCAGAAAGGTATGGCCCGGTGCCGATGGAATCCGCCTCCTGGTGCTCGGCGGAACGGTCGGCGAAGCCTACGAGGCCCCCGATATGACCAAGCTCGGCGAACCTGACCCGATGGCGGCAAACTAGGAGGCCGCCTCGGGCCGCTGATCCCCCAGCTCGGGGGGTTGAGACGGCCGATACCCCGGGCAGCTGAGCACCGGGGTTGACGGGTAACGGGGGTAACGTCGGTCGCTTCGCGAGCGCTCGCACAACGAGAACACCGAGCCTCTGGTATTGCGGATCAGGCGTTGGTAGGTGCAGCTATCGCAAAGACCTCCGTCCATTTGAACCCAGACGCTAGACCCTCTCCTCTCAGAGGGCCTGGCGGCCGGCACCCCAAGGAACCGGCCGGAGGCCGAGTCGCTCGCGCCGAGCGGGAGCCCCCGCAGGCGATGCCGCCTTGGCGGCAGCTAGCTTTGGTGTGTGAGCGCCACCGCGACCCTCTTTGACGGCGATCAGGCAACCTACTCGGGCTCGATCGAGGTGTTGGGAGTGATCTTCAGGGCAATGGACGACGGCTACGCGGTGCTCGAGGTCGAAGACCGCGATAGCGGTGAGGGGTTCGCCCTGATCGGAGCGGTGGCCCACCTCGGGCCCGGGGAGCGGGCGCAGGTCGACGGCGAGTGGCAAACACATAGCCGATACGGACGCCAGCTCCGCGCCCACGCAGCCTTACCCCTGGACCCGGCAGATCGGGAGGGACAGATTGCCTACCTGACCTCACTTCCATACATCGGACCGGCGCGCGCCGAGCGACTTGTCGATGAGCACGGTGAGGACGTCTTGGAGGTGATTGCCGCAGATCCCGCGGGGACCCTCAGCGCGCTCAGCGGACTCAGCACCAAGCAGGCGGGTGACGCGGCGGAGGCATGGCATTCAGGAAGGGCGCTGCGCGACCTGCACGTCGGATTGGCCCCGCATGGTCTGGCGCATCTCGCCGCCGCAATCCATGCCCGCTATGGCGACACCTCGATGACAATCCTTCGCCAGGACCCTTACCGGCTAACCGAGGTGGATGGTTTCGGTTTCGTGAGGGCCGACAAGATCGCCCTCGCCGCTGATGTTCCGCCCGAGTCCGACAGCCGCGCGCAGGCAGCCGCGGCCTTTGCCCTCCGCGAGGCCGAGCAGCAGGGCCACACCAACCTGCCGCTGGCCGAGCTGGTCGAGCGGACCGCCAGGCTGCTCGGTCTGGCTCCCGATCCCGATGCGCTGACCGGCGCGGCGGGCCTGCAGCTGGACCAGGGTCGCGTCTACCGCCAACTCACCCATACCTCCGAGATCGAGGTTGCCCGAACCCTTCGAGACCGCGCCGCGGCGGCGGCGCACCTCGACCATGAACCGGGTCAAAGCCCCGATGACGGCCTCACCGAGGAGCAATGGGCCGCGGTACGAGGCGCCTTCACCTCGCGCATCTCGATCATCACCGGGGGGCCCGGGGTGGGCAAGACCGTCTGCACAAGGGCGATCGTCGCGGAGGCCCAGGCTGGCGGGGCACGGGTCGCGCTCTGCGCGCCGACCGGCCGCGCGGCGCGACGGCTCGAAGATGCGACCGGCCATGCGGCCCAGACGATCCACCGGCTCCTGGGTTGGATGCCGGGGCGGCCTGCCAATTTTCGACCCGGCCACCCGCTGCCGATCGATCTGATCATTGTCGATGAGTCCTCGATGCTGAACCTGCGGCTGGCCGAGGTTCTGCTCGGCGGTCTCGCGGAGACGACCCACGTCGTCTTCGTTGGCGACTCCGACCAACTGCCCCCGATCGGCGCCGGCAAGCCGTTCGAGGACCTGATCTCCTCCGAGATCGTCCCGGTTGTCCGCCTCAGCCACATCTTTCGCCAGGCCGCCCGCTCGATGATCACCACGGCTGCCCACGAGATCAACCAGGGCCGAGCACCGCGCCTGCGGCCCCAGGCCGGACAGGACCATGACTTCTTCTTCATCGACCGACCCGACCCGACCCGGGCGCTGGAGACGGTGGTCGAGTTGGTCAGCGAGCGCCTGCCGCGGCGCTTTGGAGGGGACCCGATCCGCGACGTACAGGTGCTGGCGCCGATGTATCGGGGGGCGGTCGGGATCGAGGCTCTAAACGAGCGGCTGCAGGCACGGCTGAATCCCGCCGGCAAACCCGCCGTGGGCAACCGGTTTCGGATCGGAGATCGTCTGATTCAGACCCGGAATTCGCACGAGCTCGGCCTGATGAATGGGGCGATCGTCTTCCTGCGCTCCGAGGATCCCGACGAGGAAGCAGTGATCGCCGAGACCGACGATGGCGGCACCCTGGTCATTCCCTATGCGGAGACGGCAACCTTGCGCCTCGCATACGCAATTTCGGTGCATAAGGCGCAGGGATGTGAGGTGCCCATCGTGGTCGCAGTCTGTCACCGCTCCCACACCCGGATGCTGAGCCGACCCCTGCTCTACACCGCAATCACCCGGGCCCGAAGCAGTTGCGTTGTGGTCGGTGAGAAGGCCGCGCTTGCCATCGCCGTCGGCCGCGACGACGGGGGCGCCCGGCACTCTGGCCTGGTGGAGCGCCTGCGTTATTTGCCGTGAAGCGGACGGCCGCGCGGCGGGTGGCGTCCACGTCGTATCGCAGACTACGCCAATGAGGATGCCGCTCAGAGGGTCAATCGTCCTCGCCCTTCTGGGCTTGGGATTTGCCCTGATATTGCCCCCGAACGCCACCCCCGCCACCTCACCGGCCGCCCCCAGGAGCTACGTCGAAGCGCTCTTCCTTCTGCACCATCCCGGCGGCCTCAACCGCTTCGTGCGTTCGGTCTCAGACCCGAAATCTCCCTCCTACCGCCACTACGCAAGTGTCGAAGATCTGGTCAGGCGCTTCGGCGCTCCGCCGCGCCATCGGCGGGCGACGCTTCGTTGGCTGAGCAGGCACAGACTGCGGGGCACGGTCGGACCAACGGGCACATACGTGCTTGCTCGAATCTCCTCCCATCTCGCCGCGAAGCTGCTACCTCCCGCCTCACCGGGGGCATCCTCCAGCGCCTTGACTCCAGGGCGGCGACGGGTTCCAGGGGCCCTGCGGGCAGGGGTGGCCGCGATCGGCCTGCTCAGCCGCAGGCCGGGAGCGTTCGGATCACCGGCAAGCGCGGCACCCGCCGGGCTCTCAATCCAACAGGGTGGAAACCTCGGTTCACTGATGCCCCACTCTGGCACCGCGACTGGCTGCAAAGCCGGACGGGGGGCCGGCGGCACCGGCCCCGCCGCAGCCTTCACCCCAAATCAGTACCTCGCCGCATTTGGCCATAAGACCCTGCAAAAACGCGGTTTCCGCGGCGGCGGCCTGACCGCCGCCCTGGTCGAGATCGATGGCTTCCGACGAAGCGACATCACAACCTTCGGCCGCTGCTTCGGGGTTCGCATTCCTCCGATCCGCGCCACCCCGGTGGGCATCAAGCACCTCTTTGGCTGGGGTGATGAGAGCACGCTCGATCTCGAGGTCCTCTCGGCCGCGGCACCCGGGCTGAGGCGCATTTACGTCTATGAGGGTCGCTCCTCGGAGGCCGGAATCATGCAAACCGCCGCGGCTGCGCTTGGCTCCCGTGGTCATCACCCCAACGTGATCTCGATCTCTCTTGGAGGCTGTGAGCCAGAGCTGAACCTTGAATTGGCACCTCGTCGAGCCCTCAATAACGTCTTTGCGATTGCCGCGGGCGCCGGGATCTCCACCCTCGTAGCCTCCGGTGATCAGGGGTCAAGCGCCTGCCGAGCCGAAACTCCAGCCGGCCCCACGGCGCTGCCACTGCTGGCTGTCAGCGATCCGGCCAGCTCTCCGTATGTAACGGCGGTGGGAGGAACCAACGTTTCCCTCAACGCCAACAATCAGATCCGCACCGAGGTCACCTGGAACGATTCGCCCGCCTTCTTGGGTGCCGGCGGGGGAGGCGTCAGCCTCTTCTCCCCGCAAAGACCCTGGTGGCAACGCGAACCTCGACTTGGCAAATACGGCAGCGGGCGCCTCGTCCCCGATATCTCCGCCCTCGCCGACGTCATCCCCGGCTATGCCACCTACTGCACGGCGCTCGCTTGCTCCGAACTCGAACAGCCCAATCGCGGTTGGGTGGCGATCGGTGGAACCAGCGCCGCAACCCCGCTGATGGCCGGCGGGGTATTGCTCGCCGACCAATACGCGCTGCGAGCACACCAGGCGCCGCTCGGTTTCCTTAACCCCCTGCTCTATGAAATCGGCGCGGGACCGACGCGGCACAGCGTCTTTCGCGACGTCACAAAGGGGACCAACGACCTCGGTCCGCTGACCCCCAGCGACGCCGGCGGCGGGGTTTCACTCGGATGCTGCGCCGCCACCCCGGGCTATGACCTGGCAACCGGCTGGGGTTCGCTCAAGGTGAATGCGTTCGCGATAGCTGCGGCGCGAGCCGGGCGCTAGTCCGGGCCGATCCGACGAGCACTCTTCGCGGGGCGAGCGAGCGCTCAGTGCAGGCGCTCGACCCTGAAGTTAAATACCGCCGCCGTCGCGTCGACATTGCCCGCCGCGTCGCGGGCCTTCACCGAGACGAGGTGCCTGCCGCTGGCAAAAGTGGGTGCGATGCGAGGGCCACAGGCGTGCAGCGGGCCTCGATCCACCCTGCAAAGGAAGCTGACCCCAGTTTGATTTGAGCCGAACCGAAAACTCGCTCTGACCCTGCTCTTGCGGGTGAGCACGACCCGGTGCGGATGGCGAATGAAGAAGGTACTCGGCCGTTTGGTCTCGATGCTGAAGCTGACGGAAGCGCTGCCGATATGGCCGCCAACGTCGATCCCGCTGGCCGTGAAGCTGTGATGACCTTCGCCGAGCGCGGTCGGGGGAACGAACGGAGAGCCGCAGTCTTGGGGCTGCCCACCGTCGATCGAACAGGAGAAGCCAACCGGTCGGTTCGCGGTGAAGGCAAACGTCGGCCTGCGGTTGCGGCTGATCACCTTGGGCGCCGCGGTGATCGAGATCGTCGGCGGGGCCGCGATCCTCGACACTGCGCCAAAGGCGTTCAGCAGGCCGGCGCCCACAGCACTTGGGCCAAAAGCACCGACCGGCGTCGCAGTCGCGCTCATCGCCGTGCGCAGCAGGGCCGGTTCGAGTGAGGGATCTGCCTGCAGCATCAACGCCGCCACGCCGGCGGCGTGAGGCGCCGCTGCGGAGGTTCCGCAAAACCTCCAAATACCTTCTTCCTGAACGGCAAAGAAGGTCGTCGCTACGCAATCACTTGCCGAGATGTCAGGCTTGGAGATCGTCTCTGGTTCTGACAGTGGCGCGGCGGCGGTAGTGCCGCTCACCGGCTCGAAGTAGTGCGTGACAGGACCGCGGGAGGAATAGCCCTCGGGCTGTTCGCTGTTTTTATAATTCACTGCGCCGACGCTGATCGCCCCCGCCGCCCCGCTGTGGCCGAAGATGGTCGGCCCAACCGTGTCGCCTTGGGATGAGATTGGGTACTCCGTCTCCAGCACCCCGCCACCGTTCTCCAACAACGAAAATTTCAGCCGTGGCCTACTCGCCACGCTGGCTTGCGGGTTGCAAGAACCGGAGCAGTGATTGATCACCAGCTCAACCGACTGATTTGAAGCGGATTTGTTTTCCCACTGAAAAAACTCGAAGGGTTTCTGCGTGACCAGGTTGTCTTCGTTGCTACCAACCAGCTTGCCTTCGATCAACTTGCCTTCGGAGTTGAGCAGATAGGCATCAAGGTCGGTCTTGACCCCGTACCAGGGTTCGGCCCACTGCAGGTCGACCGAGAGGGTCGCCCCGCCGGCGACCTCGATTCCGAAGCTCGTATCGGGGCTGCCACCGGGTTCGGGATCGAAGTTCATGCAGTGTTCGGCGCCGAGTTCGGGGTTTGCTTCCAGGCTCGCCGGACAGCTCTTGGCGTCGCGAAATTCCGGCGCTTCCCAGGAGGCGATTTCGCGCCCTTGGCTGTCGATCAGGTTGTTGTTGCCGGCGGCGCTGAAATAATCGACCCCTCTCTCGGCAGCTTCGTTGACGGCATCGGCCGCCGGGCCGTCCTGGAAAAACGGTTCGTCGAGATAGCTGACGTCATCGGCAATCACCCGAGCTCCGGAATCTGCCAACCGCTTGACGCTTTCGGCGAAGGTCGCTTCGGTCGGAAAGGCGGTGGCGAAATCAAGCGCCGCCCCCGGCGCAACATCATGCACGATCTGGGCCATGGCCCGGCCCTCATCGGTGGCCTGCGGTTCTTCTCCGCTCGCCGACGCCGGCGCATAGTCGTGCAGATCGTCGACCGGCGTCTTCTCGGTTGGGCAAGGGCTGGCGGGGCCGGGAAGATCACCGCTGGCGACGTCTTCGGCGGCGTGGGTTGCAATCGCTGCACCTCCGTCTGCCGCCTTGGTGGCCGTATCGAAGGAATCGGAGAGGATTCCCACCGTCACTCCGGCACCGTTTACCGAGTAGTCGCTGCGAGCTTCCCCCACGTGGAGTTGGTTGACACCCTCCGAGATAACCGATCCCCCTTCGCAGGCGCTCGAGGAGGTCGCAGGTGTAGCCGCGGTCGAGACGATCGGTGCCAGGTCAGCTTCGACGCCCTCCACGCGGGGCAGGGCGGCCACCGCGTGCAGGGTGGCGGGGTCCGCGGCGATCGTGACCACCTGGTAGCGAGGACTGAAGGTCAGCACCCGCGCTCCGGTTGCTTGCAGGCTGCTCAAGCTACTCGCGGCCCCGCGTTCAAAGTGAACGTCGAGCAGCACTCGGTCGCCTTCACGCAAGAGGCTACCGGGACCGCTCGAAGCGACGTTTAGCGCCGCGGCTTGGCGCAGCGGCGATGCCGCGCGCACCGACGGCTTGGCGAGCTTGAGCAAACGCGAGGAGAGCGCCCCGTCTGGGTTGGAGAGGGCGGCCGCGGGGGCCGCGGCGATGCCGAGCCCGAAAAGGGCAAGTCCCAAGGACCAGGCAAACTGGACGCGGACTCGGGCTTTTGGATTCATTTCGATTCCAAGTTATCGGCTGATCCTCAAGCTCTACAAACCCCGCCACGGGCTTTTCGAGCGCGAGGACGGTGAATCAGACGTAGCGGCTGCGACGAATCCAGGCCAAGAGCGCCAGCGCCGAGAGCCCGAGGCCGCCGATGCCGACGACGAAAAAAGCCGCGGTCGATTGGATGCTGGCCACCAGCTGCCTGAAGTTCAGACCGAAAAATTCAATGACGATTCAGCGCAACCCGATCAGCTCCCGCCGCAATGCTGTGATTTCTTCCGGCTGGCGTGGCGCCGCCCTCGCAAATACCTCGGGGTCGAGTCACTCGATCCGGTGATCGAGGCGCTCCAGCCGCGAGCAGAGGGTGTCGGTCATGCCCACAAGCACGCGACAGATGACGAATTGCTCGGGGCGCGGCGCCTGCACGCTGAGGACGCGCCGGGGCCTGCTCGAGGGCTGCGCAGCGTCGACCAGATGGGTGGTGACGATGTAGCCACCGCCCAGGAAGCAAGCACCCAGCTGCGCGGGGGCGCCCTCGGCTCCCCGGCACCAGAATGGACCAAGCACAGATAGCCCGAGCTTGGGCCGCTGGCCTCGCCGCAAAGTGCCCTCAAGCGCCAGCAGATGAAAGCCAAATAGATCACCCAGCGCGGCGATCTCCTCCTCGCCCAGATCGCTGAGATCGAGCCAAAAGTACTCATTTCACTGCACAGCTTGCCGATTTAGGGACGGTCGATGCGGTCCAAGAAGTGCACGCGGCAACCCTAGATAGACCCCCGCACGCCGCCAGCCTGCTACGGTCCCGGCGTTCGGTCGGACTTGATGTCCGGCAAAGTCGTGTCTAGCGCTCGCGTCGTTGCTTCACCGCATCCTCCGCGTTCGCAGCACATCAAGTGGAGGCAATGCATGCCCTCTGGAACTGTCAAGTGGTTTAGCGACGACAAGGGCTACGGGTTCATAACACCCGATGACGGCTCTAAGGACGTCTTCGTCCATCACAGCGCGATCATCGGCGAGGGATTCAAGTCCCTGGCCGAGGGCGCCAAGGTGACGTATGAGTCCGAGGAAGGGCCCAAAGGCCCAGCCGCGGCGAGCGTTCAGCAGACCTCGTAGTCGCTTACCGCACTTAGCAGTGCACGAAGCCCGCCTCCCGGCGGGCTTCGTCGTTCCCCGCCCTATCCTTCCCGCCCGTGGCCACCCGAGACGACCTCCGCAATATCGCAATCATCGCCCACGTCGATCATGGCAAGACGACCCTTGTCGATGCGATGCTGTGGCAGTCGGGGGCCTTTCGAAAGGGCCAAGACGTCGCCGAGCGGGTGATGGACTCGATGGATCTCGAGCGCGAGAAGGGAATCACGATTCTCGCCAAGAACGCCGCGGTGCACCACCGGGGGGTGAAGCTGAACATCGTCGACACTCCCGGTCACGCCGACTTTGGGGGCGAGGTCGAGCGCGGTCTGACGATGGTCGATGGGGTACTGCTTTTGGTCGACGCCTCCGAGGGGCCGCTGCCGCAGACCCGTTTTGTGCTGCGCAAGGCGCTGGAGGCCAACCTGCCGGTGATTCTCGTCGTCAACAAGGTGGATCGCCCCGACGCCCGCATCGGCGAGGTCGTCGAGGAGGTCTATGAGCTCTTTATCGACCTCGATGCCGGCTCCCACCAAATCGACTTCCCGATCGTCTACACCAACGCCAGGGCGGGCTGGGCTTCGCTCGAGGAGGGAGTGGAGGGAACCGATCTCTCCCCGTTGCTCGATCTGATGCTGGAGCGGATCCCCGCACCCGAATATGACCCTGATCACCCCCTGCAGGCCCACGTTACGAACCTCGACGCATCACCCTACGTCGGCCGCCTCGCACTTTGCCGGGTGCGAAACGGCACCATCCGAGCCGCCAGCCAGATCGCCTGGTGTCGGGCAGACGGTTCGATCGAGCGGGCCAGCGTTTCAGAGCTCTACGTCACCGAGGCACTTGACCGGGTGCCCGCCGCGGAGGCCGGACCGGGCGAAATCATCGCGGTCGCCGGCCTGCCCGAGGTGACGATCGGCGAGACGCTTGCCGATCCCGCCGACCCTCGGCCGCTGCCGGTGATCACCGTCGATGAGCCCTCGCTCTCAATCGTCGTCGGAATCAATACCTCACCCCTGGCGGGCAAAGAGGGCACTAGGTTGACCGCCCGCCAGGTCCGCGACCGACTTGACGGCGAGCTGGTCGGCAACGTCTCGATCCGAGTCCGCGAGACGGAGCGCCCCGACGCTTGGGAGGTGCAGGGACGGGGCGAGCTGCAGCTGGTCGTCCTTTTGGAGCTGATGCGCAGAGAGGGCTTTGAGCTAACCGCTGGGCAGCCTCGGGTGCTGACGCGCGAACTCGACGGCAGGGTGCACGAGCCCGTTGAGCGGCTTGCGATCGACGTCCCCGAGGAGCAGGTTGGCGCCGTAACTCAGCTCCTTGCCGGGCGCAAGGGGCGCCTCGATCAGATGGTCAATCACGCCACCGGCTGGGTGCGAATGGAATACTTGGTTCCGGCCCGCGGCCTGATCGGCTTTCGAACCGAGTTCCTCACCGAGACCCGTGGGACCGGAATACTTCACCACGTGTTTGACCGCTGGGAGCCCTGGGCTGGGGAGCTGCGGACCCGTCCAAGCGGATCGATCGTCGCCGATCGTCGCGGCAGCAGTGCCTCCTACTCATTGGCCAACCTGCAAGAACGCGGCACCCTCTTTGTGGGACCTGGCGAGGAGGTCTATGAGGGGATGATCATCGGCGAAAACGCCCGCGCCGATGACCTTGACGTCAACGCGACAAAAGAGAAGCACCAGACCAATGTGAGGGCGGCGAGCGCAGATGTACTTGAGCGCCTTGAGCCCCCCAAACAGCTCTCCCTCGAAGCGGCCCTGGAGTTCCTACGCGAGGACGAGTGCGTAGAAATCACCCCCGAGTCGGTGCGACTGCGAAAGGTCGAGCTCGACAAGACCAGGCGCCAGAAGGCCGCTCGCCAAAACCCCTCCCGACCTCGGGTCGCCACCTAGCCTTTTGCAAGCATCGGCCGGTCGGGCAGGGCCGGCGTAAAGCAGAAGCAGATCAACACGAAGACGGCGACCGACAGCAGGGCGACCTTCGGCGCGGTGATCTGGGCCCGAGTGTAGGAGGCGACAATCGCGCTGTCTCCTGCTGTGCCAGATTCGCTTCCGCCAGGTTGGCTTCGAGCGTGGAGCAGGGGAGGAAGCTGATTCCCTGCTCACTCGCGGCCGCGATTCCTTCGCCCGTGGGCGGCGAGATCTTTGGGTCATAACTACGGACTTATGGAGCGCGCCGCTAAGTCCACTGAGCAGGACCGCGCCGACCAAGGCGCTACCGAGCGCGCCGCCAACAGGATGAGGATGACCGGCCAGGTCCTCGGGCTAGACGCGCTTTCACCTCAAGGCCCCCCGACCAGGCTGGGCCAACCGCGGAGGGCGGCCGCGCGGGCCCCTGGCCGCTCGGTGGGTCCCCTACCGAGATGCCGCGGCCCTGGCCCCGGGCAGGAACCCGCCCCACCGCCCTGAGATCACAGACAGAGCCCCGAGCGCGCCACCAACACTGCGGCAGCGCGCTCGCAGAGCCTCACCCCCTAGACGGTGGCTGCTGCCTGCTCGACCTGACTCGCCTCAGATTCTTCTGATTTCTTGGCGATCGCCTGGGCCTCGGGGGTGCTTTCGTCGATGCTTCGCGGCAGCAGCACCTCGCGGGCGATCACCAGGCGCTGGATCTGGCTCGTGCCCTCATACAGCTGCATGATCTTGGCGTCGCGCATCAGTTTCTCGACCGGGTACTCCTTGATGAAGCCGTAGCCGCCGTAGACCTGGACCGCATCGACGGTGATCTCCATCGCCGAGTCAGCGGCGAATCGCTTCGCCTCGGAGGAGACCAGCGTGTTGCGCTTGCCCTGGTCGAGCAGCACGGCGGAGTTCCAGACCAACAGGCGACCGGCATCAACCTTGGTGGCCATATCAGCGATCATGAACTGAATCGCCTGATGCATCGCGATCGGGACCCCGAACTGGACCCTTTCCTTGGAGTACTCGGCCGCGAACTCAAATGCGGCCCGACCGATGCCGACGGCCATCGAGGAGACCCCGGGCCGGGTTCGATCGAGCGTCATCATCGCCAGCTTGAAGCCCTTGTTTTCCTCACCGAGGAGATTCTCGGCGGGAATCTCAACCTCATCGAAGGAGATGGTCGCGGTGTTTGAGGCCCGCTGCCCCATCTTGTCCTCCTTCTTATCCACCGTGACTCCGGGCAGATCGGCGTCGACGACGAAAGCGCTGATCCCGCGATGCCCGGCCTCTGGATCGGTCTTGGCATAGACGGTGAAGTAGTCGGCGTAGGTGCCGTTGGTGATGAAGCACTTGGAGCCGCTGATCACGTACTTATCCCCTTTGCGAACCGCGCGCGTCTTCATCCCCGAGACATCGGAACCTGCGTCGGGCTCGGTGAGGCAGAAGGAGGCGAGCTTGGGCTCCTCGCAGAGCATTCCGAGGTACTTCTTCTTGGTCTCCTCGCTGCCGCCCAGGGTGATCGGCGCCGAAGCCAGGCCGTTGGCCATCAGCGATGTGCCGATTCCCGAGCAGCCCCAGCCCATCTCCTCCTCGATCAAACAGCCCGAGAGATAATCCAGCCCCGGTCCGCCATAGGCCTCGGGTATGTGGGTGTTCATCAACCCCACCTCCCAGGCCTTCTCGATGATGTCCTGAGGCCAGGTGCCGTCCTTGTCGTATTCCCAGGCGACGGTTCGGATCTCTTTTTCGGCAAAGTTGTGCGCCAGCTCGCGCAGGTCCTTCTGCTCGTCGGTCAGGGTGAAGTCAACCACGGGTCGGGACTCCTTTTCGTCCGTGCGATAAGCCGATTCGCGACCACCGCCGCGGCGACAGCCACCGATTGACTGGTCAGTCAACCAACTCCAAGACTAGCGGATGAACGGACCGAGTGGTACCCCTACTCTTGATCGGTGATGGATCTGACCGCGGCCGCGTTCGGGGTCGACAAAGGCGCCGTGTTGATAGCGATCACGGTGATCGTCTTGCCGATCGCTGCGATTGCCTTTGCGCGCTCCGGTCCGGCCTGGAAGGAACTAGGTCGGGGGCCGTTCTCGGTCGAACGGGAAACGCCGGGTGCCAGGGACGCAGAGTCGCCAACCGCAGTCGGGGACGGCGTCCAAGAGGCGGAGGTTCGCCAGATGATCGAGGCAAAGTCCTATCGCCGCCAGCGTCGCGGCGAGGCGCCGATCGACGTCGACCAGGAGGCCAGGGCGGCGCTGGATTCGGCGCCCACGCAGCCGGCGGGGATCGAGGAGGAGCTGCGCGCCGAGGTGCGCCAGCTCGTCCTTGCTCGCAACGAGCGGCGGCTGCGACGGGGTCAGGCTCCGCTGGACGTCGACGCGGAGACCGACCGCCAGCTCGCCGATTTCATAGGATCTGGCTGATGGCCGAAGCCCCTGAGGACAACCTGTTCGAGGTCGAGGAGCTACTGATGCAGCCCGGCACCTACTTCAACCCCCAAACCGAGGTCGTCGTGATCGTCGACGATTCGACTTCACTCGATCAGGAGGTCTTCAACATGGAGGCCTATGAGGGCGCCGAGTGGGTCCGCATCACCGAGGAGGTCCCGGTCGATGAGGACCGCCGTGACCGCTTGATGGAGGCCTTCCAAACCCATTACCACCCGGGCTCTTCCAGCTCAATATCCGAGACCGCTCTGGAGCAGGGCGATGAGGAGCTAGACGAGGACGAGGACGGTCAGGATCCGGGGCGGGAGGATTGATCGATGCTGAGCGCGGGAGAGATAGCCCCCGACTTCACCCTCCCCGATCAAGATGGAAACGAGGTGAGGCTCTCAGATCTAGGTGGGCAGACTGTCGTCCTGTACTTTTACCCGCGGGCCGATACCCCGGGCTGCACAGTCCAGGCCTGCGGGATCCGCGATCGAGGCGCCGACTACAAAGCAGCGGGCGCCCGGGTGCTGGGAGTCTCGCCCGATCCGATCTCAGAGGTCTCGAAATTCGCGAAGAAATTCGACCTTGATTTCACTCTCCTAGCCGACGCGGACCACGCCGTTGCCGACGCCTACGGCAGCTGGGGCGAGCGATCGATGTATGGCAAGAAGTTCATGGGCGTGCAGCGCTCGACCTTCCTGATCGATGCAGGAGGAAAGATCGCGTTGGTAATACCGAAGGTAAGCCCCAAAACACACGATGACGTTGTGCTTGGCGCTCTCGCTGAACTGGCCGCCGCGTGAGCGGATTACCGCCCAACCCAGCTGGGAAGATTGCCAAGGTCTTTCCTAAGGTCTCGCCGAAAACTCACGATGAGATTGTCCTCGAAGCGCTCGCCGCGCTCTGAGAGCACATCAGCCGCGCTCAGGCGCTCACCAAGACGACCACGATGAAGGCTGCATAAAGGGCAAACCAGCCGATCACGGCCGGGGTCGTGAAGCGCCCCCAGCGCCCCAAGCACCAGTAGGCGAGAAGGCCACCGAGCAGGCCCAGCCCGACTGCGATGGCGGCGTTGGCGCTCAGGGACCAGCCGGTGAAGACCAAGCCGATGCCGACCGGAATCGTCGATTGAAAGACCATCGCGCCGGTGATGTTGCCGAGCGCCAGGGAGTCCTTGCCTTCACGAACCCAGAAAGTGCTGTTGACCTTCTCGGGAAGCTCGGTTGCAAGCGGAGCGAGGATCAGCGCCAAGATAACCGCCTGAACGCCGAGGTCTCGGGCAATCTGAAGTAACTCCGTCACAAAGAGGTGCGCGCCCCCAACCATCGCGGCAAGGCCGATCAGCAGCTGGCCGAGGCACAGCGGGAGCCCGGGGTTGGCGCTGTGCTCGGCGCGACGGTCAAAGATCAGAGGGTTGAGGCTCTCTTCGCTTTGGATCTCACCACCGCTGCCCAAGGTGCGACGAACGTAGAGGGGATAGGAGAGAATGAAGACGATCCCGATCGGGATCCGCAAGGCTGCCGGCGCCCCCCAGGAGAGGGCCAGGGCGCCGGCGAAGAAGGAAAGGAAAAAGAGAAGGTCGCGCTCCAGGGTCGGGACGTGGGCCCTCAGCTCCAACCCCTGCTCGCGCCGCTTGCGGAAGACGTGGACGAAGAGGCCGACCAGCCCCATTGCCAGGGTGCCAAGCAGAAACGGCGCGCCGACGATCGCCCCAATCGCTACCTGCTGGGAGCCACTTGAGCTACCAAGCAAGGCGACGATCGCGATAAGCGTCTCGGGCATCGCGGTTCCCACCGCGGCCAAGACGCTGCCGACCGCACCCTCACCGACGCCCAGCCTATGCCCGATCCACTCCACCGCGTTGGTGAAGAGCAGCGCCCCCGCGAGGATCACCGCGAAGCTGAGCGCCAGCAGCAGGGCGCTCATCGGCTTGGACTGCGCGGCGCTACTTGAGCAGCGCCGCGCACTTCTGCAACTGAGCCGGGCTGGTGACACCCTGCAGGCACTTCGCGTAGGCCTGGCTGGCTGCTCCGGCTCCCGAGGCGGCACTGCCGGGAATGGAGCCCGAGCCTGATTCAGAACCGCTCGAGCCCGATTCGGCTGAGCCCGAGGATCCGGCCCCCCCGCTCGAACCGCTGATCCCCTTCAGCAGGCCGCTCAGTCCACCCGAGCTGCTGAGACCACCCTGGCCGCTGGCTGCGCCGAGCAGTTCGATCGGATTTACCCCGAGGTGTTGGAACAGTTCATTCAGGGGCTTGGCGCCGGAGGGAGCGCTGATCGTCTGCGGTTGGTTGACGCCGCTGAGCGAGAGGTCGAGATTTAGCTCTACCTTCTTGGCGCCGCTGCTGGCACCGTTTGGAGGTTCGATCGTCAGTTCGGTCGTGATCCGGCGAACGATGTGGTCACTGCCAACGTAGAGGTCGATATGGGCGCTCTTCAGCGCACTTTCGAGCCGGCCCTTGGCCTTGGCGAGTTCCGCCACACCGGGAATCTCCCCCTGGGCGGCGCTCAGTTGGGAGCTGCAGGCCGGGTTTTCGGTCAGCTTGATCAGAGCATCGACGGCGCCGGGTACGTTGAGTTCGCCGCTAACATGGGTCGTGCTGGTGCCGCCAACGTCAGCGCTGCCTTCGTTGGTGAGGTGTTCGACAAAGTTCGCCACCTTCAGATTGGATGCGGCTTCCTGGCACGCGGTGGCGCCCGCAGAGCTGCTTTGAGAGCCGGCGCTGTGCTCGTTTCGTTCAATCTCTGACTTGACAAAGCTGAACGTGGTCGGTTCGACTTCGTACTCGGTTCCCTTGTACTCGATGTAGGCCTTTTCAGACAGCAGTGTCAGTCCGCCTTCGAAGTCGACATTTTTGCCGCCCAGCGAGCCGTTCACCTTGGCCTTCAGATCGAACTCGGGGAGCTGCCCATTGGCCTCACTCTGAAACGGGCCGGAAAGGCTGACGTTGAGATTGCCCCCCTGGGCCCCTTCAACCTTGACCCCAAGGGTCAAACTCAAGTTGGCACTCTTGATGCCCTTCAGCGTCGCTTCGTTGACGACCTTCTGGGGGTTTTCGCCGTTGTTGCTGCTGCTGCTGCCGCAAGCGGCGAGAACAATCGCCACGACGATGAAGCTGGCGAAGATGATGAAGACGCGAAGTCGGCTCAAGACGGTGGATCCTCCTGGTGGCTGAAATTTGGCTGCTGCCAGCTTGATCGTAGAGGCTACGGCGACGTCTGGACCGCCGGAGCGCTGTTTTCTCCGGCGAGATTGATCGCCAGCGGGAAAAGGAGGGCCCCGAGAAAGATCAGGATCACCCCTGCTGCGACCAGCCAACGGGCCCGTGTGAGGTGGCCGAAGATGCCAATCGCAAAGCCCGAGAGCATCAAAGCGACGTAGGGGCCGGCGCCGTGGGGTAAGAGCGCAGCAAGCGGTGAGATCAGGTTGAGCACCGGGCGGATTATCATCGCCAGCATGGCCGACGGCACAGTTGCGGAGGTAAAGGAGGCGCTGGGTAAGGTCGGGTACCTCGCCGATGAGCCCGCGGCGCTCGTCTCCTTCCTTGCCCAGCGATTGGGCAAGCCGATCCTGGTTGAGGGTCCGGCTGGGGTCGGCAAGACCGAGCTCGCAAAGGCGCTGGCTCGCGCCAGCGGCCGCGAGCTGATCCGGCTGCAGTGCTATGAGGGCCTCGATGAGGCGAAGGCGCTATATGAGTGGAACTACCGCAAGCAGCTGCTGCGCATTCAGGCGGGCGGTGAGAGCGGCTGGGGCGAGGTGCAGGAGGACATCTTCGGCAAGGAGTTCCTGCTCGAGCGCCCGCTACTGCAGGCGATCGCCAGCGCCGAGCCGGTGGTACTGCTGATCGATGAGATCGATAAGACCGATCAGGAGTTCGAGGCGATGCTGCTCGAGCTGCTCTCGGACTTTCAGATCACGATCCCCGAGCTCGGCCAAGTCTCGGCGACAACGATACCGATCGTCGTCCTGACCTCGAACAATTCGCGCGAGTTGACCGAGGCGCTGAAGCGTCGCTGCCTCTACCTCTGGCTGGACTACCCCGAGGCCGACCGCGAGATGCAGATCGTCCGCCTCCACGCCCCCGAGCTGGCCGAGACGCTCGCCCGGAGACTGGTGGAGGTGGTGCAGATGATTCGCTCGCTCGACCTGAAAAAGCCACCCTCGATCGCCGAGTCGATCGACTGGGCGCGAACCCTCCTCCTGATGGGTGCCGAGGACATCGACCGCCGCGTCTTTGAGCAATCGATGTCGATCCTCGTCAAGCACCGCACCGATATCGACCTGGTTGCCGAGCGGGTTGGGGTCAAACTGGCCGAAGCACCCAGCAAAGCGCCGGGTTGATGGGGGCGCCAGGCTCCCCCTACGGGCCGCCCGCCAGCGCCGGGCCGCCGGGTCTGGCGGCGAAGCTGCTGAGCTTCTGCGAGGAGCTGCGCGGTGAGGGTGTGGCGGTCGGCACCTCCGAGATCCTCGACGCCTTCGCCGCGCTCGAACAGGTGCCCTGGAGCGCCCAGGAGGACTTCCGCGAGTGCCTGGCGGCGACGATCGCCAAGTCCCAGGAGGACCGCCGCGTCTTTGAGCTGCTCTTTGACCGCTTCTTCTTTCGGGCCGCAGAGGGCGCGGCCGTCGAGCACGGCATCGCTGAGCGTGGAGAGCACCATGAGGGCGGTGAGCGCCTCGACATCGATCAGCTGCGCGAGCAGATCCGCGAGGCGATTCTCGCTGGCAACGAGGGCGAGATGCGCGACCTCGCCCGGCTCGCGATCGCCGCCTTCGGCCGTCGCGCCGAGGGATCTGGCGTGGTCGGGGTCGACGTGCAGCGGATCCGCCGCACCCTCGGGCTCTCCGCCGGCTCGCCGCCGCCGCACGAGGATGAATCCACCGAGCCGGCACGAATCGACCGTGATCAGCTCAACCGCTTCGAGCGCCACCTGCGCCGCGAGCTGGAGCGCGATCTGATCGAGCGGACCTCCACCCTACCCCCCTCGCGACCGCTGGCCGAGCTCGACCGAGCGCTGCCGACCAGCCCCACGCAGGATCTCGCCGCGGTGCATCGAGCCGTATCCCAGATGAAGCGGCGGCTGGCAACGCTGGGGCACGAGCAACGCGGCCGTCGCCGCGGGCACGCGGTCGACGTTCGGCGCACCATGCGCGCCTCACTGGAGACGGGCGGGGTGCCGCTGCGACTGCGCTACCGGCCCAAGCGCCCGCGTCGGCCTGAGATTTACGTTCTATGTGACGTCTCAACCTCGGTCACCTCGGCCAGCGTCTTCTTTCTCTCCGTCCTTCATGCGCTTCACGACTCCTTCCGAAAACTTCGCAGCTTCGTCTTCATTGAGCGGATCTCCGAGGTCACCGAGGTCTTCGAACACGAGCGCGACTTCCGCACCATCGCCCAGCGGATCTCCACCGAGGGCGGCGTCGCCGACGTCTCCGGCTATACCGACTACGGTCGAGTCTGGCTCGAGTTTCTGGGCGAGATCGCAGACGAACTCGATCCACGCTCCACCGTGATCGTGCTCGGCGACGCGCGCACCAATGGGCGCGAGCCCCACGCCGAGGTTTTCGCCCAGATCGCCGAGCGGGCCGGACGCCTCTTCTGGCTCAACCCCGAGCCTCGCCTTTACTGGAACTACGGCGACTCAGTGATGGCAGCTTATGAACGTTTCTGCGACGGAGCATTTGAGTGCTGGACAACGCGTCACCTGGAGAATTTCGTAAACGTCGTCGCAGGCGCTGTGCCGGCCGCCGAGTAGCGCCGCAGCGAGAGCTAGCGCCCCGGCGCGGCCGGCACCCGCTCGACCGGATCGCTTGGCGAGAGCTGGCTCTGCTGGTTGAAGCTGGCACCGGGCGGCGCTGAAATCGGGCCCTCCAAAAGCGGATCCCCGGTCTCGCGCATCCAGGATCTGAGCCGCTGCCCTAGCTCAACCATTACCCCCTGGTGTTCTTTTGAGCCGGCGAGATTGGCGCCCTCGCTGGGGTCGAGGATCAGATCGTAGAGCTGCTCACGGGCGACGGTCTGCTTTCCCCAACCAGCCTTCACGAGCACGTCCTTACTGTCGCTGTCATCGCAGTTGGCAAGGATCGGGTAGGGATAATCGTCAAATCGAGATATGTACTTCCAGCGCTCTGTGCGGATTGCCCGCTGCGGCTCATAGGCCGCGTGGAAGGTGGTCTCGGCAAATACCGCATCGTGGAGCCGGTCGAGCTCGCCTCGAACCAGCGGCATCAGCGAGACCCCCTGCAGCCAGCTCGGAGCCTCGGCGCCGGCGAGCTCGCACAGGGTTGGATAGACATCGAGGTGGCTGACCGGGGCATCGATCACCTTGCCTCCAGAAAAACCCTGCGGCCCACGCACGATCATCATCACGCCAATTCCGCGATCAAAGAGCGTCGCCTTGGCGCCCGGGAATGCGACTCCATGGTCGGTGGTGCAAACGACCAGCGTATTTTCGATCAGGCCGAAGTCGTGAAGGGCATGAAGGACCGCGCCGATCCCCTGATCCAAGGCCCGGGCGCTGGCCTTAAATGCGGCCATATCGCGGCGTGTCGCACTGCGATCGGGGAGGTTTGAAGGGGGCAGCGAGTAAAGGGTGTCGCGCACCGATGTGGGGGCAAAGAAGCTGCGGTGGGTCTCAAAGAAGCCAACCGACATGAACCAGGGCTGGGAGGGGGCCTCTCGCAGCGTCTCGATTGTCAGCGGCGCCACATCCTCGGCCCGATTTGATTCGACCTTGACAAGTCGGTCATAGCCGATCACCGCCGGGTCCACGGAGATGTGCTGCTCACCGATCATCGTCGAGTGGTAGCCGACTCGGCGCAGGGTGTGGATCCAGTGCTGGGAGTAGTCGTTCAGTTTCCAACCACGGTGCGCTAGTCCCAGCATCCCGTTGTTGTGGCAGTAAAGGCCGGTCAAAAGGCTGGCCCTACTTCCCGAGCAGGTGGGCGCCGCGCAGAAGGCCTCGCGGAAGAGGACACCCTGATCCGCGAGCAGCTGGATGTTGGGGGTCGGAACCTGGAACCCGTATGGCTGCACGAAGCGGCCGGTGTCGTGGGAATGAATGTAGAGAATGTTGGGAGGCGGTTGCAAAGTTGGTTTCCCCGCGGGAGGGTATATGCGATCGACTGTTTTGTTCTTTGTCGATTAACATCATCGACAAGCTCTGGTGTCATGCCTCCAAAACGCTCCTACATCGTCTGCGCCACCCCCAGAAGCGGGAGCACCCTGGTCTGCCACGCGTTGGCCGAAACCGGAGTCGCGGGGCGCCCGGAGGAGTATTTTGAGGCGCTTCGACACAGCGGGCGCCCGCGCCGACCGGAGGAGTATTTCCTCGGCGTCACCGATCAGTCGATTCGGGATCACCTCGGCGAGCGCAGCATCGGCAGCGATCCGCCGCCGCGCTCGCCGCTTTGGAGTCGCGCCGCCTACGATCGCTATCTCGAGTGGGCTCAGGCGGCCGGCACGACCCCGAACGGAGTCTTCGGAGCCAAGCTGATGTGGGGCTACTTCGGTGATTTCGTCAGCCTGCTTCGAAACATCCCCGCCTACCGCGACCTTTCCCTTGCCGACCTGCTGCCGGAGGTGTTTCCCAACCTCACCTTCGTGCGGGTTGTGCGAGCCAACAAGCTGCGCCAAGCGGTCTCGCTATGGAAGGCGGTTCAGACCGCTACCTGGCGCGAGGATCAAGCCAATGCCAAGGCTGCATCGATTGAGGAGGATGGCTCTCCCCCCTACAAGAGCTTCATCGAGGAGCATCGACCACAGCTGCGCTTTCACTACCGAGCGATCGCGCACCTGCTCGAACAGATCCTCCTCGAGGAGGCCTGCTGGGATGCCTTCTTCGAGCATTCTGGGATCAAGCCGGTCTTGATCCTCTATGAGAACTTCGAGGCCGATTATGAGACCAGCACGCTGCGCCTACTCGAGCGCCTCGAGCTCTCCCCCCACCCGAGTTCACCTTCGAGCCACGGATGAAGCGCCAGTCCGATCGTCTCAACGACGATTGGGTGAAACGCTACAGCGAGCTGCGCCTGGGAACCGACTTCGACCTGGTCCCCGCCGTTCCCGAGCCTGCAGAGCACTAGGTGGCGAAACTAAGGGCTAGCGCGGCGCCCAGGCATCTGGGGAGGCGGTCAGCTCGCCGACGACGGCGGGCAGCTTGCCCGAGACAAGTTCGGCCAGGGTGACGTGCTCCAAGACGGCGCGCAGATTGGCCCGAACTGCGATCCAAACCTCCTGCAGATGCTCCGCATTGCCCCTGTATTCAATTGACTCCGGCGGCGAGGACTGCACGTCGGCGATCGGACCCTCGACCGCTCGCACAATGTCAGCGACGGTTACCTCCTCGGCCGGGCGCGCCAGCCAGTAGCCGCCCTTGGCGCCGCGCCGCGCCCTGACGATGCCCGCGTGCTTTAGCTCCAAGAGGATGTGCTCAAGGAACTGCAGCGGAATGTCTTGGGCCTCGGCCAGCCTCTCGCCCTTGATCGGGCCCTCCTCGGCTGCAGCCAACTCGGCCGCCGCCCGCACTGCATAATCGGCCTTCGCGGAAACGCGCATGCGGGCAGTTAATCAGCCGATCGTTTCGGGGGTCAGATCGGCGCCGCGCGCAGCGAATCCTTCGCGGCGCCTTGCGGGCGGCGCTCGACCCATCTGTGGCGCCTTGGTCAAAGCAGCGCGGTGCGCGAGGATAGGGGCATGCCGGCACGAGTCAGCGCCCCGACCGACCCCACACCCTCCTCCCCGGCATCGCGCCCAGGGTCGGTTGGCGCGGTCTCGATCCGTGCATTGGGCCATTCCTACGGTGAACTGCAGACGATCGAGAGAATCGACCTTTCAGTTAGGCCGCATGCCGTGCTGGGCGTGGTCGGGCCATCGGGCTGTGGCAAGTCGACCCTTCTGGAGCTGATCTGTGGGCTGCGAGAGCCCGACCGCGGCGAGATTGCCGTCGATGAGGATACCGCCGCCGCCGCCCGCCTCGGCGGCTGTGCCTTCATGCCACAGCGCGACCTGCTCTTGCCCTGGTTCTCGGCGATCGATAACGCCGCGCTTGCCCTGCGCAACCGCGGCCTCGGGCGTCGCGATGCCCGACGCCAGGCGGGTTTGCTGTTTGAGCGCTTCGGCCTCGATGGCTTCGAGCAGGCCAGCCCGAAGGAACTATCCGGTGGCATGCGCCAGCGCGTCGCCTTCCTGCGAACCCTGGTCGCCGGCAAGCCGGTGCTGGCGCTTGATGAGCCGTTCGCCTCACTTGACGCGATCACTCGAGCCGAGATGCAGAGGTGGTTGGCCGGGGCCCTTGGGGCCGATCCGCGCACCGTCGTCTTCGTCACCCACGACGTCGAGGAGGCGCTTTACCTCTCCGACCGGGTTGTCGTGCTCTCGGCGCGACCGGCTCGGGTCATCGCCGAGCTGCGAGCGCCGGCGCCGCGGGTCAGCGATCGCGACGACGCGGTCACCGCCCCGGATTTCATCGCAGCGCGGGAGCAGGCGATGCGCGCCCTGCGCGAAGGGTCGGGATGAAGCGCTGGCTCCTTCCCACGCTGGTCCTCGCCGCCCTCCTCGGCGCCTGGCAGGTGGCGGCAACCAACGGCGCGATCGCCGGGGCCCTGCACCTTGAATCATTCCTCGTCCCCTCCCCCTCCGAGATCGCCAGCTCGCTGTGGGTAAACCGCTCACTGCTCGCCGAAAACGCCTGGGTGACCCTGAAGGAGGTGCTGCTTGGCCTCGGCTGCGCGCTGATCGCCGGCCTCGCCTTCGCGATGGCCCTGCACCTCTCCGAGACGCTGCGCCGGGCCTTCTACCCGCTGCTCGTCGCCTCACAAACCGTGCCGACGCCCGTACTCGCCCCGATCCTCGTCGTCTGGTTTGGCTACGGGATCGGTCCGAAGCTGGCGATAGTTGCCCTGATCTGCTTCTTTCCGATCACCGTCAACGCGCTCGACGGCCTGCGCTCCGTCGACCCCGAGGCGACCAAGATGATGCGCACCCTAAACGCCTCCCGCTGGCAGACCTTCCGCCGCCTCGAAGCGCCAACGGCGCTTCCCTATGTTTTCAGCGGCGCCAAGATCGCCGCCGCCGTGGCCCTGATCGGTGCCGTGTTCGCCGAGTGGGCAGGGGCGACCTCCGGCCTCGGCTTTCTGCTGCGCGCCGATGGCTACCAGCTGGAAACCACCAGGGTATTCGCCTCGGTCGCGCTGCTGGCGGCGATGGCGATCGGGCTCTTCGGCCTGATTGCCCTCGCGGAGCGCCGTGTCGTCACTTGGCGATAGAAAGCAGGGGTGAGACTCCGCCGAAAATCGCCGCTGGCGCTCCTCATCGCGCTGCTCCTACTGTCCTTTGTCCTCGTCGCCTGTGGCGAGAAGAGCGAAGACGTCACCGGCAAGACCCAGCCCTTCAGCCTCACCCTCGATTTCTATCCAAACCCCGATCATGCCGGTATCTACATGGCTCAAAAGCTCGGCTATTTCCGCGAAGCCGGCCTCGACGTCAGCATCAATGCGCCATCGGACCCATCGGCTCCGATCAAGGCGGTGGCCGCCGGACAAAGCGACCTGGCGATCTCCTATGAGCCGGAGGTGATGCTGGCCCGCCAGCAGGGCCTCGACGTGGTAGCCGTGGGCGCGCTTGTGGATCAACCCCTGACCTCGATGATCTGGCTGAAGAGTTCTGGAATCACCGGAGTCGGCGACCTGCGCGGCAAGACGATCGCGACAGCGGGGATCCCCTATCAGGGCGCCTTTCTAAAGACAATCCTCGCTCGCGCCAACCTCTCACCCGCGAACGTGAAGTCCGTAAACGTCGGCTTCGGGCTGCTGCCGGCGCTGGTCGGCGGCAGCGCCCAAGCGATGCTCGGCGGCTATCGCAACGTTGAGGCAATTGACCTGCGCGAACGCGGTAAACACCCCGTCGTGACCCCCGTCAACCGGCTCGGAGTGCCAACCTATGACGAGCTGGTGCTGGTCGCCCAGCGCAAGCACCTCGAAGAAGATCCCGAATCGATCCGCCTCTTCATCGCCGCGCTTGCGCGGGGCACCGCGGCCGCGGTCAAGAATCCCGCGGAGGCGACCAAGGCGGTGCTGGAAGCCAATCAAAGCCTCGAACCGAAACTAACCGCGGCCGAGATAAAGGCGACGCTGCCGCTGCTTGGGGCCAACCCCACCGGTCACCCCTACGGCTACATGGACCCCGCGCAGTGGCAGAGGTTCATTGCCTGGATGCACGACAACGAACTGATCAAGTCGCTCCCCACGCCCTCCCAGGAGTTGAGCAACTCCTACCTACCGGGAAAAATTCCCGAATAGCGCGATACCCCTTCGCCCAGCATCGCCGGAATATCCTGGGGCGGCAAGGCCTCGGAGAAGAGGTGGCCCTGAGCGTAGTCACAGCCAAGTCGCATCAGCTCCGAGAGCTGCGCCTCATTCTCGACCCCCTCGGCGATCACGTCGAGAGAGAGGGCACGGGCCATCCCGATGATCGCCTCGATGATCGCGGTGCGCTCCTGTTCGACCCCGAGGGCGTCGACAAAGGAGCGGTCGATCTTCAGCGCGTCGAAGGGGAAGCGGTTGAGGTAGGCGAGGGAGGAGTAACCGGTACCGAAATCGTCGAGGACGAGCCGCACGCCGATCTCGGTCAGGGCATCGAGGGTGCTCTTGGCCGTCGCGGACTCCTCGACCAGAACGCTCTCGGTGATCTCGAGCCGCAGGTGGACCGGGTCAAGGCCGGTGCGGGCGAGGATCTCGGCGACGACAGAAGGTAGGTCGCGGTGGGCCACCTGGCGGGCGGAGAGGTTGACCGAGACGTCAAAGGGCCGCGCGTCGGGGCGCTGCTGGTGCCACTCGAGGACCTGGCGGCAGGCGCGCTCCTGAACCCAACGCCCGACCGGCTCGATCAAACCGCTGTCCTCAGCGACGCTGACGAAATCCGCCGGTTCGAGCAACCCGCACTCGGGATGGCGCCAACGCAAGAGCGCCTCCAGGCCAGCGACCTCGCCGCTCCGCAGCGAGATCACCGGCTGATAGTGAAGGACCATCTCCTCGCGCTCGAGCGCATGGCGCAGGTCGCGCTCGATCTCAAGCCGCCGCAGGGCGCCGGCTCGCATCTCAGCGTCGAAGAGCTCGCAACGGGCCCGACCCCTCTCCTTGGCCCGATACATCGCCGCGTCGGCGTCGCGGATCAGCAGATCGGCGTTGATCGGCTGGCGCTCCGAGGGCCGCGCGACCGCGATCCCAATGCTCGCCGAGACGAAGTGTTCGACGCCCTCCATCGTGTAGGGCTTGGCGAAGGCCGCGGTGACGCGATCGGCGATCGCGATCGCCTCATCCTCATCGGCAAGGCGGTCGATCAGGATCCCGAACTCATCCCCGCCGAAGCGGGCGACGAGGTCCCCGGGGCGCAGGTGAGAGCGCAGCCGCGGGGCGACGGCGCGCAAGAGGGCGTCGCCGGCATGATGGCCCATGCTGTCGTTGATCAGCTTGAAGTGGTCAAGGTCGAGGAAGAGGATCCCAACCGGGGAACCCGAAGCCGTCGCGTGCCGCAGCGCCGCGCTCAAGGCCTCGATGAAGCTGAGTCGGTTTGGAAGCCCGGTCAGCGAGTCGTGAAGGACCCGATGTCGGAGCGCCTGGTCGGCGATGTGGCGCTCGATCGCCTCCGCCAACACGTTTGCGGCCGCCTGCAGAAAGTGGACGTCCTGGGGCCCGAAGCGGTTGGGCTCGCTGGAGTGGACGTCGAGGACCCCGAACGGGTGATCTTTGCCGTCGATCATCACCGCGAGGCTGCTCGCAAAGCCAAGGACCCGCAGGACCGGGGGCATCGCAAAGCGCTGCTCGGCCGACCAGTCGGCGACGATCACATGCAGGCCGGACTCAAGCGTGGCGCCGGCGTGGGAATCTCGCGCCGCCGAGACACGACGACCGGCTCCGCTGACCTCATCCTCGAGACCGGCACGAAGTCCGAGGCGACGACCGTCGCGACCGACCTCCCAGATGCAGGCGCCATCGACACCCTCGACCGCTTCGATCAGGGAGACCGCCGCCCGCATCAGGGAATCCGGGTCCCCGTCCTTTAGCGCCCGCTCGCCGAGCTGGGCGACCACCGCCTGCTGCGCAGCGGCCCGCTGCAACTCCTGCTCGGCGATCTTGCGCTCGGTGATGTCATAGAGGACTCCGTGCCAGATCGGCACCCCGTGCTCGTCGGGCTCCAGGACCGCCTCGTCGAGGATCCAAATCACCTCACCGTCGCGGGTGATCATCCGGTAATCAATAGGCGGCGGGTTGCGATCTCCAAGCGTCTCCCTGGTCTCCTGGGAGAGGGCCCGGGCGCGATCCTCTGGGTGCACCAGTTTGGCCCACAGTCCGGGGTCAGACTTCCAGGCCTCCGGGCTGTAACCGAGGATCTCCTCGACCTGAGGGCTGACGTAGCGCCAGCGTCCGTGCTCGCCCAGCTCCGAGGCGTAGACGATCGCGGGCAGGCGCTCAACCAGATGGCGGTAATCCTCACCGCCGGAGCTGATCTGATCGAGAAATTCGGTGACCTGCTCCTCGGGCCAGTTCCTGTCTCCTGTTGCCCGCTCCATAGGCGCGTTTATCGACAAATCGAGGCGTCCCTTGACGGCATTTCCGTCCAAGCAGGCCGCCGTGCACTCGGCGCGGACTCAGGCGCCAAGGCGCAGCGGTGGCCCCTGCGCAACAAGGCGGTGGAGCCCGAGCAGGCTGAGCGCGCCGACCAGGCCGCGAAATGGTGCATATGGCGCGTAGAAATCCTCGACCTCTTCGACGCTGGCGCGCCGTCCCAGGCCGCCGAGGCGGCCAACCAACTTGATGTAGCCGAGGTCGCCGGCCGGAAGCGAGTCGAGGTCTCCGCGGCCATAGAGACAGAGGCACCGTACGGTCCAGGGGCCGATCTCAGGGACCGCCAGAAGTCGCCGATCTGCCGCCTGCGCGGCGAGGTCGCAGCGTCCGCTCGCGACCTCGCGGGCCACTGCCCGCAGGGCAATCGCACGACGCAGCGCTAACCCCATCGACTCAAGCTCCGCGGGAGCGCGACCAGCGATCGCTTCAGGGCCCGGAACGTCGCGCAGAGCCTCGCGGTCCGCGCCCAACCTTGCTCCCCAGCGACCGACGATACGGCGCTGGATCCGAGCCGCCCGCTCGGCCTCAATCAGTTGCTTGACCACGGCCCAGGCGAGCGCCTCCCAGGGCCAGGGTCGACGGTAGACTCGAAAGTGGGGGTAGCGCCTGAGCAGCGGGCCGAGCAGCGGGTCGCGCCGAAAGCGGTGGTGAAACTCGCTGAGATCGTCGTCGACCCCCAGCGCGAAGCGCATTCTCTCGATCGCCCGCTCCAGCTCGCCGCGCTGAGCCGCGGTCCGCGAGGTCGCGGCGAGGGCGCGGGGAGCGGCGATCGCGCCCGGATCGACCGGCTCGGCGCGAATGCAAACGCGCCCGTTTTGCGGCTGCCAGGCCCGCACCAAGACCGGTCGCCCTTCGACATGCAGCAACCGCGCGGCGACGCCGCTGCGGATGACCATCACACGGTCCTCGCCGCCAGATCGCGGCAGCCGGAACGGGGAGCGGGGCTGAACCTCGACTTCAAGCGAAGTCGAGGTGCCCATCACCGTCCCAATAGATGAACGTCAACAAGAAAGGAGCGGCTGGCAAGAACATTGACCTGTCGCTCTCGGCGCCTGAACAGTCGCCGCGGCGATCGCTTACGCAAGCCAACGCTACCGACCGCCCGCACCGCGGCAACCGTCGCAGCCCCAGCCAGGGCTCCACCCGCGGCCGCAATCGCGGCGCTGCGGACCTCTCCCCGCAACGCAAGGGGGGGCGGCCCCTGATAGCGCAGCGGCAGCGCCTGCACCCCCTGCCCGGCGAGCGCCGGTGCGTCCTCCTCCGCAACCACCTCTCCCTCGAACTCAAACTCACCCATCGCGGCCCTCGCGCCAGCCGGCACCCGGGCTCGCAACCCTCACCGTCTCGATCGCCTCGATCACGGCCTCGACTCTAGCGAGGTGCCCGGCAGGGTCGGGCGAGCGCCACCACGAAGCTCGGAACTTGCGACATTCCGGCGCTCAGAGAGCGCGCTCATAGATCCTGTAGCGCTTGACTACCTTGCCGCCCATACCCTCCATCGCCCGATTCATCGGTCCGTTTGTCTCAAGGATCCAACCCATCTCCCCGCCAACGATGCCGCCGGGGGCGGCGGCGGTCTCGAGGTGTTTGAGGTAGAGACCGGCGGCGACCCCGCTGTGGCGATAGTCGTGTTTGACCCCGAGTGCAAAGACCCGGCACTGATCGACCTTGCGCTTACCGATCAAAAACCGCGCCCAGCCAAATGGAAGCAGGCGGCCGTCCATCTTCGCCATCACCTGGTTGACATCTGGAAGGGTCAGCGCAGCCCCCACCACCTCGCCGTCCTTTTCGGCCATGTATGCCCAGTCCTCATCGAGAACCTGTTTCAGGTTCTTGGCCTGAAATTTCACCTCCGCGTCGGTGATCGGCACGAATCCCCAATTGTCGCCCCAGGCCTCGTTGTAGACGTCCATGAAGCGGCGCACCTCCGCGGCCATGTCGCGCTTTCGCATATTGCGGATCACGATCCCCTCCTCCCCCAGAGCCTTTCTCGCAGCCGCGTGGATCGATGCGTCAAAGCGCTCTCCCTCCTTGAGCTCGCCGAACTGAAGCTCCCACATCAGCAGGTCCATCGTCTTGGCAAAGCCGCGGGCCTCGATCAACTCACGGTAGTAGGGCGGATGCCAGGGCTCGAGGATCATCGGGCGCCGCTCGAAGCCCTCGATCAGGATCCCCACCTCATCGTTGGTTGTGAAGTCCATCGGGCCAAGGATCCGGGCCCGGCCCTTGGATCCCACCCACTCGGTCGCCGCCTCAAACAGCGCCGTCGCAACCTCGGGGTCATTGGCCGTCTCAAAGAAACCGAACATCGCATCGCTTCCACCCTGAAACTGATCCCAGCGCTGGTCGATCTGGGCGCTGATCCGCCCGACCGCCTCGCCGTCTCGCTCGGCGATGAAGTACTCCGCCTCGGCGTGTTCGAAGTACGGGTTCTTCTCGCGATTGAGGAACTCCATCCGCTCAAAGATCAGCGGCGCCACCCACTGGGGGTGGTCGCGGTGAATGCCGAATGGGACCTTGACGAAACGCTTCAGCTCCCGCCGGGTGCGAACTGCTCGGATCGTCACGCTTGCCATCGCGGCGCAACCTACACTCTGATCGATGGGCGAGACTGCGAAGTCCCCAATTGATGTCTTTGAGAAGGCACGAAATCACGACCGGCTCGACCAACTCGAAGCGGCCAAGCAGGGCGACCTCCTGCCGTATTTTCGCCTGCTCACCTCCGAAGCGGGCCCGCTGGTCTCGATGGAGGGACGCGAGACGATCATGCTGGGCTCCAATAACTACCTTGGCCTGACCGGCGATGAGCGCGTCAAGCAGGCGGCACGTGAGGCTCTGGAGGCCTACGGAACCGGCCTCACCGGATCTAGGCTTCTCAACGGCACTACGCCCCTGCACGTCGATCTCGAGCAGGAGTTGGCGGAGTGGATGGGGGCCGAGGAGGCGATCGTCTATACGACCGGTTACCAATCGAACGTGGGCTGTATCGGGACGATTCTTGAACCTGGAGATACGGTGATCTGCGACTCCGGCGACCATGCCTCGATCCTCGACGGCTGCCGACTTTCGGGCGCCAAATTACGCCCCTTTCGCCACAATCGGATGGACAAGCTGGAGAGGATGCTGGAGCGCTCCGGACAAGACGGTGGCGGTGTATTGGTGATCGTCGATGGGGTCTTCTCGATGGAGGGAGACATCTGCAACCTGCCCCGCATCGTCGAGCTCTGCCAAGCTCACGGCGCGCGGCTGATGGTCGATGAGGCCCACGGCGCCGGCGTACTCGGAGCGCGGGGGGCGGGTGCCTGTGAGCTCTTCGGGCTCGAGGATCAGGTCGATCTGCGGATGGGAACGTTTTCCAAGAGCCTCGCCTCCTGCGGCGGCTTTGTGGTCGGACCGAGCGAGGTAATCGAGTACCTGCGGATTGCCTCGCGCTCCTTCATCTTCAGCGCCTCGGCGGTGCCCGCCGCCGTCGGCGCGGCGCTGGGAGCGCTGCGGGTGATCCGCAGCGATGGCCCCCGCCTGTTTGAGACGCTGCTCGCAAACGCCGATTACATGCGCGAAGGGCTGCGGCATCTGGGGCTGCGGGTGATCGAGCCCGGCGTGCTTCCCGATGGCAGCGTCGCCACCACCCCGGTGGTTCCGGTATTGGTCGGTGACGATTGGCAGGCGGTGCTGCTCTGGAAGGCGCTATTTGACGCTGGCGTCTACACCAACGTTGCGATCCATCCCGCGGTGGGACCGGGCGGCGCCCTGCTGCGCACGAGCCTTATGGCAACCCACGAGCGCGAGCACCTCGACGGCGCCTTGGGGACGATTGCCCGAGTGATCGAGGATTTCCCGCAGCTTCCGCGGGCCTAGGTCATGGTTAACCGGCTTTAAACATCCCCCGTCGTGGGTAGTTTCAGCCTTGTCCAGATCTGAACAAGTCGCGGCGGCCCGGAAAAAGGTGCTCTTAGCGGATGGGCCGGGCAAAGTTTGTCGAACCCGGGTTGACGCTCACCGGCCTGAGCGCATACCTTGCGGCCTCGTCGTTCGCACCCTGGGCGGGTCCGAAGGCGAAGAACTCGATCCCGCTGGGTCGCCGGCTGAGCCGGGGCGGCGGCGGAGGAGAGAAACCCAGTTAACCGATCCCTGAAGGGAGGAGTCCCCGTGGACGCAGCCTTGATCGCCCCCGCACCGACGACCGCTTCCGCCGCAAAGGCACCCCAGCACATCCAGGCCCTCGAACGGGCCAATCTCGTCCGACTGGCTCGGGCGGAGTTGAAGCGCTCGATCGCCCGCGGCGAGATCAACGCCTTTGAGGTGGTCAGCGAGTGCCCGTGGGAGACCGAAAGCATGACCATCGCCGAGCTGCTGACCAGTCAGCGCCGCTGGGGACGGACCCGCGCCCGCAAGTTCCTACTCCCCCTGGGCCTCAACGAGAACAAGCGGCTCGGCACCCTCACCTCACGGCAGCGGCTCCTGCTCGCGGCAGAGTTGCAGGCAAAGGGTACCGGAGAACCGGCGACGGTCCTGGTCTAGCTCCGCAGGCCGCCGGCCCTGAAGCTGAGGCCGCCCGATGCCCGCTGGAAGACTCGTCGCAATACCAGGAAGGTGAGCACGAAGGCAAGCAGACCGACCGCCAAGCAGATGGCCAAAATCAGCCCCGCCAGATACAAGAGCCCGCCAACGATCAGCACGAAGACGGTCCCAGCCAGCAGGGTCGTGTGGGAGCGATAGCCGGCGAAATGCTCGCGGACAGAGACCTCGAGTCCACCCAACCCGCCGAGCACCACCCCAACCCCGATCGCAGTTGGGACCTGAGTGATCAGCCCAATCGCAAGCGAGACGATCCCGGCGAGGACGGTCAGCTCTGCGAGGGGAAACGAGCCCCAGGGGGCCGGGGGCCGCTGGTCGATCCCGGCCTTCTTAGCCATCGGCATCGGCCAACCCTGGGATCTGGGTCTGGTTCGCTGACATCGTCCAGCAGTCTAGAGTCGAAAACTCGCGTTCTCAGCCGCCGATCGCAGCACCGGTGCGGGCGAGTCAGCCCGGGGCACGTTTCCGCTGCTGTTCGGTCGAGGTGGCGCCGAAGCCCTGCGGCGTGGCTGTGGGTCGACGGCCGCAAGCCGCGCGCATAACGGACAGCCGGAGGACACCTTGACCCGCCACCAGCCCATCAGCATGCCGAGCGGGCCCAAGCGCGGACGCGAATGCCAGGCGCCGCAGCCGGGCTCTCCGACGTCATGGCGAGCGACCCGCACCCACTTGAACTCGGCTGGATCGGCGAGCATTGCTTGCAACAGCTCACGGTTACGGGTCTCGAGCTGGGAGCGCTGATCGAGCCTCAACCGCGCCTCTCCGATCCGAGTCGCGAGTTCATCGCGCACCCGCTCCAGCTCGCCCAAATCGAGTACCCGCGGCTCACCTGAGACCCCGCTCAACTCGGCGCCGATCTGCACCCTGCCGAAGGCTTCGGCAAATAGTTCCGCCAGCTCGCGCTCGAGACGGCCAATCTGGCGCCGTAGCTCGGCGCGCGCCGCGCGCTCATCGGCTCCGCTTCGAACCCCAGCCAGAGTGTCTCTTTCGAGCAGGCGCGGCATAAGAACCATCCCGGAGTCTAGATCACCGCGCAGCCAAGACAACAAAGGGGGCGTTAAGCGCTCCCAAGCGCCGCCGCCGCCATCCAAAGCGCCTCATCGACGGCGATCTGAGGGACGCCGTTTACCTGCACGGCGACCAACGCCACCCGCCGGGTCCGCTGATCCACTCCACGACCCTCGGCGCTCGCCCCAAAAAGAAGCCCAACTGGGGCCAGCTCATCAGCGATCGCCAGGGTTCCCTGGGGCAGCTCGCCCGGTCGCCCCGCCAGCGACTCACCGGGAGCGGAGTCGCGGACGCAGAGCTCCCCTTGCAGCTGATCGGCATCAAAGGCTCGCATCGCAACTCCCGTCTCCACGGTGGCGATCGTGATTGCATCTGCAGGCAGGCCGCGGCTTTTGAAGGCGCCGTCATGAAGGCGATCGAGGGCCAGCTGCTCAACCGGGGTGCGGATTCGATCGGGGTCAAGACCAATCTGGCGAAAGAAGACCCGGTAGGCCCAGGGAATCGGTCGCTCCCGCATGTGGATCGCGTGCGCGCCGAAAAAACGATCGGAGAGACCGCGCAGGCGCTGGCGAATCGGCTCGGGGCTCTTGGCCGGACGACAGTCAACCTCGACCCAGGCGATCCCAAGCCCCGGAAACTCGGCGACGAGATGGGGTGCTACCCAGCCCTGCCGGGGGGAGGGTTCCCAGCCCAGCTGAGATCCGGCCGGCCTCGCTCCCACCTCAACCCGCCTCCGCGAGGCGGGTTGCCCGCAGGAGCTCCCTGACCCGAGCGCCAAGCGCGGCGCTGCTCAGCTCACCGATGCTGGCGCCCTGCAGCGTCCCGCCGGGATAGACATAGGCAAAGGTTGGGCAGCCCCCAACCCGGTAAAGGGCGCCCACCGCCCCGTCGCGGTCAAAGCCAACCGGCATGGTCCACCGATGCTGGCTGATCAGGTTTCGGACCGTGCCCCGTTCATCGCCGATATCCAGCGAGAGGAAGCTCACCCGTCCACGGTATCGCCGATAGGCGCTTTGAACCGCATCTTGCTGATCGACGCAGTCTTCTCCTTTGGTGAACCAAAACGAGATGACCAGCGGTCGTGAAAAAAGATCGCAGATGCGGATTGCACCCTTTACCCGAATCCGGCAGGCGGGAGTTTGTCGGGCGCTGTCCGGACAGGGAATTTGGGAGCTCTCGCAATCGGTCTGGGCGATATTTGAATCCCCTTCCAGGGTCCCGGCGGCGGCCGGGACCGCAAACTCCGGCAACGGCCAACGATTCGGCAGCTTTTCGAGCCCGAGTGTGCCCGCTTCATTGCTCTCGATCGTGTGGAGGAAGGCGACCGCGACAAGGGCCAAAAAGATCAGCCCGACGGCGATCGAGTAGCGGTCCCTCATCGTTCCTCACTCCAGGCTATCGCCGCTGGCAAGACGACCATCACTCCCACCAGGGCAACGGCGAGATCGATCAACGTGACGAAACCAAAATCGCGCAACATGGCAATTTCGCTGGCAATCAGCACCGCAAATCCGGCGATTGCGGTGACCGCCGAGGCCAGCACCGCCGCACCGGTGCTCAGGTAGGTGCGCCGCAATGCCGCGGCCACCGTGGGGGCGATGCGGCGCTCCTCGTGAAAGCGCGCCGTGAGAATTACGCTGAACTCGGTGGCGATCGCAATAGTCAGTGCGCCGAGCGCAGCCGACATCGGGTTGAGCGCGATGCCGCTCAGCCACAAGACCAGTGCCGACCAGCCGGTGGCGAAGACGATCGGGACCAAAGGGACGAGGGCGCGGGCGAGGGATCTGTAGGCGAGGAGCAAGACCAGCGCCACCGCCAGCAAACCGGCCAAGGTCAGCCAGTAGCGACTTGCCGATAGTTCAGATGCGGCCTGCGCGGCTATCACCGGCAGCCCGGCGAGCTGGACCCTTACCCCTGACGGCGGTCCCCCGCGGCTCCCGGCCACACCGATCTCGCTGCGCACACGTTCGATCAGGGCCTGCTGAGCTTCAAGCGATTGGGCGCGGATGCCGAAGGAGACGAGCGCCGTGTGGCCAAGGCGCCCGGTTCTCGGATCGATCGGAGCGACCTGCTCGAGGTCATAGGGGGTAAGTGCCGCAATCGTTTCTTTGATCCCCCCGGCGCTGAGGCGAGCGCCGCCGCCGGTCAGGAAGTCAGAAAGCGCCGGCCCCGGACAGACTTCGGCCGCGCGGCAGCTGGGATTGGCGCCGCGAAAGCCGTTTAGGCGCAGTACCCGCTGCTTGAATCCAGCCATCCAGCGGATCGTCGCCGGAGTGGCCAGGTCCTTGGCCTGCACGCTGACATCAAGCTCCCCCGAGACACCGGTGGCTTCCTGGAGCTCGTTCAGTTCCCGCACAGCGCCGAGGCTCTGCGGCGCCAGCGAGCGGATTTCAGAGACGGTGCCGATCTGGGTGCCGAGCACCCAGCCGCTAACCGCGAGGAGAAAGCCGATGATGAGGACCCGGCGTGAGTGGGCCACTGAGATCGCAAGGAGGGCGCGACTCAGCTCACCAATTCGAGTTCCGAGCCGATCGCGCAGGCGTGTGACCCGACCGGCCTTTAGCCTGCGGGGCTCCGCCCTCATGCTGAGCGCCGCGAAACCGGTGATCAGGGCCAGCCCAAAGGCAATTCCAACCCCGGCGAGCAAGAGTAGGCCGAAGTCGCGAACCATCGGCGTCGGTGAGAGCTGCAGGGCGAGAAAGCCCGCCGCCGTTGCCAGGCAGGCGGTGGCGATCGTCGGGGCGCCCCGGGCGGCGGCTACCCGGGCGGCTTCAGCGCCCCTCGCCCCCCCTCGCAGCGCCTCCTCATAGCGCGCTTGGAACTGGATCGCGTAATCGACTGAAAGGCCGATCAGAATAGGCAATACGGCAATCGATGCCATCGTCAGCGAACCGCCAAAGAGGCCAAGAAGACCGAAGGTGAGCGCCGCCGCCCCCAGGGCGATCGCCAGCGGAAGGAGTCGAAGGCGGGAGCGAAAGACGAGCAATAGCGCGAGACCCATAACCACCACGGCAACTCCGAAGAGGACCAGCAAGGCAGACTTCAGCGCCCGCGCCAGGCCGTCGATTACAACCGGAACGCCGGAAATCACATAGCTGCCGCCGTGCAGCGCAAAGCAAGGTGCGGGCCGGCCCGAGAAGGCGCATACGCGCCGCCGCGTGGTGTCGTTCACCGCCGCGCGGATCAGCGTGAGGGCGCGCTGGCGCTCGGATTCGCTCAATTGCGGGCGGAGGCGCAAGACGATCTGGGCCGAGTGTCCGTTGGGGAAGAGGTAAGCGAGCCGTGCCTTGGGTATGTCGGGGCCGCGGTTTCGGTCAAAGACCACGGCCGCCAGGAAATCGGGATTGGAGAGACTTGGAAGGCTCGTGATCCCGTAACGAGCCGCCACCGAGAGCAGATACTGCCGCAGCTGCTCTGGCCCCAGGTGCGCCGCCAGCTTGCTCAACTGGCTGTCGATCTGGATCACCGCCTCGTTGAGGAAGGTGGCGGGGCCGCTGAGGAACTGGACGGGGTGAAGCCGGGCAAGTTCAGCGCAGGGACCGGGAATCGGCCTCGCGCCCCTTGGGACCCGCGCCGATAGGCAACCCTCCAGCCGCAGCAGCCGCCCGAGGTTCGCCGTCAGCAAAAGGCGCTGCAGGTTGCCCCGGGCGAGCACCACCACCGGTTCTTCCCCGAATACCTGGCGTAGGTGCTGGGTCGCGCGGTAGCTGGAAGTGTTGGAATCGACCAGGGTCGCGGTCCCCGCATCGGTGGGAAGCCGCGTCGCGGAAAAGGCTGCTGCCAGCGCGATCAGAGCCGAAATCACTAGGACAACGCGCGCCCGGCGCGCCGCCCAACCCGCGATTGCGCTCAATCCATCGAAAGCGGACCGCTGACGTCCGCTTTGAGGAACTGCGCGACGAACTCGTTTTCGGAGTCAAAGAGCTCTTCTTTTGGACCCGACTCAACGATCTTGCCGCTCCAAAGAACGGCGAGGAAATCAGCGATCCGCCGCGCCGTATTGAGGTCGTGACTAATCGTCAGATAACAGCCGCCGTTCTCGGCGTGAACCTCGCGGATCAGCTCGCAAAGCAACGCGGTACGCACGGGATCAAGGCCAGAGTCAGGCTCATCAAACATCACGATCGCTGGTTCCAAAACTAGCGCCCTGGCAAACCCCGCCCGCTTTCGCATTCCGCCCGAGAGCTCATTCGGCATCTTGTAGATCGCCTCCATCAGGCCCACCTCTTTGAGCCTTCGATTGACGATCTCACCGATCTCCTCCTCGCCTTTGTCGGTGTGCTGGCGCAGCGGAAAGGCGGTGTTGTCGTAGATATTCATCGAGCCGAAGAGCGCCCCGTCCTGGAATAGCAGCCCGAACTTTTTCCGCACCTCAAAGAGCTCGTCATCGGTCATGTTGGGGATCGATTCACCGTGTACAAGTACGTCACCGGAGTCGGGATAAAGCAGCCCGACGATGTGCTTGATCAAAACGCTCTTTCCGGTCCCCGACGGACCCAGGACCATCGAGATCTGGTCCTCGGGGAGGCCGAGGTTGAGGCCGTTGAGGATGCGGGCCCGGCCAAACTGCTTGACCAAGTCGATGATCTCGATCGCATCCTCGCCGCCGTGGTCGCGCTTGCGGCCAGTGTGGAAGCGGTAGGGATTGGCCTCGCCGGGGTCGACGCCGGGAATGATGAAGTCCCGACCCATCTGGGCGCCGTCCTCGCTCACGTAGGGCCCGCTCGGCGCGGCCGGGGGCTCGGGTGAAAGCCCCCCGGGCTGGCCATACTCAGCCTCCTCGATCGGTCCATCCTCAATCGACAACGTCAGCCTCCTATCGGCGCCCTCGGGTTGGCCCCCCAGAAGACCAGGGTCCCCAACATCCCGATGATGTGAACTAAGATTATGTTGAGAACCATCGACTTCGCCGTCGCGGTCCCCACCCCGACCGGTCCGCCTGATGCCGTGTAGCCGTAGTAGCAGCCGACCATCACGATCACGGTTGCCATCACCATTCCCTTGATCAGACTGAAGATCAAATCGGGAGGGTTTTGGAATTGCCAGAAGATCAGTTCATAACCGCCGGCCGAGACATCGCCGATCTGCTTGACGACGGCGATGTAGGAGGCCAGGTACATGACTCCGATCCCGACCAGGTACATGAATGGAAAGGCGATCCAGGCGGCGAGCAGTCGGGTTGCGCAGAGGAAGGTAACCGGCGGCACCCCCATCACCTCAAGCGCATCGATCTCATCAGAGATCCGCATCGCCCCCAGCTCGGCGACGATCCCCGTGCCGACCTTGGCCGCCAGCATGTAGCCGAAGGCATAGGGCAAAATCTCGCGCAGATCACACCAGGCTGAGAAGACGCCGGCGTAGGCTGGGGCCCCCTGAGCGCGCAGCAGGTAGGCGCCCTCGATCCCGCACTGCAACCCGAGGACGAACACCAGGCCCCAGATTACAATCGCGGATCCGAGAATCAGGATTCCCGCCTGGCGCAGGCTCTCGCCGAAGAAGCGGAGCACGCGGCCGGAGTAGACGAGGCCAGCGACCCGCGCGCCAAAGCTGGCGATCTCACCGAAGGAGTCAAGCCAGCCGCGGGGGACCGCTAGCCAGGGACTCATCGCACCGTCTGCAATTCGGGATTGGTGGCGAGCAGTGTCTGGGTGAAGGCGTAGTTGAAGGCGAAGACCCCAAGGAAGGAGATCACCACCGCCTCGTTTACCGCGCGTCCCACTCCGGCCGCACCGCCCGAGGCGGTCATGCCTTTATAGGAGCAGACGATGGCGATGATCGCGCCGAACAGCGTGCACTTGAGCACCGAGCCCCAGAGGTCAGTGACCGAGGCATTTGAGAAGAGGGTCGCGAAAAAGCCGCCCAGCGGCTGGTGGTAGAGGAGCTCGGTGAGGATCCCGCCGGTCAGTCCGAAGACCAGCGCGAAGATGTCGAGGAGGCCGGTGATCAACATCAAGGCCAAAAACCGCGGCACGACGAGGTTCTTGATCGGATCGACGCCGAGCACCTGCAGCGCGTCGAGCTCCTCGCGGATCTTGCGGGCGCCGAGGTCGGCGGTTATCGCGGTGCCGGCTACCCCGGCGACGACGACGGCGGTGACGAAGGGGCCAATTTCTCGAATCGCGGCCAAGACGAAGAAGCCGCCGAGGCGGTCGAGGGCACCGAGCAGCGAGAGGAAGTTCGCCGCCTGCAGGCCCGGTGCGCCGAAGCAGATCGCCACCGTGGAGATCAGCAGCGGAAACCAGCACAGCTGCAAGGCGAATAGAAACTGACCGATGAACTCCTCGCCGTAGGGATAGGGCGGGCGTACGGCGGAGCCGATCGTTCGCGCCGTGAGGATCACCATCTCCCCCACCTGCTCGAACAGCGACTTTGCGGGCAAAAATGCCCTGTCTACCGCGGATCTGACCATCTGCTCCTCCGATGAGCGGCCTCGCACGCGCGCGTTGCCCTGCTCCGGGAATCAGTCTATGTGATCACCGGGCGCCAACCGTTACATCAGTGTTGAGATCCGGCTAACCCCGATCGGCCGGCCGGCAAGGCAACCGAGAGCGGCCAGGGCCCGTGGTATGTTGCGCCCGCTTTGCGGGGGACCGGATCAAATTCCCGGCGCACCTGCCTTCGAGCCACCGCGATCGGGGTTGCCGTGCTGGCCGTGGCGGCGCTGCTCAGCGCCTGCGGCGGCGGCTCCTCCTCCGACGCCAACCAGGCCGGTGGTACCTACAGGGTCGCGGTGCTCGCGGCCAAGTTTCCGACCGCCCAGAGGCTGGGCGAAACCTCTCAATTGCGCCTCGACGTCCGCAACAGCGGACCAAAGACGATCCCGGCGCTGACCGTCACCGTCTCAATTGGCGGCCACGAAGGCCGGGACTCCTCGCTTCCCTTCGGCGTCCGCAGCGCCCAGACCGGCCTCGCTCAGCCCGACCGCCCGGTCTGGGTGCTGGCGATGGGCTACCCCAAACTGAGCGGAACCGCAGGCGCGGGAGGGGCCCAAACCGCAAATCTGAAGACCTTTGACTTCGGGCCGTTGAGGCCCCGCGCAAACGCCGAAGCAATTTGGAAGCTGAGCGCGGTCAAAGCCGGCTCCTACACGCTGATGTATTCGATCGGCGCGGGTTTGGGAACGGCCAAGACCAAGACCGCCACCGGGGTCGTCCCCGGAGGCACCTTTGCCGTTCGAATCTCCAGCACACCACCCAACACGACGGTCACCGATAGCGGCGAAGTTGTCGAAATCGGCAAGCAAAAGCGTCGCAGCCGCTAGTTTCTGCGTAGATGCCGCGCCGCGAGCCCCTAAAGCGTCGCGCCCCGCGAACCCAGCGCCGCAAGGGTCGACCATTCGCGCCATCGCCCGGCCAAGGACTAAAGTTGGCTAAGCAGCCAAACGGCCGAAGAAGGGAGCAGTCTGTGGAGAGCACCAGCGCAGCAACGAGCACGGTGGCCGACAACGGTGCGATCGGCACCGGCGGAGATCATTTCGAGGTTCATGACCCCGCCGATGGCGAGCTGATCGCCACCGTCGCGGTCGACTCCCCCCAATCCGTCGCTGAGAAGGTGGCGCGAATCCGCGCCAATCAACCCGAGTGGGAGGCGCTGGGGATCGAGGGTCGCCACCACTGGTTGGGGCAACTGCGCGATTGGCTCCTCGACAACACCGATCGGGTCCTTGACACGATGCAGCGCGAGACCGGCAAGGTGCGCGCCGATGCCGCCAACGAGCCCGCCTACCTCGCCGACCTGATCAATTTCTACGGTGCCAAGGCCTCCCAATTCATCGGTGAGCAAAGCATCCGCCCGCACTCCCCCCTGCTCGCCGCGAAGAGGTTGCGTGTCCAGTACCGCCCCCACCCGGTGGTGGGAATTATCAGCCCCTGGAATTTCCCCTTGATCCTGGCGCTCGGCGACGCGATTCCGGCGCTGCAGGCGGGGGCTGCCGCAATCATCAAGCCCTCCGAGTTCACCCCGCTCGGCCTCGCCGAGGTGGTTGAGGCCTGGCAGCGCGAGATCGGTGGCCCCGACGTTTTGGAGTGCGTGCAGGGCAGCGCCGAGACCGGCGCCGCGCTGATCGATGAGGTCGACTTCATCCAGTTCACCGGCTCGGAGCGAACCGGGCGCAAGGTTATGGGGCGGGCCGCCGAGACCCTTACCCCGGTCAGCCTCGAGCTGGGCGGCAAGGATCCGATGATCGTGCTCTCCGACGCCGACGTCGACCGCGCCGCAAACGCAGCAGCCTGGGGCGGGATGATGAATTCTGGACAGATCTGCATATCGGTGGAGAGGATCTACGTCGAGGCTCCGGTTTATGAGGAGTTCGTCGCCAAGTTGACCGCGGAGGTGAGCAGGCTGCGCCAGGGCAAAGACGGTCGTGACTCCGCTATGGACGTGGGGGCGATGAGCTCACCCAATCAAACCGCGATTGTCGAGAGCCACGTCGGTGAGGCGCTGGCATCCGGCGCCAGAGCTCTGACTGGCGGAAAGCGAGTGGAGGGTCGGGGTGACTACTTCGCGCCCACCGTGCTTGTCGATGTCGACCACTCGATGAAAGTGATGCGCGACGAGACCTTTGGACCGGTCGTCGGTGTGATGAAGGTCCGCGACTCCGAGGAGGCACTGCGGCTGGCAAACGACAGCCGCTACGGCCTCGCTGCCTCGGTCTTTGGCGAGAAGTCACGGGCCGAGCGACTGGCAAGGCGGGTCGAGTGCGGCTCGGTGAACGTCAACGACGTTTTGGTCAACTATCTCTCCTCCGATGTGCCCTTCGGCGGTTGGAAGCAATCGGGAATTGGCTCCCGTCACGGCGAGCCCGGGATCAAGAAGTATTGCCGCTCGGAGTCGCTCGTGATCACCCGCTTCGGAGGCAAGCGCGAACCCACCTGGTACCCATACACGAAGCTGCGCCGCGGTTTGATCGCACGGATGACGCAAGCCTTCAACGCCCGCGATCTGAAGCGGCGGCTCGGTATGCGTGGCTAGTTCGCTACCTTTTCACAACCATCAAGAGCGGCTGAGGGGCCCGGTCCGCAGAAGCCGCAGCAGCCGGCCTTCGATCTCCGGATCGAGGTGCGGTGCTACAGCCGGGGTCGATGGAGGTGACAGTTTCAACAAATGCCAGATCGTGATTTCCTAGCCGCAAGCGGTGAACGGATCGTCGTCTTTGACGGCGGCATGGGCGCAACCCTGGAGCAATTTGACCTGACCGAGGCCGATTACGGTGGCCTGAGGGGCAAATGCCACGAGGCGCTCGTGCTCAATCGACCCGACGTAATCGAGGGCGTCCATCGCTCGATGCTCGAGGCCGGTGCCGAGGTGATCGAGACCGACAGCTTCCAGGGATCACGGCTAAAGCTCGAGGAGTGGGGACTCGGCGAGCACACGCTTGAGATCAACACGAAGGCGGCGCAGATCGCCCGCCAGGCTGCCGGCGAGCACCGCTTTGTAGCTGGCTCGATCGGGCCGACCGGTTTCTTGCCCGCCTCCACCGACCCCACCCTGGGCAAGATTTCCTTCGCCGAGCTGGTGGCTGTCTTCGCCGAGCAGGCGCGCGGCCTGGTCGAAGGCGGCGCCGACCTGATCATCATCGAGACCGCGCAGGACATCCTCGAGGTGAAGGCGGCAATATTCGGCGCCCGCGAGGCCTTCACCGAAACCGCCCGCCGCCTGCCGCTTCAGATCAGCGTCTCGCTGTTACCCCAGGGAGGAAAGATGCTGCTCGGCACCGACATCGGCTCGGTGCTGACGACCCTCAGCGCGCTGGAAGTCGACGTGATCGGGCTCAACTGCTCGACCGGTCCGGAGGATATGCGCGATGCGATCCGCTTCCTCGGCGAACGCAGTCCACTCCCCGTGCACTGCATCCCCAACGCCGGCCTCCCACTGCAGGGCCCGGCAGGGGAGACGATCTTCCCCGAGAAGCCCGAGCCGCTGGCGGCGACGCTCGGTGAATTCGTCGAGCGCTTTGGCGTCGGCATCGTCGGTGGCTGTTGCGGTACCACGCCCGAGCACATCGCGGCAATCCGGGAACGGGTTGGCGACCTCGCGCCCGCCGCCCGTCCGCCGAGGGGAGCGATCCAGGTTTCTTCGATGATGACCTCGACTCCGCTGGTGCAGGAGCCGCGCCCGACCCTGGTCGGCGAGCGGGTCAACTCGCAGGGCTCGCGGCGGGCCAAGGAGCTGCTCTTGGCCGATGACTACGACGGCCTGGTCCAAGTCGCCGAGGACCAGGTCAGCGGTGGCGCCCACCTCCTCGATATCTGCGTTGCGCTGACCGAGCGCCAAGACGAGGACGAGCAGATGGCCGCAGTCGTCAAGCGCGTGTCGCTGACCCAACCAGCTCCAATCCAGATTGACTCGACCGAGCCCGAGGTCATCCGCGCCGCCCTCGAGCAGATCCCGGGCCGAGCGATCGTCAACTCGATCAACCTGGAGGCCGGCCGGGACAAGGCTGACCTTGTGATCCCCCTCGCCCGGGCCCATGGCGCTGCATTGATCGCGTTGACGATCGATGAGATCGGGATGGCGAAGACCGCCGAGCGCAAGCTGCAAATCGCCGAACGGATCCGCGATATCGCCTGCGATGAGCATGGCCTTGACCCCGAGGCGCTGATCTTTGACGCGCTCACCTTCACCCTTACCACGGGCGAGGGGGAGTGGCGACCCTCGGCCCTGGAGACGATCGAGGGGATCCGCCGGATCAAGGCGGAGATCCCAGGGGTGAAGACCTCGCTGGGTATTTCCAACGTCTCATTCGGCGTCTCGCCAAGGCCGCGGGCGGTGCTCAACTCCGTCTTCCTGCATCACTGCGTCGAGGCCGGCCTGGATCTGGCCATGGTCAACCCGAACCACATCACCCCATACGGCGAGATCCCCGACCACGAGCGCGAGCTGACCGATGATCTTATCTTTGATCGTCGCGACGATGCCCTCGAGCGCTTCATAGCGCACTTTGAGTCCGCGGGGGAAGCGGTCAGCGAAGATACCGCCGATCCAACCGAGGGGATGGAGCCCGAGGAGGCGCTGCACTGGCACATCCTGCGCCGCAAAAAGGCTGGGGTAGAGAGTTGGATCGACCGCTCGGTTGAAAAGATCGGCGCCGTCGCGACCCTGAATGAGGTGCTGCTGCCGGCGATGAAGGAGGTCGGGGATAAATTCGGCGCCGGCGAGCTGATCCTGCCCTTCGTCCTGCAGTCGGCCGAAGTGATGAAGCGCGCGGTCGCGCAGCTGGAGAACTACCTCGATCGAATCGATGGCCACACCAAGGGAAAGGTCGTGATCGCCACGGTCTTCGGCGACGTCCACGACATCGGCAAGTCGCTGGTCAACACAATCCTCACCAACAACGGCTACACGGTGATCGACCTCGGCAAGCAGGTCCCGGTCGACGCGATCATCGAGGCCGCGATCGAAAACGACGCCGATGCGATCGGCCTCTCGGCCCTGCTCGTCTCCACCTCGAAGCAGATGCCGCTCTGTATCCAGGAGCTCCACCAGCGCGGTCTTGAATTTCCGGTGCTGATCGGCGGCGCCGCGATCAATCGCGACTTTGGCCGCCGCAACCTCTACCCGAAGGGCAAGGAGACCGACGAGGTCTACGGGCCAGGGGTCTTCTACTGCAAAGACGCCTTCCAGGGGCTGGACACGATGGATGCCCTGATCGATGAGAGCGCCCGCGCGGCACTGCTTGAACGGATTCGCTCCGAGGCAAAGCAGCTCCGCGAAAAGGTCGTGCTCCCCGATACGGGACCATCGACCAGCGATGACAGCGTGCGTTCGGCCGCCCGAACCGACGTCGCGATTCCAGCGCCCCCGTTTTGGGGGGCGCGCGATGTCGAGATCGATCTCGAACAGGTCTTCCCCCATCTCGACCGCCATGTCTTGTTCAAGCTGCACTGGGGCGGCCGCGGGGTGAAGGGCGACGCCTGGCGCGAGTTGGTGCAAGGCGGCGAGGAGGAGGGTTTTGCGCCACGCCTCGAGCGGATGTGGCGCGAGCAGGATTACCTTCATCCGCGCGCTCGCTACGGCTATTTCCCCTGCAACGCCGATGGCAATGAGCTGGTGATTTTTGATCCCGAGGAGCCCGATCGCGAGCTCGAGCGGCTGAGCTTCCCGCGCCAGCCCCGCCACGATCGCATCTGCCTTGCAGACTTCTACCGGCCGTTGCAAACCGAAGAGCGCGATGTGGTCGTGCTGCAGGGGGTGACCGTCGGCCCCCAGGTGAGCGAGCTGATCGGACGCCTTGAGGCCGGCGGTGAGTTCGCCGAGCAACTCTACGTCCACGGCCTCGGGGTGCAGGCGGCAGAGGGTCTGGCCGAGTGGCTGCACGCGCGGGTGCGAGCCGAGCTCGGCATCGCCGCCGCTCAGGGTCGCCGCTATTCCTGGGGCTACCCCGCCTGCCCGGATCAATCAGAGCACGAGAAGGTTTGGCGCCTACTTGAGCTCGAGAGGATCGGCATGACCCTCTCCGACGGCTACGCGGTGCTGCCGGAGCAATCGACCGTGGCAATTATCGCCCACCACCCACAGGCGGTCTATTTCGGCATGAAATCAGGCTTCATCCCTGAGGAAAGATCGCCCGACGAGCTGATCGCGGGCACCGACCGCGGGGGAGAGCTGCCGCCGGAGGTCGAACCGGCCGACGCACTCAGCAGCTAGGCGCCGATTCGTTCGCCGCGCTCGCGCTGGGATGGGTGGGGCTGTAGCCGTACCGGTGCTGCGGACAGGGCCTGCACGCGCAGATCGCTCCAGGTCAGCCCCTCGCGCACCAGCGCCGGCAGGCCCAGCGTCACCGCGGTGGCAATCTCCACGGCCTGCAGGATGACGCCGTAGGCGAGTGCGTCGGCGGTGCCAATTCCAAAGCCCGTGTGCAAGACGCTGATCACCGCCAGCTGAAATACGCCGATATTGGACGGGGTCGCGGGAACGACGGCGGTGACGTTGACGGCGAAGAGCACCGCCGCGGCGGCGCCGATCCCAGCCTGGCCGTTGAGGCCGAGCGCGTAAAGCAGCGCCCAGCAGGCCGAGAGCTGGATAGCCCAGGCGCTGAGCTGTGCGATCGAAGCCGCGATACCGCGCCGCGGCTGGCGAAAGATCGCGAGCCCGGCCCGCACCTGCAGGAGGGCGCCCTGCAGCGCCGCGCCAAACCGAGCCAGGCGGCCGTTGCCGTTTCGACGCATCAGCCCCGGAGCGCAGAGCACGAGGACGAGAAGCAAGAGCGGCACCAGACTGAAGGCAAAGAGCGCCTGCGTGCTGGCGTGAAAGAGCGGCGTAGAGGAAACGATAATCACGCCGAGCAGGACCAGCGCGACCAGGTTCAACACCGTCTGGGAAACCACCGTGCCGAGCAATATCGGGAACGTGTCTCTCATCCGCCCGGTGCGGCGCGACAGCGACAGGGCGCGGGCCGGCTCGCCCAAACGCGCCGGCAGCGTCGCCGACATCAAGACTCCGATCATCGTCGCCGCGGTGACGTCGCGGCGCCGCACCCGGCGGCCCGGAAGCGCCGCCCGCACGATCCAATACCAAGACGCGGCGCGGACGAAGAGCGAGAGCGCCATCAGTGCGCAGGCGAGCAAGACCAGGGTCAGGTTGGAGTGCACGATGCTTTCCAAAACGCTGTCGATGCCGATCTTCTCCGCGGCCAGCGCGGTTAACCCGACACCAAGCGCCCCTGCCGCGCCCAGGCCGAGGCGCCGAGCCAGCCTGCGCCGCCTGCTGCCATGTTGGATCGGAGCGGGGTCAAGCGAGGGGAGTCGTTGCGGCGGCAGCCGCGGGCCGCCGTCGGCGGAACGGAGCCCCGCCCACTGGGCAACGCGCTGGCCGGGACCCTCGGGCTGGGGAGCCTCAAGGGCCCGCTGATAAACCTCGCTGACCCGATCGGCGACCCGGGGCCAGGCGTAGCGCTGGGCGCTGCGCCTGGCGGCCTCCCCCATCGCCGCAAGGCGCTCGGGCTCATGGTGCAGCAACTGCAGTGACTCGGCGAGCCGTTGGGGATCGGCGGGGGGAATGAGGATTCCGTCAACACCGTCGGTAACAACGTCGCTGTAACCGGCGATCGCCGAGGCGAGGACTGGGGTGCCGGCGGCAAAGGCCTCGGTCAAGACCATCCCAAAGCTCTCGCCCGACAGGGAAGGGGCGCAGAGCAGATCGGCCTCATGCAGCGAGCGCCATAGAGCCTCGCCCGAAACCCGTCCATCGACGTCGATGAACCGCATCAGCTCCGGATCGGGAAGGCAGCGGAGGATGTCCTCGCGCTCGGCCCCGATCACGGTCAGCCGACAGGGCACGTGCTCCACCAGAGCGCCGAAGGCGGCGAGAAGCACCGGCAGGCCCTTTCGCTCCTCGGGACGACCGACGAAAAGAACCCGCAGGTCCTCGCTGCTGGGCTTCGGCGAGCGCGGCGCGGCCTCGAGATCGACGCCGTTGGGCACAATCTCATAATCCCCACCAAACCAGCGCCGACCGGTCCACGCGGCAGCCTCCGAAACGGCGATCCGAGCCGAAAGCCTGTTGAAGACACGCCGCGCGCCAAAGGCGGAGGCAATGTGGTTGGGGATCGCCTTGGTCGAGTAGGCATGAAAGGTGCCGACGACCGGCACCTGGGCGCCGAGTGTGGCATTCCAACCGACCAACGGAACCAGCGGCTCGTGCACGTGGATCAGATCGAAGCCGCCGTCGCGAAGCTCGCGGCGCGGTGCAATCACTCCCCCGCCGGGGTAGGGCGCGAGGTTGGAGATCGCGCCGTTGGAGGCAATCCCGATCGAGCGGCCAAGGGGAATGAAGTAGTCCTTGACCTCGCGGGTCTCCGCCGAAGCGCGATGGGTGAGGCGGCTGATTCGCCCCGGGGGGTCAAACGGAGCCAGGACGCGGACATGATGACCACGCTCAAGGAACTCCTCGGCGAGGGCCTCCACATGCCGGTTCACGCCGCCCTGATAAGACCAGGAATATGGCGAGACGAGAGCTATTCGCACCAGGAGTAAAGGTTAGTCGATTGGGCGGTGCTTTCCTGCCTGTGGGCTTTCAGCCCACACAAAGCCGGTGAAGGCCAGCAGGTAGGCGCCGCCTATCTCCAAAAAGATGGCCCCGGAGTCGTTGGCGAGTGTCCCCACCAGGCAAGCCGCGAGGGCGCCGATCAGCCCGGCCCTAAGCGCGGGCAGCTTGCGAAGCCAGAGCCCTAGCCGATCCCGACGAACCAGCGCAAGGATCACAAAGGCGACGATCAACGGCATGAAGACGAAGACAATCGGGCGCAGGAAGCTGCGCGCAGAGAGCTCGAGGCGGAGCTCGGCAAGATTGGCGAGCTGATTTAGGCCGCCGGCGTCTAGCACCGAGCGGGTCAGGTGAGCATTGGCGCCAGAGGCGAGGTCAGCCAACGCCAATAACCCAAAGGCGAGGAAGGGAGCCGCGATTACAAGCAATACGGCGCGGTGTCGGCGCCGAGCGGCAATCACCGTCGCGGCGACCGCGGCGCCAGCCGGAAAGTCGATCGCCGCGCCAACGTCGGCGCCAAATTGTCCGACCGCAAAGACGGCGGCCAGCGACAGGGTGACTGCCAAAAAGGCGGCCGCGCAACCGCGGCGAGACAGACGCGGAGCAAATCCCACCAGCCCGGCTCCAGTCCCAGCGATGACCAGCACGGCCAACAGGGCCTCCAGCTCGTTGCCGATCCCGTAAAACCTCACCCCGAGGCCGGGATTTGGACCTAGCAACGAGAGCGTCGTGAGCGGGGACCCGGCAATCATGTCAATCGCATAGGCCGAGACGGTGATCGCGGAGGCGACCGCCAAGGCTCGAAAGTCGCGCAGGACAGCGAGCGTCAGCGCCGCCGCCAGGGGAGTGATGAATACGACCAGCAACTGTTCAACTGCCTGGCTCGATCCAAGGGCAGCCCCGGCCAGGAGTGTGAGCGGCAAATAGACGACGCAGAGCCCGAGCAGCTTGACTCCCGCTGGCGCGGCGCGCCCGCGGCTGGCGATCACAGCAACCGCGAGCAAGAGGATCCAAGCGAGCAGGCTCAAACCGATCACCGGTCCCCGCCGCTGGGGAATCACCCGCATGCGGGTTCCCAGAGAGGCCACGGCCGCTACGTCTTTGACCGGCTCGCTGCGGATCGGTTGGCCCGTGATCTGGGCGGGGACGGACAGCCCGAAGCGCCCCAGGATCGTCGGTGCAATATCGGTCGCCAGCACGTAACCATTGATTCGAGTGCTGGCCGAGGTCAGGTTGCCAGCGAAGCCACGCCCAGCGATTCCGATCGCCAGGGCCGAGTCGGTCGCAGGCGGGGGCATCTGGATCGCGATCAGGAGGTCGTTTCCGCGCAGCTTCGAGACCATCCCTGGCAAGGCAGCAAGCGGCGCGCTCCGAACTTCAAAGCGCTCGAGGCGGCGCCGCTCAGGCCGCGAACCTGAACCGCCAACCCAGGGGCGCCGCCCACCTCGCCGCGGGGCAAAGGAGGCGGTGCACCCATATCGCCTCGCCGGTCCGAGACCACAGCGCTGAATCTGACCTGCTTCGTCGACAGCCAGGGTCGCCGCTTCGCCCAAGCTTGGCGACGCGGTGACGAGCACGCCGGCGCGCCGCAGGGAGGAGCCCAGTAGCCCCGGCGAGATTTCAGCCGGAGCAGATTCTGCCCGAGCCAAGACACCGCTCCACTCGCGCACCCGATTGACTGCGACCCTTAGCGGTGAAAGTTCGGCGTCATAGAGGGAATCGAAGACCCGATTTCCCTGGCCGATGTCCAGATAGGTCTGCGCGGCCGAGACCCCACCGAGCCCGGCGCTAAGCAGTCCGGGCGCCATCCCACCGACATTGCCCAACTGTTCAACGGAGCTCCGAGGCGGAAGCAACACCAAGGTTACGTGGGTAGCGGGGTGCCGTTGAGCGGACCCGGCAGGGGCGCTCGAAGCGCCTGCGCCGGCCTCAGCGCGTCGGGCCGCGGGGCGGCCCACGGCGAGGGAAGCCCCGATCCAAAGTCCCGCCAGGGAAAACCCACAGATCGCTATCGTGAGCCATGTGGCCGAGCGGACCTTTGCCAAGTTTACGTTTTTCAAAGTTGACCCAGCCTGGCGCCGCCGAGACCTCGAGCTGCGCGCCGCCGATAAGAGGGAGTTTCTCGCAGCCTGTGAGGACTTCGCATGCGATCGCTCTGTGCGCGCTTACTCAACCATAGGCACGCGGGGCGATGTCGATCTGCTCGTGCTCAGCCAGAGCCCCAACCTCGATGACCTGCACACCTTTCACGTCGTCCTCGCCCAGAGTGGCCTCGCCCAATGGGCCGAGATTCCCCACTCATTTCTATCGATGACCAAACGCTCGCCTTACTCCGAGGAGCAGGCACGCCCAGAAATCTGCGTCTCAGCCCGCAGGTACCTATTCCTCTATCCGATGGTCAAGCAGCGCCGCTGGTACGGATTGGCGCCTTCAGAGCGCGAGCGGATCATGAAAAGCCACATCGAAGTCGGCCGTCGCTTTCCGGAGATCACGATAAACACCTCATACTCATTTGGCCTCGACGATCAGGAGTTCGTCGTTGCATTCGAGGCGGATGACCCGGGAATGTTCCTCGATCTTGTCAACGAGCTGCGCCCCACCGAGTCAAGCGAGTACACCGAGCGCGAGACCCCGATCTTCACCTGCGTGGCGATGTCGATCAGCAGGGCCCTGGACGCCCTCGACGGGAGCCGCAGCGCGATCCCCAGCGAGGCGGCGCCAGCACGCTGAGCGCACCGATTGGAGGCGGGCGCGCCCCGCTGGGATCTGATCCACTCTTTCGATCCTCGGCGATCAGGAAAGACGGCAGCGATCACCCGATCGCTGCCGTCGGCGTTATTTCGAGCAGACGGGCAAAACGGCGGGCGCCACGGGCAGAGCTGGAGGTCGCGGCGTCGCGGCTTAACCAGATGGAGAACTCGGCAGCGGTGGTGAAGCCCACCGGCATCCGTGGGAGCCGCAGCAAGCCTCGGCTCAGATCCTGAGCAAAGGCGCCGCTTTCCCTATCCTTCCGCGTCCCATGAGCAAGATCGGAACGAGCACGAGCCCGCTGCGGGTTGCAATAGTCGGCGCCGGCCCGGCGGGCTTCTACGCCGCAGAGCACATCCTCAAGGACGCAGAGATCCACGCCCAGGTCGACCTCTTTGACCGCCTTCCCACCCCCTTTGGCCTGGTCCGCGGAGGCGTCGCGCCGGATCATCCCAAGATCAAGTCGGTGATCCGGGTCTATGAGAAGACGGCTGCCCGCGATGGTTTTCGCTTCTTCGGCAACGTAAAGGTCGGGCTCGACCTCGAGGTCGAGGATCTCGAACGGCTATACCACGCGATCGTCTTCACGGTTGGCTGTGAGACCGATCGCCAGCTCGGTATCCCGGGAGAGGATCTACCGGGCAGCCACGCCGCCACCGCCTTCGTCGGTTGGTACAACGCTCACCCTGACTATGCCGGGGAGACCTTTGACCTCTCCTGCGAGCGGGCGGTAGTGATCGGCAACGGCAACGTTGCGATGGATGTCGCTCGCATGCTGGCGCTGACCGATCACGAGCTGCGCCGAACCGATACGGCCGATCACTCGATCGAGGCCCTTGATGCAAGCAAGATCCGCGAGATCGTCGTGCTCGGTCGCCGCGGTCCGGCGCAAGCCGCCTTCACGAATCCCGAGATCAAGGAGCTCGGGGAATTGGAGGATGCAGACGTCGTGGTCGACGCCGCCGATGTCGCTCTGGACACCGCCAGCCAGGCCTACCTTGATTCCGGGGACGCCGATAAGACCACCCGCGTCAACGTCGAGACCCTGCGGGAGTTCTCAACCCGGACAGCGACCGGCAAGCGCAAGCGAATCGTGCTTCGCTTTCTCGCCTCCCCGGTGGAGATCAGGGGCGAGTCCCGAGTCAAGAGCATTGTGATCGCCCGCAACCGATTGGTCGAAGAAGACGGCGCTCTGCGCGCCGAAGACAGCGGCCAACGTGAAGAGATCCAGTGCGGCCTGGTGCTGCGCTCGGTCGGCTACAGCGGCGTTCCGATCGAGGGCATTCCCTTCGACCAGAGCCGTGGCTTGATCCTCAACGAGGGCGGCCGGGTGCTCGACTCCCACGACGGCGGTCACAAGGTTGGCCACTACACCGCTGGCTGGATAAAGCGCGGCCCCTCGGGGGTGATCGGCACAAACAAGAAGGACGCTCTGGAGACCGTCGGGCACCTGCTCGCAGATGTCGAGTCCCAGACCCTGCTCGATCCCGCCAACCCCGGGCCCACTGAGGTCGAGGAACTTCTCGCCGAACGCGGAATTCGCTACGTCAGCTTTGAGGATTGGCAGGCAATCGATCAGGCCGAGGTCGGTCGCGGCGCTCCCCATGGCCGACCTCGGGTCAAGTTTGTCCGAGTCGAGGAGATGCTCGAGCACGCGAACGCACTGGGTGCGCAGCGCTGATGGCGGCGGACCTGGTGGAGCTGAGGGTGATGATCGAATCCGCACTGCCCGGCGCCGCGGTTGAGGTTCTCGATGAGACCGGCGCTGGTGATCACCTGCGGGCGACGGTATCGGCGGCCCAGTTCAAGGGCCTGGCTCGGATCGACCAGCACCGCCTGGTCAAGGCGGCGGTCAGGGAGCGCTTCGATGACGGCTCGATCCACGCGCTTTCGCTGAAGACCGAAGTCCGCGAGTAGCTACCCTGTGGCGATGGTAGATCCCGAGCTGAGGTCAAAGGTCCAGGAGCTGATCGCCGCCAACCCGGTCTTGCTCTTCATGAAAGGAACCCCCGAGGAGCCACGCTGCGGCTTCTCGATGCGCGTCGTCCAGGTGCTCGACGCCTTGGACGTGGAGTACGGGGCGATAGACGTTCTTCCGGCGCTGGGGCCGCTGCGCGAGGTAACCGCGGAGATCTCTGATTGGCAGACCTTTCCCCAGCTCTACCTCAACGGGGAGCTGCTCGGCGGCGCCGACATAGTCGAGGAGATGTTTGAGTCCGGCGAGCTGGCTGAGGCACTCGGAGTCAAGCAGCCCGAACTCGCCGCCGCTCCGACCGCGCCACCGGCGCAATCACCGCCGCTTCAGATCGACGGCGCCTAGACAGCGGCGGTCTCGGCCGCGTCCTCTTTGACCTGAAAGGACGAGCCGCACCCGCAGGCGGCAACCACGTTCGGGTTGTTGACCTGGAAGCCGGCGCCCTGCAAACCTTCCACATAGTCGACCTCGGAGCCGAAAACGAACTGCATGCTCACCTTGTCGACGACTACCGCTACCCCGTCCACCTCAAACACATTGTCCTCGTCCTTGGCGTTGTCAAAGGCGAGGGCATACTGAAATCCCGAGCAGCCGCCGCCCCTCACCGCGACCCGCAGCGCCTGCTGGTCGGCCTGGCCCGAAGCGCCGAGCAACTCGGCGATCTTCTCAGCGGCCTTCTCGGTGAGGGTGATCGCCGGCGGCGCAGTTTCAATCGCATCGCTCACCCAAGGAAGTGTAGCCATCGTCGCTGCTGTCCTGCGAAAGAGCTGGAGAATCGGAGAAATCACCCGGTGGGAGCTGTCCGCGCCACCGTTTTGGGGAGGGGATCCGCGCCCGGTCTGAGACACTTCCCCTGCTTTGAGCTCTAACTCCCCCACAGCTGTCGTTTGCGACACGACGGCCTATCTCCCCTCCGAGCTGGTTGCCGAGCGGGCGATCACAACGATCAGCCTCTACGTCTCAGTCAACGGAGACGATCGCCCGGAGTCAGAGATCTCTGACTACGCGGCCTTCTATCAGCAGCTGCGGGCCTGTGAGAAAGGCGCGACCACCTCCCAACCGTCGGTCGGAGACTTTATCTCGGTCTACCAGCCGCTCTTAGAGGATGGCAAGGAAGTCGTCTCGATCCATATCTCCTCGGGGATCAGCGGCACCTTCGAGGCCGCAAACCAGGCTCGTGAGCGGCTGATCGCCGAGGGCGTGGAGGGCGATCGAATCCGAACCTTTGACTCGCATTCGGCCTGCGGCGGTATGGGCTTCTCGGTCCTCGCGGCCTCCGCCGCGGCCGCGGCCGGCGCCGATTCAGGCACCGTCCTCGCCCGAGCCGCGCGGGCCCGCGAGGAGCTGAAAATGTGGTTTGCGATCGATACCCTCGAGTACCTGCGCCGCGGGGGGCGAATCGGCGGCGCCCGAGCCTGGATCGGGAGCGTGCTGAAGATCAAGCCGATCCTCACCCTCGAGGATGAGATCACCCCGATCGAGCGGGTTCGAACCAGGGCTCGCTCGATCGAGCGATTGCGCGACTACGCTCGCCAGCGACATGAGTCCGGTGCTGATGGATGGATAATCCAACACATCCAGGATCCCGAGGCCGCAGCCTCCCTCGCCGATGATTGCCGCGAGATCTTCGGTTGCGAACCCGCCTTCATTTCCGAGATCGGGCCGGTGATTGGCGCCCACGTCGGCCCGGGACTGCTCGGCGTCGGCAGCGTCACCACCTCGGTCCTGGAATAGCGCTAGCGGCGGCGGCGCAGCGTGATCAGGCCGCCGATTGCAAATCCGAAAATCGCGGCGCCCACCGCCAACTCTCGCCTGTGCTCGCTGATCTGGCGACGCCAATCGGTCAGCTCGGTGACGCGCCCGCGCAGAGCTTCGACCGAGCGGCCGAGGTCGCGTCGGTTGGCGTCGATATCGAGGCGAATCTGCGCGGCGGAGCGGCCCGGCATGCCGACCGTGGAGGGGCGTGGCGACTCTGGAGCTGGGGTCAACTTCCCTCTTCCTTTGACGCGATGTCATCGACTGGGCCGGCTCCAACGCCGCTTTCTCCACCGAGCATTTCCTTGGTTAGCTTCGCCTCTTCGATCGCCTGTTTGGGCATCGGTGGTGCTCCGGCGGCAACACTGCGGTAGGCAAAGAAGCCGGCGGCGGCTGCAATCAGCAAAAAGATCGCCGCCTCGATGAAGAAGCCCGGCCAGGTCTTTCCTTCAAACACCTCTTCGTTGAGCAGCCAGGCAACCCCCTCCATGACCAGGATCAGCGCCAGGAAGGCGAACGCCCCGGCGGCGGCGCCAACGGCGGAACCGCGCAGGATCTTCGAAACTTTTTCGGTGACCTCCGCCTTTGCAAGCTCGATCTCCTCACGGATTAGCGACGATGTCTTTTCGGAGACATCGAAGACGAGCTCCGCGACCGAACGCTGACTCGGGTCTGCGTCCTTGGCGGGAGGAAGCGCGGGTGGCTGCTCTGCCGCCACGTCTACTCGGGGGGCTCCTCGTCAAAGACCCGGCGCCAGATCACGGCCGCGACCCGTGACGCAGCGAGACTGGCCAAAGCGCTACAGGCCGCGAGCACCCCACTCCAGGCGAGTCGTTTGACAATGTCGTTCTCCATCTCGCCCGACCTTACCTATCGCGGCTCAAGACCGTCACAGATCGTCGCAACCACAAGGCCCTTGGCCTGGTCGAAGTCGGTGTCGGCGGCCGGCACCACCTCGAAGATCCAGCCGGAGAGCAGTTGCTCGATCGCACCGTAGAAGTACATCGAGACAAAGATCGGGTCGATGTCGCGGCGGAAAACCCCGGCCTCCTGACCCTCGGCGACGATTTTTGCAATCAGCTCATAGGCGCTGCGAATCTCGTCCAGGTGGGTGCGACCGAAGGAGTTGGCGGCGCGGGTCACCTCGACGATAATTACCTTCATCAGCTCCGGGTCGTGACGATAGGAGTCGACGATGAACGCGGCCACGGCCTCAAGCTTGGCGCGGGCGCTCTCAGCATTGAGATCGGCCTCCTCGATCGCCGCGAGCAGAAGCGACCAGCGCTCGCTGAAAAGCTCGTTCAGAACCTCATCCTTGGAGCGAAAGTAGTGATAGACAAGGCCATAGGCGACCCCCGCCTCATCGGCGATATCGGCAACCCGGGTCGAGTGAAAACCCTGCCGGGCGAAAACGCGAATCGCCGCGTCGAGAATCTGGCGGCGTTTGTCAACCGGCGGAGCCTTGGCCATCAGCGACCGGCCTCAGCCAGTTGGGGCCACGAATAGACCTGAGGGCGGCGGTTGGCAAGCGATGGAAGTGACTCCCTGATTCGTCTCTGCTCGGCCAAATCCAGCTCGGCGACGATAAAGCCGACCTCCTCCTGACATTCAGCGAGAACCCTGCCCCAGGGGTCGACGATCGCAGAGTGCCCGTAGGAGCGAAAGTGGGGCGCGGCTGAGCCACTCTGGTTGGGCGCAAGGACGAAGGCCTGATTCTCAATCGCCCTCGCCCGCAGCAGAACTTCCCAGTGGTCGCGACCGCTGGCCAGCGTGAAAGCCGAGGGTACGAACAGCAATTGAGCTCCCCGCAGCGCCAGAATCCGAAACAGCTCAGGGAAGCGAAGGTCATAACAGATGCTGAGGCCGCCGATCAACGGCCCGATCGCGGCGGTCGTTATCTCCTCGCCTGGCTCCTCGTGAGCGGACTCGCGGTAGGAGACCCCGCCAAGCTCGACGTCGAACATATGGATCTTGCGATAGACGGCCAGGTCCTCCCCACTGGCGTCGATCATCACCGAGGTGTTGAACGCTTTCTCCTCGCCGCGCTCGGCAATGCTGCCCGCCAACAGCCCGACGCCGAGCTCGCGAGCCCAGCCGCGAGCGGCTTGGAGGCTGGGGCCCTGCAGTGACTCCGCGGTCACCAACAGCTCCTCGCCGCTGGCCAGCAGATTCCACTTCTCCGGCAGCGCGATCAGCTCGGCCCCGGCAGCCGCGGCGGAGCGCACCAGGCGCTCGGCGACCTCAAGATTGCGGGACTTATCGTTTGTCGAATTGAGCTGTATGGCCGCTGCGCGCAAGGGTTCCCCTTGGTCTTCCGGGGATTAGGACTGGTTGACTGACCAGTCAATCGACCCCTTCAGTATAGGTGGGCGAAAAGCGGCGCAGCCCCCAGGCACGCCTACAGACCCATCGCCCTGGCGATCGCCCAATCTGAGATCGGGGTCGGAACGACGATTTTGAGGCGCGCCTGAAGCTTGGCATCGATGCCCACCAGGTAACGACTCCGCGGCCTTCGCGAATTCAGCGCCTCCTCGATCACCTCGGCGACCCGCTCCGGTGCGATCCCGCGCCTTGCAAGTTTCGCGACAACATTGCGCAGGCTGGCGATCGCCTCACCGTAGAGTTCCTCCTGAGCGCGGACTCGCTCGCCAATCTGTTCAGAGGCCCGCTCACCGCGCTCCCAGATCGGCGTGGCGATCGATCCCGGCTCCACGATCGATACCGCAATATTCCAGCGCCGCAACTCCTGGCGCAAACTGTCGCCGACCGCCTCCAGCCCGAACTTCGCGGCGTGGTAGGCACCGGTCAGCGGAAAGGCGATCCTCCCCCCAATCGAGCTGATCAAAATGATCCGCCCGCGCGCCTGGCGGATCTGGCTGAGCATTGCCTGGGTCACCGCGACCTGTCCGATCAGGTTGACCTCGATCTGGCGACGAAACTCCTCGATTGGGGTTGTCTCCAGCGGCCCGGGAATGGCGATGCCAGCATTGTTGACGAGCCCATCCAAGCCACGGCCATCAAGCGATGCGGCGATCTGCATGGCCGCAGCTGAGATCTGCTCTGACTCGGTGACATCCAGCATCACAGGCACGATCAGCTCCGATCCAACCGCACTGAGCGCCTCGGCATCGGCCTCACTTCGTACCCCGCCGAAAACGCGCCATCCGCGCGAATGAAGTCGCAGCGCGGTCGCCCGGCCGATGCCCGTCGAGGCTCCCGTGACCAAAACCGATCGCACGGCTCCAGGCTACAGCGAGCGAGGTCTTAAATCCCGCCCCCACAACCCGCATCCGCGACCCCGAGCACAGGGCGGCGTAACCTTGGCGTCTCGTGATCCAGAGCGCGCCAGATGAGGCTGAGCGCAAGCAGGTGACGGTGCTCTTTGCAGATGTGATGGGCTCGATGGACCTCGCCGAGCAGCAGGACCCCGAGGAGTGGAGAAAGATCATGCAGCGTTTCTTCTCGATCCTCTCCGCCGCGGTCGAGCGCTTTGAGGGAACCGTCGATAAGTTCACCGGCGACGGAATAATGGCGGTCTTCGGCGCTCCCCTCGCCCACGAGGACCACGCGGTCCGAGCCTGCCACTGCGCTCTTGAGATGCTCGAAAACGTCTCTGGGTATGCGGCGGAGCTACGCCGCGAAGCAGGTTTCAATTTCTCGATCAGGGTCGGAATCGACTCGGGCGAGGTTGTCACCGGAGAGATCGGCGGCGAGGACGGTCAGTACACCGCGATCGGCCATACCGTGGGCCTGGCGCAGAGAATGGAGGCCCTGGCGGAGCCGGGCAAGGCCTACCTCACCGAACACGCCGCCCAGCTAGTCGAGGGCTTTTTGGAGCTCGAGAATTTGGGCGAGTTTGCGATCAAGGGAGCGAGCCGCCCGGTCGAGGTATTCGAGCTCGTGGGGATAGGTCCGGCTCGCTCGAGGCTCGACCTCTCACGCGAGCGCGGTTTCTCGCGATTCGTCGGTCGAGCGGGGGAGATGGCGGCGCTCGAGGAGGCCCTGGGTCGAGCCAAAGACGGCGCCGGCGCGATGATCGCGATCGTCGCGGAGCCGGGCGTCGGCAAGAGCCGGCTCTGTCACGAGTTCGCCGAACGCTGTCGCCGCGAGGGCATCGACGTCTTCGAGGCACAGGCCCAATCCCACGGTCACGCGACTCCCTACATGCCGGTGCTGCAAATGCTGCGCGCCTACTTTGGAATCACCGAGGAGGACAGCAGCCGCGTGGTGCGCGAGAAGGTCGCCGGGCGGGCGCTGCTGCTTGACCCCGACCTCGGCGAGGACCTGACCCTGCTCTTTGACTTCCTAGGCGTCGCCGACCCCGACCTGGCGGCTCCGCCGATGAGCCCCGAGGCGCGCCAGCGGGCCCTGGGCCAGATTGTCCGCCGTCTCATAAACGCCCCCAATCGACACCACACAATGGTCGCGGTGATCGAGGACCTGCACTGGCTCGATCAGGGCAGCGAGGCACTTCTAAGCGAGATGATCGCCTCGATCGAGGGCACGAGAACACTCGCCGTGGTCAACTTTCGACCGGAGTACAGGCCGGCCTGGGAGAAATCCTCTGACCACCGCCAGCTCTCCCTGCAGCCCCTGGGGCCAGCGGATACGCGCGAGCTGCTGCGCGACCTTGCCGGGCAGGACGCATCCTTGGATGGGCTCGAGGAGCCGATCCATGAGCGCACCATGGGCAACCCCTTCTTCGTGGAGGAGATCGTGAGGGAGCTGGCGGAGGCGGGTCAGCTGGCGGGTGAGCGCGGTGCCTATCGGCTCATTGCACCAATCGATGGAGCCATACCTCGAAGCGTCCAGGCGGTTTTGGCGGCGCGGATTGACCGCCTCGATCCCGCCTCAAAGCGCCTCCTGCAGGTTGCCTCGGTGCTGGGCAAGGAGGTTGGGCGGCGGGCGCTGGTAATCACCGCCAAGCTCGAAGAGGAAAAACAGGAGGTGGCTCTCAGCAACCTGATTGAGGCTGGCTTCCTCTACCGGGCCCAGCACTACCCCGAGGTACTGGCCTTCCGCCATCCGCTCACCCGCGAGGTCGCTTACAACAGCCAGCTCGCCGAGCGGCGCGCCGCCACCCACACCGCCGCCGCGCGGGCAACGGTCGAGCTCGAGCCCGACCGCCTCGACGAGCTTTCCGCCCTGATCGCCCACCATTTCGAGCTGGGAAACGAGCGGCTCGAGGCGGCTCGCTGGTCCGCCCGCGCCGCGCATTGGGCGGGCCACCACAGACCCCAGGATGCGCTGCGCATGTGGCAGAAGGTCACAGAGCTGGTCTCAAACCTGGAAGAGGATGAGGAGACCGCGGCGCTCGCGGTGCTCTCGCGGATGCTGCAGCTCGACTACGCATGGCGGCTCGGAATGGACCGCTCAGCGGCTGAGTCCCTGGCCGAGGAGGCGGCTGAAATCGCGACCCGGATGGGCGATCTGCGCTCACTGGCGCTGCTGCGAGTGCTGGCATCAGCACGGCCCGGCGTGGCCGAGCGGGCCGACGAGTGGGTGGCGGCCGCCACAGACGCGATCCAACTTGCCGATCAATCCGGGGACCGCGGCCTACGGGTAGCGATCCGCGGTGCCGGCGCCTACGCCCTGATGTGTGCGGGGGATATCGGTGGCCTCGAACAGAGAACCGATGAGATGCTCGAGCTTGCCGCTGATGACGGGAGGCTCGGCGCTGGCATAGTGATCGGCTGCCCCCTGGCCTGGGGCCTGATGGCGAAGGCAGTCGCGCTTCGAGAGCGCGACCGCGCCGGGGAAGCAAAGGGGATCCTCGAGCAAGCACTGCGCCTCGCCGCCGAGCACGATGATCCTGAGACCGAGAGTTGGGGGCGCGGGTCAATGGCATCGCTGCTGGTCGATCGCGGTGAGAGCGAGGCGGCGCTCGCGCTCGCGCTTCGCAACTGCGAGCTGACCGATCGGCTGGGTGACGTCTTCTCCCGCTGTCTGGCGCTCTCCAATCTCGCCTACGTTCAACTCGAGATGGCCCAGCATGGGATGGCCCTTGAATCGGTTGAAACCGCCGATCGCCTTTACCGCGAGGCGATGGGCGCTGGCGGCGAGGCGGAGGGTTGGCGCAGGGCGATGCGCGCCAGGGCTCTGCTCGGTCTTGACCGCGCGTCGGAGGCAATTGGAGAGGCCCAATCCGCGGCCCAAACCGCCCGCCAAGCCGGCATGCTGTGGCAGCTTCCCCCCGCGCTTCACGTCCTCGCCCAAGCGCAGGTCGCGACCGGCTCCGCCGGAGCTCAGAGGTCGCTTGAGGAGGCGATCGAGATCAGCGAGCGCCACGGCCACCGCATGGCACTGCGCAGAATCCAAGCCGACCGCGAGTACCTCATCGGCGCCTCCCGAGCCTAGGCAACGATCGAGATCAGGCACGATTGGCGCGATGGCGCTCGAGCTCGGCGACCATCAACTTGGTGTGCAGGGCGGCGATTAGATCCTGTAGCGGCTGAGCGCCAGCCTCGAGCATCTCGACCACCCGCTCGGGCTCGACCTCTCCCGCCAGACGGGTCATCACCACCTCAACCTCCTGGCGGACCAGCTCCTCGATCGCGCTCTTATAACGCAGGGTGTCATAGACCGTGAAGCCGATTGCCTCGTCATAGCCGCCGGCCCGAAAGCGACTTATTGCCTCGATTATCTTCACATCCGATGGCGAGTAGCCGCGGCTGTTGGGACTGAGCACGTCGAGCTCGGCGAGCCGATCAAGCACCTCCCTGGGCAGGCCGTAGCTCTCACGCACCTGGACGGCGCTGGTACGGGTCCGCTCCCCCGCGAGCGCCCGATCGAGGATGCGATCCTCAAGCTCAACCAGCGCTCGGGCGCGCTCCGGATCCTCGTCGAGGACAGACTTGATGGCCCTCAGCGGCATGAAGCGCTCCTCCTGCAGCTGCTTGATCAGCCTGATCCGATCGATAAATGCAGCCGGGTAATAGGCCATGTTGCGACTGGTCTTGACTGGCTCGGGAAGCAATCCTTCGCGCAGGTAGTGCTTGATCGTCGGCGCGGGAACGCCGGAGGCCTCAGACAGCTCACCCATCCGCAGCAGGTCACGATTGGCGGCGCTCATGCCCGGAAGCTGGCGCGCAGATCGCCACCGGGCCCAGCCGCCTCACCTGACTCCGTCATGGCCGCCACCTCCCCCTCGCTATAGCCCACCTCGCGCAGGGCCTCCATGGTGTGCTCTCCGAGTGCGGGTGCTGGCCGGGTCGGGTCGGCGCCGCTCCGACTCATCTTCAGCGGAGTTCCGAGCTGGCGCACGGTACCGAGCTGAGGCTGCTGGATCTCAACCACCATCTCCCGCGCCCGCACCAGCTCGGAGGAAAGAACCTCATCGAGGTCGAGGACCGGCTCGATGCAACAGTCATGCTTGGCATTGAAGGCAAGCCACTGCTCGCGACTGCGAGATTTGAAGATATCCGCAACCTCTCGCCAGGAGTCACCCCGGGGGCGCTCAAATTGCTTCTCGATCAGCTCCGGGCGCCCCACTCCGTTGCAAAATGCACGCCAGAATTTCGGCTCGAGCGCACCGCAGCTGATCCAGCCGTCTGCGACCTCATAGGGCAGGTAGCAGATCAAACGTCCGGCCAGCTCCAAATCGCCGCGGCGCGGCAGCTCCCCGTCGCAGAGATAGCGACCGGCGACCAGCGCCAGCCAAGAGAGTGCGCCGTCTGCCATCGATACATCGACGATCTGGCCCTGGCCTGAGCGGCGGCGCTCGTGAAGCGCCGCCATCACCCCAAAGGCGGCGATCAAGGCTCCGCCACCAAGATCTGCGATCTGACCTGCTGCCTGAACCGGCGGCCCATCCGCCGCGCCGCTCAGTCCTAGCAGGCCGATAAGGCCGAGGTAGTTGATGTCGTGGCCGGCGCGCTGGGCGTGGGGGCCATCGCGACCGTAGCCGGTGATCGCGCAGTAAACGATCCCGGGGTTGGCTTCACGCATCGACTCATAACCAAGCCCAAGTCGCTCCAGCACTCCCGGACGAAAGCCGTCGAGGACCACGTCGTAGCGACCGACCAGCCGCAGCAATGCCTCGCGCCCTCGCTCGGTCTTGAGGTCGAGCCGAATCGAGCGCTTGCCACGATTTAGCGCGAGGTAGAGCGCCGAGCGAGTGCCGAGCTCCTGCTGCTCCTCGCTGTCATAAAATGGCGGCGCCCAGCGGATGTAGTCGCCCAGCGCGGTGTCCTCGACCTTCAAAACATCGGCGCCAAGGTCGGCCAAAAGCAGCGAGCAAAACCCACCCGGTAGGAGCCGAGTCAGGTCGAGCACCCTGATGTCGCTAAGCGGCAGATCGCTCACGCCGTGGCACCCCCAGGAGCTCACGCGCCTCGGCGACACTGGCGGCGCGGCGGCCGACGTCCTCGGCCATCTGGCGAGCTTTGGCGATCAGCGCCCCGTTTGACTGCGCCATCTCCCCGTTGGGCAGGTAGAGGTTGTCCTCGACCCCGGCGCGCACGTTGCCCCCAAGCACAAGCGCGGCTCCCAACAGCTTCCACTGCTCGCGTGAGATGCCGATCGCCTGCCACTGGTTGGGGCCCTCGGCTCCGCCCGGTATCTGCTCCGCCATAAAGGCGACGTTTCGGGCCGTCGGGCGGATCCCGCCATTGACGCCCATCACCAAGGAAATCTGAAGCGGCGGCTCGAGCAGCCCCATATCGATCAAGGGGTCGAGATTGGCGACGTGGCCGGCGTCAAAGCACTCGTGCTCGGGCTTGATTCCAAGCTCGCGCATCGCGGTGAGGAACTCGATGATCGTGTCAAAGCTGTTCTCAAACACCGCCTTGAAAACGAAATCCTTGCGGCGCTTGGAGTACTTGGCGTAGTTCATCGAGCTCATGTTGAGCGCCGCGACATCAGGTTTCAACGCCCGCAGATATTCGATCCGCTGCTCAATGGGAATGCCAATCGCTCCGGTTGAGTAATTGATGATCACATCGCCTACCTCGGCCAAAATCGCCTCGCTGATCGCGCGAAAGTCCTCGACCTCATACGACGGTGTTCCGTCAGGCTTGCGCGCGTGAATATGGATCTGGGAGGCCCCCTCCTCAATCGCGCGCCGTGCCTCCGCCGCATACTCACTCGGCGTGTAGGGGATCGCCGGGGACTGATCTCGGTTGGCGATCACACCACTGATCGAGCAGCTGATCACCACCGGGTCCTCGAAGCGGCTCATACGGGCATCACCCCGTGCTTCTTCCAGGGCCGCTCAACCCGCTTCGTCTTCGCCATCCGCAGCGCCTTGATGATCGTCGGCCGCGTCTCGCGCGGGTCGATGATTTCATCGATCACGGCATTGCCTGCGGCGATGTAGGGATCGATCTGCTCACGAACGGCGTTCAGCATCGCCTCGCGGGTGGCCTCGGGGTCCTCGGCGGACTCGATCGCGGAGCGGCCGATGATGTTTACCGCTCCCTCGGCCCCCATCACCGAAATCTCGGCGCCGGGCCAGGCCACGATCAGGTCTGGCTCATAGGCCTTGCCACACATCACGTAATAGCCGGCACCGTAGGCCTTGCGAACAACCACCGTGACCTTCGGCACCGTCGCCCGGCTGACCGCGTAGAGCATCTTTGCCCCATGCCGAATGATCCCGGCATGCTCGACTTTTGCTCCTACCATGAAGCCCGGGACATCCTGCAAGAACAGCAACGGGATGTTGAAGGCGTCGCAGAGATTGATAAAGCGCGCCGCCTTATCAGCAGAATCGTTGTCGAGGATCCCGGCAAGCTGCTTGGGCTGGTTCGCCACGATCCCGACCGGCTGGCCGCCGAAACGGGCGAGGCAGGTGATTAGGGTCTTGGCGAATTTTGGCTTGAGGTCAAACCACTCACCCTCATCGACGATCTCACCGATCACCTCGTACATGTCATAGGGCTGGCGCGGAGAGTCGGGGACGATCTCAAGCAGCCTCTCCGACATGCGATCGATCGGGTCGGCGCATTCAAACTGCGGCGGCCGTTCCTCGCAGTTGGCCGGAAAGAAGGAGAGGTAGCGCTTCACCGCCGCGATGCACTCCTCATCATCGCCAACCTCGAGGTCCCCGACCCCCGATTTGCGGCAGTGGACTTTGGCGCCGCCGAGCTCCTCCATCGAGATGTCCTCGCCGGTAACCGCCTTGGTCAGGTGGGGTCCCGCCAGAGCCATCGCCCCCTGTCCGGAGACCATCGGGACGAAATCAGAGAGTGCCGGGATATAGGCGGTCCCCGCCGCGCAGGGCCCCATCATCGCGGCAACCATCGGGATCACCCCCGACATTTCGACCTCCTCTCGGAAGAGGTGACCCGACCCTGCGAAGAGCGACCCGGCCGCCTCCTGAATGCGCGCGCCGGCGGAGTCCAGCAGCCAGATGAAGGGAATCCGCTTGGAGAGCGCCATCTCGCGCAGGCGGGTCACCTTTAGCTCGCCGGTCATCCCCATCGAGCCGGCCATCACCGTGAAGTCATAGGCGGCGATGCAACAGACCCGGCCGTCGACGTCACCCCAACCGGTAATCACACCGTCGGCGGGGGCCTCCTTGCCATCCATCGCCCGCTGGGCGAAGTGAGGGCGGCCATGGATGCCCAACTCGACAAAAGTGCCGCGATCGACCAAGAGGTCGATTCGCTCACGGGCGGTCAGCTTGCCACGTTCGTGCTGTTTGGCGATCTTCTCCTCGCCGCCGCCGAGAATTGCCTTCTCGCGACGTTTTTGAAGCTGCGTGGTTAGTTCCCTCAACGAAGCGGTACCTGGCAGCAGGTTTCCCGAGCCATTCTCAGCTCCCGCCACCCCTACCTCCCCTTCCACTGCGGTTGGCGCTTTTCAAAGAATGCGGCAACGCCCTCGCGGATGTCCTCGGTGGAGAAGGTGAGCGAGAGCTGGCTGCGCAGGTACTCAAGCGCGTCGTCGATCGCCATATCCTGTTGGCGATACATCGCGTCGTGGCCGAGGCGCATTAGCAGCGGGCTTTTGGAGGCCAGCTTGGCGGCCCAATCGGCGACTGCCGCGTCGAAATCCTCGGCGGACACCGCCTTGTTTGCAAGTCCATATTCAACAGCTTGATCGGCGCTCAGCCGCTCGCCAAGGAGCATCATCTCGTTGACTTTCTTGCGCGCGACATTGCGGTAGATGATCGCCATGATCATGTAGGGAAAGGCACCAACATTGATCTCTGGTGTGCCGAAGGTGGCCCCCTGCTTGGCGATCACCAAATCGCAGGAGAGGGCGAGCCCCATGCCGCCGGCGAGAACGTGACCGTTGACAGCACAAAGCGAGGGCTTGCCAAGCCGAGGCATCAACCGAAAGAACTCAAGGAAAAGATCGGAGGCGAAGTGTTTGGCGACAAGCGGGATCTCCGCGGCGAAGCCCCCCAGGTCAGCGCCGGCGCAAAAGGCCTGATCTCCGGCTCCGGTCAGCACCACCGCCCCGACCTCCTCGGCGTCGCGGGCGGCGCGAATCGCCGCGACCAGCTCGCTCAGCATCTGGGCCGAGAGCATGTTGCGCTTCTCGGGGTTATTGAGCGTCACCGTGGCGACCTTGTCGACAACCCCGTAGCTGATCAACTCGTAATCCATGCGGCGCCACCATAGCCGACGGGAGCTGGAAGTGGGAAGTGCTACTGTCCGCTCGGTTTGGGGCGGCCGCTGACCGCCTTTCCGGATCAACCGAGGCGAGGAGACAGATCAGTGGCCACCGCGACAACCGACGGCTCCAGCGTTATAAAGCCTGACCACGAGGCAGGCCGCAAGCACTTCATCTTCAGCCAGGAGCACGAAGACCTGCGCGAGTCGATGCAGGCATGGGTGCGCAAGGAGCTGTGGCCCCATCGCAATGAGTGGGAGGACACCTACTGGCCCAGTGAGGCAATGAAACGCGCCGGCGAGCTCGGCTTTCTCGGCCTCTGCTTTCCCGAGAAATATGGTGGCCAGGGTGGCGATTACTACTACTCGCTGGTTCGGGCGGAGTGCATGAGTTACTCGGGATCTGGCGGCACCAACATGGGCTTCGCCGTGCAAACCGACATGGTCTTGCCACCGATCCACCTGCTCGGTAGCGAGGAGCAAAGGCAGCGCTACCTCAGCCCCGGGCTGAGGGGAGAAAAGATCGGCTGCCTGGGCATCACCGAGCCGGGCGCTGGCTCAGATGTAGCCGGCGTACGAACGACCGCGATCCGCGACGGCGATGAATATGTGATCAACGGCTCAAAGACCTTCATCACCAACGGGCCGCGGGCCGACTTCATCGTCTTGGTCGCCAAGACCGATCCCGAGGAGCGCCACGCGGGAATCACCCTCTTCGTCGTTGATCTGCGCGGCGAGGACGGCGAGACGGTGCCCGGATTCAGCGTCTCTGCAGAGCTGGAGAAGATGGGGATGCATGCATCTGACACGGGCGAGCTTGCCTTCGCCGACCTGCGCGCACCCGCCGATGCGGTGCTCGGGGAGGTCGGCAAAGGCTTCTACCACATCGCCTGGGAGCTTCAGGGCGAGCGGTTGGTCGCAGCAGCCGGCTGCCACGCCGGGGCTGAGCGGATGATCGAGAAGACCCTTGAGTACGCCAAGGAGCGTGAAGCCTTTGGCCGTCCGATCGGCAAATTCCAGGCGATCCGCCACAAGTTTGCCGAGATGGCAACCAAGACCGAGGCGGCGAAACAGTTCACCTACTCGACCGCCTGGCGCTTTGCCAACGGCGAGTATCCGGTGCGCGAGATTACGATGGCCAAGCTCTATGCCTCTCGGATCGCCTGCGAGGTGGCCGATGACTGCGTCCAGATCCTCGGCGGCTACGGCTACATGAAGGAGTATGAGATCGAGCGCGCCTACCGCGACGTGAGGCTGAATCGAATCGGTGCCGGTACCGATGAGGTGATGCTCGACGTGATCGGCCGCTCATACGGACTCTAGAGTCATGGTGTCGATGGAGCGCCGACACCAACTCTCCCTTTGGGAGCGAAACTGCTTCGGGAGTCCGTCAGGGCGCCCGCTCGCCGACGCCACTTTGGTGGGCAACCGATCGATCATCCGATCTGATCGCGCCTCGGCCGACGGGCTCGGGCCCGCGGCTCGGAGTTTGGGCAATCGCCGCCGCCTGATGGAGATCTGAACCCGACACCGCGCAGGATGAGCAACTCCTCCATACACCATTCCTGGGCGCGGCAGCTGTCTTGAGCACGATCGTGCGTGACCGCGGCGTGCGGGCACCGATGCCGCCATTTGATGAGGAGCACGAGCAGCTGCGCGAGACAGTGAGCCGCTTTGTCGTTGAGGAGATCGCACCAAACGTCGAAGCGTGGGAGGCGGCCCGCGAGTTCCCGCGTCAGCTATACCAACGCTGCGCCAGTTTGGGCTTTTTGGGGCTCAAGTTCCCCGAGCGCTACGGGGGACAGGGCGGAACCCATCTCCACGACGCGATCTGGGTTGAGGAGCTCGCCCGGGCGGGAGGCTCCGGGGGTGTCGCCGCTGGACTCAATGCCCACGCCTCGATCGCCCTTCCTCCGATCTTTAATTTCGGCAGCGAGGCACAAAGACTGCGCTGGCTGGTTCCGGGTATAGCTGGTGAAACAATCGGTGCCCTGGGGATCACCGAGCCCGGCGCCGGCTCTGATGTGGCCAGGATCTCCACCACTGCCGAGCGGATCGAGGGCGGCTATCTCGTCAACGGAGCAAAGACCTTCATTACCAATGGCGTACGAGCTGACTTTCTCGTCTGCGCCGTAAAGACAACCCGCCAAGGGGGACACGAGGGCCTCTCCTTCCTCGTGCTGGAGCGCGAGATGGAGGGCTACGAGGTCACCCGGAAGCTAGAGAAGATGGGCTGGCACTCATCCGACACCGGTGAGCTGTCGTTCACCGACGTCGAGGTTCCGGAGGAGAACCTGCTCGGTGAGGAAAACGAGGGATTCCGGCTGATCATGGGCAATTTCGCCTGGGAGCGCTTGCTGATGGCGATCGGCGCGGTGGGAGCGATGGCGCGGCTGATCGATGTCAGCGTCAATTTCGCCCTGCAGCGTGAAGCCTTTGGCCGTCCGATCGGCAAATTCCAGGCGATCCGGCATCAGCTTGCCGAGATGGCGACTCAGGCCGCAGCCGCCCGCGCCCTCACCTACAACGCCCTGCGTCTATTTCACCAGGGTGAGGATTGCATTCGCGATGTCTCGATGGCCAAGCTCCTCACCCAGCGCACAGTCCTGCAGATTGCCGACCGCTCATTACAGATTCATGGCGGCTACGGATACATGCGCGAGTACGGGATTGAGCGCGCCGTCCGAGACGCCCGACTGGGGCCGATCGGCGGCGGTACTGATGAGATCATGAAGGAGATTCTGGGGAAACAGATGGGACTTTAGAGCCGATTGTCTCGCCTCTTGAGGCGATGCGAAGCAACCACGAACTTCGGCCCTCCCCCTTGCTGCCTTGAATCCCAGCGCGCGTAGGTCCCATTTGCGCGAGCCGCGACACTTGCCCGACCTAGCGCTCCTCGGCGCCGCAGAGGGCGTTGACCAGGACATCCAGAAGACGTTGGGTAGTACCCTCCTCAGGCGATCCGTGATGGGGGTTGAACTCGGTCATCGTGAGCGCACGTACGCGTTCGTCGGCGAGTAGCTCACGGAGGGCCTCACCGCATGCCGCCAGTGATGGAGCGCTCCCGCGATCGGTGTTCTCGGCGAGCGGCGCGTCGAGAAAATCGACAAGGTCGACATCGAAGTGAACGGCTAAAGCGTCACATGGCGCAAGCGGCGAGAGCGCTGCTCGGGCGCTGCCGATGGGGTCAGACGCCATACTGAGGACGTCGACTACTGGCAATGCACGGTCAGCGATTACTTCAGCCTCAAAGGCGGTATGCGGGCCGAGCCCCAGAAGGCTGACCTGTGCGGCGCCCAACATTGGGCGCTGACCGGCGAGGTCGGCAAGCCCATCGAGGGCGCCGCTGATATCGAGCAGGTGCGCCACCCCCATCCAGTCCAAGGCACCGTCGACCGTGCTGTCGGGTACGTTGAGGTCAGCGTGCCGGTCGACGTAGACGAGGCCGAGTGACCCAACACGATCGAGCAGGCCGGCCACCGTGCCGACCCCAACCGTGCAGTCGCCTCCGAGAACCAAGACAATTCCCCCGGCCGGAGCCGATCGGACGAGTGCGGCGACTTGGCCGGCCCGGTCGATAACCGCGCCGGCATTTGCAGCCCGCGGACCGTGAGGGTCTGGACGCCACCGGAAGGGGCTTACCTGGCCACCACGGCGCACGACCGAGCCTGCCGCTTCCAGTCGCTCGACTAGGCCAGCTTCAACCAGTGCGCGAGGGCCGTCCTCCTGACCAGGCGCATAGGCGCCGGCACTGGTCGGGGCTTCGACAAGGGTGACTGAGCAGATCGGCGAATCATCGCTAAAAGTCTGCTCGCTTGGCGAATTAGAAATCCCGTCTGGCTAAATCGTCGTTTTCTCTCCAATCGCGGCGCGTTGGTCGACAGCTTCGATAAGCCCGCAGCGGGCAAGCTGGGAGCGCGACGTCACGTCCGGGTCAACTGTCGATCAACTTGGGGGTTCGAGGCCCAGCGGGGTAGCAGTGCTCGGGAACCTGGGAGCGCCGGTGGGATCGGGACCTGGGCGATGCTCTGCCAACACTGGCGGCCGACGATAGCCTCGAAGCACCGAATCCAACCAGCGAGGTGATGCAGATGGCAGCGCAAAATCTGGCTAGGACAAGCGTGGCAGCCCCCTTTGCCTCCAAGCTGCGCGTCCGCTACGGAGAGTGCGACCCCCAGGGGGTGGTTTTTAACGCCCACTACTTCGCTTACTTTGATATTGCCCTGACCGAAGCGTGGCGGGGGCTGTTCGGCCCGTATGAGGAGATGTATGAGCGTGGGATCGACATGGTGGTGGCCGAGGCGCGGGCGCGATTCTTAGGGGGCGCACGGTTCGATGACGAGCTTGAGCTGCGCTGGTGGGTCACCCGTCTGGGCACCACCGCAATGAGCACCCGCATCGACGTCGTCCGCGACGGCATCTCGCTTGTCGAGGGGGAGATGCGCCATGTGTTTGTTGGGGCCGGGACTACCGAGAAGATGCCGATCCCGCCGGAGATCCGAGCGCCGCTCGAGCACTACCTGGTCGAGTCGGACCCCGACGGCGGGGTGCTTTCCTCCCAATGATGCTCGCGAGGGTCTGGGCGGAGAATCCATCCGTGGTTTGTTCCCTTCAACCCCGCTGGGAATAGTGGGCTCGGGCATCTCCAAAAGCGCCGCTGCGAGGCGAGAGCCAGATCCCCTGTGCGTGTAACCCGGTGAGGGCAATGGCAGACGGGAGCGAGACGGGCCTGAGCTCCCGAGCCAGCACCGCTGCAAGGCTTGCTCAGGTTTCCCGAGACCCCCCACCGCCGGACTCGTCTGCGAGTGTGCTATTTCTCTGATACACTCGCTTTTTAGTTAGATAGTTTACTGGATCAATTTAGCTGCCGAAGATTGGCTGGCGGGCGCCAGTTCAGTCCCGACTAATGGGAGAAATATGCGCGGGCATTGGCTTGGGACCCTCCTCTTGGCAACGACGATCGCGGTTGTCTCTGCGGCGCTCGCCGATGCGGCTGGAGAAAAACCGATCGTCGTGCGAGCTGGTGACTTGATCTTGACGTTCAACGGCAGCGCCACCCCCAAGGCGCTTCCCAAGTTCAAATTGGCTCCACTCTCATTGCATGCAAGTGGCCAGATTGCAACAGTCGATGGCTCGCAGCCACCGGCGCTTAAAGAATTCATCCTCGATACCGGTAAAACGGGCGCGATTGAAACGAAGGGAGTGCCGACCTGCCGAGTGGCAGAGCTCGAAGCAACAAGTACCGAGACTGCTGAAAGGGCCTGCCCGGGAGCTATCGTTGGCAAGGGTAACGCGGAGGTGAGGGTCGAATTCCCGGAATCCACACCTTTTGATGCCAGTGGCCCGTTGGTTATCTTCAACGGCGGGACCAAGGCGGGTAAGACCCTGATGCTGATCCACGCCTACATCAACGTCCCGGCCCCGACGGCGCTAGTCACTGAGGTGACTACGACCAAGGAGCATCAGGGCGTCTACCGACTACATACAGTGGCAAGCATCCCGGTCGTTGCCGGTGGGAGCGGCTCCGTCACCGGCTTTGAACTCAGCATCACGCGCAAGGGTTATCTGCTGGCCAGTTGCCCCACCGGGATCTTTCACCACAAGGCCACGGCGGTTTTTAGAAACGGGACAGAAATCACCGGAACCTTCCTGCGCCCCTGCACCGGAATCGGCTAAACCGCATGGTCAGGCTGGTAGATTCGGCGCCTAATCGGCGCTCAGCAGAAACTCACGCGCCCGTTCCTCGACCAGGTCGGGACGCTCGTCAGCGATGAAGTGGCCACAGTCCCCCACCAGCTCTACCTCCATGTCCTCTGCGTGGCGCCGGTAGCCGGCGAGTGTCTCGGCTCGCAGCGCATTATCGTCGGTGCCAAAGAGGAGCAGAGTAGGTACGCTCAAGCGCGCCTTGTCGTAGCGGCCGCGCATGATCGGAAGCGCCTCCCGCAGGTTAAAGACGCGGTACATCTGCACCGCCGCCCTGGCTCGGGCGGGCTCCGCCAGGTTCTCAGCGAATGCACGAACCGTCTCCGGGTCCCAGACGCCGCGCCTGGTGGAACCTCCGACCAACACCTTGGGGACGAACCTGGCGCTGCGGTGCAGCCCGTAGCCAATTCCCGGCGTGAGGATCAGCCACTGATACCAAAAGCGCCATAGGTGCGGGGCCATCGCTCGGGCGCTGACCCAAGGAGGGAGGATATTGAGGGCCAGGAAACGCTCGAAGCGCTGCGGGGCACGCAGACAGGCAAGGAAGCCGATCCAACCACCCCAGTCATGGCCGATCAGCTTGACGCGCTGAAGCCCGAGCTCATCCAGAACGGCGAGGACATCGGTAGCCATGTTCTCCTTCTCATAGCCCGTGCGGGGGGCATCAGACCAGCCGAATCCACGCAGGTCCATTGCCAACACGCGGTGGCGCTCGGCGAGCGCGGGCATCAGGTGGCGCCACTCAAACCAGTGCTGGGGCCACCCGTGCAGGCAGAGCACGACGTCATCACCGCCACCCGCCTCGGCAAGGTGGAAGTCAACACCGCGCACCCGCACCTGGCGATGGCTGACTCCGTCGATTTCAGGTGGATCGCCCATGCCTGAAATCTAAGCGACTGCGCAAGCTAGCGCTGAAGAGAACGCGGGGGACCCCTGGGAAGCGAGGAAGGACCCAATCAACCCCTCCCGGGGGGTCGGGGAGACCGATGCCGAAAAAGCACCCGAGCCGTCGTATAGGCAGGCGGGATAGACGCGCTTGAAAGCAAGAACCCTTACCTCTGACTAGGGCTTGGCGGCGCGTGACTTAACGTATGCGCCGCCCGGATTTGAAGGCAGGCGCGCCGTGAAGCCCTTGGCATTGAGAGCGGGGGTTGATTATCTTCCCTGCCAGGGAGATCACGTACCAAAAGCCACCGTATAGGTCCAGGGCCTGGCGATTTGCCACTCCGCTAGAAGTATCGGATACAGATGTGTAAAGAGGCCAACCGGCGTATGTAGCGACCCTTCCGCCTCCGGAACTGGGATCGCTGCCGAGTAAATCTGACCGCACCCCGCAGAGGCTTCGGCCGTCCGCTCTTTGCCCGCAAGCCTGAGCGGCGGCCAGACCTGGGCGCAGAACCCCGACACCTAACCTTGCCTGGACGATCGGGAACAAATATGTAGAGCGTCTTTCCTTCAGAGTTGACCAGTACCGGTCCTAGTCCCGCAACCCTCTGCGAACCAACGCTCACCCTTGCGGTCGGAGGCGCGCTCGTCGTGTCTGCGCTGGTCGGTCCACATCCAGCGATCACAGCCGTGCCCTCAAGAGCGAGAACCACCATGGCGATCGATTTCCGCAACTGTTCCCTCGGGCGCCGGGGGCGCTAATTGGCATCGAGGACCCCGAGATGTTCTGATCAGACTTCCAGGACGCCTACCCCGCCCGCGCGGTCAAACGGAGATTGGCCCCCATCGACCGTAATCGCCGGCCCGACCCGGTTCGGGGCCCGGTCGATCATCGACTCGAACCCGCGATTCAAAAACACCCAAAAATTTGTGGTCTGAAGTCGGTCGGTCTGGGTAACAAATCAAAATGTCTGGGGACGAGACCACTCAAAGCGCGAGGGGCCGCTCGACTACGGCGAGCTCGCCTTCTTCGTACCGACAGCCACGGCGATCTTACTTTTGGCCCTGGGGGCCGATTTCAACGTCTTGCTGATGAGTCGAATATGGCGAGCGGCTGATCGCCAAGACCTGCGGCCAGCGATCAGGGCAGCGGGAGCACGCGCGGGCCGGGCGATCACGGTTGCCGGTGCGATCCTCGCCCTCTCCTTTGCCGCGGTGGCGCTGATTCCAATTCAGAGCTTCCGAGAGATGGCCTTTGCGATGTGGGTGGGTCTGCTGCTTGACACGCTAATCGCAAGGACCCCTGCTGATTCCCGCCTTGGTCAGCCTCTTGGGCCGAGGTGGTGCTGATCGTCGCAGCTCCAAAAGCACCCGCCAACAAGCCGCGGTCAGTGGCTAACGGGGATCCGGCCAACCGATTCGCATCACACCGACTCGAGAGCGAAGCTCAGCGACTCCTCAACCAGGAAGCCGACATTTCACCTGATAGACGGACTCAAAGCCGCTCAGAAAACCGTGGCGGGCGGCGTGCAGATAAATTCGCCAGATCCTTGCTCGCTCGATTCCCGCCAGCCTGACGGCGTCCTCAAAGCGCTGCTCAAAACGCGCTAGCCAATGATCGATTGTCTCGACGTAGTCGGCGGCGAAGCCCTCGACGTGCGTGACCTCAAATCCGGCTCGCTCCAAGGCGAGCTGGACTCGAGAGAGGTGCAGCGGCTCGCCATCGGGAAACACGTAGCGCTCAGATACCGGGCCAGCGTCGTTGTCCTCACCGTGCTGTAGTTGCGCGATTCCGTGGTTTAGAAGCCGCCCACCGGGGCGCAGCAAACCCGCCAGGGAGGCCGCGTAGGCGTCGATCTGATTCTCGCCAACGTGCTCCACCATTCCGATGCTGGCGATCGCGTCAAATGTTTCTCCGCTCAGCTCGCGGTAGTCGGCGACCCTGAACTCGACCCTATCCTCGACCCCAAGCTCCCTTGCCCGCTGGCGCGCAAAGCGCACCTGCGGCTCAGAGAGCGTGATTCCCAGCACGCGGGCACCGTGGCGCGACGCGGCGTGAAGCGCGAAGCTGCCCCAGCCACAGCCGACGTCAAGCACTGTTGAACCTTCTTTGAGCTCGAGCTTTGCGCAGACGAGCTCCAGCTTGGCCTCCTCGGCCTCCTCCAGGGTGCGTGCTCCGCGGGAGAAGATCGCGCAGCTATAGGTCATCGAAGAATCGAGGAAGAGAGCAAAGAAATCGTTACCCGCGTCGTAGTGGTAGCGAACCGCTGCGCGATCGCGGCGGGGAGTGTGGCGGGGTCCGCGCAGGCGCAGCTCGATCTGGGGGACGCGAGGCGGCACGATCAGACCCATCGCACGGATCGCACCCGCCGCCAGCCCGAGCCACTGGCGAGCTGAGGGCTGTGGTGGGTCCCAGCTCTCGACGACTTTAATCGCCGCGTCGATGTCATCGACCTCGAGCATGCCCTGAACATAGGCCCTTGCCAATCCCAGCTCTCCCGGGGCCCGAATAATGTGGGCGATTGCCTGCGGCGAGTTGACGTAGAAGTTGGGACCGGACTCGGTGCTCCGCACCGAGCTGCCGTCCCAAAATGAGATCGTGAAGGGACGCTCGGCGAAGACCCGCTGAAGCTCGAACCGAAACGGCGCGGTAGTGGAAAGGAGGCCGCCTCGGCGCGAACGGCGCCGGGGCCCACTCGGACCAAGAGGGGGCGACGCCCCGCCGTCAACTCGGTCAGGTTTCTGTTGCAGCGAAGGGTCCGACACCACCGCCAGCCTACGCGCTTGCCTCACTTGGGATCAATCGCCAGGACACCGGTGGCGCCCCGAGCCCAATCGGGGACCTCTCGGCGCACCGGACCAACCGCGGCTCCCGCCCGCTGGGCCCTGCAATCGCGAGGGCTCCCACCAATGGGCGGGCGCGGGGCACGCCCGTGGACTGCAGTGTCTCCCGGCGCTAGCCTTGGTTGATGGAGGAGGTGCTTGGGGGAGTCTTTCACTGGAGGGCGGTCCATCCGCGAATCAAGGTCGAGGTGGATTGCCACTTCGTGGCAGGCTCTCAAACGGCGATCGACCCGTTGCTTCCGGCGGAGGGAATTGGGTGGTTTGATGACCTTGGCGTCTCGCAGGTGGTGCTCTCCAACCGCCACCACCTGCGTCACGCAACCCGGCTGGCGGAGCGCTTTGATTGCAAGATCCTCTGCCACGAATCAGGGCTTTCTGAGTTCAAGGCGGGGCCTGCGGTCGAGGGCTTTGCCTTTGGTGATCGCCTCGCCGCCGACCTCACCGCGCTGCAGATGGGCGCGATTTGCGCCGATGACACCGTGCTTCGGATCGATGCAGCCGACGGGGCGCTGCTGTTCGCCGACAGCCTCGTCCACCACGGTGAGCTCGGCTTCGTCTCCGATCGCTTGATCGGAGACGAAGCCGAGGCGGTCAAGGCCGAGATCCGCGAGCGCTGCGCGGCGCTCATCGATCAGCCGTTTGAGAACCTGCTTTTTGCTCACGGCAAGCCGCTGCTCGGTCACGGACGCCGGGCTCTCGCTTCGTTCGTTGGGGCTAACCGGTGAATCCCTGATCAAAGGCCAGCGTCAGCCGGGCGCAAGAATCGGGCTCGCGGCCTGAAATCGGGCCTCCGTCGCGCAGGCCCGGCGAACCGTTGGGGGTGGAGGCGAAGCGAGGCTATTGGGGACAGGGGCGCCAGGGGCTCGCGAATAGTCCATATGACTTTCCAATCGCGCTGAAGTCGAGCGCGGCGGCAGCCCTGCAGTAGCGCGCTGGCGGCAGTTCGTACTCGGCCTCAAACACCGCCTTTCCGTGACGGATAAAGGTCCGGTAGCGACCGCATTCGTGGTATTGAAAGCACTGCTCGACGATTGCAAAGTCGAAGTCGCCGACCAACTCCTGTGCCTGAGCCCCGTCGTTCTTTAGCGCCACTGCCATTCCCAGCTCATGCACCTGGTTGGCGACCCAGCGATTGAAGCGCAATTGATCGGCTGCGGTGATTCTAAAACCGGTCTTATTTTCATAGCCCGCGAGGTTGTCGGGCTCCACCGCATCAAAGCCCTTGCGGGCGCACATCTCAAACCGCCGTCGCAGGATCGGCGCGAAGCTGTGAAAGCGGCCTATATCCAGCCAGCGCTCGTTTGGAAACCCTGGGTAACGACGACCGATCACCGAGCGCGGAAAGCTGCCGGCGTCGGGACGGTAGCTCTCCCAGCTGCCGACGTCGAGGTAGCAGATCACCTTGCGACCCTGTTCGTGGAGTCGGCGCACCGTGCTGGCCGGGGTTTGAAACCCGTCGACGTCATAGACCCCCGCCGGCACCCCGGTGTCGATCTTTCCCTGAAGTTGCCACTGCCAGGGATTGATGCTCGGTGACGGCCGCCAGCGTCCGGAAGCAAGCGACCTCAGGCCGCGAGCGCGACTGTAGCTCCCGCTCCCAAAGATGATCAGGACGATGGCGGATGCGGCTAGCAGGCAAGCGACAAGGAGATTGCGTCGACGCGGCAGAGCTCAAATGCTACGCAGCGGGAGAGGTCGATCATCGGCGCTGCGTAGGATCCTCGCGGCCATGATCTACCTACTTCGTCACGGCGATGCCGAGCGCGGCGATGCAGATGACGCCGCACGTCGACTCACCGCCAAGGGCAAGCGACAGGCAAAGGCGGCGGGGGCCGGCCTTGCCATTCTCGGGGTCGAGATCGACGCCTGCCTTACGAGCCCAAAGGTGCGGGCATCGGACACCGCATCGCTCGCCTGCCAAGCCCTGGGGATCGAGCCGCAGGAGTCCGCCGCGTTGGGTGGCGCCAATTTCGACCCCCTCGAGCTGGCCGCCGGGTACGGAGAAGTGATCTTGGTCGGGCACGAGCCGCAGCTCTCCGAGCATACGCGACGCCTCACCGGCGCCAGGGTGAAGCTGCGAAAGGGTGGCATCGCGGTGATCGAGGATGGCACCCTTGTGGCGCTATTCAGGCCTCGGGATCTGCTTGCAATTGCAAGCGGCGAGCCGCCGGCACGTACACCGCCCAGGTGAGGAGCGCGAGAACGGCCGCGGCGGCGAGCGGGACGGCGAGGCTGGTCTTGAGCAGCAGCGCACCGGCGATCGCACCACAGAGCATCGCCAAAACGGCGATCACCCTGCGCAGCGAACCGGCACCCCCGCCACCCGCCAGCGGCGAGTCGGCTGCGAGCCCGGTGAGGGTCATCGTCAGCACCGTTGTGGTCAGATCGGCGACCCCGATCCGTCGCACGGTCGAGTTTCTAATTCCCATGGCCAACGCCAGCAGGGCAATCACCAGGTCGCCCGATAGCTGACCGGGGCGAATGTCAATCGCGAGCGCCAAGAGGGTCGCTGCGCCAACCATCCCGACCTCGATCGCAAGTGCTCGGGCGAGGTGTTCTGGGCGTTTTCGCGGGCTCGCGGTGGCGAGGCGCCCGCCGATCGAAGCACCGAGAAGAAACGCTGCCAAAGAGACGATCGGAGAGAGAACGGGCAGGCCCCCGCTGCCTGCGATGCCAAAGCCCAACAACACGATGTTGCCGGTCATATTGGCCGTAAAAACGTGGCCAAGGCCAAGGTAGCTGACCGCGTCAACTACCCCCGTCGTGAAGGTGAGGATCAGGAGCGCCCGGACAAGCGGATGCCGGGTCGAGGACTCGCTCATGGGAGCCGAGCATAGTCCGCTGACCCGATCGAAATAGAGAAACTGCCGGTGCCGAGACGACCCCCTACCGGTCGCGGCACGATCGCCCAAAGCGGGCGAGCCCCGGAGGCCTGGTTACGGCTTCCTCGAACCGACGCCCGCGAACTCGGCTGCCACCGCAGCCCCGCGGCGAGGTGCCTTGCGATCCTCGCCGCTGCGGCTCTATTGCCCCGGCGCCACGGGCTCTTTGGGTTGCAGGGTTGCCTTGAACCTGAGCGACCCACGCGAGGTGCACGGTCCCCCCTTCGCGGTGACTCTGCCAACGATCGCGGCTGAACTTGTGACCGTACCGGCAATCTTCAGCTTCAGCGTGAACGACTTCACGGAGCTGCCCAGGGGGGTCGTATCGGAAATCGCCTCGGCCTTGGAGAAGCCGTAGTGGCCATGAGAGAGCCGCAGCACCGCCCCCGGGAAGCCGAAGATCGTGAAGGGCACTTCCCGGAAGCCATGGTTCTTTCTCGCCTTGGGGCATTGCAACGCACCCTCACTTAGGGCGAACTGACTGCCCAGCGCCGCTCCGCCCTGCTCGATTGCCCGGCCGCTGGGGCTTATGACCAGGGTCAAACTGAGACCGTGCTTGTATCCACCCGTTGAGTAGACGCTCGCCGATCTCGGTAGCGCGGGCGCGGCCGAAGCAGCGGGGGCGATCGCCAGCGCCAACGAGACGGCGATCGCGATCACGGCGGTTCCAAGCGGGCGATTGATTAGCGGCACGGGCTCCCTTTGCGCATTGAAGAGGCGGAGAGCAACGATAGCCGCTGCCGCCACGGCCAGATTCAACCCAACGCGGTGATCAGCCCGCGGGCGATCAGCACTACGCCGATCAACGCCGCGCCGAGAACCCCCGCCCGGCGTCCACTCCGGGCCAGCCAGGCCCGGAAGCGGCGAACTGCATCCTCGGTCCAGGCGGGCGCGAACACGTACCCGATCAGGGGGACCTCGAGCAGGATCTGCTGCATCAGGCAAAAACCGAGCACCAACGCTACGGTGGCCGCCGCGCCGGGATCTGCCTTGGCGATGCGGTCAAGCGCGGCCAGGTAGGTGACGCCGGGAAAGGAGAGGACCAGGCCGACCACGAAAGTGATCCGAGCCGAACCGCGACCGAGCATGCGCTGGGGCCAGGCTTCTCGGAACTCACCGGCGCCCTCCTTCGCCCGCCTGCGGGCCGTGCGGCGCTCTTTTAGCCGCTCGTCTCGGCCGGTTCCGAGCACGAAGGCGACCACCAGCGCCAGCAGGCCGAGGACGAGGTCCTCGCCTGGACTGAGTGTCTGGCGTGCCGTGCTGAGCGCGCTGGAGTCGGTCAATGAGAAGACGATCAGGAGCCCGAGCGAGACGCTTGTTGTATAGGCGCCGAGCAGGTAACCAAACATCAGCGCCTTGGTGTTCGGCATCAACAGCATCACGGTTACCGCCGCCAGCAGAGTCGGGTTCAAAGTCGCCAACAGTGAGAGAAAGAAAACGCTGGTCAGCCCCCCGCTCATCGCTCGCGCCAGCCTAGCCGCTCAACTGGCAGGCGAGCGTCGGTTAGTGTCTCGGTCAAACCAAGGCAGGGAGAGGGCAGAGGTTCAGATGGCCTATGAGATGCAAATCCGGGGCTCCGCCAGCAAGGCGAAGATTCGCAGCCCGTGGGCAGTCGCGCTGCTGCCAATCATCACGCTCGGCATCTACCACCTGGTCTGGTGGTACCGGATCAACCGGGAGTTGCGCGACTACGGCGCGGCAAAAGGCTATGACCTCGGCCAGAACCCGACCAATTCGTTGCTCGCCCTCTTCCCGGGGGGGATCATCATCGTGCCGGCATTGATCACCTACTGGCGCGGGACCAAGCGCGTCCAGGGCGCCGCCCGCCTCGCCGGCCATGAGCCCGTCAACGGCTGGATCGCCTTGATTCTCTATCTCTTTTTATCCCCAGCAATGTGGGCCTACCTGCAGTCTTCGCTGAATACGCTCTGGCGCTCGGAGGCCGATCCGATTCCTGGAGAGCCCGAACTCCCCGCCCCAGCCGATCCACTGCCGCCACCGCTTCCCCCCGAGCCCCCCGCGGCGGGACCAATGACCGAGGAGCCCCCGGCCCCCGAAACAACGGTTTAGGTGGGACGTATTCGCAAGGGACGCTGCCATCGGTCAACGGGCCGCGGCGGTTCCATATAGCCTCCGCGCCCGACTTCACGAACCATAAGGAGAGCACTAACTGATGGGAATTCTCGATGGCAAAGCGGCGATCGTAACCGGGTCAGCGCGCGGAATCGGGCGCGCCACGGCGGAATTATTCGCGAGCGAGGGCGCCAAGGTCTTGATCAACGACCTCGACGCCGACATCGCCGAGCAGGCGGCCGCGGAGATCGACACCGAGACCGCCGTTCATGCCGGAGACCTGACCGAGACCGATGCCCCGGAGCGATTGGTTGCCGCCGCAATCGATGCCTTCGGAGCGGTTGACATCGTCGTCAACAACGCCGGCTATACATGGGACGGCGTCGTGCATCGGATGACCGATGAGCAGTTTCAGGCGATGCTCGACATCCACACGATCGTCCCCTTCCGCATCACGAGGGCGCTCGCCCCACATTGGCGCGAGGCGGCAAAGGCGGAGCGAAACGAAGGCAAGGAGGTTTTTCGCAAGCTGATCAACGTCTCCTCAATCTCGGGGACGATGGGCAACGCCGGCCAGGCCAACTATTCTGCCGCCAAGGCTGGCGTCGTCGGCTTGACCAAGACTTTGGCCAAGGAGTGGGGCCAGTTCAAGGTCAACGTCAACGCCGTCGCGTTTGGCTTCGTTGAGACCAGGCTGACAGCCGCCAAGGAGTCCGGCGGCGAGATGACCTCACCAAGCGGCGAGAAGATCGAGCTCGGCATTCCCGAGCAGATGCGCGCGATGGCCTCAGCGATCATCCCGCTGGGACGCCCGGCCCAACCCGAGGAGGCCGCGGGACCGGTGCTCTTTTTGGCCTCCCCCCTCGCCAACTACGTGCATGGGCAGGTTCTCAATGTCACAGGTGGCCAATTCGGAGGGATGTACATCTGAGCAGCGAAGTGAGGAGGGGCAGGTCAGAGCTCAGCTATCTGGACCTCACCGATCGGATCTGGCCTGCCCTGCGTCGCGTCATGGCCGCCCACACCCTGCTCTACCGAGCCACGGGCGGGCGGGTCGGACAGACGATTCCGGGGGTGGGGGCGAAGATGCTCTTGCTCGAGCACGTCGGGGCCAAGAGCGGCGTCAGGCGCACCTCCCCCCTGCTCTACATCCCCGACGCAGACAACGTCTTCGTGATCGCCTCCAAGGGCGGCTTTCCCCGGCATCCCGCCTGGTTTCACAACCTGATCGCCAATCCCAACACGAGCGTGCAGATAGGGGCTGAGCGGCGCCCCGTCCACGCCCGCCTCGCCACCCCCGAGGAGCGACGCCGGCTTTGGCCGGTTGCGGTGGGGGCCTATCGAGGCTACGCCGACTACCAGGCACATAGCCGTGGTCGGGAAATCCCGCTGGTCATCCTCGAGCCGCGCCAGCCCTAAGTCCGGCGCTCAGTCTCTCGGGCGGCGCTCCTCCGCGAGCGGCGCGCCACCCTCTCCGGCGATCGCCTCAGGAGGCCAGGGTCCGGCCCAGTTATCGCGGGCGCCGTCGATCGTAATCGTAGTACCGGAGAAGAAGTCTCCAGCTGGTGAGGCCAGGTAGGCGACCAACCAGGCGATCTCCTCGGGGCGCCCGGCGCGCCCAATCGGGATCGAGCGCTCGAGGTTGTCGACGACGACCTTGGGGTACTTGGTCATCAGCGTCTCGGTGGCGAACTGCCCAGCTGCCAAAGCACAGGTCTTGATCCCGAACCGCGCCCACTCCACCGCGAGCGTCCGCATCATGTTCTCCACCGCGGCCCGAGCCGCACCCGAGTGCACCATCCCCGGCATACCGTTGTGGGGAGAGAGGGTGAGGCTCAGCACCTTGCCGCCGCCCTGAGGAATGAACGCCCTCGTCGCAGCCGCATGGGTCATCAGCCAGGTGCCCTGCACGTTTAGCTCGATCACGGTGTGAAAACCCTTGGGGGTGATCGCCTCGGCCGGAGAGAGAAACTGACCGCCAGCGTTATTCACCAACAGGTCGAGGCGGTCGTGGCGATCCAAGATGCCGTCAAACAGCCGCTCGACCGCGTCCTCATCGCGGATGTCCATCGATTCACGCTCGAATCCGCCCGCCAGGTGAGCCGCCAGCGCCGCGGTCTCAGCCAACGGCTCCTCGCGCCGCCCGCAACCGATCACGGTGGCTCCCAGCCGGGCCAGCTCCAGCGCGCTGGCCCGGCCGAGCCCGCTGCCCGCCCCCGACACCAAACAGACTTGCCCCTCAAGCAGACCCGGGGCGAAGATCTGCGAATGGGCGCTTTCACTCATCGGTGCGCAAGCCTATACGGGCCCCGACAGTCGTAAGGTGAGGCTCGATGACGGTTCGGGTCCAATCCAAACCACTGCCGGAGCCGCTGGGCCCGGGCACGCCCGGAGCAACGGTTGTGGTCGAACCGATCGTCGCCGGACATGTCACCTGGTCGCTCGCGCTGATGGAGAGCCCGGGCGGACATTTCCTGACCATCAAGCTGCTGCGCGCCCTGCTCACCACCAAGCCCCCCGTCACGATCCCGATTCCCGCCTTCCTGATTCGCCATCCGAGCGCCGGTGCGATCGTCGTCGACACCGGGCTTCACCCCTCGATCGCAAGCAGCGCCGCGGAGAATTTCGGCAAGCTGGCGGCGCGTTTTGGCAAGCCCTCCCTCAAACCCGGAGAAGACCTGCCGGCACGGCTCCGTGATCGCGGCATCGACCCAAACGAGGTTCCGATCGTGGTCATGACCCATATGCACCTCGACCACACCTCCGCCGTTTCGGAGTTCCCGAACTCGACCTTCGTCATCAGCGAGTCCGAGTGGAAGGCGGCCACCTCCGGTCCCCGGCCGCTTGAGAACGGGTACCGCAGGGCCCATTTCGACTACGCCTTCGATTACCGAACCGTCGATTTTGACCGCGGCAGCATCGATTCATACGCGACCTTCGGTCGCACCTTCGATCTCCTGGGCGACGGCTCAATCCGGCTTGCCTTCACGCCCGGCCACAGCGCCGGGCACATGTCGGTGATCGCCCACCTGCACGACCGCGATTTCGTGATCGGCGGTGACGCGATGTACACATATCGCCAGCTGGAGGGCACCGCGCCGCTTCCGCCCCGACCCTTCGACGCCCACAACTTCCGCCGCTCACTGCAGGAGCTGCGGCTGTTTCGACGCGAATTCCCCCACGCGGTGATCACCCCCGGCCACGACGCCTCTTTTTATGAACAACTCGAGGCGCGCTATGAGTGAGTGGGATCAGCCCGGCGTCGAGCTTGATCCCTGATCGACCTGACCCAGCCCTGCCCGCAGCGAGCGAATCACTTTGGCGCGCCCCTGCTCCTCGAGCAGCGCGTACATCGACCGCACCCGATCAAAGACCTCAGTTGCCACCTCGAGCTGTCGCTCGCGGCTGGGTGCTGGCTCGACCGCGAAGCTAAGCGCCTCGCCGAACTGGATCGTCACCTTCGGAAAACGCAGCCGCTTCCAGCCCCGGACCCCGGCCGAGCCGTGAATTGCAACCGGGACTATCGGCGCACCTGACTCCAGCGCGATCCGGCCAATTCCCCGCCGCGGCTCGCCCAAAGCGCGCGAGCGCGAGCGCCCCCCCTCCGCGTAGACGAGCAGCATCTCGCCCCCTTCGAGCAGCTGATACGCGGTCCTAAAGGCCTCCTCATCGCGATTTCCGCGACGCACCGGGAAGACACCGCCGTGCTTATAGATATAGGTCAGGACCGGCGGGCCAAAGAGCTGGGACTTGGCCATGAAGCGGACCTTGCGACGTAGGAAAACTGCGCTGAAGAAGTGATCCATCTGGCTGAAGTGATTGGGGGCAAGAACCAGCGGGCCGCTGCGCGGAACGTTCTCAAGACCGATCGCACGCAGCCGATAGATCAGGACCGTCGGCAGGCTGAGGAGGACGCGGGCGGCCGGGTAGGTCCAACCGACCCCGGCTCGCGCAGCCTCATGGAACTCGGCGAAATACTCCGCCGGGCGCGGGTCCCGATAGACCTGTGGCTTCATCTCCGCCATGAACGAGACGGCATCGATGCCGCCGCCTCTGCCTACCCTCGCGGGCATTTTCGGTTACGCGGGGTCGGGGCGAGCCCAATCCCGCGAGCGCTGCACGGCGCGCCGCCACTCCCCCAATAGCCGCTCTGGCTCGCCGTCTTTCATCCGGGGCTCATAGCGGGCCGCCTCTCGCCACATCGCCCCCACCTGCTCAGCGCTCCACCGCGAGGTCGCGATCCCGGCCAGATAGGCGGCTCCGAGGGCGGTTGTCTCGGTGATCTGGGGGACGAGCACCGGGACTCCGAGCAGGTCGGCCTGAAACTGCATCAACCAGCGGTTTTGGGCGGCACCGCCATCGGCCTTTAGGACCTCCAAGGCGGCGCCGGCGGCGGCCTCCTCGGCTCGCACAGCATCGAGGCTCTGGTAGGCGATCGCCTCCAGCGCCGCGCGGGCGAGATGCTGGCGTCCGGTGCCTCGGGTCAGGCCGACGATCGTGCCCCGCGCGTAGGGGTCCCAGTGGGGGGAGCCGAGACCGGTCAGGGCGGGGACAAAGTAGACGCCATCGTTTCCCTGCATCGAAGCCGCCATTGCCTCGGCCTCAGAGGCATCCGCGAGGATCCCGAGCCCGTCGCGTAGCCACTGCAGCGCCGCACCGGTGACGAAGATCGATGCCTCAAGCGCGTAGGCGCGCTCCTCACCCACCCCGCAGGCAACGGTGCCGAGCAGGCCCTCGCTCGGCGGCGGGGCCACCTCGCCGGCGTGCAGGAGGACAAAGCTCCCGGTGCCGTAGGTGTTCTTGGCCATCCCCGCGTGGTGACAGGCCTGCCCGAACAGGGCCGCCTGCTGGTCGCCGGCGATTGCCGCAACCGGCACCTCGCCACCGAACTCCGAGGTGCTGCCGTAGAGGTGCGCCGAGGGGAACGGCTCGGGCAAACGGCCCGGATCGACCCCGACCAGGCCGCAGAGATCCGTGTCCCAGCTTCTGCTCCTGATATCGAAGAGCATCGTCCTCGAGGCATTTGAGTGGTCGGTGACGTGAGCACCGGTCAACTTGAAGGCGAGCCAGGAGTCGATGGTTCCGAAAACGGCGCGCTGTGCAGCCTCGACGTTTTGCAATAGCCACTCGATCTTGGTCGCTGAGAAGTAGGGGTCGATGACAAGCCCGGTCCGCTCGCGGACCAGCTCCTCCCATCCCTGCTCCCTCAGCTCCTCGCATCGCTCCGCGGTGCGGCGGTCCTGCCAGACCAGCGCCCGGTGAATCGGCTCACCGCTGGCGGGGTCCCAGGCAACCACGGTCTCGCGCTGGTTGGCGATGCCGATCCCGGCCAGCTGGGACCCACTGATTCCCGCACTCGCCAGCGCCTCAGCCGCGACGCGCCTGCTCACCTCCCAGATTTCTCCGGCATCGTGCTCCACCCAACCGGGCCGGGGAAAATGCTGAGCGAACTCTGAGTAGGCGCGTCCCCCCACCCTGCCCTCCTGATCGAAGACGAGGCAGGTGGTCCCGGTGGTGCCCTGATCAATCGCCAGAATCAACGGCGTTGAAGGTACACGCGGGCGAAGTCGAGAAGCTGGCGGGCGCGGTGGGCAAAGCCGGCGATCGTGCGACCGCTGACCCGGTGGCTGAGGTCGATCTCATACTCGCCCATGCTGTAGCCGGCCCGAATTGCATCGACGGTCATCCCGATCTCCATCCCGTAGCCACCCGCGAAAGGCAGGGTTGCCCTCATGACCTCCGCCCTCAGCGCCCGCTGGCCCGAGATCGGCGCCGCGGTCTCGGCCCCGCAGAGGCGCCGAATCGCCCAGCGCGCAAAACCGAGCGAGACCCCGAACCCCCCTCCCCGAGGCCGCGAGAAGACGGCGACGGCGAGGTCACATCGATCCGCCCGCAACGCTTTTACCAGCGCCTGCAGGTTCGCCGCCGAGTCGCCGAGATCGCCATCACAAAGGAGGAAGAACGACGGCGGCGGGACCTCGCCCAGGGCGGCTTCGGCCGCGGCGGTGACGTTTGCGCCCTTGCCAAGCGAGCGGCTCCTACCGATCACCGCGGCCCCGGCCGCGGCCGCCGCCGCCGCGGTGCCATCGCTTGAGGCATCATCGGCGACCAACAGGGCCGCCGCCGGAAAGGCACCCTTCAGGGCGCTCACGGTCCCTTCGATCCGATCAGCCTCATTGTGGGCAGCGACGATTACGGCCAACCCATACCCGCCGTCGCCTCGCTGCGTCTCACCAGCGCCGCGGCGCTGAGGGATCCTTGGCTCCGCCCCCACGCCATCTATTCTCCCCCCGATGGCGGAGATCGAGGCACATATCACGGGCAACGTGTGGAAAATTGAGGTGGCAGTTGGGGATGCGGTCTCGGAGGGAGACACGGTGCTCATCCTCGAGTCGATGAAGATGGAGATCCCGGTGGAGGCAGAGGATGAGGGGACCGTGAAGGAGATTCGCTGCGTGGAGGGCCAGGCGGTGAGCGAAGGCGACGTCCTCGTCGTGCTGGAGTAGGGAGCAGCGGATGGATGAACGCCTGGCCGGCGGCAAGCTCCTGATCGACTCACCAGCGGACTCGGTGGTCCGCATTCGGATTTCCAATCCGAAGCGCAGAAATGCGCTCGATCACGAGATCCTCGATGCGCTGGCCGAGCTTTTGCCCCGCCTTGATCATGGAATCGAGACCCGCTGCGTACTGATCACCGCAGAGCCGCCGCTGTTCTCGGCCGGCTATGACATCAGCTCGATCCCGACCGAGACCTTCGTACGCGACGCCGAGGCGCTGGTCGCCCACCCCTTCCACGCCGCGATGGAGAAGCTCGCCGCCCACCCATGGCCGACCGTGGCCGCGATCAACGGCCACTGCCTGGGTGGCGGCCTGGAGCTGGCGATCACCTGCGACCTGCGGATCTGCGCGGCCGGGGCTAAGCTGGGCATGCCCCCCGCCAAACTCGGCTTGGTCTACGGCCACACCGGACTGCGCAAGTTTCTTGACACGGTGGGATTGGCCCGAACGAAGGAGCTCTTCCTCACCGGTCGCAACTTCGAGGCCGACCGCGCCGAGCAGATCGGCTTGGTCAACGAGGTGGTTCCCGACTCCGAGCTCGAGGCGGGCGCGGTGGCACTCGCGGCTGAAATCGCAACCCACGCCCCAATTTCGATGCGTGGTAATAAGCACGCGATCGAACTTCTCAACCAGTGCCCTGTCCTCACCGATCAGCAGGAGGCGGGGCTGGTCGCGCTGCGGGAGTCCTGCTTTTCCTCTGAGGACTTCCGCGAGGGGATCCGGGCCTTCAACGAAAAACGCAAGCCGCTCTGGCAGGGAAGGTGAGCGCCAAGGCTCGCCGCCAGCTCGCCGCCGCCGACCCGAAGATGGCGGCGCTGATTGAGAGGCTCGGCAAAATAAACCTGAAAACGCGCCTGCGCCGGCGCGAAGAGGACGGGCCCACCGATGCCTACGGGGCGCTGCTGCGCGCTATCGTCGGCCAACAGCTCTCGACCAAAGCCGCCCGAACAATCTACCTGCGCGTCCTCGCCATCTTTGGCGGGCATCCACCGAGTCCCGAGGAGCTGCTGGAAGCCAGCGAGGAGGATCTGCGCGGAGCCGGTCTTTCCGGTCGCAAGGTGCAATACGTGCGAGACCTCGCCGCCCACATCCTGGCTGGAGAACTTGAACTTGGTCGTTTTGACGCACTCAGCGACGAGGAGGTGATCGAGGAGATCGTCGCCGTGCGCGGCCTCGGCCGCTGGACCGCGGAGATGTTCTTGCTCTTTCACCTGCAACGTCCGGATGTCCTCTCCGGCGGCGACCTCGGGATCCGCAAGGCAATCCAAATCGAGTACGAACTCGATCAGATGCCCGCCCCACAGCGGGTGCTTGAGATCGGTGAGGCATGGCGCCCGCACCGAAGCCTCGCCTCGATCTACCTGTGGGAGTCATTGGCGGCCCTGCCCGCATAGTGGCGAGACCCCGGACTCACCGCGGCGCCGCCGTGTTCAACAATGAGGCCATGCGCCTCCGGTTTTGGCTTGGCTTGGCCGCCGTGCTCGCGATCGCCGCCAGTTCGGTGATCGGTGCCCTGATCGTCAGCTCAGACGATCACGCCAACTTCGAGCGGCTTCAGCGTGAAGAGGCGCTGCGCTCAGCCCACCAAGCCCAGGCGGAGCTGGAGATCTCGACCGGACAGCTGGCCAGCGCCGCCGCCTTCTATCAGGTCGAGCGCCGCCTCACCCGGCCCGTATTCGACGTCCTCGCCGATTCGCTGCTACGCAACGGCGCCCTCCTCGCTACCTCCTTCATCGCGCGGGTGCCGCTGGCGCAGCGGGCGCGCTTTGAACGAAGCCACGGCTTCCCGATTCGCCAGCGCCGAAACGGCGCCCTGCGCAGAGCCGGAACCCGCCCTGAATACTTCCCGGTCACCTACGTCGACTCCAAGCTGGGGGGCGCCGAACCGCTGGGAGTTGACCTTGGACTTGACTCCACTCGGGCGCCGATCCTGCGGCGAGCGAGCAACCGAGCCAGCGCAGAGGCGACGCCGGTGATCCCCCTGTCCAAGCGATCGGGCCCCGGTTTGATCATCTATGAGCCGGTCTATCGCAGTGGCGCTCAAATCGCGACACCGAGCCAGCGTCGCGCGGCGCTGCTCGGATTTTCCTCCGGCGCCTTCCGCGCCAGCACGCTCGCGGCGGCGGCGGCATCCGTCATCCCTGCCAGTGACAAGATCCAGCTCGACCAGGCTGGAAGGCCGGTCATCGGCGCCCGTGGTGTGCTCGGGGAAAGCGCGACCGCGCCGCTTAAGGTCGCCGATCGCACCTGGCTCCTGGTCCTTCACGATCCCGCCGGACCGAGCCTCGGATTGCCGATTCTGATGGCGGTGGTTGGCATCTCCCTGGCCTGTCTGCTCGCCGCTCTGATCATGATCTGGAGCCGCAACGAGCGCATGCAGGAGCTGGCGCTTCAGGCTGGCCAAGACGCCCTCAGCGGACTCAAAAACCGCCGCCGCTTCGAGGAGGACCTGCGCAGCGAGATGGCCCGCAGCCGGCGTCTGGGCAAAACGGGCGCCCTGCTGATGCTAGACATCGACAACTTCAAGCGGATCAACGACTCGCTCGGACACCCTGCCGGGGACCGGGTGATCGAGGAGATAGCGGTCCTGCTGCGCCGGCGCACGCGCGAGACGGACCTGCTGGCGCGGATCGGCGGTGACGAGTTTGCGATCGTCCTACCTCAGTGCGACACCGATGAGGCGCGCCATATCGCCGAGACGATCGGCGCGGCAATCCGCGAACAGGCGGCCGCCGCGCCGGATCGCCCGCCGCTGACCGCCAGCATCGGGATCGCGATGTTCGGCGCCGACCCGCGCATCAGCTTTGAGTCGGTGCTATCAGAGGCCGACACAGCGATGTATGCGGCGAAGGATTCCGGGCGCGACGGGGTGAGGATTTTTGACCGCCTCGCCGTCCGAAGCGACGCCTAGCCTAGCGGCCGCATGGGACCCCTGATCTCCTTTGAGGAAGCGCTTGCACTGGGCGAGCTGAAAGACCACGACGAGATCGGCGAGTTGGTCGAGCGAGCCTGGCAGGTGCGGCGTGAGAATTTCGGTGACTCAACCGACCTCTGCTCGCTGGTCAATGCCAAGTCGGGCGGCTGTGCCGAGGACTGTGGCTTCTGCGCCCAGTCCCGCTACGCCGAGGCAGACACTCCGATGCACGCGATGATGGAGCCCGAGCAGATCCTCGAACACGCGAAGGCCGCCGAGGCGGCCGGAGCCCACCGTTTCTGCATGGTGACCCAGGGGCAGGGTCTCTCGCGCCGTGACTTCGCCAAAATCCTCGAGGGCGCCAAGCTGGTCGCCGAGCAAACCAATCTGAAGCGCTGCGCTTCGATCGGGCACATGTCGGTCGAGCGGGCCAAGAAACTGCGCGAGGCCGGTATCCAGCGGGTCCACCACAACGTCGAGTCCGCTCGCTCGCACTATCCAAACGTTTCGACCACCGTTCGCTACGAGGGTCGGCTACGGACGGTCCAGGCGGTAAAGGAGGCGGGCCTTGAGACCTGCGTCGGCGGGATTCTCAATCTGGGTGAGACCCACCACCAGCGGGTTGAGATGGCCTTTGAGCTCTCGGCGCTGAACCCGACCTCGGTGCCGATCAACCTTCTCAACCCGCGCGGGGGAACCAAGTTCGGCGAGCGGACACTGATGGACGCCTGGGATGTCGTCAAGTGGGTTGCAATCTTTCGACTGATCATTCCGGCGGCACTGTTTCGACTCTGCGGGGGCCGGGTTGAGAACCTCGGCGACCTCCAACCGCTGGCGGTGAAGGCGGGGCTAAACGGCGTGATGATGGGGAATTTTCTGACCACGCTGGGCGCCGAGCCCGAGGATGACCGCCGCATGTTTGAGGAGCTGGGGCTAAACGTGGCCCGCCACGCCGACAACGGGGCAAATCCACGCCCCGACAACCGTTCGGGCTGGCTGGAGGGCAGTACCCCCCAGACTCCGATCGAGGAGCTGATCGACCGCCAGGAGGAGGCCAACTTCTGGGATCCATCGACCCAGCTACGGGTGATCAAGAAGGTTAAAGAACCTCCGCCCTACCCGCGCGCCGCATGACCGACATCGACGCCGCGCTTCAAGAGCTCCGCGACCGCGGGCTGGATCGCCGGTTGCGCCCGACCAGTGGTGCGCAGGGAGCGCGGATCACGATCGATGGGCAGCCCGTCCTGCTGCTTTGCTCGAATGACTACCTCGGTCTGGCCGCCCACCCTGGGGTTCGCCGGGCGGCCGCAGAGGCGGCCCTTCGTTGGGGAGCGGGGGCCGGTGCCTCCCGACTTATCTCGGGGGACATGGAGCCTCACCGCCAGCTCGAGTCTGCTCTGGCGCGATTTAAGGGCTATCCGGCGGCGCTTTTGTTTGGAGCCGGATACCTCGCCAACACCGGGACAATCGCCGCCCTGGCGGGGCCCGGCGAGGTGATCTTCTCCGATCAGCTAAACCATGCCAGCATCATCGACGGCTGCCGCCTCTCGGGAGCCGATCGATTCATCTATCGCCACGGCGACCTCGAACACCTGTCATGGGGAATGCGTGAGGCAGCCGGGCGCGGCGCCTTGATCGTCACCGACGGGGTCTTCTCGATGCACGGAGACATTGCCCCTCTCGAGGGGCTGATCGGTCTGGCCCGCCGCCACGGCTGCCGCCTCATGGTCGATGAGGCCCACGCGACGGGGACCGTCGGACCGGGTGGCCGCGGCAGCGTCGCAGCAGCCGGGCTGAGCGGCGAGGTTGACGTCGTCCTCGGAACCCTGGGCAAGGCGCTCGGCTCCTACGGCGCCTACGTATGCGCCAATGCTGAGGTGGTCGAGTATCTGATCAACGCGGCCCGCTCCTTCGTCTTTTCCACCGCACCCGCACCGGCGGTGATCGCCGCCGCGTTGGCCTCGCTGCGACTGCTGGAATCAGAACCGCGACTGGTCGATCGGCTCCAAAGGAACGCCGCAACCCTGCGCGGGGCGCTGCTCGGCGAGGGTCTGGAAGTCGAAGCGGGGAAGACCCAGATCATCCCGGTGGCGGTGGGAGACGCCGAGCGCACGATGGCCCTCTCTGAGCGAATCCTCGCCGCTGGCGTCTTCGCCCAGGGGATCCGACCCCCAACCGTCCCCGCGGGCTGCTCGCGGCTGCGGTTCACGGTGATGGCGACCCACCGCAAAGATCAACTTATCGACGCGGCCAAGCTGGTCGGTGAAGCGGCGCGGGAGCTCGGCATCCCGCTCACTCCGAAAGCGGCTGGTGACCTCGCCCTGGTCGCCTGATCCGAGTTGCGGGGGGTATTTGTCACGGGAACAGGCACCGCGGTGGGCAAGACAGTCGTCGCCGCCGCGATCGCCCATGGCCTCGCCGCAAACGGCGAGCGGATTGGCGTCTTTAAGCCCGCGGTCACGGGCCTCGATGAGGCTGGGGAGAGCGACCATGCTCTGCTTCGCCGCGCCGCCGGCTCGGGTCAGGGCGACGCCGAGATCGCCCCCTACCGCTACCGCACAGCGGCTTCGCCCCACCTCGCGGCCGCGTTGGTCGACGAGCAGCTTGACCCCCGGCGCCTGCGGCTCGCGGCCGCCGCTGCGGCGGAGAATTTCGACGCGCTGATCTGTGAGGGAGTCGGCGGGCTACTAGTCCCGCTGAGCCCTCACTACCTGGTCCGAGACCTGGCCGTTGACCTCGGGCTGCCGATCGTAATCGCTGCCCCCACCGGGCTCGGGACGATCAACCACACCCTGCTGACGATCGAGGCCGCGCGCCGGGTCGGCCTTGACATCGCCGCCGTCGTGCTGACTCCTTGGCCTCCGAGACCGAACCGTATCGAGCGTTCAAATCGCCAGACGATTGCCTCGCTGGGCCAAGTCAGCGTCAAGACGCTGGCACGACTCGATCTATCCAACCCGGACAGTTGGCCCGCCGTCTGCCTCGACGCGCTCAGCGACCAGGGCTGAACCCGACGGCTTGACCACACCCTCGGCGATCCCGACTTGGCGCGGTGAGCGCTTTGCACGAATCGCGGTGAGGCCGATCAGCGCGCCCAGCAGGGCGACGATCCCCGAGACGCTCATCGCATGTCCGAGGGCATAGACAAAGGCTTCCTCACCGGCCACGGCGGCCTGCTTGGCCTGCGCGGGTCCGAGTCCCTTCAGGGCGCCGCTGACCGAGCCGCTGCCCAGTTGCTGGGAGATATCAGAGCGCTCCGCGGCAGAGATCCCCGAGCCGGCCAGCAGCGTGCCCAGTCGCGAGCTGACCAGGGCCTGAAATATCGCACCGGTCACCGCCACCCCGAGGCTGCCGCCGATCATCCGAAACATCGAGAGCACACCTGAGGCGATCCCCGCTTTCTCGACCGGCACCGCGTTCATCGCGGTGCTTGTCATCGGCGACATCGTCATCGCGATCCCGATCCCAAGCAACATGAATCCGGGTAGCAGTTCCAGGTAGCTGGAGTGGATCGCGATTCCGCTGAAGGTGAAGAGCGATGCGGCTACGAGGGTCAGCCCTCCGGCGATCAGCCATCGCGGTCCGAAGCGATCGGAGAGGCGACCGGCGATCGGTGCAATGCCAACGATCATCAGGGTCGAGGGGAGAAATCTAATCCCCGCTTCCAGCGGCGAATAGCCGAGGATGTCCTGCATGTAGAGGGCGAGGAAAAAGAAGACCCCGAGCATGGCAAAGGAGATCACCAAGGCAACCACCACGGCGCCGAGAAAATTGCGATCGGAGAGCAGGTCGAACTGGACCATCGGCGCCTTTACCCGATTCTCGACAAAGACAAAGGCGGGCAGGGCGATGATGGCAACGAGCAGAAGCGAAACGGTCGAGGTCGATCCCCAACCCCAACTGTTGCCCTCTACCAAGGCCAGGACCAGGGCGGTCAGTCCAGCCGTGAGCACGGCGACCCCTGCGTAGTCGACGTCGCGCCCGACCGTCGTATCGCGCGACTCCCTAACCGCGAACAGGGTGGCCAGCACGGCGCCGACGGCGACCGGCACGTTTAGGTAGAAGATCGCCCGCCAGCTGACGTGCTCGGTGAGGAAACCGCCCAGCACCGGGCCGATCGCCAGGGCCAGCGCGGAGACGCCCGCCCAGGTACCCATCGCCTTGCCGCGCTCGTGGGCGGGGAAGGCATCGGTGATGATCGAAAGCGTTCCGGGCATCATCAGCGCCGCGCCAACCCCCTGCACGACGCGACTGATCACCAAGGAGGTCGAGTCAGGCGCCAGTCCCGCGGTGGCAGAGGAGAGGGCAAAAATGACGACGCCGAAAAGGAACATCCGGCGGCGGCCAAAGATGTCGCCAAGGCGCCCTCCCGTCGCCAGCAAGACCGCGAAGGAGAGCGTGTATCCGTTGACCGTCCACTCCAGGCCCGAGATCGAGGCGCCGAGATCCCTCTGGATCGACGGCAGCGCCACGTTGACCACCGTGTTGTCGAGCATGATCATGAACAGCGCAAAGCACATCGCCCCGAGCGTCCACCACTTGCGGTTCTGATCGGTAATCAGGTGGCCGTAGCGATTACTCAAGCTGACTCATCCTCCTTCAGGTGCTGGTAGGTCTCGGCGATGTCGGCTCGATCCATCAGCGCGTCGATGGCGACGTCGAGCTTGCGCCTTTGGGCGGGGCTGAGGGTCGCGGTGAATGCCTCCATGCCGGCCTGGCGGACCACGACGAGGGTATCGACAAGCTGCTTGCCCTCGGCTGTGATTGCGACATGGCGGGCGCGCCGGTCGGCGGGATCCTCGATCCTTGTGGCGAGGCTCTTTTTGACCAACGCGTCCACCGCCCGGCTCATCGAGGGAACAGAGACTCCAAACGTCTCCGCCAGCTCACCGACTTGGCGTGGCTCGGCTGCCCGACCGAGGCCGCCGAGCTCCAGCAGCGCCTTGCACTGCGTCATCGAGAGCCCACTGGCCTCGATCACCTGAAGCTGGTTGCCGCGGTCATAGAGGAAGAGGTGACGAAGCAGCGCGCTCAGTCGAGCCGCCGTTCCCTGAGCCTCGGGACTGACCTCGGTGACAGCCGCCTGCTCGGCGATGGCCGCAATCTCGTTTGGCTGCATTCGAAAATGATTGCAGATAGGCAACTATTTCTCTACTGCAATAGTTGCGCGTGTGATGAAGATCACACGGAGGCTCGCGAATCGGGCCGCCGGAGGCTTCGGTTCCGGCCGCGGGGCCCTCTAGGCTGACTGCCGATCCCGGTGGACCTCGCGCAGCTTGACCATGACCATCTCTGGCACCCCTTCACGCAGCAGCGGGATTGGTGTGAGCAGGAGCCGCTGATCATTGAGAGTGCCGAGGGCACCGACCTGATCGGCGCCGACGGGCGCCGTTACATCGATGGCGTCTCCTCGCTTTGGTGCAACCTCCACGGCCATCGCCACCCGAGCATCGACCGGGCGATCTGCGAGCAGCTCGGCCGCGTCGCCCACTCGACGATGCTGGGGCTCTCACACCCCGGCGCCGCCCAGCTCGCGGCCCGCCTGATCGAGCTGGCACCGCCTGGACTCTCGCGAGTCTTTTACTCCGACTCGGGATCAACCGCGACCGAGATTGCGCTCAAAATGGCCTTCCAATATCAGCGCCAGAGGGGCGGACAGCACGCTCGGCGCAGCTCGTTCGTCCATCTCCGAGACGCCTACCACGGCGACACGATCGGTTCGGTTTCCGTGGGCGGTATCGACCTCTTCCACGCGACCTACAGGCCGCTTCTGTTTGGGACCTACGCCGCCGAGCCCGGTCAGGCTGGCGACCTCGAGCGGGTCCTTGCCCTGCACGAAGAGGAGATCGCCGCGGTGATCGTCGAGCCGCTGATTCAGGGAGCGGCGGGGATGCTCGTTCACCCTCGCGGCTACCTGCGCGCGGTGCGAGAACTCTGCGACAGCTTCGGGGTATTGCTGATCTGCGATGAGGTCGCAACCGGCTTCGGGCGAACCGGCACGATGTTTGCCTGCGAGCAGGAGCAGGTCGCGCCGGATCTCCTCTGTCTGGCCAAGGGTTTGACCGGCGGTTACATGCCGTTGGCGGCGACGCTTGCCACGGAGAGGATCTATGAGGGCTTCCTCGGGGCCCCCGAGGAGCAGCGCACCTTCTTTCACGGCCACACCTACACCGGCAACCCGCTGGCCTGCGCCGCCGCGATCGCAAGCCTCGATGCCTTTGAGACCGAGCGGACACTGTCGCGCCTGCAACCGAAAATCCGCCTGCTCGGCGAGCTTTTGAGGGGAGTCGAGACGATGCCCGAGGTTGCCGAGGTGCGCAGCCGCGGCTTCATGGTCGGCATCGATCTCGGTCAGCACGACTGCGGCCTGCGCCTCGGCCAGCGCGTCACGCAGGAGGCCCGCAGGCGCGGTGCGATCATCCGCCCGCTCGGTGACGTGATCATCCTGATGCCGCCGCTGTCGATCTCAAACGGTGAGCTCGGCAGGTTGGTCGAGATCACCGCCAGCTCGATCGCCGCCGCCTGCTCCTCGGCCTACCCCACCGCTGCTCCGCTGCGAGAAGCCGCCTAGCAAACGACCTCCCCCAAGCGCCGGCTCGCCAACCCCTTGCAAGGTAGGCTCGCGTCACTGTCAAAGTCGGTCTCACGGTTGACGTTAGACGTCCGACCGGGCCGGTTGGTTCTCAGGAGGCGACGGGCTGGCTCATAGGCTCGCTGTCGACCCGAAGGTCTGACTTGCATCGGTTGTGCCGCCCGCCGCCACCCGAGGATCCCCGGCTTGACTTAATAGGAGCGTGGCTTCGCCCCAAGTGAGGTTCGTCAGCCGGAGGTCCGTCCGAAGGCGACAACCAATCGAAGGGACAGGCGAGATGATCGTGATCGGAACGGACACCCACAAGAAAACTCACACTTGCGGAGCGGTATTTGCGGGAACCGGCCAGCGAGCCGGGGAGCTGACGGCGCCCGCGCGCAAGGCTGGCTTCGCCGAATTGCTGGCCTGGGGCCGCGAGCTCGACGCAGAGCGCATCTGGGCGCTCGAGGACTGCCGCCACGTCTCAGGTTCCTTCGAGCGCTTTCTGATCGCCTCCGGTGAGCACATCGTCAGAGTTCCGCCCAAGCTCATGGGCGAATCCCGCCGCGGCGAGCGCACCCGCGGTAAGTCCGACCCGATCGACGCCCTCGCCGTCGCCCGAGCAGCGCTCAGAGAGGGCCCCGAGACCCTGCCTGCCGCGCATCTGGACGAGGCGGCGCTGGAGCTGAAGCTCCTGCTCGATCACCGCGAGGATCTCGTCAGGGCCCGTGGTGAAGACCAGCAGCGCCTGCGTTGGCACCTGCACGATCTCTGGCCGGAGTTGGAGCTGCCGGCCGGCTGCCTGGACCGCATCGTGTGGCTGGACCGGGTCGCTCGCAAGCTCGCTCGCGCCCCCCAGAGCGCCCGAGTGCGGGTCTCACGCGAGTTGGTGCGCGCGATCCGCGAGCGTTCCAAGCGCGCCTCAGAGTTGGAGCGCGAAATCGGCGCCATGGTGCGCGCCCAGGCGCCCCAGCTACTCGAGCTGCCCGGCTGCGGCGTGCTGAGTGCCGCCAAGCTGCTCGGCGAGATCGCCGGGGCTTCACGCTTTTCCTCCGATGCCAAGCTGGCCCGCCTGGCTGGCGTTGCTCCGATCCCGGCCTCCTCTGGCAACCGCACCCGCCTGCGCCTTGATCGCGGCGGCAACCGCCAGCTCAACTGCGCCGTGCACCGCATCGCGGTGACCCAGAGCAGGGTCCATGCCCCAGCGAGGGAGTTCCTCGCGCGCAAGCGAGCGGAGGGCAAGTCAAACCGCGAAGCGCTCCGCTGCCTGAAGCGCCACCTGATCCGCCGGGTCTGGCGGCTTTTGATTGATTCTGAAATTGATAGATCTATGAAAACCGTCGACACTCAGAGAGGCTTGCCGGTGCCGCACTTCGCGGCGGCGGCTTGACATAGGAGCAACCGGTGAGCGATCGACATCGTGGCCCAGCCGAGGCTCCCAACCTCGGATCGCCCTCAGTCCCCCGCCCAGCGGCCTCGGTCGTGTTGCTACGGCGCGGCGCCAAGCACGCCGAGCGAGCGCTGCAGGTTCTGCTCCTGAAGCGAACCGAGAGCGCCACATTCATGCCCGGCGTCTGGGTCTTCCCGGGCGGTGCACTTGATCCCGCCGATGGCGAGGGTGAGCTCGGTTACCGGACCGCTGCTCTTCGCGAGCTCCGCGAGGAGGCGGGAATCGAGCTGGGCGCAGATCACGAGATGGTCCTCTTCTCGCGCTGGATCACCCCAGAGCTGATCTCCAGGCGCTTTGACGCCTGGTTCTTCCTCGCCTTGGCCCCGGCCCACTCGCCGCCCCGTCCAGACGGGGTTGAGACGACCGATGCGGGCTGGTTTGAGCCCGCCGCCGCGCTGGATGCGAACCGTCGCGGCGGGCTAGCACTCGCCTTCCCGACGGCTAGCCAACTCAAATCGCTGCTCGGCTACACAAGCTCAGAGGAGGCGATCGCCGCCCATCGCGGTCGCGCCGTGCGGCCGGTGCTGCCAAAGGTGATCGGCACCGCCGAGGAGCATCGGGTCGTCCTGCCCGAGGACCCCGACTATCCTGCCTAGGCGTCTGGAAAGGGCGCCAGACCGGCGTGCCAAGGACCCGGCGGGTAGGTGTGGAGGCCGCTCTCTTCCATCTCAGACTGCAGGCGCCCAAAGAGCGCCCCGCCGTTGGACAGCGCCGCCTTCAGCTCTTCCTCGCTGAGCCCCCGAAGCCGCCACAAAAACCAGAGCTGGCTGTCGTTAATGCCGAAATCGACCTCGCCCGTCATCGTCGTCACCCAGGCGAGAAAGCCCGGGCCGAAGAGCTCGCGCAAAGAGACCGGGTCATATTCTGAAGGCACGGTGGCTAGGAAGCGCCGGTTGAAGTCGATCGACTCAAACTGCACCTTGCGGGCGAAGCGCTGGGTAAGCACCTCGGCGCCCTCGATCGACTCGACGTTGAAGGCGGGCACGACCTTGGCCAGGTCAGGCATGTGGGCCTTGACCAAGACCGAGCTCGGCAGCATCGCCTTGGCGAATAGACCCCCCGTCTCCTTTTCATCGGCGTCACAGGATGAGCCCCAGAAACCCTCCGTCAGCTGTCCGGTGAGCCTGTTGGCGCCGCCAACACAAAGCGCCACCGGCCCATCCTTGGGATTGATACCGCCGACCGCTTCATAGGTCAGCCCATTCGCCTCCCCGTGCCTCTTAACCGTCTCGGCCCAGGCTTCGGCTTCTTGCTTGGCGCTCATCCTGAGGCGATCCTAAGCGTCGGAGCAATTTGGACGGCTCCAATCGGCGTTAGGATGCATATCAGCCAGGTCCAACCACAGGAGCCCAAATGATCGTTGTGATCGTCATCGTCGCGATTGTCCTAATCGCCGGCCTTTACTTCATTGGTAAACGCAACTCGATCATCTCCTCGCGCAACCGGGTGGATGAGTCCTGGAGCGGGATCGACGTGCAGCTCAAACGGCGCCATGACCTCGTCCCCAACCTGGTCGAGACGGTCAAAGGCTACGCCGCCCACGAGAGCCAGACGTTTGAAAAAATCACCAAGGCGAGGGCGGAGGCGATGTCTGCTCAGGGTGTCGGTGATACGGCCAAGGCAGAGGAGAAACTCAACGGAGCGCTGACTGACCTGCGCGCCGTCGCCGAGAACTACCCGCAGTTACGGGCAACCGAAAACTTCCAACAGCTGAGCCGCAATCTCTCCGAGCTGGAGGATGAAATCCAGGCCTCGCGGCGGATCTATAACTCCAACGTGCAGTCCTACAACACCGCGATCCAGCAATTCCCCGGTTCGGTGATCGCCAATCAGAGCGGTTTCACGCCGCGCGAGTACTTCGAAATCAAAGACAGCGCCGATCGTGAACCGGTGGCGGTCAGCTTCGGCAAAGAGTGAGGCTAATATTTTGAGCATGAGCACCACCGCCGAAGCCACCCTCTGGATCTGCGAGAGCTGTGGTTTTATCTATGACCCGGCAATCGGTGACCCCGACGGAGGAATTCCCCCAGGGACCGCCTTTGAGGACATCCCCAGGGACTGGTTTTGCCCGGTCTGCGGGGCCCGTACGAGTGACTTTCGCCCCCTTGAGCCGGGCGAGGCCTAGGACCGAGCGATCACCGGATGCTGACCGCTGGGGCACGCGTCCCGGGTTCCACCGAGATCCTCCGTGGGCAGCGCCGTGCATGACTATGACTGGATAGTCGTCGGCTCGGGGTTTGGCGGCAGCGTCTCCGCCCTGCGCCTGGCCGAAAAGGGCTATCGGGTCGCGGTCTTGGAGTGCGGCAGCCGCTTTGCCGATGAGGATTTTGCCGAGTCGACCCTGCGCCAGCCGCGGCGCTATTTCTGGGCGCCCAAACTCGGCTTCAGGGGGGTGCTTCGAATGTCGTTTTTCAAGGACGTTTTCGTCGTCTCGGGGAGCGGGGTCGGCGGCGGCAGCCTTGGCTACGCCAACACCCTCTACCGGGCTCGCCCCGCCTTCTTTGAGGATCCGCAATGGGCCGAGCTGGGCGATTGGAAAGCCGAGCTCGCACCCCACTACGAGACCGCGGAGCGAATGCTGGGCGTGGTGGAGTACGAGGGGATCGGGCCGGCCGATCAGCTTTTGAAGGAATACGCCGAGGAGATCGGGGTCGCAAACACCTTTCAGAACACCCGGGTGGGCGTTTTCTTCGATCAGCCTGGGAGGGAGGTCCCAGATCCCTATTTCGAAGGCGAGGGACCGGCGCGTAGCGGCTGCCTGCGCTGCGGCAGCTGCATGGTGGGATGCCGCCACGGAGCCAAGAACACCCTGGTAAAGAACTATCTCTTCTTTGCCGAGCGCCTCGGGGTCAGGATCGAGCCCGAACGCCAGGTCACGGAGGTGCGGGCGCTGCGCGCCGCCGATGGCTCCGACGGCTACCAGGTAAAGAGCGAACGCTCGGGCGCCTGGATCCGCAGGGACCGACGCACCCTCACGGCGCGGGGGGTGGTGATCGCCGCCGGCGCGCTGGGAACCAACCACCTTTTGGCCAATTGCCGCCACAGCGGCGCGCTTCCCCGCCTCTCGGCTCGAATCGGCGATGTGATCCGGACCAACTCGGAGTCGATCCAATCGGTCACCGCACCCGACGACGAGCGCGACTTCAGCCGCTCCGTGGCGATCACATCGAGCATCTACCCCGACCCCGATACCCATATCGAGGTCGTCACCTACGGTGAGGCCGGCGACGCGATGAGCGGCACCTTCACGGCGATGACCGGGCCTGGCACGAGGCTGACCCGGCCGCTGAAGTGGATCGCTGCGATGCTCCGCCACCCGCTGCAGACGGTGCGGATGCGAATCCCCTACCGTTGGTCACGGCGGACGGTGATCCTCTTGGTGATGCAGACGGTCGACGCCGCGATGAAGCTGCAGCCGCGGCGGAAATTGTTCGGTTCTGGAGTCAGACTGCAAACCGAGCAGGATCGCGATCGCCCCAATCCTCTCCACATTCCCGCCGCTGCGCAGGTGGCCCGCTGGTTCGCTAGCCGAACTGGAGGGATTGCCCAGAGCGCTCTCACCGAGTCGATCCAAAACGTCCCCACGACCGCCCACATTCTGGGTGGCGCGGTGATCGGCGCTGATCCAAAGGCCGGCGTCGTCGACGCCGCCAACCGCGCCTACGGCTACGTGAACCTGCTGGTCACAGACGGCGCCTCTATCCCGGCAAACCCCGGCGTCAATCCCAGCCTGACGATCACCGCCAAGGCCGAGCATGCGATGAGTCTGATCGCACCCAAAGAGGGCGAGCAGCCGCGCCACCTGCCGGAGGCGGCGCGGCCCGCGCCCGTCGCTCAGCCCTCAGCCGGTCTCGGCTAGGCGCTGGGCGACGTAATCCCAGTTGACGACGTTCCAGAAGGCGTCGATGTAGTCGGGGCGCTTGTTTTGATATTTGAGGTAGTAGGCGTGCTCCCAGACATCGCATCCAAGCAAAACGGTGCTGCCATCTGAGACGGGCGAGTCTTGGTTTGGAGTGGAGACCACGGCGAGGCCGGTCCCGTCGTGGACCAACCAGGCCCAGCCAGATCCAAACCGCGCGATGCCTGCGTTTTTGAACTCCTGCTTGAAGGAGTCAAAGGAGCCAAAGGTCTCATCGATTCCGGCCGCCAGCTCGGCGCTGGGCTCGCCGCCGCCATCGGGGCTCAGCATCTGCCAAAAGAGGGAGTGGTTGTAATGGCCACCACCGTTATTGCGAACCGGGCCCTGCTTATCGCCGGGCAGAAGCGCGAGGTTGCGAAGAACGTCCTCGACGTCGCGGTCTGCCCACTCGGTCCCCTCCAGCGCGGCATTTGCTTTGTCGACGTAGGCCTGGTGGTGCTTGTCATGGTGAACGCGCATCGTCGCCTCATCGATATAGGGCTCAAGCGCGTCATAGGCATAGGGAAGGTCGGGAACCGAGAAAGCCATCTGGCGTCTCCTCCTGGTCGGGTTCGAGGGTTAGCGGCAGCCTAGCGAGCGAGGAACCGCGCCCGAGGGACGGTGTCTGGATCCCCACCCGTCCAGGCATTGAACTGATACCAGGAGGGCTTTGCTTCGCGCCGGATGGTCAGCAAACCGGCCGAGCCGCAGAATTGACAACCGCCGGCTCGATCGGTCCAAGAGAACCACCAGATACCGCCGATCCGCCAACGCAGCCGTTGCGCGGAGAGCATCGAGAAGGCGCTGTTTAGTTCTTCTGCCTGCCCGTATAGGCCCCGATCCCATCGCGAGGGTCCGTTCGCTGAGCCCCAGCCGATCTCGCTCACGTAGAGCGGCACCGAGGCGGCACCGTTGCTTCTCATGATGCTCCGTAGTTCTTCGATCTCAGGGCGCATTTCACGGGCGTGAAAGAGGTAGGGGTGAAGGGCCACCCCACCCAGTGCTTGGGTGATTCCAGGCGCCCGCAACAAGCGGGAGAGGAATCCGCCCGAGGATACGTTGGGTGGGGTCTGCAGCGGATGACCAAAGAGACCGCCCGCGATAACTCTCGAACTCGGGTCGGCTTCATGGAGGACCCTTGCCGAGAAGCGCAACAGCCTCGCGTATCGCGCCGGGTTTGGGTGGTCGGAGAAGGTGACAAGGTTCTCCTCGTTCCAGACTTCCCAGCTTTGGATTGGCAGGAACGGAAGCTCGGGGTTTTCTTCCCAAAAGGATCCTTTTGGACCGTAGCGATCCACCGCAGCGCGCAGGAAGCTCGACCAGCCCGAGCGCTGCAGCGCTGTTTCAATCGGTTCCTGGATCGGCTGGGGAGCGACCCAGGACGGCGTGCCGCTGAGAAAGGGAAAGATCCTGATCCCGTGTTCAGCGGCGATCGCTACGTCGTGGTCAAATTCAGACCACTGAGGACTGAGCAGTGATGGATTTTCGGGCTCTATCGCGTCCCAGCTCATCGGCAGCCGCACGCTGCGTATACCCGCCTCCTTCATCAGTTCAAAATCGTGTGCCGTCAGTGGGTTCTGCGGAGAAACCCCGACAAAGCCGGAAGGAAACGCGGCAATGGCCAGACACGGCGCCGGAACGAGCACCGCGAAAACCGCAAACAAGAGCACCAGCCTGCGCATCAATCCCCTTCTCTGACCCCGATCCGCGCCGAAAGTCGCGGTCGACTCTATAGGGTCGATTTGCCAACGGCGTCGATCGAGATGATTCCGCGAAGCGCCGACCCAGCTAGGGTGAGGGCCGAATGGAGCCTCCTCCGCGACCCCGGCGCAGCTCCGTCGCGCGAGCCAGGGTGCTCTATGTGGCCAAGGCCACCGCCAGGCGGTTGGTCTGGGCCCCCGCAGACTGCTTGAACCGCTTCCGAGGCGAGGAGCTGACGCCACCCCGTGGCCTTTCCTTCATCGGTGGCGGAGATTTCGCCAAGACAGGCCAAGAACATCTGGCTTTTTTCAGGGAGCTCGGCGATCTTGCGCCGAGCTCCCGAGTGCTGGACATGGGTTGCGGCGTCGGCAGAATGGCGATCCCGCTGATCGATTACCTCGACGACGGGTCCTACGCCGGTTTCGACGTCGGCAAAGAGATGATCAGCTGGTGCAGGCGGCGGATCACCGCACGGCGTAAAGACTTCGAGTTCACCTGGGCGCCGGTCTTTAATCGAAAGTACAACCCCTTCGGCAAGCTCGCGGGCGCCGAATACCGCTTCCCATACGCGAGTTCCTCATTTGATTTCGCGTTTGCGACATCGCTTTTCACACATCTACTCCGAGAAGACGCCAGTCATTACCTCGCAGAAACCGCACGTGTGCTGCGGCCCGGGGGCACCTGTCTGTTGACATTTTTTCTGCTCGATCCGGAGTCAGAACGCGAAATCGCGGCGGGGCGGGCCGCGTTTGATTTCAAGCGCCACGGTGAGGGCGAGTTCACCATCGATCCACGCCAGCCCGAGGAGGCTGTCGCCTACCGAGTTGACGATATTAGGGCCATGTTTGCCAAGGCTGGCCTGCGAATTCGAGAGCCAATCCACCGTGGTCGCTGGGCCAATCCCAGCGCGGGACTCGCAGGGCAAGACATGATCGTTGCCTCTCGAAATTAGGGGCTGCCGCAGGAACCCAGATCCCGCGATTGAGCGGGCCGATCCGATCTATCGCCACTTTCCATCGCCTCCGAGCAGATCCGCCCGCAGAGTCTCAGCCGAAGCGCTGTCCCAACGCTGGGCCAATTTGGCGAAGTCCCGAAAGCTTGACGTTCGCGCCCGCCTTCGAAGTTCGGCGAGCCTGAAGTTCATCGGGGCGAAGGGTTCAGGTTGGCTTTCCAATGGGGTTTTTGGGCGCCTTGCAGACCTCCCGCAAACGTCGTAGCGTGGTCGGATCAGGGTTTTCGCTCGAGCCGACCTGACGAATGCCATCACGGAGGCCTGTGTGTTCTCGATCGCTCGGAACCTTTCGCGCAGGGCGCGTCGCAGCGCCTGCTTTTTGGCGAGATCGTCCAGCTCCACGAGCGGATTGAGGCAACCGGTTTCAGGTACGGCGCCGGCCTCCTGACAGCGCTCGCCGGAAGATCTGTTTGATCAACGCCCGGGATCGAGCAGCCTGACCGATCCGCCCTACTTCTTCGAACGATCGGGGAGCAGCGACTTCCACCAGGCGGCGCTGCGTACTCTGCGATGTCACCACCGAGGCTGCTCAACCCCGGCTTCGCATCAGGGCATTATCTAATGACATTGCGAGCCGAGCCCCGCTCTGGGTTACAAAAGCCGGGCTGATTCGGTGGCATGCGAGCTCGCCACTCTGAGGTGGCGGACGGACCAGTTCCGCGAGGTCAGAGTCGAGCCGATTCCGACGAGCCGGGCGGCTTCAAGGCCTCCCGCCGATCGGGTGCCTGACCTGGACCGCTGCGGGCAAAGGCCGTTGAATTCAGGCTCATAGTGGCTCGCGTTCTCGGTTCAGTGACTCACGGGTAGGGTCATGCCTGCCGATTAACAGGCATGGCTATGGCCGCGGACATTCCAGCCAACCCGCAGCGGCAAACGGGTCGAGGGCCGGTTCGGCTCATCCTCAGCGACGACCTCGAGCGCAAGCGCCTGACGGTCGGCTTTCGCGTGTTGCTCGTAATCCCTCACTTCATCTGGTTGGGGATCTGGGGCATCGGCGCGTTTGTCGCGGCGCTCGCGAATTGGCTGATGACGCTCGTAATGGGCCGCCCCCCCGCAGCCCTTCACCGATTCCTCGCGCTGTATGTCAAATATGCGACGCAGGTGTATGGGTACTTCCTGCTGGGTTCCGATCCATATCCGCCCTTCGACGGCCGCCCCGGCTATCCGGTCGAAGTCGAGATCGACGCTCCGGAGGTGCAAAACCGACTCACTGTCGCCTTCCGCATCGTTCTCGTGATACCTGCGCTGCTGCTCGCGGGTTCCCTATTCGGTCTTCCGAACACGAGGTTTGGCAACTCGGCACAGCTCTTTAACTTCAGCTTCGGCGTGGCCCACGTGGCTGCCTTCCTCGGCTGGTTCGTGTGCGTGGCGCGTGCGCGGATGCCGCGCGGTCTGCGCGACTCTGTCGTGTGGGGGGTCGGCTTCGGCGCGCAACTGTGGGCGTATCTGCTGGTGCTCACGAGCGCCTACCCTGACCCCGACCCGGCGGTCGTGCTCGGCGAGCTGCCCGAGCGCAGTGACCCGATCGGCTTCGATGTCGGCGGGGATTTGCGCCGCAGCCGCCTGACCGTGTTCTTCCGGCTGCCGCTGGCGGTGCCGCACTTGGTGTGGCTGGCGTTGTGGTCAGTCGCGGCCCTGTTCGCCGCCATCGCGAACTGGGTGGCGACGCTCGCGCAGGGCCGCTCACCGGAGCCGCTGCATCGCTTCCTCTCCGCCTACCTCCGCTATCAGGCGCACGTGTACGCCTTCCTCTGGCTGATCGGAAACCGCTTCCCTGGCTTCGCCGGCGCGGCGGGATCCTACGATGCCGAAGCCTCGATCGCCCCGCCGCCCAACCAGAACCGCTGGAGCGTCGCTTGGCGCCTGCTGCTGGTGCTGCCGGCATGGTTCCTCGCGAGCGCGTTCGGCTCGCTGGCGTGGACGTGCGCGGTTCTGGCGTGGTTCGCGGCGCTCGTCACCGGCCGGATGCCACGACGACTGCTGAACTCGTCCGCCCAGGCGCTGCGCTACACGATTCAAGTGAGCGGATACCTGCTGGTGCTGAGCGACGCCTACCCATACAGCGGACCTTGCCGTCAAGCGGCCGTGGACGCGCCCACGACGGCGGAATCGGCATTCGGCTAGCGGCGACCGTGGCAGCGGAGACCTCAGCCGCGCCCGGTTCCGGACGGGGCAGCGGGCCCTCTACCCGCCCCTGGAAGCGGGCGCTGGTCGTGCTCGCCACGCTGCTGGCGGCGTGCGCATGGGCGTGGTGCGCGCACGAGCTGTGGGGCACGATCGTGCCCGCCGACCTGCAGCTCCCTCATGTCGACGTCCACCGCTTCTTCAGCGCTTCGCTGTTGCGCCGCAACTCCTCCTATGAGCGCTTCCTCGACATAGACGGCCTGCTGGAGATGCTTGCGCCGGTCGCGGTGCTGGCCGTGTATGCGTACCGTGGACAGCGACTTATGCGGGAGTCGGCGGCGGGACGCATCGGGACCGGCATCATGCTCGCGCTGCTGGGCTTCGCCCTGGTTTGGTTGGCAGAGGTGCCGTTTGACCTCGCGGCGATGTGGTGGGAGCGCCGCCATCATGTCCTGCATGAGGGATATGTCGCCGGGCTTCTCGGCAGCTTCCTCTGGCTCGGAGAGCGCTTCGTGTGGATCGCCCTCGCGGTGGCGTTGGCGATGGCGCTGGCGGGAAAGATGCGCCGCTGGTGGTGGGTTGTCGCGGCGCCGCTATTCGCAGGGCTGGCGCTCCTGTCGGCCTTACTCACTCCCTACCTGATCACGACAGCCCATCCGCTTAACGACCCGGCGCTTGTTGCCGAGGCAAGGACGCTCGAGGCGCGCGAGGGCGTCGCGGGCACGCCCGTGCTGGTGGGGAACCTCTCACGCACGAGAACGGAAGTGAACGCGGAGACGGCCGGCATCGGTCCGAGTCAGCGTGTGGTGTTGTGGAGCACGCTGCTCCACGGCCACTTCACCCACGCGGAGATAGGAGTCGTAATGTCGCACGAGTTCGGTCACGTGGCGCGCGCCCACGTGCTCAAGGAGGTGGGCTGGCTGGCGCTATTCCTAATCCCCGCGACGGCGCTGGTCGCGCTCGCCACGCGCCGGCGCGGTGGCCTCGGGCGGCCCGAGGCGGTGCCGGTGGCGCTATTCGTGTTCGTCGTTTTGGAGTTGGTGACGCTGCCTTTCTGGACGCTGATCTCGCGACACTATGAGGTGGAGGCGGACTGGTCGTCGCTACAAGCCACCCACAAACCCGCCGCCACACGTCAGGTGTTCGAGCGCCTCGCCAGCACGAACCTCAGCGATCCCGACCCGCCGACATGGGCGTATCTGCTGTACGCGCAAACGCCGACGCTCGCGCAGCGGATCGCGATGACCGAGGCCTGGGAAGAGCGCCGGTCGCGCTAGGGGCTGGTGAAGCAGAAGCAGTCGAGCGGACCATGGAAACTGATGCAGCTCGTCCGGACGAGCTGCGAAAGCCAAGGTCGCACGGTTGGTTGGCTGTTCCTTTGCAACCGAGAGCGGCAGCGTCCTTGAGCCGTCCCCGCTCCCCGGGGTCGCGCGAGCAGGCTCCGCCTGAAATTGGTACCTCGTTGGTGTCTTGGCCGCTCTTGCAGACTCCGGAACCCGCTCTAGAGAGCTGGTTCCGGTAATCGGGGCGCCCGGATTTGAACCGGGGACCTCACCGACCCGAACGGTGCGCGCTACCAGGCTGCGCCACGCCCCGAGAGCCGATGATTATCCCAGACCCGCTCGCGCCTACCGGACCGCCCGGATCGCGGCTTCGATCTGACTCAATCTGGGGCCTTCCTGAAGGGTGCGGCTGCCATGGGGGCCGGTTACAACCGCCGCCTCCCCGAGGCGAATGCTCAGATTGAAGCCAAGCTTTTCATCTTCGGCGAGTTTGCGGGCGATCGAGCCTCCAGAGCCCCCGTGCGCCTTTAGATAGCGTTCCCACTCACCGACGTTCAGTTCTTCCACGGCGCTCGCAATCGCCGTCAGAAAGCTCTGGCTCACGTCTGACTTGGCTGCTGCCTGGTTGAGGAAGAAAAGATAGGTGTACTGCCAGCCCTCGCCCTGGTGCGCCGCGGACTCGGCGCCGTAGAAGCCGAGCTCGGTCGGGCTTTCACTGGTCGAGTAATGGCGGTAGAGAAGCTTGACCTGGCCCGGCCGCACGTAGCGTTCGACCAGTCCGGGGAGGGTGTGCAGGAAGGAATCGCGACAGCTGGAGCACTGCAGGTCGTCGAAGATCTGAATCGTGACCGGCGCGCTGGAGGATCCAAGCTGATCTCCCGCCTGTTCGACCCCGCCAAAGATTTCCTGCGCTTCGGCGGTACCGACGATCCTGGCGACCGGCCTGCCGGGCTTCTGGGTGGCGAGCCCAACCAGCCCGTAGCCCAGACCAAAGATCGAGACGGCGAGCAGGGCGATCACCCAGAAGCGACCACGGCGCGGCAGCGGTTCGGCGGCGAGCTCAGACATGGAGGCATTATCCAGAATGCGATCGGTCCAAATTGCCGCAATTTGCGCTGCCCGGATTGACACGTCCGCCGGCAGCGATAAATATCCCCTCGACTCATTTCAACTACTTGGGAGGTCCGCCGTGGCCAATCACCTGACGCCCACCGAACTCGCCGACCAGCTTCAGATGAAGCGTGGGGAGGTGATCGGCAGGTGCGTGCAGATGGGGATCCCGATCTTTCACGGTCGCATCGACCGCAGCCTCTTTGAGAGCTCGCTGCGCAACCTTTCCTCCCAGCACCCGCTGCCGCAGACCTCCGCGAGCCTCCGCTGATTTAAACTCCCGCTATGGGGCGGGGAACACGATCGAGCACTCTCGCAGACCTTCTGCCGCGCGCAGCTGAGCTCTACGGCGAGTCGGCGGCGATCAGCTACAAAGCCGACGGGGAGTGGGTCAACCGCAGCTTTGATCAGGTCGCCGAGACCGTTCGCTCGCTGGCGCTGGGACTGATCGAGCTCGGCGTCAAAAAGGGTGACAAGGTCTCGATCCTGGCCAATACCCGTCCTGAGTGGACCTACTTTGACTTTGCGGCCCTCTCGGCGGGGGCCGTGGTCGTGCCGATCTATCAGACCAACTCGCCCGAGGAGTGTCGCTACGTTCTGGAGAACGCCGACGTCAAGGTGGTCGTGGTCGAGGACGATGAACAGCTCGAGAAGATCCGCGCGATCCGCGAGCAACTGCCGCTGCTCGAGCACGTTGTTCGAATGACCGGATCCAGCCCCGATGCGATCTCAATGGAGGAGCTCGGTAGGCGCGGCGAGGGCCACGGGGCGACCGAGTGGGAGGCGCGCTGGAAAAGCGTCACCCCCGAGGACACCTGCACCTTCATCTACACCTCGGGAACCACCGGACCACCGAAGGGCTGCATCATCAGCCACGGCAACTACCGCTCGATGCTCAACATGGTCAACGAGACCAGCGTCATTGAAGACGACGACGTCTCCTACCTCTACCTTCCCCTCGCCCACTCCTTCGCGCTGTTGATCCAGCTCGGCAGCTTTGACCTCGGTGCGACCCTCGCCTACTGGGAGGGCGATCCACTGAAGATCATGGCCAATCTGGCCGAACTGAGGCCTACCTACTTTCCCTCGGTGCCGCGCATCTTTGAGAAGATCTACACGGCGGCCAGCGCCGGCATGGAGAAAGAGGGGGGCCTAAAAAAGGCCGTATTTGAGTGGTCGATCCGAGTCGGAAAGCGGATGCGCGAGGTGCAGAGAAGCGGCGCAAAGCCAGGCTTCTTGCTGCGCAAGCAATACCAATTCGCCGACAAGCAGGTGCTCTCAAAAATTCGCGGCCTGTTTGGAGGCCGACTGCGCCTGGCGGTCTCCGGAGCCGCGCCGATTAACCCCGAGATCCTGCGCTTCTTCGACGCGGCCGGGGTGCTCGTCCTGGAGGGGTGGGGAATGACCGAGACCTCGACCGCGGCGACGATCTCCTCACCGGAGGACTTCAGAATCGGCACGATCGGCAAACCCTTCCCCGGCTGTGAGGTGAGGATCGCCGAGGACGGTGAGATCTTGGTCAAGGGGCCAAACGTCTTTCAGGGCTACTACAAAAACGAGCAAGCCACTCGGGAATCGATCGTCGATGGTTGGCTGCATACCGGCGATATCGGGGAGATCGACGGCGACGGCTTCATCAAGATCACCGGCCGCAAAAAGGACATCATCATCACCGCCGGGGGCAAGAACATCACCCCTGCGAACCTCGAGGCCGAGATCAAGCAGCACCCCCTCGTCTCCCAGTGCGTCGTGGTCGGCGATCGGCGCCCCTACCTGGTGGCCCTGGTCACCCTCGACCCCGACGAGGCTTTCGCCTACGCGCGCGAGCACGGCCTCGCCGAGAATCTCGCCGAGCTCGCCGCCAACGAGGAGATCAAGGCTTCTATCGATTCCCACGTGGAGAAAATCAACCAGCAGTTTGCGCGCGTCGAGCAGGTCAAGAAGATCGCGATACTGAGCCACGACCTCTCCCAGGAAAACGGCGAGCTGACCCCGACCCTGAAGGTCAAGCGGGCGGTCGTCACCGCCAAGCACGAGCCCGAGATCGAGGCGCTTTACAGCTAGGAGGCTTCGCCGGACTGGCGCAGCAGCACCGAGGTCGTCTGCTCGAGAACGCGGCGCCAGGCCGAGGTCTGCTCGGGCTCCTCCTGCGCGGCGCGCTCGAGCACCCGTCGCACCCGTCGCTCGGAGATCTCCAGACCGTGGCGCTCGGCGATCTCGCGGTAGCGCTCGTAGTCTTGGGCGAGGGTGGCGGTGACCGATTCAAAGCCATGCCGGGCGATCTTCAAACGCCTCGAGTAATCCATGATCGGGGTGCCGAACATCAGCTCGTCGTTCGGATGGGGCTCGATCAGGACTATGTCGACGCCCGGATATCGCTCCTGCCAGAAGTCGACCGCCTGATGCAGGCGCTGGTGGGCGATCAGGCGAAAGGTCTGATTTGCGATCGCCGGCAACCCCATGTCCGAAACGCGCCTGACGCGACTGCCGAATACGGTCGGAATCGTCTTTTCAAAATCATTGACATAGGGGACCAGCGGGTTCACGACCACGATGAATTTGGCACCCTTCTCGACCGCGATGTCGACGTTGGTGGTCGAGCGGATGCCCCCGTCAATCAGCTCGCGGCCCTTCAGCTCGACGGGCTTGTAGACGATCGGCAGCGCCGTGGAGCACTCAATCGCTTTTGAGATCGGCACGTCGGACCAGCTCGTCTCGCCGAAGACGATCCGCTCGCATGTGTCGAGGTCGGTCGCGATCAGGTAGAGCTCGCGCTCGAGCAGCCGAAAGTCATTGGTGCGCCCGCCTTCGGCGAGCACCCCGGTGACGTAGTCGTCGATCCCCGAACCCGAGTAGATGCCGCTGGGAAGGGCCTCGGCCAGGCCAACCCCGAGATCGATCGCGGAGAGCTCGCCGATTCGCACCAGCGCTCGAATCAGCTCGATCGAGCGAAGTGGCAGGGTCGCCGCTTTTCTCAGGAAGCCGAGGTAATTGGGCCGCAGCACTGTATTGAGATCGAGATCCTCCATCTCAGAGCTGACCCGCTCGTTGAGGACCTGCATCATTTCGTCAGGGGTCACCCCGTTGGCGAGCATCGCCGCCACAAAGGAGCCGGCGCTGGTACCAACGTAGATATCGAAATTGTTGACGGTGCTGTTGACCGCGAGCAGATCGAGCGCCCGCAACGCCCCGATCTCATAGACCCCTCCGGTGAAGCCGCCGCCGCCGAGCACCAGCGCGGTCTTTGAGGGCCGTTTGCGCGGCTTCCGTCGTTTCGGCTGGGACTCGATGTCCACAACTTTTCCCATCAGGAGGGATTATCTCAGGAATGAGGCGGCGCCTGGCCCCCCTTGCCCTCGCCCTCGCCCTCGCCCTGCTGCCGGCGAGCGCCTCGGCCAGCTCGCTCTGTCAGACGCTCAGGGCTCAGCTGCTTCGCGGCGGCGGCCCAGCCAGCGGCCTCTTGGTGCTAGACGCAGGCAGCGGGCAGGTCGTCTGCTCGGTTGCCGCCGAGGTGCAGCGATCGCTGGCCTCCAACATGAAGCTGTTTACGACCTCGACCGCATTGGCGCGGCTGGGACCCGAATATCGCATCCCGACGCGGGTCTATAGCGACGGCACCCTGGACTCAAACGGGGTCCTGCACGGCAGCCTCTACCTGCAGGGTGGAGGTGACCCAACCCTCGGGGTGCCGAGCTTTTATGACCGCTTCCTAAACGGCCTGGGGACCGACATATTCGCCCTGATGCCGCAGATTCGCGCCGCTGGGATCCGCGCTGTGACCGGCCGCCTCTACGCCGATGACACGATCTTTGACCGGCTGCGCGGCGTGCTCGATTCGGGCTTTGCGACCAGCCCCTACATCGGCCCGCTGTCGGGACTCTCCTTCGATTCGGGCTATGGCGATCCCGGCGCGACGGGCTTCTCCAGCGAACCGGCTAAGTTGGCGGCGGCGACGCTGGATCGCTCATTGCGAAACGCCGGGATCGAAATCTCGCCCCAGGTGGCGCTGCGCAGCACCCCACCAGAAAGCACCAGAATCGCCATCGTTCGCTCCCCAAGCCTCAATCGGATCGTCGATCTAACCGACGTTTATTCAGACAACTTCTTCGCCGAGACGCTGATCAAGCTGCTCGGTGCCCACTTCGGAGGCGAAGGCAGCACCGCGGCCGGTGCCGCTGTGGTCGAGCAATTCGCCCGCCAGGAAGACTCCGGGGTGCACGCGGTCGACGGCTCGGGGCTGAGCCGCTCCGGACGCGCCTCCCCCGCCCAGGTCGTGGCGCTGTTGAACTCGATCCAGGCCAGCCCGGTGGGCGAAGATTTCATCGGAGATCTCGCCGTCGCCGGCAAGGAAGGCACGGTCGCACTGCGCATGCGCGGGACCCCGGCGGAAGGTCATTGCCACACCAAGACCGGCACCCTGACCGGGGTCAGCAACCTCTCCGGATACTGCTTTAACCGCGACGGCAAGAAGATGATCTTCTCGATCCTAATGGGCAGCGTCGCCAACCTCGAACTCGCCCAAAACGAGCAGGATGAAATCGCCGCGGAGGTAGCCTCTTACTGAATCAAGCGGCGCAGCGCGGCCTCATCGAGGATCTCGACCCCCAACTCCTCGGCCTTTTGGAGCTTTGATCCGGGGTTTTCCCCGGCGAGGACGTAGTCGGTCTTCTTTGAAACCGAATTGAGGACCCTGCCACCGGCGGCCTTGATCAGGCTCGAGGCCTCCTCGCGTGTCAGGGCGGGCAGGGTGCCGGTGAGCACGAGGGTCATGCCATCCAGGGGGCCGCCGGATTGGCGCCGCTCAGACTCCTCCCCGCTCAGATTGAGACCCCTCGCCCGCAGCCTTTCGATCAACTCGCCGGTGCGCTCATCGGCGAGCGACTCGGCGATCTGAACGGCCATGATCGGCCCAACTCCTTCGACCTCCTCGATCTCGGTGGGATCGGCGGACCGCAGCGCATCGATCGAGCCAAAATGATCGGCCAGCGCCTCCGCCGTCACCCGGCCAACGCCCGGAAGCCCGAGCGCATATAGGACCCGGCTAAAGGGGCGCTGCCGCGATGCCTCAATCGCCGTCGCGAGATTCCTGGCAGAGATCCGGGCAAATCCCTCCACCTCGACCAAGCGCTCCTCGCTCAGCTCATAGATATCGGCGACGTCCGTGATCAGGCCCTCCTGCAGGAAGCGCATCGCCTGCCTCTCGCCGAGGCCGTCGATCTCCATCGCACCTTTGCTGACGAAATGTTTGACCTGCTGAAAGGACTGCCCAGGACAGCCGCCGCGGTTTGGGCAGATCGTGAAGACGGCGCCCTCGGGCTTCACCGTGGGAGTCCCGCAGGCCGGGCATTTGCGAGGCGGGCGTGGTTTGCGGGGCCTTCCCCTGCGCCGCTGCACAAGCGGGGCAAGGACCTGGGGAATGACGTCGCCGGCTCGCATCACGATCACCTCGTCCCCCACCCGCACATCCTTTCGGGCCAGGTCCTCCTCGTTGTGCAGGGTCGCCGTGGAGACCGTTACGCCGCCGACGTGAACCGGCTCCAGGATCGCAAAGGGGACGAGGTGGCCGCTGCGACCGACGTTCCAAACGACATCGATCAACCTCGTCGTAGCGGTTGTCGGCGCGAACTTCCAGGCGATCGCCCAACGTGGCTCCCGCCCCGCAACGCCAAGCTCCCGCCACAGGTGGCGCTCATCAACCTTGATCACAACCCCGTCGATCTCAAAATCAAGCCCCTCGCGACGCTCCTGCCACCAGCGACAGCGCTTCACCACGGAGTCGATATCGGAGTGGCGAGCGGTATCTGGGTTGACCTTGAAGCCGTGCTCACTGAGCCAGCTGAGCTCCTCGCTGTGGGTTCGATGCTGGAGGCCACGGCTGGCGCCAAGCCCGTAGCACCAGATCGAGAGGGGACGGGCGGCGGCGATCGCGGGGTCGAGCTGGCGGATCGACCCGGCGGCGGCGTTTCGCGGGTTGGCGAAGGCGGCCTCGCCGGCAGCTGCGCGGCGTTCATTCAGCGCCTTGAAGTCAGCGATCGGCAGGTAGACCTCGCCGCGAACTTCAACTAGCTCCGGCGCCCCCTCGATCTTGAGCGGTATCGCCTTGATCGTGCGCAGGTTCTGCGTCACGTCCTCTCCGATCCGTCCATCGCCGCGCGTTGCGCCGCGGATCAGGACCCCCTCCTCGTAGGTAATCGTGATCGCCAGCCCATCGATCTTTGGCTCGGTTGTGTAGCTGAAGTCGGCACCGCCGATGTCAAGTCGCTTGAGCTGATTGCCCAGCCGCGTCTCCCAGGCCCGTAGCTCCTCCTCGTTGCGCGCGTTGGCGAGTGAGAGCATCGCTTCGCGGTGCTCGACCCGCTCAAAGCGCTCAAGGGCAGGCGCCCCAACCCGCTGGGTGGGCGAGGCGGGGGTGCGGAGCTCGGGGTGCGCCGACTCGATCGCGCGAAGCTCATCGAGCAGCCGGTCGTAGGCATCGTCGCCGATCTCAGGGTCATCGAGCAGGTAGTAGCGCCGATTGTGGAATTCGAGCTGGCGGCGCAGCTCCGCCGCTCTTTGCTCGGGGTCGGACCCGCTCACGCCGCCGCAGCGCAGGCCGCCAGCATCTCCTCAAACCCCCAACCACGAAGACGCTCCAGCCCACCGTGATCGGTGAGGTCGAAGTGGATCGGTGTGACCGAAATCCGTCCCTGCGCCACCGCCGAGAGGTCGGTCCCACCCTCGTCCTCAAAGCCCGGCTGCCAACCGTAGATCTCATAGCGGCGGCGGCCGCTGCGCGAATCCTCCCCGACCAGCTTGAGCTGATCGTTATAGAGGCGTTTGCCCAGCTTGGTCACCTCGATGCCGCTCGGCTCTCCGGCCGGGCAGTTGACGTTTATCAGCGTCGCCTTGGGCATCGGCGCCGCGACGAGCCGGCGCACCAGCTGGGCGGCGAAAAGGGCGGCGAGTCCGAACTCAAAGCGCCCGCTCACGTACCCCATCCCGCCCGCAGAGGACTGCTGGGAGATCGCCACCGCCGGGATTCCCAAGACGATGCCCTCAAAGGCCGCGGCGACCGTTCCCGAATAGGTGATGTCATCGCCGAGGTTTGCACCATGGTTGATCCCCGAGACGATCAGATCCGGCCGGCCCCCGACCAGTCCCAGCTCGGCGAAGCGGACGCAATCCACGGGGGTGCCGTCGGTCGCATAGCCCCGATCGCCATCGCCGAACTCGACCTCCTCGACGGTTAGCGGCGAACGCGTCGTGATTGAGCGCGCGGTGGCGCTGCGATTTGAATCAGGTGCAATCACGTCGACCTCGACGTCCTCGATCTCACGCAGGGTGCGCCGCGCCGCCTGCAGGCCCGGCGCCGTGATCCCATCATCATTGGTGAGCAATACCCGCACAGATCGATTCTAGGCCGCGGCGGCGCGGGTGACCCCGGCGCCCCGGCGGTGCCCTGCCAAGCACCCCTTCCACCCAAGTGGGGGCTGGTCTCAATCAGATCGCCATACTGCGCGCGATGAGCAGCGTGCGTTTGGACATCGAATACGACGGCAGCGACTTTTCGGGCTGGGCCGCGCAGCCCCGTCTGCGTACCGTCCAGGGCGAGCTTGAGGCCGCGATCGCGGCGATACTTCGCGAGCCGGTGAGGTTGAGTGTTGCCGGGCGCACCGATGCCGGCGTCCATGCCCGCGGCCAGGTTGCCAGCTTCCCCACCGCAGCCGAGGTTCCCCCCGAACTCTGCCGCCGCTTAAACGCAGCCGCTCCGAATGACATCGCTGTGAGCCAGGCTAGCGTTCTCAGCGAGGACTTTGACGCGCGCCACGATGCCAAGTCGCGTACCTACTGCTATCGGATCCTCAACCGCTCCACACCAAGTCCGTTTGAGCAGAGCCGAGCCCTGTGGTGGCCGCAGCCGCTCGATCGCGCGGCCCTCGATTCCTGCGCGGCAGCCCTACTCGGCAGCCACGACTTCACCGCCTTTACCCCGACCCAGTCAGACCACGTCCACTTCGAGCGAGACGTCCTCGCCGCCCACTGGCGCTCCCAGGGGGAGATCCTCAGCTTCTCTATTCGGGCCGATGCCTTTCTGTACAACATGGTCCGAGCCCTGATCGGCACGATGTTGCAGGTTGCCTCGGCCCGGCGCAGCATCGCCAATTTCACCGAGCTACTGGCGGGCGCTCCGCGCGAAGCTGCCGGAGAGACCGTCCCCGCCCATGGCCTCTACCTCGAATCGGTCTCCTACCTTTGAGCGCACCTCAGGCTCCCCTGGCCGATCGCCGCCCCGCAAACCGACGCCCGGCGAGCCCTATCCGCGCGCCGTCGCGGCGGTGCGGCTCAGACCAGCTCGAGATAAACCATCTCGGTGGAGTCAGAGCTTCGCGGGCCCAGCTTGACGATCCGCGTGTAGCCACCGGGTCGGTCCGTGTAGCGCGGTGCGACCTCATCGAAGAGCTTGTGGACGATGAACTTGTCGTTGTGCAGCGTCGAGAGGGCCTGGCGACGCGCGTGCAAATCGCCCCGTTTTGCCAGCGTGATCAGCTGCTCAACCTCGGGCTTGACAGCCTTTGCCTTGGCCTGGCTGGTCTTGATCCTCTCGTGCTCGATCAGCTGCTTGGAGAGGTTTGCGAGCAGCGACTCCCGATGGGCCGCATCGCGACTCAACTTGTTTCGCTTCTTGCTGTGGCGCATCGGCTTCTGTCCTTGCCTAGCGGCGCCTGCTAGTCCTGCTGGAGGTCTAGACCGCGGGAGTGAAGCGTCTCGATAACTTCCTCGATCGACTTCTGGCCGAAATTCGGGATCGCGTTTAGCTCCGAGCGCGACTTGCGAACCAGGTCGCCGACCGTTTGCACGCCGGCGCGCTTCAGGCAGTTGTAGGAGCGCACCCCCAGTTCGAGCTCCTCGATCAGGATCTCATCGAGCCCGTTGCTGCCCGGGGCACCTCCATTGGGACCGGCGAGCGGATCGCTGGGCAGCGAGGCCACCTGCTCACGCGCGGTCAGCTCCTCAACCCGATCGGCATCGGTGAAGATCGCCAGGCTCTTGATCAGGATCTCAGAGGCCTCACGCAGGGCCGCGGCGGGCTCGATCGAACCGTCGGTTTCCAGATCGAGGGTCAGTTTGTCGAAGTCGGTTCGTTGACCAACGCGAGCCGTGGCGACGGCATAGGAGGCCCGGCGGATCGGCGAAAAGATCGAGTCGATCGGGATTACACCGATCGGCTGCTCGTCGGACTTGTTCTCCTCCGCGGGCGAGTAGCCGCGACCGCGACCGATCGTCAGGTAGACCTCGAGCTTGGTTTTTTTCTCGAGGGTCGCGATCGGCGAATCGGGGTTGAGGATCTCAACCCCCGACGGTAAGTCGATGTCCTTTGCCTTGACCTCTCCGGGGCCGGTTGCGACCAGTGGCGCCTCTACCTCGTCGGCGTCGGTATGCATCCGAACGACAAGGTCCTTGAGGTTAAGGACGATGTCGGTGACGTCCTCCTTGACGCCGGGCACGGTGGAAAACTCGTGCGCGACGCCCTCGATGCGAACGCTCGTAATCGCGGCTCCGCCGAGCGAGGAGAGAAGGACGCGGCGCAGGCTGTTGCCAAAGGTGTAGCCAAAGCCCTTATCGAGTGGCTCGATGATGAAGGTGCCACGGCGTTCGTCAGCTTTCTCAGCGGTGATGCGGGGGACCTGAAAGTCAGTGGTCATGGGTTCCTTGCGTGTGCGGGTTCAGAAACTTGGCTACTACTTGGAGTACAGCTCTACGATCAACTGCTCTTGGACCGGCGCCGAGATCTCGGAGCGCTCGGGGTAGCGCAGGACCTTGGCGGTGAGCGCGTCGTGATCGGCCTGTAGCCAGGCCGGCACCGTGGAGACCAGCTCGGTTGCCTGACGCACGGTGTCCTTGGCAGCAGAGTTCGGTTTGATCGAGATGATGTCCTCGGGGCGCACCTGGTAGGAGGGGATGTCAACGCGGCGGCCATTGACCATCCAGTGTCCGTGGCGGACGAGCTGGCGAGATTGGCGCCGCGAGGCGGCGAAACCAAGTCGCACCAAGACGTTGTCAAGGCGCGACTCCAGCAGCCGCAGCAGGTTCTCGCCGGTGACGCCATCCTGCCTGGAAGCCTTGTCGTAGTAGGCGCGGAACTGCTTCTCGAGCACCTGGTAGTAGCGACGCGTCTTTTGCTTCTCGCGCAGCTGCACGCGGTACTCGGACTGGCGCATGCGACCGCGTCCATGCTCTCCGGGCGGATAGGAGCGCCGCTCGACTCCGCATTTGTCGGTGAAGCAGCGCTCGCCCTTGAGAAAGAGCTTTTGCCCCTCGCGGCGGCACTGCTTGCACTGGGGGGAGGTGTCGCGTGCCACCTAGACCCTCCTGCGCTTCTTCGGCCGGCAGCCGTTGTGTGCCTGCGGAGATACGTCCTTGACGGTGGTGACGTCAAGCCCGGCCGCCTGCAGGGAACGGATTGCGGTCTCACGACCCGATCCCGCGCCCTTGGCGAAGACCTCAACCCGCTCGAGCCCGTGCTCCATCCCCTTCTTGGCGGCGGAGTCAGCGGTTACCTGAGCGGCGAACGGCGTCGACTTGCGTGAGCCTTTGAATCCAGCCGAGCCGGCGGACTCCCAGGCGATCACGTTGCCCTCGGTGTCGGTGAGGGTGACGATCGTGTTGTTAAAGGAGGTCTTGATATGGGCCTGGCCATAGGTGACGTTCTTTTTTACCCGGCGGCGGGCCCGGCCCTTGGCGGTTTTTTTCTCAGCCATCGCCGTGCCTACCTGGTCGGCTTACGCTTGCCGGCGACGCTCATCCGGCGCGGACCCTTGCGTCCGCGGGCGTTGGTCTTAGTCCGCTGGCCCCGAACCGGAAGTCCGCGTCGGTGGCGCAGACCCCGGTAGGAGCCGATCTCCATCAGCCGTTTGACGTCTTGGGAGCGCTCGCGGCGCAGGTCGCCCTCGACCTCGCGGTTCTCGACTGCCTCGCGCAGTCGCACAACCTCGTCCTCGGTCAGGTCTTTGACCATCGCGTCGGGATCGATCTTGGTCTCCTTGAGGATCTCAAGCGCGCTCGAGCGTCCGATCCCGAAGATGTAGGTGAGCCCGATTTCGATCCGCTTTCCGACTGGGATGTTCACCCCGGCGATCCGTGCCATCTCGCCCGCCTAGCCCTGTCGCTGCTTGTGGCGGGGGTTCTGGCAGATCACCAGAACCGCCCCATTGCGGCGGATTATCTTGCACTTCTCGCACATCGGCTTTACGGAAGCTCGGACCTTCATCGCTCCGGTCTCATATCGAATACAGGACTCCCGCACGCCTCAGGAGTTAGGCGGGCAGGCTTAAACGGCGGCCTTTGGGCCGACCGGGAAAGATAGCAGGGGTGCGCCCCCGGCGACCCCGCGCTCAGTCGCTGACCAAAGCGATGCTGAAACCGTCATAGCCCTTGGCCCCCACGGTTTGGATCGTCGTCGCGCTCACCCGGGGCTCTGCTGCGAGCATCTGATGGAAGTGGCGCTGAGCCTGGATCGCGGGATCGGCGCTGTCTGGGTCGGCCAGCGCCCCATCGCGCACGACGTTATCGGCGATGATCAGGGCACCCTGGCGGGAATGATCAAGCGCCCAGGCAAAGTAGCTGGGCGTGTTCACCTTGTCGGCGTCGACGAAGGTCAGATCAAACGGCCCCACTCCCTCGGCCTCCAATTGGGGCAACGTCTCAAGCGCGGGCCCAATCCGCTGCTCGACCAGCCCCGCCAAGCCAGCACCCTCGATACTGCGGCGTGCCACCTCGGCATAGGCCGGATCAGCCTCGAGGCTGATCAAGCGCCCCCCCGCACCCAGCGCCCGCGCCAGCCAGATCGTGCTGTAGCCACCGAGCGTCCCGAACTCCAGGATCGTCTTGGCTCCCACGGTGCGGGCCAGCAGGTTGAGCAACTTGCCCTGGGGAGCGGTGACCTGGATCGGCGGCAGTCCGGCCTCCACGCTTGCCTCTATCGCCCCCTGCAAACCCTGCTCGGGGGGTGCGAGCAGACCACTGATGTAGTCATCAACCGCACTCCAGCGCTCCTGCGTCATCGGCCTGATCCTCTCAGCTTCTGCCTATCCGAGTCCTCCACGCCTGCTTTTTTCCTAACGGTTGGCGAATCACCCCGGGTCGCTGAGCGACCTCGCGACAGAGGCTCTCTAGGCATCCTCGTGCCAGGGGGTGAGGATGCGCGGCCCCTCGGCGCCAACCGCGACGGTGAACTCGAAGTGGGCGGCCAGCGATCCGTCCTGGGAGTAGATGGCCCAGCCGTCCTCACCGGGGCGAACCAGCGGTCCGCCGGCATTGACCATCGGCTCGATCGCCAGCACCGCGCCCTCCTCCAAAAGCGGGCCCTTGCCCGGCTCGCCGAAGTTTGGAACCTGCGGATCCTCGTGCATTTCGCGCCCGATCCCATGGCCGACCAGGGTGCGGATGATCGAGAGGCCCTCGATCTCGACGGCGCGCTGGATCGCGGCTGAGACATCGCCGAGATGATTGCCGGGGCGCATCTGCTCGACCCCGGCAAAGAGCGCCGCGCGGGTGACGTCGAGCAACTTGTGGGCCTCGGGTCCGATCGCGCCGATTGGGATCGTGATCGCGGCGTCGGCCACCCAGCCCTCCCTGACCACGCCGACGTCGATCGAAAGCAGATCGCCGCGCTTTAGTTGGTAGGGCCCAGGGATGCCGTGGACGACCATCGAGTTGGGGGAGGCACAGATCGAGGCGGGGAACCCCCGGTAGCCCTTAAAGGCCGGCTCTGAATCCTGGGAGCGGATGAATTTCTCGGCAGCCTCATCGAGTTCAGCGGTGCTGACGCCGACTCGCGCCTTGGCAGCCAGCATCCGCAGGCAGCGCACCAAGACCTCTCCGGCAGCGGCCATCTGATCAACCTGGGCGGGGGTCTTGCGGATGATCATCCGATACAAGCTAGATCGCCTCGTCGGCTTCCAGTTTCAGCGTCGCCAGGGTGCGCCGCAGGTCCTCCTCGACCTGCTCGGGCGTCGCCGCACCGTCGGTGCGGCGCAGCAGGCTCTGGCGATCGTAGTACTCGATCAGGGGCTCGGTCTTGGTGTGGTAGGTGGCGAGCCGCTTGGCGATCACCTCGGGTTTGTCATCGTCGCGGATGACCAGGGCGCTGCCGTCGAGGTCACAGACCCCCTCCCGGGCGGGAGGGTTGAAATCAATGTGGAAGACGTGGCCGTTCTCGACGCAGGTCCGCCTGCCGCCGAGCCGCCGAGTCACCTCCTGATCAGAGACGTCGATAAGGAGCACGCCCGAGAGGGCGCGGCTCAGATTTCCCAACTCAAGATCGAGTGCCTCGGCTTGGGGGATCGTGCGCGGGAACCCGTCGAGGATGAATCCGTCGACGGCGTCGGGTGAGTCGATTCGCTCGGCGATCACCCCAACGATCACACGATCGGGGACCAGGTCACCGCGATCCATGTACTGCTTGGCGCTCTGTCCGAGCGCGGTCTGCTCGCGCACCGCGGCCCGCAGGATGTCACCGGTTGCGTAGTAGGGCAGGCGCAGATCGGCCTGCAGCCTCTCCCCCTGTGTGCCCTTTCCAGACCCCGGCGGGCCAAGCAGGACGAGGTTTAGCTCAGCCATCGGCCCGGCCGAGGAAGCGATCGGTTGCAAGCCGGGGCGCAGCGGGGCGACGTCGGCGCCCGATCGGCTCGCCCCAGGGCCTAGCCTGGCGGCGCTCAGAGAACCGCTGGATGCACCGCTCTGCCGCGATCGCCATCAAGCGCCCCCACCCTATTTGAGGAAGCCCTCGTAATTCCGCATCATCAGCTGGGCCTCGAGCTGCTTGACCGTATCCAAGGCGACGCCAATCACGATCAGGATCGAGGTCCCGCCGAAGAAGAAATTCGCCGATGTCTGGCTGATCAGAATCGTCGGCAGCGCCGCCACCGCGGCGAGGTAGAGCGCGCCTGGAAAGGTGAGGCGGGAGAGGATGCGGTCGAGGTACTCAGCCGTCGGTCGACCGGGCCTCACCCCCGGGATGAAGCCGCCGTATTTCTTGAGGTTGTCGGCCTGGTCGACCGGGTTGAAGGTGACCGCGGTGTAGAAGTAGGTGAAGATGATGATGAAGAAGGACTCGCCGACCACGTATGCCCAGCCACTCGGTCCGAAGAAGGCGGCGAATTCAAGCGCGGCGGGGGTGTTGAGAAGCTGTCCAATTGTCGGCGGGAAGGCCATGATCGAGGCGGCGAAGATAACCGGGATGACGCCGGCCATATTGACCCGCAGCGGTAGGTAGGTGGAGCCTCCCGAGGTCATTTTGCGCCCCACCACGCGTTTTGCGTACTGCACCGGGATGCGGCGCTGGCCCTCCTGGACGAAGACGATCGCGACGATCACCGCCAGGGCTATGAACGGCATCATCACCACGAAAACCTGATCTGGGTTGGTCCACCACTTGGTGATCCCCTCGGGTATTCGCGAGGCAATTGAGGCGAAGATCAGCAGCGAGATCCCATTGCCGACGCCGCGCTGGGTTATCAGCTCGCCCAGCCACATCAACAGGGTGCAGCCCGCGGTAAGGCAGATCACGATCAAAAAGACCTTGGTGAAGGTCAGCTTGCCGACGACGCTGGCACCCGCCTGGCTCTGAAAGGACTGAAAGAGGAAGACGTATCCGAGCGACTGACCGAAGGCGAGGCAAACCGTCAGGTAGCGGGTGTACTGGGTGATCTTTTGCTGTCCTACCTCGCCTTCTTTGGAGAGCCTCTCCAGGGAGGGCACGACCACGGTCAAAAGCTGCAGGATGATCGAGGCCGTTATGTAGGGCATGATGCCCAGCGCGAAGAGGCTGAGGCGTGAGAGGCTGCCGCCCGAGAAGAGGTTGAGAAAGCCGAGAATGCTGCTGCCGCCGAAATTTGACTGGATTTCCTTGACGGCGTTGACGTTTACACCCGGGGCGGGGATGTAGGCGCCGAGGCGGTATAGCAACAGCATCGCCGCGGTGAAGGCAAGCTTCTTGCGGATGTCGGCGACGCTGAATGCGTTCGCGATGGTGCGGAGCATCAGGGCTCCAGAGTCTGGCAGGTACCGCCGGCCGCCTCAATCTTTTGTCTGGCGGCGGCGCTGAATCCGTGCGCGTGCACGGTCAGCTTCTTGGAGATCTCCCCTCGGGCCAAAATCTTGATCGGGTCCGGGCGCTTGGCCAGACCGACCGACCGCAGCGCGGTCGGGGTGACCTCGGCGCCGCTGTCAAAGCGCTCTTGCAGGTCGGCGAGATTGATCGCCTGGGTCTTGGTCCTGAAGTTCTCAAAGGGCATCGACTTCTTCATGTGGGGCCCGCGAAGCTTCCGCATCCGCATGTGAATCGGGTTTTGCCCGCCCTCATAGCCCGCCTTGCGCTTCGCACCGGCGCGAGAACCGGCGCCCTTGTGGCCACGCCCGGAGGTCTTACCGAGCCCCGAGCCCTCGCCGCGCCCGAGGCGCTTGCGCGGGCGGCGGGAGCCGGGCTTTGGCTTCAGACTGTGCAGGCCGATCTCTTCGGCGCGAGCCTTCTCAGCCATCCTTCACCTCGACCAGATGGGAGACGACCCGAAGCTGACCCTGAAGCTGGGGGGAATCCTTGCGCTCGACCGCCCCCCCGATTCGCCCCAAGCCGAGGGCTCGAAGCGTTGCGCGCTGACTCGGATTTGTCCCCACCGCCGAGCGCACCTGCTTGATTGTGACCGCACTCACGGGGCCTCGCTCCCGGCGCCGGCAACCTCCTCGGCCCCGGCCGTGCCCTGCTCGGGGCCCTCTGGCTCGGGACCGGCATCCTCGGCCGGCGCGGGCCCAACGGGCTCTGAGCTCGCCGCCGCGCCGCCTGGGCCCGCTGAATCCGCGGACGCCTCCACGGGGCCGGGTTTCCCAGCAACGGCCGTCGCCACGTCGGGCTCGGCGGGAGATCGGCCGGCGCCGTGATTGCGATCCAATCCGAGCACCTGGCTGATCGTCAGACCGCGTAGCTCGGCAACCTCCTCGGGGCGGCGGAGGCGGATCAGACCATCCATCGTCGCCTTGACCAAGTTGATCGGGTTCTGGGTGCCGATGCTCTTGGTCAACACATCGCGCACCCCGCCGAGCTCGAGCACCGCCCGCACCCCACCGCCGGCGATCACCCCCGTACCGGGGCTGGCCGGGCGTAGGACCACGTGTCCGGCGCCGTAGCGGCCGATGATCTTGTGGGTGATCGTCTGGCCGTATTTGGGAACCCGGATCAGGTTCTTGCGGGCGTCCTCGACCCCCTTTTGAATCGCCAGCGGAACCTCGCGGGCCTTGCCGTAACCGATCCCGACCACGCCCTCCTCATCGCCGACCGCGACCAGCGCGGTGAAGGAAAAGCGACGGCCACCCTTGACCACCTTGGCGACGCGGTTGATCTCGATCACCCGCTCCTGTAGGTCCAGCCCCCGAGGGCTGACCGTCTCCACGTTTGTTGCGTCCATTCCCTTCATTGCAAGCGGCCCACGGTAGCGGAACTAGAAGGCCAGCCCCCCCTCGCGGGCTCCTTCGGCCAGCGCTCGCACGCGGCCGTGGTACTGGTAGCCGCCGCGATCGAATACGCAGGCCTCGATTCCCAGCGCCTTGGCTCGCTCGGCGATCAGTTCCCCGGCCCGCTTTGCCTGCGCGGCGGCGGCGAGCTCACGCAGCTGGGGCTCGATCCAATTCGCGGCCGCCAGCGTGTGACCGTGCTGATCGTCGATGAGTTGTGCGAAAACGCCGCGGTTAGAGCGATAGACCGAGAGCCGGGGCCGCTGCGCGGTGCCGCTGACTCGGGCCCGAACGCGGCGGCGGCGGCGCAGTCGCCGCTGCCTGGAGGTCGAGACGCTCATGCTCGCTTGCCCACCTTGCGCAGCACCTGCTCGCCGCGATAGCGGATCCCCTTGCCCTTATAGGGCTCCGGGGGGCGGCGCTTGCGGATGTCTGCGGCTACCTGTCCGACCAGCTGCTTATCGATTCCGCGCACGATGATCTCGGTCGGCTGGGGGACCTCAAACTCGATCCCGTCGGGCGCCTCCACCGAGACCGGGTGCGAGTAGCCGAGCGCCATCTCAAGTTTTCTTCCTTTGAGCTGGGCGCGGTAGCCGACGCCCTGGATCTCCAGTCGCTTCTCAAAGCCATCGGTGACCCCGGCGACCATGTTCGCGATCAGGCTGCGCGTCAACCCGTGCAAGGCGCGGTGCTCGCCACGATCGGTGGGGCGAGAGACGGTGACCTCGCCGTCGGCCTGCTCGATCGCCATCTCGTGGGAGAGGAGCTGGGTCAACTCCCCCTTGGGGCCGCTGACCTCGACCCGGCCCGGGGCGATCTCAACCGTCACCGCGTCGGGCAGGGGAATGGGTTTTCTTCCGATCCGGCTCATTCGCATTCACCAAACGTAGGCGACGACCTCGCCGCCGACCCCGCGGGCGGTGGCTTCGTGGCCGGTCATCACCCCTACCGAGGTGCTGAGAATCGCGGTGCCGGTGCCACCGTCGACGCGGGGCACCTGCTTGTGGTCAACGTAGCGACGGCGCCCCGGACGGGAGATCCGCTGGATGCCCAAGATCACCGGCCTTCGGTCCTCGGTGTACTTGAGGTTGATCCTGATCACCTCACCGACCCGCGCCGGGGCGTGGGCGAAGTCACGGATATATCCCTGCTCCTTGAGGATTCGCGACATCTCGACCTTGAGTCGCGAGGAGGGGATCTCCACCTCGTCGTGGCCGGAGCGAAGCGCGTTTCGAATCCGGGTCAGGTAATCGGCTATCGGGTCGGTTTGCATCTGCTCACCAGCTCGACTTGGTCATTCCGGGGATGTAGCCCTCGTGTGCGGCCTCGCGCAGGCAGATGCGGCAGAGCCCGAACTTTCGATAGTAGGCGCGGGGGCGCCCGCAGCGTCGACAGCGGTTGTAGCCCCTCGTCTTGAATCGAGGTTGGCGCCTCTGGCGAACCTTTTGGGAAGTCTTAGCCATCGTCCTTATTCTCCTCATCGCTCGAGCTCTCTGCCTCGCCCCCACCCTGATCCGCGGGCTCGCCCTCCTCGCCCTCTGATCGCTCGGGCTTGGCATAGGCCTCTGGGTTCTCCTCTTTGAGCTGCTCCAGCGCCGCCTGCTCTGCCTCGGCGCGCTCGCGGGCCTCCTCCTTGCGACGCTCCTCCTCTGCCGCGGCTTCCGCGGCAGAATCCGCCTGGCCCGGCCGTCCCTCCTGAGCGAAGGGCATGCCCAAGCCGAGCAGCAGCTCGAAGGCCTCAAGGTCGGTAGCGGCGGTAGTCGTGATCGTCACGTCGAGCCCCCGCACCTGGTCGACTGAGTCGTAGTCAATTTCAGGAAAGATCAGCTGCTCTCGAACTCCCATCGAGTAATTGCCACGGCCGTCGAATGAGCGTGGATTGAGACCTCGAAAGTCGCGGATTCGCGGCACCGCGATCGCGAAAAGCCGATCGAGGAACTCCCACATCCGGGCGCGGCGCAGGGTCACCGAGACGCCAACCGGCATCCCCTCGCGCACTTTGAATGAGGCGATCGATTTGCGCGCCCGGCGCACGTTGGGCATTTGGCCGGCGATCGTGGCCAGCTGCTGCTGGGCTGCCTCAAGTTGCTTTGAGTCCTGCTTTGCCTCGCCAACCCCCATGTTGAGCGTGATCTTGACCAGGCGTGGCGCCTGCATCGGAGTCGAGTAGCCGAAACGGCGGGTCAGGGCGGGAAGCACATCGCTCTCGTAGCGCTCGCGCATCCGCGGCGGTGGCGCCGCCTGAGAGGTCTGTGTCGCGGTCGCCTCCATCAGATCGCCACCCCACTTCGCTTCGCAAAGCGCTCCCGCTTGCCACCCTGGTCGCTGCGCATGCCGACCTTGGAGGGTTTGTTGTCTTTGGGGTCGATCAGCATCACGTTGGAGACGTGGATCGGCCCCTCCTTCTCGATGATCCCACCCGCGTCGGCGCGGGTCGCATCGCTCACCGAGCGCGGTCGCTCGTGGCGCTTGATCATGTTCAGGTGCTCGACATAGACGCGGCGGCGCTTTGGATCGGTCCGCACCACCCGGCCACTCTTGCCGGCGTCCTTGCCGCTGATCACCACTACCTGATCGTCTTTCTTTACCCGCATCGACTTCGCCATCAGCGGCGGACCTCCACGCCGCGGCGTCGGTAGGGCAATTGCGCACCCAGCGGTCTACCCAACATGAGCTCAGAGCACCTCTGGCGCAAGCGAGACTATTTTCATGAAGTTCTTATCGCGCAGTTCCCTCGCCACTGGCCCAAAGATGCGGGTTCCGCGGGGGTTGTTGTTAGCCGGATCGATCAATACCGCGGCGTTCTCATCGAAGCATATGTAGGTGCCGTCGGGCCGGCCCAATGGCTTGCGAGTGCGGACCACTACGGCCTGGACCACCTCGCCCTTTCGCACGCCCCCATGCGGCGATGCCTGTTTTACGGTCGCCGTGATCACGTCACCGACCTCCGCGTAGCGACGGTGGGATCCACCCTTGACGCGGATGCAGAGGATTTCGCGCGCCCCCGAGTTATCGGCGACCTTCAGTCTTGTCTCCTGCTGAATCACGCCTCGCTCCTACTTCGCCTTCTCGACTACCTCGACCAGGCGCCAGCGCTTGGTCTTTGACAGCGGCCTGGTCTCAATCACCCGCACAACGTCACCCTCGCCGGCCTCGTTTCGCTCATCGTGGGCATGCAGGGTGCGCGAGCGACGGACGACCTTCTCATAGGTCGGGTGCCGGCGGGCGATGTCGATCCGCACCGTGATCGATTTCTCGGCCTTGTCGGAGACGACGATTCCCTGGCGAAGCTTGGCGGCGTTGGGGCTGCGCGTCGCCGGCTCGGATCCGCTTAACCCCCCCGCCTTCTTCGCCTTGGCCGCGAGGCGTTGCTTGCGCCGCAGCTCGGCGTTTTCCTTACGGGTTTGGAGCCGCTGGCTGGCCCGCTGCTCGGGACTTAGCTCGGGTCTTGAGTCCTGGGTTAAGCGTGAGCGCTGCAGCCTTCGCCGCTGCTTCCAGGGAAGCTCGTCCTCGGGATCGGGCGCAGTCACCTGCGCGGTCTTCTCGGGCGCGGAGTCGGGCGCCGCCGCCTCTGGCGCATCTGGACCAGGGCCCTGCGCCGCGGGCACCTCCTCCTTCTCGGTGTCAGCCGAGGCGGGGACGTCATCGACCCCCTCGGGTGCAGCCGAGGGGGCATCCTCTTGGGCTGCCGGCTCTTGCTCGTCTTTTTTCTCAGTTTTTTCTTCGTCGCTCATAGCTTTTTCAGCTCTCTCTCAACGTCGATCCCTCGCTCGCGGGCCACGGTCAAAAGCTTCGCCACATCGCGCCTTGAGCTGCCCAGGCGGGCGGTGTTCTCAATCTCACCGGTGGCGTGGCGAAAGCGAAGGTTAAATGCCTCCTGCTTGGCGTCGATCAGTTTTGCCAAGAGCTCATCGTCTTTTAGGTCATGGACCTGGGCTGCCTTCATCCGGCCTCCGCCCCTTCACGCTTGATGAACTTCGTTTTTACCGGCAGCTTGTGTCCGGCGAGGCGGAGTGCCTCGCGCGCCAGCTCCTCGGGCACCCCGGCAAGCTCGAACATCACCCGGCCGGGCTTGACCACGGCAACCCAGCCCTCAGGATTGCCCTTACCGGAGCCCATCCGGGTCTCGGCGGGCTTCTTTGTATAGGGCTTGTCGGGGAAAATGTTGATCCAGACCTTGCCCCCGCGTTTGATCTTTCTGGTCATCGCTATCCGGGCTGCCTCGATCTGGCGGTTCGTGATCCAGCCCCGCTCCAAAGACTTGAGGCCGTACTCACCGAAGGAGACGTTGCCCGAGCCGCGCGTGTTTCCCCGCATCCGGCCGCGCATCTGTTTGCGGTGCTTGACCCTTTTCGGCATCAACATCAGCGATCGCCTCCGCGTGGGCCGCGACCGCCGCCGGCCCGTCCCCCGCGCCCGGACTGGGGCTCGCCATCGCTTGAAACCTGGTCTGAGCGAAAACCCTCGGGCATCACCTCGCCCTTATTGATCCAACATTTGACGCCGATTCGACCGGTGGTCGTGCGCGCCTCAAAGAAGCCGTAGTCGATGTCGGCTCGCAGCGTATGGAGGGGGACCCGGCCGTCGGAATAGCCTTCGGTGCGCGCCATCTCGGCGCCGCCGAGGCGGCCGGAAACCTGCACCTTGACCCCTTTGGCACCCGAGCGCATCGCCGAGGTCAGCGCCCGTTTCATCGCCCGCCGGAAGGCGACCCGGTTCTGCAGCTGCTCGGCGATCGATTGGGCGACCAGCTTCGCATCGAGCTCCGGCCGCTTGACCTCGCGGATATTTACCTTGACCGGGCTCCCGGTCAACTTGTGAAGGTCTTTGCGCAGCGCGTCAACTTCGCTTCCGGACTTGCCGATCACTATCCCCGGGCGGGCGGTGTGAATGTCGACGGCCACCTCGCCGCGACGCTCGATCGTGATGTCGGAGAGACCCGCATGGGCGAGCTTGCCGACAATGTGATCGCGAATCGCCATGTCCTCCTGAAGGATGTCAGCGAAGTTTTTCTCGTCGAACCAGTTCGACTTCCAGTCGTGGATGTAGCCGACCCGAAATCCCTCGGGGTGGATCTTTTGTCCCATGCCTCAGTCCCCCTCCGGGCTCAACGCCACGGCGATATGGCTGGTCCGCTTGTGAATCGGCGTCGCTCGCCCCAGCGCCCGCGGCCGGTAGCGCTTCAGGGTTGGCCCTTCGTCAACGGTGATCTCAGCCACCCTCATCTCCTCGGCGATCAGGTCGTGATTGTTCTCCGCGTTGGCCGCCGCAGAGTCGATCAGCTTGCGGATGTCCTCCGCGGCTCCGCGGGGGGAAAACTGCAGCAAAGCCCTCGCCTTTTCGATCTGCATACCGCGAACCTGATCGGCGATCAGCCGAGCCTTGCGAGGGGCAATCCGCACATAACGAGCGCTGGCGCGCACGACGATCGGTGCGAGGTCGGGTTTTGGCACGACTTTTTTCTCCCGCGCCTCTTTTTTCGCCGGCGCTTTCGTCACAGCTTTGTCGGCGGGTTTTTTTGTCACTTTTTTGGCCGCTTTTTTGGCCGCTTTTTTGACCGATCGTTTGGGCGCTTTTTTTGAAGTTTTTTTCTCCTCGGCCATCGCTAATCACCCTTGCCGGTGCCCGAGTGGGAGCGGAAGGTACGGGTGGGGGCAAACTCACCTAACTTGTGGCCGACCATCGACTCCGAAATGAACACGGGAACGTGTTTGCGCCCGTCGTGGACGGCGATCGTGTGGCCGACCATCTCCGGGAAAACGGTCGAGGTTCGAGACCAGGTTTTGAGCATCTGCTTGTTGCCGGAGTCATTCATCGCGACGATCCGCTTCATCAGGCTCTCTTCCACCCAGGGGCCCTTTTTGGTCGAGCGTCCCATCAGCGGCTCTTCTTCTTTCCCCGGCGTCGGCCGCGCACGATGTAGCGGCTCGATTGCTTGCCCTTCTTTCGGGTCCGGTAGCCGAGCGTCGGCTTTCCCCACGGGGTGACCGGATGCCCGCCGGGGGTGTGGTGGGCCTCGCCGCCGCCGTGGGGGTGATCGACCGGATTCATCGCGACCCCACGGGTCTGGGGTCGCTTGCCCTTGTGGCGGTTGCGCCCGGCCTTGCCGATCTTTACGTTCTGGTGCTCGGCGTTGGAGAGCGAACCGACCGTCGCCCTGCACTCGGCGCGGACCATCCGCATCTCCGAAGATGGCAGCCGCAGCGTCACCATCTCGCCCTCCTTTGCCGCCAGCTGAATCGCCGCTCCGGCGGCGCGGCCGAGCTTACCCCCCTGGCCAGGGATCATCTCGACGTTGTGCACGATCGTGCCGGTCGGCATGTCGCGCAGGGCGAGCGTGCTGCCGGGCTTGATGTCGGCGCCGGGTCCAGACTGAACCTGATCACCGACCGCGAGCTGTGCCGGGGCGAGGATGTAGCTCTTATGTCCGTCGGCGTAGTGCACCAGCGCGATGTAGCAGCTGCGGTTGGGGTCGTACTCGATTGTCGCCACGCGAGCGGGCACCCCATCCTTTAGGCGCTTGAAATCGATCTGGCGGTAGCGGCGCTTGGCGCCGCCGCCGCGGTGGCGGGCCGTGACGCGACCGTTGACGTTGCGCCCACCGGACTTGCGCATGCCCTCGGTCAGCTTGCGCTGGGGCTCGCTTGCGCTGAGCTGCTCGCGCAGCGGGTAGGTCGCGAAGCGTCGGCCGGGGCTGGTCGGTTTTGTTTTTCGGTTCGGCATCTTGCTCTCGACCTAGGCGGTCTCGGCGCCCTCAAACAGCTCGATCCTTTCGCCTGGGGCGAGCTGAACGATCGCCTTCTTCCAGGCTCGGGTGCGACCCTGATACAGACCCCGACGCTTCGGCTTGGAGCGCACCTTGGAAGTCCGCACAGCCGCCACCTTGACCGCGAAGATCTCCTCGACGGCCTGGGAGATCTGGGTCTTGTGGGCGCGATCATTGACCCGGAAGGTGTACTTGCCTTCAGCGATCAGCGCGTAGCTCTTCTCTGAGATCACCGGCCGAATCACGACGTTTCGGGCATCCATCTAGATCAGCCTCTCCGTCACTTTTTTCAGCGCAGCCTCAGACAGCACCAGCGAGGCGGCACCGATCACGTCGGCCACCCCAATCGCGCCAACCTCGACAACCTGAACTCGGGCGATGTTGCGAAAGCTCTTTACCGCGGCGGTCTCCTCGGCTACGACGACGATCAGGGTGGAGCGCTTGGCACCCCATTTCTCCAGCAGCCCGAGCGCCTGCTTGGTCGAGGGCGCCTTGAATGCGGCGCCATCGAGGACGGCGAGGCTATCGCGCTCGGCATGAACCGAGAGGGCCGAGCGCATCGCCTTGCGCCGCGCCTTGCGGTTGACCTTGACCGTGTAGTGGCGCGGCTTGGGGCCGAATGCAACACCGCCGCCGCTGCGATTTGGAACGCTCAGCGCCCCGGCGCGAGCGCGGCCGGTTCCCTTCTGGCGCCAGGCCTTGGCGGTCGTCATCGAGACCTCACCGCGGGTAAGGGTCGAGGCCGTGCCGCGGCGCCGCGCGGCGAGGTCGGCACGGGCGGTCTCGTGGACCAGGGCCTGGTGGAAGGGCTGCTCGAAGATCTCCTTCGGCAGCTCCGCCTTGGCGCTCTTACCAAGGACCGAGGCCTTAGCCATCGCTACGAACCTCGACCAGCGCGTTGCGCGAGCCCGGTACCGAGCCCTTGATCAGCAGCAGGTTTCGCTCCGAGTCGACCTCGGCGATCTCCAGGCCGCGTTGGGTGACGCGCCTGTTGCCCATCTGGCCGGGCATCCGCATCCCTTTGAAGACGCGGGCGGGGAAGGCGCTGGCGCCGATCGAACCGGGAGCACGGACGTTGTGGGAGCCATGGCTGACCGGTCCGCGGCTGAAGTTGTGGCGCTTTATCCCACCCTGAAAGCCCTTGCCGATCGAGACCCCGGAAATTTTCACCTTCTGCCCTGCCGCAAATGAGGCGACAGCGACCTGCTCACCGATCTTCGGTCCCTCCTCGGCGCCGAGATCCTCGTCGCGAAACTCGACCAGATGGCGCATCGGCGGGGCCCCGGCCTTTTTCAGATGACCCTCCTCGGCCTGGCTCAGCTTGCCCTGCTTTACCTCGTCAAAGGCGAGCTGGACCGCCGCGTATCCGTCGCGCTCGGGCTCGCGGACTCCGGTCACCCAACAGGGGCCGGCCTCGATCACCGTGACCGGCACGACCGTGCCGTCCTCGCGAAAGATCTGCGTCATTCCCAACTTCTTGCCGAGGATCGCAGCCACGATCAGAGCCGAATCTCGATATCTACCCCGGCCGGAAGCGAGTCCAGGCGCTGCAGCGAGTCGACCGTTTTCGGGGAGGGCTGCAGGATGTCGATCAGCCGCTTATGGGTACGGATCTCGAAGTGCTCGCGCGAGTCCTTGTCCTTAAAGGGCGAGCGGATCACGCAGTAGACGTTTTTCTCGGTTGGCAGCGGAACCGGCCCCGAGACGCTGGCGCCGGTGCGCTCAGCGGTCTCAACAATCTCGCGAGCAGCCCGGTCTATGGCGTCGTGGTCATACGCCTTGAGTCGAATCCGGATCTTCTGTGCCGCTATTGCTGCCACGTTTTGAAGCTGTCTCTTTCTTTCTTCTCGACCGCGGGGCTAACCGCGCGTAAGGGGCGGGCCCCTTTCGTGGGGCGCCGCCCCGGTCGTATGTTCTTTGCATGTATCGCGCCCGTCGGGCAGCGAAAGGGCGGGCCGAGGCCCGCCCTGGGGGTCGATTACTCGATGATCTGGCTGACGACCCCCGAGCCGACGGTACGCCCACCCTCGCGGATGGCAAACCGCAGACCCTGATCCATGGCGATCGGCTGGATCAGCTCGATCGTCATCTCGACGTTGTCGCCGGGCATCACCATCTCGGTCCCCTCGGGGAGGTTGGCGATTCCGGTCACGTCGGTGGTGCGGAAATAAAACTGAGGCCGGTAGCCGGAGAAAAACGGTGTATGACGGCCGCCCTCCTCCTTTTTCAGGCAATAGACCTCCGACTTGAATTTGGTGTGCGGGGTGATCGAGCCAGGCTTGCAGAGCACCTGGCCGCGCTCGATGTCCTCACGCTTGGTGCCTCGCAGCAGGGCGCCGATGTTGTCGCCGGCTTGACCCTGATCGAGGATCTTGCGAAACATCTCAACCCCGGTCACCACCGTTTTGGTGGTGTCCTTGATGCCGACAATCTCGACCTCCTCGCCGGTGTTGACGATTCCCTGCTCGACGCGACCAGTGGCGACGGTGCCACGGCCGGTAATCGAGAAGATGTCCTCGATCGGCATCAGGAATGGCTTGTCGAGCTCGCGTACCGGCTCGGGGATGTAGGAGTCGAGTGCATCGGCCAGCTCGAAGACCGCTTTTTGGGCCTCCTCGTCTCCCTCCAGCGCCTTCAGCGCTGAGCCCTTGACGATCGGCGTCTCATCGCCGGGGAAGTCGTACTCGTTGAGCAGATCCTTTACCTCCTCCTCGACCAGCTCGACCAGCTCCTCATCGTCTACCTGGTCGATCTTGTTGAGGAAGACCACGACGTGGGGAACGTTGACCTGGCGGGCGAGCAGGATGTGCTCACGGGTCTGCGGCATGACGCCATCGGCGGCGGAAACGACCAGGATCGCGCCGTCCATCTGGGCGGCGCCGGTGATCATGTTCTTAACGTAATCGGCGTGGCCGGGGCAATCGACGTGAGCGTAATGGCGGTTCTCGGTCTCATACTCGACGTGTGAGGTAGCGATCGTAATCCCGCGCTCCTTCTCCTCAGGCGCGTTGTCGATCTCCTCGAAGCTTTTGGCTTCGGCCCCGCCTTTGGTCGAGAGGGTCTTGGTGATCGCGGCCGTCAGCGTCGTCTTGCCGTGGTCGATATGACCAATCGTGCCCACGTTGACGTGCGGCTTGTCGCGCTCGAACTTCTCCTTGGACATCTCTCTCGGCTCTACCTTTCGAAGTTGGGTTCTGTCTGGATTGGCTGATTAAGTCTCTAGCTCGCGTTCGGTGGCGCGATTTGCGCTGCTGGCTGGCGAACCTGGGAAATATAGCCAGATGTTCGTCCCTGCGCGGTTGGGGCTAGGAGGCGGCACCCACCGGCTCACCCGCGCGGTGCTCGACGATCTCCTCGGCGATGTTCGCCGGGACCTCCTCATAGCGCTCAAACTGCATTGTGTAGGTGGCCCGGCCCTGGGTCGAGGAGCGAAGGTCGGTGGCGTAGCCAAACATCTCGCCAAGCGGCACGAAGGCCTGCACCGCGAGCGCGTTACCGCGCTGCTCTTGGCCCTGCACCTTGCCGCGGCGACGCGAGAGGTCGCCGATCACGTCGCCAAGGAAATCCTCGGGGGTGACGACCTCAACCGACATCACCGGCTCCAGCAGGACTGGATTCGCCCTGCGGGCGCCCTCCTGTATCGCCATCGAACCGGCGATTTTGAAGGCCATCTCCGAGGAGTCGACGTCGTGATAGGAACCGTCGATCAATTCAACCCGCACGTCGACCATCGGGTATCCGGCCTTGACTCCATTCTCAAGCGCCTCCTTGATCCCGTGCTCAGCCGGGCCAATGAACTCGCCCGGGATGACGCCGCCCTTGATCTTGTTGAGAAACTCGAAGCCCTCGCCGGGCGCCGGCTCGACGTTGATCACCACGTGGCCGAACTGGCCGCGGCCTCCGGTTTGGCGCACGAACCTACCCTGGACCTTCTCGACGCGCTTTCGAATCGTCTCGCGATAGGCGACCTGGGGGCGACCGACGTTGGCATCGACTTTGAACTCGCGCAGCATCCGATCGACGATCACCTCGAGGTGGAGCTCGCCCATCCCGTGGATCAGCGTCTGGCCGGTCTCCTCATCGGACTCAACCTGGAAGGTCGGGTCCTCCTCGGCGAGCCGCTGCAGCGCCGTCCCCAGCTTCTCCTGGTCGGCTTTGGTCTTCGGCTCGATCGCAACCGCGATCACCGGCTCGGGGAATTCGATGTTCTCCAGGGCGATCGGCGCATCCGGCGCGGCGAGCGTGTCGCCGGTCCCGGTCTGCTTGAGGCCTACGCCGGCGCAGATGTCACCGGCGTAGCATTCCTCGATCTCCTCGCGGCTGTTGGCGTGCATCATCAGCAGCCGGCCGATCCTCTCGGTCTTGCCGGTGGTCACGTTGAGAACTCGGCCACCGGCCGCGAGCTTGCCGGAGTAAACGCGGAAGTAGGTGAGTTTGCCTACATAGGGGTCGGTCATCACCTTGAAGGCAAGCGCGGCGAACGGGGCGTCATCATCGGCCGGGCGCTCGGCCGGCTGCGGCTCATCGGAGCCCTTTGGCGCGGGTTCCAATCCGCTCACAGGAGGTACCTCAAGCGGTGAGGGCAGCAGCTCGACGATCGCGTCAAGCAGCGGCTGGACCCCCTTGTTCTTAAACGAGGAGCCGCAGAGCACCGGTGTTACCTTTGTGTCCAGGCAGGCCCGGTGAAGCGATGAGGCGATCCTCGCGTGGGGTATCTCTTCCTCGGCCAGGTAGGCCTCCATCAACTCATCGTCGTAATCGGCGCAGGCCTCGATCAGCTCGGTCCGGTAGCGCTCGGCCTGCTCGAGCATTGAGGCCGGGATCTCTCCGGTCTCAAACTCGGTGCCCAGTTCGTCCTTCCAGACCAAGGCCTTCATCTCCACCAGGTCGATGACCCCGACGAAATCACCCTCGCCGCCAATCGGCAGCTGAATCGGCAGCGGGTTGGCGCCGAGCCGATCCCTCATCGTCTCCACCGCCTTGAAGAAGTCGGCCCCGGTCCTGTCCATCTTGTTGATGTAGGCGAAGCGGGGAACCTGATACTTGTCAGCCTGACGCCAGACCGTCTCAGACTGGGGCTCAACCCCGGCGACGGCATCAAAGACGGCGATCGCACCGTCGAGCACCCGCAGGCTGCGCTCAACCTCGACCGTGAAATCGACGTGGCCGGGCGTGTCGAGGATGTTGATTCGGTGGCCCTTCCACTCACAGGCGGTCGCGGCGGAGGTGATCGTTATCCCCCGCTCCTGCTCTTGCTCCATCCAATCCATCACCGCGGCGCCCTCATGAACCTCGCCCATTTTGTGGGTGCGCCCGGTGTAGTAGAGGATGCGCTCGGTCGTCGTCGTCTTGCCGGCGTCGATGTGCGCCATGATCCCGATATTGCGGGTTTTCTCTAGTGGGAAGCTACGTGGCATGGTCTTAGGGTAAGTGTGAAATTGAAGCGGGGACGGATAAAACGTAAGCCTTCCGGCAAGGGCCGGGATCGGCGCATGAAAAAGGCCCTCGCGGGCCCGGCCAAACCTGGGGCGAAAAAGAAGCCTGAACGAGGCGCGATGATAGCAGCGAGGCGACGTCGCCACCACGCTCCGGGGCGCTGGCTGATCGGCTGCTCACGCCGGCTGGACCGCGGCGCCAACCGTGTCCTCAGCCGCGTCCAGCCGCCGTTGGCGCGCTGGGCACACCGGATCGGTGCTCGGGTGCGGCGCTGGGCCCACGCCTTGGGCAAGCTCGCGCGCCCGATCGGAGCGTTTTTCTTTCGCTGCCTGGCGCGCGGAGAGCGGCTCATACGACGAGTGGGCCGCATCGTGCTTGGCGGTGCAACCCGTGCCAGCGCGGTGCTCACCCCGGCGCGGGCGATCTGCGCGGTGACCGTGGCAACGGCCGCCTGCCTGATCGCCTCTCAATTCATCGTCTACCGAAGCGTTCAGATCGGACCGGCTTCGAGTGCCGGATTGCCCGCCGTCGTCGCACCTCCCAGCGTCGCGTCTCGGACCGCCGGTCAGGCCCATTCCTTCCTGCTGATCCCCGTTTCGCTGCTTGCCGCCGCCCTCGCGCTGGCGGCGCTTCGGCCCCGCCGCCGCGGCCTAGCTCGCCTGATCGTTGTCCTCGGGTTGGGATCCGTGGCGCTGATCTTGCTGGTCGACCGCCCGAGCGGGCTCAACGCCGCGGGCGAGGCCTCCCAGTTTGCCGGGGCGCATGCTGTGCTCCGCAACGGCTTCTATGCGGAGCTGGCGGCGGCGGCGGGGCTGGTCCTTAGCGGACTGCTCTACTATGCGCGGCCGTGCCGAATACCAATCAACTTGTCAGGAAGGGTCGCAAGCGGCCCAAGAAGAAGACGACGACGCCGGGCCTCAAGTCGGGGCAAGGACGCAAGAAGAGCGTCGCCGCCCCGCAGCGGCGAGGCGTCTGCACCCGCGTCGCCACGGTGACGCCGAAGAAGCCAAACTCAGCCTTGCGAAAGATCGCCCGCGTGCGTCTCACCAACGGGATGGAGGTCACCACATACATACCCGGCGAGGGCCACAATCTGCAGGAGCACTCGGTGGTCTTGGTTCGCGGCGGCCGGGTCAAGGACCTGCCCGGGGTCCGCTACAAGGTCGTGCGCGGCACGCTTGACGCGGCGGGAGTCGCTGACCGCAAGCAGGCCCGCTCTCGCTACGGCGTCAAGGCCTCCTGATGCCGCGTCGCTCTGCAGCGCAGATCCGACCGATCGAACCTGACGCGCGCCATCGCAACCGGCTCGTCCAGCAGGTGATCAACAAAGTGATGAGCGACGGCAAGAAGTCACTCGCCGAGCGAATCGTCTACGACAGCCTGGCGATCGTCGGCGAGCGCAGCGGCGAGGATCCGGTGGAGACGCTCGAGGGCGCGATCAAACAACTCACCCCGGTGCTTGAGGTGCGCTCGCGCCGCGTCGGCGGTGCGACCTACCAGGTCCCGGTCGAGGTCCCCGCGCGACGCGCCCGCACCCTCGCCGTGCGTTGGCTTGTCAGCTACTCGCGCCAGCGACGCGAGTACTCGATGGCCGACCGCCTCGCCCGCGAGATCCTCGATGCCAATCAACAGCAGGGCAGCGCCTGGAAGCGCAAGGACGACATCTATCGCATGGCGCAGGCCAACAAAGCGTTTGCTCATTATCGTTGGTAGCTGACCGGGGCCGATGAAGCGTCCGATCCTCGCGGTCGACGTCGATGGAGTGATCAGCCTCTTCGGATTCGACCAGCCGCCCGACCGGGGGGAGGCGCGCTTTGAGCTGATTGACGGAATGGTGCACTGCATCTCCCTCCTTGCCGGGGGGCGGCTGCAGCGCCTCTCCGAGCACTACGAACTGGTCTGGGCGACCGGCTGGGAGGATCGCGCCAACGACTACCTTCCCAATCTCCTCGGCCTGCCCGAGCTGCCGTACCTGAGCTTTGACGGGGCCGCGCGTTTCGGCTCAGCCCACTGGAAGCTAGGCCCGCTCGATGAATACGGACGGGGCCGCGCGATGGCCTGGGTCGATGACAACTTCGATGAGAGCTGTTATGCGTGGGCGCGCAGCCGCCCCGAGCCGACCCTGCTCGTTCCCACCGAGGCCCACCTCGGACTCGAGGAGACCCAGACGGAGGCGCTGACAGCCTGGGCTCGTGGCCTGGAGCTGGAGGGACGCGAGCGTCGCTGAGCCTCTACACTGAGCGGGGTGGACGGGTTCTGGGCGATTTTTTTCCTCTTGGTGGTCCTGAAGATCCCGGTGCTCGGCTCGCTTTGGCTTGTCTGGTGGGCGAGTAAATCAACCCCTGAACCCGACCCGGCGGAGGATTCCGACGGCGGCATGAAGCGACCGAGGCCCGACCGCGGCAACCCGCGCGGCCCACGCCGGGGTCCGCACGGAAGCGGCGCCAGCGCTGCCCTGACGCCCTGTCCTCCCGGGGGGCGAACCCGGGTGATCAGACCCGCTGGGCAGCCCGCTTGCGCTCCCGCCGGATCTCGCGTAGATAGGGGTGAAAATCCACCTCAATCGTGTGGCGCTTAGAGGCGACGTAGCGCTGTGCCTGCTTGCGCTCGGCCGCCACAATCTCTGCCTGCATCTCAGTCCTCGAAGGCAGGGCTCCCTTCCCTCCGAGTAGATCTGCAACCCATTCCGATTGCGCCTCAGCGATCGGCATGATCGCCCCCAAGGGCTGGATAAAGCCGATGAAATAGAGCCCGGGGTGCTTGACCGCGGCGACCCGGCGGTAGAGTCGGAGGCGATTTTGCTCAGCCGCAAAGAAGGCGGAGTCAAAGAAGGGGAAGGAGATCTTATAGCCGGTGCAATAGATCACCAGGTCGACCTCCTCCTCGCTGCGATCGGCAAAGCGCACCCTTAGATCGCCGCAGAAGCGATCGATCGTGGGCTTGACCGAGATATCTCCGTGACCGAGACGAGAGAGCAGCTCCGCGGAGACCGTCGGGTGCGCCTGCAGCAGCTTGTGATCGGGCTTGGGCAACCCGTAGCTGGTCATATCGCCAGCGTTTAGGCTGAGCATCCTGGTCAGGAAGAAGCGCTGCACCCCCAGCGGCAGGCGGGTCAGCAGGGCTGAGGCGGACTCATCGGTCGGCTTGCCGTTTAGGTACTTGGGAATGATGTAGGCACCGCGCCGCATCGCCAAGAAGGTTTTGGTGGCGATCCGCGATGCCTCCACGGCGATGTCAGCAGCCGAGTTGCCGATCCCGAGCAAGAGCACCCGCTTGCCGACGAGCAGGTCGGGCTCACGGTAGCTGTGAACGTGGATCTGCTCGCCGCTGTAGTGCTCTGAGCCAGGCGGAGTGGGTTCGGGCCAACGCGGATCCCAGTGGTGGCCGTTGGCGACCAAAACAGCGCCGTAGTGAATTGTCTCGGGTGCGCCGTCGGCCGCTACCACGGTCACCTTCCAGCGGCCTCGGTCGGTTTCAACCCGCTGCACCTCAGTCTGGAGGCGGATCCTCTCCCGCAGGCCAAAGTGATCGACGTAGCGATCGAAGTAGGCGGCAATCTGGAAGTGGTTTGGGTAGTCGGGATACCCCTTGGGCATCGGGAAGGAGCGGTAGGCCATCATCCCGCGCGAGGTGTTGATGTGAAGGGATCGGTAGGCCGACGACATTCCGTTGTCGTTTTCAAAGCGCCAGTTGCCCCCCACCTCAGAGCCCTTCTCAAAGCAATCGAACTCGATGCCCCGCGCCGCAAGCACCTGGGCAGCGGCGATCCCCGAGCTTCCCGCGCCGATCACGCAGACCTTTTCTCCGGCGGCCATCGCCAAATCTAATCAGGCCACGGCGCGGTCCTCAGCGAGCCCGGGGGCGAGGGCGGCGCGATTCGGACGGGGCACGTTCAGCCCCTGAAGTTCCCTCAGCCGCCGCCCGGGTAGCCAAGCTGGGGCGAACCGAGCGGGCAATGGTTGCTCAGTCCAATCCGCCCACTCGCGGGCGGATTGGACCAGGAGGGACCTCCCCTTAGGAGGACTCCTCCGAGGTCGACTCGATCTCTTGTGCCAGCTCCTCCAGCTCCTCGGCAAATGAGGGACCGAAGCCCTCAACGGCCGTATCTGCGCCATCGATTCCCAGCTCAGCGGCCAGCTCGTCCTCGTCGAGCAGACCCTCCTCGCTCGGCGGCTCGATCGCCACCGCGGGCTCCACCGCCAGCGTGCGGTAGTGCTTTAGCCCAGTTGCCGCCGGGATCAACTTGCCGATGATTACGTTCTCCTTGAGCCCGACCAGTCGATCGCGCTTGCCCTCCAGGGCAGCGTCGGTGAGGACCTTCGTCGTCTCCTGGAAGGATGCCGCCGAGAGGAAGGACTCGGTGGCAAGTGAGGCCTTGGTGATGCCGAGGATGACCTCCTCGCCTTTGGCCGGGGTGCCACCTTCTTCCTTGGTCTTTTTGTTGAGCCGTTTGAGGCTGCCGCGATCCTCGAGCTGCCCCGGGAGCAGGCTGGTGGATCCCTTTGACTCGATCCGAACCTTCTTCAGCATCTGGCGGGCGATCAGCTCGATGTGCTTGTCGTTGATGTCGACCCCCTGGGCCCGGTAGACCTTCTGCACCTCTGCCACCAGGTAGAGCTCGGTCTCGGTGCGGCCGCGGATCGCGAGCAGATCAGCCGGGTACAGTGACCCTTCGTTGAGCTGCTGGCCGGCCTCCACCTTGGCGCCATCGGCGATGTGAAGGCGGGTGCGGGCGGGGAAGCTGTAGGCGTGCTCCTCGCCGCTGGGCTCGGTGATGATCACTTTCACCGCCTTATCGGTTTCTTCGATCGAGGCCTTGCCGCTCGCCTCGGCCATCTGCGCCAGGCCCTTTGGTTTGCGCGCCTCAAAGAGCTCGACGATGCGCGGCAGACCCTGGGTGATGTCCTGACCCGCGACCCCGCCTGTGTGGAAGGTTCGCATCGTCAGCTGGGTCCCTGGCTCACCAATTGACTGGGCGGCGATGATTCCCACCGCGTCGCCGATGTCGACGGTTGAACCGGTGGCCGGGGCAACGCCATAGCAGGCCCGACATACGCCCGACTCGGCCTCACACTTAAGCGCCGAGCGCACGGGCACGGTGACCAGCTCATCCCCGAAGGCCTCAGCGATCGCCTCGACGTCGGCAAGGGTGATCTCCTGATTTCGCTTCAGCAACTCACGGCCGCGCTTGGTCTCGAGCTTTTTGGCCGCCAGGCGACCGAAAAGGTTGTCGTTTAGCGAGTTGTCATCCTTGCGCAAGGCCATCTCGATGTGATCTTTTGTCTTGCAGTCCTCCTCGCGGACGATCACGTCCTGGGCGACGTCGACCAGGCGCCTTGTCAGGTAGCCGGAGTCGGCGGTGCGAAGCGCGGTATCGGCGAGTCCCTTGCGGGCGCCGTGGGTGGAGATGAAGTACTCCAAGACCGAGAGCCCCTCCATGAAGTTGGCCTTGATCGGGCGCTCGATGATCTCCCCTTTTGGGTTGGCCATCAAGCCGCGCATACCGGCCAGCTGGCGGATCTGTTTAAAGGACCCGCGTGCCCCGGAGTTGGCCATCATGAAAATTGGATTCAGCTCGTCGAGGTTGTCCTCCATTGCCTGCGCAACCTCATCTGTGGCCCGATTCCAGTGGGCGGTGACCGCCTCGTGGCGCTCCTCGGCCGTGATGTAGCCATCGTCATATTGACCCTGGATCGCGGCGGTCTCCTTCTCATAGCGCTCGAGTATTTCCGCCTTCTCGGGCGGGGAGACAACGTTGTTCTTGGAAACTGTGATCCCGGCCTGCGTCGCGTAGTGAAAGCCAAGGTCCTTAAACGCGTCAAGCACCTGGGAAACCGCCGGAGCACCGTAGGTCTTGACCAGCTCAGAGACCATCTCGTTGACGTCGCGCTTCTTTAGCGAGTGGTTGACGAACTCAAATACCTCCGGATCGAATTCATCTCCCAGCGCCTCGGCCAGCGCCCGCTCGATCTCTTCATTGAAGATGATCCGACCGACCGTGGTCAGGAAGTGCTCGTGACCGGCGCGCCGGTACTCGGCCTGATCGTGCAACTTGCAGCCGCCGTTCTCGTAGACCAGCTCGGCCTCCTGGGCCGAGCGGAACACCTTGGGCCGAGCACCGTTTCGCGCCCCGTTGCGGCCGGACTTAAGCCCCTCGTCGAGCTTAGCCAGCTCCTCCGCCGACGGCCCGTAGGTGAGGTAATAGATACCCAGAACCATGTCCTGGGTCGGCGTCGCCAACGGCGCTCCGTGAGCCGGAGAGAGAATGTTATTCGCCGAGAGCATGAGGATTCGCGCCTCGGCCTGCGCCTCGGCGGAGAGCGGCACGTGGACCGCCATCTGATCGCCGTCGAAGTCGGCGTTAAAGGCGTGGCAGACCAACGGATGAACCTGGATCGCCTTGCCCTCGACCAAGACCGGCTCAAAGGCCTGGATACCGAGGCGGTGCAGGGTCGGCGCCCGGTTGAGCAGCACCGGGTGTTCATTGATGACTTCCTCAAGTACGTCCCAAACCTCGGGGATCATTGACTCGACCATCTTCTTGGCAGCCTTGATGTTCTGCACCGCTTTGCGCTCGACCAGCTGAGCCATGATGAACGGCTTAAACAGCTCTAGCGCCATCAGCTTCGGCAGGCCGCACTGGTGCAACTTGAGGCTCGGTCCGGAGACGATCACCGACCTGCCCGAGTAGTCAACGCGCTTGCCCAAGAGGTTTTGGCGAAAGCGTCCCTGCTTGCCCTTCAGCATGTCCGATAGCGACTTCAAAGGGCGGTTGCCGGGACCAGTCACGGGACGACCGCGGCGGCCATTGTCAAACAGCGCGTCGACCGCCTCCTGCAGCATCCGCTTCTCGTTGTTGACGATGATCTCGGGTGCGCCGAGGTCGAGCAAACGCTTCAGCCGGTTATTGCGATTGATCACCCTGCGGTAAAGGTCGTTTAGGTCTGAGGTCGCAAAGCGACCGCCGTCGAGCTGCACCATCGGCCGCAGCTCCGGCGGAATCACCGGGACGCAGTCAAGGATCATCCAGTCAGGCTTGTTATCTGAGTTGAGGAAGGCCGATGCAACTTTCAGCCGCTTCACAGCGCGGGCCTGTTTTTGACCCTTGGAGCTGTTGATCACCTGCTCCAGCTCCTCGCATTCGGCCGCCAGGTCGACCTGCTCGAGCAGGTCGCGAACAGCTTCGGCGCCCATGCTGCCGCGGAAGTACTCACCCCAGCCAAACGGTGAGCCAAAGCGATCCTTCAGCTCACGAAAAACCGTCTCGTCGTTGACGACGTCCTTGGGCTTCATGTCGCTGAAGATCTTCCAGACCTCCTGCATACGCTCGATCGCCTCTTCGATGTAGGCCTCGGTGTCGGCGATCTCTGCGTCAAATGATTTGCGCAGCTCTTTGATCATCTTGGTGCGCTCGTCGTCTTTGAGCTTTCGCAGCTGCGTACCGGTCAGCTTCAGCGAGTCGGCCCAAAGGTGGTCTTCGTCGTCGAACTTTTCCTGGGAGCCCTCCTCCAGGTACTTGATCCGACGCTCGAGCGACTCGCTCAGCTCCTGGGTGCGCTTCTGCCGTTCAGCCTCGTAGTCATCGGTTACCTTCTTGACTTCTTTCTCGAGCTTTCCGATGTCTTTGTCGCGGGCCTCGACGTCGACCCAGGTGATCATCGAAGCGGCGAAATAGAGGACCTTCTCGAGCTCCTTGGGAGCCATGTCGATCAGATAGCCGATCCGGCTCGGGACCCCCTTGAAAAACCAGATATGGGAGACGGGCGCGGCGAGATCAACGTGGCCCATTCGCTCGCGGCGGACCTTGGAGCGGGTGACCTCGACCCCGCAGCGCTCACAGACGATCCCCTTGTAGCGGACTCGCTTGTACTTGCCGCAGTAGCACTCCCAGTCCTTGGTCGGACCGAAGATGCGCTCGCAGAAAAGTCCGTCTTTCTCGGGCTTCAGCGTCCTGTAGTTGATCGTCTCCGGCTTGGTTACCTCTCCCCAGCTCCAGGAGCGAATCTTCTTCGAAGAGGCGAGACCGATCTCGATCGCGTCGAAGTTATTGATATCGATCATCAGTCCTCCACCTTGGCTTGCTCGGCCTCTGGGGCCCCATCGGTTCCCGCCTCGCCCTCGACCACCACCTGCTCCTCCTGCTCATCGGCGGCTCCGTTGGGAGAATCAGCGCGGACCCCGGTCAGGTCCATGCCCAGCTCCTCGGCCGCTTTCAATAGGTCATCCTCTTCATCGGAGATCTCCACGTCGGTGCCCTCCGAGACCACGTTGGCATCCAGCGAAAGGCTCTGGATCTCCTTCAGCAGCACTTTGAATGACTCCGGTATCGAGGGCTCCGGAATGTTCTCGCCCTTGACGATCGCCTCATAGGCCTTGACCCGGCCAACGGTGTCATCTGACTTCACCGTGAGCATCTCCTGCAGGGTGTAGGCAGCGCCGTAGGCCTCAAGCGCCCAGACCTCCATCTCGCCGAAGCGCTGGCCGCCGAACTGTGCCTTGCCGCCCAGCGGTTGCTGGGTGACGAGCGAGTAGGGACCGGTCGAGCGGGCGTGGATCTTGTCATCGACGAGGTGCAAGAGCTTGAGGATGTACATGTGGCCGATCGTGACCTTGCCCTCATAGGGCTCTCCGGTGCGGCCGTTATAGAGCTGGGCGGTCCCCGAGGCCCGGGCGCCCGGGCGCGCACTCTTGTCGATGCCGAGGTCGATCCCGCGCTCTGCGTTTTCATCCGACCAATGCACCAGGGCGTTATCGACGTCCTCGACGGTCGCTCCGTCGAAGACCGAGGTCGCGACGTAGACGCGGCCGTCACCCTCCTCAGAGTGGGCCTGCTTGTAGGCCTCTGAGCCATCGTCATACCAGCCATTGGCGGCGACCCAGCCGATATGGGTCTCAAGGATCTGGCCGATGTTCATCCGGCTCGGCACCCCAAGCGGATTGAGGATCACATCGACCGGGGTTCCGTCGGCGAGATGCGGCATGTCCTCCTCGGGCACGATCTTTGAGATCACACCCTTGTTCCCGTGGCGGCCGGCGAGCTTGTCGCCCTCGGCGATCTTTCGCTTGGTCGCCACGTAGACGCGGACCAAGTCATTGACTCCCGGTGGTAGGTCATCGCCTGCGTCACGACTGAATGTGAGCACGTCGATCACCACACCACCCTCTCCGTGCGGCACCTTCAACGAGGTATCGCGCACCTCGCGGGCCTTCTCCTTAAAGATCGCCCGAATCAGCTTCTCCTCGGCGGTCAGCTCGGTCTCCCCCTTCGGGGTCACCTTTCCGACCAGCAGGTCGCCCGAGACGACCTCGGCACCAACTCTGACTATTCCGCGCTCGTCGAGGTTGCGCAGGCTCTCCTCGGAACGATTGGGGATATCGCGGGTGACCTCCTCATCGCCGAGCTTTGTGGTGCGCGCGTCGATCTCGTACTCCTCGATATGGATCGAGGTCAGCTCGTCGTCCTTGACCAAGCGCTCGGAGAGAATGATTGCGTCCTCGAAGTTGTAGCCCTCCCAGGACATGAAGGCGACCAGGCAATTCTTACCCAGCGCGATCTCTCCGCCGGCGGTCGAGGAGCCATCGGCGAGAACGTCGCCCTCCGACACCTTCTGACCGGTACTGACGATTGGTCGCTGGTGGATGATCGTGCCCTGATTGGAGCGCATGAACTTGTGAAGCGAGTACTCCGCTTTCTTGGAGCTGTTGGTGATCTCGATTCGCTCCGAATCGACGTGGGTGACCTCGCCGTCGATCGTCGCCAGGACGACGTCACCGGTGTCGACGGCGGCGCGGCGCTCCATCCCGGTTCCAACCAGCGGCGCATCGGGCTTCAGCAGGGGAACGGCCTGGCGCTGCATGTTGGATCCCATCAGCGCCCGATTGGCGTCGTCGTGCTCAAGGAAGGGGATCAGCGCCGTTGCCACCGACCAGATCTGGGTTGGGGAGACGTCCATATAGTCGACCTCCTTGGGAGAGGCGGTCGCGTACTCCTCCTCGCCGGCGCGCACCAGCACCTGCGGGCCCTTTAGCCTCGCCGTCTTCGGATCGACCTCGGCGTTGGCCTGGGCGATAACTTTGTCCTCCTCCTGAGTCGCGTCGAGGTGGACGATCTCCTCGGTGACGACACCATCGGTGACGATCCGATAGGGAGTCGTGACGAAGCCGTGCTCTGAGATCTGCGCATAGGAGGCAAGCGTGCCGATCAGGCCGATGTTCGGACCCTCGGGGGTCTCGATCGGGCACATCCGGCCGTAGTGGGTGGGGTGCACATCGCGGACCTCGATCGGTGCCCGCTCACGGGTGAGACCACCCGCGCCGAGGGCCGAGAGCCTGCGCCTGTGGGTGAGGCCGGAAAGGCTATTCGTTTGGTCCATGAACTGCGAGAGCTGAGAGGAGCCAAAGAACTCCTTCATCGCGGCCACCACCGGCCGGATATTGATGATCGTCTGCGGGGTGATTGCGTCGGAGTCTTCGGTCGTCAGCCGCTCGCGCACCACTCGCTCCATCCGGTAAAGCCCAATCCGAAATGCCTCTTGGATCAACTCACCGACCGTGCGCAAACGCCGATTGCCGAAATGCTCGTACTCGTCGAGGTGCTCATAGACCGGCTCCCGCGGATAGGTGATCGCCTCAGCCGCGTAGTCTTTGATCGGGTTCTCCTCGTCAATCTCCTCGGGGATTCCGAGCAGCTTTGGCAGCGAGACCAGCTCCTTGACCAAGGCGATGATGTCGTCGTGGGTGAGGACCCGGGTGCCGAGGTCGATGTCGAGATCAAGTCGGGCGTTCAGCTTGTAACGCCCGACCCGGGTCAGGTCGTAGCGCTTGGGGTCAAAGAAGAGCTGCTCGAGCAGGTTCTTTGCCGCGTCAACCGACGGCGGCTCGCCGGGGCGCTGCTTTTTGAACAGCTCGATCAGGGCACCCTCTTCGGTGCGGGTCGCCTCGGTGTCGGACTCGATCGTGTGGCGCATGTAGACCGAGTTGTCGAACATCTGCAGCAGCTTCTCGTCCTCGACATAACCCATCGCCCGTAGCAGCACGGTCACCGGCAGCTTGCGCTTACGATCGATGCGAACGTAGACGCGCCCTTTTTTATCGATCTCCAACTCCAGCCAGGAGCCGCGTGCCGGCATCAGATTGGCGATGAAGACCTGCTTCTCAGGATCCTTGGGCGCCATCACGTAGGCACCCGGGGAGCGGACCAGCTGGGTGACGACAACGCGCTCGGTGCCGTTGATGATGAAGGTGCCGCGGTCGGTCATCCACGGGAAGTCGCCCATGAAGACGGCCTGCTCACGGATCTCGCCGGTCTCCTTGCTTTGGAAGGCGACCGTGGCCGTCAGCGGTCGCGAGTAGGTCATGTCCTTCTCGCGACACTCCTCGATCGTATGGGGCGGGTCCTCGAATTTGAACTCGCCAAAGACGATCGCCAGGTTCCCCGTGTAGTCCTCAATCGGGGATATGTCGTTGATCGTCTCTCGCAGGCCACCCTTTTTCGGATCGGTCAGCTCCGCAAAGGAGCGGCGCTGAATATCGATCAGATGGGGGACCTCGAGCGGGTTCGTTAGTCGGGAAAAACTCCTGCGGGTTACGGGGGCAGCGTTCGAACGTGCCAAGTCGGCGACTCCTCAGGCGGTCAGAGGGACGTAGATAGAGCTGCGCAGATATGGGCAAGGGGGCTCAACGGCGCGCGACCGCAAAAAATAACACACGGGCGCACCCGACTGCAAGCTTGGCTCCCAGAGCCGGATAAAAGCGCAACAACCAGAGCTACTTTAGCTCAACGGTGGCGCCAGCCTCCTCAAGCTCGGCTTTCAGTTTGTCGGCCTCCTCGCGATCGATCCCCTCCCTGATCGCTTTCGGGGCCTCATCGACAATCGCCTTCGCCTCTTTGAGGCCGAGTCCAGTTGCCGCTCGCACCACCTTGATTACCGGCACTTTCTGGCCGCCAATCTCGGTCAGCACGACGTCGACGGTGGAAGCCTCTTCCTCCTCGGCGCCGGCCTCACCCGAAGCGGCTCCTGCCGCGGGAGGGGCTGCGGCAGCAACCGCCGTCGCGGAGACCCCGAACTCCTCCTCGAGAGCTTTGATCCGCTCGGAGAGCTCGAGCACCGAAATGCCTTTGAGCTCCTCGATCCAATCCTCTTTCGAAACTTTTGTTGCCATTTACTCCTCTTTCTCCTTCTGGGTCTGAAGCTGCTGAAGCTGGGAGGCCAAACCACCGATCATTGCGCCCAAGCCGCGTACCAGACCGGTTAGCGGGCTCGCCACCACCCCGGCAAACTGTCCATTCAAGACGTCGCGAGAGGGCAGCCGCGCGATCGATTTGAATCTCTCCTCGTCGAGGCTGAGGCCCTCCATGAAGCCGCCCTTAAAGCCCAGCACGTCGTGTTCGCGGCCAAAGGTCGAGATTGTCTTAGCCGCCAGCGCCGTGTCGCCACGGACGAAGGCCAACGCGGTTGGGCCCGCGAGCAGGCCGTCTAGGCGCTCCTCTCCGGCCCCCTCGGCGGCAAGTTTGGTGAGGCGGTTCTTGACCACTCGAAAGCTGGTGTCTGACTCCCGCAACCTGGCACGAAGCTCGGCCGCCTGGGAAACGGTGATGCCGCGGTAATCGACCGCAAAGATCGCCTCTGAGGCCCCTATCTGGGCCGCGATCTCCTCGATTGTGGCTGCCTTTTGCTCGCGGTTCATCGTCTCACCTGCACCGGGCTTATCGGGTCCTAGCCCTGCCGGTGGTCTGGGGTCAGTGCAACGTCAGTCTAGGGATTCCCCGACTCAGCCGCGCCCTGGGGGCTCGCCGCGGAGGCCAGGTCTCGCTCGCTGGTCTTTGAGGCATCCACACGAATACCGGGGCCCATTGTCGTCGTCAAAGTCGAGGACAGGATGTAGCGACCCTTTGAGGAGGACGGCTTGGCGCGGACTATCTCCTCGATCACGGCGAGATAGTTGTCGAGTAGTTTTTGCTCCTCGAAGCTGGCCTTGCCAATCGCCATATGAACAATCGCCTGGCGGTCGGTTCGGTACTCGACCTTACCGGCCTTTGACTCCGTCACCGCCTTCTCAACATCCTCGGTGACGGTCCCAACCTTGGGGTTTGGCATCTTGCCCTGGGGACCCAAGACGCGTCCCAATTTGCCGACGATAGACATCATGTCTGGGGTTGCGATCGCAACGTCAAAGCCGGTCCAGCCCTCCTCAACCTTTTTGGCCAGGTCATCGCCTCCGACAAAATCCGCGCCGGCAGCTTCGGCGTCGCGGGCCTGTTGACCCTGTGCGAAAACGGCCACCGCCACGTCTTTTCCCAGCCCGTGGGGCAGAGCCAGGGTTCCACGCAGCTGCTCCTCGGCGTGGCGCACGTTTACCCCGAGCACCACGTGCAGCTCAACCGTCTCATCGAACTTGGCGCTGGCGGTCTGCTTCAGCAGGGCAATCGCCTCGGTCGGCGGGTAGGGCCGCTCGCGCTGGACCTTCTCATGCTGCTGCCGATATCGCTTGCCGTGGGGCATAGGTCTATTTGACGTCGACGCCCATAGAGCGCGCCGTGCCCGCGATGATCTTTGAGGCCGCGTCGAGGTCGTTTGCGTTTAGGTCGGGCATCTTGCGCTCGGCGATCTGGCGAACCTGATCCATCGAGATCGTCCCCACTTTGTTTACGTGCGGCTCGCCTGAGCCCTTTTTGATGCCGATCGCCTCACGGATCAGAACGGCTGCCGGCGGGGTCTTGGTGATGAAGGTGAAGGAGCGATCCTCATAGACAGTGATTTCGACCGGGATTATCGTCCCTGCTTCGGCCTGGGTCTGCGCATTGAACGCTTTGCAGAACTCCATGATGTTGACGCCGTGCTGGCCCAGCGCGGGTCCAACCGGCGGCGCCGGGTTGGCGTTGCTGGCCTGGATCTGCAGCTTGATCAGAGTGAGGACTTTTCTTGCCATGAGCGCCTGCGGACAATATCCGGCTAGATCTTCTTTACCTGGTCATAGCCAACCTCAACCGGCGTCTCGCGACCGAAGATTGAGACCAGCACCTTGAGTTTGGCGGCGTCCTCGTTGATCTCGGCGATCTCCCCCGAGAAGTCTGAGAGCGGGCCGGAGATGACTTTGACCGATTCGCCAATTGCAAACTGCGCCTGTGTGCGGGGGCGCTCCGCAGTCTCTCGATGCAAGAGCCGGTCGACCTCGGGTTTGGAGAGCGGAACAGGCTTGTTGCGAGAGCCGACAAAGCCGGTGACACCGGGGGTGTTCTTGACCAGGCCCCAGGCATCGTCGGTCATCTCCATGTTGATCAGAACGTAGCCGGGCATCGTCCGTTTCTCGGTCTGAACTTTCTGGCCTTCCTTCATCTCGGAGACCTGCTCTGTAGGAACGACGACCTGGCGCACGTTGCGGTTTTGACTCATCGTCTGAACCCGGTGCTCAAGGTTGTGCTTGACCTTGTTCTCGTGCCCGGAGTAAGTGTTAATCACGTACCAGCGATACATCTGGAAGCCTTTGTTCGGGGAGCCCGCTGCTACAGGATCCGCTTGATCAGGAATTCAAAGAGCTCGTCGAGGACGCCAAGATAGGCGGCCGCTACGGCGACGAAGATGACGGTGACCGCGGTTGCCTGAATTAGCGTCTCGCGATCTGGCCACTGGACTTTCTTCAGCTCGGCCCAGCAGGAGACCAAAAATCCAATCACGCCTCCGCGCTGGCGCTCCGCGGAGACCTGTTTCTGTTTGCGCGCAAGCTGCTCGCGCTCCTGGCGCTTCTGGTCGCCGCGACGTTTTTTCTCGGCTTCCTTGCGGCGTTTCTCCTCGGCTCGGCGCTCCGAACGAGAGGGCTTCGGCGCGTCCGGCGTTTCGAGCTCGGCCTCGGGAGCGCCAGCGGCCATCCCCGCCTCCATCGCTTCGATCTCGGCGATGTCGCCCGAGACCGGGACCTGGGTATCGTGCTGGGCCCGGGTCTCTCGGCTCAGCGGATCGGAATCGGAGCGCTTCTTTTCCTGCGCTTCGCGAGCGCGACGCTCGGCCTTGCGCTGTGCGCGGGTCTTGGCCATTGCCGGCTACCGGGTCTCCTTGTGCGGGGTGTGGTGACCGCACCAGCGGCAGAACTTGCGCAGCTCGACACGATCCGGCGAGTTGCGCCGGGACTTGTTCGTTTGATAGTTGCGTCGCTTGCATTCCTCGCAAGCCAGCGTTACCGCGATGCGGACATCTCCGCGAGCCATGTCTCCTCATTTGGTACGGACGGCCGTTACAAAGGAAAACCCCGGGCCGAGGCACGAGGCTGAGCCGAAGGATAGCGGGACTGAGCATCGTGGGGATGCTCAGAGTCCGAGCGTCTTGGCGATGATGTTGCGTTGGATCTCAGAAGTGCCCCCGTAGATGGTCGAAACGAGCGCGGTGCGAACCAATCGCTCCATGTCGTACTCGCAGGAATAGCCGTAGCCGCCCATCATCTGCATGCCATCAAGGGCGGCCCGCTTGGCCAGCTCGGTGACGTAGAGCTTCACCATCGAGGCCTCGCGGGGAAGCATTCGATTGGGATCCTGATCGGTCAAGCTGGCAACCCAGCGCGTCATCAGGCGGGCGGCCTCGAGCTCTGTGGCCATGTCTGCGAGGCGGTGTTGGAGCGACTGAAACGAGCCGATCGGGCGGCCAAATTGCTCGCGTTCCTTGACGTAGGCGAGAATGTCGTCAAACACGCGCTGAGCGATTCCAAGCATCGTTGCCGCGAGGATGAGGCGCTCGACATTGAGCCCCGCCATCAACTGGGTCCAGCCCTGATCGACCTCGCCCAACACGGCGCTAGAGGGCGCGAAGCAGTCCGTGAGGTAGAGATGGTTTGTCTCGCGACCACCCATCGTGTCGATCGGTACCACCTCCATGCCCTCGGCATCGCGCGGTACCCAGATCATCGAGAGCCCCTCATGCTTTGAGAGGCCGCGAGTGGTGCGACAGACGATCAAGACGTGATCTGCGATGTGGGCGTTGGAGCAGAAAACCTTTTGCCCGTTCAGTAGAAATCCATCGCCTTCGCGCTCGGCGAAGGTACTGAGCGAACCGACATCGGACCCCGCTTCGGGCTCTGTCATCGCGATTGCCTCGACGGCGCCCCCTGCGATTCCCCCGAGGATCTCGCTCTTTTGCTGCTCATTGCCGAAGCGCCCAGTTGCGCCGGCGACGATCAGAGTCGTCGAATAACCGCCAATTGGAGCGAGTCCGCGGGCGGTCTCCTCCATGAAGATGCAGGCGTCCAGCATCGCCCCTCCAGACCCCCCGTACTCTTCTGGGATCGTGATGCCAAGCCAACCAAGCTCGGCCATCTTCTTGTAGATCTCGAAGCTGTGGTGCTCACGGCCGGAATCGGTGAGTCGGTCGCGCTGCTCCCGGGTCCCGCACTCGCGGGAACAGAAGTCCCGGAGTGAATCAACGAAATCCGCTTGCTCGTCGCTTACGGCAAAGTCCATTCAGCGAGCCTATATAAGGGAGCCTGGGTCAGGTGCACACCTCTCGCGGTAACCAGGCCGCGTAGTAGAAGCCAATCATCGTCGCGAGCCCTACAGCTGAGACCCGAAAATGAGCCAGACACGCGCGTTGCCGGCGCATGGATCGGTCCGGAAGAGAGGCTGACTTGTAGTGGTCTTGGGAAGCCCGGAACGAGACTCGAACTCGTGACCCGTTCTTTACCATGGTTCCGGAGGCGGTAAGGCAGCCCAAGCCAGGCCACCCGGACCGGGCTCTAGAGCCAAATTTCGATCCCCACACGGCGTATTACTTGGACTCCAATGGACGGAATTCTCACCCTGCTGTTCGGTGAGTGTTCGGAGCGGAAAAGGCTTGCCTCGTTGGGGTTCCGGCCTAGACTGATCTTGCTAGCCCTGCTTGTTGTCGACGATCAGCAGCCCCGAGCATGCTCCCTGCTCCAGAAATGCACACAAAGAGTAGGGCTATCTCATATTATGCCTTGATTTTCGGGCATTAAAGCGGATAATGCCTGATATATGCCGCGTTATAAAGACACAGCTGGGAATACTCCACCGCCGGCGGTCGCCCGCTCGATGCGGGAGCTGGCCGACGATCTGGTCACCTGGCGCAAGCTGCGCGGGCTGACCCAGGCCCAGCTCGCCGATCGCGCGGGAGTCTCGCGCGACACACTGACGCGCCTCGAGAGCGGCGCCGGCGGCGTAGGCCTGGAGACCCTGCTGCGTGTTCTACGCGCCCTCGGTCTGCTCGACACCCTGGCGAAGGCATTCGATCCCCATCGCAGCGACGTCGGTCGGATGCGCTCCGACGAAGAGCTGCCGAAACGCGTGCGGCCCAGGCGCATGGGTGGCTGAGTCGTGCCCGCCGGGGTCGAAGTGGTGGTCTCGATCGCCCGCGAGGACGTCCTGGCCGGCAGGCTCTGGGCGCACCGCAGCCGTGGCCGAGAGTCGGCGACGTTCAGTTACGAGGAGAGCTACCTCGCCCGCCGAGGGGCCTACGAGATCGACCCGAGGCTGCCCCTCCTGGGAGGGCCCCAGCAGACCGCCCAGGGACAGGCGATCTTCGCAGCCTTCTCGGACTGCGCGCCCGACCGGTGGGGCCGGCCGCTGATCCAGCGCAGCGAGCGGAGGCGGGCCGAGGCTAAGGGTCGTAGCGAGCGGAGCATCGGCGAGATCGATTTTCTGCTGGGAGTAAGGGATGACCTGCGCCAAGGCGCGCTTCGCTTCCGCGACCCCGACAGCGGCATCTACTTGGCAGTCGAGCCTGAGGGCGTTCCCGACCTGGTCGAGCTGCCCCGACTGCTGAACGTCGCCGAGCGCCTGGAACGAGACGAGGTCGACGAACCCGAGCTGGAGGCCCTCCTTCATGCCGGTAGCTCTCTCGGCGGCGCACGCCCCAAGGCGCACGTCCGCGCCCCGAGCGGACGGATCGCGATCGCGAAGTTCCCGAGCGAGGCCAAAGACGAATGGGACGTGGTGGCCTGGGAGTCGGTGGCGCTGACCATCGCGGCCGAGGCAGGGATCGACGTTCCGGAGTTCTCTCTCCACCGCATCGACGGGCGCTCGGTGCTGATCGTCGATCGCTTCGACCGCGCTGGCGATGTTCGGATCGGCTACATCAGCGCGATGACCATGCTGGAAGCAAGCGACGGCGACCAGGGTTCCTACCTGGAAATCGCCGACGCAATCGAACGCCAGTCCCCGAATGCGGCGACCGACCTGGTCGAGCTGTGGCGGCGGATCGCCTTCTCGATCCTGATCAGCAACACCGACGATCACCTGCGAAACCACGGCTTCCTGCGGGCGAGCAGCGCCGGCTGGTCGCTCTCTCCCGCCTTCGACATCAACCCCGATCCGGTGACCGGGCCGAGGTACCTGGCCACCGCGATCGACTTCGACGATCCAACCGCCTCGATTCAGAACCTCCTGCAGGTCGCCCCCCACTTCCGACTCGAGGAAACGGAGGCCATGACGATCCTCAAGGCGGTCGAGGGTGCCCGAGTCCGCTGGCGCCTGACGGCGGCAGCCGCCGGAATCGGCAGCGAGGAGATCGCGAGGATGACCCCCGCCTTCGAGCACGGGCAAGTGGAGGCGGCCGGTCGGCTCATCGCCCGAACATGCTGAAGCTTGTCAACCTGCGGTTGACGCTTCGACCCGAGGTTTCGAGCGTCTACCGGTTCCTGCCTTGGCACGACCCCACGTCGTCACCCTTCAACATCGCCACGAGCGGACTCCGGGCAAGACTGCTCAGATGACTGATTCCACGCCGCTCAGGCGATGTAGTCGACTAAGGAGCGGCTCGGACGCCCGAGCTGGTAGTTGAGCGTGATGCATGCGGCCAGCGCCAGAAAGCGCTGGGCGATGCGAACCCGCAGGTTTGCAAGGGTGCGGGCGCCGTGGCGCTCAAGGGTGAGGATGTCCTTGCAGGTCCAAAAGATTGACTCGATCCGCTGACGGATCGGAGCAAGGTGAATGCCACTGTCAGGCTCGTCTTTGCGCGCGGGGCGCACGATCTGGGCGCCCAGCTTCTGCACCGATGCGAGGAACTCGCGGCCGGCGTAGCCCTTGCGCCGATCAGGGTCTCCCCACCAGCCCTGTTTGCGCGGTTTAGCAACTCGACTCCAACCTCGCGCTCGTCGCGCTTGGGAGAGGCGAGGGTGAAGGCCCGAGGTGTGCCGTCGGGAGCGAACACGCAGTGCAGGCGAAAGCCCCAAAAGAAGCGGGAATGCGAGGCCCAGTAGCCATAATCGGCGGCCACCGCATGCGCCGATCTACGCGTCGTCTCAACCGAGCGGGCGCACTCCAGCGGGGTGGAGTCGATCAGAAAGAGGTCGTCGTAATAGCCGGGGCTCTGCGCAGCGAAGACGCCGATCAGCCACTCGATCGTCTCGCTCAGGCGGGCTCTGCGCTTGTGAAATCCCGGCTGCTTGGGTTCGCCTGGGCGACGCAGAGGGTTGCTAGCTCGGCGTCGGCGACGCGACGACGGGCAATTCCGGGCTTCTCGGGCAGGAGATCGACCGCCGTGCAATAAACCGCAGTGCAGAGAGTGTCGAGGTCGGCGTGCATCGTAGCCTTTCGGTCGACGGTTGCTTCAGCACCGTCGACTTCGGCCTCTCTGCCTAAAACCCCTTACCCACGGAGATTCCCGTGGAATCAGTCATCTGAGGGCGGGGATGGCGCTAAAACCGCGCCCTGTCTCGTTGCGCGAGTTACTCCGGTAGAAGCTGTATTACGGCCTGCCCGGCATTGCTCCGTGAGTCCACGGTATGCGCGGCAAGCCCTCGGAACCAACTGCGGAGGCAATCGAAGCAGCGCGGCAAGAAAGACGGCGTTCGGCCTCGGTTCGGCCCGCCGATGCCGTGGCTACTTCCCAACGTGTTCGACACGGCCTGTAACGCGAAGCCCGGAACGAGACTCGAACTCGTGACCCCTTCCTTACCATGGAAGTGCTCTACCAACTGAGCTATCCGGGCAAAACGGCTTACTAGAGCCAAAAATATGCGATGGCTGGAGTCGTATGGGCGCCATGGGACTCAGATGGGACGCAAAAGTAAAAATAGGGCCCTTCACTTCCCATGAAGCCCTGCTTAGCCGTTCGCGTCCTATGAAGCCCTGCTCGGTCTCCTTTATCACTCAGCGATCTTAGACGGTGAGGCAGCACATTCGGCCGCCAGAGAACGCGATCAGGACGGCCTGGGCCCAGCCGCTCAGACTCGGGAGGCGAGCCGCTCCCGCCACTGCGCCCAGCCGGCTTCGACCCGATTCAGGGCGGGGACGAAATGGCGGGAGCGAAAGTTGCGCCAATCGGTCTCTGCCCAATGCCCCCCGCCGGAGTCTGAAGACGAAATCGTCGGGGCCGTCGCCACTAAGCTCACGCAGGACATCGAGGTCGCCCAGTAAGGCCGCCAGGACGGGCACGAGACGGTCGGCCTCGGTCTTGGTGCGGTCGACGATCTCCGGCGAGCGCGATCAGTTCGCATTGAGGCTGACCGAGGTGCCCCGATGAGCAAGCGACTTGCTCGCCTACACGCTTTGCAAACAGATGAGCGCCATCAAGGGGGCGGCACTAAAGCGTTGAGTGGGTTCGACCTTCCCTCGCTCCTTTCCGCACTTCGCGATCAGAGGGTGCGCTTCGTCGTGATCGGGGGTGTAGCGGTCGCTGCCCACGGTTACGTTCGCGGGACTGAGGACCTGGGCCTCGTTCCTGACCCCGACCCACTGAACCTGGAACGGCTCGTCAAGGCACTCGCTGAGCTGGATTCCACACTTCCGACTGTCAAAGAACGATCGTTTGACCCTGCGACCGACGCAATGGCAATAAGTCGCGGGGGCAACTTCACTGCGATGACCAAGTTCGGCGAACTCGACATCGTACAGCGAGCAAGCGGAGTATCCAGCTACTCCCAGCTCACTAAGGATGCAGTTGAAAGTAACCTGCTTGGCGTCCCGGTGCACGTGTGTTCGCTCGGTCGACTGCGGGAGATGAAGGAGGCAGCCGGGCGAGCTCAAGATCACGCCGATCTTGCAAACCTGCCCGAAGCCTGAAACGACCCGACCCGGCGCAACCGAGTTGCGGTCGCCAACAGGCACGAAGGCAACCCAGCCAAAAAGCTTTCGCTTCCGTCGCTGAACGCGACCCCGGGCTAGACTCGGAATGGTGACGACGCGTGAGCAGCTACATCGTGAGATCGATGCGCTGCCAGCTCCACAGGTTCCAAGAGCGCGAATCGTGGTGGCGGACGAGCACGAGGGTGAAGGCGAGATGGTGGGTCTGCCGGCTTCCTGGGAGACGTTTGATGATGGGACGCCGCAACCAAATTGGGTGGCTCTGTTGCACGAGGCACGATGCGGCCGACGTTGACCTGGTCGTTGACGCCACCGTTACGGTTGCCTCGATCGCATGGCGCTCGCTGCCGATCTCAAAGACCGCGTCGGGAAGGTGATCCTCGGGGTCGCGCTGACGGAAGACCGCTCGTTCACAGACCCAGCGCCACTCGGGTGCCCGCTCGCCGAGGTAAAGACGAACCTCGTTGATCGCGCGCCTATGGGCAAGCATTCCCACGCCGGGCGCGGCAGCACCAAACCCGGTGCTTGCAAGCCGGGCGCCGCGTGCATTCAGCCAGAACCAGGGCATGTCCCTGACCAGGAATCGGCGATGGCGGAGGCAGCCAGCGTCCTCGAGGGCCTGCACCAGCGCCACCGCGCGCTCCAGGGTCGATCCAGGAATCGCGCGAGCTGGTCGAGCGATATCGCCACCTGTTCGGAGAGCAGCCGCAGCACCTCGGTGTGCTCTGTGCCCAGCTCGGCCCCGCAGTCAGTCAGGCGGGGTGGTCGGTCGGCCCTTGAGCGTTTCGTGTTGATCGGGTTCGTCCGGGTGTGCATGGACGAGGCAAAGCACGCCTGCGTGCCAGGATGCGAGTCCTGTGCGCCCGGGCGGGCCAACTCCGGCCGCCGATCGCTAGCTTCAGCCGGGACCTGCCAAGCCCACTCGCGTCGCTGCCTCCTCAGACCGCGAATTATCGCGTCGGCGGCGATCCCTACAAGCTCCCTGCGCAGGGAGCTCCTGTCGGCCCTTCGGGTTCCGGGATCGCCTAACCGACGCATCGCGGCCCTCGTCAAGTCAGCGGCGAAGGGAGGCACCAGGTGCCCACAACAGTTCCTGCCCGATCTCGGGCCAAACATCGCAGTACTGAGGAGCTCGCCGAGCAGATCTACATCGCGCATCGCTCGCGCCTGCTCGCAATCGCCAAGCGGAACTGCGGCAGCCCTGAACTAGCCGAGGATGCCGTCCAGGACGCCTTGGTCCTGTTCATGGAGCATTTTGATCCAACCAGCCAGGCCCCACCCCTTGCCTGGCTGAGCCTAACGCTAAAGCGGCGGTGTTGGGCAATCGAGCGCAATCAGCGCAGAGATCTGACCCAACAGCCCGACCCAAGATATCGACCGTTGCTCCCAAAAGCAGCTGCAAACCATTCCGATCGGCCAGCCAGACAAGCTCCTCGACCTCGCGGAGGAAATCGCAACGACCCTTCGGCAGCTAGAACAAGGTCTTTCAAGCCATCGAGCCGCAACACCCGGCGAGGCACGCAGGCGATCCTCCACAAAGCGGGCCTCCTCCTCGCTTCGAGGGCCCTGCAGAATCTCAGTGAGAATCACGTCAGTAGCGCGACCGGCTCACCGCCCTCGATCAACTGAACGCGTGCATCGCCTGAGGAAAATCGTTTTCGTTGAGAACGTCGATCCAGACGCTGGTGTCCACGACAATCATCGGCAACAAGGGCTGTGATTAGCGACCGCGCCGGCTCCTGTCGAGATCACCCTCCCAACGGATGCGTCCGCGGAGGTCCAGTACGCCGATGCGGCGATGCCGAGCCACCAGCTCATGCAACGCCGTGTCAACTGTTTCCCGCTTGGTCCGGGCGCCGATCAGCCGCTGGGCTTCGTTCATCACCTCATCGTCGATCTCAATGTTCGTTCGCATACACTCCAGGATACGTAAAGCAAGGTGTGTGAAGAACCACCGGCTGATCGACCCGGGTGTGCTGAGGGTCTCCCGGTAGGGGAAGAGTCAAGGGAAGGGCTTTGCTCAGCCAAGGCCGACGTAGAGCGGCTCGTCCGCGAGGGAACACGGCCACGGACGACGACGTAGTTTGCGGCCCTTGGCTTTTTCGAGCACGACGCGAGGACCGGAGTCGACGACGAGATAGCCGACCGCGCCGCCGAAACGCGGGTTCGGGCCGGGCGACACCCGCCTGAGCGGACTCTCAGCGAGCTCGACGAACCCCTTCGGTTACTCATCGAGCTGGCTCGGTGACTTCGGTGAACTCCGCAATCTCGACCTGACCTCCGTTGAATTGGCGCATACCCGATCCAACCTTAGACGAACGCTTCGCGACTGAGGCTGAGGACCGCGAGATGCCCTGCGCAAACAAAAACACCAACGAGAAGTTGGTGCATATGTCTCACAGCCCCGGCGGATGGCTTCCCACAAACCCTGCCTTTGATTGAAGGCCGAAGCCCGGACCGTGGGCGAAGTTGGAGTCCGAGGTGCCCCAGTCGCGGCCGTCGATTTCGACGAAAACGTAATCGACGTTGGACCAGATCGTCACGGGCTTTCCGCGGCCCGAGGGATATGCGTTGGCGAAATCTCCGGAGACCAACGGTCCAGGATCCTTATACCCGGAGAGAACCAACAGCCAGCGCACCGCACCGGAGCAGTCGAGGCCCTTTTCGGGGGCGCCGAAGACCTGATGTCCGGCGGCGCTCTAACAGTAGTTAGCAGTCGTGGGGCCGGCCTTGGCCGCGTGCCCCCCACCCCAGCAATAGTGGATTCGCTGATCTTCGATCCAACGGGCGACATATTGGATCCGCGCCAGCGATTCGGTCGGGACTCCGCCGAGGTGGGTCGACATAGCCGTACACACCTCCCCGCTCCGAAGCTCGAGGAAATCTGAAGTACCTCTTCCACATACCAATCGGCGTGGTTGTAGCCGAAAATTGCGCCGCGCCAGTTACCCGGCGCACCCGATGCGTGAAGGTAATTCGCGGTGGGAAGGGAGGTCAGGGGGAATCGCTGAATCGGCTGCGAGCTGCGACCGTGCTCATTGCGAGACCTCAGCAGCTTCGGAACCAGCCAACTGGACGTCACGGGCGATCACCATGCAATTGAGAGCTCGGGCGAACCGGGCGAGCATTCAGAGCGAAGGGGTCCCGCGCTAACTACACCCGCGTGACCTCGAGTAGTCCTGCTTGTGCAGCCGCGTCGAAGTCCGCATCTTGAGTGCAAACCGCCGCACCGTGAGCAATTGCGGTGGCGGCGATCCAAGTGTCCATTACCTTCATCGCTTTGCCGATCGACTTCAGTCCCATGCGCAGGCGCGCCAGTTCGTCCCCGACAGCCTCATCTATTACCAAGGGCGCAGCGATCCGCCTCGCAACCTCCAAAGTACTGAGACGACGCGCCATCTGCTCGTGACCGCTGGCGGCGAGGACGCCGTGGCGAAGCTCGGAGAGGGTGACCACGCTGACGGCAACCTCGTCGGGAAGAGTGCCGAGCGGTCGCGCCTGCTCGCGCGCAATGAAGACCGAGGTATCTAGAACCGCTTGCACGGCAAACCGCTCGATCGCCTTAAAGCTGGTCCGTCATGTCCGGGAACGCTTGGTCGAGCTCAGCTGCCAGACCAGCATCGGCTTGGGCCCCCATGATCAGCTCCTGCGCTCGCGAGCCGGCAGTCCAGGACGGCGAGTCCTCGATCGGTATGAGATCAGCAACGTCATACCCCGAGACGGTGACGCGCAGCCGTTCGCCCGCCATCACGCGCCGTAGAACGGTGGAGACATCATTGCGAAGCTCTCGTTGGGGTATGCGCTTCATTGGCCCAATGTAGCAAATCTGCTACGCACCAGCTTGGTGGCCAAACGACCGCGCCATGAGCCTACGAAGGCCGGAGGGTGGAGAGTAGAACCGAAACCAACCCGATCTCTCTGCAGCTCACCGCGACCGACCGCGCTCACTGCGAGCCCTCAGCGACTTGCGAGCCGGTCAATTGCACGTCACGGGCGATCACCGAGTGGATATAGAGCCGACGTGAACCAGGCCACCGTTCAGAGCGAAGGTGGCCGCTGCTCGCTACCGAGTCGCCCTCGGAGAGTTCCTCTGCCAGTCGCACTGCGAGGACGTTGAACGCCGTCACCCTGACGTCGACCGTGCAGTGCGTTCCGGTCTACTGCGGACGCTTTTGGGGCTTAAATCACCGACTCCACATCGCGCCGACTAGCTCGGCCACCTCCTCGCAGTTGCTGTTGTCAGGACGGACTCGACCGCCGCGGTACTCATCGGGCACTGATCGAGCCACTCAGCAGCCAAGCTATGCGCTCAGAGTGCATGGCCATACATTGTGGGAGACAGCGAAATGCGCTCAAAGAATTGGCAACGAGATGATGGCAGCGGAGCCGGTCGCGGCTGGCGTATCGCTACTCAGCGGCCCTGGCTCGCCGCCCTGGCGATCGCGGTCGTGGGGTCGGCTCTGATCCCAGCGACCGCGAGCGCCGGGCCGGCGCGCTACGTCTTTGAGATGTGAAATCCCTCGCTTCCAGGAGGTGGGGTGACTGGCGTCAGGTACGCGCAAAACCCCGGCCAACCCTGGGAGGGCGTCGACAACTGCGAAGAGCCAGGCGGCTCGCTCGCGATCATCTGCTCGGTGAAATCGGACCCGGCGGTAATGCGACCTGGGCGCTGCCGATCGAACCGCCACCCGGCGGGACGATGGAATCGACCGCGATCTCCGCGGCATCTTGCTATTCCGGAGCCACCCGCGCCTACATTCTCAGCCCTGGTTGGCCTCCAACCAAATGCTCTGAGGAAAATCGCATCTTTCGCCTGACGCCGAATTTCAGAAACTTCGATGTGGAGCTCGAATGCGAAGAACACTGCCAGCCCGGCGCCCTGATCTACGCCCATTATTTCGCGACGATCGAGGTAGATCCGGTGCCGCCAACGCTCAAAGGCTTCGAAGGCTCACTCCTCGCCGGGGGGGTAATTCGAGGCCACGGGACCCTGAGCACAGAAGCCCATGATGTGGGAGGGGGCATCAGCAACGTCTCGGTCGACGTCAACGGGCTGCCAGCAGCGCAGCCGAAAGTTTCCAACTGCGACGTGGCACAGACCAACAACGCAAGCGTCCAAGGAACGGTGGCGGCTGCGATCGTCCCCTGTCCGACCGAAGTAAACGCCAGCTGGAACCTGAGCACCGAAACCTATCCGTTTCACAACGGCTCAAACTCTGTCCAGGTCTGTGCTTCGGACTTCGCGACGCTCGGGGAACCAAACACGACCTGCTCGGCGGTAAAGACAGTCAACGTCGATGACTCCTGCGCCGAATCTTCGGTGAGCGGAGGCGAAGGGCTGAGCGCGCAGTTCGCTGAATCAAATGCCGAAACGGTCACCGTTCCCTACGGCAAGGGGGCTGAAGTGACCGGCCAGCTCGCCGACAACGCCGGCGACCCGGTGGCCGGCGCGACGCTCTGCGTGAAGATGCAGACGCACGGGCGTTGAACCCAGTGCATTGCCAGTTGGCACGGTGAAGACCGATGCCAACGGCAACTACGCCTACAAGGTGCCGGCGGGACCGGATCGCAATGTGATCATCGGTTACCGCCACAAGGATTCCCAGGTTGCCCGCCAGGTCCGCTATTACTCCCGCGCCGAACCGACCCTGAAGCTGGCACCACAGAAACTCACGGACCATCACCGCGTCCACCTCTGGGGACAGGTGCCGGGACCCAATCCGGTCGGGCGCGTCGTCGTCCTGCAGGCAAACGTGCCTGGATCGAAACGATGGATTACCTTCCGCCAGACAACAACCGGCGCCCAGGGATCGTTCAACAGCAGCTACAGGTTCTTTGCGACGACCAGGACAACGACGTATCGATTCCGGGCGCTGGTGCCGACGCAGGCGGGGTACCCCTGGGTGGAAGGCGCGAGCCCGGCGGCGAAGGTGCGTGTGAGGGGCTGAACCGGACTCCGACGACTCGTCTCTGACATCCCGATCGATCCAGCGAGAAAGGAGACCTTCAGGCCACCGTGGCGGGACTTGGCCATACGCCAGTACGAACGCGCTCATAGAGCGTGTCCGGCGCCAAGTCGGCACCACCCGGCCAAACCACGGTGCCGGTTTCAGGGTCCACTGCAACCTGCGCGAATCCCTCCGGTGTACGGACGTAGTCGAAGACAGGCCCGTGCATACGATCGAGCACGGCGACCTCTCCGCTGAGCCCGTCGGCAAAGGTGAGTTTGAGCACGCCGTGCCGTACGACTTTCGCGATGGTTATGTCGGGCGTGAGTCCAGTCATTGCAGTGGCTCGATCTCCTGAAGTGTCTCACCTGCGCGAGCTCGGCGCCAGTTCTCTTCGAGCTCTGCCTGGTGAAGCTCGGCCCAAGCCAGCACAAAGCGCAACTGGCGGCGGCCGAGATCGCTGTCGATGACCTCAAGATTGTCGATCCGTACCTTGGCTCCACCCTCCGCATGGCGCGCATGGAAATGCGGGTAGCCGTGGTCGTCGAAATACATCGCGATCACGATCCCGTAGAAGCTGCTTATTCGGGGCATGATGCCAAGGCTCTATTTGAGGCAGATCGCCGCGACTTGAGCATGTCCCGTAGCCCGTAGAACTTGAGACGGCGGTCCCTCCCGCCCCTTCCGCTCCCGTTGGGAGCGTGCGGGGTGTCGAAGTCCACTACGAGACAGGAGGAACCGCCAATGAGAACCGTAACGAAGGCCGCGGTCGCGGCCAAGGAAGAGAGCTTCGAGAACCTGCCAGAGCAGGTTCGAGAGGCACTAGGAGAGCTCGCTGGGCAGGCCAAGGAGGGACTGCTGGCGCTCAGCGTCGGGGTCGGCCTCAGTGTCCTGGGCGAGCTGATGGAGGCCGAGGTCGATCAGGTGGTCGGCCCGAAGGGCCGTCATAACCCGAAGCGAAGCGCCGTGCGCCACGGCCACGATCAAGGCCCGGTCACGCTCGGCGGCCGCAGGGTCACCGTCAAGCGCCCCCGGGTCCGAAGCGCCGACGGCGCCGAGGAGGTGGAGCTCGCCACCTACGGGCACTTCGCCGACCGCGACCCGCTCACCCAGGTGGTGCTCGAGCAGATGCTCGCCGGCGTCTCCACGCGGCGCTTTGAGCGCACCCGGGAGCCGGTCGGAGAAGAGCTCGAGGCCGCCTCGAGCTCGACCTCGCGCTCGGCGGTCAGCCGCGGCTTCGTCGCCCGCACCCGCGAGAACCTCCAGGAGCTGATGGCTCGCCGTTTGGACGACGTCCGCCTGGCGGCGCTGATGGTCGATGGCCTGGAGATCAAGGGCCGCACCAACGTCGTCGCCCTGGGAATCAGCACCGAGGGCGTCAAGGTAGCGCTGGGGCTCTGGGAGGGATCGACGGAGAACTCGACCGTGGTCAGTGCCCTGCTCAGCGACCTCGTCGATCGCGGCCTTGACACCGAGCAGGGCGTGCTGGTGGTGCTCGACGGCGCCAAGGCGCTCCACAAGGCGGTGCGCGACGTGCTCGGGGTGAGGACGCCGGTGCAGCGCTGCGTTCGTCACAAGGAGCGAAACGTGGTCGAGCACCTGCCCGAGCGCGAGCGCGGGCGGGTGAGAGGAAGGCTGCGCGAGGCCTGGGCGCTCAGCGACCATGCCCTCGCCCTGGAGCGCCTGGAGGAGCTCGCCACCGAGCTGGAGCGCGTCCACCCCGGCGCCGCCGCCTCACTGCGCGAGGGCATGGCCGAGACGCTCACCGTGACCCGCCTGGGAATCGGGGGCAAGTTGAAGCAGACGCTGGAGTCAAGCAACCCCTGCGAGTCGATGATCGAGTGCGTGAGGCGCAGCTCGCGCAACGTCAAGCGCTGGCGTGACGGGGAGATGGCGCTGCGCTGGACCGCCGCCGGGATGCTCGAGGCCGAGCGCCAGTTCCGACGGGTGATCGGCTACCGCGACCTCGGCAAGCTCGCCGTCGCGGTAGAGCGGGAGGTCAGTGCTCATTCTCTACCCAGCCCAGCTGTCGGGGAGGTGCGCGAGACCGTTACTGTGTGATCGTCAGATTGGGGTCGCCGTCGAAGTTCCACGACAGGCGGGACATGCTCCGCGACTTCGGCTGCGGCGGTGCCACCGGAGTTGGTGGTGATCCGGCCGATGACGCCGTCGCCGGTTGGATTACTGATCGGCAGCTCCTCAAGCACCCCGACTTCACGGTTGCCGGGATTGGTGAAGGTGATGCCACCGCTGAGCAGCCGTTCGCCCGACCCGCAATTGGCGTCCTCAGTTTCCGAAGCAGTCCAAGTTCCATTATCCGCTACTTCGTCGAGGTCTTTGATTGGGGCCCGGTGCGGGCCGCTCCAGCTTTGGTCTGCTCATCGCTGCCTCCTTGGCGCTTCCGGGGATCGGAAGGATTGAGTCTAGGTTTGAACACCGATGAGACGGTGAAGTGGCGACTTTGGGGACACTTCCACTTCACCGGCGCGCTGGAAATGTGCTTCAGACCTCGGGGGTACCGCGGCTGTCGTGCAGTTCCCCGTGGGCAGCTTCCAGATCGCTCAGGTCGACCAAGTCCCGTTCGCCAGCGGAAAAGCGCTTGAGGGCAACCAGGTCGGCAAGCGAGCAGATCGGCGCCTGGACGCCGTCGACACGGCGTGCATCGGAGCGTCTGAGCAGTTCGGCAAAACTGAGTGGCGCAGCACGCTCGCTGAGCAGGTCGATTTCACCATGCGGCGTGGCAAGGCGAACATTGCGATCCCCGGTGATGGCCCCCTCAGGGAGCGGAGAGCCATCCGGGCGGGTCGCGCCCCACTGGGCAATCACACAACGAAATCTTTCGACGTTCTCCAGATCGGGATCGAAGACGGCGTCCGGCTCGCGGGTCGCGCGCACGACTCCGTGGCGAATGAGAGCAATGCCGCCGATCAGCACATACCGACGCCGCTGCGGTTGGGGCCTTCAAGTATCCGGCCGAAGCCGCTCACGGCTGGGGGCGGTTGGACGCAGCCAGGGCAAGCGCCTGGTCGCTCAGCGCGATCCCCTCCGCGAGCAACACTTCGGGGTCGCGATCGGCGCTCGGATCAGGCGGAAACGGCGCCAAGCCTCGCCGACCCCCCGCTCGTTGCGGCGCGCCTCTGCGGCGCGGGCCGAATCGGCGGCTTCTGCCAATCGACGCGTGGAAGCTGGCGCAGGCATCGAAAACGAGGATACCCGGCGCCAAGAGCGAGGGGGAATGTCGATGGCGCAAGAAATCGCAGTCCCAATCCTCCCCTTCATCTGCCGCGAAGGGCGGCACGACCGTCACTAAGGCAACGACTGACCTTGCGATAACTCCAGCTATGGCGGTCCATAATCTCGGCGTAGCTGTAGCCGAACCCGAGGAGGAGCAGCGCGGTGCGCTGGGCGGCCGGGAGCCGAAAGAGGGCGGCAAAGAAACGGCTCGCCTCCTCCCCACGCTCGACGAATTCGGCGGGTCCCAATCGTTCGCAGGTCCTGTCCGGCAGCGCCGCATCGCAGCCAACGGCTGCGCCGAGACTGAACTCGCCGCGGGCCTTCCGTTCGCGATCGCGCCTAACGTCCGTCCACGCCCGGTGCCTAATCGCAAGCATCAGCCAGGCGATTGCATGGTCGTCGGACTCTCCGTTGTAGTAGCGCAGGAATTCGACGCAGCCCTCCTGGAATGCATCATCAGCCGCATCCGGACTCCGAGCATTACGGAGGGCCTGGGCGCGCAGGATATTTGCCTTCGTTACCAGCAGCCGCTCGAGGGTTCGCGCCCGTCGCTCAGATGCGTCTCCAACTGGGATGGGCCGGATTGCCATGCGGCCGCCATGCACGCGCAGCGTGCGATCCTGCGGCGTTGGCGACCCGGCCGCGGCACGGGACTCAGGCGGGGAGTGAGATCCTGCTTGGAAGAAACAGCGGAGCAACGCTGATGACCGCAGCCGTGGCCTTAGCCGCTTCGCCCATCAGGATTTCGCGCTCGATGCGCCGGGCGATCGTCGACGCCACCTCGTCTATCCGCTGGCGCTCCACATTGACGCAGGTGACTCGAGGGGTGAGCCATGGAACCTCATCGCCCTGGATTCCGAGTGGACTCCCTCTGGTTCAGGCAAGCCGATCGGCCACTCCATCCGAGATGTAGAAACAGATGAGGAGAGCGGCGCCGCGCTACTCGTTTTCAGTCGGCTTTCGATTTGAACCTGTGCCGGCCCATAGGAGACGACTACGAACCGGGGAACTCAGAGCTGTTCGCACCAGACGTTATGTGTCGGAGGTTGGGCCAGAGATACAGTGGCCTATCGGCAGCGCCGATAGGCGAGTGTCTTCGCGGTAAGCATTGGAAATGACGACAGCAGACGACTGTCTTGTTAACAAGCGCAATCTGTTCAGATGGTGACTACCATGGCCGCATTGCAGAGGCCCCGGACGCCGAGGCTGGGACGGACCTCATTTGGCGCCCGGGGACCACTGCGCCTTCGCGGTTAGCCGTGGAGACAGAGAAGAGAGATCTCCAGGGCCTGACCGCTTCGGGGCACTGCTGTGGCGCCTCCCGGCCAGGGGAAGGTTGGAAAGCGCCGTTTGCCGCCGTCTGCCAGGGAGGAGACGACGACAGTCTGCTCAAGCAAGGCCAGGGGCAGTGCCTGAGGGGAAGATTCTTAGGCTCTAATCGAGCTGGCTTCACGCGCACCTGCGAGCAGGGAGGCGAGGACGTCTGCTGGCGTCCGAACTCTGGTTGAACCACCCATGAGTCAGTCCACTTCTTCGCCGCTATGAAACTCAGTGACCATGGCGCCGTTTGGCCTTCCCCCCGCACGCCGCCTTGGTCGCCACCGTCTGGGTCACGCTCTTGCCGTTTTGGGCGCTGAATTGGACCCTGCTTGTGGTCGGGGCGGAGCAGAGGCTCTCGGTGTTGGAGAGGTAGCCCTTTGAGCCACCGAAGAGGGTGAAGCGAAAGTGCCCGATCGGGGCATCGGGGATCACCGGGACGACTGTTTTCAGACGGCCGTCCTGCACCGAGGAGGATTCAGCCTCCGGCATCAGGGTGACCTGGCCGGCGAGGATGAAGGCGAGGTGGGGCAAGACACCAAAGCCAGAGACCGCATAGACGGGACCCTTCAGGGGCGCTTCTAAGAGCGGGGTTTCGGTGATCGCTTCACCAATTGCCGCTTTGCCGGCGCACTGATCGGAGGCGAGTTCGGCTCTGTCGCAGATATTGCCGAGGTGGCGCTGGTCGATCTCAAAGGCTTTGGGCAGGGTGACGGCGATCGATTTGATGTTGGCATCACCGGGGGTGGTGTTCAGTTCGATTGAGAGGGAGGGGTCCTTGCTGCGGGCGGTGGCCTTGTGACCACCGAGCTGGGTGATCGAGAACTTTGGTGTGAAGCCAAGGGTGGAGCAGTTGACCGCGTTGAAGGGAGAGGAGAAGGCGGCCGCGCTGCCCTGGTCTCCGATCCCTTCGGAGCTGATCGCGGAGGGTTCGCAGTTGGTCGGGTTGATCATGAAGTTGGGGCGGTTGATATTGACCTGGATCGAGCGCATCCTGATCGGCACCCCGCCGATGATCTCCGGCACGGTTTCTGAATCGGCGATCACGTGGGCATCTGTGGGGTCGATGTGAAGGGCGACGCGGACGACGACGGTGCCGTAGTCATATGGCCCGGCCAGGGCCGGGGTGATCGCAACCAGGGATAGGGGGGCGCCCCCGAAGGGTCCCGCCATGTAGATCCGCCCGGTGGCGTGGAAGGGGTGAGATCCGGGCCCTGCGGCGACGTTGGAGGTGCCGATTTCTGAGGAGGCAGGACAGCTCGGGTCTGCTTGCTCGGCTTTGCCCGAGCTCGCCGCGGCGGCGGCGATCTGGGCCTCGGGGCAGTAGCTGATGGCGTGCAGGTTGGCGCTTAGGCCGGGGGGCATCGTGAAGTTCAGGTGACCGAGGAACTGATCGCCGTCTTCTCTTTCCAGCTTCAGGGTGAAGGCCGAGAAGGCTCCAGCGCTTGCGTTTGAGGTGCCGGCGAGCAGGGTCGGGTGAAAGGGCCGCACCTGGGCGGGGCAGGAAGCTCCGTTTGGCCCCGATTCAAGCCCGAAGTGCTGTTCAGAGGTCTGTTCTGCAAGGACCGAGTTCCAGGGGTAAAAGGTGGCGGCGACGGTGTAGACGCTGCAGAAATCAGGGGTTGCGAGGAGGCCGCGTTCACCGGAGAAGAGGTGAAGCTGGAAGTCATCGAAGGGGGCCTGGGGAAGGTTGGGGAATTCGGCCAGCACCTGGCCGGTTTGGGGGTTTGGCTTGATCGATCCGATCAGCTTTGCGTTTATCCCAAAGCCAGAGGCGATCTCAAAGAGGCGGTACTGATCGCCGGGCTTTGGTTCACCGATGTAGACGGCTCCCTGGAGGCGTTCTGGCAGGGCGGGGCTGCCGATCGAGAAGGTGCCGATCTTTGAGCTATCGGGGCATTCGGCTGGGCCCTCAGAGCCGAGGTTTGCCTGGGCTTCGGTGCAATCGGTCTGACCGTCGGCGGCGTCGGGGTTGACGGTGAAGCCCCCGGGCAGGGTGACGGTGGCGGCCCTGATCTCTGAGGGTGAGACGGCTTTGGTCTCAAACTGGGGAGCGGCGAGCTCGACGTTTAGCCCCGAGGCGGAATCTGTCTCGGTGGTGGTTGGGGAGGCCTGCAGGAAGGGTTCGAATTTCTCTTTTTCGCAGCCTTCGATCGGCGGGTATGCGGCGTGGGCTTCAGAGAGTTCGGTGGGGTCCTGGTAGGTCTGCACCAAAAGGGTGCTGTTCAGTTCGCGCCCCGTGCACAGGGTCGGGTTGTCCGTCAGCGGCTCGAGCGGGATTGATGCCACCGTCGGCGTTGAGATGCAGGCAGTGCCTTCTTCTTCTGGACAACCGGCAGGTTTACCCGGAGTGCCTTTGGGAAAGCGTTCCGCGTTGTGTTCTTCTTCGGCGGGGAAGCCCCAGAAAATCAGCTTCGCGCTCGCCAGCGGGGTCAGCTGACTGATGTCTTTGACCGTAAAGCGAAGGCCGTAGTCGGAGACGGACTCGGTCCGCACCGCGACAGGGATCGCGATCGGGATGTCGAGGACGGGGACGATAAAGGCGAAGCGGGCGGTGTCACCGTTTTGAGGGACGACGGTGAAGACCGGCGCCGTGCCTAAAAGGTAGTCGGGGTTGCCTTCATAGTTGGCGTGGATTGTGATCAAACCTACCTGCGAGTTTGCCGGGCACTGGTCGAGGGCGAAGTCAGAAGCGCTGCATTCGGTCGCCGCACGGGGGTTGCCGAAAACCCCGGTCGGAGCGTCGAAGATGACGTTTTGGGCGCCCTCGGGGGCGCCCGGGTGTTCGAGGGTGAATTCGGTGGTCAGGTCGGGGTGGCCGCCGGCCTGACTTGTCGACATTGTCGTCTGAAAGGAGCCGATCCCCTCGCTGGCGAGCGCTGGGGAGGAAAGAGCTAGCGTCGCCGCGATCGCGAGGGCCAGGGTCGCCGCGAGGCTGACCGCGCCGGTCTTCACTTGGCACCTCCGCGGCTGTTGTTGGTTCGTCTGTGGTGGCGCTTTTTGTGGTTGTGTTTGTGCTTAGGCGCACAGATGCCATTCTTCGATGCTGAGCCCTTCCCGCAAACCGGCGCCACATTTCCTGGCGAAAGAGTGGTGCTGCCGACGTTGGCCGGCCCCGGGGCGGGACTGGCGGCGCCGTGGCACTCATCCGATGCCTGACACTGCTGTTCGGGCTCGATGTAGGGGAAGCCACCGCCTTCGCGCGCGTCATAGATCTTCATCGTGTCGCCGTTTTTGTCCTGGGGGGCGAGGGAGTCGCGGGTGAAGAAGAAGGCGTCTTTGCCGTTTGAGCTCGCGGTCAAAAGCCCTGAGTCGAAGGCGCTCGTTCCCGCCGAGATCAACGCCAGGCAGTCACCCGTGGTCCTGTCATAGGCCGTGCTCTCGCTCGAGCAGTTGCCGGCGCCCGGTGCGGCAAACTCGTATATGTCCTGCTTCGCGTCGGTGTCGGCGGCCACCAACTGATCGGTCGAGTTGAAGAACACCCGGCCGTCGTTCAGCAGGCTGAGGCCGCCTTCCGCCATGCTCGAGTCGCCTTCGGAGGGAGCACCGGTCGAGGTACAGGAGACACAGTTGAGTCCGGCGGAGGAGGCGTCGTAGCGGTAGAGGACGGTGTGGCCAGCTGTTTCTTCTTCGCCGCCGCCGAGAGCGAGGGTCGAGGGAAAGGCGGCGTAGGCGCCGTTGGGGGAGACTTGGAAGTCTTGGGAATGATGGGTTTCGGGGGCGCTAACGGAGTCGACGACGAGCGGGTTGTCGATCGAGGGGCTTGGAGGAAGCCGGGGCGGGCCGAACTCGGCGACGTTCCCGCCGCCGCCATTGGTGACGTAGAGATCGCCCGCGGAGTCAGCGGCGAGGCCTCGGGACCCTGACAGAAGCCCTGAGCCGATCGAGGCGCCAACCTGGTTGCCCGACGATGGTTCGAATTCGATCACCTGATTGCCCTCATCGGCAAGGACGTCGTGGCTGACGGGGCTAACCGCGAGCCCGGTGGCTTTGCCGAGGAGGCCCGAGCCGAAAGAGCCAACTATTGCGCCCAAAGGTTCCCTCTGGGCAATTTCGGCCCCGTGATCGACGTAGACGTCGTGACTGGTCGGATCGATGGCGATGCCGGTGCCGCATTCACAGCCATCGAATTCTTCGTTGATGGCTTCACCGCTTGGATTGAGCTTGGCGGCGTCGCCGTTGCCGCGAATCTTGTATATATTGCCTTCGTTATCGACAGCGATGCTCGCTGGTAGGTTCAGAAACTGGGTTGGGAACTCTTCAATGAAGTTGCCGTCTTGTTCGAACTTGAAGAGGTGGTTGTCTTCTTCTTCCCCCGGACCGCTCATGACATATAGGGTGCCGGCCGAATCGACAGCGATGCCAACGATGTAGGCACCAAAGCGTTCAGTCGAGTCCCCCTTCAGATGGCCACCTTCTCCCCAGTTCGTGATTGGGTTGCCGGTCGGGCCGAACTTGAAGACCGTGCTGGTAGCGGTATCTGCGACGTAAACGTCGCCTCCCCCTCCGGGTGATTCATCCACAGCTACGAAGCTGGGAGTAGAAAGAGAACCGAACTTACGCAACAGGGTGTGTGCCTTTACGGGCGGCTGTGGGCCCGTCAGGACCGACTCCAATGTCGCCACGAACCGCGGCGCATAGCCATCGCTCGGGTGCGCCACGTAGAGGTTGGGAGCGTTCTGGACGCCGTTGGCTGAGCCATCGAGCTTCTCGGGGGAAAGGAAGTAGACGGTGCCGTCTCCCGTCGCCACTCCCCCGCCGCCGCCGATCGCAACGACGCCGCAGTTTTTTTCAGATCCGAGCACGTTCCAGTGTTCGTGGGCAGAGTTTGCGACCGGATCACAGGTATCGGTGTTGCCGGTGCCTTCGCTGCCTGTGGAGATCCGGGTCAGGGTCGAACTCTGCCCGGAGACTTCGGCCAGGTAGAGGTCGGCGCTTTCGTCGGTGTCTTGGTTGGTGGCGGTGTGCAGGGCGTCTTTGGTCGTGAAGAAGACCTTGGAGCCGTCGGAGGTCATGCCGGCGAAGAGAACGCCTTCTTTGAAGCCTTCCCCACCCTGCTTGGCGATTACTTCGGGGGTCAGGTCGATCGAGCTGATCGCGTCATTGACGTCCATGTAGAGGTGGTAATAGGGGTGCCCTTCGGAGTCTTCGGAGACCTTTTGGCCCAGGAGGACGTGGGAGCCGTCAGAGGAGATGGCGAGCTCTGAGATCCCGTTTTCATCGTGTTCGGCGGAGTTGCACTTGCCTTCGCCCTGCACGCAGGGAAGTGGTTCGGGGCCGTCTTCGCCTTCGTTTGGGGTATTTGAGACGACGTGGGTTTCCCCGGTCTTCAGGTTTCGCTCATAGATCGAGACGTTGCCGTTTTGATCGTTGCCGCCCCTGGCAAAGCGCGAGGCCGAGCCAAATATGAAGTGTTCTCCGTTGGCTGAGAGGGGAGCGGCGATGTGGCCGTCTGCGGTTGCCGAGGGACCCGGGTTTTCGGGTCCAGCCATGCCCTGGATCAGTTCGCCGTTGGGCTTTCTGACCGGAATCCCGGTGGAGCCGTCTGAAAAGCACGGCGAGCAGCCGCCGGGGGCGCCGAAGGCGAAGGTTTCAAGGCTCGCGTCGGCGCCAGTGGGGGTCGAGGAGTACGGATCGCTGGACGCGGCTTCTGGATCGTTGGCCGGGATGCCCACGTATTCGGTTGACCAGCCATTTTCTCCGCGGGTGGCGACGTATGGGTCAAGTCCTTTGTTGGTCGGGTCGTTGGTCCCGGGGATGCCGCCGTTGTGGACACCGTAGAGGACCTTGCCTTGCGCTTCTGGGTACCCGGCGAAGGGAGTTTGGCCCGGGACGACGTTTGATTCGACGTCATAGCCGCCGGTGTTGGCGGCGGAGACCAGCTCGTAGGCGCGGCAGTCAAGCAGCTGCTCTGCCCCGGTCTGCTGGCGGACGTGGGCATTGGGGCACTGATCGTTGACGGAGGGGATGAAGGGGAGAGTTGTGAAGGTGCGGATGGCTCCCTGAACAGGAGAGCTGGGATCATCGGCATTGGTCGCCACCACGCGATAGTGGTAGGTGGTCGCCTGGGAGAGCGCGCTGAGGTGGGCGTTGAATTCTTCGGATTCCTTGCTAGCTTTGGTTTCGGCGCTCGGGCTCTGGGTGGCTTCGGCAAAACCGCTTTCCTTGAACTTTTTATCTTCGACGTATTCGACGTGGTAGGCAGTCTTGCCGCCCCCGGGGTTGACCTGGAAGTGGACCAGAGCGCTGTCTGAGTGGATTTCGATCGCCGACTCAGCGCTGATCACCGGGGCATTTGGCGGAGTCGTGAAGCTCTGATCGGCACCGTAGGTCGTCCCGGTGGAGTTTTCAGCGACGAAACGGAAGTGGTAGGTCATAACCGATTCGAGGCCTGAAATAGTTTCGGAGACGTTTTGAATTTTCGCTTCAGATCCTGCGTCCTGATGAGAGGTTTCGTTACCGTATTCTGTGGTCTCGCCCCATTGGAAGTAAAAGTGGGTGTCTTCGCCGTTACCCGCGAAGGAGCCATTGAGCTTGGCGGCGGATGATTCGGGATTGGTGACCGCTTCGGTGCTGAGGTCTGCCACCGCGCGAAGGCTGAAGGTGAGGTCTTCGCCGGCATGAGTGCCGTTGGAATTACCCGCTACCAGCCGATAGTGGTGGGTGGTCTCAGACGTCAGGCCGGTCACTTGGGCGGTGACGTCTTCGGCTCCCGTATACGGCGTCGATGGTTCGCAGGACGCTTTGTGGCCGTATGCGGTGGTTTCGCCGTATTCGAAGAAGCATTCTGTGATCTGCCCGCCGCCGTGGGCGGCGTCGGGATCGACGTGGCCGGTCAGCTTGACGCTCTTCTGCGTGGCATCTTCGACGGGACCGGTGGTGACATTGGGCACGGTCACGAAGTGAGCAACCGCCACGCTCCCAGCTCCCGTGTCCGCGACATAAATTGTGCCGGTGCTGCCATCAATCCCTATACCCGTTGGGTCGGTGAGGTCAGCGCTGCCGAATGATTCAAGTGGAGTGCAGCCTATTCCGCAATTCAAAGCAAAGCGATTAACAAAGCCCCCTTCCCGTCCTTGTACCACGTAGAGTTCGTTCGTGTGTGGATCGATGCTCAGACCAATGGGATCACTAGGCCCCTCCACCGCCTGAAGGCCATTTCCGCAGAGATCCCCACACTCTCTGACTTCTTCAGCCGGACCGTCAATGTAGTAGAGGTTGTCTTCATTGTCCACCCCAAGCCCAGCGCTGCTCGGTTCGCCGACTGGAATAACCAAAACGCTGTGCAAAGCGCCCGATTCTTCGATCCAGGAAATTTGGTCCTGGGTGCCCGCCAAGATGAAAACGCGCCCCGCTTGATCAACCGCAATTCCCCTGAGTGGTTCAAATCCGCTGAGTTGACCATTGCTTCCCCAGGCTTTGATCAACGCTCCCGATTCATTGAACTTGGAGACGACGCCATCCGAGGTGTCTCCGACATATACGTCTCCCGCAGACGGACCAGTCGAGCCGTCAACTGCAACAAAGGTCGGCGACTGAAATCCACCGGGTTCGACACTCGAGACGCCGTCCTGACAGGTTTCTGCAGCCGTGCAAACGTTGCCATGGGTGGTCGCGTTGACTTCCCTGCCGAACATGAGGAGGAATTCGCCGGTAGCTGAAAACTTCTCGACGCGGTGGTTGGGAGGGTCCGCGACGTAGAGGTCATGGGCTGAGGCGCCGGTGGAGTTATCCACGGCAACGCTCGAAGGTTCTGAAAGCGAGTCGCTCCCGGAACCGGTAATCGAGGCAGAGAATACGTTGCCGCGATAGGCAGAGGCCGAAGCGGCGAAAGCCAGGGTGAACGCAGTAGCTGAGAGGATTCCAGCAAGAGCAGCGAGGATCCAGCGTATCTGCAAAGAGCAATCGCCTTGGTTCCCTACACGCAATCCCATCAGCGGGCCCTTAGGTTGAAGTGGACCCTCGGAGCTCGATGGGGCTTGGGCTTTTTCTTGGCCTTGACCTTGCAACTGTTGGCGACCAGCGGGTTGAAGTCATCGACCTTTCCATTTTGCGCGGTGAAGTGGGCGATTGCGCGCTGGGGCTTAGCGCATATGTCTTCAGAGTTTTCAAGCAATCCCTTGCGACCGCCGGCCATTTCCAAAGTGAACCTGGAGACGGGGGCGTCGGGAACTACTTCGAAGCTGTTTCGGATCCCGCCATTTGGCCCGGTGTCAATTTTGCCGACCAGTTCGACCGAGATCTGGCCGTTGAGAGCGGCAACCAGGTCGGGTAATTTGTGCCCGGGTAGAGGCGAGCGCAAATAGAGGGGGCCTTCGAGGGGCTTTTCAAGCAGTGGGCTTTCGGCTTTGGCGAAGCCGTAAATAGACTGAGGCGGACACTTTTCGCCAAGCTTTTGGCCCTCGGCAAAGACCGGCCTGGTGCAGACCGTGCCGATGTGAGCATTGGCAAGAAACTCGGAGTGAGGCAGGTTGACCTGGGCACTTGCGATATTGGCTTCGCCGGGATTGACCGTCACCGTCGCCTTAAGGGCCGGATTGCCGGCTCGCTCAGTTTTGCCCTCGAGCGAGACCGCGAGCTTGGGCTTGAACGGAAGCTTGGCGCAGTTGGCTACTTGGAAGGACGAGCTGAGATTGGAGGTAGCACCTTCATCGCCGAAGATCGTGGCACTGGTGGCGAAGGGTTCGCAGTTGGTCGGGTTGAGGGCGAAGCCCTGCCGGTTGAGGTTGACCAAGACCGAGCGCAGCCTCAGTGGGATACCTTCGAGGATCTTTGGCAGCGAATCGGAGACCGCGGTGATCTGAGCTGTTTCGGGATTGACGTGAAGCGCGACCCTGACAACGACGTTGCCGAGGTCATAGGGCCCGGAGACCGCCGGGGTGATGATTACGAAGCTCAAGGGGGCGCCTTTGTATGGGCCAGCGAGATAAACCTTGCCGGGGGCGTAGTAGGGGTGGGTACCCGCCCCAGCGCCGGCGATTGCTTCGCCGACAAGGGAGGCGGCTGGGCAGCTTGGATGGCTCTGCTCAGCAAGGCCTGAATAGCCAGGGGCCGCGGCGGCGGCGATGGCTGCCTCCGGACAGTAAGGGACGCCCTTGAGGGTGGCCGAGAAGCCCGGCGGGGTGGTGACATTAAGGGCTGAGAGGTTCTGATCGCCGTCCTTCCTCGTAAGTTCGAGAGTGAAGTCGGTGTGAGCGCCGGCCGTGCTCGTTGTCGAGGCGGCTTCAAAGCTCGGGCCAAAGGGACGCGGGCCGTTCGGGCACGGCGTCCCGTTCGGGCCCGAGTCGAGCGTGAAGAACTGGGTCGAGGTCTGGTTGGGCAGGGCGCCGTCCCAAGGTTCGAAGACGGTCGAGACCGGATAGGTGCCGCACTGGGTCGGGGTTGCGAGGATGCCGCGTTCGGAGCCGAAGAAGTGCAAATCGAAGTCTTCGAAGGGAAACTGGGGCAGTTCCTTAAATTCGGCGACGAGCTGGCCGGTGACCGGATCGGGATGGACCGAACCCGGCAGCTTGACGTGGAGCGCGAAACCGTCGAAGGCGAGGAAAATACGGTAGCGGTTGCCGGGTTCGGGCCTGCCGATGTAGATGGCGCCGAGGAGTGCGCTGGGAAGAACCGGGCTGTGGACTTCGGCGGTGCCGATCTTGGAGAATTCCGGGCAGTGGGCTTCTTCGGTGGTGCCGAACTTCGCTTCGGCTTCGGTGCAGGAGGTCTTTCCGTCGGCGGCGTTGGGGTTGATCGTGAAGCCCGGCGGCAGGGTGACCGTGGTGCCGCGGATCTCCGACGGCGAGGGGCTGCTCGGGCTCTCGAACTCGGGCGCTTTCAGGTCGATATCGACGCCCGATGGGGAATCGGTCGATTCCGTGGTCGGCCGGGCAAAGAGGCTCGGGTTGAAGGCCAACTGGTTGCAGTCGGTCGTCGCCGGATACGGCGCGCTGGCATTAGTTTCGCCCTCGTCGTAAGCGAGGACGTTGAGCGAGGATTCGAGCGAGGAGACCCCACAGGTCGTAGGGTTCTGGGTGAAGGGAGATTCGGGACTATTGGAAGAGACGGGACCGCCTGGGCCCTCAAGCGTGGCACCAACTGGACCAGGGCCTTCGAGATGAGATACGTAGCAATCTTGGTAGACGGTCGCCGGGTTGGGCGTGCTCGGATTGCCTTCTTTGTCGCAAAATTCCGCGCCTTGACCCAAGATACCTTCCACGACTCCCTCGCTTGGACCGAACCTGAGGTAATCGTGGATCGGAGACGCCGGAACGCCCCAAAGCACCTGGCGAGTAATTCGCAATGGGGCGACATGGTCGATATTGGGGGTGACAGCATTGAGGCCGTAGTCGCTATCGGTTCGAGCGCTAATGACCGTGAAGACTGGTGAGTCGAGAATAGTTTTGAAGCCGACCAACCCGACCTCTTCGGGAGGCGGGATGAGGTTGAAGACGGGCGCCATAAACGCATCGTTGGCCTCACCGTTGTGGCGCCCGGCGGCGAGAAATCTTACTTCGGTGACGCCGACTTGGGAGTCGACGGGGCAAATGTCGGAGGCAAACTCCGCGGTGGAGCACTCCGGAACAGCGTGGGGATTGGCCGTCAGTCCTGCGGGGAAATGCACAGTGACATTGCGCGCGTCGTTACAGGCGCACGGAGTGGGTGTTTCCTCGCGACTGCCGAGTTCAAAGGAAAACTCGACGTCAGGGTGGGCGCCGGCCTGGCTCGTCGAAGGAAGGGCATTGAAGGAGTAGATCGGAACGCTGGCGGCGGCGGGTCCGACAACTGAGAGGAAGATAGCCGTGACGGCTGTGAAGAGACACAGTCGCCGAAGTGGGTTGCGGCTACTCGATGACAACAATGCTTCACAGCTCGTTCGCTGCGCACAATAATCAGATTGCGCTGCTCGCTCGCTCTGGATTGCAGAGCGCATCCCCGCGCCCTCGGTCAGTCCAGTGCGTAGCAGACCTGCCTGATCGCGCTTCGCGCTCTGCGCAACAAAACCCGGATTGCGATTGCCTGCACGCCATGACTGCTTCGGCTTAACTCCCTCGCCGAGAATCAGATCGTGACGCTCAGTCGCTCCACCTCGCGGCGCGCTCCGCCCGTCCTTGCGCGTTTGTGATGGTTGCTCAGTGGCAGCCAGGGCGGCGGAAAACACCCGGGAGACGGGATTAATAACCCTCATCGTCGGCCACTCCGGTGGACGCTGGCTCGGACGCGCCGGTGTTTGGCAGCCGACTTCCTAGTGGGTGACTTCTTGCCATGGTGCTTCTTGCCATGGTGCTTCTTGCCATGTGCGCGAGGAGAAACGTTGCCCCCAGAGAGGGCAGCGGCCGTGGCGTGGGTAGGCCGCTCGGGAGCCGCGCTGCCGGAGCCGTGGCACTCTTCGGCTGCGGAGCAAGGCGGAACCGGAGTCGGCTGGGGGAAGCCGCCGTCCGTTCGCGCGTCATAAAACTTAAGAAAGTTGCCGTTGTGGTCTTCGGGGACGAGGCTGTCGTAAGTCGAGAAGTAAACATCGTTGCCGTTGGCGCTGACTCCGACCAAACCGGGGCTCTGGCTGACCGAGACGAGGTTTACGCCCACTGGTTCAGTGGCATTTCCACTTTGGGGCGGGATTGCGGTGCCGGTTCCCGGAGTTATGAGATGGACCCTCCCGTCGACGAACTCATAGACGTCTTCGCCTTCGTCGGTGTCCCCGGGAACCAAGGCTTCGGCCGTCGAGAAGAAGGTCCGCCCGTCGTTGGTCATGAAGAGCCCATCCTGGCTGGCGAATACATCATCGGTCGCCGGCTGCCCGTCGGGATTGCACGAATCACAGGTGATCGTCCCGGTCGCGGGTGTATAGGAGTACATCTCGAGATGACCGGCGTTGTCATATTCACTCAGCGGACTGGCGGTGACGAACGCCATGTGACTGTCGTCTGGGGAGACCTCCATCCTGACGATTGGCCCTTCGCTGCAAATCTGCTCATGTCCAAAACCAACCTTCTCGCAGTGCGTTTCGGGTTTGAACGAGCTGACGTACTGCACCGTACCGTCGCGGTAGTCGTAGAGGTTCTCCTTGCCAAGTTCCCCCTTTTGGCCATCGAGGAGCTCGGGAGAGTAGAAGTAGATGTCACCGTTTTCGGAGGCGATGCCGCTATCTGAGATGCCATTCCCACCGCGAGCCGCGGTCAGCCATTTGTACTTATAGTCAGAGTACGGAACCACGCCGCACTTGGTGGTCCAACTGGCTGAGCATTCGGCCGAGTTCCCGGGTTCCCCCGCCCTACCCGCATTGTCGCCTTTTGAGATCAAAGTCAGCGCGTGCCCTTCCGCTTCACCGGCTTCGGACCACATGTAGAGGCTGGCCCCACCGTGTTCGAGATCTTCGTTGGTGAGATGTTCTTCGGAGGTGAAGAACACTTTGGACCCGTCGGGCGTCATGCCCACATAATGGACCGCCTTGCCATCCGCAATTTCGACCGTCGCCGCGTCTCGGATGCTCATGTAGAGGTGGACCGGGTGTTCCAGGTACCGTTCACAGGCTTCCGAGTTGAAAATGTGGATCTCACAGAAATTGGCCGACCCTTCGGTCGCGGTCGACATCAGGATGTGCGAGCCGTCCGTGGAGATCGCCGGGAAGCGAAGAAACTCTTCCGCTCCTCCTTCTTTATAACCGTCAGGAGGTGTCGATGCGAATCCAGGGTCCTGGGGAATACTGGCACCGCTTGGGAGCCTGGAGATCAGGGTTACCGCCTTCTGCGCGACGTTGTTGTCGTAAGCAGAGCCCGGTGCCTCGGTCAGTCCTCCGGGCGCGAAAGAGAGCCGATTGGATGAGAAGGCGATGTGGCTGAGGTCTTCGGAGGCGTGGGTTTCCCCACTGCAGCGAGCCACCCCCTCGGTTTCACCTTCGTAGGGGCACTCAAACGCTTCGTCGGCCCCGGGAACTTCAGCCAGGTCGGTCGGCAGCCGCTGGATCAGGCTGCCTTCTGCGTTCCACATATAAGGCGCGTTGGAAGGTGGCGCAAGAGCCCAATTCGCGTCTCCCACCCCGTTGAAGCCGAGTGTGCAAAAGATTGGAGCCCCGTCGTTGAAGTCCAAAAACCGGCTCATCGTCGAATCGCTTTGCACGGTGTTGGTGAGCCAGGGCGGATTGACCCCGACAATTGATGATCCCGGATCCGTGGGAGGGCCACCCGCACAGCCCGTTTCGTTCCCTGGGATGCCAACGTACTTGGAATGCCAACCCTGGTCGGTTCGAGTAGCAACATAGAGGTCCGCACTCGTGTTAACCGCATTGGCGCCGGGGATCTCTCCATAGGCGCCGCTGTAGGAAAAGCGAGGCGGGTTGGTCGCCTGCCCCGTGTTCGGTCCGCCTGGATAAAAGAGGGTGCCTTCGGCATTCGGTGGTGACACCAACTCATAGGCACGGCAATCTGGGAGGTAGTTGGATCCGGTCTGCTGGCGAACCGCCGCGTTGGGGCAGTCGGGCGGAAAAAATTCAAAACTCCCGTCTTCGGATGTCGCTTCGCCCAGCGAATTTTCGGCGACCAGCCTGAAATGATAGGTCACCCCGGAGACGAGCCCCTCGACAGTCGGCTTAAGTCTGTAGCTTTCAGATAGCGTGGCGGCATCGCCAGCGATTTCGCCTTCCCCGACCGTCCCGCCGTAGGAGGGTGTTGTGCCGTATTCGAAGCGATATTTCGTGGCCTCGCCGTCGGGATACAAGGTGGCTTCAAGCTGTGCGGACGTAGCGGTGAGATGAGAGGTAGAGAGGCGTTCGATCTGCGGTTTGGAGGCCGTGGTACCGACCCGATCCTTGCCCTCCTCGGTCGCGCCCTGTGAGTTGGGAGCGACCTTTTCGTTAGAGGCGACGAGTCGATAGTGGTACTTGGTGCCTGGCGGCAAGTCGGAGATCGGAGTGAAACCGGACACGCTGCCGGTAACGGAGGTCTGGGTCGAAAAGCTGGCGCCGGCTTCGGGGTTGGGTTCGCAGGGCGTAACATGGCCGTAGGCTGTCGTGAGGCCCCATTCGAACTGGCATTCGGTAATCGGAATCGACCTATGGGTCGCTCCGATCGTTTCGGGATTGACTTCACCGGAAAATGTCATGCCGGTGAGGTTGGCGGCTGAAAGGGGGCCGGTGGTTACTTCGGGCCGCACGTCTTCGAATACATCGACGTCATTGCCTGTGGCGTTCGCGACGTACACTGTGTGAGTGGCGCCGAGCACCGCAAGGCCGCCGACATTCGTGAGTTCACCTACACCGAAGGAATCCAGAAGGTCGGTGCCTCCCCATTCCCCAACGTTGTAATTTTCTTCAATGATTTCGCACGGCGTATGGGGAAGGCATTCTGTACCTTGGTAGTGTTTGACGGAGGAACCAGTGTCTTCGTACACTTCTTCCGTCGCCGGGTCAAGGGCAACATTTGCGGCGAACGCAAGAGGGGTGCCTTCCGACAAGAAGATTGGAGAGCTTGAGAAATTGAAGTACCTAACGTAATGGCCAGATTCGGTGTACTTCCAGATGTCTGTGGAGTGAAACTCCTCATTTGGGCCGAAACCGTATACAAAGAGGGTCCCTTTTTTATTGACAGCGAGGCCCAGGATCCGCCCAAAGGGTCCGAGTTCCCCTTCAGAACCGTTCTTCTGCCCGTTGATACCCCAGCTTGAGACGATGTGTCCGGTGGAGTCAAACTTCTGCACCAAGCCGTCGGTGTCGCCGACGTAGACATCTCCTGTGGAGGGCCCGTTGCTGTTGTCGATGGCGAGAAAGTCAGGGGTTTCGAAACCGCCGGGATTAGAGGATGAGGTCCCGGGCTGACAGACATCGCTCGGAGCTTCGGGACAGATCTGCCCGCCCGTCGTCTTGTTGACATCCTGGCCGAACATTCGGATAAATTCCCCTGAAGCTGTGAACTCCTCGACCCGGTGGTTGCCGGAGTCGGTGACGTAGATGTCGTGGGTTTCCTGATTGACGTCAACATCCGACGGTTCTGAAAGCGGATAGGGATCTTCGACGTTGGTGGCGGTGGTCGGATTGGCATTGCCGATGGTGGTTGCCAACTCGTGGCTGGGGCCGGCAAATGCCGGCGTGGCGGACGCGACGAACGATGCGCCGAACGACCCAAGGGCGACGAGGAGGTAGACCAGGAGAGGACGGTCGAGAGCCCCAGCGAGGAACGGCCCATGGTGGCAACCTTCAGCCGGGTGCGAAGAATGGTCCTCTGCCTGGCGTCTCACCTGTGTTTCTCTCCTGTCCCTGTGCCTTGAGCCCCGCTGCCGGCCAATCCATGGCCCTGTGAGACTCGCTTTGCTGTGCTGCTGTCCCTATCTGAAACCCTCGCCGCCATCTGTGTCCCTACCCCGAACAAGTCGGAGCTGGCCTCGATGCGGCATCCGAAGATAAACGGATTTGCATTTCCTTGTCAAGCGCTACCCTGCTCGACTCAGTCAAGAAATGCTGCGATGGGGGCCGAAATTGGCTTCAGGAGCGAGAAGGAGCTACTCAAGCTTTGAAGAACAAACGAGATTACGTTTCTCTGCAATCCGATCAAGCCTGCAAGGATCACAATGAATAGGGTGTCTGCCCCGATGGTCGCGACGCCGTGGGGGGACTCAGATTTGCTCAGGGACCGGATGCTTCGGCCGGGTCCTGGGACCCCCCGCGAGGAGGTGGTTGGGAACCAGCGCGAGCGGCTCTTTGCAGCGATGGTGGCAAGCGTCGCCGAGACGGGGCTACGAGGCGACGCGGGTCGATGATCTGGTTGAGCTCTCCGGCGTGTCGAGCCGCACCTTCTATGACCTGTTTTCCGATAAGCGCAGCTGCTTTCAGGCGGCTGTGGAAGCAATGATCCAGGCGGCTGCGAGCTTCACCTTAAAAGGCACCGAAGAGCCCGGACCATGGGAGGAGCGGGCGAGGCGCGGATTTGAGGATTTCGCGACGATGATCGTCGCCCAGCCGGCGGCGGCTCGGATGCTTTTGGTCGACGCCTACGCGGCGGGAGCCGAGGTGATGGCGATCATGGAAGGCGCGGCGGCGGCTTTTGAGCAAATGACCGCGGCGATGCTGGCGCAGTCCGCGGAGCGCTCGGCGATGCCGCGCGAGATGATCCAGGCCCACATCGCCGCACAGGCAGAAATTGCCCGGACTCGGCTGCGTCGCGGCACCGAGGCGGAACTGCCAGCTCTGATGCAGGAACTGTGGGGGATGGTCCTTGCCTACCGCCCACCACCAGTTGCGCTTCGCTCGGTGGCGCGAAGGACAGCGGCTAGATCGGAATTGCTAGACGTCCACGACCACGCCGAGCGAGCGCTGCGCGGCTTTGCCTCCGTGGTGGCCGAGCACGGCTACGCCGAGACGACCGTAGCTCAGGTCGCTAAACGGGCCTCAATGTCGACGGCAACCTTTTACGCGCACTTCGACGGCAAGGAGGACGTGCTGGTGGCAGCGCTTGAGAGTGGCGGGGCACAGATCGTCGCCGCCAGCCTGCCGGCTGCCCACCGGGCCCCCAATTGGCCCCAAAGCATTCGAGCCGGAATTGCCGCGCTGCTCAGCTACCTGGCCACGCGACCCTCGCTGGCGCGGCTGATGTTCGTTGAGGTATACGCGGCTGGACCTGAGGCTCTGCAGCGCCGCTCGGAGGCACTGGAGCCGCTGGAAGATCTTCGCAGCGAGGGCTATCGGCTCTCCCCCGCCACTCCATCCATCGCTGGCGAGATGATCGGGGGTGGCATACGAGGTCTGATCTACCGCAGGATCCATGACAGCGGGCCCGAGACATTGCCGGCACTGGGGCCGATCTGCACCTACATCACGTTGGCGCCTTTCATCGGAGCCGAGGAGGCCTGCGACGTGGCCAACTGGGATGGGCGAGGCGCGCGGCGGGCGCCAGAGTGAGCCTTACGAGAAGGCCAAAATCGACCAGGTAAACCTCTGGGCCTCAGCCCCATTAAGTGGTCTCTTGTAGCTTGGCCCAACGATTGTAGTTTTCGTCCCCCGTGATTGTTTGCACTCAAAACGTCCGGGAAACCCACACTGGGCCTCACTCACCCTTCCAAGTCGCGACCAGATATTTTACATCCAGAGGGAGCACTCGCGGAGCGAACGCTTCAGCCAGCGGCGGCGAGAAGCGCAAAGTCGTCGTGGACAATCACTTGCCGCCCCTCCCCTCGACGAGCTTGAGCCGCTTTATCTCTGCGGTCGTAGTGCTGGTCCCACTGGGGTCGGTCGCAGTCAGCGTGAAGGTGGCCGACTCAGACAACTGGTTCTCGAGGGTGGTGAGCGCCGCTTTCGGGAGTTTGACGGAGAGTGTCAGCGACTTACCTGCGGCGATCGACGCCCTCACCGCCTTGATCTGGAAAGTCTTCGTCTTCGGATGCCTACCCTTCCCGGCCCTGGGTTGGCTGCTCTTCGCCTTCAGATCCGCGCTGATCTTCCCTGCAAGTTGCAACCCGGCTGCTTGGTCGCAGCGAGCCGTCAGCTCGAGGACCCCCGCCGCCTGTTTTTTCAGTTTGGTCGCCGCCGCGTCGTGCGCCGAGGCGGAAACGACCCCGCTCAGAGGGGTGAGGGTGCACGACAGCTTCGTAGCAAAGGTCGCGGTGACGGCCTGATCGGAATTCATCTTCAGCTGACACGGACCCGTCCCCGTGCAGGCGCCGCTCCAGCCCAGGAACGTCGACCCCGCCGCCGGTGTCGCATTAAGGGTGACCGTGGTCCCGGCCTGGTATCTCGCCGAACAGGTCGAGGGACAGGCGATCCCACTCCCGGAGACTGAGCCGCCACCAGCGCCCGCGAGCGACACACCGAGGGAATAGCTTGGTGTCGTCGACGGTGTCAGCGCGGTTGGCGGCAGATTGGTAACTGCGCCCACCAGGGTGATCGCATCCGTGCTGCTGGGAAGAGTTGGGTTGAGTACTTCGGCGATCTTCAGGGTAAGTTCGTCGCCCTGCTTGATGCTATTTGGGAGTGTGAAAGTCACGACGTTGGTCCCGGCCCCGCTCAGCGCGGCGGTCACGGTTCCGCTGCCGGAGGGAGTCGTGTCGTCCGTGATGCCGTAGTCACTTGGGCTACTGGGGAACACCGTCCCAGCCGGAGCCTCGAGCTTTATCGTGGCGGAGCCACCCGCTAGGTCCGCTGCGGCGAGGATATTGGAGAGCGTGTACGTAGCCGACGCCCCCAGCGAGCTCGGGTCGACGGTGACGGCAACTCCCGGGGTTCCGTTGGCGGTAATCGAGTAGGGGGACGCCGAGACGGCTACCGGGTCAGCGGAGGTCGATACGGCGAAGTCGTTGATCGTACCGATGGCGCCGGGGTTCGTAACGCCCGCGAGGGTGACGGTGAGGGAATCACCGGCGTTGATCGCGTCCTGGAGGGGGATGGTGGCTGCGCCGTTGCTCAAAATGGCTCCGGTGGCGATAAACTCCCAGTGCTGGGTGTTGTCGGTCACCGCGATGCCCCCCACGGTCTCGAAGTTGGTCGGACCGTCGGACTCGCTTAGGTAAATGTCCCCACCCGAACTGGTGGCATCTGAGGCGGTAAAGTTGACGGCGTAGGTGGTTGTCGCCATGGCGACGGGCAGTGAGGGGATCACGCTGACGGCCGTGACGGAGCTCCCAAAATTGATCGAGTTCGTTTTGTATGGGGTGCCATTGCCCGGTTGGACGGCTATGTCGTTGGCTTGAGGGTTCGCGCTGGGGGCGGGATTCTGGCCCGCCGCGGTTACGTCAACGGTGTCTCCGCTGACCAGCCCGCTGGCCAGCGTCAGTGTCGTCGTCGCTCCGGACGCCGATGCGTTCGTCACGGCGTCGCTGGTCGCGGCGCCACCCGGTGGGGTGTAGGTCACCGTGTAGCCGGCCCCACCGCTCCCCGAGTTCAAGAAGTTGATCGTTTCCGAGCCTTGTGTCGCCGCGGCCGTCAACGTCAGGCTAATGCCGTCGGCGGTGAGATTAGCGATTGGCACGCCGTCGATCGCGTACGTCGTCTCGGCGCCCGGCGTTTGCGATTTCGCCGACAGTTGCGGGCCGCTGGGGGTCACGGTCACAGCGTTTGACCGTGCTGGCCCCGATCGCGATGTCGAAGCGTCGAAAGCGAAGGTCCCGACGGCGAATGGAGCACCGGCGGTAAAGAGGACCGTCACCTGTGTACCGGCGGCCAAGTTGCAGCCGGGTGTGAGGTTGATGGCAATAGATAAGGCGCTGTATGCGCCGCCGTCGGTCCCCGCTTGGATACACGAGCTGCCGGTGATCCCAATATTCGAGGGCGTCGAGGCCAGGGCAGCGGTGGGCGTGATCGTGACTGAGTCGGCTTCGCTCCCGGTCAGGGGGGTGTCGGTCGTAAACGTGACTTTGAACTGTGTGGAAGTGACCGCAGCCACCGTGCTGGGTGAAGCCGAGACGCCGGCCACCTGCGCGCCACCGCCGATCGAGTAGTCGCTGCTCGTGACATCGGCGTGCGCCAGCCCCGGTATGACCGCGAAATAACCGGCCAGAGCCGCCACGGCAATCCCGCCGAAAGAGGCCAGCCCCAAACGATCTCGCATCCGCCTTTGTTGGGGTGGGCCCACGGCTGAATGCTCGCAGACCTTACGACGATTTCCAAGGGAGCCCGCTCCGCGCTCCGAGGAGTATCGCCTAACGACCAGGGCGCGCGACCCTCGCTGTTGCAGCGGCTGACCCTTCGGTAGCTCCAGACCTGGCAATCCATGGCCTCGGCGAAGGAGTGGCCAAAGCCGAAAGAAGCACCGCGGTGCGCCCGTCTGGTTTGAGGCGAGCACGGGCAGCGGAAAAGGTCTCGACGTCCTCCCCACGCTCGGCGACTTCGGCGGGATCAGGACTCCCGCTCACGAGAGCTGCGTCGGAGTCATGAGGCTCGGCAAGGCTGAGCTCGCCGAGCGGCTGGCGCCGGCGAGGCGCGCTTGCCGATTGCCCAGGCCCGGTGCTCTTCACGGCGAGCATCGACCAGACGATCGCATGGCGTCCGATTCGACCGCGGTAGTAGCGAAGAAATTCGGCGAAACCCTCCTGGAACGCCTCCTCAGCGGCAGCGGGACTCGGAGCTTTACGGATGGCCTGGGAACGCAGGGGGCCGGGCTTCTCGGCAAGAACCTGTTCGAGGATGCGCGATCTGCGCTCGGCGGTGTCCGTGTCTGTGTCGGCCAGGTTGCCGTGCGAGCGCTGTGGCACGTGCAGCGGGCGATCCTGCGGGCGTTGGCGGCTCGGCCGCAGCAAGGGACTCATGCGAGAGTGAAACCTGGCTTGGCTGGACAATCGAGACAACGAACGCTAATGACCACGGCCTTTAGCGGGGACGACTGCGCCTTCGCGGTCGACCGTGGAGGCAGACACGGCCTAAGGTGGTGCTTGAGAGGAAGGCTTTTGGCTGCGTAGTCCGCGCTCGACAGAGCCAATCAGTGATGGCGTCGGCCAGTGTTTTGCCTCGCCTTTTTCTTGACGCTTTTGCCTTTGCAGGCGGTCTTCGTCTTCACCTGCTGGGTCAGCGTCTTGCCGTTTTGGCGCGGTGAATTCGATCGTTGAGACGGTCGGAGCGCTGCAGAGGGCTTGGGTGTTTGAGAGGTAACCCTGCGCAGCCGCCGAAGAGGGTGAAGCGGAAGTTGCCGATCGGGGCGTCGGGGACGACAGGGACGACGGTTTTCAGGCGTCCGCCTTGGACCGAGGTGGATTCGGCCTCGGGCATTAGCGTTACCTGACCGCCGAGGATGAAGGCCAGGTGGGGCAGGATTCCGAAGCCCGATACCGCGTAGACCGGGCCCTTGAGCGGCTTTTCAAGAAGTGGCGTGGTGGTAATCGCTTCACCGATCGCCTGGCGACCGGCGCACTGATCGGAGGCGAGTTCTGATACGGTCGCAGATGTTGCCGAGGTGGCGCTGGTCGATCTCGAAGGCTTTCGGCAGGGTGACGGCGACCGATTTGATGTTGGCGTCGCCCGGGGCGGGTGTTGAGTTCGATCGCCAGGCTCGGGTCCTTGCTGCGCAGGGTTGCCTTGTGGCCGCCGAGTTGGGTGATCGACATCTTCGGAGAGAAAGGCAGAGTCGGCGCAGTTGACGGCGATGGAAGGGCGAGCTGAAACTGGCCGGCGTGCCCTGGTCGCCGACCCCTTCGGAGACGGTGTGAAATGCGGAGCAGTTGGTCGGGTTGATCATGAATTTTGGCTTGTTGATGTTGACCTGGATTTCGCGCATGCCGGATCGGGATCCCACCGATGATCTCGGGTACCGTTTCTGAGTCGGCGATGACGTGGGCGTCGAGTGGATCGATGTGGAGGGCGACACGGACGACTACCGTGCCGTAGTCATAAGGGCCAGCGAGGGCCGGGGTGATCGCGACGAGGCTCAGGGGCGCACCCTGGAAGGGACCGGCCATATAGATCTTTCCTTCGGCGTGGAAAGGGTGAGAGCCGGGGCCGGCGGCGACGTTTGAGGTGCCGATTTGCGAGGATGCCGGGCAACTGGCATCGGCCTGCTCCGTTTTACCCGCGGTGATTGCCGCGGAGGCGATGTCAGCCTCGGGACAGTAAGTAACGCCGTGCAGGTTGGCAGTCAAGCCCGGAGGCATCGTGAAGTTGAGCTTGCCGAGGTACTGGTCTCCGTCTTCGCGGTTAAGCTTGAGGCTGAAGGAGGAGATAGCCGCCGGCGAGGGGTTCGACATCCCTGCTTCCAAAGTGGGGTGGAATGGACGAACTTCGCCTGGGCATTCAGCGCCGTGGGGACCGGAGGTTAGACCGAAGATCTGGCTCGATTCCTGTTCGGCGAGGGTTGAGTTCCAGGGGTACAATTCGGCCCGGGTTGTGTAGATTGTGCAGTGGGTCGGGGTCGCCATCAGGCCGCGGTCGGAGGCAAACAGGTGCAGTCGAAGTCTTCGAAAGGGACCTGTGGCAGGTTCTCGAAAGTAGGCCGTTAGCTGCCCAGTCACCGGGTTCGGTTTTAAGGAGCCGACCAGCTTTGCGTTGATGCCGAAGCCCGAGGCCATCAGGAAGAGGCGGTACTGGTTCCCTGGTTTAGGTTCGCCGATATAGACGGCGCCTTCGAGGGGTTCGGGGAGGGCCTGGGTTCCGATCGAGAAGGTGCCAATCTTGGAATGATCGGGGCATTCGGCGGGTCCTTCGGAGCCGAAGTTAGCCTGGGCGTCCGTGCAGGCGGTCTGCCCGTCGGCGGCGTCTGGGTTGATGGTGAATCCTTCGGGCAGGGTGACACTTGCCGATTTGAGCTCCGAAGGCGAGGCGGCGAGGCCGAGGAACTGAGGGGCGCTCAGCTCTATGTTGAGACCCGAGGGGGAGTCGGTTTCTTCGGTCGTCGGGCTGGCGTAGAGGACGGGTTTGAAGACCTCCAGGTTGCATTCGGTCGTCGCCGGGTATTCGGAGTGTTTTTGCCGAGAGATGTTCGGGATCCTGGTAGGTCTGGACTTCAAGGGTGGCGGTCAGCGGTTCCCCCGTGCAGGTCGTCGGGTTGTCGGTGAACGGGTGGACGGGCTCGCTCGCCGGAGTCAGCCCCTTGATGCAGCTGGTGTCGGTCAGTCCGGCGCAGTTGGCCGGTTCGCCGGGAACGCCTTTGGGGAAGCGTTCGGCAGCATGGCTTGCCGCCGCCGGAAAGCCCCAGAAGGTCAGGCTGGCGCCTGCCAGGGGAGTGACCTGGGTGATGTTGGAGACGGTAAATCGCAGCCCGTAATCTCCGCCGGTGCGGACCGCGACGGGGATCTGGATCGGTATGTTCAGAGTCGGGACGATGAAGGCGAAGAGCGCCGTCGGTTCGCCGGGGGTTTCGAGATCAAAGATCGGTGCGGTGCCGAGCAGGCCGGAGTTGTCGTATCTGACCGTGATCAAACCTGCCTGCGAATCGGAGGGACACTGGTCAAGGGCAAAGTCGGATGATGTGCAGTGGATAGTCGCGTAGGGGTCGCCGAAGAGACCCCCGGGAGCGTTGAAGATCACGTTCTGGGCTGCCTCCGGCGCTCCAGGGTTTTCAAGCGTGAATGAGGTGGTGAGGTCGGGATGTCCACCCGCCTGGGTGGTCGAGGTGGAGGTGGTGAAGGAGTCGATCTTCTCCGAGGCCGCGGCGGGGGCTGCTGCAACCCCTAGCGCCACTGCGAGGGCTGCGAGGGCTGCGGCGACGGTTCCTCTGACGGGGAAGATCACTTCGCACCTCCGCGCGTGTGGTGGACAGCTCGTTTGTGATGGGCCTTACGGTGGTGCCTGCGTCGGTGGTGATGGCGGTGCTTGCGGCTGTTTGGCGACGGCGTGGCGTTGCCGACCGGGGTGCCGACAACCGTCCTGATGATGGGCGGTGGTGGCATCGCGCTCCCCGAGCCGTGACACTCATCGGAGGCCTGGCATTGATGCGGTGGCGGGACCTGGTCGAAACCACCGAGGGAGCGCGCATCGTAGATCTTCACCAACGAACCGTTTTGATCCGAGGAGACCAGCGAATCGTGGGTGAAGAAGTAGACGTCGGTGCCATCGGCACTTACGCCCAGCAGACTCGAGTCAAAGGGGCTGGTGCCGGTGGAGATCAGCTGGACGCAGCCACCGGTGGTTTCGCAGGTTTGGAATTTTTCATGTTCCATTTCGAATTTGAATCCCTGCGGCTCCCACTCGTAGACGTCTTGGTTTTCATTCAGATCCCGGTCGACCAGGCCTTCGGTCGAGTTGAAGAAGACGCGGCCGTCTTCTGTCAGGCTCGAGCCGTTCGTGGCCAGGGTGGCTTCACCCGTGGCCTGCTCGCTGGTCGGGTTGCAGGAGGCGCATTCGAGAGTTTCCGATGCCGCGTCGTAGCGGAAGACCTCACTGTGGAAGGCATTGTCATAGCCGGTCAGCGGCAGGGTGGAGGTGAAGACGGCGTCGTTGCCCGAGGCGCCGACCTGGAAGTCGGCCGTATTACGGGCTTCGGGCTGGTTGACGGCGTCGATGACAGCTGAATTAGTGATGGGGCTTGGGGGTGGCGGTAGTGGGCTGAAGGCATCGACAACGCCATGTCCGCCGTCGGCCACGTAGACGTAGCCTTTGGAGTTAACGGCGATGCCGCCAGTGAGTGCCCCAAACGGGGAACCAGGTGCGGTACCCGTGAGCTGGCTGATATAGGTGCCGGAGGAGTCGAACTCATCGACCACGTTCTTGGCGCTGTCTACGACTAACACGTCGCCGTTGGTCGGATCGACAGCGACCCCGCCCAGGTTGGAACTGAAACCGCCGGGGGCTCCGATGCCCGTGAAAGTCCGTACGAAAGCACCAGATGATTCGAACTCATCGATATCTTTCTTCCCAATATCTACTACATAGATATCGCCCGAGGAGTCGGTAGTCATGGTCCATACCTCGCCGAAAGGGCCACTCGGCGTGCCGGTGATCGCGTTGCCGCTGATGTAACTCGCACCAGTGTCCGAAAAGGCGTGTTCCGCGCCATTTTCATCAAATGCCTGGACAGAACCAACGTTTGTTCCAGACACATAGAATCTTCCACTGGAGGGAGAGTCCGAGTTATCGGCGGCGACGTAGACGTATCCACCCCCGAAACCATGTTCAATGCGTTCTACAAACGCACCAGTGCCGTGTTCGAACACGTCTACGACATCGGGTCCGGAGTCGGCGACGAGCAGATTGCCGTTGGAGTGATCGATCGCGATGCTGTGAACGAGGGGCCCGAAGTGTCCTTCACCGGCCTTTTCCCCGACCTTCGTTTTTGAGGGGTATTGATCGTATTTCGAGATGAGGCCACTATTTCCCGGATCGGCCACCCACACGTCATCAAGGGAATCGATCGTGATGGCCCACGGGTCCGTAAATGAGCCAATCGTTCGAAGGAAGGAGCGGCGTGGCGGCGGGGGCGGTGGCTTACCCAAGCTGGAGTCGATAGTCGCAATGAACTGGGGAGCGGATCCAGGTCTATCCAAATAGAGATTTGGTTGGTTTTCCTCCCCATGGGTGGGGCCGTCGAGAAGCTCCGGAGACAGGAAGTAGATCGCGCCATCGCCTGATGCGACGCCACCCCCTCCACCGATTGCTACCGCGCTGCAGTTGGGTCCACCGGAAACGGTGTTCCAGTTGACAATCGGGTGGCAGGAGGCGGTGTCGCCGGGGGCGCCATGCGTTTCTTCTTGGCCTTTGGAGACGAGGTGAAGGGTGGCCGTCCCCGCTTCGGAGATTTCAGCTTCGAAGATGTCGGCGCCGCTGTGTTCTGCCTCCTGGTCGGTGAGGTGATCTACGGTGCTGAAGAAAACCTTCGAGCCATCTTCGGTCATGCCGTCAAAGAGGACGCCGTGGGTGGTGCCTGGGGTGAGGTCGATCGTTTTTTCGGAATCGCCGATGTCCATGTAGAGGTGCCAGTACTTGGTGCCTTCTGATTCTTCGACGAGGTGGCCGATCACGATCCGCGAGCCGTCCTTTGAGATGTCGAGCTCACCGATTTCGGTGCCTTCTTCTTTCATCGTCTGCCCAGTGGGGGTATTTGAGACGACGTGGGTTTCTTCGGTATTCAGGTTGCGGTCATAGATCGAGACTTCACCTTCGTTTGCGCCGGGCTCGAATTTGGATTTGGAGCCGAAGACGAGGTGGGTGCCGTCGGCGGAGAGGCGCTTGCCGATAAAGCCTTCGGGTTTGGCAGAGGGACCGGGATTTTCGGAGCCGGCCATGCCCTGGACGAGTTCGCCGTTTGGCTTGTGGACCGGGATCCCGGTGCTGTGATCTTCGAAGCAAGGCGAGCAGATGGCGGGGCCGCCGAAGGCGAAAGTGTCCAGGCCTGGGTCAGCTTCGGCCAAGGTCGAGGCGAAGGGGGCGGAGGCGAAGGGGTCGTCGGCGGGGATGCCGACGTATTTGGTGCTCCAGCCGTTTTCGCCGCGAGTGGTGACGTAGGGGTCGACACCGTGATTGGTCGGGTGGCCGGTTCCGGGTATCGCCCCGTTGTGGACACCGTAGAGGACCTGGGGGGGGTTCTCGGCGTTGGGGTAGCCGCCGAAGGGGGTCTGGCCCGGGACCAGGTTGGACTCGACGTTGTAGCCACCGCTGTTGGCGGCCGAGACCAGCTCGTAAGCACGGCAGTCAAGGAGCAGCGCGGCGCCGGTCTGCTGGCGCACGTGGGCGTTGGGGCAGGGGTCAGTTAGCGATGGCGTGAAACCAAACGTCAGGAAGGTCCCAGCGGCACTGGCGCTGCCGGCCTCGTTGGTGCCAACCACGCGGAAGTGGTAAACCGTACCGGGCGTCAATCCGTCCACGAGCTGGCTGGGGCTCTGGTAATGCTTGCTCATCCCTACATCGATATCGGGACTCGTTTTCATGGCGTCAGCCCAGCCGCTCTGCTGGAAGGTGGCGTCATCGACGTATTCGAAGTGAACCGTCGTGGCGGCTCCGTTGGGGTTGACCTGGCCGTCGAACACGGCACGGTCGGAGTGCACGGCGGTAACCGCCGGGGGCTGGTCGGTCGGGATTCCAGGGGTCGTCGTGAACGTTCGGTCCTGGCCGTAACTGGTGCCGGCGCCATTGGTCGCGACCACCCGGTAGTGGTAGGTGCTATATGGCGCGAGCTCGGTCAACTGGGAAGAAAGCTGCGCGCCAGCCCCCGCTCCGGGAGAGATGCGTTCTTCGGTCGTTTTTTCGCCGTATGCTTCGCTCAGGCCCCATTCGAAGTAGTAACTGGTCTCTTCGCCACTGCCGACGAAGAAACCGTTGAGCGTCGCGCCGGATTCCGTCAGATTCGCTGCTGCATCGCTGCTCAGCCCCGGTATCGGGCCGGTCGTGTAGGTCTGGTCAGCGCCGTACTTGACCCCATTCGCGCTTTCGACCACGATCCGGTAGTGGTAGGTCGTCCCAGCGGTCAGGGAGGAGACTTTGGCGCTGACTTCAGTGGCAGCCGTGTAGGGCAGGCTAGAGTGCGGTTCTGTTTCGCAGGGTTTGCTGCCGAGGTTGTAGCTGCCTACTTCTTCGCCGTATTCGAACTTGCATTCGGTTATGTTGGGGCCGCCGTGGAGATCGACGGTGGCGTTGAGCGTTGCCGAGGTCGTCGTGGGGCTGGATACCGCCCTGTATGTGACTTCGGGGACGACTTTGGTGGGGGTGTAAATGGAGCCCGACGACGAGTAGAGGTAGCCCTGCGAGTTCACAGAGGGTGCCCCGCCATCGCTCAGTGCCTCTAGAAAATTGCCAGAGGAATCGTATTCGGCAATTTCGCCACCATTTCCCACCAGAATGTTGCCGTTTGTCGGGTCTACACCCACCCCCCCCGTACCGACGGGATTCCCTGCCGAGCACCCCGGGCATGGCAGCGTCCGCACAAAAGTCCCGGCCGAGTCGAACTCATCGACCACCCCATCTCCGACATCGGTCACATAGATATTTCCGGCGGCATCGACGGCGACATGACCGACGTCACCGAAGGGGCCGCTGGGTGTTCCGCTCAGTTTGTTGTTGGAGATGTAGTTTGCCGTGGCCGGGAAATCGACCGGCCGCTGGGCGGCATCGAAGGCTTCGACATCATTCTCGGGTTCGGTGAGAGAGAGATAGACGCGGCCGCCTGAGTAGGTGTTCGTATTGTCGATCGCAACGTGGATAGAGCCGCTGCAGCTAAAGCAAGGCATTACTCCATTTATCGCCGTCCACGAGTGTGAGTAGACATCGTTTTTGAATATATCGACCGTACGTCCGTTAGATTGGGCTACGAACACTTCATTGGAGGCTTGATCGACTGCCGCCTGAAGATCGAGAATGCTAAAGCCCCACGGTGTGAAGGTGTTCGGCTCGGCCAACAGGGTCTGAGAAGGGTAGGCGTCGTACTCGTTGAGGCCCCCATGGCCGGGTTCGTCTCCGGAGCTCCCTTCATCGGTGAGCCAAACGTTGTCGTTGGCGTCGAAGGAGACACTCGTCCCGCCGGGCATCTGGGAGGCGAGGGTGCGGTTTGCGATGGCCGAAGTCGCATCCGTGGCAAGGATCGCGAGCGATGCGCACAGCACGGCGATGGCGATCGCAGCGGGGCGCTTGCGGCATCTGCGATTCTCAGACACTGCTCCTCTCTGGCGGCTTACTCGTTCAAGAGAGGAAATCATCGGCCCGTCCTCCGGTTGTGGTGAACGCTGGCAGTCCGGTCGCTCATGCGCTTGCCCTTTCTGCCGCAGGGGGTTTCAAGGACCGGATTCTGGTTGGCCGTCTTGCCGTTCTGACCGTCGAGCTGGACGTTGACGTGCTCGGTTGCCGAACAGAGGTTGATCGAGTTGACGAGGAGGCCCTTGTTGCCGCCGTCGAGGTCCAAGGTGAACTTTGAGACGGGGGCATCGGGAACGCTTTGGAAGGTGGTGCGCAGCTGACCGTGGACGGATTCGACGAAGCCGACGAGGTCGATGTCGATCTGGCCCTTGAGCTGGGCGACGATGTCGGGGAGTTTTCGTTCACCACCGTTGGCGCCGCAGGTAAACGGGGCCTTCGAGCGGCTTTTCAAGCAGCGGGGTTTCCGCTTTGGCGAAGCCGAGCAGGGATCCCGGGGGACACTGGTTGGTCGAGTACTGGACCCTGGTGCAGGGGCTCTTGATGTGGGCGTTGTCGAGGAACTCGGAGTGGGGAAGGGTGACCGCGACGCGCGACACGTTTGCGTTGATTCCAGCCTGGGGGAAGGTCAGTTGTGTGTTAAGCGCCGGGTTACCGTTGTGATTGGTGGAACCGGAGACCCGAGTGGTGAATTTGGGGGCAAAGGGAAGGGAGGTGCAGTTGGCTACCTGGAAGGGGGATTTGAGGTTGGCCTGGGCGCCCTGGTTGCCAGTTACCTGGGCGCTGACCGAGTAGGGGTCGCAGTTGGTCGGGTCGAGGGTGAAGTTCTGGCGGTCGAGGTTGATGCGGACCGAGCGCAAACGGAGGGGAATGCCTTCGAGGATCTGGGGCAGGGGATCGGAGACGGCGGTGATCTGGGCGGTTTCGGGGTTGACGTGAAGGGCGGCGCGGACGACGACGTTGCCGAGGTCATAAGGACCGGAGACAGCGGGGGTGATGACGGCGAGGCTTAAAGGGGCGCCCTTGTAGGGGCCAGCGAGGTAGGCATTGCCAGAGACGTAGACGGGGTGTTCCCCGGCTCCCGCTCCGGTGACCGCGGTGCCGATCTGAGATGCGGCGGGGCAGCTCGGGTTGGCTTCCTCTTCAAGACCCGAGTAGCCCGGCGATGCCGCGATCGCGATCGCCGCGTCTGAGCAGTAGGGGACGCCGGCCACGGTCGCGATCAAGCCAGGGGGAGTCGTGACGCTGAGGGCACTTAGGTTCTGGTCCCCGTCCTGTCTGGTCAGTTCGATTGAGAAGGGGCTGTGAGCGCCGGCTGTGTTGCCGGCGGATACTGCCTGGAAACTGGGGTTGAACGGCCTGGCAGCACCAGGGCAAGGTGAGCCGCCGGGCCCCGATTCAAGCGTGAAAAACTGAGTCGAAGTCTGTGTTCCGAGACTCGAATCCCAGGGCGTGAAGATGGTTGTCACCGGGTAGGTGCCGCACTGGGTCGGGGTCGCCAGCAGACCGCGTTCGGAGCCGAAGAAATGCATGTTGAACGCGGTCAGTGGGCTCTGGGGCAATTCCGAGAAGGTGATGACAAGCTGACCAGTGAGGGGATCGGGGGTGACGGTGCCTTCCAGCTTGATGTGGGTTGCGAAGCCGTTGGCGACCAGGAAGATGCGGTAGCGGTTACCGGGTAGCGGCTGGCCGAGGTAGACAAAGCCGGGCAAGGGACCGGGAAGGGCGGAGCTGTCGATGGTGAGGCTGCCGACCTTGGAGAATTCAGGGCACTGGGCTTCTTCTTCGGTGCCGAGCTCGCTTCGGCGTCAGTGCAGGCCGTCTTGCCGTCGGCGGCATTTGGGTTGATCGAGAAGCCGGGGGCAGGGTGACCGTCGCGCTGCGCATCTCCGTCGGCGAGGGAATCGTCGGGCTCACCTCCTGGGGGACGCTCAGGTTGACGTCGATGCCCGAGGGGGAGTCGGTTTCGGTGGTGGTCGGCTGTGAGTAGAGGCTGGGATTGAAGCTGAGTTGGTCGCAGCCGGTCATTTCCGGCCAGGGATCACTTGCGCTGGTTTCCCCACCGTCGTAGGAGAGGACTTCGAGTGAGGAACTGAGCGGCGAACCGCAGGTTGTCGGGTTCTGGGTGAAGGGTGTGAGCGGACTGTTCGAGGAGGCGGGGGGAATATTCGTGTGGCACGGTTTGACGATCGTGGTTGGATCGGTGGTGCTGGCGGCGCCGTTCGCATCGCAGAACTTGTCGTCGTAGGCGGTCTCGCCTTTCCCTTGCGGGTTGTCTTCGGGGTTGAGACGCAGCGCGTTGTGGATCGGGTCTGCCGGAACCCCCCAGAGATCCAACGTGTAGCTGCGCAGCGAGACGCTTGAGGCATGGTAGATCGAGACGGAGGTCGCGTCGAGCCCGTAATCGCCGCCGGTGCGGGCGCTCAGCACGATGAACTGCGGGGTGTTGAAGACGTAGAGCTTGAAGGCGAGCAGGCCAGCATCGTCTGGCGGAGGAGCCACGTTGTAGACGGCGGCGACGAAGGTGACTATGCTGACGTCGACTTCGACAACGCCGACCTGCGAATCGATCGGGCAATTATCGGCGGAGAAATCGGCGATAGAGCACTGAGGGGCGGCGTGGGGGTTGCCGATGAAGCCGGGCGGAAAGTGGACAGTGGCGTTTTTAGCGTCCTCGCAGTTGCAGGCACTCTGGCTCTGCTGGGCGAGCCGGCCTTCGAGGGAAAAGTGTGTCTCCACATCAGGGTGGCCGCCGGCTTGAGTGCTCCCCGGCACAGCGGAGAATGAGGTGATAGGGGTGTCGGCCTGGGCGGCGGCGGGGGGCAACAGGCCAATTGCCAGAAGGGCGAGGGTGGCGGCGACTCGGCCACAGAGGGGGTGCGGGCGGGAGGCGCGCGGGCGACTCAGCCGTACGGTGGTGCCGGCGAGGCCAGGAATAGGCGACTGAGGGTGGTAGGCGGGGCGCTCAGCCAATCCCCGAGAGTCATCAGACACACGGGGCTTCGCCCCCGCTCCGCTCGTAAAGGAATCAGATATGGATACTCGCTCCGCGGGGGCTTGCGGTGATCGGGGATTGGCTGATCGCTGGTTCTTCACATAAACCGCCGCCTCCTCAGCCCTACAAATGCTCGGCTTTTCTCGCTGCGCAGGGGAATCAGTCCGTGACTGCTTGCTCGTCATGAATGTTCGGCTGCGCTCCCTCGCGCTAATGACCACCGGAAATCTCGCTCGGTCGCCCGGCCTCACGGCGCCTCGCGGGCCTCCGGAGGCGGCGGGCACGGGGGTCGGGTGGTTGACACCCTGCTCAGGGGACGTCGTGCGAGCAGAGTTACGTCGGAGGCAGCTCACTTGCTACCTCCGCGGTTGTGGTGGGCGATTCGCTTGTGGTGTCGCTTGTTCTTGCGCTTGTTCTTCTTCTTGTGGTGCTTTGGGTGGGATTCGGGAGTAGCGTTGCCGCCGGTGAGAGAGGCGCCAGCACCATCCTGGAGAGCAGCCGGAGGTGAGCTGCCGGCGCCATGGCACTCGTCGGCCGCGTCGCAGGGCGGGGGCGGGGCGGGAGCGGAGAAACCGCCCCCGGAGCGGGCATCGTAGATCTTGAAGAAGAGGCCGTTGTGATCGGCGGGAACCAGGGTCTGATAGGTGCCGAAGTAGACGTCGGTGCCGTCGGCGCTGACGCCAATGAGGCCGCCGGCTGATTCGTAAATGTCGCTGCCGGGCTGGCTGGTATCTCCGGTGCCGGGGGTGATCAGCTGGGGATGACCGCCGACGTACTCATAGACATCCTCAGAATGGTTGGTGTCGCCAGAGACGAGAGCATCTTCGGTGCTGAAGAAGGCACGGCCGTCGTTGGTCATGAAGAGGCCATCTTGGCTCGCCAGCACGTTCGAGGTTGGAGGCGCGCCGCTGGGTATGCAGGAGACGCAGTTGATCCTTCGGGTCGATGGTTCGTAGGTGTACATCTCGAGGTGGCCGGCGTTGTTGTACTGGGTGATCTGGCTGCTGGTGATGAACGCCATGTGGCTGTCGTTGGGGGAGACCTCCATGCGCTCGATACGGGTGCATGTTTTGGAACCTTCTCCGGCGGGTTCGTAGCAGTAGGGCGCGCCGCTCAAGGTGGTGACGAACTGAACCTGGCCACCTCGATAGACGTAGAGGTTCTGCTGGTTGGGAATGCCCCGGGAGCCGTCGAGCTGCTCGGGGGAGGAGAAGTAGATGTCGCCGTTTTCAGAGGAAATGAAGTTGTCGGAGAGACAGTTGCCGCCAAAGGTGCTTCCCAACTGGCAGTAGGACATTTGGCTTTGGCTGTAGGTGGTGATGCCGCATTTGGTCGTGAAGTCGGCGCTGCAGGCAGCGGTGTTGCCGGGGGTGCCGGGGACTTCGCTTTCGCCCCTGGAGATGAGGGTAAGCGGGTGGGGAGGGTCTTCTTCTTCGCCTTTCTGGGACCACATGTAGAGGGAGGCGCCGCCGTGTTCTTCGTCTTCGTGGGTGAGGTGTTCTTCTGAGGTGAAATAGACCTTGGAGCCGTCGCTCGATTCGCCGACGTAGCTGACGTCGTGCCCCTGGGAGACGTCGTAGGTGATGGCGTCGTCGACGCGCATGTAGAGGTGACTGGGCTGGAGCGGGCAGCGGAGCACGCGGACACCCGGTGCGCCGCAGGGCGGTTCGGGGCAGGTGGAGAAACCGCAGGGACCGGTGCCGGCGGCGGCGATGAGGATGTGGGAGCCGTCGCTGGAGACGGCGGGAATTTGCAAGGGGTCGCCAGCACCGTCGGTGGCCTCTGAGGGGATGTTACCGCCGGCGGGGGTCTTGGAGGCAACGGCGACCGTGGCGGCCTGGGTGTTGTTGTCATAGACGGAACCGGGGGCGCCGAGCTGGCCGCCGGGGGCGAAGACGTTCCACTCGGTCGCAAAGACGAAGTGGCTTAGGTCGGAGGAGGCGGTGACGTCACCCGGGCAGTAGTCGGGAATGAGAGCGATAAATGTATATCCAAGATCTGGGCCATCGTACGGGCAATCGAGCGCATGCGCACCGCCGGGCGCCGTCGACAGAGGCGGCGCCGTCAATTCGACGTTTATGCCAGGCGGGTACAGAGGCAAGCCGTTGTAGCTGCCGTCGGGAACGGTGCCGAGGTTGGTTGGCCAGCGATCGAGGGCGCTGCCGTCGGCGCTCCAGACGTAGGGAGCGTTGGAGGAGATCACCGTCTTGTTTTGAAAGTCATTGGTGTTACCGCTCCCGATGCCTTGGTTGCCATCGTTGAAGTCGGCGAAGATGTCCATCTGCGGATCGGTGAGGACACCATTCTGTACACGGGGGCCGGAACCGCCGTCCGCCTCCATTACCGCGGTCGAATCCGGCGGACCGAGCGGCGGGCCGCCGTCGACCGCAGCCTGGCTCGAGGGCAGACCAACGTAGCGGCTGACCCAACCGGTGTCGGTACGGGTGGCGACGTAGAGGTCGCCGACGCTGTCGATCGGGCTGCCGCCGGAACCCGGGACCGCCGAGAAGGCACCCGTGTAGGAGAGGCGGGATGGGCTGGTGGCGTAACCGGTATTCGGCCCGTCGGGGTAGATCTGGGTGCCACCGGCGTCGCCCGGCGTGACCAGCTCATAGGCGCGGCAATCGGGCAGGTAGGCGGCGCCGGTCTGCTGGCGAACCGCGGAGTTAGGGCAGGATGGCGGGAAGAATTCGAAGGTGTGGTCTTCGGAGGTGGCGGGGCTGCTTTCGTTTAGTTCGTTTTCGGCAACCAGGCGGAAGTGGTAGGTGACGTGGCGTTGGAGGTTTTCGATGTCGGCTGTCACCGTACGGCTTTCGAAGAGTTCCACGGACGTGCCGGTGATTTCGGGCTCGGGGATGGTTTGACCGTAGTTGGATGTGGCGCCGTATTCGAAGTGGTACTTGGTAGGCAGACCGTTAGGAGCGACGGTCGCTTCCAGTTGGACGGAGGTGGCGGTGATGTGCGAAGCGGAGACACCTTCGATTTCCGCCGGCGCGGTGGTTCGGGCGGTCTGATCCGCACTGAACCGAGTAGCGCCTTCAGCGCTAGTAGCGACGATGCGGTAGTGGTAGCGGGTGCCGCGGGGGAGTTCGGTGATCGGGGTGAGGCCTTCGAGTTTGGCGGTGACCTCCTTTTCGCCGGCGTAGGGAGTCGGCGGTTCGCATTGGGCGGTGTGTCCGTAGGCCTTGGTGAGGCCCCATTCGAAGAAGCATTCGGTGATTTCGCCGTGGTCGACCCCGTTCGTGGTGGGGTCGATATGGCCGGCGAGGGTGAGGGTGGTTTCGCCGACTTGGGCGGGAGGTTCGGTGGTCACCTGGGGGCGGACGTCGGAGAAGACAGCGACGTCGTTTTCTCCGGTATTGGCAACGTAGACGGCGTGGGTGGCGCCGTTGACGGCGACCCCGGCGGCGGCGGAGAGGTTCCCGGTGCCGAAGGCGTCGAGCGAAGAGCAGGGGCCGAGAACGGGGTCGGGGCAGTCGGAAGAGTAATGCGCGATGACCGAACCGGAGTCGAGGTAGATCTCCCCGTCGGCTGAGTCGAGGGCGAACCCCGTAACTGAGCCGAATGACTGTGTTACCTGTTCTACTTCATCACTAGCGTTTGCCGCATCTGCAGGCCTTCTTTCGAGTCCGGAACCGTCGTTGCCGTAAAGCTCCCCGGCCGATTCGACCTCCAGACCCGGGGATCCGCCCAAAACGGTATATCCCGGAAGTGGGACTCCGATGCGGGTGTAGAACCAGACGTTGTCGTTGTAGTGGAGGCCGCCTACGTAGAGAGTACCGTTGGGTGCGACGGCGAGACCGTAGAGGGGGCCGAAGAGCCCGATGTGGTTGATGGTTTGGGAGTCGGAGCCGTCCTTTTGCCCCGAATTGCCCCACGAGGAGACGATGTGGCCGGAGGGGTCGAACTTCTCGACGAGGTGAGTGCCGGTGTCGCCGACGTAGAGGTCGCCTTCGCCTTCGGGGGAGTCGTCGACGGCGAGGAAGGCGGGGGTGTTGAGCTGGCCCGGTTTGATGTCGGTAACGGGTTCGCATGGGGGAGGTTCCATAGCGGTGTGGCAGAAGCCTGTTTCGGGGCCGGGTGTACCGGGCTGGCATTCTTCGCCGGCGCGGCAGACGTCCTGTTCGGCTTCAGTAGTGCCGTGCTTATTGACGTCCAGGCCGAACATGAGGAGGAAGTCGCCTTCGGAGTTGAACTTCTCGATGCGGTGGTTGCCTGGGTCGGTGACGTAGATGTCGCCGTTGGAGGGGCCACCCGATTCGTCGATGGCGACATCAGTGGGTTCGGAGAGGGGATATTCGTCTTTGGGACTGGAAGCTTCGCTGCCGAAGGTCCCCGTAAAGACATGGCTGATGGCGGCAGAGGCGGGGGCAGCGGCGAGCAAAAACACCGCCACAGCGACAACCAGCCCGGCAGCGGGCCGGACACGCCGACCCTGCTCAGGGGTCGCGGTAGCGGAGGCTTCGCGTCCGAACCGCATCACTTTCTACCTCCTTGGTGGTGCTTGGCTTTTCGGTGGGGCTTCCTGGCGCACTTGCCGTGCTTTAGGACGAAGCCCTTATGGCACCTGGGGGGCGGGGCGACTTTCATTTCTTCGGGTGGCGATGCAGTGGTGAAGGTCTGGTCGGGCCCTTCCCCAGTACCGATTTCGTTGGAGGCGACGATACGGTAGTGGTAGGTGGTCGCTGGGACCAAGCCGGCGACCGGGGTGCTCACGGGGTGTGTCGAATCGTCAGAGCCGATTGAGGCGCTCTGCGGGGTGCTATGACCGTAAGAGGTCTTTGTGCCGTACTCGAAGTGGTAGGTGGTTGGGTTGAAGCCGGGCTTGACCTGAGCGCTCAAGGTCGCCGTTGTCTGGGATATCGCCGTCGCTGCCGTCGCTGAGACCGCAGGAATATCGATTGTGTTGAAGGTGTGATCAGGTCCGTCGGTGGTGCCGGCGAGGTTAGTGGCAATGACGCGGAAGTGATAGATGGTTGCCGGCGAGAGCTCGGAAATGGTGGTGGTGGCGAGGTGATCGGTGTTGTCGGAACCGATCGGTTCAGTGGGGTAGGTGCGCGAGCCATAGGAAGTGGTCGTCCCGTATTCGAAGCGAACGACGGTAGGACCAAAGCCAGGGTTGATCTGGGCTTCGAGCGTCGCCGTGGTCGGGGCGAGGTTGGAGGAGGACGTGCCGTCGACGGTGGGGAGGTTAGGTGGGAGGGTGAGAAAGGTCTGGTCAGGTCCAATTGTGGTGCCAAGGCTGTCGATAGCGACGACGCGATAGTGATAAACGGTGTAGGGGGCGAGGCCTTCGAGGGTAGCGGGGAGCGAGGCGTGGACGGTGGGAGATCCAGCGTCTTGATACGGCGTGTGGTTGCCGTAGGAATCGGTGAGGCCCCATTCGAAGTAATATTCGGTGCGTTCGCCGTTGCCGGTATAGGAGGCGTTGAGGGTGGCGATGGAGGGTTCGATGTTGGTGGAGGGTTCGGTGTGGAGATCCGCCACAGCGGGGAGCGTTTCGAAGGCTTGCGCCGAATCGCTTTCGGTGCCGAATTCATTCCTAGCAGCGAGACGGAAGCGGTAGACGGTCTGAGGCTTGAGGCTGGTGATTTCGGCGCTGACGTCGACCGGTGTGATGCCAGCTCCGATCTGGGCGGAGGTTTGGTCGCAGCTGGCGGTGCCACCCGAGGAGAGGTTGGAGAAGCCGGTTTCATTGAAGGCGGCTTCGGTGACGTATTCGAAGGCGCATTCTTTGAGTTCGAAGCCACTGGGGTTGACGGTGCCTTCGAGGGTGGCGGTGGTCCGGGTTGGGTTTGCGGCTGCGCCGGTGGTGGTTTCGGGGAGGGGGTCGAAGGTGGCTGTAACCGATTTGGCGGCACCCATATCGACTTCGCATTCGGTGGGAATGGGTTCGGCGGTGCAGCCACTCCAGCCGGCGAAGGCGGAGTGTTCGGCGGGTGCGGCGGTGAGGGTGACCTTCGAGCCTTTTTTGAAATCTTCGGTGCAGGAAGAGCCGCACTGGATGCCGGGTGGACTGGAGGTCACTTCGCCGGAGCCGGTTCCTTCCTTGGCGACGGTGAGGGCGATGCCCGGTTCGAGGATGAAGACGTCGATGCGTTGGTCGCCGGTATCGGCGACGTAGACGTTGTGGGTGGGGCCGACGGCGAGGCCGGTAGCCGCGCCGATTTCGGGGAGGCCGAAGAGTTCGAGTCGGGCGAAGGAGGAGTTGAAGACCGCGACTTCGCCATTGGCCTGGGCGAGATAGAGGTCGCCGTTTGTGGAATCGACCGCGAGGGCATCGGGTGTGGTGGTTTCCAGAAGGTTGGTGTAGGTGCCTCCAGAAGGGCCGAACTGCAAGACAATGGGGGTGTATTCGTCGTCCTTATAAATGTCACCACTGGCGGAACCGTCGGAGTCGTCCACCGCGATGCCAATAGGTACGCTTCCATATTCAAGGGAGAATTCGGTGGTGTAGGAGCTGCTTGGGGTAAAGGTGGTCATGCGGTTTCCGCAAAGGACATACAGTTCCCCCGAGGAGTTAATGGCGATGCCGTCGATTTCGTTAAAGGCTCCACCAGGCGAAGTGGAGCCGTTGAGCTGTCCACCGTTCCCCCACACTGAGATCAAGGTGCCGTCGGATTCGAACTTAGAGACGGTGTTATCGGCGGAGTCGACGACGTAGACATCACCCTTAGAGGCGCCGGTAGAGTTGTCAACGGCGATGAAAGTGGGGTCGGTAAGGGTGCCGAAGGTGCGGATGAAGGCGCCGGTGGAGGAGAACTCCTCGATGCGGGCATTACCGGTGTCGGCAACGTAGACGTCGTCAGTTTCAGAGTTGACGGCAACGCCTGAGTGTTCGGCGAGGGCGAGTTCCCCATTACCCGAGCCGGCTTTGCCGAAGGAGGTAGAGAACGCATGGAATTCCCTGGCGAAAGCGGGGGTAGCGGTGACGGCGAGGAGCGCGAGCGCAGCGGAGGTCGAGGCGAGGGCGAATCGCAGGACACCGCGGAAGTTCATGCGGGGGCTCCGGCGGAGGTGATGGCCTCTTCCCCACTCCTACGTGCCCACCGTACGGGCAAGTAGGTGGGCAGGTGGGAGTGGGTAGCCCTTGGAGGGAGGGACGAGACGGGGTCGGTGGTCCTCCGCGAGGCGTCGAGGGACGAAACGGTCACGGAAACTGCGGCACGTAGGTGGGCAGGGAGCCTTGCCGAGACAGAAGAGACGGGACTGTAGGTGGGCGAAAAGGCGAAGCTCCCTGCCGACCTATTTTGATTATCGGCCGCGGTCGCTGTCAAGCCCTGCGGGCTCGCGGCCAAGGCCGCGCCCTGGCGGGTGACAGCGCTGCGGCCAAGGACGGTGTCACTAAAGAATCGAACTGAAGAACAGCTGTGGGCGACCCCGGACTCGGGAGCGGGAAGCATCACAAGCCCATAGGGATCGCCCACGCTGTTGAGAGAGGGAGCCCGGAGATTCAGGGCCCCGTTTGCGCCGTCGGCCAGGGAAGCGAGACGGGCGCAATCTTTGAAGTGGTTAATGGCCGCTAGGGACGAAGCGGGGTCGGTATGCCCCGGCGACGCGTCGAGGGACGAAACGGTCACGGCAACTAAGCCATGTAGGTCGGCAGGGACCTTTGCCGAGAAAGAAGAGACGGGACGGTAGGTGGGCGAAGAGGCGAAGGTCCCTGCCGACCTATCTCGATTATCGGCCGCGGTCGCCGTCAAGGCGTTCGCCTCCAGCTCAGCCTCGCTGCGCGCCCTTCGGGTGACAGCGTCGCGGCCAAATGGGGTGACCCGAGCAGGCTGTTCCACAACGACAGGGGCCACGGAAGACCGCTCCGAGCCGATGGCTCGATCTGCGGTGAAGCCCGAATCAGACTCGGACGATGTCCTCACGTAGCACTCCTCTGCCGTGGCTTTCCATCCCTGGCCCGATCCGCCCTGCAGATCCCCTGGCCCCAGTCCGGGTCAGCCGTTTAACTTATCTCGACCTGACCGCTTCGCCCATCCCGAAGATTTTGCGGGTTCTTCGGCCCAACTGGATTAGAACAGACACGGACCGAGTTGTCAAGTTTCGGTCCGGAAATCCCAAATTACGCCGTTTCCCCCCTCAACCCCGCCCCGCTCTATAACTGAGAACACCGCAGATGCTTACGGTCCCAGAGGTGGATATTGGAAACGCGACCGTACCGGACTCCAGAACCGAACCGCGCAACTTTCGTAGCCGCTACTACCTGCCCGCAATAAGCTTCAGCGACGAAGGTGCGGGCCTCAGCGCTTTGCCTTCCGCTTCGGCTTCTTCTCCCTGCAGGCGGTCTTCGTCTTGACCTGCTGGGTCAGTGCCTTGCCATTTTGGCCATTGAATTCGACCGTGGAGACGGTCGGAGCGCTGCAGAGGTTCTGGGTGTTTGAGAGGTAGCCCTGGGAGCCACCGAAGAGGGTGAAGCGGAAGTTTCCGATCGAGGCGTCTGGTACCACGGGAACCACAGTTTTGAGGCGACCGGTATTGCCCAGCGTGGAGGATTCCGCCTCGGGCATTAACGTCACCTGGCCGCCGAGGATGAAGGCGAGGTGGGGAAGAACGCCAAAGCCCGATACGGCGTAGACGGGCCCCTTGAGCGGAGCTTCGAGCAGTGGGGTATTCGTGGTTGCTTCACCGATCGCCTGGCGCCCGGCACAGTGATCAGAAGCGAGTTCTGAACGATCGCAGATATTGCCAAGGTGGCGCTGGTCGATCTCGAAGGCTTTGGGCAGGGTGACAGCGATTGATTTGATGTTGGCATCACCGGGCCGGGTATTGAGTTCGATCGCAAGGCTTGGATCCTTACTGCGAGCGGTGGCCTTATGGCCGCCCAACTGGGTGATAGACATCTTTGGTGCGAAGCTCAGGGCGGCGCAATTGACTGCGGTGAACGGGGAAGAGAAGCTGGCGACGGTGCCCTGGTTGCCAATTCCTTCGGAGGAAACCGCAAAGGTGCTGCAGTTCGTCGGATTGATCATGAAGTTGGGTTTATTGATGTTGACCTGAACGAGAACTTTGGAAATCGGGAAGAGGCGGTGGTTGCGGCTCTCGACAGCGCCTCTTCGAGGATGGAGGCCGCTGCTCGTTCGGCCTTCGATTGGCAGCACCGAGTGCTTGCGGCCGAGGAGGCGATGTTTCGTTTCAGCGTGGCGGAGCCCGAGTACGCGCGCCTGAATGGGACCGATATGTATGCGGCCGGGAAGAAGGCGCTGGAACACCGCGAGGCTGTGGGCAGGATGATCGAGGGGCTGCTGGAGCCCGGCTACGAGCTGGCTCCCGAAACGCCGGCGATTGTCGGAGAGGCGATTGGCGGGGCGATCTACGCACTGCTGTACGACATTGACGTACCGAGGGTTCCGGGAAGATTGGCGGAATTAGTGCGGATGTCTGCCTACATCAGCCTGATGCCCTTCCTCGGGGCCGAGGAGGCCTACGCGGTGGTGGTCGGCGAGGGGCGGATCGGGCCGGTTGAAGCCTCGCATCAGAGATTGGCGCCGGTGGGACACAACGGTGACGGCGGTGGGTGAGTCGCTTGACCGCCCGCGATCCGCATCTGAAAATGGCGACGTGGTCGACGGCAAGCCTTCTGAGCAGCGCAACGACGACCGCGCAAAGGCTAAGGAATTCAGGGCGCGGCTTCTCGCCACGATCGCCGAGCAGTGGCCAATGGTCGCGACTGGCCTATCAAACGGTCAGAGCGCGAGAGCGGAGATCGAGCGCGTCAGAGCCACGCAGGCGGACGACCTAATGTTGGCGCGGAGCGACGCTTGCGATGCTGGCCGCACCGAACTGCTCGCACTGTTGGAGGACCTCGCCGCGCTTGAGCAACTCTAGGCAAGACCCGGCGGGCGCGCAGGCTGAATGAACCCCACTTCTTCGAGGTGAGGTCGGAGGGTAGCGGGGCATTTGGTTAAGGCACAAATTGTGGGTGAGTTTTAGATCGTAGGGCGCTCCGGCCGAGAGCGGTTGACGAAGCTGAGCAGAGATGAGGGCTAGGGATAAAGGCAGTCGGTGATCCCTTTCGCCTGGGCGTGATCCAGGAGGGTCACCGAAGCAAATAGGGCGAAGAGACGGAACCGCCCGATCGGCTCGATTGGGGCAGGTACCATGTGAGTCATGGCAGCATCAGTTGACTTCACGATCGCATTCGATGAGCCCGACGAGGAGGGTTGGATCGTCGCCCGGGTGCTCGAGATGCCCGGCGCGCTCAGCCAAGGGCGTACTCGTGAGGAGGCTCGCGAGAACGTGCTGGACGCGTTGCGCACGGTACTTACTCCCGACGAGGAGCTGGCAGGTAAGACGTCCGCTGAGGCTGATCTTGAGCATCTGCGTTTCGTCACCGCGTGAAGCGGCGAGACCTGGAGCGACATCTTCGCGAGCACGCCTGTCGCGAGATTGGCGGGACAAAGCACGCGAAGTGGCGCGGGCCCGAAGATCAGGCGTCCTCGGTGCCCCCCCCAAAAGGAGATCGGCCCGGGGCTTGTGCGGTCGATCTGTGGCCAACTCGGAATCACGGTCCCAATGGACGGGAAGTAGCGCGCGCGGTAACCGGCCATCGGCAGACGCTCCCGGCGGCGCAAGGCTCTGGACGGGTCGAT
>CAVOWL010000001.1:0-510083 GCA_963700105.1 uncultured Solirubrobacterales bacterium | reverse complement strand
GTCTTGATCCTCTTGCGGATCTGGGTTTAGGTTCTCGATCGAGTTGGTCTTGTAGACGAGCCGGCGCAGGTCAGCGGGGTCTGCTGTTTCAGGTCCATTCGGCTTGGGGTCTTAAGCCGGACTGCTTCTCCGCGGCTCTCCCTCCTCGGTGGATCGAGGCTCACCCATCCTGGCACCGGCGCCGAGTGCTTCAAGGCCCTAAAAGGGCCTCCTTCGGCCCCTCGCCCATGGCTCGGGGTTCCGCCCTCAGCTGTCCGGTGCGATGCGCTCGCCCGTTCGATCAACCGAAACGGGAGGTTCAACGTGACCGAAGTAGAGCTCGACATCGACAGCCTCAAGCGCGAGGGCACCGAGCTCGCCCGCTACCGAATTTCCGCCGGCGAGCGGCTTGTGATCGGTCGCCGCGCAAGCTGTGGCGCCGAGATTCTCGACACACCTGCGAGTGGCCTGGGCCCCGCCTATTACGTAGACCGCGGTTGGCAGGACTCGGTGGTGATGGAGGCTTTCATCAGGGACTACCTCCAGCAGGCCGAGTGGCTCGATCAGTGCCCGATGAGCCCTGCGGCGATCGGGACTTTGCTCGACAGCACCGAGAGCGAGGAAGTGGCCGGGCTGCTTGATGCGATGTGGAGTCGGTGCTGAAGCAGCGCCCAAGCGGATGAAGGCGGAGCTCCGACCGGGCTCCCACCACCTGCCTCCAATGCTGAATGGGGCGGGCGGGCCTGCCTCTTCGCTGCTCGCTCCATTTTGCCCCTGGCGGGGCGCGGTTGCTCGCAAGCGAACAACAGGCCCGAGGGCCTGGAAAGGAGATTGCGATGAACAACGTCAGTTTCTTCGGTCGCCTCGATAGCGAACCGTCGCTGATGGGAGTGCCTGGCCGCGACGTCTGTGAGTTCTGGCTGGTGGTCCACGGTCGACGTGACAAGTACAAGCTCTTCGTCAAGGTGACGGCGTTCAACGTCCTCGCCGTGCGACTCGCTGAGGAGCTTTCCGAGGGCGACTCGGTAGCGATCAGCGGCCACCTTCGCTCTGAACGCTGGCCGGGTTCGCGCCGGCTCTACATCCACTCGGTGATCGCCCGTGACGTGCGACTGGCCGGGCCGCAAGTTGCTGAGGACTCGCGATGAGCGCGGTCGCAGCTGGCAGCCGATCCAGCGAGTTCACCCCGCCCTCCCTTCGGCTCCGGTGGGGGCGTTTGCAGCTGCACTCCATTTTGCCCCGTCGGCTCAGCGCGCAAGGTCGCTTTGCTCCCTTCCCCTTCGGTGCGCGCCTCGCCTTTCCGGGGCTTGGTCGCTTCGCAAGCAAACACCAGCCCCACCGGGGCCAACAGGAAGGAAAAGATGAACAAAGTAGAGCTGGAGGGTCGGCTGACCAAGGACCCCGAGCTCAATACGCGAGGAGATCGCAAGGTCTGTGACCTGCGGCTCGCCGTCAACGGCCCGGGCAATACACCGCCCCTTTTCATCGACGTCGTCGCCTTCGACCAGCTGGCCGAGACCAGCGCCGAGGGTTTCACCAAGGGCTCCCGGGTCGAGGTTCGCGGGGCGCTTCGCTACTCAGAGTGGGAGTCCAAGGCCTCACCCAAGGCCAAGTCTCAGAAGCGCTCCAAGCACTCCGTGATCGCCCGCGAGCTGGTTGCGGCTGCCTGAGCTTCGGTCTCAAGCAGCTCTGAGTCCGGCGCCGACATTTGGCGCCGGACTCTTCTTGGTGTCCCCATTTCAACCCTGAAGCGTCTAGGAGGAGAGAGATGCCCGGTGGAAAGAGAACAGATCGAATCAGCGAGCGCGACCTCCAGGTGCTCGAGTTCATCGCCCGCTACGGAGTCGTTCCCCGCAGCGCTGTCGCGACCTGGGCAGGAACCGCCCGCACAGTGACGATCGTGCGCGAGAGCCGGCTTCGAAACGCCGGCCTGATCCGGGTGTTTCGTGGACTCGGAAATTCGGGTCCCTTCTCTGCGTGCACCAAGAGCGGATTGCGAGCAGCTGGTCGGCGAGAACTGCGGCCCGCACGGGTCTCCGCTTCAGCACTCAGCCACGATACGGTCGTTGCTGAAGTCGGAGCAGGGATCGAGCGCTGCGGGGAGACGCTGCTCTCTGAGCGGGAGATCATGGCAATCGAACGCGCAGAGGGCGACCGGATCCTCTCGGCGGCCCTCACGGGCGGCGGCTTTCACCGACCCGATCTGGTTCGTATCGATGATCAGGGTCAGCCGCGGGAGGCGATCGAGGTTGAGCTGAGCACCAAGGGTGCGGCCGTCCTGGATGAGCTGTTGCGGTCCTGGCGCCGCGCGGTCGTTGAGCGCCGTTTCACCGGCGTCATCTACCACTGCGCCCCGCGCACCCGGCGCTTTGTCGAGGCAGCGGTAGAGCGGACTCGAACTGCTGGGGCGATCAAGGTGCAGGAGCTATCGGAGGCTGCGCTCTTGGTCTCGGCCTTCGCCACCTCGCTCGATTTTGCCCGACCTGCCCCCGCCGCAAGGGAGCTCTCGCTCCCTTCCCCTGCGGTGCGGCGTTGACCTTTGCCGGGCCTTCTCGCTTCGTCGGCGAAAGCCAGAACCCGAGAGCGAGAGGAGTCTCCGATGAGTGCCAGCCCAGATCCGACCAAACCAGTCCCCGCATCACGGCGACCGCCCACCGAGAAGCAACTGCGCTACCTGCGCAACCTGGCGATGGCGCGCGGTGAGTCCTTCGCCTACCCCGGCAGCCTCATGGAGGCATCGGCTGAGATCGAGCGCCTCAAACAACGCCGTCCCAGCAGCTACACCGAGCGCCGGATCGAGCGACTCGAGGTGAGCCGGGACATGGCAGCACGCGGTGACGCAGCATCGGTGCTTGATTCCGAGATCGTCGGCTACGGCTCGGACTGTCGGTGGTTGCATCGGAGGTGAAGCTAGGCAGAGCCGATTTCAGGCCTCGACCCCTGTCGGGAGGGGACTGCATCGAAATTATTTCGATCCTGGGTGGACCCTTTTTCGCTGGGGCACGTCTTGCATTTGTGAAGAACCCAGCGATTCGTCCCAGTCTTGCCCCGCATCTCCCTGCCCTTCACAACCTGAACGTCTTTGCCCACCTGGTCGCGATCGGCGGCGGTTGCCTTGCGATTGCAGCCTGTCTCGGCGCTCTCGGCGCTCTTTACCTTCGCCATCGCCAACTGGCCTGGACCTGGGGGCTTCTGAGCGTAGCGCCGCCCCTGCTGCTGATCGAGCTGATCGCCGCCGGCGATCTCGACCTCGCTGGCGCGACGATTTCACTCGGGCTCACACTCGGCGCTGCCGCGGGCATTCTCAGCCTCGGAGCTCGTGCCCACCTCGAGGATCGTCGCGCCGGCGCCGATCGCGCCGTTAGCGCCTCGCAGCGCCGCGGGCCCCTAGACGCGGTGCGCAACCGGCGCGCCGAGCGCGGCAAACGCCGTGAGCGCATTCTTGCCGCGGGAGTCCCGATCGGTCGCACCGCTCGCGGTGAGCTGGCGATGATTCCGCGCGGCACGGCGCGTTCGGGGTGCCACGTGCTGATCCCAGGCGCAACGGGGGCCGGCAAGACCACCACCTTGGCCTCAATGCTGGTGGATTACGTGGTTCGCTCCGGGTTTGGCGCTGTAGTCATGGAGGCCAAGACAGATGCCGCCCTCTGTGAGGCATCGAGGGCATCCGCGGCGGCGCGCGGCATTCCTTTTCATCTCTTCTCCCCAGACGGACCGAGCACCTTTGACCCGCTCGCCCATGGCTCCGTCGATGAGCGCTCCGAGCGCCTGATCGCGGTCGAGAGCTGGGGCTCGACCGATGCCGGTTTCTACCGCCAGGCAGCCTCGCCCTTTTTGCGCCTCGTCCTGCGTACTCTCGACGCCACCGGGCGGGCGGTGACACTCTCAACGGTTGCTCGCTACTGCGCTCCAGATGAGCTGACGAATTTGGCGCAGGAGTGCGAGGACCCAAGGACCGCTGATGAGGTCAGCCTGACGTGTAAGGGGCTTCGCTCCGATCAACAGCGCGCGATTGCCGGCCTCGGTGCTCGCCTGCAAAATCTCGCCACCTCGGAGTTCGCCCGCGACTGGCTTGACCCCGAGCGCTCGGGCTCTGAGGCCTTCGACCTGCGTGCGGCGATCCAGCGGCGCGAGGTCGTCTACCTTCGCTTTGACACCGATCGGACCGGCAACGTTGGACGTGCGATCGCCCAGATGGTGTTGCTTGACCTCGGCGCTGCGGCAAGCGCTTTGATGGGCAAGGGGGTTGGTACCTTCGTCGGCATCGATGAGTTCGGCGCCCTGGAGGCACCGGCGATCGACCGTCTCTATACCCGTGGCAGGGCAGCAGGTTTCAGCGTCGCGGTCGGCACCCAGACTCTCGCTGACCTGCACGCCGCGGGGCCGGCCGTCCGCGAGCGGATCGGCGCAACGATCTCAGCGATCGTCTGTCATCGCCTCGGCGAGCAGGCCGACGCGGAGTGGGTGGGGGAGCTGATCGGAGTGATTCCGACCTGGCAGAGCACGATTCGCACCGACGGCCTCGGCCATCCCACCTCGGAGGGAACCCGCACCCGCGGCTACCGCTTCGAGGTCAACCCGTCCGAGCTGCAGCGCCTTGGCCCCGGTGAGGCCGTCGTCGCCCGCCTTGATGAGACGGGCACAACCAGGGCGCGCCGTGCCAGGGTCGTGCCGCCCTGGCAGCGGCTGCGCGAGATGCCGGAGTCCTCTTGACCACCCACGGATGCGGTCCCCAACATCGAAGCGAGCCGCTTCGAGAAGCCAAAGCAGCCCCACGGGGCTTGGAAGGAGAAGTGTGAGATGAACTCAGTAACCCTGGTTGGTGCCTTGACAAAGGATCCCGACCTGCGAGAGGGCGAGAAGACCAAGGTCTGCCGCATCCGAATGGCGGAGAACGGTCGCACCGGGTCGCCCCTCTACATCAACGTCTCGGTCTTCGGCCGCCAGGCCGAGACCTGCACCCAGTACCTCACAAAGGGTCGCCAGGTGGCCGTCGCAGGCCAGCTGCGTTTCCGCGAGTGGGAGGCCGATGATGGAGCAAAGCGCTCCGAATACTCGATCGCAGCCGATCGGGTCGACTTTCTCTCCGACGGCAAAGGCCGCCGCTCTGCAAACGGCGATCCCGAGTCCCTTTTGGAGACCGAGGCCTCCTAGTCTCGGGCGCGCGGGGAGGAGCGAGCACTGGTTGTCGCTCGCTCCTCCCCGAGCTATGCTCAGATCCGAACAAGGGACCGGGAGGTTCGCCTTGGATTTAAAAGAGTTTTGGTCATGGGGTATCGAAACCGCTTCTACCAACGTCTTGGAGCTGATGAACCGAAGCGGTCTGTATCAAGGGCCGATATCCACCCGCCGACTCGATAGAGCCGGCAAGCTCTAATGGAGGCCGCCTCTGCGATCCTTCGTAGCCTGCCCAGCCGTCGTGCGGCAGCCAGGTTTGAACGCGAATGCGAAGAGTTACGAAGCCTCGGCGAGCGCTACCTTGCCAAGCACTTCGACGGCACTCTGTCTCGCGCCGACGCCGAGGACGCGGTGTCGGATGTATTGATCCGCCTTCATCGCCAGATAGAGGCGGGACGGGGGCCGCGAAACCTGCGCGCCGCCTTCTTCACAAGCATCCGCAACGCGGCCATCGATGAGCTGCGCTCTCGGGCCCTGAGGCCGACTGTGCCCTTGCAGGCGGTGGCGGAGGCGCCAACCTTCAATCCGACACCCTCTGAGCTCGCCGAGATCCACGAGGATTCGGTCCGCCTCACCGAGGCGCTTGGTCGAATGCGCGGCAACTACCGCGAGGTGATCGTCCTGCGTTTCGGTCGCGGGTTTAAGGCCCGCGAGATTGCCGATCACTTTGGGGTCAGCCTGCCGGCGGCCAAACAGCTGCTGCAGCGCGCCACGCGGCAGGTCAGAATTCGCCTCGAATCGATCGACGCCGCCGAGTTCTGTCCCGAGATGCAGCAGCTTGCCAGTCGGTCGCTGTTTGACAAGGAGGCCAGCGGTTTGGCCAGCGAGGCCGAGGAACGGATTCTCCGCACCCATTTCCAACACTGTGGCTCCTGCCGCGCCTTTCTGACCCGGTTTCACGAAAGCCTGCACGAGCTCGGTGGCGCTTTGGCGCTCGCGGGTTTTGCAACCGATCAGGTCGCTGCCAGGGTAGGAGCCATCGATCGTCTTCAGCGCTGGTTCGGTGCCGCGGCCCACGCTGCGCAGGGGACGGCGGCAAAGCTTCGCCTAGCCGCCTTCAAGTCAACCGGCGCCCTTCAACCCAACGACGGCGGCAGTGCCGGTGCGCTGGCCGGCAGCGCGCAGAAGATCGCTGCGGTCTGCACCGCTGGTGTCGCCACCACCGCAACCTGTTTGGCGACTGGGATCGTCGGACCCGGGATCGGAATCAGCGCGCCTCCGCCCTCACCGACTCACCATTCGCCGGCGCCGAAGGTGAAGGCGGCTTCTGAGCCGATCTCCCAACCCCCGGTGTCGGCGCCCAGTCCCACGCCTGCCCCCGAAAGCAAGGCCTCTCCCAGTCCCGAACCGAACCCCAATCAGGCCAACGAATCGAGCCACCCAGAATCAACGCCGGCCGCTCCCCCTGCCGAATCCCCGCCGAGCGAAACTCCGGCTCAACAGGGTGAGACCCAGTTTGGGATCGAGAGCAGCTCGCCGCCGAGTACCGAAACTGCCGCCTCTGCTCCCGCCTCCACAGGGAGTTCTCCGTCATCGTCTTCCGCGGGCTCCAGTTCAGGCTCCGCTGCGGGCAAGAGCGGTACCGAGTCCTTCGGTTTTCACGGCTAGCTAAAAAAGTTCAAAGGGGGGGTATCGGTTTCCCCTCTCCCACGTCTTGTCGTCGAAGTGAAACGGACGATAGGACGAAACCAAAACGATGTCTTCGTGCTCGGTGAGGAGTCACTCGCCGCCGAGGAGCCGATCGCTGCCGGGGACCAAGAGTCCACGGCAGCACCCAACGCGCCCGACCCAGATGATGAGTCCCCACCAGCGGTCTCCGCGCGTCCGATCGGATCCCCGGTGGGTGCCCGTAGGTTCGCGGTTCTCGGCCTTGGCGCCGTTGCCGCCGCCACGCTGGGCGCGCTGGAGCTCTCCAGCTCACCCTCGGTACGCCCCCAGCCCGATCAGACATCCCCGCTCTCCTCGCTGGTCAAGAGACCAGCGAGGAAGGCACCGGCGCCGACCGCCCAACCGGCGCCACCCCGTCCCCGCGTCCTCAAGTCAGAGCCCCGGCCCCGCCCCACAAAGGCAAGCCGGCGGCCGCGGGAGATCCACCGAAGCGAGTCCGAGCGCGAACCCACAGCAACCCAGGCGCCGGTTGGCTCGCCAGTGGCAACCCCAGAGCCGCCCCCCCAAGCCAGCCCGGCTCAGGCTGCCCTCCCCCCGAGCCCGCCCCCGCCGTCCCCCCGCGGCGCGGGCGGCTCGGCCGGGCGGGAGGACTTCGGTTTCGAGCGCTAGCGATGCCTGGGACTGCTGACAAGCGGATTCCCCTGCCTGCCGCTTTAGGCAGTCGCGACGGTCAGAGCCTCCGCCTTGCCCGGCTGCGAGCGCTGGGGCCGCGCTACCTCGCTATGGCTGCGCTTGGCCTATTGGTCACACTCGGCCTGCGCTCGCTGTTCTCCTCGCCTCCGTCTTTGAGCCCACGAGCCCCAGCCAGCGCCGATCTCCCCAGCCAGGACTTCGCTCTTCAGTTCGCTCGTGCCTACCTGACATATGACGCCGATCGACCCGGTGCCCGCGCCAGGGCGCTTGCTCCCTTCGTTTCGGCGGGGTTGGAATCGGGAGCCGGCTTCATCGCCGCCTCGGGCATCCAGCGGGTGCTCTGGACCGAGGTCGCCTCCGATCAACCCGCGCTGATCGGAGGCCGGGTGATCACGATCGCCGCGGAGGTCTCCACCCAGCGGACGCCGCTGTACCTGGCGGTGACGGTGCGCCACCCCGCTGGGCAGCCGCTCTCACTGGTCGGCTATCCGAGCTTCGTCGGTGCGCCCTTGGTCGATACCGACGCAGCGCCGGTCTCAGGCGAGGAGGTTTCCGATCCCGCAGTGACCGAAGTCGTCAAGCGGGTGATCCGCAACTACCTGGCGCGCTCGGCGGCGAACCTGGAGGCGGACCTGACTCGTGGAGCTGCCGTGACCCTGCCCACCATCACTCTGGCGCTTCGCAGCGTCGATCAGATCACCTGGGTCGGGACTCCGGGTTCGGGCGCCGTGTTGATCACCGTCACCGCCGCCGACCGGCGCGGCGCCACCTACACGCTCACCTACGAACTGGGGATTGCCTATCGCGAGCGGCCCTACGTCGACTTCATCGAGGTCATCCCGACCTCGAGCTGACCATGCAAAAACGAAATGGAGGCAAGAGATGAAGGGAAGACTCATTACCACGGGAGCCTCGGCGCTCCTCGCGATGGCGCTGCTTGGCGCAGCCCCAACTGCGCCGCCTGGTTCAGCGTCCCTCGGCGCCTTGGCGAGCGCCGAGGCGGCGGTGACCAAGTCGCTCAGTGCCAGCGAAGGTGCGGGCAATGTGAGCGGCGCTGGAAATCGTTTGGGGACACTCCTCACCAACTGGGCGGTGCCGGTGCTGATCGTGCTCGGCGGCTGTCTATTGATCGGGGCACTTGCCTCGCGCAATGTGGGTGCCTCCTTCGGGATCATTCTGATCACCCTGATCGGGCTGATCTTCCTGCTGGCGCCGACCTCGATCGAGTCGCTCGCCAAGGAGATCGCCAACACGGTGCTGTGAATTCGTGATGTCCGAGCAGATACCGCGCAAGATCGTGCGCTCCTACCGGGTCGTCTTCCGCCGCCGTTGGCGGATCTATCGGATCCAGAACTGGCGGATACCGCTTCCCGGAGGGCTGGAGCTGCGCAGCATCGGCTACTGGCTGGCCTGCCTGGCGATGCTCGCTGTGCTTGGCCGCCTGCCGCTGATCGGCCTCGCTGTGGGTGCGCTGCCTGCTTCGCTGCGGCTCTTGGCGCTCCCGGTCGCCGGTGCTTGGGCGCTGTCGCGCTGGGAGCTCGACGGGCGCTCGCCCCATCGGGCGCTGGCGGCGCTCGCCGCCTGGCGCCTGCGCCCTCGCACCATTGCCGGTCTGCGCCGCTGCCCGCCCCAGGGCAGCTCGTTGGTGCCGCTCGGTCCGCTCACGGTCGCGGCGGACCTCTACGGCCCCAACTACCCGCGCGGTCGCCTCCACGGGCCGGCCCGGGTACTGCTTCGCTACCCGGTTGAGGTGAGCTTGGAGGGGATCTCCCCGCTCGCCGGCGCAAACAGCCAGCAACGTGCGGCCAGCGCCCGCCGCTGGCGCGTCCGCCCATTGGGTGGTCCGCCGCTCAATCGAGGCAAGACGCTGGAGATTCCTGCCGGGCGGACCGTGATCTTTGAGGCCGGGCCGTGGTCTTCGTGAGAGCGCCGCACTACTTCTTCTGGGGAAACCTGGTGCTGCGTACCCCGAGTGAGGCCTGGGCGGTCTATGAGCTTGAAGGCCAAAGCTACCCCGGGCTCTCGGTGGCACGAAAGATCGAGATAGGCGAACGCCTGGAGGCCTTTGCCTACTCGATCGGCGCCGACTTTCAGATTCTCCGCGTCGCCCGTGCCTTTGACGCGGAGGCCTACCAGCGCCGCGCGCTCAGCACGCTCGACCCCCGCCACGGACAGCGGGAGCGCTTCTTGGATCACATCGTCGAACACCGCTCCCAGTTCGAAAAGCGCGAAGCGCTGCGCCCTGAGATCTACCTGGCCCTGCGTCTGGCGCCGCCCGGCGGAAGCGGAGCGTTGGCCTCCGCGATCGAGGGAGTAAGCGCTCTTTGGACCGCGATCGCCGAGCGGCTCGGAATCGAGGAGGCAGGCGGATTGGGATCTCGGGAGATCGCGGCGCTTCGTCGCGAGGAGGAGGCGGCATTCGAGCGGGTGCTCGGCTATCTGGAGTGCACCCGGGTCGGATCACAGCGATTGGCGGGACTGATTCGTCGCGCCTACACCCGCGGCCTCGGTGAGCCCGACGCCGACCAAAGCTTCGCGCCGCAGGCGCTCAGCTTCCTCGACGCCGGTGGGGAGGAGCGCTTTCAGCCCTACGGCTATGACCTCCTGCGCCTGTACGAGAGTCGGGTTACGGTCGAGCGTCGTTCTCTGTCGATCGATTCCGAGCGCGGCCGCGCGCATCAGGCGCTTCTGGTCTTGGGCGCGATGCCCGAGGAAGCCCTGGTCCCCGGCCCTGCGGCGGAGCTGATGTTCACGCCACTTGAGCTCGACTTCGCCGTCGATGCAACCCTTTCGGTTGAGTTCCTCGCCAACCCGGAGGCCCGAAAGCAGGTCGCCAAGCGAAAAATTGATGCCGATCAGATCGTCCGGGAGGAGTCCGCCGGCGATCATGGCCCCTCGATCGAAGCGGCCGAGCGACCCGCGGCGGCCCGCGAACTGGAGGCGGTGCTTGGCGGGGGCGATCGTCCGCCGCTCCTTCGCAGCGCCCTTTCGCTTGCCGTCGCGGGCCGCAGCGAGGAGGAGCTCGAGGAAAGGGTCGAGCGGCTGCGTGAGAGCTACGGACGTGTCCAGCTGCATCGCCCAGGGGGAGAGCAGCACCGTCTCTTCCTTGCCTCACTTCCCGCGACCAGATTCCCGCTGCCCGAGTACAAGGAGCACCTGTTGCCCGACCAGCTCGGGGCGATGGTTCCCCACGCGATCAGTCACGCGGGCTCAGAGATTGGCCCCTACATCGGCCACACCCTGGGTGGGGCGCGCTCCCCGATCCAGTTCGATTTGGCAGAGGCCTGTCAGCGAAATCGCCCGCCCACCTGCCTCCTTACAGGAAGCCTCGGCTCGGGCAAGACGATCTTTTTGGAGCTGGCTGTCTATCAGGCCTTCCTGCAGGGCTCAGGGCCGATTGTCGATATCGACCCCAAGGGTGATCATGCGCTTGAGCGCCTGCCGGGAGTCTCCGAGCGAATCGAGACGATCGAGCTCTCTCCCGAGGAGCGCTACCGGGGTCTGCTCGATCCGATGCGAATCGGTACCGAGCAGACCCGCGAGGACCTGACCTACAACTTCTTGGTCTCGATCCTGCCGGCGCCGGTTAAGCCGGAGTGGCAGACCCAGCTTCGGCTGGCGATCTCCGAGGCGGTGGGCGAGGGCGCACGCAGCACGGGAGAGGTGCTGGCCAGGATGGCCGCCTCAGCCAGCGCCGAGGCGGCAGAGGCCGCCCGCGCGGTAGAGGCGCACGCCTCCAGCGGTCTCGCCAAGCTTGGCCTCGGCTCCGGCGAGAGCGGTTTGGCAGAGGTTGGCGACGCGCAGGTGGTCTCGCTGCGGATCCGAAACCTGACGCTGCCGCTTGCCGGAACCGCACGCTCTGAGCTCCTGGAGGAGGAGCGAATCAGCCTCGCCGTTTTGCGCTTGCTCGCCTCCTACGCGCTTCGTCTCTGTGGAGCAGATCCCGGTCGTCATGCGGTGTTGGCGATGGATGAGGCCTGGGCGCTGACCTCCGATAGCCAGGGGCGGGCGCTCCTGGAGCGGATCGCCCGCATGGGGCGTAGCCAGAACATCACCCCGATCCTCGCCACCCAGATGCTGGGCGACGCCGAGCAGCTGGAGCCCTTGGTCGGGGCCCTCTTTGCCTTCGGTGTGGAGACGGAGACCGAGGCGCAAAAGGCGCTCGCTCTGCTGCGCCTGGACCCCGACGACGAAGCGGCGACCCAGCGACTGCTGGGTTACCGGGAGGGGCGCTGCTATTTCCGCGACTTCTCAGGCCAGGTCGCGCCGATCCAGATCGATCCGCCGCGCTGGTTGCTGAGTGAGCTGGATACGACGCCGCGGCGCGAAGTGGACCCGCCGCCGCGGTCGAGTGCAACGGCAGGCGGTCTCCCCGATGGGTCGCGTGGGTGAGAACTGTGGCGCGGGCGCTCCGCCTGCGGCAGGTCGGGTCGTTTCAGTCTTCGGGCAGGTTGGCCAGATCAGCGTGATCTTGAGCTCGCCCCGCGGCCTGCTTCATCTCCCGCAGCCGACCGAGCGAACACACGAGCACGGGGACGCCAAGCAGGTTGCTTTCAACTGCATCCTCGGTGAGCTGGGAATAGCTGGATACCCCGCCCGCTCGCTGGACGACGTCGAGTTCACCGAATTTGGTCATCGCCGTGACATTTCCCCCGCGACGAATTGCAGTTGCGTCGGTCGCTGGGTCAAATGGTCTTTCTTTGGCAGTCGGAAGGGTGGAATCCAGCTCGGTAAGTGCCTTGACGAGCCGTTTCAGGTTCGCCGGGTCGGGGTCAGGGACCAGGTCCAGGTCCTCGGTCCCGCGAACGTAACCGTGGGCGGCAACCGCTACACCCCCGATCACGACGAAGCGCACCTTGTGATCGCAAAGCGCGGAAAGGAGCGAGCGAAGGTCGAACCCACTCAACGCTTCTGGGCCGCCCCCTTGATGGCGCTCATCTGTTTGCAAAGCGCGTGGAGGCGAGCAAGTCGCTCGCTCATCGGGGCACCTCGGTCGGCCTCGGTGCGAATTGATCGAGCTCGTCGTAAGTCCTCGGTCTCATTGCTGGAGGCTCGTGAGACCATATCGCCAAGTGTAGTCCGCCGTTCGATTGACAGGTTGGGTTTTGGGACTTTCAGCTGGGGTGCACTCGCGTTGGTCGCGTTCGCGTCGCTCTGGCTGACGACGCCGGCTCGCGCCGCCCCTCGCCCCTCCGGCGGCACGACGGCGAAGCACGGTAAGCATCTCCAGGCAGAACGGTCGCCAAGCGCTCCCCCTCCCCAGGGCGCTCAGCTGCTCAGTCCCGACAGCGTCGGCGTAGATACCGAGGCGCGCGAACTCGGCGCCACCGGCCAGGTCGACCCGCTCAGCGGTCTGGGAATCCGCGATCCGGTCTGTGATCAGCTCGCCCAGATTCGCAGCCGCGAAACGCGCCTTGCCTGCGAAACGGGCGGTACCCCCGAGAGCAACTACCCGGCCTCCAACTATGGCTTTGACATCTTCATTTCGACCGGCATCACCCATCCGATCGGCGACATCCTCTATGGCTTCGCCACCGTCCTTAACGGAATCTGGCTGGGGCTGATCTTTGTCTTAAAGCTTGTCCTGGAGCTGCTCGGGCTTGCCTTCGGCCTAAACCCCTTCTCGAGCGGGCAGACGATGAGCCATATCTCTGCCGCGCTGGGGCGAGTCTATGCAGGGATCACCGATCCCTGGCTCTCCGCGACGGTCGTTGCCGGCGGCATCTGGTTCGCCTACAGGGGTCTGCTCCGTCGCGAGCTTGCCGCAGGGGTGGCCGGGACACTGGCAGGGATCGCGATGCTGATCGTCGGTCTCTGGGTGATTCATCAGCCGCGCGAATCGGTCGGCCAGCTCGCTGGCCTATCCGACGAAGTGGCCCTCGCCGCGATCAGCGCTCCCCAGTCCGGCTCGGTTTCGCGGCCCAGCGGCACCTATGCCGAAACGATGTCGTCCACTTGGTCGCGTCTGGTCGAAGTGCCCTTCGCCGGCCTCGACTTCTCCGATGTGAAGTGGGCGCTGGGGGCGCCGCCTGAAGAAGCAGTCCAAAAGTCAAACGAAAAGTTCTGCGCCGACTTTGGCGCCCTGGCGTTGCTAGCGGTGCTCTCCAACCTTGGCAATACCCAGGCCAAGGAAGCCTGCGCGGGCTTTGCCCGCAAGCGCTACGGACGGCCCAAGAGCGTGATCGACCTTTACCTACGCTCCTCGCCGGGCAGTCCGGCCCGCGAAGCTCTCTGGAGCTACTTCAACGGCGATCAGCTCTACAAGGCGAAAGTTGCCGCCCAGGGTGGCAATGGGGTGCTGACGCGGCTCTCGATGCTGGCGCTCTTCGCGATCGCACTGGCCGGGGCGATCTTGCTCTTGGCCTGGCTCGCGATCCGACTCTTCAGCCAGGCGGCGATCGCTTTTGTCTTGCTGCTCGCGGCGCCGTTCGCCCTCTTTCTTCCCGCTGCTCGGTGACTCTGGCCGGCGCGCTTTTAAGACCTGGGGTCTGACGCTGCTTGGCGCCACGGTCGCCAAGGTGATCTATGCGGCCTTCCTCTCGGTCGTTTTGCTCGGGATCTCGATTCTCGGCCAGGTTGATGGTGCTGCTGGAAGTGCCACCGGCTTTCTGCTCTCTGCGGCCTTCAGCTGGGCCGTCTTCCTAAAGCGCGCCCAGCTGATCGACTGGATGAGCATCGGCGAAGCTGACCGCCACGCCGGGCACGGCCTCAGCGTCGCGGGCCTCGCTGGCTTCTCGATCGCCAGGCGGATCTCGGGGAGCGGCAGCAATACCGTGAAGGGTGTTGGTCGTCGCGGCTGGCATTTGGCTCGCACGCGGATCGCCGATGGCGGTGCGGCGACCCGAGAGACGGCGAATGACTCGCTGCAAAGCAGCGCTCGCGCCCTAGCCGATCAGCGCTACCAGGAGGCCAAGGGGACGCTGGCCGAAGCGGGGCCCCAGGAGGCGGAGCGAGGAAGCCAGCGGTCCTTCAACACTCTTCGGTCTTCGACAAACGCAAAGGGCGGGAAGGTGGGTATGGCGCCGGCGAAGGAGTCTCCCAGCGAGCGCCTAGGGGCGGACAGAAAGCGCGACGCGCCCGGTGAGCGCTTCGAACGGGCTGAGGCTCTGGTGGCGCACGTTGCCCACAACCAGCGCCGTCTTGGCGAGCGCTGGAGCGAGCGCGACCTACAGCGCTTCGCGGCCGAGGACCGCGAGCTGCTGCTGCGTTCGAAGGATCCGGCCGACCACGCCCACCGAGCCGGATATGACCGGGCTCAGTTCGAAGCCCTGCGTGGTCCGGATCGCGAGGCGGCCGAGGTGGCGATCGAGAAAGCGACCAAGCGCGATCGACAGCGCCTCGATGTTGCGGGCAGCATTCCGGGTCGGGTCATCGGGCGACCCCGTCAGGCAGCTGAGGGATTGCGCCAGCGTCGGGAGGGCGCCAACCCGGAGCGCCTCGAGCAGCTGCGCCGGCTTCGCCGCGACCGCCATCTTGCCTCGCACCCGGAGCAGCGGCGCAATCTCTCGCGTGGGGGTTGAGCGGTGGATGGGCCACGGCGCTCGAGGGTTGTGCTGTTCGCTTTGGTCTGCGCAGCACTTCTCGGCTCCGCGCTTGCTTTTGGCTTGAGCGGCAACGACTTGGGTGATCCCGCCTCGGCCTCGCACCGTCGAGGTGGAGAGGGGACGGCGGCGGCCGCAACCGCCGCGTTCGCCGAGCGTAGCCAGCATTTGCACAGGGAAGTCAGGGCGGCCGCGCGCAGCTTCGTCGCAGCCTTCCTGCGCTACGAGGTCGGCGAGCTGGGTGCAGGGGTCACGAGCACTCTTCGCGCCTTTGCGACCGCGAGCTTCAGTCGCGAACTGCTTGCCAACCGGCCTCAACCGACGGCCGGCGAATTCCCTCGTTCGGCGGCGCTGGGCCAGATCGCCGTTGCTTTTGTCTCGGCGATCCCGCCGCGCGCCGTGATCAGCGGATCGGCTAGGCGAGGCCGCTCCTCTGAGCAGTTCTCCTTCGTCTTCGAACGTCGCGGCCGGGACTGGCTTGCGAGCGGTCCGGGGCAGTGAGTGACGATCCGAATCGAAGCTCCGCCGACGAACTCGATGCTCGCACGGTGCTCATCGCCGTTCGCGGGACGGTTCGCGCTGTAGCGGGCTGGAAGATCGCTCTGGGTGCAGCTGCGGCGCTCCTGCCCATGCTCCTCGTTTCCGGTCTCTTTGTCGCCGCCAACTCCTCCGCCGGTGGCGGGCAGAGCTGTGTGGTCAAGGGCTCGAGCGGCGACGAAATCCCCGCCGATTACGTGCCGTGGTTGGAGAAAGCCGCCAGCCGCTACCACCTCGGTCCGCGTGGCTTCTCGATCGTCGCCGCGATCCACAAAGTCGAGTCGGACTTCGGCCGCTCGCCGTTGCCAGGAGTGCACTCGGGGACGAACTCGGCCGGGGCCGCCGGCCCGGGCCAGTTTCTCTTCTCCACCTGGGCGACCTATGGGGTCGATGCAACAGGGAGCGGTCGCCCCGACATCTACAGCATTCCCGACTCGATCTTCGCCACCGCGAATTACCTTCACGCATCGGGCGCTCCCGGTAATTGGCGCGGCGCAATTTTCGCCTACAACCACGCCGATTGGTACGTGGAAGAGGTGCTTCAGATTGCCTCGAGCTTCGGCGCGGGGGAGGTCTGTACGGCTGTTGCCTCGACCCAGCTCGGCGAAGTCCCGACCGAACCGCTTGGCCCGAATCAAATACGTGGCTCGTTGGATCGAAGATCAGCGAATTCACTATTGCTGGGGTGGGGGCCACGCGACCAAGCCGGGGCCATCGACGGGTAGCTACTGCTGGAGCGCCGCCGGCCGTCAGGTCTTCGGCGCCCCCGAAAAGGGCCTGGACTGCTCCGGCGCGGTGCGCTGGCTGCTGGTTCTCTCCGGCTATAAGGATCCTGGGCCGTTGGTCTCGGGGGATTTCGCCAGTACCTATCCCTCGGGCCGCGGACGGCACGTGACGATCTGGTCCAACGTCGATCACGTGTTCGTCGAAATCGACGGTCGTGACTGGGGTACCTCGGACTCGAACTTCGCCCACGGTCCAGGTTTCGGTCTTCAATCGACGGCTGGGTTTGTCGCTAACCATCCGCCGGGGCTGTGAGTGATTTTCACCTGACAGTTTAGGCTCGTCCGGGTGAGCGATTTTCCCTCAGTGAAGGCCAAGCGCCTGCTGGCGTTCTCGAACGCCGGCCGCTGAGTTACCGGGTCGTGCGCCAGGTCGGTTCGCATCGAAGGATGGAGTCGCCGCACTTCCCGCGGCTGTCTTTTGCCTTCCATGACGGCGCAACTGTCCCAAGCGGGCTGATTCGGAAGATCCTCACCAAGGACGTTGGACTTGCCGAGCAAGGGGCCCGGAAGCTACTCTGACGTAGAAGACCAAATGAATCCCGTTCGTGTCATCTACCACCACGAGCCTGATGGCTGGTGGGCCGAGTCGCCCGATATCGACGGATGGTCCGCCGCTGGCGACAGCTACGCCGAGGTCGCCAAGCTCGCCCGGGAGGGTATCCCGTTCGCGCTTGGCCACGATGCCGATCTGGAGCACTATGTTCCCGCTGGCGAGCGCGTCCCGGCATAGGAGGGTCCGCGCTCAGAGCCTTGGAGGAGCTCCGATGGCCTTTATTGATCGCGTCAAGTAGCGCCGCCGTGTGCAAGTTGGCGAAGCGCCGACCTCCCCTCCGTCACACACCGGGCCACCTTTCGGTGGGACCAGCCAGTGAGATCACGAATCTCGCTGTAGCTGTAGCCGAAGGCAAGCAGCGAAATGGCTCGCCGCTCGTCTCGCTTAATCCCCTCCAACCGACGGCGGGTCGTTGCGATCTCCTCCGCGAGGTCGAGCAGCTTGTCTGGCTGGCCGATCGGAGTCGTTGGCAGCTGTTGTTGAGAGCAACGGTCGATATCTTGCTCGGGCCGTTTGGCCCGATCCCTCCGCTGATTGCGGGCGATCTCCCAACACCTCCGTTTTAGGGTCAGGCTCAGCCAGGCAAGGGGTGGGGCCTGGCTGGTTGGATCAAAGTGCTCCATGAACAGGACCAACGCGTCCTGGACGGCATCCTCGGCTAGTTCGGGGCTGCCGAAGTTACGCTTGGCGATCGCGAGCAGGCGCGAACGATGCGCGATGTAGATCTGCTCGGCGATTCTCTCAGCGCTGCGATGTTTCGCCCGAGATCGGGCAGGTTTTGCTGTGGGCACCTGGTGCCTCCCTTCGTCGCTGACTTGACGAAGGCCGCGATGCGTCGGTTAGGCGATCCCGGAACCCGAAGGGCCGTCAGGAGCTCCCTGCGCGCAGGGAGCTTGTAGGGATCGCCGCCGACGCGATAATTCGCGGTCTGAGAAGTCAGCGACGCGGGGGCTTGGCGGGTCCCCGCTGAAGCTAGGCGATCTACAGCCCGAGTTGGGCCGCCCCGGTGCACAGGACTCGCATCCTGGCACGCAAGCGTGCTTTGGCTCGCCCATGCACACCCGGGCTAACTCGATCAACACGAAACGCCCAAAGGCCGACCGACCATCCTGCCTGGCTGAGCGCGGGGTCGAGCTGGGGTCAGAGCACACCAAGACGCTGCGTCTGCTCTCCGAACAGGTGGCGATACCGCTCGACCAGATCGCGCGCTTTCTGGATCGACCGCTGGAGCGCGCGGTAGTGGTAGTGCAGGCCCTTGAGGACGCCGGCTGCCTCCGCCATCGCCGCTTCCTGGTCAGGGACATGCCCTGGTTCTGGCTGAACGCACGCGGCGCCCGGCTTGCCAGCACCGGGTTTGGTGCCGCCGCGCCCGACGTGGCGATGCTTGCCCATAGGCGCGCTATCAACGAGGTTCGTCTCCACCTCGCCCAGCGGGCGCCCGAGGGACGCTGGGTCTGCGAACGATCCGTCTTTCGCCAGCGCGACCCCGAAGATCACCTCCCCGACGCGGTCTTTGAGATCGGCGGTGAGCGCCATGCGATCGAGGCGGAGCTCTCGACTAAACACAATCACGAGATCCGCCGCATCGTCGCCGAACACAGCAACCGCTACGACGCGGTGCTCTACTTCTGCGGGCCCTACCCGTACCGATTGCTGAAGCGTGTTCAGGCTGAGGGCTGCTGGCCGAAACTGCTCGTGCGCCGCCTGCCGGAGGGCACACCGTGTTGAGGCGCCGGCGCAGCTGGGTGTTCCCGGGCGTCACGTCGGTCGCTGCCGATGGTGCGGTGCTCGGCCGCCGCCTTTGCGGCGAGCGGGCGCTGCCGATGGGCGCTGACGGCAGCCTGATCTGGCCCTTTGTCGACATGCGCCGCCACGCGGTGATCCTCGGCGCCAGCGGAACCGGCAAGACGGAGACATCGCTGCGAATCGCCTATGAGGTGGGCTGCAAGAGCGAGGCTCCGGTCTTTTATCTGGACGCCAAGGGCGATCGCCAGGGAGCCGCCCGCTTCTGCGCGTTGATGAGCGCCGCCGGCCGCCGTGTGCGGGTCTTTCCCAACGAACCGTTCGATGCATGGCGCGGCGATTGGCGCGGCATCGCCAACCGTCTGCTCGAGGTGATCCAGTTCGCCGTGGATGGCCCCGCGGCCTTCTACCGCGACATCGCCAAGATGGCTCTGCAGTTGGCGTGCAACCACCCCGAGGGTCCGCCGCGCTCAAGCGCCGAGCTGCTGGAGCGCCTCGACTACGGGAGGCTGCTGGACGCCCATGGGCCGACCTCGGCGGTGCTCTCCTTGCCTCGCGACAAGGTGGGCCAGGTGCGGTTGCGATACCAGGCCTTCTTCGGTCAGCTCGGCGCGGCGCTCGATGGCAATTGGTCCTTTGAGGACGCTGACGCCGCCTACTTCCTGCTCGACTCGGTTGCCTTGGGGGAGGATAGTGCCGGTGCGGCCTCCCTGCTTTTCGCCGACTTCGCCCACTACTTCACGATGCGCAAGGAGCACCAGCGTCCTTGTCTGCTCTTCGCCGATGAGTTCTCGGCGATCGCCTCCTCCTCGGACGTGGCGATGAAGGTCGAGCAGGCTCGCGGCTTCAACGCCGCGATGGTGCTGGTTCCCCAGACGCCCTCGGGAATGGGGCCGCGCACCCAGCGCGACCGCATCCTCGGCTCGGTCGAGACGGTGATCGTTCACGCTCTCAACGAGCCGGGCGCTCTCGCCGAGCTGGGCGGGGAAAAACGGGTCATCGAACTCACCCATCGCTATGAGGACGGCGTCTACATCCGCCAGGGTCACGCTCGCCAGGAGCGACAGTTGAAGATCGATCCCGACGACATTCGCAGCCTCTGCAACGGCAGCGCCTGGGTGATTCGCCGTGGCCGAGCCGCGAAGGTGGCGATCGAGCGCCCGCCGCACGGGTGGAGCGGCTCGCTGCCAGCGGCCGAGCCACTCGATCTGCCTTTGCAGCGCACTGAGGTGGCGGGGCCGAAGGAGCTCTCCTACCTCGAGGAGGAGGGCTGAGCGATGGGCATCCATCTCAGCGCCGCGACGATCGAACCGAAGCCAGTTGGCAGGTTGGGCGTTAGCCGGGGCGCTCGGAATCTTCCTGTGCTGCGAGCGCCCGAGCCGTGGGAGTTCGAGCTGCTGCGTCTAATCGCAGAACAGGGGGCGATCCCGTTTGATCAGTTGGCGCGTTTCCTGGAGGCTGACGTGCGCCAGGCGGCGAGCGTGGTCAAGCACTTGACCAGGGTTGGCTACGCCGATTACGGCCGCTTCCTGCATGACGAGCCCCACTGGGCTTGGCTGAGCTGTCGCGGTGCGCGCCTTTCAGGCACGGGCTACAGGCCGAACCGCCCCAGGGTCGGCGCGATGGCGCGGATGCGAGCCGTCAACGAGGTTCGCCTCCACATTGCCAGCCGCGCTCCTGAGGCACGGTGGATCGGCCATAGAAGCCTCGTTCGCGAACAGGGACGGAGCGGTCACCGGCCGAACGCCGTGATCGAAATCAGGTCAGAGCGGCATGCGATCGTCATCAAGCTCAGTGCTAGAGATCTGGACATCGTGCGGGACAGCCTTGAGACCGACATGGCCCGCTATGACGCCGTGATCGTCTTCGCTGCGCCTTCGATTCGCAGCCGGCTGGAGCACTTTGCCGCTGACCACCACTGGCCCAAGCTGGTCATCCGTGATATCCCGAACTCCTGCGCGGCGGTTTCATAATTTCCATTGCCTGGGGGTGAGACCTTTCCGCCCTCAAAACGTCTTGCAACCATGAACGAACCTCTTCTCACAGCCGATCAGGTAGCCCAGATGCTTGGAGTTCCCAAGACATGGGTCTACGAACAGTCACGACTGGGCCGCATTCCGACGGTCACGCTCGGTCGCTATCGCCGCTACCGCGGCGAGGCGATCGCCGTTTGGCTTGAGGAGCAGGAAGCGAAGGATCGTGATCCTCGCTTTGTTGGCGTCCGATAGCGCCTCTGCAATCGATTGCCTTCATTTTCGGATGGAAGCTGCGCACCCGCCAGCAAATTTTCCGGCCTGTCGGACCTGCTCGGTCTCGAATGGTTTTGGCTATCGCTCAATCACGCCCAGCGCCTACGGCCTGTTTACTGGCTGGCGTGAATGCATCCGCGAGCAGGGCCGCATCGTCGGCGTGGCTCTTGGCGTGCAGATAGCGGGCGGTGGTCTGGATGTGAGCGTGGCCCATCCATGCCTGGACCTGAGTTAGTGAGGCGCGGTTTACCGCCATCGAACCGAAGTAGTGGCGCAAAGAGTGAAATGGTAGGTGCCGAAGCCCGGCTGCCTCGACGGTGATCGAGTAGCGACGTCGCAGTGCAGATCCATCGATGTGGCCGCCGGAATGGCCGGGGAACACCGGGTCGTTATCGGCGATGAAGCACTCGCGCTGCCCGATTCGTGCCAGCGTTTGGGCGACATCGGGGACCATCGGAACGCTTCTGATCTTGCCGCTCTTGGGGGTGACCAGCTCCCCGTAAGAAAAGTTGGCACGCACCCGGATCGCCTGACCGGCAAAGTCGACATCGCGCCAGCGCAAGCCGATCAGCTCGCCGCGCCGCAGTCCGGTCATCGCGGCAGTCAGGTACAGAGCGGCGTCTTGGTGGTCCTGCCTTTTGAAGGCGGCCAATGTCTCCGCGCTAAAGGGATGCGCGATCGCCTTCCGATGGCGTCCCTCATCCGCCGCCCGGATCAATGCATCGATCTCCTCCCGGCTATAGAAATCATAATCTCCGGAATATCGAAGCACTCGGCGTTCGATCGGAAGGGTTGGATCGCGATCGATCCATTCGCGCTTGAGGGCGTGCCCAAAGATCGCACGACACTGGGTAAAGATCTTCTCCGCTGACCTTGTCGACGGCATGTTCTCGTACCAAGTCCGCACATCTGCGGGGCGAATTTCGCCCAAGGGTTTTGATGCAAACGCTGGCCGACCAAATGCCGTCCGCGACCGATCACCGCCATCGGGGGGAGGGAGAAGGTAGGCGTCGAGAACTTGTCGGTAATCGTGCAACGTCGAAGGCTTCAAGCTGCGTTTACGTCTGCCATGAGCCAGCCATGCCTCGGCTGTGTCGGCAAAGCTCAGCGGTGCACCGCTTGCCGCGCGGGGTGCGGGTCTAGTTGCTGTTTCATGCTCGAGGATGTGGCGCAGCGCTAGTTCAGCCTCCTTGGGGGTCAGATATGAGGAGTCTGGCTTTGGTCCATCGCCCGCGTGCCAGACGACTGCACCTCGCGGCGTTCTCTTTCCCGAGCTCTGTACCCAGGCACGACCCAATACCCGCGAATGCTTTCCATCGGCGTCGTGCCAGAAGGCACGCCATTTGCGCCGGCCTCGAAAACCGATCACCTGCAAATGGCCCTGGGCATGGGACGGTTCTTGAGGCGCTGACATGGCCGTTATTATACAGGTGTGTTACCGCTCTTTTTGGTGTATTTCCTGGCATGTTCCCCAGCGTGTTCCTCACTCGGGAAAACCCATCAGATCTAAGCAGAGTTCACCAAAACTCAAACGGCTTAACAGAGCTAAAACCACTTGTACAGTAACACTTTGTAATCAGGAGGTTTCCGGTTCGATTCCGGAGGCGGGCTTTACAGCGACCTAGCCACAGAGCCAAAAATCCGAGCTAGAACTAGCCGTTGGTGGCAAATATATTCCCTAGCCAGTTGCCCGCGGCGTCCAGTTGACGGATGGGATCGCACTTGAGCAAGGTGAGAAGCCGCGAAATGCGCGACCCGGAGGGAGAGCGCTCACGAGCATCAGCCAACCCGCACCGACCGCCATGCGCGATTGGCCTCCCTGACCGCGGCTCGCACGCCCCGCAATAGGTGGATCGAAGAGGGGTTCAAGGCCCTTGCCGTCGGTGGTCCCGATGCCGTCCGGATCGAGCCCCTGGCCGAGACTCTCGGCGTCAGCAAGGGCGGCCTCTACGGCTACTTCCCTGACCGGCGTGCGTTGCTTAAGGAGATGCTTGAGACGTGGGAGCGCCGGGTCATCGACGAAGTGATAAAGCGTGTCGAGGGCGAAGGCGGGGACGCCAAGGCGAGGTTGAGGCGGCTGTTCGCGTTGGCCTCTGCTTCAGCTGGCGAGCTGCTGAAGATTGAACTTGCGATCCGCGATTGGGCCCGACGTGACAAGGCTGTCGCAAGGCGACTTAGGCGCATCGACGACCGGAGAATGGAATACATGCGCTCGCTCTTTGGGGCCTTCTGTCCAGACGAAGACGATGTCGAGGCTCGCTGCCTGCTCGCATTCTCACTCTTCATCGCTAGCCCTTCGTCAACGCCGCCCACAGGGGGTGCAGCCGCGCGGATGTTGTGGAGCTAGCCTTGGAGCGCCTCGCGAGCTAATGGCGGGCCGCCTCGACTTACTTGACTGCGAGCAGCGACCTTTCCCGGTGCGCTCGCCGAGGCGAAGATCGCACCGCCCGCAAAAGACCAAAACTGGTTAGCGAAACCATTGGGAGACCAACTCGCCAGTGCCTCAGAAGAACATTCTGGTGGCGCCCATCGATATGCCCGACCTGTGCACACTGTGGCAGATAGGGCCCAGGAGTCTGGACTTTCCGACCAGCTGCGGAGGACGGTTGAGTTGGATCAGCGACGCCGTCGTCATCCTCGGTCAATAGCACGGCGTCCCGGCTACGGCGACCGAGGATCGATCGACCTAAATCACCCTCGACTGACTTCGGTCTGGCCACTGCGTTAGCTCGGACTCGAAACTGCGACGCGGTACGCAGAGGTTTCAAAACTTCGGAGGAATCTTTCAGCCCTCTGCATCGCGGAAGCTCACAATTTTAAGAGGGCCACTCGTAGGAACCCCGATCTCGTGGAATTCGCGCTGGTCTGTCACGGCGCGGGTCATGGTCTGCTCATGTGCTAATAATTGTTGCCTTGGATTCCGCCGAATGCGACGCGATCGGCCGCCTGAGACCGAGAGCCGCAGGCCAATGATGCGTCGCTAATCCAAATCCAGGTTTGAAGAGTGATCCACCTTGCCTGATCCGCGAAGCAAAAGGGCCACACGGCTCGGCATCAGGTGGCGTGCCTGGTTGCCGACGGTCCTTGCTGCCCTTGGAATGCTCGCGCTCCTGGCGGGGCCCGTCTATGCCGAAGATTCTGAGACTGGCGGCCTGATCGTCTTCATCAAAGGTGGTATCTCTCCCCGCAAGCTTCCCCGCAGCTTTTCGGCCCCGGTAGCGGTGCGGTTACAGGCCGGCATTCGCACGGCCGAATCGATCCCGCTACCCCGCGTTAAATCGATCAAACTCGAATTGGCCTGGCGCGGCGCGCTAGACGTAAGGGGACTTCCGATCTGCCCTCAGTCCCGACTCCGCTTCATAGACTCTCGCCAGGCGACCTCGATCTGTGGCAGCGCCTTGGTCGGCCGCGGTCGCCTCTATGACCGAGTGTTTATCCCCGACCAGGCTCCCTTTGGCCTCCATGCCCACCTCCTTGTCTTTAACGGAAAGACCAAGCGAGGGCACACCGCCGTCTACGTACTTGCCTATACGTCAGACCCCCCGGTCTCGTTCGTCCTCCCCTTCCACGTCCGCCGCCAATCCGGGCCGTTCCCCACGGTTTTGGTCACCCGCGTGCCACGCTCAATCGGTCCCTGGCCTCATTTCGCCCATTTCAGCATCGACGTCTCCCGCCACTTCTCCTATCGCGGCAGAACCCACAGCTATCTCAGCGCTTCCTGTCCGCTTCCACCGCGCTTTACCTCCGGGCCTCTCTCCCTAGCCCGCGCAACCTTTGAACTCGCCGAAGGCCCGGATCTGAAACAAGAAACCGTCCGCACCTGTCGCGCCCGCTGAGGAGTCGGTTCGTCTGCTCGGCGGACGGGGTTGGGGGACCGCCTTGGGTAGTTGGGTTCCCAGGTCATGCTCCGATTAGCGGGCAGGGGAGGCCCAGTTAGATGGGCATCGATTGGCTCCGAATCTACCCGCGCCGACCCAGTCATGGGCTACGAGGCGATCTCAAGAGCAGCACCCGGTTGAGGAGGATCTGGTCCACCTCGCTACTTGGCATGATCTTCGCTTAGTCTTGAGTAGTCCGTGATGACAGCGGTACAGGGATCGATAGCAGCAGGCTGCGCTCGATCCACTCGGGAGTACATTCGAGGTGTTCGACTCGGCGGATCTATGCCGCGCTGTTGCTTGAAAGACCATCGCGAATGTGGCCATGTGGCTGACTGCGACGACCGGATTTTATCGAGCAGATTTCTCGGAGATCAGGTTTGGAGCTCGCGCATGCGTGGGTCGGCGCAGGCGATCCATACCCGCAGCAAAGATCGTTCCGGGCTGGGCATTGGTAGCTTCCGAAGAAGCCGAGGACCGGCAGGGATCTCCGTCGACACCCACGATTGACTCCAGGGAGGGCAAGTGAACCGCTTTTCGATTCGAGCACTGACAGCGATCAGCCTCGCGGCCGCGACATTTTCCGCTGGGCTCGCCGCCTCGGCGGCATCGGCCGGTGCCCCGAAGGCGGTTGCCGCCAAAAAGCACAAGAAGCACAAGAAGCCGACGCCTAGCGGTCCATCTTTCTCGGTTCTCGGTTTCGGCGTGAACCGCCTATTCGTGTCCGCGGGAAAGACGGTGAGCTCGACGGCGCAGTGCTCGGAAATGGTCGATGCGCCCCCGGGCGGGGTGATCGGGCCGCCTCAGACCGAGTACCTGACGGTGTACGTGCGCGCTGCCAACATCTCCGCCGATGCGCCGACGACCTATGAAGACTCCTTGGCCCAGGGGGCAGCGGAGTTGAGCCAGCCGACTCCGACCTCCCCCGCGCCGCTTACGACGGTTTTCGCAAAGGGTGGCTTCATTTTCGGCGGCCCTCCAGGCGCCCAGACAGACATTTACCACGCCGTGCTCACGAGTGGGAGCGGCGAATTCGGAGAGTACGAGGGACCCTCCCCCGAAGAATTCGACGGCACCTACTCGATGACGGCGACCGTCGAAGTCGCCGGCCACAAACTCAGCTCGACGGCGAGCGTCGACGTCAACTGCCCGATACTGCGCTGAGAACTCCACCGATCGAGGACCAGGGCGCCTGCGAATAACATTTCCACCGCCCCCATGTGTGCCGCTTGCGCATTGACAGCGATGGCCGGAGCTTCCGGAGCAAGGTCGTGGCTTCAGGCCCACCGGCCCCTCTGGCTGACCGATCAGCATCTAAAGAGGGTGACGGCGGGGATATTTATCGTCGCGACCGTCGTGGGCATGATGAGGTTCAGCGGCTCGACCCCTGCATCGCCCCACCATCTCGACCCGCATGCTGCTCGACAAATCGCCGCAGCCCCTTAGAGCCCCTTTCAAAATGATTCCGCCGCCTGGAGCTGCTTGAAGCAGATCAGGCAGCAGCCGATCGTCAGGAATGCCTCGTGGATATCGGCGCGACGCTCGTAGCGCACCCGTAGACGGCGGTACTGGTGAAGCCAGGAGATGGTGCGCTCGACCACCCAGCGCTTTCGACCGAGGCCCGAACCGTGCGGGTCGCCGGGCTTGGCGACCCTGACCTTGATCCTGCGGTGGTGCAGTTCGCGGCGGGATTTCCGCGAGTGGTAGGCCCGATCGCCGTAGACGCTCCTCGGTCTTCGCCTTGGCCGACCTCGCCGTCCCCCATCGGCGGCACGGCGTCCACCAGCGGCACGAAACGGGTCACGTCGTTGACGTTGGCCGCAGTTGTCTCCGAGGCCAGCGGGTTTCCCCGCCCACAGGTGATCAGGTGGTGCTTGGAACCGCGCTTTCGGCGGTCCACTGGGCTCGGGCCGGTGCGTTCGCCCCCCCGAAGGCACGCACGTGGGAGGAGTCGACTGCGGCCCGGCGCCAATCGATCTCGCCGGCAGCGTTGAGTTGGGCGAGCAGTGCCTCGTGCAGCTTCTGCCACACACCTTGTTCCTGCCATTCGCGCAGGCGTCGCCAACAGGTGACCCCCGAGCCGCAGCCCATCTCCTGGGGGAGGTCCTCCCAGGAGATGCCGGTCTTCAAGACAAAGAGGATGCCGGTCAGGGTCTGACGATCGGGCACACGCTTGCGACCGGGGTAACGGTAGCGGCGCTCGACCTTCGGGATCAGCGGCTCCACCACCTCCCAGAGCTCGTCGGGGACCAACGGTGAAGCCATTGCGCACTCCCTTCTCGGGTTTACGCGTTATGGATTCGCCAACGGTTTCGCGAAACCTCTTTCTGAAAGGGGTTCTTAACGGCTGAGGCATTCGCCTCCTATTTTGAGCCCTCTCCGGCCTGCTCAATGCCTCCTAGCCTCATACGGGGCCACCTGCAGCCCCTCAAGCTCCCGCGACATCCAGGCCTGAAAATGTGATCTAGAGAACTCTCACGGAGCGCTCACAGCCCACGTTCCGGCAAAATCAAAATCGGTTTCAGCTGGGACTTTTGCAGACAGAACCGCCCCATATCGACCACCGGCAATTTCGTTTGACGCATTCAGTTCCAGTTCTCCCTCATCCTGGGTCTCATAGACGCAGAGATTGCCGGGTTCAGCCCGAGGGTCTTTCGAGCTCCCAGGACAGGCGGTCGTCGCTTTGGCGCCTACGCCAATCACATTGGCCGTGGCGCCCGATGCCAGAGGAAACGGATAGGAAATAGGCTCGGTCGGACTGTTGCCAGAGGTCTCATGTCCTGTGTAGCTGAAGATTCCTCGTAAGGTCTTTCCAGATGGAAGCGTCGTTACCAGCGGCCCCGGTTCACCCTGCTTGCCCTTTTCGCCTTTTTCGCCTGCCGCACCCTGAGGTCCAGCTGAGAGCTGCCCGACCGCAAAGTCCCCCCTGAGCAAGCTTCCTTCACGTATCTTCGATGAGGTTATGGTGCCGTCCTTGATCTTGGCCCAGGTCACGGCATTGTTCTTGAGCTGCTTCGTTCCAACTGTGTTCACGGGCAACCTCGACGCTGCATAGGCCCCGCCGCCGAGCAGCAGGAAAAGCCCGACGGTCGAAACGACATTGGCGTAGGACAACGCATCTACCAGCCTCTTCATGAGTGGCTCCTTCCCAGCCCTTTGTCGGTCTGCCCGCACGAATCGAGTTTGGGGCCGGGCTGCCGGAGAGACCAATCCAGGCCTGAATTGCAGCGATCGGCAAGAGTGATGAGTCTCTGACGGTTCGAGATGCCCATCGTCATCCAATCGTGTCGAAACGCAGCTGTACGGTTCCGGCTGGCTGGTTAACCGTATGTTCGGAGTCCGCGCAGACACTAACGTTGATCTGATTGGGGTTGGTGATCGAGGGAGCGCCCTCGATGGCGTGCTGGAGTCCGGCAATGTCTGAACCCTGCAGCATCACGGCTTCGCCCGGCTGGGCGCCGGATGCGGTAAAGGCGGAGCGTTCGCATTCGCCTTTGCCGAGTTTGATCGTGGTGTTATTAGTCGCCGTCCCCGACGCGCCCAGCAAATTGGCAAGGCCGAAGTGGGGGAGAACTTCGGGACTTAGCGAGCCGGGCTTTATGTCTTCACCAGTCAACGACTGAGGCTTAATGTTTGCGCCGGTGAGAGTGGCTGCTTTAACCTTGATTCCGGTTACGGCGCTCCGTTTCAGCTGCTTTGTGCCAATCGAGTTGGCGGGGATCCGTAGGGCCGCCAATGCCCCTCCCCCCAAGGCGATGAAGATGGCGAGGGTCGCCATCACGTTGGCGTAGCTGAGTTGCTTACGGATCGTGCGCATTGGCAGGCCTCCTGCTCTTTAGGGGGGAAGTATCAACGGCGGGCGCGGCGCCTGGTGGAAGTTGAAGTCTGTGACAAGGTTGCCCAGCTCGGGGACCGATTCGCGCACCGTTGGTCGCGGATCGGGGCGACCGTCGGTGGCGGGATTGAGGCGCTGACTTTCGAGGAAATCATCCTCGATGAACTTGTTGTATGCGTCGTGGCTGAGCACCTGATGATCGATGTAACCCTTTTTGGCGTAAGGGCTGATTACCAGTCCTGGGACGCGAAACCCATAGCCGTTTTGATCGACCACGGGTGGAACTACGTTGTCGTAAAAGCCGCCCCAGTCATCCCAGCTGAGAAAGATCGCAGTGCTCGGCCAGTCGGGTCCTTCCATCACTTTGTTGATCAGATTGGTTACGTATTCTTGCCCCGCGGCGACCGATGCCGGTGGGTGCTCGCTCACCGGCTGGCTGGGGACCACCCAAGAGACCGCCGGCAGGGTGCCGCTTTGGGCATCATTGAGGAATGCTGAAGTGTCCTGAATGTTGCCGATTTCGCGGTTTTCTCTGACCGTGGAAAAGCCGGGCAGAGGATTCCAGATACCCGGAGTAGCCGGTCCCTGGCGCGGTGGATTGCTGCAGCGCTCCTGGTCATCAGCGCAGTCAGGCTGTAAACCCTTTTTGATGAAGTAGCCCCAGCTGACCCCGGCGTTATGGAGTAGGTATGTGAGCGGGGTCCAGGCGAAGTCTGGCTGGGAGCCGAGCGGATCGTTGGGGTTGGCGTCTGAGGTTCCCGGGTCTTGGAGTGCATTGGTGCAGCTGAATGGTTCGTTCGGCAGGGTACAACGGGCCGACCACTCCGAAACCAGAAATAGATGTGAGGGTAGGCTCCAGCTCCTGTTTGGCTCAAAGAGGTGGTCCTGTAGCACGAAGTTTCGGGCATAGGCCCAGTAATTGGGAATGTCGCTTTCATCCTTGTAACCCATCACGTCGGTTTCACACTGGGGTGTTCCGGCGGTTTGGCAGCCCTGCGCTTTCTCAGCTTCGGCGACGAAGCCGTTCATCGCGCCCCCGTTGAGATCCCCTTCAAAGTTAGTTTCGCCGTGCGGGCCGCCTTTGTTGATGTCGTTTGGGTTGTGGTAGGGCGGGATGCAGGTGCCAGTGGCCGGGTCGGGCACGCATGTACCGGGCGGAAAGCCGTCGGCACCCGGATAGGTGCCGAAGTACTCATCGAAACTTCGGTTCTCCTGCATGATGATCACTACGTGCTTGATCTGGTGAATGCCGACCGGAACGGGGAGCACGTTGACCGTCCGGATCGGAGAGTGGGCGGCACGCGTCCTCCCATCGCCTGAATATCGAACTCGGAGTTTCAGCTCCCCGGAGGTTCGCAAGCCGGTTTCGAAACGGAATTTGGAAGCGCCTGTCAAGCGCCCCCGGGCGAGAGTGCGCCAGGGGCGCTGTAATAGTTGCTGGAGGAAGACGGTCTCTCCTGCCCTCTTTGGCCCAACTCGTCCACTAAAGACGAGCTTTTGGCCGAGGTCGGCTTGTTGTGCGGAGATTTTTAGGCTGACCGTCGGGCGAAGGCGAGCCTCTGCTGAAGCTGAGGCGATGCAGGCTGCACCCATGATGAAAAGCAGAACAACCGTGAGGCGCAAAGCCATCAGCCGGGGCTCCCTTTTGCGGTCGGGTTTGATGCTCTGACACGTTTCATTGACAGAAGTTGCGGATTGGCATTCTGGCCCGCTGCCAAGCTCAAATCGCAATGCTCCACCCGGCAGGCTGAAACCAATGCATTCGCCTCTGCCGCGCCGACGTCATTTGCCGCCGGATGGGGGATCTCAGGCAGTCCTCCCACTGAGGGTGGCAATGGCTCGCGTTTATTCTCAAGCCGGAGGCCGGGGATCTCCGAGCCAGTAGCGTGGCCCAGGGCCGTGGCTCGCAACCCGGTCTCCGGGGTTGGCGAGCCTGCAGCGGTCCAGCGAAAGGCAACCGCAGCCGATGCACTGGGTGAGCCCTTCTTTCAGTCGCGCTAGCTCGGCGATCTGGCGGTCGATCCGCGAGGCCCAGGTGCGAGAGAGTCGCGACCAGTCGCGGCGTGTCGGCACCCGGTCCGGGGGGAGCTGGGCCAGCTCGGCGGCGATTTCCTGCAGCGTTAACCCGACCCGCTGGGCAAAGACGATGAAGGCAATCCGACGAAGCACCGGCCTCGGGTAGCGCCGGTGGCCCGAACCAGCGCGATCGGAAGTAATCAGACCCCGTTCCTCATAGAAGCGCAGCGCCGAGGCAGCAACCCCGCTGCGCTTTGAAACCTCGCCGATCGTGAGCAGCTTCCCAATTAGTGCGACTTGAGGAAGAGGCGCTTCGAGGATGTGTGGCTAGGTCCATCGAGAACCTTCCGCGTCTAGCTTGGGGGGACAGGCCGTGGCTTACCTGACCTCTGATCAAGAATCACATGAGGCGGCTTGAGCCGCTGGCGCGGTGATGGCTCGCTCGCTACTTCGAGGGGGTGCGATCCATGGCTTGACATAGTCAGCTGGTGCCGCGGACCTACTTGGGAAGCGTTCTGAGGGTGATGCTTCAAATTTATGAGGTTGAAGGAGCGCTGAAACCACTGGTCAAAATTGCGAGAACTTCACCGCGACCGAAGTGCCTGCGGGGGGGACTGGCTGGTTCAGTCGGGAGGGGAGGCCGTCCGGATGCTGCTGTTGGCGACTTTGATCAGCGGAGCCCATCCGTCCGGGCGCCAGAACAAATCCCAGTTTCGGGTGCGGCCGTCGCGTGGTCGAGACATGAACTCGGTTGCAGAGCAGTGCCCAGTCAACTCCTCCAGGGATGCGAATGCGGCATCGCGGGTAATGCCCTTTCGATGACCAAGCGCTTTCCACTTCCCCTCATCGTTTCGATAGCGGAAGTCAAAGATCACCGACCGACCGTAGCGGATATGGATGTATCGCGATGGCGCGACCTGATTGTCGGGTGCTTGAGGACCTAGAAGGTGGCGCGACCCCCGGTCCGCTTGGCTGAAAAGTTGGGACCGGGGCCGTGCGCCGTCACCTTGTTTTTCGGCTATCTCGCACCCGGCCCCACCGTAATTTCCCGCACTTGGCCCAGCTCGGCGGCGCCTGAGTGGGATGGCGCGGTAGGGCGAGCCGCCTCGAAACCTACGGCGACCCCGGGGCGGGCTGCTGGGCGCCGAGTCCGTCGATTGGTCGATTCGCGCTGTGGATATATCGCACCCGGGGGGAGGCCATCGACTGGCCCGGCCATTGCCCTGTCGACATCGGGGGGCCCGACTGAGACTCAGGCGGTTGCGCTCAGCCAGGGCTCAAGAGACGCCTGGTGGCGAGTATTGGGCGGATTGAGGGGCCGATACGTTTGATCATGCCGGTCCTGATGGGGGTCGCGTATCCGGTTGTGGCTCCAGGGGCACTCAGGTAGAAGCCCGCGATCCCGGTGAGGATTGCGGCATGCCGTCGAGGCTGGGGGAGCTTCCTTGTCGCCGCCAGCGCGTAGCTTGCAATCAGGTCTAGTCGCTCGGCGGCGAGCTCGTTGCTCTCGTAATAGGCCAGGTAGTTGTGATCACCGCGCGCGATGTCGTCTTCGCGATCAATCAGGTCGTCGAGCAGCACAGTGAGGGCTCCGATCGAGGGGAAGTAGGCGGCATCGATTAGCGCTGCCTCCCCAGCCGTTGTGTGCGGATTAGCGGCGGCTGCGATCAGCGCGTGCACCGCCACCGATGAGCTGGCTCCAGCAGCGATCTCCCACCACAGGTATCCGGCTAGGGCTTCCTGTTGTGATGACCAATCCCGCAGGGCCTCGTTGTTGCCTTGGGCGCTGGCGTGGGTGAAGCTTTGTCCCTCCCCGCAGCGCACCGCTGCCCGCCGCGCCAGAGGCAGCGCTGAGGGCAGCGAAGGCAGCCGGCTGAGCGTATCGCGACACCCGCTCACCAAGGCATCAAGGTAGCCGCCATCCTCGCTGCGGGAATGAAGGCCGTACCAATCCCCGCGAGGGGGCCTCGCAGAGAGGGCGTCGCTCAGGGCAGCGTGAAGTTGGAGGCCATTGGCTAGCGGCTCGGCGGCCTGCTGCTCGCCGAGGACATCCAGGTAGTCGACCGCGACCTGGAAGGCGGTCATCGCACGGACGATGGTTTGTAGGCTCCCTCTGGGCACGAGCGTGGCGAAAACGGCAGTGGCTTCAGCGTTTTGCCCCTTATCGCGTAGCGCGACCACGGCTCGATCGCGCAGAAGCGGATCTGGGATTGACTCGGCGTGGACCTTCCAGCTCCGTAGCTCCCTGCGAACCAAGGGAACGATCGAGTTACGGTATCGACCCAGCGCGGCACCAACGGCGACCAGATCTAGGCCCCCTTCGATCATCGCCATCAATGCTCCGAACTATCCACCATGAAGCCTGCGCTCCCACGAAGTCTGAATTTTGTCGTAGCGATGTCTGGCCGCCAGAAGGCACCTTCTCAGGAAATCGATCACCCGGGGCGACTGAGCGGGGACAGGCTTAAAGCCGAGCCTTTCGAGGAGCTTGGGTCGCAGCGCGGTCAGAGAAATACTTCGGTGGCGAGAGTGTCAACTTTTGCCTTCGACGAGCGGTTCCCAAGCCGCCTGCATTTAGGGGCTGGGATCGCCCAACAGGCGGGACTTCTCGGCGGCGAACTCATCATCGGTGAGGACGCCCTTGGCGTGCAGCTCACCGAGGCGTTCTAGCCGACCAAGTCTGGCGTCGTCCTCACTTGGGGAAATCACCCCGGTGGGGCTCTCAGATGCAGCGGTCTCAGCACTGGGCCTCCTCACCTCGGGAAGACGAATTTTCGATGCACGCTCTCCGAGGTTGGCGCCTTTGACGGCGTCGACGACGCGATCTCGGGTGCGGCCGAACATTTGGTGGAAGTGGGCGTCGGGGAACTCGCTCTCGGTTTGCCTGCTCAGCTCGCGAATTCCAAATGCGGCCATAGCTGCCACCGCAAGGGTTGTCAGGAATGAACGCAGACCCTGAGTCGGAGCCGAGAGAAAGTAGATGCCGACGATGATCGCGAGGCCGGTGTAAACGTAGGGGCGATAATCACGCAGCGCCGGAGCGATCAGCCTGCGGGATGCACGCGCGGATCCGGTCGGTGAGCCGAGCCAACCGGCCGCGGCGAAAAGCGCCCCGACGACGATCACCGTCGTCGCGATGCTCGTCATCAACGATGTGCCGATCGCCCAGGTCGCTTCGGCGGCCGGCTTGACGCTTTCGTTTGTGACCACCTGGCCAACGACTATTCCTCCGGCCACGTGGCGAGCGACGATCACCGCGAACCCAGCAGCAATCAGTCCGATTCCCGAGAACAAAACTGTTACCCAACGGCCTTCGCCGGCTAGGTAGATCGCCCCGGCAAAGGCGGCAAATGTGAGGAGTGAAAGCAGTAGCGCCAGACCCTTCACCGCCACCGCAATGTTTTGAGCAGTCTTTAGCTGATTTGAATGCAAGATCTCGATCTGACCCGCATTGGGTGGCAGCTTTTCGGCCAGGTTTGCGCCGATTCCGACCTGGCTGGCGAGGTTGGTGACCAGGGAGCCAAGGTTTAAGGTCACGGTTCCGTTTTCCGTCGAGAGCGTGCTGCTCTTTTCTTCTAGGACAGAAACAAGCTGTTCATGGGCGGTTCGGTTCGCGCTCTGCCAGAGGCTCTGGGCGGTCGAGGTCTTGAGCAGCTCTTCAGCCCCGTTGCCGGCGACCTGGCGCAGTCCGCCCGCAGCCGGACCGGCGAGCCGCTTGGTTTCACCCGGCAGAATACTTTTCAGTTCCTGCTCCACGTTGACGTGGGCGTAGAGCTGATCGACGAGGTAGTTGGCGACGGCACTGCGGATTGTTGAGTTCTGCAGCAGCTGATCACTGGTGCTGACCCAATCGGGGGTATTTAGGGCTTGGCGTTCAACCCAGATCGTAAATACGCTGAGAAACGCGAGAAATGAGCCAAGGACGACAAGCACCTTGACCGTGCGGCTACGCCAGCGACTCATCGCGAGGATGCTATACGTCAGCCCATGAAGCTCGAGGGAATCCATCACATCACCGCGATCACCGAGGACGCCCAGCGAAATGTCGATTTTTATGCCGGTGTGCTCGGACTGCGCTTGGTCAAGAAAACCGTCAATCAGGACAATCCGAGCGTCTATCACCTCTTCTTCGCCGATGAGAGGGGCAGCGCCGGCTCCGATCTGACCTTCTTTGAGTATCCCGGCGCACCCCGCGGCCGAGCGGGCGCCGGCATGGTTCACCGGATCATCTGGCGGGTTGGCTCGCAGGATGCCTTGAACTTTTGGGCGGAGCGACTCGGCCGCCGCGGCATCGATACCGAGCGCGATGATCGCGAGCTGCGCTTTTCCGATCCCGAGGGCCTCGAACACGAGTTGCTTGTGACAACGGTCAGCGATCAGCCGCTGATTGCTGATCACCCCGAAATACCGGCGGAACTGGCTCTGCGGGGATTCGACGCGGTCCGCGCCTACAGCGCGGCTCCGGACACCAGCCGGCGCTTGCTCGAAGCGCTCGAGTTCAGCCAGGCCGGTGGGGACGGCTGGGAGGCTCGTGGCGAGCAGCGAGGCGGCCAGTATTTCTACGATGAGCCCCCTCCCGAGCAGCCGCTGCAGGGTGCAGGGAGCGTCCATCATGTGGCCTGGGCTTCGAGCATCGAGGATCACCCCCGCTGGCGAGAGCTGGTCCTAAGCGCCGGTGCTCGCCCCACGGCAGTCATCGATCGCTTCTATTTCCGCTCGATCTATTTCCGCGAGCCAAGCGGGGTGCTTTTTGAGATCGCCACTCTCGGTCCCGGCTTCAGCGTCGATGAGTCGCCCGAGCACCTGGGCGAGAAGCTCTCATTACCGCCCGATTACGAGCACCTGCGGCCGACTCTAGAACCAAAGCTACGACCGGTGAGGAACCCACGGGCGGCTGGCACTCAGTGAGTGAGGGCTTTATTTGGAGAGATGCAGGGCGCACCGTCCTCTTTGGGCAGGGGGAAATTGACCAGTTGTCCGGCCAGCTCGCCGAGCATGGCTTTTCCTCCTTTGAGCTCATCAGTACCGCCAGGGCCCTCGCGGTTTCCCCCAAAATCTCCGCAGCCGCAGATCGCGTTCACGAGCTGGGCGCCGAAGCGGTGCCCGAGGCGGCTGCCTCGCTACTTGGCAGGGTCCGCTCACCTCGTCTAGTCGCTCTGGGCGGCGGCCGCGTGATTGACACCACGAAGGCGCTAGCTTCGGTCAGCGGTGCCAGCGTTGCCGCTATTCCGACCACGATGTCGGGCGCTGAGATGACTGGCATACACCGTCTGCCCGCGGGTGCCGAGGCCGAGGTGGGGGGCCTGGTGCGCCCGACCCTGGTCGTCGCGGATCCTAAGTTGATGACCAGTCAGCCCGAGGCAACGCTCCGCTTCAGCTCGATGAACGCGCTCGCACACGGGGGTGATTCGCTCTATACGAAGTTCGCCAACCCGGTGTCTAGGATGAGCGCCTTGCGCGGTTCGGAGCTGATCGCCGCCTCTCTCGATGAAGCTCCGAGCGGACGCGATCGCGATGCTTTGGCCCGAGGCTCGATCCTCTGCGGCTACGCGATCGATTCCGCTCTCTTCGCAATCCACCACGTAATCTGTCAAACCCTGGTTCGGATTTGCGGCACTCCCCACGCCGAGACCAATGCGGCGATTCTTCCCCGGGCGATGGCCTTCATGGTGCCCCGGGCCCCCGAGCAACTCGCCGCGCTTGCCAAAGCCATCGGAGTCGCGAGTGATCAGATCGAATCACGAATCCTCGAGCTCGGCGGCCATCCCTCGGGGTTGGGAGCTAGCGGAGCCAAGCGCGAGAGGCTCGATCAGGCGCTGCAAGCGATGCTGATGCGCCCTGAGTTGTCCTTTGCCCCGCAGCCGCCGGGCCGCGAGGAACTCGAGCAGCTGATCGCGAGCGCCTGGTAACCACCCCTCGGTGCGCGTGTAGCGCTCTTCGTGAACGAAGTGCGGCTCCAGCAATATCACGATTACACCCGCGCCCACGGCGTCAACTGGCCGCTCTATCTGCTCGCCAGGGTTTTTATGACGCCCTTTTTCCTTTTTTACTTTCGCTACGGTCGGACTGGAAGGGAGCATGCCCGAGTCCGCGGCGGCATGGTTGTCGCCTCCAACCACCGCAGCTTCCTCGATCCATTTGCGATCGGTGGTGCTCTGCCATGGCGTCGGCCGATGAACTACGTGGCCAAGGTGGAGCTCTTCCGGCGCCGCTGGCAGGGGTGGTTGCTCTCGCGCCTGGGCGCGTTTCCGATCCGCCGCGGGGAGGCGGACGAAGACGCGATGGAAACGGCGCGCCTCGTGGTTGAACGAGGCGGCACCGTTTGCATCTTTCCCGAGGGGACCCGAATCCGGAGCGGTTCCCTGCGCCAACCCAAGCGCGGAGTTGGTCGCTTGGCCTTGCAGACCGGTGCCGCAGTGATTCCCTGCGCCGTGATTGGAACAGAGCACGTGCGCCGCGGCTGGCGGATAAGGCCACGCCGGGTTCGGGTCCGACTTGGCCGTGCGATGACCTTCCCCCGGGCCTCAGGGCCATCTCCCGCGCTGGCCGAAACGGTGACCGCTCGGATCTGGCCCAACGTTCAGCTTCAGTGGGAAGACCTCGGCGGGCTGCCGCCGATGCGCCGGGCCGCGGTGATCGGCGCTGGCAGCTGGGGCACCGCGGTGGCAGTTCTGCTCGCCCGCGGTGGCCTCGAGGTCCAGCTCGGGGCCCGGACGGCAGCCCAGGCCGCCGCGCTTGCCGAGGAACGCGAGAATCGCCGCTACCTCGAGGGCGTCAGCCTCCCCGAGAGCCTCGATGTTCGCCCTGCCAGCAGGATCGAGTTGGCCGGGCTCGATCTGGTCTGCCTCGCGATCCCCTCCAAGTCACTACCGCAGGCGGTGGGGGCGATCGCCGATCGAGTGGGAGCGCGCTCCGCGGTGCTCCTTTTGACCAAGGGTTTGATTGCCCCCCAGGGCCAGCTGCCGGCCGAGTACGTCGGAGAGCGGGTGAGGGCCCGCGCGATCGCATGTTTGGGGGGCCCTGCCCACGCGCGGGAGGCGGTATCAGGCTCTGCAGCCCTCGTCCTTGGATCCGCCGATCTTGACCTCCGTGACCAGCTCGGCGAGGTTTTCGACCAGGCCGGTTTGGTGTGCGAGCGCTCGGCCGACGTGATTGGGGTCGAGATGGCCGGAGCGGCCAAGAATGCTGCGGCTCTGGCTGCAGCGGCGGCCGAGTCGCATGGTCTCAACGCGGCCGGGATCGCCGTGGCGGAGATCTGGCGCGAGTGCATCGAGTACGCGATCGGCCGTGGCGCCCAGCTGGAGACTTTCTCCGGTCTGGCCGGAGTCGGTGACCTGACTGCGACGATGATGGCGCCGGCCGGGCGCAACCGGCGCGCCGGGGAGCTGCTGGGGGCGGGTACCCCCGCCGAGGAGATTCCTCAGCTGATCGGGCAGGCCTCCGAGGGGCTAGACACCGCACCGCTGCTCGCCGAGGCAATCTCAGCCGCCGGAGTGCAGGCGGAGGCGCTGAATGGTCTCGCCGCGTTGATCCGTGGTGAGATCGACACAGAGGCCTGGGTTGCCGGGTTGCGACGCGTCGAGCGCACTAGGCGCGCGGCATGATCGGGCTAGGCTTGGCGGGTGAGCACCGCGAAGGAAAATGTCGAGCCGGCGAGTCTGCCTCCGGCCGAGAAGGCCGACCTCGATCGGGCCTTCGAGGATCTCTACAAGGCCCACCTGCGCGACGTCTATTCCTACGCCTATTACCGGGTCGGCAACCATCACGACGCCGAGGATCTGACCGAGCAGGCCTTCCTGCAGGCCTACCGACATTTCGATCGCGCCAGGGGGGAGTCCGATGGACGGCCCTTGCGGCCATGGTTGATCCGCATCGCCCACAACCTTGCCTCCAACTATTACCGCGATCGCTCCCGCCGCCCCCAGACTCCACTCGACAATGCCGATCCGATCGCGGCCCGTCACGGGACCGAGGCGATCGCCGAGGGCCGCGAGGAGCTGCGCCAGGTGATCGAGAAGCTCGAGCACCTGCCGGAGGACAGACGCGAGGCGCTGATCATGCGCTTCGCTTTGGGCATGGATAACCGCGAGATAGCTCGCGCGCTGGGGCGCACCGATGGCGCGACCAAGGTGCTCATCCACCGCGCGATTAAGCAGCTGGAGGAAAAGATGGACGATGAGTAAGGCGAGCGAGAGATTGACCGCCAGCACTTGGGATGTCGAGCAATTGCTTGCCGACGCGCTGCGTCCAATCGAGCCTCCCGAGCGACTCTCTGGACGCGTTGAGGACACGCTCGCAGCGGTAACCCAGGCCGCCGCTGAGGAGCTCTCGGATTGGGCGGAGGAGCTCTCAGAGAGTGAGCTGCGCGCCCTGCGCGACCCCCGAAACTGGGTCCGCCCGGTGGTGGCGGTTGGTGCAGGAGGAATCGCCACGGGCGCGCTTGTCTTGCTTGAGGCACGCCGGCGCAGCCGCCAACAGACTCGCCGCGGTCTGCGTTCGCTAAGCGGCGGGCTTCGCTCGCGCCTTTAGGGCTCGCGCCGGGGTCGAGAGCGCGGCACTTAGCCCCAGCAAGCCGATGATCAGATTGATGACGTTGCTGGCTGCGTTGGTCGGCAACAGGCTGAGGATTGAATCGCCGCCAGAAATCGTGAAGCCCCAAGCTGCGATTGCGATGTAGAGGGCACCGACGCACAGTGCATATCGGCGAGCGGCAAAACCGGCAACCGCCAACCCGATCGCACCGGTTGTGATGTGCAGCGCGTTGACCCAGCCGTTGACGGCGAGGACCCCGAGCAGCTGATCGACACTGCCCGGCCGCCCGAAGGAAGCGCTGTAGAAAAAGCCCGTGATCCCGCTGATCAGCAGAATCGCTCCCAACGCGGTGGCGTAAAGGCGGGCTGGACTCGGGCTGTCCATTCGGCGGCGATTGTAGGCTGCTCTGCCCCGTGGCCGAGACTTGTTACCGACATCCCAATCGCGAGACCCGGGTTTCGTGTTCTCGCTGCGGCCGACCGATCTGCCCCGATTGCATGACCCCGACGCCGGTTGGCATGCGCTGCCCTGAGTGCATGCGCGAGCGGACCCGGGTGACCCGAGGGGCGGCAACCTTCGGCGCATCGGTCGCTGCTCCCGCGACGTTTGTCCTGATTGCGTTGAACGTAATCGTCTACCTCGCCGAGGTCGCCTCGGGTCCAGGTGGCCTCAACAATCCCAGCCTCAGCCTGATCAATCACTACGCGTTGGTTGGCACCTCGGTGGCAGGCGGCCAGTACTACAGGTTGCTCACGGGGGCCTTCCTGCACGTTGAACTGCTCCACATCGGTTTCAACATGGTCGCGCTTTACTTCCTGGGCCGATTGCTTGAGCCGGCGATCGGCACGACGCGGTTCGTGTTCTTGTACATGGCGTCGCTATTTGCCGGATCTCTCGGTGCCCTTGTTATCTCTGGTCCCGAAGCCGTGACGCTGGGCGCCTCCGGTGCCATTTTCGGGATCTTCGGCGCTGCTTTCGTGATCGCCCGCGGACGCGGCATGCACGGCGTTGCCTCCCAGATAGGGATCTTGATTCTGATCAACCTGGCGATTAGCGTCAGCGATCCATACATCAGCCTCGGAGGTCACCTCGGCGGCCTGATCGGGGGTGTGATCTGCTCTTTCATCATCCTGGCCGGGGAGCGCGGCCTATTTGGACAGCGGCGCCTGTTCCCCGAGCTGGTCTTGATAAGTGCGGTCGGGGTGCTATCAATCGCGGCGGCGATCGCCGTCGCTTGAGGATTCCTCAGCGCCGATCTGGATTGCTGACGGGAGCGCGCAGCTCGGCAAAGCCAATATTGCCGGGAGGGTCGATCAGATCTGGGTGCAACAGATGACCGAGCAGCTCGACCCCGTCGATCAACCTTGGTCCGGGTCGAGAAAAGGTCGAGGCGGCATCGACGGCAAAAACGCGAGCGGCGCCAAGCGCATCGATCCGCCGCCATTGCTCAAGCGCCTGGGCCCGGGAGTCCTCGACGTACCAGCCGCACGGCATCGCGATCACCACATCGGGATTCAGCCCCGAGAGCTCCCCCCAGCCAACTTCGGATGAGCGCAGGCCGGGTGGCCCAGCGACGTCCTCACCGCCTGCAATCGAGATCATCTCCGGAATCCAGTGTCCACCGACGTAGGGAGGGTCGAGCCACTCAAGCGCGATCACCCGGGGCGGGGGGGCACCCGCCACCGTTGCCCCTACGGCTGCCAGCCTTCCCTCCAACTCGCCGCGAAGCTCGTGCGCGGCTTCCTCGGCGTTGGTCGCCTCGCCGAGGCGGATAACGTCCTCAAGCATCTCCCCCAGGGTGCATGGATCCTGCTGGGCTACCTGGGGGCGGCTCGGGAGGCGGGCGGCGACCTCAACCACCTCCTCATATGAAACCGCGCAGACCTCACAAAGCGACTGGGTGACGATCAGGTCTGGATCGAGCTCCTCGAGCAGGGCTTGGTCAAGCGCGTAAAGGGCCCTGCCCTCGCCGACGATCGCTTTTACCGCAGCGTCGATCTCCCCGGCGCCAAGCACATCGGAGATCACCGTGCGCGTCAATTGCGGCAATCCGCAAGCCGCGGGGGGGTGATCGCACTCGTGGGTGACGGCGACCACGTCCTCGCCCAGGCCGAGGGCGAAGAGCATCTCGGTGGCCGAGGGGACAAGGCTAGCTATGCGCATCCAGGGCTCAATATGGCACTTCTGAAAGATTCGGCGTGGAGGGAAGCTATATTCCTTGCGCCGAATGGCCGAGGACGATCTCCCCCGAAGTACTGGGCCACATAGCCGATGACTGCCCTGCTGCTCGTGCTGCTGTTTGTGCTGATCGCGGTCAACGGATTCTTCGTGGCGGCTGAGTTCGCGCTGGTCCGCAGCCGGCGCGGCAAGATCGAGCAGCTCGCCAAGGAGGGCGAGAGCGGCGCGGCGGCGGTGATCGAGCAGCTTGACCGAATCGATGACTCGCTTTCCACATGCCAGATCGGGGTGACGATGGCCTCGATCGGAATCGGCTTCCTCGGCGAGCCCTCGATGGCCAAGCTATTGGAGCCGGTCTTCGGCGGCCTTTCCCACGAGGTTGCAGCCGTGATCTCGGTGGTGATCGCCTTTGCCATCGTCACCGCGGTACAGGTCGTGATCGGCGAGCAGGTGCCGAAGATGCTCGCGATCAGCCATGCCGAGGGCACCGCGCGGCGGGTGGCGCGCCCGCTCAACTGGTTTCGCGCCGTCACCGCGCCGGTTGTTTTCGGACTGAGCGGTCTGTCCAATGCGATCGTTCGGTTATTCGGCGTCAATCCCGCCGACCTTGAGGAACGCCACACGGCTGAGGACCTCAAGCAGATAATCGACAGCTCGAGGATGGGTGGGACACTCGATCCCGGCGAGGCCGGAATGCTCGGCGGGGTCTTTCACCTGCACGAGCAGGAAGCGCGAGAGGTGATGACTCCGATCCCCGCCGTGGTCACCGTCGATGCCTCAGAGGATGTCGAGACCGCGCTGCGGCGCTGCGTAAGCTCAGGGCACACGCGCCTGGTAGTGATCGAGGCCGAAAACCCCGATCGAGTTAAGGGAATCGTCCACAACAACAGCCTGGCCCGCCTCTACATGAGCGACGGCCCGAAGGCCTCAATCGAGCCGGCGGTCCGCGACGCCCTGATCGTTCCCGAGACGCGGCCCCTCGACGACCTCCTGCATGATCTGCAGGTCCAGCGTACCTCGCTGGCGGTCGTAGTCGATGAGTACGGCAGAACCGTGGGTATCGTCACCGTCGAGGATATCCTCGAGGAGGTGGTCGGTGAGATCGAGGATGAGACCGACCCCCGCGCCGCGGCATTGCGCCGCCTCAGCAACGGAGAGTGGTTCGTTCGCGGTCACGTCTCACTCGGCGATCTGACCGACGCGGGCATCGAGCTGCCGGTCGATACCGATGCCTACAACTCGGTCGGCGGCTACGTTTTCGGCGAGCTCGGTCGGCTTCCAAAGCGCGGCGATCTGATCGTCTCCAATGGCTACACGATTAGGGTCGAGTCGGTGCGTGAGAACCGGATCGAGGCAGTGCGGATCAGCCGTTCCGTCCGTCCCTCGGCCTAGCTTTTGCCGGCAACCCGCCACGTGCCCAAAGGTTGGAGGTTCAGGATGTGGGTTGTCCGCCTTAGCGACAAGCAGCTCGAGGTCCTAAGGGCGCTTCTGCGCTCTGAGGAGCACCTCGGCCCAGCCCTGGCGGGAGCCGTCGAGGCCCTAGACCTCGCCCGCTGGGACGAGCTTCCCGAGGCCGAGCTGCCCTGGGATCAGGTCGAGATCATCGCCCGACGTCAAGGGATCTCAGAGGCCGACGTGATCTGGGACCTGAGCGGAAAGCGTCAGTCGTACTCGTAAAAGCCGGCACCGCTCTTGCGGCCGAGCCTCTCTTCGCCGACCATCTCGATCATCAGCCCGGGTGGCTTGTGGGCAGCCTCTGAGGAATCCGCGTAGAGGGCGTCTCCGATTGCCTCGGCAACGTCGAGCCCGACGAAATCGAGTAGCGCGAGCGGGCCCATCGGGTGACCGGCACCGAGCTTCATGCAGGTGTCGACCTCCCCCGCCTCCATCCCGGTGCGCTCGATCAGCCGCACCGCGTCAAAGAGGTAGGGGAAGAGCAGTCGGTTGACGACGAACCCGGCCTGGTCGGGAACCTCGACCGCGGTCTTGCCCAACGCCGCGCACCAGGCTAGGGCCTTCTCGCGACGACCCTCGCTACCGGCTGGGAAGCAGACCTCGACCAGCTTCATCCGCGGCACGGGATTGAAAACGTGGAGGCCGAAGAGGCGACCCGAAACGTCGCTCGCCGTGGCGATCTCGGCGACGCCAAGGGATGACGTGGTCGTTGCCAGGTCAGCATCGGGACAGGCCTCCGCGACCCCCGACAGGACTTCGCCCTTCGGTCCGAGTTCCTCGATAACGGACTCGACGACGATGTCGCACCCGGCCAAATCATTGGGGTCGGTGGTCACCCGCAGGCGGGAGGGATCGGCTCCCTCAATCTTGCTGCAGGCGGCCACCGCCTTCTCCTCGGCCCGCCAGGCCGATGCCTCGCTGCGGGCCAGCAAGATCGTGTCGGCGGCGGTGGTCGAGACGGCGGCCAAACCGGTGGCGATCGCCCCGCTGCCGGCGATTCCCGGTCGCTCATACCCTTTACTTGTATTCATCAGGACGGGTTTCCTATCACGCCCTCGGCTCCGACGGTTCCCCTGGTCGAGGCCGCCGCCCAGATCCCGCCCCTGTTTCAGCTCCCTTTGATCGGGGCCGGGGGCGTGGCCCGTCGAAGTTGAGGCGTCGTTTCCTGGCTGACCCGCCAGTCAGGCTGGGTAGAGTTAGCTGATCGGCAGCGATCGAACGGAGGTTTGGATGGCGCAGAATGGCAAGGGCAGGTTTGAAGGACGCGAAGTCGTCATCGTCGAGGCGGCGCGCACGCCGATCGGACGCGGGCACCCCGAGAAGGGCTACTACAAGGACCTGCATCCCTCCACCCTTCTGGCCAAGACCTACTCGGAGCTGATCTCGCGAGCCGGAATCGATCCGTCCGAGGTCGGAGATGTGGTTACCGGCTGCGCCCAGCAGTTTGGGGAGCAGGGGGTAAACATCGGGCGAAATGCATGGCTTGAGGCGGGCCTGCCGGTCGAGACGCCGGCGACGACAGTCGATCGCCAGTGCGGATCCGCCCAACAGGCCGTCAACTTCGCCGCCGCCCTGATCGCCACCGGCGTCCATGACATCGCGATCGGCTCGGGGGTCGAGCACATGGGACACATCTCCTTCGCCGATGGCTACTCGGTGATGGAGGAGCACGGGATGCCCTTCTCAGCGCAGCTGATGGAGCGCTATGACCTAGTTCCCCAGGGCATCTCGGCGGAGATGATCGCCGACAAATGGGAGATCCCGCGCTCGGAGCTAGATGAGATTGGGCTGCGCTCACACCAGCGTGCGGCAAGGGCCACCGAGGAGGGCCATTTCGAGCGCGAGATTATTCCGTTTTCGGTTAATGGCGACACCTACGTCAGCGATCAGGGGATCCGCCCCGACACCTCCTTGGAGGCGCTCTCGGCGCTAAAGCCAGCTTTCAAGGAGGATGGAAAGATCACCGCCGGTAATTCCTCCCAGGTCTCCGACGGGGCAGCGGCGGTGCTTCTGATGGCACGCGAGAAGGCCGATGCCCTCGGCCTCAGGCCACGGGCACGAATCTATGATCAAACGACGGTCGGGGTTGACCCGGTGATCATGCTGACCGGGCCGATCCCGGCGACCCGCAAGCTGCTGGAGCGAAACGCGCTCAGCATCGATGACATTGATCTGGTCGAGATCAACGAGGCCTTCGCCTCGGTGGTGGGAGCCTGGCGGCGCGAGCTCCAACCCGATATGGACAGGGTCAACGTGAACGGCGGCGCGATCGCGCTCGGCCACCCGCTCGGCTCAACCGGCGCGCGGCTGATAACCACCCTGTTGCACGAGATGGAGCGCTCCGATAAGGAACTCGGTCTGGTGACGATGTGTTGCGGCGGCGGACTGGGCACCGGCACGCTGATACAGAGAATCTAAGGGCGCGGGCCGCGGGTCTCGCCAACCCGATTGGGCTAGGCTGGCCGCCGTTTCGAGAAGCTGCTCTGGCGCCCGAAGCTCCACAAGGTTCCGGGCCAAAGGGATGTGTTGCGGCCGTCTTAATCGAGATACCAACTGCTGCAGCCACCATCTACCCAGACGCTGCCGCGCGTCTCCCGCTGCAGCTTTTTCGTGGAAGGTTCGCGGGCGATCGGCGCGGCTGTCCAGCCCGCCGGCACCGCAGCGATCCGTTGCCCGCAGGCATCGATTACCTAGCTCAGCTGTGGCTCGATCATGAAGCGACCGAACTTTGCCCCAGGCCGGGTTTGGTCCGAACAACATGAAGAGGTTTGGTAAATCTGGCGCAGGCGGTGCCGCAGAGCCCCTCCGCAAGGGGGGCCCAGGTCTCGGGTTGTAACGCAAAGATTTGACTCCAGATGTGGCTCGTGCGAGGGAGAACGAGCCGAGACCAGGCAGCACATCGCACTGGCAACCCCGATAGCTGTTTGCCTCCCAGGTACCACCCACCTTCGGGCGCGCTCTAAAACGATGAAGTCCTCGCGTGAGTCCTGCCTCAGGGTCGCTGCCATGTCAGGACCGGAGAAGTCGGCGCCGATGGTCGCTACGTCGACCTTGTTGGGAGGCGGTATGGGATCGCGTTTCTTATTACTCCTTCCGTGTCACCCTCTAGAGCGCCGAGGCTGGGGCAGAGGTCGTCTCAGGGCCCCCTGGCCAGCCAGCCAGTAGTCTCTCGCCCCGATGGATCTCACCCTTTCACCTTCTGAGGCGCAGTTTCGCGACGAGGTTCGTGGCTGGCTGGTGGAGAACCACCCCGGTCCCGAGCCCGAGGAGGGCCTCGATCAGATCATGGCCTTTCGGCGCGAGTGGCAGAGCAAGTTGCACGCGGCCGGGTGGGCCGGTATCTCCTGGCCAAAGGAGTACGGAGGCCGTGGCGCCACGCTCATTGAGCAGGCGATCTTCGTCGGAGAGGCGGCGCGGCAGGAGGTTCCCAGCCCGGCCAACGTACTCGGCTTGGCGATGGGCGGCCCGGTGGTAATTGCCCATGGCACCGACGCGCAAAAGCAGCGCTACCTTGAGCCAATCCTCACCGCCGAGGAGATCTGGTGCCAGGGATTCTCTGAGCCGGAGTCCGGCTCAGATCTTGCCTCGCTGAAGACCCGGGCCGTCAAGGACGGTGAGGATTGGGTTGTGAGCGGACAAAAGGTTTGGACGACCTTCGCCCAGTACGCGAAGTGGTGCATGCTCGTCGCCCGCACAGACCCCGATGCGCCCAAGCACAAGGGTCTCACCTACTTTCTCATGGACATGGAGCAGGAGGGGGTCCAGGTGCGTCCCCTGGTGCAGATCACCGGTGAGGGTGAGTTCAACGAGATCTTCATCGAGGAGGCCAGAATTCCCGATGCCAATGTCGTTGGTGGGGTTGGCAACGGCTGGGCGGTGGCGATCACGACGCTCATGAATGAGCGCGCCGGGCTGGCCTTTGGGGCGATTGCGCAGATCCAGAACAGTCTCAAACGGCTCGCATCTTTGGCTGAGGAGGTCCCTGAGAGCGGGATGCGGGCGGCGGCGGATTCCTACTTTCGCCAGCGGATCGCCCAGCTCTACATCGAGGCGGAGACGATGCGACTCAATGCCTATCGCGGCTTGACCAAGACGATGCAATCGGGCATTCCAGGCCCCGAGGGATCCCTCGGTAAGTGGCAATGGGCCGACATAAACCAGGGTATCGCCGAGCTCGCATTGGATATCGAGGGCGCCTACGCGCCGCTGGCGCGCGGCGCCGAGCAGGCGATCGCCAACGGCGGCTGGCAGTACGGCTTTCTCCGCTCTCGGGCTAACTCGATCGAGGGTGGCACGACCGACATCCTCAAAAACATCATCGCCGAGCGGGTGCTCGGCCTGCCGAGGCTGCGCTGAGATGTACTTCGATCTGACCGATGAGCAGCAGGCGATCAAGGCGACGGCCCGCGAGTTCCTGGCGGCGCGGTATAGATCTGAGCGGATCCGCGAGCTAGCCGATAGCGAACTGGGTTTTGAGACCGGCGATTGGGAGGAGATGGCAGGATTGGGCTGGCCTGGCCTGGCCCTGCCTGAGAAGTGGGGCGGACAGGGGTTGGGCGTGGTTGAGCTCGCGGTCCTCTTCGAGGAGATGGGCTACGCGCTTGCACCCTCGCCACTGCTCTCCAACACGATCGCTGGGCTCCTGCTCTCCTTCTGTGCCTCCGATGATCAGCGCGAGCGCTGGCTGGGGCGAGTGGCGAGCGGAGAAGTGCGCGGTACCCCAGCGCTGTGGGACGCCGGCTCATCGGCCGCCCCGGGCAGCTTCACGATGCAGGCCGAGGCCGACCGCGATGGACACGTCCTCAGCGGCGAGAAGATCCTCGTCGCCGATGCCGCCGACGCCGACTTCTTTTTGGTCGCCACCGCCGACGGGAGGCGCCACCTGATCGAGCGCGATACGGAGGGGCTCAGCGTCCAGCCAACGCCTTCGATCGACCTGACCAGGCGGCTTTACTCGTTGCGCCTTGAGGATGTCCATGTACCGGCCGCCGACACCCTCCCCGCCGTGGGCGAGGATTACTACCCGGTTTTCTTCAGGATCTGCATTGCGATCGCCGCTGAGTCGACCGGGGTCGCCCAGCGTTCGATGGAGATGGCCGTCGCCTACGCCAAGGACCGCCAGCAGTTCGGGCGCCCGATCGGTTCCTATCAGGCGGTTTCTCACCGCTGCGCACAGATGCTCTTGGAGACTGAGAACGCGCGCTCGGCTGTCTACGGGGCAGCTTGGGCCGCGGATGCAGAGCCGCGCTCATTGGCGCTTGCTGCCTCGACGGCGAAGGCATATGCCTCCGACGCCGGCTGGCGGGTCCCCGATGCCTCGATTCAGGTTCACGGTGGGATCGGCTTCACCTGGGAGCATGATCTCCATTTCTACCTGAAGCGAGGTCGGGCCAATGCGGCAATGTTCGGAGATGCCAGGTGGCATCGTGAGCGGGTCGCCGCGGCCGTCCTCTCCGGCGGCGCCGGCCCTGCTCCGGACTGAGGTCGGGTCGGGCGGTGGCGGCCCTCGATCGAATCTGCGTTGCCGCGATCGGCAACTCGATCGGCGAACTCGAGCAGGAGGCGTTGGCGGCCGAGGCGGCGGGGATCGAGTGCGTGTGGGCGCCTGAGCTGTTTCGCAGCGCGGTGACACAGGCTGCCTATCTGGCGGCGAGAACCGAGACGATCGAGATCGGCACGGGGATCGTCTGGGCCTTCAGCCGCAGCCCCTTCATCCAGGCGCTGAGCGCGCTTGATATCGACGAAATGTCGGGCGGGCGCTTTCGTCTCGGTATGGGGGCGGGAGTTCGGCGTCTCAACGAAACCTGGCACAACGCCGAGTACGGCAGGCCCGCGCCACACCTGCGCGAGGCGATCGAGGCAACTCGGTTGATCATGGCCCAAGCCGGTGCCGGCGAGCCGATTAGCTATAAGGGCGATTACTACGACATCGAGATCAGGGGCTGGGTGAGGCCGCATCCGCCCGCTCGGGATTCGGTGCCGATCTACACCGCCGCGGTGCAGGCTGGGATGGCGCGGATGGCGGGCGATGTCGCCGATGGGCTGATCGGTCATCCGATCCAGTCGTTGCGCTGGATCGAGGAGGTGGTGGTTGATTCCTTTGAAGCGGGGCTGCGGCGAAGCGGTCGCGAGCGAAAGGATTTTGACTACCTGCCGACCGTCTGCTGTGCAATCGATGACGACGAAGAGCAGGCCCTGGAGATGGCGCGACGCACGATCGCCTTCTATGCGACGGTCAAAACCTACATGCCGCTGTGGGCGCTGCACGGTTTCGCCGAGAACGCGGTAGCCGCCGGCGATGCCTTTCGCCGCGGCGACCTCGCCGCCGCTCCGGCGGCGATCAGCGATTCGATGGTCGAGACCTACTGCGCCACCGGATCGCTGCAGAAGGTGCGGGCGAGGGTGATCGAGACATCAAAGTACGCTGACGGCCTCTTTCTGACGCCGCCGACATACTTCATCTCGGCCGAGCAGATGGGCGAGTACCAAGCCCGGATCATCGAGGCCTTCGGCCCCGCCGCTACTCCTCGCGGGGGATGATTCGATAGATCGAGACGACCTCGGCCTGGTGGGCTTCGGGATGAGCGACATAGGCGCTTGGGCCACCGCCAAACCATCCCGAGCCTTCGTTATCGCCGACGAAGACGCCCGGGTGTCGCTTGCCTTCGCCATCCTCAACCCAGACCGGATCTCCCTCTTTGAAGCCATGCTCGATCTCGCTCATCGAGCGAAAGACTATCCACTCGGGCTCGCCGCTGGTTCTAAGCGGCCAGATTCGCGACAAAACGCTTGAAGGAGGCGATGTCGACCATCGCGGGGCCGTGGCCGGGGAGGTTTATTTTCGGCTCAAGCGCGGCCGGTTTGCGGATCGAGCGGCGATTCTCAGCTGAGATCATCGGGGGCTCCCGAAGTCCGCTGCGAAGCGCGAAGAAGGAGGGGTTTCTGAGCACATCTCCACAGATCGCAACGCGATCGGATTCGCGCAATAGATCACTTCTCCGCGGGAATGCCCGGTCGCGTGCAAAACCCTGAAGTCACCCACCTCATCGACGTCTGCGAGCATCCGCTGGACCGGGTGAGGAGGGCCCTGCCAAAGCCTTGCGAAGAACTTGGCGAGCCGGTTATCCGTCGCCGCCACCGGACGGCGGCCCTGCATCGCGTCGACGTCATCGCCGTGGCAGGCGAGCGGGATCGCTCTCTTCACACAGCGCAGCGCCTTCGCGCAGCCCTGGTGGTCGGGATGGGCGTGGGTGAGCGCCAGCAGGGAGATCTGGCGGGCTGAGATCTGGCTGCGGATACGGTTCAGATCCCGGCGGCGATCAGCGTCGATCAGAGCCTCACCGGCCCGGTAGACGTTGATCAGCTGCCCCGGTGACCCCGCGAGGCGCCAAACTCCGGTCGCGGCTGCTTCAGTGCTCGATTCCCGTGGTGCCGCGGGGATCGCCGCTGTGCTCGGCGAGATCCTCCAGGGCAGCGATCTTCCGTTCGCCCTCGAGGCGGGCCGGGTCCCCCGGTGCCAGCGGCCCGATCAGCCGCCGGATCCGATTGCGCACCTGCAGGGCGAAGTGGGGTGTCGAGGCGCCCGCCAGGGCTCGTATGTCCTCGACCGTGACCTCGTGATCGGCGGCCAGCAGCGCCGGTCTCTCGGCCTCGCTCACGGTTCTCCACCGATCTTGCTCAGCGCTGCAAGGTTGTCTATCTCGGCCTGCTCGTTCACGTCGATCGCCCCTTCGTCTCCGATTATCCACACGTGGTTATAGAAGGCGCGGGTTGGGTCTGTCGTGTAGCCCGGCTTGACGTCGAGCAGGTACCCGCGCAGCGCCGCCGGCAGCCTAGCGGCGTTGTCGCTGAGCAGCAGTGGCCCCCAGGTGCCAGAAGCTGAGAGCGGCGCCGCAACCGCGGCATCAAGGGGCGAGTCGCTGCGGGTAATCACGAAACCGTGACCGGGTTCGTTCACGTTCCAGCCAAAGCTACCTTCAGAAAAGCGGGCAAAGGTGATCGCGTTTTCGACCGGGGTTCTGGAGCCTACGCGGCGCACCCGGCTATCGATCTTGGCCACCTGGCGAATTACCGCCGCGGAGATGGCGCTCGGCGGTCCGAGTACGTAGATCGGCAACCTGGAGTGACGTTTGATCGCCGTCGCTGTGGCGGAGGGCAGCGCGTTTTTATCGGCAAACAGAACCGGATCACCCGATCGCGCCGACCAGGCCGCGGCGGGCATCGCAAAGCCGGGCTGTTGGGCGGATGCGATCACGATATGTTCGGGTTCGACCCCGAGCAGGCGTTCGCGCAGACGGCCAATGGCCGCCGCCGTTGCGGCGACGTTGGAGGCCTTCACCCGGGTCATCCGGCTCAGATCCGAGGGCGCGCTTACCGCGCCGATGGCAAACGCCTGGGCCCCCCCGGTGTAGCCGCTGCCGCGCGGATCGAGGGCACCCAGCGCGTTGGCAGTCGGCCCTGGGATTCCCCCCGTTGTGGAGATCAAAATCGGAGCGCGCAGCGGAGCTGCCATCAGCACCGAGGCGGCAATCGCGTCCTGCCAGTCATTTTCGCCGACCAGGGTGACCGCGGCGGGGCGCTGAGCCGGGGTGGTCGAGGGAAAGGTTGCGAGGGCGACTCCAGCGCCATTGGAGGCGGGGTCGGCACCGCCGATTCTGGTCGTGTTGTTAGTGGCAAACGCTGGATAGCCGAGTTGGGCCGCGGTCTGGGCGGCGGCGGTTGGGGCCGTGGGAGAGTGAGCCGCCACGGGAGCAGCGGCGCCCGGGGCGGGGTTGGCGCTCTTGGAGCCGCCGCCGAGCACTGCCGCGACGATGAAGGCAGCGGCGATCACAACTAGGGCGGCGATCCCCTTCAGTGCGAGCGGGATTGGGCGGCGCCGACGCCCCGGCGGCGGCGAGGTGATCGCGGGCAGCTCGGCCGTTGTTGGCTCCACGCTCGGCGCCTGCGCCGATGCCGTGCTGGGCCGATCCTCGGTCGGCTTTGGAGTTGGCGCCTGGCTCGCGGAGCCTGAGTCCTGGGCCGGCACCCCTGCGTTGATCGGGCGGTCTTTGGCCAAGTTGGGAACGCTACACCGGGGGAACTGGCTGGCCGGTCAGTTAGTCTTTATTGGGACTGGTTGACTGACCAGTCAATCGGTCTCAAGCCATAAGGAGTCGCATGGATTTCGCACTGAACGAGGAGCAGTTGGAGTTCAAAGAGCGCTGCCGGACCTTTGCTCGCGAAGTGATCCGTCCCGCGGCGCGCAAGCACGACCAGGAGGAGAGCATTCCCTGGGAGGCGATGAGGGAGGCGCGCAGGCAGGGATTGCAGGGACTCGAGCACATCCAGCGCCTCGCCGGTGACGCAGACGGGCAGCTCTCGGTGATCTCGGCCGAGGAGATGCACTGGGGCTGCGCCGGAATCGCCCTGGCCATCGCCGGCTCCGGACTCGCCGCCGCCGGAATCGCAGCCTCCGGAACGCCGGAGCAGATCGGCCGCTGGATCCCCGATTGTTTTGGCAGCGGCGAGGAGATCAAACTCGGGGCCTACGCGGTCACCGAGCCCCAGGCAGGCTCTGACGTCAAGAGCCTGAAGACGACGGCCCGGCGCGACGGTGAAGAGTGGGTTCTGAACGGAACCAAGGTCTTCATCACCAATGGCGGCATCGCCGACGTTCACGTGGTCGTCGCCACCGTGGACCCCGAGCTGGGTACGCGGGGGCAGGCCTCCTTCGTCATCGGCAAAGGTACGCCTGGTTTGAGCCAGGGCAAGAAGGAGTCAAAGCTTGGCATCCGTGCTTCCCACACAGCTGAGGTCGTGCTCGATGAATGCCGCATCCCGGCCGAGAACCTGCTTGGCGGCGAGGAGAAGTTGGCGCGCAAGCTGGAGCGTGCTCGCAGTGGTCAGAAATCTCGATCCGCCGACGCGCTCGCCACCTTCGAGGTCACCCGGCCGCTGGTTGGCGCCTCCGCGCTCGGCATTGCTCAGGCCGCCTATGAGTGGACCCTGGAGTACCTCGACGGTCAGTCAGAGGCCGGCACGCCGATGCTTCAAAAGCAGCGCATCCAGCAAACCCTCGCTGACGTCGCCACCGAGATCGAGGCCGCTCGCCTGCTTGTGCAGCGGGCCGCCTGGATGGGTCGCAACGGGGTGCCGATGAAGGGGGGCCAGGGCTCGATGTCAAAGTTGAAGGGCGGCGACGTCACGATGTGGGCGACGAGCACGCTGATGGACCTCGTTGGCCCATACGCTTGGAGCACCGAGTGCCCTCTGGAGAAGTTCTTTCGCGATGCAAAGATCTATCAGCTGTTTGAGGGCACGGCGGAGATCCAGCGGATGGTCATCTCCCGGATGCAGGCCCGCGATTACCGCGAGCGACTCGAATTTGGGGCCGAAATTGCCGCCGAGGCGCTGCAGCCCAAAAAACAGCTGGCGGCTGTCTAGAACCGTCGGAGCAGCCAGCTTTGTTGGGGCTTAAGCTCGGGATGTGCATGACCATGCCGGCGCTGGTTACGGGTCACGGGCCCGCGCCTTGCGGGCCGGCCGCGGTGATAGCAATCGACGCCTCTGGGTAGCCCTGGCGATCAACGCCGCGATGCTCGCGGTGGAGGCGGTCGGTGGCTTGCTCACCGGTTCACTCGCGGTGCTCGCTGACGCTGGGCACCTGCTCTCAGATGTCGGGGCGATCGGGCTCGCCCTAGCCGCCGCTCGGCTTGCCTCCAGACCGGGCGGCGCCCGTCGCACCTTCGGCTACCAGCGCTCGGAGGTGCTCGCGGCGCTGATCAACGGATTGCTTTTGGCCGCTGTCGGAGCGGCCGTCACTATCGCGGCACTCGGGCGCCTCAGCAATCCGCCCCCAATTGACGGCGCTGGGGTGATGGCGCTGGGCGGCCTGGGTTTGCTCGGAAACCTGGCCGCGGCCGTCGTCTTGGCCCGCGGAGAGCGGCGGGATATCAACCTCGAGGCCGTTCTCCGCCATAGCGCCGCCGATGCTCTGGGCTCATTCGGAGTCCTCCTCACGGGTGCCGTCGTCCTGGCCGGCGGGTCGCGGCTGATCGACCCAATCGTCGGCGCTTCGATCGGCATCTTGATCCTTGCCTCCTCGTGGCGGCTGATCAGCGAACCGGTCGACGTCTTAATGGAGGCCGCACCCCGAGGAATCGACGTCGAAGCCCTCGGGGCAGCGCTTTGTGCCGTTGAGGGGGTGCGCGCCGTCCATGACCTCCACGTCTGGACGCTGAGCGCCGGCTTCGGGGCAATTGCCGCCCATGTGGTTGCCGCGCCGGGAAAGGACCGCGATCTGATCCGCCGCGAACTCGAGGTGCTCTTGGCCGAGCGCTTTGAGATCGAGCACACCACCCTGCAGATGGAGGAGGAGGCAGAGGCCGGGCTGCTCTCGGTGGAAAACCTCAATCAAGAGGACTGAAATCGCCTAGCCTGGGTAAGGACCTTCTGGATCGAAGCGAAAGGGAGGCAAAAATGGTGCGGCAGGCCCACTCCTATCTTGCCGGTGCGGTTTCAAGCACCGTGATGATCGGCGGGGCGGTGCTCTGCTTCGTGGTGCTCGTCTGGGCGCAGGCCTTCCAGCCGATACTGGGTCTGCCAGACGGTGTCCACGCCCATCCCTCCGCGATTTCCTCCGCCCCCGCGCCGGTTGCGGGCAGAGTCCTCCGGGCGCGGCCGCTGAGGATCGTGCGGCTGGCGCCGACCCGACGCCACCAGGTGGCGGGGCCGATCGCGACCGCCCGCGGGACTCGATCGGCAGCGCTCGCGCCCAACCGCGACCTCGGCACCGCGGCCCCCGGGCGCCGCGCCGCGCCCCCTGGTGCCGGGGTGCCCCCAGCGGGTGAAGCGAGCAGCGGGTCGGGCTCCCATTCCGCTGAAGTCAGAGCCGAGTCGACGGGGGTGGCCACGGCGCCGCTTGGGGGCGCCAGCACTCCCCCCTCAACCGGTGGCGGCCCCGGGGCGGCGGCCGGCGATCTCGGATCGGTCGTCGGCGGCGCCATCAACAACACCGTAACTGCGGCCAATCAACCCGTGGCCGGCGCGATCAACCAGAGTGGGGTCACGGCTGTGAGCGGGGTGGCCCTGGGCACGGTGGGCGCTACCGGCTCCACGGTTGACCATGCAGTTGAAGAGACAGTGGGAGCGGTCGCCGGCTTGCTGCACGGCAGCCGATAGTTGAGGCTGCGCTTGCAACCGTCACAATGCCCGTCCAATGGCGGAGCGCGAACAGCCGGGGTCCGTGAAGGCCCCAATCAAGATCGGCGGCGGCGCTGGCCCTGGCTCGGCCTCGGCGCGGGGGGACGGCGCCCTGGCGGCCGGCGCGCTGGTCTTGCCGGGTGGGGCGCGCTCAAATCGGCACGGGCACCTCGAGATTGCCGGTTGCGATGTGGTCGATCTGGTCGCCGAGGAGGGGACCCCTGCCTATATCTACGCTGAAGAGGAGATGCGGACCCGGGCCCGCAGCTACCGGGAGGCCTTTCAGCGCCGCCGAGCTGACTATGAGATCGTCTTCGCCAGCAAGTCGCTGCCGTGCACAGCGGCATACCGATTGTTCGCCGAGGAGGGTCTCTCCGTCGACGTGGCCTCCGGAGGCGAGCTTCACATGGCGCTGCGCGCGGGTTTTGAGCCCGCCCGCATTCACATGCACGGCAACAACAAGACGGATGAGGAGATCCTCTTCGCGGCACGCTCGGGCGTCGGGCACCTGATCGTTGACTCCTTCGATGAGATCGCCCGCTGCGAACGGCTGCTCGAGGCGCCTCAGGATGTCTTAATTCGCGTCACTCCGGGGGTCAAGCCTTCTACCCACGATTACGTGCAGACCGGTCAGCTTGACTCGAAGTTTGGCTTCGGGCTTGGAGACGGACTGGCGGCTCGCGCGATCGAGCGAGTGCTGGCATCTGAGACGCTCAACCTGGTCGGCCTGCATGCTCATATCGGCTCCCAGATCTTCGAGCTGGAGTCCTATCGGCTCGCGATCCGTGCCCTGGGCGAGCTGGCCGGGGATTGGTGTCGGCTGGTCAACGTGGGCGGCGGCCTCGGGATTGCCTACACCGCCGCCGATCAGCCACCCTCGATTGATGCCTACGTCGATGTGAAGGTGCGCGGCGTCACCGAGGTCTTCGGCGCCGGCGTCCGAATCCTGATCGAGCCGGGCCGATCGCTGGTTGGCAACGCCGGTCTCACCGCCTATCGAGTTGGCACCGTCAAGGAGATCCCCGGCGTCCGCACCTACATCGCGGTTGACGGTGGCATGTCAGACAACCTGCGACCGATGCTCTACGGCTCTCGCTATGAAGCGCTGATCGCAGACCGAGCCGCCGCTGAGCCCGACACCGTGGCGACGATTGCCGGCATGCACTGTGAGTCCGGCGACATCATCGTTCGCGACGCGCTGCTCGCTGCCCCCGCGGTCGGCGATGTCCTCATCACCCCCGCCACCGGCGCCTATGGCTACGCGATGGCCAATAATTACAACGGCGTTCCGCGAGCGCCGGTTATCTTCTGCCGCGATGGCGAGGCCCGCATCGTGGTGCGCCGCGAGACCTACGAGGACCTCACCGCCCGCGATGTCTGAGCCCGTCCGCATCGGGCTGCTTGGGCGCGGCACGGTCGGCGCTGCCTTCGCGACGCTTTTGGCCGAACGCGCCGAGGCGGTGAAGGCCGCGACCGGCCGCCGTCCCGAGCTGAGCGGAGTGCTGACCCGATCCGAGGGCGATTTCGGCGCGATAGTTGAGCGCTCTGATCTGATCGTCGAGTTGATCGGAGGGACCGATCCTGCCCGCGACTACGTGCTCGATGCGCTGCGCGCCGCGAGGCCGGTGGTGACCGCGAATAAGCAGCTCTTGGCGCGCCACGGCGATCAGCTCTTCGGCATCGCCCGCGAGTCCGGGGTGCAGCTGCGCTTTGAGGCGGCCGTCGCGGGGGTGATCCCGATCGTGCGCACGATCCAGGAGAGCTTTGGCGTGACCGAGCTCTCCAAGGTCTTTGGGATCGTCAACGGAACGACCAATTTCATCCTCAGCGAGATGGCGAGCAGCGGTGCCCCCTACGAGGAGGCCCTGGCCCGTGCCCAGCAGCTCGGCTACGCCGAGGCCGACCCCAGCGAGGATGTCGGCGGCGCCGATGCCGCGGCCAAGATGGCAATCCTCGCTCGCCTTGCCTTCCACACCTCGGTCACCCTCTCCGAGGTCGCCTATGAGGGGATCGAGACAATTCAACCTGATGACCTCGCCTACGCCAAGGAGCTCGGCCTCTCATTGAAGCTACTCGGGGTCGCCGAGCGCCGCGAGGGTGGAATCAGCGTCAGAGTCTTTCCGTGCTTTCTTTACCCCGGACACCCGCTCTCCCCGGTCGAGGGGCCATTCAACGCGGTGATGGTCCAGGCGGCAGCGATCACCGAGGTGACGATGTCGGGGCCGGGAGCGGGGGGGCTGCAGACCGCCACGGCGGTGCTCGGAGACGTCGTTTCGATCCTCGCCGGGGATGCACCGGTTCCCAAGCCGCTCGCCCAACTTCCGGTTATCACCGACGTTACCTCCTCCTTCTACCTGCACCTGGAGGTCGCCGACCGACCCGGCGTCCTGGCCCAAATTGCCAAGGTGCTGGGGGGAAGGGAGATCTCGGTGAAGAGCGTCGTGCAGCGGGGATTCGGCGAGGATGCGCGGCTGGTGATGGTCGTCCACGAGTGCCTGGAGTCGCGGTTTAAGGCCGCCGTGTCCGAGATCGGCGAACTCGGCGATCTGCGCTCTCCGCCACGCTCGATCCGGGTGATCGAGGAGGAGTTCGTTTGAGTCACGGGCCGCCGCTCAGCTGATGGCGGTGCCGCTGATCGAGCGCTATCGCGAGCGCCTCGGGCTGGAGCCAGGCGATCCGGTGGTGACCCTCAACGAGGGCTCAACTCCGTTGATTGATGCGCCTCGCCTGACGGAGCGAATCGGGGTCAGGGCCTACCTCAAGTTCGAGGGTGCAAATCCGACCGGATCCTTTAAGGATCGCGGAATGACGGTCGCGGTTTCGCGCGCCAAGGGTCGCGGAGCCGAGGCCGTAATCTGTGCCTCGACCGGAAACACGGCGGCCAGCGCGGCCGCCTACGCTGCGCGAGCGGGCCTGCGCGGTGCGGTGATCGTCCCCGAGGGCAAGATCGCGATCGGCAAGCTCGCCCAGGCGTTGATGCACGGGGCGCGGGTGATCGCGCTGCAGGGTAACTTCGACGACGCGCTTCGGATTGTCCGCGAGCTCGCCGATCAGCACCCGATCGAACTCGTCAACTCGGTCAATCCGTTTCGGATCGAAGGGCAAAAGACGGCGGCCTTCGAGCTGGTCGAGGAGCTTGGTGAGGCGCCCGGAGCGCTTGCCATCCCGGTCGGTAACGCCGGCAACGTGACCGCCTACTGGCGGGGTTTTCGGGAGCTGGGCGCCGCCCCACTGCTGTATGGGTTCCAAGCCGACGGTGCCGCGCCGCTGGTCCTGGGGGCGCCGGTGACAAACCCCGAGACGGTGGCCTCGGCGATCCGGATCGGTAATCCGGCTCGCTGGGAGGAGGCGATGGATGCCTTCAGCGCCTCGCGCGGCCGGGTCGCCGCGATCTCTGACCGGCAGATCCTTGACGCCTACCGCTGGCTTGCCGCCAGCGAAGGAGTCTTCTGCGAGCCCGCCTCAGCGGCCTCGGTCGCCGGCCTCCTGGCCCATGGCCTGCCCACAATGGAGGGGATGGCGGCGCCGGAATCGGTCGTCTGCGTGCTGACCGGGCATGGTCTCAAGGACCCCGACACAGCGCTGGGCAAGGCGCCGGCGGTGATCAACTGCCGAAACGATCTCGGCGAGGTCGAGCGCGCCGTGTTCAGCTGAGGGGTTGGAGCCCCGCATCGGTCCACACCGCGTTTCCGTCCTGACCGCGGCGGCTCCCTATCTGGGTGCGCGGCTTTAGGCTGGTTTGCAGTGACAGCCCGCCGTCGACTGATCCGCGTTCCCGCCTCCTCGGCAAACCTCGGTCCGGGCTATGACGTTTTGGCTGCGGCGGTCTCGCTGTATTTGGAGCTGGAGGTGGAGGAGACCGGAAAGTTCGAGGTTGAGGCGGGCGACCTGGCGGTTTCAAGCGGTCGCGAGAACCTGATCGTGCGCGCCTTTGAGAGCCTTCACCCGGCCGACGGGATCGCTTTTCGGCTGCGCACCGAGATCCCTTTGGCGCGCGGCCTGGGCTCAAGCGCCGCCGCGATCGTCGCCGGCCTCTTTGCCGCCGATCACCTCTTCGAGCTGGCCCTCTCCAGGGAGGAGATGCTGATCCGCGCCAGCGAGCTGGAGGGTCACCCTGACAATGTCGCCGCCGCAATTTATGGAGGGTTTGTGATCTGCGCAGCCGGGGGGCAGCTGCGCGCCGCCCGATTTGAGCCCCCTGGAGGCCTCGAGGCGATCGCGGTGATCCCCGCCGAGGAGGTCGCAACCGAGGAGGCCCGCGCCGCGATCCCCGCCTCGGTTCCGCTCGGGGATGCCGTCGCCAACATCGCCGCCACCGCGCAGCTGGTTCTCGGCCTGCAGCGCGCCGACCTCGACCTCCTCGCCGACGGGCTCACCGATCGCATCCACCAGCCCCGTCGCAGGGCTCTTTACCCGCGATCGATGGACCTGGTGGACGCTGCCAGGGGGCTGGGGGCACTCGGTGCGACGATCTCGGGTGCCGGCCCAACCGTCTTGGTCTGGACCACCTGGCAGGATGCCGGCAAGGTCGCCGAGGCGCTCGAGGAGCGCTGCCGGGGATGGGCCGATGTCTGCCGCCTCCCTTTCAGCCCCCACGGCGCCGACGTTCCCGAGCTCTGACCCGGCCCGGGCCCCGATCTCGGATCGGCCGAGCCCCCGATCGGCGGTTGTTCTCGATCTGGGGGCCGAGCGGAGTTCAGGCACCCCTGCCGCGGGGATCGCCAAGATCCCACCGCGGGCGCGGCGGGGACCTATAATGTTCGCTCTCGTCAACCCGTCGCGCGCCCGCTCGAAGAAGGTGTGGAACCCGGGAGGTCAGGTATGTCCGATATCCAGTCCCGTGAGCTTCAGGGTGAGCGTGGCCTCCGCCGCTACTCGCCAGAGCGCCCCTACCGGCCACTTGTCTCGCCTCCGAGCGTCGAGGATAAGGACGCCTGCGCGATCTATGCCTCGGTACGCAAGGACGCGACCCCCACGCACCTGCCAATCGCGCTTGCGATCCCGGCCCTGCAGAAGATGCTGCACCGCGCGGGCAACGTTGACGGTGAGGGCGACGGCTGCGGTCTGCTGGTGGACCTGCCGCGAAAGATCTGGGCGGAGGAGGTCCGCTCAGGCGGCCATGACCCCTCGCTGACCCTCGATGACGCCTTCGCGGTGGCGCATGTATTCATCGAGCGTCCTCAGGATCGCGAGCGGATCCAACACGATGCTCGCGAGCTGCTCGGCCAAGGTGGGTTCCGGATCCTGGCTGAGCGGATCGGGGTCGTGGACTCGCCGGCCCTGGGCCCAACGGCGCGCGAGGAAGAGCCGCATTTCTGGCAGATTGCAGGACTTCTGGCCACCGCAGCAGGTCGCGACCGCGTCCTTTTCGATCTGCTGATCGAGCTCGAGCAGAGCCTTGGGGTTCACGTTCCCTCCTTCTCGGCGACGACCTGCGTCTACAAGGTGATGGGTGCTCCAACGGTGCTCGGGGACTACTACCCCGACCTTCGCGATGAGCGATTCGAGACGATCGGCTGTTTTGGGCACAACCGATACTCGACCAACACCTGGCCCTCATTTAAGCGCGTGCAGCCCTTCTCGGTGCTTGGGCACAACGGCGAGATCAACACGATCGCCCAGCTTCGCCAGGAGGCCCGCATGCTCGGGGTGCCGATCCAGCCGGGCTCCTCAGATTCCCAGGACCTCAATCGCACGATCGAGACCCTGGTCAATCGCGACGGCCTCAGCCTTGCCGAGGCGATGGAGATGGTGGTTCCCCCGATTATCGATGAGATCCGCCTGCTTCCCGCTGAGCTACGCCGCTTCTACCTCTACCTGCACCAGGCGATGGGGCCCTTCGCCCAGGGGCCGGTGGCGTTGATCGCGCGCCACGGTGACCAATGCGTTTTTTCCGCCGACGCGCTCGGGCTGCGGCCGCTCTGGCAGATCGAGACCGAGGACGATTACGTTTTCAGCTCTGAGCCGGGCGTCGTCTCGGTCCGCTCAATGGTCTCAGAGCCAAAGCCGTTGGCCCCCGGGGAGAAGGCGCTTGTCCAGATCGATCGCGAGCGAAAGCGGGCCAGCCTCCACCCCCACGATCAGATGTTGCGGATTGTGCGCGAGGCCTGGATGCGGCGCGGCGCGATCGAGGAGATTGGCCCATATGACCGCGTCCTTGACGCCGGCGGTCCGCTTGAAGGCGAGGACGTCCCGGGCTATTCCGATGCTGGGCCCGAGGAGCCGGTCAAGGTCGCCGATTCAGTTCTAGCCGGCTTTGGCTGGCAGCGCGACGACGTCAAACTCGTGCAGCAGATGGCCTCAAACGGAGCCGAGCCGATCGGCTCGCTTGGATACGACGGCCCGCTCGCCGCCCTCTCGCCCGAGCGCCAGAACCTCGCCGACTACTTCAAGGAGACGGTGGCTGTGGTCACCAACCCAGCGATCGACCGCGAGCGCGAGGTCGAGCACTTCTCGACCCGGGCTGTTTTCGGCCGCCGCCCCTCGATCCAGGCGGCCGCCGAAGACACCGGCACGATTGAGACGGCGCTGCCGGTGATCCTCGGTGGACATCACGGCATGGCGCCGCTCTCTGATCGGACCTACCGGCGGATAGCCCGCGAGCACCGCACCTACCTGCTTGAGGATCTGTGGGAAGAGTTTCGCGGCCGCGCCGATGTCGTCGATATCTCACTGCTTGAGTCCGAGACGAGCCAGGGAGCAATCGAGCGAATCAAACAGGAGGCGGTAAAGAAGGTTCGCGATGGGGCGGAGCTCTTGGTCCTCACCGATCGCACCGTCTATGACGGCGACCGGCGCTACCTCGACCCTCACCTCTCCACCTCTGCCGTTGACCAGGCGCTGAAGCAATTTCGAGTCGAGCCCGGTGAGGAGAACCTGCGCCGCCGCTGCGGCATCGTGCTGCGCTCGGCGGCGATTCGAAACGTCCATGACACGATGCTCGCCCTGGGGCTAGGCGCCAACGGCGTCTGCCCCTACACGATGGTCGAGGTGGTCTGCGTCGAGGATTATGAGACCGACGTCTCAAACCTCTGCGCCGCGCTGACCAAGGGGATCGAGAAAGTGATCTCGACAATCGGCATCCACGAGCTGCGCGGTTACGCGCGCCAGTTCTCTTCGATCGGGGTCAAGCCCGAGCTGGCCGAGATCCTCCATACCGAGGCCTTCGCCTCCTCCGATAGGGGCGGCGTCGGCTTCGCCGAGCTCGATCAGGATGCCAACGGGCGGGCTCGGGCGCTGGGCGGAGACGAGGATGCAAAGCCGGCCAAGACTTTTCGTTTTTATCCCAAGGTCTACAAGGCGGCAATCGCCACGGCCAACGGCAGTGGTTCCTATGCGGAGTATTCGGAGAAGGTCCGTGACCTCGAGCGAAAGAGCCCGATCTCGATGCGCCACATCATCGGCCTCAGGGGCGATCGCAAGCCGCTGGACCCGGCGACGGTCGACGCCGGGGTCGGCCACCATGACTACCCGGTGGTGATCTCCTCGATGAGCTTTGGCTCTCAGTCTGAGCCGGCCTTTCGCGCCTACGCGGAGGCCGCTAAGGCGATCAACGTGCTCTGCGTCAACGGCGAGGGTGGTGAGATCCAGGACATGTACGGTCACTACCGCAAGTGGCGCGGTCAGCAAGTTGCCTCCGGCCGCTTTGGGGTCTCGGCGGAAATGATCAACTCCTCCTACCTGGCCGAGATCAAGATCGGTCAGGGCGCGAAGCCCGGTGAGGGCGGCCACCTACCCGGCAAGAAGGTCTCCGAAAAGGTCGCCGCCGCGCGCAACGCGGCGCCGGGGACCGACCTGATCTCTCCGTCAAACAACCATGACCTCTACTCGATCGAGGATCTGGCCGAGCTGATCGATGAGCTGAAGACGGTGAACCCCGATCTTCGGGTCTCGGTCAAGGTTCCGGTGGTACCCAACATCGGCACAATCGGCCTCGGAATCGCCAAGGCCGGCGCCGACATCATCACCCTCTCGGGCTTTGAGGGGGGCACCGGTGCGGCGCGACAGCATGCGCTGCGCCACGTCGGCCTTCCCTCCGACCTCGGCACCCGCGCCGTGCACCGAGCGCTGATGGAGGCCGGCATCCGCAACCGCGTGGAGGTCTGGGCCGACGGCGGCTACCGCCACGGTCACGACATCGTCAAGCTGCACTGCCTCGGCGCCAACCGGGTCGGCTTCGGCACCCTGGCGATGGTCAGCCTCGGCTGCACGATCTGTCGAGGCTGTCAGCTCGATACCTGCCACGTGGGGATCGCCACCCAGATCGAGACGGTCGAGCAGGCCCAAGAGCACGGCCTAAAGAAGTTCACCCCGCAGGAGGTCGATAGCGCTGCGCAGAGCTGCGCCCGTTTCTTTGCGGCGATGGGCGAGGAGGTAAAGGAGGTGGTTGCCGCGTTGGGCTATGACCGCGCCCAGGACCTGGTCGGGCGCTATGACCTGCTGGAGCAAACCGCCGCCCACGACCGGATCGATCTCGCCTCCCTGATCACACCCTTGGAGGAGTTTCTCGATCTCGAGCCGCTCGATCTGCCAATCGCCGATCAGGCCGAGGAGAGCCGAGCGGAGGCGGGCCTGGTTGTGGCGCGCCCGATCAGGATGCAGGCAAAGCAGGCTTCGGCTCAGATCGCCGCGCTGGCCGGTGACATCTGCGCGGGGCGGACGCTTCACAGCGAGTTCCCGCGCCCCACCGACGCCAACGATCGGGTGCTCGGTACCGAGCTGGCCGGGGCGATCGCCCGCTCGCGGATTTTTGAAAATGGCCCCGAATCCAATCAGGAAGTGCTCGCCAGCCTCGATTTCAACGGTGGCTCCGTTGCCGGGCAGGGCCTGGGTGCCTTCAATGCCTACGGGGTCTCGATCAGGGTTGAGGGCGGTGCCCAGGATGGAGTGGGAAAGGCGATGCTGGGCGGAACCCTCTCCGTCTTGAAGGGCAGGGGAGCGAGGGGACGGCGCCTCAATGGCTCGGTTGGCAAGTCATTTGCCTACGGTGCCCAGCGCGGTCGCCTCGTCGTGCAGGGCTGTGCTGACTCGCGCTTTTGCATCCGCCTCTCGGGGGCCGACGTCGTGTTGGGGGGGGAGCCCGAGCACGACCTCGATGACAGCCGAGGTTGCATCGTCGATCGCGCCAGTGCGAAGGGATTTGCCTTTGAGTACATGACCTCGGGTCGTGCTGTGGTCCTAGGCGACATTGGTCCATGGGCCTGCGCGGGGATGACCGGGGGCCGCGTCTACGTGCGACACAATGCCTTCCGGATTGATCGCGCCGCGATCGAGCGCCGGCTTGGAGAGGGAGCAAAAGTCGAGCTGAAGGCGCTTGATGCCGAGGGGTTGATCGATGTGGATGACCTGCTAAGCCACTACGCCGCGGAGCTGCGCGCCACCGGGCAAGACGAAGAGGCCGAGCGAATCCTTTCGCTGGCAGCCGATGCGGCCAGCAACTTCCTGATGGTCGTGCCGCACCGGGTCCAAGCGGACCCGAGCATTTCTACTGAGTAAGTCGGTCGGCGATCGCGCGAACCTCGCGCAGCAGGCCGTCGAGCATCGCCTCTGTATTCGTGTGGATCCGCCACTCCGCATACTTGCGATCCTGTTCGAACCCGTCGAGGCGTCGCTCCAATTTGCGGCTGCGTTCGTCGACCTTTTGCAGGGACTTTTCAAGCCGTTTCTGACTGCGGCGAACGCGCTTTTTGACGAAGCGTCGAGTCTCCTCGCGCAGCGCGTCAAGCTCCGTGCGCAGCTCGGCATCGCCCTCGCCTCCCTGCTCGGCGAGCATCTCCTCAACCCCGATTCGAACCCGCTCTATCTCCTCGTGCAGCCGCTCGCGCGCCCGCTCGGCCGCCGCGGAGATGGCCGGGGAGCCCGGCGGAAAGGATGGACCGACCGGGTCGGGAGCGGGGATCACAGCTGCAATCCTAGGGCCGGCGGTGGCCGGAACCGCTGGCTCAGCGCTCGAGCACGAACAGCCGGAAGCGTCCGATCGTTAGCTCATCACCGTCGGCGAGCCGGCTCCACTCGACCGCCTCTCCGTTCAAAACGACACCGTTTAGGCTGCGGTCATCGAGGACCCGCGCCTTGCGCCCCGCTTCGTTGACGATCAGCGCGTGGCGACGCGAGACGCTGGGGTCATCGAGGCGAATGTCGGCTGTGATGCTGCGCCCGATTCGGGTCCAGCCGGCCTCGATCGCAAAGGTGCGAATCTCCTCGCCCTCCTCGGCGCAGGCGAGATAGTGGCCGGGTTCGCTCAGTTGTTCACGTGCCTGCTCTAACCAGCTCGGCGGTGAACCCCCGGTGGGAGCCGGAAACTCGGCCGTGCTCTGGCCATGCTCTTGCATCGGCTCAAAGATCGAATCGCGACGGAAGCTCGAGCCGCCGCAGCGGGGACAGTCGGGAAGGCGGTCGGTCTCGCGCAGCGAAAGCTGGGAGCCGCAGCCCAGGCAAAAGAACGTGCCCGCGCCAGGGGTCACCCCGGTTTCGATACTGGTGGCGGTCGAGCTTGGATTGAGGCCGGTGAAGATAAAACGCTCCTTCCCAACGTCTCCCGCGTTGATCCTAGCGCCAATCAAGCCAGTCGGGGTAGGCAGTCTCTACAATCGCCCAGCGGATGGGTCCAGCCAGCTCCCGAGTCGAGATCGATGTGCCGCGCGAGCTGATCTTCGAGCTGGTCGGCGACCTCGCCTGGCGCTCCTCCTTCACCGACCATTTCATCTCCGATTTTCACCTGACCCGGATCGAGTCGGGTGGGGTTGGGGCTGGGGCGCGGTTTCGGCTCCATCTGCCGCTTAACTCCGCCTGGATGGAGACGACCATCGTCGAGGCCGATCCGCTGCATCGAATCATCGAGCACGGTCGCGGCGGACGCGATAACCGCGTTGTTGCGAGGACCGTTTGGGAGCTGACCGAGGGCCCGGGTTCGCTCAGCAGCCTGCGAGTCTCGCACTGGACCGAGCCCTCACACCCCATCGATCGGGCCAGGGAGACGCTCGGGGCGGCCTCGATGTTCTCCCAGCGCCACTGGTCTGAGGCGTTGCGCCGCCTGCGCGATTTGCTTGAGTCCGGGGTTCGCGGCGAGGGCCCGGTCGCGGTCGCGGGGGGCAATAGTTACGCGACCGGCATCCCTTAATAGACTCTCGCCCGCTGATGCCGCGTGATCGCAGATTTCTTCGGCCGCTGCTCGCCACATTTCTGGCGGTCGCGCTGGTGTTCGCCATCTCGGCCTGCGGCTACTCGAGTACTTCAAAGGACGTCGCGGAGGGCCAGACGGTGAAGCTCGGCCAGCTCGAATACACGGTGGTCTTCTCGCGCTACCTAAACCCCAACGACAACGAAGATGCGGCCTTCCTCGTCGGACAGCCTCCACCGCCGCCCGGCTCAAACTACTACGGCGTTTTCTTCCAGGTCCAAAACGGCGACAAGGTCGCCCACAGGCTGCCTCGATCCCTGCGGATCAGCGACGCCGAACACCAGGTCTTCCGAGCGATTCCGACCAAGAGCATCTTCGCCCTGCCGCTGGGGGGCAAGGTGGAAGGAGAAGAAGCGGAGCCGCTGCCGGACTCCCCCGCACAGCAGGGGCCGATCCAGGGCTCCTTGGTGCTCTTCATGCTTCCTCCCTCGGCCTCAAACAACCGACCGCTGACCCTTTCGATTCCCGGGCCCGAAGGGCCGGCCAAAGTTCTGCTCGACCTCTAGGCGGCGCTCGCCCGCAGATCGCGATCGGGCGCTCTTACCCAAATCGGGAGAAGTGCCTGCGGCGCTACCCGCCGGCGGTCAGCGCAAAGAGCACCGGGAGGGGGTCGGGGCGCTCTTCAGAGGCCCGCGGAGAGCACCTGCGCGGCCGCCGGCGCCGCGACTTCGCCGCCCGCGGCCCCGGCATTGACAAAAAGAACCCCGATCGCCAGCTTCGGCTTCGGGGCGGGGACGAAGGCCGAGAACCAGGCGTCCTTTTGCTGCACCGGGTTGGAGGAATTCTGCTGGCCGGGCTCGGGGCCGAGCTCGGCGGTTCCGGTCTTGCCAGCGACCTGGCCCTGCGGTATCGCCGCCGCCGTTCCGGTCCCATCCTTGACCACCCCGATCATGAGGTTGGTCAGCTCGCCGGCGATCTGGGGCGACGTCACCCGAACCGGCTTGGCCTTGGGGCGCAGCCTTCGTTCGCTGACGATAGAGGTCGGCTCGCGGACGCCGTTGTTGGCGATCGTCTGCGCGACGCTCGCCATCTCCAGCGGGGTGGCCAGCACTTCTCCTTGCCCGATCGCGCTGACTCCAAGGTCCAGTTCGTCCCCAATCTGTTTTGGGATCGTCGATCGCGCCGGGTCGACTTCACGCACGATCCGGGGCGCGTAGAGGGTGGGGGGGGAGTTGAAGCCGAAGAGTTCGGCCGTCTTCACCAAATCCGTGTTTCCGATCTTTGGCCCGAGCGGGACGAAGTCGGCATTGCAGGACTCCGCAAAGGCCTGGCTCAGGGTTCCACCGCAGTACTCACCGTTTGCGTTGTTGATGAAGCGGCCGCCGACGCTGACCCCGTCGGTGACCGGAAATTGGTCCTTGAGCGAGACGACGCCCTTCTGCAGGGCCGCCGTGGTCGTGATGATCTTGAAGGTCGAGCCCGGTGGCTGGGGCGCCGAGAAGGCCTCCCCGGCGAGCGCCAGGACGTCGCCGTTTCGGGCGTTCAGAACGGCGATCCCCCCCAACCGCCCCCCCAGCGCGGCGACCGCCGCGCCCTGCAGGCGCGGATCGATCGTCGTCTTCACAGCGGCTCCGGGCCCCGGTTTGGCATGGGCAAGCAGGCGGCTCGCTGCGGCGGTTCGGCCGACCGCGAGAAGCGATCCGCCCGGGCGTCCGGCGAGGCGGCTGTTGAAAGCCTGCTCGAGGCCGTTTACCCCGACCGGGGTATCGGCGGCGAAGCCAGCGCGGGTGAGCGCTGGTAGCTGCGCGGTTTCGGCGGTTCCGACTTCGCCGGTCACGTCGAGGGCGGCGCTGCCCAGCGGGTGGGAGCGAGCGGCGGCCGGCCCCGCCGCCAGCGGGGAGCCGTCGGCGGCGAGGATCGGGGCCCGCGGGGCGAGTTCGATGCGGTTCTCCAGATGCTCTCCGCGGCGCAGGCCTGGGAAAACCAGAGACGGATTCCAGGCGATTCCCCCTTCGGCTGAGGGCAGCTCGAGGTTCCGCGTGACCCGGCCGAAGGCAATCGTTCTGACCGTCACCGGCACCGAGACGGTCAGGGTCGATCCGCTTGAACTCGATCCGTTGGGGGAGCCCGGCAGGAGGGAGCGCTGGGTCGCCACGGCTTCGGCTTCGCGGTAGAAGGAGATGAACCTCTTGGCTGTGAACTTTTGCTTGGAGGACTGGTTTAGAGCTCGGTACATCGCCGCGAATTCGTGCCGCGCCCAGGCCTGTGTGAATTGCCTGGCGGCCGTCGTCTGGGCAGAGCTGGGTGTGCCTGCGGCGGCTCCCAAGATGAAAGCGATCAGGGCGAGGATCGTGAGCGGAAGCGCGCGGGTGAGGAGTCGACGGCGCCGTTCCACCTCGGGGGCGGAGGGTTTCATTTTGGTGAAAGGTATTAGACGGGGTGCGCGGCCTGCTTGTATTTGAGCAGTGACACTGCTGGATTGGGGAATAGTCGCCTTCACTTTGGCGCTCGGCCTTTGGGGTTACCGGCAGGGCCTGATCGTCGGCGCCCTCACCCTGCTTGGCTTTGCCTCGGGTGCCTTCCTGGGTAGCCGCATCGGCCCCCTGGTCTTGCACCAGGGCGCTGAGTCCCCCTACTCACCCCTATTTGCGGCGCTCGGGGCGCTTCTCTTTGGAGCCGTCATCGCGGTGACCCTGGAGAGCCTCGCGCTGGGTTTGCGGGCAAGGGTGATCCGCCGCAAGGCGCTGCACCTCGCCGACGGCGCCGGCGGCGCTGCGCTGATCGCCTCCGTCGCGCTGGGCCTGGTCTGGGTCTTTGGCGCCGTCGCCTTGCACGCGCCGGGGACAGCGAGGCTGCGCGCAGACGTGCAGAGCTCGGTGATCCTGCGCAGCCTCAACGAGGTGCTGCCGCCCTCGGGACCGGTGCTTGACGCACTCAATCGCGTCGACCCCGCTCCCTCGATCTCGGCTCCCAGCACTCCGCTGGGAGCGCCGGATCCGGCGATTGCCTCGGCGCCTGGAGTGCTGGAGGCGGGGCGCTCGGTGGTGCGGGTGCTGGGCACCGCCTGCGGGCTCGGAATCGAGGGATCGGGGTGGGCGGTGCGGCCGAACCTGATTGTTACCAACGCACACGTCGTCGCCGGCGAGGACGACACCACGGTAATCACCCCGACCGGGGCCTCGCTGAGCGCAACCCCCGTTCACTATGACCCCCACAACGACCTCGCTTTACTGCGCATCGGTGCGTCCCTGACGCCGCTTCCGATCGCCTCTGAACCGAGCTCGGGAACCGCCGGAGCGGTGCTCGGCTACCCGGAGAACGGTCCCTATAACGTCGCCCCCGCCCGGCTTGGAGAAACCCGCGAAGTGATCAGCGAGAACTCCTACGGGGTGGGCCCAACCCACCGCACGATCAGCTCCCTGCGCGGTTTGGTGAGAAGCGGCAACTCCGGCGGTCCCCTCGTCGATTCCCAGGGTCGGGTGCTGGGGACGGTTTTCGCGGCAACCACTAGCGGCACCCCGGGAGGTTTCGCGGTACCCGACTCCCTGGTCCGCGCTGCGCTGCGGGAAACATCCCCCTCCGTGGATACCGGCGCTTGTGCCAGCTGATCACTTACGTTCAGTAAGCTCGACCAACGTGGGAGCAGCCTCCACGACCCAATATCAGGCAGTCCAGGGCGTGTGCCCGCATTTTCACGCTGCGATCGAGTTGATCGGCAAGCGCTGGAGCGGGGCGATCATCTGCACGCTCACCGCGCAGCCGTTGCGCTTTGGGGAGCTTGCCAAGGCGGTCCCCGGACTCTCGGACCGGCTTTTGTCCCAGCGCTTGCGCGAGCTCGAGGACGAGGGTCTTATCGAGCGCGAGGTCGAGCCGGGGACGCCGGTTCGCGTCACCTACTCCCTGACCGAAAAGGGGGCCGAGCTGGGCCCCGCGATCCGGGAGCTGCGCCTTTGGGCGCGGCGCTGGAAGCGCTCCGGGTAGCCTCCCGGCGCGTGGAGCGCGAGGCGATAATCGGGGCCAGCGGGTCGGATTCGATTCGAAACGACCTCCCGGGTCCCTTTGCGGTCGGTCGCTATGCCGAAAAGCTGCAGGAGGAGATGCGCCGGCGCGCCCGGGTGCTCTTGATCGGTGAGGTCACCGGCTTTGGCAAGAGCCGCGTCCAGGCCTACTTCGAGCTGCGCGATCCTGCCGGGGCGCTGCCCTGCGCGATCTGGCTGAATGACCTCGAGCGCGCGGCGCTGCCCGAGGGAGGGTTACGCGATGGAGTCGAGGTGGTGATCGCGGGGGGTCCGGACTACTACCCCGGGGGCGGCGCGGCCTCGCCGAAATTCTGCTTTCGCGCCACCCACCTGCGCCTCGCGGGAGAGGGGGATTTGCTCAACCGCCTGGCGGCGCTACGTGAGCAGTTGCGCGGTGAGGGGTTGTTTGAGCTGCAAAGGAAGCTGCCGCGCCCGCTTCTGCCCAGGACAATCGGAGTGATCACCGCGGAATCCGGCGCCGCCCGCCGTGATCTGGGTGCTGCGCTTGGCAGACGCGGATGGGCGGGAACGGTCATCTGGGCATTTGCACCGGTCCAGGATCGCCACGCCGCGCCTGCGATCACGGCGGCGATTGGGGAACTGGCGGCGCGGCCTGAGATTGAGGTGATCGTCCTGACCAGGGGGGGCGGAAGCCTCAGCGACCTCTGGGCTTTTTGTGATGAGACCCTCTGTCGAACCGTGGCGATGCTGCGCGTTCCGGTCCTCAGCGCGATCGGGCACGAGCGGGACTCCACCCTGCTCGATGACGTCGCAGCTCTCAGCTGTTCAACCCCAACCCACGCCGCCGAGGCGGCCGTGCGAGTTGATTGCGCCGCGGCGCGGCGCAACCTCGGGCGCTATGCCGGATCGATGCAGCGAGCCGCCGATCGGATCCTGGTTCGGGGGGCAGCGCGGCATTGGGCGGAGCGTTTGCAGCGCTCGGCGCTTGCCGCGATCGAGCGGCGTCGCTCATCGCAGCGCCAGATAGAGGTGACGCTGCGCGCGCAGGACCCGCGGCGAACCCTGGAACGCGGGTACGCGCTGGCCGAGAACGCCGCGGGGGAGCCGCTGACCAGCGCCGCCGCGGCGCTTGAGGCCGGCGATCTGGGCCTGCGCTTCGCCGACGGTAGGGTCTGGGCCAAGACAAGGGCGGATCGGCTTGACGCAGGTACCGGATAGCTATGAGGTCGCCCTGGGGCGACTCGAACAGATCATCGATCGGCTCGATTCTGGCCAGGCCGGCCTGCGCGAGACGCTTGAGCTCTGCAAGGAGGGGCGCGACATGCTCGCCTACTGCGCCGCCGAGCTCGACGCTGTCAGCGGCGATCTGAGCGAGCTTCGGCTCGAGGATCTGGCCGCGAAACTCGAGGCCACTCCCCAAACCGGTGCCTGAATTAGCGCGGCGGACCCGAGCAAAGTCGGCCCAGGGCCGGGCAGCCCCGGCAGAGCGGCCAACTTCTGAGCTCCGGTGCCGCCACGGGGAACTCTCCCTCGCCAATCTGGGCGATCACGGCGCCCAGCCGCTCCCTGCCGGCCTCGATCTGGCTTAAGGCAAGCAGCGATATGACCGGACGATCGGGGCGCTCCAAGAAGACATAGGCAACCTCGACCTCAGCGCAGCCGCGTGACTCAGCGACCGCGAGGGCATAGATCGCCCTTTGAAGCTGATAGCGGCCCGCCAGCTCAGCCGGATCGGAATCCCCAAGGCGGTCGGTCTTATAGTCAACGACGAGCGGTGGGCTTCCCTGCGCCTCGATCAGGAGGTCGATTGAGCCACGCAGGACCGCGTCGCCGACCCCGAGCAGGATTGGCGTCTCGGCGCGGACCCGGTTGCCGGGCTCTCTCACCCGATCGGCAAAGAAGCTCGATTTAAGCCACTCGCCCACCGGCGTCAGGAGCTCTCCCCAGCCAACGCCAAGGTCGGGTTGAAGCCCCGCCGCGAGACCGTAGCGCCCCGCCAGCTCGGCCCCCGGCTGGCGCCAATCGTTCGCCTGGCTCCACTCCAACAGGGCGTGCACCACGGCCCCCCGCGCCGCTCGCTCCTGGCGCGGCGCGGGATTGGTGCTCTCAGCCCCTTCGATGCCGCTCAGATCGGAGTTGATTCCCAGCACCCGCTCCAGGTAGAAGCGATATGGGCACTCCCCATAGGCCGCGATCGCCGTGTAGGAGAGCGGCCGGCTGGCGACCACCGGTGGATCTCGCTTCAGCAGCGGGGGTGGACCGTACCCGAGCTCGCCGCCAGGCTCGGAGCCCTCCCGGCGGGCGATCAGCTCAGCGACCCGTTGCGAGGAGGGGAGGTTGACGCGCACCGCGATTTCGGATTGATCGAAGCTGGCGCGCAGTCCCGGGCGCGGCTCGGGTGGCGCCACCGCGACGCCTGAATCAGAGCAGCGCTGCAGCGACAGTGCGGCGGCGATCCTCTCGATCACCGGGGTGCTCGGTTTGCTCACCGCGCTCGGCTGGGGCTTGACGACGCCGCTGAGGATGAGGCGCTCGCGAGCTCGTGTGGCGGCCACGTGGAAGAGTCGCAGCCCCTCCTCGGCGTCTCGTTGCTTTTCCTCCTCGTATAACTCCTCATAGCTATAGAGGTTGACCGAAGAAGCGCCGAGCCGGCGCAGTTGCAGGCCAACTCGGGGCATCTCCTGCTCTCGTCCGATTAGGAGAATCGGCGCCCGCGTGCCGGCCAGCAGGCTGCGCGAGAGATCGGGAACGGCGACCACCTCAAACTCAAGGCCCTTCGCGTTGTGGATCGTCATGATTCGCACTCCGTCGTGGGCCTCGGTGGCGGTCGCCGCCTGCGCCTCGGCATCGCTCTCGGCGCGGGTGGTGAGGTAATCGAGCAGGCCGCGCAGATCGCGCCCCTCCCGAGATTCGAATTCCCCCGCGAGGCGCATCAGCTTTCGCACGTTGGCATAGCGCGCCTCGCCGTCGGCTCCGATCAGGACCGCCAGGTCATAGCCCGTCTCGGTGACCGCGGCCTCGACCAACCCCGCCAGCGCCAGCCGCGGTGCGCGCCGGCGCAGGTCGTTGAGGCGCTCGCTGAAGCGGCGCAGCAGGGTGAGTTCTGGAGCGGGGATTTGTTTGAGGCGATCGGGCTCCGCCAGCTCGGCCTCCCCCGATCCGCACGCCCTCTCCACCGCAGGCCAGACGTGGCGACCGTGCCCGGCGGCGGCGCGCAGCAACCAGAGGGTGTCGGGACTGAGCCCACAGGCAGGGCAGGCGAGGGAACTGAACAGATCCTTGTCCTCGAGCGGGTTTGCGATTGCGCCGAGCAGCGAGCAGACGTCGGCCACCTGTTGTTGTGACCAGTAGCCGCGACCGCCGAGGACGTAGGGGCGCAGGCCGGCCCGCTGCAGAGAATCCTCATAGGCATCGAGATGGGTGAAGGCGCGCAACAAGACGACGATCGCGCTGCGTTTCACCCCCCCCTCGACCAGAGCGGCCAGGCGCGCGGCCAGGAAGCGAGCCTCGGCGAGGCAGTTGAGTGGAGTGCGCCCGTCGATCGTCGGCTCCAGATCGAGGTCCTCGCCATCCCAGCCATCCCGGGCGGTCAGCAACAGCTCGACCGCGGGTTCGTCGGGGGGGACGATCTCGCCTCGGGGAAGGGCCCCGACCCGCAGCGGGTGGAATGAGTCGCCGATCAGGGCGCTGCCGAGCGCGTTAACGGCCCCGACCAGCTCGGGGCGGGAGCGGAAATTTCCGCTCAGCGCCATCGTCTCAGCGTCGTTTCGGGCCTCGATCCGGCCTCGTTGCTGGCGAAACACCTCAAGCTCGGCGTGGCGGAAGCCGTAGATCGACTGCAGCTCATCTCCGACCACCATCAGCTCCGTTTTGGGGCCGCGCAGCGCCTCGATCAGCCGCAGCTGGAGGCGATTTGTGTCCTGGAACTCATCGACCATCAGGTGGCTGAACCGCGAGCGGTATGCAACGCCGATCTCACCGCGCCCCAGCAGCCTGGTGGCGAGGATCTGCAGATCCTCGAAATCCAAACCCGAGCGCCGTTCCTTGGCGGCCTCAAATCGCGCTCCAAACAGCTCCAACAAAATGCCCAGGTGTCGATACGTGGTATCGCCCTCGCCAACCTCGGCGCTGGCACGGATCGCCGCCTCGATCGCCTCCTTGTAGGCGGCGATCGACCTCGCCTTGCTATCGGTGCCAAGCGCACTCAGCTGATCCAGGCCCAGGGGCTTTGCAGCGTCGTTTGTGAGTTCGACCAGGCCAGCCTCGATCTTCTCCCGCCTCGGATCCTCTGGGCGCAGCGTCTCGAGAGTCCGTTCCGCCGCCGCCGCCGCGGCAGCGATTGCCGCCCCCAGATCTGAGGCCGGCGGTTCGGGCAACCTCGGCTGATCGAGGCCGCGGCTGCGCAGCTCCGCGTGGGCGGATTGGATCAGGGCGCCAAGCCCGTCGACCTCAAAGGCCGCCACCGTGTCCTCCCGAGATTCATCGCCCACCGCGAGAAACCCATCGAGAGCCTGTTCGAAGGCTTCGCTCGCGGCTCGCTCGGTCTCAGGCGCATCGAGGACTCGAAAACCCGGATCCACCCCGGCTGCGACCGGATGGTTTGCCAGCAGGCGGTTGCAGAAGCCGTGAATCGTCGTCACCCAGGCGGTGGCGATCTCCGCCAGGGCTCTGCCCGCCCGGGCAGAGCCCCCCTCGGCCCGCGCCGCGAGCTCGACCCGGATCCGCTGGCGCAGCTCGGCGGCGGCCTTATCGGTGAAGGTGAAGGCGAGGATCGCCGTGGGTGAGACCCCCTCCTCGCAGAGCAGCCGGCAGTAGCGCTCGACCATCACCCCGGTCTTGCCAGTGCCGGCGCCAGCCTCGATCAGGACCTCGCGCCCCGAAAAGCCAATTGCCCGCGCCTGCTCCGGGGTCACAATCCGCTTGAAGCCGGCGACGCCCGGGGCGACCGTTTGATCGCTGCTCTCCGAATCCGGCGGGCCGCTGTGGGGCGCCCTCATTTCTCCTCACCATCGCGATCCTCCTCGCTTCGCGGGGCCCGGTCGCGGCGACAGATCGGCGCCAAGTCACAATATTCGGGACAGACGTCGTGGTCTCGTAGTCCGCGCCGAGGGCCCGGATCGCGGCGGATGTCCCCCGCTCGCATCCGTCCCACGATTGCCTCAGCCCGCGCCCTCGCCGCGGCAAGGGTCCGATCGAGGTCCCGAGCATCGACTAGGTCCTTTGGGTAGAGGCGGTAGGAGTCAAGGTCGCTCGCGACCTCCTCCAAGACGACCCCCCGAGGACGCCGGGCCGAGCTGCCTCGCAGCGGGTGATAGAGGCCGCCGACCGCCCGCAGCTCCCACTGCTGGGCGGCGGCGATCAGGTAGAGCTGCAGCTGGAGCTTCCCCTTCTCCTCGAACTTCTCAAGGGCCGTAACCCGGCTGGAAAGCTTGTAGTCGAGCACCACCGCACGGCCTCGCCGATCGCGGTCGACGCGGTCGATCGCCCCGTGCAGGTGCCAGTCCCCGAGCGCTAGCGCCGGGCGCTCGCTGCCCTCGGCCTCGCCAAATCGGGCCTCAAGCAGCCACGGTTCAAAGCCCCCCGTCTCTCGTCCGGACTCCTCGGTCAAAAAACGGGTCAGAAGTCGCCCAACCCGCCGCACGATCGCCCGCTCGGTCGGATCGGGCCCCAGCTCACGCTCGCGCCCGAGTGCGGCAACCAGCTCCCTGCCGCGCTCGATCCATCGCTCGAGCGAGCGCGGACGCGGGAGACGATCGCCGCCGGGCTCCTCGCGGTAGAGGCGCTCCAGCGCGGCGTGCATCAGTCCCCCCTGCACGAGCGGATCGGGCAGCGGATCAAGCGACTCGGGGGCGAGCTCGTGTCTGACGAACCAGCGGTAGGAGCAGAGGTCAAACTCCTCAAGCGTGGTGCCACCGTAGGCGCTCACCGCGGCCAAGGAATCAATCGCGGCGCGGTTTTTCAGGGGGCCGGGGGCGGTGCTGGCGCGATGCGCCGCTCGCGCCGACTCAAGCCGCGCCAAGACCCGATCGCCAACCGCCCCCTCGACCCCAGCGGCGTTGACCAGCGCCCCGTTTGAATCCTCACCTCCGTGGGCGGCGAGGGCCCGGCACAGCTCGTCCTCGGAGGGGGACTCGGCGATCGAAGGCACGACCTGTGCGAGATCGCGAACCCTGGTCAGGGACTCCTCCAGCCGATCCGCGGCGCCACGCTCGGGGGCCGGATCGAGCAGGCGTCGCACCTCTTCAAGCAGCGGGGATCGTGCTTCGGCGCCGCCGCTTTCATCGCTGTCGCGGAAGGCGAGAAAGAGGCTGCGACGCGGCAGCGAGAGGCAGACGTAGAAGAGGTAGGTCTCCTCGGAGTCGCTGGCCCGGCGCGGCCTCAGTCCAAGCGCCGCCCGCTGGCTGTCAGAGAGAAAGGGGTCACCGCCCTGCCGGCGTGGAAACTCTCCATCTTGCAGCGAGCCGACGAATACGTGGTCAAAGCGCCCAGCCCGAAGCCGATATGGGCTGGCGATCCTCACCCGTCCCTTGACCGGCCCACTCCAGGCACGAAACTCGGTGCCCCTGAGGACTGCCGCCAGCTCCTCGCGGGCGGGCGGCGCCCCACCCAGCTCTGCCAGCTCTGAGAGCGCGGCTGAGATCGCCGCGGCAGCTCGCAGCTCGACCGCCTCGCCAGGTCCAGGCTGGGGACCATCCTCACCACCACGGAGCGGCCTGGCGGCCATCCTTGCGGCGAGGCGCGCGACCTCGATCAGCAGCATCGGGGCCGAGCCGGCCGCCGCCTCGCGGAGGCGAATCAGGTCATGCGGCGCCTCCCAACCCGCCTCCCTCCAGACCTCAAGCGCGGCGGCGGCGCTCTTGACCCGGCGGCGGCGGATCGCTCGCTCAAGCCAGTCGACGTGGCGCGGCGAGGCCCCCGAGGGTCCCCGCAGGAATCGCAATAGATCGGCGGCCCGCGCGGTCCCGAACTCGCTCTCAAGCAGCGCGATCAGCGCTCCGCCGACCCCCGTCGCGGCGACTCCCAGCTCGGCCTCAAGGGCCACCGGTACGCCGTAGGACTCAAGCACGGCGGCGATCTGGGGTCCGCGACGCCTCGGGTCGCGCAGGGCGATCGCGATCGCATCGGGTTTGGCCCCGGCGGCGATCAGCTTTGCCACCTCGGCACCAATCGCCTCGGCTTCGGCACGCACACCGGCCGAGCGCAGCAGGGTCAGGTCGCCATCGGGTGCGCGGCGCGGGCCCTCCGGGGCAGCGAAATTTCGCTCGAGATGAAAGAGAAGTGAACTCGGGGTGTTGGCCGGATCGGCGCTCGTTTCGGTCTCCTCGGCTACTCCGATTCGATCGCGCAGCTCCTCCAGGAGCGCGGCGCGCGCGGCCAGCGCCGGGCGGCCATCCTCATAGGGGAGCGCCGCCGTGACCTCCGTGCGCTTTGAAAGGGCATCGATCAGCTCCAGCTGGGTTGGCGTCATGTCATCGAGCCCGTAGAGGAACACAGGCCGTTGCCCCCAGAATTCCCCGCCGCTGCGGAGCAGACCGATCGCCTCGCGGGCCAGTCCGTGAGCGTCGACTTTGCCGAGCCTGGAGCGAACCTCTTCATAGCCGGCAAAGAGCGCCGCGACATCGCTCAGATATGCCGATCCCTCGAGCGTCGCCGCCCCCGCCCCCATGGTCTCTGACCCCACTCCCGCTGCCTGCAGCTCATCGAGCAGGCGCTCGAGGGCCACGGCGAAGCCCGGACGCAGCGCCGAGCGTCGCAGCGGACCGAGCCCAGCGCGCCGCTCGGCAATCGCGATCGAGACCGCGCGCAGGCGCTGGGCCGCGCCGAGCTCGGACTGCGGCGGTCTTGCGCCCGCTCGCAGTACCTCCCTGAACAGTCCGCTGAAGGTCATAACCGAACCGCCCAGCGCCGCCCGCCCCTCACACAGCTCACGCTCAAAGGCAAAGACATCGTCCGCGTTGGGCACGACGAGCAGCGGTTCGTCGCTGAGCGCCGCGCCGAAACGGCTGCGTATTAGACCGGCGCGGCCCGAATTTGGGGGTCCGTGGATCAGCTTCAGTGACACCCTTCGGAGCTTATGGCGGCCCGCGGCGCTGCCTCACCGCAAACTGCGCCCAAGCCGCTTCGCTTTGCCGTCTTGGCGCCCCTCTAGATTGGGCCGACGCATGGCTCTTTGTTTCGTAGACCCGGCCGACGCGATTCGCGCGATCTCGGACTCGGTCGGCCGCGAGGCCCGGCGCCAACTGCTCGGCGAGGCGGTCCGCTCCTGGGTCGATGAGATCCCCGATTCTGAACTTGAGAGCCACTACGCAAAGGCGCTTTCAGAGCTCGACGAGCACGACCTCTCGATGCTGGCCGCCTGGCATGGATCGCTGGAAGTTGGGCACCCGCTTCCCAACCGTGATTTCCTGATGGGGGCCTTTGGCTCTCTCGGCGAGTACCGTCGGGAGGCGCTCAAACTGGCCGCGGGGTTTCGCGGTGAGGAGGCAGTCGATGCGGGTGTTACCGAAGATGACGCCCTGGAGCTGGTTTTGAACCTTCTCTCAGCACCGCGCCTGATGGAGCTTGCCGTGGAGGCCGTCGATCTTTATATCTGGGATCGCGCCGGCTCTGATAATTAGCCGAGCGAGGTGCGGATTGCAGCGATCGCCTGTTCGTTGTCGCGGAAATGGACCGCCTCCATACCTGCCCGGCGGGCGCCATCGCAGTTCTCGGCGACGTCATCGACAAAGAGGCACGACGCGGCGGGCGCGTTGACTCGCGCCAGCATCAGCTGATAAATCCGCTCTTCTGGCTTGCGGCAGCCGACGAAGCCGGAGTCAACGACGGTCTCAAAGATTTCATCAACGGGCAGCATCGATCGCCAAAGCGGCTCCCACTCGCGCACGTTGTTGGTCAGCATCGCCATCTGGTACCCCTCCTGCTTCAGCTCCCTCATCAGCTCGATCATCGCTGGATTGGGTTCGAGCGCCTCAAAGTAGATCTCTTTGAAGCGGTGCATCTGGGGCCGATGACCAAGCAGTGGCTGAAGGCTGGCGCTGAGCCGCTCGAGGAAGCTCTGCTCGCTGATCTCTCCCCGCTCAAGTTCGAACAGGGGGTTCTCGCCGTCGGCGTCCGCGATTGCCCGGATCGCGGTGCCCAGCGCCTCGGTCGGGATCCCCGTCTGGTCCTGAAAGGCCATGAATGAGCCGAGCAGGGGCGTCGTCAGAACGCCGCCAAAATCTGAGATGACAACTCCGATCTCACCCATCTGCCTGCACCACCTCGTAATGACCCAGTCCCTCGCGGCCCTCCACCGACCAGCGAAAGAAGGCGATCTCTGCCCTTAGGCCGGGGCGGCTCACCGAGCTTGAACTGATCAGCGTCCCGGCACCGCGCAGCGGCACTCCGTCCTCGCCCTCGGGCCACAGCTCAAGAGTTGCCCGACGCTGCACGCCGTCGGGCCCGTACTCGGTGGAGAGCAGGGCCTCGGCAACCTCTTGCGGCGCTCCGTCTGGGTCACACATCACCCCGACGAGCTGCTCCTCGCCGTGCTCCCCGGCGCCGGGTCCCCGCACCGCGCTCAGCGCCAGAAGCCCCCCGTCGGCGAAGACAATTCCAATCGAGCGCCTCAGCGGGCCCGCTTGCTTCATCGCGGTGTCACCTTGAGTGGGGGTTTGCCTCGGGCACCGACGCAAGCCTAGAGAAGCGGCCCGGCTACCATTGGTTGATGTCAGATACCCAAGCTTCAACGCCGACCGAGGATGACGTGATGGAGGCCCTCGAGGAGGTCATCGATCCCGAGCTGGGTCTGGATTTCGTTTCGCTCGGCTTGGTCTATGACGTCGAGATCGAGGGCTCCGAGATCTTCGTCACCTTCACCCTGACCACCCCCGCCTGCCCGATTGGCCCCCAGGTCTCTGAACAGATGAAGGAGTTTGTCGGCGACCTCGAGGGGGTCAGCGCCGTTCACCCGAAGATGGTTTTTGATCCCGCCTGGTCACCGGAGATGATGACCGAGGACGCCAAGTTCGCCCTCGGCTTCTAGTCCCGAATGGCGCCCGTCGGGCCAGTCGACCAGGAGGCGGTCGCGGTGAGTGAGGGATCCTTCAGCCACGGGGGTCGCGAGGTGATCCGCACCGTCGATCTGACCAAGGTCTACGCCGGCACCGACTTTGCCGCCGTTGACCAGCTCAATCTGAGCGTCCTCGGCGGTGAGATATTCGGACTGCTCGGACCAAACGGTGCCGGCAAGACGACCACCGCGGGGATGCTTACGACGCGGGTCGTTCCCACCTCGGGGTCGGCGTTCGTGGGCGAGATCGACGTGATTGCGAATCCGGCGCTCGCCAAGCAGCTACTGGGAACGGTTTCACAGACCAACACCCTCGACCGCCAGCTGACGGTGTGGGAGAACCTCTACTTCCACGGGCGCCTCTTCGGTATCTCCGCCGCCGCTTCGCGCCGCAGTGCCGATGATCTGCTCGAGCAGTTTCAGCTGTCGAAGTGGGCGAAATCCTCGGTCTTTGCGCTCTCGGGCGGGATGGCTCAACGGCTGATGGTCGCGCGGGCGATCTTTCACCGCCCGGCCGTGCTCTTCATGGACGAGCCGACCGCCGGCCTTGACCCCCAGAGCCGCCTCGCTCTGTGGGAGATTCTCGGCGAGCTGAACCGTGCCGGACAGACGATCCTGCTGACCACCCACTACATGGAGGAGGCCGACCAGCTTTGTGATCGGGTGGCGATCATGGATCACGGCAAGATCCTCGCACTGGACACCCCGGCGGCCCTCAAACAGACCGTGGGGGCGGAGGAGATCGTCACGGTAAAGGCGGCCGGGGATCAGTCCGCTCTCGCCGAGCTCCTTTCCAAGCAGATCGAGGAGGTCACCCGCAGCCGCGTTGTCGATGGCGGCGTCGAGCTGCACGTGGCCGGCGCCAAACGGCTGGTGCCGCGGGTTGTGAACGCCGCCGAGGCAGGGGGCTTTGAGCTCGCGGATCTATCAGTATCGAAGCCGAGCTTGGAGACTGTGTTCATCAACCTGACCGGCAAGGCGCTGCGCGACTGATGGCCACGGTCGCGACAGATCCCGGCATCGCCCACGATGTCGAGCTGGTACCGACCCGCTCCGGCGCCCAGGCGAGTCGACTGGCGCTGCGCGCCCTCATCCTCCGCGACCTTGTGGTACTGCGCAAGAACTTCGCCGAGTTCTTGGTTCGCACGCTGATCCAGCCCTTTCTGCTCGTCTTCGTCTTCCTCTACGTCTTTCCCTCGATCGGCCAGGGAATCGGGGGCGGGGGCGGAACCGTCGCCGAGTCTGCCTTTGCGACGGTTTTGGTTCCGGGTGTGGTTGCAATCACGATCATGTTTCAGGGAATCCAGGCGGTGGCTCTGCAGCTATCCACCGAGTTTGGCTACACGCGTGAGATCGAGGATCGGGTTCAGGCTCCGTGTCCGATCTGGTTGGTCGCAGTGGCAAAGGTGATGTCGGGCTCGGTTCAGGGCGTGCTGGCGGCGCTGGTTGTCTTTCCGATGGCCGCCGTCGTGCACGCGCCGGGGGTAGAAGCCCACCTCTCCTTTCACTGGTGGATCGTGATCACCCTGATCCCGCTTGCCTGCGTCGCGATGACCTCGCTCGGGCTGCTGCTTGGGACCTACTTTGAGCCCCGCAATATCGGTCTGATGTTCGGCTTCGTCGTCTTGCCGCTCACCTTTTTGGGCGGCACCTATTACCAGTGGACGAAACTCTCCCCGGTCCAGGTGCAGGGCATTCACTGGCTGCAGATTCTGGTCTTGGTCAATCCCTTGATCTACGTCGCCGAGGGGATGCGCGCCGGCCTGACCGAGGCCTCCCACATGCCCCTCTATGTCGTCTACCCGGTGCTGGTTGGCTTTTGCGCCGTCTTCCTCACACTCGGCCTGCGTAACTTCCGGCGCCGGGTGCTGTCCTGAGCGAGACCCCGCCGTTTCAGGGCGCCTCGTCGTTGGAAGGCCGAGGAATCCTGCGCCGCCTCGGGGTCGGGGTGTTGCTCGGGCTGTTCATCCTCATCCTCTTACTCGCGGTTCCTCCGCTTCGTGCCGTGCTGGTTGCGATTGGGCACATGAGCCCGGCCTGGATCGCCCTCGCGATCGTGCTCGAGCTGGCGAGCTGCGCGAGCTTCGTCGTCGTCTTTCGCCTCTTCTTCTCGCCGCTGCCACCTCGTCCGGCACGCCAGCTCGCCTGGACCGAGCTGGCAAGTGGAGTCCTGCTGCCGGCGGGTGGGGTGGGGGGGCTCGCCATCGGCGGCTGGCTTATGCACCTGGCCGGAATGTCAACCCGCTCCATCGTCCAGCGCTCGAGTGCCCTCTTTTTCATCACCAGCGCCGCCAGCGTCGCCGCGATGATCGCCGCCGGCCTGCTCCTCGTGCTCGGCATTGCCGCCGGACCCGATGACTTCGTTCGCGCCGTGCTCCCGATCCTCGCCGGCTGCCTGGCAACCGCGGTGGTGCTGATCTTGCCGGCGCGCCGCTCCCTGCGAAGCGCCCGCCCCGGGGGCCCGGCCTGGATCACCGATCTGATCCAGGGAATCCGCCATGCCGAGTATTCGCTGCGGCGGCCCAGCCCGCGCCTCCTCGGTGCGATCGGCTATCTCATCTTCGACATCGCCGTGCTCTGGGCGACCTTTGCCGCCCTCGGCAATAACCCGCCGCTCGCCCCGCTCACGCTCGGCTACATAATCGGCTACCTGGCGAACCTGGTGCCGGTTCCGGGAGGGGTGGGGGTACTCGATGGCGGCCTGATCGCGGCGCTGGTGATCTATGGGATCTCGCCGATCGGTGCGACCGCGGCGGTCTTGGTCTACCACGCGATTGCGTTTTGGATCCCCGGTATTGGTGGCCTCCTTGGTCTCGCGCTGCTGCGCCGTGAGCTCCCGGGCGTGGGCACCCCGGCCCGAGCCGCGGGCTGAACAAGCGTGCCGCCGCGGCCCCGGGCACCGAGCAGTCTCGCTCGGGACCAAAAGGCCCAAGCGCAGGTCGGAAGGCTCAGGTTCAGCCTCAAGCCCGGGATTCGGCTAGCCGCTCAGCTGGTGCTCTTCGTCGGGTCGTAGCTCCTCGGCGGTCGCGTCGAAATCGTAATCTCGCGGCGGGTCCCCCGAGCTCCGTGCCCGCGTCGCGCGATCGGCCAGGCCAACCATTACGAAACGCCGCCCGAAGTAGCCACGCATCATCTTTCGCGCCAGCGCCCTGGTCGGGGGGAACAAAAGAATGAAGCCAAATATGTCGGTGATGAAACCGGGGGTCAGCAGCAAGGCGGCACCAACCGTGATCATTAGGCCATCGGCAGCCTCGCGACCGGGAAATCGCCGTTCGGCTAGCGCGGCGTTGAAGCGTCGCCAGGCGCCGCGGCCCTGCATGCGCAAGAGGAGCGCTCCGAGCAGCGCATCTGCCAAAAGCAGCGCTATGGTCGGCAAGACGCCGATCAATTCGCCCACGGTGATGATCACGTAGAGCTCTGCGATCGGAACCAAGATGAAGAGAATCACCAGCAAGGCCACTGCCAAAGCCTAGCCCCAGTTGTGCCCCGGGCCGGCCGCTGCGCTCAGGCCGCGGCTGCTGCGCCCGCGGCTTGCTCCAACTCGGCAATCGAGTCCGAGATGCCGCGGCCGATTGCCTCCACGTCCTCCATCGAGTCGTAATCGGCGAGCAGGCCAAAGCCGACGCGGCCGTTGTAGCTCATGATCGCCACGGCGAGGTTGTGGTTTTGGGGCAAGAATGCGACCGGGAAGACTTCCTCCAGCTCTCTTCCCAACACGTAGAGGGGGATCTGGGGCCCGGGAACGTTGGTGACGATCAGGTTGAAGAGCCGGGTCGAGAAGTTGATCCGCGAGGCCTGTGCGAGGAGGGTCGGGGGGGCGAAGTCGTTAAAGCGCGAAATTACTTCGGCGCCGAGCGCCTGCTTGGAGCGCTTCAGGCCCTCCATCTGCTCGCTCACAACGCGCAGGCGGCGGACCGGATCCTCGACGTAGACCGGGAGGGGGCCGCGCATCGCCGCGATTCGATTGCCGAGGTTTCCCCGCTCGTCCTCACCGCGGATCGAGACGGGCACCAGCGCCCGCAGCTCCAATCCCTCGGTGCGGATTCCACGTTCGTGTAGCCAGCTTCGCAGCGCTCCGGTAACGACCGCCAGGACGACGTCGTTCACGGTTCCGCCCAGGGAGTCCTTGATCAGCTTGAACGTCGCCAGCTCGGATCGGGCCCAGATGAAGCGGCGATGCGGGCCGATCGGCTGATTCAGCGGCACGTCGGGGGCGGGGTTGGCAAACGCTCCAACGACCTCGCTGACTCCCTCGACCGCCTCGCCCAGCCTCCGAACTGCCGACTCGGGGTGGCGCACGGCCTCGACCATCCGCCCGGCCAGCCTTAGCGGCTCCACAATGACGTCGCTGAGACCACGCGCCACCAACTCGGTGGTGCTCGGTAGCCCCCGCGGTACCCATTCCTGCTCCGCCGCCGCTGGCTCTGGCGCCGGCTCGAGGTCAAAGAGCACCGTTCCGATGTCGACCCCAGATATTCCGTCAACCATCGCGTGGTGTGTCTTGGTCAAGATCGCAAAGCGGTCGCGCTCAAGGCCCTGGGCCAACCACAGCTCCCACAGTGGCTTGGAGCGGTCGAGCTGCTGGGAAAATACCCTGCCGGCGAGCCGTCGGAGCTCCTCCTCGCCGCCGGGCTCCGGCAGTGCGGTGTGTCGGATGTGGTAGGTGAGATTGAAGTTGACATCGTCGGCCCAAAGCGGTCGCCCCGCCTCCATCGGCGGGACCACGAGGCGCTGGCGAAAGCGGGGTACCTGGCTGAGTCGGCCCCGCACGTGCTCGACCAGGTCGAGGTAGCGGGGGGGAGGGCCCTCAAAGATCAGGATCGCACCGACGTGCATATGGCTGGTGGCACTCTCATTGCTCAGGAAGGAGGCATCGACGGCGCTCAGCCGATCGAGGTGGTGTCCTGCTGTTGCCATCGCGCAAGGCTAGCTTCGCGCCGCGCTTGGCGTTCACTCGCCGCGAGCTCCCGCAACGTAGCCACCGCTACTCTGGGCTGATGGCGACCATCGCCCCATCGGCTCCAAGGCGAGTCCTGCTCGCCGCTCCGCGCGGCTACTGCGCCGGCGTCGACCGCGCCGTGCAGACGGTCGAGCGCGCCCTTGACCTATACGGCGCTCCGGTCTATGTGCGTAAGGAGATCGTCCACAACAAGCATGTGGTCGAACAGCTCGCCGAGCGTGGGGCAATCTTTGTCGAGCAGGAGACAGAGGTTCCGGTCGGTGAGATGGTGGTCTTCTCCGCTCACGGCGTCGCCCCCGCCGTCCACGACAACGCCGCTTCTCGGCGGTTGCGGACAATCGACGCCACCTGTCCTTTGGTCACAAAGGTCCACGTTGAGGCGCGGCGCTTCGCCGCCCAGGGCTACACGATCGTGATGATCGGCCACGAGGGCCACGAGGAGGTTGAGGGAACCACCGGGGAGGCTCCCGAGAGCATCGTGTTGGTGCAAACTGTGGCCGAGGTCGCGGAGCTTCGCGTTGCCGATCCAAATCGAGTTGCATTCATTACCCAGACGACCCTCTCGGTCGATGAGACCGCCGAGATCATCGCCGCGCTTCGTGCCAGGTTCCCCGCCATTGTTAGCTCCAAGTCCGATGACATCTGCTATGCGACCACGAATCGCCAGATCGCGGTAAAGCAGCTGGCCAGCGAGTGCGAGCTTGTGCTGGTGATCGGCTCCACCAACTCCTCCAACTCAAATCGTCTGGTCGAGGTGGCGCGCGAGCACGGGGCCGCGTCCCATCTGATCGATAACCACGAGCAGGTCGAGGACAGTTGGCTGCGCGGGGTCAAGACCGTGGGCATCACCTCCGGCGCCAGTGCCCCCGAGGAGCTCGTCGCCCAGCTCGTCTCACACTTCCGCGAGCTCGGAGCCACCGAGGTCTCCGAGCTTCGCACCGTCCACGAGGACGTTCGATTCATGCTGCCCAAGGAGATTCGCGAGGAGCTCGCAAAACGAGGCTGACCCGCAACTCCGCGCTCGGCCCTTTAAGGCGGTCGGCGCAACAGCCCCGGAGCGGTCTTACGCTGCTCCCCAACCCGGCGCCTCGCCCAGCGGCGTGGTGCCTCGGTCCTGGCCGCTGCGGCCAGCTTGTCAGGAAATCGGGAGCTGCGATCCGCTCGGTCATGCCCCACATCGCTGACAACCGCGGAGGCGCTCACCGCCACCGCCGCCTCCGCCTGCCTCGCTTCGCCCTCGCATCGGGGCGGGAATGTCTGAGCAGTTGCATCTCTGCTGAGGGCCGGCGCGGCGCTCGCTCAATCGACGCCCCCCAATCCGGTACTCCACTTGCGCTGGAGCGGAGATGGCGAGGCGGGCAAGAGCTGGCGCAGTGCCAAGGCGGCCGGCCTGGTTGCGCGGTCGGCGCCTTTAGGCGAGCTCTGAGGTGATCAGGCGCAGCCCGACGTCGAGCTCTGGGGCGCTACGAAGGTGGCCAAATCTCTGATCCCAGCTGCCGCCTTTTAGGTCAGAGCGCAGTTGCAGGAGACCTTGATCGATCTCTTTGGTCGGCATCAGGTGCCAGACTGAACTCGCCCGGCGCACGGCTGGGTCAAGGTGCATCTCGGGACGATCCCAGAGCGCGCAAAAAAACCCGTCCGTGCACAGGCGCGGCACCGCCACCGGTTCGACCGAGGGCCTCGGCAGCAGCTCTGTGAGCCGATCGATTGCGGGCATCGCATCGGCGTGGATCCGAAGGGCGCTAGGGAAATACTCGCGAACCAACCAAAGCTGCTCAAGCGGGGCGGGGTCGAAGCTGAGAATGAGGATCCGCCGGCGCGCCACCCGCATCATCTCATCCAGGCCGGCCTCGAGGTCTGCCCAGTGATGGACCGTGATGATCGCCATCGCGGCGTCGAAGCGATCGTCGGGGAAGGGCAGCTCTTCAGCGCTTGCCTGAACGGCCGGGGCGGCGCCGGGTGGTCGTTGGGAGAGCATCAGCTCGGAGGGCTCGATCGCCGTAACGTCGCGTTCGTGTGGCTCATAGGAGCCAGAGCCCGCCCCCACATTGAGGACCGACGCCGCGGCCCCCAGGGCCGACTCGATTCGCGCGGCGATGCGCGGATCGGGCCGTCGGATCGCCCGGTAGCCGACCCCAATCCGATCATAGGTCGCCTCGGGCATCGCTAATCAGCCGAGGTCACTTTGGTGGTGGCCGTCGAGGCCCCCGCCCGGTTGGCAGGCTCGACTCCCGGCGGGAGGCCCGCCGCGAAGCTGATCGACCAGAGACGAAGTCCAGCGCTCGGGCGCAACGTGATCGTGTGGCTCTCATGACGGTTGTGCTCGGTCAGTTTGTAGAGGGCGGGATGCTCCACCGAGACGGCTGCCTGGCTGCGGCCGTCGAGTTCCAGTGCGATCTCGCCGTGGCCCTCGGCAGTTGCGTAGGCACCGCCGGCTCCGTATCTGAGCTGCAGGTCCGCTCCGTCGACCCCCGCCGTCCAGGCTCGTTGCCATGAGCCCCCGGGGAAGACCTCTGGACTGGGGGCGATGACCCTGGTTCCGGGGCCATCGGTGGGGCGCAGTGGGCTCAATAGAGGTGGTAATCGGCGCAGCGCCTCGACCCCGCGCAGCTCGGCTTGGATCGCCTCCTCGGTAGCGAGGTAATCGCCCTCGGCAAAGTGAAACCAGGCCAGCGCACCGCCCCGGCTCCAAAGAAAAAGGCTGGGCCAGCCGCGGCAACCGTAGGAATGCCAGAGCTCGCGCTCGAAGTCGAACGCAACCGGGAAATCGACGCCCAGGGTCAAGAGCCCGTCGGCGACGATCTCGGGGTTAAAGCCGAAGGGAAAGCGCGGTGCTTGGACCCCGATCAAGCTGAGGCCCGCGTCGCGATAGCGCCGGTTCCACTCGATCAGGTAGGGCAACGTGCGGACGCTGTTTAGCTGGGCAAAATCGAAAAAGTGAACGAGCGTCGGACCCCGCGCCGTCAGCGCCGAGATCGACGCAGGCCCCTCCCCGAACCAGGTGATCCCGTCGGGCAGTTCCGGGACCGGGATGTTGTCTCGTTCTGGGCGCACCCGCTGACGTTATCCTGAGCCGCTGGCCGCAGTGCAGCTCTACAGAGGAACCGCTCGAAGATGACCCACGGGAAAGGATCGAATCAGATCGCCGACGCGGCGCCGGACCCGCACCCAGAAAGGGCAATTGCAGAGTTCTAAACGCGGCCGCCGCCTCGACCTGGTGGTCGGGATCACACTCGGGATCGCCCTCGGCATCGCGATCATCATCGTCTTTGTTTTCTACGGCAGCGAGGGGACCATCGACGCCCCCAGGATCTCCGGTGTCAACACCGGCAAGCCCGCGCCCCGGCCAAGGCCCGCGCCCCGGCCAAGGCCTGCTCCCGTCCCCCACTCAGCTCCGATACCGACCGTCCGCGTGCTGGGCGGGGCGCCCCCCCCGTCGGGTCCGGTCCGGCTCAGCTTTCGGCGCGGCCAGCGGGTGCGCTTTCGGATCCTCACCGATGAACCACTGGGGATTGAAATTCCCGGCTACGGCGTCGATCGGACGGTCGAATCGAGCGCGCTGATTAATTTCTGGGCCCGCCGCGCCGGTGAGTTCCCGGTCATAGTCGCGACCTCTCATATCAACGTGGCCGAATTGCGCATCGGCCGCTGAGCCGGCTTCAGAGGATCTCGGCCAGGCGCCGCGCGAGTGCAGCCGAGACATTCTCGCGAACCGGCCCCGGGGCAAGGCGCTCGACCAGGGACTCCAAGAACCCTTCGATGATCAGTCCCTTTGCGGCGGCGGCATCGAGTCCGCGTGATGACAGATAGAAGAGCTGGTCACGGTCGATCTGGGCAATCGCCGCTGCATGTGTGCAGCGGACATCATCGGCGAGGATCTCCAATCCCGGAATTGCGTCCGCGTGGGCGTCGGTGGAGAGCAGCAGGTTGCGACTCTCCTGAAAGGCATCGGTTTGCTGGGCGCCAGGATCGACCTTGATCATTCCCCGCCAGACCGCGGTTGAGCCGGCGGCGAGAACGCCGCGAAAGGCGAGGTCGGAGTTCGTGTTCGGCGCCGCGTGCTCTTGCGTCGTGTCGTAATCGAGGTGCTGGCCATCGCTACCCGCGTAGCCACCGGTTACCCGAGCTTCGGCGCCGCGCCCCGCCAGCTTCGTTTCCATCCGCACCTTGCCTCGGGCTGAACCAAAGCCCAGGGCCGTCCAGTCAAGGCGCCCGTCGCGCGCCACCTCGGCGCGCTGGGTTGCAAAGATCCAGGCCGACTCAGAGATATCCTGTGTGCTGACGTAGCGCAGGGTGGCGTTGGAGCCAACGCTCAGCTCGACTACCGAGTTAAAGAGCGCGTCGATTTCATCCCGCGGCGAAGAGCAGTGCTCCCAGACCTCCGCCTCGGCCCCCTCCTCAAGCACAACCAAGGTGCGCCAGTTCAGGGCGGAGCCATCGCGATCGAGCGGAACCTCAACCCGGATCGGCTCAGCGACGCTGACCCCTGCTGGAACGTGGACCAAGACGCCGTCGCGCCAGGTCGCCTCGTTACGAGCAACAAAGGGATCCTCGACTGGCACCAACGAGCCGAGTCGTTGGTGGATCAGATCGCCGTGAGAGGAGATCGCCGCCCCGAGCGCGATCACGGTGGCGCCGGCGGCGGCCTCGATTGAGGCGCTCGGGCTGACCTCGAGGTAGGAGTCGAGCTGCAGCTCTGAGAGGTCGGTGAATTCCCAGCCCTTTGCGCGGCGGTCGGGCAGCGCGAGGCTCTGCATCAGAGAGGCGCCACGGCGGCGCCTCTCTGAAAGCCACGGCGGTTCGATCGCAACCTCAGCCAATGCTTCCCTCCATCTGCAGCTCGATCAGTCGATTCAGCTCGACCGCGTACTCCATCGGCAGCTCCTTGGTGACCGGCTCGATGAAGCCATTGACGATCATCTTGGAAGCCTCCTCCTCGCTCAGACCGCGGCTCCGCAGGTAGAAGAGCTGCTCATCGCCGATCTTGGAGACCGTCGCCTCATGGCCAACGTCGGCGTCGTTCTCATCGATCCGAATCGTCGGGTAGGTGTCTGAGCGCGAGTCCTCATCGAGAAGGAGCGCGTCGCAGACCACCTTGGAGCGGGCCTCGGTGGCGCCGTCGGCAACCTCGAGCAGACCCCGATAGGTGGCCCGACCGCCATCCTTGGAGATCGACTTGGAAAAGATTGAGGAGCTGGTGCGGGGGGCCGCATGGATGATCTTGCCGCCGGCATCTTGGTGCTGCCCCTGGCCGGCAAAGGCAATCGAGAGGATCTCGCCGTGGGCTTCGCGACCAAGCAGATAGATCGATGGATACTTCATCGTCAGCTTCGAGCCGAGGTTGCAGTCCACCCACTCCATGGTTGCCTTTTCGTGCGCGACGGCCCGCTTTGTAACCAGGTTGAAGACGTTCTGGGACCAGTTTTGAACGGTCGTGTAGCGAACTCGTGAGCTCGGCTTGGCGACGATCTCGACCACCGCGGAGTGCAGCGAGTCGCTCGAGTAAACCGGCGCGGTGCAGCCCTCGATGTAGTGGACGTCGGCACCCTCCTCGGCGATGATCAAGGTCCGCTCGAACTGCCCCATGTTCTCGGTGTTGATTCGGAAATATGCCTGCAGCGGCATCTCGACCTTGACTCCGGCCGGCACGTAGACGAAGGAGCCGCCCGACCAGACCGCGGAGTTAAGCGCCGCTAGTTTGTTGTCGTTGGGCGGGATCACGGTCGCCCAGTACTCGCGAATCAGGTCCTCGTGCTCGCGAAGCGCCGTGTCCATGTCGGTGAAGATGACGCCCTGGGCCTCGAGCTTCTCGTTGACTTGGTGATAGACCACCTCGGACTCATACTGGGCGCCGACCCCGGAGAGGAATTTGCGCTCGGCCTCGGGGATGCCGAGTCGGTCGAAGGTCTTCTTGATGTCCTCGGGAACCTCGCTCCAGTCGCGACTGTTGGTCTCGGAGGCGCGCACGAAGTAATGGATGTCATTGAAGTCGATCTGACCCAGGTTGCCACCCCAGGTGGGGGTCGGACGGGCTTCGAAATGCTCCAGCGCCTTGAGGCGGAAGTCGCGCATCCAGGCCGGCTCAGACTTGTAATCAGAGATCGATTCGACCACCTCGCGGCTGAGCCCCTTTGGGGCCTTGTAGGCATAGCCGGACTCGGGGTCATGGAAACCGAACTTCTCCTTGTAGTCGGAGTTGATGCCGGCCAGCTCTCTTTTCTCTGCGACTACCTCGGGCGTTGCCATGGTCAATCAACCTCCAAAACGATCGTGTCGTCCTCGATGGTTATCGGGAACGTCTGAACCGGAGCATAGGCGGGAAGCGTCTTGGGCTTGCCGCTTGCCAAATCAAACAGCGAGCCGTGGCGCGGGCACTCGACGGTGCAGCTGGCGGGGTCGAACTCGCCCTCAGCGAGCGGGCCGTCATCATGAGAACAGCGATCCTCGATCCCGTAAAGGTTCCCGCCGCAGTTAAATACGCCGATCTTTCGCCCCCCGTGCTCGACCAAGCGCATCGCACCCTTGGGCAGCTCTGCCGTGGGGCAAACTGAAATCGAAGTTCGGGAACCGTCGGGCATCAGTTGATCGCTTTCGGATTGGCGCAGGTGCAGACTTAATCCTACCTTTACGGTCGGATTTTAGCGGCACGGCCGCACGGAGGTTGCGTAACAGCAGGTTGACCAGCGGCGCGGCTCAAGTGAGAGGATCGTCCACCAACCTTCTAGGAGAGGACAAATTATGAGCGAGAGAACCAGCTATGCCCCGGGGACCCCATCCTGGACCGACCTCGGCTCCCCCGACCCAGACGCGGCGGTCGATTTCTACACAGCCCTGTTTGGCTGGCAGGTTGGCGAGGCCGGCGATCCCGAGCAGACCGGTGGCTATCGGATGGCCGAGCTGCGTGGCAAGGCGGTGGCGGGGATGATGCCGCTGATGGCCGAGGGTCAGCCCCCCGCCTGGCAGACCTACGTCTCGGTCGCCGATGTCGACGCTACGGCGGCCGCCGTGAGCGAGGCCGGCGGCCGCGTGATCGCCGCGCCGATGGACGTGATGGAGGCTGGGCGGATGGCCGTCTTCGCCGACCCCAGCGGTGCCGTCTTTGGCGTTTGGCAGCCTGGCCTGCACACCGGATCGGGGCTGGTAAATGAGCCCGGGGCGATGAGCTGGAACGAGCTCAACACACGCGACCCCGAGGCCGCCAAGGACTTCTATACCAGGGTCTTTGGTTGGGGCAGCGAGGATCAGGACATGGGGGAGATTGGTACCTACACGAGCTGGAAGCTGGGCGAGCAGGAAGTCGGCGGCATGTTGGACATGCGCGGCCGCGTCCCCGATCAGGTCCCGCCCCATTGGCTGACCTATTTCGGGGTCGATGACGCCGACGCCGCGGTGGCCAAGGCCAGCGAGCTCGGCGGTGGCGTCGCCTTCGGCCCGATCGATATCGCGCCCGGGCGCTTCGCCGTCTTGCATGACCCCCACGGCGCGATGTTCGCCGTGATCAAGCTGAACGAGGAGGCGCTGGCGAGCGCCTAGGCCTGGCCGAGGTCGGCGGCCGCCTCGGAGCGCCTGCCGACCTCGCCCTCGTCCTCCCATTCGGCGGACTCGCCGAGGCTGGCCCCCTTGAGGACCTTCAGTCCCAACATCGCGCATTTCATCCGGGTCGCCGAAATCTCTATTCCAAGCAGCTCGAGCACGAACTCCTTCGGCAGTCGCAGCAGCTCCTGGCGCGATTTGCCAATCAGCTCGTCGGTGAGAAGCGAGGTCGCAGCGGTTGAGATCGCGCAGCCGCTGCCCTCAAATGCGACCTCGGCGACCCTGCCCTGCTCATCGAGCCGGATCATCAGGTGCTGCTCATCGCCGCAGAAGGGATTCGTATCCTCGAACTCCAGGTCGGCATCGGGCAATCGTCCGAAGTTGTGCGGGCGCTTGTAGTGCTCGAGGATCTGATCGCGGTAGAGCTCATCCATCACAGACCAAAGACCTTGCGGGCGTCGTTTAGACCGTCTTGGAGGCGATCGATCTCCGTCATGGTCGTGTAAATCCCGAAACTGGCGCGGGCCGTTGCGGGTACCTCAAGTCGCTCCATCAGAATCTGGGCGCAGTGGTGTCCGGACCGCACCGCGATCCCGTGCCGGTCGAGGATCTCGGAGATGTCGTGGGCGTGGATACCCTCGATCTCAAATGAGACTGGACCGATTCGATCGGGCCCACGTGGCGGTCCGAAAATGCGCAGCCCGGGCACCTCGCCCAGTCGCAGCATCGCGTAGTCGGTCAGCTCACGCTCATGGGCATGCACCGCGTCCATGCCGACCCCATCGAGCCAGCGCAGCGCGGCGGCCATTCCGATCGCCTGGGCGATCGCCGGGGTCCCAGCCTCAAACCTCGCCGGCGGGTCGGCGTAGGTTGTGGCCTCTCGGGTCACCTTTTTAATCATCGAACCGCCCCCCATGAAGGGTGGCATCGCGCGCAGCAGCTCGAGCCTGCCCCAAAGCGCCCCGATCCCGGTCGGCCCGTAGAGCTTGTGGCCGGTGATCGCGTAGAAGTCGACCCCAAGCGCAGCCACATCAAGGGCCAGCTTCGGCGCCGCCTGGGCTCCGTCGACCAGGACCACGGCACCCGCCTGGTGGGCGATGCGGGCAATCTCGGCCACTGGATTCTCGGTCCCCAAGACGTTTGAGACGTGGGTCAGCGAGACCAGCTTCGGCCGCCGCTGCAACAGGTTTGCAAGCGCGTCGAGGTCGAGACGGCCCGCGGCGTCGATCGGAGCCCAATCGATCTCAGCGCCGACCCGTTTGGCGAGCTGCTGCCAGGGGACGATGTTGGAGTGGTGCTCCATCTCGGTGAGGACAATGCGATCACCGGCGCCGAGGTTTGCATCCCCCCAAGCCCGCGCCACCAGGTTGATCGCCTCGGTCGCGTTTCGAACGAAGACGACCTCGCGGCGATCGGCGGCGCCGATGTGGTCGGCGACCGTTGCCCGCGCCCCCTCAAAGGCTTCGGTCGCCTCCGCCGAGAGCGTGTGTGAGCCGCGGTGCACGTTGGCGTGGTGGCGGCGCTCGTAGCGGTCCACCGCTTGGATCGAGGCCGCCACCCGCTGCGAGCTCGCGCCGCTATCGAGGTAGACGAGGGGGCGGCCGTGGATCTCGCGCTGCAGGGCCGGAAAGCTGGATCGAACCTTCTCGATTGAGAAGGCAACGCGCGGCCCCTGCCCTGTCCTGCTCGCCAGCTCCATTGCTGAGGCTAGGCCGAAGCCCCGGCCCCCACCTCCTCGCCGATCCAGCCGTAGCCTTTCTCCTCGAGCTGGGTGACCAGCTCCGGACCCCCCTGCTTGACGATTCTTCCCTCGAACATGACGTGGACGAAATCCGGTCTCACCATGTGCAGAATGCGCTGGTAGTGGGTGATGATCAATACACCCATCTCGGGCCCGGTGAACTTGTTTACCCCCTCGGCGACGGTGCGCAGCGCGTCGATGTCCAGGCCGGAGTCGGTCTCGTCGAGGATCGCCAGCTCGGGCCGCAGTAGCGCCAGTTGCAGCAGCTCCATTCGCTTCTTCTCCCCGCCGGAGAAGCCATCGTTTAGGTAGCGGCTGGAGAAGTCTTTGGGAATGTTCGCGAGCTCCATCGCCTCCTGGGCGACCCTGGCGAAATCTTTGATCTTGATCGGCTCCTCGCCCCCTGCCTCGCGCTTGGCGTTGATCACCATGCGCAGGTACTTGCTGACCGAGACCCCCGGGATTGCGACGGGATATTGGAATGCCATGAACAGACCGGCCTGGGAGCGCGCGTCGGGATCGGCTTCGGTGATCTCCTCACCCTTGAAGCTGATCGATCCCGCCGTCACCTCGAGCGCCGGGTGGCCCATGATCGCGTTGGCAAGGGTCGACTTGCCCGACCCGTTTGGGCCCATCAGCGCATGCACCTTGCCCTTCTCGACATCGAGGTCTAGGCCCCGCAGGATCTCCTTATCTTCGACCCTAACGTGAAGGTTACGAATCTCAAGCTCAGCCAATTTGACTCCGTTTCTGATTTGGAAGGTGTCGATGCGGGGACCCGGTGCTCCGTTGCTGCCTAGACTGCGCTGCCAACCGCTGCCTCGCCGTGCCGGGCGGGCTCGGCGCTGCCAAACTCGACCAGCTCGGCCAGGGTTGTGCCGGCCAACGCCTTGGTGACCCCGCCCTGGACCCGGGTCCAAAGCAGCTTTGTCGCACAGGCACGGTCGCCGTCGCTCTCGTGTGAGCAGAGGACCTTTCCCTCCGGCGCCGCGTGGAAGCACTCCATCGGCGCGATCTGGCCCTCGAGAGCCTCCACCACAGCGTCCATGGTGATCTCAGCGGCGGGTCTGGCCAGTCGGTAGCCGCCATGGGCACCGCGGGTCGAGGTGACGAGGCCGGCCTTGCGCAATTTTGCGACAAGGTGCTCAAGGTAGGAGAGTGGCAGCCGCTCTCCCTCGGCGACCGCGCTCAGTGAAACCGGCAGCGAGCCGGGTTGGCGGCCCAGCTCGACCATGAGCCGCACCCCGTACTCAGCTTTGGTTGAGAACAGCATCAACTAAATCCTACTGAAGAGGTCGGTTATGGGGCTGCGTCATAATTGCCGCGGCACCCAAGAAGGAGCAGACGGCGATGACGACTACCAAGCAATCAACTTTCGGGGCGACCCTCCGCACAACAATCCTATTGGCGACGCTCTCGGGGCTGCTTGTCGCGATCGGATTTGCAATTGGCGGTCCCTCGACCGCCCTGCTCTTCCTCGGGATTGCGGCCTTGATGAACATGGGCTCCTACTTCTTCAGCGACAAACTGGCGTTGACGATGAGCGGCGCCAAGCCGATCTCGGAGTCCGAAGCGCCGAAGCTCTACCAGATGGTGCGGGAACTGACGACCAGCGCCAAGCTGCCGATGCCCCGCCTTTATGAAATCCCGGTCGATCAGCCCAATGCCTTTGCCACCGGCCGAAATCCCGAGCACGCAGCGGTCGCCGTCACCCGCGGCATCCGCAAACTCCTCTCCGATCAGGAGCTGCGCGGCGTCCTCTCCCACGAGCTCGCCCACGTCAAGCATCGCGACATCCTGATCCAATCGGTGGCGGCGACGATCGGCGCCGCGATTACCTACCTCGCCTACATGCTGGTCTGGTTCGGTGGTGAAGACAACAATTCGCCGGTCGGGTTGGCGGCCTCACTGGCGCTGGTCTTGCTGGCTCCGATCGCCGCGGCGATCATCCAGCTCTCGATCTCGCGCCAACGCGAGTTCGCAGCAGACGCCGGCGGCGCCGAAATCAGCGGCAATCCCGAGGCCCTTGCCAGCGCCCTTTTGCGGCTTGAGCAAGGGGCCGCGCAGATGCCGATGAAGGTCAACCAGGCGGCCGAGCCGCTCTACATCGTCAAGCCCTTTTCCAGCAAGGGCATCGCCGGACTGTTCTCCACGCATCCTCCGATCGAGGAGCGGGTTAAGCGGCTGCGCCAGATGCGCCCCAGTCTCGGCTAGCGATACCCCGCTATACTTTATGAAGTAAAGCCGATCCGGATTTAGGAGATTCAATGGCAACCAGTGTCGAGGTGGGATCCCAGAGGCAAATTGAGGAGATCGAGCCGTTTGAGGCCGCGGCGGAGATCGAGGCCGGCGACGTCGTCCTGATCGATACCCGCGAGCCGCACGAGTATCAGGAGGCCCACCTCGAGGGCGGCAAGCTCGTTCCGCCCGGGCTGCTGGCTGATCAGATCGCCGCCGCCGCGCCCGAGCGCTCGGCTCGGACGATCCTGTATTGCCGCAGCGGCAACCGCTCCGCCATCGCCGCCGCCCAGATGCAGGAGTTGGGCTATGAGGATGTCGCCTCTATGGCTGGCGGCATTCTCGCCTGGCAGGAACAGGGGCTGCCGGTGGTCGCCGCGCCGGGGATGACCGCCGAGCAGCGCGAGCGCTATTCCCGCCATACCCTTTTGCCCGAGGTCGGGGTCGACGGCCAGCTGAAGCTTTTGAACGCGAAGGTCCTCCTGGTAGGGGCCGGCGGACTCGGCGCCCCCACGGCCCTCTATTTGGCCGCGGCGGGCATCGGCACCCTGGGCCTAGTCGATGATGACGTCGTCGACGCCTCCAACCTGCAGCGCCAGGTGATCCACAACACGGCGCGTATCGGGATGCCAAAGACCGAGTCGGCGCGAATCACGATCGAGTCGCTGAACCCCGACGTCGAAGTGGTCGAGCACCGCACCCGACTCGATGCCTCAAACGTCATCGAGATCCTCTCCGAGTACGACGTAATCGTCGACGGCGCCGATAACTTCCCGACCCGCTACCTCCTAAACGACGCCTCAGTGCGACTTCGCAAGCCGGTGGTATCGGCGTCGATCCTTAGCTTCGACGGTCAAATCTCGACCTTCGTGCCGTTTGAGGGACCCTGCTACCGCTGCCTTTACCCGACCCCGCCTCCGGCCGAGTTGGCGCCAAGTTGCTCGGCCAACGGAGTTCTCGGCGTGATGGCGGGAACGATGGGCCTGCTGCAGGCCAACGAGGTGATCAAGCTGGTGCTCGGGGTCGGAGAGCCGCTGATCGGGCGGCTGCTCCTGTTTGAGGCGCTCAGCACCCGCTTCACCGAGCTCAAGGTGAGGCGCGATCACGATTGCCCGATCTGTGGTGAGGACGCCACACCGGCCTCCGAGGCCGAGCTGGGAAAGTTCCCCGACTACGAGCTCTTCTGCGCCGGTTAGCCGGTAGGTTGGGACTAGATGGCGACGATTCGCATTCCGCCGGTGCTGCGTCCTCAGACGGGGGGGCAGGCCGAGGTTGAGGCCAGCGGCGCCAACGTGGGGGAGGTGCTGCGCTCACTGACCGCCGATCACCCCGACACCAAAGGTCAGCTGTTTGGAAACGATGGCGATCTGAATCGCTACGTCAACGTTTACCTAAACGACGAGGACGTGCGGGTGCTTGAGGGCCTTCAAACGGCTGTTGCAGATGGCGACACGGTAGTTATTTTGCCCGCAATGGCCGGGGGCTGATTCCCCGCCGACCGGGGGCGATCCCGGGGGCAGCTCGGCCAGAGCACTCAGCACCGCTCGCCCCCGGTGCCGGAGCGCGGGCGCTTCCATCATCCCGGTCCCCCCAGGTTGTTGATGGCAAGTAGTTTGGCCACCTCAAGCAGGCCCAGCGTGGCGTGGGGGGAGGAGGCGCTGCTTCGCATCCGTACCCCACCTCCCTGCGGCCCGCGGACCTCGACGATCGTGCAGATGTCGCCGATTGTCCAATCACCCTCTTTGTCGCCGAAGTCGGTCTCGATCGCCTCCATCTGCTGGGCGATGTGCTGCCCCACTTTGCTTTGGTCAAGTGACATCTAGCCTCCGATAGGTGGGATTGCCATTTCGGCGTCCAGCCTAGCTATGCGCCGCTCGTGATTGGGCGCTTCGGTGCTCTTCCCAAACCGGGCTATACTTTTTGAAGTGGCGTTGGAGCGGCTTCAAAACCGACCGTGCGGGGGAAGCTTCGGCGACATCGTCGAGTCGATAGGAAATACTCCCCTAGTCGAGTTGCCCCGCCTCTCGCCTCGCCCCGAGGTCCGGATCTACGCCAAGCTCGAGGGGCGGAACCCGACCGGTTCGGTCAAGGACAGGGTGGCCAAGGCGATGATCGAGGCGGCCGAGGCCAAGGGTCTGATCAACCCGGGTCAGACAATCCTTGAGCCGACCTCCGGTAACACCGGCATCTCCCTGGCGATGATCTGTCGCCGCAAGGGCTATCGGCTGAAGGTGGTGATGCCCGACAACGTCACCGGCGAGCGGACCCAGCTCCTGCGCATGTACGGGGCAGAGATCGTCTATTCAGAGGGTGCCAAGGGCTCCAATGGAGCGGTCGAAGTGGCGCTTGAGATGGCCAAGGACGCCAGGTATTACATGCCCTATCAGTACGGAAATGAGGCTAACCCCCGCGCTCACTACGAGGGCACCGCGGTTGAGATCCTCGAAGAGCTCGATGAAGTCGCCGCCTTTGTGGGCGGCCTGGGTACCGGCGGCACATTGATGGGCAACGGTCGCCGTCTGAAGGAGGCAAACCCCGAGACGCTGATCGTCGCGGCCGAGCCGATGCAGGGCGAGCTAGTCCAGGGCCTGCGTTCGCTGCAGGACGGCTTCATTCCGCCGATCATCGACCTCTCGCTGCTCGATCGCAAGATCATGGTCTCAAACCGCGATGCGATCATCTGGACCAAGAGGCTGCTCGAGCAAGAGGGTGTCTTCGCCGGGGTTTCATCCGGCGCAATCGCGGCGATCGCGGTGCGGATCGCGGCGGAACTGCCGGGCGGTAACGTCGTCTTTCTGATCCCCGACGACGGCTGGAAGTACCTATCCTCCGGCGTCTACACGAAGCCGATCGAGGAGCTGGAAGGAATCGATTCGACGGTTTGGTGGTAGCGGGCGGGTGCGATATCGCTGGCCTTCATCAATGCTGATCGATCGGGACCGGTGGGGCGCCTTTCAGCAGGCGCACCTGGGCCGCGGCGTGCCGGTTCAGATCCGCAAGGATCCGATCTAGATGCGCATCGCGCGGTCCCTCCTCGAGCAGCTGATCGAGCACGCTCGTGAAGAGCTCCCAAATGAGTGCTGCGGGATGGTCGGCGGCCGCGACGGGGTCGCGGGCACCGTCTATCGCGCCGTCAATGCCGAGGCGAGTCCGCTGCGCTACGGCATCGACGCCGCCGAACAATTCCGCCTTATGCGCCAGATCGAAGACGGCGGCGAGCAGCTCAGCGGTATCTATCACTCCCACACAAAAAGCGCCGCCTACCCCTCTCAGACCGACGTCAACCTTGCCGGTTGGCCCGAGGCCGTGTACCTGATCATTTCCCTCGCCGATGCCGAGCCGAGCGTCAGGGGATTTTGGATCCGCGACGGCGAGATCGCCGATGTCGAGCTCCGCATCGAGTAGCGGGCCGCCGATCAAGGTCGCCTATGCCCGCAATGAGGTGGAGGCGGAGATGATCCAGGGCCTGCTCTCTGAGCATGGAATACCGAGCATGCTGAAGCGGACCCGCGGTTTCGATGTGCCCGACTTCCTTGCGGCGGGTCCCCGTGACATCCTCGTTCCCGCGGCGCTGGTGGAGCGGGCTCGCGAGGTGCTTGCCGGCACTCCCGGCGGGGCCTAGGCTCGTGGGTTCGGTCGGGCCATCTCGCGCAGGTAGCCGCGCCAGACCGACTCGATCTCGGCGATATCGGTGTCGAAAGCGGCCTCGAGCGTTTGCACGGCGCCGCCGGGCAGTAGCCGCAGGGCGAGCTGCTCGCAGGCCTTGGGGCCGCGTTCCTCCTCGAGCAAATCAAAGATCGTGCCCCCCAAGATCACGGCGTCGCGGCGCGAGGGCGGAAACGACGGGCGCGCGCTCTCGCGCAGGCGCCGGATCACCGCAGGGCGGTAAAGCCCTACCTGGCGCGCGAAATATTGGGCGCCGCCCTCGGCGAGCCAGGCCCAGTGCAAATAACGGACGAAGCGCCTCGGGGTCCAGGACGGAGGCAGGTCGCGATTGTTGGCGGCGATCACGAGCTGTGCGTAGAGGCGCTCGGCGGTTCCGCGCAGGGCCTCGCGGGAGTCCTCCCCGGCCGCCCGGCGCCCGATCTGGGGGTCGTTGAGAACGTGGAGCTCGGTCGCCATCGCCCAGCCGGTCAGGTAGCGGCGTCCGGCAGGGGCCGCTGACCACCGGGCCGCAGGAAGAAACGGATGCGCCATCGCCAGCCAGACCGGATTGGTATGGATGACGACCGTGACTTCCCCCGGTACGAGCTCGAGGCGGTCCTCGAGGCGCAGCCTCAGCTCCTCGAGGCGGTCAAGTGTGCGCTCGGCAAAGCCGGTGTCGGCGCTGTCGTGGCGCGCCGTGAAGCTGAGGGACTCCGTCTCCACCCACGGCATCGACGCAGGTTATCCGTAGATTCTGAGGCTCAGGCGAAGACCGGCTCTGCCTCGCCGGAGCAAACCGATTGAATCTCCTGGCGGGCCCGATCGTACTCCTCATCGGCCATCACCGGGGTTCCCTCAAAGGGTAGATCGCGGTCGATTTCAACCCACGAACGGCAGCCGTGGTACTCCTCCCGCACCCGCACCGTGACTGGGCGGGGGATGCGGTGGACCCGCAACAAGAGCACGTGCAGGGGATGGCGGCGCTTCCAGTTGAGTCGCTTCTCGGCGTAGTCGGGGGTCCACACGTAAAACGGCGAGAGGCTGTCGAGCGCGCGACGGTCGGTGATCGTGAAGTGGTCGGTTACCTCCGCCCAGGCGCGTAGCCGCACCCGGTCGGGTTGGGAGATGCCACCGTCTTGAATCAGGGCCCGCGGCGGCGGCTCCTCGTCGGGCCAGACGCCCTCTTCGAGCGCCCGTCGCAGCTCGGGGTGATGGGACTCGCGGACCAAATCGTTGCGCTGGTGGTCAAAGGTCGGGTACAGGAAGAAGCGCTCGTGCTCAAGTTCAAAGTGCTTGTTTTCCTCGCGGATTCCTCCCTTGCGCAGGGTGAGCAGCTGCTCACCCTCGGCGAGCGCACGCACTGTTACGGCCCATTCCTTAAAAGCGATCGGCATATTGGAGGCTTTAGCTAAGAGGGTTGGTGATCCGGTGACTGGGAGAGGTGTCTCGAACCCGGCCTGGGCAGTCGGTCTGCCCGGATCGGGGATTCTAGACGAGGACGGCCGAATCGCCAAATTAAACCTTCGTAAATACTTTTCAGCCATAACCACCGCCGCCCGGAGTCTCGATTCGAAGCACGTCACCGGGCGCCAGGGTGCCTTCCGCCTTGCTCGGCAACGGCTCGCCATTTAGGAGGTTGCGCCCCGGCTCTCCGTCGCCGCCGCCATCGCGACCGCGCGGCGGATGGCGGCGACGCTCGGTGATCAGGCTGAATCTGACCGTTGTCAGCGCTTCGATCTCGCGGCAGATTCCCTCGCCTCCGCTGTGGCGCCCGCGCCCGCCGCTACCCCGGCGCAATGAGAGCTCGCGCACCCGCAGCGGCAGTTCGGTCTCAACCGCCTCCACCGGGGTGTTGAGCGTATTTGACATTGCGACGTGGATCGCGCTGGGTCCGTCGGCCTGCGGGCAGCCGCCCTGGCCGCCCCCGAGCGTCTCGTAATAGGTGAAGCCCGCGCCGCTCAGCGAGACGTTGTTCATCGTCCCCTGCCCTTGAGCAGGCACCGCAAGGGCGCCGCCCAGCGCCGCGATCGTCAGGTCCGCGACACGGCTGGAGGTCTCCACGTTGCCGGCGGCGACGGCCGCCGGAGGGCTCGCATTGAGCAGGCACCCCGTTGGAGCGATCACCTCGATCGGGCGGTAGGCACCCGCCGAGGGGGGCGCATCGGGGTCACTCAGCGCCCGCACCGCGAAGAATGCGGCGGACTTCGTCACCGACATTGGGCAGTTGAGGTTGCCCTCGACCTGGGGGTCGGTTCCACTGAAATCGAGCCTCAGGCTCTCCCCCTCGATACTCGCCGCAAGCCGCAGGGTAAGGTCGCGTTGGGTGGTGCCGAAGTCATTTTCTAAGACGTCCTCGGCCCGGTAGCTGCCGTCCGGCAAGGCCGCCAGAGCGGCACGGGTTCGGCGCTCGGCGTAGTCGAGGGCCGCGGCCATCCCGGCGCGAAGTTGGCGCGGGCCGTGGCCTTGGGCGAGTTCGCCCAGTCGCAGCGCACCGATCCTGTTCGCGGCCGCCTGAGCGCGGAGGTCGGCGAGGCGCTGAGCCGGTGCGCGCATCTGGGCCGCCAGTTCGCCCAGGGTCCGATCGTCGGCCCGGGTGGGGGGGATTATCAGGCCCTCTTCCTCAAGGCGGATCGAGTGGGCGGGCATGCCGCCGGGGGTCGGGCCACCGACGTCGGAGTGATGGGCCCGGCTGGCGGCGAATCCGAGCAGCGCCGCGTCGTGAAACACCGGGTTGATCAGGGTGATGTCTGGCAGGTGGGTGCCGCCGCGGTAGGGATCGTTGAGGATCCAGGCGCTTCCCGGTGCCTGCTCGGATGAAAGCACCGCCGCCACCGCCTCGGGCATCGAGCCGAGGTGCACTGGGATGTGCTCTGCCTGCATCACCATCTCTCCCGCCGCGTCAAACAGAGCGGTCGAGCAGTCGCGGCGCTCCTTGATGTTGGCCGAGTGCGCGGATCCGATCAGAACCGCACCCATCTCCTCGCAGACGGAGCGCAGTCCTCCGACCATAACCTGAAGGGTGATCGGGTCCAACTCAGGGCGCGCCTTTGTTGGCGACGATCGTCCCCGCGGCGTCCACTTCGGCCGACCAGCCGGGGGCGAGCACCAAGGTTGACTCGGGCAGCTCAAAGATCGCCGGTCCCTCGGCCCGAACCCCCGCCGCTGGATCGCCGCGAAGGATCGACGTGCTCAGCCAGGCGCCGCTAAAGCGAGCGGGTCGGGCGCTCAGTTGCAGGTCCCCCGGGGCGGCGGCCCGTGGCCGCGGGGTCGCTCCGCTGGAAATCATCGCCAGGTGGATGTGGACCAACTCGATCTCTCCCTCCTCGTCGCGGTAGCCGTAGCGCTCCTCGTGAGCTGCCGCGAAGCGCTCCCGAAGCAGATCCGGATCGGGCTCTGGGGGCCCGGGGACCCGCAGCTCAAAGGCCTGTCCGCGGTAGCGCATCTCATAGACCAGCTCGGGGTGGGCGCCGGCCAGCTCGCCGGGTGTCTGATCGATCAGCGCACTCACCTCGCTGGCGATGCGGGCGCCGTTAAGCTCGGCGCCGCCCAGCATCACCGTGCGAGTGGTATCGCGACGGCGATCTGAGGCGCAGAGTCCGAGCGCCGAGAGGACCCCCCCGGCCCGGGGGCAGAGGATCGTCTCGATCCCGAGCTCCGCCGCGATCGCCGTTGCGTGCATCGGACCGGCGCCGCCGAAAGGAAGCAGCGCAAAACGCCGCGGATCGAGGCCGCGCTCGACCGTGATCACGCGCAGGGCTCTCACCATCTCCTGGTTGGCGACGCGGATGATCCCTTCGGCGCTTCGCAGCGGGTTAAGGCCGAGTGAGTCGCCGAGCCTGGCGAGGGCGGCGCGCCCAGCGGCTGCATCGAGCTCGATCCCGCCGGCGAGTGGCGCGCTCGCCGCGAGATATCCGAGCTCCAGGTTGGCGTCGGTCACGGTAGCCGCCGCAGCGCCGCGGCCGTAGCAGGCGGGGCCGGGATCGACGCCTGCCGCCTGGGGGCCGACCCGCAACGCTCCGCCCGAATCGCGCCAGGCAATCGAGCCGCCGCCGGCGCCGACCGTGTGCACGTCGAGCATCGGCAGGCCGATCACCCGCCCGCCGATCTGGCGCGATGCGGTGCGGCCCACCTCGCCGTGCTCGATCACGCAGACGTCGCATGAGGTGCCTCCCATATCGAAACCGATCGCGTTTCCGTCGCCGCTGATCCGGGCCAAGAGCCCCGCTCCAGCCGCGCCGCCCGCTGGTCCCGAGAGCACGCTCCAGGCGCCGGCGGTGCTCGCCTCCGCGGTCGAGGTGACGCCACCGCTTGATTGCATCACCAGTGGCTGGGGTAGGCCCCGCCTCAGCGCCGCGGCACTGAGGCGGGTCAGGTAATTGCCGAGTAGCGGTGAGAGGTATGCATCGATCGTCGTGGTCGAGCAACGTTCGAACTCGCGAAAGCGGGGTAGAACCCGATGGGAGACCGATACGTGGACGCCATCTAACTCGCTGCCCAACCGCTCGGCGATTCGCCGCTCGTGGCTGGGATCGATGTAGGAGAAGAGCAGGCAGATGGCGACCGATTCGACCCCGCAGTCGGCGAGCAGGCGGGCGAGTCGCAGCGGCTCATCCTCGCCCAGCGGCTCCAGGACGCCGTCCGGGCCGACGCGCTCGTTGGCCTCAAAGCGCAGCCCTGGGGCGATCAGCGGCTTTGGCTTCGGCGCGCACAGGCGGTAGAGCTCCGGGCGCTGCTGTCGGCCGATCTCAAGGAGATCGGCGAATCCCCGCGTCGCGATCAGCGCCGTGCGTGCTCCGCGTTCCTCCAAGAGCGCGTTGGTTCCAACCGTCATACCGTGCGCGAAGACCTCCACCTCGGCCGGACTCCGCCCGGCCTGAGCGAGCACCTCCTCGACCGCGGCGATCACCCCGCGGGCCTCATCCCCCGGGGTGCTCTGTACCTTTGCGCTTCGCAACGTGGCCTGATCAACAAGTACCGCATCGGTGAAGGTGCCGCCGACGTCAACCCCGAGCAGCATCGAATCAACCTAACCTGCCGCGGCCGGATTCAGGCCCATCTTTCGCCGCGCATGCCGGCCCCCGGGGAGAGCACCAGGTGAACCCGATCGAGTTGGTGATCGGTCTCTGGAAAATCGCAGCGCAGGTGTCCCCCCCTTGACTCGCGGCGCTCCAAGGCGAAGGCGGCGATCGCAGCGGCGAGCGGATAGGGGTCGCGGAGCAGTTTGTGCATCCCCTCGGCCTCGCGCTGGGGACCGGCCCAGCGCCAGACCGCCTCCCTCGTCTTCTCGCTCGGTGGCGCAAAGCTCCAAGTTCCTAGCGGGGCTCGCGGCTGTCCGGAGCTCTCCTCAAGCGCCGCCCGCGCCGCACGTTCGCCGAACACAAAGCACTCACTGAGCGAATTTGAGGCAAGTCGGTTAGCTCCGTGCAGTCCAGTGCAAGAGCACTCCCCAACCGCAAACAACCCGGGCAGCGAGGAGCGCCCATCGAGATCGACAGCGATTCCACCCATCACATAGTGAGCGGCTGGGGCTATCGGCACCGGATCTGAACCCGGTTTCAGGCCGGCCTTTTGCAACGAGGCAAATACGTTTGGAAAGCGATCGGGGCTGACCGGGCGCAGGTCGAGGCTGACCGCAGAAGCCCCGTCTGAGCGCATCTGATCGAGAATCGCCTCGGTGACCGCGTCGCGAGCCGCGAGCTCCTCGGTAAAGCGGTGCCCCGAGGCGTCAAGCAGCGTCGCCCCCTCGCCGCGAATTGCCTCCGTGATCAGCAGCCCGTCAAACGCAGTCCCGGGCAGGGCCAGCGCGGTTGGGTGGAACTGACAGAACTCGAGGTCGGCAAGCGTCGCGCCGGCGGCCGCGGCCAGGACCAGCCCGGCTCCGATTGCGCCGCGCGGATTGGTGCTGCGCTGCCACAGAGCGGCGGCGCCGCCGGTCGCCAGCACGGTCGCGGTCGCGGCGATCGGGCGGCCCTCGCTGAGCACCCCGTGGCAGCGTTCTCCATCGCTCCAAAGCGCCGTCGCGGAGGTTCTCTCGCGGACCTCAATGCGCGCCTGGGCGGCGACCATCGTGGCTAGCTTGGAGGTGATCTCGTGCCCGGTTTGGCTGCCGCCGGAGTGAACGATGCGACGCTTGGTGTGGCCACCCTCCAACCCCAGCGCCAGCTCGCCGTCGGGTTCGAGGTCGAAGCGAACCCCGCGCTCGCGCAGCCTTGCCACCATTGCGGGAGCTCCCTCAACCAGCGCCTCGACCGCCGAGGGGCGGCAGAGGCCCCGACCGGCTGCGATCGTGTCGGCGCCATGGAGCGCCGGCGAATCACCCGCCGCCAGCGCCGCCGCCAAACCTCCCTGAGCCCAGAAACTTGCGCTTTGGGAAAGCGGGGTCCGCGAAATGAGGCAAACGGATCCGCCGTGCTCGGCGGCGCGTAGCGCCGTCCAGAGACCGGCAGCGCCGCCGCCGATCACGGCGACGTCGAACTCGGACGCTTTGACTATCGCCCCCCCGCCTCGCGGCGAAGTGCCTTTACCTGGCCGCGAAGCCAGGCCGCCGCGGCTTCGCGAGCGCGCGCCTGATCGTCGGCGACCGAGCGCTCTGCCTGAAGCGCTCGACGCTCAGCTTCCTCGACTCGCTTCTCAGCTGCCTCTGTCTGGGCCTCGATCTCGGCCAGTCGCCCTTCGGCCGCCTCAATCGCTCGCTCCTTGGCGCCGCGCTCGCGGGCAAGCTCGCGCTCGTGCTGGGCGCGGCGCTCCTGCTCGGCCTCCGCAGCGGCGAGGCGCTCCTTCTCGAGGTCGACTTCCAAGGCCCTGACCTCAGCGATCGCACGTTGCTCGGCGGCCTCTGCCTCCTCGGTGGCGGCCTCCAGCCGGCGCTCGGCTTCCTCGACCCGTGCCCCGAGCTCCTCGCCCTCCGCTGCTCTGCTCTGCTCACTCATGGTTCGCGTCGGCTCAATCTATTACCGTGCCGGCGAGGACGTCACGGTAGGCTGCCAATACCCGCTCGGCCATCCGCGAAGCCGATAGCGAGGAGGCGCGGGCAAAGCCCTCGATCCGCGGCTCTGAGACGGCCAGGTGAGCCGCGGCGGTGGCACTCCAGGACTCGACCTCATACGGGGCGCAGAGGCAGCCCTCGATCCCGCCCAGAGCGTATGGTGCGATCCCGACCGGGGTCGAGAGAACCGGGACGTCGCATGCAAGGGCCTCCACCGCCGCCAACCCAAAGCCCTCGTATTCGGAGGTGACCAGAACGGCGTTGGCGGCGTTGATCCAAACCGCCATCTGCTCGGGATCGATCGCCCCGCCGCTCAGCAGCTTCGCCCCGCACGCCCGCGCCACGGCAGCAGCACGGTCGTGGCGCTTCTCAGGCCGGCTCGGGTCAGCCGGGAAGAACAGGTAGCGCCCCTCAGGGTCCAGGCCGAGTTCGGCGCGCGACCGAGAGCGAGGTCTGGGCCCGAAGCGCTCAAGGTCTGCGCCGCAGGGCAGGACCGCTGCTCCGGGCACGCGGGGAAGTCCGGGTCGCCCATCCTCGGCTGCAAACAAGGCGCGTGAGACGCCGGCGCAAAGCGTGGCTCGCTGAGCCAGGATCCGCGACAGAGGACCGACCACCCGATGGCGCACATCGGTGCCGTGAAAGGTGACCACCAGCGGCTTTGCGCCGGCCAGCTGGGCGCACCATCCCGCCAGTCCGTAGTGGGCGTGGACGATGTCAAAACGCTGGCGACGCAACGCCCTACGCAGTCCCCTGGTCGCGGGTAGATAGTGGCTCCTGCCGCGTGGGAAGGCAAACTCTTGGATCTCGACGCCCCGCTCTCTCAGCTCCTCGATCTGATCGGTGACCCAACGTCCTCGCTGGGGGGCCGAGTGATCGGGCAAAAAGTTGGTCACGACCAGGACGCGCACGGGCTGAGGGTATCCGCGCCCGGTCCGCGGCGGGAGCGATCAGCCCTTCACCGACCCGGCCGCCTGCCAGTTTTTGGTGGGACGGTGCCACCACACCGGAAGGCTGCCGAGGGCCTTGATTGTGGCCGTGAGGGGAGAGCTCCGGGCAGGGCTTGAAACCGGCTCGATGGAGGTTGAGGTCATTCCCTCGCGCCGCCGATCGAAGTGCGACCCGGCACCCCGAGTCGATTGCCGATCGCACACGTTTTTGGGGGGACCCCGACAGGCGTTTCTGAAATGAGGGAGACTCGGGCCGATGCCAGCTTCGCGCAGCTACGATCGCGCCCCGGCCGATATTCGACCGGTGACCATTGATCCGGGCTTTGTCGCCACCGCCGATGGCTCGGCGCTGATTTCGATCGGCAAGACGAGGGTGATCTGCACCGCTTCGGTCAGCGATTCGGTACCACGCTGGATGCAGGGACGAGGTCGGGGCTGGGTCACCGCCGAGTACTCGATGCTGCCGGCCTCAACCGGAGAGCGCAAGTCGCGCGACATATCAAGGGGCAAGCAGGATGGGCGGGGGGTGGAGATCCAACGCTTGATCGGTCGCTCGCTTCGGGTCATTGTTGATTTTGAGGCGATCGGGGAGCGCAGCGTTTACGTCGATTGCGATGTGCTTCAGGCCGACGGTGGAACGCGCTGCGCGGCGATCACCGGGGGCTACGTGGCACTTCACCAGGCGTTTGGAAAACTGCTCGCGGCCGGGACTATCGAGAGCCTGCCGTTTAACGGGTCGGTGGCGGCGCTCAGCGTCGGGATCGTCGATGGCCGCGCCCTCTGCGATCTCGATTATTCAGAGGATTCAGCCGCCGAGGTTGACGCAAACGTGGTGATGACCGGAGACGGCGGTCTGGTCGAGGTGCAGGCAACCGCCGAGCGCACCCCCCTCTCGCGCACCTCCCTCGATCAGCTGCTCGGCCTTGCCGAGAGCGGGATCGCCCGCCTGCGGGAGGTGCAGGAGCGGGTCATTTGATCCTCGCCACCCGCAACGAGCACAAGCTGCGGGAGCTAGCGGAGATCTTGACCGGGGTCGACCTGCGGCCGCTACCGCCCCAGCTGGCCCTGCCGCCCGAGGACGGCGATAGCTTTGCAGCCAATGCCTTAATCAAGGCCCGCGCCGCTCACCGGGACGGCGGCGAGGCAACGATCGCCGATGACTCGGGTATCGAAGCGGTGGCGCTGGGGGGACGGCCGGGGGTTCGCTCGGCTCGCTACGCGGGCGAGGGGTCCAGCGACACCGAGAACCTGCAAAAGCTGCTGCGCGAGGTCGATGCAGCGGGGGCTGGACGCGAGGTCGCCTACGTTTGCGTGATCGCGTTGATCGATGAGCGCGGCGCTGAGCACACCTTCGAAGGCCGCTGTGAGGGTTGGCTCAGCTTGACTCCGCGTGGTGATGGCGGCTTTGGCTATGACCCAGCCTTCATCCCCTTCGATACGGGCGCCGAGGACCGCCGCACCATGGCCCAGCTGAGTCCGGCCGAAAAGCACGCGATCAGCCACCGTGGGCGCGCCGCTAGGGCGTTGGCCGCATACCTCGAGGCGGGCGCCGCGGCGGGGTCGAGATGATCCGAACCAAGAGCGGCGCGGCGGCGCTCTCGATTACCTCCAACGCGCTGCTGATCGCGATAAAGCTCGCCGCTGGGGCGATCACCGGGTCGATCGCGATCGTCACCGAGGCGGTTCACTCGCTCATCGATTTGGTCGCGTCGGTGATCGCCTTCGTGTCGGTCCGAAAAGCCGATGAACCGGCTGACGCCGATCACCCCTACGGCCACGAGAAGGTGGAGAGTCTTGCCGCGACACTCGAGGGGATGCTGATCCTGGTCGGTGCGGGGATCATCGTCTTTGAGGCCACCCACCGGTTGGTGGTCGGGGCAGAGGTCCAATCGCTTGGCGTGGGGATGGCGGTGATGGGCTTTTCGGTGATCGCAAACCTGGCCGTTTCGGGCGTGCTCTCGCGCCAGGCCAAGGCGCATGAATCTGCAGCCCTGGAAGGCGACGCGGCGCATCTGCGAACCGATGCATTCACCTCGGCGGGAGTCCTGGTGGGGCTGGCGCTTGTCCAGGTAACCGGCGACGTCGCCTTCGATTCGATCACCGCGCTGGTTGTGGCAGGGGCGATTGTTGCGGCGGGGTTGAGGATCATCAGGCGCTCCTCGGGAGTCCTCGTCGACGAAGCTCTGCCGCCCGCTGAGATGGATCGCATCGAGGCCGCGATCGCCTCGGCCCGCACCGCCGATGTCGCCGGCTACCACAAGCTCCGCGCCCGCCGGGCCGGCCCTCGCCGCTACATCGACCTGCACGTGCAATATCGCTCCGGCACGAGCCTCGAGCGCGCGCACGAACTGGCCCACAGGATGCGTGAGGAGATCGAAGCCGAGATCCCCAAGGCGGAGGTCTTGATCCACGCCGAGCCCGAAGCCTCGTTTCGGGAGCCGGAGCGGGCTCCGGGTCCCTACCGCTCCGGCTAGGGGCAGCGGCTATGGGGTTGGCAGAAGATTGACCGCAGCGGCTAGGCCGACGGCGCCGACGGTGATCGCGTAGCCGGTGTAGCCGCCAAGCGCAAATAGCACCACGGCGACCGCGCAGATGACGACCACGGTGATCCAGGATGCTCGAGCCAGGGACACGGCCCGGTATTTTCACCCAGATGAGCGACGCCAAAAGCTCCGGTGCAGTTTTGCCCGACGCCGCAGAGCAGGCGCTTGCCTACCTGGCCGAGATGTCAGCAGACCTTCGCGGTGCGGTGATCATGGACTCAGAGGGAGCCGTGCTGGCCGCCGCCGGGGACCGCGAGCGATGGCGCGAGGATGCCGCCAATCTGCTCAGGGTTGCCGACCGGGCGGGATCCGCGCCGGTTGAGCAGGTCCACATCGCCACCGAGCAAGGTGAGGTGTTCGCGGTGCGGGCGGGCGGATTCCTAGCGGTTGCCGTCGCCGAGCGCTTCGCGCTCGCCTCGCTGATGCTGTTCGACATGCGCGCGGTCCTGCGCGAGCTGGCCGGCGAAGTGCTCGGAGCGCTGCGATGACGCCCAAGCCCCATCGGGTCCTCTTTGACCGCGTCTCTGGCTACGCCGAGGAGGCCGCGGCATTCATGCGCCGCCGCCGGATTTCCCGCCGCCCCTTTGCGCGCCTCTACTACGGGGCCGGGCGCAGCGCGGATTACGCCACCGACTCGGCGGCAGGCGCCGAGCTCTTCCTCGCCGCGGGGCGCCTGATCGAGCTCGCCGGGAAGCGGGAGCGATCGTGAGCGGGTCGGGCGAGCTGCTGGGCGCCGATGTTGCCGACCGGGTTCTGAGCCGAGCGCTGGCAGGAGGCGGTGAATTTGCCGAGGTGTTCGCCGAACGCCGCCGCGGCTTTTCGATGGCGATCGATGAGTCGCGGATCGAGTCGGTGCGGGACGGCTCAGAGCAGGGGGCCGGGGTGCGCGTTGTCGATGCCGGTACCACCTATTTTGCCCACGTCGACGGACTCGACCCCACCGATCTTGAGCGAGCTGCGGGTGAGGCTGCCGCGGCGCTGCGGGCGGCCAGCGTCAAACCGCGCGGGTTGGGGGCGCTGGTTTGGGCAAAGGGGCAGCGAATCGAGCAGCGCCCCGAGGACGTTGGCGCCGAGCGAAAGGCGGATCTGCTGCGTGAGCTTGATGAGCGCGGCCGCGGTGCCGCGGTTGCGCAGTTTTCGGCCTCCTACGCGGAGGCGCGGCGAGAGGTCGTGGTCGCCAACTCCGAGGGGCTCTTCAGCGCCGATGATCGCACCCGGGTGCGGCTTGGCGCGCAGGCCGTCGCCCGCCGTGGCGACAACGTCCAGACCGGTTTTGAGACCCTCGGTGCGCACCGCGGCTTTGAGCTTTTGGACTCCGATCCGGCCCGGATCGCGGCGCAAGCCTCGCAAAAGGCGCTGATCCTTTTAGATGCCGACCCCGCTCCGGCAGGCACGATGCCCGTAGTCGTCGGCGGCGGCTTTGGCGGAGTCCTCTTTCACGAGATGACCGGTCACGGACTGGAGGCCGACCATGTGCAGAAGGGGGCAAGCGTCTACGCAGGGCGGCTCGGAGAGCAGGTCGCCGAGCCGCTGTTGAGCGCCTTTGACGATGGTCGCCTGCCGGCGCAGTGGGGGACCGATGGGATCGATGACGAGGGGACGCCGTGCCAAAAAACGCTGCTGATCGAGGATGGGAGGCTGGTCTCATTTCTCTATGACCGCCTGCGTGCTCGACGCGACGGCGTCGCCTCAACCGCCAACGGCCGTCGCGAGAGCTTTCGGGAGCTGCCGATCCCGCGCATGACAAATACCTACATCGCGCCGGGAGAGGGCGAGCCCGAGCAGATCATCGGCGAGGTTAGGAGGGGTTTTTACGCGGTGTCCTTTGCCGGTGGCCAGGTCGACCCAGCCACGGGAGACTTCGTCTTCGGGGTCTCTGAGGGCTACCTGATCGAGGGCGGAAAGGTGACGAAACCGTGCCGGGGGGCGACCCTGATCGGCAACTGCCTCGAGGCTCTGGCGGCGATCGACGCCGTCGGATCGGACTTTGAGATGAAGACCGGTTTTTGCGGAAAGGGTGGACAGACGGTGCCGGTCGGCACCGGCCAAGGCCACGTGCGGATCCGGGCGATGACGGTAGGGGGGACCGAGATTTGAGCGATCTGGGCGCCGCCTCCGCGGCCGCCGTGCGCTCGGCCTTGGCCGCCGGAGCTGGCGAGGCCGAGGCCTATGCCAGCGAGGAGAGTGGTCGCGAGGTGCGCGTCCACGGCGGCGAGGTGGAAAGCCTTACCGCGGCGACCCAGCGCGGGATCGGGGTCCGCGCCTGGCGCGGCGGCCGCGTCGGCTACGCCTATGGCACCGACTCCACCGCAGCCGGAATCGAGCAGATCGGTGCTCGGGCGGCTGAGGCGGCCCGGGTGGCTGATGAGGATCAGTTCGCCTCGCCTCCCCAGCCCGCCGAGGCGCAGGCGCTCGATGGGTTAAGCGATGCCTCGGTGCGGGAGTGGCCAACCGAGCGGATCGCGGACCTGGCGCTTGAGGTCGAGCGCGCCGCGCTCGATGCCGATTCGCGGATCGCCGCGGTGGAGACCGCTGTCTATGCGGATTCCGCCGAGCGGGTCGCGATCGCCTCCTCAACCGGTGTCGCTGGGGAGTTTGAGGCCTCGAGTGCATACGCCTACCTGCAGGCTCTGGCCGAGAGCGAGGGAGGCCGAGAGACGGGCCTCGGCTTTGCCCTGGCGCGGGGGCCGGGCGAGCTCGACCCGGTGGCGATCGGCGAGGAGGGTGCAAGCCGAGCCACCGCGATGATCGGGGCCCGCAAGCCCGATTCCCGCTCTTGCCCGGTGATCCTCGATCCGACCGTCGCCGCCAGCTTCGCCGGCCTAATCGGCGCGACCCTGGGCGCCGATTCTGTCCAGCGCGGCCGCTCGCCGTTTGCCGAGCGTTTGGACGAGGAGATCGCCAGCGCCGCCCTCCTTCTGCACGACGACGGGTTGCAGCGCAGCGGACCGGCCTCCTCGCCCTTTGACGGGGAGGGGGTGCCGCGGCGGCGCACCGCGCTGATCGAGGATGGGCGCCTGCTCACATACCTGCACGACACCTATACGGCGCGCCGGGCGGGCGTTGCCTCAACCGGCAGCGCCGGGCGCAGCGGCTATCGCTCCGAGCCCTCGGTCTCGACCTCCAACCTGATCGTCGGCGCCGGCACACTGAGCCTTCAAGAGCTTCTCGTCAAGGTCGGTGATGGCGTCTACATAACCGATGTCGCGGGTCTTCATTCTGGCGTCAACCCGGTCTCGGGGGTTTTCTCGGTTGGCGCCTCGGGGCGGCTGATCAGCGGTGGCGAGCTGGGTCAGCCGCTGCGTGAGTTCACGATCGCCAGCGATCTTGCCTCGATGCTCCGCTGCGTTGGCGCCGCCGGCTCCGATGCGCGCTGGGTGCCGTTCGGAGGCTCGGTGCTAACCCCGTCCCTCCTGATCGGCGAGATGACGATCAGCGGCTCCTGACGCTGACGCCGAGTCCGCTGTTAGATTGCGGCCGTCTTTAATCCCCCCGAGCCCTCGTCGAGGGCGAAGGCTTGACCAGGAGGAATTTCGACGTGACAAAGGCTGAGTTTCTCGATCAACTTGCCGGCGACGAGCGGGTTGGAAGCAAGAAGGCCGCCGCCGACGCGGTGGACGCCGTGCTCGAGGCGATCACCGACACCCTGAGCCGCGGCGGTGAGGTGAGCTTCACCGGTTTCGGCAAGTTCCACGTCGCCGAGCGCGGCCCTCGCCAGGGCGTCAATCCGCGCACCGGCGAGCGGATCACGATTCCCGGCGGCAAGGTTCCTCGTTTTTCTGCCGGCTCCGCACTCAAGTCCAAGGTCAAGGGCGGCTGATTTCCTGACCCCCTTCGCGGATCGGCTGGGGGCGCTCGTTGAGGAGCGCCGCAGCCAGATCTGCCTTGGCCTCGACCCCGATCCAGCCGGGCTCAGCTCAGTGGTCGGGGCGCTCGCGGGTAGCGCCGCGGAGCGTGCCGCAGCTGCGGTCTCAGCGCACTGCCGCTCCTTGATCGCCAGCGCGGGCCCCGCCTGCGTCGCCGTCAAGCCCCAGCTCGCCTGCTTCGAGCGCCTCGGCGCGCCGGGCTGGGAGGCCCTGGTCGAGGTCTGTGAGGCGGCGCGGGGGGCGGGGCTGTTGACAATCGCCGACGCCAAGCGGGGTGACGTGCCGGTTTCAGCCGCCGCCTACGCGCAGGCGCTGATTGGTGAGACGCCGACCCCGTGGGGGTCGGTCAGGGGTTTGGGCGTAGATGCCTTCACGGCAAACCCGTTGCTTGGGCGCGACGCCCTGGAACCGCTCCTTGAGGCCGCGGCGGAGGTCGGGGCTGGAATCTTTGTCCTGGTTCGCACCAGCAACCCCGGCGCCGCCGACATCCAGGACCTGCCCGCACCCGAGCGTCCGCTGCACGAGCAGCTCGCGGCGTTGGTCGATGATCTGGGCGAGAGGCTGCTAGGCGCCGGCGGGTTGAGTGGCGTCGGTGCGGTGGTCGGCGCCACCGAGCCCGAGCACCTGGCGGTGCTGCGCGAGCTGATGCCCCGCTCGATCTTTCTGGTTCCCGGCGTCGGCGCCCAGGGCGGCAGGGCCGAGGCGCTCGGGGCGGCGTTTGCCCCGGGAGCCGCGGCCGCGATCGTCTCCGCCTCGCGCGCAATTGCCGCAGACCCCGACCCGGCGGGGGCCGCGGCGCGCCTGCGCGATGCGGTTTGGGACATTTCAACCGCCTGAGCGGGGCCCCAGCAGTTATACGATCAGCGGTGTCCGATCGAGCTGACGAAGCGCCAATGCCCAAGACCAACAAAGCCTCAGCCCGGGCCCTCGCCACGATTGCCCTGGTGGGCGGATTCATCGTCGTCGTCCTGGCGATCTCCTCCTCGACCGGGGGGGGCGGCTCATCTGCGCCCGCCAGGGCGGCGGGAGCGAGCGGCGGCGGTCGAGCACGGCGGACGCTCCTACACACTCCGGCCTCCTACGTGGTCAAAAACGGTGACACGCTGACCTCGATTGCCCACCGCACGGGGGTTTCGGTCGTTCGCATCCAGGCGCTCAACCCGAGGGTCGATCCCCAGATCCTGGTCTCCGGTCAAGTCCTCAAACTGCGCTAGGACAGTTTGGGATCGCCGCGATCCAGGGCGGGCGGGGCGATCGCGATTGGCGCGGCGCGGCGATTTGCTCAGCGCCTGGCTCCGCCGCACGGCTTCGCCGCGAGCGTCTGCGCCCTCGCTGTGATGGCGCTTTGTCCGGCGGGGGCGCTCGGTAATCAGCCCCAGGTGCCGGCCCGCTCCTGGGCGCTGATCGATGCGCGCACCGGTGAAATGATCACCTCCCACGCCGCCTCGCGGCGCCTCCCGGTTGCCAGCACAACAAAGCTGATGACCGCCTGGGTGGTTCTGCACGAGCTGGCGCTGGGAAGAATCGTGCGGGCGGCCGCCTACCACGCCGGTCCCGAAGAATCGCTGCTCGGGCTTCGCCCCGGAGAGCGGATCAGCGTCCGCGACCTGCTCTACGGCATGGTCTTGGTCAGCGGCAACGATGCCGCCTATGACCTGGCGCTGGCGGCGGCTGGATCGGAGCGGCACTTCGTGCGCCAAATGAACCGCAGGGCGGCGGCACTCGGTCTCACCGACACCCACTACGCAAATCCGATCGGGCTCGATCAGCGTGGCAACTACTCAAGCGCTCGCGACCTGACTACCCTGGCGCGCCACCTAATGGCGATTCCGGTCTTTGCCAGGATCGCTGACTCGCGCAGCGCGGTGCTGCGCAGCCTGCGGCCGCCGCGACGGATCCAGAGCATCAACGAACTGTTGCGGATGGCGCCCTGGATTAACGGAGTCAAGACCGGGCACACCTCGGACGCTGGCTACGTCGAGGTCGGCTCGGGTCGGCGCAAGGGGGTCGAGCTGATCTCCGCAGCGATCGGGGCTCCCAGCGACGCGGACCGATTCCGCGACAACCTCAGGCTGCTTGATTATGGCTTCTCCCTCTACAGGCGAAAGGTCGCGGTCCGCGGTGGCCAGCAGCTAGCCCACCTCAGGGTCCGCTCATCGGGCGCAGAGCTGGCGCTGGTCGGGGCGCGGACGGTGAAAATCGCGGTCCGCCGGGCCCAGCGGCTGAGCCTGCGGATCAGGGCGCCGCGTGAAGTGGCGGGTCCGATCGCTCGCGGCGCGCTGCTTGGTCGGGTCGGAATCTACCTCGGCACTTGGCGCGCGGTGACGGTGCCGCTGCGGGCCGCCCGATCGATCCCGGCGCCAGGCGCGACCGAACAACGCGGGGGCCTGATCGGGGCCAGCGCGAGCGGCCCCGTGCTGATCGCTTTCGTGATAGTGATTGGCGTAGCAGCGCGGTGGCGTCGTCGCCGCGCCGTGGCAATCGAGAGGAGCTGATCGGGGTGGGCCGCAGGCAGTCGCTGGGCGCTGGCGATCGGAGCCAGGGTTGGGAGGCACTTCGGTGATCTTGGCGGTGACCCTAAACGCGGCGATCGATCGCACCGTTGCGGTGCCGAACTTTCGCCTCGGTCGCCGCCACCGTGCGGTGGAGAGCCGCACCGTGGCCGGCGGCAAGGGAATCAACGTCGCCCGCGCGCTCAGCATGTTGGGGCGCCCGGTGATCGCCACCGGCTTTGCCGGTGGTCCGACCGGGGCGCGGGTCCTCGAGCAGCTGGGGGAAGAGTCGGTGCTCACCGATTTCACCCGAATCGCCGCCGAGACCCGGATCAACCTCGCGGTGATCGATCCCACCTCCGGCGAGCAGACCGAGATCAACGAGCGCGGCCCCGCGGTCAGCCCAGAGGAGGTCGAGGCCTTCATGGAGCGGATCGCCTACCTGGCCGGCGGGGTGAAGATCTGCGTCTTGGCCGGCAGCCTGCCCCCGGGCGCCGGCGATGACCTCTACGCGCGCCTGGTCAAGGACCTGCGGGGGCGCGGAATCCTCGTCGTCCTAGATGCCGAGGGGGAGGCGATGCTGGCGGGGCTGCGGGCCGGTGCCTCGGTGGTGACACCCAATGAGCGCGAGGCAGAGGAGCTCGTCGGCCAGGAGTTCGCCGACCGGGCCGACCTCGCCCAGGGCCTCTCGGAGTTGGTCCGACTCGGTGCCGGCGAAGCCGCGATCACGCTTCCCGACGGCTGCGTGGCGGTGGTCGGTGAGGGCTCCGAACGCCGTTTCCTTGAGGTTCGCACCGAGGTGCTTGACCCGGTCTCAACGGTCGGCTCCGGCGATGCCTTCGTCGCCGGCTACGTGGCCGCCCGCTATGAGGAGCGCCCCGCGGATCAGTGCCTTGCCTACGGCGTCGCCTGCGGCGCGGAGTCCACCCAACACTTTGGCGCCGCCGTCGTGGATCAAAACCAGGTCGAGCGGCGGCTCGGCGAGGTTGCGGTCGATGAATTGGAGGTCCCCGCGGAAGTGTAGGCTGGCTGTTCAACGCCACCCTGGAGGAAGAATTGGAGATCGATATCGGTCGCGGCAAGAAGGGGCGGCGCGCCTACGGATTCGACGACATCGCGATCGTCCCGTCGCGCCGCACCCGCGATCCCGACGACATAGACATCAGCTGGACGCTCGGCCCCTACCGTTTCGACCTGCCCTTGGTCGCCTCGGCGATGGACGGCGTGGTCAGCCCGGATACGGCGGTCTTGGTCAACGAGCTGGGCGGCCTCGGGGTGCTCAATCTGGAGGGCATCTGGACCCGCTTTGAGAATGCTGAGGAGCAGCTGGAGCGAATCGCATCGGCTCCCAAGCACCTCGCCACGCGGCTGATGCAGGAGGTCTACAGCGAGCCGGTCAAGGCCGAGCTGATCGGGCGGCGGGTCGCCGAGATCAAGGGCCGTGGAGCCGTCGCCTGCGGCTCGTTGACGCCGCAGAAGGTGCGCGAGCACTTTGAGGTTGCGGTTGAGGCCGGTCTCGATATTCTCGTCATTCAGGGCACGGTGATCTCGGCCGAACACGTTTCAACCACGGTCGAGCCGCTCAACCTCAAGGAGTTCATCGCAGAGGTACCGGTGCCGACGATCGTCGGCGGCTGCGCCTCCTACTCGACCGGTCTGCACCTGATGAGAACAGGTGCGGTCGGGGTCTTGGTCGGAGTTGGACCCGGCGCCGCCTGCACCACCCGTGGGGTGCTCGGTATCGGGGTGCCGCAGGCGACCGCGATTGCCGACGTCGCCGCCGCCCGCGCCCAGCACATGCTGGAGACGGGCGAGTACGTAAACGTGATCGCCGACGGCGGAATGCGGACCGGGGGAGACGTCTCCAAGGCGATCGCCTGTGGGGCCGACGCGGTGATGGTCGGCTCGCCCCTGGCCCGCGCCAAGGAGGCCCCGGGTCGTGGCTTTCATTGGGGCATGGCGACCTTTCATCCCTCGCTGCCCCGCGGCACGAGGGTGGCGACCAAGCAGGATGGAACGATGGAGCAGATCCTGATGGGACCGGCCCAGGAGAACGATGGAACTTTCAATCTGATGGGCGCCCTGAAAACCTCGATGGCGACCTGCGGCTATGAGGACATTCGCTCCTTCCAGCGGGCTGAGGTGATGGTCGCACCAGCCCTGATGAGCGAGGGAAAGAAGTTGCAAAACGAGCAGGCGGTGGGGATGGGATCAAACGGTCGCGCCGCTGTCTCAGCGGGGGTTGCTGTCTCGGATGACTGAGCGCCCCCCCGGCGCAGCGCCCGATCAGCGAGGAGCTAGCTCGGCGGGGCCGAAGGCAGGACCGCCGCCCCTTGAGGTGGTCGCGGCGAGGGCATCCGGGCCATCCCCGGGCTCCGCGCAGCGGGGCGCTGGGGGAGGCGGCGGCGGTCCAGCTGGCGCCCAGGAGGAGGTGCTTGTCCTTGACTTCGGTGGGCAGTACTCCCAGCTGATCGCGAGGCGGATCCGTGAGTGCGGGGTGTTCGCCGAGCTGCTCGCCTCGACCACCCCGGTGGGGCGAATTCGCGAGCGGGCACCGCGCGGGCTGATCCTCTCGGGCGGGCCCGCCTCGGTGTATGAGCCGGGTGCGCCGCCGTTTCCCACTGAGCTGCTGGATCTTGGCATTCCTATCCTCGGAATCTGTTACGGGATGCAGGCGATGGTTGCGGCCCTCGGGGGAAGGGTCGAGGCCGCCGAGGCGGGAGAGTTTGGTCGCACCGAGCTGATCCTCCGCGATGGCGGCGGGCGGCTGCTCGGGGGGCTACCCGAGCAGCAGCAGTGCTGGATGAGCCATCGCGACGCGGTCTATCGGCCCCCGGAGGGATTCATCGCGTTGGCCTCGAGTCCGGGCTCACCGGTGGCGGCCATGGAGGCCCCCGATCGCGGCCTCTATGGCATCCAGTTTCATCCCGAGGTCGTTCACACCCCCTATGGGACCGAGATCCTGACCCGCTTTTTGCGCGACATCAGCGGCTGTCAGCGGCGCTGGTCGCCGCGTTCGGTGATCGAGGAACAGGTGGCGCTTGTCAAGGCGCAGGTCGGCGATGGACGGGTGATCTGCGGCCTCTCGGGCGGGGTCGACTCGGCGGTGGCGGCACTGCTCGTTCACCGCGCGGTGGGGGAGAGGCTGACCTGCGTCTTCGTCGACCACGGTCTGATGCGGATGAACGAGGGCGAGCAGGTCCTCGAGGCATTTGGCCAGTTCGGGATCCCCCTGATCCACGTCGAGGCCGAAGCGCGTTTCCTCGCCAGGCTCGCCGGGGTTGAGGAGCCCGAGCGCAAGCGAAAGATCATCGGTGAGGAGTTCATCCGCGTCTTTGAGGAGGAGGCGGTGAAGCTCGCAGACGTCCGTTACCTGGTGCAGGGAACGCTTTACTCCGACGTGATCGAGTCGGGCGGGGGTGCCGGCGCTGAGACGATCAAGTCCCACCACAACGTCGGCGGGCTGCCCGAGGATCTCGACTTCGAGCTAGTGGAGCCACTGCGGATGTTGTTCAAGGACGAGGTCCGGGCCGTCGGAGTCGAGCTGGGGCTGCCCGAACGGATCGTCTGGCGCCAACCCTTCCCCGGTCCCGGCCTGGCGATTCGCATCGTCGGCGGTGAGGTGAACCGGGAGAGGCTCGATATCCTGCGCGCCGCCGATTCGATCCTGCAGGAGGAGATTCGCGCCGCCGAGCTCTACCGCCAACTCTGGCAGTCGTTTTGCGTATTGCCGGTGGTGCGCTCGGTGGGGGTGCAGGGTGATGGTCGAACCTATGCCTACCCGATCGTTATCCGCGCCGTCACCTCAGACGATGCGATGACCGCCGATTGGGCGCGGCTTCCCTATGACCTGCTCGAGCGGGTTTCAAACCGGATCATCAACGAGATCGACGACGTCAACCGCGTCGTCCTCGACATCTCCTCCAAGCCGCCGGCGACTATCGAGTGGGAGTGACGCGGTGGCTCGGATCCATCCCGCTAAAGAGAATCAGTCTCACTATCGTGTTAGCCCTGCGCCCTGTGGTGCCGTTTGAGGACTCCGGCTTGGAGCTCGCGATCAGCCCAGGTTCGTTTCAACCTCAGCGAGCATGAGGTAGTCCTCCGCGGCCTCTTTGAGCGATGCCTGAGCCTCCAACGCCGCGGTTCCCTATCATCCAGCGGCTCTTGAAGACCTATGTCGCCACCCCCGCCGATCGCCAACGTGATTGGTATCTGCTCGATGCCGATGGGCAGACGCTGGGTCGAATGGCGACGCGGATCGCCGATGCGCTGCGCGGCAAGCGAAAGCCCGCGTACACCCCCCACATCGATACCGGCGATTTCATCGTCGTGATCAACGCCGAGAAGATTCGGGTCAGCGGCGATAAGTTGGCGCAGAAGATCTACTGGCGCCACAGCGGCTACCCAGGCGGGATCAAGTCCCGTACTCTGGCTGAGATGCTGGAGCGCCGTCCCGAGGAAGTGATCCGAAAGGCGGTCAAGGGAATGCTGCCGCGAAACCGCCTCGCCCGCCAGCAGCTGACCAAGTTGAAGATCTACGCTGGTCCCGAGCACCCACACGCCGCCCAGCAGCCCAAACCGATGGAAATTGAGAGATGACAGACGACGAGAAGACCGAGAGCAGCCCGCACTCCGAGGAGGCTGCGGCGGAGCCGGGGCCGGCTCCGGAGCCCGATCAAAGTCCCGAGGCTGGCGCAGGAGGGGGTGAGGAGATCGGCGCCGCGGCGGTTACGGAGGGCTCGCCCGATACCGCAACTGAGGCCGAGGGGGAGACGATGGCTGAGGTCTCCGATCGTGGTGGCGATCCCGAGCCGCCCGAGCAGAGCGCCCCGGCGGCGGCAAGCGGCGCAGCGATCGATCCTCCCGAGGGGGCGCAAACTTCGGGGCCTCCCACCGAGGCAGCGCCCGAGCAACCCGATGCCCCCTCTGATTCAGGTGGCGGCGAGGGTGATTTGGATTTGGCGCATGATGCCGAGGTCGCGGCTGCGGAGCCGGCGGCCTCTGAACAGCCCCCAGTGCGGGAGAAGAAGCCTGACCTGATCCCCGGTGCCCACCTTGAGCCGATCGTGGTCGAGCCCGAGGCGGCGCCGCTCAGCGCCGAGGAGCGGGCGCGGCTGGAAGCTGAGGAGGAGGAGCGGGCGCGGCGCGAAGCGGAGCTGGTCGGCGAGGCCGAGGAACTCGATACCGCAACCCGGGCCCCCGCCCAGATGGAGAGCGGCGCCCGCTTCCTGGCGACCGGCAAGCGCAAGAGCGCGATCGCCCGTGTCACCCTTTCACCGGGCGAGGGTAAGTTCGAGGTCAATGGGCGCGTCCTCGAGGAGTTTTTCCCCCGGCCGCTTCATCAGACGATGGCGCGCCAAGCGCTCCTCGCCTCAGGCTATGAGGGAAATGTCGACGTCCGCGTCTTGGTCCACGGCGGCGGAATCAGCGGTCAGGCCGGCGCCGTGCGCCACGGCATCGCCCGCGCGTTGACCGAGATCGATTCCGAGCTGCGCGGCGATCTGAAGCGCCGCGGCTTTCTGACTCGAGACGCGCGCGTCAAGGAGCGCCGCAAGGCGGGCCTGAAGAAGGCGCGCAAGCGGCCGCAGTTCTCAAAGCGCTGATCGGTGCCAGGTGAGTAAGGAGCGCAAGCTCTTCGGAACCGACGGGGTCCGGGGGGAGGCTGGGACGTTCCTGAGCGCCGAGTTGGCGACCGCGCTGGGGCGGGCGGCGACGGCCTCTCTCGGGGTCGAGCGCCCCCAGGTTCTGATCGTTCGTGACACGCGCGAGTCGGGACCGATGTTGGAGGCGGCGCTGGCAGCGGGAATCGCCGCCGCGGGTGGCGACGCCTTGCTCGGCGGCGTCCTGCCCACGCCCGCCGCTGCAATCCTTGTCAAGCGCTTGGGGCTCGATTTGGCGGCGGTGGTATCTGCCTCCCATAACCCCTATCGCGACAACGGCATCAAGTTCTTCTCCGCCCAGGGGACCAAGCTGACCGATCGCGCGGAGGCCCAGATCGAGGCGTTGATCGACGTCGCGCCCCCCAATGGTGCGCCGGGCACGGTGCGGGAGCTAAACGGCGGCCTCGAGGATTACCTGCGCGCCCTGCAGGCCGCCTTTCCGCTTGATCTCGGTGCCGTTCGGGTGATCCTCGACTGCGCCAACGGCGCGACCTACCGTGCCGCCCCGGCGATTTTTGAACGATTGGGCGCGCGGGTGGAGGCGATCGGGGTCGAGCCTGACGGGCGCAATATCAACCGCGATTGTGGCTCGACTCAGATCGAGGGCCTGGCCGAACGAGTTGGGCAGTCGGATGCGACGATCGGCTTTGCCTTCGATGGCGACGGCGATCGGGTCCTCGCCGTCGATGCCGACGGCCTCCCCCGCGACGGCGATGAGCTGATCGCGCTCGCCGCCTTGGGAATGGCGGCGCGGGGCGAGCTCGCCGGTGGCGTGGCGGTCACGGTGATGAGCAATTACGGATTCCACCAGGCAATGCAGGAGGCCGGCATAGAGGTCGCGGTGACCGCGGTCGGGGATCGGTACGTGCTCGATGAGATGCGGAGCGCCGAGCGGGCGCTGGGCGGTGAGCAGTCAGGTCACATCATCTCCTCGGCCTTCAGCCTCACCGGTGACGGGATCGCCGCGGCGCTGATCACCCTACGCGAGCTCGGCACGCGTAGCCTGGCGGAGGCGATCCCGATGCAAAAACTGCCCCAGGTCCTCGTCAACGTCGAGCTGGCGGACCGCGAGGCATTGGCCGGGGCCACCGCGGTCTGGGGTGCGGTGAAGCGGGAGGAGGCGGCTCTTGAGGGGCGCGGCCGAGTCCTACTGCGCCCCTCCGGGACCGAGCCAGTGGTCAGGGTGATGGTCGAGGCGCCGAGCGTCGCGGAGGCAGACGCCGTCTGCGAGCGGCTGGTTGCGGTGCTGGCTCGCGAGCTGGGCTAGGACGTCGGCCCTCTACCCTTACTCGTCTACATGTGTGGGATCGTCGGATATGTGGGCGCTCGGCCCTGCCGTGACCTCTTGGTCGCCGGGCTGGAAAAGCTCGAGTACCGCGGCTATGACTCGGCCGGCGTCTCGGTGATCGAGGAGGGGCGAATCGAGAGCATTCGCGCCGTCGGAAACCTCTCCAACCTGCGGGCCGCGGTCGCCGAGCACGATGGGCGCGGTGGCGGCGTCGCGGTCGCCGCGGCGACCGCGACGACCGGGGTTGCGCACACCCGCTGGGCCACCCACGGGCGCGTCACCGAGGAGAATGCCCACCCCCATGGGGACTGCTCGGATCGGATCCACATCGTCCTCAACGGGATCGTCGAGAACCACGCGAGCCTGCGCGACGAGCTGCAGCGCGAAGGCCACGTATTCAGCTCTGAGACGGACGCCGAGATCCTCGCGCACCTGATCGAGCGAAGCTATGAGGGAGACATGACCGCCGCGGTGCGGGCCTGCTTTGGCGAACTGCGGGGGCACTATGCCTTCGTTGCGATGCACGCCGATCAGCCCGAGCGCCTGATCGGTGCCCGCAAGGAGTGCCCACTGGTCGCCGGCATCGGTGAGGGGGAGACCTTCCTGGCCTCCGCCATCCCCGCCTTCCTCGCGCAGACCCGCAGGGCGGTGCAGATCGAGAATGGTGAGATCGTCACGATCGAAGCCAGCGGGATCAGGATCATCGATCAACAGGGCGCCCCGGTGAACCGCGATGCCGAGCAGATCGCCTGGGACGAGGAGGCCGCGGAGAAGGGGGGCTATGAGACCTTCATGTTGAAGGAGATCCACGAACAGCCCGACGCGGTGGCTGAGACAATCGCCGATCGCCTGCCCGGCGATGATGGGGTCGATCTGGCCGAGGTCGAGCTCGACGATTCGTTTCTGCGCGACCTGCGCCGGGTCGTGATCGTCGCCTGCGGGACCTCCTACCACGCTGGGCTGATCGGCCGCTACGCGATCGAGGAGTGGGCCCGGGTCCCGGTCGAGATGGACATTGCCTCTGAGTACCGCTACCGCAATCCGGTGATCGGCTCCGGCGATCTGGTGATCGGCATCACCCAGTCCGGTGAGACCGCGGACACGCTGGCGGCGATGCGCCTCGCACGGGAGGCGGGCGCCAAGGTGCTGGCGGTCACCAACATCATGGGCAGTCAGGCGACCCGGGACGCCGACGCGGTCCTCTACACCCGCGCCGGCCTGGAGATCGGAGTCGCGGCTACCAAGACCTTCCTCGCCCAGGTCGCGGCGATGTATTTGATTGGGCTGCGCCTGGCGGAGTTGCGCGGAACCCTGCCGAGCGCGCGGATCGCCGAGCTGGTCGCCGAGCTGAAGGCGCTGCCCTCCAAGATCGAAGAGACAATCGCCGCGGTCGAGGAGCAGGTGAGCGAGGTCTCCCTGGCCCACCACGACCAGCAGTTCTTCCTCTACCTCGGGCGCCACATCGGACTCCCGGTCTGCCTTGAGGGGGCGCTGAAGCTGAAGGAGATCTCCTACATTCCCACCGACGCCTACGCGGCGGGGGAGATGAAGCACGGGCCGATCGCGCTTCTGGATGAATCGACGCCGGTCGTCTGCGTGGCGACCGATAGCCCGGTTTTGGAGAAAGTCCTTTCCAACGTCGAGGAGGTGCGCGCCCGCGGGGCCGACACGATCGCGATCGCCACCGTGGGCTCCGATCGGGTCGACGCGGTCGCCGATGAGACGATCATGGTGGCAAGCACCGATTGGATCCTGCAGCCGATCGTCGCGATCTTGCCGCTGCAGCTGCTCGCCTACGGCATCGCTCGGGCCCGCGGTCTCAACGTCGACCAGCCTCGCAACCTGGCCAAGACGGTGACCGTCGAGTGAGCATGCCGCTAGGGTGGTGGCGATGAGGGTTCGTCTCGTCCCGGTCTTTGCCGCGTTGGTGGCTGCCGTCGCGCTTGCGCTTTGCGGCTGCGGAGGAGGCGGCGGATCCAGCCCCGATCCCGCCAGCGCTGCGCCGCCCTCCTCGCCGCTTTTTGTCGACGCGGTGATCCGCCCTCAGGGCGAACTGAAGGCGCACGTCGAGGCGCTGGCAAAGAACGTGGCCGGGATCGAAAATCCTGGCGCGATGATCGTCTCCAAACTCGAAACCGCGCTTGACGAACACGGCGAAAAGGTCAGCTACCAACGCGATATCGAGCCCTGGCTTGGTGAAAAGGCGGGAATCTTTTTCGAACACTACGACGGCACAAACTTCAGCGACCTGGGGGTGATCGTGCAGAGCACCGACACCACCGCGACCCAGGAATTCATCAACAAGTTGGCCAAGTCGAGCAAGACCCCGGTCAGCTCGGGCACCTATAAGGGTGTCGAATTCAAGGTCGATCGCGCCGATCACAGCGCCGTCGGCCTTCTTGGCAGTTTTCTCGTTTTCGCCGAAAACGAAGAAACCTTCAAAAACGCGGTGGACGCCTCCCAGGGGGAATCGCTGGCCAAGGCCGCCCGCTACACCAGCGCGACTTCAGCCGAGCCCGCCGAAAGCCTGCTCAATATTTACGCCGACATCGGTGGCCTGATCGAAGGCTCCGGAACCCCGGCCACCAGCCAGACGCTATCGGTGCTGAAGGCGATCGGATTTAACCCAACCGATGCAACCGCGGTGGCCAGCGTCGTCCCCGGCTCTGAACAGATCGAGGTCGACCTCGCAACCAACGCGGGCGGGGTAAAAGCCGCGAGCGAAAGCGCCACCGGGCTGCTCAGCTCGTTGCCCTCCGAATCGGTAGCCGCGCTGGCTGCGGCTGGCTTCGGCGCTCAGCTGAAGAAGGCGATTGACGGCATCGATGCGGCCGGGATTCCACCCAACGTGCCTCCCCACCAGCTAAAGAACACCCTGGCCCAGGCCGGAATCAACCTCGAAAAGATCGCCGGCTCGATCACCGACGCCGGCGTCTTCGTTAAGGGTCAGAGCCCCCAAAGCCTCAGCGGCGCCGCGGTCCTAAACAGCAAGAGTTCCGCCGAGGCGAGCGAAAGCGTCGCCGAGGTCGGCCTGCTCCTGCGCCATGCCGGCATTCCGGGGCTGACCGCGGTGAGCGGGCAGGCGAGTGGCTTCTCGGTACGAAGCCCCCAGCTCGGCCACAATCCGTTGGTCGTCGCGAGCAGCGGCCAGCGGATCGCAATCGGCTACGGCCTGAGCGCAACGCTGCAGGGACTGGGCAAAGAAGGCTCGAGTTCGACCCTTGCCCAGGACCCGACCTATAAGGAAGCGAGCAAGTCGCTTGGGTCCACCCCGATCAGCGGCTTCGTTGACACCCGGGCGGCGCTGCGCTTGGCAGAAACGCTCGGCGCCGCCTCCGAAGCGAAGTTTCAGCTCGCCCGGCCCTACCTTGAAAAGACCCGCTTCCTCGCGATCGGGAGTACCGAACAGAGCAATCTGGCGACGACCAAGCTGATCGTCGGTTTCGAAAAGTAGGGGCACGGTGGGGCTGGGCGTCGATTTGGTTGAGATCGATCGGCTGGAGCGCGCGCTGCGACGCCACCCGCGCCTAAAGCAGCGGATCTTCAGCGCGGCTGAGTGCGAATACGCCGCTACCCGCAACCGCCCGGGACGCCACCTCGCGGCCCGCTTCGCGGCCAAGGAGGCGGTGATCAAGGCGCTGGGGATCTCGAGCGGATTCGGCCTCGCCCAGATCGAGGTGCTCGACGGTGCGCCACCCCGGGTGCGGCTGAGTGGTGCACCGAGGCGCGCCGCGGCGGGCAAGAGCGTGGAGATTTCCTTGACCCACTCGCGCGATTTCGCCGCCGCGATCGCGATCGCGAATTGAAGCCCAGTGCGGCGCGCAGCGCCGCCCTGGGCCGATTGACCCGGGGCCCTAATCGAAGCGAAGCCGGTTTAGTCTGGGTCGGTGGATAGCTGGTGTCAGCCGATCTATGACGCTGCAGGGATGCGGGCCCTCGATCGCTGGGCGATCGAGGAGCAGGGGATCGCCTCGCTGGCGCTGATGGAGGCAGCGGGGCAGGCGGTCGCCGAGGCGGTCGCCGAGCTGGCGCCGCAGGGCCCGGTGCGGGTTGTCTGTGGAAAGGGAAATAACGCCGGGGACGGGCTCGTCGCGGCCCGCCTTTTGGCGGAGCTCGGCTACCAGGTTGAGGCGCTGCTGCTTTGGCCGGGATCGGAGCTGAGCGGCGATGCGAGCGCCAACCTCGCCCGCTTTTCGGCAGAGCAGGTCGGCGATCGCTTGGCGCAGCGCTTGGCGGGCTCGGGGGCGATCGTCGATGCGATCTTTGGCACCGGTTTCGCCGGTTCGCCGCGCCAGCCCGCGGCGGCGGCAATCGATGCGATCAACGGCGCCGGGGCGCCGGTGGTGGCCTGCGACATCGCCTCGGGGATCGATGCCTCAAACGGTGAGATCGGTGGAGTCGCGGTCGGGGCCCGGCAAACGGTGAGCTTTCACGCCGCCAAGCTGGGGCAGCTGATCGCACCCGGAAAGTGGGATACCGGAGAGCTTCGGATCGCCCCGATCGGAATTCCAGATCGTGGCCCAGGGGCGCCGATCGCCGGGACGATCGGCCCCGGCGTGCTGGAGCTGGCACCGCGGCGCGGCGCGCGCTCGACCAAGTTCACCTCCGGTCAGGTGGCGATCGCCGGTGGCTCCAGGGGACTGAGCGGAGCGGTGCGGATGTCCTCGCTGGCGGCAATTCGAGCCGGTGCTGGATACGCGACAGTTGTCATACCGGCGGAGCTGGAGGCGGTTTTTGAGCAGGGTCAGCCCGAGGTGATGTCGGTCGGTTGTAGCGGTGGCGACGGCGCCCTGGCGCCGGCCTCTTTGCAGACCCTGCTGGCCGCCTTCAAGCGCGCCGCGGCGGGGGTGCTAGGACCGGGCCTGGGACGGAGTCCGGCTGCGCTTGAGCTGGCGCGTGAGGCGGCTGAGGCGATCGAGACGGCGCTGGTAATCGATGCCGACGGACTGAACGCATTCGCCGGGCAATCGCAGCGGATCGCCGCCCGCCAGGCGCCGACCGTGCTCACCCCCCACGCCGGCGAGCTGGGACGGCTGCTGGGGCGCCCCGCCGAGGAGATCTCAGCCCATCGTCTGGGCGCCGCTCGCGAGGCTGCCTCCAAAGCCGAGGCGATCGTCGTGTTGAAGGGTGATGACACGATCATCACCGACGGTGAGCGGATCGCCGTTAATGCCCTTGCCGCGCCGGCGCTGGCCACCGCCGGCACCGGCGATGTGCTCGCGGGGATCACCGCGGCCCTGCTCGCCCGCGGCCTTGAACCATTTGCCGCAGCCTGCGCGGCGGTCTATGTCCACGCCCGGGCCGGGCGGGGGGCGGCGCGGGTGATCGGCGCCGCAGAGTCGGTGATCGCGAGCGACGTCATCGACGCGATCCCGGCGGCGATGCGGGCCGGCGCGCCGGTCCAATAATCTCGCCCGCAGTGGCCTTAGATCAAATCCCGGCGGCGATCTCAGCCAGAGCATCGCTCCTCGCTGAGCCGTGAAGGCCGCCGCGCAGACCAGCGCCAAGCCGCCGCCCTCCAGCCTCGTCGACGCCGGCCTGAGGCGGCCGCGCCATCGGTCGGAATTGATCCCAGCGGGGCCGCGCTCTGCGCTGCGGTGGTCCTCTCTCCGAAAGCAGATTGGCCGCCTCCACCCGATCGGATCGATCGAGAGGTTGGGGGGGCGTTTGGGCAGGGCGCCGATTAGCCCCGCTGCCGCGCCGGGCGGTGAAGGCGCCGAGCGGGGCGCGGTCTACCTCGCCGCGACCCTGACCCGGACCGACGCGCAGGCCGCGCGGCGGTTCGGCTGATCGTGGCGCGGGCGCTCGCCCGGATCGATCTCGCCGCGGTGCGGGCAAATTGCGTGCGGTTAAGGCAGACGCTTGACCCCGGCGCCGAGCTTTGCGCGGTCATCAAGGCAGATGGCTACGGCCACGGTGCCGAGGACTGTGCCTCCGCGGCGCTGGCAGGAGGCGCCGAGCGGCTGGCGGTGGCCACCGCCAGCGAGGCCGCCCGGATCGGCGAGCGCTTCGGAGACGTGCCGCTCCTGACGATGGGGGCGCTCAGCCCCGAGGAGGTTGACGTGGCGCTCGCCGCTGGATCGGAGATCGCGGTCTGGCGCGAGGGGTTTCGCCGCGTGCTCTCGGCCCGCGCCCGCGCCCAGGGTCGTCCCGCTCGGGTCCACGTCAAGTACGACAGCGGGATGGGGCGACTCGGCAACTCCGACCGGGGCGAGGTTTTGGAGCTGGCCCGCGCCAGCGCCGCGGACCCCAATCTGGAGCTGGTCGGTCTCTGGACGCATTTCGCGACCGCCGATGAGCCCGAGTCGGACTTCTTTGAGCACCAGCTCTCGGACTTCAGCGCGCTCGCCTCCGAGCTGCGCTCGGAGTTCCCCGAACTTACCGTCCACGCTGCCAATAGCGCCGCCGTGTTTCGCGAGCGCCGTGCTCACTTCGATATGGCGCGCTGTGGGGTTGCCATCTACGGGCTCGATCCGTTCCAGGTTGACCCGGCCGAGCGCGGGCTGATCCCGGCGCTATCGCTGCGATCCTACGTCGCCGATGTGAAGCGCTTTGCCGCCGGCACCAGCGCCGGATATGGGCGCAGCTGGCGGGCCCCGGTCGATACCTGGGTTGGGGTGTTGCCACTTGGCTACGGCGACGGGGTGCGGCGCGGCCTCTCAAACAACGCCGAGCTTCTGATCGGCGGCCGCCGCTATCCGTTGGTCGGCACCGTCTCGATGGATAACCTGACCGTCGACCTGGGGCCGACTCGCGAGGTCGAGCCCGGTCAGGAGGCCGTGCTGATCGGGGCCCAGGGCGATCAGAGGATTCTCGCCGAGGAGATCGCCGCGAGGCTCGCAACGATCAACTACGAGGTCACCTGCGCGATCTCAGCCCGGGTTCCGCGGGAAGCAGCGTGAGCCTGCTCGAGCGGCTCGGGGCGGCGGATCCGGTCGCTCTGGCGCGGCGCGCGTTGATCGCCCAAGGACCGGCCTGGATCGTCGGCGGGGCGCTCCGCGATGCAGCGCTTGAGCGGGCCATCAGCGACCTCGACCTTGCCGTCACGGCCGACCCCGGCGCTTGTGCGAGGGCGATCGCGCGCGAGGGTGGTGGTCATGCCTTTGAGCTTTCGGCCGAGTTTGGCAGCTGGCGGGCCACCGCAGATGATCACTCCTGGCAGATCGACGCCACCGCGCTGCGCGGCGAGACGATCGAGGCAGACCTCGGCGAGCGCGACTTCACGGTCGGGGCGATTGCGGCGCCACTCACCGGCGGCGCGCTGATCGACCCTCACGGGGGCCTGGCCGATCTCGATCAAGGGCTGCTGCGCGCGGTCGGTCCCCGCAGCTTTGTCGCGGATCCCCTGCGGCTGCTGCGCGCGGCACGGCTGGCGGCGGAGCTCGACCTCGCGATTGCGCCGGAGACCGTCTCGCTCGCCCGCGCCGCGGCCGCCCTCGCCGCCGAGGCCGCCGGGGAGCGACAGCTCGGCGAGCTGCGGGCGCTGATCGGCGGTCCGGCGCCGATACGTGGTTTGCAACTGCTCGAGCAGTTGGGGATCGGCGCGGTGTTGTTGCCCGAGGTGTGGGAGCTGCGTGGAGTCAAACAGGGCCCCAACCACCATCTCGACGTATACGACCACACCATGGCGGTGCTCGAGCACACGCTTGAAGTGGAGTCCGATCTGGGCCGCTTTGCCGGCGAGCGCGCGGCCGAGGTCAGGGAGCTGCTCGCCGAGCCGCTCGCCGATCAGATTAGCCGTGCGACGGCGCTTCGCTTCGGTGCTCTCCTTCACGACATCGGCAAGCCGCGCACCCGGGCCGAGCGCGGCGGCCACGTCACCTTCATCGGACACGATCGCGACGGCGCTGAGATGCTCGCCTCCCTTTGCTCGAGACTGCGCGCCAGTCGCCGCCTGACCGAGCACTTGCAGGAGCTGACCCTTCACCACCTGCGACTGGGGTTTTTGGTGCACGAGGTACCGCTGCCGCGGCGAAGGGTCTATGAGTACCTCCGCGCCACCGATCCAGTCGCCGTGGACGTCACCCTGCTCACGATCGCCGACCGCCTCTCTGCTCGGGGCAGCGGCGCGCTGGCCAGCGAGAAGGCGATCGAGGCGCACCTTTCGCTGGCTCAGGTGATGATCGCCGCGGCGCTTGAGTGGCGCCGCGATCGCCCCCCGCCGCTGCTGCGCGGTGACGAGCTGGCGGCGGAGCTCGGAATCGAGCCCGGGCCCGAGCTCGGTGAGCTGTTGGCCGAGCTCGACGCCGCGCGCTACTGCGGCGAGGTCAGCACCCGCTCCCAAGCGGTGGCCCACGCCCGCGCGCTGCGCGGTTGAGCTGGGGGCGATCGGGTCCGCTACGCTGCCGCCGCATGTCCAAAGAGGAAAAGATCGAAATGGAGGGCGAGATCACCGAGGCCCTCCCCAACACGATGTTTCGGGTCAAACTCGATAACGGCCACGATGTGCTCGGGCACATCTCGGGCAAGATGCGCCGCCACTACATCCGCATCCTGCCCGGCGACCGGGTCAAGATCGAGCTCTCCCCATACGATCTCGACCGCGGTCGGATCACCTATCGCTACAAATAGCTGGTCTCGACCCGGGGGTCGGGGTCGGCCATCTCGGCGATCAGCGCCGACCAGGCAAAACTCTCGGCCCCCAGGCCGCGGCCGCTGCGCGGGTCGTAATACTCACGCAGGCCTTCGCGACGCACCGCGGCGAGCAGGCCACTGACCAGCTGCGCCGCCTCGCGCTGATAGCCCAGTCGGCGCAGCCCGATCCATACCATCCAGGCGGAATTGATCCAGGTCGGTCCTCGCCAGTAGCGCCGAATCGGACCGCGGCCGCCGCCGGGCTGATAGCTCGGCTCACAGATCGCGACCGAGGGCGGAGCGACGGCGGTGGCGAACTCGCCGTCGTTTAGAAGGTGCTGCTCGATCAGGCGGCGGCCGATCTCATCGGGCAGGTCGGGAAGGCAGAGCGGGGAGAGCCCGGCCCAGGTGATCACCTGCGGTCGCGCCCCGCCCGGGCGGACCTCGTCGAGGAAGAGCCCGCGGCGCTCATCCCAGAGGCGCTCGATCAACGCCGCGGTCGGCGAGGGCCGACCATGGGCCTGCAGCGATAGCGACCACATCGTGTTGACCAGCGTCTCGCAGAGGAGCGGCCCCCCCCGGGAAGCGATCCTTCGCGCGTTGAAGCCGAGTCGACGATTGCGCCTGACCAGCGCCGGAAAGCCGATCCGTCCGTTGGCGCGCCGACCCCAGACCGGGTCGAACTTGGGCGAGGCATCCAGCCCGGACTCATCGGGCTGCACGATCCAAAGCAGCCCGTCCCCCTCGAGGTCGCGGTTGCTCGCCAGCCAATCCAGGTGGGCCGCGATCCGTGGCTCGGCAGCCGGGTCACCGACGGCGATCGCCCAGGCCCAGGCCAGAAGCGGTGGTTGGATCGTCTCAGTCTGAAGGGCGTCGCGGGAGGCGACGTTGTAAAAGAGCAAGCGGCCGAGCGAAACCGGCCTCTCCCAAAAGATCGTGTGGCCGAGGAAGCCGTCCGAGCGCTGCGCGGCGAGCAGCGTCTCAAGCTCGGCCCGCGCCCGGCGCCGGTCAAATCGCCGCCACACGATCGCCGCAAAACAGGAGTCCCAATACCACTGCCACGGGTAGCGGTTCGGGCTGGGGCGGGTGTAGGCAAACGGCACTCCGAGCCGCTCGCCCGCCAGCCAGTTTCGGTCCAAGACGCGGGCGGCGGTCTCGATCACCTCGGCGCCTGGCGCAGCGCTCAGTCCCGCCAAGGTCCCGCCCCGCCGCTTCGGTCTGCCACTCCAGCCCCCCGCCGATCAGAGCGCCGTGCGGCGCATCTCGCGCAGGGCGAGGGTCCCGAGGATCGCGCCCATGCCCGCCAGCGCGAGAAGGCCCGGCCAGGTTTCCGCCCAGCTGACGCCGCCGAGAAAGCCCTGCCGCGCCGCTTCGATCACCTGGGTGACCGGATTGACCCGGGCGACGTCTTGCAGCCAGCCCTGCAGGAGGAGGAGCGGCGCGTAGGCGGTGGTGGTTAGGATCACCGCCATCGTCCCGGCCTGCATCAGGGGAGCCGCCGATTGGCTCTTGAAGCGCAGCGCCAGCATCGAGCCCCAGCAGGCCGCGACGGCGGCCATCGAGGCGACCATGAAGTAGGTGATCAGGAGGCCGTCGATTCCCGGGAAGTTCGCCCCCAGGACGAGGGCCACAGCGAAGACGAAGGTCGCCGGGATAAGCGAACGAGCGCTGGCCGCAACGACAGTTCCCGCCAGCAATACCCAGCGCGGCGCCGGTGAGACGAGGAGGCGATCAAGCCAGCCCTGCTCGATGTCTCGGGCCAGGTTGACGCCCGCCGCGGCACCCGTGAAGCCCGCTCCCTGAAGCATGCTGACCGGGACGATGTAGCTCTCATAGCTGCCCGTGGTGAAGCCTTTGAGGTGGGTCAGCGCGCCGAAGACTCCATTTAGTCCGAGGAAGAAGATTGTCGGAGCCAAGACGCCGGGGATCGCCGCCCCCGGCACCCGCAGCAGCTCGTTCTTGGCCCGCGTCACCAGCGCCGCGATCGTCGCCAGGTTGCTTCGCCAGGGCGCCATCGCGGGGGCGGCGTCCATCAGCCGACCCTCAGCCGGTGGCGCAGTGCCCCGGCGCTGAGCAAGAGCCCCAGGACGGCGATGCCGAGTATCGTCGCCGCCGCGGCGAGCGTTTCGGTGGCGCTGATTCCGGCGATCATCGGATTGCGAATGCCGTTGACGACGAGGCTCAGCGGGTTGTATTCGGCGATCGCACGCGCCGGTTGGATCATCAGGCTCTCCGGGAAGAAGGCCGATGACAGGAAGAGGACCACGAGGACGAGTGGAAACAACCCCTGAACGACGCTGGCGCTGCCGGTTCTGAGCGCAATCGCCGCGACGATTCCACCCACCGCCAGCGCCGCTGCCGTGACCAATGAAACGGCGATCGCCGCGCCGCCGATCCCACCCTGGATTTCAGCGCCGAAGATCAGCCCGATCGCCAAAAACCAAAGTGCCGATAGCAACCCCAGCGCCGCGGTGCCGGCGAGGCGCCCCAAGACGATCGTAAAACGCGGGATCGGGGCCGAGAAGAGGCGGTCCGTGAAGCCGATCTCAATGTCTACCGCGAGGGCGATGCCGCCGCTGTTTCCGGCCAGCATCAGCGACTGCATCATCGCTCCGGCGAGCATGAATTGCAGAAAGCTTTGGACCGGCGGAAATCCAGGAAGGTGGACCGCGGCGCCGGCGCCGCCGGTTTGGATCGCCAACAAGAGAGTTGGAAAGACGATGATCGGCGAGGCGAGCTGGGGACGGCGAAAGGTTTGGCGGATCGAGCGCATGCCCAGCGCCCTGATCACCCTCAGGTTCGTAATCAGGCCGAGCCGGGGTCGGACGGGGGCCGCGGATTCCCGCGGCAAAGGAGAGGGGCGGAGTGCCTGGGCGGCGCCGCTCAAGCCTCGACCGCCTCGGCCTTGCCGGCTTCCTCGCTGCCGAGGTGGTAGCCGGTCTTCTCGACGAAGACATCGTCGAGCGTCGGGCGGACCAGCTCCAGCGACTCGACCTCGATCCCGGCTTCATCGAGCGCCAACACCAGGCGCGGGATGTCAGCGGCGCCGTGTTCGACCTCGACTAAGACCTCGTTTTGGTCCCTGGGGGGTAGCAGCGCCCCGATCCGGGCGCAAATCTCCGCGGCGGCGGCCACCGAGCCCTCGGCCAGCTGGAGCTGCACGTGGGGGTGGCCAACCTCGGCCTTAAGCGACGCCGGCGTGCCTTCGGCGACGATCATGCCGGCGTCGATGATCGCGACGTTTTCGGCCAGCTGATCGGCCTCCTCCAGGTACTGGGTGGTGAGAAAGACGGTGGTCCCCTCCTCGTTTAGGCCCCGAACCTCCTCCCAGATGGTTTTGCGACTGACCGGATCAAGGCCGGTGGTCGGCTCATCGAGAAAGAGAACGCGGGGTTCGTGCACCAGCGCCGCGGCGAGATCGAGCCGGCGCTGCATCCCGCCCGAATAAGAGCCGACCCGTCGGTCCGCGGCGGCGGCGAGGTCGACCCGTTCGAGCAGATCATCGGCGCGGCGCTTGCCCTCGGCGGCTGGGAGGCCCTGCAGCGTTGCCTGCAGGCGGATCAGCTCGCGGCCGGTCATCAGGGGGTCAAGCGCCGCCTCCTGCAAAGCGACACCGATTGTCGCCCGCACCGCTCGCGCCTCCTTGACCACATCGTGTCCGGCGACGGTGGCGCGGCCGCCGGTCGGCAGTAGGAGTGTGGTGAGCATCCGCACCGTGGTCGTCTTGCCGGCGCCGTTGGGACCGAGGAATCCGAAGATCGCGCCGTCTTTGACCTCGAGGTCGACGCCGCGCACCGCGAGGACGTCATCGAAGCTGCGCTGCAGGCCCTCGACCTCGATCGCCGCCATCAGGCGTCGATCGGCGCGGTTCGCGCCAGCGGCGGAAGCGCCTCCACCCAGATTCGCCCGTTGGCTCGCTCGAGTGCCTCGGCGGCGTCTAGGAGGAGCTCGTCGCGCCCCCACGGCGCCTGCAGTTGCAGCCCAATTGGCAGATCCCCCGCGCCGAGGCCGACCGGCAGGCTGATCGAGGGGATGCCGGTCAGGTTTGCCAACCCGGCTCCGCGCACGTTTGCCTGGTCGGCGCTGAGGGTGCCCGAGGGCAGCTCGACCAGCGGCGCCTGCAGCGGTGGCGCGACCGCGGGCACGGTCGGCCAGGCAATCAGATCGACCTCGGCGAAGGCGCCTAGCAGCCGCCTTCGCATCACGTCACGCACTCGGTATGCCTTGACGCTGGCCGCCGCCGGTAGGAGCATCCGGTACTTGATGAAGCCTCGGTTCACGGGGCTGAGGTCAGGGTGCAGGTGGTTCAGTCGCTGGGGCGAGACGTTCCCCAGGGCCTCTGTGTTGGCGATCAGAACCGTCGCCAGCGCCGCCACCTCGATGTCGGGAAGTGAGATCTCTCGGACGATTCCTCCGCTCGCCTGCCGCAGCGCCTCGATCGCCTCCCCACAGGCCTCACCCACCTCGGCGCTGACGTCCTCAGAAACCGAGTCTCGGACCACGCCGATCCGCAGCGCCGGCGGCTCCCCAGCGCGCAGCTCCTCGCCGTAGAGGACCGATCCCAACAGGCGGCAGTCACCGGCGTCGGCGCAAAGCGGCCCGGAGACGATCGTCGACGAGACCGCTGCCATATGGTGCCCTGCCATCGCCGCGCGACCGAAGGTCGGCTTCAGTCCGGTCAACCCGCAGTAGGCGGCGGGAAAGCGGATTGAGCCGATTCCATCGGCGCCGACCGCTCCCGCGACGAGGCGTGAGGCGACCGCGGCGGCAGGGCCCGATGATGATCCGCCCGGGCAGCGCTCCAGATCCCAGGGGTTGTGGGCGGCGCCGTAGACGGAGAAGTTGCCGGTGCTGCTTGAGCCCAGCTCGTGCATGTTGGCGACTCCGACTATCACGGCACCGCAGTCCCGCAGGGCCCGATAGGGACCCGATTCGGCGGGGCCGGTTGGGGAAAACATCTCGGCCGCGCCGAAGCGCTGGGCACGCCAGGGCAGCGGCCACTCGTCCTTGATCACCACCGGGACTCCAAACAGCGCCCCCCGCGGCGCTGCTTTCAGCATTTCACGCGAGCGCTCGGGGAAGGTCTCAACCACTGCGTTTATCGCCGGGTTTCGCTGCTCGATCCGCGCCAAGGCGGCATCGAGCAGCTCGTCGGGGTCGAGGTCGCCGGCGGCGATCGCCGCCGCCTGCTTGGCCAGGCCCAGGTCGAGGCCGCTCACGAGCTCGGGGGCGGCTTGGAGAGGTCGGGGTAGCGTTCGGGTGCAGCGACGGTTGTGTCGAGCGCCAACAGCTCGAGGATCGGCGGCCAGAAGAGCTGGTGGGCGGCGGCCATTACCGCCAGCTCGACCTCATCGGCTTCGATTCCGAGGGAGGCGAGCCCGGCCGGGACGAACTCATCTGCACGTTTTGAGGCCTCCATCTGGCCGCCCAAGCCTACAGAGGCGGGATGGCCGGGATCGTGCACAAAGCGATGCTTGGGTGCATTTCCCCGGCGGGAGCGGCACAATCCGGGCCGCAACCGGGGCTCTTGGCCCGTGTTGCCTAGAAGTCGATGGCCTTCGATCCTGCCAAATGCCGATCCGAGCGAACGCGTGCGCTGGTAGCCGCTGCGCTCGGAGCCTGCCTGCTCGCCGCCGTATCCATGATCGGCTGGCCGGGGGCCGCCGCCTCGGCGCCGGCGCGGGTGATCGTCCTCGGCCAGACGGCGAGCACTCCGGCCCCGTCTTGCCCCGGCAAGATCGTCAACAACGTGGCGATCACGCCCTGTCGGGTTGAGGGCCACATCACGGGCTTTCAGACGCTGGCCGATGGGGTGGCAAAACCCTACGTGGCGCCGTTCGAAGGCAAGGTCGTCGCCTGGTCGATCACCCTCTCGCGCCCCTCGACCAAGACCTCCGCGACCACCACCAACGAGGTCGGGTTCTTCGACGAATTTCTCGGCCAGCCCGCCGAGGCGAGGATCAGCATCCTGCGCCAGGTCAGGTCCGCCAGCCCACCGCAGTACACCCTGGTTCGCCAGGGCCCGGTCGAGGTGCTGAATCAATATTTCGGCAGCACCGTGATCTTTGCGCTCGAACGCCCGCTCACTGTTCTCGCCGGTCAGACGGTGGCGCTGACGGTTCCCACCTGGGCGCCGATGTTTGCCTTCAACGTGGCGTCAAATGAAACCTGGCGCGGCAGTCGCCTGCCCCGCCACTGCACCTCAAAAAACGACATCAAAGACGGCCATCCCCAGCAGGTCACCGGCAAGACGAAGACCTACGGCTGCTACTACTCAAATGCCCGCCTGCTCTATACCGCCACCGAGGTGAAAAAGCCCTAGGGCGCTCAGGGTCCCTCGGCAAGTGCCTCCTGGCGCAGGCCGCAGTAGGGGCAGTCACTGACGTCGAGTCCGATCAGCTGATCGCAGCGGCGGCAGGCGCGCAGGTTCTCGGGGCTGCGCGGTAGGGCTGAGGCCGAGGGCGCCAGTGGCAGCACCATCGCCACCGGCTCCATCTCCTCGCCGGTCTCGCGGTCGACGTAGACGGTTCCCGGCTGCGCGTAGGCAAGCGCCTCGCGACCTGAGGCCGGGGCCCGGAGACGGTAGAGCTGCCTGGAGTTCACGCCCTCACAATAATGCACAACGATCCCTGAGTCAGCGGGGCCGATTCCAATCGAGCGCGACCGAGCAGCGCGGGGAAGGAAGGTGCGCACGATGAAGATCCTGATTTTCCACGGCTACATGCTGCGCGGTACCGGCAGCAATATCTATAACGCCCGCCTCGCCGAGGCGCTGGCCGAGAAAGGCCATGAGGTTCACCTGCTCTGCCAGGATCGCGAGACGAGGTTGAGGGGCGTGCAGATCCACAATCCCGAGATCGGGCCGCTTTTGCCCGTCTACGTCAAGGATCCCTATCCGGGCTTTGAGGTGAAGGCTTTCCCGGAGCTAAGCGAGGCCGAGCTCGCCAGCTACCTGGCGGCCAATGTCGAGGCGGTGCGGGCGCTAGTCGAGGGCCTCGGTGGGGTCGACGCGGCCCTCGCCAATCATCTGATCATGGGGCCGGCGATCCTCGCCCGCGCCGAGTTCGGGCCCTTCGCGGCCAAGATCCACGGCTCCGCCCTGGAGTACACGGTGAAGCCAAATCCGCGTTTTTTGCCCTACGCCCGCGAGGGCATGAGGGCCGCCGCGGGAGTCCTGGTCGGATCCCGCCACACGGCGGAGTCGCTCTGGGCAGCGCTGCCTGAGTTGGAGGACCTTAGGGCCAAGACCGGGCTGGGCCCACCCGGGGTCGATGTTGCGGAGTTCCGGCCGCGGCCAGGCGCCGTCCGAGCTCCCCTGGTCGTCTTCGTCGGTAAGTTAATCGTCTCCAAGGGCGTTGACCTGCTGCTCGCCGCCTGGCCCCTCGTTCACGCCGCCCACCCCGATGCTCGCTTGCGGATCGCCGGATTTGGGGAGTATGAAGAGGGGCTTAGGAGGCTGCTCGGCGCCCTGGAGCGCGGTGACCTGCAGGAGGCCCGCGCGGTGGCGGCCTTGGGGCGGGGGCTTGAGGGCGGCGTCGCGGCGCCGCTCTCGATCCTCGCGCAGTTCCTCGCCGACCCGCCGAGCAACTACGCCAGCGCGGCGCGGGGGGCGGCGGGATCGGTTGAGTTCATCGGCCGCCTTGAGCACAATCAGGTTGCCGACCTCCTACCCGAAGCCGAGGCGCTGGTCATGCCCAGCACCTTCCCCGAGGCCTTCGGGATGGTCGCGGTGGAGGCGGCAGCCTGCGGGGCTTTGCCGATCTCCGCCGATCACTCCGGGATGCACGAGGTCGCGCGGGCGTTGGCGCCGGCGCTGGGCGCAGAGTTGGGCGCATTGACGTCGTTTCCGGTCGGTACGGGGGCGGTTGAGGCGATCGCCGTCCGCCTTCGGGGCTGGCTTGAGTTGCCCCAGGAGCGCCGCGGGCTGGCGCGGGCGGCGCTGGTGGAAACCGTCGCCCGACTGTGGAGCTGGGGGAGCGTCGCCGAGCGCGTCCTCGCCGCTTCGGCGGGCAGGTTGAGCGAGCTCGGGCCGGCGCCATAGCTAGTGGCGAGCGTCATTTGGGCTGAAGGGCGTCCCGCCGCCGCTTCAATAGAATGCCCGCCGCCCTATGTACGGCCGCCTGCCGATAGTCAAGATGCTTGCTGCGACCCTCGTCTTGGCCACGGCGATCTCGGCGGTGATGCTCTCGATCAACTGGAATGGCGTTGAGGCCTCGACCGCGGCGCCCAAGATCGACGATCTGTTGAACATCATGATCGTTCTCTCCTCGGTGGTCTTCTCGCTCGTCGTCGTGATGCTCGCCTATGCGCTGATCCGGTTTCGGGTCAAGCCGGGTGATGAATCCGACGGTGAGCCGATCCACGGCAACACCCGGCTGGAGATCGCCTGGACCGTGATCCCGACGATCATCGTCCTCTTCGGCGGTGCCTACAGCTGGAAAGTTCTAAACGAAATCGAAACGATCGGCAAGAACCCGATGACCGTCGATGTCTTCTCCCAGCAGTACGCTTGGAGCTTCGGCTACCCCGGTAAAGGCGACGTCTGGTCACCGGGTGAACTGCGGGTGCCGGTCAATCGCCAGATCATCTTCAGGATGCACTCCCAAGACGTGATCCATTCCTTCTGGGTGCCAGAGTGGCGGATCAAGAAAGACAACGTTCCCGGGATCACGACCACCGCCGTCATCACCCCGGACCGGATCGGGACCTACCAGGTGATCTGCACCCAGCTGTGCGGTTTCGGGCACTCCACGATGCGGGCCAAAGTCGTGGTCGAGTCCCCAGCCCGCTTCCGAGCCTGGGTGACGGGACTGAAGGAGAAGGTGCCTCCGCCCTATCAGGAATCGATCAGGCAGGACACCGAAACCAACCCCCCGCCGTTAGCGGCAGGAGGGGCATAATGGAGGCGATCTGATGGCGAGTGCAATCAAGCGGCCGGGGTGGATTCGTGGGGCGCTGGGTGCGGTGGCGGCCGGTGCCTTCGGCTTCGGCCTGGTGGTCTCGTTGCGGGCGATCTCGGGATTGCCGATCTATCAGACCGCCCAGAACGGCTACCCGCAGGTGATCGTGCCGCTGATCACCACTCCGCTGGGCTTTTTGGCTGGTTTTGGCTGCTTTGATTACTGGCTGCGTTGGGCGATCGGAATGCCGACGATTCCCGAGGACCATTCCCAGCACGGCGCCAAGAGCTGGCGTGATTACTTCCGCTTCAACACCGATCACAAGGTGATCGGGATCCAGTACATCTGCACCACCTTCTTTTTCTTCTTCGTCGGCGGCGCCCTGGCGATGCTGATCCGAGCCCAGCTCGCCCAGCCGGGCAACGAAATCGTCGACCCGGGTACCTACAACAGCCTCTTCTCTGTTCACGCGGCGCTGATGATCTTCGTCTTCGTGATTCCGGTCTTTGCCGGGATCGCCAACTACGTCTTGCCGCTGATGATCGGCGCACCCGACATGGCCTTCCCGCGCCTAAACGCGCTCAGCTTCTGGATGCTGCCGATCGCGGGGCTGCTGTTCGTCGGCAGCTTCCTGGCGCCCGGCGGCGGCTTTGACGCGGGCTGGACCGGTTACGCGCCGCTCTCCACGGGGGCGCCGCTGGGACAGTCGTTCTTCAACCTCGGCGTGCAGTTCGCCGGCGCCTCCTCGATCGCAACCGCGCTCAACTTCTTGGTCACGATCATCACGATGCGCGCTCCGGGAATGAACTTCTGGCGGATGCCGCTTCTCGTCTGGGCCAACCTCTCGACCTCGCTGCTCGTCGTCGCCGCGACCCCGTTTATCGCCGGCGTGCAGTTCATGGTCCTCTTCGACCGCCTCCTGCACACCAACTTCTTCCAGTTCACCGGTGGTGGCGACGTGATCAGCTACCAGCACATCTTTTGGTTCTACTCGCACCCGGCGGTCTACATCATGATGTTACCCGGCTTCGGAATCATCTCCGAGGTGATCTCTACCCATGCCCGAAAGCCAATTTTCGGCTACCGATTAATGGCGCTGGCGCTACTGGGTATCGTCGTGCTCAGCTACTCAGTCTGGGCCCACCACATGTTCGTCGCCGGGATGTTCAGCTGGCTGCGGGTGCCGATGATGTTCACCACCCTTTTGATCGCGGTGCCGACCGGGATCAAGATCTTCTCCTGGTTAGGCACGCTTTACTTCGGCAAAATCCACACCTACTCGACCTCGATGTTATTTGCGCTCGCCTTCATCGTCACCTTCACGGTGGGCGGGATCAGCGGCGTGATGCTGGGCATGGTGCCGATCGACATCCACGTCTCCCAGACCTACTTCATCGTCGCCCACATCCACTTCGTCCTGTTCGGGGGCTCGGTCTTCACGATATTTGCCGGCATCTATCACTGGTTCCCGAAGATGACCGGGCGGATGTATGACGAGAAGCTTGGTCGGGTCCACTTCTGGGGGACGCTGATCGGGACCTGGGGGACGTTTTTGCCGATGCACTGGATCGGCATGGACGGAATGCCGCGCCGCGTTGCCAGCTACGCCGCCCAGTTTGCCGACTGGAACCTGATGATCAGTGTCTTTGCGTTCATCTTGGGCGCTGTCCAGCTGGTCTTCCTCTACAACATGATCGTCAGCTGGCGCTTCGGCCCGCGCGCCTCGGCGAATCCCTGGCGGGCGAACTCGATCGAGTGGCAGGTCTCCTCGCCGCCGCCGATCTATAACTTCGACGAGATTCCGCGCGTCGTCGGCGGGCCCTATGAGTACGGGGTGCCCGGCGCCCGCCACGCGATCATGGCCGGGGAGGGGGCCGAGGTGCCCACGGTGGCGCCGAGCGTGGTGGGAAGCGCATGAGCGACGCCAGCGAGGCTCGGCCGCTGCTGATCTTTCTAAACGAGGTGGCGGGGGGACGGAAGCTTTTGGCGGCCGTGCGCGAGCGCGCCGGGGGGGTTCCCGCGGTTGCCGTGGCGGCTCCCCAAAACCAGCCCGCGGTGGGGCAGCTGATTGACTCCGGCGAACTGCACGATGCGGCCCGGGCGAGGGTTGAGGTGACGATGGCGGTCCTGGCGGAGTTCGGGATCGGCTCGGTCGGCGAGGTGATGGACCCCGATCCCGCGCTCGCCCTCGATGATGCGGTTCGCGCTCATCAGCCCGGCGAGGTCCTGCTCTCGTGCCGGAGTGGAACCCGCTTCGGGCTGACACGCAAGGATCTGGTCGAGTGGGCGCGGTCGCGCTTTGAACCCGAGACCACGCTCACCCACATCCCGGTGCGGATCGAGGATGACTCGGTGCGCTGGGACGTCATCCACACGCTCGTTGTCGCCACCAAGACGGTGGCGACTCCCGATCTGCTCGGTCGGCTCAAGGAGCGCGCCGCCGAGCGCCCGCACCGCTACACGATCATCTGTCCGCGCTCTGAGGACGCCGCCAAGTCAGAGGTCGTCGCTGACCTCGCCGCGACGATGGCCGAGCTCTACCGGGCCGAGGTCGACGTCACCGGTCAGCCAATGAGCCCCGACCCCTTCCAGGCTGTCCAAAATGCGATCGAGCACTACCGAATCGATGAGATCCTGATCTCAACTTTCGCCGGCGAGCAATCGCGCTGGCTCGACGCCGGGCTGATCGGCCGGGTGCGCGAGATTACCGAGAAGCCGGTCGAGCACCTCGAGGTCGGCCGGCCGGCCTCGGCGGTGGCGGCGGCGGTGGCCGAGGGGGATCAGGCCTGATGGAGAGCGCGACGGTCAGCTTGGGCCACGGCCACCCCGAGGAGCACCACGGACCCCCCGAGGCAAACAAGAGTTCGCGAATCGACCGACAGACCCTCGGGATCCTTCTCTTCATCGTCTCGGAGGTGATGCTCTTCGGTGCCTTCTTTGCCTCCTACTTCTTTTTGCGCGTCGTCGTCAACCCGTCCGCTTGGCCGCCGCATCCCTATGAACTTCCGGTGGCGGTGGCCGGGGTCAATACCGCGATCCTCGTTTCCTCCAGCTTCACCGTCCACTACGCGCTGGAGTCGATCCGCCGCGGCAATCGCAATGGGATGAAACTCGGCCTCCTGCTCACCTGGATGCTCGGCGCCACCTTCCTGTTCATTCAGATAAACGAGTACGTGCATCTCGGTTTCAGCGCTCGGGACCTCTCCTTCGGCTCGATCTTTTACTGCCTCACTGGTCTGCACGGCGCCCACGTCTTCGTCGGCCTGATGCTCCTCTCCTTCGCCACGATCCGTGCCTTCCGGGGCCACTTCGGCCCCGATGCCAAGGATCACCTCGGGGTGGAGATCCCCAGCATCTACTGGCACTTCGTCGACGTCATGTGGCTGATCGTCTACACCAGCGTCTACATCCTCTAGCGCGAGCATCCCCAGGCGGCTTCGATGCGCATCTCCGAGGCGGCCGTCTTTCGTTGGGTGCTGATCGTGGCGGTGGCTGCGGCCTCGGTCATCGCCCTCACCCTGCTGACCCGCCCCCTACTGGGTGCATTGTGGGGGCTGCTCTTGATCTGCGCCGCGGCGCGCCATGGCCTGCGTTGGCTGAGGGCCCGCAGCTAGCGGCGTCGCGCCAGCTCCAAGAGCGCCAGGGTGAGGGCGATCGGAACGGTCGCCGGTAGCTCATCGACGAAGAAAAAGAGCAGGTCAAAGGAGAGGGTCAGGGCGATCGCAAGCCCCGCGCCGCGCAGCTGGCGGCGGCGATCGACGGCCAACAGCGCCCCCAGCGTGGCGGCGATGAAGAGGTCGCCAAAGCCCATCACGGCAGTGCCGAAGGAGACGTATTGTAGGCGTGGCAGGGTGCCCGGGGAGGCAGCGTTTAGGACCGCATTTGGTCCCTGCAGGAGGTTTGATGCGACCAGCCAGGTATCGACGGCCGCCATCGCGTATATCCCCAGCTTCAGCCAGGCGGGTGGAACCAGGCAGGCCAGCGCCCAGCCGAGACTGACGCAGGCAAGTGCCGACAACGAGAGCGCCGCTGCCTCACCGAGCAGCGATCCCTGCGCGGCCCAGGCCGCCGCAAACAGCAGTGGCACCGCCAGGGCAAGGATCGCGTGGCGGTCGCGAACGACAAAGGCGAGCGCCGCGGCGCCGAGTGGGGGAACTGTGAAAAGCGCCAGGTAGGTGAGGGCCTGCGCGGAGGCGGAGTCAAGGGCGATCGCCGCGATCACCACGATGATCGAGATCGGCAGCGCCAGAGCCCACCAGGGGCTGCGCAGCGCCCCCGCCAGCGCCACGGGTGGGCGGGGCAGCGCGACCAGGGTTGCCTGCACGAGGCTGAGCAAGGCGATCGAGAGCGAGAATGGGAGCATCTGGCCGGCGGCGATCGCCCTGGCCTAGGCCAGGGCGGGGGCGGTGATCCTAGAGGGCCCCGGCACCGACGCCCAGCTCGGGGCGGTCGAGTTGGCCCGGCGAGCTAGTGGCCGCTCGGCGCGGTTGCAGGCGGCCCGCGACGGCCACGGTCCAAAGCATCGTCAACCAGGTGAAGGTCGCCAGGGCGACGTGGATCCAAACGATCTCGGTCGGCAGCTTCAGCTCCCACTGGACCGCGCCGACAACTCCCTGCAGCGCCAAAAAGCCGATCAGGAAGCTCAGCGGGCGCAGCGCGCGGCGGTCGCCCCCGGGCCGGTGCAGGAGCGCCCAGACCCCGATCGCCGCAACTCCGAAGACCGTCGCGATCGCCGCGTGTCGCTGCACGACCCATTCCAGGGTGTCGGTGCCCTCGAAGCTGAAGCGGGGAACGAGCTGTCCGGCGTTGGCGCCAGCGTGGGGGCCCGACCCGGTTGCGATCGTACCGGCGAGGATTGTCAGCTGGCCGATCGGAATCAGGCCACGGATCGCCCAAACCCCGAGTCGGTCATCGGAGCGCCGCCGCTGCCAGGGCTCATACCGCGAGCACCAGGCGAGCGCGAAGGCGGCGTCTATGAGCATCATCGAGAGCAGGAAATGGCACATCACCAAACCCGGGGCGAGATGGTGCTCGACCACCTCGGCGCCGAGGATCGCCTGGGCGATCACGCCGAGCGGCAGCAGCGCGCCAAACAGCGCGAGGTGCCAGCGATAGGGCTGGCGGAAGAAGGCCAAGACGCTGGCCGCGATCACGATGATGCCGAGAAATCCGGTCAACACCCGGTTGCTCCACTCGATCACCGCGTGGGTTTCCAACGGTGGCACCGGCTGTCCGTAGCACTTTGGCCAGTCAGGGCAGCCGAGGCCTGAGTCGGTGAGGCGGACGCCGGCCCCGGTGAGGACGATCAACGCCAGCGCGCCGAGGGCGATGAGGGTCACCTGCGCGTAGCGCTGCGGTGAAATCTCAAAGCGGCTTCTGAGTCGGTTCCGCATCACCAGATGATGATGCCAACGGCCGCTGCGCCGCTGCGCTCAGCCGCCCTTGCCTTTGGCGCTACTCGATCCGCCCTTGGAGGTTGAGGCGATCAGGTATTCGACCAATGCGTCGAGTTCTTTCGGTTTGATGATCGTGGCGAAATCTTGCGGCATCACGCCGGTGGGGTAGCCCTTGGCCACCGGCTTGATCGGATGTTCGATATAGCCTTTGATGAACGACGCGCTCTTGCCGGGCAGAACTTTGTTGAAGTCCGGCCCCGTGGTGCCGCCCGATTTTGCCGCCGCCAGGGTGTGGCAGCCGCCGCAGCCGTTGTTGGCGAAGACCTGGGCGCCCGGGCCGCCGGGGACCACCGGCGGTGCCGCCCCGGGAACGCCCGCATAATGACCGACGTAGGCGGCGACGTCGTCGAGGTCCTGGCCGGTCACGACGTCATGGGGCATCGAGATATTGGGATCGGCGTTGCTGGGACGGGGGAACTGAACCTGGGACTCGACCACACCTTCGATCGTGGCGCCGCCCTCGCCCGCCGCCCTCGCCGCGGCGAATGCATCATCGAGGTTGGGGCCAACCTGGGCGGTGGTACCGGCCTGGGCGAGGGTGTGACAGACGCCGCATTTTTGGATGAACAGAACCCGCCCGCGGGCGATGTCCGCGGTGCTGGTTCCGCAGCCGGAGGCGGCCAGGGCGAGCGCGGCCAGGGCGGCGAGGCAAAGGAGCAGGCGAGTGGGGTTGGCAGGCTTGGGCATCGGGGCGCGAGGCGGGCCGGATTCTATATGTCAGAGCCGCCATGCAAGCGGTTTGGCGGGCGGCCCGACCGGGTAGTCTTTGCGGCGATCAGCACGATCCCCGACGCGGAAGGAGCGGGTCCGATGCAGGTACGGGATGGGATGTCGGAGGTGGTACTTGCGATCGGTCCCGCGCACACGCTGCGCGAGGCCGCAGAACAGATGGTCGGCAAGGGAATCGGTGCGGCGCTGGTCATCGATCAGGAGGCCGCGGCGCCGGGGATCATCACCGAGCGAGACATCCTCAAATCGATCGGCGGCGGCGAGGATCCCGATCGGGAGCTGGTCGCCGATCATATGAGCGCAAGCGTCATCGCCGCGGCGCCGGATTGGAGCCTGGAGCGGGCGGCGGCGGAGATGTCACACCGCGCAGTTCGCCACCTTGTCGTCTTTGAGGGCGCCGAGTTGGTCGGGGTGCTCTCGATGCGCGACATCGTTCGCGTCTGGACCGCCGCCGGTGCCACCTCGGCGATGAGCCCGGACTGAGCTCTCGAGCGGGCCCTCAGCGAGGCGACCTGATCGTTTCAACCGGCAGCACGGCGCCGCGCAACGGTTGCTTACGCGGCAACCGGTAGTAGTCGCGGATCGCGCCGCGGATCAGGCTGCGCAGGGCTGCGAGTGAGAGGACCGCGCCGAGGATCAGATAGCTGAAGGAGGGGAAGATGAAGCCATTCGCAAAGATCCCGCAGAGCATCGCCGCGATCCCACCGGCAAAGAATGCGGGCGCCCAGGAGGGCCGCGGCGTCTGGATCGATTCGCCTGGCTCGGGGATCTGTCGCTGCCCGTTCATCGGTTTCGCTCAGGCGATGTAGAGCAAGGCGACGATGAAGGAGAGGCCGAAGACCGCGGCCGCAAGGGCGCCGGCCCAAAGGCCCGCCGTCATACCTCGCCTCGCGCTCTCGCGATCCATGACCGGGATTTCTATCAGGCGAGCCTGGTGTCGACTGCCATCGCCAAAAAGAGCAGCGCCAGATAGGAGAGCGAGTAGAGGTAGGTGCGAAGCGCCCAGCGGCGCTCGGCGCTGCGCAGAAGCTGGACCGAGCAGTAGATGAAGATCGCCCCCAGAGCCATCGATGCAAACAGGTAGGAGAGGCCAAAGGCGCCGGCGCAAAAGGGCAGCTGGGTGACCGCGTAAAGCAAGATCGTGTAGAGCAGGATCTGGCGACGCGTCTCCGCCTCGCCCCGGACCACCGGCATCATCGGCACGCCGGCCTTTGCGTAGTCATCCTTCATCAGCAGCGAGAGCGCCCAGAAGTGGGCGGGTGTCCAGAAGAACACAATCGCAAATAGGTAAAGGGCGGTGCCGCTCAGCCCACCGGTCACCGCGGCCCAGGCAACCAGCGGGGGCACCGCGCCCGCCGCACCGCCGATCACGATGTTTTGCGGCGTCGAGCGCTTCAGCCACAGTGTGTATACGCAGACGTAGCCGAGCAGGCCCGAGAGGGAGAGCGCCGCCGCCAACGGGTTCACCGCGAGTGCCAAGAGGGCAACCGAGGCGCAGCCCAGGGCCACGCCGAAGCTGGTTGCAGCGGCCGCTGAGATGCGCCCGGCGGCGACCGGTCGCTGCGCTGTGCGTGACATCTTGCGGTCGATGTCGCGGTCAAAGGCGTGGTTGATCGCCCCCGCACCACCGGCTGAGAGCGCCCCTCCCAGACAGGTCAGAAAGACGAGGCCGAGGGAGGGATCACCGGCCACATACATCGTCGTCACCGTGATGAAGAGGAGCAGCGACTGGACCTTTGGCTTGGTCAGCGTCAGGTAGTCGCGAGCGAGCCCAAGCGCGGCGGAGCGATGCGTTGCGGAGGCAGCCGGTTGGGGAGCGGGGACCGTCTGCGCTCCGACGCCTGCGTCCATGCCGGTCAGGCTACCGGCTGTGACTCGCGGGCGGGGGACTCGGTGCGGGCACTGCGGTGGGCGATCGCGGCGCGGATATCGCGCATCGGTCGCGGGCTGCGAACGTCGGGGACCAGATCAAAGTTGTGCGGCTCCGGCGGTGAGAGGGTCAGCCACTCAAGTGATTCTCCGCCCCAGGGGTCATGGCCGGCCTCGGCGCCGCCGCTGCGGGAGAAGATGGCGTTCAAAAGCGTGATCACGATCCCGATCGCGAGAACCAGGGTACCGATAGAGGCGATCAGGTTGTCGGTGTTGACGCCGGTCCCGTTGAAGTACTTGTAGGCGTCGACAACCTCCCCCTCGCCGATGCCTGCGAAGATGAGCGGCACGAAGGCGAGCAACATTCCCACCGCCATCGTCCAAAAGGAAATGCGGGCCAGGTTCTCGCCCATCGTGCGCCCGGTCATCTTTGGGAACCAGTAGTGAAGTGCGGCGAAGCCGCCGAAGACGGCGGCACCGATCAGGGCGAAATGGGTGGCCGCGGTGGCCGCGGTGGTGTTGCTAATCAGCCACGCAGCGGCGACCATCGATTGGCCGATCTCTGCCGCGAGGCCGATCGAGATCGCCGAGATCGCGCCCAGCGCGAAGAGCAGTGGTGCCCGCATCCGCAGGGTGCCGCCGAACATCGTCGCGATCAGGTTGAAGACGATCAGGCCGAAGGGGACGATCAGCGCCAGCGACATGATCATCGCGAAGTACATCCAGCCGATTCCGATCGGCGCGCTTAGCATGTTCTGCATCCAGGCCAGGGTGCCGATCACCGCCACCGCTGCCAGCGAAGCGGTCACCGCACCACGGTTAAACAGCGGCTTACGGGAGAAGACCGGGATGATCTCGGCGATTGCGCCGAAGGCGGTGATCAGAATCAGCATGTAGGCGCCGGTGAAAAAGATCCAGCTGAAATGCTGCCACAGAAGCGGGGCGCCGCCCGATGCCCCATCGAAAAATATTCCACCGAAGTTGCGGTCGATCAGGAGCATCGCCACCGCGGCCAGCATCACCGGCCCGATCACCAGCATCAACCAGGAGCAGATCGCCGCCGAGAAGGCGAACACCGGTACCCGCCGCCAGACCATCCCAGGGGCTCGCATCGTGCGCAGGGTGGCGGTCAGGTTGATCGCGATGAAGACGAGGCCCAGGGTCACGAGTCCCGCGGCACTGGCCCAGGCATTGACGCCGTTATTGGGGAGATAGGTCAGTTCCGAAAAGGGCGCGAGTGGATTGACCCCCGCCTCAGAGGGCGTGAAGAGCAGGGTTCCGTAGAGCACCGTGGCGCCGGCGACGAACAGGCACATGCCGATTTGACCAAGCCTTGGCAACGCCGTTCCGCGGGCGCCGATCTGAAGCGGCGCCAGGTAGTAGAAGAGACCAAAGCTGAGCGGAAGCGCGAACAGGAAGATCGCGGTGCTCCCATAGAAGGAGAGGATCCGGTTGAAGGTGACCGGGGTCAGGAAGGTGTTTTCGGGAATCGCCAGCTGCAGGCGCATCAGCAGCATCTCGATCACCGCAATGAAGAGGAAGCCGCAGGAAGCGCTGATCAGAATTCGGCCCACGTCCTTGTGATCGCCGCTGGTCGCGAGCTCGATCCAGCGTGGGCGCCGGCGCGGATAGCCATCTACGACGAGCTCGGGACGGGGGCTTGAGCTCACGGCACGTGTCCCGAGCTGATCATGCCCTCGACGCGATTCTGCGCCGCCTGAACTTCCACTTTTTGCCGTTTGATGAAGGTTTCATATGCCTGCGGAGAGACGACGTCTACTTCGGTCCTCATCGCCGCGTAGGACTGGCCAGAGAGGGTCGCCGCCTGACCGAGGTAGGAGCCTTCCTGTTCGGCCCGAAATACGACCCGATTCTGCTTGCCGGGTACGGCCTCGCGCTTGCCGGCCAGTTCGGGCACGTCCCAGCTGTGAACGACGTCGGTGGAGGCCAGATTCAAGATGACCGCGGTGTCGACTGGGACCACCAGTTTGTAATAGGAGAATGCCCCGTTGGGGTAGTTGTAGCGCCAAAGCCACTGGCGCCCGGTTGCATCGATCACCAAAGGTGTCGAGCGGGCCGAGGCCAGCCCCGCTGGGCCGGTCGCCGGGACCCTCTGGGCGCGGTCGGTGAAGACGATGCTGAGCGCCAGGATCACGACGGCAAAGACGGTCAGCGCGGCGGCGACGCGGAGCTGGATCCGGCGCCCCCCGCGCAGCTGGCGCGGCTCTGAACCGCGCTCGGCGCGGTAGCGGCGGACCGCGTAGATCAAGGCGGCATTGATCGCGACAATGACGATCGCCGCTGCGATCAGGCTGATCCAAAGCAGGGTTTCAATCTGGTCGGTGCCAGGAGAGTGGGGCGACAAAGCGCGGCCATTCTAATCACGCGGCGCGGCGCGGCGCGGCTCCTGGGCTTCTGGGCCGACCTATACTCGCCGCCCTAATGCGGCGGCGATCTCGTCCATCTCCAGCGCTTCGCCTCGCGGTGCGCTCTGGAGCCGGCGCCGCGCTCGGCGCTGCCCTGCTGTTGCCGCTGGCCCGCCGTCGCCTGCGGATCCCAGCTCCGCTGACGATCGCCGCCTGCGCGCTTGGACCGCCGGCTCTGGCGGTCCTTAGGCCCCGCTCCAAGCGGCGCGACGTAGCCCTCTTTGCGCTGCAGATGTGGGCCTTCACGGTGGTCCACGAGATCCCCTTCGATCACCCCGAGCGCTTGCGCCGACGGCTCTCGGTCCGCTATCCGATTGCGATCGATCGAGCCCTCGGCGCTGGCCGGCTTCCAAACGCCCGCCTGCAGGGCCTGCTCGGTCGGGTTGGGCGCGTCGGGAACATCAACCGGATTCTCACCTGGGTGCACTGGCTCTGGTTCTTGGAGCCCTACCTGGCGCTTGCCCTGGTCCTCGCGCGCCACGGCGAGCGCTTTCCGCGCGCGGCTCGACAGCTAGCCGCGGTCTTTGACATCGGCTGCGCCGTTTACTTCATCCTGCCAACCGCACCGCCGTGGTGGTCCTCTCAGCAGGGCCTGACCGGCGAGGGGGTGGAGCGGATCATGGTTGGGGTCGGGGAGCAGACCTGGGGAGCGGCGTGGCCAGGAATGTATGGAGCGCTAGGCGGAAATCCATGGGCGGCGATGCCGTCGCTTCATTTTGCAACCGCACTGAGCGCGGCGCTTTCGCTCGCCGAAGCTGGAAAAGCCGAGGGGATCGCCGGCTGGAGCTATGCGATCACGCTCGGTTTTGCGCTGGTCTACCTCGGCGAGCACTACGTCACCGACCTTGTCGCTGGGGCGCTGCTCGTCACCGCTGTGAGGCGCGGAGAACCGCTCGCCGAGCCGCTGGTTCGCAGTGTCAACGGATCGCTGCGCCGCTTGGAGCGCCTCGCGAGGGGGTAGCGTCCTCGGGGTGTCTCAGGAGGATTCGGCGAACGGCGAGGTGACCGTTGAGCTGCCGCTGCTCACCGTGCGGCGGGTCGTGCAGACGGTGATCGTCGTCCTGGCGCTATTGGTCGGCATCTATTTCCTATTCCCCAAGTTGGTCGGGCTCGGCGATGCGCTCAACAAGCTCGATGAAGCCGAACCGGTGTGGATCGGGGTCGCGATCGGCTTCAACCTGATCGCATTTGCCACCTACACGGCGCTGTTTAAGGCGGTGGTCGGCGGCAAGGCGCTGCGACTCACCTGGGCGGAGACGTATGAGATAAATATGGCCGGCCTGGCGGCGACGCTTCTCTTTTCGGCCGCCGGCGCCGGGGGAATCGCCCTGACCTTCTGGGCGCTGCGCAAAGCGGGGATGCGACGCCGCGACGCGGGCCGACGAATGGTCGCCTTTTTGACCCTGCATTACGCCTTCTATCCGATTGCCCTGGTCGTCTTCGGGGTGCTGCTGCGAACCGGCGTCCTTGATGGCCAGCATCCGGTCGAGCTGACGGTGATTCCCGCAGCGGTGGCGGGCCTGCTTTTGATTCTCGGTGTTCTGATCGCTCTCATCCCCTCCGATCTGGAGCGACGCGTGGCGCCCTTTTTGCGCGGTGAGCGCGCCCGCGGGGTGGCCCACACGATCGCCCGGGTGCCGGCCACCCTTGGCGAGGGATTCAGGTTCGCCCTCGGTCTCTTTGCACATCCCTCTCGTGGGGGCCTGGCGGTGGTCGGCGCGGCGGGGTATTGGGCAGCAAATATAGGAATTCTCTGGGCCTCCTTTCATGCCTTCGGGGTCCACGTGCCCCTGGCTGTCGTCGTGCAGGGGTTCTTCCTGGGCATGGTCGCCAACCTGTTCCCGCTCGCCCCCGCCGGAGTGGGCGCCGTCGATGCGGGCATGATTGGCGCCTTCGTTCTCTTCGGCCTTCCCGAGGACACGATCTTCCCGGCGATCCTGATCTATCGCCTGATCGCCTTCTGGATGCCGATCCCGTTTGGTGCCGTTGCCTTCCTCCAGCTCCGCACCAAGGTCGGGGAATGGGAAACGAAGGGGCTACCAATCGAACGTGGTGGCAGTGCGGCTGAGGAAATGGAGCTGCAAAGCGAGTTGAGCAAAGGCGCATGAGGTGAATCGCGGAGACGGGCACAAGGACCCGGACATCTCCAAGGACGCTGGGGGTCGGGGTCCGAATTAGTAAAGATCGATGATTACTCCGGCCGCGGAGCGGCTGACGATCGGGGGGAATCCGGTCTCCCGATCTGGCGCTTGAGGCCCGTGACAGCGCCCTCTGCCCGCGCTACTATACAAAGTAAAGTAACTACCAACAGGCGGCAAGAGATGGCTGAGGATAGGAAGGTCGAGAACGTGATCATCGTCGGCGGAGGACCGGCGGGTTACACCGCGGCGCTTTACACGGCGCGGGCCAACCTCGAGCCGCTCGTCTTTGAGGGCTTCCATTGGGGTGGGCAGCTGCAGAATACGACCGACGTCGAGAACTACCCCGGCTATCCCGAGGGGATCATGGGGCCACAGATGATGGGTCAATTTCGTGCCCAGGCCGAGCGCTTTGGCACCCGCTTTGTGAGTGATGACATCGATCGGGTCGAGCTCTCTGACGGCGGTCTGCAGCGGGTCTTTCTGGGCGAGGAGGAGCACCTGGCAACGACCGTGATCTTGGCGATGGGAGCCGAGCCTCGCCGCCTCGGGGTACCCGGCGAGATGGAGTTGGGCGGGCGCGGCGTTTCCACCTGCGGCGTCTGTGACGGAGCGTTCTTTAAGGGGGAGGGCGTCGTCGTGATAGGAGGTGGTGACTCGGCGATGGAGGATTCGATCTTCATCTCCAAGTTCGCCAGCAAGCTGACGGTGATCAACCGTCGCGCCGAGTTCCGAGCCTCCAAGATCATGCTGGCGCGAGCCCGCGAGCGGGGCAACATCGAGTTCAAGACGCCGTATCTGGTGGAGGAGTTCCTGGCTGGGGAGGATGGCAAGCTCGCCCGGGTTCGGCTGCGCCAGGCCGAGACGGGTGAGACCGAGGAAATCGAGGCCGGGGGCGCCTTCGTCGCGATCGGCCACATCCCGAAATCCGAGATCGTCAGCGGTCAGATCAAAACCGACCCCGACGGCTACATCCTCACCGATCCAGGCTCCACCCGGACCAATCTGGGCGGCGTCTTTGCGGTTGGCGACGTAGTCGATCGCACCTATCGCCAGGCCGTCACGGCCGCGGGCAGCGGCTGCATGGGCGCACTTGATGCCGAGTGGTACCTGCGCGATACGCCTCCCATGGCGGAGGCGCACTGGATGCCCGGGGGCGAGCCGACCGCGATCGCCCCAACCCCCAGCACCTGAGCTGGGCGGGGCGCTAGGCGAGGAGCTCTTCGATCCGCAGGGTCCGCTTGCCCCGCGGAGTTTCGATCTCGACCAGTTCACCGACCTTCCGATCGCGCAGCGCGCGCCCGATCGGTGACTCCGCTGAGAGCCTGCCATGGGCCAGATCAGCCTCGGTCGAGCCGACCAGCGTCCAGGTGTTCACCTCTGCGCTGGATTCGTCTCGAACCGCGGCGGTGCGGCCGAAGGCAAAGCACTCCGCCTCGGCGTCGACCCCGACCACGACCGCGTTTGCAAGCCTCTGTTTGAGCCGCTTGATGCGGGTCTCGAGGTGAGCCTGGTCCTCCTTTGCGATGTGGTAGTCGGCGTTCTCCTTGAGGTCGCCGAGCTCCCTCGCCGCCTTGATTCTCGCGGCCATCTCGGTACGGGCATCGCCCTCGAGCTGCTCGATTTCTGCCTGCAGCGCTGCGATCCCCTCTGGGGTGATTGGCTCTCCGCCGAGCTCGGCGCCGTTCATGCCCTCAGCCTCGCAGATCCGCTCAGAGGCGGTCGCGAAGCCGCCATCGAGCGCCCGCGGTTCGTTTTTGCTGAGCTCGACTACCTGGCCGCCGAATGCGCCGACCTGGGTTCCGTTCGCATTGAGGAGCTCCCCGCTCATGCCATGCAGAGCACGCGACCGCGTACCGGCACCGAGGCGGGCGCCCGAGCATTCGCCCGGCACAGCCGGGCGAGGGTTGAGCTGGTGATATCTCGATCAGGTGCTCCTGTGGCTGCCCGGCTGATCGGGGCGCGCCGCAGGCCGCCGCACATATCGCCGCGACCGAGCGAATTGCCGCGAGAGGTGCAGGCCGATTGCTTCGGTAGTCCAAAGGATTGCTGCGCTGGGCGAGCGCTACGGCGCCAATTGCTCGAGGCGACTATCCTCTGCAGCGGCGCGGCGCAGCAGCGGCGCCGCTAGGTAGGCATCCCCACCCGAGCGCTGCATCTCCTGCAGGAGCCGCAGCGCTTGGGCGGGGCCAAGGTTTGCGGCCAGCGCCAGCGGTCCGAGCGGCCAGTTGAAGCCGAGCCGCATCGCGGTTTCCATATCGGGCGGGGCGCCCACCTGCTCTTCGAGCGCGAAGGCAGCCTCGTTGCTGATCTGGGCCAGCAGGCGGGGCAGGATTTTGGGTCCGCACGGATCGATCCTCTCTAGCTCCGCGGCGGCGAGCGTCGGCGCCTCGATCCCGAGGTCAGGGTCGGGATCGCGGTGGGGCCCCTGGTCATACCGAAAGAAGCCGGAGCCGCTCTTTCGCCCCAGCCGCCCTTCGGTGACCAATTTTTCCTGGACGGGGCTGGGGCGCCAGCGGGCGGGCTTTCCGCCCTGCGCGTAGAAGGATCGGGCCACCTCAAGGTTGACATCGAGGCCGATCAGATCGATCAGCTCGAAGGGACCCATCCGGAAGCCGCCGCCAACCCGACAGACGCGGTCGATACTAGCGGCGTCGCCAAGACCTTCGCCCAGCATTCGCAGCGGCTCAAGCGTGAAGGGCCGGGCGAGGCGATTGGCGATGAAGCCGGGGCTGTCTTTGGCCTGAATCGGGACTCGGCCCATCCTCTCGCCGACCGCGGTGGCCTCGCGCAGCACCCTCGCGGAGGAATCTGGGGTGGCGACGATCTCGACGAGCTTCATCAACGCGGGGGGATTGAAGAAGTGCATTCCGATCACGCGCTGGGGATGCGGAGTGGTTGCGGCCAGCGCGCCCACGGCCAGGGAGGAGGTGTTTGTGGCGAGGATCGTCTGATCACCGCAGGCGACGGCGAGGGCGGTGAATATCTCGCGCTTTAGGCTCAGGTCCTCGGGGCCGGCCTCGATCACCAGCTCGCAATCGCCGAGCTCATCTAGGCCCGCCGCCAGGCTCAAACGGCCGTTGGCCGCCTCCGCCTGGGCTGCCCCCCAGCGTCCCCGCTTGACCCCTTTTGAGAGCGCTTCTCTCAAGCGAGATCCTCCCGCCTCAAGGGCCTCGGGGACCGGGTCATAAAGCGTTGTCTGATAGTCGCCGAGGAGGGCGATCTGAGCGATGCCAGCGCCCATCGTGCCGGCCCCGACTACGCCAACCCGGGTCAGGCTCAACGGCCGCTGAACTCCGGCTCGCGCTTTTCCAAGAAGGCCCGCATACCCTCGACTCGGTCCTCGGTTGCCATCGCCAGCTCATAGAGGCGCCGCTCGCTGTCAAGCCCGGCAGAAAGGGCCGTCTCCTCGGCGGCGATCACCGCCGCCTTGGCGAGCCGGGCCGCGATCGGCGGCTGGGCGGCGACGGTGTGGGCCAGCGCCATCGCCTCGCTCAGCCAGTCCCCCGCGCCGACGACGCGATTGAGCAGGCCCATTTGCAGGCAGCTATCCGCATCGAAATGGCGGCCGGTGAGCACGAACTCCATCGCCCGTTGCTTGCCGATCACGCGGGCCAACCTCTGGGTACCACCGCCGCCGGGGATGATTCCCAGGTTGATCTCGGGCTGGCCGAACCTGGCGGTCTCTGAGGCGACGATCATGTCGCAGGCAAGCGCCAGCTCGCAGCCGCCGCCGAGCGCGTAGCCGGAGACGGCGGCGATCATCGGCGTCTTGACGCGTGCGATTCGCTTCCAGAACTCCGCCGCCGGGTGATAGATGACCTCGGTGAGGCTGCGCTCGCTCATCGCCCTGATGTCCGCACCAGCGGCAAAGACCCGATCAGATCCGGCGATCACGGCGCAGCGCAACGTCGGATCGAGATCGATTCGCTCCAGTTCAGCGGCGAGAGCCAGCATCAGCTCCGCCGATAGGGAGTTGCGCGACTCGGGCCGGTTTAGCCGCATCAAAACGACATCGCCCTCAACCGAGACCTCGACCGGCTCCTCGCCCACGTTTCAGCTCTCCTCGAAGGGAAGCATCGCGCTGATTCCAGTAGCGGCCCGTCCGATGATCAGCTTTTGGATCTGCGATGTCCCCTCATAGAGCGTCGTCACCCGGGCGTCGCGCAGATAGCGCTCTACCGGGTAATCATCGACGTAGCCCGCTCCGCCGTGCACCTGAATCGCCAGGTTTGCGCACTGCACCGCGGACTCGGTTGCGTAGAGCTTGGCGATCGAGGTCTCCGTTGTGTTGGGCTTTCCTTCATCCTTGAGCGCCCCGGAGCGATAGACCAGCATGCGACTTGCGTCGCGCTTCAGGATCATTTCGGCGAGCATCTCTTGGACCAGCTGAAAGCGAGCGAGTGGCACGCCGAACTGCTTTCGCTCCTTCGCGTATTTGACCGAGGCATCGACGCAGCCATCGCAGATTCCGACGCACCCTGCGGCGACGCTGTAGCGGCCGTTGTCCAGCGCGCTCATCGCTACCTTGAAGCCGTCGCCGACTTCACCGAGCAGCGCCTCTTCGCCGACCTCAACCCCATCGAGGGAGAGCGAGGCGGTATCGGAGGAGCGCAGGCCGAGCTTGCCGTGAATCTCTTGGGAGCCGAATCCCTCACTGGCGGTCGGCACGAGGAAGCAGGCGAGACCGCGGTGTTTGAGGGATGGATCGGTCTGGGCGAAGACGAGGGCCAGCTCGGCGAAGTTACCGAGGGAGATCCACATCTTCTGACCGCTGATCGACCAGCCCGTCTCGGTCTTGGTGGCGCGGGTGCGCAGGCTGGCGGCGTCGGAGCCGCTGTCGGGCTCGGTCAACCCGAAGCAGCCCAGCGCCTCCCCCGAGCAGAGCCGCGGAAGCCATCTGTTCTTTTGCTCCTCGTTGCCCCAGCGCTCGATCGAGCCGGCGACCAAAGATGTCTGTACCGAAACGACCGTCCGCGCCGAGGAATCGGCACGCCCAACCTGCTCGACGATCAACCCGTAGCCGATGTAGTCCAGGCCGCGACCGCCGTAGCGCTCGGCAACGGGGGCCCCGAGGTAGCCAACCTCGCCGAGCTTGCTCGCCAGCTCGCGGTCAAAGCGCCCGGCGCGGTCGTTGTCTCGTACCCGCGGCTCTATCTCCCGATCGGCAAACTCGCGTGCCGTTTCGGAGATCAGCCGTTGCTCATCGCTCAGCCGGAAGTCCATGCATCCCCGCTTTCTCGTCTTGGTCTTGATGGATCAAGCTGCCCAGACCCGGTGCGGAGTCGGCGCCCCCGCGAGGGGGCTGGCCTGGTCGGGCCCTCACCGAAGCTCTTGCCCAAGGGTAATTGCGAATGCCGCCTGGGCCTCGCGGGTTCGCGGGCCCGGTGCGCCTGCGAGCTCGACCCCGTCGATCGCCGCGACGGCCTGAATCTCACGCGTGGTCGAGGCGAGGAAGGACTCGCTGGCGGCGCGCAGATCGGCGACCCCCCAGGTGCCCTCCTCTACCTCCAGCGCCTTGACCAAGCGATCGCGCGTTATCGACTCCAAGACCCCGCCCTCAAGCGCTGGGGTGCGCAGTGAGCCCTGGGCGGATACCCAGAAGATCGAGGAGGTGGGTGGCTCTAAGACGGTGCCGTCGGGGCGAACAAGGACGGCCTCATCCGCGCCGGCGGCTTTGGCCAGGCGGGTCGCCTGCATGTTGGCCGCGTAGGAGAGTGACTTGACCCCGTTCAGGATCAACGTCGGTGAGTAGGTGATCGTCGCCAGGCGCAGCGTCTCGGTGTGGGGGGAGCGGCTCGGTGGCGGCGATTCGCCGCCCACCGCGGGTGACGATCAGCCGCAGCTGCCCGTCGATCCCGTTGGCCTCGGTGAGCAGGGCCTCGATCTCGCGCTCGAGCGCAGCGCGGTCAAAGCGGAGCTCGATCGCCGCCGCGGAGCGCTGCAGGCGGTCGAGGTGATCGGCTAGGGCAAAGGGCTTGCCCGCGTAGAGGCGGATTACCTCAAAGGCGCCGTCGCCGCGGTAGAGGCCGTCGTCTTTGAGCGGGACGCTTGCCTGCGCACTGGGCCCGATCGCCCCGTCGACGCTGGCCAGCTCGTTGAAGGTCGTTGTCATCGGCGCGGCGAGGATACTTCTCAAACGGCTTCGAACACCGTGGCCAGGCCCTGTCCGACCCCGACGCAGAGGGTGACGAGGCCGTAGCGGCCGCCGCGTCGGCGCAGCTCGTGCAGGAGGGTCGTGCTGAGGCGAGCCCCCGAGCAGCCGAGCGGATGGCCGAGTGCAATCGCGCCGCCATTGACATTTAGTCGCTCCTGATCGATGCCGAGCTCGCGGGCGCAGGCGAGCGACTGGGAGGCGAAGGCCTCGTTTAGCTCGATCAGGTCGATCTGATCGAGCCCGAGGCCGGCGGCCGTGAGGGCTCGCGGTACCGCCTCGACGGGGCCAATTCCCATCAGGGCGGGATCGACCCCAGCGACCCCAAAGGAAACGACTCGTCCCAGCGGCTCGGCAGCGAGCGCTCGGGTTCCGGCCTCCGAGGCGATCAGCAGACAGGCGGCACCATCGTTTAGCGGGGAGGCGTTGCCTGCGGTCACGGTTCCCCCCTCGCGGAAGACGGGCCTCAGCTCGGCGAGGCGCTGCGCGGAGGCGTCGGCGCGCGGCCCCTGGTCGCGGTCGACGACGATCCTCTCCCGGCCGCTCGGAGCCTCGATCGGGACTATCTCCTCGCCCAGCAGGCCGGCCTCGGCAGCGGCTATGGCGCGCTGATGGCTGCGAAGGGCGAAGGCGTCTTGGTCCTCGCGGCTAATTGCAAATTGTTCCGCGACGTTCTCTGCGGTCTCCCCCATAGATTCGGTTGAGACGCCGAGCTCGGCCATGCGCGGGTTGATCATGCGCCAGCCCAGGGTGGTGTCGTGCATCGTTTGGGAGCCACGCGGGAATCCGCGCTCGGGCTTCTGCACGACCCAGGGCGCCCTGCTCATCGACTCGACACCTCCGGCCAGGTAGAGGTCGCCCTCGCCCAACTTGACGGCGCGCGCCGCGGCGTTTATGGCCTCTAGTCCCGATGCGCAGAGGCGGTTCACCGTAGCTCCGGGCACGCTGGAGGGTAGGCCTGCCAAAAGCGCCGCCATGCGAGCTACGTCGCGGTTGTCCTCGCCGGCCTGGTTGGCGGCGCCCAGGTATACATCGGTGATCCGCTCGGGGTCGACGTCGGCGCGCTTGACCAGGGCGGCGATCAGGTGGGCGGCCAGATCATCGGGGCGAAGGGCCGCGAGGTCGCCGCGATAGGCACCCATCGGAGTTCGAATCGCATCGATCACGTAGGCCTCGGCCACGGATCGGGATTAAACAAGGAGTCCGGACAATTCGCGGTCCGCGCGAAAATTGCCAACCGGCGATCCGGAGTGTGGAGATGCCTCGCCACGGCGTATCCTTGCGGCCGTGGGCTTCCTTTTGGGCACCGCTGCAATGCTGCTCTTCTTGGTCGGCGTGCTGGTGGTGGTCGGGCACTATTACCCGGGAAGCAGCGCCGATCTGATCGATTGGCGGCCGACCCGCTCGGCCGAGGTCGAGGCCCAAAACGAAATAGATGACGTTCGCCAGATGCTCGAGGCCCAAAACGAGATGCGCCGCCGCCGCGGCGCCGGAGAGATGACGGAGCGGGATCTGAAAGAGGCTGTTGCCGAAGATGAGCGTAGGCGTTTGCGCTGGCAGGGCCCCTTCGGGGCCGCCTAGGCGGCAACGTGGCGAGGGCGCTGATTGTCGGCTGCGGCTGTCGCGGCCGGCTGCTCGGCAGGCAGCTTTTGGAGATGGGATTGCAGGTGCGCGGCAGCAGCCGCCGCCCGCAGGGGCAGGAGTCAATCCAAGCCGCCGGAATCGAGGCGGTGATCGCCGATCCGCTTGGTCCCGCCACCATCGTTGATCAGGTGGCCGAGGTCGGCATTCTTTACTGGTTGTTGGGCTCGGCGCAGGCCGAACCCGAGGCTATCGCGGCGATCCACGGTCTGCTCTTGGAACGCATCCTTGAGAAGCTGATCGACACACCGGTCCGGGGTTTTGTCTATGAGGCGCTTGGCTCGGTTCCCAAGGAGCGGTTGCAGGGGGGCGAGACGATCGTCCGCGCGGCGGGGGCCAGGTGGCGGCTGCCGGTAGAGATCATCAAGTGCGATCCCGCCGAACTGCCGCTGTGGACGCAGGAAATGAGCGGCGCGGCGGCTCGACTACTCGGGTTGGAGCCAAAAAAAACCAAATCTTGATTGAATAAGTCAGGAATCTGAGTTTCCCAATATGTCTAAACTCGGATAGGAATTTGGCAGTTTAGGCGCCAACGCGATTCGGAGGTTATGGATGAGCTATGCAAAGGATGTTCTTGTCGAGACTGACTGGCTCGCCGATCATCTCGACGACGATTCGATCCGAATCGTCGAGGTTGATGAGAATCCGGACCTCTACGCCGAGGCCCACATCCCCGGAGCGATCGGGTTTGACTGGAAGGCGGACCTCCAAGATCAGGTCAAGCGTGATTTCCTCGGACCCGATGACTTCGGCGCCCTGATGGGCAGTCGCGGCATCTCAAACGATCACACCATCGTCCTCTACGGCGATCGCAACAACTGGTTCGCCGCCTACACCTACTGGTACTTCCGCTACTACGGTCATGACAAGGTGAAGCTGGTCAACGGGCCGCGCGAGAAGTGGATAGCAGAGGGGAGGGATACGACGACCGAGGTCCCTGAGCACGAGCCGGCGAGCTTCAATGCCCAATCCGGAGACAGTTCGATCCGGGCCTTGCGCGAGGAGGTGACCGAGGCGCTTGACTCCGCGACGAACCTGGTCGACGTGCGCAGCCCCCAGGAGTACTCTGGGGAGCTGATCGCGATGGCGGGCTATGAGCAAGAGGGGGCCCAGCGCGGCGGTCATATACCTGGTGCCGCCTCGGTTCCGTGGGCCCAGGCCGTCAACGAGGACGGTACCTTCAAAAGCGCCGATGAGCTGCGAGATCTCTACACCTCAAAGGGAGTGATCTCAGATGGCGCCCCGATAATCGCCTACTGCCGGATCGGCGAGCGCTCGGCCCACACCTGGTTCGTATTGCACGAGCTGCTCGGCCAGGGTGACGTCAAGAACTACGATGGATCGTGGACGGAGTGGGGCAACCTGGTCGGAGTTCCGGTCGAGAAGGACGTCTAACCCACGCGCTCGATCAGATCGGCGAGGATTCGCGCGGTCGCGCCCCAGATCAGATGCTCACCCACCGCGTAGGTGGGCGTGTGGATCGCTGTGCCGCGGCGCAGGAGACGCCGCATCCGATAGCCCCTGCGCAAGAGCTCGAGTGAGAGGGTGAGGACCGTCTCCACCTCGGCAGGGTTTGGGTCAAGGCCGAGCTCGCCGGGTGAAGCGATGAGCCCGACGAACGGGTGGATGCGGTAGCCGGTGACAAAGGTCGAGGTCGGTTGCAGGGCGCCGACAAGCTGTACTCGACCTGGGTCCAGGGCGATCTCCTCACTTGCCTCGCGCAGCGCCGTGGCGGCAAGGTCCGGATCGCTTGGCTCGGCGCGTCCGCCCGGGAAGGAGATCTCTCCAGCGTGGCGTCGCAGGTCGGCGCGACGCTCGGTAAAAATCAAGCCGGGACGCTCGGGCCAACCGTAGAGCGCGAGCAGCACGGCGGCGTCGGTGCCGGCGCGGGTTTTCACCGCCGCAGCTTGATCGGGGGTGAGCAGGAGCCTGGAGAGCTTCTCTAGGGCGGGGCTCAGATGATCACCTGGACCGTGCCTCCGTCGACCGACCAGGCGGCGCCGCTGACGTAAGAGGCAGGCTCCGAGCAGAGGAAGACGATTGCCGCGGCGACCTCTCCCACCGCTGCCAGTCGCCCGATCGGGCGCTTTGACCCGACCGCCGCCAGCGCCTCCTCGCGGCTGCTCGCCGCTGAGAGCTTGTGAGCTCCGTCGAGCAGGCCTCCAGGCTCAAGCCACATCTCAGATGCGACCGGGCCGGGGCAGATTGCGTTGACAAGCACCCCGCGGCTTGCATAACGCTCGGCGAAGAGGCGCGAGAGCGAAAGCTCGGCGGCCTTGGCGATCGAGTAATCCGCCATCGCAGCCGAGGGGCGCTTTGCCGCCGATGAGCAGACGTTGACGATCCGCCCCCAGCCACGCCGCGCCATCTGCGGGGCGGCGGCTCGCATCGCCGCCAATGGTGCCATCACGCTGAGCTCATATTGCTCGCGAAAATCCTCCGCGGGCACGTCGTCGAGGTCGCGCCAGCTGGCGCGACCGGCGTTATTGATGAGTACATCAAGGCTCTCAAATCGCTCGTTCGCTGCCGCCAGCATGCGCTCGCCCGCTCCCGCGCAGGTCACGTCGAGCACCAGTGCCGCCGCCTCCCCGCCGACCCCTTTCCCGGCGGCCCCCGCACGCTCGGTCGCGGCGCTGAGACGCGCCTCGTCGCGACCGACGAGGATCACCCCGGCACCCTCGGCGCAGAGCAGGCGGGCGGTCTCAGCGCCGATGCCGCGGCTTGCGCCCGTGACCAGGCAGCCGCGTCCGGACAGTCCGAGATCCATCTAGCGCCGCTCGGTGACGGTAACCGCCGTCTCGGTGGCCAGCGCGGTGTGGACCGGGCACTTGCGCGCGATCGCCAACAGGCGCTCGCGCTGGTCCTCGCTCAGCCCTCCCGAAAGCTCAATGCAAACCGCGAAGAGTGCGGGTCGCGAGCCCTCATAGCTGAGCTCGACGCTCACCTTCACCGGCCCTATCTCGATCCCTTTGCGCTCGGCATAGATCTCCATCGTGATCGCCGTGCAGGCCGCCAGCGAGGCGGCCAGCAGTCGAGTCGGGGAGGGCCCGGCGTCGGTGCCGCCGGCCTCGGTCGGCTCATCGACGATCAGCTCGTGGCCACCCTCGATCTCGACCTGATGGGAGAGACCCCGGCAGCGCCGGGCGATGACCTTCACGCCGGCTAGGCCCTGCGCCGGCCCTCGAAGAGAACCGGTTCATCGACGTCGGCATATCGCGCCAACGCGTAGGCGAGGTCGGAGGAGCGGTTGATGAAGCGAAGGACGGTTTGGCTGGAGAGCTCTCCCCGATCTCCCAAAGCCGCGATCGCGCGCTCGGCGCGGCGAATCACGGTGCGGGCAATATCAAGCTGGGCTGAAAGTTGATTGCCGCCTGGAATGACAAATTGGGCGGGAAGGCTCACCCCCGACATGTAGTGATCGATCCGCTCCTCGACCGCCTCGACCATCTGCTCGTTCGTGCGGCTTATCCCATCCTGGAGGCGCTCGGTCGCCTCGGCGGCCGTCGCAAGCTCGGCGCCGGCGATAAAGATGTCGTCTTGGAGTCGGAGGATATCGGCGGCCAGCTGCGCCTGATCGGGTCCGCAGAAGGCGCGGGCAAGTCCAAGCGCTGAGCAGGCCTCATCGAGTGATCCGTAGGCCTCGGTGCGGTCGTGGTGCTTTGGAATGCGGCCGCCGTACCAAAGGGAGGTGGTGCCGTCATCGCCCTTTCGCGTGTAGATCTTGACCATCGCGATCCTAATCTGGACTCTCAGGAAACGGGGTTAAAGACGAGGCCGGTCATCACCTTGGGGAAGAAGTAGGTCGACTTGGGAGGCATGTTCTCCTCGGTTTCGGCGATCGCCCGAACCTGAGCGACGGGAATCGAGCGCAAGAAGAAGGCGACGTCGTAGGTGCCGCTTGCAAGCAGCCCCAGCGCGTCGGGGACGTTTTTGGCATAGCCGATGCCACGCTTGGCGGCGATGTCATCTTCGCTCATGCCGACCAGACCCTTGAGCACCAGTGTCTCGAGGATCGCGGCGTCGAGGCGCCGGTAGGGCTCTGGTTTGCCGGCGAGCTGGCGGTCTAGACGGTCGAGGTCTTTGAGGCGCAGCCGATAGCCACGCTGATGGTGAGAATCGAAGAGGCCAAACACCCCGACCCCCTGCTCCGCGCCCGGATCGAGTTCCTCGACCGTAACCTCGTCGACCTCAAACAGCTCGCGGAGGCCGTTTCCGAGGCGCTGCTGGCGGACCGGATCCGCGCCAAGACCCGAGAGCAGGCGGTGGGTCGGATAGACGGTGAGGCCGGGATCATCGAGCCCGGTAAGTGCCATCAGGGTGTAGTTGTGAGGGCCATCGCCGCCGACCTCATCGCGGTAGGCGCGCGCGGTCTCATACCGGTGGTGCCCGTCGGCGATCAAAAGCTGAGCGTCGGCGAGGCGCTCGCTCAGCGCCGCGTGGATCGCCGGCTCGCCGATTCGCCAGAGCCGATTGAGCGTGCCGCTTTCATCGGTGACCTCACCCCAGGGCGCCGCCCTTGTCGCTGGTTCGACCAGCGGCCAGGGATCCTCGGTGCTGAGCGAGAAGATTGGAGACAGGTTGTGGTGGGTGGCCCTGGTCAGTTCGAGGCGATCAAGCTTTGGTCCCGGCAGGGTGCGCTCGTGGGGGCGGATCGTTTCTGTCTCGTAGTCCTCGATGCCGACGCGAGCCAGGATCGCGTGGCGGGTATGGGCGGAGCCATCGGGCGCGGTGTAGGACTGAGTCAGTGCCCAGATCGCCAGCTCGGGGTCCGCCACCAAGGCACCGGCCCGGCGCCAGCTGGCGATCGTCTCGGCGGCTGATGCGTATGGGTCCTCCTCGCTCCCGGATTGGGCGGGGCCCGTCTCGCCGTAGGGCCGGGGCAGGTCAATTGCGACCGCGTTATAGGGGGAGCGCTGAAGCAGCTCGGCCCGCTGCTGGGGGTTAATCACGTCGTAGGGAGGGGATGCGACGTTCTGCAGAGAACCCACCACATCGAGGTTGTAGTGCAGGGCGTTGAAAGGTTGCACGTCAGCCATCGGGCCAAAAGCTAGCGGTTGTGTCGTCTGGGGCTTCGTCCCGGGGTGCAAATGTCTCTCTAGACTTAGGTGCTCGGGGCGTAGCGAAGCCTGGTAACGCGCCTGCTTTGGGGGCAGGAGATCGCTGGTTCAAATCCAGCCGCCCCGACTAAGAGATCTTGGCTCCAAAAAGGGATGAAGGGGCAGAGGGGCATGTTCGGGAAAATCCGCCCGATAGGTGCTCGGTAGGGCACCACGGCCGCAGGAGGGGTCGCGCTCGGCCCGGGGGCGCACGTTCGGGGGCCTCCTTCCGTAAGTCCGCCCTATGGCGCCAACCGTCGAGGCCAAATAACCGCCCCCAGTCTTTCGCCACGCGAAGGCCCCTAACGGTCTCCCTCTGAGCCGTGTATCGTCGCGGCACCCTGATCGGAAGGATTTCGCGCATGCACCTACGCAGACCGTCGCCGACCACGATCATTGCCGTCCTGGCGCTCTTCTTCGCGCTGGGGGGCTCGGCGATCGCGGCTCATCAATACCTGATCACCAGCACTAAGCAGATCAAGCCGAGTGTCCTCAAAAAGCTCAAGGGCAAAGCAGGTGCGAACGGCAAGAACGGCAAGAACGGGACCAACGGCAAGAACGGGACCAACGGCAAGAACGGGTCCCCGGGCGTCGCGGGAGCCGCGAACGGGTACACCGATCAGAATCCCAAAGCAGGTAATTACATAATTCTTGAAGACACCCCCTCGGTAGTCAGCCTCCTGAGTCTGCCGGCCGGCAAGTACATAGTGCAGGCTGACATACACCTCGAGCAATCAAGTCCCCCCGGGGCAAAGGTGACATGCGATCTGGCTGGAGCCACGGTGCCTGACGAAAGTGTCGCTGAACTTGGCGAAGGAGCCGGCGAGGTGAAACATGCCGACCTGGCGCTCTCGGCACCGGTGACCCTGAGCACCGCCGGGAGCGTCCTCGTGGAGTGCACGCCGACGACCGTCGGCAAAGTTGCGGCAGGGGCCACGATGACCGCGGTGCAGGTCACCAACCTGACCTCGACGATGAACTGAGGGAGCAGAAACCGCAGCGTTGCCCAGAACAAAGCGGCGCGACCCCGGTGAGCGTGGCCGAGAGGTTTGGAACCGGGGTCGTGCGCCGCTGCTCCTACCTTCGGTTCAATCGTGCTGCGGCCAGATCGTGATTTCCCGCAGCTCGTCTCAGCTCGCAGCTTGGCAAGTGAACGCGTCGATCTTGATACGGATCGAAGCGGCGCTTAAGTAGTCGCCGGGCTGAGTCACAACTTTCGCGGCACGCACCAGCTGGGGGAAGCAGATTGCGGGGTGGTCCTCGGGTGTGGGCCTGGCTAGACTGGGACTGCCTGTCAAAAGACGCTGACATCCGCTTTCCGGGCGAGTCTGAGGAGTACCGCCGTGAGCGGAGCCGACTGCTGGAAGCCGAAGTCGAGCTGCGGCGTACGACAGAGCGGGTCGCCGCGCGACGGCGGTCCCTGCCATTGGGCGGGGTGGTGGGCGAGAACTACCGCTTCGAGCAGGTCTCCGCCAGCCGCGGCGAGGTTGGTTTCTCCGAGATATTCGCGGTCGACAAAAATACACTTGTTGTATATAGCTTCATGTTTCCGCGCTGCCAGGCGACATGAGGCCTGGGCCGATCGGTGAGACCGGAAATCTGCCGCTTGCGGAGACACCGTGTGCGTCCTGTACGTCAATGCTCGACTCACTTGATGGTGCCGCTCGGCACCTCGAGCAGGTGCTTAACCTTGTCGTGGTCGCGAAGTCAGATCCTCAGCGGATCGGCACCTTCGCGAGTGAGCGTGGCTGGCAGAACCTGCGCCTTCTTTCCTCGCGTAGCAACACATACAATCGCGACTAGCACGCCGAAACTGCGGAGGGCGATCAGATACCGATTCTGAACGTGTTCGCACGAGACGGCGATCAGATTCGTCACGTTTGGGCCACGGAGCTGATGTTCGCACCGCGTGATGAGGGCTCAGGGGCCCGTCACATCGACTCCATCTGGCCGATCTTGAGTCTGCTCGACATGACCCCTGAAGGGCGGGTAGCGGGCTCAGACTTCCCCAGGCTGGCCTACGAGTAGGCTGCTAAACCGCGGCTGAGAGCAGGCCTGTCAGCCCCGAGGCCGTGATTGCTGATCGCGAAAACAGGCCGGGCGCTAGGCAGCGCTGAGGCGGTTTTCGACCGGCAACAAGCGCTAGAGCAAGCCCTTGTCTCGCAGCTCCACCTCTGCGTCTGGAGTCTTCCCGAGCCCCTCGAGACCAAGCTTGCGCATCACCGTCTTCGTCTTGGTGAACTGGATCTCATCGTATTGGACCACCTCGATCCGGTTGCCCCAAGGATCGAGAAAGTCGAGTCCGCGGCCGGGAAGGATCTTCACCCCGAGTTGGACGAGTGCTCTCCGAACATCGTCAGCATTGTCGACAACAAGCCCGAAATGCCGCGAGTCATCGGCAGCCTGGCGCCGTGGCGCAGAGAGGGCGATGAACTGATCGCCGGCATCGAGGAAGGCCATCTTCGAACCGATCCGTCCGCGTAGCTCAAAGCCAAAGAGGGACCCGTAGAAGGCGAGCGCCTGATCGAGGTCGCCGACCTCCAGGGCGACGTGGTTGATGCCGACCAGTTTGCCCTTGGCGCTCACCAGAGCAGTTTCCACCACCTGCCGCCGACATGGGGTCGGTCAGCTGAGCCGCGAGGCCGGCAGCTCACTCGGAGCAAGGCGGAGTTTGGACGAGGGTTGCCCGGCCTCCAAAAGGGGCCCGTGGCCCTCGACCAATGTCGAGAAGGGCTCCGTCGCTCGCATTGGCTTCGACTCATTTGCTCCCCAGGTGGCATCTGTGTGAGGCTAGAGCTGTGCTGACTGAGCGGGCCAAGCGATGGAGGCGCGAAGGGACATTCGAAGACGTCCTCGGACGCCAGCTCTTCGTCCATCGCAGAACGGGGAGCGAATCCCCATTGCTGATCTACTTGCACGGGTTTCCCTCCAGCTCATTTGACTGGCGCCGCCTTTTTGAGCTTCCTAGGGCGAAGGAGTCAACGCTCGCCTTCGATTTTCTTGGTTTCGGCCTCTCCCAGAAGCCTCGCGACCACCGCTATACGCTGGCCTGGCAGGCCGATGCCGCCGAGGAGCTGGTGCGCCGCGCCGGCTCCCCACCGGTCTTCATAGTCGGCCACGACATGGGAACCTCGGTCGCCACCGAGCTGATGGCACGGGAGCTGGACGGAACGCTCGAAATGAATCTGACCGGTGCGCTGCTCTTCAACGGCAGCATGCTGTTGCACCTGGCCAAGCCAACCCTCGGTCAGCAGCTGCTCCGCAGCCGAGCAGGTCCGCTCTTTGCGCGGCTGAGCAACGAGCGAACCTTCCGCGCGCAGTTCGCCCGCATCTTCTCTTCCGCTTACCCACTGAGCCCCGAGGAGGCCGCCGACCAGTGGTCCCTGCTCACCCACAACGGCGGGCAGCGAATCACCCATCTCACGATCAACTACATGGCCGAGCGCGAACGCTTCACCGAGCGTTGGCACGGTGCGATCCGCGATTGGCCCGGGTCACTCACCCTGGCTTGGGGCATGCGCGACCCGGTGGCGCGGGCCGAGGTGCTCGATGGCCTGCGCGCGCTTCGTCCCGGCGTAGAGGCGATCGAGCTTCCAGACGCAGGTCACTACCCCCAAATTGAGCAGCCCCGCCTCATAGCCGAGGCGCTGGAAGTCGCGCTGACCTCAGCGACGCAGTGATTCCTGCGATTCCAGGCGATGAATCTTGGTCGCCGTAGCACCGTTAGGCCTTTGCGAAGGACCGGTTAAGGCAACTCCATCACGATCCCTGGTCTGAGCGCCCACACACGACGATCGGCCGCCGTCTGTGTCTAGCTTCGTCGCGCGCCTCGTCCATCTCGGTGGCTACAGCGCGAGCCTCCCGGCACCGATGAAAGGCGCCACCGTGACGTGGGTGTAGATCGGCCCCAGCTGAGCTCTCTATCTGAAATCTGGAATCAACGCCAAGGCCGCGAGCCGTACGTGCTCCGCTTGGACCGAGATGCTCACTTGATTACGGTGTGCGCTCCCGTGCGCGCAATGGCCCTTCAGATAGAGAAGCTAGTCAAGCGCTACCCGACGGGGGTTGAGGCGCTTCGCGGCGTTTCGCTGGAGATAGGATCCGGCGAGCTTTTTGGCCTGCTCGGCCCAAACGGAGCGGGAAAGTCGACGCTGATCCACTGTACGACCGGCCTTGCGCAGCCGAGTTCGGGTTCTATCCGAATATTTGGGCATGATGCGATCGAGGATTACGCCAAGGCGCGCCAGGCCGTCGGCCTGGCGCCGCAAGAGGTCAACCTCGACTGGTTCCTCACGGCCGAAGAGACCCTTGACTACCACGCGGGCTACTTTGGAATGCCCAAGCGTGAGCGCCGCGAGCGCGTCAAAGAGCTACTCGAGACGTTTTCTCTCACCTCCAAGCGCGATGAGCGAACTCGCACGCTCTCCGGCGGCATGAAGCGGCGGCTTATCCTGGCTCGGGCGCTGATGCACCGCCCGCCACTTTTGATCCTCGATGAGCCGACTGCTGGGGTTGACATCGAGCTGCGGCTGGAGCTGTGGCACTACGTTCAGCGCATCAACCAGGAGGGGACGACGGTCCTGCTGACCACCCATTACCTAGAGGAGGCCGAGCAGCTGTGCAGTCGGATTGCATTTATCGCCAACGGCCAGATTGCCGCTCAGGGTTCGAGCGCAAGCCTCGCTGAGAGCTTCGGCGCAGCAAACCTGGAGGACGCCTATCTGGCTCTGGTCGGAAGAAAAGAGCTCTCCCGATCAGGTGTAGGGGAGCCCTCACCGTGAGCGCTGCCCAGATCCGGTTCCTCACCCTTTGGAGGCGAGAGGTGAACCGCTTCATGAAGATCAAGAAGCAGACCATCGGTGCGCCGCTCTTGGAAACGTTCCTCTATATCTCGGTCTTTGGCGCCGCGCTCGGCTCCCGGATCAAGGAGCTGCACGGCTTCGAATACATCATCTTTGTGATTCCAGGTCTGATCATGATGGCCTGGGCCACCAACTCGTTCGCCAACAACGCCTCCTCGATTCTGCAGCAGAAGTTCCAGGGGGCTATCCATGACCAGCTCTCCTCGCCGGCTTCACCTCTGGAGTTATTGCTCGCCTTTTCCCTGGGGGGCTTCGTTCGCGGGCTGCTGGTCGCATCGCTCACATTCATTGCGGCGTCGCTGCTGGTGGGTCTGCCGGTCGAAAACGTTGGGATCCTGGTTCCGGCCCTATTTTTGGTCGGTTTCTTCTTTTCCCAACTCGGCGTCCTCATCGGTGTTCGCGCCGAACAGTTTGACGATGTCGCGATCGCCCAAACGTTCATCTTGACCCCGCTTATCTTTCTCGGGGGAGTTTTCTACTCAGCAGCCCTGCTACCGGAGCCGTTTCAAACACTTACCAAGTTTGACCCCGTTTATTACATGATTGGTCTCGTTCGTTACGGTTTTCTCGGTTTTTCCGAATTCAGCGTTGCACTGTCGCTGTTGTTTCTCACTGGCGCTACGGCCGCCCTCACACTTGTCAACCTGCGATTGTTCTCGCGGGGCTACCGATTGCGCTCCTAGCGTGCTCAGGCGCAACGAAACGAAATCTTGGGAAGTCCCGCTCGACGGGTTAGGCTAAATTACATCAGCCAGACTCCTGACATAGACGACGCCTCGAAGGCTGCGCCCGGGTGGTATCCGGTCGGTGGAAAGCTCCGATATTGGAACGGATCGAACTGGACCGATCGCGTTAAACGGGAGCGCAGCAATCCATCTCCTGTAGGTATCCCCATCGATCTCCCGCGAGGGATGGTTGTACTTGGTGGGCTGGCTCTTGCCATCTCGCCGTTCCTCACTTGGGTGAATGCAATTTTGCTCGGAAGTTTGAATCTATTCGATGCGCTCCAGATCACAGGTCGTTCAGAAGATGTAGCTTGGATCGCGGTATTCATGGGCGGATTTGTCACTTTGGTCGCCGTGGCCAGCACAAATAAGCGATTGATCAGGTCCGCTTCGACGTGTATTGGATTGGTTTCCGGTGCCGGCTCCTTGTGGGTACTAAATAGTCTTACTTCTGACGTCCGGGTCGTCGACGGTCTGGCGCAGCTGTCCTACGGGCCTTGGGTGGCTATTCTCGGTTGCTGCTCAATTTTGGGGGGCGGCTTGCTGACTAAGAGCAAGAGGACTCGTGAAGCTGGCTCGGAGTGAACGTTCGGAGCCTTCTAGCAGACAGGTAACCTCCATCGTTCGGACCCCATTTGCTGCTAGGTCCTCGCGGCGCGCCTCCGGCCCTCTCTGGCGTAGGAGCCTAGGTCGATAAGGAACGCGAAGGCAACAATGAACCACTCAAATCCTTTTACTCCATTTGAAGAGCTCCACATCACGGCGTAGGCAAGGGTCGTCCATGGAAGCAAAAAGAAGCCGAGGAACGGGACAAACCAGCTCTCAAAGGCGCGGTTCAAAAGGTCGGTAAAAAGCCATACGGCAATCAACGCGAATCGCGGTGAGATGAACGCGAAGAGGACCACGAGGCAGCCGATCGGTGCACTGTAGCGAGGATCTGCGGGATCAAATGTCTTTTTTGTCAAAGGCGCGGCACGGTTGCATAGTGGGATCGAAACGGGGCAGCGATCCAGGTCAGGCTCGGCCCGGGCTTGACCAATGCTTGGATCCACCGCGCCATTGCGGGGAATCGTTAGAAGTAGCAAGCTGGCGTTCGATCCGTGCTCATGCAGGGGCTCGACCCAACCGAGACGTCGACCTCGGTAAAGTCAGGGTGTGGCTAGGCTCGGAAAGCTGATGATGATGCTAAACCCAGAGAAGGCCAGGATGCCAAGCAAGGCCGAGGCATTGCCGGGTCGCCCCGAGCGAGACTTCGCGGTGCCCGAGCGCCACGCGGTGCTGGGCACACCTCTTGAGCCACCGTTTCCGGACGGAATCGAGGTTGCCTACTTTGCTCTCGGTTGTTTTTGGGGCGCCGAGAGGCTCTTTTGGGGCTTGGGCGGGATCTATACGACCGCGGTCGGCTACATGAACGGAATCACTCCGAATCCAACCTATGAGGAGGTTTGCGGCGGGCGCACCGGCCATGCCGAGGCGGTGCTTGTTGCGTTTGATCCGGCCAAGACGTCTTATGGGGAGCTGCTGAAGGTGTTCTTTGAGGAGCACGACCCGACCCAGGGGATGCGCCAGGGTAACGACGTCGGAACCCAGTACCGGTCCGGGATCTATTTCGCCAATGAGGCCCAGCGGATAACTGCTGAAAGGGCTCTACGGGCCTATGACGAGGCACTGCGCGCAGCGGGGCGCGAGCCGATCACGACCGAGATCCAGCCGGCCGGGCCGTTCTACTATGCCGAGGATTACCATCAGCAATATCTGCACAAGGTCCCCAGCGGCTATTGCGGACTTGCCGGCACTGGGGTGTCCTGCAGGATCCCAGCTGCCGCCTCCTAGCTTCTAAGCCGGCGCGCCGAATAGCATCCCGCGCCGGTGACTCCCTCCCTCGGCTCCTACATAGGCGGCAGCCTCGCCGTAATCGGCATCCTCTCGGCGCTTGGTCTGGGTGGCTTCTGGCTTCGCCGCTGGATCGTGCCGCAGTTCTCAGGGGCCCTCGCCCGCCTCGCCGATATTACGATCGCGGTCGCGTTACTGACTCTGTCGCTGGAGCTGCTGGGGACTTTGAGCATCCTGCGGCTCGGCTGGATCGTAGTTGTCTGCATCGCCGTGGGTCTGCTCGCTGCCCTGCTTGGCTGGCGTCGGGCGCCCCGCGATGCTGCCGCGGTCGCCGCGCCGAAAGTTCACCGGATCGCGCTTTGGATCGCGATCGCAGTCGCCACGATCAACGTCGCCGAGTGGACCGTACCGGCGCTGCTCAGCCTCCATCAGGGGATGTTCGGGGGAGACACGACCTGGTATCACATGCCTTTTGCGGCCCGGATGGCGCAGGAACACTCGACGATCCATCTGATCTATACCGATCCTCTGCGGCTAGCCGCCTGGTTTTACCCGCAGAGTTCAGAGCTGATTCACGCCGCGGGGATCCTGCTGATGCACACCGATTGGCTCTCGCCGCTGATCAACCTCGGCTGGCTGGCAATCGCCCTGCTCGCAGCGTGGTGCGTGGGACGCCCTTACAAGGTTGGCCCCGCGACCCTGGTCGCGTCGGCCCTGGTCCTCGACTCGGGGGTTCTGATCGAGTTGCAGCCGGGCGAGGGGCGCAATGACATCATGGGCCTGGCCTTCTTGATCGCCTTCGCTGCTTTCCTCATCAATGGCCACCAGCGGCGCGCGCCCGCGACCGGGACGGCGGTCCAGGACACTCCCGAGCGCGACCGTCCGCTGTTGGATACGGGACCTCTGGTGCTGGCTGGTATCGCCGCCGGGTTGGCGGCCTCGGTCAAGCTCACCTTTCTGATCCCGGTCGCTGCGATCACCGTCGGCGTGGTCTTGTTCAGCGGCAAGGGGCGTCGCCTGACCACCGCTTGGGTGATGGGGCTCTCAACTTTCGTGGTTGGAGGTTATTGGTATGTGCGGGCGGCCCTCAACAGCGGCGGCAATCCGATCCCCCAGATTGGTTGGGGGGGGCTTCTGCCACGGCCAGAACAGATGCCCCTCGATCCCCGGCCACGTTTCGCGGTATCGCACTACCTCTTTGACCCCACGGTTTATCGCAAGTGGTTTTTGCCTCAGCTCGATAATGCCTTTGGCCCGCTCTTTCCGCTGATCTTGATCGCCGCATTCGTCGCCGTCGTCTACATCGCCATTCGCTCCCGAAACTCGATCCTGCGCGTCCTGGCTGTGGCCGCCCTGCTGACTGCGATCGTCTACGTCTTTACACCCCTGACCGCGGCCGGCGCGCAGGGATCGCCGACTGGTTTCTTTACAAATACCCGCTATTTGACCCCCGGACTGGTGTTGGCGCTGGCGGTCTTGCCGCTTGCCCGGCCACTTCGTGCCCCCGATCGGCGCGCCTGGCAGACGCTGATCTTTCTCGTTGTCGTCTTTGCGATCACCGTCTTGGCCTCTCCTCACGTGCACCTCGGCTACATCGTGGGGACCGTCTTCTTGGTCCTCGCGCTGGTCTGGGCACCTACCGGTCTCTCCCTGCTGCGGGGACGCGGTCGGCTGAGCCGCAGCGCGGTCGGCGCGGTAGTCGCGGTGATCGTGCTCTTGGCGGTGGTCCTCGGCCGCGGCGAGGAGGTCGGCTATTTCGAGCATCACTACACCAACGCCCACCTTTTCCTCGGCGGGGGCGGTCCCAAGCGGGCCTTCACATTTGCCCGTCGCCAACACAACAAACGAATCGGGATCGCCGGGTCGGGTGAGATTTTCTTCGCCCAATACGGTTTTTATGGAGCCGATCTCTCCAACTACGTCCAGTACATCGGGGTTCCGGGGCCCTACGGTGCCTACCGTCTTGCCACTAGCTGTCCGCAGTTTCGCCGCCGCGTCAACGCCGGGCACTATGACTATCTGATCGTCAGCGAATACACCGAGGACTCGACCAGCTCCGCCTTTCGGTTCCCGATCTATGCCTGGCTCAAAAACGATCCCGCCCTGAAGCAGATCATCGCCGAGCCCAAGGTCACCCCGGAGCCCGACTACGTATTCAAGGTAAATGGCCCTCTCAATCCAGCCGGCTGCGCAAATATCGGCTCGAAGTCCTGAGGTCCCGCCGCGGGCGCGAAACTTATAGCCAGGCTTGTACATGCAAACCACGGGTAGAGAGGGGGGTCAGATGAATCGTCGGACTCTAGGTGGCGAGGGGCTTGAGGTTTCCGCGGAGGGCCTTGGTTGCATGGGGATGTCGGAGTTCTACGGTGCGACCGATCAGGTCGAGGCGAAGGCCGTGATCGGCCGAGCGCTTGATCTCGGCGTCGATTTCCTCGATACCGCTGACATGTACGGGCCGTTCACAAACGAGCAGCTCGTCGGCGAGGCGATAGCCGGCCGCCGCGATGAGGTCGTCCTGGCAACCAAGTTCGGCAACGTGCGGGGACCTGGTGGCGAGCGCCTCGGAGTGCGCGGAGATCCCGCCTACGTCAAGGAGGCCTGTGAGGCCTCCTTGCGGCGGCTGGGCGCCGAGCAGATCGATCTCTACTACCAGCATCGGGTTGATCCCGAGGTGCCGATTGAGGAGACGGTCGGGGCGATGGGCGATCTGGTGCGGGAGGGCAAGGTGCGCTACCTGGGGCTCTCTGAGGCTGCCCCGGAGACGATCCGCCGTGCCCATCAAACCCACCCGATCTCTGCATTGCAAACCGAGTACTCGCTTTGGAGCCGAGATCCCGAGGATGAGATTTTGCCAACCGTTCGCGAGCTGGGGATCGGATTCGTCGCCTACAGCCCTTTGGGTCGGGGCTTCCTAACCGGACGCTACCGATCGCTTGATGACCTCTCCGAGGATGACTTCCGCCGCCACAACCCCCGCTTTCAGGGTCCAAACTTTGAGCGCAACCTTCAGTTGGTCAAGAGGGTTGAGGAGATTGCGGCGGAAAAGGAGATCACGGCGGCTCAGCTCGCCCTCGCCTGGGTGTTGGCCCAGGGTGAGGACCTGGTCCCGATTCCCGGCACCAAGCGCCGTCGCTATCTCGAGGAGAACGTAAGCGCCGCCGAGGTTGAGCTGAGCGCGGAAGAGCTCCGCAGAATTTCAGAGGCCGCGCCCAAGGGTGCTACCTCAGGTGATCGCTACGCCGACATGTCACCGCTTGAGCTCTGAGCGCTCTGACGACGGTTACTGCGCGATTGTGACCAGAGTTCCGATCGGCGTGTAGGGCCAGACTTTTGCCGCAGATTCAAGGGGCATCTCAACGCAGCCGAGGCTCTGTGGCGTTCCGTATGAGGCGCGGTCGAAGGCGTGCAGAGCGTCGCCGCCGTTGAAGTAGCTGACCCATTTTATGCCGGGGTCTTCGTAGTGGGAGCCATCGGGGTTTGTGCCGCTCATCGTCGTTTCGGTCAGATGCTCAAATACGGGATAGGTGCCGAGCGCGGTTTCAGCGCCAGCAATCCCGGTATTTGCGGCGGTGTTAAATATCTTGCGCCCGTTGTGCCACAGGGTCAGCGTCTCAGGGATCGTGCGACTAACGTAGACGTAGCTGTAGCCCGATTCGGGGTTTCGCTTGTGGGCGATCGCGGCTCGGATCAGCGCTGCCCAGACCTGCGAGCCGGCTTCGCCATCCACTTCCATTTCATGGTTCTCCTCAAAGGCCATTACTGCGCCTTTGGTTACCGTGTTGGGATTCCCCGCCGACCAGGCGGCGCTCAGGCCCGCCGGAATGTTGGGGTAGCGCCAGGAAAATGTGCCGGGGGGTGGTTCGACCGCGGCGCCAAGCTCGGCCGATGGGGTATCGGCCACCGGGGCACCCTTTGGTTTCCAATCGAGCGGCAGGTAGCCTGCCTGGGCGAGTAGCTGCTGCAGGCGGAGGGTAGAGCCTGGGGGGATCGTCCAGGCGATATTGCGTCCATGATGGAGCGATCCATCCGAGTGGACGATGTCAACGGGTCGGGGAAGCTCCGCGCTGAGGCTCGTGTCGAGTCCCGCCCCGTAGCCGCTGGGGGTGAAGATGAGGGTATGGCTGTCGGCCTGGCTCCACTGGCCAGAGGCAGGCGGAGAGAGGGTGGGCCGTGCCGAGCCGAGCACCTCGGCGATCGGCTTTGAGAAGGTGAGGCGCAACGGTGTCGCGGGCGATACGGCTGCGCCAGGGGCCGGGCTCGCCGCGACGCTGGGCGAGCTGCCGGCCGGGAACCAAGTCACGGGTTGAGGAGCGCTCAGACGCTCCCAAGAGCGAGCTGCACTGGAGACCAACACGGTCCCCGCAGCCGCGCTCGGGCCCAGGCTGACCGAGCTCTTGGGCTGCGAAAACGCTAGGTGGTGCAGATGTCCGGGAATGCCATAGGCGACATTTCGCACCGGCTGGTTGAAGGAGATCCTCGGGGGGCTTGAGCCGACTGTGAGCCAACGCGATTTGACGCTGGCTTCGGGCGCTCTAAAGGCAAGCTGCTGGCGGTCTTCGCTGCCCACCAGCCAGCCCAGCCACCCCGGTCGGCGAACTACGAGATCCACCGCAATGCGTTCACCCGGGGTGATCGAGGCCTTTGGAATCAGCTTGCCGCCGTGAACGCTGATTGGAATCGGCCTTTCATTCCGTCCATAGGCGTGGACTTGCTCGACGGTCCCCCCGAAGGGCCCAACTTCATAGCGCGCGAGGGCAATGGAGTCCGTGCTCAGTGCTGCGCCCGACATTGCTAGGGCGGCAACTGCGAAGCCAGCGATGACCAGTGCAATCACCGCGCCAAGGCCGAGCATCCAACGGCGCCGAGAATCCGAGCTGCGCTGCTTTGACCGGCTGGGATGAGGCTGAGGCCCATCTACCATGGCTCAAAGCATAGGGAGACGGCTGCCTCTATACCATGTGCAGCCGTCTGCCGGCTGATCGCTTGCGAGCTGTCCAAAGGCCGCGGTTCCTTAGCCGAGCGACAAATCGCCGGCCTCGGCAAGCTGGCGGCGACCTTGCGCTGACGGCTCAGCGCCGTCGAGATGGGGGAGAGGCGACCCCGCAAACGACCGTCGATCCTTTTTAGGCCTCGCGCTTGGGGCGGTCTTCTCTTGGTGTAAAGAATCGTGCGGCTTGATCGCGAGCGCTAGCCGATTCGTTTCCAGCGCCAGTCCGCTCCATCGGGAGTTCGCTCAAGATCGACTCCGCACTCCTGACATTCTCCCCGTTCGGATTTTCGAAATTCTTCGACTACAAACGCGCCGGATCCTGTTGGAGCGTTCTTGAAGTATCGGCCCGTGGGCGCAACATGGGCGCCACAGCTAGGGCAGCTCAGTGTCAAGGTCACCGCCATAGCGAAACCGTAAACACCGAATCCGACGGATCCGACCGGTGAATTCGGAAATTGGGAGTTGTGATCACTGATTTCGCGCCCCATGCCCCGTTTTGAGTTGGCGTGGCTGACCCGAGATCGCCAACTGGTGACTCTCCGCCTGTCCGTCCGTGCAGCGACTCTCGACCAAGGGTCAGCCGACGGCCGAGCTGCTTTGCCCGCTGGATCAGGGTGGCCCTAGTGTCGCCAAAGGCCGCCGAAGTGCTTACCTTGTCAATCGCCGCGCCGCGGTATGTCCCTTCGCTCTCGGCGGTGGTTGTCGGTTCGGTCGCTGCACCCGGCGATTGGGGCGCAGCGACGGCGGCTGGCGACCAGCGAACCCGTTCGAGTTGTAACCGGGGCCAGACTGGTTTTCGGGAGTGCTCCCGGTGAAAGCTGCCCCAACCGTCAAGATCGGGGTCCCTACTCGAAGCGTCACCGGCTTTTCGCCGGCGGCAAACGCCTTCGCCGCAATGCCGATTGCCACCGTTATCGCGAGGATTAGAATCCAGGCAAGGTACTTGCGCATCTTTCTCCCACTTTTTCGGCCTCCATGCGGTGGGTGCTAAGGGGTGCTGACCGGACTGGTATAGTCAGGTGGTGGACTTCGACCAACTGTACCAGATTTATGGCACAGCTAGGTAAGCCGAACGAGCACAATCCGTTCTCGGTCGAATCCGACAGCGACCTTCCCGTTGGAGTGCAGTTGTCGTGGCGGGTGCGGGCGCTCATCGTCACCGGTCGCCTTGGTGCTGGGGAGCCGCTGCCAAGCGTGCGTCGACTGGCGAATTGGGCTGGCGTGAACGTCAATACGGTGCGGGCGGTTTATGAGTCTCTCGAGAAGGAGGGCCTGATATTCAGCCGCCAGGGGCAGGGCACATTCGTCACCGAGCACGCCGCCGCGGAGCCGCATCTAGAGACGATTGCCCTGGATGCACTGCGCCGCGGGCAGGAGGCGGGGGCCGATCCGCGCCAGCTCGCGATCGTACTGATGGCCTGCGCGAACATGCTCGGCTCTGAGGGGAAGGAAAACTCGCCCCGGGTCGAGGTTGACTCGGTCGACCTGGTTGAGAGCAGTGAGACGATCGAGGTTCGCCAGGAGCTACGACGACAGATCGCTCGCCTCGAGGCTGAGCTCGCGGCCTACGTGCGTGACCTTCCTGCGGAGGGACTGGCGACCGCGCCGATTCGCGCCGAAGCCCACGTGGCCGGGGTCGAAGAGCTTGAGCAGACCCGCGACACGCTGATCGCACAGCTCTCCGGCGCCCAGAAGGCGGCTGAGGCGCGGGCGAGGCGAGAAGGGGAGGTTCGCGCCGGGCGCACCAAAATGCTCGAAGCCCAGGATGTCAGCCGCGTATCTGCGCCTGGTTCGGGTCCGCTTGGGGGTGCGATGAGCTGGTGGAGGGCTAAGCATTAGTTCTCAAAGCCCAGTGCGATAGTCGGCAGACGGTGGTCGAATCGGCTCTCCTGGGACAAATCAAAGCCTGGTGGGGCCGGGGGGCGAAGTCCTCGACGGCCGGTTTTCCGGCGGATCGCACCGTTTGGGACGCGCCGAATCCGGACGGCTTGGATCTCTGCGCCGATCGCTTCGACAAGATCCGCAGCTGAGGCACTTCGGCGGTTGCTCGAATGAGGTTGGACCGAACCGTTACGATCAACGCGGGTTATATGGGTGGCCCTCCAAATCGAGTGGGCCGCACGGATGAGAGGCAATGGATGGGATCCCGCTTCACCAACCGCAGATCGAGGTATCGCCGCCGACCAAATCGCCGGCGCAACGTTGTGCTCGTCACGGCCCTGGCCCTTGGTCTGATTGCAGTCCTAGCCACCACCGCCGCTGCACTCAAGATCCGCGCCGGCGACATCCTGATAACCGCCGAAGGCGGCTTTTCCCCAACGGCGCTCCCCAAATACCAAAATGCCCCAATCACCCTGCACGGCGGTGGCAGTATCTCGACCGTCTCGGGCGCCCTGCCGCCGATCCTAAAGACGCTGACGATCGAGTTCGACAAGTACGGCTCGGTGCAGACCACCGGCCTCGCCCAGTGCACGGCCGGCAAGCTAAACGCGACAACCACCGTCGAGGCACGACACCTCTGCCCCGGAGCAATCGTCGGAGAGGGGGAGGGCAAAGCGATCGTCCAGTTCCCCGAATCGAGCCCAATCCCCGTCTCCTCACCGCTCACCCTCTTCAACGGCCCGCCCAAGAATGGCGATCCCACCGTCTTGGCCCACGCCTACATCACGGTTCCAGTACCGAGCACCTACGTGGTCTCGATCGTGATCGAAAAAATCCACCAGGGGATCTACGGCTACCGCACCAAAGGCACGATCCCAGCGATCGCCGGCGGCGCCGGAGTGCCGATCTCGGGCTTTTTGAAGATCGGGCGCAAATGGAGCTACAAGGGCCACAACTATTCCTATATCAATGCCCGCTGCCAGATCGGCCACGTGCAGGCCCGGGGCGAATTCACCTTCTCTAACGGCACCGATCTGAGCGGCACTTTTGTGAAGCCCTGCACGGTGAGGGGATAGGGACCGAAGGGTCGCGTCGGGCGTAGCGCTCGACGGGGGCTGCGTTTTAGGCGAGCGGGCCGGCGGCGACCGCCAGCCGCGCTGAGGTCATCTGTCAAAGCTGCCGGCAAAAGCGCCAATTGCTCGGCTTGAGATGCCAGCCTCGATTTCCACCTCGTCGGTGTAGAGACAGGTCTCATCTGAGATGGGCTCAAGATCAGGCGGTGGCTTCAGGTTGAGATCGGACCGCCGTGCTCGCCTGAAAAGTTCTGGTTGCCTTCGTTCGAAACATGTTTCAGGTGTTGAGGCCAGATCGGGAATAGCCCAAAGAGAAAGAGTCACGCTCGGGTTTCCTCTCCGTGTTGAGGGGATCGGGAGGTAGGCCAGTCTCGACACATGCCATGATCGAGGGCACTCGGAGACTTTTGCTTGCATTCGGAACCCGATTCGCCAAAAGATGAATCGAGGACTGCTTTTTGGGCCTCTCGTCAAATCACGCTCCGCAGGAGCCCTTTTGGCACGGCTGGGGCCGAGCGGTCCGCTCGGCCCCAGTGTCCCGCGGGGAGAAACTCCGGCTTTCCCGTGCCGAAGACTTCCTGGCTCTCCGCTAGCGTCTCGGTGCTGTGGCGAGGAAATTCCGGCCGGGGGCCAGACATCGAAGCCGATCCCGCTGGCGACGGCGGGCGATCGCCTTTTTGATCCTCTTGACTCTGGTCGGGGTGGGATTGCGAAGGTTCTCGACCGAGAGCACTCCGCCCCTCATCATCCATCGATCCTTGGCCTCCTCGGTCCGTGTCCCGGGTAGCGCTCCCGCAATCGCCTGGCCGCGTGAAGGCCAGGCTGCCGTGGAAGTGGAGGGGGTAGGAAGTTTCGGAACCTCGGGTAGTCACAAGGCGGTTCCAATCGCGAGTGTGGCGAAGGTTATGACCGCCTATCTCACCCTTCGCCGGTATCCGCTTGCGCCTGGAGCGAACGGATTTGTAATCAGAATCACTCACAAAGACGTCGAGGAAGAGGAGCAGCGGGTCGCCTTGGACCAATCCACCGTGGAGGTCAGGAGTGGAGAGCGGATCAACGAGCGCGAGGCCCTAGAGGCGCTTCTGCTGCCATCGGCCAACAATGTTGCGGCCCTTCTGGCTACCCATGACGCAGGCGGGCTGAGGGCGTTCGTCGCCAGGATGAACGCGACCGCGACTAGGCTCGGTATGACTTCGACGGTCTATACCGATCCGAGTGGCTTCAATGCCGGAACGGTGTCGACTGCGGCCGATCAACTGAAATTGGCTCGGGTGGCAATGCGCGAACCCGCATTTGCAGCAATCGTTGGCGAGTCCTCAGCCATGCTTCCCGTCGCTGGTCGTGTAATCAATTACAACGCACTTGTTGGAACTGAGGGTTACGTAGGGGTAAAGACCGGCTCCGACGGTGCGGCCGGAGGTTGTCTTGTATTCGCGCGACAAATCTCAGTCGGTGGGCAGCGTAGGAAGGTGATTGGGGTGGTCTTGGGTCAGCGCGACGGCTCACTGGTTGAAGCAGCACTCAAAAGCGCCCAGCGGCTGGGATATTCGGTCGGGGCAGCACTACACGTTGAGACGGTGCTTCCCGCAGGAACCAAAGTCCTGACGGCGAGCAGCGCCGACGGTCGGCACGCGGTCGCAGTCACCTCAAACGCGCTGCACGAGATTGGCTGGCAGGGGCTGAGGGTTCCCCTGCGGATAATCGCGCGGCCGCCGATGACCCATCTGCAGGGCGGCGAGGGGATGGCGACGGTGCTGGGTGGGAGCACGGGTAGGACGGAGGCTGTCTCTCAAGACTCGGTTGGTGGACCCTCACTCGGATGGCGCCTGCTTCACATTTTCTGAACTTCCTCGGCGGATTCTCCCGCAGCTTCTCTCCGCGGTTACTCCCGATTGGTCGACGATCTCAGCTGTACTGATTAGCCGCCGGATGCGGACCAGTTTTGTACCCCCGTCTTGCAGGCCGTCCGTAGATTTGCGACTCCCGCTGCGGTGCCCACGCACGCTGGTACCTTTCTGGGCCGCTGCCCGCAGGGTGCTTCTGTGGGGTCTATCGATTGTGGAGCCTGGGCCCACGTCGCTCGCGTCTGTCTCCTTTGGCCACGATAAATGCCTGCTCTGCACCGACAAAGGGGGTCAGGGCAATGTAGGTACAGATCGGAACAAGTCCGGGAAGCGCCTCGGGCCCTAGATCTCGGATCCGTTGGTAAGCGAGGGTCAGGATGCAACCTTCGATCATCTCGGTCGTAAGCTCGAGATTATTTGAGGTGAGTCTGCTATTCAGGGTGAGAGAGTGTCCAAGGGATTTGAGGGCATTCGCGCGACCCTCCATCGCCCCAGGTCCGGCAACGTAGACCTCCATCAGCATCAACCTCGCCAACGCTGGGCGTGAGGCAAGGAAATTGAACAAGGCCTCAAGCCCTGCGCGCACCGCGCGGGGCCAGTCCGAAGCTCGCCGGGCGGCGGGCATCGCGGCGGCAACCATCTGCGCTCCGGCGCTGTCGATCACCGCCATCAATACGTCTTCCTTGTTGCGGAAATATGCATAGAAGGTGGTTGCCGACATCGAAGCGTGATTAACGGCCTGCTCGACGGTTGCATTGGCATAGCCTTCTGCTGCAACCACGGCGGTGAAGGCCCGCATCGCCCGGTCGGCGTTGTCTCGGGTGTCAAGGCTTTCCGGTCGCGGGCGGGGCGAGCGGCCCGTCATGCTTAGCGGCTCGGGCGGAGGCCGATAGAGGAACATGAGGTGCCAGAGAGCATCCATAAGTTCGGGCAATTCGGCCTCGCCGTCTCGTCGAAGACGGGTGCGAGCGATCTCCTGCAATGCGCCGATTTGAGCGCTGATCATGGCTTTGGGCATTGCGGCCAGCTCGGTCGACTCGGCCATTCTCTGAGCGGACAGGGTCTCAAAGCCGCCCATAACCTCGGTCACCCGGGCGAGTGCCTCAGGACCAGCAGCGTAGGCGTCGACCAAGCACATGCGCGCCGCGGCCGGATGGGCCACGATCATCTCCGCGAAGGAGTCAAAGCCACGCCGGGTTCGCTCCATCCAGCTCCCCGGTTTTTGAAGCCTCTCTTTGGCGTAGCCGAGGCCGAGCTCGATGATTGCTGAGAGGGTCGCCAAGAAGCAAGAACGCTTGTCGGGAAAGAGATCGTAGAAAGTTCGGCTCGAGACGCCCGAGATCTCGACCAGGTCAGCGACGGCCGTCGCCTCGTAGCCTCGCTCAGCGACACCTGCCACCATTGCCCCGAACAGTCGCTCGCGCTGGTTGCTTAAGACCTCATGGCGTGGAGTGTTGGTACCTGGGCTAAGGCTTCGGTCTCGCAGCGACTCTGATTGACCCCATGGCGTAAGGACCATCCCTCCCGGGGACCATAGTTGTGGCCCAGAAATCAGGTCGGGTGGCCCTTCTGCTCATATAAAGATAGGCCTACACTTTCCCAATTTCAATACTGAGTAACCTGCTTTTCCGATTCTCAAGCCGTTTCAGGTGCTCCGCGCAATGCCCGAGGTGCTGGGTTTGGTCAGTTTGAGCTTGACAGCCGTGGGTGGTTCTGTCTATCGTACGTCTCCGCTCAGATTTGGCCCGAGGCATGTTAGGGATCGAATCATGAAGCGGCCAAGGGACAGCAGGGCAAAAGTGAGGCTAATGCGACCAGGGATCCGGGTTGGGGCGGGCTCGTCGTGGAAGGAGAGACAACTAGTGAGGGGATCGACTTTGCAAGCGGATATCGGTGCTCGCTGCCTCACCGCTGCCCCAAGGGTTGCCGAGGGGTGTTCCTCTCGCCAGAGTCCTGCTCGTCCCCGGGCCATTGTGGATTGTCCATTTGGCTTCGGTGAGCAGAGCGTTGCAAGCGCTAGATCCGATCCTTGGATTGAGCCATGGTTCCCCGGTCGGCGATGAAGCGATGATTTCATTCCGCTATCGCCGCAACCTCGAATTACCCCGAAAAGCAGCTGGGGGCGTCGTCGCGACCCTAAATCGCGGCGGCGCGATGGGTCGTGCCCGGCCCCGGCGCATCCTGGCTGCCCCTCTGGGACTTATCTCTCCGGTGCTGGCGTTTTGCCTACTCGCCCTCCTCGCCCCGAGTGCCCAGGCATCCAAGGACGTCGTTGGGTATATCGGCGCGGAACAATCAGGTGGCCTAGGCGGCCAGTTTGAGAAGCCCATGGACGTTGCCGTCAACGTCAACGGCGCCGGCGGGGCCGCCCCAGGGGATCTCTACGTAGCCGACTCCAAGAACGGTCGCATCGATCAGCTCTCCGCTTCGGGGGCATTCGTCCGTAGCTGGGGCTATGAAGATGTGGCCTCTGGCTCAGACTACATCGAAGGTGGCGGTTTTGAGATCTGCAGCGCAAACCCCCCGTCCAACGATGTCTGCCAATCCGGCGGCAATTCCGGCGCGGGACCAAGTCCGGCGGGCAAGCTTCTCGAACCCTCCGACCTTGCAATAAATCAGAGCACCGGAGATGTTTTTGTCGCGGATCGCCTCGGACGCATAGCAGAGTTCTCTGCTGTTGGCGCTCAAATCCGCTACTTCGGCCAAAACGTTGTCTCCTCAGGCCCCGACAGGGTCACCCCGACGAGTGACGTCCAGACGCTCACCGTCGCGGCAAGCGGCGGCAAATACACGCTCGAATTCGGCGGGGAACGAACTGGCGAATTGACCTTCAACGCGCCCGCCGGTGGGGCAGGGGGTGTTCAGGAAGCCCTAGAAAAGCTTCTCGACATCGGCTCCGGGAACGTCAGTGTCGGAAAAACTGCGGTGAACGTTTACAAAATCACCTTCGCCGGCCAGCTTGCTGATAATCCCGAGCCGGTCATCACCGCCGCCCCGGGGCTCGAGGAGCCCCTCACTGGCGGCGATGCCTCGGTCGCAGATACTACTCTTGGCGCAACTGGATTCGACGTATGTGAACCCGCCAACGGGGATGTTTGTCAGCGGGGGGAAAGCGGCTTCGCTGAAACTCCATTGGCGGTTGCGCCTGTTGGCTCACCGAATGCTGGTGACGTCCTGGTCGGCAATCGGGAGTACACGGAAACGGGGACTTTCGTCCGCTCATTTGGTTGGGGCGCGATTGCCGCCGGGCCCGGCAAGAGCCCCACTGAAGGTTTCGAAGTGTGCAGCGCCGCGGCGGGCGATGCCTGCGGCGGCATAGCCGGTAACGGCGTCGGACAGATCTCAGGGCTGACCGGCGTCGTCGAGGATGCCAGCGGCGACATCTATACCGCTGAATCGTATGTCTATGGGGCTAACTATCGCGCCCAAAAGTTTACACCGACGCTCACCCCTCCGGGTCTCTCGCCCTCGATATTCATCCCTGAAGGATCCTCGGAAGCCGACGCCCCGCTCGCGCTAGCACTGGGGCCCGGGGGCAGCATCTTGGTTTCGATGAACTTTCCTTCCGGCGCGACCGCAACCTGTCCCGACGGCTCTCCTTCGGAAGCAGAGTCCCGGATCCTTGAAATGACCCCGGCGGGAGCCCTGCTAGACACCGACCTCACCTGCAACTCGATCTTTATGGGCAGCACACAGTCTGATCCTCCCTCACTGTTCGGCGCAAACACCGCCACCGGTGATATCTATGTTCCCCTTGGGAAGGAAGGTGGGCCCCAGCGAATCTTCATACTCGGCGCTGGGGGCGGTTCTCCTGATGCGAGCATCGAAACCGTCACTCCCAACACCGCGGGTGCCACCGTAGCCGCGACGATCAATCCGAATGGTCCCGGCAACGGCCACCCCAACCCGACAACTACCTCATATCGGGTCGAATATAAGCTTGCCTCAGAAACAAATTGGGCCCAGTTTGGTTCCGAAACCAACGTCGGCTCTGGCACCGCTGGTGTCCCCGTCACCGTCCATCTCGGCGGCCTAGAAGCAAACAAGACCTATGAAGTACGTCTCGTTGTTGAAAAGCAATATGGCGAGGGAACCGTGATCGCCGGTCCTCAGAAATTCGCCACGCTCGCGGTGGCTCCGACTATCGAGTCTTTCTCCTCATCTGACGTCACTCAGGATTCCGCAATCCTCCATGCCAAGGTCAACCCCCACGGTACGGCCACGCGGTGTCACTTCGAATACGGCACCACCATCGCGTATGGTCAAACTGCACTCTGTCCAGACAATGGGGAAGTCGGATCCGGGCAGGGCGATCAGGAAGTCGAAGTCCAGCTTGAAAACCTCCAAGTTGGCGCTACTTATCACTTTCGTTTTATTGCCGAAAACTCCGTCGGCACGGTCGCCTCGGAAGACCAGAGCTTCGAATTCTTCCCCCCCAATTGCCCCAATGCAGCAGTGCGGCAGCAGACCGGCTCAAACTACCTTCCCGATTGCCGCGCCTATGAGCTGGTCTCTCCGCCAAACGCCGGCGGCACCCTGTTTTACGCGGGTGGACCGAACACGGGACAGGCGACCAACCCGCCGCGCTTCTCCTATACAGGTGCATGGAGCGAGATACCTGGCGCCAAGGCCATAAATACGGTCGGCGATCTTTACGTTTCTACCCGAACCGATCAGGGCTGGGCCTCCAAATACGTCGGTCTACCCGGCAATCAAGCGGGATGCGCGGGAGGGCCGCCCACCGACGCGACTTCTCGCGACGCGGCGGAGAATCCACCGTGGTTGACCGACACGGTGCAGGCCAATCCGTCAATGAATCAGTTTCTTGATTGGAACGATGGAGCGCCGACGCAGTGCGGCCTCGGTACCAACGGTCTGGGTGATGCGAATTATCTCCTGGCTCCGCAGTCCAACGCGCCCTATCTGTGGAATGCCGAAGGCAACCTGCTACAGCATTTGCCCACCGACCTTGGCCAGGTCGCCGAAGCAGAAAATGCCTTCAAGTGCCCATATATAGGCGAAACTGAAGAGCTATCCATATGCAGCGGTGAAACCGTGGGCTCTGGCGACCTCAGCCATATCGCATTTTCCTCACGTGAGCTCTCCTTCGCGGGAAGCGAGGGTCTGACCGAAGCTCCCGGCTCCGCCTATGACAACGAAATCGCCACCGGCACGGTCAAGCTGATCTCAAGGCTTCCTGGCGGCGCCAACATCTCCCAGGATCCAGCTTTTGCCTTAGTGCCGTCTGGTAGCGGCAGGAACCCGGCCGAAACCCCAGGGGGAAAGGAAGAGTTCATTCGTTTCCCCGCTGTTTCAACCAACGGTTCTCACATTCTGATGTCGACAGCCACCGCGTCAACCCCGTTTTGCGAACGCAGTACTTCCGGGCCCGAGGTGTGCCCGCGATTCACAGATACCCCGATCCACCTCTACCTGAGCATTGATGACGCGGCTGTCATCGAGATCGCCGGAGGAAAGCCCGTCCACTACATTGGCATGACCCCCGATGGATCGAAGGTCTTCTTCACCTCCAATGAACAGCTGACCGAAGAAGACAAGGACACCAGCACTGACCTTTACATGTGGTCTGAAGCAGGTGAAAAAGTTGGTCATCCACTTACCCTCATCTCCAAAGGGGATAACTCAGGTATCAAAGGCGAACCTGGCAACACCGATGAATGCGCCGCTACCTGGGTTGCCAAATGCGATGTCGTCCCATATTCTGGCTATGCCTACTCGTGGCTGACGGGGGGGGTAGGCGGGAATGGAATCTCAGATAGTCCGATCGCAGCTAACGGGGATATTTACTTCTACTCTCCCGAGCAGCTCGATGGAAACCAGGGAATCGTCGGAAGGGAGAATCTCTATGACTACCGTAACGGCGAAGTTCAATTTGTAGCCACCCTTAATTCTGAACAAAAATGTGAAACGACTGGCTTCGGCGAACAGATTTGCAGCGAAGGACCGATAGTTAGGATGCAGGTGACTCCCGATGACAGCCACATGGCGTTCGTCACGGCCAGCCCTCTAACACCATATGACAATGCCGGTCATCTGGAGATGTATTCCTATAGCCCTTCGAGCGGCGCAATCTCCTGTGATTCCTGCAATCCCGACGGCCAGCCGGCGACGGCGGATGTTCGTGCCAGTCAAGACGGCCTCTTCCAGACCGACGATGGCCGCACCTTTTTTTCCACCACCGAAGCGCTGGTTTCACAAGACACTGACGAAGCCGAGGATGTCTATGAGTACGTTGATGGTCGCCCCCAATTGATTACCCCGGGCACCGGTACGTCGTTGCCTCCCCAAGGTGAAGAGATTGGCAATGGAAAAGGCGTCAATCTGGTTTCGATCAGCGAGACTGCAGGCTTGGTTGGGGTCAGTGCGGACGGCACCGATGTCTATTTCTCGACCTACGACAGCCTCGTGCCCGAAGATCACAACGGCGATTTCCTCAAGTTTTATGACGCGCGTTCAGGGGGCGGCTTTGCACAACCCACTCCGGTTCCGCCATGCTCGGCCGCCGAAGAGTGCCACGGCGCCGGAAACGAATCTTCCTCCCTCCCCACCCAGGGGACCGCCGCCAGACTTTCCGGCGGAAACGTTCAGCGTGGCCGTAGTCGGCGAAACAAAAGGCTCCATCGGCGGGCAGGCCACAAGCGGCGCCATGCCCGAGCTAGCGTAAGGGGGAGGGCCCGAGGATGAGGCGACTTGGCGCCGTGTTGCCTTCAGGCTTACGCGTGTATCTCGTTGGTAGACGCAGGGCAGCGTTGGGGCTATGTGGGCTTACTGTCGCGACTGGTGCTTTGCTGTGCTTCGCCGCAGCGGCTGCTCAGGCAGGTGTTCCGATCTTCTCCTTTAATACGCTTCCCTCGACCACCCAAGCTGGTGCCCATCCTGATGTCGAGTTTTCCTTCGAACTCGGCAGCCGCCAGCAAACCCCAGTGCCTTGCGCCTGTGATGACGCTCGCGACGTCGCCGTGCACCTGCCCACCGGCCTGGTCGCAAACCCTCACGCGGCCCCGCAATGTTCGATCGCGCAATTCGCCTCTGACCAGTGTCCGGTCGACTCCCAAATCGGGGTGACCGAAGTCCGGGTGCTCGCCGCTGGACTCAACAACGGTGAGGCCAACGATGGCTTCCTCGCTCCCGTTTTCAATCTCGTTCCTCCTCCAGAAGAGACCGGTCTGCTTGGCTTCAAGACCCTGTTCGACACTCCTGTCTTCACGGTCGCCGTGGCGCGCACCAACAGCGACTATGGCCTCGATGCGGTGGTCTCCAATATCGACCACATCACTTCGCTCCACAGGGTCAAACAGGTGCTCTGGGGAGTTCCGGCTGCACCGATTCACAACTATCTGCGCTTCCAGCAGAGTCAGGTCCCGATACCGGGAATTCTGGGTGGCGGCGCGGAAATGTGCGATCAAGAAGGAAATCCCAGCACTGAAGATCCAGCCACGTCGTATGAGCTCTGTGGACACGGCCCGGTCGGCGGTGCCTACAGTGAACACGTCGAAGGACCGGTCTCCTCAAATAGCCCCGAAACGCCCTTCACCCAAAACCCGACAACCTGTGGCAGCTCCTCCCTTGAGAGCTCACTCAATGTCCTCGGCTATGACGAAGGATTAACCGAAGCGAGTGCCCAGTATCCAACGACCATCGACTGTGACCAACTCGCCTTCAACCCTAGCCTCTTCGCTCGCCCGACCGCGACCGAAACCGACACTCCGTCGGGCATCGATGTTGACCTCAAAGCACCTTCTTTTGAGAGCCCCGATGCGCCCTCCCCCTCAGAGATCCGCTCCACCGAAACGACCCTGCCGCCAGGCTTCACGATCAACCCCAATGCCGCCAATGGCAAGACATCCTGTAGCGATGCCCAGGCTCGCTTCGGTACCACCGAAGAAGCCGAGTGTCCGGAATTCTCAAAGATCGGTACCCTCGAAGTACACAGTCCGGTCCTTCCCGGGGTCCTGCCGGGTGCGATCTACATTGGCGAACCAAAGCCCGGGGAGCGCTACCGCTTGGTGATCGCCTTCAACGGATTCGGGATCCACGTCAAGTTGCCGGGAACGGTTCGCCCCAATACGGCGACCGGGCAGCTCGTCGTCTCCTTCCAGGAACTTCCCCAATTTCCCTTCGAAGACTTTGACCTGCACTTCTTCGGTTCTGAACGTGGCATCCTCGCCACTCCAACGCAGTGCGGTACCTACCCTGTATCAACTGTCTTCACGCCCTGGGACGGCGCTCTGCCCAACCAGACCTCCACGCAGTACTTCACGCTGGGATCTGGACCTGCTGGTACGCGATGTCCCGATGGATCGCGCCCGTTTGCCCCAATGCTTAAGGCCGCCTCGGCTGCGAACGCGGCGGCTACCCACACGTCCTTTTCGCTCCAGCTCACCAGAGAAGACGGTGATCAGAACCTGAACACCCTCGACATAAGCACGCCAACCGGCCTTTCGGCCACCCTGAAGGGCGTCCCCTACTGTCCCCAGGCCGACATCGAAGCCGCCTCAGCTCCCGGGCGCTCCGGGCTGATCGAGCAGGCAGACCCAAGCTGCCCGGCGGCCAGCCAGGTCGGTGAAGCGAGCGCCGGTGCGGGTGCTGGCACCCATCCCTACTACGCCCCCGGCAAGGTCTACCTCGCCGGCCCCTACAAGGGGGCACCCCTCTCCCTGGTGGTGATCACCCCAGCGGTCTCTGGGCCCTATGACCTCGGAAACGTCGTGGTCAGAGCCGCCCTTCACGTCAACCCCGAAAGCGCCCGGGTCAGTGCGGTCTCTGATCCCCTGCCCCAGATTCTCGAAGGCATCCCGCTGCGGCTGCGCTCGATCCTGATCAACCTCAACCGCCCCAACTTCACCCTAAACCCGACCAACTGCGAACCGCTGGCCACAAACGCCACGATCACCGGCGCCGAAGGCGCCTCGGCTTCCCTCTCTTCTCCCTTCCAGGTTGCCAACTGCGCCAACCTCCCCTTTGCCCCCAAGCTCTCCCTTGCTCTCTCAGGTTCAACCAAACACAGTGGCAATCCAGAGCTGACCGCCAATCTGAGTGCAAAAGCAGGCGAATCAAACATCGCCTCAACTGCGGTCACCCTGCCGCGCTCAGAGTTGATCGATAACGCCCATATAAAGGACCCCTGCACAAGGGTCCAATTCGCCGCCAGTAACTGCCCCGCCGGCTCGATCATCGGCTCAGCTAAGGCGACCACGCCGCTACTTGAAAAGCCGCTTGAAGGCCCGGTCTACCTGCGCTCAGCCCCAGAAAACAAGAGTGGTCTGCCCGACATCGTCGCTGCCCTAAACGGCCAGATCGACATCGACCTGGATGGCAAGATCGAAACCGTCAAGGGCCGCCTGCGCACAACCTTTGAGACGGTTCCCGATGCCCCGGTAACAAAATTCACCCTCAGCCTCGAGGGCGGCCACAAGGGCCTGTTGGTCAACAGCGCCGATTTGTGCAGCTCGGCCCGTGGCTCCCTCGTGCAGCTCAACGGTCAAAACGGCGCTGCCGATAACCGAGACCAGCAGGTCACCGTTGATTGCGGCAAGCGCGCAGAAGCCAAGCGCCGCCCAACTCGAGCCCGGGGATTGGGCAAGTGAGCGGCAGAATTCATAGAGGACCTCAAGCCTCGGAGTCCAGCTCATCCTCTCGGCGATCGCACCGGAGAAGCGTCGCTCGGCCGACGGTGTTCGGGCTGAGCGTCCTGGGGTTCGCTCTCGCAACGCTCGCACTCAGCGCGGCTTCGGCATTTGGCCTCTCCAAGACTGTCCTCACCAATACCTTCGCAGGTTCTGGAGCTAACGCCATCTCCGGACCCACCGACGTAGCCGTCGATGAATCCACCGACCCCTCAAGAGGCGACCTCTACGTCACCGACCCTGGTCATCCGGATGTCCAAACTCTTACTCTCAACGCCACCGGTGGTACTTACTCGCTGAGTTTTGAGGGTCAGACGACCGGCGCCCGCGGGAGCGGTAATACCGCTTTTGCCGAAGGTACCGGTGATCTCACCGAAGGTTCAGAAACGGTTGAAAATCTCCACGCCATCGGCGGATCCTTCACGGTCGGATCGCCGATCTCTGGCCGCGGCGTCCCTGAAGGAACCACGATTACCACTATTGGGAGTGGCACACTATCTCTCTCTAATCCAGCCACCGAAAGCGGGACAAGTGTAGAACTTAGGGTCAGTTCTAAGGTCGTTTCACACCTCCACACTTCGGCTGGGACCTTTCTTGCGGGCGAGGCGGTCTCCGGACCCGGTATCCCGTCTGGTGCCATAATTACAGAAGTCGGCGCGGAAACCCTGACCCTGTCTAGGCCGGCTGGGGCGCAGGAGACGGGTACCTCCCTCTCGGCAGCCCTCCCCTTCAATGCTGAAGCTGCAACTATCGAAAATGCGCTTTCGGGCCTGTCGCCGATCGGTGAAGGCAATATCAGGGTCGGCGGAGAAGGCCCCTACACAATTACCTTTCTGGGAGTATTTGCCGAAGAAGTGGTGCCGCAAATTACCGTGGATTCCTCCGGGCTTTCCGGCGGCAATCCAAACTCAATCGGGACCATAGCCACGACGGACACCGGGGCCGGTGGGAGGGTCGAGAAGTTCACCCCCTCGGGCGAATTCGTCCTCATGCTCGGTAAGGAAGTAAATAAGACAACGGTTGAAAATCATGCCCCAGTCGCTGAGCAGGACATTTGTACCGCCGAATCCGGGGACACCTGCCAGGCGGCCGCCTCGGGTTCGACGCCCGGTGCTTTCAAGGCTCCGACCTTTATCGCGGTGGATGATTCCAGCAGCTCTTCGATGGGCGACTTCTACGTCGGTGATACTGGAGATAACACAATCTCCAAGTTCAACTCCTCGGGCGATCTGGTCGGGAGTTGGGGAACCGGAGGCCAGAGCACCGTTAGCGGGCTAAACGGGATCGCGGTCGACTCCGGCGGCGATCTCTTCGTGCTCGATGAAGAAAAAGATACCGTTCATGTCTTCAGCTCAAGGGGCACATCTATTAGAGAATTCGATGATCCAAATCCTCACGAAACGGCGCCCTTTGGACTAGTCGTCGACGCGGAAGACCATCTCTTCAAGATCGATCAACGCTATGGGGTCAACCCCGTTACAAAGTTCAATAGCGCGTTCGGGGAAACACTCGGCGAACCGACCGGGTTCGATCGCGAAATCACCGGCCTTGCGATAGCTCCCTCAACTGATGAACTCTACGTCGTTGAAGGGGGTGGTGATGTGAGCCTCTATGGCCCAGGCTGCAGCAGTCGCTGTTCTCCGAGTGAAACGTTTGGCACAGGGTCGCTGAGTGGCGCTCGAGGGCTCGCCCTCAACGCTGCCGGCACCGTCTATGTCGCCGACACCGGCGGCAACCGCATCGCTGTGTTCAACTCTGTGTTGGTGCCGGAACTGACGGTCCGATCTAGCGCAATTACTCAGACCAGCGTTAAGCTGATCGGGCATATAGACCCAGCTGGCGGCGGCCCTGTCATCAGCTGTCAGTTTGACTATGGAACAAGCGGCGAATATGGTGAATCGGTCCCCTGCTCCCCGGATCCATCGTCTTCGCATTTTTCCGGTCCAACCGAAGTGACGGCCGAATTGTCCGGCCTCAGCCCGCAGACGACCTACCATTTCCGTCTTGTCGCGGCCAACGAAAACGGTTCCACCCTCAGCGCCGATCAGACCTTTCTGATTCCGACGCCTCCGTCCGTTAGCGCGGAGTCGGTGGGAGAAGTTGAGGCCGACTCCGCCTCGGTTCAGGCTGAGGTCAATCCGGGAGGCGGAGAAGGTAGCTTCGTCGTCGAATACGTCACCCAGAAAGCGTTCGAACACGGCGAATTCGCAGCTGCCAAGAGGAGCGCGAGTCTGAACACCGGCTCGACCGATTCGCTCCAAGGTATCCGTTCTCTGCTTACCGGCTTGGAACCTGGAACGACCTACCACTATCGGGTCGTCGCGACCAATTTTCTCGAAACGACCCAAGGTTCTGATCGCACTTTTACCACTTTGCCCTTCATCCCTTCCGTCAATGACCAATGCCCCAACGCCCATGTGCGCCAGCAGACCGGAGCCGCCCAGCTGCTTGACTGCCGCGCCTACGAGCTGGTTTCCGCCCAAACCGGGGGTTATGACGTTGAGTCAAGTCTGATCGCGGGCCAGACTCCATTCGGCGGCTACCCTGAAGCAGAAGGCCGGGTCCTGTACGGTGTTCACGATGGCGGGATCCCCTCGGCGGGAAGCCCAACCAATCGCGGCGTCGACCCATACGTCGCCACCCGCGGAGAAAATGGCTGGTCAACCGAATACGTCGGCATCCCGGCCAACGATCCAGAAGCCGCGTCCAGCGATCCGTACTCCTCGACCCCCACTGGCGCCGACGCGAGCCTTGAAACCTTCGCCTTCGGCGCCCCCGGCGGCTGCTCGCCGTGCTTTTCAGACGGCTCCACCGGGATTCCGGTCAGAAAGCCCAACGGCGAACTGATCCAGGGCATGGCTGGACCGGAAAACCCGGGTCCCTCAGCAACCGCAGACGGCCACATCGCCGCTCCCCTCTCAGCCAACGGAGAACACTTCATCTTTGGCTCGACCTCGCGCTTTGCCAGGGGCGGCAACGATCAAAACGGCAACGTCTCGATCTATGACCGAAACCTGAAGACCGGGGAAACCCACGTCGTCTCAAATACCCCAAAAGAAGGCGAAGACGGCCCCGAACCACTTCCCTGCGTGCAGGGCGAAGGCAAGTGCAACTCCGCCGAACACGATGAAAACGGGATCTCAGAGCTCGCCATCTCCTCTGACGGCTCCCACGTCCTCCTGGGCCAAAAGGTCTCCGAAGACTCCGAAGGGCACCCCTATTACCACCTCTACATGGACGTCAATGACGCGATCAGCTCGATCGACCTGACCCCCGAAGTAATCGCCAAACAGGGTGGGGAAGGCTTCAAAGAAGGCGTTCTCTTCGCCGGCATGACCTCCGACGGCTCCAAGGTCTTCTTCACGACCAAAGACGCCCTGCACACCGCCACCAACCAAGACACCGACGAAAGCGCCGACCTCTACCTGGCCGAAGTCTCCGGGCAGAGTTCGACCCTGACCCGGATCTCCACTGGCATTGAAGGTGCCGGCAACACCGACTCTTGCGATCCCTCCGCCAACTCGGCGCACCCCCACTGGAACACGGTCAATCCCGAAGAAGAAAACTGCGGCGTTGTCGCAATCGGTGGCGGTGGGGGAGTGGCGTCTGGGAATGGCACTATCTACTTCCTCTCCCCCGAGAAGCTCGATGGCTCAGCCAACGGCGTCCAAGATGCCCCCAACCTCTACGTGGCGCGGCCAAGCGACGGTTACGTACCGCTCTACGTCAGTACGTTGGAGTCGAGCTCCAATGCGGCGCTGCCGCCCAAAGCACACCAGTTTCTGCGCTCATTTGGCTCGTTCGGGGTTGTTTCGCCTGCCGCCACAACGCTCGATCACTCAAACGACGATGTCTATGTGCTCGATAACGGCGGGGGCCCCGATCACACCGGTAGCGTCAGCAAATTCAACTCGTCTGGAAATCTAGTTGCGAGCTTTGGAAAGGAAGGGGAACTGGACGGCCAAGAAGCCGAAGCGGGTCCATTTCAGGAGGCGTTTAGCGCGGAATACGAAGTCAATTACCCGACAAGCCTCGCCGTGGATAATACCTGCTCGGTCAACGGACTGAGCGGCTCCGCCTGCACTTCCGCGGATCCCTCCAACGGTGACCTCTACGTCCCCGATGCGGAAGCCGGTGTCGTGGATAAGTTCACCTCATCGGGTCATTTCGTTTCTGCGATCAACCTTGCTGGTGCTTTCGTGACCGGGGTCGCCGTCGATCAGGCAAACGGAAAAGTCTTTATTGCCGACGGCGGGGGAATCGCCATTTACAGCTCATCGGGTACTGAGCTCTCGAACGTTGCAACCAACGCATTCCCTACCGACGTTGCTGTCGACTCGAGTGAAAATGTTTATGTTGTCGAAGAAGGCCAAACGAGCCTGTATTCCGCCGGAGCATTTGTCAAGACACTTGACGCCCATGCTTCCCACGGGGTTGCCGTGGATCCCTCGGATGACCACGTCTACGTCGATGAAGGCAACCAAGTGTCTGAGTTTGATTCCTCCGGCATCCCAGTTGGATCCCCGTTTGGAAGTGGGTATATCTCCAAGTCTGTCGGCCTCGCGGCAGACGACGGAAGCCTCTACGTCTCCAATCCAGGGGCGGGCACAGTTGCCGTCTTCGGGCGGGCGGTCATCCCCCATGACCCTCAAACCGATAGCCCGCTTGTCATCGACTCGGTCAGCTCGCCCGAGGCCCGAAATACCGCCGACTTCCAGACCACCCCCTCCGGTGAATTCGCCGCCTTCCCCTCGACTCTGGCCCTCGGCGGCGGCGAAGAAGAAACCGCCGGGCACGCCGTCCTTTACCGCTATGCCGCGGCAACCGGAAAGCTGGCCTGCATCTCCTGCACCACCACCGGCGCTCCCTCGGCGGGGAGCTCGAGCCTCGCTTCGAATGGCCTTAGCCTCGCTGAAGACGGGCGCGTCTTCTTCAACTCCGCCGATCAGCTGGTCTCCGCCGATACCGACAACAAGCAGGATGTCTATGAGTGGGCCGAACCGGGGACCGGCAACTGCAGCAGCCAAAGCATCGCCTATGACAAGGCAACGGGCGATTGCCTTGCTCTGATCTCAGCGGGGACAAGCCCGTTTGACTCGGGCCTCCTCAGCGCCAGCTCAAGCGGCAAAGATGTCTACTTCTTCACCCGAGATTCCCTCGCCCCGCAGGACAAAAACGGCGACACGATGAAGATCTATGACGCCCGCGAAGGCGGCGGTTTTCCCTATGAACTACCCCGCGTGCAGTGCCAGGCCTCAGATGAGTGCCACGGAGCTGGGAGCACTCCGCCGGGGCAAGTTGAAGTCGGCAGCGTCGCCGGGGCCCCGAGCAAATTGCCAACGGCCGGAAAACTCTGCGAAAAGGGGTTCGTCAAAAAGTACGGCACCTGCGTCAAGCGCCACCGCAAGCACCACCATGGGACAAAGCGCCACCACCACCGCGGAGCCCACAAGTGAGCGGCGCCCGCCTCCTCGTCGCCACGCTGGGCCTCTGTCTACTGGGCTCGCTGCCCCTGGCATCCCCCGCCCTTGCCTCAGAGGGGATCGAATCATTTGAAACGACGATGTCAAGCCATGAGGCCGGTGGGCACCCCGACCTGATCACCGACTTCACCCTGAAAAGCCCCGGCGCCCCAGAAGCCGCCCAGAACGTGATCTTTGAAGCTCCCACCGGCCTCTTTGGAAACCCCCGCGCAGCAACCGAATGCAGCGCCTCTGACTACGCCCTCGATCAGTGCCCCGCCAACTCCCAGGTCGGCCTGATCACGATCCACGCCAACTATGAAGGAAACCCCGACTACCTGTTGGGCACCGCCCCGGTCTTCACCGTCGTTCCCCAGGAAGGAGACACCGCCCGCTTTGCCTTCATCGTCCCGGTCCTAAACATCCCGATCGCGATCCCAGTCGCCGTTCGCACCACATCGGACTACGGCCTTCGCTTCACGGTCAAAGACATCAGTCAGCTGACCCCCCTTGCCTCAGCGAAGCTGACCTTTTGGGGCTTTCCCGCCGAAGAAGCCCACAACCCGCAGCGCTTCCCCAAAGGCAAACCGGGCGAACCGGCCGGTTGCCCAGAAGAAGAAGGTGCGAGCTGCATCCCCAAGCCCGGCACCGTCGCCTCGATCGCCGCCACACCGCTGACCGATAACCCGACGCTTTGCACCGGCAAGGAACTGAACAGCACCCTTTTGGTGCAGACCTACCAGGACCCCGAATCGCTCTCTGAAGCCCACGCCACCTACCCCGCGATCGAAGGCTGTCAGAAAGAGAAGTTCGAACCCTTCCTGCAGGCCTCCCCGACCACCACCGAGACAGATTCCGCCTCGGGGCTAAACGTCGAGCTCGCCGCTCCCCAGTTTGAGACCAAAGCCGTCTCACCCTCAGAGATCAGGGCCGCCACCGTCACCCTGCCCGGGGGCTTCACCGTCAACCCCGACGCCGCCGACGGTCAGACCGATTGCACCGAAGCCCAGGCAAACCTCGGCTCTGAGGGCCCAGCCGAATGCCCCGATAGCTCAAAGATCGGCACCTTCTCGATCGGCAGCCCCGCCCTGCCAGAACGCCTCCAGGGAGCCGTCTACATCGGTGAACCAAAGCCCGGCGATCAGTACCGCCTCTTTGAGATCGCCTCTGGCTTTGGGATAAACGCAAAGCTGATCGGATCGATCAAGCCAAACCCCCAAACCGGCCAGGTGCTGGCCGAATTCCCCAACCTTCCCCAGGCCCCCTTCGATGACTTCCAGCTTCACCTCTTCTCGGGCGAACGCGGCCTCCTCGCAACCCCTGATTTCTGCAGCGTCTACACCGTCGCCGCCACCTTTTACCCCTGGAACTCGGTCCTTGCAGAACAGACCTCTGAACAGCACTTCGGGCTTGAATCGGGGCCAAACGGAGCTTCCTGCCCCGCCCAGGTGCGGCCCTTTCACCCGACCCTGCTCGCCGGCACCTCAAACGCAAGCGCTGGAGCCTTCTCGGCCTTCACCTTGAAGCTGGAACGAGAAGACGGCGATCAGTTCCTCGGTCACCTGAACTTCACGATGCCCCCCGGCCTAAGCGCCAACCTGCACGCCATCAGCTACTGCCCCGAGGCCCAGATCGCCGCCGCCGCGGCGAGCTCGGGCAAAGCCGAGCAAGCAGACCCGAGCTGTCCTGCCTCCTCAGAAATCGGCACATCAAACGTCGCCGCAGGGCCCGGATCTCACCCCTTCCACGCGACCGGGCGGATCTACATGGCGGGACCCTTCGGGGGCGCCCCCCTATCCCTGGTTGCGATCACCCCGGCCCTGGCCGGGCCATATGACTACGGCACCGTCGTCGTCAGAGTCGCCCTTCACATCGACCCCACAGATGCCCACGTGATCGCCGATTCAGAAACCGTGCCGGAGATCATCGGCGGGGTGCCGATCAGGATGCGCTCGATCCAGGTCAATATCAACCGCCCCAACTTCATGATCAACCCGACCAACTGCGAACCCTCCGCGATCAGCTCCGAAGGGATCGGAGACCAGGGCAGCGCCGCCGCCTTCTCCTCCTACTTTGACGCGGTCAACTGCTCCACCCTCGCCTTCACCCCCAAGTTCTCGATCACCCAGCTCGGTGGCCACAAGGCGACCGCCCGCAGCAAGGACCCCTCCCTCTCAATCGAACTGAACACCACCCCCGGTGATGCCAACATCAAATCGATCGCCGTCACCCTGCCCAAAGCCTTTGAGATCGACCAGCGCCACCTCGGCAATATCTGCGACAGAGCCGAACTCGCCTCCGATCAGTGCGCCGGCAAAGCGGCAATCGGTGAAGCGATCACCGAAACCCCGCTCTTAGAAGCGCCGCTGAAGGGTCCCGTCTATGCGGTCTCTGGCTTTGGTGTCTTGCCCCACCTCGCCTTCATCCTCGCCGGCCAGGTCACCCTGATGCCGGAGGCTGAATCCTCCTCGGTGCAGGACGGCCGTCTAAAGACCGTCGTCCCGGTGATCCCCGATGCCCCGATCGGGCACTTTCGCTTCACCCTCTTCGGTGGCTCAAAGGGCTACCTCTCCAACACCGAGAGCCTCTGCTCCGCCCCGACCACAAGCAGGGTCCAATTCAGCGCCCAAAACGGCAAGAGCGTGACCCAGACGGTGGCGACCAAGGCGGCTTGTGGGGGGAAGGAGGCGAGGCGGGGGAGAGGGTGACCGGGGCCAGGGTTAAATCGAATTTGTTGAGTGCGTCCGAGGAGGCGTTCACCGAGATCGTGACGCACCGTGTGTTTAAGCATCGCAAGGAAGCGCTCGAACTCAGGCCATAGAGCCATAGAGACACCGCTGGGGCGCCGGGGGAGGTAGATTCGTGACGGTGACGGAACGTGAATCCAACGCCAGTGATGCAGCCAAGATGCGGACGACCAACGGCGGGCGGAGGTTCAGTGGTCGCTACAAACGACTGCAGTGCCGGCAGGCCGTTATTGCCTGGTCTATGGCAGTCCTCTTCGCGGGTCTATTCGTTGCCGGGGTAATCATCGGGGGTGGAGAAAGCCACCACAGTCGCGAACAGCCGAACCCATTTGGATAGACGATGACAATGCATCAGTATGACGGACTTCGTACTGGGCTTGATCAGACCCGCTTCGTCAACCGACTCAAACAGCCCGGCTTCCCGAGAATCTGACCAACAGACGATTCGTCGATCTTTTCTCGCTACACGGTGACCGGATCAGCTGCAGCTCTTTGGGATATCCTCGGACACCCGGAGATGGTCGCCCGAGTCTGCTTCTCTGAACCTCAGGGTCGCCTCGTACAAAAGCTCGAGCATAGTGCCGCAGACACCGTTGGCGTTGACGCCTAGAGCATGGGAGGTGAACCTCGTTCAATTGACTCCATCGATCAGTTGTGACTGGATTCCCACCACGATTCCCATTACATGGGAGCCCGGTCGATACCTTCTTAACGGACGGGGTCGTGCCCATTTCCTTGCTCTCCACGTGAATTTCAGCTGCCTACCGGGCTGAGGGTTTCGCGTTACTAGTTCGGTGGCGTTGAGAACGTCGTTCTCGCTGATCCAAAACGTCAGGGCATCGCTCAGGACGCGGATACTCACCGCTAAAACTCACGTCCATGATGGCCTTTCCGCCACTGTCTCGATCAGCGCGGAAGTTTACTTCTAGTGAGCGGGCCAGATCTTGGGCGGCGCTTTTCTTGGGCGATCCGGTGGGGGAAGGTCTCCGATTTCGGCCAACCTGAACCACCGCTGCGACACGGTGATGAATTCTAGGCGTAGGAGATCTGACCGCTCAGCAAATCAGGCCCGATCCGCATGTCCGGGCAAGCACAGTTGGGCGAAGGCTTCAGCGAACTTGCGAGGTGGAAGCTCGATCATGCATTGGCGTGGTTGCCAGGTCCTGACCCGCGGATCGAACGAGCGAAGCGGGAACCAACTCAATGCGTCCCAAACGGCGCAGGACACAGCGGGGACACGTCATTGGCGCGGCCTGGGTTGCGATTCGAAGCCCACAGCTGGGGCATTGAAGCTGGGACACATCACACCTCCGAAACTAATTCTTCTCGTTGCGGCTAGCGATTTTGCTAAACCAGCAAAATCGCGCGTTCTCTCCTCTGTCGAACGCGTTTGGACCACTTTGTCCAATGCGACTAGCAATTCTAGACCGCTATTCGGGCATAGGCAAGGTCAGGAGCCAGGACTCCGCTTGTGTCGAATGACACATGGCCTCTTGTCGCATCGAGCTTTCGTTGAGGATGGCCTGGGCTGCACGAGGGCCTCTTCAGATCCCTCAACCCGAGAGCTGCTGCACGACGCGTGTAGCTTCGGGCATGCCAGACTAGATCGAGAGACAGGCTGCGCTGGGTGCGCGGTAGGCTCTGCTGGTGCGACGTCGCATTGGATTCCAGGTCTTGTTTGCCGTAGTGATCGGCATTGCATTGCTTGCGGTAGGCGTCATCTACCTAACGATTGAGTGCCAGTCCCTTCCAGCATTCCTGGGGCCGACCGCGGGTGATACCTCGCCACGGTCTGGACTAGGCGTTGTCTTTCTAGTGCTGGGCGTCGCAGCGTTTGCAATTGCTTATTTTGAGACCAGGCGCCGAGTGGTCTGAGTCGACAGCCTGACGTTTGCACACTCCGATCGCCCTTTCGATGCGGGTTTGCGCTCGTTTGGTTGCCGGATTTAGGGCCGCGGCCGCAGGCTGCCTGGATGGGCGACCTCGAGCCAGCCAGTTTTTGTATTGGCACGGGTTCCTGCTATGTCAAGCCCAGCTATGCCTGTCCGGAGAGGTGACCAGCGAGATCCTGAAAAGCGCGTAAAGCAAGCAGCGATGAGCTTGCCTGCAAAACAATTTGAGACTGAAAATTGCGCAGCTCTTCGCTGCTATTGCTGACCTCGGCTCCTATCTTGGAATCCCCCTGAGCGCACTCCTCGAAGGGGTATCCCTCCTTGGCGCGTATCGACTCTCGACTCGAGATTCCTCGCGAGCGGGGTGGGTCGTTGGTGAGTCGCGAACCGATTCCCCATCTTTGGAGCGGTCGGCTCGGTCGCGCCTATGCCACGTTCCAGGCCCGCGACTGCCGAAGTTGGGATCAATTCGGGGGGGCGTCTTCCGCGGTTGCATTCCTCGACTAATCGCCACAAACCCTGGGGAATTTGACATAGCGATCACTATTGGAGATACTGACTGCTATGACAATTCCTCCTCGGCGTCCTTCGCTGCGCGATGAGCAAAAGGCACTGACCCGCCGTCGGCTTATCGATGCTGCCGAATTGGTTTTCGCCCGAAGCGGGTTTCACGGCGCCACCGTAGAGGAAATCGCCCACGAGGCGGGGGCGACGACTGGTGCGCTGTACTCGAACTTCGCAGGCAAGGAGGATCTCTTCCTCGCGTTGTTTGAGGAGCGGATAGATGCCGACATGGGCGAGTACTCTGAGATCGTTCATGCGGGCACAACGATTGAAGAGCAGGCTCGCGGCGCCGGGGATCACTGGATGCAAATCCTGCGGGAGCGCCCAAATTATTTTCCCTTGCTGATCGAGTTTTGGTCCTACGCAATCCGCGAGCCGCGGCTCCGAGCGCGCTTGGGTGGGCGCTTCGCAGTGCTTCGCTCTGGAAGCGCCAGGGTTGCCTGGGAGGGCGCGGAACGCTTTGGACTCTCAGCAAGCCCCGAGGATGCCGAGCGGCTCGGATTATTCATCAATGCCCTCGGTAACGGCCTCGCTTTGGAGAAGCTGGTTGATCCCGACGCGGTCCCAGATGCACTTTTCGGGGAGCTGCTCGCGCTCGTCTTTCAGGCATTCGGGGCGCTCCTTCGCGAGCGTCCGAATGCGGCGGAACCGGGTTTTTCGAGTGCCCTAGCCGAAGCTGTAGCGACAGAGGAGGAGTCCAAAGGTGATAGATGATTCAGCGAGTGTTCGTCTTGGCGAGCCACTGTCCCGATTCGCAGATCCAGGGGTATGCCGTGCAAGCGACGGCGATGTATCTCACTTGAAGGGCGTACTAGCGGCTGCTTTCTATGATGATCCGGTCATCGGTTGGCTGATGCCCGACGAGCGCAAGAGAAGAGCGCGTTTGCGGCGTTTCTTCGAAATTGAGATGCGCCGAATGGCACTGAAGCGCGGCAACGTTTGGACGACCCGCGATCTGACTGGCGCCGCCCTGATCATGCCTCCCGGTGCCTGGCGGGTGCCGCTGCGCGCGACCCTCCTTGAGGGCGGCGCATTCGGGATCCACTTGGGTAAGGCGGCGAGGTTGGGCGCGGCGATGGAATGGCGCCACGCGCGTGACGTGGGCAAACCGCACTTCTACATTCGAGATGTCGGTGTCGATCCGGACTTTCAGGGCAGGGGTTTGGGCAGTGCATTGTTGCGGCCAACCCTTGAGCGCTGCGACAAAGAAGGCTTGCCCGTCTACCTCGAGGCCTCCAGCGAGCGCAGTGCGGCGCTTTACGAGCGGCTCGGCTTCAGCCTTGGAGAGGAACTGCGCGTTGGGGGAAGCCCGCCGTTGCGGCTGATGCTACGTCGCCCGCTTCCCCCCGCGGCTCGGTGATGGGCCCGGCTCGGCGCGGGACGAAAAGAAGCTATGAGTTAGGCGTGGCGTCGTGACGGTACGGAACGGCCCACACGATCCGATGGGCCGCCGCTTGCTCCACCCACCCATGGACTCAGCGGCTGGGCGAAATACTGATCGGCTCATGGCTTAACGAGTCTGCTTGCCTTCTACCAAGATTTGGTGTTCGCAGGAGGCCGACTACCAATTCCGGACCCGTCGGCTCATAACGGGATCCAACGGATAGCCGGCGGCCTCCCAGAATGAAACCGCAACGGGGTCCTCAGAGGCGACCAAAACGCTCACTCGGTGGGCGCCGCAGCTGCGCAGATAGGCCTCGCCGGCTTGGGTTAGTGCGGAGGCAATGCCCTCGCGCCGACGTAGCTCGCAGACGGCCAGCCGGTATAAGTTCCCTCGCCACCCATCCCAGGCCGCGATTAAGGCTCCAAGTATCTCGGATTCCTGCTCGGCAACCAAGAGCGCAGCCGGGGAGTCGATCACCAGTCGCTGCACATCCTCGGGGCGATCAGGCGTGGTTGCATGCACACTTCGCGCCTGCGCCCAAAGCCTCAGGACAGCTGGAATGTCTCGTGGCTCGCAACGGCGCACGGATATCTTTCCGGCAGTCAAGATGCCAGTATGTCGAAGGCGGCCGGAATATCGACCACTGATCTCGAACTCGACCAAGGAGCCTGAACGCTAGCCGTATGGTTGGGCGGGGTCTTATTTAGAGCAGACCGATTCGGTCCGGGGGCCAGTAGGTGGCAAAAGCTTCGCCGATGATCCAGCTTCGCGGTACGGGCCCCCAGAAGCGGCTGTCATCGCTGTCCCCGCGGTTATCACCCATCATGAAGTAGTCGCCGGGGGGGATCTTGATCGTTTTCGGCAGGTTGCAAGCCGGGGCGCTACCGCAGGGTGTGATGTAGGGCTCATTTGACTTCTCGACCCCGTTGACCACTGGATGCCCTTCTTTAACCGAGAGCGTATCCCCTGGGAGGGCGACGATGCGCTTGATGAAAGTCTGGCCCGACTGTTCATTCGTTGGTTTCGGACATGACTCGCCGACTTCCTCCGGTTCGCGACCGTGAATCGCGACACCGCATTCCTTCCCAGGATGGTCTGCGCTGGCGGGTGGGTGGAATACGACGATGTCGCCGATCTGAGGGCTCGTGAAGTGGTAGGTGAAGCGGTTGACAAGCACGCGCTGACCTTCCTCGAGGGTCGGCTTCATCGAGCCCGAGGGTATCTGGTAAGGCTTTACGGCCCACGCTTGCACCGCAAGGGCCAGACTGAGCGCCAGCGCGATAATGACGACAAGCTCGATCAGTCCGCCGAAGCGACCTCGCGGCTTCAAGTGGTCCATCATGGATCCAATTTATCCAGATTGGTTAAGCCTTTCTAAGGGCGGACGCGCTGGGGGCAAGGAGGGAGGATCCTGAGACACCCCCGGGCTGCCCAATGTCGGCGCCATTCTCAGGCCCCTCAACAGCCATGCCGGGGCCGCTGCCACGACGACGTGTGCTCGGCATAAAGCTGCGCCACGCTTGACCACATAGCCAAGGGGGAGATCCCACTTGAGAGCTATCAGACGCAAGCTGAGCTATGCCAACCCCACGCCCCCGGTTTCACTCCTGCCAGGCAGCTGAGCTCCCCTCGCTGCTTCAAAGCCGGTAAGAACAGCGTTGGCAAAAGCAGATTACGAAGGACACAATAGACGCTAAGAACATTAGCCTGGCTCAGCTCGGAACCCTGCAGTGAGCCGCCAGCGCGCCTGGTGCGAACACTGCCACAGCCGCCGGCCAATGTTCTCGCGATGACCCGTGCACCTTCTATGCTGGTAGGGTCAGCGATCAGTTAAGGCTCTGAGCTTCCAGTTGGGCCCGGGTACCGGTGGTCCAGCGGGGTTCTGGATCCTCCTTAGGGACTTAGGGATTTCTCGTCCTAATTTTCGGTCGAACCCAATAGTCGATGGCAAGCTTCTGAGGTGACGACATCGCTTCGGAAGAGGGGGACAAGAAAAGGAGGGGCTGGCAGGATGCCACCACGGCTGTCCGGGGTCTTTTGCTGGTAGTGACTCCTCCAGCTCAATCCGCCTTTGCATCCTGCAGAAAAGGCGCTCGGTGGCGCCCTTTCTGCAGGTTATGTTTGGAACTGCCTACTCAGCTGTTCTTAGCGCACTGCGTAAGACCCAGTGCGTGCAACTTTTCACCGGCTCCGACGAAGGCACTTTCTTTGCCGAATGCCAGTTCGGGGTTCGCCTTGACTTTGCTGAGCTCCTGTTCGGCAGTATCAAGCGCCGCGGAAACCTGCTGTTCCTCACCGGTCGGTGCTCCGATGTTTTTGACCGCGTTGATTTGGGTCTGGATCCCGGGTACCAGAATCGAATTCACGGCTTCAGCCTGCTGAGCCTTGTTCGGTTGTTGGTTTTCCTTTAAGCCATGCTTTTTGGCAAAGGCATTGAATGCGGCTTCCTGCGTTTTGGAGCCTGCGGCGCAGATCGCGTTGCCCTTGGCCACGAATTCGGCCTTTGAGATCGTTGTTGCCGTGGTGGTGGTTGTACTGCTGCTGCTCCCACAACCTGCTACCAAAAGGCCGGCGAGGACAAGGGCGCCAAAAGAAAGGACTCCTGTGAGCCTGCGATGCATCGGTTCCTCCGTTCGTTGGCTGGTCGGCCTGACCATATCCTGGAAGCCTCAACGGTGCTGCCGAGTCTGCGGAGCACCATTGCAGTCGACTATTACCCGGTCAGCTGCTCCTTTCCTGTGGGCGGGAGATGGCTCCCCACTCCTCCGACTCTCAGCGGTGAAGCCGATGTACGGTGTGCGACCCGCCTTTCAGTGGGTCGATTGCGCTCGTAGGCGTGTCGCCCAGCGATACCGCGGCACGCTAGGGTTCGACCGCAATGTCTCAGTCGTGAAGCGGGCGGCGACCGTCTTCGTGCAGGTCGGGCAGATGCCACAGCGCGACGAGGTTTCTTCGAGGCACCAACTTCAAGACGGCGTTCGCTTAATTAGCCGGAGTCGAAGAATCAGCTCGTGTTTTCCCTTCTATCATCCAACGTCCGGCAGTCTTCCGTCGCCTTCCTTGGCCGCGGCGTAGCAGTCCGGGTGATACTTTCCGATCCGCGCGGGCTGCTCCCGATTGTCCCGGGTGCTCTCCTCGGTCTTAACCGCAATGAGCCCGTCAGCTGTTGGGGACACTGCGATTATCTCCCGCCAGTAGAGGAGGAGCTTCCCGCAGTGGTCGCAGCGCATTCCGGGTATAGACGTATGTTCTCATCCGCGCGCGGATCGCCGACTTCGTCGGGCGTTTGATCGCCCAGGGGCTAGCGGTAGCGCTCAGCTTTTGTTTGACCGAGTCATCGGCCAGCGCCTCCTCGCCGGCTCGTGAGAGGAAATAGCCGTTCACGCCTGTGCCAATGCCAGAGCCGGTCGCTTTCAGTAATCCGACGGCGGCGAGACGCCGCAGGGCGACCAAGACCTCGTCTGCCAGCTGGCTCAGGCTTGGATGGTAAGCGTAGTCGCGCACGAGCCACCGGATCACGGCCATCGCATTGCTGCCGGAACGCCCCTTCGACTGCGCAGCACCTGGTTTTAACGCGGGCATCACCTCGGCGGCGAGTTCCTCGCTCGATAGCGAGTTAAGCCGCCCGACCTCGGCGGCAGCGGCCTCTTCTTTGATTGCCTTCGCCTCCTTATCCCGAAGAAGCCCGTGTGCCAAAGTAACCGATGTCGGTGGCCCCCACAGCTCACCGTGTGGGTGGGAGCCGCCACCTCCGTGACCGGACTCAAGATTGACATTGGAGTCATCGAGGGCACCAGCATCGGGCCTGGAAACGAATTCTCCCTTGGGAACTGGTCGTCTGACCGAAGCTCCCGGTTAGATACAGCGCAGGGGCGAGAACTTGAATCGACCCGGCAACGGCCAAGAAGTCACCGCTTCGCCGTACCTTGGGTCGGGCCCAAGCAGCACACGGTGCTGATGGCTGAGCTATTGAGTCTTGCCGCATAGTCAGCACACAGAGATCGGGGACCACCTTAGTTAGTGCACAAGGCTCGTAGCACGCTCTCGAGGTTTGGACAGCCCCTCAGAGCTGCGATCGAGGGGAAGCGGCGCTTCGCTTTGCCTGTGGTGACAACCGATTTTGTCGCTGGACAAGGCGGCTGGGAGGACCCGCGATCCCGGTGCGCGTCTACGCTAAGGCGGTGAGACGGCGCGAGAAGGCATCTGGCGAACACCTGAAGGCATCCTCATGCTGCTTTAGTTTGGGCCCGATTGGACACCAAGGGTGTAAATCCAGCTTCCAAACTCCGCCAGGACAAGCCCAAATCCCAAGGAGACGGCTGTCTAGAGCCATAATCTAGCCCATCTGCCCCCGTAGCTCAGTGGACAGAGCGACGGCCTTCTAAGCCGTGGGTCGCTGGTTCGAATCCAGCCGGGGGTGTGGCAGCAATGCAAGTCCGTAGCATAGGGACCCCGCAAATCGGCGGTTTCGATGCTCGTCAGATCGATCCTTCTGAGAGCCGGGTGCCTTTACGTTGGCTTGGTTGATCGCGACTCAAATACCGGCGCTTTGCAAGCCATGAAATGCCGGCCGTTTGGCGTCCGTTGCTGCAAGGCAGAGGCGTCGCTGCCTCACCATCTGCGCAAAAGTTTGGGTCAGTAGCTTCGGGCCGATTGCTGCGTAATGGAGTTTGTGGCAATTCGAACGCAAGCGCCCCCTTTGCTCACCGAATATCAATAAGCCCCCGATGGCCGTCGCGATGGCCTTGACACCCGGTTTCAGGGTGTAGCTGTTTACGAATCTGGCGAGCGACTCATGGAAGCTCCTAAGGATCGGGGTTGTGAGGACCTTCGGTTCGGGCCATCGAGAGCGGTCGAGACTGCGACGGCCCTCAGCGCACTCGTCTCTCGGGCCTTCGCGGCTTGGGCGTGCAGTTGACTGTTGCTGCACTGCAAGTAGGAAGTAGTCTTCAAATTTCGACCGTGCTAACTGCTCGACTGCGCGGCCCGAAGGGCGCAGTCGATGCCTCTCACCCTCCAATCAAAGCGCGTCGTTTCGATACATCACTGCCGTCAGGGTCCTTGACCTGTAACCTGCATCCGCGAGCGAAGGCAGGAGAGTCCCTTCGGCATTCAGTCAAACTCGGCTCTCCAATGAAAGGATACCTATGCGGAATGGATTGCAGCAAGCAGAGGCAATGATAAAAGAGGCAATTGCCGAGATCGACCAGGAGCGCGCACAGTTGCAAGGCGCATTGTCTAGCCTCAGCGGCATCTCGGGGGGGACTGACATCCCAGTAGCAAGCAAGCCCCGCAAACGGTCAACGATAGGCCGAAGGACCCGTAAAGGCAAACGCGCTGCAAGAGGGCAGCGTGCGGAGCAATTCCTCGCAGCGGTAAATGACAAGCCGGGGATAACCGTCACAGAGATTGCCAAGAAGCTCGGTGTCGAGCGGACCTCTCTCTATCCGGTCGCAAAAAAGCTCCAGTCAGAGAAACGGATTTCAAAGAAAGGCAGCGGCTTCGCGGCGAAGTCCTAGCTTTAGCAGTGAGGTCTCCGGCAGCCGGTAACGGTTGACGAGGCCACCGGCTAAGGGGAGAAGAATCAAGGAACTTCGCCTCGTGGAGGACGGCGCGGACTGCTTGTCCTGCAGATCGGGATAAATAGTTGCTGATGCCGATTTCGGCCTTGCCGTCCCACCGCTGCAAACTCTAGTTACTCGTGTAAGACGGGTGACATATTGGGCAACCACGTTGACAAAACCACCGATGCAGTCGCCGCTGAGATTGAGGTAACCGCTGAGAATTGGTCCGATCTCAGGGCGGCTGGTTATCGCCGTTTCCTCAACTTGGTTCTTGGTACCCGCGGTCTGCGGCCCCAAACCGCCGCCGGGGGAGTGAGAGCGACGGTTTTTTCCAGATGACGCTCAATTTGGACACCGCAAGTACCTTCCCCACGCCCAGTCTGGACTCTTAGAGGTGAGCAGCGTGATGCCCCAGGCGTCCCCTGAAAAATGGGTGCGTATCAGACGGCCAAATTGCGCTGACATATGGGACCAAGAAGATCGAGCGAATGGTGACCGCACTCCGCATCCGGATTGCGCCGGTGCCGCCGCAGCATCGTTCGCAGGTGAGCTCCAACAGCCCAAGCACAGCGGGCTGCGACGATTCAGCAGAGATGGATGCCGGCCGAACTCTTAACAACCTGAAAGGCGCTGCCGGGAATTTGCTTTAGCTGGTTTAGGTTTTCGTCGTTCCAGCGCCTATCCGTGGTGCCCCCGAGATACCAGTTGGAGCCGTTGTCGGCGACGATCAGTCCGTAATGCTTGAGCGCGATTGCGACCGCCCGAGCGCTGGCGTCAAACTTGTCAAGGCTGTATCCGGGGCGCAGGCGCAGGCGCAGGCCCATTGGCGGCGCAGCCGGGTTCAGCGTGTCTCCCGCGCAGTGAGAGGCCGGGTGGATCCAGGCATCGCGAGTGCTGTCAAAGGTGACACGGATCGCGTGATCAATTTGCCCTGAGGCAGCTTCGTCGTAACGGGCAAGGCCCGGAAAGATGGGCAGCCCGGCTGCGTCAGCGGAGGTCCAGGAGTCTCGCCGGCGGGCATTCGATCGCAAGTTCCATTTCACCCCCGAGTCGGCATTCCAATGGGGATTGGTCCCGCCCACATAGAACGCCCGGTAGAGCTCATAGAGCATGCAGTTCGAGCGATCAATAACAAGCACGTGGCGGTCTCCATCACTGCTCTGCCCACCCTCGACTGGCGCCGCTTTTGGAATCGGGAATGGTCCTGGGCTGCTTTCGCTGCCGTATGCGGTGTAGTGGATCGGCAGGGTGGGTTGGGTCGAGTTCACCACCGCATAGGGAAAGCCATAGGAACGGGGGGACCCGAAATCCGGGTGTAGGTGATTTCCGCCATGGGAATCTATATAGGCGATGTAGGCGCCGGAGCGAGGATCCAGGGGCGCCTTTGAGATGTTCTGGTTCCAGGCCGACTCGTTCGGTAGCGACGGCGCGTTGCCTGGCAGTGAGGCGGGTGGATCGGGGAAAATGGGACAACTGCCGATGCTCGGATATGGACCAAGTGCACTCAGCTTCGCGCCCGCAGTCTTAGCGGCGATTGCATTTGCGCTGAGCACGACCAGAGCGAGGATCGCCGCGCCCGCGGTCAGCCGGCCTACGAATCTGCTCACACCTGTGGCGGGCGCTCGCGGATTTGCAATCGACCGATCTCTAGCTCATCGACCTCAAGTCTTCTGACCGATGCGCGGCTCACCGCGAGTCGTCCAATGCTGAGCCGGCCAATCGCAAATCCGCCTACCGCCGCAGCTCCGAGCGCCAAGGCACCGACGGCCGCCGCCCCTCGGGCTTGGGCGCCGGTTATGGTGCCCGCACGGAACTCCGGCCCGAAGGTAGCTATCGAGCGTCGCGTCAGCACTGCCAACACAGTATCGCGACTAGCCTCCGCTAGGTGAGCGTCCCCACTCCGTTGCTGCTCGTGCTGAGACACGCATCCTGGGAGGGACCCCACCGTATTCTCTCTGCTCTTGGGTCGCTCCGAGTGGAGATCATCGACCCCCTCAGAGGGGACTTGCTCCCTAACCCCTCAGAAGTCGGCGGGGTCCTGGTGATGGGAGGGCCGATGAACGTTGATCGAACCGATGTTCACCCGGCGCTGGCTGAGGAGCGCGAATGGCTCGCGGCCGTTGTCAGTCAGGGGAGCCCGGTGCTCGGTATCTGCCTCGGCGCTCAGCTCTTGGCGCGAGCTCTTGGCGCGCCCGTCAGGGCGGGGGAGAGGGCAGAGATCGGCTTTGGGCCAGTGGAGGTGTTTGATCGGAGTGATCCGATCATCGGCGGCTTGTTTCCCCGTACGGAAGTTCTCCACTGGCATAGTGACCTGATCGAGCTGCCCGCCGGTGCGCAGCGACTCGCATCTTCGGCGGTGACGGAGAACCAGGCCTTTCGCTATGGCAACGCGTGGGGGCTTCTTTTTCATCCAGAGGCTGATTGGGCGCTGATCGACACCTGGCTTTCGGTTCCTCAGATGAGGGCACAGGCAATAGAGGCGCTTGGTGAGGAGGGCCTCCGCGCTCTACGGGGCACCGCGGTGTCACTTGAAAAGGAACTGGTGCGCCGCTCCACGCCTGGTTTTTCAGCCTTCGCTCAGCTTGTCGCCACCTCGAGCGCATAAGTGCCAGGTCTGCCGGGGTCGTAGGCTTTAGGCCAATGACAACTGCCATCTCGGTTCGCAACCTGAGCAAATCCTTTGATCAGATCGATGCGGTCCGCGGCGTCAGCTTCGAGGTTGCGAGCGGTGAGGTGTTCGGCTTCCTCGGACCCAATGGGGCCGGTAAGACGACAACGATCAACATGCTCTGCACGCTGACGACGCCCAGTGGTGGAGCGGCCAGCGTTGCCGGCTTTGACGTGGTCACCGAGCGCGATGATGTGCGGCGCCACATCGGCCTCGTTTTCCAAGATCCAACCCTCGACGGCTACCTCAGCGCAGAGCAGAACTTGCGCTTGCATGCCGAGCTCTACGGTGTCGAGAAACAGCTCGTCAGATCACGTATGCGCCAAGTCTTGGAGATGGTCGGACTGTGGCAGAGGCGAAAGGCGCAAGTGCTCACGTTCTCCGGGGGAATGCGCCGGCGCCTTGAGATCGCCCGGGGTCTGATGCACTCCCCGCGGGTGCTCTTTCTAGATGAGCCGACGATCGGGCTCGATCCACAAACTCGCAGCTCGATTTGGGGCTACATCCGCCAGCTTCAAGAGAGCGAGGAAATCACGATCTTCATGACCACCCACTACATGGATGAGGCCGAGTTCTGCGGTCGGATCGCGATCATGGATCACGGCGAGATCGTGGCGCTCGATTCGCCCGAGGCGCTCAAGGAGCTGGTCGGCGCCGATCGGATTCGAATCGAGACCGATGACGATGGAGCGGCCATTGAGGCGATTGGGAAGCGCTTTGGGATCGAGGCTCAAATATCTGAGGGGGCGGTTTCCTTTGCCGTTCCCGACGGTGAGGAGTTCGTCCCCCGACTGTTCGCCGAGCTGGGGATTTCGATCCGCTCTGTCAGCCTATCCCGGCCGACTCTTGATGACGTCTTCATGTCCTACACGGGCTCGACGATTCGAGACGCCGAAGAGCCTGGGAGCAAAGTTGCCAATCGGATCGCGATGCAGATGATCTCTGGGACGCGGAGGTGAGTACGCCGATAGAGAGTTCCGCCGTTACCGACGATCGGCCGCAAACGGTCGTCACGGTCAGGGTCCCATCCCGCAGCTTCGCCAGTGAGTTGCGGGCGATCAAGATCGTCTGGCAGCGCGAGTTGATTCGCTTTTCCAAAGACCGAATGCGGATAGTCACCTCGCTTGTCCAGCCGCTCCTTTTCCTGTTCGTGCTCGGATCTGGTTTGCAGCAGCTCTCATCCGCGAGCACCCACGGGGTCAACCTGAAGACCTTTATCTATCCAGGGATCCTCTGTATTTCGGTGATGTTTACCGCAATGTTCTCGGCGGCCTCGATCGTTTGGGACCGCGAGTTCGGGTTTCTGCGCGAGATGATGGTTGCACCGATCAGGCGTAGCTCGATCGTAATTGGCAAGTGCTTTGGCGGGGCTACAGTCGCCGCCCTCCAGGGGGTGATCCTGATTTGTCTCGCTGGCACGGTTGGCGTTCCATACGACCCCCTAATGATCCTCGGCGTCTTCCTATTGCAGCTGCTACTCGCCTTCAGCATCACCGCGTTCGGCGTCATGGCGGCGGTTCGAGTCAAGACGATGCAGTCGTTCATGGGCCTGATGCAGATGGTGATCACGCCGATGTTTTTCATATCCGGAGCCCTTTTTCCGGTCACCAATCTTCCGGGCTGGCTCGCCTTCCTCAATCGCATCGACCCTCTCACCTATGCGGTGGCCCCGATGCGCAGCCTGATCTTCAGCCAGCTCGCCATCAGCGAAGCCGCAAAACAGGCCCTTGATCCCGGGATCACCTGGTTCGGGTGGACCGTGCCGGCCGTGGTCGAGGTTGCAACTGTCCTAGTCCTGGGCCTGATCATGCTCGCAATTGCGATCTGGGAGTTCAACGCCAGCGATTAGTGCCCGCCCATCGCCTTCGGCAGGGGCAGTCGGTTGCCGGTCTGCTCTGCGTTCGGGCAAGTCACGAGGGTTCGCTTTGGATCGCTGGGTCAATTTGATCCAGTCGAGCCGTCCTCAAGCGTGCGGAGCAAATCCGAGGGATCGATCGGATTGGCTTTCGTTCCAATCGGACGGGCGACCAGAGGGAATCGAACCCTCATTGTCGCGACCACAACGCGAAGTTCTACCGTTGAACTATGGCCGCCATGTAAGCCGTGGCAGCTTATCGAGCCGACCGCCAGCAGCGATTGGCGGCTAGAGGTGGCGGCGGGCTCAACGCGCGCCGTGAATTGCGACATTGGACGTATCGGGCTGGGCTCGATCAAGGGGCTCTGCGTCGCCGAAGACAAGCTCAGATGATTCGCGACCCGTCTTTGCCGAAGCTCAACAGCTTTGGCATCCGCCGTTATTTGAAGACTAGCCCTGATGGTCACCAAAGTCCCTCGACGCTCGGCGGAGTTTGCCCATGCTCGGTTCGCCGCCCCAGGCCCAGACTCTTCCGACTTTCTAGTTGCGGGGATCGCCCTGGAGGAAGAGCTTGAGAGGCTGCGAGCACTCCCGACGTTCGCCGCGGGTCCCCTGGCGGCACGTCGTCCGCTACTCACGGTGCGCAGGGCCCGGCGGCGTCCAAATCGTCTCGGCTTTGCGGTTCCTGGTCAGTTTCGAGTCTCCGTCACCGCCTACCCCGGAATTCGCCCTGGTGACATCCTCGAGACGCTTCTCCATGAGCTCGTGCACCTTCATCTCGGCCGCTCTCGTGAAGCCCGTGCCTGGCACGGACGTTCGTTCAAGAGCACGCTTGCATCGGCAATGGATGAGGCTTATGGAATCACTGGGCTGCGCACCTCGACCACTCGGCATGGGCGGTACGCCGAGGCGATTGAGCGTACGCGTATTTGCGGCTCCGATGCATGAGAAGCAAACCCTGCCCCGCTGCGCCAACCGCAGGCTTGTGTGCTCTAGACGTTTGCTGTCGGTCGCACCAGCTCGCGAGCGGCAGCAACAATCGCCTCGGCGTCGATCTCCGCCTCACGCAGCAGCTCGGCCGGGCGACCTGAACCTGGCATTACTTCGACTGCTAGAGACCTGACCTTGGTCGATGCGCCATGGGCAGCCAGGGTCGAGAGCACGGCCTCACCGAGGCCCCCGGCTCGGTGATGGTCCTCGACGGTCAAGATGCCTGCGGTCTCTTGCGCGGCGCGGGTCAACGTCGCCGCGTCGATCGGCTTGACAGAATAGAGATCAATAACCCGTGCGCTGATGTCCTCCGCCGACAGTCGCTCTGCCGCTGTCAGCGCCTCATGCAGCGTTACCCCTGCCCCGATCAGGGTGACATCGTCCCCATCGAGGACGATGCGGCTGCCGCCGATTTCAAAGTTGTCACCCGCGTCATAAATCACCGGCATCGTGCCACGATGGGTGCGCATGTAGACGATTCCTCGCCGGTCGACCATCTGCTCAACCAAGGCAATCGCTTGGTTTGCGTCGGAGGGATAAAGCACGGTACTCCCGTGCACCGCACGCAGCATCGCAATGTCCTCCAGGCCCATTTGGGAAGGGCCGTCCTCGCCAATTGAGACGCCCGCGTGGGAGCCGCAGAGGCAGATGTCGGCACGACTGATGGCTGCCATCCGGATGAAATCATGGGCGCGGGTGAGGAAAGCAGCAAAGGTGGACGCAAATGGGCGCCAACCGCGGATCTGCATCCCGATTGCAGCCGCAACCATCTGCTGCTCGGCGATGTACATCTCGAAGTAGCGCTCGGGATATAGCTCTTTGAAGGCATCGCTGTAAGTTGAGTTGGACACCTCTCCGTCGAGGACCACGACGTCGCCGCGCCGAGCGCCGAGTGCCAACAGGCCCTCCCCATAGCCTTTTCTGGTCGCAGCGCTCTCGCCCGGTTCCCAACTGCTGCGCTTCATTGCCGTGGGCTCAAATTTGTGAGGCCCCGTCTCCGCCTCGGGGCGACTGACCTCGACCCGAAGGATGCGGAGACCGCCGAGCTCGGCGATTGCCTGCTCGGGATCTTCAAGCGGTTTGCCGTGCTTTCCGGGCTTGTCCTCAACCGCCGTCACTCCTTTTCCCTTCCTGGTGCGGGCGATAATCGCGGTCGGCAGCTCGCCGTTTTTGGCGGCAACGTAGGCGCCCTCGATCTCAGCAATATCGTGACCATCGATCTCAATCGCCTCCCAGCCGAATGCCCGCGCGCGGTTCGAATAGGAGTCGAGATCCCAGCCATGCATCGTCTCTCCGCTCTGTCCGAGTCGGTTCACGTCGATGATCGCGGTCAGATTCGAAAGATCCTCGTGGGAGGCATGCTCGAATGCCTCCCAGACCGAGCCCTCGGCCATCTCGCTGTCACCGCATAGAACCCAGATTCGGGAGGAGAGCTGATCGAGCCGACGTGCAGCAAGCGCTAGGCCAACGCCGACCGGAAGGCCCTGGCCCAACGAACCGGTCGCAACGTCGACCCAGGGAAGTAGCGGCGTCGGGTGTCCTTCGAGCCTACTTCCTAGCTTGCGGAAAGTGAGGAGCTCCTCATCCTCGATCGCCCCGACTGCTTTCAGCATTGAGTAGTAGAGGGGAGAGGCGTGGCCCTTGGAGAAGATGAGGTGGTCATTGTGCGGGTTATCGGGTTGAGAGAAATCAAGCCGCAGATGTCCGTCGAGCAGGACGGCGAGAAGATCTGCAGCCGACATAGAGGAGGTCGGGTGACCCGACCCGGCGGCATCACTCGCCCGCACCGAATCCACTCGCAGCTGCTGGCCGAGCTCACGCCGAAAGTCTTCGTTTCGATCCACGACCGTCCCCCTATCCGGACCTAGAACCGCAGAGCACCAACTGAGTCAGGTGCTCGCGCATTACCGACTGTCTCGCCGCGAATCTTTGCAGGAACAGAGCTCTCTAAGCGTTGCCGCCTGACCTCGGCAGCATTGTTGCCCCCCGGGTGGTGCTGGGACGGCTCAATCAGCGGGCATCTGGGCAGAAATCTTGAGGCGCGCATTTCGCGGCGATGACAAGTCGGCACCGATCACTAGCGCACCCCAGCGCAAAGTGCACTTCTTGGCGGCTGGATCCTTGACGAATCCGGCTCCAAAACCTGCCTGGACGCGGTCAGAAAAGTTTCTTCCCCGTTTCGTCTCGATCCTGGAGCAATCCGGCCACGGCCTGTGCCAAGCGCTGGCCATGATAAGTCAACGAGTACTCCGTATGGGGTGGCCGGCCGCCGACCAATCGGCGTTCGATCACCCCTGCGGCCTCGAGTTGCTCGAGCCTGCCTGAGAGCGTAGTGGGGGAGACGCCTGGCAGCGACTGGCGAAACTCATTAAAGCGGGCGGCACCATTGGAGCAGGCGTAGATAGTCGCCATCGTCCAGCGGCGCTCTAGAAGGGCTGCCGCCACCCGCAGCTCCTTGGGTATGGGGGAACAGCTACGACAGCGGGGCGACATCGGCACCCTTCTCGGCGGGCTCGAGCGCCAGCTCCAGTACCTCATCCACGCTCATTACCGGATGGAAGGTCATCTGATCGCGAACCTCCTCAGGCACGTCATCGAGATCGCCCCGGTTGCGCTCGGGAAGGATCACCTCGGTTAGTCCTGCGGCATGGGCGGCGAGCACCTTCTGCTTCAGACCTCCGATCGGCAAGACCCTCCCCTGTAGGGTGACCTCGCCGGTCATTCCAACCGTGTGCTTGACCGGTCTCCCCGACAGAAGTGAGACTAATGCAGTGGTCATCGCGGTTCCGGCGCTTGGCCCGTCCTTGGGGATTGCCCCGGCGGGGACGTGCATGTGGAACTCACGCTGGAAGTCGCCGGGGTCGATCTCGAGCGACTCATTGTGGGAACGAACATAGGAAAGGGCGATCCGCGCAGACTCCTTCATGACGTCGCCGAGCTGACCGGTTAGCACCAGCCCCTTATCACCGTCCATTGCCGTCGCCTCGATGAAGAGCACATCACCACCACTGCCGGTGACTGCAAGGCCTGTTGATACGCCGGGAATTGCGGTCCTCTCAACAGAGTCTTGAAAGAAGCGCTGCCTGCCAAGGGCATCGCGCACGGCGTCCAAGTCAATCACGATTGGACGCTCAGGCTCACCGGCAGCAATCCGTGTTGCGGCTCCGCGTAGAAGCTTTCCGAGCTCGCGCTCGAGTTGGCGTACGCCAGCCTCGCGGGTGTATCCAGCGATCACGGTGCGCAGGACGTCATCTGCGATACCCACCTCGTCGGCCTCAAGTCCGTTGCGCTTCAGTTGGCGTGGCAGCAAGTACCCACGCGAAATGGCGAGCTTCTCCATCGTCGTGTAGCCATCGAAGGGGATCGTCTCCATCCGATCAAGCAATGGCGCTGGGATCGTGTCGGTGATGTTCGCGGTAGCTAGGAAGACCACCTCGGAGAGATCTACCTCGACATCGAGGTAGTGATCTCGGAAAGAGTGATTTTGGGCAGGGTCGAGAACCTCTAAAAGCGCAGCTGAGGGATCGCCTCGCCAGTCAGCGCCCACCTTGTCGACCTCGTCGAGAAGGATCACGGGATTCATCGTCCCGGCGTCGCGCAGAGCGCGGACGATTCGCCCCGGCAGGGCGCCGATGTAGGTGCGCCGGTGGCCACGGATCTCGGCCTCATCATGCAGCCCGCCGAGCGAAATGCGGACGAACTCGCGTCCCAAGGCGCGGGCTATCGACTCGCCAATCGAGGTCTTTCCGGTTCCTGGCGGTCCAACCAAGGTGAGGATTGCCCCGTTTGCGCGGGTGTCCTCATCGATTCCTCGTTCCTCTCGCAGCTTTCGGACCGCGATGAACTCAGTGATCCGTCGCTTGACATCCCCGAGACCGGCGTGATCGGCGTCGAGGACTTCGCGAGTATGTGCGGGGTCGAGCCGCTCCGTCGATCGCTTCGACCAGGGAACCGCGATCAGCCAGTCGAGGTAGCTGCGGATCATTGAGGACTCCGGCGACTGCTCGCCCTGGCGCTCGAGCCGCCGCAGCTCGCGATCGGCCTGCTCGGCCACCTCGACAGGCATCTCCGCCTCGGTAATCTTGCGCTCGTATTCCTCGATCAGGCTAGTCTCATCCTCGCCCAACTCTTTGCGTATCGACTCCATCTGTTTGCGCAAGAAGTAGTCGCGTTGCTGCTTTTGGGCGCCGGACTCGACGTCGTCTCGGATGCGGCTGCGCACCTGTAGCTCCGCGAGGCGCTCACTTTGCAGCTCCACCGCGATACGGAGGCGAGCCGAGACGTCGAGGCAGTCCAGCAATCGCAGCTTTTGCTCGGCCGAGAATTCCGGGCTGAGGCCAGCTGTATCGGCAAGCGCCCCTGGCTCTTGGATCGAGCGGAGGAATGCGGAGATGCGACCATCGTCGCCTCGCAGCTCAAGGATCTCCTCGACGATGGCCCGGTACTCACGAACAGACTCCTGGGTTAGCTCGTCATCGGGGTGACCATCGTGGATCTCCTGGACATCGATTCGCAGCGAATCCCCGTCGCCACCCTCGCTGGGGTGGGCGACACCAGCAAGGCCTCGGTGCAAGCCGAGAACAGTTGCCACCGGGGTTCCGCGGGGCGAGCGGCCGCGCTCGAGCACTTCGGCCACGACGCCGACCCGACCGAACTCACCCTCGCGGCGAGGTAGCAGGAAGACGCGATCCTCCTCCCCAACCTCAATCGACAAGGTGGCGGTGACCGTCGGAAAGACGATTCCATCATCAAGGGGAATGAGCAAATATGCCATTAGGAAGTCCAATTTCTGTAGTTAGTCTTCGCCAAGAATAGCGCCTTGCCGCTGGATTTCAAGCGTGCCCTATCGGGGGGCCTGGTCCACCCGCACGGTGCTCGGTCGGTGTGAGCTCCTCTTAGCGGATTCCCTGGCTCATTGGAGACCTGCACCCGACGGCTACACCCCCGATCCGGTTTCAATCGATGCATCACCTCCAGGGTGCACGGCAATGGCGTCCCATTGGGGGACCGAATGGGGACTTTGCTTGAGAATATGGGCGAAATCGCAGACTACGAGCAGGGAGGCACGGATGACCGGCGAGGTTTCATTTTTTGAGCTGGGGGTGAACGACCCGGCGATGGCCCGAGATTTCTACGGGCAGCTATTTGGCTGGGAGATGAAGGCGGGCCCCTCGGGGGAGGCCGGTGGATTTCTGATCCAGACCGGCAACGCTGCCGGGGGTTTGCATGGCGGTGAGCAGGGCGCCGGGCCCTTTCTCTTCTTTAAGGTCGAAGACATTCAGGTGGCTGCGGAGCGAGTGCGGGCACTTGGCGGTCGGGCAGTTTTCAATGAGCATTCGGGACCGGGGGCCTCCGGAACGTTTGCGTTTTGCGAGGACAACCAGGGTTCCTGCTTCGGCTTACACCAGCCGCCATCTTGACTCCCCTGGCTTGGGCCGGCGCGCAGCCAGAGGCCCAAGGGTTGGCGATCCGATGGCTGCTCAGGCGATGGCAAGGAGAATCGGATTGTGGCGCCGGTCCAGGTGGCTGCTTCTGCGGCAAGCAAGCGTGGCTGATCCGAGAACAACCGCCCGTGTTGCTACGGAGCCCGACCTCGGCACTGCCTGCCGTCGCTTCGCTTCCACTGGCGTCGATAGTTGATCGACGCGGTGTATTCCTTGACAAGTGACTAAATAGTCACCTATCCTTGAAAAGGTGGACACCGTATTCAAGGCCCTCGCTGATCCGACCCGTCGAAGTTTGCTCGATCGGCTCTTCGATCGGGACGGGCAGACTTTGAGCGCACTGGAGCGGCAACTGCCGATGACGCGCTTCGGAGTAATGAAGCACCTGAAGGTCCTGGAAGGAGCGGGCCTGGTGAGCACGAGGCGCCAGGGTCGAGAGAAACTTCATTTTCTCAACTCCGTTCCGATCCGGCTCATCTATGAGCGCTGGGTGAGCAAGTACGCGGAGCCGTGGGCGGCGACGCTCAGTGGCCTAAAAGAACTGCTCGAGGAGGAGACGATGGACAGCCAACAGCCATACACGGTAGTAGACGGGCGCGGGGTGATGACGGTATTTGAGATCTACATTAAGACTACGCCAGAGCGACTCTGGGAAGCCATTACCAATGAAGAGATGAGGCGGAAATACAGCTTCGGGGTCGGTACGAGCTCTGAGTGGACGAAGGGCTCCAAATACAAGTCCGTGGTTCCGGGGGTCATCGACATTGCCGAAGGGGAGAACCTGGAGGTCGATCCGCCACACCGCCTCGTGCAGAGCTTCTCTGCGCTTTGGAGTGAGGATGTCAGGGAGGAGGGACCGTCACGAGTGACCTGGGAGATCGAACCCGTGGGAGATTCATGCCGGCTAGCGGTTACCCATGACCGACTCCGTGATGACGCCAATTCAGAGCTATACGGCGGTTGGCCAATGATCCTCTCTGGCCTAAAGACGCTGCTGGAGACCGGTCAACTGCTGACCACCCCTGGCTCTTTGCGATATGCGGGAGGCGAGGGGCCGCAAGCCTGATCCGCTTGGATTTGCTTCTGCGCCTTCCGCGAGGCGGCGCAAAAGCCGTCGTATGGACAGGCCAGACCCCAGCGAAAATCTGCCACGGCGAGCGGTTCGGCCCACCACGGTGAGTCTCTAGACTTCCAAACACCTGACCCAGACCGGGAGGAGGTCACGATGCCACGGTACGTGTATGACGCAGCCCAAGTTCGGATTTTGCAGCATGAAGGAGAGGTTGTGCCGGCGGCGGAAGTAGATTGGGGCGAAGAAACCGGCGTCTTGAGTGAGGATCCGGTTGAGGGCTTCGCCATCGTCCCCGCTGATAAGACTGCGATAAATAGCAATCCTCCTTTTCGCACCGAAGAGGAGGCGGCGATTGAGCTCAGGGAGATTCGGGAATGGCCCGAGCCCAATGACGATGAGGCTGCCGATGAAATTCCGTGGCCGCAGCCCTCGGTATAGGGAGCGCTGACCACCGAACCCACGTTCCGGGGTGAGCGGGAGGATCGAACTGAGGGCCTCGTATGGCGGGGCATCGATGCCCGAGGTTCACTACGGGAATTTGCTAATCCATTTTCTTCCCGCCTTGCTTGGTAGTCAAGCGGACGCGAGTTGGCGCTTGGCCCCGATGGCGCCTCGCACAGAGCTTGTCAACGATGTCGGGAGAATCACCCTAGGCGGATGTGGCGGATTGTCGCTGTTCCGTCCTGGGTAGAGGGTCGGCCATGCGCCTCGTGCGATCGGTACCGGTGCCATGCGCCTGTGCACGGGGGTGGCGCGACTAGGCGCCGCTCGCCCCCAGTCGGAGAATGGCCCAGTTTTACTAGACGATCAGCGATAAGCCGCTGGTTTCCGCCCCTATTGCGGAGCAAGAGCATCGACGGGGCTGGCCCTTCCATCTGCATCGCCACCGCGCAACTCGGATCAAATGAGGTTACGGTCGGTCCTCTCTTGAATCAGGACTGCCCTTGGCCTCACATCTGGGAAATGTTTAAATCGCTCAATCGATTTAACAACCAAAACCCAGGATGATCCGGCGTTCCCGTTGAGGGCAGCGAGAGGTCAAGCTCTGACGGCGGGGAATGATGGGAAATAGTGGGTCGAGCAAGCGACGGCGCTGGTCAAGGTCCCGCGTTTGTTCAAGTAACTCGCTGCCAGTCTCACCGGTTGAGCCGCACATCTAGGACGCTCATACCAGCGTCGCTCACCCAGGTGATCGATCCGTCCTCGGCTCTGCGGATTAGATCGCTGCTTTCGATCTTCTTGGCCCAGCCATTCTCTAGAACGTCGCCGCAGGAGAGGCCAAACGGGTCGCCGGCAGCGTAGTCGGCCGCGTCGAACTCCAACGAGCCATTGGCCGTTTTGGCTTCTCCATCGCTTGTGATCTCAGTGACGTTGGCATTAATACCTGACCAATCACGCATCGTCACGCTGAGTTCGGCGAAGGTCAGATTCCCCCCCTGTTCGAAGAGGTCGCGAACGCGTAGCTGTCCTGAAGCGTCGAGCTCCGGAAGCGCTTTTGCTACGTAGCCGGGAATATCGAGCATTACATCCTCCTCAGATTGTGATTGCCTTGCCAGTTGAGGAATCACTTCAGTGTCGGGGTTTCTGACTCCCTGGCTGCGCGGCCTTTGCGATGATCAGGTGGGTGCTGCACCAGTGCGATCTACTAGGGGATCACTAACTTGGGAAGAAGACTTGGGCATTGTCTCGAATCAGCCGATTATAGGTTGCCGGGGCCATCCAACTTGGATCTGAGTTGGGGGTTGAGTTCAGATCGATGCCGATGCCGACGATCGGGCTAATGAACGCGAACCCTTTCTCCATCACAACTTCGGTCAATGAGGAAGTGACACGTCTCGACGATTTCTGTTTGGCGCTCGCCGATTAAACACCTTCTTAACGAGGATGCATCTCGACCAACTCACAGCGATAGCCGTCTGGGTCACGAACAAAGCAGATCCGCGACCCCTCCGTTCGCCCGCCAGGACGATACGGAGGCTTCTCGGGCTCGATACCATCGGCGGCGAGCCGCTCCAGGGTGGCCTCGAGATCACCGACCCCAATTGCAATGTGGTTGTAGCCGGTTCCCAAATCATAGGAGTCCACTCCATGGTTATAGGTCAGCTCCAGGCGTGGGTCCTCGCCGGGCACGCCTAGGAATATGTTGATTGCCTCCTCGCCAATCGGCATGCGGCCGACCTCTTCGAATCCCAACTTTTTGTAAAAGTCAACCGAGCGGTCAATGTCGCCTATTCGATAGCAGGTGTGCAGGTAAGAGGTGTCCATCATCAGCCCTTTTTGTGGACGATCATCACCGAACGCTTGCTGTGTAGCGCCACTGCAGTTGCGACGCTTCCCAACAGCACGTAGCCGAGGCCTGATCTCCCGTGTGAGCCGATCGCAATGAGCCCCGCATCCTTTTTCTCGGCCACCTCTGCGATGCATCGCCATACTGGATTCCCGATCTCGACCAGTGGTTCTGCTTCCAGGCCAGCTTCGCGGGCCAAACCCGCACCCTCCTCGGCTACCTTCTCTGCACCGCTTTCTGTCTCGGAGAGGATCGCGTCGACGGTGCTCTGGTCAAGTGCGGCGCCTCCAACGCCTAGGAAAGGAATCGATTCCAGAGGCTCTCTCACTGTCAGCACGAGCACCTTGCGTCCCGGGGCGAGCTGGCGAGCCACATCCTCAATCGCCGCCTTAGCAAAGTCTGAGCCGTCGTATGCGATTAGGACCACTGAGCTGTCAGCTGGGGAGATCATGATTTGTTCGATCCGCACTCTAGTCATTTCTTGTGCGAACCCATCATTTGGCATCTCCGTGCCCCGCGTCTCGGCTCGCTTGACGAGATCCGGTCCTCTGAGGGTTGCCATGGGCGGGGAGCTGCCTCGGGGTCCGCCTTGGTTATTTGGACCAAGGCGGACCCGCCGAAGAAGCAGTTCCCTGGCGGCTCAGAGGGCGCTCGGCGGCATCACTTCGGTTCTTTCCGATATCTCGGCTATGGGCCGCGGCTATTGCGGTCATGGCGGTGCCCTGTGGGGACGGCGATCCCTGCCCACAGCCGAAGAGCGCGGCCGCCGCCCAGCCAATTGCCAGAAGAGTCGGTCCCCGGGCACCTCTGGGTTTACATTTGGTCCCTGCTCCCCGCTGGATCCGGATGAACCAGACGGCGCCTGCGACCGTTAGCAAGCAGGCGACGTAGAAATTCAGCCGAAATCCGAAGATGTAGTGCGCCGGATCTATACGCAGCGTCTCCTCAAAGATTCGAAATGCCGAGTAACCGCTGACGTAGAGAGCGAAGAGCCCGGGCGATTTGATCTGGCGATGGCGACCGAGCCAAACCAGCGCAGTGGCAAGCCCCAGGTCCCAGATCAGCTCATATAGGAAGGTGGGCTGAAAGGTCGCGAAATGCTCATATCCCGGCGGGCGGTGAACAGCGGAAATCTGAAGCGCCCAGGGCAGGCTGCTCGGCCCCCCGAAAAGCTCTTGATTGAAGTAGTTGCCAATTCTTCCCACGGCCTGACCGACCAGGAGCGCCGGGGCCACGGCGTCCATGAAAGGACCGGGGGCGACGCCGGCTCGGCGCAGACGCCAGATACCAACCGCTGCGCCCAGCGCGATCCCTCCCCAGATTCCCATGCCTCCGTCCCAGACTGCGAATGGCCCCCACCAGTGCGGGGGAACAAGGTTTGAGCTGGTCAGATCAAAGTACAACCGCCCGCCGATCAGTCCAGCCGGAAAGCCCCACAGGGCGACGTCATAGACCACGTCCTTTGAGCCACCGATTGCCTCCCAACGACGAATGGTGATCAGGATGGCGAGTCCAAGCGCGATCACATACATCAAGCCATAAACATGAACCTCGAAGGGCCCGACGCTAAATCCGCTTGAGGCCGGGCTAGGTATCGAGGCCAACATCCCAATATTCTTATCGATCGTCGTTCCCGAGGGCGGCAGAAGGGCCCTCCGGGGATGTCTTGGTCAATTGTCAACCAGGGGATTTGAGGTCAGCCGCGAGACCTGCGACTCCTTGGCCCCCCTCAATCTCGTACCTATTAAGTTCGAATGGTTGCTGGCGACTGGCGTAGCCGGGGTTCTCAGTGACCGCGCCGGTGTACCCTGCTGCTCGGACTGCGGCTATGGTCGCGCTGTTGTAGAGGCTTGAGGGGTAACAAAAATTATGCGAAGGAACGTGGTAGGTGCGCTGCAGGAAGCGGCGCGATCCGCTCACCTGATAGTTCAGTTCGGCACCACTCATGGTGGTCAGATCGGGATGAGTGGCCGAGTGGGAATCAACCTCCCAACCTTTGGCAATGATTGGCTTTATGTATGGAGGCGTGAGATGTTCGACGGTGATCTCAAAAAGCACCGCTGGCCACCCGTATCGATCGAGCACATTGGGCGCAAAGCGAACCTGGGCTGGGTACCCATTGTCGAAGGTGATCACGATTGGTTTCGGAGGCAATTTCCCGTTCCCGTACCAGGCATGCTCTACCTGATCAAGCGTGACCCCCTGGTAGCCGTTGCGCGCGAGCCAGGCGATCTCTTCGCGGAATTCCTTGAATGGAACGTAAAGGCCCGGGTATTCCTCGCTAGGGGGCGGACTGCCAAGCGCGTGGTAGACGAGGATCGGAACCGGGCCACGGTGAATCTGCCAATTGGGCTGGGGCCGGGCGTTTCGTACCAGCGCCGAGTGGGGCTGGTTGCTAAAAGATTGCTTTTGAGCCGATTTCGAAGGCCTGGTTTCACTGGGGGTAGCCGAGTGGCGGCTTTTTTGCTCGAATATCTTCAGGGCACCGAGTGCCACCAGACCAATCAGAGCTAGAACGGCGATAAGCCGTCGACGCCGCATGAGGCGCATTCGGCGCGCCCGAGCGCGCCTTTCTTGAAGCCGATCGGGGGAGTGCTGGTCCGTGGCGGGCACAATATTTCTTTGGGGTCCTTTAAGAGCATTCTCAGGCAGGGTTTGCCGCTGCTTAGGGAATTCAACTCAGAATGGAGCCGATGGATGAGATCCACCGCCTAGAGGCTAAGGGCCTTGCCCGAGCAAAGATCCGATCCAAGCGGCGTCGGGTCCAGCTGATTCGCCGGCGCACGATTCGAGGGTCGCTGGCGCTGTTCGCCGTTGCTTGGGCGATTGTATTTGGCCAGCTGGTCACCGGAAACGACCCGGTCTTGAGTCGCACCAAGCTGAGTGATCACAAGCTTCTCGCCTCGGCTCGACGCGCATCTCACCCCGCGCGACGCCCCGGAAATGAAGCGGCGGCGGCGCCAACCCGTGCGGCGCCGAGCGAACAAGCGGCGCCGAGCGAACAAGCGGCGGCGCCCGCGCCCGCCCCGGCCCCTGCGCCGATCATCACCGCGGCGTCGTGATCGCGGTTGCGGCGACCTCAGTTGGGCCCCACATATTTTGGATTACAAGCCGTGCTGCGGGGATTGCGGCTCTTGTTCTTTCCAGCGCCGCCGTCGGCGCTGGTCTGCTGATCAGCGGTCGTGGTGTCCCGCGCAAAGGCCTAGGCGGCGATGCCAAGGCGTTGCATGAGGCGCTCTCCATGGCAACCCTTGTCGCAGTCGCGGTGCACGGAGCCTCGTTACTCGGGGATCATTTCCTGCACCCCACGATCCTTGATATCTCGATCCCATTCACGGGGGGGTATCGCCCCTTCTGGACGGGTCTAGGAATCACCGCGGGCTGGGCGCTCGCGGCACTTGGTCTCTCTTACTACGCCCGGAGCTGGGTCGGACAGTCACGGTGGCGCAGCCTGCATCGTTTGACCGCTGTGTTCTGGGTGCTTGGAATTGTCCATTCGCTGGGATCAGGAACCGATGCCGAACAGCCATGGTTCTTGCTTCTGCTTGTCCTGTCGGCTGCGCCGGCTCTGATATTGGTGCTGAGTAAATTAAGTCGCAGCCTTGGGTCGAATCGGACTCAACCTTCTATCCCACGATAGTGCTCCCGCCAGATCGCGCGGTATACGCCAAGGCGACGGGGCAGGGTCCGCAGGCCCGGGATGAACGGAATGCAGATGAATGCGAGGCTGAGAATACCCATAATCGTGAAGACCAGCAGGTCGGCGTTGGTCGATGATTCAAACGGTTCGATCTGATACCAGAAGGTATAGAGCCAGAGCCAGACCTGTCCAGGGTAGCTGCCGGTCTCATTCATCATTCCCCACTGGCCGCCAAGCAAGTGCTCTGCTTCTGCACGTTCTTCGAAGTAGGTCCCGCCGGCGAGAAAGAGAAGCGGCTTGGTGTAATTGGTCTCATAGAAGTGGTGGTTGCCGGCCAAAAGGGCACCGTCGAGACCACCGCTTTGGGCAAGTCCGAGGAGCGCGGTCATCATCGGCTCGACGGGGCCGTAGCGGCCCGGGGGAAGCACCGGTATACCGTGAACAATGCGTGCTTTAGGCAGTGCTTCTTCATACGCGCTGCTCCAGGCCTGCTGCAGTCTGGCGGGTGCGGCTTGGTAGGCGGCGAGGGCAAGCTTTAGGCGCGGATCGGCCGGGATCTCCTTCAGCGGTTCGATCACGTAGTTTTGAGCTGTGTTGATCGGGATGTGAACGCCGACGGCTTCCGCAGGCGAGATCCCAGCGATTTCCTGGGAAACACCGGAGGTGTTTGTGTAGGGGGGGCCGTAGGTAGCCACGTCGCTGGTTCCATTCAGCTGGGTCACGGCGTTGGTCAGAAAGTCGGCGGGATCGGCCTTCGCCCAGCTTTGGATCGTCGTCGCCGGATCATCGGGAGAGGAGAAGAGGATCGTCAGGATTAGCGCCAGCGCGACGACGACTCCAAGCGCGACGACGAACTCTTTGACTAGGTCATAGCGGACGAAGGGACCCGGCCAGGGAGCGGCCTCATCCGCTATCTCGGCCGGTGGGCCCGGGGCGCTCATGGCGCGCCGCCCTCGCTCGGCGCCGCCTGGGCTGGCGGAGCCGGCGGCTCGGCCCGCCTAGCCTTGGCCGGGTAGGGCGGAACCACCCCATGGCGGCGCACGAGCAGGACGTGCCAAATAACAAGTGCAACGACTACCACTGGCAGGAGGATCACGTGAAAGGTGTACATCTGACCAAAATTTGTGACATTGAAGAAGGCGCCGACGCCGATCGAATTGATTCCGTCCTTACCCTGCGTGGCGATCCACTGGGAATCGAAATTCTGCTGGGAGAGGTAACCGGTGAAAGCTGCTCCGATTGCGATCAGGAATGTGATGGCACCCGTCACCCAGGTTGGCCCCCGACCTCCGCGCCAGGCGCCCATAAAGAACTTTCCCCAAAGGTGGACCACCATGGCGAAAAAGAAAAGCTCCACCGCCCAGAGGTGGATGCTGTTAAAGAAATGTCCGACGCTCGATACGTGCCACCATTCGGGTCCCTGTAGACCGAGGATGACCCCCGATACCACGACGACCACGAGGGCAGAGATCGATGCGACGCCGAAGACATAGATCCATGAGGCAACGTAAGAGGGTTGCCGATCGGGGAGCAACTTCTCCGGCGGCATCGTGCTGACCGCGCGCTCGCGCACCCAGGTGGTCCACATCTTGCGCTCCTCAGGTGAGGGGGGCGGTGGCTGATGCGACCCTTCGCTCACGATTCCTGCCGATGCTTCGGAAACGGCAGCACGATCGCGGCGATGAAGACAACGATCATTAGCAAGATGACGAGCAGATTGGGAACCGACATCTGAAAGAAGTTCCAGTGGACGTAGTGCGCGGGGTGGTTCAGGTTAAAAAGGACTGCATTAAGCAGGGGAACTGCAGGAGTCATCGCGATGCCTCAGCCTCTCCAGATCGGTTTGACGCAACGCTACAACCCAATCACGGCCTGTCAACCGGGTTTACGGGAAGGCCGCAGTTTCATGCGGGAAAACCGAACGCTGCGTCCCCCAGATCCCGTTTTCGGCTCGCGGCGAGCCGGTTGGGGCGCTGAGCGTGATTGCCAAATAGTGCACCGCCAGTCGCCGATTCGCGGCAAATCTCTGAATCGATAGAGGGGATTGGCGTGAGCGGTGAATTGGCGTGAGCGGTGGTGTGGTGCCTCGGCTCTGGTTCTTTGGCGCAGCAGCATCGTCGCCTGGCTGATTTCGGATCGCGATCGCGGCGCCGTTACAATCGCTCGCCGGCCTGCAAGCAATCCCATGGGTTCTCGTCTGGGGAGCGCCGGTAGTCTGAGCGCCATGTCCGCGGTGGAAGGTTCGACCGAGGGCGCGGGAGCGCCGAAAACGACGATCGTGTTGGCGGATGACCATAGCCTGGTGCGCAGCGCGCTGCACATGCTGCTTGAGGCTGAGAGCGACTTTGAAGTAGTTGCCGAGGCGGGGAATGTCGAAGATGCCATTCGCTACATTCGCGGTCACAGGCCAACCGTTTTGATCCTGGATCTCAATATGCCCGGTAGATCCAGCCTCGAGGCCGTACCCGAGGCACGAGAGGTCTCCCCTGAGACCGAGATCGTCGTTTTGACGATGCAAAGTGAGCCGGCATCTGTCCGCAAGGCAATGCAGGCCGGGGTGCGTGGATACGTCTTGAAGGAGGCCGCCGACGCGGAGCTGGTGCAGGCAGTTCGAAGCGCCGCGGCTGGCAACACCTACCTGCAGCCTGAGCTCGGTGCAAGGATGGTCTCTGAGCCCGAGCCAGACCGTAGTGACGGCCTCAGCGAGCGCGAGCGAGAGGTTCTGCGCCTGATCGCGCTCGGCCACACCAACGCTGAGATTGCCGAACAGCTCTACCTGAGCATTAGGACGGTGGAGAGCCACCGTGCTCACATCCAGCAGAAGCTTCGCCTCTCAGGCCGGGCGGAGCTGGTCCGTTACGCACTTGACCGGGGCATGGTCGAGACCTGAGACCGCGGCGGCAGGAATGGGGAGGCTGAGGCGGCACCGCGTCGCTACTTCGAACTGCCTGCTGGGGAACACGGTGAAGTCAGTTGGCGCTCCCTATGAACATGGCTGACTTCGGGATGGCCCAAACTCGATTTGCCGATCGCTTGGAGGCTGGGCGCATGCTGGCGAATCAGTTGCGCGAGTTTGGCCCCCTCGATCCGGTTGTCGTGGCCCTTCCTCGCGGTGGTGTACACGTAGCCAGAGAGGTCGCTTTAGCGCTCGGGGCGTCGCTGGAGATTCTTGCCGTTCGCAAGCTCGGCGCTCCTCTCAATCCGGAGTATGGATTTGGTGCGATTGCAGAGGACGGGACCCGGGTGATAGACCTCGATGCTGTCACCAAGCTCCGAATCGGCGACGCCGAGCTCGAGGCGCTGATTAGCCGCGAGAAAGCTGAGCTGGAGCGGCGTGTGAGGCTTTACCGGAAGGGCCGAGCGGCGCTGGCGCTGAGGGACCGAGTCGTGATTCTGATCGATGACGGCGTCGCGACGGGCGTCACCTATACGGCGGCAGTTCGAGCCGCGCGCCGTCAGGAACCGCAAAAATTGATCCTGGCAGTCCCGGTTTGCGCGCCGGATTCAGCACTGCGACTGCGCAACGAGGTCGATCAGCTCGTTTGCTTGGTCGCTCCCCCCAAACTTTGCGGTGTCGGTCAATGGTATGTGGACTTCTCCCAGGTCTCTGACCAAGAGGTTGTCTCGGCGCTTGCCGATTTTCAGTGAAAGGCTGCGCTCCTGGCGGGGTGCCCGCTAGGCGAGGACCTCGCGTTTCGGAGCCGCGATGCTCGCTTCAATATCGGGGCAATTCGGGTGTTCTGGGCCCGAGCGATTTCAGCGGCTCAATTGAGCCAGGGATTGGCGAGAGAGAACGTGACGAGAGCGAGGGCGAGGCCGCCTGCTAGAGAAGTACCCATCAGGGCCAGTCGCAGCCCCGATCCAGCGAGCGCTGCCTCCCGCCCAGCGCTTTTGCGCCAGTCGGGGAGGGCAAGCTCGGGTAGCTCGAGGAGGTGACCTATGACATGGACGCTCATCAGAGCAAACCAGACAATGAAGCTCAGCTTGTGCCAAAAACCGAGTGAGTGGTTGCCCGGTCCCTCGATCAAAAGCGCGACCCCGGTGGCGAACAAGGCCAGCGTTGAGAGGACGACCCCGGGGGCGAGCAATCGCATCGGTAGCGGCGGCGGTCCCTTGCGCAGATAGGCGGGATTGGAAGAGTAATAGCGGACGAAGCGATAACCGGTGCTGCTGAGCTTCAAAAGCACGGGCGGGATCAACAGCATGCCGATGAAGATGTGGGGTCCACGGAGGCGACCGATGAAGGGAATCGTCGCCCCCTCCAGGGCGAGCAGCACCAGCAGCAAGACAGCGGCGCCGCCCGTCAGCCGGGCATTGCCCTTCACTCCGTTGTGGGACGCGACCTTGGTCTCGCTGTACACCAAAGCGATGCTGTTGAGAGACGTTTAGGGGCGATTAACGCTTGGGTGAGAGGACTCTCATGGTGGTGTGAGGAGGTATTTAAGGCTTCGCGTCAGATTGGCATCGATGCGCGAGGAGTTTGAAAAATCCCCCCGCGGTCACTCCTGGCCAGAAAGCGGTCGCCGCCCCGGGCGGCGGAGAAAGGGAAGCGTCTCCACCGCGATGGCGCTTTTTCCGCTCCGCATATTCCTCGGCATCACCTTTGTTTATGCCGGGATCCAAAAGCTCAGCGATCCGGGTTTCCTGCATCCGGGGGCGCCGACATATATCGGCACCCAACTGCATGGATTTGCCAGCTCCACGCCTGGCGGCTTCATCTTGCGCGCGTTTGCAATTCCCCATCCGACCCTGGCGGGGGTCGGGGTCGCGATCACCGAGATCCTGATCGGTCTGCTTGTCACGGCGGGCCTTTTCACCCGCTTGGCCGCGGCCTGCGGATTGGCGCTCAACTTCCTCCTGTTTTTGACCGCCAGTTGGCATACCTATCCCTACTTCCTGGGCCCCGACCTTGTCTTCTCCTTCGCCTGGCTGCCATTCGTCCTGGCCGGCGCACGGGGTCAGCCCGCACTCGATAACGTCGCCAGCCGGCCATCTGCTGCGGTGGCGCGGCCTGAACAGCTGGGACCGGTCGAGACCGGGGCGGAAACCGTTTCCACCTCGACTCGGCGGGTGCTGCTCGCCGAGTTTGCCGGTATGGCGGTGGCGATCGCCGGTGTATCGGCGCTCGCAAAGGGCTCCTACAGCGGACCACGCTCCCTGGTAAAGGGGCCCTCGTCTGGATCGGGGCGATCGCCCGCCGGCGGAGCAAAGGGCGCTGTCTCTCCTTCTGGGCGCGGCGGCGCTGCCAGCGGCAGCAGTTCAGCCTCCCGTACTCCCGCGGTTCCTTCCGGGGCAGTCAAACTCGGCCCGAGCAGCAGGCTGGGCAAGGGGCAGGCAACCACCTACACCGACCCAACCGAAGGATCGCCCGACATCCTGATCCGCGGCTCCGACGGTAGCCTCAAATCCTTCAGCGCGGTCTGCACACATGCCGGCTGCACAGTCGGTTATGAAGGGGGCATCATCGTCTGTCCCTGCCACGGCGGCGAGTACAGCGCCGAGACCGGTGAAGTTATCGCCGGGCCCCCGCCCAGTCCCCTCGCCCCAAGGAAGGTGCTTGAAGCCGGCGGCCAGATTTATGCAGTTCCGAGCTAAGCCTTGAACTGATCCAGCTCAAAGCACAGGCGCGCACCGCCCAGTGGCGAGTCCTCAACCCAGATTCGACCCCCGTGGAGCTCGATGATCGAGCGGGTGATCGCCAGGCCCAAGCCGCTGCCGCCAGAGCCTCGATCGCGGGCCAAATCGCTGCGATGAAAACGAGCGAAGACATTCTCGCGCTCGGAGGGTGCGATACCGGGCCCGTCGTCGTCGACTGAGATTCGAAGCCGCGTACCGCTACTGAGGGCCGAGATTGCAACCCGACCGTCGGGGCCGGCATGTCGGTGGGCGTTGGCGAGCAGGTTACGGATCACCTGTGTGAGGCGATCGGGGTCGGCGTAAAGCGTTCCCGGCGCTACCTCACCGACCAGTACCGGGCCGGTTGAATCGTCCTCGCCGAGTCGGCGCAGGAATCGTGGAACGTCGATCGGGCGGCGCTTCAACGGCGCCGCCTCATCAAGGCGGGCGAGGGTCAAAAGGTCATCGACCAGGCGCTCAATCCGAGCCATCTCGATGAAAACGACCCCCTCGACCCGGCGCACCTCCTGGGCCGAGGGGTTCTCGCTGCGGGCAAGGATCTCGAGCTGACCGCGAATCGCGGTAAGTGGCGTGCGCAGCTCGTGGGAGGCATCGGAGACGAACTGGCGCTGGCGCGAGAATGCCCCGTCGAGCCGATCCAGCATGTGGTCAAAGGACTCCGCCAGGGAACGGGCCTCGATCGGCGCAGCCGCCTCGGCGCCGATCCGGGGCGTCAGATCGCCAGCGTCCACTGCAGTGGCTGTGGCCGCCATCCGCCGCAGCGGTGCGGCGGTGCGCGCTGCGAGCAGGTAACCGGCTAAGAGTGCGGCCCCCAAGGTCAGCACCCCGGTGATCAAAAACGTACTCACAACCTCTGATTGGGCATCTTGAACCGGCGACAGCGCAGCCGCATCGCCGCGATCGTTGTCGGCTGGGGCGGCCGGAAGTCCGGCGGCCTCGCGCTGCTCCTCATGGTTGATCACCGAGGACTCCTCATTCATCTCGTGGCGCACCGAAGCGAATAGGACCCCGAATGCCAGCACGACGATCGCCGCAATCGAGAGCGCGAGCCTGCCCCGCAGGCCGAGTCGCAGCCAGAGGCTTCTCATCCCCGCTCGGCCAGCCGATAGCCGACCGAGCGCACCGTCTCAATCGGCGCCCGGGAGTTGGGCAGAACGAGGCGTCGGCGCAGGTAGCCGATATAGACCTGAACCACGTTGGTGCCGGGGTCATGCTCATACCCCCAGACGGCGGAGAGGATCTCGCGATGCGTACAGACTCGCCCGGCGTGGCGCATCAGATAGGCCAGCAGCTCTGCCTCACGCTCGGGGAGGCGGACCGAGTGCTCGCCGCGCTCGGCCCGGCGAGCCAGCAGGTCGAGGCGGATTCCCCCTGCCTCCAAGATCGTCGTTGCTTCGCCTTCGGGCTGGCGCAGGTGGGCTCGGATCCGAGCGGCGAGCTCCTCGAAGGAAAATGGCTTTGCCATGTAATCGGTCGCGCCAAGGTCGAGGCCCTTGACGCGCTCGGCTACCTCTCCCTTGGCGGTCAAGACGATCACCGGCAGGGCTGGCTTGGCGGTGCGGATCGATTCGAGGACCTGCAGACCGTCGCGGCGCGGCAGCATTCGGTCAAGGACCACCAAATCGACCGTCTGGCGGAGCGCGAGCCGCTCCCCCTCGACCCCATCTGATGCGCTCAGCACCGAATACCCCTCGTCTTCTAGCCCGCGCTGGATGAAGTCGGCGATCGCCGCTTCGTCCTCGACAACCAAAATCTCCATATCGCCGATGCTAATCGCACCCAGCGCCGGCGCAACGTAGAGGTGCGCCGGCCGCCGCCCTGTGCGATCCCGACTCGATCGTATTGACCAGCGCCGGCCCTCCCGCTGCTCCGAGCGTGTTCGCCACAAATACCTGCATTGGCCCTTCCTGGGCCTTCGAACTAAGGGCCCGGGTGCCTCTCAGCTATTCAGGGCGTTGAGGGGTGGTCATCTAGCGAAGGGCGGCGAGAGCCTCATCCCGGCTCTCATATATCGGGATCGAGGACTCGATGCCGGTGATGTCAAACAGTCGCCTCACCTGGTCGGTGACGCAGCAAAGCAAGAGGCGACCGCCATCGCGATCGCGGTCGAGCCGTTGCCACACCCTGACGATCAGGGCGATCCCAGTCGAGTCGATGAATTCACATGCAGAAAAATCCATCAGCAGGCTGGTATCCGGGGCGGCGCCGGCCGCATCGAGCTCATGCTCAAGCCGCGGTGCGGTGCTCAGGTCAAGCTCCCCCTTGACTGAAATCACGTAGGCGCCCTCGCGCTCCTCGCTTTGCACCTCGAAGGGGGCGGGATTCAATGTGGCGTTCTCATCTGGCGTGGGCACGACGCATCAGATCCAGGCTGCGATTCGCTGCCCGATCCTATCGCAGCCGGCGCGCCGGTCAAAGGGATCACCCCAAGCTCAGTCCGCCCCTGGTTCTTTATCTCCAATCTGCTCGCGGATCCGCTCCAGGGTGCGCCGCAGGATGCGCGATACGTGCATCTGAGAGTGCCCGATCCGCTCGGCAATTTCAGATTGAGTCAGTTCCTCGACAAATCGCAGCCGCAGAACAAGCCGCTCGCGATCATTGAGATGTGGAAAGGCCGCCTCAAGCGCGACCTTCCCCTCGACCAGCTCATAGCCCTGATCCTCGCTGCCGATCCAATCCGCCGCCGATGTCTCTTCATCAGATTCCTCCCCATTTGTCGGTCGATCCAGCGAGAGCGGGCGACGGTTCTGGTTGGCCTCCAGTGCCTCCAACACCTCGGTTGGCTCGATCTCCAAGCGGACCGCAATCTCAGCTACCGAGGGCGCCCGCTGCAGCTCTTTGGTCAGCTCGGCGATCGCCTTTTGGACGGCGGCCATGCGGTCATGGAGTCGGCGCGGAACGTGTACGGTCCAGACTCGATCGCGGAAATGACGCTTGAGCTCACCGATGATCGTCGGCGAGGCAAAGGCCGCGAACGGGATGCCGCGATCGGGGTCGAATCGATCGACGGCGTTCAGAAGCCCGAGGCTGGCAACCTGCACCAGATCCTCAATCGACTCACTCGCACCGCGGTAGCGCTGGGTCAAGCTCTTTGCCAAGGGCAGGTAGCGCTGGACCAGCTCCTCGCGGATCGAGGGGTCGCGGCTCTCGGCGAACCGTGCCCAAAGCTGCTCCTCGCTGGCAAGTCGCCCCGGCGCGCCGGGGGCACCGATCTGGGAATTCCCATCTTCTTGTTGCTTGGCGGCCATGTCGAGTTCTGGGTCTTGGACCGTAATTTGGCGGCAATCCGTCCCCGTAATTCGGGCCGCGCCGAAAGCAGCTACCCGAAATCAAGCGGCTCAAGCCCATTTTGGTGGATCGAGACCGCCCTGGTTTTGCCGACCCCCTAGAGTTCCGGTCTGCTTCACCAAACGTGGTTCGCAAGGAGGTTAGATGGGATTTGATCAATACCACGAGCCACCGGCCGAGCTTGCCGCCGAGACCCGCACCTTTGCCCGTCTCTGCGCCTCGTTAACCGAGGAGGCCGAGGCGATCGGTTGGTATGAGCAGCGACTCGCCGTTGAGTCCGATCCGGATGCGCGAGCGATCATGGGCGATGCCCAGGGGGAGGAGTTCAAGCACTTCGCGATGGACCTTGAGTTCCTGCTTCGCCGCAGTCCAAAATGGCGCTCGATAGCCGAGGGCATCCTGTTTCAGCCCGGCAGCATCGTCGATCACGCCGAGGCTGCTGAGGCGGCGGCGATGGAGGAAGGGGAGCCCAACGCGATTGGCGGGACCGGCGGTAGCCCTGGCTCACTGGCGATCGGCAGTCTCAGGCGGGTGGCCCAATGAACCACCTCCTTCGCCGCCTCGCACCGATCACCGATTCCGCCTGGGAGCTGCTTGATCGTGAGGCGAGCGAGCGTCTCAAGAGCGCCCTTGCCGGGAGGAGGCTGATCGACTTCTCCGGTCCGCTCGGCTGGGGGCATAGCGCGACAAATCTAGGTCGCATCAGGCGGCTCAAATCGACGCCGACCAAAGGGGTGAGGGGATCACAGCGCCAGGTGCTTTCGTTGGTCGAGCTGCGCGCCGATTTCAGCGTAGCCCTCGATCAGCTGCGCGACCATGACCGCGGCGCGGTTGACGTCGACCTCGGCGAACTCGACGAGGCGGCTCATCGGATCGCCGTTGCCGAGAACGTCGCCATCTTCCACGGCTGGCGCGAGGCCAAGATGGCCGGGATTGCCGAGTCCGCCCCTGGTAAACCGCTGGCGCTGGGCAAAAGCGCGGAGGCCTACCCCCGCTCGATTGCCGCCGCGGTCGAGCGGCTCCTGGGGCGCGGCATCGCCGGCCCCTACGGGCTTGCGCTAGGCCCAGAGGAGTACACCCGGGTCAGTGAGACGGCCGAGCACGGCGGCTATCCGCTGCTGGATCACCTTGGGAAGATCCTCAACGGGCCGATCGTCTGGGCACCCGGCGTCAACGGCGCGATCGTCCTCAGCCTGCGCGGCGGGGACTTTCTATTTGAGTCAGGGGAGGACCTTTCGCTTGGTTATGTGCGCGACGACGATGAGGCAGTGCACCTCTACCTTGAGGAGACCTTCAGCTTCGTGGTTGCGACCGCGGAGGCGGCCGTCGCCCTGCACTCCTGAGCCCTGAGGTCGGAGCTGCCTGGCAGTCTTGGCCCGATGGCTCCCTGGAAGCTGCCCCTGATCGTATTCGCGATCGCGGCCCCGATCACGCTCGCATTCGGGGTTGGGGGACCCGGAGTGGGGGTCGCAATTGGCGCCCTCGCAGCGGTTGGGATTATCGTCGCGGCAGCCACCCAGCGACCGCGAGGACCGATCTCCTCGGCGCCCCGAGTCGACCGCCTACCCCACCTGCTGGTTGTCGTCTGTCGACCCGTGGATGACGCTGCCACGGTCGCGGCGATTACCAGTCAGGCCGCCGGAGAGGACTCAAACGCCGAGCCTGAGGCCGAGGTCTTGGTCCTGGCCCCTGCTCGGATCGGGTTCCTGGATCGCTGGGCCTCAGACGTCGAGGGCGCCCGCCGCGAGGCCCAACGGAGCCTCGTGATCACGGTTGCCTCCCTGGCAAAGGCAGGCGTCGCGGCTGAGGCAAGGGTCGGCGACGAAGATATCGTCCAGGCGGTAGAAGACCAGCTGCAGAGCTTTCCCGCGACGGCCGTGCTGCTGGCTACGGCGAGCCCAGAGCAGGACCCAGATGCAAACGCCGCGGCCCAAGAGCTCCGATCTCGGCTTGATGCCGAGTTTCATCACCTCCCTCGCTAAGGGCGCCCCCAATGGCGCATCCGAGTGTTCGAGCCCAGCCGATCGGGCAGTGAAAACTCACGGCGAGGTTGTCTGGGGTTCATATCAGCAGGTGGGCCCACCCGAGCGGCCATTTTCAGCGCGCGGCCCGCGCTCCGGGTTGGGCCAGTGGCTCTGGCTCCAACGGGACTCAGGCATCCTCTCGAACGCCGCCCATCTCGGTGAAGACCGCGGTTGGGCCGCCGTCAGCGCGCTCAGAGTCAGCGATCACGTGGGAGACCGCGTTGATCAGGGCCAGGTGGGTGAAGGCCTGAGGGAAGTTGCCGAGGTGCTGACCGCTGCCTGCCTCCAACTCCTCGGCATAGAGGTCGAGCGAGCCGGCTGCCCCCAGGAGCCTCTCGCATAGAGCATGGGCGCGCTTTGATTCGCCGATCTCTGAGAGTGCCGAGACGAGCCAGAAGGAACAGATCAGGAAGGTTCCCTCCTTGCCGAGGAGGCCGTCATCGGTTTGGTCGACCTTGTAGCGCAGGACCAGACCATCTTCGGTTAGGTCGCCGGCAATCGCCTCGACGGTCGCTACTACCCTCCGATCATCGGGTGCCAGGAACCGAAGCAACGGGATCAAAAGCAAGGAGGCGTCGAGCGCGTCGGTCTCATAGTGCTGGCGAAAGACTCCATCGCGCACCCCGTGCTCGAGAATCTCGGCGCGGATCGCTTCGGCGGTCTGCGCCCATTCAGCCGCGACCTTTTCGAATCCGAAGCCGCGGGCGAGGCGGACGCCGCGATCGACCGCCACCCAGATCATCAGCTTTGAGGAGACGTAGTGCTGGGGCTCCCCGCGAGACTCCCAGATCCCCTGATCGGGATGGTGCCAGGCGGAGATCGCCGCCTCGACCTGATAGCGGATCAACTCGCGGTCGGCTGGGGTGCCCGATCCGCGCAGGGCTTTTGCATGGAGGTAGACGGAGTCCAGGAGGGCACCCCAGACATCATTTTGGCGCTGCTTATACGCGCCGTTGCCAATCCGCACCGGCTTGGAATCTAGATAGCCACCAAGGTGGTCGAGGGTTTTCTCGCTCAGATCCATCTCGCCGCCGATCCCGTACATGATCTGCAGGTCGGGGTTCTCGCGGCAGAGGTTGACGATGAAGCGCATGTAGTCGCGCGCCTCCTGATTGAACCCGAGCGTGTGAAGGGCCCAGAGGCTGAAGGTTGAATCGCGGATCCAGCTGAACCGGTAATCCCAGTTGCGCTCGCCGCCGAGAGTCTCAGGAAGCGAGGTGGTGGGGGCCGCGAGCAGCGCGCCGGTGGGCGTAAATGTGAGGCCCTTGAGGACCAAGGCTGAGCGCTGCAGGTGAATGCGCCAGGGATGGTCGGGAAAGTCACCGTGGCGCAGCCAGTCGCGCCAGAACTGTTTGGTTGAGTCGAGGCGCTCCGCCGCCTCGGGGGCGCTGCGGGGACCCTGCAGATCCCCCTCACCCCAAGAGATCGCGCAGAACCCCTTTTCGCCTTCTCCCAGGTGCAGTCGACCCCGCGCCACCCCCTGCTCGAAGCTCAGCTCCATGTCGCTGGTAAGGCTCAGTTCGGTCTCCCCGCCTTGCGCGGTGGCTTCGCCGATCCCACCGCCGCTCCATAGCGCCGGCTCGATGCCATAGCCAAAGCGCGGCATGCACTCCATCTCCATCTCCACCTCGCCGTCGAGGCAGGTCATAAAGCGCAGCAAGGAGTGATCGGACTCGTGTTCGGTCTTCGGCCGCGAGCCGGCGCCACCTTGCCTCGCCCACTCGGCGATCGTCAAGGCGTCGTGAATCACCATCCAGCCCGTCTCGGTGACCCAGGTTGTCTCGATGATCAGAGTTCCTGGCTCATAGCGTCGACTTATCGGCACGACGACAGCGCCCGGGCGGAGTCCAAAACGACCTGCGCCGCGATCCAAGATGGCGGCGAAAACGCTCGGGGAATCAAAGCGCGGTAGACAAAGCCACTCCACCGCACCTGAGAACGAAACCAGGGCGCTGCTGTGACAATCGGAAAGAAAGCCATAGCTTCCGATTGGCGGGAAGCGGTTGTTTGTCGCTCGCACGGCGCCGGGAAGCTAGCAGCGGGGCCGGGTGACCTCGTCGTTAGGCTCGGTGGCGGTGGCCTCAGCAGGAGTAATTTCGCAAGCCAAGGTTCGCGCTCTGGCGTGGATCGTCACCGGTGCGCCGGGCCGGGGTCTGGCCTTTGGAATCGATTTCGCGGCAGCCCTGCGGAGCGCTCTGCGCGCTCGACGGTAGATCGCTGGGGCGATCCTCTAGGGTCATGCGCCGATGCAAACCTCGGTAAAAGAACTGCCCGATTCCCGTGCACGGGTCGAGGTTGAGGTTCCCGGAGGGGCTCTCGACCGCGCCATGCAGCGGGCGGCCAGGACGCTGGCCCGGGAGATGCGAATGCCTGGATTTCGCAAAGGCAAGGCGCCGCCCTCTCTGGTAATTCAGCGTCTCGGCTTTGGCTCGGTCCTGGAGGAGGCGATTCGCGACTCGCTGCCCGAGTGGTATGAACGGGCGCTGCTTGACTCGGGCATCAGTCCGGTGGGCGATCCCAAGATCGAGATGTCCTCAACGCCCCAGGAGGAGGGAGAACCGCTCGGCTTCAGCTTTGAGGTCGGGGTGCTGCCCAAAGCCCAACTTGGCGATTACATGGGCGTCGAGGTGGGCCGGGCTGAGCCCGAGGTACCGACGGAGATTGTCGAGCGCGAGGTCGAGCGGATTCGCGAGGGGTTTGCGCGGCTTGATCCAATCGAGCGCGCTGCGAATCTGGGCGACGCGCTGCTCGTCGATTTCGAGGGGACGATTGAGGGCAAGGCTTTTCAGGGTGGAAAGGCCAGTGATTATCTTCTTGAACTGGGCGGCGGTCAGCTGCTCGATGGCTTCGAGGAGCAGCTCGTTGGGGTGAGCGCGGGTGATCAGCGCCAGGTCGAGGTGCGCTTTCCAGACGAATATCAGGCGGAGCAGCTCGCCGGCCGCGATGCCACCTTCACGGTGAACGTCAAAGAGGTGCGAGAGAAGATCCTGCCGGCGCTCGATGATGACTTCGCCTCTGAGGCCTCTGAGTTCGAGACCCTGGAGGAGCTGCGCGAGGACATTCGCGCCCGACTGGGGGAAGCGGTCGGTCAACGGATCGAGCAGGACTTTCGGGTGGCGGCGATCGATGCCGCCTTGGCCGGGGCGAGCGTGGAGGTTCCAGAGGACATGATCATCGCTCGCGCCACCGAGCGCTGGGAGCGGGTGGAGCGCCAGCTTTCCGGGCGGGGGATGAACCCCGACTCCTACCTGCAGATGCAGGGCAAAACGCGCCAGGAGGTGATCGAGGAATCAAGGCCAGACGCTGAGACCGAGCTAAAGCGCGAGGCGCTGCTGGCGGCGGTTGCTGAGGCCGAGGCGATCGAGGTCAGCGAGGAGGAGATGATCGAGGCGCTGGAGCACAGCGCTGAGCACGAGCGGACGACCCCCGCGAAGCTCCTGGAGAGGCTGCGGGCCAATGGCCGTGATGCGATGGTTCGCGATGACATCAAGACCCGCAAGGCGATTGACCTGATCGCCGAAACGGCGAAGCCAATCCCGATCGAGCAGGCCGAGGCCCGGGAGAGGCTCTGGACGCCCGAGAAAGAGCGCGAGGCTGCCGGGAGTCTGTGGACGCCAGACTCAGATTGAGCCTGGCGCGGGTGGGCGACATGGCTTCGATAGTGTGGCGAATATGAGTCCCTTGGTTCCGATGGTGGTCGAGCAGACCTCGCGCGGCGAGCGGGCCTTCGACATCTATTCGCGACTGCTCGGCGAGCGAATTGTCTTCCTCGGAACCCCGGTCAGCGAGGACATCGCCAATCTGATCGTCGCCCAGCTATTGCACCTGGAGTCCGAGGATCCCGACAAGGACATCAGCCTCTACGTCAATTCGCCAGGTGGGTCGGTCTATGCCGGTCTGGCGATCTACGACACGATGCAGTTCATCAAGCCCGACGTGCAGACGATCTGCGTCGGGATCGCGATGAGCATGGGAGCGCTACTGCTCGCTGGCGGTGCGGCCGGCAAGCGGATGTCGCTGCCCAACTCAAAGATCTTGATTCACCAGGTCTCCTCCAGCTTTCAGGGCCAGGCAACCGACATCGAGATCCACGCCAAAGAGATCATCGACGTGCGACGTCGACTCGATGAGATTCTCGCCAAACACACCGGTCAGCCCTTCGAGAAGGTCGCTAAGGACACCGAGCGCGACTACTTCATGAGTGCCGAGGAAGCCAAGGATTACAACCTCGTCGACCGCGTCATCGAACACCACTGAGGCCCCGCACGACTAGCTGCGGCGCTGCTTGCGGGCTCAGATCAGATCGCTCTTCTGTCCTCCCCGGGCACCGGTCCGGCGGGTGGGGGAACCGGCCCTAGGATCAGGTCTGGGTCCGGCCCAGGGTCTTTGTGATGAACTCGGACTTGGCGTCGGTATAGGCCTCGCGGTCGGTTCTGAACCTCTCCGCAAGGTGGCGCTTTAGCGCCCCATACTCAGCGGCGAGGCCGCGATCCGCGCGCAGGTAATCGCGAAAGGACAGCTCTTCTCGGTAACGCCGCCCCCCGACCGGCACCAGGTGAAGGTGATGGGTGCGTCGAGCCGGGTGGGGCTTGCAAAACCAATGCATCTGATCGTCCAGGTATGGGGCGTAGAGATACCCAAGCCTGGCGAGGGGCTCGTGGCAAGACCAGGCGAAGCCCAGGTCGCTGACACCGGCCAGGATGTCGATGATTGGCTTGGCCTCAAGTCCAGGGACAGAGGTGCTACCGATGTGGTGGATCCCACCCACGATCCAGGCGCCGATGGCCTCTGCCAGAGCCTCTCGCTCAAGTTCAAAGCGCCCCGGCCAGCTGTCGTCGTACTCGCTTATCTGAACCGGCTCATCGATCCCAATCGCCGGCGACTCTGCTGAGTGGGCTGGGTCCGCGATCTGTGCAGCTTAGGGTGCGGCCAGGTTCGAGTTGGCGCGGATTACGGGACGTTCCCGATCGGTCCAGGGTCGCTCACCGGTGGCTCCGAGGAGCTCTGAGGGCCCAAGGTCAGCGACGCCGTGTAGGCCCCTGGAGCGATGCTAGAGTGAGGATTGCGATGGAGCGCATGGGGCGTGGCGAGGGCAGCAGGTGGAAATTCTCACCAGATATTGGCGCGGGGGTGACGGCGAAGTCTTGAGGTATCGTTTCGCAAACGTTGTGCTGTGCGTCGGCCTGGGGCTGATTGGCGCCCTCACGCTGGCGCCGGCGGCTCTTGCACAGACGACGACCTTTGGCGCAAGTCTCTCCGAAGCTCCCGACGTCACCTTTGGCTGTAACGCGTTTCCGATCGGTAACGGCGGCACGCAGACACCGCTCGGTAACGACTCTTCGTGTACCTGGTCAACGCCGACCAATCCAACCAGCCCGACGGAGGGAATGCTGACCCCGGCGGGGGCCGGCACGATTACCGCGGTCCGCCTCCGGGTTGGCCCAACGACGGGGCCGATGGCCGTCGTCGTGCTGCAGGTCGAGGAGGCGGCGGAAAGTGGGATGGTCAGTTGTTGCGAGGCCTCCTACGTTGGTGAGACCTTCACCCCTGCGGCAAACTCGGTCACCACCATCCCGACCGACCTCCCAGTCCGCACCGACGGGTCCGGGGAAGAGAGCTCTCCAGGCCTTGAGGTCGGCGATATTCTCGCTCTCTCGATTTTAAGCGACGAAGTGCCGATCCCCGCGATCAATGAGACGGGCTCCGGGCTTGCGCCAAACGAGCTGCCGAGCGATAACGTCGAGTTTCCCGCCTTCTTGCAGGGCCAAACTGCCGATGACAGCGGAACCGTTGGTTATCAGCTTGATATGAATGCCGACTGGACGTCGGGGACGCCGGCACCGGCACCAGCGCCGACACCGGCGCCGGCGCCAAAGCTAAGCATCGGCACCGGCACGCCGATCATCAAAGGCGGTGACATCCACCTGAAGCTCGGCTGTGCAACCGCGGCGGCCTGTTCTGGCTCGGTTGCGATCGAGAGCCAGCCGCCGACTACCGCGGCGGCGGTGAGCAGAACCCAGCGCCGCAGCGCCGTTATCTATGCGAAAGGGTCATTCCAGCTCAGCGCCGGTGCGGATCAGTCCATCGCAGCGCCGTTGACTTCGGAGGGCCGCGCCGCCGAGCGCGGGCACAAGAGGGTCAAGGTCTACATCGTCGCCACCTACGGGGCCGGATCCTCGACAATCAGCCACGCATTGAAGCTGCGGTTCTAGCGGCGGCTCGGTCCATCCTCTCCGATTCCCCAATGCCCTAATTGCAAAACGGCGCCGTCTGATCTCAGCTGTCCCTTGGTGATCGGCAGTTCCAGCGGCGAAAGCCCGGTCTGCGAGCAAGGCTGATTGGCCCCGGGCGCCTACAGTAGGGCCCAGCCGCCGGCGGGCTCAGATGTCGATCTCATATGTGAACCAGCTCGATTTCGCCGCCCCAGTTGAGTCATAAAGGCGCTGGGCGGGCAGGTTGTCGACGGCGGTAGACCACTCCAGGTGAGCGGCGCCGCGCTGGCGAGCGATAGCGGCGCTTGCCTCGATCAGTGCCCGGCCGATGCCGCGGCCTCGAGCCTCGGCCTTGACGAAAAGGTCATTCATGAGCACCGTCTCGGCCGGAACCAGCGAGGTGAAATGCCAGTACAGACAGGCGTAGCCAACCGGCTCATCGCCCTGTTGGGCACCTAGAAGCATGCCGTCCTCGCTGGGGGCCAGGAAGCGGCGAAAGAAGCGGCGGTTGCGCTGCGCGTCGATGTCGGTCGCTCGATAAAAGCTCTGATATGACGCGATCATCGGCAGAACTGCCTCGAACTGCTCGGCTGTGATCGGCTCGATCTTGACCGCCTGGGCCACCACCGTCACGCTATCGCGCCACGCAATGCTGCGCTCACGAGCAGGGACCACGGATCGCGTGAAGTAAACGACTCGGCAGGCCCGGCTTGTCACCACGTCTAAGCTGTGGGGGCGGCCGACAGGACAACGACCGCCCCAAGGAGGGGATCCCCCTGGCACGTCCCACAGACTCAAACGAGCAGCTCCTTTGCAGCTTCTGCGGCAAGTCCCAGCGTCAGGTCAAAAAGCTGATCGCGGGGCCCGGTGTCTACATCTGCGATGAGTGCATTGACCTCTGCAACGAGATCATCGATGAGGAGCTGACGGCACCCCCGACCTTCGAGCTCGAGAACCTACCCAAACCGCGTGAAATTCATCAGGTGCTGCAGGACTACGTGGTCGGCCAAGAGGCTGCCAAGCGCACCCTCTCGGTCGCCGTCTACAACCACTATAAGCGCGTCCAGATCGCCCAATCCGAGGACGCCGAGATCGAGCTGCAGAAGTCAAACATCATGATGCTCGGCCCAACCGGTTGCGGCAAGACGTTGCTCGCCCAGACCCTCGCCCGCATCCTCAACGTTCCGTTTGCGATCGCCGACGCGACCGCCCTCACCGAGGCTGGCTACGTCGGCGAGGATGTCGAGAACATTCTCCTCAAGCTAATCCAGGCCGCCGATTTCGACGTAAAAAAGGCGGAGACCGGGATCATCTACATCGATGAGATCGACAAGATCGCGCGCAAGGCCGATAACCCGTCGATCACCCGCGATGTCTCCGGTGAGGGGGTCCAGCAGGCGCTTTTGAAGATCCTCGAGGGGACGACCGCCTCGGTGCCGCCGCAGGGCGGGCGCAAGCACCCCCACCAAGAGTTCCTGACGATCGACACGACCAACATCCTCTTCATCTGCGGCGGATCCTTTGCCGAACTCGACAAGGTGATCGAGCGCCGGGTTGGTGACCGCGGAATTGGCTTCGGCGCCGCGATCTCCTCGCGCGAGAACAAGGACACCGGGGAGTGGTTTGAGCAGGTGCTGCCAGAGGACCTGATGGAATATGGGCTGATTCCGGAGTTCATCGGCCGGCTTCCAGTGGTGGCGGCGATTCACCAGCTCAGCCGCGACGACCTGATCACTATCCTGACCGAGCCCCGCAACGCCCTGACCCGCCAGTTTCAGCGTTTCTTTGAGTTTGACGACATCGAGCTGGTCTTCGCCGAGGACAGCCTCGAGGCGATCGCCGATAAGGCGCTGCAGCGTGAGACCGGGGCCCGCGGCCTGCGGTCGATCCTCGAGGAGACCCTACTCGACGTTCAATTTGAGCTTCCCTCCCGTCGCGACGTGACCAAGTGCGTTGTGACCAAGGAGACGATTGTCCAGGGTCGTCGCCCGACCCTTGTGACCGAGGCCGCTCACCAAGATATCGGCGACGCCGACCAGGGTCTCAGCGAGGAATCCGCCTAGCTCGCCAGGCGAAACTAAACTCGGCCTCTGTGAGCGAAGGGCGCCGAGATCTCCTGCAGCAAAAGACCCGCTATGACCCGGCGGAGGTCGAGCAGCGGATCTTCGCCGAGTGGATCGAGGCCGGTTACTTTCATCCCGACGCGAAGGGCAGCGCGGCGGATAATTTCTCCGTCGCGATCCCGCCGCCCAATGTGACCGGGGCCTTGCACATGGGGCACGCGCTGAATGGCTCGATCCAGGATGCGCTAGTGCGGATGAATCGGATGCGGGGCCGCAACACGCTTTGGATCCTGGGCACCGATCACGCCGGGATAGCTACCCAATCGGTGGTTGAGAAGGAGCTGCGCTCCGAAGGAAGCTTGCGTCAGGAGCTCGGCCGCGCCGAGTTCGTTGAACGCGTCTGGGCCTGGAAACAGGAGTACGGCTCGCGAATCCTCGAGCAGTACAAGCGCCTCGGCGCCTCCTGTGATTACGAGCGCGAGCGCTTCACCTTGGACGAAGGCTACGTCGAGGCGGTCTACCGCGTCTTTAAGCAGCTCTATGACCGCGGCTACATCTATCGCGATAACTACATCGTCAACTGGGATCCTGGCTCCCATTCGGCGATCTCAGACCTCGAGGTTGAAAATCGCGAGGTTGAGGACACCCTTTACTCGATCGATTACCCGGTCGAGGGTTCAGACCGTGTGCTGAGCGTCGCCACGGTGCGCCCGGAGACGATGCTCGCCGACACCGCGGTTGCCGTCAACCCTGAGGACCCTCGCTACTCCGATCTCCTCGGCCACCACTGCCTGCTGCCGCTGATCGGGCGGCGACTGCCGATTATCGCGGACCCCTATGTCGACCCCGAGTTCGGCACCGGCGCCTTGAAGATCACCCCCGGTCATGACCCCAATGATTTTGAGATCGGGCGCCGGCACGGATTGGCTCAGATCGTTGTGATCGGCCCCGACGGACGTCTGACCGAGGAGGCTGGGCGCTTCGCCGGGCTGGCGGTCAGCGAGGCCCAACGTGCGGTCGTGGCGGCGCTGCGCGAGGAGGGAATGATTCGGGCCGAGCGCCCCTACCTTCACTCGGTTCCCTTCTCCCATCGCTCCGGAGAGCGGATCGAGCCGCGCATCTCCTTGCAGTGGTTCTGTCGCATGCAGGAGCTTGCCAAGCCGGCGATCGAAGTGGTTCAGCGCGATCGGGTGCGGATCGTCCCGGCCCAGTGGAAACGGGTCTATCTCGACTGGATGCGAGAGATTCGTCCCTGGTGCATATCGCGCCAGCTGTGGTGGGGTCACCGAATCCCAGTCTGGTACTGCGATCCCTGCGAGGAGACGATTGTCGCCGAGCGTCCGCCCCAGCGCTGCGGCAAATGTGGAGGAGAGCTGCGCCAGGAGGACGATGTCCTCGACACCTGGTTTAGCTCGGCGCTTTGGCCGTTCGCAACGCTCGGCTGGCCCAAGGATTCGCCGGAGCTGCGCGCCTTTTATCCGACCAGTTTCCTGACCACAGCGCGGGAGATCATTTTCCTCTGGGTTGCGCGGATGATCATGATGGGGTTGGAGTTTCCGGGCGAGGTCCCTTTTGGCGACGTCTACGTTCACTCGGTGATCCAGGCTCGCGACGGACGGCGAATGTCAAAGAGTCTGGGGACGGGCATCGATCCGCTGCGCGAAATCGAAGCCCACGGTGCCGATGCGCTTCGCTTCGGTTTGCTGGCGATGTCTTCGAGCCAAGACGTTCGCTACTCAGATGCAAAGGTTCAGCAGGGCCGCGACCTCGCGAACAAGGCCTGGAACGCCGGTCGCCTGATTCTCCTCAATGCGGCCGCGGTCAAGGCCGAGCCGCGTCCGGTTCGAGTTGAGGATCGGTGGTTGCTTTCGAGGCTGGAGCGCACGATTGCCGCGGTCACCGAGCTTTTGGAGTCCTACGACTTCTCCCACGCGGTGGGTGAGCTCTACTCCTTCCTTTGGTCTGAGCTGTGCGATTGGTATCTGGAGATAGTCAAGCCACGCTTGTATGAGGGTGAGGCCGAGGTCTCGGCGACCCTGCTTTGGGTGCTGGAGCGGGTGCTGGCGTTGCTGCATCCGATCATGCCCTTCGTGACCGAGGAGATCTGGTCCCACCACCCCAGTCGCAGCGGCCACCTTGCGGTCCATCCGTTTCCCGAGGCCCAGCACGAGCTGATCGATCCCGAGGCCGAGGTCGATGTCGAAGCTGGAATTGAGTTGACCAGGCGCCTGCGTGCCTGGCGGGATCTCGTCGAGGTGCCCGTCGCGAGCGTTCTCTCGGCTCGAATCGAGGACGTGGCGCCGCAGGAGTTCGTCGGCCGACTTGCACGCTTTGAATTCGAAAATGACGGCGCCGAGGCGGTCGCTTCGGTCGGCCCGGTGAGGGTCCTTGCAAGTCAGGGACTAGATCCCGAGGCGGTCCTCGGACGACTGCAAAAGCGCCGTGACGAACTCCGTGCAGAGGTCGATCGAGCCCAGCGCAAGCTCGCCAACGAGGGCTTCATCGCCAAAGCACCGGCCGAGATTATCGAGGAGGAGCGCGGCAAGCTCGAGCGCTACCGAGTCGAGCTCAAGGAGATCTCCGAATAGACCCAGAGGCCTATCTGAGCTCGCTGGAGCCGATCGGCTGGAGGCTCGGTCTGGAGCGAATGTTCAAATTGACGACCGTGCTCGGCATGCCCCAGCACCGCTTCGCCTCAATCCACGTCGTCGGCACCAACGGTAAGTCCTCGGTCACCCGGATGATCGCTGCTTTGTTGGAGGCCCATGGGGTGAGCGCCGGGGCCAGCGTCTCGCCGCACGCGAGCCGCTGGGCGGAACGAACCTTGATCCATGGCGAGGAGATTGGGGTGGCGGAGTTTGAGGCCGCCGTGACAAGGGTTGCCCTGGCTTCTGAGGTGGTAAATCGCAGTCTCGCCGCCGATGAACAAGCGCAGGCGGGGGTTACCAACTCGCTCCGCCGCGGCGCGCCCGGTGAGCTCGCCGCGGATGCGATAACCCAGTTTGAGGCTGCCACGGCCGCCAGTTTCGTCGCCCTGGCTGCGGCTGGAGTCCAGGTGGGTGTGATCGAGGCCGGGCTGGGGGGCCGCCTTGACGCGACGAACACGATTCCATCGCGGGTCTGCGTGCTCACCTCGATCGGTCGCGACCATACCGAGTGGCTGGGCGAGACCGAGACCGAGATCGCCGCCGAGAAGCTGGCGGTGCTGCGCGATCATTCGAGCCTGGTCTTGGGCGCGGTGAGCCCCGCGGTGGAGGCCTTGGCCGAGAGCGTCGCGGCGACCAGGGGCGCGGCGCTGATCCGCGCCCCGCTCGATCTCGAGCCTGGGTTGGAGCTGCGGGCCCTTGGCGCCTTTCAGCGGCGCAACTTTTCCGTCGCAATGGCGGCCGCCGAGGCATTCATGGGCGAGCTCGATCCAACTCGGGTTGCCAGGGTCGCAGCGAACCTGACGGTGCCGGGGCGTTTGGAGCAGATCTCCAATCGGCCGCCGGTCTTCATCGATGCCGCCCACAACCCCGATGGGGCCGCCGCGCTCGCTGAAGCGCTGCAAGCCCTCGGCGCCGGACCTCCGCGCATTGCCTGCCTGGCGATTCTTCGCGACAAGGACGCTGCGGAGATGTTGGCGGCGCTTGCGCCGGTGCTCGATCGGGTCATCTGCAGCGAGCTGCCCGCCGCGGCGCTCGCCGCTCAGGGTCGCCCCGGGGCAGCCTCTCACCCCGCCGCAGAGCTCGCTGCGCTTGGCGCCGAGCGCGGCCTGGAGGCCGAGGCTGTGCCCGAGCTGGCAGCGGCATTGCAGCGCAGCCGCGAGCTCGCCCTGAGCTTGGCCGGTGCGATGGTGATTGTCAGCGGCTCCCACTACCTGCTCGAGCCAGCCCGTCGGCTGCTGCTTGAGGCTCACCAAGGCGCCGAGCTCGGTCAGGATTAGGCGGGTCTGTGCGAGGATTCGACGATGGATCGAAGCGCCGGTTCGGAACTTCTCTCGATGATGGCACTGGTGGCCGGCGTGGTCGCGGTGGTTATCCTGCTCTTCTTCGGGATCGGATATCTGTTCGGCAGACTCTTCCTTTGAGCGGCATTGCCATAGGGTTTGTGAGACCTGCGGCGAAGTAGACTGCCGCTCCCTTCCCGCGGCGCCCCCAGCAAATGTCACTAGCAATCTTCGGCATCAGCAACAGCGGCCTCAACTTGGCCGTCACGCTGCTCGTGCTCGTCTTCTTCGTCGTTTGGTTGGCGCTGATTGTCTACACCTACCTCGACGCCAGACGCCGCATCTCAGACCCCTTCCTGATCGCCTGCGCGACGATCGCATCCTTTTTCCCATACGTCGGTACGGCGGTATATGCGATCGTGCGCCCACCGGAGTTTCTGGAGGATGCCCACGAGCGCGAGCTGGAGATCCAAGCCGCCGACTTGAGGGTGCGCCAGCTAACCGAGGTCTCCTGCCCCAATTGTCAGCACCCGGTCGAGAAGGACTTCCTGCGTTGCCCCAGCTGCCAGCATCGGCTCAAGGTTCCTTGCCCGAGCTGCGCCCGCCCGGTGGCGCCCAATTGGAAGCTTTGTCCCTACTGCGAGACCCCCCTGCAAAGCGCCGAGCGGCGCGCGCAGCGCTCCGAGGAGCGGCCCCGTGGCGAGCGCGCTGAGCCGCGGGCAGAACGTGCGCCTGAGCGCGAGCAGCGAGCGGCTGCACGCGAGCCCCGCGCAGGGGAGAGGCGACAACCGGTGACTCGCAAAAAAGCCCCTGCACCTACGGTCAAAGATCCGGCGACCCGGGCGGCCCCGAAAGAGGCGCAGAGCCCGACCCGACAACAAAGGAGCCCCAGCCGTGAGCCGGACCCTGATCCTCGTCAAGCCTGACGCCTTTCAGCGGGCTCTGAGCGGCGAGGTGATTGCTCGCTTCGAGCGCAAGGGCCTTCGCATCGTGGCGCTGAAAACGATGCGGGCCGATGAGCCGATTGCCAACCGCCACTACGCCGAGCATGCCGAGAAGCCATTCTTCGGCGAGCTCGTCTCCTTCATCACCGGCGGCACCCTGGTGGCCATGGTCTTGGAGGGGCACGAGGCGGTCGGCGCGGCCCGCCAACTGATCGGTGCGACCAACCCGGTGGAGGCGGCACCTGGGTCGATTCGGGGAGACTTCGCCCTCGAGGTGACCTTTAACATGGTTCACGGCTCGGACTCTGAGGAGTCCGCCGAGCGTGAGATTGCGATCTGGTTTCCCGAGCTGACCTGAAGGTCGTCCTCGCATCTGGATCTCCTCAGCGGAGTGAGATTCTCCGCAAGCTCGGGATCGAGTTCGAGGTGGTTGTGCCCGATATCGAGGAGCTGAGCGGCGGTGACCCCGAGGTCGAGGTGCTCGAGAACGCGAGGATGAAGGCCAGGGCCGCCGCCGCGGCGGGTGCGGATCTGACCATCGCCTGCGATACCGATGTGATCGTTGATGGACGGGCGCTGGGCAAACCACGGGATGCGGGTCAGGCAGGGGAGTACCTGGAGCGGCTTTCGGGTCGGGCCCATGAGGTGCTCAGCGCCCTGGTGGTGATCGGCGGAGATGAGCGCAGCGGTCTCGAGCGCACAAAGGTCGTGTTTAGAAAGCTGAGCGGCGAGGAGCGGCGGCGCTACGTGGCCTTCGGGGAGTGGCGGGGGCGCTCGGGGGGCTATGCGATTCAAACCCTCGGATCGACCCTGGTGGAGCGAATTGAGGGAAGCGTGTCCAACGTGGTTGGGCTTCCCGTCGCGCAGCTGGTGCGGTTGGTTCCGCAGTTCTTCGACCACGGCTGAGACCCAACCGGGCCCCCCTGCTTGCTTTTGGGATGATTCGCGCCGAGCTTTCCTAATCCCGATGGGCCTGATCAGCTATCTAACCGGACTCGGCGGCCGCGACATGGCGGTTGACCTTGGCACGGCCAATACCCTCGTCTACGTAAGGGGGCGGGGGATCGTTCTCTCTGAGCCCTCGGTGGTTGCGATCGATTCCCGCAACGGGCAGGTGCACGCGGTCGGGGTTGAGGCAAAGCGGATGTTGGGACGCACCCCGGGAACGATCACGGCGATCCGCCCGCTCAAGGACGGCGTGATCGCCGATTTTGACGTCACCGAGCAGATGCTGCGCCACTTCATCAAGAAGGTGCACTCCACCCGCTTTGCCCATCCCCGGGTGGTGGTTTGCGTTCCCTCGGGGGTGACCGGGGTTGAGAAGCGCGCGGTCGAGGAGGCGTGCCTCTCGGCCGGCGCCCGACATGCCTATCTGATCGAGGAGCCGATGGCGGCGGCAATCGGAGCCGGATTGCCGGTTGCAGAGCCAACCGGCTCGATGATCGTCGACATCGGTGGTGGCACCACCGAGGTGGCGGTGATCTCGCTCGGTGGGATCGTCGTCTCCGAGTCGATCAGGGTCGGCGGCGATGAGCTCGACGACGCGATCGTCAGCCACTGCAAGCACGAGTACAAGCTGGCGATCGGAACCCAGACCGCCGAGGAGGTGAAGCTCGAGGCCGGCTCAGCCTCGCCCCTAGCGGAGGAGGTGCGCACCGAGATCCGCGGGCGCGACCTCGTCTCGGGTCTGCCGAAAACCGTCACGCTCGGCTCCGAGGAGGTTCGCGAGGCACTGGATGAGACGGTTGGCCACATCGTCGATGCGGTCAAGGACACGCTCGACCGAACCCCGCCCGAGCTCGCCGGTGACATCATGGACCGCGGAATCACCCTGGCCGGGGGAGGGGCGCTTTTGCAAGGACTCGAGCAGCGCATGCGCGATGAGTGTCAGATGCCGTGTCAGCTGGCAGAGTCACCGCTGACCTGCGTTGCCGTTGGCTCAGGAATTTCGCTGGAGGAGTTTGAGACGATCCACCGAGCCAGCAAGAAGAATTCGGGAGCCCGGCGTTTTGATTAGCCGGCGCTTATGTAAAGCACCAAACTTAGGCCTTCATTGTGTACCGAAAGCAAGTACGCCGCCGTAGAGCGGTGCTCGCCCTGTTGGTAATCGGCTCCTTCGTGTTGCTGACGATCACCTACGGACAAAGCTCAACGGGCCTGCAGCGCGGCGTCAGCACGGTCTTCAGCCCGCTGCAGGAAGTGGCCTCGCGGGCGCTGAAGCCCGCCCGCGACCTCGTCAACTGGTTTGATCAGACCTTCGACGCGCGTGGGCGCAATGCTCGCTTGCAGCTTGAACTGGACAAGGCCCGCAAGCAGGCCGTCGCCAGTCAGGCGGCCGTCGCCGAAAATGCGCAGCTCCGCAGGCTCCTCTCCCTCGACCGCAGGGTTCTCCCCAGCGCCTATAAGCCAGTCACCGCGACGGTGATCGGGCGCTCGCCGACCGTCTGGTACTCGGCCGTGACGGTCGATGTGGGTAGCGGAGAAGGCGTCGCCGTAAATGACCCTGTGGTCAATGGCGAGGGTCTGGTCGGCCGGGTCGCTGCGGTCACCGGCGGCTCCGCCCAGGTCACCCTGATCTCTGACCATTCCAGCGCGGTCTCGGCGAAAGTCGTGCCGCAGGGCGTGCAGGGCGTGGTCAAGGCCGAGGTCGGCGACCCAGAGGAACTTATCCTCGACTTCCTTGACTCCAGCAAGCACGTGCCGCGGGGTGAGACCGTGGTTACCGCGGGCTGGCGTTCCCAGGGTCTGACCTCTCTATTCCCGCCAAATCTGCCGATTGGCGAAGTGACCCAGGCATCGATCCCCGAACAGGAGGCCAACCTGCAGGTCCACGTGCGGCCCTACGCCGACCTGCGCAACCTTGAAATGGTTCAGGTCCTGACCGGGGGCTGGCGCCGATGATCCTGACTCCGAAGATCCTCGCCCGGATCGTCTTGATCATCGTGGTGGGGGTCCTGCTGCAGCTCTCCTTCTTCTCCCAGGTCGCGCTGTTTCATACAAGCCCCGACATTCTGCCGGCTCTAGTCGTCTCCCTGGGCCTGCTGGGCGGCACCATGACCGGAGTAGTGAGCGGATTCTCGATCGGCTTTTTGGTCGACTGCCTGCTAATTGAGCCGCTTGGGGCCAGCTCGTTGGTTTTGCTCACGACCGGATATCTGGCTGGCCTCTTTCGGGAGCGCTTTGAGATCCACAGCCCGCTCGTAGCGCCGCTTATGTGCATGGTTCTGACCCTGCTTTCGGAGCTCGGGTTCGGCGCCTTACAGATGCTGTTGGGACTCGACGCCACGGTCAGCGTCTTGGTGCTCAGGGACATGCTGATCAAAAGCATCTTTGCCTTTTTCCTTGGCTGGCCGATCTATTTGGGCGTGCGGCGTCTGCTGCGCCCGGCCCTGGTCGAGGATTCGGCCATTCGTCACCGCAAACAATCGACCGTGCTGGGAGCCTAGAGCCGCCCATGTACCTGCGCTCCGATGACCGTCGGCCCCAGATGAACAATGGTCTGGCGCTGCGTATCGCTGTGATCGGGGGCCTCACCGTGGCCCTCTTTGCGGTCCTCTTCTTCCGACTCTGGGACCTTCAGGTCCTCTCCGCCAAAAAGTATCTGGCCGAAGCCAACAACAACCGCACCCGCTCCTTTCGGGTCGAAGCGCCGCGCGGCGAAATCCTCGATCGCAACGGTAAGACCCTGGTCGACAACCGGACCAGCCTGGCGCTTCAGATCAACCCGCAAAAGCTGCCGCTCTCCAGCAGCCACCGCCGCGCCGAGATGGCCCGTCTGGCCGCGCTAACCCACATCTCGCCACGCCAGCTGCGCCGGACGATGCGAGAGCAGCTGAAGGTCGCCGCCGGTGCCCCGATCACCCTGCGCCACGACGTCGGCTATGACCTCGTCTACTACCTGCAGGAAAACCAGGACCGCTTCCCCGGAGTCCAGGTGCAGCGCGTCTTCGTTCGAAACTACCCCGGTGGGACCCTCGCCGCCCATGTTTTGGGAACCGTCGGGGAGGTCAGCGAAGAACAGCTGAAAGAACCGCGGTATCACCACCTACAGGCAGGCGATCAGATCGGCCAGGGCGGGGTCGAGGAGACCTATGACCGCTTCCTGCGAGGCAAGCCGGGCCTGACCCGGATCCAGGTCAATGCGCTCGGACAACCGACCCCGGGCGGCCAACTCGTCTCAAAGCCGCCGGTTCCCGGCGACAATCTGCGGCTCTCGCTTGATTCCAAGGTGCAGGCTGCGGGTGAAGCGGCGCTCGCCTCCCGCGGTCTGCCCGGTGCCTTCGTGACGATGAACGTCCAAAACGGCCAGATTCTCGCCCTGGGCTCCTACCCGACCTACGATCCGAGCGAGTTCACCAAGCCGCTGACCCAGGCCCAGGTCAACACCCTCTACCGAAGCACGCTGTCGCCGCTCACCAACCGCGCCACCGAAGGGCTCTATCCAACCGGCTCCACCTTCAAGCTCATCACCGCGATGGCGGCGCTGAACAGCGGCGTGATCACCCCGGAAACGACGATCGTAGACAACGGCGCCCTGACGGTTGGCGGCGAGAGCTTCCACAACTCGGGCGACGCCGCCTACGGCGCCCTAACCCTCGTCCCGGCGATCAAGGTCTCCGATGATGTGTTCTTCTACACCCTCGGCTATAGAATGTGGAACACCGGGGCGCTTCAGCACTGGGCCCACCTACTCGGGATCGGTCGGCCGACCGGGATCGATCTGCCCGAGCAACAAGTTGGCCTGTTGCCAAGCAAAGGCTGGCAAGAACGAGAATACAGGCGAGGGAAAGTCGAAGGCCCCTGGTCGCCGGGGAGCAACATCCAGCTGGCAACCGGCCAGGGGTACCTGCAGACGAACCCCTTACAGATGGCGATTGCCTACGCCACGGTGGCCAACGGCGGCACTGTAGTTACCCCCCACGTGGGCATGCAGGTCGAAAACCCGACCGGCGGCATCCTGAAGGAATTCGAACCGCCGCCACGGCGCCACGTCGACGTCAACCCCACCTACAGGGCGGCGATCCTCGAAGGCATGCACGAGGCCGCGCAGAGCTCCGGCGGCACCTCCTACGCCGTCTTCGGCGGCTTCCCGGTCCCGGTGGCGGGCAAGACCGGGACCGCAGAACGGCCCCCTCATCCCTACCAATCCTGGTACATCGTCATGTCCCCGTACCCGAATCCGCGTATCGTCACGGCGGTGACGATCGAAGAAGGAGGCTTCGGCGCCGAATCGGCCGCGCCAGCTGCGCTGAAGATCCTGGAGGCCTACTACGGCAAGCACACGACCGGCCCCGCCGGCCCCAATGGGGGGAGTCCGGGCTGATGTATGCGACCCGTTCCCGCCACGCCCGTCCCGAACCCTTTGTTGCCAGGCCGAGCATAATCGAGCGACTCGGACTGCCCTTCATGGACCCGACGCTCGCCTTCGCCGCGATCGGGCTGGTTGGCTTCAGCGTCTTCGTGCTGAGCCAGGCGACCCTCCATGATGTCCCCGGCAGCCCCCACTACTACGTCGATCGCCAGCTCGTTTACGGCGTTTTGGGTGTGCTCGGAATGTTGGCTCTGACCCGGGTTGATTATTCGCGCTTTCGCGAGCTGCGGGTGGGTATCTACACCTTTCTCTGCGCCAGCATCGCCCTGATCTTTGTCTTCGGGATTGCGGCCCGGGGTTCGCGCCGTGCCTTCGAACTCCCCTTCTTCAGCTTTCAGCCATCCGAGCTCGGCAAGCTTCTCCTGGTCCTGGCGCTCGCCGGCTTCGTCATCGATGGCGCCCGCAGCGGCTCGACCAAGGGGCGGACCCTGCGCTACCTGGGCCTGGGCCTGGCCCCGGCCGCCTTGGTTTTTTTGCAGCCAGACCTGGGAACCTCCTTGGTCTTTGCCGCCGCGACGCTGGGCGTGATGTATTTCGGCGGCGTTCGCTGGACCCATTTCGCGGTGATTGGCGGCGCCCTGGTGGGGATGGTGGTGCTCGTCCTCGTCGTCGCTCCCGCGGTCGGGACGCCGGTGCTCAAGGGCTATCAGGCCCAGCGGCTCACCTCTTTTTTGCATCCAAGTCAGAACCCGCGCAACGCGGGCTATCAGCAAGATCAGGCCAAAATCGCCATCGGCTCCGGGGGAAAGCTCGGGCGCGGCGATCTGGCCACCCAAACGGGGCTCGATTTCGTGCCCGAGCGAAGCACCGACTTCATCTTCGCGGTGATCGGTGAGCGCTACGGGTTTGTCGGAGCCGCGTTCGTCCTATCCCTATACGCCCTGCTGCTTTGGCGGGCGCTGCGGATTGTGACGCTCTCGAAGAACTCCTACGGAACGCTGGTGGCGGGCGGAATCGCCGTCTCACTGCTGTTTCAGGTCTTCGTAAATGTGGGAATGACCCTTGGGATCATGCCGATCACCGGCATTCCCTTACCGCTGGTGAGCTACGGGGGATCCTCCGTGCTCGCGACGTTTCTCGCGGTGGGCGTCCTGCAGAGCATCCACATCCAAGCGCGGCTCAGCCAGAGGGGCAGGTTCGCCTGGTGAGCATCTGAGGCGCCGGGCGAATGCGTACCAATCTGAACTGAGCTGAATAAATGAAAAAGACAATTCTGGTTTCCGCCGATGGTGGCGAGACCCGCGTGGCCGTCCTTGAGGCCAAGGCCAAAGGGGCCAAAAGTGACGTCGCCGAGCTCTATATCGAGAGGCGCTCCCGCCGCTCGATTGTCGGCAACATCTACAAGGGAAAGGTCGACAACGTCCTTCCCGGCATGGAGGCCGCCTTCGTTGACATCGGCCTTGAGCGCAACGGCTTCCTGCACGTCGATGAGATCGTCTTGCCCGGAGGGGAGCAGGCTCCAAGGCGCGGTCGCGGCAGCGGCCGCCGCATCAATGAGCTGATCAAACCCGGACAAGAGATCGTCGTGCAGGTCGTCAAGGACCCGCTCAAGACCAAGGGCGCCAGGCTCTCGATGAACGTTTCGATCGCCGGGCGCTACCTCGTCTTTGCTCCGCAGGGAAGCGGAGTCGGGGTCAGTCGTCGCCTCAGCGACTCCGAGCGCGACCGCCTGCGCAAGATGGTCGATCGCACCTACAAAGGGCCGGGCGGGCTGATCGTGCGAACCGCCGCTCACGGGGCGAAGAAATCCGACTTCGTGCGCGAGATCGACTACCTGTACAAGCTCAATGAGGTGCTCGAGCGTCGCACCGTGGAGACGCGGGCGCCGAACCTGGTCTTCCAAGAGGCCGACCTGCCGGTGCGAGTTCTGCGCGACATCTTCCTCAGTGATTTCGAGAATGCGATCATCGACTCCAAGAAGCAGTTTGACCGAGTCACCAGCTTCTTTCAGCGCACCGCTCCGGAGTTGGTCAGCGGGGTCGAGCTCTATGACGGCACAAAGCCGTTGTTTGAAAAGTGGCAGGTCGACCGGGAGATCGAATCGACCCTCAACCGCCGCGTCGATCTGCCCTCGGGCGGATATCTGATCATCGATTACGCCGAGGCCCTGACCGTGATCGACGTCAACAGTGGCAGCTTCACCGGGCGCGGCAAAGGTGGATTGGAGGAGACCATCACCCGGGTCAACACCGAGGCCGCCGAGGAGGTAGTGCGCCAGCTGCGGTTGCGCGATATCGGCGGCATCATCGTCATTGACTTCATCGACATGGCTCGCGCACGCAACCGCGACAAAGTCCTGAAAACACTGCGCAAAGCACTTGACGCCGATAAGTCAAAGAGCTATGTCGTCGAGGTCTCCCCGCTGGGGTTGGTCGAGATGACGCGCCAAAACGTGACCGACGGCGTGCGCGAGATACTGACCGCGCCCTGTCCGACCTGCGAGGGGGAGGGCGTCGTCCTTTCCGCCGAGACGGTCGCCCTGGAGGGGCTGCGCAAACTGCGCGATATCGCCGCTGAGAACCCCGAGCCGGAGGCGTTTCTTTTGCGGGTGAACCCGAAGGCGGTGCGCGAGCTCACCGATCGCGAGAGCGGGCTCGCCGAGCTCGAGGCACAGACCGGCAAGCAGTTTCACTTTGAGGGTGGAGATGCGTTGCCGATCGAGACCTTCGACCTGATCGAGTCAGGGACGCGCGGACAAATTGAGGAGCGTGCGCTGCCCTTTAAGGTCGGTGAGGAGGTATTGGTCAAGATCGATGAGCCGCACATGTACAACGCCGATGACGCCGTCGCTCGGATCGACTCCTACATCGTCAGCGTGACCGGTGGTGGACGCTTCGTCGGTGAGCGCAAGCTGGTTCGGATCGAGAAGGTGGCTCGCTCCTCGGCGGTTGCCTCGCTGCCTGAGATGGCGGCGCCAAACGGCGCCGCGGGCGGCGGCGAGGACGTCTCCGAGCTAGACTCTTCGGCTCCGCGCAGGCGCACCCGCGAGCGCAGTGGCGATCGTGGGCGCGTTGGCGCCAATCAAGGCAGCAAGGACGAGTGAGCATGTACGCAGTGGTTGAAAGCGGCGGTAAGCAGTACAAGGTCGAGAAGGGAACCTTCCTGCTCGTCGATCGTCTCAGCGCCAAGGAGGGTGAGAAGGTCGCGCTGCGCGCGGTGATGTTCCGCGACCAGAAGGTGCTTGCCGAGCCCAAGGAGCTGGAGACCGTCAAAGTCGAGGCGACCGTCGCCGAGCACCTGCGCGGTTCCAAGATCAAGGTCTTCAAATACAAGGCGAAGAAGGGCTACCGCCGCCGTGCCGGGCATCGCTCCGAGCTGACCAAGCTTGAGGTGACGGAGGTCAAATTGCTGAGCCGAAAGGTGGCTGAGAAAAAAGCGCCAGCTGGGACGGCAGAAACGAAAGCTGCGGCTGCAAAAGATCAACCGGCAAAGCGCACGGCGGGGAGTAAACCAGCCGCAAAGGAGGGCTCCGATGGCGCATAAGAAGGGGCTCGGCTCGAGCCGTAACGGACGCGACTCAAATCCAAAGATGCTCGGAGTCAAGGTTTTTGCCGGACAGAAGGTGAGCGGCGGTGAGATCATCGTGCGACAGCGCGGGACGCGCTTTTACCCCGGAGACGGCACCGGGCTCGGCCGCGACCACACGATCTTTGCGACCCGGGCTGGGGTGGTTGAGTTCAAGCCGTCGCGTCGCGGTCGCACGATCAGCGTCAGCGAAAGCTGAAGCGCCGCCCGCCGGCGCCGCGCGCGGCGGCCTCCTAACCTCCCCCTCGGCGATGTATGACCGAGCGAAGATCTGGGTTGAGGGTGGGGGCGGCGGCGACGGCTGCGTCTCGTTTCGCCGCGAGGCCCACGTTCCTTTGGGCGGCCCCGATGGAGGCGACGGTGGGCACGGCGGTGACGTCGTCTTGGTCTGCGATCCCTCGCGTCGCGACCTCGCTGCCCTGCGGGGCGCCAAGCACCTGAGGGCCGAGCGCGGCGTCCACGGCGAAGGCTCCAATCGCCACGGAGCCCGCGGTGGCGATCGCGAAATCGCGGTCCCAGCTGGAACCGAGGCTGTGGGCCTGGATGGAAGCCGAGTCGAGCTGCTTGAGGGCGGCCAACGCACGGTGCTGGCGCGCGGCGGGCGCGGTGGGCACGGCAACCGGCGTTTCACCACGGCAACCCGACAGGCGCCGCGCTTCGCCGAGCGCGGTGCCCGCGGCGAATCGGGTTGGGTCGAGCTGCAGCTGAAGCTCTTGGCCGACGTCGGGCTGATCGGGCTGCCAAACGCGGGCAAGTCCTCGCTGCTGGCGAGCTTGACACGCGCCTCGCCAAAGGTCGCCAACTACCCATTCACGACGCTCTCTCCGGTGCTCGGCACAATCGAGGGCAGCGATCGCCAGGCCGTCCTCGCCGATATTCCCGGGCTGATCGAGGGCGCCGCCGAAGGAGCCGGCCTGGGGCATGAATTCCTCGCCCACGTCGAGCGCTGCTCGATCCTGGTCCACCTGGTCGAGCTCGGCTCCCCCGGCGGGGATCCGCGCCACAGTTATGAGACGGTGCGGGCCGAGCTGTCCTCCTATGGCGCCGAGTTGGCCTCTTTGCCCGAGCTCGTCGTCCTCTCCAAGCGCGATCTGCTCCCCGACCCCGAGGTCGAGATCGTGCTTGAGCGCTGGTCACAATGGCTGGGTCCCGACGCCCTCGCCGTGGTGGCGGTTTCCTCGGCCAGCGGCGCCGGTCTGGATCAGCTGAAGCAGCGCATTCTCACCGAGCTGGCGGAGCTCCAACCCCGCCCAAAGCCCGGTCAGGTCAGGGCTTCGGCGGAGTTCGAAGCCGAGCACCGCACCTATCGCCCCGTGGGGGAGGGCGGCTATCGGATCCAGCGCGAGGGGGAGGGTGCATATCGCATCCTCGGTCGCGGCGTTGAGCTGCTCTTTGAGCGACACGATCTGAGCAATGAGGAGGCGCTTGCCTACCTCGAGCAAAGGCTCGCCGAGATCGGCGTGATCGCGGCGCTTTCGCGAGCCGGCTTTCAGCCCGGGGATGACGTCCGGGTAGGTGAGCACGAGTTCGAGCTCCACCTTTAGATCCGCCTCGCGCCGGGCGCGGCCGTGGCTCGCGGACACGATCTTCCTACACTGGCGGGCATGACTGTGGTGGTAAAGCTCGGCTCCTCAATCGTCGCCGCCGATGAGGGGGAGCTGCGGGTCGATGTGCTCGACTCAGTCTGCGCGCAGGTTGCCGGGTTGCAACAGGGTCCGGAGCACGTTGTGATGGTCACCTCGGGTGCGATCGCGCGCGGGGTCAGGCTGCTGGGGCTGGACTCACGGCCGCGCGCGATGGATGAGCTTCAGGCCGCCTCAGCGGTCGGTCAGGGCGATCTCTTCCGCGCCTATGAGAGCCGCCTCGCCAACCACGGCACCCGGGCGGCGCAGGTGCTCCTGACCGCCGCCGATATCGCCGCTCGCACCAATTACCTAAATGCCCGACAAACGCTGCGGAGGTTGCTCGATTGGGAGGTGGTGCCGGTAATCAACGAGAACGACACGACCGCCACCGATGAGATTAGCTTCGGCGATAACGACTTCCTCGCCGCCCAGGTCGCCGTCCTGCTCGACGCCCGTCTACTGATCCTCCTAACCGACATCGACGGTTTGCACAGTGCCGATCCGCGGCTCGATCCCGATGCGGTCTTGATCAGCGAGGTCGAAGATTTCTCCCGGCTCGGCGACCTCCAAATCGGCGATCGGACCTCGGCCTTTGGCTCTGGCGGTATGCGCAGCAAGGTCGCGGCTGCCGAGATGGCCAGCGAGGCTGGGATTCCGGCTGTGATCTGTAACGGAACCCAACCCGAGACGCTGCGCGAAGCGGCGAGCGGGGCCGCGGTTGGGACCCGCTTTGGCGCCCGGGCCGCAAAGGCATCCGCCTTCAAGCTCTGGCTCAAGTACGCAAAGCCAGCTCACGGGAGGGTTGCAGTCGATGGCGGCGCGGCCCGGGTGCTGCGAGATAGCGGTTCCAGCCTGCTGGCGGTGGGAATCGTTGCCGTCGAGGGCGAGTTCGTCGCCGGCGATGCGGTCGAGGTCAGCGCCGGGGGATCGGTCTTAGGCAAGGGGATCATCGACTATTCCGCCGCCGAACTGGCGCCGGTGATCGGCCTGCGCAGCTCCGAGGTCCGCGCGCTGCTTCCTGAGGCGGCCGATGAGGTGATCCACCGCGACCGCTTCGTCCTGGTTTAGACCGCGGCGCCGAGCGCCCCAGCTACCCTTGATTGTTGATGGCTGTTAGGACCAACACGGTTGCCGAGAGCTGCGCCGGCGCTAGTCGCGCCGCGCTCCGCCTTGCTGAGGCAAAAACCAAGGATAAGAACGCCGCCTTGGAGCTGGTGGCAGGTCTCCTGGTCGAGCGTCGCGCCGCGATCCTTGAGGCAAATCAGGCCGACCTCGATGATCCCCGCGCGGCGCAGCTAAGCGAGGCGCTGCGAGACCGCCTGCGCCTCTCGGAGTCGCGGCTGGCGGCGATGGCGGAGGGGGTGCTGGCAATCGCTGCGGCACCGGACCCGGTCGGGGAGGAGCTCGAACACCGCACCCTGACCAGCGGCATCGACCTGCGCAAGATGCGGGTTCCGTTGGGGGTTATCGCGGTGGTCTATGAGGCGCGGCCGAACGTGACGATCGACTGCGCGGCGCTGACGATCAAGAGCGGCAACGCGATCGTGCTGCGCGGTTCGAGCTATGCGGAGCGCTCCAACGGCGCTCTCGCGGCGATTGTTTGCGAGGCGCTAGCCGAGGCCGGGTTGCCCGAGGACGCGGTGGTCCTGCTGGCGGGAGGGGGCCACGAGGATCTGCTTGAGCTCGCCAGCCAGGATCAATTCCTGGACCTGCTGATCCCGCGCGGAGGTGAGGGGTTAAAGGCGGCGCTAAAGGAGGTGGCGAGCGTTCCGGTTATGTACGCGGCGGCGGGAAACTGCCACGTCTACGTGCACTCCGACGCCGACCTGGAGATGGCGCGGCGGATCGTCGTAAACGCCAAGGTCCAGCGCCCCGGAGTCTGCAATGCCGCCGAGACACTTCTCGTCGATGCGTCAATCGCCGCCGAGTTTTTGCCCGCTGTGCTCGCCCAGCTTGTCGAAAACGGAGTCGAGCTTTTCGCCGATCAGAGAGCGCGGCAGCTGGGGGGTGGGATCGAGCTCGCTTTGGCTAGCGAGGACGATTGGGATCGGGAGTACCTCGATCTGAAGATGGCGGTCGCCGTGATGGATTCAATCGAGGCCGCGATCGCCCACATCAACGCCCACGGAAGCGGGCACTCGGAGGCGATCGTGACCGAGTCCGAGCCGGCAGCACAGCGCTTTGTCAGCGCGGTTGATGCAGCCGCCGTCTACGTCAACGCCTCGACTCGCTTCACTGACGGGTTTGAGTTCGGCATGGGCGCCGAGATTGGCAACTCGACCCAAAAGCTGCACGCCAGGGGTCCGATCGGACTGCGCGAGCTGACCACTTATAAGTACGTCGCGCGCGGGAGCGGCCAGGTGCGTGAGTAGCACTGGGCCCGCCATCGGGATTCTGGGTTCGGCGTTCAATCCCCCGCACCTGGGGCACCTGGCGCTCGCCCAGGAGGCGATCTGGCAGCTCGGCCTCAGCGAGGTGATCTTGGTTCCCACCGGGGAGGCGCCGCACAAGCGGATCGTCGATGATCCCGGTCGCGAGCTGCGCCTCGCGATGACCCGGCTCGCCGCCGCCGATGACCCGCGTTTCTCAGTCTCCACCTGTGAGGTTGATCGTGAGGGTCCCTCCTATACCTCTGAGACCTTGGAATTGTTGGGGCGGGAGCGCGGCGAGTCGGGGCTGGTTTTCGTGATGGGCGCCGACGCCGCGGTTGGGCTGGAGAGCTGGCATCGGTGCGAGCGCGTGATCGTGCTGGCGCGGCTGGCGATCGCGCGGCGGGCCGGGGTCGCCGATGCCGAGGTCGGCGCGGTGCTGCGCAGCCTCGACGCCGTTGGGCGCGCGACCATGCTTGAGATGCCCCAGTTTGGAGTCTCCTCTTCGGCGGTACGCGAGCGAGCGGCCGCCGGGAGACCGCTTCGCTACCTGGTCCCCGAGCCGGTAGCACGCTTCATCGAGGAGAAGGGCATCTACTCGTGAACGGGCCACCCCCGGAGGTGCTCGCCCGTCGCTTGGCTCAGCTGGCAGACTCCAAACAGGCCGATCAGATCATCGTTTTGGACATGCGCTCGATGGTTGCCTACACCGACTTCCTGGCGATCTGCACGGCCCGCAACGAGCGCCACGCGCGCGCCATCGTCGACGAGGTGAGGCTGCGAATGAAGCAGGAGGCGGGCGTCCTTCCGATCGGCGTTGACGGCGGCGGAGACGCCGGCTGGGTCGTACTTGACTTCCTCGATTGCGTCCTGCACGTCTTCACCGCTGAGGCGAGGGAGCGCTATCAGCTCGAGGATCTCTGGCGCGAGGCGCCGCGCCTGCAGCTTGAGCGCGCTCCGAGGGCCTCCTCTGTAGCCGGATTCTGAGCTCTACTCGAACACCCGTTCGCCCCGCTGGCATTGCGCCCGAAATGCCGTCCGAGGGTCTCCATACGGTGCCGGGCATGGGTAGCTTCAAGAGGGGTTTCCTCGGCTACCGCCGCCACGAAGTGGATGCGGCAATTTCGGCACGCGATCTGCATCTGGCGGCGCTGCAGGAGGACACCGATCGAACCCTTGGGCGCTGGCGCGGGGTCGCCGAGCGCAGCGAGGGTGAGTTGGTAGCGCTCTCGGCGATGGTGATCGAGCGCGAGGGTGAGATCCGTAGCCTCAGTGAGCGGCTGCAGGAGGCAAATGAGCGCCACGATCGAAGCATCGCCTCATTGGAGGCGGTCTCAGCGCGACTGCAAGAGATCCAAACCCAGGCGCGCGGGCAGGCGACGCGGATCCGTATGAAGGCACTGCGCGAGGCGGTCGAGGTGAGTCGCAGGGTGCAGGAGCTAAGCGAAGCGCATCCGGGCGCAGCCAGCGCCTCCTCCAACAGGGAAAACGGCGCGGCGCCGGCGCTGGGGAAGCAGGCGGCGCTTGACACCTTTGAAGGATTGGTGAAGGTCGAGATCGGACCGCTTGATGACTTCTCCCAGTTGGTTGGGTTTGAGGACGCGGCGGGACAGATCGACGCCACAACCGAGATATCGGTGGAGCGATTCTCCGAGGGCAGGGCGACAATTTCGATGCGACTCCAGGAACCGGTCGAGCTTCTGCGGGAGCTGGAGGAACGCTCCCCGCTTGAGTTCCGCGTTCGCCATACTGCCGCCGACAACCTGATCCTCGACGTCGACCCAGACGCAGACTCCGGACCCGAGCAGCGCGCCGCCTAGCCCCAGGCGCTGCGCCGGCGGCTTCGCTCGAACGGCGGCGCAGCCACGGCGATCGGGCCCGTCGTTGCATCGCCCGTGGATAAAAGCCGCGATAACCTTGAGCCAAGCAAGGGGCTGTAGCTCAGCTGGAAGAGCGTCGCGCTGGCAGCGCGAAGGTCAGGGGTTCGAGCCCCCTCAGCTCCACTCTCAAATCGGCGCGCCTGCCTGCCGATGAGTGTGCAGTGAATGCGAGCGCAAATCAACAAGTTTTCTCCCATGGCTTGCAAGACACCAGGGAGACCCTTGAGGTCTGGAATGGGCGCCCATGGCACGTCCTGCGCGCCTGGCTCGCCCTCAGCCTGACTGTCGCCGCCACCTTGCTCTTTGCGGTTTGGTTCGTGGCGGGGAGGCTGACTCCGGACCTGACCCCGGTCCACCTGCCGGGCATCACCGAACCCTCGAGTCCGGCCGCGATGCTGCCGATTCTCGAGCGAAACGCCGCGGTCTTAGCCTTCCACGCCAGCGCCTGCATAGCGGGGTTCATTGCCGGGGCCTCGATGCCGATTGCCGCCGCCCAGCGCAGCGGCTTCTCTCGCTGGATCCACCTCCAAGCCGGCAAATTGGCGATTCTCTTTGTCTGCGCTGTGACCCTCTTTTCCCTCTCCACCCAAGCCTTCTATCTCGGCTTTCAGGGTTCGACCCTGGCCTTTCAGCTGCACATATCGCGGGCCGAACTGATGCTAAGCGTCCTTCCGCACGCCATTCCCGAGCTGACCGCTCTCTTTCTTCCCCTCGCCGCCTGGCTGATCGCCAGCCGCCGCGGCGAGTGGAATCAGCTTCTTGCCGCCACCCTGGTGACCGTTTTGTTGGCGATTCCAACCCTCATAGTTGCAGCGACAATTGAGGTCTACGTCTGGCCTCATCTGCTTGAAGCCCTCTCGCCGGTGGTCTGAGAAGATCGCCGTTGGTGAGCGGCTATGAACCCAAGCGGATCGAGGCCAAGTGGCAGCAGCTTTGGGCTGAGGAGAAGACCTGGGAGGTGGCGAACCCCGGCGAACCTGGGTTCGCGGACTCAACCCAGAAGTCCTACGTGCTGGAGATGCTGCCCTACCCCTCCGGCGAGCCGCATGTGGGACACCTCAAGACCTACGCGGTCGGTGATGCGATCGCCCATTACCGGCGGCGCCGGGGCTTTGAGGTTATTCACCCGATGGGCTATGACGCCTTCGGGCTGCCTGCAGAGAACAACGCGATCAAGACCGGCGAGCCGCCGCACGAGGTGACCGAGCGCTCGATCTCCTCGTTTCGTCGTCAGTTCCGCGAGTGGGGAATCTCAATCGACTGGTCGCGCGAGATCGGCACCCACACGCCCGAGTACTACCGCTGGACGCAGTGGATCTTCCTGCTGCTCTTTGAGCGTGGGCTCGCCTACCGTTCAGAGGCGCCCGTGCAATGGTGCCCCAAGGACGCAACCGTGCTCGCCAACGAGCAGGTGATCGACGGTCGCTGCGAGCGCTGCGGAACCGTGGTCGTGCAGCGCAAGCTCGAGCAGTGGTTCTTTCGGATCACCGATTACGCCGAGCGGCTGCTGGCGGACTTCGACCAGCTTGATTCCTGGCCCGAGCACGTGATCACGATGCAGCGCAACTGGATCGGTCGTTCCGAGGGGGCAGAGGTCGTCTTTGGTTGCGAGGGAATCGACCTCGATTTCACCGTCTTCACGACCCGTCCCGACACTCTGTTTGGGGCAACCTTCTTCGTCCTTGCCCCCGAGCATCCCGAGTTGGATCGGCTCCTGGCCGGGGCGCCCGCCGAGGCCGAGGTGCGCGCCTACGTGGAACGCGTGGGCCGGGAGTCAGCCGAGGAGCGCGGTGCCGAGGACCGGAAAAAGACCGGGGTTGGACTTGGTCGTTTCGTGGTCAATCCGGTCAACGGCGAGTCGATTCCGATCTTTGTCGCCGATTACGTGCTGATGGAGTACGGGACTGGAGCAATCATGGCAGTCCCCGCCCACGATCGCCGCGATTACGATTTCGCCAAATCCTTCGGCCTGCCGATCAGGCAAGTGATCAAGCCGGCCGGCGAGGAGGGCGATGATCTGCCCTTTCTCGGTGACGGGTTGATGGCCAACTCCGGGCGTTTCGACGGATCGGACAACCGCGAGGCTAAGGCTCGGATCCTCGAGTGGCTGGGCAGCTCAGGTCGCGGCCGGCCCGCAATCAACTACCGCCTGCGCGATTGGTTGGTTTCACGCCAGCGCTACTGGGGGGCCCCGATCCCGATCGTTTACTGCGAGCGCTGCGGGACCGTACCCGTCCCGGCCGAGAGCCTTCCGGTCGAACTGCCCCAGATCGAGGATTACGCTCCAAAGGGGCGCAGCCCGCTGGCCGCCGCAGAGGATTGGGTGCAGACCGAGTGCCCGGTCTGCGGGGCCAAGGCACGCCGCGAGACCGACACGATGGATACCTTCGTCGATTCCTCCTGGTACTTCATCCGCTACCTCGATCCCCGAAACGAGGCCGTCGCCTGGGATCACGCCGCGGCCGAGCACTGGTTGCCGGTTGATCAGTACATCGGGGGGGTCGAGCACGCGATCTTGCACCTGATGTACGCGCGCTTTTTGACCAAGGCGCTGGCCGACCTCGGTTGGCTCGAGATCCAGGAGCCCTTCGCCAATCTCTTTGCCCAGGGGATGATCACCCGCGACGGCGCCAAGATGTCGAAGTCGAGGGGGAACACGGTCAGCCCCAGTGAGTACGTTGAGCGCTACGGGGCCGACACGGCGCGGACCTACGTTTGCTTCATGGGCCCACCCGAGCGCGGTGGTGATTGGTCAGATGAGGGCGTCGAGGGAGTCAACCGATTTCTCTCGAGGCTGTGGAGGCTGTGCGGGGAGGTGACCCAAAGGGTGCAACCGCCAGCCCCCGAGCGCGGCGGTGAGGAGGAGGCCCGGGTCCTGCGCGTCAAGGCCAATTGGGCGATCGAGAAGGTAAGCGCTGATTTTGAGCGGGGCTTCCAGTTCAACACCGCGATTGCGGCCGTGATGGAGCTGGTGAATGAGACCTATCGACTCAAGGACAGCCTCTATCGCTGTGGCGACGGCCTCGCCGCCGTTCGCTTTGCCACCGCCACGGCGGCCTCTTTGATTTTTCCCTTTGCGCCCCACCTCGGGGCGGAGGTCTGGGAGCGGGTCAACGGCGGGCGGGTCTGGGAGAGCCCCTGGCCGGTGGCCGATCAGGAGCTGCTGATCAGCGAGACGATGACGCTGATCGTCCAGGTCAACGGCAAGCTTCGCGATCGCATCGAGGCTGGGGCCGATGCCTCCCGTGAGGAGCTCCTGCGCCTGGCTAGGGGTAGTGAAAAAGTGGCTCGCCACCTAAACGGCAGGGCGGTCGTCAAGGAGATTGTCGTGCCTGGCAAGCTGGTCAACCTGGTCGTGGATTGAGTGGCGCTCGCAACTTCGGGCTCCGCATCTGGTACAAAGCGCGCGAATGCTCGTCAGGCGCTTAGGCGAAGCCCCGGTGGAGGAGTGGCACCGCCTCCGCTCCCACGTCCTCATGGACGCGGGAGAACTCGGCTCGCGCAACATGTCTGTGACCTGGTTGGAGGTCCCGGCTGGCGCCGAGCAAAGCCTGCGCTCCCATGAGGAGGCCGAGCAGGTCTACGTGGTGGTGCGAGGGGCGGGAACGATGTCGGTTGCCGGCGACACCCAACCGGTCGGCGAGGGCGATCTGATCCTGGTTCCGCCGGCGACCGATCACTCGGTCGCAAACGATGGTGGGGCTGAGCTTGCCTGCCTTTCAATTCAATCGCCCCCCGTAGCCGTCACCGAGCTCTACGGCGCCCAGCTGGCCGAAGTGTCGGGCTATGAGGAAGACGAAGACCCCTAGCCGCGCCTGAGCGTTAGGCAAGTCACTGGCCGCGCTCACGGCTAAATTGCGCGGCCGCCCAGCCCGTCTCTAGACTGCCCTCACCCGTGGCCGAGGAGATGCGCTCTCTCTACCTGATCGCCGGCACCGACCAGGCAAAGATCGATGCGAGCCGGGCGCGGTTGCGCTCCCGCGCCGAGCGCGAGGGCGGCGCCGCGGCGTTGCGGGTGTTTGAGCCTGGTGAGGGACGGGGCGCGCCCGACCACGAGGCGCTCCTCGGCTCGATCCCGGCGATGTCTTTGACTGAGTCCCGGCGCTACCTGCTGGCCGATGGGGTCGAGCGCTGGCGCGAGCACCAACTCGACGCCGTCGCCGCCTCACTCGGGCGCCTTCCCCCGGATTTGACCCTGGTCCTGATTGCCCGCGCCAAGCCGGCGGCGAAGCTGCGCCGCGCGGTCACCGTGGCCGGCGGGGAGGTGCACGAGTTTGAGGCGCCCAGGGCCAAGGAGATGCCGCGAGCGCTGCGGGCCGAGGCAAAGCGGCTCGGCTTTTCACTCGAGCCTGCGGCGGCGGTTGTTTTGGTCGAGCGGATGGGACCCAACTCGGTGCGCCTCTCGCGGGAGTTGGAGCGACTCGCCGTTTGGGCTGGAGAGGGAGGGGAGGTGGGGGTCTCCGACCTCGAAGCGATGGTCGCCGACACATCTGAGAGCGCCGTGTGGGCGCTCTCAGATGCACTCCTGGAGCGCGACCCCGTTTCAGCGCTTCAACTTGGCGAGCGGCTGATCGAACAGGGCGAGAGCGTCACCGCAATTGTCTACGGCCTCGCCTCGCGTCTGCGCAGCGCCTGCACCGCGGTCGAGCAACTCGAGGCAGGGGTTTTGCCCCGACAGATCGAGGCGAACCTGCCAATGCATCCCTACGCCGCCCGCCAGCTGCTCGCCCGCGTCGGCGATGTCGATCTGGAGCAGCTGCAGGGGGCAACCTGCGTGCTCGCAGATCTGGAGGTCTGGTGCCGGGGAGGAATCGATTACGGCGAACGGTTGGCACTCAGCATCGCGCTGCGACGCGCCGCCGGTGCCCCGCCCTGACTACGCTGAGCCCGCGGCGACGATCCGCGCTGCCCTGGACTTCTTGCGGGCGCCGGTGTTTGAGTGCATCGCACCCTTTTGAACCGCCTTATCGATTCGCGAGTCGAGGTTGCGATGCTCAGCGTGGATCGTGGCTTCCTCACCCTCCTCCACGGCAGCCTGCAGGCGGCGAAAATGGGTCTTCACGGAGCTGCTCAGCAGGCGGTTCTCCGCTCGCTCGCGCTCGCTGCGTAGGATGCGCTTCTTTTGTGAGGCAATGTTGGCCATGAGTCGTGTGCCTGAGCTGGCGCCGAGCCGGCTCCGGGCGGCCGCCGACTATAGCGACTGAGATCAGCTTGGAGACGCCCAAGGCACCCAACACCCCCGAGCGCGACGAGGCCGCCGTGGACTCCGACGCCGCACTGCGGGCGGCCGAGGCCTTCGATCCGGGCGAGGATCTGGCCGGCGAGCCGGCTCCGGGGCGCCAGGCGGGCCGCATCGCCCGCTCGACTGCCTTTTTCTCGGTCGCCACCGCCGCCTCGCGGATCACCGGTTTGGGGCGAGAAGTTGTCGCCGCCGGGATCTACGGGATCAACGGACCGGTCTCGGCATTCACGATCGCCTTCCAGGTACCCAACCTCGTTCGCAGCCTTTTCGCCGACGCGGCTTTGCAACCCGCCTTCGTCCCCGTCTTCACCGAGCAATTGCAGGAAAAGAACTACCGAGAGGCGTTCCGGCTGGCCTCGACGCTGCTGCTGATCGTAACCATGGTCCTCGGCGTGCTGACCGCCCTTTTCGTCGTGATTGCGCCGGTGATAATGCCGCTCTTTGCCCCCGGTTTTAAGGGCGAGCTGCTTGACCTCACGATCACCCTCTCCCAGATTCTCTTCCCGATTCTGATTCTGCTCGGGCTAAGCGGCGTCGTAGTCGGCATTCTCAATAGCTATGACCGTTTCGGCGCCTTTGCGATCGCGCCGCTATTTTGGAACCTGACGATCATCCTCGTCTTGGTCTTGCTGGTCCCCGCCTTTCACGGCAATGATCGAATCTATGCCTACGCGATCGCGATCGTGGTCGGCACCCTGGTCCAGTTGTTGATCCCCGTTTTTGATCTGCGCAACACCCCATTCAGGTTCACCTGGAGCTTTGAGTGGCGCCATCCCGGCGTGCGGCGCGTCTTGCTGTTGATGCTGCCGGTGACGATCAGCCTCGGCCTGATCAATTTCAACATGTTGATCAATAGCTTCTTCGGCAGCCTCGTCTCCGATGAAGCGCCGGCGGCGATCGACAAAGCCTTCCGCATCTACCAGCTCCCGCAGGGGATCTTCTCGGTTGCGATTGCAACCGTCTTGTTCCCGACCCTGGCCCGTTTTGCCAACCTCGGCGAGATCGACAACCTGCGGGCAACGATGGCCAACGGCATGCGCCAGATCCTCTTCGTCTTGCTGCCCGCCGCCGCCGCCGTGCTCGCCCTCTCTGAACCGATGATTCGCCTCATCTATCAGCGCGGCGCCTTTGATCCTGCCCAGACCACCCTGGTCGCCACGGCGCTCTTTTGGTTTGCCTTCTCGCTTCCGACAAACGGCGTCTACCTTCTGCAGACTCGCACCTTCTTCAGCCTGCAAAGACCCTGGCTGGCGACCGGATTGGCGGGTCTGGACCTGGTCGTCTCCGCGCTTGCCGCGGCGCTGCTTTACAAGCCATTTGGAGTCGGCGGGATCGTCGCCGGCACCGGCATCGGCACCACCGCGGCGGTGATTGCCCAGGCCGTCGTCCTGCGCCGCCATTTCAACGGGCTCGAACTCGACCGGCTGCTCTCGACCACGCTTCGCATCCTGGTCGCCTCAGCCGCCCTGGCGCTAGTTGGGTACGGGGTCTGGAACACCCTGAATCAGGCCCTGGGAGAGGGGACCTTCGCCCAGATCGCCTCCCTGGGTCTCGGCCTGGGAACCGGGGCAGCCGTCTATCTCGGCCTCGCCAAGCTACTGCGCATTGCCGAGCTGGAGCAGATCATGCGCCTCTTGCCGCGACGCTAAATGCTGGCCCTCTCAAGCTACCTGCTGGGGGTGGTCGAGCTTGCCCTCCTGGTCGGCTTTTCGGTCCTCGGCGCGGCGCGCCTGCGCGCCGCTGCCCTGCCCGAGCTCGGCGGTCCTCCCGGCTGGCTGGCGACCGCGGTATTGGCGCTGGCCCTTTTGGTCTTGATCGCCGAGCTGCTGGGCAGCTTCGCAGCGTTCAAGGCGCTGCCCTTTTTGATCGCGGTTATCGTGGCCGGGCTCGCCCTTCACCTTGGGTTTAACGGAAGCGCGGCGCGGGGGCGGCGCGCTTTTGATGCCCTCGAGCCGTCGCCTGGGGCACCCGGCGGCCCCGAGCAGACTCGGCCGCCGCCAAGTCCCTCGCCGCTTTTGAGCGTGGCCGGGATGCTGGTCGCGGCGCTGGCGCTGATCCACTTTGGCGCCGGGGTGCGGCTGCGGCTCGCCACCGGGATGACCGGGTTTGACTCAACCTGGTATCACGGACCGCTCGCCGCGTCCTTTTTTCAGAGCGGTGACACCTTTCAGCTGCATTACCTCGCCCCCCAGTACATGGCCTGGTTTTACCCGGCCAACGCCGAACTCTTTCACGCGATTGGGATGGCCGCATTTCATCGCGACATCCTCTCGCCGCTTCTAAACCTCGGCTGGCTCCTGGGCTGCCTCTTCGCCGCCTGGTGTATCGGGCGTCCCTTCGGCGTTGCGCCGATCTCATTGGCCCTGGCCGCGGTCGCGCTCAGCGTCCCCGCTTTAGCCGATCAGGCCGGCGAGGCTCGTAACGACATCGCCGGGACCTTCTTCTTGCTCTCCGCGGTGGCGATCGCCCTCAACGCCTGGGGCTCGCGTTTCAATCGCCGCCTCTCGCCGGCCGCGATTGCGATCATCGGCTTGGCCGCAGGCATGGCGGCTGGAACCAAGCTCTCCTTCCTGCCGGCGGCCCTGGTCTTTGTGGTGGGACTGGCGCTGATCTCCCCGCCCGGCAGGAGGCTTTCCTCCCTGCTGGTCGCGGCCGCGGGCGCCCTGGTGGGCGGCGGTTACTGGTACCTGCGCAATCTGGTGCAGGCGGGCAACCCACTTCCCTGGGTCCGACACCTCGGTCCGATCTCACTGCCCGGCCCGCGCCAGCCGCTCGGCGGTCGCCCCGGTCACAGCGTCCTTGGATACCTGGGCGATCGGGCGGTTTGGTTGCATTGGTTCCTGCCCGGCCTGGCCCACGGTTTCTGGGTGTTTTGGCCGCTGTTGGGGGGCGCCGCCGCGGCGGGACTGCTGCTCAGTCTGGGGCGTCGCGGGGGCCCGGTGCTGGCCCTCTGCGCCCTCGCGGGGATCTTCGTCGTACTCACCTGGATCCTCGCTCCGACCTCGGCCGAGGGTCCGTTGGGGGCGCCGCGGGGATTTGAATCGGCGCTTCGCTACCTCACTCCGGCGGTGATCCTGGGCGTCGCGCTGCTGCCGGCCACGCCACCTCTAGGGGCCCGGATCCGGCGCCTTGGCAGGTTGGGACCCTCGCGGCGCAGCTGGCCATCGGCGCGCTCGGCCCCCCTCGCCGTGGCGCTCGGCCTGGTGCTTTTGCTCGCGATCGCCCTGGGCTATCGTGAGCAGCGCAGCTACCTGCGCCAGCGCTACGCCGATCCCACCTTCGCAAGCCATGGCCTCGACGCAGTCTTTGCCTGGGCGCGCTCGATCTCAGGGGCGAGCATCGCGACCACCACCACCCGCGAGTACCCGCTGTTTGGAACCGATCTCTCCAACCGGGTGCAGTTCCTGGGTATCGAGCGTGCGGCGGGAGGCTTCACGGCGCCGAACAGCTGTCGGGCCTGGCGGCGGGCGCTTGACGACGGACACTACGAATACGTTGTCACCGCCCTGGACCGGGTTCGGCCCGGGGGTCCGCGGCTGCCCGCCGCGACGGGCTGGAGCAGCGCCGCCAATTCCAGCGTGGTCCTGCGGGAGCCGACCGCGATCGTCTTTCATCTGCACGGGCCGCTTGCTCCGGCCGGCTGCCGCGGCTGACTCGCCATACTGGCCGCCGCCCATGAAGCGCATTCGCAACTTCTCGATCATCGCCCACATCGACCACGGCAAGTCGACGCTTGCAGATCGCATTCTTGAGATCACCGGCGCCATTGATCCAAAGAAAATGCGGGCCCAGGTGCTCGATTCGATGGACCTCGAGCGCGAGCGAGGGATCACGATCAAGGCCCAGGCGGTACGCGTTGAGTACCGCTCCGCAGACGGCGAGACCTACCACCTGCACCTGATTGATACCCCCGGCCACGTCGATTTCTCCTACGAGGTCTCGCGCAGCCTCGCCGCCTGTGAGGGGGCGCTGCTGGTGGTCGATGCCGCCCAGGGAGTGGAGGCCCAGACCGTCGCCAACACCTACCTGGCAATCGAGAACGGGCTCGAGCTGATCCCGGTGATCAACAAGGTCGATCTGCCCGGGGCAGAGCCGGAGCGGGTCGCCGCGGAAATCGCCGATCTGCTCGGCGGCGATCCCGGTGAGGTGCTGAGGATCTCAGCCAAGACGGGGGAGGGCGTGGTCGGCGTGTTGGAGGCGATCGTGGCGCGAATCCCGGCTCCGGCCGGGAGGCCCGATGCGCCGCCCCGAGCTCTCATCTTTGACTCAGAATTCGACCAGTACCGCGGTGTGATCGCCTACGTGCGGATGGTCGACGGCACCTTCAAAAAGCACCAGCGTCTCGTCGCGATGCAAAACGGGACCGAGGCCGACATCGATGAGCTCGGCTTCTTCAGACCGGTGATGACCGCGGTCGGAGCAATCGATGCCGGCGATGTCGGCTACGTGATCACCGGGATCAAGGACGTCGCCAAGCTGCGGGTCGGTGACACCCTGACCAGCCGCGATCATCCGGCTGCGAAGCCGCTGGAGGGCTATCGCGAGGTGCGGCCGATGGTCTTTTGCGGCCTCTTCCCGATCGACACCGATCGCTACGTCGATCTCCGCGAGGCGCTCGAGCGCTTGGCGCTAAACGACGCGGCACTTTCCTATGAGCCGGAGACCTCCGAGGCTTTGGGCTTTGGTTTCCGCTGCGGTTTCCTCGGCCTCTTGCACATGGAGATCGTGCGCGAGCGCCTCGAGCGCGAGTACGGCCTCGAGCTGCTCGCGACGATGCCAAACGTTCGCTACCTCGTCGAGCTGATCGGCGCGGAGACAGTCGAGGTCCACAGTCCCACCGAGTTGCCCGATCCGGGCACGATCGCAGCGATCGAGGAGCCCTACATTCGCGCCACGATCATCGCCCCCTCCGAATACGTGGGCGCGGTCATGGAGCTCTGCCAGGCCCGTCGTGGCACCCACGTCGATATGCATTACCTCAGCCCGCAGCGGGTTCAGATTCGCTATGACCTGCCGCTGGCCGAGATCGTGCTTGATTTTTTCGACCTGCTCAAGTCCTCAACCCGCGGCTACGCCTCGCTTGATTACGAGCCGATCGGCAACCGCGTCGGGGAGCTTGTGAAGGTTGACATTCTGCTCGCCGGAGAGAAGGTTGATGCCCTCTCGATCATCGTCCACCGTGACTTTGCATATGAGCAGGGCAAGCGCCTGGTCGAGCGCTTGCGAAAGACGATCCCGCGCCAGCTCTTCGACATCCCGGTGCAGGCTGCGATCGGCTCCCGGGTGCTGGCGCGTGAGACCGTCAAGGCGCTGCGAAAGGACGTCACCGCGAAGCTCTACGGTGGCGACGTTACCCGCAAGCAGAAGTTGCTGAAGAAGCAGAAAGCGGGAAAGAAGCGGATGAAGCAGGTGGGCCGAGTCGAGGTGCCACAGGAGGCCTTCCTGGCGGTGCTTGAGATCGATGAGTAGGTATGGTCAGGGCCGATGGCGATCAAGACCGAGGCGATAGGAAAGGTTTGGCCCTCCAGCAGCTACCAGGTGGGGCGCGAGAAGATCAAGGAGTACGCAAATGCCCTCGGGATCGAGAACCCTGTCCACTTCGATCCAGGTGCCGCCCGCGACGCGGGATTCCGCGACGTTGTCGCGCCTCCGATGTTCGCCGTCGTCTACAGCGGTCCGGCGATGGGCCCGGTGATGTTTGATCCCGAGGTCGGAATGAACTTTGCGACGATGGTCCACGGTGCCCAGGAGTTCGAGTGGGCAGAGCCGGTCTGCTCGGGCGATCTGATCACCACTACGCCCCGCTGCCTGGAGATTTATGAAAAGGACGGCAAGGGCTTTTACGTTTTTGAGTCCAAATCGGTTAACCAAGAGGGCGAGGCGGTGGTGCGGGCAGTGTGGACCAACATCGTTAGAGGGATATGAGGTCGCGGTGATGACTCCGCGCGAGGCGGATCAACTGCGGCCCGGGGGGAGGAGAGAAGATGGCGTATAGCGTCGGAGATACGGTCCCGGAGCTGAGGGTCACCCCGGATAAGTACCTCCCCCATCGCTACGCGGGTGCCTCGGGGGACTTCAACCCGATCCATATCGACGCCGAGTTCGCGAAGTCCGTCGGGCTGCCGGCCAACATCCTTCATGGCCTCTACTCGATGGGGCTGGTGGCTCGCGCCAACGCCGCATTGGCCGGTGGCGATCCACGCGCGCTGAAGCGGCTCTCGGTTCAGTTTCGGGGGATGGGCTTTCCCGAGCAGGAGATCGTCGTCTCGGGCACGGTGAGGTCGGTCGACGGTGATCGGATTGTGGTCGATACGGTCGCCACCCAGGGTGATAACCAGATCATCCGCAACGCCGAGGCAGAGGTCCAGCTGTAGCGGTTCCTAGAATGGGGGGCAGATGCTCTCGGTTCGACAAGAGTTGATTCTGCGCCTGGTGGTTGAGTCTCACCTCGGCTCGGCACGGCCCGTGGCCTCGCGGGAGATCGCCGAGCAGGCCGAGGTCGTCTGGGGCGCCTCGACCGTGAGGGCCGAGCTAGCCGAGCTGGAGGCCAGCGGCTACCTGCAGCACCCGCACACCTCCTCGGGGCGGATTCCAACCGAAGCCGGCTACCGTCATTACGTCGACATGTTGGTCGAGGCTGGTCCACCGATCGCTCCAGCCGGGGTCGAGCTGCAGCTCTCGCGGTTGCGGCGCGAGGTCGATGATGCGATGCGCGAGACGATCGAGGCTCTGGCCCAGGTCACAGACCTGATGGCGATGGTGACCGCCCCGGCGCAGAGCGTCGCCGCGACGATCCACCGGGTGGAGGTGCTGCGGCTGCAGCCAAGCAGGGTGATGTTGATCGCAATTGCCTCAACCGGGGCGATCGCCAAGCGGGTCTTTGACTTTGACGCGCCGGTTGACCCCGGCCTGGTCGAGTGGGCCTCCAGCTACCTCAACGAGTCCCTGGCGGGAATGGCGGTGGGGGCGAGGATGATCGGCGCCCGATTGAGCGCACCCGACCTTCCCCCCACCGAGGCGAAGTTCCTGGCGACGCTGGGCGCCGCCTTTAGCGAACTCGAACGCGAGAGTGGCGACGCGCTGTACGTGGACGGGGCCGCCCGGCTCCTCTCCCAGGCCCACGCCGCCGATCTGCCCCGCGCCGACAAGCTGATGCGGACCCTGGAGGGCAGGGCCACTGTCTTGGGGATGCTGCGCTCGGCGCTTGACCGGCGCTCCGTTTTTCTTTGGATCGGCGATGAGAATCCCCAGCCCGAGCTGCGCTCGGTCAGCGTCGTCGGCGCCAATTACGGCCTCGGCCATCGCAATTTAGGCTCGGTTGGGGTGGTCGGGCCGCTGCGCATGGACTACGCGACGGCGATCGCCTCGGTGCGCGACGCGGCGCGCGAGCTCTCCCACTACTTCGAGTTCATCTACGGCGACTGAGAGCCAGATGCCGCGCGACTACTACGAGGTGCTCGGCCTCGGCAGGGGTGCCTCTGAGGCGGAGGTCAAGAAGGCGTTCAGGCGCCTCGCTCGCGAGTTGCATCCCGACGTCAACAACCATGACCCTGGCGCCGAGGAGAAGTTCAAGGTTGCAGCCGAGGCCTATGAGGTGCTCTCAGATCCGGAGCGTCGCGGCGTCTATGACGCCTATGGCCACGAGGGCCTGCGCTCGGGGGGCTTCGGTCCCAGCGGCGCCGGGATGGGCTCGATCGAGGATATCCTGCAGGCCTTCTTCGGCGGGGGGATCGGCTTTGAGGTGCGCCGCGGTCCAATGCGCGGCCAGGATCTTATGCACGCGGTCGAGCTGACCGCGGTCGAGGCGATGCTCGGCAAAATGGTGAAGATTCCAAGCCACGAGGGTCAGCGTCAGATCGAGATTCCGGCCGGTACCCAGCATGGCACCCAGTACGCGTTGCGCGGCAATGGTCTGCCCGGCTCAAATGGCGGCCCTCCCGGCGACCTGGTGATCGTCGTCAACGTGATCGTTCCCTCCAATCTCTCCGAGGAGCAGCGCGAGCTTGCAGAAAAGCTGGGCGATAGCCTCGGTCCAGCCAACATCAGCTCCCACCACGAGGATGGCTTCTTCACCCGGGTCCGCAGGGCCTTCGGTTGATCCGCCTGGCGGTCAGGTGCGCCCCCGAGCAGGCCGAGCTGGTCCTGGCTGAGCTGACCGTTTTGGCACCCAATGGGGTCGAGGAGGAAAGCGGCCCCGGCTATGTCGAGTACGCGATCTACGGCGGCGAGGGGGAGCTGCCCGAGCTGGGGGAGATCGAGGCGGTCGCCGCCTCGGGGCGGGTTGAGGTCAGCGCGACCCAGGTTCCCGAGGACTGGGCAGAGCGCTGGCAGGACTTCCACCGCCCGATCCTGCTCGCTGACCGACTCTGGCTGCGCCCCCCGTGGGAGCCCCAGCGCGAGGGCAGCCTCGACCTGCAGATTGACCCTGGAGGCGCCTTTGGCACCGGAGCCCACCCCAGCACCCGCCTCTGCCTAGAGCTACTTTTGGAGATCGAGGCCGAAGGGGCGGCGCTCGGGGCGCTGAGCGACCTCGGCACCGGCTCGGGGGTGCTGGCGATCGCCGCTGCAAAGCTCGGCTGGGCGCCGGTGAGAGGCTATGACCACGAGCCCGCGGCGATCGAGGCGGCGGGCTCAAACGCGAACCTAAACGGAGTTTCGGTTGAGCTGGAACGACTCAATCTGCGCGAGCGCCTGCCCGCCCTGGCGCCGACCACGGTGGCCAACCTGACGGCGCCGATGCTGGCGCTCCTCGCCGCCGGCATCGATCAAGCGATGCCGCCGCAGACCCTGATCTGCTCGGGGATCTTGCCGAGCGAGATCGAGTCGGTCGGTGAGGCCTTCATCGCCGCCGGGATGCTCGTTTGCGAGCGCCGCCACGAGGGGGATTGGTCGGCGCTTTTGATGCGTGCGGCCTGAGCCGGGGTCGCGCCGCGCTTTCGCCTATCGTTGCGATCCATGCTGGCGACCATCACCGCCTACAGCGTCGGCCTCTTCATCCACATCCTGGCCGTCGTCTTGGCCTTTGGCCCGACCTTTGGCTACGGCTTCTTGTTCTCCGTCGCACCGCAGTTCCCATCGGCGACCCCGGCGCTGATGGCGGGGGTTGAAAAAATCGATCGCTACCTGGTCAATCCGGGCATGGTCGTGCTCTTATTGGCGGGGATCTACCTACTCGCCGAAGGGCCCTGGAAGGGCAGCGAAGCCTTCATCGGGGTTGGCTTTGCCGCGATCATCGTTTTGTTTGGGCTCCAGCACGGCTTCTTTCAGCCGCGGGTTCGCAAGGCCAAAGCTCTGGCCGAGCGTGACCTCCAACGCGGCGATACGCTGAGCGAGGATTTCCTCGCCCTCTCCGCGCGGATCGGCCAGGTTGGCACCCTCGCCGGCCTGATCGTCGTGGTGGCGATCTTCTTCATGGTTGTCAAGCCCTGACGCCGCAGCTCAAAGCCGCCCCTCGGCTCGACGCCTCGATGCCTATTGCGATGTTTGACTCCGGGGTCGGCGGCCTCACCGTTTTGCACGAGTGCCTGGTTTCACTGCCCGAGGAGGATTTCGTCTACCTCGGCGACACCGCGATGTTTCCCTATGGGACGCGTGACCCGGAGTGCCTCAGGCAGCGGATCGCGGCGATTGTCGAGCTGCTCCTGGGCGGCGGCGCCAAGCTCGTGGTGATCGCCTGCAACACGGCGACCTCGATCGGCGAGGGGGTTGCGCGCGAGCTGGCGGCGGCCCGCGGGGTCGGCGTCGTGCCCGTGGTCGAGCCGCAGGCAGAGATCGCCGCCGCGATCACCGCCAACGGTCGGGTCGGGGTGCTTGCGACGCCAAACACCGTTGAGAGCGGCGCCTACCACCGCGCCCTGGAAGAACAGGGCAAGGCGCTGGCGGTCACCGAGGTTGAGGCCCCCGACCTGGCCCCCTTCATCCAGGACGGCTCGGCCTTTGACCAGGAGACGATGGCGATGGCCCGCACCTACTGCGAGCCGCTGAAGCGGGCCGGGGTGGATACCCTGATCCTCGGCTGCACCCACTATCCGCTGGTGGCCCCGATGCTGCAGCGGATCCTGGGCCGCGACGTGCGCCTGGTCAGCGGTGGCCATGCCGTCGCCGCCGCCGTGCAGCGCGAACTGGCGCGCGCCGGCCTCGCCCGGAGCGATGGCGGTGAGGGCGCCTACCGGTTTCTTTGCACCGGCGATGTCGGATCATTTCGTGAGCTGGGCACCCGTTTTCTGCAGATGCCGCTCGGCGAGGTCGAGGCCGTTTCGCTGCCAAGCCCGGACGCGTCTACCCTTAGGAGATGAGCGAGACGATCCTTGAGGCGGTTCAGGCTGACGTGCGCACCGCGATGAAATCACGCGAGCGAGAGCGCGCGGCGGCGCTGCGGATGATTGTCGATTCGCTCCAAAAGAACGCAAAGCTCGGTGATGCTGATGAGGTGGCGGTGCTGCAGCGCGAGCGCAAGAAGCGGCTCGAGGCCGCCGCGGCATATGAGGGAGCCGGTCGCCTGGAGCAGGCATCGCGGGAGCGCGCCGAGAGCGAACTAATCGAGGCCTACCTTCCGGCCCAGCTCTCCGAAGCCGAACTGGAGGCGCTGATCGACTCAGCCCTGTCCGAGACGGGCGCCAGCGAGCCGCGCCAAATCGGTGAGGTGATGTCGGTGCTGATGCCAAAGCTGGCGGGCCGCGCCGATGGCAAGCGGGTCAGCGCGGCGGTGCGAGAGAGACTTGGCGCGTAGGCAGCTGACCCTCGACAACAGCGTTGCGGCGGAGCTGGCGGGCTCTGAGGACGCTGTCCTGCGAGCCCTGCGCGGCAGCCTTGGCTGCGACTTTCACCTGCGCGGCAACGTGCTCACCCTCGACGGCGATGCCGGCGAGGTGCAGAGCGCAGCGACGCTGATCGATCAGCTGGTCGAGCTGGTCGAGGCCGGGCACCAGATCGCGCCCGCCACGGTCGAGGCGGTGAGCGGGGCGCTCGATGCCAACCAGGATCCGGCGCAGATCCTCGACGACGTGGTCTGGCGCCATCGCAATACGAGAGTGGCGCCCAAGACGATCAACCAAAAGCGCTACGTCGACTCGATTCGGGCCCACACGATCACCTTCGGAATCGGCCCCGCCGGCACCGGAAAGACCTTTCTGGCGGTGGCGATGGCCGCGGCGGCCTTGGCCGAGCGCGGGGTGCAGCGGATCATTCTGACCCGGCCTGCGGTCGAGGCGGGGGAGCGCCTCGGCTTCTTGCCGGGCGACATCCAGGCAAAGGTTGATCCCTACCTGCGGCCGCTCTTTGACGCCCTCTTCGACATGCTCGACCCCGATCGGGTCAATGGCTATTTCGAGCGGGGTGTGATCGAGGTGGCGCCGCTGGCCTTCATGCGGGGGCGCACCCTCAATGACTCCTTCGTGATCCTCGATGAGGCGCAAAACACCAGTCCTGAGCAGATGAAGATGTTCCTCACCAGGCTCGGATTCAACTCGCGGATGGTGGTCACCGGCGACATCACCCAGATCGATCTGCCCACAGACCAGCGCTCCGGCCTGGTCGCCGTCCGCGACATCCTCAGCGAGGTGCCAGACATCTCATTTGTCCACTTCGGCGGTGAGGACGTGGTCCGCCACAAGCTGGTGCAGCGGATCGTCGCGGCCTACGGGGAGCACGCCGAGCGCGGGGTCAAGCGCCCGAAGTGAGCCTCGATCTGAGCGATGTGCCCGCCGATCTGCGGGCCGCTGTCAGGGCGGCGTTGGCGGCGGGGGGCCCGAGCGATGGGCACCTCGCCGTTGAGCTGATCGACGCCGCCCGGATGCGGCGGCTAAACCACGAGCACCGCGGCGTCGATGCCGCCACCGACGTTCTCGCCTTCCCCCTAGACGGCGCCGCCGCCATCTCCGGGCCGCGCGAGCTCGGCGACGTCGTGATCTGTCCGGAGCTTTGCGCCAGCATCGTCGAGGCGGCCGTCCACGGCACCCTGCACCTGTGCGGCATGGATCACGAAACCGATAGCGGCGAGATGCTCGAACTGCAGGCCCGGGTGCTGGCCGAACTGGGCGTGACCCGGGCCGGCTTCGTCGGGCTCGCCGGGCGGCCCAACGTTGGCAAGTCGACGCTTGTGAATGCGATCGTCGGCTCGCGGGTGGCAATTGTCTCGGTCCGACCCCAGACGACTCGGCGGGCAATCCGCGGCGTCGTCACCGATTCCGACCTCGGTCGCCAGCTGGTCCTGGTGGACCTGCCGGGCGTGCAGCGACCGCGGGATGTCCTGACCGAGCGCATGCAAAGGCGGGTTGAGCGTGAGCTGGCGGATTCCGATCTCGCTCTGATCGTGATCAACGGCGAGGAGGGGGTGGGTCCCGGCGATCGCTTCATCGCCCGCGCCCTGCTCGGAGCGGGGGCGCGCGGGCCGGTGATCTGTGCCGTCAACAAGGCGGACCGAATCGGGCCCAACGAGATGGTGCCGGTGCTCGCCGCTGCGGCGGAGCTTGAGGGTGTCGATGAGGTCTTTCCGATCAGCGCCCGCAGTGGGGAGGGCCTCGCAGCCCTAACCGCCCGGCTCGGCGAACTCGTTCCCGAAGGCCCCTTTCTGTACCCGGCCCAAGACCACAGCGACCAATCGAGTCAGGTTCTGCTGGCCGAGCTGATCCGCGAGCAGGTCCTGAACCGCACCCGCGAGGAGATTCCGCACTCGGTCGAGGTCGCGGTCAAAGAGGTCGAGGCGCGCGAGGGCAGGTTGACCTTCATCGGCGCCGAGGTCTGGGCGGAGACGGAGTCCCAAAAGGGGATCCTGATTGGCCGCGGTGGCGCCAAGGTCGGCGAGATCGGCGCGGCGGCGCGGCGTTCGCTGGAAGCTGAGCTGGGCACCAAGGTACACCTCGAGCTGCAGGTCAGGGTGCGCAATCGCTGGCGCCGCGATGGGGATCTGCTGGACCGGCTGGGGATCGAGTAGGCGCCGCCATCTACGATTGGTCGATGATCGAGCAGCTCCAGTTCGACCGCAACGGCCTGCTGCCGTGCGTGGCCCAGGATTTCGCCAGCGGCGAGGTGCTGACCCTCGCCTACATGAACGAGGAGTCGCTGCGCCTCACCCTTGAGACCGAAGAGATCCACTTCTACAGTCGCTCCCGGGGTCAGATTTGGCGCAAGGGAGAAACGTCGGGAAACTCGATGCGGGTGCACCAGCTGCGCTATGACTGCGACGCCGATGCCCTCCTGGCCCTGGTGCAGGCAGCTGGCCCGGCCTGTCACAGCGGCGAGCGCAGCTGCTTTTACCGAGAGCTCGGGGGCCTGGGTGGCGCAGAGACGCCCCCCGAGCAAAAGCACCCGTCCCCCGTTGCCTTTGAGGCCGCGGCGGCGCTGGAGCGCACCCTGCGAAGTCGTGCCGGGGAGCGCCCCGCGGGGAGCTACACCGTGGGGCTTTTGGAGAACCCGACCTTGATCGGTGAGAAGGTCGAGGAGGAGGCCGAGGAGGTGGTCCGGGCGGGGCGCGAGGAATCCGACCAGCGGCTGGCCGAAGAGGCCGCCGATCTGCTCTATCACGTCGCCGTCCTTTTGGTCTTGCGCGAGGTCTCTCAGGCCGCCGTGATGGAAGTGCTGAACCGCCGCCGCGGCGCGTGACCTGGGCGAGCGGCTGCCCCTAATCGATGAAGTCCCACTCCGACCAAACCCGATCGCGTGACCGTTTCGCAATGCGCCTTGAGCCCGATCTCGACGGGGCCCGTCGGCTTGCCCGCGAGGGTAACGTTGTCCCGGTTAGAGCCCGCCTGCTCGACGATTGCGAGACGCCGGTCTCGGCCTTTTTGAAGCTGCGCGCCGGCGAGCCCAAGGGTGCCCCCTGCTTCCTTTTGGAGTCCGCCGAGCAAGGCCAGGTCGGTCGCTACTCCTTCGTTGGGATTCGGCCTCGCTCGGTGCTGCGCTGGAGCGATGGCCGGCTCTCGGAGTCAGGTGGCGCCGAGCGCGCGGCGCCAGATCCCTACGCCGCCGTAGCCGATTACCTGGCCCGTTTTCGGCTCGCTCCGGCGGCAGGATTCCCACCCTTCCTCGGCGGTGCGGTCGGATTCTTTGGCTATGACCTGGTGCGCACCGTGGAGCCCTTGGCTGAGCCCAATCCCGATCCACTCGGCCTGCCCGACATGGCGCTGATGGTCACCGACGTGCTGCTCGTATTCGATCACCTAAGCCACGAGTTGACGATCCTCGCCTGTGCCTTCAGCGAGGGCGAGGGCGATATCGATGCCGCCTACGAGCGCGCCGCCGAGCAGATCGCCGCGGTCCGCAGCCTCCTGCGCGGTCCGGTCCCCAGTTTCGAGCGTGCCGCGCCGATCGAGCCACCGGAGTTTGAGTCCAACATGGGTCGCGCCGAGTTTGAAGCGGCGGTGGCGCGGATCGTCGATTACGTACACGCTGGCGATGCCTTCCAGGTCGTTCCCTCGCAGCGCTTCAGCGCGCCGGCCCCGGTCGAGGCCTTCTCGATCTATCGCGGCCTGCGAGCGATCAACCCCTCCCCCTATATGTATTTCCTGGAGTTCGGCGACTTTCAGATCGCCGGCGCCTCGCCGGAGCCACTGGTCAAGGTGCACGGCGACCGCGTCCAGACCCGCCCGATCGCCGGAACCTACCCGCGCGGCAAAAACGAGGAGGAGGACCGCCGCCTGGCGGAGCGGTTGGTAAACGATCCCAAGGAGCGCGCCGAGCACGTGATGCTGGTCGACCTCGGGCGCAACGACCTCGGCAGGGTCTGTGAGTACGGCACGGTCAAGGTTGATGAGCTGATGGTGGTCGAGACCTACTCCCACGTTCTTCACATCGTCAGCCAGGTCTCCGGCACCCTGCGCGAGGGTGTGAGCGCCATGGACGTGCTGCGCTCGGCGCTCCCGGCCGGCACCCTCTCGGGCGCCCCCAAGGTCCGCGCGATGCAGATCATCGACGAGCTGGAGCCCGTCAAGCGATGCTCCTACGGCGGCGCGATTGGCTACCTATCCTGGAACGGTGACCTCGACACCGCAATCCACATCCGTACTGTGGTGGTCAAGGACGGCCGCATCCACGTCCAGGCTGGCGGTGGCACCGTCGCCGACGCCAGCCCGGCCTATGAGTACAACGAGTCGGTGAACAAGGCCAGGGCGGTCTTCGGTGCGGTGGCGCTGGCCTGCGAGCAGACCGAGTGGCCCTGATTGTGGACGTCCTGATAATCGATAACTACGACTCCTTCACCTACAACCTTGTCCAGTACCTGGGCGAGCTTGGAGCCGAGATCGAGGTCGTCCGAAACGATAAGGCCAGCGTCGCCGAGCTGCTCGCGCGTGGCCCCCGGCGACTCGTCGTCTCGCCCGGCCCCTGCACCCCCGCGGAGGCCGGTATCTCGGTCGCGGCGGTGCGCGCTTTCGCCGAGGCCGGCACCCCGGTGCTGGGCGTCTGCCTCGGCCACCAGGCCCTGGTCGAGGCCTTCGGCGGCCGCGTGATCCAGGGTGAGCCGGTGCACGGCAAGGATGCTGAAATAACACATGACGGCAAGACGATCTACGCCGGGCTCGCCAGTCCCTTCGTCGCCGGGCGCTATCACTCGCTGATCGCCGATCCCGATCTGCCGGCGGAGCTGGAATTGAGCGCAACCGCCGGCTCGGTGGTGATGGGAGCCCGCCACCGCGAGCTGCCGGCCGAGGGCGTCCAGTTTCATCCCGAGTCGGTCCTCACCCCGCAGGGCAAACACCTGCTTGCCAACTTTCTCCGAACGAGCTGATGCCAAACGAGATCCTCAGCCGCGCGATCGACGCCGTCTGCCGGGGCGATCACCTGACCGCCGATCACGCCTCGGCGGTCCTGGCGGAGATCATGGAGGGTCGCTCAGATCCGGTTCAAACGAGCGCCTTTCTGATCGCCCTGCGGGCCAAGGGAGAGACCGTCTCGGAGCTGGTTGGCCTGGCTCGAACGATGCGAGCGCTGGCCTCCCACGTGCAGACCGATCGGGTCGAGCTCGTCGATACCGCCGGCACCGGCGGTGGCCCCTCGACCTTCAATGTCTCAACGACCGCGGCGTTGGTCGCGGCGGGGGCCGGATGTGGGGTCGCCAAGCACGGCAACCGCTCGAACACCAGTCGCTGTGGTTCGGCCGACCTGCTCGAGGCGCTCGGGGTCAATATCGAGCTCGACCCCAAGGCAATCGCGCGCTGCATCGAGGAGGTCGGCTTTGGCTTCATGTTCGCGCCACGCCACCACGCGGCGATGGCCCACGTGGTCGGGGTGCGCAGGGAGCTCGGGGTGCGCACGATCTTCAATTTCCTCGGTCCGCTGACCAATCCGGCGGGTGCCGATCGCCAGCTGCTCGGCGTTTCTGATCGCCACTACCAGGAGACGATCGCCGAGGCGCTGGTTGGCCTTGGCAGCGTCCGGGCACTTGTCGTCAGCGCCGAGGACGGGGTCGATGAGCTCTCGATATCGGCGCCGACCAGGGTGGTTGAGGTGGCCGACGGAGGTACCAAGGAGTGGTTTGTCTCGCCCCGGGACCTGGACCTGGTGGAGGCTCCGGCGGCGTCGGTGATCGGCGGCACGCCATCTGAGAACGCCGCTGTAACCAGGGCCGTTCTTGGCGGTGAGCGTGGTCCGTGCCGCGACCTCGTCCTGCTCAACGCCGCCGCCGCGATCTACGTCGGAGGGCTGGCTACTGACCTGCACGATGGCCTCTCAAGGGCCGCCGTCGCGATCGACTCCGGCGCCGCCGCGGGTGTGCTCGAGCGCCTGATTTCAGCCAGCACTGGGCTCGCCGACTAGGCTCTGGGGTCGGGGTGGCAATGATCGAGCAGCTCATCTCCAGGGCCCGAGCCGGCGTGCAGGAACGCCGTCGCGATCTCCCCCTGGTGAGCCTTGAATCCCAACTTTCGGGGCGCCGGGAGGATCGTCCCTTCAATCAGGCGCTGCTCCGCCCCGGACTTTCCCTGATCGCTGAGTTCAAGCGGCGCTCGCCGAGCGCCGGAGAGATCGCCGCCCCAGCTGTCTCGGTGAGCGAGCGGGTCGGCGCCTATCAGCGCGGTGGTGCGGCGGCGCTCTCGATCCTCACCGACGCGCCTCACTTCGGCGGCTCACTTGAGGACCTGCGGGCGGCGCGGCTGGCATCGGATCTGCCGATCATCCGCAAGGACTTCATCGTCGACCCCTACCAGGTCTATGAGGCGGCGCTTCACGGGGCCGATGCGATCCTCTTAATCGTTAGGGCGCTGAGCAGCGCCGAACTTGCACTGATTCATGAGCAGGCCCGCGCCCTAGATCTCGACTGCCTGGTCGAGGTGCACGATGCGGCGGAGCTGCAGCGCGCCCTGGAGCTCGAGGCCGAGCTGATCGGAATCAACAACCGCGACCTGGATCGGGGTACGGTCGAGATTGCCACGACCTATCGGCTGATGCCGCACGTACCGAGCGCCAAGACCGTCGTCGCCGAGAGCGGGATCTCGACCAAACAGGAGCTGGCGGAGCTGGAGCGAATCGGGGTCGACGCCGTCCTGATCGGCGCCGCCTTGATGCAAGCCGCTGACCCCGAAGCCAAGGTCCGTGAGCTGGTCGGTGTCGAGCAGGGCATGGGGGAGCACCTCTCTCCGTGACGGCCCGCTCGATTTTAGGAAGTCTTTGCCCTCCGTTTAGGGACGGCTCAGCGCCCCGGGCAACCATCTCCCCATGAGCAGCAGAGGACAAGGCTTCTTCGGCAGCCCCTTTGGAGCGGCGCTTTTGGGTGGCGTCGTCGTCGCTGCCTTCGGTTGGATCGCGATCGCCGCCGGCTGGATTGATTCCAAGAGCGCGACGACAACCACGGTAGCCGCACCACTGGCCACGACCGCCGCCAGCAAGAGCGGAAGCGCCGACGCGATCAACCAGATCTATCGTCACGATGGTCCCGGCGTCGCCTTCGTCCAGTCTGAAATCCCCGCCAAGCGCTCGGCCTCACCGTTTGGAGCCTTCGGCGGCGGAGAATCCGAATCCGAAGGCGCCGCCACCGCAACCGGCTCGGGAATCGTGATCGACACCGCCGGGCATATCCTCACCAATAATCACGTGATCGCGGGCGCCAGCTCGATCCAGGTCAAACTCGGCGCCTCCAACTCCACCTACAAGGCGACCGTTGTCGGCACCGACCCCGCCACCGATCTGGCGCTGCTCAAGGTTGACGCGCCCGCCAGCCAGCTTCACCCCCTTGCCCTCGGCGATTCCTCAAAGATGGAAGTCGGCGATCCGGTTGTCGCGATCGGCAATCCATTTGGCCTCGATCGCACCGTAACCAGCGGTATCGTCTCCGCCCTGCAGCGCCAGATCCAAGCGCCGGACGGATTCTCGATCTCCAACGTGATTCAGACCGACGCGGCGATCAACCCGGGAAACTCGGGCGGCCCGCTGATCGAAGCTGCCGGCAACGTGATTGGGATCAACTCCCAGATCGAGACGGGCGGCAGCGGTGACGGCAACGTCGGCATCGGTTTTGCGATCCCGATCAACACCGCCCGCAGCGAGATCTCCCAGCTCGAGACGACGGGCAAGGTCCAGCATGCGTTCCTCGGCATCACCGGAACCAGCGTTACTCCCGACCTCGCCAAAGCGGTCAACCTGCCGGTCAAAGAAGGCGTCCTCGTGCAGGAAGTCCTCAAGAACGGACCCGCCGATAAGGCGGGGATGAAGGGCGGTAACACCGCGGCGACGATCGACGGGGCCAACTTCAGCCTCGGCGGCGACATCATCACCAAGATCAACGGCAAGACGATCTCCTCGATGGACGAAGTGGTCAACATCATCAACGCCGCCAAGCCCGGTGAAAAGCTGACCGTGACCGTGCTGCGCGGAGGCTCGACCAAGACCTTGACGGTGACCCTGGGCGTTCGACCCGCCTCGGTTCACGATTCCCAGTCGGGGCTGGGCGGGCCGCTGGGCAGGTAGGTCCCCTACCCTGGGGAGATGCGGGTAAAGATCTGTGGAATCACGAATCTTGATGATGCCGCCGAGGCGGTCAGGCTCGGAGCCTGGGCGATTGGCCTGATCCACTATCGCCAGAGCCCGCGGCGCTGTGAGACGAGTGAGGCGGCGGCGATCGGGGCGAGCTTTCGGCGCCAATGCGAGCTGGTCGGTGTCTTCGTCAACCCCAAGCTGGGCGAAGTAACGACGGCGGTTGAGAATGCGGGCCTGACGATCGTGCAGTTAAACGGCGAGGAGGGCCCGTCCTTTTGTGCGGAGGTGGCGCGCCGAACCGGCGTCAAGGTGATCAAGGCAGTGCACGTGGCCAGCGCCGCCGATATCTATGCCGCCGAGGCCTACCGAACCGACTTTCACCTCTTTGACCGGCGCACCCAAACGCTTTGGGGAGGAACCGGTGAGAGCTTTGACTGGGGACTTCTCGCCCCACGCCGATCTGAGGTTCCAGCGATTCTCGCCGGCGGCCTGCGTCCCGATAATGTCGCGGCGGCGATTGGCGTTGCCGATCCGTTTGCGGTGGACGTCGCCAGCGGGGTGGAGGCCGAGCCCGGCCGCAAGGACCATGCCGCGATGTCCGCCTTCTTTGAGGCCGCCGGGGCGGCCGGCGTCACCTCTGCATGAGCGCGATCGAGGAGCGCTTTGGCCCCTACGGGGGCCGCTACGTGCCGGAGACTCTGATCGCGGCGCTCGGGGAACTGAGCGAGGCCTGGAGTGAGGCGAGCGCCGAGCCGGCCTTTGGCGCCCGCCTGGGGGCGCTGCGGCGCGACTTCATCGGCCGCCCAACTCCCCTCTTTCACGCGCAGCGACTATCGGATCGGATCGGGCATGCGGTTTACCTAAAGCGTGAGGACCTGGCCCACACCGGGGCCCACAAGATCAACAACGCCCTCGGCCAGGCACTGCTCGCCCAACGGATGCAAAAGGAGCGGGTGATCGCCGAGACCGGGGCCGGCCAGCACGGCGTCGCGACCGCCTCCGCCTGCGCTCTGCTGGGCCTCGATTGCGTCGTTTACATGGGAACCGAGGACATCCGTCGCCAGGCGCCCAACGTCGAGCGGATGCGCCTGCTCGGCGCCGAGGTCGTCCCGGTGAACTCCGGCGCGCGCACCCTCAAGGAGGCGGTCAGCGCCGCGATCCGCGACTGGGTGGCAAACGTCGAGAACACCCACTACGTGATCGGCTCCGCGGTGGGCCCAGCACCCTACCCGGCGCTTGTGCGCGACCTGCAGCGGGTGATCGGTGATGAGGCCCGAGCCCAGGCCCTCGCCGCCGAGGGCAGCCTGCCGAGCAGGGTGATCGCTTGCGTTGGCGGCGGCTCCAACTCGATCGGCATCTTCACCCCCTTCCTCGCCGACCGCGAGGTGGCGCTGATCGGGGTTGAGGCAGCGGGAGAGGGACTGCGAAGCGGCCGCCACGGCGCCTCCTTGGTCGCCGGGCGGACCGGCATCCTGCATGGCTCACTCTCCGCGGTGATCGCCGATCAGGAGGGCCAGATCCTCGAGGCCCACTCCATCTCCGCCGGGCTCGATTACCCCGGAGTCGGGCCCCAGCACGCTCACCTTCGCGACAGCGGCCGCGCCAGCTACTTTGCCGTGACCGACGCCCAGGCGCTCGCCGCCTTTGGGGATCTCTGTCGTTTGGAGGGGATCATTCCGGCGCTTGAGTCCTCCCACGCGATTGCCTGGCTGTTTGAAAACGGGGGCGGCGAGGGCTATGACGTGCTCTGCCTGTCCGGTCGTGGCGACAAGGATCTCGCCGAGGTGATCGCGAGCGCCGGTGGCTGAGCTGAGGCTGAGCGGGCTCGAGCGGATTGCCGAGGCGTTTGCGAGCGCTCGCGAGGAGGGGCGCGCGGCGCTCATGCCCTACATGATGGCCGGCTTTCCCGAGGCGGAGACCTCGCTGGCAATCGCCACCGCCTACGCCGAGGCCGGCGCCGATCTGATTGAGCTGGGGGTGCCCTTCTCCGACCCCCTCGCCGACGGTCCGACGATCCACGCCGCCGCCACCGCCGCGCTGGCCGCCGGGGCCAGCCTGGCCGGGGCGCTTGAGATCTGTGGGTCGGTGGCCGAGCGGGTGCCGGTCGTCTTGATGGTCTACGCGAACATGGTGCTGGCCGGCGGCGGAGCAGAGGAGTTCGCCGATCGCGCCGCCGGCGCCGGGGCGGTCGGGCTGATCGTCCCCGATCTTCCGCTGGGCGAGGCCGATCAGCTCGCGGCGGCGCTCGCGGCCAAGGGTCTGGCGCTGGTGCCGCTGGTTGCCCCGACGACCCCACCGCTGCGCCGCGCTGAAATATGCGCAGCCGCCAGCGGCTTTATCTACGTCGTCTCAACCCTGGGCACGACCGGGGAGCGCGCCGAGCTGGCTGCGGCGCTCGCCGCGCAGCTCGCCGCAACGAGGCGGGCGGCCAGCGTGCCGGTGGCGGTCGGCTTTGGGATCTCCAGCCCCGCCCAGGCCGCCCAGGTGGGGGCGCTAGCAGACGGTGTGATCATCGGCAGTCGCCTCGTGCGCGCCGCGGCTGAGGCAGGGTCCGCCGCCGCCGCCGCCGCCGCGGTGGCCACCTTGCTGGGCGAAACGCGCCGCGCCCTGGCCAGCTAGGATCTGCTCCACATGGGAGCGGTTGTAAGTTTCTTTCTGGCGCTGGCCGCGATGGTCATCTCATACAGCCTCGGCCAAGGTGGACCGGTGGCCGGCCTCGTCTTCTTCAGCGTGCTCCTGATCGGCGTGGCGATCCGCATCGCCCAGCCGAAGTCCTGAGCGCCGCTCAGCTGAAGAATCGCTGCGCGATTGCCAACAGCCCGAGGTCGACCTTCTTGACCACGGTTGCCTCCGCGAGCGGGATTGGGACCAGCTGATTGCCCTGCAGCGCCGTCATCATGCCGAGCTGGCCGGCCTTGATCATCTGATAGGCGTGGACGCCGAACCGGGTTGCAAGGATCCGGTCGCTGGAGGTGGGCGTTCCACCGCGCTGCAGGTGGCCCAGCACCGTCACCCGGGTCTCATACCCCGTTCGCCTCTCTAGCTCGATCGCGAGCGCCGCACCAATTCCCCCGAGCCGCGGGTAGCCGTACTCATCGGTCTCCTTGATCGGCTGAACGAGGCGCTCCTCGCCGCCTGCGAAGGCCAGCTTCGCGCCCTCGGCGACCACGATGATCGAAAAGTCCTTGCCGCGGTCGTGGCGGCGCAGGATGCCCGCCGCCACCTCCTCCACGGTGGTGCTTACCTCGGGGATCACGATCCCGTCGGCGCCTCCGGCGAGGCCGGCGAAGACCGCGATCCAGCCAGTATTGCGACCCATCACCTCCACCACCATCACCCGGTCATGGGATTGGGCCGTCGTATGGAGGCGGTCGATCGCATCGGTCGCGATCTGCACCGCCGTGTCAAAGCCGAAGGTGTAATCGGTTCCGCCGACGTCGTTGTCGATTGTCTTGGGAACACCGACGAGGGGCAGGCCGTGATCGACGTGAAGGCTGCGGGTTATCTCCATCGTGTGCTCACCGCCAATCGCCACCACCGCGTCGAGGCGTTGCTCGACGAAGGCCTCAGCGACCCGCTCGACGGCCCCCTCGCGGATCGGCTCATAACTCGAGGTGCTGAGAATCGTTCCCCCCAACTGGAGGATTCCCGATACCGCCTCGTGGTCGAGGGCAACGTAGTCATCCTCGGCGAGTCCCCGGTAGCCGCGCCTGATCCCCAGGGCCTGATCGCCGTTTTCCATCGCCGATCGCGACACCGCCCGGATCGCTGCATTGAGCCCCGGGCAGTCGCCCCCCGCTGTCAGTACCCCGATTCGCATCGGGGCCGAGTCTATGATCGCGGGCCGTGAGCCGCCCGATTCGCCTCGTCCTCAGCTGCGTCCTGGGCCTTGGATTGCTTGGCTGTGGCGCCGGCGGCGGGGTTGCCAGCGGTGCCCTGGTCACCGTCTACATCAGCGCTCCCCTGCACGGTGAAGCCGCGGGGGTGGGAACCGCGCTGTGCAGCGGCGCCCGCCGCGAGCTGGCCCGCAGCCACGCCCGAGCCGGCCGCCTGCGGGTGCGGGCCGTGTGCCTTAATGACAGCGGCGCCAGCGGGCACTGGAGTCTGGCTGCCGTCGGCGCCAATGCTCGCCGCGCCAGCGAGGATTCGACCACGGTCGGCTACATCGGGGAGCCCGAAGCGGCCGCCAGGCGCTTCTCGCACCCAATCCTCGCCGCCGCGGGGATCGCCCAGGTTGGCGGTAAGACCGGTGCCGCCGCGATGGCGAGCCTGCTGGCGGCGCTCCGCGCCGAGGCGGGATCGGATGAAGTCAGAGAATCGGTGCGCGCGCGCCTCGCCAGCGGCTAGAGCAGGTCGGCCAGAGCCTCATCGAGATCGGGGTGCTTGAACTCGAAACCGAGCTCCAGGGTTCGCTTTGGCCCCACCCTCTGGCCCCCCTGCAAGACCGCCCCGAACTCAGAGCCATAGATCAGCTCGAGGAGGAGGCCGGGAACCGGGACGATCGCCGGGCGCCCCAGCTGTCGCCCCAACGCCTTGCTCAGCTCGCGATTGGTGACCGCGCCGGGGGCGGTTGCATTGAGCACTCCGCTCACCGTCGGCTCGTCCAGCGCCCACAAAAAGATCCCGACCTCATCATCGATGTGGACCCAGGACATGTACTGGCGCCCGCCGGCGATCGGGCCGCCGAGCCCGAGCCTAAACGGAACCAGCAGCTGGCCCAGCAGGCCACCGCCGGGATCAAGCACGTGGCCGGTGCGAACCAAGACGAGGCGTACCCCGCTTGCCTGGATCTCGGCGGCCGCCCGCTCCCACGCCACCACGACGTCGGCGTCAAAGCCCTCGCCCCGAGGAGACGACTCATCGACGACCTCCGCACCGCGATCGCCGTAGTAGCCGATCGCCGAGCCGCTGACCAAGACCGCGGGCTTTTCGGGCAGCGAGGCGATCGTCGCGACGAGATTGTGGGTCCCGGTGCGGCGGCTCTCCATGATCCGTCGCTTTGACTCCTCACTCCAGCGCTGGTTGACCTTCTCCCCCAACAAATTGATCACCGCGTCGACCCCGTCAAAGGTATCGGGCGCAGGCCGTTCGAGCATCGGCTCCCAACCGCTCCAGGTCACCGTCGGTTGCGCCCGTTCCGCCGCCTCGGGGTGGCGGCTGAGGCCGATCACCTGATCACCTCGCCCCACCAGTGCCTCGCAGACCGCGCGACCGATCAGACCGCTGCCACCGGTGATCAAAACCCTCACGATCGGGGTGCGGTCTCCACCGTGCTGAAGGTGCCGGTCTGCTGGCTGAAGCGGGCGATGCCGTCGCGCCTTGCCTCTTCGACCACCGCCGCGGCGACCATCGGTGCGACCTCGCGGTTAAAAACGCTGGGGATGATGTAGTCCTCGGAGAGGTCGTCCTCGGTCACCACCCCGGCGATACCCTTCGCCGCCGCCAGCTTCATCTCCTCGGTGATGCGCGGCGCGCCGGCGTCGAGCGCCCCCCTGAAGATTCCCGGAAAGCAGAGCACGTTGTTGATCTGATTGGGGTAATCGGAGCGACCGGTGGCCATGATCCGCACGTGTGGAGCGGCGTCCTCCGGCATCACCTCAGGGTTGGGGTTGGCCATCGCGAAGACGATCGCGTCCTCGTTCATCTTGGCCAGCGCCTCGGCCGGGATGATCCCTGGGCCGGAGAGCCCGATGAATAGGTCCATGCCCTCGATCACATCGGCGGGCTGCCCGAGCAGCCGCTGCGGATTTGAGTTCTCCGCGTACCAGCGCTTGATCGGGCTCATCTCTCCCGCGACGTAGTCCTCGCGGTCGCGGGAGAGCGCACCGCGGCGATCGCAGCCGACGATGTGGGTGACGCCGGAGGCCAGCATCATTTTGGTCACCGCCACCCCGGCCGCCCCCAGCCCGACGACCAGGACCCGCAATTGCTCGATCGGCTTCTCGACGATCTTCAGCGCGTTAAACAGCGCCGCCATCGTCACCACAGCGGTGCCGTGCTGGTCGTCGTGAAAGACGGGGATATCGATCGACTCCTTGAGCTGGTCCTCGATTTCAAAGCAGCGTGGGGCGGAGATGTCCTCGAGGTTGATGCCGCCAAAGGTGGGGGCGATCAGCTCCACCGCCTTGACGATCTCCGCCGCATCCTGGGTGTCGAGACAGATCGGGAAAGCGTCGACATCGGCGAACTCCTTAAACAGCATCGCCTTGCCCTCCATCACGGGCATCGCCGCCTCGGGCCCGATGTTGCCGAGTCCCAGCACCGCGCTGCCGTCTGAGACCACGGCGACCGTGTTTTTCTTGATCGTGTACTCAAACGCCTTGGCGCGGTCGGCATGGATCTCCTGGCAGACCCGGGCCACGCCCGGGGTGTAGGCCATCGAGAGGTCATCGCGGGTCTTCAGTGGGTACTTGTTGTGCAGCTCGATCTTGCCGCCCCGGTGCATCTGCATGGTGCGATCGACGTAGTCAATGACCCTGGCGCCGCGGGTCGAGCCGATCGAGCGCAGGATCCGCTCCCAGTGTTCGCGATCTTGGGCATCGATCGTGAACTCGCGCACCCTCTTTCCCTCACCGCCGGCGCCGGGCACCAGGTCGACGCCCTGCAGCTGCCCGCCCGCCCCAGCGATCGCGGCGGTCAGCTTCCCGAGCGGCTCCTGGCGGGCGTCGAGCTCGACCCGGATCGTGACGCTGTATTGAGCGCTGACGGCCATCAGGGAGCTATCGAATCAGATTCGCTCCCTCGGTCGGCTCCGGGTCCGATCGATCGTGCTCATTTGGCCCGCTCAGCGGTTGCTCGATCGATCACCGCGAAGGCTCCGCCGTGGGGCCGATGCGAGCAGCGCCGGCGACGCTGCCTGGGTCGCCCTGGTTTTGGGTGGGGGGCGCTGGCCGTGGCCGCAGCGAACTAGGATCGTCAACCAATGAACCTGGGTTTCCTGATCCTCGCCGATGCCAGCGAGGCGATCAACGGCAAGGTCTATGCGCTTGGGGCCGGCTGGAATGAGCTGCGCCTGCCCTCCTTACCGCAGGAATATGCATTCAGCATCGCTCTCGCCGTCGACGTGCCCTGGAGTGAAACAAACCATCGCCATCAGTTGGCCCTGCACGTTCAGGACCCCGACGGCGAGGTGCTCGGCGAAGAGTTTGCGATGGAGTTTGAGGCCGGCCGTCCACCCGGGAGCGTCGAGGGGGCCGACCAGCGCATCGTCGTCTCGCTTGCGACCAGCCTTGCCTTTTCGATGACGGGGCCCCATGCGGCAGTGATCAGCGTCGGCGAGCAGGAGATCGGTCGCAGCCGCTTCTACGTTCGCGAGATCCCCTCCGAGATGTCGCCGCCGGAGCTCCTGCAGTAGTGGGCGAGCAGGATGGGCGCGAGCTTTTCCTGATCGACGGTAACTCCCTGGCCTACAGGGCATTCTTCGCGCTGCCCGAGTCGATTGGCACCTCCGACGGGCGACCCACCAACGCGATCTACGGGCTGGCCTCGATGCTCGTCAAAATCATCTCCGAGCACCATCCCGCCGGGGTCGTTGTCGCCTGGGACGCCGGGATGTCGGGTCGCGAGGTCACCTATGACCTCTACAAGGCCCAGCGACCCCCGCGCCCCGACCTGCTCGCCGAGCAGTGGCCCCATCTGATGCCGCTGGTCGAGGCATTCGGCTACGCCAACGTCAGGGTCGATGGCTATGAGGCCGATGACGTGATCGCCTCGCTCGCGAGGCAGGCAAAGGAGCAGGGAATCGCGGTGATCGTCGTCTCCGGTGATCGTGACGTCTATCAGCTGGTTGGCGAGGGCGTGCGGGTGATGAGCACCTCGCGCGGAATCACCGAGACCAAGGTCTATGACCGCGAGGCGGTGATCGAGCGCTACGGCGTTTCGCCCGAGCTCGTCCCCGATCTGATCGGGCTCAAGGGCGACAGTTCAGACAACATCCCCGGGGTGCCGGGGATCGGCGAGAAAACAGCCTCTTCGCTGCTGCAGCGTTTCGGTTCGCTGGAGGAGGTGCTGGCGAATGTGGATCAGATCTCCGGGGCCAAACGCAAGCAGAACCTGATCGACCACGCCGAGGATGCGCGCGTCTCCAAGGCGCTCGCCACCGCGATCGATGGGATCGAGACGGGGGTTGAGCTGGGCTCGGTGCTGGCGGCGGAGCCCGATCGGGGCGCTCTGCGTGAGTTTATGCGGGAGTTCGAGCTGCGCGCGGTGATGGAGAGGCTCGAGGAAGCGCTGCCTGAGGGCGAGGCCGTTCCGGGGCGAAACATCGAGCGCGAGCTCGAGCTAGAGACGGTGCCCGGTGATCTCGAGGACCTTCCGCCCGGGCCGCTGGCGATCGCGATCGAGGGCGAATCCTGGGCGGCCGCGGGGGAAAGGCTGGTGGTCGCCGGGCGCTCCTCGCTGGCCGAGCTCGCAGCGGCGTTGGCGGGGCGGGCGCTTATGGTCCACGACGCGAAGTCCCTGGGCGGCGGGCGCCATGGGCTGCTTGCCGCCGCGGCTAGCGCGGGGCTGGAGCTTGAGTTGCGCCACGACACGATGCTTGCGGCCTACCTGCTGGAGCCGCAGAGGCGCAGCTATGAGCTCTCCGAGCTGGCTGCAGACGCTGGCATCGGCTTCGCCAACTCAGGACCCGACTCAGCGCCCCAGCCCGAGGGCCAGCTGGCGCTAGAGGACGAGGGGGAGGGGGGGCTTGATCCGGCCGAGGAGGGGCGCATGATCGCCGCGCTTTCGGAGCTGCAACGGACCCGGATCGAGGAGTTCGAGCTGGGACCGCTACTGGACGGGGTTGAGTTACCGCTGGTTGACGTGCTGGCGGCGATGGAGCGCCGCGGCTTAAAGCTCGACGCCGCGCGCCTGATCGAGGTCGGCGCCGGCTTCGGCGAGAGGATCAGCGGCCTCGAGGCCGAGATCTTCGAGCTGGCTGGGCACGAGTTCACGATCGGCTCTCCCCAGCAGGTCGGTCGGGTCCTCTTCGAAGAGCTCGGCCTCAGCCGCAAACGCCGGGGCAAGACCGGGTTTTCCACCGATTCCCGCGTCCTCACCCAAATCCGAGACGAGCACCCCATCGTCGAGAAGATCGAGCTGTGGCGCGAGTTGACAAAGCTCAAAAACACCTACCTCGACTCGCTGCCAGGCTTGATTGACCCCGAAACAGGTCGCATCCACACCACCTTCAACCAGACGATCGCCGCCACCGGGCGCCTCTCAAGCACCAACCCCAACTTGCAAAACATTCCGATCCGCACCGAGCTGGGCCGCCCGGTGCGCGGCTGCTTTATCGCCGAGCGAGGCGCCCGGCTGCTTTCGGCCGACTACAGCCAGGTCGAGCTCCGCGTCCTTGCCGAGGTGGCCGGGGAGGACGTGCTCAAGGAGATCTTTCGAGCTGGCGACGATGTCCACGCCGCGACCGCCGCGGAGGTCTTCGATATCCGCCGCGACGAGGTCGACCGGGCGCAGCGCTCGAAGGCAAAGATGGTTAATTTCGGGATCGTCTACGGCCTGACCGGATTCGGCCTCGCCGACCGCCTCAACATTCCTCGCAGAGAGGGCGAGGAATTTGTCTCCCGCTACCTGGAGCGCTTTCCCGCGGTTCGGGCCTTCCGCGAGGAGGTGATCGAACGCGCCCAGGCTGACGGGTACGTGAGGACCCTGATGGGCCGCCGCCGCTCAATTCCCGAGCTGCGCTCGGGAAATCCCAACACCCGGCGCCTTGGCGAGCGCCTTGCGGTCAACACCGTGATCCAGGGGACCGCCGCCGACATCATCAAGGTCGCGATGATCCGCTGTCACCGATCGCTCGCCGCCGCGCTGATGAGAACCCGGCTGGTCCTGCAGATCCACGATGAGCTGCTATTTGAGGGGCCGCTCGCCGAGATGAAGGAGGCCTCGGAGCTGGTACGGGCTGAGATGTGCTCGGCCTTCGAGCTCGATCCGCCGCTCGAGGTCGAGATCGGGATCGGCAGGGACTGGCTGGAGGCGAAGTGAGGAGGAAGCGATGATCGATCATCGAGGCTTGGTGGTGATCCTGACCGCGGCCGCGGGAGGTCTGATCGCCCTGCAGGCGCCGATCAACGCTGGCTTGGCCAGAGCCACCGGCGCCCTGCCGGCGGCGCTTGTCTCCTTCACCGTCGGTGCTCTCGCCCTCGCTGCGATCGTCTTGATCAGCGGCAAGGCGGCGGGGGTCGCCTCGAGCTTTGACGTCAGCTGGTACTACCTGCTCGGCGGCCTGCTCGGGGCCGTCTACGTCGCCAACGCGCTGATCGCCGTTTCGGTGATCGGGGCAGGCGGGGTGGCGGCGGCTACCGTGACTGGCCAATTGACCGCCTCGGTCGTGATCGACCGGCTCGGTCTATTCGGCCTCGATCAGGTCCCGCTCAGCGCCGACCGTCTGATTGGAATCGGCCTGCTGCTTGGCGGAACCGTGCTGATCGTCCGCTGAGGCGGCGAACTGCGGCGCGGCGATCCGCAGGTAATGGCCAAAGCTCCACTCGATCAGTCGCCTTGACCCCAAGAACTCAATCAGGGGGCTGAGCAGGCGGGGTGGAATTCTGGGAACGAGTCGCTGGGCGCGCAGCAGCCAGCGGAACTTCCACTCGTGAGCGTCGTTGAATTCGGCGTAGTGAGCGGCCGCGCTCTCGCGGCTCTGGCCTCCCTCGATGACGGCGCGAAGCTCGCGACCGAGCGCGATCCCAAAGTAAAGCGCCGTCCTGATTCCCTCTGCGGTCAGCGGCAGGCAGTGTCCGGCCGAATCGCCGCTGAAAAAGATCTCCCCCTCGGTCGCGGGTCGCAGCTTGTGGGGAATCCAGTTGCCCTGGTAGCGAACCCGCTCGCGTCCCAGGTCCTCGGCGAGTAGCTCGGTCCTCTGGCGCACGTGAAAGCGCGGATCGAAGGAGCCGACGCCGATTCGCACCTCGTCTTTGGCCGGGAATGACCAGGCATACCCCGCGGGGACGTAGCGCCGGTCTATCCAAACCTCGAGCTCCTCGCCGCCACCCTCGGGGTGGACCTCCAGACCGCGCGATAGCGGCGCCTCGGGAGGCTGGTGGCCCTGGTCGCTGGCGAGCAGGCGCCGCCACCCCATGGCGTCGACCACGAGCGGCGAGGCGAGCAGCCCGCGGTCGGTCTCGACCCCGATCAGACCCTCCCCGGCGGGGCCCCGACCGTGCACCTTTGCGGTCTCAAAGCGCGCGTCACAGCCGCGCCATAGCAGCTCGCACAGCTGGCGATAGTCAAAGGTCGAAAAGGTCCAGGGAAGGCGGTAGCGGGACCTGCCGTGGCTGGTGTGAAGGATCAGCGAGTCAAAGCGCTGGCGCTCGGCGGCCATCAGGTCCAGGGCGCGCAGCCAATCGGTCGGAATGCCGCAGGCCGAGGTCTGGCGCTCTCCGATTTGATATCGGTCGATTACAAGCACCTCCGCTCCCGTCCCACTGAGCTCCCGCGCAACCGCCAGTCCGGCAAAGCTCGCGCCGCAGATCAGCACGTCGTAGGTCCCCGTGAGGGGGGTGCGTTCGCCTCCGCGCTTGGTAGCTCTCACCGGCATCTGCGCCGAGGGTAGCGGAGCTCGTTTGGGTTTCGATGGTTGCTTGAGCGGTCCTCGCGGCGGGCCGGGGCGGCACCGATCGGTCCGCGGCTCGCGGCGCAGCATGCCGGTTCGGCAGCGGCCGCGAGGGTGGCTGGAAATGTTTCTGCCATTATTCGGCGCCGTGTCTGCCACCGACACACTGGCTGTCCCTGCGCCCGCGGCTACCCCCGTTGAGGGTTCCAACGGACTGCTGCTTCAAATCGACGGTCAAATTGTGCCCAATTACGCGGCGACCATGGTCTCCTTCGAGGAGGGCGATGTCGTCAACGGCAGGGTCGTGCGGATCGACAAAGACGAGGTTCTGGTCGACATTGGCTACAAGTCCGAGGGAGTTATCCCCGCCAACGAGCTTTCGATTCGCAAGTCGGTTGACCCTGCCGAAGAGGTCGAGCTGGGCGAAGAAATCGATGCTCTGGTTCTGACCAAAGAGGACGCCGAGGGACGGCTAATCCTTTCCAAGAAGCGGGCCCGCTTCGAGAAAGCCTGGCGTCGGATCGAGGCAGCGGCGGAGTCAGGCGAACCGGTTGAGGGGAGCGTGATCGAGGTCGTCAAGGGAGGGTTGATCCTTGACCTCGGCGTGCGCGGCTTTCTGCCCGCCTCGCTGGTCGACATCCGCCGCGTTCACAACCTCGATGAGTTCATGGGGCAGACGCTCGAGTGCAAAGTGATCGAGCTCAACCGCAGCCGCAATAACGTCGTCCTCTCGCGGCGCGCCGTGCTTGAGGAGGAGCGCAAGGAGGTCCGCGAGCAGATCCTCGATCGACTGGCTCCAGGTCAGGTGGTTGAGGGCAAGATCTCAAACATCGTTGATTTCGGCGCCTTCGTTGACCTCGACGGAATCGATGGCCTGATTCACATATCAGAGCTCTCCTGGAGCCACGTCAACCACCCCTCCGAGGTGGTCGCAATCGGCGACACGGTGCGGATCAAGGTGCTCGACATCGACCGCGATCGCCAGCGCATCTCACTCGGTCTCAAGCAGACCCAGGAGGATCCGTGGCAGCGGGTGGTGAGCACCCATCGCCCCGGGGACGTGCTTGAGGGTGCGGTGACCAAGGTCGTCGCCTTTGGCGCCTTCGTCGAAATCCTGCCAGGGGTCGAGGGACTCGTCCATATCTCCGAGCTTGCCGACCATCACGTCGAGAATCCCAGCGAGGTGGTCGAGCCTGGGGCGACGCTGAACGTGAAGATCCTTGAGATCGATGAGGAGCGCCGGCGGCTATCGCTGAGCATCAAGCGGGTCGAGGATCAAAACATGCCGATGGGCGACCTCGGTGACCAGATCCAGGCCGCCGAGGCCGCCGAGGCGCCTGCGGGAGGGGCGGCTTCGGCTTCAGACGATGAGCAAGACGAGGATCCAGCCGCTGATGCAACCGAGCCCCCCGCCGATCAGCTGCCCGCGGCTGAGATTGAGGAGGAGGAGGTCGAGGAGACGGCGTCTGAGGCGAGCGGCGATCGGTCCCTGCCCGGGGACGCGGGGGCCGCGGATCCCGAGGCCGACCCCGGATCTGAAGCCGCGGCGCAAGCCGATGGTGAGGGCGATGGTCCCGATCGTGAGTCCTCTTCAGCGCCCGAGGGTCCCTCCGACTCCTAGCCAGGGGCCGATGTCGCTGACGATCGGCCTCACCGGCGGTATCGCGGCCGGGAAGTCTGAGGCGCTTGCGGCGTTCGGGCGTCTGGGAGCGGCCACCCTCTCAAGCGATGAGGTGGTCCATCAGCTGCTTGATTCAGAGCCGCTGCTCAGCCGACTGCTCGAGCACTGGGGCCCGGAGGTCGCAGTGGGGGGGCGGCTGGATCGCGCCCGGATCGGTCAGATCGTCTTCGCCGACCCCGATCAGCTCTCCTGGTTGGAGGCTGAGATTCACCCGCTCGTTGGCGAGCGAATCGGAGCCTGGCTCGCCTCGCTGCCGGCGCATGTCGAGATCGCCGTTGTCGAGGTCCCGCTTCTGTTTGAGGTCGGCATGGAGGACGCCTTCGATACGACGGTTGCGATTGTTGCCTCCGATCTGAAACGTCGGGCTCGGGCCGAGGCCCGCGGCCAGGCCCTGGTCGGGGAGCGTGAGGCCCGCCAGCTGGCCCAGGGCGAGAAGGCCGAGCGCGCCCTGCACGTGATCGAAAATGATGGCAGCCTGGAGGAACTCGAAGCTTCGCTGTCCGCCCTGATCGAGACCCTGAGGGGATGAGTGCACGGGCGGCAAGGTCTCGGGGTGTTCTGCGGCGAAGGACGCGAGGATGAAGAGGTGGTTAATCGGTGGCGCGGTGATCGCAGCCGGTGTCATCGCCGGGCTCTCCCTGGGGGTCGTCGGTGACTTCGATCGGGCCCTGCAGGAGCTCACGCTGCCGCTCCAACACGAGGACATCATCCGCCAGCAGTCGCGGGAAAAGGGCGTCGACGCGGCGCTGATCGCCGCGGTCATTTACTCGGAGTCGCGCTTTCGCGAAGAGACCTCGCAGGCTGGGGCGAGGGGGCTGATGCAGATCACCCCCGCGACCGCCGAAGACATCGAGCGGATGAGCGGCGGCACGACCTTCAAGCTCGAAGACCTCGCCAATCCCGAACTCAACATCCGCTACGGAACCTATTACCTGCGCCAGCTCCTCGACCGCTACCACGGCAATGAGGTCGCCGCCCTCGCCGCCTACAACGCCGGCCCTGGCTACGCCGACAAATGGGGCGGGGCCTCGCTGAGGCTTGATGAAATTCCGCTCCCCCAGACCCGCAGCTACGTCGCTGAGGTGCTTGAAAAGCGCCAGGATTACCGCGACACCTACGCCAAGGAGTTGGGCTACTGAATGCCGCCGTCCCGAGGCCGCGCGTCGCCGCCCTGGCGCTCGCCGTGGGACTCGTCCTCGCCGACTCCTCGGTCGTCGTCCTGGCCTTGCCCCAGATCTATCGCGACCTCAACACCAGCATCGCCGGGGTCACCTGGGTACTCGTCTCCTTCAACCTTGTGATCGCGATCGCCGCCGTTCCGGCGGCGATGGTTGCGCGCCGGGTCGGTCCCGGGCGGATGGCTTCAATCGGCCTGGCTGTCTTTGCCGGGGCCGGCCTCGCCTGCGGTCTCTCAGACCAGCTCTCAACCCTGATCGTGGCCCGCTGCGTACAGGCGCTTGGCGGCGCGGCGGCGGTTACCGCGGCGTTGGAGCTGTTGCCGGCATCGGTGGGGTCCGAGCGGCGTGCCGCCGCAATCTGGGCAAGCGCCGGCGCAACCGGCGCGGCGCTGGGCCCGGCGGTCGGTGGGGTCCTCACCCAGTTGGTCTCCTGGCAGTCAGTTTTCCTGCTTCAGGTCCCGATTGCGCTGGCCGCCGCGACGCCGATCCTTGCGGTGGCCAGACATGAGGCGGCGACCGGAATTCTCGAACCGCAGTCGCGCCGCACGGGGCGGCCACACCTGCTCGCCAATTTGGCCCTGGCGATGGTATCGGCGGCGATCGCCGCCGCCCTGTTCCTGCTCGTCTTACTGTTGATCGAAGGCTGGCGATTGAGCCCGATCGGGGCCGCGATCGTGGTCACCGCGATGCCGCTGTCGGCCCTTGCCGGAAGCCGGCTGAGCCCGCTGGTTCCCAGCGCCAGGGCTCGTGCGGCGGCCGGGGCGATCCTGGTGGCGGGCGGGCTGGGGGGTTTGGGGCTTTTGCCGAAGGCCGAGGTGGTCCTGACGCTGCCCCCTCAGATCCTGGTTGGAGTGGGGCTGGCGCTGGTCCTTTCGGCGCTGACCGAGACCGCCCTCGCCGGGCGGGCGTCCCAGGCGATCCATGGTGGCTGGACGATCTCTGCCCGCCACGGCGGCGTTGTGATCGGACTGCTGGCGCTGACCCCGATCTTCACCGCCGATATCGCCCACCAGCGCCATGACGCGATCGAAGCCGGCACCGCGGTGGTCCTTGACTCCAAGGTCTCGCCATTGGTGAAGATCGAACTCGCCCAGCGGATCGAGGCCCGCATGGAAGCCCAGCGGGGAAAGGTGCCGACGATCGGTCCGGCCTTTGAACCGCTGCCGAGCGAACCGAGCGAACGGGCCGCTGTGCTCGAACTGCGCAATGAACTTCAAGAACAGCTCAATCGCGGTGCGACGCATGCCTTCAGTCGCTCCTTTTTGATCGGCGCCCTGCTCGGGCTGCTGGCGCTGATTCCAATCGTCTTGGCGAGGAGGGTTGAGCTCTGAGCGCCGTGGCCAGAGGGCGGCTGCTGGTCGGTGGGGCGCTGGCGGCCGCCCTCGTTTTGGTCGGCGCCTATCTGGGCGCCGGCGGTTCCTCCTACGTCCCCGAGAAGACGCAGAACCCATGCAAGCCCCGGCCCTGGCGGAATCCGGAAGGAATTGAAGCGATCGCCGAGCAGTTCTCGCTCTCGGCCCTCGATGGCGCCGCCTGTAAGTTGGGGGTCTCCAGGGAGGCTCTGGCCCAGGCACTGGCCTCACCGCAGGCGCGGGCGAGCTTCTTCAAGCGCTACCAAATCAACAACGCGAAGCTTGCCGCGGCGATCCGGGCGGGCCTGCTGCGTGCCGTCAACGACGCCGAAAGGGCAGGCGCCCTCAACCCGCTGATCGCCGCGCCGCTTCGAACCGCGCTTGAGCAAATCCCAATCGGGCAGGCCATCAGGCTGATCCGCGACGCCCGCTCGTTGCTTGAAAACGTGCAGTCCTCCCTCGGACCCGCGGGCGGCCTGCTGCAGCAGTTCCTGCCCTGAGCGAGGCTCCGACCCAGCAGCCGCGGCGCGGCCCACGTTGCCCCGTTGGAATCAATCCTCGGTCGACCGCCAGACCCAGAGCATCGCCAGGGGTTGCAGCGGCAGCCGCGCCCAGAGGGTCCAGCGGGGAACCCGGCGCAGGTCGAGTCCCGGGACCCGCTCGGGGGTCAGAGCCATCTGGAGGTTGGCCGGAAAGACGGCGAGCAACAGGCCGAGGAGCCACCAACGGGCGAGGCGGCGGGTGGAGGGAGGAAGGAGCGCCGCGGCGCCGAGGATCTCGGCGACCCCGCTGATGATCACCGCCTCGCGGCGGCGCGGTAGCCAGTGCGGCACGATCGACTCATAGCTGCGCGGAACGACGAAATGCATCGCCCCAGCGACCGCAAAGAACCCGGCAAGCACGCGTCTTGATCGGCTCATCGCCAAGCAGTCTTCCAGTTCAGCCGCCTCAAGTCAGAATCGCGCCGCACCGATAGATGGATTGACCATGCCCGAGGCCGAGACAAGCGCAGCTGGATTCAGCGCCCAGGGTATAAACCCGCAGCCGCAGGGAGCGAGGCTCCGCAGCCCGGCGACCAAGCTGGTGGTGCCGATTGTCGTGGGCACCAGGCCCGAGGCGATCAAGCTCGTCCCGATCATCCTCGCCCTGCGTGCCAGTCAGAGCTATGAGCCGATTGTCGTCTCCACCGGCCAGCACAGCAGGATGGTCGACTACATCTTCGAGTTGGCCGACATCAAACCCGACGTGGTGCTCTGGGCCGGTTCGCGACGCTCCAACCTCAACGAGCGGGTGGCCTCGGTGATGCGCCGTTTCGAAGATTTCTGCGTGGAGCGGTTCGATCTCGCCCCCGAAGCGGTCCCCACCGTTGAGGAGATCCTGGCGGGCCGCCATCCCGCCGCGGTCCTCGTTCACGGTGACACCAGCTCGGCTATGGCGGCCGCCCTCTCGGCCTTTCACCTTCGAATCCCGGTCATGCACGTCGAGGCGGGCCTTCGGACCGGTGGAGTCAACCTCACCCCGTTTCCCGAGGAGCTGAACCGCCAGGTGATTTCAACGATCGCCGGCCTTCACTTTGCCCCGACCTCGACCAATCTGCAGAATCTGGTTCGCGAGGACATCCCGGTGAGTCAGATATTTGTCACCGGCAACACCGGGATCGACGCCCTGCGCTGGGCCTCCGGGATCGACGTGCGCTTTGCCAATCCCGATCTCGAGGCGATCTATGAGAGCGATGCCCCGGTGGTCGTGATCACCGCCCATCGACGCGAGAACTGGGGTGACGGGCTGCGGGGGATCGCCGAGGGGGTTGCCCGCCTCGCCGAGGCTGAGTCAGCCGTTCGCTTTGTCCTGCCGGTGCACCCAAATCCAAAGGTGCGTGAGGTCTTGACCGAGCGGCTTTGTGGGCTCGACAACGTCCTTCTCACCGAGCCGTTGGGATTTGCCACATTCGCCCGCCTGCTGGCCCGCGCCCAGCTTGTGATCACCGACTCCGGAGGTATCCAGGAAGAGGCGCCCTCACTCGATAAGCCGGTGCTGGTGACGCGTGAGACCACCGAGCGCACCGAGGGTATCGAGGCCGGAACGCTGCGCCTGGTCGGTACCGATCCCGAGCTGATCTTCGCCGAGGGATCGAGGTTGCTCGGCGACCCCCTCGCCTACAAGGAGATGGCCAAGGCGGTAAATCCCTACGGTGACGGTAGGGCGGCGCAGCGCATCGTCGCGGCGCTTGAACACGTCCTGCTGGGCGGCGAGGCACCGACTCCATTTGGCCCCGGTTACAGCCGCTCTGCGATCGCCGCCGCCGCGGGCTTTGAGCTCTCGATGGAACCCTTCGAGGCCGCCCTTCGCGACTCCGAGCTGGTCTCGCCCGCACCGCCCGGCATGGAGTAGCGGTGTCGCTTCTGACCCTGCCATTCGAGGGTCTGGCGCCGGGCTGGGAGGTCGTTTTGCTCTGTTGCCTGGCGGTGGTGGTCCTGATGTTTGTTTGGACGGCGATCCTCTTCATACGCGCCCACAGCGCCGCCGTGGGTGCGCCGACGGCAACCGCCCGGGGAGCCGACGACTTCAACTGGGTCTTCCTTGTGCCTGCCCTTAACGAGGAGATCACGATCGCTGACAGCGTCCGGCGGCTGCTCGGCCTAGACCTCGCTCACCGCCAGGTGGTGGTGATAGACGACGGTTCCGAAGATCGGACCGCCGCGATTCTGACCGCGCTTTGCCATCCCGATCTGCGCGTCTTGAGCCGCCACCCTCCGCGGGCACGAGAAGGCAAGGCGGCGGCGCTAAACGACGCCTATTCATCGTTGAGCGGAGTGGCCGATCGCGAGCGCACGATCGTCGCCATCGTCGATGCCGACGGACGCCTCCACAACGACGCGCCGCGCTACGTGGCATCGCATTTCAAAGACCCAGGGGTCGCTGGTGTGCAGTCGCTGGTGCGGGTGTATAACCGGCACAGCCTCCTCACCTGGCTCCAAGACGTCGAGTTCTCCGTCTACGGCTACCTATTCCAGGCCGGTCGCGATGATTGGGGAACCGCCGGCATGGGCGGCAACGGCCAATTCAATCGGCTGAGCGCGCTCGACGATGTCGTCGAGCGAAATGGACCGTGGCGCGACCGGCTAACCGAGGATCAGGACCTGGGGCTGCGCCTCGTGGCGCAGGGTTGGAAGGGTCGCCAGGAGCTTCGCGCCACGGTTGACCAGCAGGGGTTGGCGAGCGTGCGCGCGCTGTTTCGCCAGCGCACCCGCTGGTCGCAGGGCAACCTGCAGGCGATGAGCCTCAGCGGTTCGATCGCCCGCGCGCCGGTCTCCGCCGCCGCCCGCGGCGAGCTCCTCCTCTACCTGATGATGCCCGCATGGCAGGGCATCGTCGGCATCGGAATGCTCCTGGCGCTGGCCCTGGCGATCACCGGCACCGCACCCTTTTGGGGTAACGGACCGACCTGGGAGCTCGCCTTCTTCTACCTGCTCGCCTTCGGCGGGACGATCCTCGGCTGTATCGCCAGTCGCCTCTCGGGCGGAGCATGGGGTTGGTTGCGGGGAATTCTGATCGCCCAGGTTTATGCCCCCTACACCTGGTTCCTTTGGCCCGTGCTGCTGCGCTCGGGGCTGCGTCAGCTGACCGAGCGACGGGACTGGTCAAAGACCGAGCGCGAACCGCTTGAGAGCTCTGAGGAGCCGGCCCGGGGGCACGCTATCGTCACCTGAGTGCCCGAGTTCAAGCTCAATCCCGCCTACACGCCGACCGCCGATCAGCCCAAAGCGATCGCCGGTCTGGCTGCCGGGTTGGGGGCCGGGGAGAGGTTTCAAACCCTGCTGGGGGCGACGGGAACCGGTAAGACCTTCACGATGGCGGCGACGATCGCGGCGGTACAGCGGCCCTCCTTGGTGATCGCTCACAACAAGACGCTCGCCGCCCAGCTCTGCAACGAGTTCCGCGAGTTCCTGCCCGATAACGCGGTCGAGTACTTCGTCTCCTACTACGACTACTACCAGCCCGAGGCCTACGTTCCCGCCCAGGACCTCTACATCGAGAAGGACTCCTCGATTAACGATGAGATCGATCGGCTGCGCCACGCGGCGACCGCGGCGCTGTTCGCGCGCCGCGACGTCGTTATCGTCGCCTCGGTCTCCTGCATCTACGGGATCGGTTCACCTCAGGTCTACAACGAAAAAATGCAGCTGTTTAAGGTCGGTGATGAGATCGACCGCGACGAGGTGCTGCGCAAGCTGGTCAAAATGCAGTACCAGCGCAACGATGCGGTCCTCGGTCGCGGTGCCTTCCGGGCCCGCGGCGAGCTGCTGGAGATCATGCCCTCCTACGCGGAGTCCGCCTACCGGATTGCCCTCTTTGGCGATCAGATCGAGGGAATCCAACACTTCGATCCTCTCACCGGCGAGGTCTTGGACACGATCGATCACGTTTCGGTCTGGCCGGCCTCTCACTACGTCACCCGCGATGAGACGCTGGAGCGCGCAGTTGAGGAGATCCGCAGCGAACTGGGCTCGCGCACCGGCGAACTGGAGGCCGAAGGCAAGCAGCTGGAGGCTCACCGCCTCCGCCAGCGCACCGCCTATGACATCGAGATGCTGAAGGAGCTGGGTTTCACGTCGGGGATCGAGAACTACTCGCGGATCCTCGACGGCCGCCCCGAGGGCAGCCCGCCCCACACCTTGATCGACTACTTCCCCGATGATTTCGTCGTCTTTGTCGATGAGTCCCACCAGACGATCCCCCAGATAGGCGGGATGTATGAGGGCGATCGCTCCCGCAAGCAGACCCTGATCGACTACGGCTTCCGGCTTCCCTCGGCAATCGATAACAGGCCGCTGAAGTTCTCGGAGTTCTTGGCACGGGTCGACCAACTGGTGATGGTTTCGGCGACTCCGGGCCCCTTCGAGCGGGCCGAGTCCGAACGCACCGTCGAGCAGATCGTCCGCCCAACCGGAATCATCGATCCGGCGATCGAGGTGCGCGAGACGAAGAACCAGATCGATGACCTGATGAACGAGATCCGGGAGCGGGCCGAGGCCGGTGATCGAGTCCTGGTCACGACCCTGACCAAGAAGATGGCCGAGGACCTGAGCGGTTACCTGCTCGAGTACGGCATCAAGGTCCGCTACCTGCACTCCGAGGTCGACACCCTGGAACGGATCCAGATCATCCGCGACCTGCGCCTTGGCGAGTACGACGTGCTCGTCGGAGTCAACCTTTTGCGCGAGGGCCTCGACCTGCCCGAGGTCTCCCTGGTGGCAATCCTCGACGCCGACAAGGAGGGCTTCCTGCGCGGTGAGACGAGCCTGGTGCAAACGATCGGGCGCGCCGCCCGCAACGTCAACGGGCGGGTGCTGATGTATGCCGACCGTGAGACCGACTCGATGGCCGCGGCGATCCGCGAGACCGATCGCCGCCGCGCGATCCAGCTCGCCTATAACGAGGAACACGGGATCACCCCGGAGACGGTTCGGAAGGGAATCTCGGAGATGAGCGAGTTTCTGGCGATGGAGGATCGCTCGCCTCGCAGGCAGCGGCGCAAGCGAAACCAGGACTTTGCCGACCCGGCTGAGCTGGAGCGCGCCATAGTCGCGCTGGAGGAGGAGATGCTCGCCGCTGCCGAGGATTTGCGCTTTGAGGAGGCGGCCCGGCTTCGCGACGAGCTCAGGGAGCTGCGCCGCGACCTCGATGGAATTCGGGCCGGCGCCTGAAAAGGCCCGCGGCTTGGCCGGATCGGAGTGAAACCCACCCCGGCTCACTTGCCGTCCTCAAATTCCATCAGCTGGGCGCAGGGGCCTCGAAGCTGCCCTTCCCGGTTTGGCGGCGCGCCGGGTCCCTGTGATGACGACGTCGTCGGTGGCCTCGATTCACCGCTCGGGCACGGCGCTGCAGACGACCAGCAGCTGGGAATCTGGATGAGATTGGCGACGGTCTGATCGCGACCGCTTGCGCGCCACCCGAGCGGCTGCCCATTCGCTCTAAGCAAGCCGCCCGCTCGGCCAAGCACCCCCGCAGGGCGGCCAGGGTCACCGCGACCCGATTAGCGCCACGGGCGCAGCGGGTATGGGGCGCCTGTCAGCTCCCCTCCTGGCTTTGCGGAATTCCCGGCGCGGTGGCATCCCAAGTGGCGGCACCTCGGGTCAGGTGCGAATGGGAACAACCGTTCGCCTGCGTAGAATCGATTGCGTGCCGGCCTCGGATCGAATCGTCATTACAGGTGCCCGCGAGCACAACCTCAAAGATGTCGATATCGAGCTGCCGCGCGATGCGCTGATCGTGATCACCGGGCTCTCGGGGTCGGGCAAGTCAAGCCTCGCTTTCGACACGATCTATGCGGAGGGCCAGCGCCGCTACGTTGAGTCCCTCTCCGCCTACGCGCGCCAGTTCCTAGGCCTGATGGAGAAGCCTGACGTCGATTCGATCGAGGGCCTCTCTCCGGCGATCTCGATCGATCAGAAGACGACCTCGAGGAACCCTCGCTCCACGGTCGGCACGGTCACCGAGATCCACGACTACCTGCGGCTGCTCTGGGCGCGGATCGGCACGCCCTATTGCCCGACCTGTGCCAAACCGATCGCAGGTCAAACCCAAGAGCAGATCGTCGATCGTCTGATGACGATTGAGCAGGGCGTGCGCTTCATGGTGATGGCGCCCGTGGTGCGCGGCCGAAAAGGGGAGTACGGAAAGCTCTTTGAGCAGATGCGGCTGGAGGGCTACTCGAGGGTCAAGGTCGACGGCGAGCTCCGTCGCCTCGACGAGGAGATCGGCCTAGACAAAAAGTTCAAACACGACGTCTCTGTGATCGTCGATCGGCTCGTAATGAAGGTCGATCTGCGGCGCCGCCTTTCGGAGTCAGTTGAGGCCGCCGCCGGGTTGGCCGGCGGCTTGGTGGAGGTGGAGATAATCGATGGGGCAAGCCCCGAGCAGCTGCTCTTTAGCGAGCAGTTCGCCTGCCTGAACTGCGGTACCTCGATCCCCGAGCTGGAGCCGCGCATCTTCTCCTTCAACTCTCCACACGGGGCCTGCGAGCGCTGCCATGGCCTTGGCTTCCAGCGCGTGATCGATCCCGAACTGGTGGTCCCAGACCCGACCCTCTCGCTCGCCGAGGGTGCCCTGCAGCCCTGGAACCGAGGGGTCACCGCCTACTGGAGGCGATTGATAGCCGCGGTCGCAGAGGAGTATGGGGTCGACCTCAAGCGGCCGTGGGGGAAGCTGAAAAAGGCCGAGCGTGAGATCTTTCTGCACGGGACCGGAGAGGAGCGCCACCTGGTCAGCTACTCAAATCGATTCGGCCGGCGGCGCAGCTATCGGGTCCGTTTTGAGGGGCTCGTCAACCACCTCCAGCGGCGCTATGAGGAGACCGACTCCGAGACCAATCGCGAGCGGATCGAGGGTTATATGGCCGAGCAGCCGTGCCCCCAATGCAACGGAGCCCGGCTGCGCCCGGAGAGCCTTGCGGTGAAGATCGGCGGTATCAGCATCGCCGAGTACAGCGCGATGTCGGCGCGCGCCGCGCGCGATTGGATCGCGGCGCTTGATCTGACCGAGACCGAGCGTGCGATCGCACGGCTGATCGTGCGTGAGATCTCCGAACGGCTGGCCTTTCTTGAGAACGTCGGAATCGGCTACCTCTCACTCGAGCGCGCGGCGAGGTCGCTCTCGGGCGGGGAGGCGCAGCGGATTCGCCTCGCGACCCAGATCGGCTCGAGCCTGGTCGGCGTCATGTACGTGCTCGATGAGCCCTCGATCGGCCTGCATCAGCGCGACAACGAAAAGCTGATCGCGACCCTTGACCGCCTCCGCGACCTCGGCAACACGGTGATCGTGGTCGAGCATGACGAGGGGACGATGATGGCCGCTGATCACCTCGTCGACCTCGGACCGGGGGCTGGCGAGCACGGCGGATACGTGATCGCCGAGGGCACCCCCGCCCAGGTCTCTCGCGATTCCGCCTCGCTGACCGGTCAATACCTCTCCGGGAAGCGCAGGATTGAGGTCCCCACCGAGCGCCGCGATCCGCGGGGGGCGCTGCTGGTTCGGGGGGCGCGCGAACATAACCTCAAAGACATCGACGTCGCCTTCCCGCTCGGCGTATTTTGCTGCGTCACGGGGGTCTCCGGCTCGGGAAAGTCGACCCTGGTAAATGAGACACTCCACCACGCGATCGCCAACCGCCTGCACCAGGCCAAGCTGCGCCCCGGCGCCCACGATGGGATCGACGGGCTCGCTCAGATCGACAAGATCATCAATATCGACCAGTCGCCGATCGGGCGCACGCCGCGCTCAAATCCGGCCACATACACAAACGTCTTTGACCACGTCCGCCAGCTCTTTGCCCAGACGCAGGAGGCGCGGGCCCGGGGCTATAAGCCGGGGCGGTTTAGCTTCAACGTCAAGGGCGGTCGCTGCGAGGTCTGCCGCGGCGATGGCCAGATCAAGATCGAGATGCACTTCTTGCCCGACGTCTACGTTCCCTGCGAACAGTGCCACGGCAAGCGCTACAACCGCGAGACGCTCGAGGTGCGTTTCAAGGGCAAGAGCATCGCCGACGTGCTCGAGATGTCGGTCGAGGACGCGGTCGAGTTCTTCGAGAACGTTCCGAAGATCGCCCGACGCCTGCGCACCCTTCACGACGTCGGCCTGGACTACATCCGCCTCGGTCAGGCGGCGACGACGCTCTCCGGCGGGGAGGCACAGCGGGTCAAGCTCGCCAGCGAGCTGTCAAAGGTCGCCACCGGGGCCACCCTATACATCCTCGATGAGCCGACCACCGGCTTGCATTTCGCCGACGTGCAGAGATTGCTCGATGTGCTCGGTCGCCTCGTCGACGCTGGTAACACGGTAGTGGTGATCGAGCACAACCTCGACGTGATCAAGACCGCCGATCGGCTGATCGATCTCGGCCCCGAGGGGGGGAGGAGGGGGGAGAGGTGGTTGCCACCGGCACCCCCGAGGAGGTCGCCGCGGTTGAGGCCTCACACACCGGGCGCTTTCTCGCAGCCTTGGTCGAGGTCCCCAAGCCGAAGCGACGCGCCCGCAAGCCGCGCGAGCCGGTTGCCGCCTAGTCGTTTGATTCGGCGAACAAAAGCGATGCCCCGACCGCGCCACCGAGATCGCCAAGCGCGGCGACCCGAACCGAGGGAGGGCGCTCGTTGACGAACAGGTGCTTCGCCATCTCGGCCTTGAGATCGTCCATGTAGCGATCCCCGAAGCGGATCCCGAGGCCGCCTCCCAGGATCACGGCTTCGGGATCGATCAGGTTGACGGCGGAGGCAATCCCGGTGCCGAGCGCCCCGATCGCGCGCTCGATCAGTGTTTCGGCCAGCTCGTCGCCGTGATCTAGGGCACGCTGCCAGATGCCGCTGGTCAGCCGGTCGTGGTCGTGCTTGTGCATCAGCTTGAAGAGGTCGGTCTTTGTGCCCTCCTTGTGGCGGCGCCGAGCCTCGGCTTCCATCGCCGCTCGCCCTGCGTATGCCTCAACGCAGCCGATTCGCCCGCAGGTGCACCTTGCTCCGTCGCGCTCGATCACCATGTGGCCGATCTCACCGGCGGCGCCCCGACCGATCCAGGGTTTGCCGTCGAGGATCAATCCGCCGCCAACGCCGGTTCCCCAAAAGACCCCGATCAGAGTCTCGAAATCGCTGCCGGCGCCAAGGCGGAACTCGGCGTCGGTCGCGACCGCAACGTCGTTGCCGACGCGGATTTCGGTGCCAAGCTGGGTGGCGAGTGCCTCGGCGAGGGGATAGCTGCCCTCCCAGTCGGGGAGGTTTCGGGCGCCGGAGACGATCCCGGTTTGCTCATCGACGTGACCGGGTGAACCAACCCCGATCCCGACGAGGGCGGCGGCGCGAAGCGATGCCTTCTCGGCTGCCTCGTTCAGCGCCGCAGCCATCTCATCGGCGACGTCTTCGGGGCCGCCCCGATGCGGGGTGGGTCGGCGAGACTCGCCCACCACTTTGCCGTTGACGTCGACTATCGCGGCCTGAATCTTCGTTCCGCCGAGGTCGATTCCCCCCCGAAGTCCGTCTGTGCCTGAGGCCAAGCTCGATTTCCTCCTCGTCGAGTTTGCGAGCTGACCCTACTGGGGGCGCCTCTGGAAAGCTAGAAGTATGAGCGGCCCTGCTGGTTGGAGGCTTTGGTGGGCAAAGCGGCGCTGGTATGAGCGCAACCACCAACCCCTGCGCAGATTGCGGCTCGCCCGCCACGCCGCCCACGGTGGGTTTTTCATCCGCACCCCGATCGAGGGTGAGGTGCTCGAGGCGCTGGATCAGGGTCGGCTCAGGATTGGCCAAGCAACGCTGCTTGAGCCGGGCTGCTGGCTGACCCTCGCAGCGGATGCCCGGATTGAGATCGGCAGCGGTTGTTTCCTCAACCGCAACACGATGATCGCCGCCTACGATCGGGTCGTGATCGGCGATCACGTGATGTTTGCCAACGGCTGCTTCATCGGCGATGCCGAGCACCGCTTTGACGATCCGGGCAGGCCGATCACCGAGCAGGGCTTCACCACCAAAGGCCCGGTGGAGATCGGCTCCAACTGCTGGTTTGGCGTCAATTGCGTGATCACGAGTGGGGTCAGGGTCGGCGAGCGCTGCGTGATCGGCGCCAACTCGGTGATAACGCACGACATCGCCGCCGGCACGATCGCCGCCGGCGCACCGGCGAGGCAACTTTCGCGAATTGATTTCCTCACGCCGTCCGGCAAAGGTGGCGAGAAGACCCCCTGAGCTGGGCGGGCGTGGAGAACCGCCCGGTGCTCTCATTTGAGCCGACGGCCGCCGCGGCGGCGATAGGCCGAGGCGGGCTAGGGGAGCGGCTCCCAGGCCCAGGCCTTTTGGGAAACCAGGCTCTCCTGGTCAAGGTAGTTTCTAAACGCGTCGAGCTCGGCCGGCTCGACGCTGTAGACGTGATCGGGTTCGGGGAAATGGCGCGAGCGGACCTCGCCGGCATAGGCTCGGATCCCCCTGACCATCTGCTCGTGAACCTCGGCGTAGCGCTTTACAAACTTCGCCGTGCGGCCGGTCGTGATCCCGAGCAGGTCGTGAAAAACGAGAACCTGCCCGCTGGTGGCTGGCCCGGCGCCGATGCCTATCGTCGGAATCTCGATCCGCTCGACAATCATTTGGGTGACCGCCGCGGGAACAGCCTCAAATACGATCGCAAAGCAACCCACCGACTGCAGGGCGAGGGCGTCCTCGCAGAGCTGGATCGCCCCCTTGGCGGTCTTGCCCTGGGTCTTGTACCCGCCTAGCGCGGTGGCGGTTTGCGGGGTGAGGCCGACGTGGCCCATGACCGGGATCCCCGAGCGGATGATCGCCCTTGCCCGCTCAACCGAGGTGCCCCCGGCCTCCAGCTTCACCACCTGGCAGCCGGTCTCCTTGATCAGCCGCTGGGCATTTTGGACCGCCAGCTCATTGCTTGACTCATAGCTTCCCATCGGCATGTCGCCGACCATCAGGGGGGTTCGGAGGCCGCGGCGAACCGCCTTACCGAGCATCACCATCTCGTCCATCGAGACCGGCTCGGTGCCGGGGTAGCCGAGAACCACCATGGCAGCTGTATCACCAACCAAGACGATGTCTACGCCCGCCTCCTCCGCGACCAAGGCCGACGGATAGTCATAGGCGGTGACCATCACGATCGGCTGCCCCGCTGCCTTCATTTCGGCAAGGCCGGGGAGCGTCACCGCGTCGCGCTCTCGCCCCGCCCCGGGGCGCCGAATACCCAGGGCCCCGCTCACGAGAGCAAAACCTCCGGCCGGCTGTCGACCGCGACGGCTCGATTATCAGCGTCGACGTGCACGACGAGCGGTGCATAGGTCTCCAGGTCGCTCTCGTCATAAGCGCCGAAGGAGGCGACGATGATTTTGTGACCCGGCCGCGTCAGGTGCGCCGCCGCGCCATTTACCTGCATCGTTCCAGAGCCGGCCTCGGCTTCGATTGCGTAGGTGACAAAACGGGCCCCGTTATCGATATCCCAGACGTGAACCTGCTCGTTTGGGATCAGATCGGCGCTGGCCATCAACTCTGTGTCGATCGTGATGCTTCCGATGTAGTCGACATCACAGTCGCTGACCGTTGCTCGGTGGATCTTTGACTTCAGCATCTGTCTTTGCATTCGGCTCCCCTCAGTCAGGGTTGATCAAGATGTTGTCGATGAGGCGGGTGCCGCCAATCTGGGCGGCGACCGCCACCAGTACGGGTCGTCCATTCACGGCTGCTACCGGCAGCAGGTCCTCTGCGTCGCGAGCCTCGAGGTACTCGGGTTCAATCCCCGCTGCGCTCAACTCATCTCGCGCCGCCGCGAGCGCCGCTTGGAGGTCGGTGGATTCGGCGGCCCGCTCAGCAGCGCCGAGCGCCCGCCAGAGAGCTGCGGCGCGGCGGCGATCCTCCTCATCGAGATAGCGGTTGCGCGAGCTCATTGCCAGCCCGTCGGGTTCGCGGACCGTCGGCAGCACCTGGATCCGGACCGGAAAGTCGAGATCGCGGACCATGCGGCGGATTACCGATACCTGCTGCGCGTCCTTTTGGCCGAAGTAGGCGAGATCGGGCTGGATCGTGTTGAGGAGCTTGGCGACCACGGTGCTGACCCCGCGGAAGTGCTCAGGGCCGCGCTGAGAATCATCACCGCAAAGGACCGCCGAGAGGCCGTCGACCTCGACCCTGGTGCAGAAGCCCTCGGGGTAGACCTCAGTGGCCCCTGGCGCGTAGACAAAGTCGACTCCGCTGCGCGCCGCGAGCTCGAGATCGCGGCGCTCATCGCGTGGATATCGGTCGAGGTCCTCTTCGGGGCCGAACTGGGTTGGATTTACGAAGAGGCTCATGACGACCAGATCGCATTCGGCGCGGGCGGCCCTCAGCAGTGAGAGGTGGCCCTCATGCAGCGCCCCCATGGTCGGTACCAGGCCGATCGTTCCTGGTTTCAGGCGAATGTCGGCAAGCGCCGAGCGCAGCGTGGCCTTGGATCGAAAGACCCGGACGCGATCGTCGATAAAGGACGAGGAGTTGCCGAATTGGGTTTCCATTTGGTCCATGCCCTCGGGGTCACGGCCTTCCGCTGATTATAAAGCAGGCGCCGTCAAGCTCCTGCCGCCGGTTGGATTGAGAAGTTTGGCCGCCGCTTTCGGCTCTAACAGGGGGCCTGTTTGCTGCATTGATCCCCCTGGCGGCGCGGTTGGGAGCCTCGGTGGGGAGCACGGCGGGCTGATTCGGAGCCCGGGCGCTGCACGCCGGCGCCCCGCCGTAGAATCCACCCAAATCGCTTGAGCGCTTGCAAACTTCAATCCTTGGGCAAACCATCCGGGTCGCTGATGCCAATTTATGAGTTCGAGTGCGAGGGCTGTGGGATTCGCTTTGAGGAACTGGTGCCGGCAAAGACCGAGAGCCTGGTCTGCCCGGTTTGTGGATCCGCGCAGACCCGAAGGCTGCTCTCGGTGCCCTCGCCAGCCGCTCGTCAGCCACGCGGTGCTCGGGTTCGATCCGATGAATCGGTCCGCCGTGAACGCGAAGCCGCGCACCAAGAGCGCCTCGCGGCGACAAAAGCAAAGCGTGCGGCCGGAGAGATCCCTCCGCCCCGAGTCGCGAAGAAGGGCGCCCCTCGGTGAGTGCAACCGTGGCCGAGCGCCGCGCCGCCCTGGTTGAGCTCTACCAGCAGGTTCAGGCGTGCACCAAATGTCCACTTCACGAGACCCGCGATAAGGCAGTCTTTGGCGCGGGCAAGGCGGACGCGGATCTGATCTTCGTCGGCGAGGCTCCGGGCGCCGAGGAGGATCGCCAGGGCCTGCCGTTCGTTGGTCGGGCCGGCAAGCTGCTCGACCAATTGCTGGAAGAGATCGGAATGCGGCGAGACGGCGTCTTCATCGCCAACGTGCTCAAGTCCAGGCCGCCCGCGAACCGGGATCCCCTTCCGCTTGAGATCGAGGCCTGTAGGCCCTATCTCTATCGGCAGATCTCATTGATCGAGCCGCGGGTCGTTTGCACCCTGGGCAACTTCGCAACCAAGCTTTTGAGCGGAAATAGCGCCGGTATCACCAGGGTGCATGGAACCCCCCAAGTCCACGAGTTGGGTGGGCGCACCGTCTTTTTGATGCCGCTATTTCACCCCGCAGCGGCGCTGCGGGCAACTGGGGTTTTGGAAGCGCTTCGAAGCGATTTCAGACGCCTGCCGAAATTACTCAGCGAAGCGCCGGCGGCGCCCGCCGCTGAGCGGCCACCCTCAGCCACCCTCGCCGTCGATCAGCTCGACCTCTTCGGCTAGGTTCAGGTGGAGCGGATCAAGAGTCGTTCTGGCGCTGAGACCGAAGAACTCGGGGCTCGATTTGCGGCTCGACTTCGGCCCGGCGACGTGATCTTGGTCCGCGGTGAGCTCGGGGCGGGCAAGACCACGCTGATCCGCGGCGCCTGTCGGGCGCTGGGGGTCAAAGAGCCGGTCACCTCACCGACCTTTACGCTCGGGCAGCGCTACCAGGGAGCTGAGCTCGGCGTCGCGCACCTGGATCTCTACCGATTGAAGGGCCTTGAGGGTGAGGACCCAGCGCTGCTCGATGACTACCTCGGTCCCGAGCTGATCACCTTCGTTGAGTGGCCCGCTCAGGAGCCGCGCCTCGAACGATCGGCGCTCGAGGTTCGGCTCCACCACGGGGGAGGGGATTGCCGCCTGGTCGAGGTGGGCTGAGGCTAATAATTTGTGTGCTTCAGCTGTTCCTTGGCCTTTTCGATCGCTTCATTCGCGGTGCCCTTTGCTTCGTTCAGCTTCTTTTCCGCTTCCTTGCTTACCTTGTTGCTGTTCAGCCCCTTCTGGGCTTGGTTGATCGTTGAGTTGCCCTTGTTTTGGACTTCCTTGAGCGCCTTCTGCCCTTGGTTGGTCGCATTGTTCAGCTGCTTTTGGCCCTGTTCGAGGGCCTTGTTGGCCTCTTCCTTGGCGTGCGTCACCTGATTGCTGATGTTGTTGGAGGTGCTGCCACAGCCGGCCAGAATGATTGCGCCGGCCGCAATTGCCAGCACCGCGACGGGCGCCGTCATCCGCTCGGTAATTCGCCTCAACTCGGGTCTCCTTTCGGACGAGGAAGGTGCACCCTACTCCGGGACCAGGCGCATCCACGGACTCGCTCCCGTGTTCTGTAAATGTGAAACCGCGCTGTAGCATCGACTCCGACACTCGATCCAGAAGGGAAGTGCGTTCGATGAGGTCACCAAAGGCGCTGGCGGCGACCGTTTTGGGGATCGCCATGCTGCTGGCGGTCGCAGCGCCGGCTACGGCGGGGGCGGCGGCCTACAAACACTACGTAGGCTGCGGCGTGACGCAGCACGCCACCCCCGCCCGCGCCTGCTCGCGGTCGAGCAAAAAGGGTGCCTTCTTTGAGAGCCTCAACGCGAACGTCGTCTACGCGGTTTGCGTCCGCTTTCCAACCGGGAAAAACCTCTGCAAGCGGGGCCAGGAAGCGACCCAGGGCACCCTCTACGTGAACCCGATCACCTCCAATAACCTGGGCAAGCACACGGTGACCTGGTTCGTCTCCCACAAGCGGGTTGGCTCCTACGCCTTCACCGTGCGGAAGTAGCAGCAGCTGCTCGTCGTCGGCTTTGACACCGCGACCGCCGACACCACCGTCTGCGCCGCGCGTGGCGAGGAGGTGGTGAGGGAGTCGCTGATCGGCCTATCGCCGCAGGGCAAGCCTCGACACACCTCGATGCTGCTAGCCCAGATCGAGCTGGCGGTCGCGGCAAGCGGCGGCTGGGGGGCGGTGGACCTAATTGCGGTTGGCCTCGGGCCGGGGTCCTTCACCGGGGTTCGAATCGCGATCGCCACGGCGCGCGGCTTGGCCCTCAGTACCGGGATCACGACCGTCGGTGTCTGCACCCTCGACGCGATCGGGCGGGCGCTGCGCGGTTGCGGCGGCGAGGAGCTCCCCTGCCTCGCCCTTCTTGATGCCCGCCGCGGCGAGGTTTTCTCGGCGCTTTACTCTGAGGATGGTGAGCGGCTGTGGGAGCCTGGGGTCGGGGCGCCCGAGGCTCTCCTCGAGCGCCTGAGGCAGCTCCCGCGGCCACCCCTTGCGGGTGGGTCGGGGGCGCTACGATTTCGCCAAGAGTTGGCCCGACAGGGCGTCGAGATTCCCGATGACGCCGATCCCGTGCACCGAGTCGCCGCAAGGCATATCTGCGCGCTTGCGGCAAACCGGGTGCCAGGGGCGGACGGCCGGCTTGACCCGATCTATCTGAGACCCCCCGATGCGGTGCGTTGGCGTGAGCGAGACACTTTCCAAACAGCCGGGTGAAATAAGCCAGGAAATCAGGGTGAGGCGGCTTGCCTACAGCGATCTGCCCGCGGTGATTGCGATCGAGCGGCGCTCCTTTCCGACACCGTGGTCACTTGCGATGTTCGTCCTTGAGCTCTCCAAGCCGTCGGGGGTGTGCCTCGCGGCCTGCGCAGCAGACGAGCTGCTCGGCTACACCGTTTGCTCTCGATATGACCAGGTCTGGCACCTCATGAACGTCGCCGTTGCCCCCGATCGGCGCCGCCTCGGAGTAGCCTCGCGGTTGATCTCCACCCTGCTGGTCGAGGCAGGAGGAGAACTTCCGTTCACGCTCGAGGTGCGGGTCTCCAACCACGCGGCAATCGCAATGTATGAGCGTTTTGGATTCCGCTCAGCCGGTCTGCGTCCCCGCTACTACCACGACAACGGTGAGGACGCGCTGATCATGTGGCTGGATTGATCCTCGCGATCGAGACATCGTGTGATGACACCTGTGCGGCCGTGCTTGACGGCCCGCGGGTCCTCGCCAACGTGATCTCCTCTCAGGCCGCCGCCCACGAGCTGTTTGGGGGAGTGGTGCCCGAGATCGCCTCCCGCCACCACCTCGAGCTGACCGCACCGGTCATCGAGGCTGCGCTGACCGAGGCAGGGGTCTCGCTCGAACAGCTTGAGGCCGTCGCGGTCACCACCGGCCCGGGCCTGATCGGCGCCCTTTTGATCGGCGTCACCAGCGCCAAGGCAATCGCCGCGGCGGGCCGCCTGCCGCTGATTGCGGTGGGGCACCTGCAGGGACACGTTGCGGCCAATTTTCTCGAGCCCGAACCGCTGCAGCCCCCCTTCCTTTGCCTGATCGCCAGCGGCGGGCACACGCTGCTGGCTGCTGTGGACGATCACCGGGGCCACGCGGTTTTGGGTCAGACCCTTGACGACGCGGCGGGTGAGGCCTTCGATAAGGCCGCTCGCCTGCTCGGGCTGGGCTATCCCGGTGGCCCCGCCCTCGAGGCGCTCGCCAAGGCCGGCGACCCCAATGCATTCGAGCTGCCGGTGGCGATGAGCCGTGATCCGGGACTCGATTTCAGCTTCAGCGGCCTGAAGACGGCGCTGGTCTACCGTGCCCGCGAACTTGACCCCAGCACGCTCGCGGAGCGCCGCGCCGATCTGGCCGCTTCCTTTCAGGCGGCGCTCGTCGGCCAGCTAGTCGCAAAGCTTGAGCGCGGCCTCGCGGGAGCCGATTGGGAAGCGGTGGCCCTCGGTGGGGGGGTGGCGGCAAACGGCCCCCTGCGCGACGCGGTCACCAGTCTCTGTTTGAAGCGAGGCCTGAGGCTGAAGCTCGTCCCCCCCGAGCTTTGCACCGACAACGCGGCGATGATCGGCGCCGCTGCTTGCTACGCGGACCCGATCCCCTACCCCGACTATCTGGCCTATGACGCCTTTGCCAGCGATCGGGCGAGCCTGGCCATATGAGCGAGGTGATCGTCTACTCGCGACCGGGCTGCCACCTCTGTGAGCAGGCAGTCGAAGCGATCCTCGCGCTGCGCTTGACCGGCTATCGCTTTGAGCTGCGCGAGATCGACATCGAGAGCGACGAGCGACTGCTGCGCCGGTACCTGGAGCGGATCCCGGTGGTCGAGGTCGATGGCGAGTTTGTCTCTGAGCTTGCCCTCGACGAAACCGGGCTGCGCTCAAGGCTCGGTATCGTGGGCGGCGATGGAGCCGCTAATCGAGGAGCGTGAGATGGCCGAGGAGCTGATCATCGACCCAGAGCGTCTCTCGCTCGGGGTGGCGGCGCGGCTCTCGCGCTATCTGCAGGTCCTGACCCAGGCCCGCAAGATGGGCCGCGAGACGATTTCCTCCCAGGAACTATCGGAGTACACCCACATCAACCCGACCCAGATCCGCCGCGACCTCTCGGGCTTCGGGAAGTTCGGCAAGCGCGGCGTTGGCTACAACGTCGACTCGCTGGTCAGCGAGATTCGCAAGATCCTGCGCACCTCCGGACAGCACAATATTGCCCTATTCGGGGCCGGAAACCTCGGCCAGGCGATCGCCAGCTCCGACATATTTGCCGATCACGGGTTCCAGATCGTCGCGATGTTTGACGTCGATCCCGCCGTCTTGGGCACCGAGGTCGGGGGGCTCGCGGTGCGCGACTTCAGCGATCTGGAGGCCGTCGTCTCCACGGAGGAAATCGTGGTCGGGGTGCTCGCCGTCCCCGCCGGCGCCGCCCAGGGGGTCGCCGATCGCCTCGTCGAGGCCGGGGTCAAGATCATCTTCAATTACTCCGAGCAACTGCTTCAAGTGCCGCCGGAGGTGACGGTTCATACCTCCAGCCCGGCCGTCGATCTGCTCTACGCGCTCTACTTCTACCTCGCCTGATCCTTGTCCCTCGATCTCGACCTCGTTCGCGAGAGATTCGAGTCCTCAACCGACTTCACGGTGGGGCTCGAGGAGGAGTTCGCGATCCTCGATCCGGCGACGCTGGAGCTGGAACATCGATTTGAGCAGCTCTACGCTGCCTGCCAGGCCGATCCGCTCTTAGACGAATCCGCCGCCGGTGAGCTGATCGCCTCCGAGATAGAGATCCGCTCAGGGCGGGCGCTCAGCTTCGCCGAGGCAATTGCAAGCCAGCGTCAGCGCCGAGACCGATTGTTTGAGCTGGCCGGCGCGATGGGGCTGGCGCTGGGGGCGATGGGCACCCATCCCTGGGCCAGCTACCTCGACCAGCGGATCATCGATACGCCGCACTACCGCCGGCTCAGGCACGACCTCGGCTGGGTGGCCCAGCGCAATAACACCTGGAGCACCCACCTGCACATGGGTGTCAGGGGTGCCGATCGTGCGATCGCCGTCTGCGATCGGATCCGCGAGCTCTTGCCGCTGCTGCTGGCGGTCTCGGCGAACTCGCCATTTCTCGACCATCGCGACAGCGGCCTGCACACGGTTCGCACCGAGATTTTCACCCGCACATTCCCACGCTGCGGCGTGCCCTCCCAGTTCGGCGATTGGGATCGCTACGCGCAGTTCGTCGGGATGCTCGAGCGCAGCGGCTCAATTGTCGAGTCCACCCAGCTGTGGTGGAGCGTGCGCCCCCACCACCATTTCGGGACGGTCGAGGTGCGGATCTGCGATGCGCAGACGCGGGGGGAGGAGTCATTTGCCCTGGCCGGGCTGATCGCCGCATGCATCGCCCAGGCCGCGCTTGATTTTGATCAGCACGGCTACGGCGGCGGCGTGGAGCCGCTGGCCGACCGCGAGATCGAGGAGAACCTGTGGCGGGCGATTCGCCACGGGATGGATGGTCGGATGATCGACTTCCGCGGCGGCGGGCAGGAGGTGGAGACCCGGGCCGAGCTCGATCGCGTCCTCGAGTGGACGGTGCCGGCCCGCGCCAGACTCGGGATCGAGCCTGAGTGGCCGCAGCGAAACGGGGCCCAGCGGGCACGCGAGGCGCTGCTGGCCGGAGCGACGATCGAGGACATCTATCGCACCTCGGTGGAGGAGACAAAGAACACCTACACGGGCGCCGAGCCAGCGGCGAAACCAGCCTAGTCGCCGGCCGCGGGACGGGGCTGCCGCGGTCGCATATAGACTCCCGCGCCGCTAAACCAGCCGGAGGAACCTAACTTGACCAAGTTCTTGACCGATTATGGGGTTGTCGTCGCGCTCGTCTGCGCGGGGGCAGCGGTGGTGTATGGATTGGTAATCACGCAGCGCTTGCTCGCGAAATCGCCGGGCAACGAGCTGATGCAGGAAATCTCGGGCGCCGTGCAGGAAGGGGCCAAGGCCTACCTGACGCGTCAGTACACGATCATCGCGGCGGTCGCGGTGCCGATCGCGATCTTGCTCTGGATCCTCCAGGATTACAAGACCGCGATCGGGTTCGTCTTCGGGGGCTTTCTCTCGGGTTCGGCTGGCTTCATTGGAATGAACCTCTCTGTACGGGCCAATGCGCGCGTTGCGGAGGCGGCCCGGGGCGGCGTACCGCCAGCGCTTGACGCCGCCTTTAAGGGCGGCTCGGTAACCGGCCTTTTGGTGGTCGGTCTTGCCCTCGTTGGCGTCGCCGGCTATTACGGGATTCTGATCATCACCGGGAGCACCGACAAGGAGGCCGTCGATGCGCTGATCGGCCTCGGCTTCGGTGGCTCTCTGATCTCCGTATTCGCTCGATTGGGTGGCGGCATCTTCACCAAGGCGGCCGACGTCGGTGCGGATTTGGTCGGCAAGGTGGAGGCGGGAATTCCCGAGGATGATCCCCGCAATCCGGCCGTGATCGCCGACAACGTCGGCGACAACGTCGGCGATTGCGCAGGGATGGCCGCTGATCTGTTTGAGACCTACGCCGTCACCACGGTTGCCGTGATGCTGCTCGGTGTGCTCACCTTCACCGGCTCCGGCGGTGCTTTCGCTCGCCAGGTGGCGATCTTTCCGTTGGTGATCGGCGGGGTTGCGATCATCGCCTCGATCATCGGCGCGCTCTCGGTTCGGACCAAGTCAGATCGGGTCGAGGGAGCGCTTTACCAGGGCCTGATCGTCTCTGGAATTCTCTCAATCGCCGCTTTTTATCCGATCACCAAGTGGCTCATGAGCGACCCCGTGCGGCTTGGTCTGAGCACCGCCGCAAAGACCGTGACCACGACTGATCTCTGGCTCTGCGCGGTGATCGGCGTCGCCGTTACGGCCCTCTTGTTTGTGATCACCGACTACTACACCTCAACCAGGTTTCGCCCGGTCCGCACAATTGCCAGGGCCTCAGAGACCGGTCATGCGACCAACATCATCCAGGGCCTGGCCCAGGGCTTCCAGGCGACGGCTGCGCCGGCGCTTGTGATCGCGCTTGCGATTCTTGGGGCCAACGAGTTGGCCGGCGTCTACGGGATCGGCGTCGCGGTGATGGGACAGCTCTCGCTTTGCGGGCTGATCGTCGCGCTTGATGCATTTGGACCGATCACCGATAACGCGGGGGGCATCGCCGAGATGGCCGATCTTCCCGAAGACGTCCGCAATGTCACCGATCCGCTCGACGCGGTCGGCAACACGACCAAGGCCGTGACCAAGGGGTATGCGATCGGCTCGGCCGCCCTCGCGGCCTTGGTCCTGTTCGCCGCCTTCAAAAGCGAATTGAGCGGCCACGCACCTCCGGGCTATGACCTCAACTCCCTCTTTCACCTGACCAGCCCCGAAGTGCTGATCGGGCTGATCCTCGGCGGCATGATGGTCTACCTGTTCGTCGCCCTGGCCATCGAGGCGGTCGGGCGAGCCGGTGGGCAGGTGGTCGAGGAGGTCCGCAAACAGTTCCGCGAGCACCCCGGGATCATGGAGGGGACCGAGAAACCCGAGTACGGCAAAACGGTCGCGATTGTCACCGCAGCGGCCCAAAAGGAGATGATTCTGCCCGCCCTGATCCCAATCGCTGTGCCGGTTGTGGTCGGCTTGCTGAGCGTCAACGCGCTCGGCGGTCTTCTGATTGGGGTGATCGTCGTGGGCCTCTTTGCCGCGATCTCGATGACCGCCGGTGGTGGCGCCTGGGATAACGCCAAGAAGCTGATCGAGGACGGTGCCCATGGCGGCAAGGGCTCTGAGGCACATGCTGCCTCGGTTACGGGCGATACCGTTGGCGACCCCTACAAGGACACCGCCGGACCGGCGATCAACCCGATGATCAAGGTCGCAAACATCGTCGCGATCCTGATCATTCCAATCGTTCACTTCTGAGCCCCGCGCCGCCAATCAACCTCGCTGACTTCGAGCGGCTTGCCGCTGAGGGGTTGGAGGCGGGAACGCTGGGTTATTTCGCCGGCGGGGCCTGCGACGAGGTAACGCTGCGTGACAACGTTGAGGCGTGGCGGAGGTGGCGGCTGCGACCGCGGATCCTGACCGGTGCCGGTCAGGTGCAAACCGCAGCCCAGGTGCTGGGGGCCGATTCCTCGATGCCGGTCCTGATTGCCCCGGTTGCCTATCAGCGGCTGGTCGACTCCGAGGGTGAGCTTGCGATGGCCCGCGCAGCGGCCGACTCGGGGGTGGTGATGTGCCTTTCGACCCTGGCCACCTCAACCCCGAGTCAGGTTGCGGCCGCGGCGCCAACCGCGAGGCTTTGGTTTCAGCTCTACTGCTTCCGGGATAGGGCCCTGACGCGGGCGCTGATCGAGGAGGCGATCGACGCCGGCTTTGAGGCGATCGTGATCACCGTCGATGCACCTCGTGGCGGGCGTCGTGAGCGCGACCTCCGCACCAACTTCAGGATCCCTGAGGGACTCGGCGTGCCCAGCGTCAGGGCGGCCCTCGGGGTGGACCGTGAGGTCACGATCGAGGAGACGTTTGCGCTTCTGGATCCGGCCCTAAGCTGGGCCGACCTCGAGCAGTTGGCCACGGAATGCAGCCTGCCTGTCGTGGTCAAGGGGGTGCTGACCAGTGAGGACGCGGCGCTTGCCGTCGAGCACGGTGCCGCGGCGGTGGTCGTCTCCAACCACGGCGGCCGCCAGCTCGACTGTGTTCTGGCCAGCGCCGAGGCGCTGGGTGAGGTGGTTGAAGCAGTCGAGGGACGCACCCCAGTGCTCGTCGACGGCGGGGTGCGCCGCGGCACCGACGTCGCCGCTGCGATCGCGCTTGGGGCCGAGGCGGTGCTTATCGGTCGCCCCGCGCTCTGGGGTCTCGCCGTGGACGGTGAGGCCGGCGTGCGCCGGGTGCTCGAGCTCCTAAAGGCTGAGCTGGAGCTGGCGCTCGCGCTCTGTGGCTGCGCCTCCCCGGCGGAGCTGGTCCGCGCCCACGTTCAACGGGCAGCCTAAAATTACGGTCGATGGCATCGCCAGAGGGGATATACCGCGGCTCGGTGCGAGCCTTTTCTTTCGTCTTCCTGGCGGTTGGCCTGGTGCTATTGACGAGCACTCTGCTCGCCGGTGGAGGACCGCTGTCGATCGGGGTGGTGATGGGAGTCGCCTTTGCCGCGGTCGGAGCAGGGCGACTTTGGGCGGCCTCGCGGGTCGGCAGGTGAGGGCCGCGCCGGGCGTCGGGGTCGATCGAGCTCTGGGCCTTCGGCTCAGGCCTCACGCACACCTTTCTCCATGAGCGATCCGCATCGCCCGCGCTCGGAGCCGCTGCTTCGGCGCGGACTGGGAGTCCCTTGGCTGTTCGCGGCGGCCTACTCGGCCGTCGGGTTCTCAATTTATTTCGCGCTCGGAGTCGTTGCCAACCGGGGTCTCGGACTCACCCCGCTGATCTTCCTCGCCGCCGGCCTCCTCTTCGGCCTGACGACCCTGAGCTACGTTGAGGGCGGCGCGATGTTTCGGGAGCGGGGTGGGTCCTCGAGCTTCGCCCGCCACGCCTTCAACGAGCTGATCGCCTTTATCGCCGGTTGGGCGATCTTGATCGATTACCTGATCGTGATTGCCCTCGCGGCGATTTCGGTTCCCCACTACCTGGAGCCGATCTCTCCCAGCCTCGGCAAGCCGGGATGGGAGATCGGGGTCGCGGCCCTGGTGATCATCGCCGTTTGTGTGCTCAACGTGTTCAACGTGACCGGGCGCGGGCGCCAGCGCTCGGTCGCTGTGCTGGCTCTCGCTGACCTCGGTCTGCAGCTCGCGGTGATCGCCGTCGGCGTGGTCGCCGTTTGGCATCCGGACCGCCTCACCGCTCAGATCAACCTGTTTACGAGTCCGAGCTTCAAGGACACGGTTTACGCCGCCGTTGTGGCGATGCTCGCCTACGCTGGAATCGAGGCCGCTTCAGACCTCGCCCCCGACATCGACGTCGCACCTCGAGACCTGAAACGGATCGTCTCCCTTGGCGCGGTCGCGGTGCCGTTGGTCTATGCCGGGATGGCGGCAATCGCGCTGATGGCGGTGCCAGTTGTGGCCGGGCCCCATGGACCGCATACCGCCCTGGGTGGCCGCTACATCGACGCCCCGGTGCTGGGGGTGGTCTCCTCATTTCACCCTGCGGGACTTGCTGAGGCGATGCGCTGGATGGTGGCCCTGGTCGCCACTCCGGTGCTGTTTTGGGCGGCGAGCATCTCGATGCTAGGCGTCTCTCGCCACATCTACACGCTGGCGATCAACCGCCAGATCCCGAGCTGGCTGGGCAAGCTCAGCAAACCGCACGCGACGCCCTATGTCGCGATCGCGATCTCGGGCCTGATAGCGATCGGCCTCGTCGCCCCGACCAGCATCAATCTGTTGGCGAGCATCTACGCCTTTGGGGCCACCCTGGCGATCACGATTGCGCACCTCTCGATCATCCGACTCCGGGTGATTGACCCCGACCGAGAGCGACCGTTTCGAATTCCGTGGAATCTGAGCTGGCGCGGCTCGAGCCTCCCGGTTCCAGCGATCGCCGCCGCCCTGATCAGTGCTCTGGCCTTTCTCAGCGTGCTTGCCTACCATGACGTGGCGCGTTGGGTCGGCCTGTCCTGGATGGTATTTGGGTTGGTCTTTTACGTCATCTATCGCAAGGTCTTTGAGGAAACGACGCTAACCGAACGGGTCTCGGTAACGGAGCAGGCGCTCAGCAAGCAGATGCCCGAGGTCGCCTTTCGGACAATCTTGGTGCCTGTTTTTGGAACCGAGCTCGATGACGACATAGTCGCCACGGCGGGGCGTTTGGTCGCCGCCGAACAGGAGGAGAGCGGCGGCGCCGGGGACGGCTCGCGCCTCGAGCTCGTCTACGTTGTCGAGGTTCCGTTGACGCTGGCGCTAGATGCGGCGCTACCGCCAGAGCGCGAGCAGGAAGCGCGGCAGGCTCTGGCGCGAGCCAAAGACGTCGGCGAGGAGTATGAGGACGTTGCGGTTAGCGCAGAGGTCGTTCGCGCCCGTAGCGTTGGCGCCGGGATCGTGGAGGCGGCGCGGCGCAGGGGGGCCGAAGCAATCGTCGTCGGGGGTGAGGCGCCGACTCGCATCAGGGGAGGTGCGAGGCTTGGTGGTATTGGCTCGAGCAAGCCGGCCGAGATTGGAGCCGCGACTGAGTACGTGCTAAAGAAAGCCCCCTGTCGGGTCCTGCTGACGGCACCGCCTGAGGCGCTCGCCGAGCCGACCGCCCAGGCCACAGCGGCCGACTAGTATCCGGCCCATGTTCATCCTGATCGTCGGCTGCGGCCGGGTTGGCTCCTCCGTGGCGCGTGCGATGTTGCGCGAGGGTCACGAGGTCTCCTGCCTCGACGAGGATCCGGAGTCCCACGCCCGTCTCGAGGTCGGCCTTGAGAAGGGCTGGGAGGATCTCGGTGGGCATTTTACGGTGGGCGCCGGCCTCGAGACAGAGGCCCTGATCGCTGCTGGAATCGAAACCGCGGATGCCTTCATCGCCTCGACCGATGGCGATAACACCAACATCATCATTGCCCAAATAGCCCAACGCCGCTACCGGGTGCCGACCGTAATCGCGCGAGTACTCGATCCCCTGCGGGCCGAGTGGTACCAGCGCCAGGGTCTGCATACGGTCTGCCCGACCCGGGTCGCGATCGACATGCTGGAAAACGCAGTCAGCGGCGGCGCCAAGCGCGACGGTGGCGGCGACTCGGCGGCAGCCGCCTGAGCGCAAGGAGAACGGACGCTCCATGTACATAATCGTCGTTGGAGCGGGCAAGGTCGGCTGGAACCTGGCTCGCGAGCTGCTCGAGAAGGATCACGAGGTGACCGTTATCGAGAGTGATCGCCGTCGCTACCTGACGGTTGAGCAGGAGCTGGAGCACAATGTCTCCTACGGTGACGCGTCGGAGCTCTGGGTCTTGGAGCGGGCCGGCATCCAGCGCGCTGACATGATGATCGCCGTTACCGGCGACGACGAGGACAACATGCTTATCTGTCAGGTCGCCCGCGAGAAGTATCTGGTTGATCGGGTGATTGCCCGCGTCAACAACCCCCGCAACCGCCAGCACTTCGATCTGCTCAACATCAAGCCATCGGTGTCGGCCACCGACCTGATCCTGCGGCTGCTCGAGCACGAGGTGCCCGAGTACGGGCTGGTCCATCTGCTCGACCTGCAAGAAGAGCAGCTTGAGATCATCGAGATGTTGCTCGGTCAGGATTCCGGAGTCACCGGGCGTCGGGTGGGTGATCTGCAAATGCCCGAAGGCAGCCTGCTGATCTCGGTCCTGCGCGCCGGCAGGGGGTTTGTACCCGGACCCGACACGGTGCTTGAGGTCGGCGACGAGGTCCTGGCCGTGCTCGATCCGGGCAGGGAGGATGACCTCAAGGAGCTGTTTGGGCCGGAGGGAAGCGCAGGTAGCAACGGTGGCTGATCGGGAGGTCGATTACCTGCTGGTCGGCGGCGGCATGGCTTCAGCGCACTGCGCGGCCGAATTGCGCAGGCGCGGAGCCAAGGGTTCGATTGTCTTGGTCGGGCGTGAGCCTGAGCCTCCCTATGAACGCCCGCCACTGTCGAAGGAATATCTCCGCAACCAGGCGGCGCGCCAGGACGCCTACGTGCATGAGCCTGCGTGGTATGAGCAACATGGAGTTGAGCTGCTGAGTGCCCGCAACGTGATGTCACTCGATTCGCAGGCGCGCACGGCGCTGTTGCAGGGTGGGGAGGAGGTTGCCTTTGCCAAGGCGCTGCTTGCTACCGGGGCGCTGGTCAACATCCTGCGGGTCGAGGGAGCCGAGAATGAGGGAATCCACTACCTGCGCGCCTTCGGCAATGCCGACGCGATCCGGTCGGAGGCCGGGGCCGCAAAGCACGTCGTGTTAATCGGCGGCAGCTACATCGCGACCGAGGTTGCCGCCTCGCTGACCGCGATTGGCGCTAAATGCACGATGCTGATGATGGAGGACGTGACGCTGTCGCGGACCTTTGGCGAGGAGGTCGGGCGCTGGTTTCAGAACTTGATCGAGTCGCACGGAGTCACCGTCTATGGCGGCGAGGAGCTGGAGGCCTTTGAGGGCGATGGCCGGGTCCAGGCCGTGGTGATGAAAAGCGGTCTCAGTATTCCCTGTGATGCGGTAGTCGTAGGTGCCGGTGTCCGCCCCGATGTGGCGCTCGCGCAGCGGGCCGGCTTGGAGGTCGAGGATGGAATCCTCTGCGATTCGAAGCTGCAGTGCTCGGCTGCCGAGATCTACGCGGCCGGGGACTGCTGTTCGTATGAGAGCGTTGTGCACGGGCGGCGCCTGCGGGTTGAGCACTGGGACGTGGCGATGCAGCAGGGCATGCACGTTGCCCACAACATGCTTGGTGAGGACCTCGACTATGAGGTGGTTCCGTATTTCTTCAGCGACCTCGCAGATTGGGCGAGCCTCGAGTACGTCGGCCCGGCCAAAGATTGGGACCAAGAGCTCTGGCGCGGTGACCGAGACGGCAAATTCTCGGTCTTCTATCTCAAGGACGGCATCGTGGATGGCGCGCTCAGTGTCGGGCGTCCTGAGGATCTGGCCGAGGCAAGGAGGCTGCTCGTGGAGCGGGTGGACGTCTCCGACCTCACCGCCAAGATCATCGACCCCGATAGCGATCTCTCACAGATCGGCGGCTGATCGGGCTCCGTGCCCTGGTTTATCCTGCTACCTCTCCCTGCGGCCTGGTGTAATGGCAGCACGCCTCGCTCTGGACGAGGTAGTCGGGGTTCAAATCCCTGGGCCGCAGCTTGGAAATATCACCGCCCGGCGCCCAGAAATACCTTCGGCCGACCAGCGAGGCGGATCGAATCCGGAGCGTGGTCGCACCGCCTGGTGCGAGTCCCTCGCTTCGGGAGTCGACCATGGCAGCTGGCGCCAGCGGGCACGGCGGGGGCAATCGTTTACGCCGGCGCGGGGACGCGGCCTGACCGCTCGGTGCTGCGGATCCTCGGCGTGAAGAAATTGCAACTTGGGGTTGCGCTCGTGATGCTCTGTGTCGCCTTCTCGGCCTGCGGTTCAAGCGGCGGAGGTTCGACGCAGAGTACGGCGGCGACGGGCACGCCAAACCAGGCCGCGGCGCACCCGGCCAGCAGCTCGGTAAAACCGCGGGGTACCGACCCGCTTCCCAGCTTTGAGCCCTCGCGGTTGATCACCAAGGCGCCCGGTCATCTGCGGCTGGTCACCTCTTCATTGGTGCCGGCGGTCACCCGTTTTTATGCGAAGGCTCTGCTCGCGGGAGGTTGGACCATCGTCTCCACCCAAACCTCGGGCTATGACGGGGACTTCACGGCGAGACGCGGTGATCAGCGGGTGAGAATTGCGATCGCTCCGGTCAGGCCCGCGGGGACCTCGGTTGCAATCAAGACCAGTCCCGGGCTGACTCCCTGAGCCTGCCCGCATAGAACATCTGCTGAGGTTCGCTGGGCAGGTTCGCCTGGTGACCTCTCTTCGCCTTTTCATCCTGCCTTTCGCCTTCCTGGCGGCTAGCTTATGGCGATGGTCGAGGAACTGAGGTTGCGTCGGGCGGCGCGGGTGCTCTTGCTCGATGAGCGGGAGAGGCTCCTGCTCTTTCGTGCTGAGCGAGCCGAGACCGGAGAGGTCTTTTGGTTTCCACCCGGAGGCGGCCTGCACGAGGGCGAGGATGCCCGTGAAGCGGCGCAGCGCGAGGTCGCTGAGGAGACGGGGCTGGCGCCGCTTGATCTGGGTCCCGAGGTCTGGCAGCGCCGCCATGTCCTAACCTGGCGTGGTATCAGATGGGATCAGCGCGAGCGCTGGTTCCTGGCGCGGGTGGCGCATTTTGAGCCCGACACCGGCGCCATGTCGGAGAGCGAGAGGGTCGAACTGACCGCCTCTCGCTGGTGGAGCGTGTCTGAACTGGCGAGCGCGACCGAGGAGCTTGTGCCCCAGGACCTAGCGGCCAGGCTCGCGGTCTTGCTACGCGAGGGGCCGCCGCCAAGCCCGATCCGGGTGGGCAGCTGAACGACAGAACGGCGCGAGGCGCGGAGGGGCCGGGTCCTTCGCTCCCACAGTGTCGAATCGCTCTGCTAGCGTCGCGAACGGGATGAGACCACGGATTCATCTGATCGCGCTGCCGATCGCGGCTGTTGCAATCACCGGCTGCGGCGGTGGTGGTGGCGGATCGACCGCCACGACGGCCTCGGTGGCCTCAACGCCGACAACCGCTGCGATCAGCAAGGCCGAATACATCACGCAGGGAGATGCGATCTGCGCCGAGGTGAATGCGGCCGTCGGCTCGATCGGCTCCTCTGCGTCCTCTTCTTCCTCCAGCCAGGTGGGGCAGGTCGCAGAAATCTACACGGGAATGGCAAGCAGCCTGAAGGGCCTGGAATCGCCCGAAGGTGGCGGCAACAGGCAGGTGATCGCCGCCGCTGAAGCGCTCTCCAAGGCAGAGGGGGAAGCCAAACTCGCCAATGAACGAAGCGATAGCGGTGCCCTGAGCGCCGCCGAGACCAGCGCCACGTCGGCCCTCACCGCTTTCCAATCTGCGGCCCAGGCCTATGGTTTCAAAAAATGCAGTGAAGGGCCCCGTGCGCCAGCGCCGCGGTCGAGCACTTCCTCCTCCTCTGGCTCCAGCTCTTCTTCTTCAACCGCCACCACTCCAGCCACGAGTACCCCGGCTGCCCCCGCGGCGACACCGGAAGCCGAAGCGGCACCCAACCCCGGCAATGCCGGCGGTGCCGAAGGAGCCCCGGCGCCCTCGGGTGGGGGCAGCAGTGGGGGCGGCGGCGGCGGCGGTGGTGGGAGTGGATCCGGCGGTATCGGCCCCGGCTAGCTAGGCGGCAGAGGACTGCGCCCAGGCCCCATACAGACGCGAGTAGGGGCCCCCGGCGTCGATCAGCTCCTCGTGAGGGCCCTGCTCGGCAATCCTTCCGCCTTCCAGCACGACGATCTTGCCGGCTCGGCGAATTGTCGAGAGGCGATGGGCGATAACAATCGCGGTGCGCCCGTTCAAGAGCCTTTCGAGCCCGCGCTCGATTGTTTTCTCGGTCCGCACGTCGACGTTGGAGGTTGCCTCATCGAGAATCAGAATCCGCGGTTCGGCCAAAAGCGCCCGCGCAAAGGCGACGAGCTGGCGCTGACCCGCCGACAGCGTCACCCCGCGCTCCCCGACTTGAGTCTCGATGCCTTCAGGCAGCGCGGCGACGAAATCGGTGGCCCCCACCGTGTCGATCGCGTCTTCGATCTCCTCGAGGCTTGCCCCAGGGCGTCCAAAGGCGATGTTCTCCCGCACGCTCCCAGAAAAAAGGAATCCCTCCTGGGGGACGATCCCCAGCTGGCGGCGCAGGGCCCGCTGCTGGACGCCGCGCAGATCATATCCGTCAACCTCGACCCGGCCCTTCTGAGGATCATAGAAGCGCGCCACCAGCTTGGCGAAGGTCGACTTACCGGCGCCGGTCGCACCGACCAGGGCGAGGGTCTGCCCAGGGGGCACGTGGAGGTCGACCTCCCGCAGCGCCCACTCGATCTGCTCACCGCGCTGCTCCCGAGCCAGGGCATCCTCGGCGTAGGCGAATGAGACCCCTTCCATCTCGATCTCCCCGCGCAGCGTTCCGGGATCAATCGCCTTGGCTGCATCGACCATGTCTGGCTTGGTCTCAAGCAGGTCAAAGATCTTGTCTAGCGCGGCCATTCCCTGTTGGTATGTGGTGTAGAGCTGGGAGAGTTCCTGGATCGGTTCAAAAAACGTGACCAGGTAACCGACGAAGGAGACCACCACGCCGATCTGAATCGCGCCTTCGATCGCCTGGCTGCCGCCGTAGAGGAGAATCACCGCGGTGCCCACCGCGGCTAGCATTTCGACCGCCGGGAAGTAGGCGGCGTTGAGGTATACCGTCCGCATATTGATCGCCCGGTTTTGCTCGTTTAGGTCCGTCATCACCGCCTCGTGCCTGGGCTCCTGGCCAAAGCTGCGCACGACCCGCACCCCGCTCAGCGTCTCCTGCAGATAGGCGGTGACGGCGGCGATTCGCTCCCGCGTTGCTCGGTAGGCGCCGGCTGAGACAATCCGAAAGACAAGGCTGGCGATAGCCAGCAGGGGGAAGGTGAGAAATGTGACCAAGGCCAGCTTGACGTCGAGGAATAGCAGGATGACGACGACCCCGACCAGGGTCAGGGTGCTGGAAAACATCGTCACGACCCCATCGGTGACGAGCTGGTTCAGCGCCTCGACGTCATTGGTGATGCGCGAGATCAGAACTCCTGGGCTACGGCGGGTAAAGAACCCGATCGACATCGATTGGATGTGGGAAAAGAGGCGTTCGCGCAGATCCTGCAGCGCCCGGGTGCCGACCCAGCCGACCAGGTAGGTCTCGGCGTAGGTGCCGACGGCGTAGAGGACGGCGGCGAGGACAAAGGCGGCGACGGTGAGGTTCAAAGCGCTCAGGTTGCCGGTCTTTATCCCGGCATCGATCGCGCGGCCGGCGAGGTAGGGGGGGGCGAGTCCGGCGCCGGTCTCGATCAGCAAGGCGATGAACATCAGGGTCATCCGCCCGCGATAGGGTCGGAGCAACCTGATCATCCAGCGCACCTTGCGGGCCCGCTGATCTTCGCCGCGAATCAGTTTCCACAACGACTTAAACAGAAGGTAGACGTTCCTGGGGGCGTTATCGCCCGGACCATGCTCGGAGCCGGGCAGGATTGGGGTGAGGTCGGGCGACGAAACGGCCTCGTCCTGATCGGCGCCGCTTCCCCCACGCCGATCCTCCTTGGCGCTCCCGCTTCGGTCTTTGTCCGCCGCGCTCATAGCTGGGCCATCGGCTCCCGATGCTCAAGGTCGCGCTGCAAAAAGACCGTGTCCGCGAGTCCATGCTCGGCGATCTCGACGTAGAATCCGCAGCGCTGCAGGAGCTCCTCATGAGTTCCACGGTCGACGATTCGCCCCGCGTCCATGACGACCACTTCATCAGCCAGGGAGACTGTCGAGAGTCGGTGGGCGATGATTACGGTGGTGCGCCCCGCCATCGCCTCCCTCAGGCCGGTTTTAATCGCCGCCTCGGTTCGCGCGTCAACCGAAGAGGTGGCGTCGTCGAGAATCAGGATCCGCGGATCGGCAAGCAGGGCTCGCGCGATTGCAATGCGCTGGCGCTGTCCTCCTGAGAGCGTCAGACCTCGCTCGCCAACCCTTGTCTCATAGCCCTCGGGCAGCTCGCGAATAAAGGCGTCGGCCTGGGCACGACGGGCCGCAGCTTCGATTTGGTCCCGGCTCGCCTCGGGGTGGGCATAGGCGATGTTCTCGGCGACGCTTGCGGTGAAAAGGAAGCTGTCGTCGGCGACGAAGGCAATCTCGGAGCGAAGCGATACGACGTCGACCTCGCGCACGTCAGCGCCATCGACCGAGACGGTCCCCTCGGTGGGGTCATAGAGCCTTGCGATTAGCGCTACCAGACTGGTCTTGCCAGAGCCCGAGGGTCCGACCAGGGCAACCGTTTTGCCCGCCTGAAGGGTGAAATCGACGTCGCTGAGCGCCGCCGAGGAGCCTTCATATCGCAGGGTCACGCCGTGCAGCTCCACCTCGCCTCCTCCGGCCGGCAGCGAAGGGGCGTCGGGGGGACTCTTTATCGCGGGGTCGCGGTCGAGGATTTCAAACATCCGGTTGCCCGAGGCGACGGCCCGCTGAGCCATTCCCATCGCCACGCCGAGCATCCTCATCGGCCCGGCCAGCATCCCCAGGTAGATGTAGAAGGCGGTGAAGTTACCGAGGCTGAGATTGCCGGCGATCACCTCGCGGCCGCCGATCAGTAGGACCAAGGCGATTCCGATTTGCGGTAGGAGAGCGATCAGAGGCGAGAAGAAGGCCTGCAGCCGGGTCGCGTAGATGCTTTGGTCAAAGACCCTGGCGACGGAACGCCGGAAGCGGTGCAGCTGGTATTCCTCGCGAGCGAAGGCCTTGACTATGCGGATGCCGGAAATGTTCTCCTCGGCCTCCGCGGTCAGCTCGGCGAGTCGCTGTTGTACCTCCTGTAAAGCCGGACGCGAGACCCGGTTATAGCGGGCGGCGGTGAAGACCACGAGCGGCGCCGGAGCCAGCGCGATCAGCGCCAGCCACGGCTTGATCACGATCATCACCGCACTCGCTAGGGTGATCGTCAGGAGGCTCTGGGTGATGAAGACGAGGCCATAGCCAAGGAAGAAGCGGATCGATTGGAGGTCGACTGTGGCTCGCGACATCAGCTGGCCGGTCTGCTGGGAGTCGAAGAAGCCGAGCTCGAGGCGCTGGAGGTGCGCGTAAAAGAGCTGGCGCAGATCGAATTCGACCGCGAGGGAGACCTTGCCGGCGATCAGACGTCTCACCATCGTCAGCCCCATCCTCAAAACGCTTGCCCCGATGATCACCAGCGCCAGCGGCAGCAGCTCTGACTTATTGAGGGTGTGAATTGCGTTGACCGCCCGCGCTATCAACAGGGGAATAAGCACCGACATTCCCGTCGCCAGCCAGGCGAAGACCAGTGAGCCCCACAGCTCGCGGCGGTAGGGGCGCAAAAAGCCCATCAAACGGCGGTAATCCCCCATCTACCTCACTATACAAAGTGAAGTAAAGGCCCCAGCCGGGTGGCCGTCGCGCTATTCGGAGCCCGCGGTTGCTTTCGTGCCGGGTACCGTTCCCTTTTTGCAGGGGGCCGGCGGAGCTTGCCCAGGCGGTGACAGGATCTGGAAATTGGTAACGCCGTGAAATTGGGTCATCGTCCCGTTGTTATTCGCCAAGCTGATCACGATGTGGTAGTAGCCGGGTGGCAGGTTGTGGTAGAAAATCGCCGGCCGTGTGCCGGGCGAGTAGGAGCCGGCGACGCCGAGCCGTTCGGCGAGGACTCCGTTCGGCCCTGAGTATTTGGGATAATCGAAGGAGGCACCGAGCACCCTCCCGCTGCTCAATGGATTCCGAAGGGCGCGACGAAGTCGGCGCTTTGAGACGCAGTTTGGCGCCCTATGCAGCTGAAAACGGATAAAGCCTTCGTCCAGCTCGGGCTCGTGGCCGAACTGCTTGGGGGAGAGATGAAAGTTATGAACCAAGACGCGTACCACGACGGCGCCGGCGGTCTGACGGGAGCCATCCCGTGGCGCAATCACGGCGACGCTCGGCGCTCCGGGGGGCGGCGTCACTTTGTGGGCCGGGCGCTTGCGCTGGAGTTCTCGTAGCGCGTTTTGGCCGCCGCCACCGGAGTTGAGCACGACGAAAAGGACGACGGCTGCGCCCAGCACGGCCGCCAGGATGATGATTCTGCCCCGCATCTGGGCGCGAACTCTACGCGCCCGGGGGGCTCCAATTGGCGTGTCGCCGTGTTTTACCTCAGCGACAGCGACTAACGTGTCGGTCATAGCGCGGCAAAGCGACCTCGTTCACTGAAGGCGGGCAGACGAACTTCAAGACAAAATTTGCGTTGCTGGGTGCGTCGTTCGCGCTCTTGTTCGTGGCGTCGGCGCCCGCCGCCGGGGCGATCGGTCTGGCTGATCACGTTGACCCCCTGGCCGGCACCGAGCCAGGCCCGGGGACCTTCGGCGGCGGCCACAACTTTCCCGGTGCCACCGTTCCCTTCGGCATGGTGCAATGGAGTCCCGACACGGTCCCAGCCAGCGAAGGTGGCTCGGGAGGCTATGACTACCGAAACCATCACCTCAAAGGATTCAGCCTCACCCATTTGAGCGGCGCCGGTTGCGCTCTTTATGGCGATTTTCCGTTTCTGCCGACAACCGAACCGGTCGCCACCTCCCCTGTCGCATCAACCTCAGCGAAACGCTCGACCCTGTTGGGCCAGCTGCAGCCGGGGTTCTCTCACGATGGGGAACGGGCCGAGCCCGGCTATTACGCGATGCGCCTGAAGCCGGTCCACGGGGGATCGATCGAGACGGAATTGACGGCGACCACGAGGACCGGCCTGGGCCGCTTCAACTTTCCGGCCAACCCGCATTCGAGCATCCTGATCAACGCGGGGGGTAGTGCTCAGCCCGATGACTATGCGAGCGTTCAGATCAATCCCGCGGCTCAGGAAATCGACGGCACCGCCTCCAGCGGTCTGTTTTGCGGTCAACGTCCCCGTTACAGAGTCTATTTTGCCGCTGTCTTCAGCCGGCCGTTCGAAAGCTTTGGCACCTGGCAGGGCAGCGCTCTGAGCCCTGGTTCGACCTCTGCAAGTGAAAGTCAGGCGCCCGAATCCGATCCGACGGTGAGTGCCAACGCGGGGGCATTTGCAACTTTTAACACGACCAAGAGCAGGGTTGTGATGGTCCGGGTCGGCGTCTCCTTTGTCAGCGTCGAAGGGGCGCGCGAAAACCTCGCCGCGGAAAATCCCGGATTGCCCTTTGGGACGATTGTCGCCCGTGCCCAGCGCAGCTGGAATAACGAGCTGGGGAAAATCCGAGTTAGCGGTGGGCCGCCCAACCTCATAAACACCTTCTACACGGCTCTTTATCACGTGTTCATCGCACCGCGGACCTTCAACGATGTCAACGGCAACTACCTGGGGATGGACGGCCGCATCCACAACAGCGACGGCCAAACCCAGTACGCGGACTTCTCCGGCTGGGATATCTATCGAACCCAGATTCAGCTGCTCTCCATCCTCGAACCAAAACGCGCCGAGGAAATGATTCGCTCGCTTTTGGTCGATGCCGACCAGAGCGGCTGCCTCCCCCGTTGGCCCTATGCCAATGGGCAAAGCATGACCATGGTCGGTGATTCAGCTGACCCAATTATCGCCTCGGCGGCCGCTTTTGGAGCCGGCAACTTTGGCAGCAGCACGGCGTTGGCGGCGATGCTGAAAGGGGCGACGCAGGGTTGTCAGAGCACAAATGGTTCCTACGTCGAGCGGCAGGGGTTGGCTCCCTATGAGGCGCTTGGCTACGTTCCGTACAACCTCGAATCTCCCGTCACCCAGGCTAACTCGATCACCGGGAGCCCGGAAGCAGTCTGGGGTTCGGCGGCGACGACGCTTGAGTATACGGTCGATGATTTCGCGATCGCGCAGTTCGCCGCCCGGGTTCTACACAACCAGACCGTCTACAACGAATTCATCGCGCGCTCTGGAAACTGGCGAAACCTCTTTGATCCGAACACCGGGCTGATCGAGCCTCGTTATGAAAACGGGGAATTCCCCAACCCCTACAACCCCTCCGAAGGCAGCGGATTCGTCGAGGGTGACGCATACCAGTACACCTGGATGGTGCCCCAGGACCCGGTCGGTCTCTTCGAGGCGATGGGCGGTGATGGCAAGGCGGCCTCGAGGTTGGATTACTTCCTTCGCGATCTGAATGGGAGCACTCATACAGAACACGCGCTGCTGGGAAATGAGCCCACCCTGCAAACTCCCTGGATGTTTGATTGGGCGCGGCGTCCCTTTCGCACCCAAGAAGCGGTGCGCCGGGCGCTGCTTAGCCTCTACGGCACCAGGCCCGATGGCTATCCGGGAAATGATGATCTAGGGACGATGTCGGCCTGGTATGTCTTCGGGGCCTTGGGCCTTTACCCGGAGGTGCCCGGAGTTGGATTGCTGGCGATGGGCAGCCCGCTCTTCGGACGCACCTCTATCGCGCTTCCCAATCACAAGCGAATCCTGATGACCGACAGAGCCTACGCCTACGTGAGGCCGAAGCCAAAAAAGACCAAAAAGCATCAGCCGGCGCCGAGGCCACGCAAAACCGAGATCAGCCCATCGACCGCGCCGTATATCGATGCGGTGCGGTTCAATGGCCACGGCTTCAACCAGCCCTGGACGACCTACTGCGCGCTGGCCAACGGTGGCCGCCTTACTTATCAGCTCGGTACTCGGCCCGACCGCAGCTGGGGGAGTTCGGCCTCCGCGACGCCGCCATCCTTCAGTCCCGCCAGCCAGATGCCGGAAAATAGCTGCACGCCATAAGCTGGTAGAGAAGCCCTTTAACCTTGCTTTAGCCGGCCTTGAAGGCAACCTAAACAACCCCGTCGAATCTCTAGACTCGTGGATACCTCCGCAGCCACCGTTCGGGCTGCCGCAATCGGCACGGACAAAAAGCGCACCGCCCCTGCCCGCTCGACCGTGCTTTGGACGGTCGCCGGGCTGACGGCGCTTGGCATCGCCATCCGCTTTTCGACTCTCGGCCTGCAGAGCTATCACCACGACGAGGTGATCACGGCCGGGCGCGTCCTGCCCGGCAGTCTCTTTCACATGCTGAGCGAGGTCAGACTCAGCGAGTCAAACCCACCGCTGTATTACGTGATCGCCTGGGCCTGGGCAAAGGTGTTCGGGCTCGGCGAAGTTGGATTGCGCTCGCTCTCGGCGGTATTTGGGGTCCTCACGATCCCAGTTGCATATTTCATCGGCCGAGAACTCTCGAGCCGCAGAGCCGGCCTCATCACGGCTGCGATGGTCGCCGTCAACCCGATGCTGATCTGGTACTCGCAAGAGGCGCGCGCCTACGCGGTCCTCGTCTTCTTCGCGGCCCTCTCATTTCTCTTTTTCCTGCGTGCCCTGCAAAACGCCCAGAACCGAGACCTTGCTCTTTGGTCGCTGGCCTCCATCGGTGCCCTGACCAGCCATTACTTCGCCGTCTTCCCGGTTGGGATTGAGGCTGTCTGGCTGCTCTATTCCCTGCGCTCGCAATGGCGACGCGTGGCGGTCGCGGTCGGAGCGATCGTTTTGGTTGGGCTGGCTCTGATTCCGCTCCTGGTCGCCCAAATCAATCCCGAACACCTCGCCTGGATCGAACATAGCTCGTTGTTGGGACGAATCGGTGAAACGTTTGCGAGCTTTACGATCGGCGAGACCGGCCATGTGATCGGCGAGCCGCCGCGCAACAAATTCGCGGTCATCCCGTTGATCTTGATCCTTGCCGCGTTCGCTTTGGTGGTATTCCGCGGCAGCAAAAGAGAGAAGCGCTCCAGCGGGGTTGGCCTGATTGTCGGTCTGGGAGTGGTCGTGCTGGCCGCAGTGGCCGCTCTCCTCGGCAAGGACTATGTGGTTGAGCGCAATCTTTTACCGGCCCTCGTCCCGATTGCCGCGGCCGCCGCGGTTGGATTTGCAACCGCCGGGGCGCGGCGGATTGGACTCGTCTTGCTCACCGTGTTGATCGCCTACTGGGTCGCATTTGACATCTACGTGACCCAGACTCCCAGCCTGCAACGACCCGACCTGCGAAAGGTCGCGCAGGAGCTAGGGCCGCCGGTTCGCCCGCGGGCGATAGTGACCTGGAAACTCTCGATCGACCCAGTTGAGTTCTACCTAAACGATGGTGCTCAGCGGGTCGAGAGCGGATTTGCCCCGGTTCACGAAATTGCGGTGATCACCAAGTCCTATGTGACGGGGCGCCCTCCGGGTCTGCCGGCGGCCTTTCAGCCGGTGCAAAGCCTCAGGTTTAGCCGCCTGACGCTGACCCGCTACACCGCTAAGCATGCCCGCCCGGTTCCTTTCGCCGTGCTGCGCGACATTCCCACCGGATTTCGCCGCAATGCCGTGGTTATCGATGGCGAGCCACTTCAGGCGTCGCTGCCTGGGCGGGTGGCGCTGATCGGCGGACCCAGGGGCGTCTTCCAGGCGGCGCTAAATCGCGGCACCAAGCCTCCAGCCTCCCAGGGGGGCCGGTGAGCCCCTCAGAACTGGCAGGGCGACTCGGCGCCGCGGCGCGTCAGCCCGAGAACTGGTGGCAGGTCCTCAAATTCGGCATCGTCGGCGTTTCGGGGTACGCGATCAATCTCGTCGTGTTTGCGGTCCTGGTCAACAACCTCAGCGTGCATCACACGATCGCGGCGATCGGCGCCTTCTGTGTAGCCGTCATCAATAATTTCATTTGGAACCGCTATTGGACCTTTGGGCCGGGAAGTAGCCATCCCGCCTTTCAGGCTGTCCGATTCTTTGCGGTCAGCCTCGCTTCTCTGGCGATCAACCTGGTTGTCCTTGAGGCCTTGATTGCGGGCGCCGGGATGGGCGACGTCTCCGCTCAGGCAATTGCCGTCGCCGTGGCAATGCCGTTCAATTTCCTCGGAAATAGGCTCTGGACGTTTGCCTGAGGTTGCGCCCGCTGATCGGTAAGAGGCGCTGTATTCCTCGGTCCACGCCTGGCCCTTGAATGTAAACTCAGCCTCGTTCGCGCCCGTAGCTCAGTGGTCAACGGTCTCTGCAAGGAGGCCAAAGAGCATCGGTCTTTCCAACCGAAGGTCGTGGGTTCGATTCCCACCGGGCGCATAACTTGCAAATGGCGCAGCAGAGCCGAATGGCTGCCTCTGTGCTGTGGAACGGCCGAATATCTACAAGGTCCAGGCACCCTTTGCGCGTCCAGCGGACGAGTCTGGGAGAGCTTGCGAGAAGAAAAGAGGGTTGGTCTTCCACGCTTCTTTTGGGCGCCGAGACCAATCCCCATCGGCCCGGAGGTGAACGGCCTGGCACGGTTCACCGGGTATGAAGAACCCAGGTGCTTGACGGGCACTCGTGGTCGCGGGGGGGGTGCAGTTCGATCTCGACCCCCTCGCCGAGGAAATCGCGCACCGTGAGCCCCTCGAGCGCGACCCTGCCGTTACTTCAGGGAACGGTCAAAAACTGGTCAATGAGTCAATTGCTCGTTGGACGACGCTGGATCAGGCCCAGTGCTACGCCTATGAAGGCCCCGCCGAGCCCTTGCCCTGCCGGCTACCGAGCCGACTCGATCAGACCATAGTGGCCGTCGTATCGCATGTAGATCACGTTGGCGCAGCCGCTCGCGGCGTCGGTGAAGTACATGAACCGATGGTTGAGGATGTTCATCTCGGCCACCGCGTCCTCGAGTCTGGTGGGCCCGCCCAGCCGGCTCTCCTCGTGGACGATCCCAGCGCTCTCGCCCGACCAGCCGATCCCGCTCGGTCCGATGACACCGAGTCGGCCGTCGTCGCGGTGGTAGGCGACCGCGCCGGCGCCGGTCTGGCGCTCGATGAACAGGTAGAAGTCGTGATCGAGGAGCTCCATCTCCTCGGCGGCCTCGGCGGGGGTGAGCGGGTCGGTTGCAAAGGTCTTGCGGCGGACTATCTCACGCTCCTCCGGTGCCCGCGGAAAGTAGTCAGGTCGGTCGGTGGTAAAGCTGGAATGCCGCCACTCTCCCGCCTCGCGCTCGCTCGGACGGCGGGCCCGATCGGTGCGACGGTCGGCGAAACTCCGCAGCTGGCGCTCGAGCCGCCTAGCGAGACTGTTAACAGCCGCGATCGGGTCGTGATCAGCGACCTTCGCGCGGATCATCGGGCCATTCAGGTCGATCTCGCCCTCGGCCCGGGCGGAGCGCTCGATCCGCGGGTTTGCTTCCTGGACGAGCACCACTCGAGCACCGAGGACCGGGATGTTGACGAGTCGGTCGAGAGCCCCAATCTTCTCCTCGGCGTGCTCGCGCGCCTCATCTGGGACGTCGCCTCTCATTGTCACCTCGACCTCCATCATCCCTCTAACTACCTCCTTACCTCGTCGCTTCTCAGCCTCGCCGGCGTTGAAAAGATGCTCGGCCGCCGGTCGCCACAGTATCGGCTGCCGGATGGCACCACTCGGATCGCTCTGCATTTGGGATCGGGACATCCATGCGAGGGTCATGGGTCCTAGGCAGCTCGTTGCACCGGCAGACTCAAAGCCAGAAGGGGGCCGGCTCTTTCTCAAGCCTCATCGATCCCAAGTCCTACGCCCGTCCTCGCCGAGCCATCCCAAGTGCCACCCAGATGTTCACCTCGCCGCACCGCTTTCCCGCGTCCCTGGTCGCCACGGCGCCTTTCGCGGGGTTGCCAGCGCGTTTTCGGGATGTCGCTCCCGTCCCCGCACTGGACGAGGCTGTCGTACAAAGCTCTCGTGAGGCGATGTGCGCTGATCTCCGCCCTCTTTCTGAACAGACACATCGTTTGTGGTCGCGGACTTGACTTTCGTGCTTTTTGGCCTGGATGTTTGGCCTTGGTGGTTTGATCGGACAGATCCACCTGCGATGTTTGGTGTGATCGGATTTGCACACCCCACACCAGATAACCTGCGGATGCGCGTGACCGATTCAGCGAACCCGCCCGAACCTCCGTTCAATCTCCTGCTGCGTGAGGACGAGGTCCCAGTGACCGCGATCGCGCTTCGGCTGCTGATCTCCGACGAGGCGCATGAACCCCAGATCCGGCGACTCGCAAGGGAGGTACTCGCGAAGCTGCCGGACTCGCCCCGGGAGCGATCGCTTACGACGGTTTCACTAGCGCCCCAGCAGATGAAGATCACCCATACCGCGCTCAAGTTGCTGCTCGACGACGGCTCGCGAGAGCAGGGCGGGGAGCGAGCGATCTTGCAGGCCATCCTCTCCAAGCTCCCCGACCAACACACCATGCGCGCGATCCAGCTCGGTTAGCGCCTGAGCTCCCCGTCCCTTAACAGACTATGACGACGGTCTAGGGCTCAGTCTGGGTTTCGTCTGCTTGCTGTGCCTTGCGACCTTGCATAAGTCGCCAAGACACATCCATCAAAACCTCCATCCCGGCCGGACTAGATGAGGTGCCGGGTCGCTCCGCACCCCACTTCGCCCCTAAAGCCGAAATCGGCTTCAAGTCTTGCCTCGCGAGGTGCGGCCCATGTCCAGCGCGAAACGGTCGTGCTTGCCCGAGCCGGTCGCGGGGTGTGGCCGGTCGAACCTCAGCCATTGGATCAATCGGTCGGGGTAGCCCGCGAAGTCTGCCGGTCGATGTCAAGGCGGCCCAGCCCTGGAAGAAAACGGCCAGTGCGGGCAGCGTAGGCAGCGTAGAGCTCACCGTGGCGCTTGGTCATGTATGGCTCCTCGATCAGGCGCGTCTGAAGCTCGAGCCCCAGGAAGACAAGGATCGCCGCGGCTATGGTTGCGACACTTGGAGCGAGCAATGCGAATCCGGCGAAGGCGGCGACCATCGCCGCGAAGATCGGGTTGCGCACCAACGCAAAGGGTCCATCGCTGATCAGCTCAGTCGACGCAGTGGGATCGACTCCGATCCGCCAGGTCTCGCCCATTGCAAACTGCGCGACGACGGTGATCACGATGCCCAAGGAGGCGAGGATCGCGCCGAGGGCCCTGGCTAACCCGCTGTCTAGTGGCGCGAGCGAGCCCAGTGAGTGTGTGGCTTGAAGCACGGTACCCCCGACGCTGAGTCCGGCGGCAATAACCAATATCAGCCCAGACACCAGCTCCATAGCCGCGGGTAGCGGGCGACCTCTGAGTCCAGTAGAGCCAGTCCGCCGAAACTGCACCACCATCCGCATTCCGATTGCCAACAGGCCGTATAGGAAGAGGAGGAAGAGTCCGAGGGCGGGCATCGTTGCAGCCTCCAATCTCATTTGCTCTGGAGTGGTCGTGGAGGAGCGCCAAGTTGGAGCGCGCACGTCGTCGAGATCCTCATTGGATTATTGTGAGCGATTACTCGTGTTTTACAACTCGCCTTTGGGCCGATCGAAGCGATGCATGTGGCGCCCCGCCTAAAGCCGCTCAGGGAGCCGCAACAGGCGCGATCACGCGAGACCTTCGAGGCGATCCTGCAGGCAGCGGCTCAGGTTTTCCAGCGCCTCGGTTACGCGGGTGCGACCACCAATCGAATCGCCGATCGGGCGGGGGTTTCGATCGGCTCGCTGTATCAATACTTCCCAAACAAGGATGCGATCCTCCTCGCCTTGAGCGAGCGCCATCTCCAGCAGGGCATCGAGCGCCTTGGTCCATTGATTGAGGCCTTCGCGGCTGATCCCCCTCCGGTGCGCGAGGGACTTTCGATTTTAATCGCGGCGATGGTCGGGTTGCATGCTGATTCTCCTCGGCTGCACCGAGTTTTGTTTGAGGAGTCCCCTCGCCCAGCCGCATTGCAGGAGCGGATCGCTGCTACCGAGAAGGTCGCAGTCGAGGCCGTGGAGACCTGGCTACTCGGACGCGAGGAGGTCGGGGTCGCTGACCGTCGCCTTGCCGCAGAAATGGTCGTCGGTGTAATCGAGGGGGTGACCCACGGCCTCGTGATCCACCCCAATTCCGGCCAAAGGACCGCCGATTTTGAAACGGAGACCGTGGTTCTCCTCAGTCGCTATCTCTGCTCAGCGGCGGAAGGCTGAGTCCAGTTGAGCCCACAGCGGGCCTCCCAAAGAGCTGTCGCGAAGGCGGAGGCCCTGGCTGACATTAATCTGCGCAGTGACCGATCGGCCCGATTGCCGCCGCCCTCCTGGCGCTGCTGAGACTCAATCGGCAGCCAGTCCGCTGCGTGGGGTTGGCGCGATCCGATCGATCTCAGCAAGGTCGGCGCCGTTCGGCTTCCAATCTAGGGCTGCGACGTTTGCAAGAACCTGCTCGGGCCGGGTGGCGCCCGCTATGACCGATGCGATCGCGGGCTGTGCGGCGAGACCGGCTATTGCCACATCGAGGACCGCGACACCGCGACTCGCCGCAAATACCGAAAGGGCCTCGACGATCTCAAAGTCGCGATCGCTGCCGGCCTGTCCGCGCGAGGCGAGGCGACTGCCCTCGGGATCGGGCCCACCCCGGCGGTACTTGCCACTGAGCAGTCCGCTGGCGAGCGGAAAATAGGGCAGAATCGAGACTCCGAGTCGCTTGCAGGCTGGGACGACATCGGCCTCGATCCCGCGTGCGAGCAAGCTGTATTGGTTTTGCAAGGTGACGAAGCGAGCTATCCCTTGCTCGCGTGCAACCAGGTCGGCCTCCTCGAGCTGAGCGGCGGAGAAGTTTGAGCAGCCGATCGCCCGGACGAGTCCTTCCCCAATCAGCTCATCAAGCGCTGAGAGGGTGTCCCCGATCGGAGTGATCCCGTCCGGCTGGTGATATTGGTAGAGATCGATCCAATCGACTCCGAGACGGCGCAGGGACCCCTCCAGCGCCCACCGGATGTAGTCGCGCGAGCCGCGCGGGGTATCGGGGACATCATCGACGCCACGCATCTGCATCCCAAACTTGGTCGCGATTACGTAGCGCTCCCGTCGACCTTCGAGCGCGACCCCCATCAGTCTCTCGCTGCTGCCGTCTTCACCGTAGATGTCCGCGGTGTCAAACAGCGTTATCCCTGCCTCAATCGCCGCATCCAAAACCGCGCGGGTGGCCTCCTGGTCCAAGCGCCGGCCAAAGTTATTACAGCCGAGACCGACGACCGAGACCTCCAGCTCGGAGGAACCGAGCCGTCGAGTGGGCAGGTCGGTGGGTGGTGGCGTTACCGGCATCTTGGAACTCCTCTGCATTTGTGGTGTGACCCACCGCATATGCCCGGCTCTGATGTTTTCTCACACCTCACCGTGGACATGGGCGGCTTCTGGGCCGGTCCGGGGGCCAGCCAGCCCCTAGCCTAGAATCTGAGCGGCAGATTGGCGGCATCGCAACTGCGTTTCACCAGAGAGTTCATTGCAGTTATACCCAGGGCCCGGCGGGGAGATGACCAACCAGACGAAGAAATATGATCCCGGGGCGCTGGAGCTCGCCCGGCAAGAGGCGTGGTCGAAGCGGCGCGCGTTTGAGACGGCGGTGCCGATTCAGGGTCAGCGAGGGGTCTACGTGAAGCCGTCAAGCCCCTTTACCTCTGGCAACCTGCACATGGGTCACGTCCGTGACTACGCGATCGGCGATGCCTACGCACGCTTCCGTCGGGCCCGCGGGGACGCGGTGCTGTTTGGCTTTGGCTTTGACGCTTTCGGTCTGCCCGCTGAGCTAGCCGCGATCGAGCGCCGCGAGCCGCCGGCTGATTGGGTTGAGCGAAGCGGCGAGCGCATGCTCGCCCAGATGGTCAGGCTCGGTTTTTCCTTCGATTACGACCGAGTCTTCTACAGCTCCGATGAGGATCAGTATCGCTGGTCGCAGTGGCTCTTCCTGACCCTGCTTGGCGCTGACCTCATCTACCGCGCCGATGCAACCGTGGATTGGTGCGACCACTGTCAGACGACGTTAGCTGCGCTACAGGTTGAGGGGGGTCGATGTTGGCGTTGTCACAACGAGGTCAGGCTAATCCGACGCCCGACCTGGTTTCTGCGGATCGTGCCCTACCTCGAGGAGAATGATCTCAACCTCGACCAGTTGGAGAACTGGGACGAGCTCTCACTTGCGACCCAGCGATACATTCTGGGTCGCAGCGACGGCTATGAGCTCGATCTGGAGGGGCCCGACCGGCTGGCCCTCACGGTATTTACCCCCCATGGCGATTTCGTGACGGCGGCGAGTTTCGTGATGCTCTCGCCGCGCCATCCTGAGATTGAGCGGTGGATGAACGGCCCCGCGCAGCATTCTGAGCTCGATGAGCTTCGCTCGGGAGGTTGGGAGCGCAGTGCCCGTGACGCATCGAGCGTCCCCGTCATCGATAGCGGTACCGCTGTGATCGGTCCAGCAGGCAGCAGCTTGCCGGTTTTCGTTTCGCCGCTTGTCGATGCACGCTATGGACCGTTCGCGGTTCTTGGCATCCCGGCGATCGATGAGGCCGACGCGACGATTGCACAGAGGATGGGCCTGATCGCGACCGAGCCCCCCCGGCCTGCCCGAGTTGCCACGGATCTGCGCGAGACGAGGCGATATCGGGCCTCTGACTTCTCGATTTCGCGCCAGCGCTACTGGGGTACGCCGATCCCAATCATCTACTGCGAGCAATGCGGAATCATTCCGGTTTCACCAGAGCAGCTGCCGGTCCGCTTGCCGCGAGACATTGAGCCAACCGGAGAGGGCAATCCGCTCGCCGATCGCCACGATTTCGTCGATGTCAGTTGCCCCGTTTGCGGCGGACCGGCACGACGCGAGACCGACACTCTCGATTGCCATTTCGATGCGCTTTGGCTTTGGATACCGGCAGCCGTACCCCCATCGGAGCGGGCGGGGAGGATGTTCTCCCATCCCGATCTGCGTTGTTGGCTTCCTTCAGAGCGCCTCGTCGCTGGGGCCGACAGCGGGGGTTTCGTCTTTGATCAACGGGTTATCACCAAGGCACTGCGCGATATCGGCCCGCTCTCCTTCCTCGATGACGGCGAGCCGTTCTCTGGGTGTCTTTTTCACGAGATGGTCATCGCCGGCGGTCGCAAGATGAGCAAGCATCTCGGCAACGTGGTCGATCCCGACCAGCTGGTCGAGCTCTACGGCGCCGACACGGTGAGACTCGCAGTTCTCTATGCCGCCGGCCCTGCGAAGACGCTTAATTGGAACGATGGCGCAATTCGTTATGCACGTCGCTTTTTGCTCGCGCTGTGGGAGTACGCTCAAGCCAGATTCGCGGCCGCCAAGGACGCGTCACCGGATGCCGAGGCGGCCCTCGATACCGAGTTCCTGCGCGAGCGGCTGCAGAAATGGTGCGCCAACGGGGTCGCTCGGATTACCTCTGATCTGGAGGATCTGCAGATGCACAGCGCGATACGCAATGTAACCCGGCTTTTTGAGCGCATCAAGGATTTTGAGAAGCGGGTCCTGGAGCGCCGGGGCGCCCTCTGCCAGGAGGACCTCGACGCACTTCGGTCCGCCCTGGTCTTGCTAATCAAATGCCTCGCTCCCTTTGCTCCCCACCTCGCCGAGGAGCTATTGATTGCGGCCGGTGGCGAGGACGGGCCCGAGCTGCTGGGCCCCTGGCCGGAGCCGCCAAAAATCCTTCCAGAAAAAAAAGTCGAGACTAAATTGCCTCCGATCGCTAGCCTTGGGTTTGGCAAGTGAGATTTCGGCCATGAATCAGCAAGGGAAATCAGATTGGCGGGAAAGCGGAGAGCGAGCCTCGACGACGCGCTCCTGTGCGACCGAGCTCCTTTGTGCTAGCTGCGCATTCCACGCACCGCTGCGCGAATCAGCTTTCCGCTGCCCTTCCTGCGGCACCGGCCTAGACATTGGCTATGACTACGAGCTGGCAGCGCAACGGGTCGCCGCGGTCCCCTTCGAGCGCCGCCCGCTGAATCTCTGGCGCATCGAGGAGCTGATGCCGATCACCAGTCCCGATGCGATGGCGCGGGTCGGACAGTTTTCCGGCTACACACCGCTGATCCGAGCCGAGCGCCTGGGGGCCGAGCTGGGTCTACATAACCTCTACCTGAAGGATGACTCCACCAACCGACCCTCGCTGTCCTACAAGGACCGCGTCGTGACGATGGCGGTGGCCCGGGCCCTTGAGCTCGGCGCCGCTGAGATCGGTTGCGTTTCAACCGGAAACGTGGGGACGGCCACGGCCTCCCTCGCGGCCAAGGCGGGGCTGAGGCCATTCATCTTCTATCCAGCCAACCTCGAGCGAGCCAAGGCGCGCAGCTGTCGTGCACTTGGCGCCCAGGTCTGCGAGTTAAACGGCAACTACGACGAAGCAAATCGTGCCTGTCGTGAGTTGGCCCTCACCAGCGGTATCGAGTTCGCAAACATCACGCTGCGTCCGTTCTATGCGGAGGGCGCCAAGACGCTGGCCTTCGAGGTGGTCGAGCAGCTGAATTGGTGCTCACCCGATCACATCGTGATGCCGGCTGCCGGCGGGACGCTTTCATCGCGCGTGCACAAGGGGCTTGGCGAGTTGGAGATCCTGGATTTGGCGCAAACGGCCCAGACCAAGCTGCACATCGGACAGCCGGTTGGCTGCTCTCCAATTGCCGAGGCGATCATCAGTGGCAGCTCAGAGATCGTCCCCCAGGAGCCCGAGACGCTGGCCCGCTCGCTTGCAATCGGAGCCCCCGGTGACGGCCTCCTGGTGCTCGATGCGGTCCGAAGCCGGGGCGGCTCTGCAGCCGCCGCGGCAGACGGAGAGATCATCGAGGCGATGGAGTTGGTCGCCGCAACCGAGGGAGTGCTGACCGAGCCTGCCGGTGGCACGACGATCGCGGCGACGATGAAGCTCGCCCAACAGGGGGTGCTCGGCCCCGATGACACGGTCGTTGCGGTGATCAGCGGCAATGGTCTAAAGACGCTCAGCGAGCAACCTGTCCGTCCCTGGCCGGAGATGATTCCCTGCAACCCAGAGGTGATGGAGGAAGTAGTGATCGAGTTTCGCCACGGCGGGGTCGTCGCACCGAGCTAGGCTGGGAAATTCCGGCGAGCTGGTGGCGGGGGTGCCACCACGGATGCCGAGCCCCAGGCCCAAATAGATGTCGGGTGCGTCAAGTACTAGAGTTAGAGACCGAGTGAGCAAGGTTCTCTATACGGCAGAGGCAAAGGTAACCGGCGGCCGGGTGGCTGGTCACGGGCGAAGCTCTGACGGCGCGCTGGAGGTTGATCTCCGCACCCCCACGGAGATGGGCGGAGACGGAGGCGGCACCAATCCCGAGCAGCTATTCGCGATCGGGTATGCGGCATGCTTTGAGGGTGCGCTTGCAGCTGTCGGTCGCCGCCAGGATCTTGAGCTGGGCGATGTTGAGATCGACTCCAAGGTCATGCTCAAGGCCGGTGAGGATCGCGCCTTTGAAATCGGGGTGGAACTGGCGGTATCGCTGCCCTCACTCGAGGGGGAGCAGGCAGTCGAGATTGTTCGGGCGGCGCATCAGGTCTGCCCCTATTCCAATGCGACTCGAGGCAACATCGAAGTTGCGCTGAGTGCCAACGGAACTCCCCTTCAGTCCTAAGAACGAATTCGCGCCTCCTCGAGGTCGAGATCGCGTTGAATCTGGCGCATCGTCGTGTTGCGCAAGCGGCCACTGCCCCTCAGGCTGAGCAGCTCGTCACGCTCGACCCCGATCAGCTCACGGCGAAGCTTGCCGTAGTCGACAAGTCGCAGCTGGCGAGCCGCGTCGGCCGGATCCTCTCCGCCGAGCACGCCGGCGCACATCCGAAAGCGGGCCCGATAAAGGTCTCGCAACCGTTTGAGCTGGGATTCGCTGGCTCGGCCCTCCTCATCGATCTCTTCGAGCCGATCGAGTGCAGCCTGGGCGGCCTCCATCCGAGCGATTGCCTCCTCATCACTCCAGCGCCTCGGCTCTTCCAATCGCATTGCGCGGATGATGAAAGGAAGGGAGAGGCCCTGGCCGACCAGGGTGAGGAGGATCAGCGCGAAGCTGAGGAAGATGATCTGGGGTCGTGCGCCGACGCTAAGCGGTACAGCCAATGCGGCCGCCAGGGAGACGGCACCGCGCATCCCGCTCCAGCCAACGGCCAGGCGCTCTCCGGCAGTTTCGCCGGAGTCGGATCCCATCGCGAAGACAAACCCGAGACGCGTCCCGATCGAGACGGCGGCGATCGCCGCGATTGGCGCCAAGAGTTGAGCGACTCCGGCGGGGGTCTGGTTCAGCACGGTCACGATGCTTGGCAGCTGCAGACCGAGCAGCACGAAGAGGGTGATCTCCAGCGCGAAGACGAGCACGCTCCAAAATGCGACGGCGCTCAGGCGGGTGTCTGCGTCAAGGGATTTCGGGGTCTGGTAGCCGGCGTAGATACCGGCCACCACGGCGGCGAGCACGCCGGAAACGTGAACCGCCTCGGCGCCGATGTAGGCGCTGTAGGCGGTCAGAACCGTGAGGACGATCACCAAGCCCGTATCGGTCTGGCGCCGAACGACCAGATCGGAAAGGGCCCCGACCAGAAAGCCAACCGCGACTCCCCCAAGAGATACCCCAACGAATTCGAGCAAGGCTCCGCCGAAGCTGAAGGCGCTTCCGGTCGCGACTCCAATTGCGATCCGATAGATGACCAGTGAAGTCCCGTCGTTGATCATCGACTCTCCTTCAACCAGCAGACGAACCCGCTCCGGTGCTCCGAGGCGGCGGAAAATCGAGGTCGCAGAAATGGCGTCAGTGGGCGCCAAAACGGCGCCAAGGACCGCGGCCTCGGCCCAGCTCATCCCGGTGACCAGCGCGTGAGCAACGATTGCGACCACCGCAGCTGTGAGGAAGACCAAGCCAATCGCCAGGAGCGCCAGGGGGCGGGTGAGGGCCCGAAGCTCGTGCGGTGAGGTCCGCCATCCCGCCGCGTAGACGAGCGGAGGAAGAAAGACGAGAAAGACAAGGTCGGGTTCGAGCTCAATTTCGGGCAGTCCCGGGATCAGGGCAATTGCCAGTCCTCCGAGCACGAGTACGATCGGGGCCGGAATCTTGCCGAACTCTGCGATTCGAACCAGCAGCGCGGCGGCAAGCAGCAGGATCAGGATCGACTCAACGTTGTGCACGACCACATAACATCGCCTTGCGTGGACGAAAGACTGTCACCCCCTCTGGAGGAGATTGACCACGTCCGCGGCGGGCCTGGGGCGGGGTTGACGCTGGTGATGTTTGGCGACTTTCAATGTCCCTTTTGCCTCGGCGCTCAGGCGATCGTGCGCCGCGTGCGGGAGCGGCTCGGAGGCCAGCTTCTCTTCGGGTTTCGCCACCTGCCGATTTCTGAGCGCCACCCTCTGGCGCAGATGGCCGCGGAGGCCAGCGAGGCCGCCGCCGCACAGGGGCATTTCTGGGAGTACCACGATGGGCTCTTCGCGGTCCAGCCGAGGCTTTCTCGGGAGGCCATGCTCGAACTTGGCCGTGATCTGGGGCTAGACTCCCGCCAGATTGCCAAGGATCTAGAGGATCGGAACTGGGAGGAACGTGTGCTTCGCGACGTTCATTCCGCCGAGCTGAGCGGCGCCACAGGTACGCCCACCTTCTACGTCAATGGCCGTCATCATTTCGGCGCATACGATGCCGGCTCGCTGATCGAAGCGCTGAGGAGCGACCCTTAAGTGGAAGACGTAATCCAACCTAAGATTTAGAGCCCGATCCCAGGCTGGAGAGCTCCGAATTTGGGAGCTCAACGAGCAGCGTGGGGCGAGAGCGGTTCAGGTGACCGCTGCCGTTGACCCGCTGCCAGAGCCAAACTGCGCGCGCAGCTGCCCTGAGCACAAGTGGCAAACGACGCGATCGTGCCTGGGTCTTTAGGTTGTTGATAGGCCAGAGTTGACATCCTGGCGGCCAGTGACACGCACCTATTTCCTGATCGGCTCCCTGGTCTTACTTGTCGCGACGCTGATGCTTTGCTTCGACGGCACCCGCGACGGCGATCTGTACCTGCAATTGCTTGGCGGTCGTTTGATTGCCCAGCACGGCTTTACGGACGTTGACCCCTTTCCAACCATCGCACAGGGTAGCTCCTGGCTTAATCAGCAGTGGCTGACCGAGTTGACCGTCTACCAGGTTTTTCGCTTGATTGGGATCACCGGACTGACAATCGCCTACGCGGTTTTGATCGCGGCGCCGCTTGCTCTACTGCTTTGGCTCTGTCGTCGCAAGGGTGCGGTGATGATGGTCGCCCTGGCGGCGCTTTACTGCCCCGGGCTCTGGGTGATTGCCCATCCCAGAGCCGCCGGGTTCACCTTGCTCGCCTTTTCGGCGATCGTTGCCATTATCGTTTTAACCTGGCTGGCACCGAGGACCTTGCCAAGGATCAGCCGCCGTTTTCGAATCGGGATCCCGATCATCCTCTTGGTTTTTGCTTTGTGGGCAAACCTTCACGGCGGCTTCATAGCCGGTCTGCTCTTGGTGGGAATCGTGACCGGGGGCCTTGTGCTGGATCGCATGCGCGGTCTGTCAAATGCCTTCGGCGCCCATCGAATTCTGGTCTTGGCTCTGACGGGCATTTTGGCGACGATTACCATCACCGTTGCGACACCGCTGGGCGGCTCGATCTGGGCCTATATCCTCAGTTTCCGCAATCCCGCCATCGCTTCGGTGAGCTCCGAATGGGCACCGGCCTTTCAGTCCCCACTCGCACTCATCTACCTTGCGATTGTCGCCGGGTTCTCTGCATGGCTTTGGTCGCGAGTGCCGTCCCCTCGTCCGCTCGGCCCGCTGCTGGTTACGCTCGGCTTCGTCGCATTTGGCGTTCTTGCCGTGCGGAATCTGATCTTCATCGGACCAGCACTGGCCCTGCAGATTGCCGTTTTGGCTCCAGATCGGATCATGGCGATACCCCGCCCACTGATTGGACTTGCGATTGCCGCGTCGGTAGGCGCTGCGCTTACCTGGATCATCACAATAGGGCCGGCGCGTAATGAACAGCCTCTGGGATCGACGCTCGTCAGATACGCAACGGAACACCCTCCTCGCGAGGGGCACATCGCGAGCTACGCCGCGGTTGGCTCCTACATGCTGTGGCGGGCGCCGCGCACGCCAGTTGAGCTCGACGGCTGGCTGGAGCACTTCTCTCCGCAGGAGTTGCGCGGAACCTACGCACTTCTGGACGGCAGGCGGGCCAACCCGTCCCATCTGGTTTCAAAGCTCCACATTGGAGCTGTCATCGCCGATCGCCGGGTAGCCATCAAAGCGCTGCTCGCGCACGGATTCGTCGCAAAGTTCGAATCACGCGACGGCACATATCTGGTCAGACGAGCAGGTCTGTTCGGCTCCTAGGGCCACCCGGATCTTTGCCCAATCGGGGGAAGTTATGCGATCAGCAAATTGCTCGGTGGATGTGGCGGCGGCCCCGTGGGACTGGGAGGGGGGTGGCCGTCGGGGCGCAGTGACAATTCTGGGGAAACTTATTCTGGAGGCCTCGCTCCTCTGGGCTGCGCTGATTGCTGGTCGAGCTCCGATTCCAGCGGGCCTCCACAGGTCGACCGCAAGTCATAGTCTGTCGGTGCTGAATCCTCAATCAGGCGAAATAGGTGAGGCGGCACCGGGAAGGCAATACCCGCCCCCGGCGCGGGGAGAACCCGCGTGGCCGGCCTGGGTGACTGTGCTGAGTGCGATCGCGCTGCAGTTGCTGCTGCCGGATCGGCTGACCCCTGGTCCGAAGGGGCTTCTGGCTGCCATGGAGGGGCTGCTTTTGATCGGCTTGGCGTTGGCCACGCCCCGAACGCTTGAGGGCGTGCATCCGGTACGCCGTCGCCTGGCGCTTGGGCTCACGGGACTTGTTAGTGCGGCGAATATTGCTTCCCTTGCGCTGCTCGCTCATCAGCTGATTCACCACGGGACGCCAAACGGTCGGGAGCTAATCGGGGCAGGGGTGCTGATTTGGTTAACCAACGTGCTGATTTTTTCCCTCTGGTTTTGGGAGACCGATCGAGGCGGACCGGGGAAGCGGGCAGCGGCGCAGGATGAAGCACCTGACTTTCTGTTTCCGCAGATGAGTGACGATCGGATCGAGCCAGAACACTGGCGCCCCCAGTTCATCGATTACCTGTACGTGTCGCTGACAAATGCCACCGCATTTAGTCCCACCGACACGATGCCGCTGTCTCCTCGCGCAAAGATCGTGATGGGAATCCAGTCGCTCGTCTCGTTGGTGACGCTGGGTCTGATCGTCTCCCGCGCGGTAAATATTTTGCAATGAGCCGCGGCTTGCGCGAGCAATCGATCGGCGCTGAAATGGCGGATTGAGCCTCGGGCTGGGAGACGGGTAGTTAGCGGCAATGCGGGGGCACGATAGGTGCGGGTCTCATATTCAGAGCGCGAGCCGGCTTGCTGCTCAGCGTTGAGCCGACGTCCCGGTGGCCTTTTGACGCATTTCGATCGCACCTATGAGGGGGCGGGATTCAGTGCTGCGATCCATCGATCCGCCCAGGATGAAATCAAATCAGCTCGAGTGAAGAGGTCTGGCGCCCGAGTAAGGCAGTGACCATATCCACCGTGGGTAATTCCGATCTCGACCAGGCCCTGGCCATTCGACCCGGCGGCCAACAATGGTCCACCACTATCTCCGTTGCAAGCACCGGCCCTGTAGCTGGGAGGATCTATGGTGCAGATTCCCGCCTCGAACCTGAAGTCGGGCAGGCGGTCGCACCGCTTGCCCTCCACGATCGTGTTCGCCCACATCAGCTGCTCGGTGGGTTCCCACTGGCTGTAGTAGGTGTTACCCCAGCCGGCGATCATTGCCTTCGTGCCCAGGTGCAATCGGGCCGAGTTGGCCGACGTTGCAAGGGGGATGGCAGGTGCCGATGTCGGCGATGAAAGCACGAGGAGTGCAGCATCTCCCCAACCGCTCAGGGAGCCGTTGATTTTGAAATGCGGATACACGAGCACGCGTGAGATCTTCGACACCTCCCTTTCAGGAGAAGCCCAGTTGACGTTCCCGGTAACGACCCGATAGCCGGCGGGCGGGTATGTCACTCCCGTTTCAAGGTTCACCGCACAGTGACCGGCTGTGAGGATGATATTAGGAGCGACTACCGTCCCACTGCACGAAAAGCCGACCGTCTGATTTAGAACAAATGCCATCCATGGAAACGTGCCCGGTTCGGCAACAGTCCCACCGATAACAGATGCCTGGGCGAGGGGTTCCGCACTCAAGCGCCGCTCGCCACGGCTTCGCTGGGATGGCGAGGAGGTCCGAGACAGAAGCCGGTTGTGACTCAAAGAATCGTGCCGAAGGTGACTGGAGGGGCCCCCGAGCGCCGAAGATGCGCTGGCGCTAGTCGCAGCTCCAAATATCGTCGTCAAAGCCAAGATTGCAATAGGGGATATGCACCGATTGGCGCCCAAGATGAGCGGGCGGCGTCGTCGGGGGTTAAAATTCATCGACCCATGGTAGTGATCGTCGGGATCCGGTCCTTGATTCATGCAAGAATTTCAAGCTGAAGCTTCAGCCTGCCCAAACGTCGAGCTGCCGATCGCGATGCTTGGCGCGATTCGGTGTGGAATCTTTTGGCTCCAGGCCTTCCCAGTCAGCCGCTACCCGTCGGCCTCGGCCTCGGCCTGATCGCGGGCAAAATCAGATCGTCGGATGGCTCCCTCCGCCGTCTACTCGCATCGCGTCGCAATGGTCGATCAGCTCAGTGGTATGGGGGGAACGAGGAAATCTGCCATATCGCCGACCGCTTTTGGGGTCGAAGGTGTGAGCACCGGGGACTGACCCCCAGCCAGCCATCGGTGTGAAGAATGAGGGTGTAATCGCCCATGAGTACGGCATCGTGACAGCCCAGGGAAACGTCAGAAAACCAACCCAGAATCGAACCTCCGCCAAGCGATCGAGGCCCCTTTGATTGAGGAGAACAACGGCGGGCTGCCACGCAGCGGCTACCGGGATGCATCCCTTTTGGCCTTTGACCAGCCAACTCACCAGTATGGCGGTTGCGAAATCGTTGGAGTTTGTGCCTCAAGCAGCAGGCGGGTTCATTCGTCTCGAGACAGCAACTGGCTGACCCGGTCCTCGGCTCAGGGCGGGCACCGAGCGCCGCGGCGCGGACGACACAGCAGGCGTTTCGTCTCCCTTCCGGCGACGGCTCCGACCAGGATCCAACAGCCATCACCGGAGCTTAAAACCACTGCAATAGCCAAGCTGGGAGTCGTCGGCCCCGTCCAAGGTCCTTTTCTACCCGATCGCGCTCTTGATACAGACGGGCGTAATCGAGTGAGATCGCCGCGTGATCGGCGAGTCCGGTGGGCACCCGAGGTCAGATGCTTCGTTGCGGAGGTCGGGTTGAATGTGAAGCAAGAAAAGCGCACTCAATGTGCGGCCGCGAGCGGTTGGTCCAGCGAGCCGCGGCCGACTTGCAGCCAGCACGCTGCATGAGCTGCCGATGGTGCTCATTTTGGACTACCTTTTCCACCATATCGGACTCAGACAGGTCCGGCGAACCCATCGGCCGCCCAGCGCAGGAACCTGGGCCACCGGGTGCTCACCGTCCGGATCGAGACGCGAGCGCCTGCGTATCTCTTCTGAGCCTGAGGCAGCCCGGACCTGCTCCGGCCACAATGCTGTCATCGAAGCCTCCGTCAGCGTGTTCGAAATCGATTATGCGGATCTCAGCAGGTGAATCGATTATGCGGAGCTCAGCAAGTGGGAGGTCAAACTCAAGAGGAAATTGCCCGTGGTCTCGGCCTCGGTCGCGCCTCAGCCTGTCCAGTCAGTGGTGTTGGGAAAACCCGACAACTCCGAGCACAACAAAAACGATCCCGACAAATAATCCCAATCCAGCCAGCAGGGTGGGCCAATTTATTTGCAGCCATAGATTGATCGGGCCAAGGATGCGACTTGCGCTCTCGCCAAGAATCTCCAGAGCTCCAAGAATTAGGACGAGTGGTAGTACAAAAACGACGTTGTATACCGTGAGCATTGCAATGCGAAATGGGAGATTGAGACCAGACTCGGTGATTGCCGCGATAGCGGCAAAGTAGGGCAGCGCCGTCGGCAGCTCAATGATGGCGAGCCCTGCACCAAGCATCATGCTTGATCCGGCCCTTACCTTGGTTGTCGGAAGCGTTTTTCTGCTGAGGACATTGCGTCGCGACCACAGTATTATGGCTAGCGAGATGATGATCAGTCCAGTGATCAGCTCGAGTAAATGCTTGGTCGCGGCTGATGGGCGAGGTATCAGAGCTAATACAAGCTGTCCCGGACCGATCATTATCAGCAAACCGGCTAGAAGATTGATAGTGAATACCCCAATGATAAATCCGCCGACATGGCGCCTGGGGTGATCCGTGGACGCGAGGTACAGAGCTGGCGCGATGGTTGATGGATTCACGGAGTCAGCGAAGGAGATTGAGACCACGATGATGAGCAGTGCCAGCATAATGCCTATCTCGACATCAGCAGGCGACGCAAATTAGCAGTAGCCGGTTATGCGTTAGGTCGCCGCTGATGCAATATTGGTAAGGCGAACGTGAAATGGAAAAATGTTGATTTAGTGTCATGTCTAGCGGACCAGCTGTCGATGGCGGACATTGGATCTGTCGGAGTCTATGGCGCAGGTGCAAACCGAGGAGCGGTCCTGCACGGACCGCGGACTATGTCAAGTTATCGTCCATCTACGAAGTGCCCCAACCGAGACCGTTCCTAATCCCAATCCCCGGCGCCTTCACGGCCTTTTGTTTCAGCGATTGTGCGCGCCCGTTGAGGTTGGAGCCGTTTTGGCGATGAATATGGGTCGGGAATCGTTCGGACTCTATTAAGCAGATCCCATGGTCGAGCCATCGGACCCAGTTGGAGATTGTCAAGCGCTCGGCTGCAATGTCGGTTGGGGCCGCAGGCAACGGAGCCGACCGGAATGGCGAGCTGCTGCATCCAGTTGCTCGACCACCAGGTTGGGAGGAGATCCGGCAGGGTCCGGGATGGCTAGGTCGAAGAGGTGGGCATGCCCTCAGAGCTTGATGTAGGCGGTACCCTCGGCGAGGTTTTCGCGATTTATCGAGCCCGGGCCGGGGTCCTCCTTCCGCTCGCATTCTGGCTCTATCTGGTTGTCTCCATCGTAGCCGGACTGATAGGGAGCAAGTTGGTGCTGGAGCCAATTGAGTTGGTTGTCGCAACGATCGCCGGCACCCTCTATCAGGGTATGGTGGTCACCGTTGTGCGCGACGTCAAGGCCAGCGTCGGGGAGGGATCGGTTGCAAGACTGATGAAATTGGCGATGCCGGTGATCATGCCCTTAATTGGAGTTGGTCTCCTGTCGGGCCTGGCGATTGGCATCGGTTTCATCTTATTGATCATCCCGGGGCTCGTGCTGTTGACCATTTGGGCTGTTGTCGCACCGGTGGTCGTCATCGAGCGGAGCGGCGTCATGCCGGCGTTCGGGCGGTCTCGAGAGCTTGTCCGGGGTAGCGGATTCCAAGTTTTTAGGGTGATTGCAGTGGCTTTCATAATTACCTTTGTCGTAGGCATAATTCTCGCTACTGTTGCAACAGCCATAGCAAACGGGCCGCTCATCCGAATAGTGTTTAGTGCAATCGCTTCGACGTTTACGGCTCCGATCCAGGCGCTTGTTGCATCGGTATTATATTTTCGCCTACGAACGATTCGCGAACGCTCGGCTGTATCTGAGTGAGAAGAAAGCGATCCGATCGCCACAGAAGTTTGTGTTCCCAACGAAGTACTCCCCGATGGCCCTGCCCCATTGAGCACATGAGTAGGATCGAACCCAGATATTATTTACCGGATGTGCTTGTAGCCGCCTGTGGGTGGATTATGACCTCGGAAACCGGACCCGTGGTCTAACGCTGAGCGGACCAGCAGTCTCGGTCCGGCCGTTGTCGTGCACGAACAAACCGCCAAGATCGGCGAGGACGATCCGTCCATCCTCCGGCCCCGAGAGCAAGGCGAACTTCGCTAGGGTCTCCGCCTCCAGTGCCGTCTTCCCGATTGCGGTGGCACTAATTATTCCGGTCCAGGCAGGTGCACCGGTCGATGGGTCCAGCAAGTGGTGCGCGTAGTGACCGCCGGTGGTCCGCCAGAGCCGAACATTGATAGCGGAGGTGGCGACCGCCCCTGAACGAAGGCGTAGAACAAAGGGCCGTTGACCAGTCTCTGGGTGTTCAACCAGCACCTCGTAAGGCATGGCAAGTGCATCTGGGCCTCCGACTTTTATATCACCTCCACAGTCGACGATGAAGCGGGAGTAGTGACGGAGTTTATTGGCAATGAGATCGGCGGCCAGTCCCTTCCCTGTCCCACCGGTATCGAAACGGAGTCCCGGAGGGCGAATGATTGTTTCCGTCACGTCATCGATTTGAATCTGCTTCCAATTTGAGCTTGGGCTGGGCTTCGCAGGTCGCCGGAGTGGGGCATCTGACAAGGCAGCTGCCAGGGATGCGCCTTCCATCCCGATCCTAGACTGAACATATCCCACTGATTCGATCTCACGGACTAAGGTCGGGTCAACGAGGCCGCCGCTGCGCTCTGCTGCCGTCAATCCTGCCTTGACCGCTTCGCGGAGAAGTTTCGATGATGGGACCCGTTCACGTCGGTCCTCGTTTAACGCACACAGCTCGCTTCCTGGTTGAAAGCGGGAGAGCCTCAAATCAAAATCGAGCACGAATTGCCGGATCTCATCCGCAACCTCATCAGCTGGTTTCGCGCCCGCCGCGGGGTCTCCAATCATTAATCGCACGTGCGAGCCCATTGCATCAAAAATGACATCGTGTTCGGGTATTCCAGGGGTCACCAGATCAATCTCCGGGCTTGCGCGATCGGGAGGTGTAGGGATGGCAACGATGCCCAATATCGGCTGGCCTTGGCGGGCGACCCATTGCGAGCTGCGCTCCCCGATGGTTCGATCGATCGAGGTGCTGCTTGCAGGTGAGAGATCTCTTCGCGGTCATGAGTTCTGGCATCGACGGAAAGGCACCAGGTGGCAGCCACCTGGTGCCCCTCAACGCAAGTTGCTGACCATATATCCTAGCTGACCAACCCTGGAGAAGCTGCGGTCACTATGCTCTATTTTTATGAATAGAGTATTGGCCACAGGGCTAACCGCCCTGCTGTTAGCCTGCATGTACGGCAACTCGGCGCAGGCAGCGATCCAGCTGCCGGTTAACTATTCGCAACAACAGAGCAATCGGCTTGCTGCCAAATTGTGCACGTCTGTGCGGGATTGCGAGCTGGCGGAAGTTACCCAATGTGTCCGCTCCGCCCGCACTCGAGTCGATTGTGCGGTAGTGTGGACCGATAGCTCCACGAACGCCGGATGCGCCTACAAAGTGATCAATGTTTTGCGGGGTACCACATTTAGACAGAGGACGACCCCGTCAGTCTGTGTGAATGACGCCACCGCAATGGTGTTCAGGATTACCGGCTAGCCATTCAGTCACCTGTTCTCCCAGCATCCTCCAATGGCCGAACCACGCGGAGGGGCTCATTGAGTAGCGTTTCATCGACACTCCTCAGGCGCTTCGGTCCGATGTGGGCTGATTCGATTGGCCGTGGGCCTGGGCGGTATGGGAGTCGAATCTCTCAGACGTCTTTTGTCCCCCATCGGTTTGTGCGACTTTCGCGGCGTGGCTGAGCCCACCTACGTCGTAATGGAGAGAATTTGCACTGTGGGGGTGAGGGAATGGCCAAACGCGCTACTGATCCAGGAATGAGTCCACTATGTTTGCAAAATGACGGCTATCCTGAAACAGGAATGCGTGAGCTCCCGGAAATATGGCGAGCCTGGCTCTTGGCACCTGCGCGCTGATCCGTCTGAGATTAATGGGGGGCACGACAGGATCTTCTGCACCGGCTGTCGCGAGGGTGCGTGCGTGAATGCGGACCAGCTGATGATAGTTGCTATTGCTGAGTAGCCAAGGGTCTTCGGCTGCGACTTGTTTATCGGTGGTCGCCGTGGGAACATGAAAATCGTTGGGTATTTCACCGCTTTGGCTTGCGGTTTCGAGTCGCCTCAAAAAGCGTCGTCCCGCAGCCTGGTGATTCGGCGGGTAAAGCTCACCGAGAATTACCCTGTTTGAGGGGTGGGCCTCGCTGTCGATCGCCTGTGCTCTTGGCGAGCCGAGTACCGTCGGGTTTCCACCCGGATTGGTTCCAGCCAAGATTAACCTGCCGATCATTCGGGGGTAATCAATTGCTAGGCGCTGGGCGACGAAGCCGCCCATCGACCATCCTAAGATATTGGCACGAGGCAGATTGATCGCTTTCAGCAGTTCTGCGGTGTTCCTGGCGAGTGAGTCAAAGCTGGCTCCGTGCCAGGGTCCCGAATATCCAAGACCTGGGTAGTCGAAAAGAATCAGCCGGTGGTGTTGCGCAAGTAGCCTGAGAAGTGCCGGATCCCATTCGGCCATAGTCGACCCGGTGCCCATCAACATCACCAGCGAAGACCCCGCGCCTCGTTCATACCAGGCGATCTGAGTGCGGGCGAGTTGGGCGATTCGAACGCGGGCCTCAAACGACCTCTGGGAACTGCTGCCACATCCGGCTATGAACGCCGCCGAGACAAGAGCGATGACGAGGCGAAGCTTCATTAAGCTGATAGATTAGGCGAACGCTTGGTCAATTACCGTCGGGCAGCCGACGTGGGCGGGGCGGTGCTGCGTCGTTCAGCGGTGGCTTGTTATCTTGAGCGACCGCATTGTTGGGAGTGGATCTGCTGGGCTACTATGTGGCGACTGCAACAAATGGGTTCGCCTCAAACGATACGCAAGTTATATGCGTACCCGGGCCGCGTCGGCTTCGAGCTCAGCTAGGTCAGTATTCCTGCGCCCGTTAAATGGAAGTTCGTCCGTCTCGTATTGATGGCGCCAGATGGGCTTCTTCAAAAATCAAATTATAATCCGGATTGCGGTGAGTCGCGACGTGCCGGGTGGCAAGTCGATCGGTCCTCGGTCGGAGCGATATCGATTAAACGCCGAAGCGGGTATATATGTGCGAGAGTCTGGTGCCCGATCTGCGGGAGGCAAAAATGGCAACTCCATATACCTTGAGGATTCTTACCAAGTTAGAAGATTCTGCGCCTAATTCCGGGTTTGGCGACATCCAGAAAGCGCGCTTTGCCAAGGATGCACTCGGTATGGAGGACACGGGATTCAGCTATCACCGTCTGAAGGCGCGCCAGCGCCAGCCCTTTGCCCACAGGTATGAGCGCGTCGAGGAGGTCTACGTTGTTCTCGCTGGCTCCGGCCGCGTGAAGCTCGATGAGGAGGCTGTCGAGCTTCACGCGCTCGATGCGATTCGTGTCGCCCTCACGGTAACGCGCGCCTTTGAGGCCGGGCCTAGCGGCCTTGATCTGATTGCCTTTGGCCCACGATGCGACGGGGACGGGGAAGTGCTGATGGGTCAACTAGTACGAGGACGAAATTCAGGATGGGTCGAGTAACTACACGTTACTGCGGCTACATTGGACGACTGGGAGCGGTGGGACCGAGTTGGCAAGAGTCTTGAAAATGTGCGGCGGGCGAGCACTCTTTGAATGATGGGGAGCGGCAATCGCGGGAAGCGCTTAACTCGCCTAGTTGGACTTACGTGCGGCGGCGAGAAGCAGCACCAGTGGGATGCGACGGCGGCGCTCAAACTCAGCATCGTCGTCAAAGCGCTCGCGGCGAGGTGCGCACTCGCGCAGGTTGGTGAGTGCGAAGCCGGCATTCCGTAGTTCGGATACGTAGTTCTCGACAGTCCGGTGATACCAGACTGTTCTGCCGCCAAGCCATTGCTGGTCGCGCGGACCTAGAAGGAAGTAGTCATCAATGGTCCACTGTTGACGTGGCTCCTTTGAGTCATCCCGAGAGTCGTGCGACGTAATGACCGGGTGAACAACCGTGAACACGAGCCGACCGCGAGGCGCGAGACATGCGTGACATGCACGAAATACGCCCGCGAGGTCGGCGATGTAGTGCAGCGCCATCCTAGACAGCACCAGGTCGAAAGTCTCGGCTGGCTCGGCGAGATCCTCGACGTCGCAGAGTAAGGCTTCTCCGGTGGTATCTCTAAGCATATGTCGCGCGGCCTGGATCATCCGCGTGGATCCATCAATGCCCCGGTATTGCGTAGCACCGCGACTCAGCACCTCCCGGCCAATTTCGGCATCACCGCAACCGAGGTCAAGCACCCGCATTCCCGCCGTCGTGCCTAGCTCTTCGAGGAGAGCCGGTCGCTCCATTACGGTGTTTGGATTCAGTGACCAGGCGCGGTGCTGTTGGTAGGCCTCGAACTGTTCCAGGTCCTCATAGAACGCCCCCCCGCGCCGATATCCGGCATTCCCACGCCTCGACTCCGACGGGTGAGTCATTCCGAGGCGAGACCATATCGAGCAGGATGGGGCATTACAACCGAGGCGGGCGACAATTTGTGTGGCCGGTTATCCAAGAGCCGCCATGCATCTGTTCCGATCAGATCGACGCGAACATCGACACGATGACCATGGTCGGTGGCGTGTCCTTCTTGGTCTGGGTTCATGCGCTGAGCGGGCTCGATAGGCCACGATGGCCGAAGGATTAGACGTGTCGACGTGGAGCGCAACCCTTACGGCCCAGCGGGTCGCCGGCTCGCACCGGGTGCCGCATCGTGATGGTGCTCCGGAAGGCTGTCGCACGGCCCGGCCGGCACGGCACGGCCTCAACTAAACACTCCGTGCCGAAGCTGGTCGGTGCGACACAGGGAGCATCTTCCCGCGGCGTCGAAAAGCCGCCGCACCTGATGAGTCGATGCAGGGGACACCCTGCGCTTGCGCTGCACCGCAGGGCGGTCTATCAAGGGCGGTGATCCGCGCCTTGCTTTGCGTCGAGAAGAACACCCTAAACTTGCCGCTATGCTCGACCTGGATGCCTACTTGGAGCGGATTGGCCTGGCCGATGCCTCGAGTATCGTGCATTTGCATAGAGCTCACCTGACCTCGATCCCCTTCGAGAACCTCGACCCGCACCAGGGCCTGCCGGTGTCGCTGGAGGTGCAGGACCTCCAGCGTAAGCTCGTGACCGAACGCCGCGGTGGCTACTGCTTCGAGCAGAACTTGCTGTTGAAGGCAGTTCTCGAGATGCTTGGTGCGGAGGTGGATATGTTCCTGGCGCGGATGCGCCTGGGGGCGAAGCAGGGCGTAATACGACCGCGCAGTCATCTTGTCCTCGGCGTGAGCGATAACGGCCAAACCTGGCATGCCGATGTGGGGTTTTCCCGGGGTATCATAGAGCCGATCCCATTCGGGCCAGGACCGGCGCAGGAGCAGTCAGGCTGGAGCTTTCGCATTGTGGAGGACGACTCCGAGTTCGTGCTCCAGAAGCTGGAGGGAGGCGCATGGGTCGATGTTTACGGCTTTCTCCCACGGGCGGCTCCGCTCATTGACGTCGAAACCAGTAACTGGTGGACTTCTACGCATCCGCGCTCGCCCTTCGTCACCGGCTTGATAGTGGGTACTCGTGGCGATGACGGCACCGGCACATTGCTGTGCGATTGGGGTGAGCTGTCCCTAAGCGAGCAAGCGCCAGATGCCACCCGCGTGACGCCAATCGAGCGAAAGTCCATACCCGAGCTGCTTGCCACGCGCTTCTCGCTTCCCGGCTTCACGCTCGGCGCCGACGAGCGCCTCGTGCGAGTGGCGGCTGCGCCATAGCCCCAAACGAGGCACGGAACAGGGGCTGGGGCCTAAAGACGATTGGTTGGTTGAGGCGTGGTGCTTTTTTTTGGCGATGATGCGGCCAGCCTCGTGAAGACCCTTCAATGGGAAAGCTACCTCCCGGCTCGCCGTCTGAAGTACCTTCTAATTAATATGGGGACGAATCTAGTGCCAGTCAACCTGCGACCGACTTCGAGGGGAAATCCCGGGTCATGGTTGAGCAAATATCAAAAGCTACTGATGACCGCCACCCTTTTTAATCGATGTAGCTTGCGGTCGGTGCTGGTTGATTTGAACCGCCTCATCTGCTGCTCAGGAATTGAGCAAGGAGGCTGCACGCTGGCGCCACCGGATCACGGATAGGAGTTCGTTAGATCACGAATCTGTTGATTGCTTCGTAGTCACGGGCGCGGGAAGGGGAAACAGACCCATCGAGTCAGCTGCCGCCTTCTCGGCGACGCTCAACCTGTCGCGATAGATCCGGAGCGCGAGTTTTACTAGGACCCTCTCCATCAACCATAAGCCAAAAGCGATGGTTGCAGAAAGCCCAGGGAGGAGCCAACCCGATCTAAGTACCTCCGGTTCGCCCGACGCGCTGTAGATCACTGCAGGCGTAATGCCCAGAGCCGCGGTGGCGATCACAACAACCAAAGCGAGCGTCGATAGGCGCTTGCAGAGGCGCCCAGCCATCACAACCTGGCGGAACCGCCGCGTGTCGTGTCCAGACTTCACTTCCCCTGGGGTGCCTGTACGGCAGAGCTAGGATTCCACATCGTCGACATGCGAGAGTTCTCTCCGGCTTTTTTCGGCCTCACTTTGCATTCCCCGACGAGCGTCGAGTTCTGGATGCTTCCGTCGGCATAGGTGAAGTTGGTCTGGGCGAATGTGAGGGATGCCTTGGCAAAGCCGGTAGGCGCGGGACATTTCGCCGCTAGAAAGCTCCGTTTGGCGCCTTCGAAGTAGAAGCTCCGTCTGAGATCGAAGTCGAGGGCGGTCAGGTAGCCATCGGTGATCGGTGGCATCTTCGCAACTGCCTGCAGGCTGTAGGGACCTTGATCGAGCCTCGTGACCTTGAGCGAAACCAGGAACTCAGAAGGTGCTGGCGCGGAGACTTCCCCTGCCATGAACATCGTCGTCGTCCCGCCCCGTGCTCCACCGTTATAGAAGTTGACCTGGAGATCAGTCGCCCCCGACGAAGCGGCCGGATTACGGACTGTGACCTGTCCCTTGCCAACGATGGCCTTGTCGCAGGCTTGGCGAGAGATGCTGGTATCAATCGTTTCGAGTCGGCCTCTCGTGCAAGTCGGAAGCCCGGTGGTATCGATCGCGGCGTTCTTATTGATCTCGATAACCGCCTCGGTAAGCGGAGGAGATTGAGGGCTCGCGCAGGGTGGAAACCTGGCGTCACCCTGAAGGGAGACGGGAGCCAGCTTGGTCCTTGGCAGTGTCGAGGGGACGATCTCTGCGCTGGGCGAGGGAAGCGCGCCGCACTCTTCTACGGGCTGGGCTCTCGTGGCGGACGAGGTCGCGCCCGCAATCGCCGCAACGGCCGCCAGAGCAACGATCAGGTTTCTCCGCACTCCCTCATCTCCACGAAATTGGGGAAAACTGAGGATACCCTCGCGCGACTCGGTTGACAACGTAGCGTTTGCCTCAACACTTGGATTAGAGGTACGGTAGATCAGCTGGTCGGATGGCTCATCGGCGCTGCCCCCGGACAGATACCAGCCGAACAAGTCGAAGCGGCCCTCGAAGGGCGAATCAGCCTGGCACGGCTGCCCTCGCACAGGTTTGTTCCGATCACCGCGCATCTCTCGCTTAAGATCGCGAGCCCTGAAAAGTCAGGAGACGTCCCGGCGCTCCAAACCCTCGCACTGCAGTTCGATCGCCATGTTCAGATCAACACCAAGGGCTGTCAGCCTGCTCGATATTTCGACTGATGGAACTGAGTCAGGCCCAATTTCAGGCCCAAGAAGTTGCGCCCATCGAGTGGTCTGAAAAGGTCTGCGGAAAGGCTCTGATTGGCGAAGGCAAGGCCATGGCCGAATTTCAGTTCCCAAACAGGGCGACTTCCCGAGGGCTCGGTACGAGTTTTCAACGGTGCTCCGAAGGAAGGCCATCCCGTATTGATCCTCTTGTCGTCGGCGACATCCCTGCCCCGACCGCCTTTGTGCTCTCTGGCGTGATCCAAAAAGGCCCGGGGCAAATTCGGCCCTCAGGCGAACTTCCAGATCCCCATGCTTGCCAAAGGCAAAGACCGCCTCACAGACGTCGAAGCAAAGATCGGCAAGACCTGGTCCTTCGACGGAGATAGTGAAAGCCTGCTTCGCGCCGATTGCCCCAACGGCAGTCTCCACGCCCATGGCGAATTTAACTTCGTCAACGGCGATCAGGTCCCGGGCGAATCGACAAAGCCCCGCGGGAAGCCGCATGGTGGCACAGGGCCGTTCGCCTCGACGTGGCCACCCCATGCTCCGGGTCCACCTTATTGGGCGCGGACTGATGTCTTATCATTGCCAGCAAGAGGGGTTGCTGAAAATCGAGCATCAAAGAAACCGGCTCCTAGCAGGGCTTTCTCGCGAGCATGAGGTCTCTAACCTCTCACACACGACTATGATCGCAGCGCTGCAAATCCGTGGGGTGCGGAGATACGGGTTTGACCGCCGATAGGCCGTTTTCGACCCAAACCGGAGTTCTGCGTGGCGCGTGCTAGCTGTGTACTGTGGCTTCCGCTGACACCGTATTGACGCTTTGAGGGCAAGTGGGCGCAGTTTGGCCCTTACCGTGGGAGTCGGGGCTGCGCCGTCCTGGGCGCTGTTCACCGGACAAATTGCCGGTGAAGTGGCGGCTCTTAGGCTCAACTTGGCGGCCATCCCTCTACGCTTCTCTTTCGGCGTTTCTGTCTGCCGCGGAAGTTGTGTCCTTTGTACGCCAGCCATCGAATTGCCCTCGCCGTGAGTTTTGACCCGCCGACTGTTCGAGTTCCTCCCCGCCAGATACACTTATCGCATCACGGTCAATCACGAGTCGTTTCGATGCACGCACCGAATAACAATTTACCTCCGAGTAGTCTTCGCGGGTGGTGGACATCTCCCCCGCGGACCGGCATGCGTCTAATTATTTGGCCATGGGAGTATCGGCATCTCCGTGCCATGGCGCGCGTGCGCATAGCCAGCGGTATCGTCTTGGCTGTCCTTGGCGTCATCACGCTCTTCTTTGGTGGTAACGACGGGAAGACGTACGGGTGGACAATGGCGTTTCTGGCACTAGCGGTAGCCAACTGGGCCTTCGCCTACTGGGAGTTGAGCATCGCTCGCTCCGAAACGTACCGAACCTGAGCCTTCGCGGTTAGCGGGTCCATCGCCAGGGCGTGGTCGTTGTCCATCCGCGTAAAGCTCCCGAATCTCTGGGTGGGCCGGGATCGTCCCCTGCCACAGGATTCCGAGCGACCAGTACGGGTGCATCCGCGTAGGAGGTCACCAGTGGTGGAGTTGTCGGCGGCGCTCGTTTCTTCACCGTTCGTGTACGCGTCTCTCGTGGGCGGCTATGCGCGCATGAACCGATACTCAGTCTGCCAGGCGCCCTGGAGTCAGTGTAGGGCTGCCCAGAAAAGCTACGCGGATCTTGTCCGGATCGAAGGCGGTCCCGGCATGGCGACACCGGCGATTTGTGGCAGTCGACGCATGGATGCCGTCCTCCCTGACCCGGCGGTATTCAGCGGCTCCACCGAGCGCAGGAGGACTTTCCCATTGAGTGGCTTGGTCAGTGGGGGCACTGGATTATCGGCCATCCTGCTCCACCCCGAGCTCAGCACACGAGATGCACGCAAAGACCGGCGCTCTAGGTCGTTATTGGCTAGTCTGCGTAGACATGCGCGTCCACCACCTCAGCTGCGGATCGCTTTGTCCCCGAGGCCGGCGCCTGATCAACGGTGACGGTGGGCTACTGGAGGACGGTGTGATCGTCTGTCACTGCCTGCTGATTGAGGCCGCCGACTGTCTAGTTCTGATCGAGACAGGCTTCGGAACTGACGACATGCGCGATCCCGACCAGCTCGGCGTTGTCTTCAACGTTCTGATGCGCCCACAGCAAGACGCTCAACTGACGGCGTTGAGTCAAATCGGGGCCATGGGCTTTGAGGCGAGCGATGTTCGTCACATCGTCGTAACCCATTTAGACCTCGATCACGCTGGAGGCCTTCCAGACTTCCCGGCCGCCCAGGTGCACGTATTCGCGCCCGAGCTAGAGGCCGCGCTACACCCGAGCCTTCGTGAGAGAAGTCGCTACATAAGTGGTGCCCACTGGGCCCACAATCCCCGCTGGGCTACCCATTCGGCAGGCGGCGACCATTGGTTTGGATTTGAGAGCGTGCGAGTCGTCCCCGAGATCGACGCAGAGGTCCTTTTGGTGCCGCTAATGGGCCACTCGACTGGACACGCGGCCGTCGCCGTCAACTCGCCCAACGGCTGGCTTCTGCACTGCGGGGATGGCTACTTCCATCACCGCGAACTTGGGTCCAATCCTTCATGTCCTCCGGCATTGCGCTTCTTCCAGAGCCTCGTGGCTGCCGACAATTCCGCCCGCAAGGCCAACCGCGAGCGCCTGAGAGAACTGATTTCCGCCCATAGCCAGGAGGTGAGCACGTTCTGCGCACACGACCCCGCTGAGCTGGAACTCGCCCAGGGCTCGGCGCAAGGGTCCTCCGTCCGCGGGTAGGACGTGCCAATGCGCCGGGTCGCCGATGAGCGGAATCAAAATTGTCGTAAGCGAGGCCTTTCTGCGCAACCAGAGGAGGGACTCGAATCCTCGACACGCGGATTATGATCGCACCGCCGCGTATCCGTGGAGTGCGTGCTGTTACGGGTTTTAGCCGCTAAGCCGTCCTAACCCCGAGATGTGACGACAACTCAGCTTCATCTCACGCACGCCATCTTGCGGGCACCGAAGACAATAGCCACCACCAGCGTCTTTGCAGGGAGCTCTGCGCTCACCAGGTCCATGAACAACCTCCCTCTTTAGGAAAGAGAGAACCCTCTCCGAATTAGTGAAGAGGGTCCCTCAGGGTTGGTTGCTCATCAGCTATCAGTCCGCTAGTTGCCCGCCGCCCTCCTTTGGCGCTGCCAGCGGTCAGCTCGGTTCGACGCTCGTTGGGTGAAGTCCCGAAGGTCCCGAGGCTGGGCGGAGGGTGCACGGCGTCTGGATCGAGCGTTGACTCGAGGATCAGCGCCGTTGCACACAAGACGGCCCACGTCTGAGCCACGAGCGCCCAGAGTCGCTCTTCGAGGCCCTGGTATCCGCCGATGTGGCCATAGAACAAAAAGAACGTGATGGTCCACACGATCAGCGCCACGACCCCGCCGCCCAGCGTCAGCCTAGCGAGCCGGCTCGGCCAGGCTGAGCGGGCAATCGCAAATGGCGTCAACAGGAGAAAGGCATCGATCGCCACGCTCGCCCACTCGTGCGCGTAGTGATGCCATGAAAGCGTGCCCGCGATTTCACTTGACCTGCAGAGATGGCTCACTGTTGGCGAGCAGTCCATTTGCAGAGGGGCCACCGCGATTGCGCATGCGCCCGCGAGTACGAATAGGAGCGGCATCGCCACCGGCCAGGGCCGCCTGTGCAGCGCCGGCACCAGCGCGATCGCCAGCGCGATGAATCCCAGTCCCCAAATTGCGACCGAGATAGAGAAGATCCAAGGGTGTGCAGCCCCCCTTCGGCCTAGCTCGCTGATGTACTGACGAAGGGGCGAATAGTGGCTTTCGAGGGCGCCGGCAATCACCCAGCCGCCGATGAAGATGACCTGTGCGCTGATCGCAAACCAGCAAAGCAACGGCGTTTGACGGCGTGCGCCATCAGGCAGTGGTGGCCACCTTGCCGGTCTGAGCCAAAGAGCAGCATTGCGCAGCACAGTCGACCTCTGCCCGTGATGCTAGCGAGTTATCGGTACGTCTAAAAGACGGAGAATGAGCTCTTTGGCTGGGGCTTGGGACATGCCTGAGACTGACTTGAACCCCCGACGGGCGGGCTATGTTCGGGCCAGGCAAGTTCGGGGCAGCGCAGGCTGTTCGCCGCCCCATTTCTGCCGCATGCGCATGGCCCTAATTCCAGACAAACGCAATACCATCCCGAGAGCGCCCGGCGGCACCGCCGAAGTTGGTATCGACGACGGCGCGCCGGACTCGCCGAGAATCCCGACGATGATGTCGGGATGGCGCTCTAGCTGCCCGCGGGCGCGACGGCGTCCTCAGGAATCGCCCCGAGGTTTTTCATGAAGCGCAGGGTGTCCCACTGGGTCCAGGTCTCAGCAACCTTGCCGTCTTCAAAGCGGCTGATCCCGATGCCCTCGATTGGGTCGGGCTTTTCGCCTGTTGGAGCAAAACCCATGAGCTCGTTTTCGAAGGTGCCAACCGCGCTCCAACGGGTAATCACGCGATCGCCCGCGGCGAAGATCTCCTCGATTGTGAACGTGAGGTCGGGGAAGGCGGCACGGTAAGACCGCACCCTGTCCTTGAGCGCCTCTAGGCCGGCTTCTCCGAGAAGCGGATCGTGGTCGACGAACCCCTCCGAGCAGAGCTCGTCAAATAGTTCGATCTTGCCCTGGCTCCAGGTCTCCTCAAAAAGGCGCCGGGCCGTGTTGATGTTCTCCACACTCATATCTCTACCTCCGGGACTGAGTTGTTCCGATTGTCACGACCCTAGTACGTTTGGGCTTATCGATGTAAATGACCGGGGAACGCAGCTCAAGGCGGGACCCCATCGGGAGCCTTGAATCGACCTATCAGCTCGCCATTTGAGAGAAGTCGACTTAGGACTGTGATGATCGCTCAGGCCACCACGCCTTCGGGGACGACGGATCTCGCCCTCAGTACCCGACCGGATGGCGGACGACGAAACCGGCTGGATAGGGAGGTTCTGCGTGCCAGCGCGGCCCCGTTCCGCGCGCATCACCGACCGTGTCCCAGCGCAATCCGGCGATCACGGCGTAGGCGTGGACTGAGTTTGCATAGATCGTGATCCAGCGACCGGGCCCGGGGGCTCCGTAGCTCTCCAATGAACCGGAGGTCATGGGCTGATTCAAAAGCCCACCGCCATGCAGGGCAAAGCTGACCGCTCCCGAGCAGTCATACCCCGACGCATACCAGGAGCCATGGCCCCCGCCCCAGACGTAGGGCAAATCGGAGATCATGTTGGCCGCGCCGATCACTCCCTCAACCGCCGGGGGTGCTCCCGCCGGCGCAAAAGCGATCCCGTTGACCAAAGTGGCCGTCGGGCTGGTGCTCTGCGCCGATAGCGCCTTAAGCGATTGGGCGATCACCGCCTCGTTGGCCGTCGAGCCGCTCGGGGGAGGCTTGGCGGAGCCGTTGGTGCCCGCCGAGGCCGCCGGCATCGATGCAGCCGCACCGACTGCATCGACCGAGGCGCCGGTCGGGACCGCGTTGGCTGAGCGGGTCGGGGTGCGCGCCACAAGCGAGCTCGGCTTGGGTGCCCTCGGGATCGGCCGGGCGAGGCTTGAGTCGATCGCGTCGATTGCCCGGGTCGCGCGGCCCACCGTATCGCCCGCCGTGTGGGTCCCGGCACCAAGTGCCAACGAAATCGCCGCTGCAAAAACTGCCGGGGCGCCTAGCAACTTCGAATCCTGTCGAAGCGGTCAATCATCTAAGCCAGCTTCCTCGGGATGGCGGGAAGTATGCAGCCCCCGCGTCATACCGATCCCTCCGCCGACCTGTACGGGCACCACGCGGATGAGGACAATGGGAGGCAATGGTCAACCCGGGAAGGCACGGTAGCCGGATCGGCATCGTGGCATGAACCCTGAGTCTTGGGCGCCTTCATTCCCCGCGGGCGTTGAAGGTGCCCTCAAGTCGACAACCTCGGCTCTCAAACCGACCAGCGCGGACCATTTTGGCTTAACGGACGATGCCAGATGATGTTCGCAGCGCCACCTATCCGTGGAGTGAGTGCTGTTGCGAGTTCTTTGCTCTGCCTTGGGATTTCAGGCGGAGTGAGAACAGGCCCGCCGCTACAGCTGGCGTCGTCACGCAGATTGCAGTCGGTGCTGCTCATGAGGCGACCGGATCCACGGAACTACCTGCCCGGCAAAGGCATGTAAAAAGGCCCTTCTGAGAGCGCGAGGCTCAGGCGTGTGGGACTGGGCGCAACCCGCCCTGATGCAGAGTCAAACGGGCGCAGAGGGCGCCTGAGGGTCCGAATTTTCGCCCGGCTAGCTCGTTGGGATCACCACCATGGAGGCGTGGCACGTATCAGTCGTGCCCCCGGTGGCCGCGATAGTGATCGTGGTGTCCACCGGGCTCCCGCTCGAGGGCTCCAAGAACAGGCTGTACGCATAGGTTTCTGGCGTCGTGGTCGTGCTCGTGACTCCGACCAGCTCGCCGGGGGTGGGGTGAGCCGGAAAGGGCACGCTCACGGAATGCGGGGTGGCACCCAAGATGTCGAACCCGTCGATCGTGGTGCTTGGGCCTTCCTCGAGCACAACCGTTTTTGTACTGCTTCCGGATTGGACGCACTCCCCGCTCAGGCTGAAGGGGCCCGCGTGGCCGAGCGTGGTCGGGGTTGGAGACGCGGTGCCGCTGGAATTGAAGACGAAGTCCATCGCACCCGGCCCGGGCGCCCCTGTTATCCCTGTTGTCCCTGTTGTCCCTGGGATACCCTGCAAGCCTTGAGGTCCACGAACCCCCCGGGGACCTCGCTTCGACTTGCTCTTGCTTGGCGTGGCAGTGCTCGTGCCGGATGGGAGATGGGTAGCGGCGTAGCCAGTACCCCCCAATGCGACGAATAGGGCCACGCAGGCGATAACCAATGCCGGCGATGGATACGAACGCTTCATGGCTGATCCTCCGGTTCGGTGATTGCGGGACGGTTTAACGGGGGCTAAATCTAATTGGCCACCCCAGGGTCCGCAGAGGGCTCCCGCATTTTCTCTCCAGAACCCATGAGGGGGAATTAGGCCCGGACAGCCGTGATGCCACCCAGCACGCGTTTGGGGCAATCACATTTTGCTTTACTGCCCCGCCCGCCAAGTGATGCCGTCCAGCCGGATCAGACTTATTTCGGGGGTTTCGACCTGACCGTTTGGCACGACATTCACATGAGAGAGAGAGAGTTCCTCCGTTACCGAAGGCTGGAAAGACCTCGGGAGCCTTTGGCGCATAGCCGGTAGGCAGCGCAAAGATCAGGGTCGAGCCGCCGTTTTGGGCGATTCCCTGCAGGTGGACGACGCCTTCCCGATCTTTGTAGAACCCGACTGGAGTTTCCGAGCAGGCCCGGAAGTTTTCCCAGCCTGGGCCGAAGGAAGGCTCCCCCGGTTCCCCAACGAGGTTCATCGCTTCGGGCGGCGTGATCGCTTCGGCGGTGGCGGCCGTGGTCGCAGAATCTGCATGGGTGGCGCTCGTGGAACTTCCCGCATTTACGGCATGCGTCGCAGTGGTAGCGCTTGGTACCGAACCTAGGGTCGAAGCGTTGATCTGGGTACCAGTCAGCGAGCCGTTTTTGACTTGTGCCCCGGTGATCGCGCCGTTCTTGATTTTCGCTGCCGTGACCGCCTGGTTCTTAATCTGCTTTGTGCCCACGCTGTTCTTCTTCAGCTGGGTTGCGGCGTAAGCGCTTCCCCCAATGGCGATGAAGACGGCGATGGTCGCCATGACGTTGGCGTAGGTCAGTTTGCTGCGAATAGTTTTCATCCGAATCTCCGAGTCGTAGGCGTTGACGACCGGTTGCTCCTATGTCAAGCCGCCGCCGCGAAGTGCGGCACCGGCAAGCCTCTCTGAGTGTCGACGGTTTTCATAGATCTATCAATTTCAGAATCAATCAAAAGCCGCCAGACCCAGCGGATCAGGTGGCGCTTCAGGCAGCGGAGCGCTTCGCGGTTTGACTTGCCCTCCGCTCGCTTGCGCGCGAGGAACTCCCTCGCTGGGGCATGGACCCTGCTCTGGGTCACCGCGATGCGGTGCACGGCGCAGTTGAGCTGGCGGTTGCCGCCGCGATCAAGGCGCAGGCGGGTGCGGTTGCCAGAGGAGGCCGGGATCGGAGCAACGCCAGCCAGGCGGGCCAGCTTGGCATCGGAGGAAAAGCGTGAAGCCCCGGCGATCTCGCCGAGCAGCTTGGCGGCACTCAGCACGCCGCAGCCGGGCAGCTCGAGTAGCTGGGGCCCCTGGGCGCGCTCCATGGCGCCGATTTCGCGCTCCAACTCTGAGGCGCGCTTGGAACGCTCGCGGATCGCGCGCACCAACTCGCGTGAGACCCGCACTCGGGCGCTCTGGGGGGCGCGAGCGAGCTTGCGAGCGACCCGGTCCAGCCACACGATGCGGTCCAGGCAGCCGGCCGGCAGCTCCAACTCCGGCCAGAGATCGTGCAGGTGCCAACGCAGGCGCTGCTGGTCTTCACCACGGGCCCTGACGAGATCCTCGCGGTGATCGAGCAGGAGCTTCAGCTCCAGCGCCGCCTCGTCCAGATGCGCGGCAGGCAGGGTCTCGGGGCCCTCTCTGAGCGCTGCTCGGGCGACGGCGAGGGCGTCGATCGGGTCGGACTTACCGCGGGTGCGCTCGCCGCGGCGGGATTCGCCCATGAGCTTGGGCGGAACTCTGACGATGTGCTCACCGGAGGCGATCAGAAAGCGCTCGAAGGAACCTGAGACGTGGCGGCAGTCCTCGAGCGCCCAGATGCGCTCTGCGTCGAGCTCGCGGCCCCAGGCCAGCAATTCGGCGAAGCCAGCCTTGCGCGCGGGCGCCGTCAGCTCCCCGGCTCGCTGGCCGGTTCCCGCAAATACCGCTCCGCAAGTGTGAGTTTTCTTGTGGGTGTCCGTTCCGATCACGATCATCTTGCCTGTCCCTTCGATTGGTTGTCGCCTTCGGACGGACCTCCGGCTGACGAACCTCACTTGGGGCGAAGCCACGCTCCTATTAAGTCAAGCCGGGGATCCTCGGGTGGCGGCGGGCGGCACAACCGATGCAAGTCAGACCTTCGGGTCGACAGCGAGCCTATGAGCCAGCCCGTCGCCTCCTGAGAACCAACCGGCCCGGTCGGACGTCTAACGTCAACCGTGAGACCGACTTTGACAGTGAGGCGAGTCTATGCCGAGATCCGAAGCTCTGCCAAGAGGGCCTAGAGCAGGCGCTGAGAGAGCGAGAGAGGCAATCTCAGGAGTTGGGATGAGAAGTCGCGCGTTTAGGGGGCGAAATATCACTGAGGTGCCCGAATCGACTTACGCGAAACTCGCGCTACGCATACGCTCCCCCGCGCTACGCAGCTTTATGCGGCGCAGATTCTGCGTCTTGCGCTGCGCTGGCGCCTCATCTTTATTTTTTCGCTGCAATTTTCAATTTTTTCGTAAGCGTTCAGTCACCCCCTCCGCATAGCCTCAGGTGAGCGGTTGACATAAGCAGGCCCCGCACGGACCGTGGCGAACCCTGGCGGCATGGACCGCGCCGAGGCCGAGGTGATCCACGACTCCGGACGCGATGCCTGCGTCAAGGTTCTGCTGGTCACGTTCGCCTTTCATGACAAGGCAACGATCCGGCCCGCGCTGGTCCGCAAGATCCTCTTCAAAGACGTGGGGCTTGCAGAGGACGATGCGCGGAAGCTACTCTGAGATGGAGGATCGAATGGAAACCGTGCGCGCTGGTACGCGGCCGGAGACAGCTACGCGGAGGTCGTGAAGCTGGCGGGGGAGGGTATTCCGTTCGCTCTGGACCAAGAGGCCAAGCTGGAGCACTACGTACCGGCTGGCGAGTCAGTGCCTGCCTAGACCTCTTCGCGACCGGGCTTTTCTCCACATCGGTCGATTCGAGCCGTCGCTCGCGCCCTGTCTATAGCCTCAGCCTGAGTGCTGCTCACTCTCTCAACCACTCACTTCGCCGCCTTTGAGCACAACCAGGCCTGGCTGGAGATCTCTTTACTCGCTCAGAGCATCCTGCGCTGGGGCGCTTTGCTCTGCCTGCAGGGAGAGCTTTCCCTCGCCGAGCCGAAGCGAATTCGCCAGCGCCTCTTGCACGTCGCCGGGCGGATCGTTCGCTCTGGGCGGCGCAGGACTTTGCGCCTGCCTCGCAGCTGGCCCTGGGCGGCCGCGCTGGCGGCGGCCTTCACCTGGCTGCGGGCGGTGCCCGTCGCTTTGAGTCCGTAACGAGCGGCGCGGCACTTTGCGATTTCAGCGTTTCCGGTGCAGCGGTTGAACTCACCCTGCCCGTGAACGGGCCGGAGCGCTCCGCTTCGAGCTGATCCATATCCAACAGACACATCGGGGTGAATCTCGGGAACACCCCCGGCGCCGTTACTTACCTAAACCCAGCCGATCACACCATGCGAGGTGAAAACGGTGGATCGGGGCTAGGACGCCGTTTCTGCCTCGAAGAGGGGTTCCCGGATGCGGCGGGAAAGGGAGTCCCCCGCGGTCAGAGGCAGCTCGACGCCGGCTGATACCGTCCGGCCCGATTAGTCGGCGATCGAGGACTAACATTCGCCGGACCGCTCGTTCAGTTATGACGGTCGGTTCATCATCTCGCGGGTCACCGACAAGGACGGAAACCTTGTGCGCGAACTCCGATACGACGCTGGGCTGGCGGATTGGGTGCCAATGCCGATCAAGCACGGAAAGCTGAAGGGCGGAATTCGAGTGGTTATCCGGTTCACTCATGTGGCCGGAAACCCTAGGAATAACGAGATTTTCGACGTGGCCGCTTCGGATGCCGACGCGGTGACGGCTTGGCTTGATCGCTTGGTCAGGCGCCACTGAGGCGGCACAATCTTACGCTCGGGCGTATCGCGAACCTGCCTGGGGCGATCCTAGACACTGAGGGATACGCTGGTGGGGTCCACCTCGCAGACGTCGGTGAACCGCTCTTCGACACGGCGCAGGATTGCCTCAGGTCCGCTACAGAGCCAGAACGAGCTGTCAACGGCGGCAAGAACTACATCTGATCGCGCCAAGATTGCTGCGTCATGATCGTCGCATTTCGGCATCTGGGCAGGGTCTGCGCACGCAACGAATAGTCCATCGATCATCTGGCGGGTCTTTGCAGCAAAATCGGACAAGTCGCGAAATGACATCCTGAGTCCATCGGGGGATGCTGACACTCGCCGCTCGACGTCATCCAAGTCCGCCTCGTGTCCTTCCTGGGGAACCGCCTCGCGGAGGTCAAGAATGCTCCATCGAAGGCTCTCTACGTCAGGGCGCAGCGGACTAAGCACCTCCGGCATTGTCAGGATGATTCCTTGCTCGTCGAGATCGGCGATACGCAGGAGACTTGCCATGCTGGCAGCGTACCCAGAGAGCCGTTGTTGACCACAGCCTCGGGGGCCCGATCGCCCATGCGCATCATCAGGACAAGCCCACACCGCCCTGCTTGGGCTTCCTGATTTGGGACACGGCCACGCCCGCCGAAAGTTCTGCGGCCACGCGTTCGATTAGCTCTTCTGAGCGTCGCCACCCCTTTACCTCCCAAGCGAGAGCTTTGGCCGGATCCGTCTTCGGGATGGCAAGAACGATCCAAGGTCGGCCGAGCGCACTGCGGGCGACTACGCCTCCCACGACCACGATTGCGACGATCATCAGCTCAACGCCGAATAGGATCAAAGGGACGAGGACGACGAAGATAGCGGCCACCGAGGAGCGGCAGAGTGGGATCGCGAGCTCTCCAAGGCCCGTTTCAACTTCGACTGGCGGCGCCAGTTCGAACTCGCGCTCGACCCTGAGACCGCCCGCGCGATGCACGACGAAACACTCGCCGATGACTACTTCAAGGACGCCGAGTTCTGCTCAATGTGCGGCCCGAAATACTGTCCCATCCACAACTTCAAGGACGTCGACTGGGATGCCGTGCATGACACCGTGGCCCGTCGCAAGCGCGAACGCGCGGCCAATGTCACCGTCTGATCAGTCCCTCCGATCGGCGACAATTGGGGAGTGATTTACAGCAAAAGCAAAGTCGACCGCGCCGGGAAGGCGCTTGCTGATCGGCTTCGCCTGGGTATCGCAGGCAGGTCGTTCCTTTGTCAGCCGCCTTCCGAGGTTCTGGAGGCAATCGAAATCATCGAGCGGTGGCGGGGTGAGCACGTCGAAGCCGCTCTCCCGGGTCGCGGCCAATCTTCGATACTACGCCGGCGACCAAGGAAAGCCGGTCGTAGCGCAGCGATTGAAGAAATTTCCCACGATTGCGGGCAAGCTTCTCCGCGAGCCGAGCATGAAGCTCTCGCGCATGGCAGATATCGGTGGCGTCAGGGCCGTCCTGCCCGATCAAGGCGCCGCCTACAGAGTCTCAAGCCGGTTGCGAAAGAACTGGACCATCACCAGGTTCCGCGATTACGTGGCAGAGCCGAAAGTCGATGGCTATCGGGCGCTCCACTTCATTAATCGCAATCACGGTCGATTGATTGAGGTGCAGCTGCGAACGCCCCTGCAGCACACCTGGGCCAATGCTGTGGAGACCGATGCCCGCCTCCTGGCTCCCGCTTTGAAGTTCGGCGCCGGGGCGCAGGAGCTGCGCGACTTCTACGTCGCCTTGGGGGAGCTGTGCGCGAATGCCGACCAAGGCGTACCGATAGATCCGGTGCTTCTTGACCGGGTGAAGGCTTTGCAAGTGGGAGCCGATACCATTAGAAGAAGAGATCGATGAGCCCTGATGAGATCAAACACTTCTTGGTCATCTACGACCCTGCCACCGGCAAGACCGAGGTTCAGCCCTACGGCACTGACTACGACGCCGCACAGGAGGCCTACGCGAAGGCAGAGCAGGTCAATGGAATGGATACGAAGCTCGACATCGTTTTGCTCAGCGCAGACTCGCTGGAGACGATCAAGCAGACGCATTCGAGCTACTTCGATGGCGGGGAAAGACGGTTTGAGGAGCTCCTGACGGGTTAGGGCAACGACCGGCGAGCAGGGTCGGCGACGACCGGGTTGCCGAGGAATTCGAGGCGGGTTGGTTTGCAGTGCACCGTCCTGAATGATCGCGCGCCTTCTTGGGGCGCTGGTGTTTGTCGCAGGTGACGAATTCGGCATTGCTCTATCGTGGCGCTTTCCCACTTACCTTGCCACCCCCCCCTAAAATGGCGTCCAAATTTCGCTCATGTGTCCGGAAGTTTGCTCTATATAAGGGATGCCGGAGGAGGGACTCGAACCCCCGACACGCGGATTATGATTCCGCTGCTCTAACCAGCTGAGCTACTCCGGCAGGGACCGGATCCTAGCGTCGCTGTGCGCGGGGTAACGACTGCAAGGCTAAGGAGGTTGAAGCGCGACACCGAGGAGAGATCTGAAACGGGATGGTCGGCGATTCGCCCCGTGCTCGTTGGCTGCCTGCTGGCCGCGGACGTTTTTGTGGTTGTCGCACTAGCGATCGTCAGGCCCCGAGGCTGGGTCCCACCCTCCATCGCGTTTGGCTCGATTCTGGTCGGGTTGGTTATTTTCCAATCTTGGGCAATTCGTCACCGCAACGATGATGAGGCAATTCGTCACTGCAACGATGATGACTGAGTCCGACCATCGAGTGCCACAGGCAAGCCAACCCTAAACCGTCTTACCCTGGCTGCGGGTCTAAAGTGAGCTTGCCATGAGTGCGGAACTAGATTTGGCAGTCCAGACAATAGTAGGCGACTGCCTTGGTATCACCCCTGGCGAGGAGGTTGTGGTTGTTTGTAATCCGGTGACCGAACGCCTCGCCGAACGTATGCGTGCTGAGGGCCAGATCGCTGGTGCTGACGCGGTCTTGGTTGTGATGGCCGAGCGGGATTCTCATGCGGCCGAGCCCCCGGCGGCGGTTGCTGCCGCCATGGCCGCAGCCGATGTCGTTCTCGCTCCAACCGTACAGTCCCTCTCGCATACAGCCGCCCGCCGGCTTGCCAGTGAACGCGGGGTTCGGATCGCGACCCTGCCGGGCGTCACGGAGGAGATGTTGGCCCGGGTGATGAGTGCCGACATGGCCGAACTTCGTCGCCGGAGCACGGCTGTGGCCAGGGCGCTTGAGCAAGGGACCGAAGCTCGTATTAGCTGCCCCCTGGGCAGCGATCTGCGGTTGGAACTCGGGACTCGGCGAGCAATACCTGATGGTGGTGAGCTGACCGAAAGCGGTGCCTTCGGCAATCTGCCCTGCGGCGAGGGGTTCATCGCGCCACTGGAGGGGACCGGCCAGGGGACCCTGATCATCGACGGGTCAATCGCCGGCGTGGGAATGGTCAGTTCGGCGGTGAAGCTCACCGTGCATGATGGCCACCTCACTGATGCCAGCGGCCAAGCGGGTGCCGAATTGCTGCAGTTGCTGACCGTGCACGGCGCCGAAGGGACCAACCTCGCCGAGCTGGGCATCGGCACCAACGAAAAGGCCAAGCTGACCGGGAACATTCTCGAGGATGAGAAGATCCGGGGTACCGCACACATCGCGTTTGGCGCCTCGGCGGCGATTGGTGGCACTGTGCAAGTGCCGGTTCATCTCGACTGCGTCGTGCTTAAACCGAGGGTTGAAATCGACGGTGAGGTGCTCGTTGATAATGGCGAGCTGCTTGTCTGACTATGCCGCTACTTGGTGTTCCCAATCTGTCAGAGGGGCGAGATACAGAGCGGATTGCCGTACTTGGAGCGGCCTTTTCGCGTGGAGTGAAATGCCTCGACCGCCATTCCGATCCCGATCATGATCGGACGGTGTTCACGCTAGCAGCGCGTGCGGGACCGCTGCTGGATGCATTAGTCGCGGGGGCCCAGGAGGCGTTGGAGACGATCGATATGGGGTCCTACAACGGCCTTCATCCGGCTATTGGAGCTATGGACGTCTGTCCGATCGTGTGGCTTGACCGGGCCGAGCGCCGCGCGGCTCGCACCGAGGCAATCGAGGCAGCAGACCAGATTGGTGGCCTCGGGGTTCCGGTATTTCTCTACGGCGAGCTGGCAAGTAGTCCGGGACGTGCCGAGCGGGCCTATTTCCGCAACGGTGGCCTGGCTGAGCTGTGGCTGCGGATGGAGGCGGGTGAGTTGCATCCTGACCGTGGACCACCGAGGCCGCACCGAACCGCGGGGGCAACTCTGATCACGGCACGCCCGCCGATGGCCGCGTTTAACGTCGTGCTCGATAGCGCCGACGTCGATGTGGCTCGCTCGGTTGCTGCGGGCCTTCGCGAGTCCGGTGGTGGACTTCGCGGGGTGAGGGCGATCGGTCTGCAGCTAAGCAGCGGCCTCGATCAGGTCTCGACGAATGTCCACGATCCGCTTGCGGTGCCCCTAGCGCGGGTGGTGGAGCGGATTCGTGCCCTAGCTTCAAAACTCGGGGCGCGCCCCGTTGAGGCTGAGGTTGTCGGCTTGATTCCGCAAGCCGCCATGGAGGGCTACCCCGAGGATGTGCCGATTCGGAACTTCGATCCCGACCACGATGTGATCGAGCGACGGCTCGCCGCTGTAACCAATTAGATTCAGGCTATGGCCCAGACCCGCAAGAAGCGCCGCCGCAAGCATCGCGGCACCCAGGGCGGCAGTATCGACACCAACCGGCGCGCCGCCCGTCCACGCAGCCGCGAGGAGGCAAAAGCTCGCGCCCGCGCATCTCGCAAAAGCGGCCCTCGGGTCGATCGACCGCCGACCTGGCGCGGCGCGGTCACACGCGGAGGTATCGCCGCGGTGATCTTCATTCTCCTGCTGATGCTGATATTCCATCGCTCGATCACGACCTCGGTTGGGCTTGGCGCCTTCATGCTCGCCTTCTACATACCTGCCGGTTACTACATCGACATGACCCTGTGGCGGCGCCGCGAGCGAGCTCGAATCAGGGCGCGGGCAGATTCTTGAGCCTCGACGTGCGAATGCTCACCGTTGGGCCGATCGCTGAGAATTGCTATTTGCTGCGGCGGGATGGATCCGATCGGGCCCTGATCATCGATCCCGGTGAGGAGCCCCAGCGCATTCTCGCCCTGGTCGAGGAGCTCGGCGTCAGGGTCGAGGCGATCCTCCTCACCCATTGCCACTTCGACCACATCGGCGCCGTCGCCCCAGTCGCCGCGGCGACTGGGGCCAGCGTCTACTGCCCGACGATCGAGACGCCGATCCTCGCCGACATCATGGCTTTCGTTCCGTTTGAGGGATTCGGGCCCTATGAGAGCTACACGGCGGATGTCCAGGTCGCCGGCGGTGAGTCGTTGGAGCTGGCGGGGATCGAGCTGGAGGTGATCTTCACCCCGGGGCACAGCCCCGGTCACGTCACCTACTCGGTGCGGGGAGAGGATGCGATTTTCTCCGGCGACGTGCTCTTTCAGGGTTCGGTGGGCCGAGTCGATCTCCCTGGGGGCGATTGGGAGACGTTGTTGGAGTCGATCCGGGTCCTGACGCGGTCTCATCCCGAGCAAACGGTGGTCTACCCCGGGCACATGGCGACAACGACTTTGGGTATCGAGCGCGCCAGCAATCCCTTCCTCGCCGAGCTGGCGCGATAAACGCCCTTCGCCGGTAAGGTCGCGGCCAGTATGGCTAGCAAATACCAGGCACCCCGCGGGACCTTTGACGTCCTTCCCGGCCAAAGTCGCCCGCGCGCTCGGATCGAACGCGCGGCGATGGCGATCTTTGCGGGAGCCGGCTATGAGCCGATAGCGACGCCCGCCTTCGAGGACACCGACCTCTTCCAGCGCGGCGTGGGTCGCTCAACCGACATCGTCCGCAAGGAGATGTTCACCTTCGACGACAAGGGGGGTCGGAGCATCACCTTGCGCCCGGAGGGAACCGCGCCGATCTGCCGCGCCTACCTCGAGCATGGAATGCACAAATTGGCGCAGCCCGTGAAGCTCTGCTACATCGGCGCTTTTTTTCGTCACGAGCGTCCCCAGGCCGGCCGCTATCGCCAATTTCATCAGCTCGGCGCCGAGGCGATTGGGACCGACTCGCCGCTGGCCGATGCAGAGTCGATCATGCTGCTCGCCGACTTGCTTGCCGAGTTGGGTGTGCCGGGGGTGAAGCTGCGCCTGGGCAGTCTCGGATCAATGGCGAGCCGCGGTCGGTACCTCGAGCAGCTGCGGGGCTACCTGCGAGCCAACGAAAGCGAGCTGACCGAGGGGGTTCGCGCTCGGATCGACGCCAATCCCCTGCGCGCCTTTGATTCCGATGATGAGGGGAACCGGGCGGTGATGTCTGCGGCGCCACGGATCCTCGATCAGCTTCAGGGCGAAGACGCCGAGCACTTTGCCGCGGTCAGAGACCTGCTCAAGGCCGGTGGGGTCGAGTACGAGGTCGATCCGACCCTGGTGCGGGGATTGGATTACTACACCCGCACGATCTTCTCCTTCGTCTGTGAGGCTCTGGGTTCCCAATCAGAGATCGGTGGCGGCGGGCGATACGACGGTTTGATCGCCCAGCTGGGTGGTCCGCCGACGCCGGCAATCGGTTGGGCCGCTGGAATCGAGCGAATCCTTCTCGCTCTGGACGAAGATGGGGAGGTGGCCCCGCGTGACGCCTTCGTTGCCGTTGTGAGCGATGCGGATCGAGAGAGGGCACTGGCGCTGACGAGGGAGCTGCGCCACGCCGGGCTATCGGTGGAGCTCGACCTCGCCGAGCGAAGCCTGAAGGGGCAGCTCAAACATGCCGATCGAATCGATGCCAATCTGACCCTGATTCTCGAGGCTGACGGCAGCTTGCAGCTCCGCGACATGCGCAGCGGCGAGCAACGCCCGGTTGACGCCGCGAAGCTGATTGATGAGATCGCCGGGGGAACATGATCGAGGCACCGGCGCTTCGGCCCAACAAATACCGCGACGCTTGGTGCGCCCAGCTGGGACTGGATCGGGTCGACTCATCGGCGCGACTTTCCGGTTGGGTCCACCGTCGCCGCGACCACGGTGGCCTGATCTTCATCGACCTGCGAGACCGGACCGGATTGGTCCAGCTCGTCTTTCATCCTGAGACTTCTGGAGCCGGCTTCGAGCTTGCCCACCGGCTTCGGGCAGAGGACGTGATCTGTGTGAGCGGAGTGGTCCTTCGGCGCTCAGGAGAGACGATCAACCATGAGCTTGCCACGGGCGAGGTCGAGCTGGCGGTAAACGCCGCGAGCTTGGTCGCTAGTTCGCAGACCCCACCGATTCAGGTCGAGGGCTTTGCCGGAGAGATCGGTGAAGACGCGCGCCTGCGGTACCGCTACCTCGATCTGCGCCGAGAGCCGATGCGCGAGGCGCTGATGTTGCGCCACCGCGTCACCGCGGCAATGCGGGAGTTTCTCGACGGCGAGGGCTTCATCGACATCGAGACCCCGGTGCTGACCCGCTCTACCCCGGAGGGCGCCCGCGATTTCCTCGTCCCAAGTCGCCTCCAGCAGGGTTCCTTCTACGCCCTGCCCCAATCTCCCCAAATTTTTAAGCAGCTGCTGATGATCGCCGGGTTCGAACGCTACTACCAGATCGCACGCTGCTTTCGAGACGAGGATCTGCGCGCCGACCGCCAGCCCGACTTCACCCAGCTAGACATCGAGATGTCATTCGTTGAGGTCGACGATGTGATCGATCAAAATGAGCGTCTGCTAGGCCACGTTTTCGCCAAGGTGGGCGGCCCAAAGCTCGAGCTTCCGCTACGACGACTTCGTTATGACGAGGCGATTTCTCGCTTCGGTACCGATCGCCCCGATACCCGTTTCGGCTTGGAGCTCGTCGACCTCGCCGAATCACTGCGCGAGACCGAGTTCAAGGTATTTCGCGCCGTGATTGATTCCGGTGGCGTAGTTCGCGGCATAAACGCCGGCCGGCGGGAGATGCCTAGGTCGGCCCTCGACAGCCTGATTGGCCGGGCACAGGAGCTGGGAGCGAAGGGTCTCGTCTGGGCGATCTGTGAGGAGGGGGGGTGGCGATCGCCGACCGCGAAGTTCCTCTCTGCGAAGGAGCTGTTGGAGGTCAATCGCCGGCTTGAGGCGCACGATGGAGACCTTTTGCTGATCGTTGCCGACCGAGCCGAGGTAGCCAACGCGGTCCTCGCCCAGTTGCGCCTTGATCTTGCCGCGGAGTTCGACCTGATCCCCGCCGGGGTCGAGGAGCTGCTTTGGATCGTCGATTGGCCACTGATGCAGGCAAATGAGCAGGGCGGCTGGGATCCGCTTCACCATCCGTTCACCGCTCCGGGGGGAGACTTTGACATCGAGGATCCGGGCGCTGCGCGGGCGTTGGCCTATGACATCGTCTGGAATGGACAGGAGATGGGTGGGGGCTCTATCCGGATCAGCGACGCTGCCCTGCAGGCCAAGGTCTTCGCCGCTTTGGGGATCGAGGCTGCCGAGGCCGAGGCACGGTTTGGGTTTCTGCTCGAGGCCCTGCGTTTCGGCGCTCCGCCGCATGGAGGTATCGCCTACGGAGTTGATCGAATCGTCCAACGGCTGTTTGGGGCGGAGTCGATTCGTGATGTGATCGCCTTCCCCAAGACTGCCTCAGGGGCAGATCCGCTTACCGGCGCTCCGGCTCCGGTGGGAGAGTCTCAGCTACGCGAGGTCGGCCTGCAGCTGCGCACCGGTTCTACGAAGGGGCAGCGAGGTCGATGAGCCTGCGCGATCGGTTGGCGCGCGTACTGCATCCCGGGCCGGGGCCGGGACAAACACCCATCCACGTGGATGACCCCGCCTATGACAGCTGGGAGGTGGTGCGCGATTTTGCTGACGTGCGCACCGCGCGGGCCTGGCACCAGGCTCTGGTCGAGGCCGACATTGAAGCCGCCCTCACCGCCGACTGGCCGCTTGATCGTTTCGGTCGCGGCGACATCGCGCTGCGGGTGCCGCCGCAGCGCTGGAGTGAGGCGGAGCTTTTGCTTTCCAATCTGGACTGAAAGCCGTAGCGCAGGCTCCGTGCACTGATACGGTTTGCGTGGGCTCGAGCCCGTTCGCGAGCCGTCTCACCGTTTGACCCAACACAAACGGCGCGGGAGCTGATGTCTCCCCTCCCCTTGGGGTGGGGAGCAGGCACCCACCTTCACTTGAAGGGATCAAAGCCAGAGACGGTAACGGCGGGTTGGAGCCTTTTATCCAGGCTTCTTGCGCCCGAACTCCTCCATGAGGAAGCTTTGGGGTATCCCAGGGGGCCGCTGTGGATCATTTGTCGGGCAGACCTCGGCCTCGCCTCTTACCCTTAGGCAATGGATCTGGAGCACTTCGAGCACTACCTCACAGATGAGAGCCATCGCGGCCGCGAGCCTGAGGGTGGCGTGAGTGGTGCCGCCGGTGGAGCAGCCTGCGGCGATCTTGCCCGGATCTCGCTGCTAGTTGAGCGTGGGATGATCGGCGAGGCGAGCTTCGACACGGAGGGCTGCGGCGCGACTCGGGCGGCGAGCGCGGCCGCGGTTGAGCTGGCCTGGGGCAAGAGCGTGCTTGAAGTTGCCCGGGTCGGAGTGGAGGAGATCGAGCGGGTGCTGGGTGGATTGAGCCCGGCCAAGCGCCACGGCGCCCAGCTCGCCGCAGATGCTTTGCACCGCGCCCTGGTCAAAGTTGCGGGGTCCCCGCAGCGGCTCGCAGCGCCCAGTCCGGGCCGAGTCTTGGTGGCGATGTCGGGTGGAGTCGATAGCGCCGTGGCCGCGCTCTTGGAACGGGAGCGTGGCGCCCAGGTGGTCGCTGTGACGGTCAAGCTCTGGGCCGATCCCGAGACTGACGGAGCCAGGGCCTGCTGTTCCCCTGAGGCCGTGCTCGGCGCCCGAGCACTCGCTCACTCGCTCGATATGCCGCACCTCACCCTCGATCTGGAAGAGGAATTTCGCCGTCGGGTCGTCGGTGGCTTCGTCTCTGGTTATGCGGCGGGAAGTACCCCCAACCCCTGCATCCTTTGTAACGGCGAGGTGCGAATCGCCGCGATGCTCAACCTCGCCGATCGTCTCGGAGCCTCTCATCTGGTCACCGGTCATTACGCAAGGATCATCGATGACGGTGAGGGGCCACTGCTGGCCGCGGCTGCCGATCAGGCCAAGGACCAAAGCTACATGCTGGCCGCGCTGCCCCCGAATCTGCTCGGGCGGCTCCAATTTCCGCTCACCGAGCTGAGCAAGCCCGAGGTAAGGGAGATCGCAGCCCGACATCGCCTCGCGGTCGCGCGCCGCCCCGAGAGCCAGGACCTCTGTTTCTTGGCGGGGGAGGGCAAGCGGCGCTTCCTGCGTCGCAATGGTGGCCTCGGCGAGCGCGATGGCGCCGTGCTCGATCGCTCTGGAGGGGTGATCGGCCGCCATCGAGGCCACCACAATTTCACGGTCGGACAGCGGCGAGGAATCGGCGTCTCGGCGAAGGAGCCGCTCTACGTCTTGGCCACCGACGCCGCCAAAAACACGGTCACCGTCGGCACTAGGGAGGAGTTGGGGGCCCGCGCGGTGGGACTCCGCGACGCGGTCTTACACCGAAACGGAGAAAGCGTCGACGCGGTTCGGCTGCGCTATCACTCGCGCGCTATCTCAGCGGATATTCCAGCCCTCGCGAGGGGCCCACACCCAAGCATCGAGGTGCGCCTATCAGAAGCCTTTGCCGGTGCCTCACCGGGCCAGACGGCTGTGTTATTGGCCGGCGAGGCGATCGTCGGGCATGGAACCATCGTCGCCCGGCCCTGATCCGGCGCCGGGTGGCGACGATAGTGCTTAGGCTCTTGCCCAGATGAAGGCTCAGAAGATCCGCGACACCTATCTCTCCTTTTTTGAGGAGCGGGGTCATCTGATCGTTCCCTCCGCTTCGCTGATCCCCGCCGCGCATGACCCCTCGGTGCTCCTGACAACCGCCGGGATGCAGCCGTTTAAGCCCTATTTCCTAGGCACGGAGCCCCCGCCCGCGGCTCGTCTGGCCGATGTCCAGAAATGCTTTCGCACCACAGACATCGAGGAGGTCGGTAACACCGCCCGCCATCTCACCTTCTTTGAGATGCTCGGCAATTGGAGCTTCGGCGACTACTTCAAGGCCGAGTCGATCGCCTTTGGATGGGAGCTCTCCACCGAGGGTTTCGGAATCAATCCACAGAGAATCTGGGTGACCGTATTCGGGGGTGATCTCGAGCTTGGACTCGGACCCGATGAGGAGGCAATCGAGCTGTGGCGGGCGGTTGGCCTTGCCGATGAGCGGATCGTACGGCTGGGGCGAGAGGACAACTTCTGGCAAGCCGGAGCGAGCGGCCCCTGCGGACCCTGTTCAGAGCTCTATCTTGACCGCGGCGAGGGGTTCGGCGCCGCGAGCGAGCGCCCCGGGGGTGATGGAGAGCGTTTTTTGGAGTTTTGGAATCACGTCTTCATGAGCTACACGCTCAGCGAGGACGGCACCGTCGCTGAGCTGCCGGTTCCAAACATTGACACCGGGATGGGGCTGGACCGGATGGCCGCGATCCTGCAGGGCGTTGACTCGGTTTTTGAGACCGACCTGCTGAGGCCGCTGATCGCTTTGGCAGAGGAACTCTCTGGCCGAAGCTATGGTGCGGACCCCGCCAGCACCCGGGCGATGCGGATCATCGCCGATCACTCGCGCGGAGCGGCCTTTCTGATCGCTGATGGTGTCGTTCCCTCCAACGAGGAGCGTGGCTACATCCTGCGGCGGATCATGCGACGGGCGATCCAGCAGGGCCGAGCTCTGGGGCTCGACTCGCCATGGCTTGGTCGCTTCGCCGAGCGCGCCATCGAGGTCATGGGTGAGACCTACCCGGAGCTTGTCGCTGAGCGCGAGACGATCGCCCGCTGGGTCGGTGAGGAGGAGGAGGGCTTCGGTCGAACCCTGGAGCGGGGCACCGAGCTGCTCGATCGCCTGGTCGCGGAGGCCGAGCGCGCCGGCACCTCCTGGATTGATGCCGCCGATGCGTTCAAGCTCCACGACACCTACGGCTTTCCGTATGACCTGACCAAGGAGCTCTTGGCCTGGCGCGGACTCTCGGTCGATGACGCGGGTTTTGAGGAGCTGATGCACGAGCAGCGCCAAAGGGCCAGGGTTGGAGTCGCGAATGCGCATGGATCCGAGGATCACCATGAGCGCGTGATTGCCTTCGCGAGCGCCGCTCCAAGGACCCGATTCATCGGATATGAGCAACTCACGGCTAGCACCGCAATCGCCGCAGCCGAGCCCGACCGCGAACGCATTCTGGCCAAGTTGGAGGAGAGCCCGTTCTACGCCGAGGGGGGCGGTCAGGTTGCCGATTCCGGACGACTGCGTTGGAGTGGGGGAGAGGCGAGGGTTCTCGATGTCTATCGGCTTGGCGAAGATCAGGCGATCGAGCTGGAGCCGCTCGGCGGCAAGCTTGAGCCGGGGGTCTCGGTCGAGGCCCTGGTCGACCGCGAGGTCCGCCACGCGACGATGCGAAATCACACCGCGACCCACCTTCTGCACGCTGCCCTGCGAGAACGGCTCGGTAGCCACGTTCACCAGGCGGGGTCTGCGGTTGGGCCGGAAAAGCTGCGCTTCGATTTTACCCACGCTCAGGCCCTTGACAGCGAGGAGGTGCGCGCGGTTGAGGACCGCGTCAATCAGTGGATCAAGGAGAGTCATCCGGTTCGCTGGCTGAGCATGGCGCGCGCCGAGGCCGAGCGGCTCGGGGCGATGGCCTTGTTCGGGGAGAAATACGGCGAGTGGGTGCGGATGGTGGAAATCGACGGCGTTTCGCGAGAGCTCTGCGGAGGAACTCACGTCGCCAACACGGCCGAGGTTGGAATCTTCAAGATCAGCGCGGAGGGCTCAAGCGCGGCCAACGTGCGTCGTATCGAGGCGCTCAGTGGCCCCGCCGCGATCGATTGGTTTCGACGACGCGAGGAGGAGCTGCGCGAGGCCGGTGAGCTGCTCGGTTCACCCCAGGACCCCCTTGGCGCAGCCCGGCGCGCCGCGGCGCGACTGCGCGAGGCGGGCGAGGGGGAGAAGCAAGCCGCAAGTAAATACCTGGGCGAAGAGGCCGATCGGCTGCTCGGTGAGGTCAACGATTCGGGCTCGCTAAAGCTGCTGGCGGCTCGGGTCGAGATTGCCGACCAAAGACAGCTCCTCGAGCTGGCCAATCGAGTCCAGTCAAAGCTTGGAGCGTGCTCGGCGATCGTGCTCGGCGGGGCCGATGGTGATCGGGTGGGGCTCGTCGCCGTGTTTTCCAAGGAGGCCGTTGGAGCTGGGCTTTCCGCTGCGATTGTGGTTCGTGAAGCGGCTTCTTTACTCGGCGGCGGCGGCGGCGGCAGAGCGGATATGGCCCAGGCAGGGGGCCGGGATCCAGGCAAGCTCGATCAAGCGCTGGGGACAGCGCGCGCCGTAATTGAAGCCGGAGCGCCTTAGCCATGCGCATCCTGGCCCTCGACTACGGCGCCGCTCGGATCGGTTGCGCGGTCTCTGACCCGAGCGGGACCTTGGCGACTCCGCTGCCGCTGATCGAGCCCGCGGAGCCTCGTTCGGTGGCCGAGTTGGTGGGGCGTCTTGAGGTGGGGCTGGTCTTGGTCGGCCTTCCGCTTCACCTCGGTGGCGAGGAGGGTGCTCAGGCGGCGCTAACGCGCGGCTTCTGCGCTGAACTGGAAGCGATACTGGAGACGCCCGTCGATACCTACGATGAGCGCCTGACGACCAAGATGGCTGAGAGGAGCCAGCGTCTGGGCGCAAAGGCAGCGCCTGACTCGCTCGCCGCCGCCCACCTGCTTGAGGCCTACCTGGCCGCTCATTCCGAGATCAGGGAGGAGGAAAATGGTTGAAGACTGGCTCCAGGAAGAGCCCTCCAACGACCCCGAGGCGAGCGAGCGAGAGCGCCGTCGTCGCGATCGCCAGGAAAATCGTCGCCCTCCCGAAGGGGTCCGAAAGAGGCGCCGCGGCGTCGCGGTGGTCCTTATGTTCGGCGCGCTCGGTCTGCTCGGGGTTGGGATCGCGGTGGCCCTTTACCGACATTTCAGCGATTCGACGGCTGTCCCGGCTGCCGCACCCGAGCAAACGGTGACCGTGACGATCCCCGAGGGTTATGACCGCTCCCAGGCCGCCCAGCTGATCAAACAGGATGGACTGCGGGGTAGCTACACCGCGGCGAGCGTGCATTCGAGGTATCTCAGCCCAAGCCGCTACGGCGGAAAGGGGGCCAAGAACCTCGAGGGCTTCCTTTTCCCCGATACCTTTGACCTACGACGGCACGCCCAGGCCTCTGAACTGGTCCAGCTGCAACTTGAAGACTTCAAGCGACGCATCAAGGGAGTCAATATGAGCTACGCGCACTCCAAAAATCTGACCGTTTATGACGTCGTGACGATTGCCTCGATGATCGAGCGCGAGGCCCAGTTGGAGCGGGACCGCAAGCTCGTCTCAGCCGTGATCTATAACCGTCTGCGCGACGGGATGACGCTTGGGATTGATGCCACCGTGCGCTTCGCGACGGGAAATTTCAGCAAGCCGTTGACCGAAGCTCAGCTAGCCACTCCCTCCCCCTATAACACCCGCCTGAATACAGGGCTACCACCAGGGCCGATCGACAGTCCGGGCCTCGCCTCGATCGAAGCCGCCGCCCACCCTGCCAAGGTCAACTACCTCTTCTACGTCGATCAGCCAGGGACCTGCGGCAAACTCGCGTTTTCGTCAAATGAAGCCCAGTTCCAACGCGACGTCGAACGCTATAACTCGGCCCGCAGTGCAGCCGGTGGCAACGCGCCCACCAGCTGCAGGGAATAGCCGATGCCCCGTCTCGCCGTGCTGGGGCAGCCGATCGCCCACTCGCGCTCGCCCGCTATGCAGGAAGCCGCACTTGCGGCGCTGGGGCTCGCCGAGCGCTGGAGTTATGAGGCGATCGAGGTCTCCCCCGATGAATTTGAGCGGCGGGTGCAAGCGATGCCAAGCGAGGGCTACGCAGGAGCCAATGTCACCGTTCCCCACAAGGTCGCGGCGCTGGCCGTTGCCGATCAGCTCTCGGCGGTTGCAGGCGAGATCGGAGCCGCCAACACCCTGGTCTTCTCCGGTGCCGAGATCCGGGCCGATAACACCGACGCCCAAGGCCTGCTCAACTCGCTTCCGGGTTCGACGAAGGGGCTTCGGGCGCTTGTTTTGGGAGCGGGGGGGGCCGGTCGGGCGGCGGTCTGGGCACTTGTCCGCGAGGGTGCTGAGGTGGAGGTCTGGAACCGCACCGAGCTTCGATCACTTCGTCTCTGTGAGGAGCTCGGCGGTCGGCCGGTCGGCGAACCAGACCAGGGCGATTACGGGTTGATTGTCAATACGACCGCGGTGGGCCTGGGTGGTGAGGACCCATTCCTCGAGCTGCCGCTGTCGGTCGATCGCTTCTCGCCCGGCCAGATCGTGGTCGACCTGGTCTATGCAGCGGGGGCAACCAGGCTCCTGGATGCGGCCGGGGAAGGCGGGGCGACGCTGGTTGACGGAATCGAGGTGTTGGTCCAGCAGGGAGCGCTTTCGCTGGCGATCTGGACTGGGTTACAGCCCCCGATTGAGATTATGCGCGCCGCGGCCAAGGGCTAGCGGTCCCTCGCGCCGATAGCCTAGGCGCGCAATGAGCGGCTTTAGATTCACGACAGCTGGTGAGTCCCACGGCCCCGGCTTGGTTGCGATCGTCGAGGGGATGCCCGCTGGTCTCACCCTGAGCCGCGAGGAGCTTGATCGCGACATGGGTCGGCGCCAGCTCGGACACGGCCGAGGCGGGCGGATGAAGATCGAGACCGACTCGGTTGAGATCCGCTCCGGCGTGCGCCACGGGCGCACGCTCGGGAGCCCGATTGCTGTCCTCGTCGCCAACCGCGACTACGCCAACTGGGAGGAGCGGATGAGTCCGTGGCCGGTTGCTGCCCCGGTCGAGGAGGTTCACCTCCCGCGTCCCGGGCACGCCGACCTGGTCGGATCCCAGAAGTATGGCCATAGCGACATTCGAAACGTCTTGGAGCGGGCCAGCGCCCGCGAGACGGCGGCCCGGGTCGCGTCTGGCTCCCTGGCTCGCGCCCTGCTCGCGGCTTTTGGGGTCAGCGTCTATAGCCACGTGACCCAGATCGCCTCGGTCAAGGCACCCGAGCGCGATGATCTGGGCCCCGCGGACTTCGCTGCGGTCGATGAGGATCCGGTTCGCTGCTTGGATCGGGTCGCGAGCGAGGCGATGGTCGCCGAGATCAATCGACTGCGCAAGGCCAACGAGAGCCTCGGCGGCAGCTTTGAGGTGCGCGCCTTTGGCCTGATCCCGGGGCTCGGCTCCCACATTTCCTGGGAGGATCGGCTCGACGGGCGCCTCGCCGCTGCGGTCGCCTCAATCCAATCGGTGAAGGGGGTGGCGATCGGAGAAGCCTGGGAGGTTGCTGCGCGGCCCGGCTCGGGGGCCCACGATGAGATTTTTTGGTCCGAAAAGAGCGGCTATTACCGCAAAACGAATCATGCCGGCGGCCTGGAGGGGGGGATGAGCAATGGGCAACCGCTCTCGGTTCGGGCGGCGATCAAGCCGATTTCGACCCTCACCAAGCCGCTGCGCTCGGTCGACACCTCGACCCTCAAGCCGGCCCAAGCGCTGCGCGAGCGCACCGACTCCACCGTCGTCCCCGCGGCCGCCGTGGTCGCGGAGGCGATGGTCTGCCTCACCCTGGCCCGCTGTTATCGAGAGAAGTTCGGTGGCGATCACATCGATGACGCGCTGGCGGCGCTGGCGGCCTACAGGAAGCGAATCGATTGGCGCCATTAGGCCGATGAAGCGGCCGGCGATCGTCTTCATCGGCTTCATGGGCGCCGGCAAGTCCAACGCCCTAGCCGCGGCGCGCAAGGCGGGGCTAGCCACGACCGAGATCGATGAGCTGATGGAAGCGGCGTTCGGGATGTCGATCAGCGCCGCCTTTGAGCGCTACGGCGAGGACGGGTTTCGGGCCCGCGAGGCTGAGTCTGTGGGGTCGTTGTTGGAGGGCGCAGATGGCGGAGCGATTGCGCTTGGCGGCGGCAGCGTGCTCTCTCAGCGAATCCGAGCGGCCCTCTCGCGCCACATCGTCGTCTGGCTGCAGATCGACGCCGGCGAGGCTTGGCGGCGGATCGCCCACACCGATCGGCCGCTGGCAAAGAGCGCCGCAGACGTCTCGCGCCTCTTGGCGGTGCGCCTGCCCCTGTATGAAGGGCTCGCCGACGTTGTCTTGCCAAACGGTGATCGCGGCATGGTCGGGCGGGCCCTCCCTTCGATCAAGGCGCTTGGGGAGATGTCAAGCGGGACCCGGATGCTTTGGGCAAAAAGCGCCTCGGGTGAGTACCCGGTCTTCGTCGGCCACGGTCTGCTCGATGCCAAATGGTGGCCGCTTGACTCTCGCCGCTTCTGCCTCACGGACTCCACCGTTGCCCCCCTATATGCGGACCGCCTGGCGCCCCTCGCCGCTGCGATTGAGGTCAAACCAGGCGAGTCTTCAAAGACCTTGGCCGAGGTCGAGGTGGCGCTGAGGGCGCTGGCCCGAGAGCTGATGACCCGCGAGGATCACCTCGTCGCGCTCGGGGGCGGGGTAGTCGGGGACCTCGGCGGTTTCTGCGCCCACATCTATCAGCGCGGCGTGCCGGTGGTGCAGGTGCCCACCACACTCCTCGCCCAGGTCGATTCAGCCTACGGCGGAAAGACCGGGGTCGACCTGCCCGAGGGTAAGAACTACGCCGGCGCCTACCATCTCCCGGTCGCCGTTATGGTCGACACCGCGACCCTTCAGACGCTGCCCCGCCCGGAGCTCTCGGCCGGCTATGCCGAGGTCCTAAAGACGGCGCTTCTGGCCGGCGGCGCCCTGTGGGAGCGGGTCGTGGGACTCTCCTCATTGCGACCCGAAGAGATCGGTGACGTGATCTTTTCCTGCGCCCGCTATAAGTGTGAGGTCGTTGGCGATGATGAGCGCGATCGGGGTCAGCGGGCTGTCCTGAATCTCGGTCACACCGTCGGGCATGCAATCGAGGCGGCAACTGGATACTCGCGCTATCGCCACGGCGAGGCGATCGGCCTCGGCCTGCTCGCCGCGCTTCGCCTCTCTGAGGCCGAGGCACTCCGCGATCAGGTCAGCTCAATGCTCGATCACCACGGCTTGCCGCTGCAGCTTGATCCGCGGGTTGAGACAGAGGTTGTTCTGGCTGCGTTACAGCACGACAAGAAGCGCACCTCGGCTGGGGTCGGCTTCGTCTTGTTGAGCGAGCCGGGCGCGCCGCGCAGCGGCGAGGTGCTGGATCCGGATAGGGTCCGAGATGCCGTCGAGGAGCTCTCGGCGCCAGGAAATTGAGTTCTTGATGAGCGCTCCAGTACGAGCCGAGAATGGCGGGAGGGGAGTGCCCCTATGAGCAGTGCACACAACCGGGTCGCGGTTCTTCATGGGGTCAACTTCGACATCCTCGATCGCCGCGATAGCTCGGTCTATGGGGGGCTCTCGCTAAATGAGCTGGAGATGAAGATCGCCGCCTGGGCGCGGGAGCTTGGGCTTCAGACGATCTTCTTTCAGACCAACTCTGAGGGCGAGTTCGTCGAGTACCTGCATCGCCTGCCCGAGCTCGCCGACGCCGCCATGATCAACGCCGGTGCCTGGACGCACTACAGTCGGGCGATCGGCGATGCGCTTGAGATTGCGGCGCTGCCGGCGGTGGAGGTACACCTCTCAGACGTCGAGTCCCGCGAGGACTGGCGCAAGATTTCGGTCTTTGACGGCATCGTGATCACGAAGCTGTTCGGAAAGGGCCCTGAGGGCTACGCGGAGGCGCTCGGCATCTTGGCCCGCGAGCTCGGCCCGGTGGGGCGCTGATGGCCGACCGTGGCGACCGTCTGGAAGCGCTCCTCAAGGAGCGTGAGCTGGATCAGTTTCTGGTCACTGATCTCGTAAACGTCGGTTACCTGACCGGGTTCGGAGGTACCAACGCAGCCTGTGTCTGCGGCGCCGGTGATCGCCTTTTCCTCACCGACTTTCGCTACACCGAGCGGGCCGGCTCCGAGGTCGAGGGGTGGCAGGTGCTGACGATCGAGGGCGACTGGTTGGCGAGCCTCGCCGAGCGCCTGCATGGCAGGGTCGGGTTCGAGGACGACCATGTCTCGGTCCGGACGCTGAAGCGTCTCGGCGAGAAGCTCGGCGAGGGTGTGGAGCTGATCGCTGCTGGCGGTGCCGTGGAGGAGCTGCGGCGGGTCAAGGACGTCGATGAGCTCGCGGCGATTGCCGCCGCCGCGGAGCTGGCCGATGAGGTCTGGCGCTGGTCTTTGGAGCGGGGATTGATTGGGCGCAGTGAGCGCGAGGTGGCTCGTGCGACCGAGGGCCGGATCAGGGAACTTGGTGGAGACCCATCGTTTCCGGCGATCGTCGCCGCCGGCCCCAACGGAGCCCTGCCCCACGCTGAGCCCGGTGATCGAGAGATTGGGAGGGGGGAGCTGGTCGTCTTTGACATGGGAGCCAAGCTCGATGGATATTGCTCCGACGGCACCCGCACCATTGCCACCGGTGATCCGGGCGAGCGCGCGCGGGCGGTCTATGGGGTTGTGCGCGAGGCCCAGGGCGCCGCGCTGGGCGGGGTGGCCGCCGGGGTGGGGGGGGAGGCGCTTGATGCGCTGGCCCGCGAGGTGATCGATGCGGCGGGCCATGGTCAGCGCTTTGGCCACGGGCTCGGGCACGGGGTTGGCCTTGAGGTGCACGAGTCACCACGCCTGTCCCAGCGCTCTGAGGATGTGCTCGAGGTCGATGAGGTGGTGACGATCGAGCCCGGGATCTATCTGCCGGGCGAGTTCGGAGTTCGAATTGAGGACCTGGTGATCGTCACCGAGACTGGGTATCGAAACCTCAGCGGCCTCTCCAAGGATCTGCTGCTGATCGATTGACCAAAACGCTGCGATGGAGCGACGACGCTGTGGGGGGATCCTCGCACGAGTCGAGCGTCGAACTCGGGATTGACCCTGGGCTCAAGCCGCTCGGCCTGGATTGGCCGCCCGCCGCGGTGCCCGGCCGCCTTGAGATCTCTCGGCCGCGCCCTGCTCAGCGACTCAGCTCGACGCTCTCGTTCAGGCGCAGCGCAAAAGCGGTGATTAGCTCAACCGTTGCCTCGACGTCGGCTAGGTCAACCAACTCGACCGGCGAGTGCATGTAGCGGATTGGGATCGACACCAACCCCGTGGGGATACCCGAGCGCGATATCTGCAAGACGTCGGCATCGGTGCTGGTGCCGCGTCCACTGGCGCTGATCGTATGCTCGATTCCGGCCTCGAGTGCGGCCTCGAGAAGTAGCTCAAAGAGTTTGGGCGAGAGGGTCGAGCCGCGTCCGATCACCGGCCCAGAGCCGAGCGGATGACTGCCGACCTCCTTCTCATCGACGCCGGGAGCATCGGTGGCGTGGGTCACGTCGACGGCAATCGCCAGGTCTGGGCGTACCTCAAAGGCGGCGGTGCGGGCGCCGAAGAGGCCGATCTCCTCCTGGACCGCGGCGATCGCCGCGAAGCTTGCCCTGAGACCGCGATCGCCGCTGCGGCGCAGCGCCTCCAGGGCAACGTAGGCGCCGAGGCGATTGTCCATAGAACGAGATACCAACCGCCCCCCCGTCATCGCAAGCGGCTCGGCGGCGATCACGACCGGATCGCCCACTCGCACCTGCACCTCGGCTGCCTCGCGGTCGCCCGCGCCGATGTCGATGTGAAGGCCCTTGAGCTCGACAACCTTCTTGCGCTGATCTGGCTCCAGGAGGTGGATTGGCTTGCGCCCGACCACCCCTGGAATCACCTCGTCCCGGCCGGTGACCGCGACCCGCTGACCAACCAAAATCTGCGGATCCCAGCCACCGATTGGAGCGAAGTAGAGGAAGCCCTTCTCGTCGATGTGGGTGATCACAAGCCCGATCTCATCGATATGACCGACCACCGCCAGCAACGGTTTCGCCTCGCCAAGGCGGGCGATCGAGGAGCCGAGCCCATCACCGGAGAGCTCGGCAAAGCCGGCAGCATCTCGCCAGACCGCTGCGGCCGGCTCCTCATAACCGGAGGGCGCCGCGGTGCGAAGCAGTTTGTCCAGGAGTGCAGGGGTTGCGGTCACGGCCCGCAGTATGCCGCCTCAAACCCCCGTGCGCATCCCTGTCTCATCAATTTGGGATGCCAGGGTGCCGCACCCGTTGGCGCCGCTCGCCGTAGCCCTTTGTCTCATAGGCGATCATCGCCCAGATCAAGACATCGACGATCGCCAGCGCCGCCAAGGCCGAGAGCTGAGCGGTCACCGGCACCAGGATCAAGAGCAGCAGCGAGAGCGCCAGGCGCTGGCGATTGATCGTGTGCACCTGGCGGTAGCGAAAGGCGACGTGGCCAAGTAGGTAGATGGCGAGGCCGCCGAGCAGCGCGAAGGCGGCGACGCTTCGCAGGTGATCGTCGAAATGACCGATCGTGATCTTTAGGCCAAGCGCGGTGAGAACGATTCCGGCAACCATCGGCAGGTGCAAAAAAGAATAGGAATCCCGGGCCATCTCATTGCGCTCGCGACCCTCCCTGGCATCGGCGAGGCGTCGCCCCGCAACGAGGGCGACCACGTCGAAGTACGTCCACCACATCGCCGCCGCGAGTGAGACGCCGAGGACGGCCGCGGTCGCGATCCCGAGGCTGAGGGTTCCGGCCGCCCCGACACCGATCGCGACGATCGACTCGCCGAGGGCGATGATCACGATCAGGCCATGGCGCTCGGCAAAGTGACCGGGCTCAAGCCGCCAGCCCTCGGCGCCAAAAAAATACGGACCGAGCATGTCGAGGATGAGGGCGAGGACCCAGAGTGCGCCCTGCCCGAGGCCGCCGATGATCGCCGCGCTGACCAGCAGGGCGACGGCTATCGCGGTGCTCGCGGCCAGCCCCAGCACCGAGCGACGCAGGGCGGGATCGCCGGGACTGGCGAGCATGAACAGGGCGATATGCGCGGAGCGCACCACCCCGTAGGCGAGCGCGAACGCAAGCGCCAGGCTGCCGAAGGCCTGAGGCACGCAGACCGAGACGATGAGGAGGGCCGCCATCGCGCCGAAGATGACGAGTCGCACCGCACCCTCCTCGGGATCGATGACGCTGGTCAGCCAGGCATAGCCGACCCACGACCACCACAGCATGCCAAGCACAAGCAATCCCTGGGCGAGGCCCAGCCAGCTCTGGTGATGAGACATGAGCGCCGTGCATTGGGTAATTGCCAGGACGAAAACGAGGTCAAAGAAAAGCTCAAGCGATGTCACCCGGTCTCCGTCGCGCATGGCTGCGCCGAGGCGTGAGGGACCGATATTGGTGGACTCTGTGATCGCCGCATCCTTGCAAGCAAGGCGCGGCTGGCGGAAGCACCGCGCGGTGCCAGCTCTAATACGGTGCGGCGATGAGCGAGCGCCACACGGTAGCGGTGATCACCGGCGCCTCGAGCGGAATTGGCGAGGCGACCGCGCGGCGCCTGGCGCGCGAAACCGGCATCGAGCTGGTTCTGCTCGCCCGCCGCGAGGATCGGCTCCGCGAGCTTGCCTCGTCCCTGGATTGCCCCGCCACCTACCTCGCTGTGGACCTGGTCGACCCCGATGCCCCCGAGCTGGTACGCGACCACCTGGCCGAGTGCGGCGAAAACCTTGGCCTTCTCGTCAACAACGCGGGCGCCGCCTGGCGGGGCAACTTCGGAGACGGTGGCTACGCCAACGTTCAGCGTCACATGGAGCTCAACTTCGATGCGGCCGTCCGCCTCACCGAGGTGCTGTTGCCGCTTCTGCGCTCCTCCGCACCCAGCGCGATCGTCAACATCGCGAGCACCGCCGGACGCGTCTCGCGGGCTGGCAGTGGCGCCTACTCGGCGAGCAAGTTTGCCCTGATCGGCTGGAGTGATTCGCTTTATCTGGAGGAGCGCGTCAACGGCGTGCACGTGGGACTCGTCTTGCCCGGATTCATCGCCACCGAGGGTTTCCCCGCGACTGAGCTGCGCGAGCGGGCGCTGACCCGTTGGATCGTCTCTGGCCCCGAGAAGGTCGCCGAGGCGATTGTCCAGGTCGGTCCAGGTGGCCGCGCCGAGCGCTACGTGCCGCGGCCCTATGCGCTTGCCGCCGCGGCCAGGACCCTGATGCCCGCCGCGCTTCGGCGCGTTCTCTCCGGCGGCGCCGCGTCTTCTCTGACCACCGCCACCGCCACCGCGACCGAGCCCGCAGGCAAAAATTCCACATCGCGGCCAAAATGAGCGGGGGACGAGCTTGAGCACCGCGGGGGTTTGGCCTTTGCGTCCGCGGCAGGGGGGAGCAGTCGCCGCATGGCGCCGGGCGCCCACGATGCTGCGAGCTCAACCTGGTGGGCGCGAAGCGGTCGGGCGCTTGACGCGGATTTCCTGGTGATCGAGGAGTTCGTGCTAGAGGAGGAGCAACTTGGGCGCCGTGTCAGCCAGGCTCGAAGCCCCGCTCCCCACTCAGCTGAATTGGGAGGCCGTGATCCGGCAGTAGTGGAATTCGATGTCGTATACGACGTTGTTGGCGGCGTTACTGCTGCTGCGCAGCTTGATCACGTCGAGCGTGGCGCCGCCGCGGTTGCCGTGCCTGAGCGCGGTCCCGGTCTTTCGCAGGTAGCCCTCGACCAGTTTTAGGTGTTCGATCCACTTGGTCAGTTTGGTCTGATCAATTGGCGGTTGCGGCACCGCGGCGATTTCGCCGGTGGCCTTGCCGAACGCGGCCGCGGCGCGCAGGAATTGCGCCCCAGCGCTTGCCAGCTTTTGCTCACGAACCTTGCCCTGGACCCCGTCCAGCAGGCGCTTGTTCGTGATCGTATTGGCCTGGCAGATCGGCTCAACCTGGGCGACGTATTCTCCCTGGCTGGGTGCTTCGGCGGCCTCTGCGAGCGCCGCAAAAGCAAGCGTCGTGAGGAGGATTGAGGCGGTAATAAAGGCTCGTTTCATCATGGCGTCAGCGAACATCAGACTAAGACTCCCGGCCCATCGAGCGGATCTCGATTCAAATCGGCGCGCCGTGGCTGAAGTCTCACCGTGCATAAAGGCGTTGCCAAAGCCCGACCCCTCCCGAACAATCGGCGGGCGGCGTTGAACGCGATCGCGATCGCCATCGCGATCGTTGCCTTGGCGCTGCTCGCAGCCGTCCTGGTGAGGTCGGCGTTGCACACCAGGCGCCTCAGGGGACGTTTCCAGATCCTTGACGAAATTGCTCGGGTCGCCGATGGCGAGCGCTCGCTCGTGGAGACCCTCGATGCGATCGATGCGATCTTGGTTCCGGGGCTGGCTGATTTCTGCACCATCGACCTGATAACCCAAGACGAGGCGATTCGTCGCGCCTCGGTTCGTGCCAGCGGGCCCCGAGGGGCAGAAATCGAGCAAAGGCTGAGGGCGCGGCGGCCATCGCTGCAGGCCGCGATGGCCGGTCAGGCCGGCGATGCCCCTGTTAGGCCGCGCTTTTACCGGCTCGTATCGAACGCCAACCTCGCCGAGTTCGCCGAGGATGCCGAGGACCTTGACTTCTTGCTCAGCCTCGGGGTGCGCTCTTCGGTCACCGTGGAACTGAGGGTTCGAGGGCGGGTGACCGGGATGCTTTCGCTGTGTGTCGCCTGGTCGGGTCGTCGCTTCGATGAGGACGATGCCCACTTTGTCTGGATCCTCTCGGGCAGGGTGGCGCTGGCGCTCGATAACGCCGGCCTTTTCTCAGATCTGGAGAGGAGCGAGCACGAGCGCGCCCAGATCGCCGAGACCCTCCAGCGGGGGCTGCTGCCGCCGGCGCTGCCCTACATTCCGGGTTGGTCGATTGCGGCGATATATCGCCCCGCGGGGGCTGAGAACGAGATCGGTGGTGACTTCTATGATGCCTTCCCGGTTTCGGGCGGCTGGATGGTGGTGGTCGGAGACGTCACCGGGCATGGCGCCCACGCCGCCTCGATTACCGCCCAGGCCCGCTACACGCTGCGCACGGCGGCGGCGCTCAGCGGCGACCCGCTGGTGGCGCTTGCCACCCTCAACCGGGCGCTTTTGACGCGCCAGGATGGCGCTTTGTGCAGCGTTGCGGCGATTGCGCTGCGCGAGGATCCCCTGCTGCCGGTGCGGATCGCGGTGGCGGGCCATCCGCCACCACTTTTGATTGGTGCGGAGGGGGTGGTCGAGGCGGCGGCCTCTGACCCGGTGCTTGGTGCATTCGACGATGGCGCCTGGAGGATCGAATCCAGGTTGGTGGGCCCTGCTCAGCAGCTGCTGGTTGTGACCGACGGAGTCACCGAGGCGGCGGGTGCCGAGGGTCGCTTTGGTGAGGAGCGGCTGCGGCGCGAGCTGGAGGGGGGGAGCAGTCCGTCGCTTGCGCTTCTTCAGCTCGAGGCCGCGGTCAGCAGTTTCGCCAGCGGGGAGCCCGAGGACGATGCCGTGATTCTCGCCATTGCCCCGATGCCCGAGAGCGCTGCGCAGCCGGCGGATGGAGAGAATCTGGCCCGGGTGGAACGCCTCTTTGCCGCCTTTAACCGTCGCGATGATGCGGATCTGGTTGCCCTCTGTGACCCTCGGCTCGACTTCTTTCCGGCCAGCACGGCGGAGGCGGTTCGGCGCAGCGCCCCCTACGTCGGCCCGGCCGGGATCCGCGAATACATGAGCGACGTCGCGACCGCATGGGAGGAGCTGCTGATCACCCCGATGGCGATCGATCAGCGGGGGGCGAGGCTGCTGGTTCGCGGCCGGGTCTATGCCCGCAGCCATCACCGAGGAATTCGCGACATGCCGACCGCCTGGATCTGGGAGCTGCGCGGCGGTCGTTTCATCCGCGGCGAGGTCTATCCGGACCCCGAGCGGGCAGTCCGCACCTTCGACCGCGACTGATCCCGGTCAGGGTCGTGTTTCGAGCCGCCCCCCGACGGGTAGCGAGTGGGCAGCTAACCGATCGCGCGGGTACGCTCGCTGCCTTCGTTTTTACTTCATGTGTAGGGAGCCCCCAAGAAGTGCAAGGCACAGGCGATAAATCGGGCCTTTTGATCAGACTTCCGGCGAAGTCGGAGAACGTCACCGTGGTCCGCCACGCCGTCGCTGGTCTTGCCGAGCAGTTGGGGATGGGGGAGACCGGACTGGGGGATCTCAAGACCGTGGTCACCGAGGCCTGTATGAACGTCGTCGTTCACGCCTATGAGAAGGAGCCCGGACCGCTTGAGGTCGAGGCCTTCGCCGAGGAAGACGGTCTCACCGTGGTGGTGCGCGATTTCGGTGCAGGGATCCGTCCTAACCCCGATATCGAGCGCCCCAGCCTGCGGATCGGCCTGACCCTGATCGCCGCCCTGTCAAAGAGCTTTGAGATTTCTGGGGGGCTGAATAGGGGAACCGAAATCCGCATGCACCTGTCGCTCGGCACCGAGCGCGCCGCCGTCGATTCGAGCTATCTGGCCGACTCAGAGGGGCAAGGCGCCGAGCTGAAGATTGGCGATCCAGACCTGGTCGCTCCGGTGCTGGGACGCGTAGTGGGCGCGCTCGCGGCTCGCCACCGAATCACCGTCGATCGATTGAGCGACGCCGTTCTTCTCACCGATGCGATCTCAGAGTTGGCGCCGGCGGCCTTCGGAGGGGAGAGCGTCTCACTCAATGTCGCCGATCGCTCCGAGGGGATCGACCTGCGCATCGGCCCGATGCCTGGGGCGTCTACGGCGCAATTGCGAGAGGGTCTGGACCTGCCCGGAATCAACGCCTCGCTCGAGGACCTCGCCGATGATCTGCGGGTGGAGGAGAACGAGAGCGGGGCCTATCTCCTCGTCCATTTCGCCTCGGTGGATTCCTAGCCGGGGCGGCGCCCGCGCTCCCGGTCTCAACCCGGCGGCGTGGCGGTAAGCGGCGCCGCGATATCCCGAGGTGATTTACCCTTGGCCGGCGCAATTTTGAGGCGCCCCGGCTAGAGCCAGCAGAAATGTCCATCTCCACCAACCAATTCAAGAACGGATCCCACGTCGAAATCGATGGAACGATCTATCGAATCATCGAGTTCCAGCACGTCAAGCCCGGTAAGGGCGGGGCCTTTGTGCGGACGAAGTTGCGCCGGATCGAGGACGGCTCGGTCTTGGAGAAAACTTTTCGGGCCGGAGAGAAGTTTCGCCCAGTTCGGACCGAGTCGCGCCGGATGCAGTACCTCTATGACTCCGGCGAGGCCGCGGTCTTCATGGATAGCCGCGACTTTGAGCAGATTGAGGTTCCCCGAGAGGTTGCAGGGGATTCGATGCGTTGGGTGCTACCCAACGCCGAGGTTGAGGTCCTCTTTGTTGACGAGCGCCCCAGCGACGTTCAGGTCGCCAGTGCGATCGATATGAGGGTGATCAAGACCGAGCCGGGCGTCAAGGGCGATACGGCGTCTGGAGGCGGTACCAAGGCGGCGACGCTTGAGTCCGGGGTGACGGTTCAGGTACCCCTCTTCATCGAGGAGGGCGAAAGCATCAGGGTCGACACTCGCAACGGCGAGTACGTCTCTCGCGCCTGAGCGCCACCGGGCGTCCCAAAGCGCGAGAATGGATTCCTCCCATGCGCAGGTCAGACCAACGTCGCGACGCTGTCTTTGCTTGCTACCAGCGAGACGTCACCGGGAGGCGGCTCGAGGAGCTGGTTCTCGGCTCCCGCACCTTCACCCGGGAACTGGTTGTCGGGGTTCAAGAACACCGCGATCAACTCGATGAGATCATCGCCCGCCATGCCAAGGGCTGGGAGCTTAGGCGGATCGCACCGCTTGATCTCAACCTGATGCGGGTGGCCCTCTTTGAGATCGAATTCGGCGAGGCGCCGACAGAGGTGGCAATCGATCAGGCCGTTGAGATTGCCAAGGAGTACTGCGGGGCCGACGCTCCGGGTTTCATCAATGGCATCCTTGGCGCTGCGGTGCGCGAGGCAGTCAGATGACCAGGTTGCGCGAGATCTCCGAGCGCCTGCGGGCGATCGCGAATGAGCTTGACCGAGACGCCGACGGCGAGCAGCGCGCCGCAGAGCTCGTGGGGGAGGCCGCCGAGCTTTCTGCCGAGGCGGTGGAGGAGGCGAATCGACGCCAGCGCGAGGCCGAGGCCTAGTGGGCGCTCAAATATCCCCCCGCTGATGTACCCCGAGGATCTGCGCCTGCTCGTCGACTCTGCCCTTGCTCAACTACGCTTCTCCACTTCCCCGGCGACGGCCGGGCTAGAGGACTCGATGCGCTACTCGTTGCTCGCCGGGGGCAAGCGGGTGAGGCCGGTCCTGGCCCTGGCGACTGCCCGCGCACTCGGATCCGATCCGGTTCACTTCCTACCGATTGCATGTGCGATCGAGTTGATTCACACCTACTCGTTGATCCATGACGACCTGCCGGCGATGGACGATGATGAGCTGCGGCGAGGACAGCCGACTTCCCACGTCCGGTTCGGTGAGGACGTGGCGATCCTGGCTGGCGACGGGCTCTTCGCCGAGGCCGTCAGGCTCTTTTGCGAGCAGTCCGGAGATCCAACCCGCGTTCTCGCCGGGCTGCATGAGCTGGCCGTCGCAACCGGGGTCGATGGGATGGTCGGCGGGCAGTACGTCGACGTCACGGGCGAGGACACCGACGCCCAGGGCCTCCGTTCACTTCACGCCCTAAAGACCGGTCGGCTGATCGCCGCCAGCGTCGGCGTGGTTTTGGTCTTGGATGGATTGGAGGAACTTGAGACACTTCCATACCGTCGATTTGCCGACGAGTTGGGCGTCCTGTTTCAGATCGTCGATGACATTCTCGACGTGACCGAGAGCGATGAGCAACTGGGCAAGCCACAGGGAAGCGATGAGCGACATGGCAAACTCACATACGTGAGTCTCTTCGGTCTCAAGCGGGCGCGCCAGCTGGCTGCTGAATCCCACGCTAAGGCATGCGCGGCGCTGGCCGAGGCCAGGGGCGAGATCGGCGATCTAAAGCAGGTGGCCGACTACATCTTCACCAGGCACGAATGACCGACGCTCCCCAAACGCCAGATCCAAACGAGAAGCGCGAGCGCTTGCTCGAGACGATCGGGTCTCCGCAAGATCTCCATCGCCTCAGCGAGGATCAGCTCCAGCAGCTAGCCCAGGAGATGCGCACCTACATCATCGACACGATCGGGGAGATCGGCGGACACTTTGGCGCCAACCTCGGCACCTGCGAGTTGGCGGTGTCGCTGCATAGCTTGCTCGATTCGCCCCGTGACAAGATTCTCTGGGACGTCGGTCATCAGGCCTACCCGCACAAGGTTCTAACCGGGCGTCGGGGTGGCTTGCCGACGATTCGCCAATACCAGGGCTTGGCTCCGTTTTGCTCGATCTCTGAGTCCGAGCACGACATCATGGGCGCCGGACACGCCTCGACCTCGATCGGGTATGCGGTCGGTTTAAAGGAGGCGATGCGCAAGGGGATCGGCGAGGATGGCAAGGTCGTCGCGGTGATCGGTGACGGAGCGCTCACCGGCGGCGTCGCCTATGAGGCAATGCACGCCGCAGGCGGACTTCAGACGCCGGTCGTGATTGTCCTCAACGACAACGGGATGTCGATCTCGCCCAACGTTGGTGCAATCTCGCGCTACTTCAACCGGGTAAGGCTGAATCCGCGCCTCTACCACGCTCGCGAGGGGGTCGAGGACCGCCTCACGAGGCTGCCCCTGGGCCTTGGTAAAAGGATCGAGCGACTCGGGCCCGAGATCAAGTCGGCGATCAAGGCCTACTGGGCACCCGGGCTCTTCTTTGAGGAGCTCGACCTCGCTTACATGGGGGTGATCGACGGTCACAATGTTCACGCATTGCGGGCGGCGCTTGGTGAGGCGTTTGAGGCCGAACGCCCCGTCGTCGTGCACATCCACACGGTCAAGGGCAAAGGCTTTGCCCCCGCCGAAGAGGGCGGCCTTGAGGGGATGGAGCGCTGGCACGCGGCGAAGCCGAACTCGATCGTCAACGGCAAGCCGGCTCCAAAGCCCGTGCCGGTCAAGGAATCGGACTCACCCGAGGCGATCGCGCCGGAGCGGCTGGAGAAGCCGCCCGCGGCGAGCGACCCGCCCCAATACACCCAGGTCTTCGCCGAGGCTATGGTCGCCGAGGCCAAACGCGACCGCCGGGTGATCGGAATCACTGCGGCGATGTCGGGAGGGACGGGGCTGCAGGAACTGGCCGATCGGATCCCCGGTCAGTACTACGACGTCGGCATCGCCGAGCAAAATGCCGTCCTCCTTGCCTCCGGTTTGGCGATTCAGGGCGCCAAGCCCGTCTGTGCGATCTACTCGACCTTTCTGCAGCGCGCCTACGACCAGATCATCCATGACGTCTGCCTGCAGAGGCTCGACGTCACCTTTGCGATTGACCGCGCCGGGATCGTTGGCGAGGACGGACCCACCCACCACGGCGCCTTTGACATCTCCTACCTGCGACCGATCCCAAACATCATCGTGATGGCTCCCCGCGATGAGGCGATGCTGATCCACATGCTGCGCACCGCGATCGAGCACCCCGGACCGGCGGCGCTGCGCTATCCGCGCGGCGCCGCCGCAGGGGTCGAGCTGCCCGCCGAGCCGGAGGCGATCCCAATCGGCAGCGGCGAGCTGCTCGCCAGCGGCGAGCGGGTCGCCTTGGTGGGGTATGGCTACGGGGTCGCCGTGGCACTTGAGGCGGGGCTTATCCTCTCCGAGCATGGGCTCAGCCCGACAATTGCCGACGCCCGTTTTGCCAAGCCGCTTGACTCAGGTCTGCTCGAGCGCTTGGCGCTAGATCACGACCTTGTTGTGACGATTGAGGAGAACGTGCTGGCCGGTGGCTTTGGCGCCGCGGTCCTTGAAGATCTCGAGGATGCCTTCTCCGAGCGCCCCGGCGACCGTGCACGGGTGATGAGGATCGGACTTGGTGATCGCTACCTCTCCCATGGCAAGGCGGCGTTGCTGCGTGCGGAGGCTGGGCTGAGCGGGGAGTCCGTGGCCCAGCGGGTGCTCTTGGCCCTGCGCGCATCAGAGCCCGTTCTCGGGTGAGTTTGAATCAAAGCGCTCAATCCATTAGTCTGCCGGCGTCTCTTCGGCAAACTCAAAAAGACCCGCCAAAATGACGGGCCATTTCTGAGTTTTCCACTGGGAGAAGGGGCTCGTTTGTCTATATGTGTGGATTCGGTGGAGGCAGGCGGATCCGCAGTTGCTGAGAACTCCGCGGGACCGGTCCCGCGGAGTTCTCAGCTCGCCTCGGCGAGGATCGCGTAAACCTTGCGGCGAGTCTCGTCGAGCAGCTCGCGCACGCGCCGCCGCTGGTCTTCATCACCGGCGTGAAAGACCTGCCCAAAACTGTGGTTGAGCTTCACCACCGCGTCGCGAAGCTGGACCGCCTCGGGGTCGGCTCCGGCCCTGGCGGCCTCCCATGGAGTCTGCTCGCTGGCGCGCGATTCCTGCTCGGCCCGGCCCTGATCGGTCAGTGAGAAGCGGCGCTTTCCGTCGGCTTCCTCGCCGCGGATCAGATCCGCCTCCTCGAGCATCTGCAGGGTGGGATAGATCGAGCCCGCGCTCGGGGTCCAGGCTCCGGCCGTGCGCTGCTCAAGCTCCTTGATCATCTCGTAGCCGTGCATCGGGCGCTCGGCCAGCAATACCAGGACGGCTGCCCGCACATCCCCGCGCCGCGCTCGGGGGCCCCCTCGTCCCCTGCCGCGGCCGCGACCGGTTCCGAGGCTACGGGCGAATTCCTCTCGCGAGAAGTGTTCTGAATGTCTTGGATGGCACCTGTGAGGCATGCAATTCCTTTCTATATCGTGACGTAACTCGATATATCGTAACAGCTCGCACACCTATACATCCCGACTTAGCGCCCGCCGCGGTTTAGTCCGCTCCGGCCGTCCAGCGATCGGGGACGCGCACCCCGTCGCCACCCTCTGGCTTATCAGCGCCGATCGCGATTAGCTCGAGCCCCTCGGGGCCCGCGTCAAAGCCGCGGACGACCTCTGCTGCGACCCGGACAACGTCCCAGCGGCGCAGCTCAATTACCTCGTCATCGAGCCTGATCCGTCCCGATCCGCCAACCACGACGTAGGCCTCCTCCTGCTCCTCGTGGCGGTGGCCGCTCTCGGCGCGGAATCCCGGCTCGTAGCGAAAGTAACTCACCCCGAGGTGCTCTGAGTCAAGGTGCTTGCGGGTGAAGCGGGCCTCGACCTCTGGCCCTTCAAAGACATCCTCGACGTCCATCAGGTTTTTGATCGCGAATCGAGACATGGCGCAGATTCTAGGGAGTCGTTGAGACCAGGGCGGGAGGGGGTCTCGATCTCCGCGATGGGAGCCGTGTTCGCGGTTGATTGGGTATAGCTTGCACCACTGCAATGAAGGCGGTGGTCTTGACAGCTACGGGTGGACCCGAGGTGCTACAGGTAAAGGAGCGAGCCGAGCCCGCCCTTGGCGTGGGCGAGGTGAGGATCGCGGTCAAGGCCGCGGGGGTCAACTTCGCCGACACTTTGGCCAGGGTCGGCCTCTACCCCGATGCACCAAAGCCCCCCTGCGTGCTTGGCTATGAGGTCGCGGGCGAGGTCGAGGCGCTCGGGGAGGGGGTGAGCAGTCACGCGGTTGGCGATCGGGTGATCGCCGGAACCCGCTTCGGCGGTCAGGCGGAGGTCGTCGTGGTTCCGGCAGCTCAGGTTCTGCCACTCCCGCAGCGTCTCAGCTTTGAGCAGGGGGCGGCGTTTCCGGTCAACTACGGAACCGCCTACGCCGCGTTGATCGTGATGGGTGGAATGCGGGAGAACGATCGTGTGCTGATCCACGCCGCGGGAGGCGGAGTGGGAATCGCGGCCACCCAGCTCGCCCGCAACCGGGGCGCCGAGATTTTTGGTACGGCCTCCCCAGCAAAGCACGACGCGATTCGCGCCCAAGGGGTCCGATACCCGATCGATTACCGGGGCCGCGATTTTGAGCGCGAGGTGATGGAGATCACCAACGGCGAGGGCGTCGACCTGGTGATCGACGCCCTCGGTCCCACCTCCTTTCACAAGGACTACCGGCTGCTTCGGCCCGGCGGGCGGCTGGTCATGTACGGGCTATCTGAGAACTCAAGCGTTGGCGCTCGAGACATCAAGGCGACTCTGCTGGCTCTGGCGAAGATGCCGCTCGCGACCTTTCCCTGGTGGAAGAGCCTGATGGTGATGAGCGAGAACAAAGGAGTTTTCGGTCTCAACATGCTGAAGTGGTGGGACAGAGAGGGAAGCCTCGAGCGAGTCACCGAGCCGCTGCTTGCCGACCTTGAGGCGGGTCTTCTGGAGCCGGTCGTGGCCGAGGCCTTTTCCTTCGCGCGGGCTGGCGAGGCGCACCAGTTCATCGCGGAGCGACGAAATGTCGGCAAGGTGGTGTTGGTGCCGTCCTGATCTCGACGCCACCCCCGGGTCGCGGTGAGGTCGCTCTGAAGCGGGCCTAGCTCGGCGCTCCAAACTCGGAAAAGGGAGCGGGGAGCAAACGCCGGCTTTCCTTGGGCTGTTGAAGGTCCCCCGGTTCTCGATCATCGCTCCGGGGGGCCCGGCGGAGCGACGCGGCTAGTCTTGGCTGGCATGGGTGCTTTTCGCTATCAGGGCCACCGGGTCGAGTTTGATTCCTACGGCGAGGGCGATCGGGTGATCATCCTGGTCCACGGCTTGTTGATGAACCGGCGCATGTTCGAGCGATTGGGTCCGGCGCTGGCTGAGCGCGGCAACCGTGCGATCTGCGTCGATCTGCTCGGCCACGGTCGCTCCGATCGCCCTGAGGATCTGCGCCTTTACACGATGCCGCTTTTTGCCCGTCAACTGGCGGCTTTGGTCGAGCACCTCGGCCTTGACAGCGCCGTGGTCGGCGGGACATCGCTGGGAGCTAATGTGGCCCTCGAGTTGGCAGCCAGCAAGCCCGAGCTGGTCCGGGGGCTGTTTATCGAGATGCCGGTGCTCGATAACGCTCTGCCCGCGGTGGCGGCGACATTTGCGCCGATCCTGCTCGGTTTGCAATTGGGCCGACCCGCATTTGAGCTGCTCTCCCGGCTCTCCTCAGCGCTGCCACGGACCAATTACCTGATCGACATCGGGCTAGATTGGGCCCGCCAGCGCCCCGGTCCCTCAGTCGCGGTGCTGCAGGGGCTGCTGCTCGGCGAGACGGCGCCCCATCAGGAACAGCGGCGAAGGATCTCCCAGCCGGCTCTGATCGTCGGTCACTCCCGCGATCCGCTGCATCCGTTCAGTGATTCTGGGATGTTGAGCGAAGAGCTCGCCAACGGTCGCCTGTTGGAGGCAAACTCCATTCTTGAGTGGCGAATCAGCCCCGACCGCCTTAACGCTGAGTTGGCGATATTTCTCGAGGAAGTCTGGTCGCCCCGGAAAACAAAGACGGCAAAAAGGGGGAAACGAAAAAACGCGTCAGCAGCGACTAGGGGCAAGCCCCAAGCGATGGGTTGAGCGCAACCTGAGTATGGCGGGGTGGCTTAAGCACTCGGGCACAAAAGGCGCGCCACCACAAGAGCAGGCCGCCTAGTTTGATCGCGGTAAGCGCGCGGTCGCTGTGGCGGGGCCGCGGGCTCGCTCGCGCCGGCGTTTGAATAGCACCACCCCAACCGCCATCGCGCCGACCGCCCCGATTGCGATCAGGGCGGGAACAAGCGGCGAGGATTCGCTTCCTTGCTGAAGTGTGTTCTTTGGGGTCTGGGGGCGATTTGTGGCGGCGATCTGGTTGCGGCGGTGCCTTCGGCGAGCTCGCGCTTGGATGTGGCTCCGCCTCCTGGCGGCGGCGCCAGTTGGTGTCCGCAAGCGCCCCCCCGCGGCCGGCGTCACAGCGGCGCCCTGGCCGTGCGGTGAAGACGACTTCCCGGTGGCGGTTGGGATCGCGTTTTCATACTGGGTGCCACTGGAATCTGCGCGAGCCGAGCCGGGGTGACCGAGCAGAGCAATAGGGATCAGTAAGAGCGAGAACCAAAGGGCTGCTCCGACGACGCGCGGGTCTTGGCGGGCTCGAGTTCTATCCATACCGAATAATGTTAGCCAGCGGCCATGATCGGATTGCTTCCGCGGTGACTTCTGTGCATTGCAGTGGGTTCGCAACAAGGTCCACCTTTTCCTGCAAAGCGTGCCGCTTTCCATCTACCCTCGCCCGGCCGGCCTAAGCCGCCTCAAGGTAAAAGATCTCGGCCGAGACATCGCGGCGGGTATCGATGCCGCTGATGAAGGCACGCACCCTGCGGCCGAGGATCTGCTCGACGCGGCGCAGAGCTGCACCTGACTGGCGTGTTGGAGGTAAAGGCGACCGTCGCGCAGGCGCTCGTGCTCACCGAGCGCTGCGAGGCGATGCTCAGAGGCGGTGAAGGTGTCCTGCAGGGTGCACAGATCAGGGTGTCGGTGCCGGCGAAGTCTGAGCGCACCCGGGTCGGCCCGCGCCCCAGCTGATCCTTGTAGAGGGCGACCATCGCCCGCGAGACTTCAGCCAGCTTGGATGAAGGTAAATCGGCCTCGACGCTGGGTCCAGGCCCTCGCGCTTCGTTCATCGGGGTATGCCGCCTTGCCCCTCCTTGGGGATAAACCGCGCGCGGGGCAAAGAGGATGAACCAAACGAACGGACTGCGATCCAGCTTAGCGCGGCGCCCTTTGCCCGCCGCCACGGGCGCTAGGATCCCCCCAATGGCAGCGATCGTGGTGTGGGCGCCATCACTTGAGAAATAGGAGGCACGCTGCCTGAGCTGAGGCTCGGCGCGGCGGGCTCTTAGCGCGAGGAGATCCTCAGCAGGGAGGCTCCGATCCGGCCCACACAACCAGCTAAATCGGCGCCTTATGCCACCCAAAGCCAAAGTTTGACTCTGCCCGGAGCGGCGCTGATGGTTCCCTTTAAGCTGGCCGAGCAAGAGCTTTCACCCGGAACGCGCCTGATCGCGGTGAGCGGTGAGCTCGACCTCTCCGTCGCCGATCGGCTCGGGGGGCGATCGAGCGCGGCGCTGGGTGCGAGCAGCTTCTGATCGGGCTGGAGGATTGTCAGTTCATCGATTCGACCGGGATCGCGGTGATGGTTCGCGCCCACATGAGGTTGGCCGAGGCGGGGCGGCGGATCGCCGTCTTTGGCGCCCTTGAACAGGTGCTTCGGATCCTCTCGATCACCGGGCTGACCGAGGGCGGCCTGGCCTTCTCAGGGCTCGAGCAGGCGCTCCTTACGGCGGCGGTTGGGGAAGCTGGTCAAGGACAGCCGGGTTGGGGGCGATAACGGCCGCGGTGCTATCCGCGGTCCCCGGGGAACCGGGCCCGGTCCGCTAGACCCACGAGGTCTGACTTTCCCAACCAAGGCCGCCAGTCACCGCAAATCGGAGAGCGGAAATTTCCGGCGCTAGGGTGCCTTTTGTGGGCACATCCTGGGATGCAAAAACGTATGACCGATCGAGTCAGCCCCAGCAGCGATGGGCCTCTGAGGTTCTCGCACGGCTTGAGGGGATCGCCCCAGACGCGAACGTGATCGACATCGGCTGCGGTACCGGCATCGTCACTGAAGAGTTGCTGGCATTGGTGCCGCGGGGTCGCGTGCAGGCGATCGATGCCTCAGAGGAGATGGTCGCGTTGGCTCGCCGACGCCTCGGCGATCGGGCCGAGGTCTGGTGCCAAGATGTATTGGCGCTTGAAATCGAGGCGGCTGTAGATGCGGTTGTCTCTACGGCGGCGCTGCACTGGGTCTCCGATCACGATCTCCTCTGGCCGCTTCTTTTCAGAGCGCTGCGCCCGGGTGGAGTGCTGGAGATCCAGTGCGGAGGCGAGGGCAATATCGATGGCGTTCGTGCTGTGATCGACGCGGTCGCTCGCGACCTTGCCCCCGAGCTCATCGGCTGGTCGCCCTGGGTCTTCGCTGGGCCACGGCGGACCGAACGGCGTCTCCGCGATGCCGGTTTCAGTGGCGCCAGATGCTGGTTAGAGGAGCGCCCAACCTACCCTCAAAACGCCGACGAATTTATCCGAACCTCGATCCTCCCCGCCCACCTTGCACGGCTGCCCAAAGATCGTCAGGAGAAGTTTGCCGCCACCGTCGTTGCGGAGGTGAAGCTGCCCCTGGATTACGTGCGCCTGAACGCGTCCGCTACTCGCAATAACTCGTAGATGGCAACGGACTTCGCGCCAGATCATGGGGGCCTGCGGCTAGGCGGTGGGTCGCGGTCTGTCCCACATTGCAAGGGGGGAACGCGGGCCGGGGTCGCAGTCCTCGAGGGGGTTCCTAGTCCGGTACGAGGCCGACGAGTCTCAGCTCTGGGTCCTCGCCGCCGGTGATCGAAACAAACTCGCCGGCACGAGCGACCGCTTCCTGACCGCTGTGTGCCTCGATGATAAGAAAGTGGTTTTGGCGGTTTGCTTCGAGGCGGGGGCTACCCACTGGTGAGCGCGGACCCCAATAGACCTCATGTCGAATCAGGTTGAGAATCACCCCGTCATCCAATGGGGCCCTGCAGAGCACGTAGAAGCGTCGTCTTAGCTGCGGCTCACCGTTCATATTCCCCACGTCAAGCTTCGCCGTGGTTTGGGGTAGGCCCGGCTGGCAGGAAAGCGAGCACTAGGACTCCGCCTTGGAGGCCGTCGAGCCTCTCAGCAGCTCGCTTCGGATCGGTTGAACCCGTGGTTGGGGGTGAATCCGGCATCCTGGTCCATTACCCAATAATAACTAGGCTAGACCGGATCGAGCCGGGATCGTCACGAGCCAGGTGCAAACTCGCTTTTAAGAAAGTGCACCGGGCCATGAGGGGCCTCGATGCGCAGGCCCCTGTGGGGTGGAAAGGGTTGCCGCCGGGCGCCGCAGTGTTCCCGGTCTGAACGGCGCTGATCCCGCCCGTAAAAAATTCAGATGATCGAGCAAGTAATCTGATCTGGCCCTTCACTCAGCCCAAAAAAAGGAGGGCTCCCGTGCGTGGGACCAACTGGAATATAAAATTTACGTCTGCGATCCTGGTGACGGCGGTGCTTGGCACCTCTGGAGCTGTGGCTACGGCGGCGCTGGGTCGAACAAAGGGAGCCCCCGCGCCTTTCCGGTCCCTCCAGCCAGCTCCCACGCTTACCGCTCGGCCTATTGCTCCCGTTCCTAGAACTCTGAGGGCTGGAACCGCGGTTGAAGCCGGCGCGCTTGGGCAGCGCCTGTTTGTGGACTCGATGCATGGTTTCGCGTTGGCAAGCGTTGGCCAGGCTCAGTATCCCGCTATCACCCTCAACGGCGGCACCAGCTGGCAGATTGGCGGTCCAGCCCTGCATCTCGACGCTGCTCAGGCACCCTTGAGCGTGTGTGCGATCGGTGCCGTCAATCGACGCGTCTACTTTGCCTACGGCTGTGGCGAAGTTATCGATACAACAAACGATGGCGGCAAGCATTGGTGGAGGACATTTCTCGGCGGAGGGTCGCTTGCTGTTGTCAATGATGGCGGACGGTTGGTCGCATTCGTCGATGCCTTCGAGGCAAATGGCTCTAAGGCATCGACCTTGGCCTACGTCTCCAGCGACGGAGGTAGGCACTGGCACTATGAAGACCACCTCTGATTTTCCCGGTTAGAAATCAGTCCACGAAGTCGCTGACCCGCGGGTGTCGCTCAAAAAGTGGGTGGTTGTTGCGCCGTGGTCTAGCGCCCCTACGCTCACTTTCAGTGAAGCAATTGGAGTATCTGTTGGAGTTCCTGGCCGCCGTTGGCCTGTTCCAGCGTAGAAATTTCTTTGCCGGAGTCCGGAACCGTGCACATTACGTAGGAGCGGAAGCTCAGCTTGGGGCCTGAGGCGTTCTCGATCGTAACCGCCCATCCGCTTGCAGCGGTCCCGTCCTGCGGCGCCGGGTATGCGGTCACTTCGCCTTCTTCTTCTTGCACGGTTACGCTCAAGCTCGGCCGGTTGGCTTGAAGGACGTAGCTTGTCTGCGGGGAGATCGCACCGATCAGTTCGAAGCCTCCCCCGCTGACCACCTCGTCCGTGTTACAAGCGGCGTAGGAGGTGTTTGCCGCCTTGGCGGAGGTCAGTTCCCTCCCGTAACGGGTAACGACTTTGGCGATCCCCGGTTCCCCCGGGAGACCTTGTGGCCCGACCTTACCCGCCGGCCCCTGTTCGCCTGCTTCGCCCTGCGGGCCGGGGGGGCCTTCTGGCCCGGCCTTACCCTGTTCGCCTGCTTCGCCCTGCGGGCCAGACGGACCCTGTGCCCCGGCTTCACCCGCCGGCCCCTGTTCGCGTGCATCTTTCTGGGCGTTTTGTGAACCAGTTTCAGCGGGAGAGCCCTGTGCGCCCGCAGCGCCCGGACCGCCCTGGGGCATCGTTGCTCCCGTCGAAGACCTGACAGGTAGCTCCCCTGCTTTGAAGTCTTTGGCCAGGAGAGTTCCGCGCCGTATCTTTTATCCCGTCACGGCGCCGTTTTTCAATTGTTTGGTCCCAACGCTGTTCGCCGGCATGTTGCTGGCCGCCCAGGCTCCACTACCGAGCGCGAAAAAGAGCGCGAGCGTGGCGATCACATTCGCGTAGGAGAGCTTTGGACGCATCCGGTTCATCGTTCATACCTCCGAAGGTCATGAAGGGGCGGGGCCACCCCTTATTTCGGCCCCGGGTGCGGCAAGCTGAAATCTCGACGGCTGGCTTGCGCTGGGGAGCTGCCCCAATCTCAGGTAGTTGCTGGCGCGCGGACACCGCTCCATCAGCGCGGACTACGGTTGAGCATTGGCCAAATGCTTCCAGCATTTGGATCGGGTGAGGCCCCGGCTGGGGGTTACCAGGCGTTCGGGTCGCAGAGGGGGTCGCGCTCGGCCGGCCAAGACGGACTACTCGAACTGCTCGAAGCTGCCCGAGGGCCGTGAACGTATCGTTAGCAATGTTGCTAGTAATCGATCTGACCACCGAGACAGGAGCGCTATGTCGATGAATGAGCACCGGATTGGCACACAGCAGGAGTGGCAAGCCGAGCGCGATGAGTTGCTGAAGGCGGAGAAGGAGCTCACCCGGCGCAGCGACGAGCTGGCGACCAAGAGGCGCGCGCTGCCCTGGGTCCCGGTGGATAACGGCTACCGATTCGAGACCGAGAACGGATCGGTGACCCTCGTCGATCTCTTCGACGGATGCTCCCAGTTGCTCGTCTACCACTTCATGTTTGGGCCGGGTTGGGAGGCAGGGTGTCCGGTCTGTTGCTCAATCACGGATACCCTCGATCCCCAGGTCGTCCACCTGAAAGCCCGCGACGCCACTCTGTTGCTTACCTCCCGCGCGCCGCTCGAGAAGCTGCTTCCCTTTAGGGAGCGGATGGATTGGGGTATCGAGTGGGTCTCAAGTGGCGGAAGCAGCTTCAACCGCGATCTCGGGTTTCTGTATACCGAGGAAGAGCTGAAGCCATTCCTGGAGGGTGAGATCCCGGCGACCGTCGAGCAGAACGCCCGTATGTGCGGGACCGACGTCGTCGGGTACGTCTCCGAGGGGCCCGGACTCAGTGTGTACGCGCTATCGGAGGGGATCGCATATCGGACATACGTCTCAACTGCCCGCGGCCTCGAGCCAGCAATGGCCTATTACGGCCTCCTTGACCGAACGCCGAAGGGCCGCGACGAGAGCGCCGCGGAGCCGTTGTGGGTCCGCCGCCACGATGAGTACTGAACCCGGGTGTATGAGAGGACGAATATGAGCGACCATTCAGGGACAGCGAACGTCACCGTCGGAGCTGGTCGGGGCTTCGACTCCGAGATTGCCCGCTGGTCACCGTTTACGGCGATGCGAGCCGAGCTAGGTCTGGTCGCGACGTTGCTGGCCGCTGCGGGCCTGGCCTGGTGGTGGGTAGCCGATCAGATGACGGGAATGGTCGCGGGACCGGGGGCCTCCCTCGGCGGGCTTGGCTGGTTCGCCGGCGTGTGGGCGGTGATGATGGCGGCGATGATGCTGCCCTCGCTCGCGCCGACCGCAGCCGTATACGCCGCGCTGGCCCGTCGTGAGCCCACACGGGTGCTCTTGTTTGCCAGCGGTTACCTGCTCGTTTGGAGCGCCGCCGGGGTCGCCGCATATGGTCTGTTTGAGCTGGGAAGGAGTCTCTTCTCCAACGCCCTGGCCTGGCACAGTGGGGGGCGTTGGCTTGCTGCTGCTGTGCTGGTGCTCGCGGCGCTCTATCAGCTGACCCCGCTCAAGGGCGCATTCCTTAAAAAATGCCGAAGTCCTCTGCGCTTCCTGCGCTCGACCTGGCGCGAGAGCCGGGTGGGCGCATTTGAGATGGGCCTGCGCAATGGCGGATGGTGCCTGGGCTGTTCGTGGGCCTTGATGGGCGCACTCTTTGCACTTGGCGTGATGAGCCTGACCTGGATGGCGCTGATCGCGGGGCTCGTGGCCCTCGAAAAGATCGGACCGTGGGGGCGGGCGGCGAAGGTGGCGACAGCAGGGGTACTCGTTTTTCTCGCTGTTGCGATTCTCGCCGTGCCGCACGAGCTGCCGGGTTTTATTGTTCCGAGCTCTTCCGAAGCGACGCACGCAATGAGGGCGATGGGTTAGGAGATTGGCTGATTTGCGGCAATAGATCAGAAGAAGCGCCGGCACCGTCGCCGCTGGAAATACGCACCGGGCCAATCTGTGCGGGCGAGCCCTCGCTCACGCACATCACTGTGATCGGGTACGGACGCTCGCCGGGTGGCGCAATGTTGATGGTGTCAGCTGGCGGCGCCGCGCAGCAGGGCGATATTTCGTTGATACACGTGATTGATCTGGTCAAGGGCCTGATCGCTGGCAAGATTCATTGAGCCCGGGCCCGGTTGTGAGCCCGGGGCCGTATGGGAGAAGCAACATCTCAAGGCGGTGACGAGGCAAGCCCGCCAGGGCTGGGATCCGGCCCCTCGCCGCGCAGTGCGAGCGGATTGTGAGCGCCGCCCATAGCGGGAGCTTTCTAGCGGCCAGATCGAGCCTGGTGCCGGTGAACCAGGGGAAGCAGCGGGAGAGAGAGAAAAAAGTCAAGGCGGCGATTTCCTTTGGTGCCCGAGACGTCTGAGTGGGAATGTATCCGCTAGCGCTCTGCGTCCTTCCCATGAGATCCGGGCCCCTATCTTGTCGTTTCCGATTGCAGGTGGCGCAATGCAGTTGACTCGACCGCGTTATCGGCGTGCTCGCTGGCCAGAAGGGGCCCAAAAAGCGATGACGCAGGCTTTCGCCGCGGCGTAGGCAGCCGAAAGCTTGGGGGGCTGGGCCGCCGCAGAGGAGATCGTGATGGTTGCTCGGCAGCGATGTTCAATCCTCAGCGCCAGCCAGCCCCGGCCCGAACGGACGCTGGTTGCGGACGCGCTCGGAGCGGAGCATTGTCGCTTGCGAGATATCGAGAAAGAAGCCTCGACGGCAGCGCGAGTCGCGAGCCCACGCGCGTCGCTGCGTAGCATCGCCGCCACGGCCTCATGATGATCGGCGCGCCGTGCTCGAACTCGATCAAGAGCCGTTCGCGCGGCTTGGTCGACGTCTGAATCGGCGAAGCGGATCGCCGCTGGCCCATCCGCGGAGCGGTCGAGCTATCGATGAATCTCATCGAAGCATTCCTAGTGCTGGTCGTGGATGCGTGCAACCGGTTGATGCTCATAAGGTGGCGTTGTTGCTCGGCCACTACGAAATGTTCTTCGCTGCGAGCGCGGGCGCATCGGCTGCCATCCTCGGCCTGCTGGTCGTCGCGGTGTCGGTCGTCAACGCCGACGATGAGGACGCGAAGACTCGGGAGAGGCGGACTGTCCTGGCCGGAAGCGCCTTCCTTGCTTTGGTCGACGCTTTCTTCGTCTCGATCGTCGCGTTGACCGGAGGCGCCGCGGTCTTCGGGACATCCAACCTCGTGATGGCGATGGTCGGCTTGCTGGCCACGATCCGCTTGATAGGGCGAGCAAAGCGGGCCGGAAACTTCTCCCGCGGCTTTCCCACACGCAGGCTGAACCTTGCCTTTGCAGCCATTTCGGTCGGGGGCTATTCAATCCAACTGGGCCTTGCCATTGCGCTCCTGACAAACTCTCAAAGCTCTGCATTACAGCGCGCTTTGGTGCTGATCATTGTGGGGTTGTTTGGAAGTGCATTGGGACGAGCATGGGAGGTCACCGGGATACCACGGCGACGCCTGCCTGGACCCAACGATCGGTGACGGTGGCGAGCGCGACCTGACCGCCCCGATCGGATCGCGAAGGCTCTTCCGAGGGACCACCGAGCCCGGCGGTTGAAATCATGTCCGCGATCAACTCGATCGAGGCTTCAAGGCTGTCGGGAGACTGGGTCGGCACTCGCCGGCCTTGCGTAGGGTGGGTTAGCCGCATGCAGAGCGGCGAGCTCGGGAGCCGACGCCCTACCGCGGAGGCGGGGTCGCGTCAGTGGTGCGCATCGAGACCGCTAATTGTTGTTCGGGGACGGTCGAGGTGGCCTTCGGGGGCTTTCGGGACGGAGCACTCCGCCCGGTATGACCGAGTTTCAATCGAGTGGCCCGATCAAGTCCGCGTGTCCCGGAACTACTTTGAACTGGTCTTCGTATCGGCTGCGGGCTCGCTTCGCTCTATCTTGGAGTTGTGGATTGGGGTCTCGCGATGCTTGGGCTTACCTTGCTGTTCGTTGCGGGGGTCTCGCAGCGACTTTCAAACACACCGCTCACCAGCGCGATGCTGGTCGTTTTTGTCGGCGTTCTAGTCGGCCCCCTCCTGTTCGACGGCCTGACGCTGGGACCGACGAGTTCGACGGTGCGAAAACTGGCAGAAGCGACGCTCGCTCTGGTCTTGTTCTCAGATGCCTCGCGCATAAATCTGCGGGCCTTGCGCCGCGAAACCGCCCTCCCGGCGCGACTGCTCGGCCTCGGTCTGCCGCTCACGATTGGGCTGGGCGCACTCATTGCATTCGCGCTCTTTCCCGCATTCTCGCTCAGCGAGGCGTTGATTCTCGGCGTGATCCTTGCGCCAACCGATGCCGGGCTCGGGGGTGCGGTGGTCACCGATGCGAGGCTCCCACAAAAAGTGCGTCAAACCCTCAACGTCGAGAGCGGTCTCAATGATGGAATCTGCGTCCCATTGCTGCTGATCGTTCTCGCTACATCCTCGGGCGGGGGCCCCCATGCGGCAGCGGTGATCGGCGAAGAGATCGGTTTCGGATTGATCGGTGGAATATTGGCAGGAGCACTCGCCGCCTGGATCGCGATCGCCGCTGGCGCAAGAAACCTGATCGATGATGTTTGGCGACCGATCATTCCGGTCGCTGCCACCGTCCTGGCATACGGGATCGCGGAGGCTCTAGGCGGGTCGGGGTTTATCGCTTCCTTTAGCGCGGGCGCGTTGTTTGGATTTCTCGCCCAGCGCGACGCCACCGGGATGATGCGTTTCACGGAGGAGGCCGGATCATTGCTAGATACCACCACGTTCCTGGTCTTCGGGGCCGTCCTGCTCGGCCCGGCTCTAGAGCATGTGAGCTGGCAGATCGGCCTGTATGCATTGCTCAGTCTGACCATCGTGCGGATGGTGCCAGTTGCGATCTCTATGTGGGGCACCCATGCGAGAGGCCCCACGGTTGCCTTTATTGGCTGGTTTGGCCCGCGCGGGCTCGCATCGATCGTCTTCGCGGTCATCGTCGAGGATGCCTTTCAGCCCCATGGGGACACACTGCTCACGGCCACCTACCTGACCGTCGCTCTATCTGTCTTTCTCCACGGCTTGTCGGCCGCGCCGTTGGTCAATCGCTACACAAGGTGGTATCGGTTCGCGGGGACTAAGCGCTTGCCTCCGTTGGAGAGTCAACCAGCGCATGAGCACCGCCTCCGAGGGCCGAGTGCGGATCCGGTCAGCTAACCGCTGGGTGATTGGCTCCACACATCACGGAGCTGTATCGATTCGGCCGAGCGCCGCCGCGAACTCACCTACCTGGAAGCGGTTGCGGGGCGAACCTCCAGCCGGCAGCGAAATTACAGGCCTCGAAAGCTCGTTTGCTTCCGCGGCCGGGAGGTGGAGGCGATCAAGCCTCTGCCGCGAAAAAATGGCTCTCCTCCTTGCTCGGCGCCTACCCGCTGGAGGCGCTCTTCCGGTCGCAGGTCGGACCGCGTCCGAGGACGTGGCCCTGCTCCTGAGAGCGGCGATCCTGCCCGCTGATCCTGCTCATGCGTATGACCCACCCGATGATGCCGTTCGTGACCGGGCTACTGCGTGGTTGGGTTTATCTGGGCGGAGGGAATTGCGTCTGGCGCGATGGCAACGGCGAGAGCAACCGGAAAAGCGCGCTCAGAATTCGAACCCGGGATCTCTAGGGCAAGGACCAGACAAACACTCAGTGGCAGCGAATCTCGAACCGACGCGCCGATCCATCATTCCCGTCCAGTAACGTGCCAGCTAGTCAAGCTATCCCGTGTCGAGGTGACCGGGGGGACAGCACAACGGCGGCCGTGGCTGCACCGTGACCGATTGGAGTCGAGATGGCCAAGCTGATCTATGCGGCGATCGCCTCGCTTGACGGGTACGTTGAGGACGAGGCGGGCGGGTTCGACTGGGCGGCCCCGGATGATGAGGTGCACGCGTTCCTCAACGATCTGGAGCGATCTATCGGCACCTACCTATACGGGCGTCGGATGTACGAGACGATGGTGTTCTGGGAGACCGTGAGCACCGAGGCCGATGAGCCAGCAGTGTTCTGGGACTATGCTGACATCTGGCAGGCAGCTGAGAAGGTCGTGTACTCCAGGACGCTTCAGACCGTATCCAGCGCGAGGACGCGGATCGAGCGCGAGTTCGATCGAGACGCCGTACGGCGACTCAAGCAGTCCTCGGAGTCCGACATCACGGTTGGGGGTGCCGAGCTCGCTGGTCACGCAATCGGCGCGGGGCTGGTCGACGAGTGCCACCTGTTCTTGTGCCCGATCATGGTGGGAGGGGGCAAGCGTGCCCTGCCAACCAACGTCCGCACGCAACTTGAACTTCTCGATGAGCGTCGATTCCGAAACGGCGTTGTTTACCTCCGCTACCGCGTCAGTGTATGAGTGCCCCCGGTCCCGTGGACAAGGCGCCCGCCTGGTGTGGGAGTGGGGTCAGCACTCGTCAACCTCACGGGAAGCTGTCGCTCGCCTGCGGAGCGGTTGGCATGGGAGCTGCTGGTGGCGCCGGATCATCGGACGCCGGTGACGCGAAGCAAGCGCCGAGGGAGGATCTGCCGCTGATCAAGAGTCGACCCTAATTTACCGCCCACGCTCCGGATCTATGATGTCAATTAAGATGCCGTAGTCTTCGACCCGCTGAGTTTGTGAAAACGACAGTGCTCTCCTTCCGTGTGGAAGTAGCAATGGTCGGTGACCCATTGGGTCGCAAACCTAGCGTGCCACGACGTTTCGCTTCCGCCTAGCGCGTGGACGATTACGGATCCGTAGTAGAGCTTGGCGCGGAAGTACCAATACGTAACGCAACGCTGCTTTGATCGGGTCGATCGGCCGGCAGAATATGTGGTATCCGAAACGGCGCTTAAAGGGCTTGCCCAAGGCTTCCAGCAGGGTCTGACGAGTATCACCTTCTGCCAGAGGATTGTCCAGCACTGGGACCGACGGTTTCCTTCGTCGTCGAGTCGCTTGCGGCGGATCGACGGCTGCGATCCATCGATCCACCCATGGAGAGATCAGATCGGCACGGGTGTAGATGTCTGGATGTTTGGTGGAGCAGTGGTTGAAAAGTGCGTGCGAAAGTCCGATCTCGACCAAGCCTTGATTTCTTGGCCCAGCGGCCAGAAGGGGGCCGCCGCTGTCCCCAAAGCAAGCTCCGGAGGCCACTCCGGGTGGATGGGTAACACAGATCTGTGCCTCCATATTGAAGTGAGAACCTTCGCATTGATGTCCGCCCTTCACAAGAGATTTTGCCCACTTCAGCTCGCCCGTCAGCTGCTCCTGGCCATATTCGGTCTCGCCCCAGCCAGCTATCAACGCATGGGTCCCTGCACGCAGCCGCTCGGCGTTCGCCGACGTTGCAAGAGGAATCGCAGGAGCAGTCGTCGGGGTCGAGAGCACGAGTAATGCGGCATCTCCCCAACCAGCGAATGAACCCGTCAGCGTGAAGTGGGGGTAGACAAGCACCCGTGAGACCCGCGATAACTGTCGTTCGGGAGCTAGCGCGTTCACATTGCCAGTGATCACGCCGTAACCCGCGGCTTCCCTCGTGACGCCTGTTGCCAGATCCGCGGCACAGTGGCCAGCGGTGAGGATTAGATTCGGAGCGACGACGGTTCCGCTGCAAAGGTAGCCTTCATCTCCCTTAACATCAATTACGACCGCCATCCAGGGGAAGGTGCCGGGTGCCGCAGTCTCGCCGCCGATAATCGAGGCCCCGGCGGTGGGGGAGGGACGCGATCCACTTGCGTTCCCGGTTGACGCGAACAGAGCCAACAGACCCAGGGCGATCAGTGCAGCGAACAAGAGTCGCTTCGATTCTCGGTTGTGCCGGGGCGTCTCGATAAACATCGTTGTCAGTGGGCTCGGTCTGAAGGGTGCATTTTTGGATGGAGACGATATGGCCTTCAAACAGTCGGAATACGTTTAAAGTGCGGTTTCGATCTTGTCAGGCACCCTCAAGGAACGACAGCATGAGCGGCCGCGCTCTAGTTAAGCCGCGACGATGTCGTCGAGACTCGCTAGGGCATTTGCAGGCTGGGGTCTGGGCTGGCGCGGAAGCTGGAACAGCACTCGCTGACCTTGCACTTTGACTCCCGGTAGCGCAGCTAGCTCTACGGAAGATTCCGGGGGCAGGAAGCCTGAATGCAGTACCGCACCGGCTGGATCTCCTTCGGGCGCCCTAGCTGCGCAGCGGACAGCGACCATCACCTAGGGGGGCCGCTGCGCTGACCCGAACTGGTCACTCCATTATCGGGGGACGATTGATCAGAACGGCATTTGGCACTCCGCGAATCGGGCGTTCCTTGTAGGCTCTTCGGCCAATTGACCGCCCAGCGCTCGGCGAGCAGGTCTTGGCCGCTCCCCTGAGTCAGCCAGCCCGTAACGCAGCCCAATCCACATCGAGAAAGGCCCTCGTTGTCACCACAACGCTCCTCTTCACCTCGATCGCCTCTGACTTTGCTTCGCTCCCGCAAGCCCAGGCTGAGTGCCGGCTTGCTTGCGGGAATCATATGGACTTGCTGCCTGGCGGCCTGGGCCTCGCCGGCGACAGCCAACGATCTCTTCAACCTCGACTCAAAGGCAATCTCCACCGGCAATCTGATCGAAGACTCGTCGGGCAATGCCTACGTCAGCTGGCTTGACAGCTCGAGCGGCACCCAAAACGAGATACCGAAATTCTGCAAGATCCCGGCGGGCGGCACCTGCACAAATCCGATCACCCTGCTGATCCCTGGAACTCCCGGGTCCAACGAGCCCGACCAGGTTCATCCAGTTTTCGGCCCCGGCGATAGCGTCTATGTCGTCGGCCCCAGCTATGGCAGCGACTCGGTGGTAATCTGGACCTCCACCAACGGCGGCGAAAGCTTCAACTGGGATCCATCAGCTCCAGCGGCTACCCGGACATGAGTGAACCGAACAGCGTCCTTTTGTCCGGCTCAAGCTTTCTGATCGGCACTTCCCACGTCGGTGTGGGCTTTGACGTTACGCCGGTCGGCGGCGGCGCCAGCAGTGGCTTTGACTTCAGTGTGGAAAACGACGTTTACTCACTTGACGCAAGCCTTGGGCTGGCGAGCCCCGGGAACCCAGTCGAGGTCTATTGGGAGTTCCTAAACAACTCGCCGATCGATTTCTCCCGCTTCAACGGTCCGGATTCGCTGACGAACCCAGGCGAATGGACAAGTCCGGCCGAAGTGACCAAGGGCGAAGATCCCAGGCTCGCAGGTGGCAGCAGCGGGCTGTTCCTGCTCTCCAATGATTTCTCGGGCGGAAGTAGCGAAGCCGAAATGGTCGACGTTCGCAAGTACACCGGGACCGGCTTCGGCGCGCCCCTAACTCTCGTGAGCCAGCGTCCCTTCAATACTCAGACGGGCGGGGCGATCACCCAGTCCCCCAACGGCCACATAGCGGTCGCGTGGCCGAGCGGTTCCGGCGGATCGGCGGTGATGCAGCTGTTTACCTCCACCAACGGCGGGGCGAGCTTCGGAGCGACCACGGACATCGCCCATATCGGCTCCGGCTACACCGACAGCGACAACGCACAGTTGACCCTGAACGACAGCGGCGGCGGCTGGCTCACCTACCACGATGGGGAAGGCCTCCAAGTCGCCAATCTCAGCCCCCTCAGCCAGCCCTCGCCCAACCCGTCCCCTCCCGCCAAACCGCCGACACCTCCGACCTACAGCGGGTCATCGAAGACCATCAGCACTCCTGTCGGTGGAAGCCTGCTCACCCTCAAGGTGCCAAAGGAATGCCTGTCCTCCCTTCAGCCATTCTACGTTGGGGTGGGCAAAAAGAAGCGCCACGGGATCGCGAAGGAACTGGGAACCAAGATCAAGGTGTCAAAGGTCACCTTTTCGTTTGACGGCCAGAAGAAGATTCTCAAGAAGAAGCCCTTCCGGTGGCTGATCAAGCCCCCGGTGCTGACTGCGGGCAAGAAATACACAGTCAAGGCGCGCGTCACGGTGCTGGTCGACAGGCAGGGTGTCAAGAAACGCGTGGTGAAGACCTTGAAGGGCCAGGTTTCGGTCTGTTGAGGGTTGTCAATCCGCTCGGCAAAGCAAGCTGACCCGGGATCTATTGAAGGCACCAATCTCCCCGGCACCGCTCCCTAGCGGCGGCGCACGCGAGTCTGATCCGTTGAAGCGACAGCAGCGCCCGATCGGTCGTCGCTATATTGCAACTACTAGACGGCGCCCACTGACCCCTCAATGAGCAAGGTAGGCAAGTACCTTGCTCATTGCGGCGGTCGCAGTGGTGTTCGCGTTCGGAGGGCCGAAGGCGACCAGACGGACCATGATGTTGTCGGCGGCGACGGCGGCGTAGCCCTCTCGGCTGTTCAGGCAGGCTTTGAGGCCCTGGAACTTGCCGATCGTGTCCCCTGGCAGGTTGGGGAACGATTCAGTGACGCAGAAGTTTTCGAACAGGACGCGCCGGGCTTGCGCCTGGCTCGCAAAGCGCGAGAAGTAGATTTCGGAGGTGTCGGCGAAGTCGCACTTCGGCCCGTTGGCTGCTTCGCACAAGCCGAGAACGAACTGGGACGGGGATTCGGGTGCCGGGGGCACGAGTGAAAGGCGCACGTCACAGGTCCGGGTGTTAGCGGGACCCGCGACCGACACCCAGTCGGGATCCTCGTATTCCAGAGAGGAGATCGTGACCCTGTTGAACGTGGAGATCGGGATGACGTTCAGGCATGAGCGCAGCGGCAGCGGCCCGCAAACCCCGCCGAGCGTCTGTCGAGGTGTACAGATCCGCGTCGGCCCGGCCGACGCGGTGGCCGGAACTACCACCAGGCCTGCGGCGCTAGCGGCGGCGACGCCCGTGCAGCACGCGGTGGTGAGCCACCGTCGATGTCCCTGCCTCATCCCTTCCAGTCTGCGAGAGCTGCTCCTGGGGCCCATCGATCCTCCTCGTTGGCGTCCGTCTGAGACGTGTAGCGCTTGAGTGGGTGCAGGCTGACGCCGAGCACTTGCCATTCCCAGATGAATCGTTCGATTTCGTGATCTCCTCGATCGGCGCGATGTTCGCTCCCCATCACCAAGGGACTGCCGATGAGCTTGTCCGCGTGTGCCGTCCGGGCGGCAGGATCGGGTTGCTGAGTTGGACCCCCGAGGGCATGGTGGGCGCATTGTTTAGGACCATGGGACCGTTCGTTCCGACACCTCCACCCGGTGTTCAACCGCCACCCCTGCGGGGCAGCGAGGAGCATCTTGACGAGTTGTTCGGGGCTCGTGTGGACTCTCGCACGCTGCAGCGCGATGTACTAGAGGTTACGGCCTTCGAGAAGGCCGGCGAGTTTGGCGAGCACTTCAAAGCACGGTATGGCCCAACCATCTCTGCACGCGCGAATGCCGCCAAAACCGGACGCGAGGCAGAGCTCGACGCTGCCCTGGTCGAGTTCTGCGACGAGTCGAACCGCGGCACTCCCGATGACGCGCGCTTTGAGATGGAGTATCTGCTCACAGTCGGTACACGAGCCTGAAAGCGCGGTTGCGTGGCAACAGGCGGGCAGGTTCACCGATGAGCCCAATAGGGACCCTGCCCACCGCCGCAGCCTGGCCGGTCACGCGCGGGCCCTGGCATCCATGGGTTGCGGGCGGGGCGGGGCTGATTGAGGCAAAGGCAGGGCGAAGGACTAGTCGATCAGGCCGACTTGGCGGAGGATCGAGACCGAGTCCGAATAGACGTCCTTGCGCTTGATCAGCCCATCCTCGAAGGGAATCGAGTCAATCCCGTCCCAACTTACCGTCTTTCCAGTGGGCGGCGCGACGAGTTCTCCGCGGTGCATTGAATTTGAGTGCGTGGCAGTCGCCGTCCACTCCTGAACAACGAGACCCTCACGGACGTAGAGTCGCCGTGTCGCGAACTTCATGTCGGGCCAGGCCTCAAAGATCTTCGAGATATGACCCCGCACCTCGTCGCCCTCAGCGGACTCTCCGGCGGTGTGATTGGCGAACACCATGTCCGGAGCGTGCATCGCCACGATAGCGTCGAGGTCTTGCGAGTTCCAGGCATCGTTGTAGTGGGCGATCGCCTCGGTTAGGGCCTCGATCCCATTTCGGTCACTCATAGTTAGGCGACAATATCGCGGTGGACGGTGTCGTCGCTCACCCATCGTCTGCCCCGGACCGCGGCTAGGCGGGGCATCCCCCACCATGCCCATGGGTTGGGTGGAGCTGGTGGGGTTGGTAGTGCGCTGCCAAGCCGGCCCGTGCTCGACCTGGGCAGGGCCATGGAGACCCTGGCGAGGCGGGGGTAGGGTTGGCGATGCTGGCCAGGGCCGTGGACTGGGATTGGCTGGGCCCCTGTCTATCTCCCCGCAACTGAGGGCGGCGATGGGATGTCACGGCTATTTGCGTTTCGGAAGGCTCTACCTCCCCTCACTTCCCCCAATAGGATGAGGGGATAGGGGATAGGGGACAGCAAACTTCCGCGCTCCCGCAATATTCCGCCATCGTGGGGTCTAGCCATTCTTACGTTTACTTGGCAAACGCACTACGGCTGACTCGGTGTGGGTGACCGATGAGCCCTCCAATGCGGATTGGAACGTGAAAGGCCCACTCACCCGTAGTTTGAAGCCCGCTTTCAGGGCCTTCAGCGCCTTGGCATCAGCTTTCACCTCGATCTCGACCATGCCCGCCGAGACCTTCTTCAAGCCGCTTGCGAATGGCGACATCATCTCGGTGCACCGCGGCTCGTGTCTGACTAGGCTGAGCTTGCACCTCATGATTGACTTCTTGGCCGCCTCAGTGGCAAACCCGGAATCGTCGAGCGCCGAACTCCCATCGGCAAAGGGGGGGCCAGGGTCCTTGAAGGACAGCCTCCAGCTCAAAGTGCCAGATTCGGCGACCATAAAATAAAAGTTGAGGTCACCGGCCTTCGCATCGAACGTTGGCGCTTTGGCCTTTGAGAAGCTGCTATTGGGCACCGGCACCGGCATCACTTTGCTTGTCGCGCTCGCAGAGCCTCCGCTATTGGTGGTTGCGCAGCTGTTCCGTCCATACGGACCATATGGAGTGGAAGTCGTATCCTCGGCGCAGACTTCAATATTAGCGAGCGGTGCACCTCCAGGTGACGCCATTACAACTCCGCTGATATGCCCGCCGGATGGGATTGCCGCATTGATTTCGGAGGTTACGCTTCCAGCTATCACCGAGATGCTCTTATCGGTCTGGGGCACGTACCCATCATGATAAGGATAGAAACTAACTTCATAGGTACCGCTCGATAAGCCCGAAATCGTGTATTCGCCGTCGCTGTTCGAGATCGAACAGCCCGACACATTGAAGGGAGGTGGTTCACCGATGCAGACGTTGATGTTCGCAAGCGGCGTTCCACCGGAGGCTGCGGTTACCTTTCCGGTTATCTGCCCGCCCTGCTGCATTTCGACATTGATCCCCGAGGTCGTGTTGGGCACAGTCACTTCCACCGGGTTGGCGGTATAGGGCTCGGACTCGAAGTTGCCAACTCCGTGATCAGCATGGAATTCGACGGCATAGGAGCCCGCCCAAAGAGCCATGATGGTGTATTCGCCGCGATCGTTTGTCGTCGCGCAGCGAAACTCCCCGACCGGCTCGGGCCGCGGTAGTTCCACACACGCTTCGATGTTCGCAAGCGCCGCTCCACCGGAGGCTGCAGTCACTTCCCCGGTTATCTGACCTCCTGGCTGCATTTCGGCGTTGATCCCCGAGGTAGGCGAGCCACCCGCGACCACCGACACCGCTTCGGCTTCGTAGGACGAGGACTTGCCCTCATAGTACTGGGGAAGGTAGTCGCCACCTTCGGCGTCGCGGAAGAATTCCACTTTATATGAGCCACTCGGTAACGCTGAGATCGTGTATTCGCCATTGGCGTTAGTTGTCCCGCACCACCCTTCCCCGCTCGTGGCACACGCTTTGATGTTCTCCACGCTGGCCCCGCCGGCCTTGGTCACTCTCCCGTCGATCTGGCCACCCGTGGGCAACGCAGCGTTGATTCCCGACGTTGTACTGCCCACGGTTACCGATACGCCACCATCGGACTGCCGGAGGTAGTTGCGCCGTTCGTAGGGGTCGAATTCCACCTTATATGAGCCATTCGGCAAGCCGGCGATCGTGTATTCGCCGCTGCCATTCGTGAACCCGCATCCGCCGGAGGTCGTATTGTCGGCGCATACCGCTACGTTAGCGATGCCAGCTCCACCGGAAGCTTCGGTCACCCTGCCGGTTATCTCCCCGCCGGGCTGCATTTCAAAGTTGATCCCCGATGGCGAGGTTCCCGCCTTCACCTCCACCGGGTTGGCGCCGTAGGTGGTGCCGTGCTGGTAGTTGAGACCTTCAGGGACTTGCGCATACACGTCATAGGAGCCACTCTGTAGGCCCTCGATCGTGTATTCACCGCCGTTGGTGGCCGTGACCTGGCAGGAGATAGAGGCCCCCCAGTCGGCGCTCTGCACCACGTAGGTGCTTGCGGTCTGGCCCGCTATTGGGCTGCCGTTGCGCAGCCATGCATAGGCGTAGCCGCTGGGGTTGTTTTCCCAGCGCCCCGGCGAACAGGAGAGCGTCTGTCCCTCCACCGGCATGCCGGTTAGCTTGGGCGCTTCGGTGCTAACCGGCCTCGGCTCCGATTGCAGTTCCCCGGCCATTGCAGGGGCGCTGGTTACGAGCAATGCCCCTATCACAGCGCAGACCGACGCGGCACCGCGCGAGATCAGACCTTGTTCCTGAAGGTTTCTGAATGATCTCACGATTCCCATTATTCCCAGTTGCCCGCGCTGAGTTTAGCCGAATCTGGAACTAGCGCGAGCATTACGACGTGGCCGACTTGGGTGAGCTGACGGGGCATCTATAGCCACTCGGCGGACGGCCAACTGCTGCCCTAGGATCCACACATGCTCACAGCAGTTTCGCTAAGCGGGGATGCTGCATGGTAGTCCAAGGTTGCCTCTCCAATGGAAAGACGCGATGCCCGTGGGCCGCGCACTCAGGGTCACTTACAAAGCTCTCGGTCTTGCCAGCGTTGATGAATTTTCGAAACAAAGACATTTCAAATTTGGAAATGCGGCCGTATATGCCCTTAAACGCATAGGGCTGTTCAAAACAACTGTAATATTTTGATCTCCTGCATATGCCCTCATCTCGCGCATCTTGGGAGCGACGAGGTCAGTGCCGAAGACGCCTCGAGTTTTTGAGATCTTAAACGGGATCACGTAGGTGAGGGGCAGGGCGGATTCGCTTGTGACCTGGGCGAGGATCCGAGGCGTGCCCGATCGAAGGTCATAAAAAGCCAGGAGATGCCCTTTGATCGTAGCGACAGCCTGACCTGGCAGCTTCACTTCGGATATGACAGTTTCATTTCCGACGAGGGATCTGGCGCAGGCTCGGCGAGCGCGAGCAGCGCTTGAATAGAGCTTGGCGAGCGGGCAACTGGGCAGCCCGACCGTCTGTAGCGTGACGTCGTGGGAGAACTCAAGCGAGATCTGAGTAAGGTCCGGCGTCACGGTGCTGTGAAGCGCCTGGGAGCTAAAGCCCAATCGCAAGACGACTGGGAGGTCTGCAATCCTCCGCCTCTTCCTGGCTCAGCCGTGTCGAGGCGATTCAATCCGGCTAACGGACTGGTTTGGTGCATAACATCCAAAGCGTTAGCCGAAGGCGCAACGGCGGCCCTTGCAATTTCAGCCACGACCACTCGGAGCCGACGGCCAGGCGGAAGTTTCATGTCCCCTATCCCCTGACCCCCCAAAAAGGATGAGGAGTTAGGCGATGAAGGGGTTTGAAACCGAACAATAGTTCCGATTTGCACAAGCCCCGATTTCCCCCCCAATCCAGGCACAAATCCGGGCCAATAAACCGCGTCAGGGTCGAGGCCCGGCAGGTATGCGACGAAACACGGGCCCGGCGTGCCTAGCGGTGGGGGGCCCAGCGGGACCCAATCCTGCCTTTTCCATCCCCACCCAGCTCCACCCAACCCATGGGCATGGTGAACCTGGTGCACATTCAGCTGGTCAAATGGTCGCGGTCTAAGTGGGAGTGCACATGTGTAGGCGAGGGTCATCTAGGTAGTCTCGGTCGGGAGTCTGCGCGCGCATTCAGCGATACCGGCACGCTCGCCCATATTCGGCGGGCGCGTACGGCCCAGCACCGAGTCAGAGTACTCCTATCGTTAGAAGTGGTGGCGAGCGCCCGTGACATCTGTCTCTCCGCTTTGCACGCAAGAGCGGCGCTGGTTCGCGTCGCGTGAGGTCGATTGGTGCATCTTCCTGCAGGCACTTGGGCCGATTGGACAGGCTAGCCCTGGAGCCGTATCATGTACGATTGTATGCTATGGCGGACAAGCCAGCGCACGCCAACAGCGAGGGTTTCAGGGCGCCGAGCGAAAGAGACGGCGGCCCGGTGTCGTCTCGCCCTAGTGGGTCGATAATCGTCGAGCCGATCGGCCGCGTTAGGTCTCCGCGCACCGCTCCGCTGGACGACGACTGGGACACGGTTATGGCGACGATCTCTCTAGATCCCGACCGATTCACGCCGGAGGCATTGATGGGCCTGGACGAGTTCTCCCACGTCGAGGTGATCTATCTGTTCGATCGAGTCGACCCGGAGTCGATCGAATCATCATCCCGCCATCCTCGCGGTAACCCGGCCTGGCCCAGAGTGGGAGTCTTCGCGCAGCGGGCCAAGAGTCGTCCGAACCGGATAGGTGTATCGGTTTGCGAGCTCTTGGGTGTGGACCAGGTAACTGTGAGCGTGCGTGCTCTCGATGCCATCGACGGTAGCCCGGTTCTCGATCTCAAGCCTTACTTGAAGGAGTTCGCTCCCAGGGGTGACGTCCGTCAGCCGCAGTGGTCACACGAGCTCATGGCCGGATACTGGTCAGTTCCCTATCCCGAGACGCACAGAGACCGATGAAGGCACCGGCACTCTCCAAAGTCAGCCACGTTGATCTCGTCGCCAGCTCGATCGAGCGCAGTATGTGCAATCCACCACAGACCTGCGCCCAGACGAGCTTCACCCCTACCATGCCCATGGATTGGGGTGAGCTGGCGGGAGTTGCGAGGACTGGGCCTAGGTGGCAGCGTCGCAACCGTCGTCCCTGACGCCTAGCATAGGCAGATGGCCGCTGCCGATTTCGTGCCAGTTCAGGAGAGCGACCAAGGGAGAGCGATCTCCACAATCGTTTCGGCTTTTGCCGACGACCCCGTCGAGCGGTGGCTCTATCCAGAGCTGGAGCAGTATCTGGCGCACTTTCCAAATTTCGTCGCAGCCTTCGGAGGAGAGGCGTTTGCCGATCAGACGGTCTGGAGCCTTGGCAATCTTTCTGCGGTCGCCATTTGGTTTCAGCCAGGCGCCGAGCCCGACTCAGACAAGATCATCAGCGTGCTCAGCGAGACCGTCACGACCCAAAAACATGCCGACGCCTTGGCGGTGCTTGAACAGATGGATGAAGCACATCCGACCTACCCCCACTGGTATCTACCCTGGCTTGGGGTTGAGCAGGGCCTTCAGGGGAAGGGCTTGGGGAGTCAAATACTCGGGCGTTGCCTGGCCGTAGTTGATGAAAGTCACCTGCCCGCTTATCTGGAGACTCCGAACCCGCGAACAGTCCCCTTTTATGAGACTCATGGATTTGAGTTGACGGCTCGGGCGCAAGCCGGAGGATGTCCACCGCTGACGCTCATGCTCAGGGCGGCCCGCTAGAAAAACCACACTGCCAAAAAAACACAGCGTGAGGCATCTTGCGCCCCGTGCCTATGGGTGCCAAGAAAGTCAGGCCAGAGGCCTGGCGACGCGAGGGCGGGGTTGGCTGGCTCATTCGGACCCGGCATGGCCCTCGAGGGGCACCCACTCGATCTTCGCCACTGGACGGTCGAGATTCGATTAATCCGCCTGCTCCGCCCGTGTCTCACCAGGCCCCCCCAAGGGCCCGCCCGGGCCCGAGTGTGGCCTCGCTCGCCCCCCAACCTCCCCAGCTCCACCCAACCCATGCGCATGGTGGGGGTTGACTGCATAAGCTCGGCTTGGACAATCGAGCGCGCGATTGAGCAGGAGACGATGCACTTCACGGATGATGCTCGGCCCTGAGGTTGGGGCCAGCCAGAGTAGTCTTAATGCAATGCAGGATCATTCGCTGTCGATCAGGGTGCTAGCGGGCGCCCTAGTCTTCATGGCTTTGATGGTCGGTGGATATGCACTACCGATGGCAGCAGGCGCAACCGGGGCTGACCAGCCAAGTAGTGGTGCCACCGCAAACCGGCGCGCCGCGGTTGAAGATGCCACATCACTGCTTGGTCGGCTGCAGCTTCCGCCGGGCGCCACGAACTACTCGGCTCAACCAGCCGGGGCGAATGCACCCTTAGCGGATCCACCAATTCGGTCGGGGTCTCCCAACCTCATCGACCTGCCAACCTGGTGGCTCGTCCCGGGCCAGCCCCAGCAAGTTCTCAGCTGGATCGAGACACACGAGCCGGAAGGTTCCGTGCATAAGGTCTCCGGCGAATCACACTTCGGCGCAGTAACAGAATCCTGGTTCGCCGCCTTTGAATGGCCGAATATCAAAGAAGTGCTCGGTACTAGATGGCTTACAGTGCAGGTCGTCGCTGCTGCTGGTGAATCGACCGCGCTACGCGCTGACGCGCAGGTGGTTTGGATCGTCCCGCACTTCGCTTCCGAGCGGTTACCAACCTCGGCGCGCATCATTGATATTAAGGTCGAACCTCCCGGGGGGCGGCCGCCAAAATCGGTTGTCGTCTCCAAAGTGGACGCCGTACTCAAGATCGCGGCGCTTATCAATCGACTGCCGGCGGTTCAACCCACTGGACCGGTCTATGGATGCGGGCCGTATTGGGAACGAAATCAAAGTACGTATCGCCTCACTTTTCGCGCCAACAGCGGCGGCCCAGTACTTGCTAAGGCAATCCAAAGCAAACCCATCGGCGTATGTTCTACTATGACCCTGATGATCCGAGGCCACCGTCAGACCCCCTTAGCTGGCGCCTCGCCGGTGATCGATGAGGTCGAAGGGTTGCTAAAAGCAGGGCGCTGAATTCACGCTTCCCCTCCATCCAGCGGATGCCGTGCAAGGGGGTTGGGTGGTGCCTTCAGTATTCGATAGTACTGATCTTCGTCGTGGCTGGAGTCGGATCGACGCCTGTAGCGCCATCCGCTCGAACCTCAAACTCATATTTACCTTCAACGTGCTCGTAGATCTTGGGCGAGATGCAGGGCGAGAACGGGACCTGGCGATGTTTGCGATGCCGGCGCCGCCCCCCGAGCAGCTCGCATTCATAGCCGCTGGCACTACCTTCGGTTGCTTCGAAACGAAAGAGGAATTTCCAATTTGACTTTCGGCGACTGGTCATCGCCCTCGTGATCTTTGTGTTCGGGATTTCTACTCTGGTCACAGTTGGGACGTACTCGAAGTACTTTTCGAGCTCGAAGCGTGTCGTTTCCGTATCGGGGTGAACCTGGAGGGTGCTGCTAGTACCGGCCGACGTGGACACGGTCACTGGCACCTCTGTCGGGTCTTCCGCCGGGGCCGGCGCGATCGCGGTGATCGAGGAGTCGGAGTTGATTGTGAAGCTCATTGCCGGGTTCGGGCCGAAGTGGACCGCTGTGGCTCCAGTGAAGTTCGATCCGCTGATCATAACCTGGGTCCCGCCAGCTGCTGGTCCATTGTGTGGCGCGAGTTCCCTGACCTTCGGGATTTGCCCAAGCGTGCCGACTGCGAGGCTGAATTGTCCACCGGTGGCGATCGCAGTGACTTCGCTGAGTCCGACGACGGATAACGGATCATTCCTGCTGATCGTCGTGCCGTCCCCCAATTGTCCCCACTCGTTCCAGCCCAAAGCCTTTACCGAGCCGCTTTTGAGCAACGCTAGGCTGTTTGCTTCGCCAGCTGAGATCGCGGTGACTTCGCTGAGATCGCTGACCGCTACTGGGACATCTGTTGGAGCTCCCTGCGTGCCCGTAGTACCATCGCCGAGCTGCCCTTCTCCGTTGCCGCCCCAAGCCTTTACGGTTCCGTTCTTCAGCAACGCCAGGCTCACGTCGCCTCCGGCGCCGATCGCGGAGACTTCCTCCAAGCCACTGACAGCGGTGGGCACCTGACTGAACCGACCCCATCCCATCACTGTGCCGTTCTTCAGCAACGCAAGGCTTTCGACTCCGCCAGCGCCGATCGCGGCTACTTCGTTCAGACCGTCGACCGAAATCGGCACATCGGCGTACGATTCGTCGCCGAGTTGCCGGTAACCGCTGTCGCCCCATGCCATCACGGTCCCGTTCTTGAGCAATGCCAGGAAGCAATTGTGGCTGGCCGCGATTTCCGTGACTTCGCTCAGGCCGGTTATGGGAATCGGGACGTCGCTGAATCCGCCGCGAGTTCCGTTTCCTAACTGCCCCAAATCATTGGAGCCCCATGTCATCACCGTGCCGTTTTTGAGCAAGGCCAGGACTAGATCCGATGCCGCGATCGCCTTGACTTCGCTCAAACCGCTTACAGGCGCCGCGACTTCACTGGCTCCGGTCGTACCGTCGCCCAGCTCACCAAATTTGTTGTAGCCCCAAGCTACAACGGCCCCGGTTTTCAACAGCGCCGTGTTGTGATCATCGCCGGCGGCGAGGGCAACGACTTCGCCTGGCCCACTTACCGAATTTGGGGTGCTGGCGCATGGGTCGACAAAGTTGCAGAATTCAGGCTCGGCGCTTGTGCGATCTTGGTAACCGCCGCCCCAGGCGAGCGTGCTGGCGGAGGCCAGGACCGCGGTCAAGAACAGGGCGGAGATGTTGGCGAGCACCATTGCGACGACCATTTGCCGACCGCTCACCGGCCTGCGGCATCTCATCCGCTCACAATGGTCCCGCGGCGGCGTCGCCGTGTCAATGGCATCGTATAGTCGGGCGCCTTAAGTAGCTCCCGAGCTTACCGCTCTGCGTGTGGACCAACTGCCTCCCGCAGTGCCTTCGACTGCTGGCCCAGCTCCCACGCCAGTCGGGCTCCCAGCCTGCAAATACCCTGGCGAGTCTCGACAACCTCGCCGCGGCTGAACTCGTGATCTCTCAGCAGCTCGAAGGCGATCCGATCGGAGACGGGCCGCATCGGCTCCACCAAGTCCGAGGCGAGTGAGGGCCGGTATCGCATGTCGGGTTTGCGTCGGATCAAAGCCCATCCGCTTAGCGGCGTGCGTCGTCTCCGCCTCCAGTCGTATCGAGAGCCACTGCTTTCTGACTCAAGCTCCTGTCTATACGAATCTCCTGAATATCGTGAGTTGCTGGTCGTCTCAGGGCGTAAGGCAATCGTCCACGAGATGCGCAGTTTCAGCGTGGGGGGACGCGTATAGTCTCTACCGTGGAGCGAGATGGACCAGCCAATCATCGCGGAAGCGGCGGTCGAACCCGTCCGCACGCGGGGGTATGAGTCCCAACCAGTGGAGGTGGAAGATGGCCAATATTAGACCGCCGGCAGAGGGGATTGTGCTGACCCACTTCATTGTCTCGGATGACGTCGAGCGCTCTCGGCGCTTCTACACCGACGTGCTCGGTGGCAACGTTGTCTTTTCCGGACCGCCTATCTGTATCGCTTTAGCCAATAGCTGGATCGTCATCAATGAGGGCGGAGGCCCGACCGACGACAAGCCCGAGGTAATTCTGGAAACGCCACCCGACCTCGACCGGGTCAGCAGTTTCCTCAATATCCGGGTCAAAGACATCGAGGCCGTGTACGCCGAATGGAGCGCCCTCGGTGCTCAATTTCTGACCCCGCCGAAGCAGCACCAGTATGAGACCCGTTGCTACATCCGCGATCCGGACGGTCATCTGATCGAGGTTGGGCAAACCACGGACCCTGAGGGCGACTGGACCCCCCCTCAGTGGCTGTCGAGTACGGCCGGCGGGGCACCCGAGTGAATACCCGAGTTCAGCAGCGAGATCCATCACGTCGATCGGGGATGGTCCCCCCGGACACTGAATCCCTCCCGCGGGCCGTTTCTGGGCTCTCAACTTGCCGCTGCGAGACCGCTTGGGCCGGGGATGCTCTGGGTCGCGCCGGGGGGGGCCGGACTGGCGCGGGAGTTGGAACGGCACTCGCCTGCCATGGTGCGGCGCTGGGTCCGCATGCTTCAATGCGCCCTGACATCCGATCCATATGGACTCGAAGCGCAGGCTAAATCCCATCCGAATCCCGATAGGAACTCCTCGGGCTCCACGACTAGACGCCTTGAGCTAGTCTGACCCTCTAAAGGACCACTGCGCCCATGGCGATCCCCGAACCAATCTCAGCCTTCATCGATGCTCAGGCCAAACGTGCTCCGGTCTCATACGCCGACTTGCGCGCCGTCATCTTCAACGGCACAACCAAGCGCTCGCCGGAGCCGAGCCACACCGACGGGCTACTGGCAATCCCCTATCGGATATTTTCCACCCTCGGGGTACGGTATGACGAGGTGCGCACCGTCGATCACACGATCCCACCGGGGCTGTGGCCGGATATGCGCGAGCACGGATACGAGCGTGACGAGTTCCCGGAGATCTACCGTTCGCTGGTCGAGCCCGCCGACATGCTGCTGCTCGCCGGCCCGATCTGGCTCGGCGACCAGAGTTCGCAAACTCGGATGGTCATCGAGCGCTTATATGCCCACTCGAGCGAAGTCAACGATCGTGGCCAGTGGGCCTACTACGGCAAGGTGGGCGGCGTGCTCACCACCGGAAACGAGGACGGGGCAAAGCACGTGGGCGCGCAGGTGCTTTACGCATTGCAACACATCGGTTTGGTGGTGCCGCCGCAGTCCGACAGCTATTGGGTGGGCGAGGCAGGGCCCGGACCCTCCTATCTAGACAATCCCGGTGGCGGCGAGCGTAACGCTTGGACCACGCGTGAAGCGGTATTCATGACGTGGAACATGCTGCATTTAGCGCGCTTGCTTAAGGATGCCGGCGGCATTCCCGCGTACGGCAACTCCACATTCGAGTGGAACCTTGAGCAGAGCGACCACCCAAATCCCGAGTACCGCTGAGGGTCCCGAGCCGATCGCACAGGTGATCGGCCTTCGACCGAGTCCCGGTTGGATTCGAGTTTCAGCTCCTACCAAATAGCAGCTCACAGCGGTGGCCACGGCGGTGGAAACCGCCTCTGACCGGGGTTGTTTGACCCAGATCGATGACCTCGCTCTGGTACTGGCCCCCGATCCGACCATTCGCACGGCCGTATCCTGTGACGCCAGGCCCGGGACGGGCGAGGTTCTAAAAGGAGATTCGAAATGCGCGAAGACATCATGGTCGGTAGAGCCTTCCCGGATTACCGCCTACCAGACCAGGACGGACGCGAGCGGACGCTCAACGAACTGCAGGGACCCAACCCGATGGTCCTCCACCTCTCACGGGGCGGCTTTGATCCCAAGGAGCGTCGCTTCGTCTCACATCTGGTCGACGCCCATCTCGACTTCAAGCTGGCCTACACCGCGTTGGTGGTAATCACCACCGACGATCAACTCAACCTCGCCGAGTTCCGCGACGGCGTCGGTGCCTCCTTCCCATTCCTCTCCGATCCCAAGCGTCGACTCCAACGAGAACTGGACATTCAGGAGTACACCGACCCGGTCCACGACCCGATGATCCCCTACACCTTCGTACTCGCGCCGAAGCTGCGAATCGAGAAGATCTACAACGGCTACTGGTACTGGGGGCGGCCGACCGTCGACGAGTTGCACCGGGACCTACGAGAGGTGATGCGCGCCACCCGCCCCGATTTCGACCTCGCGACCCCCGGCCTGCGAGAGGCCTGGGACGACGGCGACACCGGGCGGTTCCTCGTTGAGCCTGTCGAAGGCTCGGCGATCCGCTACACCGAGGGCAACGAAATCGGCGTCAAGCGCTAGTGGACTCGCGCTCGACCGCAGGAATCCTAACGTTGAGCTTGTCTCGTCGACCATTGGGACTCCGTGTTCGGGCCGCGAGCGAGGGTCAAGATGGTGGACGCCAACCTCTGTCCAGGGTCGTTTGACCCACCTCGATGATGTAGCCGTCGGGGTCTCGGATATAGCAGCGGATCTCGGTCTCGTGCTGTTTCGGCGCCGTCAGGAATTCGGCGCCTCGCGCGGTCCACTCCTCATACACAGCTTGGATGTCGGCGACTCGGATATTGAGGAAGCTGCTGACCCGATCGGGGTCCGGTGGCGTTTCGAGCGTGACCGTCGGCTTGTCATCGGTTGGCCCGCCGCCGACGTTCATGATGATCCAGGTGTTGGCGAGCGCAACGTAGGTCACCTCGTCACCCGCCTCGCCGGATATGACCGTCTTGCCGCCCAATACCTCGGTGTAGAAGCGGCGAGAACGCTCGACATCGTCTGAGACGATGAAGTGGGCTACGGCCATCTCCGCGTCGATCTTGTCCATGCTGACCTCCGTTGTTGGAATTTGAACGCTACAGGCGCGAGACGAGCTCGGCCACGATCTGCCCAGCGGGCTGTGTCTGCTTGGCGAGCGCGACGCTCTGTCCGGCCCACAGCGATAGCGCCTCAATCTCGCCGGTCGTTCCGACCATCGGGGGCGCGGGGGCATATCGAAGGATGGGTTCGCCTGAAGCGAAGCGCGCTATCACCCCTTCCCCTGGTCGATTGCCCAGCGGCGGCCGGCCTGCGGCCTCCCATATCTCCGCGGTCGAGTTGTGGATAGCGCGGTGGGGGGAGTCGGGCCATCCCACGTCATAAAGGTCGGGATACCACTCCGCATCGGTCTCGGTCGCGGCTATCAGGCGGCGCCGATACTCCTCGTGGATCGGCATCTCCTTGGCCAGGAGAAACCGGGTGCCCAGCCAAGCGGCCTGTGCGCCGAGCGCGAGCACGGCCGCGACTCCGCGAGCGTCGCCAATCCCACCGGCCGCGATGACCGGCACCGGTGCCACCGCGTCGACCACCGCCGGCACTAACGGGAGCGTTGCCACGCCGCCCCATACGTGCCCGCCAGCCTCCCAGCCCTGCGCAATGACGATGTCCACTCCACATCCGGCCGCGCGCCGCGCCTCCTCGGCACTCCCGACCGTGTGCATGACGAGCCCTCCCGCCCCATGGACCGAGTCGACGTAGCTATCGGGGTCGCCCAACAGGAACGAGACCACCCGCAGGCCGGCGGAAAGCGCCTGATCCAGTCTATGGTGCTGATCTGAGGTGAGGACAAAGTTGCCGGCGAACGGCCGGTCGGTGAGGGCCGCAGTTTCACGAACCAGGTCTCCGGCGTCATCGGCCCACCACAGCCCAATGCTGCCGAGGGCGCCGGCGTTGGAGACCGCGGCAGGAAGGCGGGGATCAGCAGACAGCGGTGCCTCGACAATCGGGTGTTCAATCCCCAGCAACCCGCACACCGGCGTTTGGACACTCATGAGGTGCCCCCTTTCTGGCGCCTGCGGCGCCGGCTGACTACGCTCAATGTAGACCCGAAAGGCGTCAGTCGCTCTCGCGACTGCCCAACCATAGACAGGAACAGATCATGCGCACCGACATCGTCCCCGGCGGCACCTTCCCCGACTACGAGTTGCCCGATCACGAGAACCTCCCTCGAAAGCTCAGCGAGATCCAAGGCGAGGATCCCCTGATCCTCACGCTTGCGCGCGGGAACTACTGCCCCAAGGAGCACCAGCAGCACCTCGAGCTCGCCGCCAATTACCCCAAGATCGCCGTGGCCTACACCAAGGTCGCCACGATCTCGACCGACACCCATCACTCCAGCCAGGAGTTCCGAGCCTCGACCGGAGCCCAGTGGCCCTTTCTCTCCGACCCCGAGAGAACCGTCCAGAAAGATCTCGACATTCAGGAGTACACCGACCCCGAGCACGACCCCATGATCCCCCACACCCTCGTGCTCAAGCCGGGGCTGGTCATCCACAGCATCTACAACGGCTACTGGTTCTGGGGACGTCCCTCCTTCCTTGATCTCTCACACGACCTCCGGGCCGTGACCCACGAGATCCGCCCCGACTGGGATCTGAGCAAGCCCGGGCTGCGCGAGGCGTGGGATGCGGACGACTACTCGGCATTTCACGGATGGGACAGGCGCTCCCCTCAATCGGCGCCGTCGTCTTACAACTCTTAGCACTGCGCTGCTTTGCAAGCGGGCAGGCGATAGGTCAAGCCCGAGGTCCGTCTACGGGTTGAGCTGTTCTTGCCAGTCCGGGGGGACGGCGCCCCGCGGTCCCGGCACTCCCTGCGAGAGCGGATGGCTGTCGGGCGCCGCCAGCGCCGGGCCCTCGAAGAACTCGCCCGAGCGGTAATCGTAGAACCAATCCTCACCCGGCTCAAAGCTCTGGATCACCGGGTGGCCGGTCGCCTCCTGGTGTCGGGTCGCGTGCCGGTTGGGCGAGTTGTCGCAGCAGCCGATGTGCCCGCATGCTGCGCAGCGGCGGAGGTGCAACCACCACTGACCGCTGGCGAGGCACTCCTCGCATCCCTCGCCGCTCGGAGCGTGAGCCTCGTCGATGTCGCCTGATTCAATGTTTTGCACTTCTCCTCCTCTCGTCGGCCACGTGATCAGATGCCGAGCCCGATCATTCCTTCCCACCTTTGCCGTGCGCACATGGCAAGCTATGGGGTCGGACTTTATTCGAGCTCAGCGGCGAGCAGGGTCGCCTTGCGGGTTTGGCAGACGATAAAAAAACACGTTCAACGTCCTGCGCTTTGGCCGCCATCGATGTGCAAGACCTCTCCGGTCACGAAAGGCGCCGACTCAAGGTATAGGACTCCACCGACCACGTCCTCGATCTCGCCTACCCGACCGATAGGGTGCAACGCGCCCATCCCCGCGTAGGAGCTCTCGTCGTGTATCGCCGTTTTGATCACACCAAGCGAGACGGCATTTACCCGTATTCCACGTGAGGCGTACTCGATGGCGAGCGATCTGGTGACCGCGACAAGACCACCCTTGGTCATGACCTGCAGCGCGGCTGGTCTGCTGCGATCCGCCTGCTCGACGAGCGTCGTCGAGACATTTACGACGTGCCCATCGCCCTGGTCGAGCATCTGATTGATCGCGCGCTTTGTCATATGAAAGAAACCAGCGAGGTTGACGGCGATCAGAGCGTTGAAGTCCTCGAATGTGTAGTCCATGAAGGGCTTGCCTATGTAGATCCCAGCGTTGTTGATCAGGGTGTCGATCCGACCAAAGCGCTCGATCGCCTCCTCGACGACACGCTGCGCCGTATCAGGGTCCCCGATGTCGCCGCCGACGGTCACGATTCCGGAGTCCTCAGATGGCCCAATCGATCGAGCAGTCGCGATCACCGCGTATCCGAGCTGGCGGTATGCCTTCGTCAGTCCCGCGCCGATTCCCTGCGAGGCGCCGGTGATGATCGCGACCTTCCGATTGTTGTGCTCAGCGGGCGAGTTCATTCCACCAGGTAGGTCTCATAGATCACGCCCCTGGGCTGTCGGCCGCCGACACTGATGAAAACGCCTTTGTTCAGCCAGTCGAGCTGTGGGGCCCCGGTCTCGATGCGGGTTGAGGTACGGAAGGTGTACTCGCTGGCGTCGACATCCTCGCCGCGCCCGAGACGTGCGAGGACCTTGGGGTTTCCATGGCGCACTCCTCGCGATCGGACGTAGAGCAGATCGCCGCCGTCAGTCTGCAGCGTGTAGCGGAGGTCGGCGAATGAGGTGCCGTCCGCCAAAACGATTTGCCAATCTGCGCTGGCGCCCGGGAGCAGCTGGCCGCTGATCTCAGGGCCGCTGAACCTTCCGCCCGCCTGGGGCACGATCCGCCGCCGGCCCTCCGCCACCTCGCCAAGATCCAGCGGTGATCCAAGGGTCGCCTCCAAGCGGTAGACCTTCCTCAGGCGAGGATTCGGAAGCTGATCCCCCATCGGTCACATTCTCCACCAAACTGCAGCAGCTCCTGCTTCCCGTTCGCAGATCTTAGACGCGGACTCCGAGGCCACATCTTCGGGGTGTCTCGCGGCTTGGGCGGCAAAAACAGCGCTCTTTGCGGCAATTTCCACAGCAGCGCTGTTGGCTAGTCTGCTGCGAACCCGCAAATTGGGGCTAAGGTCGAGCTAGGACCGTTTTCGGCCGCTTCTGCTCGAATCTCTCGCGCAGGCTCCTGGAGGCGCAACCTCCCGCCGACCTCACGGGCTGTTTCGTCCGTAGCGACAGAAACGCCGCCTAGCCAGCAGGGCTCGTCCTGATTTCGGGGGTCTTGCGCTCACAGACAGATTCTCCTAATCCAGGTGCGTTGCCGATCCAGTCGGCGCCTTCCCTTCTCACCAAAGCAAAGGAGCAAAGGCAATGAGCACGATCTCCACTCAGCATGATGTCGGGCAACAGACGGACGCCGACCAGGCCGCGGTTCGTCCGTATCAGACGAGCTTTCCCGAGGCGGAGCTCACCGATTTGCGCAGGCGAATAATCGCTACACGGTGGCCCGAGCGGGAGACGGTCACAGACGATTCGCAGGGCGTGCCGATCGCGACGATTCAGGAGCTCGCACGCTACTGGGGGACGGATTACGACTGGTCCAAATGCCAAGAGCGACTTAACTCTCTACCGCAGTTCATCACCGACACAGAGGGTCTGGACACTCATTTCATTCATGTTCGCTCAAAGCATGAGGATGCATTGCCGCTGATCATCACCCACGGGTGGCCTGGCTCGATTATCGAGCAGATGAAGATCATCGATCTGCTTACCGACCCGACCGCACATGGTGCCAGCGCATCAGACGCCTTCGATGTGGTGATTCCCTCACTTCCGGGCTACGGATTCTCTGGCAAGCCGACCTCTACCGGGTGGGGTCCACCCCGCATTGCACGTGCATGGGTAGAGCTGATGAAGCGCCTTGGATACACGCGCTTTGTCGCGCAGGGCGGCGACTGGGGCGCGGCCGTCACGCAAGCGATGGGAGAACAGGCAGCTCCGGAGTTGCTTGGCATTCACTCCAACATGCCCGGCACCGCTCCGCCCGAGCTTGTAAACGGGTTCCTGCGCGGCGAACCGGCGCCTTCCGGGCTCTCAGCCGAGGAGGGACGCGCGTATGAGCAATTGAGCAATTTCTACGCAAAGCACGTCGCATATGCGCTGATCATGACGACGCGCCCGCAAACGCTATACGGGCTGGCGGATTCGCCGGTTGATCTGGCCGCATTCATTCTTGACCACGGTGACGGCGCCGGGCAGCCCGGGCTCGTAGAACAGGTTGTTCAGGGCAAGCCGTCGGGGGACCTGACGCTTGACGACGTCCTCGACAACATCACGCTCTACTGGCTGACGAACTCGGGGGTTTCCTCGGCTCGGCTCTATTGGGAGAATAAAGCGGGCTTTTTCGAAGCCAAGGATGTCTCGATCCCGTTTGCCATAAGCGTCTTTCCCGACGAGCTATATCAGGCGCCTCGGAGCTGGGCGGAGCGGGCCTATCCCAACAACCTGATCTATTTCAACGAACTCGACCGGGGCGGCCACTTCGCCGCCTGGGAACAGCCGCAGCTCTTCGCGGATGAGATGCGAGCGGCGTTCAGGTCGCTACGCTAGCCAGACCCAATGAGCGGGCGTGCACGCTGTGTGTGCCCGCTCACTGGTCCGGCCTAGGCGATTTCTTGGTTCCATCACGCCGGGGGTCCTGTCAAAATGAACACCGACTATGACGTCATTGTGCTTGGCGGCGGCTCGCCGGGCGAGCACTGCGCGGGGGCGCTGGTGGAGGGCGGCCTTCGGGTCGCGGTTGTGGAGCGCGAGCTGGTGGGTGGGGAGTGCTCCTACTGGGCGTGCATTCCGTCAAAGACTCTGCTGCGCCCGGGTGAGGCGGCTCATGGGGCGCGCGTGGCAGCCGCCAGCGCCGAGGTCGACGTCGAGGCGGCGCTTGCCTGGCGCGACTTCATGGTCTCCGACTACTCCGACGCCGGGCAGGAGCGCTGGTTGGCCGATCGCGGTATTGACCTGCTGCGCGGCAGCGGACGGTTGGCAGGCCCCGGCATCGTCGAGGTCGACGGAGTGCGCCATACCTCCGATCACATTGTCCTCGCCAATGGTGCCGATCCGGTCGTGCCGCCCATTCCGGGCCTGAGTGAACTCGACGGCGTTTGGAGCAGCCGTGAGGCGACGTCGATGAAGGCCATTCCGCGACGCCTGCTGATCCTCGGTGGCGGGCCGGTCGGGGTGGAGATGGCGCAGGCCGTGCGTCGACTCGGGGGCGAGGCGGCGGTCATCGACATGGCCGAGCACGTACTCGGCCATGAGCCGGCGCCGCTCGGTGCGGCGCTCGGTGAAGAACTGCGTCGCGAGGGGATCGAGCTCGTCCTGTCAGCGAGCGCAACCGCCGTGCGACGCGACGGCGAAGACTACGTGGTCGAGATTGACGACGGGCGCGAACTGCGGGGCGACCGGCTGCTCATTGCCACGGGCCGCCGTCCACGGGTTCAGGGGCTCGGCCTTGAGACCGTCGGTGTCGAGCCCGACCCCCACGGAGTTCCGGTCGACGCCCACCTGCGCGCGGCCGAGCACCTTTGGGCGATCGGCGACGTCAACGGCCTTTGGCCGCTGACCCACGTCGGCAAGTATGAGGGCGAGGTCGTCGCCGCGAACATCCTCGGCGAACCGCGAAAGGCGAGCTATGAGGCGGTCCCGCGCGTCGTATACACGGACCCCCAGGCCGCGGCAGTGGGCGACTCCGAAGCCCACTTCAGCGCCATGGTTTCGTTGTCAGAGGTGTCGAAGGCCGCCACATACTCCCGCGCCTACGCTGACGATAAGGGCTTCCTGAGCCTCCTCAGTGACGGCGAGCGCCTTACCGGCGCCTACGCGCTCGGTTCCGAGGCAGGCGAGTGGCTGCAGCAGGCAACACTCGCGATCCGTGCCCGCATCCCCCTCGACGTTCTCGCCGACACGATCCAGCCGTTCCCGACCTTCTCGGAGATCTACGTCGTCGCGTTGAAGGAGCTTCGTGGCGCGATCTCCGCGGCGCCAAATGCGGTCGGCACCGTACCGCCCATGGCGAACTAAGGGACCAAAACGACCTGATCCGCTCCTGCCCAAGTCGTGCCGACGGCGCTGTTACCTACTCCGGTGACCGCTCCGAAACGGGAAGATTCTGTCCCAGTGGGCGCTGACATCAAACCTGGCGGAATCCCCACTACGAGCTGACCGACCAAGCTGAGCGAGCTCCAGGGGAACGATCCGGGGTCGTTTACTTTCACTCGCCACTATTGCCCCCAGGTTCGCCGCGACTGGGACCTAAGCACTCCTGATCTCCGCGCGGCCTGGGAGGCCGAAGACCGATCGGCGCCTAGACCCGCTCGACCTCTCACCGCCAAGGCCTCCCGAGCCTGCTCGGAGCAGCGGGCGATGCCTGGCCAAACTCGGCCCGCGGTCCTGGCGCAGCGACTCGACCCCTCCTCGCTCTCAGGCCTCATAGGTCTCAGTGGTCGAGCCCGGCCTTCCCCGCGACGGCACCAGTTCAATTTGAGCCATGGGCAATGGCAGCTGGATCCGCTCGGGCTCGACTCCCCACGCTTGAGCGATCTGCTCGACCGGCTGGCCAGTAGGATCTCAGCCGATGTCGGCGTATGAGTTCACAACCCTCCTCGAAGGCGGGGCCTTCTTCGAGGGGCCTCGCTGGCATGAGGGTCGGTGGTGGGTGTCGGATTTCTACCAACACACCGTCATGACGGTGGCCCCCGACGGCTCAATCGCTGCAGTGTTGTCGGTTGAGCAACAGCCATCGGGACTGGGGTGGATGCCCGACGGTTCGCTCCTCGTGATCTCCATGAGGGATCACCGCATCCTTCGCCGTGCCCCAGCCGGTGAGCTCTCAATTCACGCGGATCTATCCGCTCACTGCAGGGGTCACCTAAACGACATGGTGGTTGACCGAGAGGGCCGCGCCTACGTCGGAGAGTTCGGTTTTGATCTGATGAGCTTTGCCGATCCTGCGCCAGGGAAGCTGATGCGGGTAGACCCCGACGGCACGGTCGCGGTCTTGGATGATGACATGAGGTTTCCGAACGGTTCGGTGATCACCCCCGGTGGCGAGACCCTTATCGTGGGCGAGACGGCCGGCGCGCGCTTTACGGCCTTCAGCCTCAGCGGCGACGGTTCAGTGAGTGATCGGAGAGTCTGGGCGCAGGTGGCGCCTACGCCCGAGCTGGCCCCCATGGCGGAGTCGTTCCCACAGTTGAAATTCGCTCCTGACGGATGCACTCTTGACGCCGACGGCTGCATCTGGGCCGCAGACGCGGTTGGCGCCCGCTGCGTGCGTGTCGCCGAGGGCGGTGAGATCGTCGATCAGATCCCGGCTCCGGAGGGTCTCGGGATCTTCGCCTGCATGCTTGGCGGTGAGGACGGGCGGACGTTGCTGCTTTGCGCAGCACCCGATTTTCTGGAGGCGAATCGCGCAAGCGCGAGCGAGGCGGTGCTACTCACAACTGTCGTTGAGTCCCCGCACGCGGGGCTGCCCTGAGCGGCGGCGCGTGCCTCGATCTTGGGCGACCAGCATCCGAGTATGAGTTGGCCCGCCACCAAGGGCGCTGCTTATACAGCGTATGTGCTCAAGCAGGCCGTCGGTCGCCAGCGAAAGCAGCTACCTGTCACACAAGTCGGACAGATGACGCAGTGGGCATCGCAGTCTTTGGTCGATCGCAGCGTGTCACGCTGGCTATAGCTCGCTGAGGCAAAGCAGGCACACACGGCCCTCCATTTCGCGCGAACGAGGTCGCCGGGTCAGAGCGGGGCCAAATAGCGTCCTACGAGCCAAAGCGGAACCATCATTTCTACGTCCTCGTGGTACGACAGGTGCAGAAGCCTCGCGTCCGAGCTTTGCGTGTAAAACTGGCGCTCGTGCGTGCGGGCTCGAGCGAGATCTGTCACCGTCCCACAAGTGGATGCGATGCATGAGATCGAGGTTCGAGTCGTGAGCCGTGAAGAGGCCGACCACGGCACAGCGGAGTTCTGGCTCGGCGGCCACCTGTTCGGTTTCACCCGTCTCGAGGAAGGCGAGCTGGTGCTGACGATCGAGCCTAGCGATGACGGCCGCGCGGTCTCGGTTAATGCCCACGGCCTCTATGACGCGCTCGCCGAGGCGAAGCGCCTGCTCGAGTCCTAATGAAGGAGCGACGAGACGTCGCCACAAGCAAAAGCGGCGTCATCGGCGCTGTCGATCGGACGGAGGAAGCCGGCCGCCACGCCGTTACTCGCCGGGAATCTCCACCATCAGAGAGGAAAATGCTATGCAAGGCATCGTCGTCCGTGACCGCGACGCTGGTCTGGCTGGGCTGTCCCTGGTGTGCTTGCCGACTCCGCACGCCGCCGAGAACGACGTCATCGTGCGCGTGCACGCCGCTGGGTTCACCCCCGGGGAGCTGGCCTGGGCCGGGACTTGGACTGATCGTGCCGGTCGGGATCGGGTACCGAGTGTGCCCGGGCACGAGGTGTCGGGTGTCGTTACGGCGCTCGGCTACGGGACCACCGGCCTGACCGTCGGCCAGCGAGTATTCGGGCTGGCCGACTGGACCCGCAACGGCACGCTCGCGGAGTACGTGGCGATTGAGGCGCGCAACCTCGCGCCGCTGCCAGCCGGCGTCGATCACTCCGCCGCCGCCGGCGCAGTGATCTCCGGGCTGACGGCATGGCAGGGCCTGTTCGATCACGCCCACCTTCGTGCCGGGCAGACCTCGCTGATCCACGGCGTCGCGGGCGGCGTCGGCTCAATCGCTGCGCAGCTGGCCCGTCAGGTCGGCTCGCGGGTGATCGGAACTGGTCGGGCCGCCGACAGAGACCGTGCCCTCAGCCTTGGCGTCGACGAGTTTGTGGACTTGGAGACCGACCGCCTCGAGGACGCCGGCGAGGCCGACGTGGTGCTCGACGTGATCGGCGGTGACATCCTCAAGCGTTCGATCGCGTTCGTACGCGCCGGTGGCACGCTCGTCACCACGATCGAACCGCCCACGATCCAACCCGAGAACGGGCGAGCCATCTTCTTCGTTGTGGAGGCCGATCGCCCCCAGCTGACCGAGCTCGCCGAGCGGCTGCGCGACGGACGACTGACTCCGAATGTCGGGGCAGTGCGATCGTTGGCAGAAGCGCCCACCGCGTTCGGGCCCAACGCCCCTCACGCATCCGGGAAGACGATTATCCAAGTCACCGAGGGCTGGTAGCCCACCACAAGCGACGACGGTCCTGGCACCGTTGGGCCAAGTTGCGCGTCGTTGACGACGCAGATGTCCGTCGCACTTCCATCGCAGACCCGAGATTCGCCAAGAGGAGGGAGGCGCATCGCTCCCGCTCTCGCTGAGCAAGCGTCTGAACTGAGTCGTCGCTGACGCTCGCATCGGACGAATATCACGGCCGCAATCTTCGCCGCGGACGGGTCCTGCTTTTGCGGCTCGGCGTGACTCTGCTGGCGCCCACTGAGAACCGGGCGCGTGCCCAGCCCCGTGGTAGCTTGGCGGCCGTGCCGTCTGCCAGTCGTTCCAGGTACCGAGGGCGATGGGTGCCGGTGGTAGCGCTCTCCTTCGTCGTCGTTGTGGTGCTGGTCATCGCGGCGAGCGGCAGCTCCTCGCCGAGCATCGCTTATGACATCTCCTATCCGCAGTGCTCGGGTTCCTATCCGTCGAATCCGCTGTTCGGGATCGTCGGTGTCAATGGCGGGCTGGCGAAGAACGCAAACCCGTGTCTCGGCGGAGAGCTGCACTGGGCCCGTGGCGCTCCGGGCCAGAAGCGGCCGAAACAGCCGCCCATGTCGTTTTACATCGACACCGGTAACCCTGGCGGTGATCACGTTGCGGACTGGCCTAGCGCCGGCACCGCGCCGGCCTACGGTGCCTGTAACGGCCTGTTGACCAACGCCTGCTCATACATTTACGGCGAGGAGCGCGCCGCCCACTCCTACCGGATCGTCGCCGCGCTTGACCCGGTCGCGGCCAAGACCGCGCCATGGTGGCTGGACGTCGAGCTGATGTTGAGCTGGGCTGGGAGTTACCAGCTCAACGTCGCCGCGCTACAGGGTTTCATCGCCGGCCTACACAATGCCGGCGCGATCGGACCGATCGGGATCTACTCCACCAGCGCCCAATGGAAGGAGATCACGGGGCTGACGACGCAGACAACATCGATGGCCTTCAACGGCCAACTGCCCGACTGGGTGGCCGGAACTGACGCAACGCTCACGCAGGCACGGCAGAACTGCACGAGCGGTGGCTTCACCGGCATGGCGCCGAACCTCGCGCAGTATCGGATCGGGCCGCTTGACGCCGACCTGCGCTGCATTGGCACGCGCTGACACATCCCTAACGCGGCCGACGTCAGACATCACGATTGCGTTGCCAGGAATCCAGTCATCTATCGGGATCTGCTTTTTGCTTCGAGAGGCGCATCACGGCGCAGCGACCCGCGGCCTTGCTTCGCGCGGAAAGCGCTGGCGGCGCCTCCTTGCATCTGCGAGCGGGAGCCAGCCGGACTGCTTAATAGTTGACCGCAATCGACGAAGAACAGCAGCAGCTCCCGCGTTCGAGAGAAGCCTCTAGCGCCGCTCTGGAATGCGGAAAACCAATGGCTAAGCCAAATGTCGTCCCGCTATTACCGATTGATTCCGGTTGTTTCGGGTCTGTCGCGGCACTTGTCATCAGTGCGGCTTGTCTTCAGGACAAATGGAGCAATCGTGCGGTTCCTCGGGGGCTCGGAGTCCTCGGGTGCTGGGCCCCGCATGGGACGCAGGTCGCCGGGACCGGCCTTCCTTGGCTATCGTAAAAGGACGACCCATCAGTGTGACCCCGGTTGGCTGACTGTGGCACGAGGCTACCGGGAAGCCCAACGGGCCTCGCGACCAATGGCTCTTTCAGCGTATCTTCGTTTTCCAGAGCCCCTACAACAGAAGACGCCCCGCTGGGAAGGCGGGGCGCTTCTGGGGTTACTACAGGGAGGAGAGATATGTATCTCTATATATGTGGATCCGTGGGAGGTAGGTGGGCTCTCATGTGCCGCGGGCGCCCGTCGTGGGAAGCGACGGGGGCCATATAGCGGCGAAGAACCCAGCCAAGAAGTTCTTTGTTTGGATGGTCCTCATCGTCAACCTCACGCGAATCCTTTAACAGCATACGAACGTATGTGCGATTTGTGTGTGAGTGGGATCACAGACCTTGATTCCAGTTAAGTCGTGGGACTCACCCGGCCCCACAACTCTGGCACCCGGTTCTAAGATGGAACTAACCGGGATCTAAGATGGGGCTAAAGCATGGGGTCATGGCCAGCGGCTGTAGCGTTGAGGCGGTGAAGAAGGCCCGTATTGACGCTGTATTGGCCGAGCGCCGGCTCTTCCCATCGCGCTCCGCGGCGGCGGGCGCCGTGCGCTCAGGCAAGGTTCGGGTCGGTGAAGACGGTCCTCTCGCGCTACGGCCGAGCCAGCTGATTGAGCCCGAGACGAGGCTGATCGTCGAGCCGGGGCGCCGTTTTGTCTCGCGCGGTGGAATCAAGCTCGAGAATGCCCTGGAGGCGCTTGCTATTGACGTTTCCGAGAGGGACTGCGCCGACGTGGGCGCCTCGACCGGAGGTTTCGTTGACTGCATGCTCCAGCGCGGTGCTGCGCGAGTCGCGGCGATCGATGTCGCCTTCGGCCAGCTCGACTTTTCGTTGCGCGAAAATCCGCAGGTAGTCGTGATCGAGCGCCTCAACGCACGCGCGCTGATGCCTGATGATCTGCCTTTTGTCCCGGGAATCACTACCGTCGATGTCTCTTTCATCTCCTTGGTCAAGGTGATGCCCGCCGTTGCGCGCTGCCTCGCCGATGACGGTGAGGTCCTCGCTTTGGTCAAGCCGCAGTTCGAGCTTGGTCGCGAACGGGTTGGCAAGGGTGTCGTACGAGATCCCGCCGATCGCCGAGAGGCGATCCTCGCTGTGGCTGAGGCGATTCGCGCAATTGGGCTGCCCGTTCGAGGTTTTGCTTCCTCCGGCCTCCCCGGACCAAAGGGCAATCGAGAGACCTTCATCTGGTGTGGCGGCGAAGGCGATCAGCTTGATGACCTGGTGTCGGCAATCCATGAGGTCGAGCCCGACCGATGAAAACGGCAGCCTTAATCACCCATTCGCACTCTCCGGTCGCAACGGATGCCGTCTCAATTGCTGCCGCCGTCGCGCGCGATTCGGGGTGGCGCTTGATAGCGACCGCGGATGAGATGCAAAAGCACGGAACCGCGGCCGAGGGGGTGGATGAGGTCGTCGAGCTCCCCGCACGAGCTGACCTCTGCCTTGTTCTCGGCGGGGACGGCTCAATTCTTCGTGCGCTGCGGATATTCGCTCGCTCCGGCGTTCCGATCTTCGGCGTAAATTTCGGCACCGTTGGCTTCCTCGCAGCGATTGAGCGCGACCACGCTGAGGACGGGATTCGGCGCGCACTCGCTGGTGAGATCGAGACGATCGATCTGCCTGGACTTGAGGTGGCCGTTGGCGATCGCCCCCATCTGGCGCTTAACGACGTCACCTTTTCTCGGCGACCGCAGGATCGTGTCGCCGAGTTGAGCTACAAGATTGCCGGGGAGGAGGTTGGCAACGTTCGCTGCGATGGACTCGTGGCGGCGACCCCAGCCGGCTCGACCGGTTACAACCTCGCCAACCAGGGGCCGATTCTTGCCTGGGGGGTTGAGGGATACGTGGTCAGCTATATCGCCCCTCATTCGCTGACCGCACGGGCCCTCGTCGTTGCTCCCGCCGATGTTCTTCATGTTGGCAACGCGGCCGGGCGCGAGGCTGTCGATGTCGCGGTTGATGGTGAACTGATCGGCGAGCTGACCTCGGCCAAGGCGCTGGAGGTCGGGTTTGTCGACCACGCCGCACGCCTCGCCCAGCTTCCCGGAACCAGCTTTTACCAGCGAATCCGCGAGAAGTTCGGCCACCTCGCGGTCTGAGACCTGCGCCGCGATCAAGCCGATGAATGCGGGTGGGTAGCCTGCAGTCCTTCGATTCCCAACGGTCCGGAGGCCCAGTTGGAACGCAAATGGTGGACCCTCGTTCTGATCTCGATCGCCACGTTCATGCTGCTCTTGGACATCACGGTCGTAAACGTCGCCCTTCCGGATATCCAGCGCGCTTTGGGGGCGAGCCTATCGAGCCTGCAATGGGTAGTTGATGCCTACTCGCTGACCCTCGCGGCGTTCCTTTTAACCGCCGGCTCGCTGGGCGATCGACTCGGTCGCCGCCGGGTTTTCTCAATTGGCTTTGGGATCTTCACCTTCGCCTCATTTCTGTGCGGTATCGCTGGAGATCCCACCCTGCTCAACCTCGCACGCGGCCTGCAGGGGGTGGGTGGTGCTGCGATGTTTGCAACCTCGCTGGCCTTGATCGGCCAAGAGTTCCACGGCGCAGACCGCGCGACGGCGTTTGGGGTTTGGGGTGCGACTGTGGGCGGCGCGGTTGCGATCGGACCGCTGGTTGGTGGCGTGATTACCGAGCATTTCGGCTGGGAGTGGATCTTCTTCGTCAACGTGCCGATCGGCCTCGTCGCGATCGTCTTGACCGAGCGCAAGCTGGTCAACGTTGCTGCGCAGGACGCGGCCCGGATCGACCTGCCCGGCGTAGCGAGTTTTTCCCTCGCGCTCTTTCTGCTCATATTCGGGCTAATTCGCGGCAATCCCGATGGTTGGAGCAGCGCGACTATCGTCGCATCGCTGCTTGGGGCGGCGGTGCTGCTTCTCACCTTCTTGGTGATTGAGCTGCGGAGTTCAAACCCGATGCTGGACCTGACCCTGTTTCGAAAGCCTGCCTTTAACGGCGTTTCGGCCGTCGCCTTTGCGCTCTCAGGAGGAATGTTTGCGATGTTTCTCTATCTCACTCTCTACCTTCAGCAGGTGCTTGACTTTTCGCCCCTGCAAGCTGGCTTGCGCTTCTTGCCGCTCACCTTCCTCTCTTTCGTCGTCGCGCCGATTTCCGGCAAACTCTCTAACCGCATCCCGGTACGGGTGCTGCTTGGAGTCGGTCTTGCAACCGTGGGAGTCGGGCTGCTCTTCATGCATGGCCTCACTCCCAACTCTGGTTGGACGGCCCTTTTGGCTGGGTTCATCTTTGCCGGTATCGGGGTTGGAATAGCAAATCCGGGGATCGGATCTGCGGCGATTGCGGTCGTGCCCCCGGCGAAAGCGGGGATGGGCTCGGGCATCAACACAACCTTTCGCCAGGTGGGCATCGCAACCGGCGTGGCAGGGCTGGGGGCGATCTTTCAGTCCCAGATCCACTCGAAGTTAAGCGAAGCGCTCCCCCACGCTCCCAAGGGTCTTGCCGAACTCATATCGGTCGGCGGTTCGCGCGCCGCAGCGGCCGTCTCGCCACCGCGCTCCAGTGCGGCCGTGAGCCACGCCGCCACGGTGGCGTTTGTCAGCGGGATGAATGAGATATTGCTGCTCGCCGCGATTCTCTCTTTCCTCGGCGCCGCGCTTGGCTTTGCCCTGGTTCGCTCGCGTGATTTCTTCCAGCCCAAAACACCCCCAGACGAGCGAGTTCAGCCAGAGCCCGTGGCTGCCTAGGGTCCTGAACCCGGCCTGATTGCAAGTCAGCCGTCGCTGAGCGAATCGGGCGGGGAGGGCGAGGATGGCCAGCGTTTGATTCGGTTCGGTCCGCGCGCATTGCTAGACAGGGCAAATGCTTCGAGAGTTGCGGATAGAGAACCTACTCGTGATCGAAAGGGCCGAGCTGCGGCTGGGGGTCGGCCTCAATGCGATTACCGGTGAGACCGGCGCCGGAAAGACGGTTTTGGCCCACTCTCTAGATCTGCTCATGGGTGGCAAAGCGCGATCCCAGATTGTCCGCCCGGGTGCCGAGGAGGCCTGGGTGGAGGGTGTGTTTGATCTCCCCGAGGACTGGCGGGGGGAACCCGGTTTGGCCGAGATCCTTGAGCGGTTGCCCGCAGGCGCCAGCGAGGTCGCACTCGGCCGCCGGGTCTCAGCGAGCGGACGCACTAGTGCCTTCGTCGCAGGGCGGGCGGCCACGGCAGCCGACCTGCGGATCCTGGGCGCCCGCCTGCTCGCTTTCTACGGCCAGCATGAGCATCGCAAGCTGACCATCGCATCAGCCCAGATGGAGGTACTCGACGGGTTTCTCGGCGGCGCGCATCTGCAACTACGAAGCCGCTACCGAGAGGCTCACCGCGAGTGTGAGCGGCTCGAAACCCAGCTGGCGAACTTGCGCGAGCGAGACGGCGCCCGAGAGCGCGACCTTGACCTCTTTCAATATGAGTTGTCTGAGATCGAGACCGCCGCGCCAGATCCCGCCGAGCCTGGCGCGCTTACCCGCGAGCGCGATCGCTTGCGCCATGCTGAGAGGCTGCGAGAAGCCGCGCACGGCGCCTTTGCCTTTCTTGCTGAGGCTGATCAGGAAGCCGGTGTGACAGCGACTGTGGCGCTCGCCTCCGCGCAGGCTCAGCTGCGGCCGGCCGTGGGGGTGGACGCGGAGCTGGACTCGACGGCTGAGCGGCTGCATGCGCTGAGCCTGGAGCTGGCCGACCTCTGTTCGGAGCTGCGCAGTTATGGCGAGGAGCTTGAGGTCGATCCAGTCCGACTGGCCGCGGTGGAGGAGCGACTGCAGAAACTCGATCGACTTATTCGAAAGCACGGTGGCAGCATCGAGTCGGTGCTTGCCCATGCTGAGCACTGCCGGGTCGAGATTGCCAGCCTGCAAGCCGGGGAGGAGCGCACCGAGGCAGCCGAGGTGGCTCTTGCCAAAGCACAGCGCAGGCGGGCCGAGTTCGCTCGGGGGCTAAGTCGAGCTCGTGCCAAGGCAGCTGGTCGTCTCGAGCGGAAAGTTGCGGCAGAGTTAGAGGGCCTGGCTATGCCGGGGGCCAAGCTTTTGGTGGTCCTTCATCCACACCCCGAGGACTTTGGAATCGATGGGCGTGAGACGGTCGAGCTGCTGGTGGCGGTCAACCCCGGCATCGACCCGGCCCCACTGCGCGATGCAGCCTCGGGAGGGGAGCTCTCGCGCGTGATGCTGGCCCTCAGTGGTCTCGGTAGGGGCGAGGGGGCTCCGACCCTTGTCTTTGATGAGATCGACGCCGGGATCGGCGGCAATACGGCGCGGATCGTGGGGGAGAGGCTTAGGGCCTTGAGCGAGGGGCGCCAGATCCTCTGCATAACCCACCTGCCCCAGGTTGCCGCCCTCGCCGCAACCCATTTCCGGCTCCAAAAGAGCGTCGCTGGCGAGCGCGCCACCGCGGCTGTGCAGATGCTCGACGGCGAGGGGGTTGTCGAGGAGATCCGCAGAATGCTAGGCGGTAAGCGCTCTGATCAGGCGGCTACGCGCCACGCGCGGGAGTTACTTGCTGCCGCCTGATCGCGAAGCACGGCCGGGGTAAGCGGCTAGTCTGCTTTCGTGGCTACCGCCAGTCGCCGTCGCTTCCCTGCCCTTCTCACTCGAGGCAACGGGACCTCGGCCGCCCAGGCAATCCACGGAACCGCCCGCTTGGGGCAACGCACCAAGTTGCTTGTAAAGCGCCTTGGGCCCAGCGACGTTGCGGTCATCGACCACCTAAACATTGACCGCATCGCCGCCGAGGAGTTGATCGCGACCGGGGTGCGGGCCGTGCTGAATGCGGCGCAATCCTCGGATGGCCGCTACCCCAATACCGGGCCATTGATGCTTGCCCGCGCCGGTATCTGCTTGATCGACGTGCCCGGTGCAGAGCTCTTTGAGCGACTTCGTGATGGCGACCCGGTGACCCTTAAAGGGGGCAGCGTGCTGGTTCGGGGAAACGAGGTGGCAAAGGGACGCCTGCTTGGTGCGGTTGAGCTGGAGCAGATGCTCGACGAACAGCGCGATCGGGTCAACGAGGCCCTGGCTGAGTTCGTCGAGAACACCGTCGCCCACGTTCGCCAGGAGACCGACTTGCTGACCGGCAGTATCGAGTTCCCCCCAACCCGTGCCTCCTTTAGAGATCGTCACGTCTTGATCGTCGTTCGCGGCGACCGCCACCGTCGTGACCTCAAGGCGCTGCGGGCCTACATCCGAGATGTGAGGCCGATGATTGTGGCTGTGGATGGCGGTGCCGACGGGGTGCTCGAGGCTGGATTGAAGCCCGATGTGATCCTCGGCGATATGGATTCAGCCAGCGACGGGGCCTTGCGCTGTGGTGCCGAGCTGATTGTCCACGCCTACCCAGATGGACGGGCTCCAGGGCGGGAGCGGCTGATGGAGGCGGGCCTGGAGCACACGCTCGTGCCTGCCGCCGGCACCAGTGAGGACGTGGCGATGCTGATGGCATATGAGAAGGGAGCTACTCTGATCGTCAGCGTTGGCGCCCATTTCAACTTGATCGAGTTCCTCGATCGCAAGCGGGGAGGCATGTCTTCGACCTTCCTAACCCGCCTGCGGATCGGGGAGAAGTTGGTCGATGCGAAGGGAGTGAGCCGGCTATATACACCGAGCTCACCCTTCGGGCCCGCGGTCCTCTTCTTGGCGGCCTTTGCGATCCTGTTTGCGATCGTTGTGATCACTTCCCCGGCCCTCAATAGCCTCGTCCAGCTTGTCTGGCTGAAGCTCAAGATCAGCTTCGGGCTTTAGCGCAACCTTCGCTAGACCATCTAGCCTTCGCCCGCTGATGGGTTACAGCGCGCGCTATCACGCCACATCGCTGATCGCGGTCTTTCTCGCCCTGGCGATTGGGATCCTGATCGGCGCCGAGTTCGGTGGCGCCGCGCTCAACAGCACTCGCAAGGACCTCGAGCACAGCCTCACCGGCAACCTGCAGGACGCGCGTAGCCGGGCTGACCAGCTGAGCGGAGAACTGGGGCGCTCCAACGAATTCGCCCAGCGCATCTACCCGGTTTTGGTACACAACCGCCTGGCCGGTAAACGAATTGGAATTGTTGCCCTCGGAGGTCTTCCCGGCAGCGTCTCCTCGGCGATCGAGACCGCCCTGGGACCAACCGCAGCCCGGCTGGTCGGCGTCGGTGTGGTGCGAGAGCCTGTCGATTTGCCCTCACTTGCCGCAGACCTGTCGAAGACCCGCTTTGCCAATATCAGCCGCGACTCCGAAACGGTCTCCGCGTTCGGGGTCGGTATGGGTCGCCAGCTAGTGCGCGGTGGCAATCTGCTCGACCTGGTCCGCAGCCACTTCCTCTCCAATGCGAGCGGCAACTTCGGCGGGCTAAACGGCGTGATCGTGGTTCGGGATGAGCCACAGGGCATGGGGGCGGTGCAAAAGGCGACCGCAGCGCGCCTCGAGTCGGCTCTGGTTCGCGGAATAGCGGCGACCAGGAAGCCGGTGGTTGGGGTCGAGACGACCACCGCTGAACCCTCTTCAGTCTCATTTTTCCAAGCCAATGCTCTCTCCAGCGTTGACGATGTCGATCTTGTCGCGGGGAGGGTGGCGATGATCTATGCGATGCTGGGCGCCGAGGGAAGTTTCGGCATCAAGGGCAGCGCCGATCATCTGCTGCCAGATCTTTTGTCTCCGGGCCGCTGAGCCGATCGTGTATTGGATCGGATTACCGCTCTCTCTCGCCGTGGCCTTGGTGCTCGTCCCTGCCGGCGTCCGAGGGTTGATCGATGCTGGTCTGCAACGCTCGAACTACCGCGGGGCCCAGCTCGCCTTCCCGCTCGGTGCGGTTGTCATGGCCGCGGCGCTGGTTGCGCTTGCGCCGTTGGCTTTCCTGAACGGTCGCGACGGCTTTCAGCTGCTGGATCCAGGGCTGCGTCGCTGGGTTCCCTACCTGATCGGAGTTGCCTTTCTGGGCCTCCTGGACGACTCCCTGGGCGGCCGGGAGCTAAGCGGTGCACCGCGTGGCTGGCGGGGTCATGGCCGGGCGCTGCGCCAAGGGCGGCTCTCCACCGGCGTGATCAAGGCGATCGGGGCGTTGGCACTTGCCGCCTATGTCGTTTCGGGGTGGGGGCTGGAATCGTGGCACTACCTCGCCGACGTGGCGTTACTGATCTTGGCCACGAACCTCTTCAATCTTTTCGATCTGCGGCCGGGACGGGCGGAGAAGGGGATGGTGCTGCTTGGCCTGGGGCTCTGTCTCGGTGGCTGGACACTGGCTCCGCTGAAGCTCTTGGGGGTCTTTGTCGGGCCGGTCTTGGTCGGAGCCTGGTTCACGTTGCGAGAGCGATCGATGTTGGGGGACACGGGCTCCAACCTGATTGGCGCGATCGCCGGGGTCTGGTTGCTGACCACGCTCGGGGTGACGGGGCGCTCGATTGCCCTGGTGATCGTCGCGCTGTTGACGATTTATGGCGAGATGCGATCAATTTCGGCGACCATCGAGTCGGTTCCGCCACTGCGCTGGTTAGACTCGCTAGGTAGAGGATGAGTAGCGCAAAGCAAGGAGATACGAGGTTCATCTTCGTCACCGGCGGAGTGGTCTCGGCTCTCGGAAAGGGGATCGCGGCGGCCTCGATCGGGCGCTTGCTCGTATCTCGCGGTTTCCGGGTGCAGCTGCAGAAGTTTGATCCCTACATAAACGTGGACCCCGGGACGATGAGCCCGTTCCAACACGGCGAGGTCTTCGTCACCGAGGATGGGGCCGAGACCGACCTCGACCTTGGTCACTACGAGCGCTTCACCGACGAGAACACCTCACGGGCCTCCAATGTGACCGCTGGGGCTGTCTACAACTCGGTGATCAAACGCGAGCGGCGGGGGGACTACCTCGGCGCCACGGTCCAGGTGATTCCCCACATCACCAACGAGATCAAGCAGCGGATTCTGATCGTCGCCGAGTCCCAGGCGGTCGACTTTGTGATCACCGAGATCGGCGGAACCGTCGGCGATATCGAGTCACTGCCGTTCTTGGAGTCAATTCGCCAGCTCTACACCGACCTGGGACCAAAACGCAGCATGTTCGTTCACCTCACCCTGGTTCCCTACCTCGGTCATGCCGGGGAGCTGAAGACCAAGCCAACTCAGCATTCGGTCAACGAGCTGCGCCGGATTGGGATCCAACCGCACGCGCTCGTCTGTAGGTCTGAGGGTCGCCTCGATCGTGAGATCCGCACCAAGATTGCCCTCTTTGCCAGCCTTCCGGTTGAGTCGGTGATCTCTGCCCATGACGTCGACAACATCTACAAGGTGCCGCTTGTTTTTCGGGCGGAGGGAGTTGACGACACTGTTCTAGACCACTTTGGGATGGAGGCGCCGCCGCCTGAGCTCACGGAGTGGGACGCGATGGTGCGTCGCGCCGATGCGGCCGAGGCGACGGTGCGGATCGCACTGGTTGGCAAGTACGTGCAGCTCGCCGACGCCTACAAGTCCGTGATCGAGGCGTTGGAGCACGGGGGATTTCACCACCGGGTCAAGGTTGAGGTCGAGCTTGTGGACTCCGAGGACTTCAACCCCGAACGACTGCAGGGCGCCGACGGGATCCTGATCCCCGGCGGCTTCGGCGAGCGGGGGATAGAGGGCAAGGTGCAGGCGGCGCGCATAGCCCGCGAGCGATCGATCCCCTACCTTGGAATCTGCCTTGGGATGCAGATCGCTGTGGTCGAGTTCGCGCGCAGCGTGGTCGGGATGCAGGGTGCCAACTCGGCGGAGTTTGATCCCGAGACTCCCTTTCCGGTGGTTGATTTGTTGCCTGAGCAAAAGGAGGTCTCAGAGATGGGGGGCACGATGCGTCTCGGCGCTGACCCCGTGAAGCTCCACGATGGGACCCGCGCGCGGGAGATTTTCGGCGAGCCGGTTATCTACAAGCGCCACCGCCACCGCTATGAGGTCAATAACCAGTTGCGACGCCGGCTCGAAGAGGAGGGCATGATCTGCGGTGGCACCTCACCCGATGAGCGCTTGGTCGAGATGATCGAGCTGCCCGATCACCCTTTCTACGTCGCCTCCCAGTTCCACCCCGAGTTCAATTCGCGACCAAACCGTCCCGAGCCGCTCTTTCGGGAGTTCGTCGGAGCCGCGGTGCGTTACGTCGGCGAGCGGCCCTTCGACGATCCGCAGCGAAACGTTGCTGGGGCCTCCGAGAGCAGCGAAGCCGGCCTGCGGCAGTCGGGGTGAGAGCCTTCTCGGCGCCTCCGCTTTAGCCTGTCCGGTCGTGGAGAAGAGGCTGAATGAGCGCTTTGTCGATCTCTGCGAGGTTCGTAGCCCGACCGGGGAGGAGCGCGAGCTAGCCGACACGGTGGTCGCGGAGTTGCGGGCGATGGGGCTGGGGGTAAGCGAGGATGACGCGGCCGGGCCGGCCGAAGCGGGTGCGGGGAATATCCTTGCCAGGCTGGCCGGAAGCGGTGAGGGCTCGGTGCTCTTCTGTGCGCATCTGGACACGGTGCCCCACCGGGGCCAGGTCGAGGTGGTGCTCGACGATGGCATCTTTAGGAGCCGCGGAGAGACGATCCTAGGCGCCGACAACAAGGCCGCGGTGGCGGTCTTTATGGAGTTGGTGTCGCGCTATGCACCGGCGCCCCCGCCGATCGGCATCGAGCTGCTTTTCACGGTTGCTGAGGAGCAGGGTCTGCGCGGCGCGAAGGCATTTGACACCTCCAAACTCCGCTCAAGCTGCGGGTTTGTTCTCGATCACGCAAGCCCAGTCGGCGAGGTCATAGTCAGCTCGCCGACCCAGCAGAAGATCCTGGCCGATTTCGTCGGCGTCGAGGCGCACGCTGGTATCCGCCCCGAGGATGGAAGCAGCGCGATTGCCGCCGCTGCGGCAGCGGTTGCCCGAATGCAGCTGGGCCGCATCGACTCCGAAACCACGGCCAACGTCGGGCTGATCTCAGGGGGCACCTCCGGCAACGTGGTGCCCGGTCATTGCTGGATCCAGGCGGAGTGCCGCAGCCTCGATCCGGCGCGGGTCGCCGGCGCCGCCGCCGCGATCTCTGACGCCTGCGCCTGGGGAGCAAGCGAGTATGGATGCGATGTTGACGTGCGCTTGGAGGAGCTCTTTCGCGGCTACCGTGTGCCGCCCTCCTCCCCGGCGCTGGCGCTCGCGGAGGCCGGTCTGCGGGGGGCGGGAATCGAGCCACAGCGGATCTCGACGGGCGGTGGCAGCGATGCAAACGCGCTGCGGCTGAACGGCTTTGACTGCCTTCTGCTCGCCAACGGCACGGAGGCAAACCACACCGCGCGGGAGAGTGTTTCGGCCCAAAACCTCGAGGTGATGCTCGAAGTCTGTGAGGGGATTCTCAGCGCGGCTGCGGGCGCGGTGTGAGCGCCCGGCTGGCGCTGCGACCGGGAACGGTAGTCCTCGAAGATCCCCTGACCGTTGAGGTTGCAGGGGAGCACCGACGGGCCTGGGCGGACACCGGGCTGCTCGGGGAGATGCGCGAGGGCGACGCGGTGATCGTCAACGTTGCAGCGCTCGACCTCGATCTGGGATCTGGAGGCTTTGACCTGATCCATGTAAATCTGAGCCGCGGAATGCAGGGAGGTCCGGGCGCTGAGGAGCACGTGATGAAGCTCAACTACACCTCGCTTCAGCACCCAGTTTTGCCGATCGAGCGGCCTTTGGAAGACAGCCTCGGCGGCGACTCGATTCCGGTCTTGGTCTTGCCGCTTCACGGCCACCTGGCCCCGGCGGCCTGGGCGGCGCGCCAGGGCGCTCCGGGGGCGAAGCTCGGCTTTGTGCAGACGGGGGGCGGTGCTCTGCCCGGCTCCCTCTCCCGCGATGTGGCGCGGCTGCGCGAGGAGGGGCTGCTGAGCGGCCACATAACCGCCGCGCCCGCCTACGGGGGAGAGCATGAGGCGCTCAGCGTGATCGGGGCACTTGACGCTGGCGCCCGTCGCCTTGGCTGGGATGCCGTCCTCGCCGGTCCCGGCCCAGGGATTATCGGCTCGGGAACCCATCTCGGCCATGGAGGTCTCGCCGCCTTGGATACCGCACACGCGGCCCTCTCGCTGCAAATGCCGACCCTGCTCTCGCCAAGACTCTCCGCGGGGGACCTGCGCGAGCGCCACCGCGGCCTTAGTCACCACACCCGGACGGTCCTGGAGCTGCTCTTGGCTCCGCTCAGCGTCGCCGCTCCCCGGGGCGAGGAGGAGCTAATTGCCTCGCTCAGGCTCGCTTGCGCTGAGCGCCACCATTTGCGGGTCGGTGCTGGGAATCTCGGCGGCTACCTCCAGAGTGGGCTTCCCACTCAAACGATGGGCCGAGGGGTCGATCAGGATCCGGTGTTTTTCGCCGCCGCTTTGGCTGCGGGCAGCTTGCTGATCAGCTAGCCGCGCGGGCTAGATCGGCAAGGCGGGAGTGCTCTGGCGCTCGGCGTGCCAGCTCCTATTTGAACCTAAATGAGGTGCCCCCAAAATTCGGCGGCGCTTGGGCCGCGCCTTGCGTGGCAAGGGTTGAGCGCCAACAGCCAGAAGCAGCTGACGTGGCGGTTGCGCTCAACCATCAGGGCCCCCCAGCAGCGCTCGGCGTTGGTGGGGAGGCACGCTTTGAGGGACTTGTTCTCGATTTTCTCGCCTATTTGGAGTTAGAGCGCGGTCTCTCGCGCAATACCCTCAACGCTTACCGCAGCGACCTGCTGCAATTCGGGGACCATCTCAGCGCGCACGGCCTCGATGCGCTGACGGCGCGACCGGCGGACGTTGCCGAGTTCCTGGCCGACCTGGCAACTGGCAACGGGCGGGCCCCCTGCTCGGCTGCGACCATCCACCGCAAGGCCGCCTGCCTGCGCTCCTTCTATAAGCATCTGCGCCGCGATGAGCTGATTACCGATGATCCAACTGCGGCGCTGAATGCACCACGACGAGCGAGAAAGCTGCCCCAAGTCCTCAACTACTCTGAGATTCAGCTCCTCCTCGCTGCTCCCCAAGGGCAGGCGCCAACGGCGCTACGCGACCGTGCACTTTTGGAGACGATGTATGCGTGCGGACTGCGCGCCTCTGAGACGATCGGCCTTGACGTAGCTGACCTGGACCTCCGCCGCGGACTCCTGCAGGCTCGGGGCAAGGGTTCCAAGGAGCGCCTGGTTCCACTCGGACGCAAGGCGATTGCGGCGGTCAGCGCCTACCTGCGAAGCGGCAGACCGAAGCTCGTCGGAGACCGCCATGAGGCGAAGCTGTTTGTGAACTTCCGCGGCGGGCCGCTGACTCGACAGGGCCTCTACAAAATAGTCCAGCGCCAGGCGCGGACGGCCGGGCTCTCGGGCCGCCTCAGTCCGCATACGCTGCGCCACAGTTTTGCCACCCACCTGCTCGCCGGAGGCTGTGACCTGCGCGCCGTGCAGGAGATGCTTGGCCACGCCGACATCGCGACCACCCAGCTCTACACCCACCTCTCGGGCGAGCAGCTTAAGGAGGTCTACTTCCGCAGCCATCCGCGGGCGGTGATCGACTGAGGCCGCCCCTCAGCTGCACCACCTGCAGGTCAGCTGAGCGGATCCGCTAAAACCATCCGATGCCTGAGCTGCCCGAGGTCGAGACGGTTTGCCGTCAGCTTGAGCCGGAGATAATCGGTCGGAAAATCGACCGCCTCGAGGTCCTCGATGCGCGCTGGTCGCGTCCGCGCTCGCCAGCTGAGTTTGGCGCTGCGCTGAGCGGCAGATCGATCGCGGGCCTGCGGCGGCGGGGCAAGTACCTGCTGCTCGGGCTCCAGGGGGGCCAGACGCTGGTAATGCACCTGAGGATGACCGGAAACCTGATCCTGCTCAAAGACGGCTGGATGCTCGATCCGGCCGTGGGGCAGCGGCTGTATGAGGGCGAGCGCTCCGTCTCTGAGCGCCACCTGAGGGCTCGCTTTTGGCTCAGCGACGGCAATCAGCTCTGGTTTACGGATCCACGTCGCTTCGGCGAGGCGTTTCTGATCGACGACGTCGAGCTACCCCGCCGCTTTGAGCGGCTCGGGGTGGAGCCACTCTCGGCGGCCCTCACGCCGCAGCTGCTCGGGGAGATCGCGGCGGCTCGAACGGCGCCTCTGAAGTCTTTTTTACTCGACCAGTCCGCGATCGCGGGGGTGGGCAATATCTACGCCGATGAGGCGCTCTTTCGTGCTCGCCTGCATCCGCTCAGCCCGGCGGGGTCGTTGCGACCACCACACCACACGGCGCTGCGAGACGCCATTGTCGCCGCGCTGGAGAAGGGGATCGCTCGGGGCGGCGCGTCGATTGAGGACTACCGCGACGGCCGTGGTGAGAGGGGCATGATGCAGGAGGAGTTCCTCGTTCACACCCGCGAGGGGCAGCCATGTCCTGCCTGCGGTGGAAAGATTGCCCGCATCACGGTCGCCGGGCGCTCTACCTATTACTGCCCAAATTGTCAGCTGCGCCTGCGGCGTCGACGCCGTCCGGGCCGACGTTCAACTTAGGTGGGTGCCGGGCGCAACGATAAAGACAGAGGCAATAGTCCTGCGCAGTATCCGCTACGGAGAGGCAGATCGCATCCTGCACCTCTACACCACGGCGCGGGGTCGGATCGGCGCTATCGCGAAGGGCGCGCGCCGGCCGAAGTCACGCTTCGGCGGTCGACTGGAGCCTTTCTTTCGCTCCGACTTGGTCTTGCACGAGGGCCGCGGCGAGCTTCTCACCGTGACCGGCGCGGCCACCGTCGCCGCCTACCCGAGGCTGCGCTCATCGGGGCCCTGCCTCGATGCCGCCGCCCGCGCCTGCGACGCGGTGCTACGACTGCTCGACTCAGCTGAGCCCAACCTTCCCGCCTACAACCTGCTCTGCCATTACCTTGCGCTGCTCGATCAGCCCAGCCAGGAGCCGATCGCCGGATTGCACACGGCTTTGGCCTTTCGCCTCAAGCTCGCCCTTGTCGCCGGCTTTGCTCCGGAGCTTGCGTCTTGCGCGCGTTGCGGTGAGGTCGAGCACCTCGTTGGGTTCTCCGGCGCGGCAGGGGGAGTCATTTGCAACAGCTGCGAGGCAGGCTCCTTTGAGCTCGGTGCGGAGGCGCATAGCTTCATGGTCGAGGCACTCGCAAAGCCGCTGACCGAGACGCCTGCGGCCGAAGAGCGGGCGATGCGCCAAGTTGAGCGGGCGGTTGGGGAAACGCTTGAGCACCATGCTCATGTGCGCCTGCGCGCGGCGGCGTAGGATCGCTCGCTTGGTTTCAACTTCCCCTCTCAACGAGCGAGTGCGCCTCTGGGAGGCTGAGTTCCTCAGCGAGCTGGCGACCCCCTCCTATCCCGCAAAACGGCGCCAGGTTGAGGTCGACAGTCCCCTGCGGACGCCGTTTCAGCGCGACCGCGATCGCATCGTCCACTCCAAGGCCTTCCGCCGCCTCAAGCACAAGACGCAGGTCTTCGTTGCTCCCGAAGGCGATCATTACCGCACCCGGCTTACCCACACCCTGGAGGCCTGCGGGATCGCCCGAACCGTGGCCCGAGCCCTAGGGCTCAACGAGGACCTGACCGAGGCGATCGGGCTAGGTCACGACCTCGGGCATCCGCCCTTTGGCCACATCGGAGAGGAGGCCCTCGACAGGGCCCTTCGGGAGCGCTGCGGCAGCGAGTTCAAGCACAACGTGCACTCGCTGCGGGTCGTCGACGTTTTGGAGCGCGACGGCCGCGGACTGAATTTGACCGAAGCTGTCCGTGACGGAATCCTCAACCACACCGGTTCGCGCAAGCCCGCGACCTTGGAGGGCAGGATCGTGAAGCTCGTTGACCGAGTTGCCTACATAAACCACGACATCGACGATGCGCTGCGGGCTGGGATTCTTCAAACATCCGATCTCCCCAACGCTGAGATCGGCCTCCTCGGTCGGACCGGCTCGCGGCGGATCGACACCTTGGTCACCGATATCGTCGAGCGCTCGGCTGGAGCGGCCGAAATCATCCAAAGCGAGCAGATCGGCGCCGCAATGCTGCGGCTGCGCAAGTTCATGTTCGACCGCGTCTACCTCGGGCCGAAGGCGCGCAACGAGCACGAGCGGGTGCACCGCACTCTGCGAGGCCTCTTCGATCACTATCTGGAGCACCCAGAGGAGGTACCGGAGTGGGAGCCCGGTGCCAGCGAGTGTCAACGAGTTGCTGATTACCTCGCCGGGATGACCGATCGCTACTGCATCGCGAAGTTCACAGAGCTGACGATCCCAGAGGAGGCCCGCTTTTGAGAGCTCCGATGGCGCTACGGTGAGCTGATGGCGCTGATCTCAACCGAGAGCCTAGAGCGGGTCAAGCAGAGCGCAGATATCGTTGAGGTGATCTCCACCCACACTGACCTGCGCCGCCAGGGTGCTCGCTGGGTCGGCCTCTGCCCATTTCACGAGGAGCGCACGCCCTCGTTCTCCGTCGATGCTCAGGAAAAGCTCTACCACTGCTTTGGCTGCGGGGTGGGGGGTGACGTGATCAAGTTCGTCGAAGAGAAGGAGGGACTCGGCTTCGCCGAGTCCGTTGAGCTGCTCGCCGATCGCTATGGGGTCGAGCTGCAGCGCGACAAGGAGGACCCACGAGCTGAGGCCCGGCGCCAGCAGCGACGGCGACTTGAGGAGCTGCTCAGCCGCACCGCCAGTTTTTACGCCAGCTACCTTTGGGAGTCAAAAGAGGGTGAGAAGGCTCGAAGCTACCTGCGCGGTCGCGGTCTGGGCGAGGATGTACTGCGCAGCTTTGGTGTCGGCTTTGCCCCCAGCGCCTGGGATCAGGTTTTGATGCGCGGCCAGCGGGCCGGCTACAAGCTTGAGGAGTTGCGTGGTGTGGGGTTGGTGCAGCGAGGGAGGGGAGGGGGTGATTACGATCGTTTTCGATCCCGGGTGATGTTTCCGATTCGCGATCGGCGCGGGCGGGTGGCGGGTTTCGGAGGGAGGGCGATGCGCTCCGATCAGGGTGCAAAGTACGTCAATACAGCCGAGACAGATTTCTTTCACAAGAGCCAGATGCTCTACGGAATCGACCTTGCCAAAACCGCGATCGCCAAGGCTGAGCGAGCGGTGGTAGTTGAGGGATATACCGACGTCCTGGCTTTGCACCAGGCTGGCATCGTCGAGTCGGTCGGGGTGATGGGAACGGCGGTTACCGACGAGCAAGTCGCTGCACTCTCGGGAATGGTCGAGGAGGTGGTGCTGGCACTCGACGCGGATTCTGCTGGTCAGGAGGCAATGCTGCGCGTGCAGCGGGTGGCGGCGGGCCGCAAGATGCGGATCCGCATTGCCCAGGTGCCAGCGGGTGAGGATCCCGCTGAGATGATCGCTGCCGAGGGCGGAGCAAGCCGATTTGTAGACCGCGTTGAAGCAGCGATTGATCTTCCCGCCTTCCAGGTCGGACTCGCCCTCGGACGGGCTGATGCCACCTCGCCAGCCGAGCGTGACAAGGCGCTGGAGGAGGTTGCTCCAATCATGGCGGCGATGGGGGAGACGGCAAGCCGCGATGACCTCGTGCGCCAGGTTGCCGAGCGGCTCGACCTTGAGCCGGCGATGGTGATGGGAAGGCTGGTCGCAGCGCGGCCTCCCAGCGGAGCTGGAAGCGGCTCGCCCCGACCGGCTGAGAATGGTCAGGGCCCCGGGCCGGGCACACGTCCCGTCAGGGAGCTGACCTCCCGCGAGCGTCGGGAGCGGGCGCTTTTGGCTATGTGCATCGCGCTGCCGGGAGAGGGCCGTGAGTATTTGGCACGTTTGAGCGATGAGCACCTCTCGCCCGGCGGTGCTCGCGCCGCCGGGTGGCTGCGTCTACATTCCGAGGATCCGGCCTCCAATCTGCCTCGCGATGACGCTGAGCTGGCCGCATTGATCACCGAACTGGCGATCCTCGCCCGCGATGAACCGGCCTCCGCCGAGGCGATGGAGCTGAACTTCTTGCTCTTGGAGCAGCGCCGATTGGAGCACCTGATTGGCGAGGCTGGCGAGAAGGGTGAATACGACCTGCGTGCGGCGCTGAGCCGCGAACGAGCCGCCTTGGTCGAGCACATCGCCCACGCCGAGCGTCGCTAGAGTGAGTCTCCCCGCTGTCGCCGGGGGCCTCCTTCCGGGGTAGCTCAATTGGTAGTAGCGCTCGGCTGTTAACCGAGAGGTTGTGGGTTCGAGCCCCACCCCCGGAGCTTCTAACTGCTCTAGAGAGCCAAATACACCGCCTTTCGGGGCGGTGTTTTTCGTAGGTGGGCAACTGATTGGGCAACTGCCTGCGCCGGAAGTCCTTGACGTGCCATCCGCAGTGACAGCGAAGATGCAGGCAATGGAGAGGGAGACGGCGGACCTCATCGCCCAGGAGTGGACGGAGACTCACCACGACAAGAGTTCAGAGGCGCAGAACAGCGCGATGAGAGACGCGCTGGATGCGGCCCCCGAGCCCGGGGGGCGCGGGCATGAGTGGGCAATCTTGGACACGGGTGCCGAACTTCGACCGGTCGGGATAATCGCTGATGACGAGCTGATCCTTATCGAGCCGAAGGGCAGCGAGGATTTAGTCGCCACGACAAGATTGCCAATCAGTGGGATGTCGGTGAAGGACCGCGAGACCGTTCACGATCCCGAGCGCCCCAATGCGACTGGTGGACGGCAGTGGACCTTTGACCTCGGCGCCGGGAAATGCTCGCTCGTCTTCACGGTTAAATGGATGCCGCCGCAGGACTTGAACAGGAGCGGATCGTTTGCAGACGTACTGCAGGCGAAGATCGCCGCGGCAGACTGGCTCTAGCGCACCGCCGAGATCATCGCCGAGCGCTTCCTACCCGCCATTTGACTTATTCGGGTGCCAGTGGTGTGCGTCACCGGCAAATTATGCGAAAAAGAGATCAGCGCTGCTCTCATTGTTGGTTCAAAATTTCCCGTCCCCGCCACCGAAGGAGAGGTGATGCCCCCCGGGGAAGCCACTGAGGTTTTTCTTGACGGAATTACCTTCCGAGCAGAAAGCTAACGGCCAAGCGATGTGGCCCGGATGGCACCACGGCTGTCCGGGCCTTACCGATCCCCTATGGTGAGAAAGCCGAACGCATCGTTACGAGGCTGACTTAGTGGCAAGCGTGGAGCAGGTACAGGATGGGGGCGTCGGTTTTGTCAGGGTTGGACTATCGCCTGCCCGGCGTAGGTGCATGTTGCTCCCGGGTTGCCGGAGATAAACATCGTCACCGTTTCAGTGGCGGTCGCGAACTGAGCCGTGATCAGAGAAGCGGTCGCTTGGTCGGCGAGCTGTGTGCCGGTTTCGCCGTTTACATACCCGGTTGCGCCGCCGCTAGTGAACCAAAGCGACCCTGAGACCGACGGGAAGAAGGCAATCCGGTTATCTCCTCCTGAACAATCTACTCGTACATCGCCCAGGTTAGGAATAGTCATCAGGGTGGTGCCGTCAGGAGACGAGGTTGATTCGTATCCCCGAACGATGTTGCCCGAGCCTTGGATGAACCCGGTCGGTCCGATGCCTCCAAGATGGCCTGAATTGTCTGCGCTTTCGGCAATCGTGGCTTCCTGAGCAGTCGTGGCGTGCGTCGCATTGGTCGCGCTTGTCGCCTGGCCAGCAGTCGTGGCGTGCGTCGCATTGGCTGCATTAGTTGCTTCGCCGGCTTTGGTCGCCTGATCCGCAATATTCGCGTGCGTCGCATTCGGAACGGCGCCCAAAGTTGAGGCGTTGATCTGAGCGCCGGTAAGCGACCCTTTCTTGACCTTGGCCGCGGTAACGGCTTCGTTCTTGAGTTGCTTTGTGCCAACACTGTTCTTGGAGAGTCCGGCAGCATAAGCGGCTCCGCCGAGGGCGACGAACAACGCCAAACACGAGATCACGTTCGCAAACGTCAACCTGCTTCGCACTGCTTTCATCGCCGACACCCTTTCTCGAAAGTTGTTTGATTGGACCGACCCTATGCACGAATCACCCTTAGCGCAAGGCGGCAGGAGTTGCCGCTGCCCAATCTGCGGCAACTCCCTCGCTGGTCGACGTGCTGACGCAGTCACCTGCTCGGCATCCTGCCGGCGCGAGAGGCTTCGACTTCTACGGCTTCTCAGTGGCGAAGGCGACGGTCGGTACGAGACGGTGCGGCAGTGGGTCAATTGCGCTCATAGGCCTGCGCAGGGCCGGATTCGGACTATCTGAGTGCCTCATGCCCCAGGGATGGGATATGAATCTCGTCGCCAGGGATCGGCTACAGAGGGGAGAAGCATGAAGAACGTTCGGATTGCGGTGCTCGCATTGGGAGCTTTGGTGGCGCTGGTTGCGCTCGCGGGCTGTGGCTCTTCCAAGACCCACGGCGAAACGGGCACTTTGACGCTGTTTGAGCCTGGCGGAAATAGCGGAATGACTACCCCGTTCGGGAAGTTCAACGGGAAAAGCTTTACACCTGGAACGGGAATCGTTGCTGCGAATCCGCTCCAGAACTCAGAAAAGAAGACCGTGGGCGAACTCAACGCTGTCTGCATTGATACGCAGCCCACTTCGGGCGGATTCAGTCTGAGTGGAACCTGCACTGCCACTGTGACCGTGCCAGGCGGTTCATTCGCATTGAACGTCGGCGGCAAAGATGCCATTGGTAGCGGCTCTATCACTGGCTCAATCACTGGGGGAACCGCCAAATACAACGGGGCCGTTGGCAACTTCAGCTCAAAAGCGAAAGGCGGCGGCGAAAACCCCATGAAGGAAGACAGCTTCAACTACATCCTGCCGTAGTTCGATGCTGTGCCTGACCGCGTGGCCTGAGTGATTGGCTGCGCGGTCAGGAACGGCTCGAAAGGCGCCGTAGCAGAATCCCCCAGCGAGGCGATATGAGCGGCTCAGGCAGCAGGGCGCGGGCTCCAAGCTTCCGGCGGCGGTGGCTTCGGGTCGCGCTCGTGCTCTCTGCCCTCGGTCGCCGCAGGTGCCTCGGTTCGATGATCGCCGCCGAGCCAGCCGCACGAGCACTCAGAGAAATACACCCAGCTAGCGGTAACTGCCCTCGTCGCTATCGACGAACTCCATTCAATCAAGCGGACCAAAAGCGCTGACGCCTCCCTTATCGTGGAGGTGCCGTTGCTCATGGAAATGTCCCAGCAGCTATAGGACTTTACGGCGGAAGACATTGCCGAGGCAGAGGAGAAAGACCTCCCTAAATTCATTGATCGCATCCAGTGGCTTGACCGGACGTTCAAACGGGGACGGGTGCCGTGGGGTGGCGGCCACGCCGAACGTGAGGAGGTGGCAGCCTAATGGCCGACGAGACGACCCACGCCGATGCCGCGCGGGCAATATCGGGCTTTCTCCGCGAGCAGGCGGGGAGGCTGCCGCTCAATTCTCCTTTGCGGGCCGCTGCTTTGGGTTCGGCACTTCGCTGGGGACAGGTGAGCTGACTGTCCCCCGCCGCATCTCGAGGCAGTCGAGCCGGCAGGCGGGTCCAAGCGCATCGAGGCGGTGCGCTGATGTCCGTCGAGCTAGTGCCCGATGTAAAACCCATTGACCCTGCGGAGGAGTGTGAGGCGGCGAGCAGACTCGCCGACTTTCACCGCATAGAGGCTGCGAAGCTCCACCCCGATTCAGACATACGGGCTCTCATGCTGCGCTGCGCCGCTCGCTGGTCTGAGATGGCGGGCTTCCATGAGCAAGCGGCGCTTGAGGAGGTGCGCTGATGGAAAGAGCGGCGAGAGGAGGAGGCTGTCCGCGACCTTGCAGCAACCGCTCGCTATCACGCGGAGCGCCTGCCCTTTGGAGTCAGAGTGGCGGGAGCCGTTCCTTCGGGTTTCCGATGCGTTGCCTCGGGACGAACCGAACCCGGCACCTGGCCGCCTTCTCCGACTAGTGCGAGATAGCTACGAGGAGGCCCGCTGAATGACCCTTTAGAGACAGCTGCACCTGCGCCAGGACGGGGCGGCGGGTTCCTACTTCTTTCCCGCCGCCCCTCAAGACTTGGAGCGCAGATCGGCTCCGAGCGGGACTGCCTTCCAATTCTCGTGAGGTACAGCGGCGTCTTGCTAGCGCCGCCTTCGATTAGACACCCGTCGGAACCTGGGCGGCTCGGCGACTCGCAAAGATGCGAAGTCGGGTCGTCCAGGGAAGGCGGAATAAGTGAAACGCAATCCAAGAGGAGAGTTGATGGCCGATAACCCCTTTGAGAGGACCGATATCCGGGCGATCATGAACCGAGTGGCATACGAGGCGCTCAGGGCCGACAAGTTCCGCAAACAGCTCCAGCGGCGTGGTGTGTCTGACGGGGAGATCGACTCGATCATCGCCGAAGTGCAGACTGCGTCCAAGAGCGAAAGCGACGAGAACTGAGTGCCGCCACGTTCGAGAAGACCAGCACGCCCGGCATCTACAAGCGCGGCTCGCGCTACGTCATCGTCTGGCGGCACCGAGGCAAGCGGCACAAGGCGTTCTTTCGCACCCTGGCCGAGGCCCGGGAAGCAAAGGGACAGCGCCAGTCCGGCGACAAGCGGCCCGTGTCGAAGGTTGGCTTCGAGGACTACTTCGAGGGATGGATCGAGTCCTACGCTGGCCGCACAGCGCGAGGATTCTCGGAGACATCTAGGGATCTGTACCGGCGGGCGATCACCGACCACGCACTGTCGGTCTGGCGCGGTTGGCGTCTCGCTGATGTCGAGCCCGCCGACGTGCGCGACCTGTTTGCCCAAGTGCGGGAGCGCGGAGGCTCGGGCGCCCAGCTAAAAACGCTTCGGGCGGCGCTCTCGGCCCTCTTCTCCACCGCCGCCGAAGATGGCGACCTGTCGTCCAATCCGATCCGGGGGGTCCGAATCCCCAACGGAGACGCTCCGGAGGGGCCGGAAGAGGAGAAAGCGAAGGGACTCACCCGCAAGGAGCTGAAACTGCTGCTCATGGCGCTCCCCGAGGACTGGCGGCTGTTCTTCGAGTTCCTGGCTGTCACCGGGCTACGAATCAGCGAGGCGGTGGGGCTTCGCTGGGAGCATCTGGACCTTGGGGAGAATCCGAAGGTGTGGGTGCGCGAACAGCTCTACCGGGGAAAGCGCAAGCGGCTGAAGTCCCGTGACGGAAGGCGGGACGTGCCCCTCTCGGCCGGCATGGCGGCGAAGCTGCTTGCTCATCGTCGCGACAACTACGGCGGTGCAGCGGCCCCCGTCTTCGCCACCACCACCGCGACACCGCTGGACCCGCACAACGTGCGGCGAACGGTGCTTCGGCCCGCGGCGCTCGAACTCGGCTTCTACGAGGAGGTCGAAGGCTCCGATGGCGAGCCGCACAAGCGCTCGACCCTCGGTTTCCATGCGCTGCGCCACACCTGCGCGTCGATGCTCTTTGAGCGAGGGCGCAACGTAAGACAGGTGCAGGAGTGGCTCGGCCACGCGGACCCAAGCTTTACGTTGCGGACCTACGTGCACCTGATGGATGAAGGAGTCGGCTCCGGTCTCGATCTGGACGACTCAGAGGGCAACGGTTGGGCAACACAAGCCCTGCCAAACCCTGCAAACCCCGTTGAGGTCGGCTCGTCAAAAAGGGCTGGATAGCAGGGAAAAACCTAAGCCCGGCAAACGCCTGCATGGCCCGAGGCTACCCGAGAGGTTGTGGGTTCGAGCCCCACCCCCGGAGCTTCTGCGCGCGGCTGGCACCGCGCTGAACAAGGCGCTCGATCAGCTCGGCGCCACGCTCGGCGCCGTTGTGATTTGAGCTCCAGCGCGAAAGGACGGCGACCCGGCGCTCAAAGGATGGATCGCCGAGGATTCGGCGTGCCGCCCAAAGCAAGGGTGCCGGGCGGCACAGGCGCCAAGGTAGCGAGAGCCCCAACCCCGCCCAGCTGACGCGCATCGCCGTCTCGCTCATGTCGCCGACGATTGGGCAGACGAGAACCGGGGTGCCGGCATCGAGGGCGCGAGCGATCGTGCCGTGACCGCCGTGGGAGATCACAAGGGAGGCCGCCGGCATCAGCTGGTCATAGCTGAGCCAGTCGACAAGCATCGCATTGGATGGCACCTCGATCGGACTCTGGGGAATTACACGGTTGGTGGTGGCAACCACGCGGACCGGCTCATCAGCGAGCGCCTCAAGTGCAGTGCGGATGAGGTGATTGGAAGAGTCATGCGCCGTGCTCGGGGCGATCAGGACGAGTGGCTCTCCACCGGGGGGCAGATCGATCCCGGGGTGGGGAAGCTCGAAGATCATCGGACCCGTGATCTCGACGCCTCCGGGCCAAGCCCTCGGGTACTCGAGCTGGGGAAAGGTGGCAACCAGTGCCAGGTTGGTGCTAATTCCGGCGTGATAGCGGTGTACTGCGGGCAGTCCCATCCGCTCTCGCTGGATGTTCAGATCTCGACGGCCATGCTCCAGGCCAACATTGAGAAGCCGTGTCCCGGCACGCCAGATCCCTTTGCCGACCCCGGTTCTCGGCGGAGCAAGTCCCACGGCGAAAAATGGCATTCCAGGCTCCACCACGGGATATATGTGGGGGATCAGGGTCGCCAGCGCTATGCCTGATTTCTCCGCGGCCAGGGTCGGCGCCAGGGTGAGGATGTCGCTTACGACTACATGAGGGCGCATCTCCTCTAGCAGCGGCAGAAGCGCTCGGGCCGCCTCCGCCGCATGCTCTCCGCTTTCGGAGTCGGGGTCTGGCGGAGGAAACATTCTGTATTCCTCGGCAGCTGTGAAGCCAAGTCCAGCGCCCTCCACCGCGCCCCTTCGCTCCTCCCAGGTCTCGAGCACAACCTCGTGGCCGCGGGCGCAAAGTGCGCGCCCTAAGGAGATCGCGGGGAAAACGTGTCCGGCGTCCCCGAAAGCGGCGAGAAGAACGCGCAGCGGCTCCCCGGTCGGCAGGGTGGGTCCACCGGTTTCCTGCTTACGGTGTGTCGAGCCCCTCACCGGGCCGTGTGAAGACAATCTCGGGAACATGGCAGTTTGGCGAGGTCCTCAAGAGGAACTTCACTGCCTCGCCAAGATCTGATGGTCGAATCATCTGCTCAGCCGAGACCTCTCCCTTCGCGAAGTCTGTCATTGGGGTATCGACGAAGCCAGGGGCAAGCGCCGTGCACTGGACCCCGGAGCTTCCTGCCTCACGATGCGTTGACTGGGTGAAGTTGATCACTGCCGCCTTGGTTGCGGCATAAATCGAAAGCCATGCCTGCCCGCCTTTGCCGGCGATAGATGCTGTGTTGACGATCAGCGCCTTGCCATGTTCGGTGCCCGCTTGGCGCAGCATCGGCAAACCCTCGCGAGTGCCCAGGATCAAGGCTCGCAAATTGACCGCGAGTTGCATATCGAGATGCTTGGTCTGGATCTCCTCCATCGGAGCCCCAATCCCAACCCCCGCGTTGTTGACCAATACGTCGAGTCGCCCGTAGGCCTCGCGGTGCTTGGTAAAGACTGAAACGACGTCCTTCTCCTCAGTCATGTTGGCGACGGCGCTTTGCACGTGCAGGCCCTCGGCGCCAAGTTCGTTTGTAGCCGCCTCGAGCTTCGCCGGCCTTCGGGCGGAGATAGTCAGCCCATAGCCCTCTTCTCCAAGGGCCCGAGCAATCGCCAAGCCGATCCCGCTTGAGGCTCCCGTTATCAGCGCCGCTCGTTCCGCCATCTTGACCCCTTCCTTCGCTTATCCCAGGCTCGGTCGCACCCTATAGGCCTCCCGGCAGGGCCGCCTCATCACGGCGATGTTCCAACAGCATGCTCAATAACATGGGCCGATGCCTGTCGGTCGATCCGTCGTCGCTCCCGGCTGCCTACTGGTGGCCGCGGCACTACTCGCCGGCTGCGGCGGTGGTTCGGCATCCTCGGTGGCTACGCTGTCGCCTCCAACCCCTGGTGAAAGTCGTCCTGCCCCACCCGCCAGAGAATTTCCGAGCGCCAGCGGCAAGACCCTCGCCCAGGTCCTGAGGGAGTCTGTAGGTCCCGCTGATCTGGTTGTTGCACCAACTGCCCAGGTCTTCTACGAGGGCCAGAATCGCTACCCGTTTGAAGTTTTCCAACGCGATCGGAGCCAGGTCTCAAGCGCAAAGATCGCTCTCTATATAGCCAAGGCTCCCCCTAAAAGACGCCAGCGCAGCAGCGCCGCAAATGCAGGCGCGCCAGCCGGGGGCAAGGCGGCGGCGAACCCCAACCCTTTGGGCGGGCGGGCCGCGGGCCCGTTTCTGGCTTCGGTTGAAAGTCTGGCCACCAAACCCGCCTTTCGGTCGAAGACAACCGCGCTGGACCCCACGGCTTCAACATCTGTGTTTTCAACGAACATCGATTTCCCAAGTGATGGAGAATGGCGTGTTCTCGCTCTTCTGAGGCAAGGCAAGAAGACCACCGCGACCCTGCTTCCGAGCGTGATGGTGGGCGAATTCACCAAGATACCGCGGGTCGGCCAAATGGCGCCGGTCATTCAGACCCCGACCGCCGCCAGCGTCGGCGGAGATCTCGCCAAAATCACCACCCGGGTCCCCCCCGATACCCAGAACATGGTCAACTACGCGGAAGTTCTTGGAAAAGAGCCGATCATTCTCTTGTTTGCAACCCCTAAGTTCTGCCAGAGTCGGAGCTGTAGCCCAGCTGTCGACGTGGCCGAGCAGGTCAAAAAACTCTACGGCGACAAAGCTGCCTTCATTCATATGGAGATCTACAACGAAAACAAGCCGAGCAAAGGCGTTCGATCCCAGGTGAGGACCTTTCACCTCCCGAGCGTTCCCTGGCTTTTCGTGATCAACCGCAAGGGCGTGATTCGCTCGGCAATTGAGGGCGCCTTCGGTGTCGAAAAACTAACCCAAGAAGTGAGGAAGGTGATCGGCGAATGAGCGAGAAAACCGGCTCCGAGGCCGAGCTGTTGGACTCCTTCGCCGAGGAGGCCCGACGTCGTTGTGACGTGATCGCAGCCGGCCTGGCCACTGAGACCAGTGATTTTGAGACCATGCGCGCCGAAGCTCATGCTCTGAAGGGAACGGCGGCGGTTGTCGGGCTGCGCAGGCTGGCTGAGCTTGCGGGCCTAATGGAGTCTGACCTCGCCGAAGCAAAGAAGACTGGAGTAATCCGCGGAGGTCGAGCCCATCAAATCGCCGACGCAGCAAAGGCTCTTTCGGAGGGAGCAACGGCGGCGGCGGAAGGCAACGAGGAGCCCGCGGATGTCGGGCGTTCCCTTGCCCAATTGTTCAGCGCCTAGCGATTAGGTTCTCCCTGCTCGGGTACCTAGCTCGGATCCTTATGCAACGGATTGATGATAAGCCCGCAGCCTGGGGCAAAGGCCACTTTGTTGAGCTGAGGATAGTTCGGGGGAGCGTGGCGGAACGCTCAACGAGCATTTGTCGCGCTCAGCGACAAATGCTCGTTCGCTCAGCCGCTTTGGTGGCCCGCCATAGGGGTACTCGGCCCATCCCATCGAAACGACTGGGAGTTCCAGTCAAAATGATCCGGCGGTGGCCGTGTTGTCTCGGTCACAAAAGCAAAACCTCAGCCCACACCGCTTCAAGCTCGATACGTGCGGTCCGAGACGGGATTAGACGGGGAACTGACTGACCTGTTTTGAACCAGGCTGCAAAGGCTTCCGGGGCCTAAGGTTTGGGCGTTGATAGCAATTACCGCGCTGGCGTTCAGCTTTCAATGCTTCTACCGAGTCCCCGCGGATCTCAAATACGGTTCCCTGCTGCGATGACGACCTCCCCCACCCCTTAGCATGGATCAAGCGGTTGGGCTTCGGGATAGGATCGAGAATGGCGGCGAGTCCGAGGCAGCTTGCGTCCTGGGATGATTCGGGAGAGGATCTGATCCGCATTGGTCTCGATTTCGCGCCGAAACCTGATTTTCGCTGCCATCGCTATCTGCGTCCTCAGCGCCGCGATTGCCTCTGGGGTCACCCTGCTCGCTAAGACAGGCCCGACCGGGGCGCGGGGCGAACGTGGTCCCGTGGGCTTGAGAGGTGCGAAGGGTCGTGAAGGGTCTGGTGGGGGAGTCGCATCTGCCGAAGCCGCGGAAGCCGCCAAGGCCGAAGCGGAAGCCGCCAAGGCCGAAGCTGAAGAATCAAAGAGCGAAGCGCAGGAAGCCAAGAGCAGTGCAGAAGAAGCCTGCGAAGAATCAGGCGCTAGATGCTGAGGGCCCTGGACAAAGAATTAGACTGAAATTCGACCCTGTGCTGGCTCAGAGGAGAGCATCGGTGAGAGCCGTTTCGGTGCAGAAGCCCGCGGTGTCAAACCACCGCGTTGTCCTTGGTCCGTCGGATATCTCGCAATATCCTCCAGATATGGCATCCACGGGTCAAAAAATGCGCCCGACATCGAAAAACCATTCTCTCTCAAGGGTTGCCCCTCAACGGCCGTTCTGAGGTGGACGCTCGTGTCAAGCGGCGATTTTGATTTCTTCTATATGTGTGGGTGTTGAGGGTGATGGTCGTTGCACCGAGGTCGGGCCGCCCGGCGATAACAACGACAATTGCTCACTGAGATAGGCGGGTCGGGACCGCAGGCACGGCTATCCGGGCCACATCGCTCCAGGTTGTCGTCGCTGGCGCTTCCAGCGGCGAGGAAGGCGAAGCGCGGAGTTCGAGTGTCGATTAGCAGACGGCGATCAAATCGACCGGCTCGGGTTTCGCGGTCCCATTCCCAACAGGATCGGTGACGATCGTGTCCGGAGTGATCGGATCGCGGAAGGTCTGCACGGTACGTTCTTCGACAACAATCAACAGGTTGGTGCGTATGCCGACGGTTGCAGTCACTGCGCAGTTGTAAACGTTGAACGGGAATGTCACCCTGCATCCAGTCCCGGTAACGGTTGCGGACACGCCGCCTGGAAACGGCACCTCTGCTTCGCAGTTGCCACTCAGTGCAACGCCGGTGACATTGGAGGCACGAACCGAGGTCAGAGTCGATTGGTTGATGTCAGAGCCGGTCAAAGAGCCGGCCTGGACGTTTCCACCGTTGACGGAATTGGCTTGCAGTTGTGCGCCGCCCACGGAACCGTTGGCGAGCTTTGGGCTCGTGATCGAGGCGTCCTTGATCTTTTCCGTGGTGACCGCTTCGTTCTTGATCTTCGCTGTGGTCACGGCGTTGTTCTTAATCTGCTTGGTGCTGACGCTGTTCTTGCCGAGCTTGGAGGCCGCGAAAGCCGCTCCTCCGCCGAGCAGGAGGAAAACAGCGATCGTTGACATGACGTTGGCGTAGGTCAGTTGGCCTCGAAGCATTTTCATCATCCAATGGTTTTCAGCGGTCCGGCGCGGACTCCTGCAAGCCCTAAGCGCTGAAGGTGCCGATGACCGACCGCCGGTGCCCATTCTGCGGTCACTCCCCAGATGGTCGCCGCATTGAGGTTTGATGCGACGGGGCCTGCCCAGCGGGAGGCGGACCAGCTGAAGGACATTGAGCAGGCCCACTGCTCCGACCAAATATCGTCCACGGTTTGGGGATCTCACCGCTGGGAGGCCCGACAACGCAGAGGGTGATTAGCTCGAGCCCGAACAGTGCTGCGAGTGCGGGGTGATGTAATGCTCGGGCTAGACGAGGAAGGAAGACGATGAGCGATAGGGCTCAGCGTCCCACATGGACTCCTCTAAAAAATGCCGTGCTGTCCGCCTGCCGTGCAGGCCTCGCAGGTCGACGTGCAGAGCCGTCCTATGCGGCAATCCTGCCGGCGCGAGCAGCTTCGGTTCATACGGCTTGTCAGCGGCGAAAGCGACGGTCGATACGAAACCGCTTGGCAGTGATCAATCGAGCTCCTAGGCGGGCACAGCGCCCAGCGAGGCGATATGAAGGGTCTAGCCATCCTTCGCGGGGCCGATCCGCTTCGCCAGCTCGACGATGATTCCCTCGGCCTACATGGCCTCAGCCCCCTGCCCGAAACGTGATTCCGCTAAGCACCAGGGTTTCTCCTTCCGACCCGAGTACGTTGCCGCTGAGGCCATGACCTTCGTAGCTCGCATCCGAACCCGCGACGAGTGGGCCGCTCGGAGGTCCCGAATTGAAGATCTGCACGACGCCGTTCGCAGGACGAAACCCCGCCGGGAGCGTGAAGACCGGAACCAAAGATGTCGAGCCTTTTTCCCTGCCGACCTTCACTACTCCTTCGAGGTGAACGATCCCTTCCTTGTCCTTGTAGAAACCGACCGGCTGGAAGGTAACGCCGGGTTCTCCGTCGCCCACGCTCCCGCCTTCAAAAGCCGGCTGGCCTGGCATCCCGACGAGATGGATCGCTTCGGGCGGTGATAGGGCATTGGCAGTCCCGGCGGATGTCGCGGTATTGGCATTGTTAGCCGACGGCACTGTCCCCAGTTTGCCCAGGTTGACCTGCTTGCCAGTGATTGTGTGCTTCTTGATTTTGTTCCCGGTCACCGCGCCATTCTTGATCTGCTTTGTGCCGACGCTGTTCTTGCCCAAGGAGGCGGCGTAGGCGGCGCCTCCACTGATGACCAGGAACAGCGCGACGGTTGAGATCACGTTGGCATAGGTGAGTTTGCTGCGCAGAGTTTTCATTATCGAGCGGTTTTCAGCGGTCCGGCGCGGACTCCTTCAAGCTCTAACCGCTGGAGGTGCCGATGACCGACGGCCGCTGTCCGATTTACGGGAACTCCCTCGCCGATGGCTGTCCCGGCCTGTTCCATCGCGAGCCACCCGAACAGCTTCATTCGGGGCTCAGGAAGGGGCGCCTCTCGGCGCCCCTTCCTGAGCGTGGTCCTACCTATTCAGCTTTCCTTCGCGCACTGAGTCAGCCCAAGTGCGTGGAGCAGTTCTCCCGTCGCCTTGAATGGGCTGGGCTTGGCAAAAGCTAATTCAGGCTTCGTCTTTACCTTGTTCAGCGTTTCCTGGGCGGATTCCAGCACCGAAGTCACTTGTTGTTCTTCGGCGCTCGGTGCTCCGAGGGCTTTAACAGAGTCAATCTGACCCTGGATATTGGGAATGAAGACAGCGTTGACGAGTTCGGTCTGCTGGGCCTTGGTCGGTTCTGACTTTTCACTAAATCCATGTTTTTTAGCGAAGGCCATGAATTCGAGATTCTGCTCCTTGTTTCCAGCCAGGCAGATCGCGTTGCCCTTTGCAACAAATTCGGCTTTGGAAATCGCGGCCGTCGCTGCCGTAGTCGTGTTGCTGGAACTGCTGCCGCATCCCGCCACCAACAGGGCGGCGAGGAGAAGGGCGCCGAGCTACAGCGCCCCGATGAGTCTGCGATGCATCGATTCCTCCCTGCGTTGACCGGTCGGCTTGACCCTATCCTGAGGCCTCATAGCGCTACTGCTATCGCACCGAGAGCGACTGGCGCTCTCAGTGCGAGTAACGCAATCCGACCTTGCTTCAGGGCGTTACCGACTGCCGCCCGACCGGAATGCCAAGAGTGGATGCATGGGTGCCCCGGGCTGGCGGACGATTGTCTAGCTTGGTTATTGGATTCGTCATCGACCGTGACGCCTACCCAGGGGTGCTCAGTCGCCCCCCAATCGACCCCTTCTTCCTCGGCCGGGATGCGGTCCCCCAGCTGTGCGAGTTGGGTTAATCCCCTGCTGTGCTGGGAGCTGATGTCGCCGGGGCGCCCGACCCAGTATCACCCACCCGTAAATCTCCGGGAGCCAGACCGACATACGCCGAGCCGGGAACATGGGTCCTCGACACGGGCCGCGCTGCCGGCGGGTGCGTACTCCCAGCAATGGCGAGCGAGTTGCGGCAAGTTGCTAATCGGAGTAACTTGACTTACGGCGCCTGGGAGGTTCAGAGGGGCGTCAACCAAAGAGGAGAGTCGTCGTGCCACCTAAACCCCGGCCCGAACGTCCGCATGGCGACAGCGCACGCCAAGTAGACCCTGGTGCGGACCAGACCTCTTCTGAATCGGATCAAACCGAGTCAGACCTCGATCAGAACGCTTCTGACCGCGACCAGGAGGCCTCTGAGTCCGATCAAAGGGCGTCCGATCTCGAACAGGCCGCTGCGGCCGCTGAGCGCGGCGCCGACTCAGGTGACGACGCCGGGCGCATCCGCGCACTCGACGAGGCGCAGGCGAGGCACGCTGAAGCAACCCTAATTCGGTCTGCGGGCAGCCAAGTCCGACTGCAGGTCTCCCACGAGCGAGATCTACAGGCGGCCCGCCGCGACGAGCAAGCTCAGATCCGAGATGCAACCGCGGCCGAGCACGACCGAGACGCCGACCTTGCAGATCGAGAAGCGGAGGAGCTTGCCAGCGAGGCGGGCGGGGCCGAAGCGGGTTTTAGAGAGGCCCTGGACGCTTCGTCGAGGGCGAGGGCGAGGGCAGCAAGCGCCCGCGCCAGAGCAGCTGATGATCGTGCACACGCGGCCCGAGACCGCGAAGCTGCGGCCCGAGACCGCGAACTTCTCCACGCTGAGGTTGAACGCTCACAGCTCGACGAGCTAACCGGCGCATATCGCCGCGGAATTGGCGAAGTCTTGCTGAGCCACGAGATCATGCGCGCTCAGCGGTCAAACAACAGCATGACGCTCGCCTTCATCGACGTCGACAAGCTGAAGTTGACCAACGACAAGCGCGGTCACGCGGCGGGTGACAGCCTGTTGCGATGCGTGTTTGCTGCGCTCAAGGCGAGGCTGCGCCCCTACGATACGATCATCCGCTGGGGCGGAGACGAGTTTTTATGTGCAATTCCTGGCGCCACGACTGATGACGCGCATAATCGGATTCGGGATGCGGGGACGGACCTCGGCAGGCTTGACCCACCTGTGCAAGTCAGTTTCGGATTCGCGTCTTTGCAAGCGGGAGAAACCTTGCCGGAACTCGTCGGCCGAGCCGACGCAAGGCTTCTCGAGAACCGTGGTGATCATGGGCTTCGGAAACGAGACTGATGTCTAGCAAAGAGCGGGCGGGTGAAGTGATACTCGTAATCGCCGACCGGAAAACGCCAATGAGGAGATGCGGACGCGCACGAGGCGCCAACGACGAGGTGAGTGCCCAGTTTGGTAGGCACCTCATCGAGCATGCTGAATCACCGCAAGATCCTCGGTCAGGGTCACGAAGGACCAGCCAGTAAGGCCAGCTTCCGCGTCCCTGCAACGGAAGCCACCAACGATTGTCCTCCCCTCGCGAAGCAAGGACTCGACCACATCGCCAGCAGAACTGTCATGGACCGACAGCTGCTCTGCCCAAAGCCAGTCGCCCCCGGGGATTTCGAACTCGAGGCGATATGTCGACACGGGCGGCGGTGATCCTACGCGAAGCAACCCAGCCAGCGCCTCTCAGGGCTCCTCTGGCGCCGCAACACGGCGCTTTACGACCGAATCCCGCACCTGAGGCTTCCAAGCACACAAAAGGCCGCATTTACGAACACTTGTTCGACGCTATGTGCTACCGCCGGGCGGCCCGCTTCGCTCTGCCTCTCGTTTGCTCATCCGCCTTTGAGCCGCTTCAAACTGCAGCCAACTGATGAAGGTGAGGACGACCGCGAAGATCACAGCGTCGGCGACGTTGCTCCTTGAGGCAGCGGCAGCCGCAAGCAAGCCGATAAGCGCCGCCCTCAATAGCCATCGCCACAGGGGCCAAGGGTTCATTACGTTGAGCCTAAGGCAGCCGGTTGAGCCGTCGATCATCGCTTCCCGTAGCTAGGGAATAGGTTCCTGGAGTGGCTCAAGCGAGGTGGGGGTATTCGCCCGGTATCCATACATGCGTTCGTTGACCTGACCTTTTGGCGTGGGGGAGGCCAGGGTGGCGGCTGGAACCTACCGCGAGGTTCATCTGCCAGGAGGCTTAATCGAGGCGCTCAGCGAGTGGCGAGCGCGGAACATTTTGGCGAAGGACCAGCCGGTGTTCACCACATGAACGGGGAGTCGACAGACGGGCATCGCATTCGACCAGCAACCAAAGGCGCCTACAAACAGGGCAGCCACAGGCGAAGGCATAGAGCCGATCGGCGAGCGTGAGTCGCCGCATTCTCTGCGACGACCCTACGCATCGCCGCGCTGCGCCAGCGGATCTGAATTCCTCAACGTCGCCAAAACAGCGCGACTGGGCCGATCCGGCATTTCCGATCCGCGTCTATGCTCGCTCACTGTCAGAGTCGGCCTCACGGTTGACGGTGACGTCCGACCGGTCCGGTTGGTTCAGCCAGTGATTGGGCACAATTGGGCACAAATGGTGATCAAGATGCATCCGGCGGTCGGATTGACCGAGCTGCCGATAAGCAGCAAGCCCGGATTGGAAGTAAGAATCCGGGCCATCTGGGGCGGTAGCTCAGTTGGTTAGAGCAGCGGACTCATAATCCGTCGGTCCCTGGTTCGAGTCCAGGTCGCCCCATCGCTTGTAGAGCCAAATTAGCCGCCTTTGGGGCGGCTCTTTGGTGGGGGTGACAACCTCGGTGACAAACGCCCAGCGCTCACGCCCTTGACGAGCACGGGCGCAAGCGGCGACGATGCGGTCCGTGTGGCGACCTCACTGGCGGAAGATGACCTGGGTCTTGATCGCATGGATCTTGCTTATCATTTGGATAGCGGTCGCAGGTATCGACTCGAATCCTTGCGCCCACCTGAAGGACTGCGAACCGATTGGGACTGATTTCAGCAGGATCATCGTTTTGTTGTTCGGACTCATTGGCTTCGCGTTCTTGTCGCTGATTTGGTTCATATCGAAGCCCAGGAGCCGAAAGTGTCCGGTGTGCGGAGGAAGGGTGAAGCGGAGGATTACCGTCTGCCCCTCATGCGATCATGACTTTGCTGCGGCGGCAGCGGCTGGACAGCCGTCGCCGGGTTGACGGCGGAGCAGAACGCGGGCGTCGGGGCCCCCGTCTGCGGCAACTCCCTCGCTGGCCGACGTTCGGCTGCCCGCTACCGCGATGGCTCCTGCCGAGCCGAGTCGTCCCGGCTCAGACGTCTCTCGCGGGTCGGAAGATCGAAGGGTTCTCCAAGCCATCATGAGCGGGTCCAAGCCGCTGATAGGTGCCCAGAATGCGCCGGCGAGACCCGTGGCATCAGGTTGAGTTGGCGCCCCGATGAATTTGGACATCTCTCGATTCTCTCGGCGGCTCCGAGGCTCAGCTTGACGATCTCAAGGTCAGACGAATCCCACCCGCCGTTGTCGATAACTCGGCGAGTAATGTGGATGGTCTGGCCTTCTCTAGAAACGCGACGAACATCTCGCTGATGTTTGTCGCTTACGAGTGCCCCCGATTCACTCGACCACCCTCAGCCCAATAGATGCCCGCATTTTCAAGCGCTGATTTTACAGTCGACCTCGTTGCTCCCGGCAAAGGTGGAAGTCGGCCAGGATCAGCGGGAAGGCTATTAGCCCCGGCGATTCCTCGGCAGCAAGGAGGCGACGCGCTCGAGGCGGTGCGCTGAATGACCCTTTACGAACTAGGAGCGCAGATCGGCTCCGAGCGGGACCTTCTTCCGAGTCCCGTGACTGCATGCGGCGCCTTGCTCGCGTCGACTTCGACTAGACACCCATCTGAACCTGGGCGGCTCGGTGACCTCGCAGGCGCGGGAGCCTGGTCGTCCGGGAGAAGCGGGAGATGCAACGCAATCAAAGAGGAGGCGTGATGACAGACGAGATTACGATCAGACGCTTAGCCCAGCGGGCCGGAGTGTCAAGCTCCGAATTGGTCGCTGCGGCCGGCCAGCCGGCCTTCGCCGACAGATTGGAGACTCCGCTTGAGGGGAGGATTGACGAACTCCTCGATGCGGCCGAAACGGCCGACCACAGGGCTGAGCAAGCCCAGGACACGGCGACGGCGCTCTTTCATGCACAGGCCGAGGAGTTGCGGGCTCTCGCAGTGCTCTATCTGAGGCGGATGGCTGCTGAGGGGATCGAGAACTAATGGTCGGCCTGCTAGAGAAAACCAACACTCCCGGTATCTATGACCGCGGCAGTGGCTAGGTGGTCGTCTGGCCTCGCCGCGGCAAGTAGAACCGGGAAGCCGGGAAGCCTTCCGGTCCCTGGCTGAGGCCCGGGAGGCAAAGGGTCGACGCCATAGGGGAGAAGCGTCCCACGTCGACAGTTGCAGAATATAGCGAATTAGCAGGGACAATTTGATCAGCCAAAATACTCCGCAACTTTCCTGTCGCTCTCGTGATCCGTCGGTCCCTTGTCGAGTCCAGGTCGCCCGATCAAAACACCCCTGCTGACATCGGGGCGTGCCCCAAATGCATCCCGAAAGGTGCAGTGTCAGCGGATGCTTCTCCAGCGTTCGCCAGGGCGTGATCCTAGGCCGTCTTAGGCCCTCGGACGGCAGATTCCACCCATCCCGGAGGTGCCACATGCTTAGAACCGCTTATTTCGAACCGCCGTTTCCACGCGCCACCAACTGGGTGTTGTGGAACCATGCGAGGACGATGGATGGTGGGGTGAGAGGCTTGTCGATGTGATCCTCCGGGGCGCCGGAGAGCGCCCGATCCGTGTGTATCAGCCGGTGCGCCGCCTGACCAAACTGAACGCTAAGCAGGCGAAGGAGCTGGTCGACTCGGCACCGCAGTCGATTTTAGGTGGATATCGAAGTCTCAGGCCGACGCAATCAAGATCGAACTCGATGCGATGGGCGGGAGCATTGATCTGGAGCCCACGGAGAATCGGACTTAGTTTAGAGTCGGGAGTGGCACCTGCGCTCTGAATTCTCGATAACCTCGCGCTGCATGAGGCGCCGTCTGGCCAAGGCTCTTCTGATCGCCGTGTCGGTCTCAGTCGCCGTCTGGGTGCCGTCCGCCTGCGCCGCCGGAAAGATCAAGTTGACCGGTGAGGTCCTCAAGGTCTCCAGAGGGTCACAGCAAGGGGAATGCCCCCATCCGATCAAGATCGCCCTGTTCGACGGCAGCCACGAAGCGGGAGCGATCAAGATCACCCAGTGCGCCGCTGTCGGAACCGGGATCCAGTACCGCGGCTCGGCGATGCTCGAAGTGGGGAAGCTGACCAAGGCTAGGCTCCGATTTGGCGCAGGGTTTCACGCGGTTCCCCCCAACTTCACGCCCGCGACCTCCGGCAGCGGGACGGTGGAGAATTCCGAAGGTGCCGAGCGGCTCCGAATCAACGGCCCCGACCTGCCGAGCGAAGTCGGCGCCCGCTTCGCATTGATCCTTAATCAGCGCGTTTTTCCACCCGCCTAGACGTGGCCGATCGCGAGGAGGCTCCATGCGTTCAGATTGCCTTAGATGCGTCGGGCCCCATCGGGAAGTAGCTTGCCGCCTGATGGAGATCATCGGACCGATTCTGGACTTCATCGGGATCCAGGTTTGCGATCACATTCTCGCTTTCGATCAAGGATCAAATGCGCCCCAACCCGGATTGACCATGCCGATGCCCAATGCGGCATGCCGCGGCCTGACCGGTGGACTCTGGATCGTTCGCATCAGATCGCTAATAGGCCGATCAGGGGGTGGATCGGCAAAATTGTGCGACGCAATCCAGCCAATGGCTGCCGGGTCGACGTGACGATGGAGAGCCCCGCTCACAAGCCGATGATCGGCCCAGAAAGTCCTGCTAAGAACCGGGTTTTCGTTTTTTTGGTGCCGCTCAAACGACAGGGTATGTCGCGACGGGGTCGCGGATACCCGAGATGAAAAGGTCGGTGGATTGCGGTCCGCTCATGTCTCAAAGAGGCGCCTGTGTAGATTTGAAAGTCTTGCCGCGAGCTGAGTTCAGTCCTGGCAGGTTTGCGTGATGATCAGAAATACTGCGACAACAGAGCCAGAAGACCATTGAGCAAACGGCTTCGTGCCATCTTCTGGGTCAGCGGCCTAGCGGTCGTTGCCGTGGGGGCGGTTGCTGTAGTGCTGCTCTCCCAGTCGTCCAGTTCGGCTTCAATAGCTCCTGGCTCCGCTTCATATGGGACCGTTATCGACCAGCAGGTGCCGAGCAGACTCCGGGACCTCCAACTCACCAATCAGCACGGCCAAAAGGTGGACCTGGGCTCCTGGCCTGGAAAGACCGTAGTGCTGGTCCCGTTTCTTACCCTATGTAGCGATATTTGTCCCTTGACGACCGGCAACTTGGTACAGGTCGAAAGGTCACTGCGTGCCGATCACGCGGCTTCACATGTCCAGATAGTTGAGCTTACAGTGGACCCCAAGCGTGACACCCCGGCACGCCTCGCGGCGTACGCACATCTGACGGGAGTTCGTTACGAACTTGTTACTGAGTCACCGAGTGAGCTCGCCGCGCTTTCCAGGTTCTTTGGTTTTACTTACGAAAAAGTCCCCGAGGGCAAACCCCCATCAATCGACTGGTGGACCGGCAAGCCGCTCACCTATGACATCAATCATTCCGACAACTATTTCATCATCGACCCAACCGGAGCTGAGCGAGTTGTCCAGAGCGCCGCACCAGACTTCCACGGTCGTCTGAATCCTAAGATCTACCGGTTCCTCAGCGGATTGGGCCTGTACCACCTGAAGCGCCCCGTGCAGCCAAATTGGACGCCCAAGGATCTGCTTGGGGCGCTCGGGCTCATGCTGCACCAAAGTCTGCCGGTAGACCTTGGCTAGGTCTGGGCGACCCGGTCCGGGCGAGCAGCCTGCCTTATCGCCCCTACAAGCGCGAGGTTTGCGTTAGAACTAGGGTCCGATGAACCTTGATTTGAGCTTCGAATGGACCACCGTGACCTCGATCACGCTGCCCTTGCTGATCGGCGTGGCCTATTTCGTTCGGGTCGGAAAGCTGCGAGCAGGGTCGCCAGCCTAGTATCGCGCGACAGGCGAGCTTTGCCTGCGGCATGGCAATGATTGTCTTGGCCACGGTGGGCCCCATGGATTCGCTCGCCGACACCTACGTCTTTGGCCACATGATCCAACACACGATCCTCCTTGACGAGGCGGCGCTCTTACTGGCGATCGGTCTCACCGGCCCGGTCTTGGTCCCGATCCTCACCAAGCCTGGGGTGAGCCGCCTACAGGTCCTGATGCACCCCGTGGTGGCCGTTGTGTTGTGGCTCGTGGTCATGTATGGCTGGCATACCCCAGCTCTCTACCAGGTCGCGGCCGAACACGAGCTGGTTCACCTCTGCGAGCATGCGTCCTTTATCACAGCCGGAGTAGTAATGTGGCTGGCGCTGCTGGGTCCCTTCCCAAAACCCGAATGGTTCGGCAATGGAGCAAAGGCGATCTACGTCGCGGTAATCCATTTTTCCACCATGGGACTGGCCAACATCTTGATGTGGTCGGGGACGGTCCTCTACACATTTTATAGGGCGAGTGATCTGGCGCATGGAATCGAACCAATCACCGATCAGAGCATCGCCGGCGTCGTCCTGATGATCCAAAGTGGGATCGTGATGTTGGGAGTCTTCTTCTGGTTGGTCCTTCGTTGGGCGCGAGAGGACACCGAGCGACAAGAATTGCTCGACCTTGCCCACGAGAGAGGGATCGACTTGGATACGCGGCGCGCTAGCCGAGCTGTGTCCTCAGATCGCGGTGCGGAACTGAGGGCGCGTCTCTTGTCGCAGGGCGTGACCATCGAGAATCTTGGCTCGAGCTAGGGCCTTTCTGGCCAAAGGCATGCGGCTCCCGCCAAGTCAGGCGACTGGCCCGGATTGGGGAGGGCACCGCGGGGTGGCTCCGCTAGGAAAGCGCAACGACGCAGATCCAGTGCGCCCCAAAGGGGCATATCGAGGCCCGCGACAGCACCGGCTCCGCAGTTCGTCTCGCGCTAGCCATAGTCTTCGCCATCTGTTTCCCTAACCAAGGAGAGCAATGAACAAGACGCAACTGATTGACGCGATCGCAAAGGACAGCGGGCTGAGCAGAGCAGACTCCGCGCGAGCGATCGATTCCTTCATCAATACGATCCAAAAAACCCTCAAGAAGGGCGATGAGGTTGCCCTAACAGGGTTTGGCAAATTCTCTGTTGTCAAGCGAGGAGCTCGCACGGGACGCAATCCGCAGACAGGCCAGTCGCTGAAAATCAAGGCCTCCAAGACACCAAAGTTCTCGCCGGGTGCATCGTTTAAGACGGCGATCAGCGGAAAGAAAAAATAGGGCCAACCGTGACGGGTCCGCACCTAAAGGCCAATCAATTGGGTTCCACCCATCGAGCGGCAGGCGACGGCGCAGAAGAAGGAGGCCCCTGAGGCCGTGCCGACGGGCACTTCGGACCCTGTCCTCCCACCCTGAATGCGGGAGAGGATTACTGTCTGGCCTCCTAGTCGAGGCCAACCCGCCTAGCCGGGTTGGGGCCTAGCAGGATCAGGGCTTTAGCCGTCGTGACTCAAGCAATATTCGACGGGGATAGGGCGGACGGGCATCGACTGAGGACGACTCAGTCGATGCCCTTGGCCGGTGAGCAATTGGCCTTGCAGATTTGAAGGGTCCGGCCCCGCAGCTGAGAGTAGGGCGCCCCCGATGAAGTAAAGCCCGTCGGTTAATTGCCACAGCGAGCGCTCGCGAGTAGGAGCCCGGCAAAAGGCCCCGCGGTAGCGTTGACGGGAGCACAGGAGGTGCGGTATATCGTGTAGCCCAATGGCCTCCTCAGCAGAATTTGAGAACCGGACTGCACTCGTCACCGGCGCCTCCAGCGGTATCGGCGAGGCCACCGCGCGGATGCTTTCTGAGCGCGGCGCGCGGGTTGCCATCGCAGCAAGGCGACTCGATCGACTTCAAATCCTTGTAGGCGAGATCGAGGCCAGGGGGGGCAAGGCTATCGCCATCGAGGCAGATGTCACTAAGCGCGATCAGGCTGAGGAGGCAGTTCGGCGCTCCATTGAGAGTTTCGGGCGCCTGGATGTATTGATCAACAATGCAGGGGTGATGCTTCTAGGGCCTATTCTCGATGCGCCGGTGGGGGAATGGGAGCAAATGGTTCAGGTGAACCTTCTGGGGCTCCTTTATACGGCAAGAGCGGCGCTCCCGCATCTCCTCAACGCGGCCGACGAAGAGCCGAGCGCAGTCGCCGACATGGTCAACATATCCTCCGTCGCTGGCCGTCAGGTTCGGGTTGGCAGTGGCGTCTACAACGCGACCAAGCACGCCGTCGGTGCCTTCAGCGAGTCACTTCGCCAGGAGGTAACTAAGCGCCACCTCCGTGTCTCTTTAATAGAGCCGGGCGCCGTCGACACGGAGCTTCCTGGACACAACCGACCCGAGATTCAAGAACAGATTCAAGAGCGTTTTGCTGGCGCCACTCGGCTCAGGGCCGATGATATAGCCGACGTGATCGGCTATATCATCGGCAGACCTCGCCACATAGCGATCAATGAGGTTTTGATTCGGCCAACGGACCAGCAGCAGTAGGCAAGCCTCGATGCCACGGAATCGATGCCAAGCTTTCGTCGATAGTCGTACCTGCGGAGTGCAGATGTTAGTTCGGAGCCAGGCTATATGCGCGGAGGACTCAGATCCATAGTCTTGAACTGAGGCAGAGCCTGTGGTGGTCACCTTGTTAAACCGACGACAGGCAGGCTAGCGTCCGGAACGTGCCGTTCCCATCAGATGCGGCGATGTTTTTAGCTGCGCAAGGCTCGCGCTCATATCAACGCCGAGCTGGGAGTGAGTTCGATCGGTGCCTGTCATGGTTGGATCTCTCGATGCTCATTGGCTATTCGGGGATCGTGCACGGGAAAGGGCGTTCGCCCACCAGATCAGGTCAGTCGTGGCGGTTCGGAGCCGATCGTCAAGGGATGCTAAAAGCTCAGTATCGAACGGTTGGTCCGATTTCCTAGCGGGGATCATGAGGGCAGGGAGGATGTGGACCGCGTGGCGCAGGGGGGCCATTTCCAACTCAACCGTGACGAGGCGGAGTTGCTCGATAGATCGAGCCCCGCCGGAGTTGCCATAGCCTATGAAGGCAATGGGCTTGCGGTTGAACTCAGGAAAGACCACGTCGAATGCATTCTTTAGCACCGCGGGGTAGCCGTGGTTGTACTCAGGGGTTATGACGAGGTAGCCATCGGCCCGTTCTACGGTTTTTGCCCATAGATCGATCTCGAGTGGATATTCACGGTGCCCATAGGCCGGGGGGCGGTCCTGCTCATAAAACGGCATCGGGTAATCGCGGAGGTCGACAAGCTCTACAAGAAGATCATCTCGATTGCCAAGGCGATTTATAGCCCACCCCGCCACCTTCTCACCGAAGCGCCCTGCTCGGGTGCTGCCGAGGATTACCTGGATTAGTGGTTGCTTTTCGGTGATTGATTGGACGATAACAAGTGGTGGAGCTCTACCTTCCCTGCCCAGAAATATCGCGCCGAAGCGGGTGACCGCGTTGAACTTCCATCTACTGCTAAAGCGCTATCCAGATGACTGGTGGTTTATGCCAGGCCATCTCGATTGCCCGCAGCCACTCAGAGCGGGGAGAAAAGCTGGGACCGAGCAATAAGATCAGCAAATGAACGATTGAGGTCGCGCCCAGCGCGAACTCAGCGACCAAGGTTTGATTGCTGATTGGCGCATCGTCTGAGCGCTCGACGCAGAGAGGTGCGAAGATGGGTGGTGAAAGCCTGGCCTGAGCGGTCCGCCGTTTTGGCGGGGCATCATCATGGAGGTAGCTGCGCTGCGCTGGTTCGAGGTCGAAGAGAAGATTGAAGAGAATCGCGAGATTGTGGTGAATGCCCCAAGCGACGGGAAGGTGCAGTCGGGGCAGAGGGGAGACCCGTGACCGATCCCGCCGAGGGGAGCGCAGCGGTGCGTGCGGCGGTCCGCGGAGAGGTGCAGGGTGTTGGATTCCGAGAAGCGACGCGGCAGCAGGCATTGGAGCTGGGTGCTTTGGGTTGGGTGCGAAACGAAGCCGACGGCAGCGTGGTCGTTCACGCAGAGGGCAATGTGCAAGCCGTCGGGCGGCTGGCAGCGTTTTTGCACGAGGGTCCCGCGGGCGCCCGCGTCACCGAAGTGGTGGTTGAGGATGCGCTGGTCGAGGGCCACGAACAGTTTCGAATTCGAGGTGTCAGCGCTGGTATTTTTGTCGTCCAGGAGCACCTCGCTTCTGCCCGTCTCTTCGATCTCCGCTTAGAGGTCGAAGGGGCGATACGCACTTGGACGGTCCCGAAGGGTCCATCGATGGATCCTGGAGTGAAACGCCTCGCCTTGGAGGCTGGCGTACACACGCCTACACATAACCTGTATGAGGAGTTGAATGGAGATAAGCCGGTAATTGTCTGGGACAGGGGCGTTTATGAGCAGGGTGGGCGCGTGTCCTGGCCACAGGCTCTTGAACGTGGCCACGCCATTTTCGTATTGCACGGCGAGAAGCTTCGCGGCGGTTTCGCATTGCAACGGACCCGCCTGGGCAAAGAGCCCCAATGGTTGTTGATCAAGCGTCGAGATAGTCAAGCGCGGCGAGGCTCAGATGTGATCGCCGAACAACCTTAATCGGTGATTAGCGGCAGCGCTCTCGGTCGACTGGGTAAAGATCAATCATAGCCATCCAAACGCCGGGATTGGGGTTTGAGCTTCTCCGCCTCCCCGGGGCCCGAGCCCAGGCGAACTCGCAGCATGGTGGAATCCTTTTCGGTGGGCCTGCCCTGCCAGTGCCGCCTTGGAGCGCAACGCTGAAACAAGCGGTGTGGTTGGAGCCCTGAGTCACCGAGGTCCATATCCCAGGGACCCCTGGCTCTGGTTGTTGACGGTCGCACTAACTGGCTTGCCGGCGCCATTGAGGGCAATCAGATAGTCCCCAAGGCGCTGGCGGACCCCCCGTTTTTCGTGCGGCAGGTGAGTATCCTCGAGCGCCCAATCGCGGCCGACCCCCGCCGGGATAAACGGCACCCCTTCAGCACCCTCCGATGAGCGTGCCACAGTGGGCCTCCGTCTACAGCTATGTCCTTGTTGGCGTCTACCCGAGCGCAGCTTCGAGCGCTTCCAAATAACTCCAGGACGCCCAGCCCGCCGCCATCATCGCCAGGCGCGCCAGGCTCGCAGTCCCCACAGAGCGCCTTGAGGTGATTCTTGCCTCCGATATTGAGGCCACCGGCGGGGAGAGGTCGCTGCCTCGCCGCTGGGCAGCTGACTAAGGACTTTGCTCTTTTATGATTTTCAAAAGGACTCTGGCACCCAATCGGCTTGCTACGGCGCTTGCGCGAAGGTCTGGACGCCGTTGACGACCACCGGCAGGCCAAAGGCAGTCAGAGCTGCAGAAAGCTCCAAGCTCGGCACCCTTAAGCGCACGCCCGCTGCGCTGAGCGATGAGCGAGACGTGGCAGAGGCATATGCCGCCCACGCGGGGGAGCTCTTCGGATCGCCCTGGAGGAGATGGGCTATGAGGACTGAGAGCTGTCGAGCCTTCCGGGAGAGCCTCGGCGCCTACGCCCTCGGCCAGCTCAAGGAGGCCGAGCGGATCGCCCTTGAGGCCCACCTTGAGGGCTGTGGGGAGTGCCGCGGGGAGGCCGACTCGCTGCTTGGGATCGCCGCCCTTTTGCCCGCGGCCGATCCGCAGCACTTCGGGCCCCCACCGGCGCCCCCACCGGCGCTTGGGGCCCAGATCGCCGCCCGCATCGAGGCCGAGAGGCAAGGCCGGCGCCGCGCTGATCGGCGCCGCTTTCGGGCCCTGCTGGGCGCTGGGATCACCACCGCCGCAGCTGCCGCCGCGGTAGTGATCATCCTGGCGCTGGGCGGTAGCAGTGGCGCTGGACCCCAGCAGGAGGTCGTCTTTGGCTCGCTGCCGCCGGGGGTAAAGATCAGCGCCTCGCTTTCCCCACGCGCCTTTGGCACCGAGATCGAAATGTATGTGAGCGGGATCCGCTCGGGCACCCTTTGCCGCGTCTTTTTGCGCGGCCCCGGCGCCCGGCGCGTCTCGGCGGGGACCTTTCGCTACCGCTACGGCGCTGACTCTGAGGCCCAGCTCAGCTCCGCCCTTGATCTCTCCCAGACCAAGGCGGTGGGGGTGCGGGCCGGGGGGCACACCTACGTGGAGGCGCTTCGGGGCGCGGTTGGGGCTTAGGGGTGGGAGTTCGCAGAGGCGATTGGGGTGTCGGCCCGACCACCGATCTGTTCCTGGAGAAATAGGCCAGGCCTCCCGCGGTTGCCGTGTTCGGACCGGCACTATGCCCGTCGTGTGTAGCTTACGATCCTTGCTTTTGGAGGGGAGATCTGGTCCCTGCGCCGTTTCTCGCCGTGGCTTCGGGTGCCTGCTCTGGGACACCGCAATCCCTGAGAACAGTTTCATCGGCTCGACCCCGTGAACCTGCCTCAAGGCGCAAATTCGATCCGTAGGAACAGCCGTGCCAAGTCGTTCAGGTCTGACATATGCCACAAAATGACGCGAGTACGTTGATCGGTTGGGCGAACCCTCTTTCATTTTTATTTAGCTAATGTCGGTAGAATCCGGCCTTCTTAGAGTTCAGACGCCCCCAGTGACCGAACAGAACCCGCCGCCAGATTGGTACCCGGCCCCGCACGACCCTGCGGGGTTTGATCGCTATTGGGACGGCACGGAGTGGACTGGGGATATCCGAAAGGCCCAGGAACCGGGGTTCCTGGAGCAAATCCGGAGTCTGCCGCTGTGGGTGGTGCTTGTGGTCCCGGCGTTTGTGGCAATTGGCATTTTCTGGTCCCATCCGGAGGTGTCTAACGGGTCGATCAAGACGGTGCACCAAGCGGTCTTGGCGTTTGAAAAACATGAGCTCCGGGAGGGGATACCGGGCCAGTTAAGCCGGGTCGAGTGCAGGCCAGGTCAGGAAGCGTATTCGTGTAGCGGGGTGGAGTCTCACGGAAAGGATGTACTCCTAAAGAGGGGCGTTTTCGCGAAGGTCACACCCGGTGGCTCTGTTGACCTAAATGAAGGTTTGGCCGGTAGACGACTTCCGCTCACCCACGTTCCAAAGCCCGAGCGGGAGTGATTGGGGTCCCAGTCTGCTGGCTGCCACCCTCCAAGCGCTGCATGAGGGCTGGCGCGGCACGAAGGGTCCCCGCAGCGCATCGGCGAGTGGGGCCGAGGAGCAATGCGAGGATTTCTACCCCCAACCTTGAGGCCGACAAAGATGTTGGACAGCCATGAGCGAAGAGGTAGGGCGCAAAGGTTCAGCCCCCAAGTGCCTTAGTAGTAGGTGATTTCTTCAACCCGTTGGGTCTTGGGCGACCAGAGCACGCCAGCTCCTATCCCGGTATCGTCGGCGCGATGACAGCCCGGGTCTTAATCCTCGGAGCGGGTTTTGGAGGTCTCGAGTTGGCAACCGTCCTGTCAGAGGGACTTGGCAATGAAGCCGACGTGACGTTGATAGATAGGGGCGAGTCGTTTGTCTTCGGATTCTCAAAGCTTGACGTCATGTTCGGGAGGGCAACGCCGCAAGCGGTCCAGCTGCCATATTCAGATTTCGCCAAGGTGGGCGTTCGAATGTTGCGCGAGGAGATCGTTGCGATCGATCCCGAGCGGCGGACCGTTACAACCGATAGTTCGACCCACACCGCAGATTTTCTGGTTATTGCGCTCGGCGCGGATTACGAGCTCGGCGCGACCCCTGGACTCACCGAGGCTGGAAGTGAGTTTTATTCGGTGGCTGGGGCTGAAAGGGTGGCGGCCCTGCTATCGGAGTTCTCTCACGGTCGTATTGTGATCGGGGTCTGTGGGGCGCCTTTTAAGTGTCCGCCCGCGCCCAGTGAGGCCGCACTACTCCTTCACGATTACCTCGCAGAGCGCGAGGTCAGAGGCAATTGCACGATCTCGGTACTGATGCCGTTGCCGAGCCCAGTGCCCCCATCTGAGGAGACCTCCGCCGCGCTGCTCACCGCCTTTTCCGAGCGAGACATCGCCTTTATGCCTGGCGCTCGTATCGACTCGCTTGAGCCGGCGCGAAAGGTTGTAATTCTCGAGGATGGCGGCCAGATTCCCTATGACCTCTTTCTTGCTGTCCCCAAACATCGTGCCCCCAACGTGGTACTTGAGAGCGGGATGGCTGAGGATGGCTACATACCGGTTGACTCGGCGACGCTTCAGACTCGCCATCCGGGGGTTTATGCGGTCGGTGACGTCACCACAGCCGGGGTGCCGAAGGCCGGTGTATTTGCCGAGGGAGCGGCACGCTGTGTCGCCGCCTCATTAATCGCTCGGATCCGAAATGGCGATCGGCCAGGGCCCTTTGACGGTCTCGGTTCCTGTTTCATCGAGTTCGGGTCGGGTCGGGTCGGCCGCGTCGATATCGATTTCCTATCTGGGCCCGAACGGGTTGGCATATTTCGTGAGCCCTCGGCAGCTCTCGTCGCTGAAAAGGAAGACTTTGGCGCAAGTCGTCGCGCCCGCTGGTTTGGTCACTGACTCGAACGGTCGACCGGGTGCCCGCCGTAGGAATGCCCACCGGGCGGGCCAATCCATTCGCTGAATCGACTGCGAAGACTCAATTGCAATCTGAATGGCGACCAATCTCAGGGCCTGGATATCAAAGCCCGCTGGCGGCGCTGGCCAAAGATGTGAGGATCAATACTGGTCGCGATTGGATCACTTGTTCTCATCACGTCCCAACCATCCGCTTCATTGAAAACAACGACATAGTTCGTCATCGCATACCTCCTGCTTTGCCCGTATCGGCTGGGCGGGCCGTATATGCCACTTAGCACCCGTCTCTAGGTTGATCAACCAGCGGCGATCGAGCTTCGCTGGACGAAGGGTTAGCGCATGTCCACGGGGGCGGTTTCAGCATGGCAGCGCGAGATCTCGGCGGCGCAGCTTGCAATTCCTTCAATGTCCAGGTTGGCAAGCCAGGAGGCCCGACTTCTCCGGGGCGGAGAGCTCGATCACCGTTTCGATCGGAATGCCGTTGGCCTCAGCAGCGGACCGACCTGGGGACATGCCGACCCCGGAGTGACGCCGCAGGGCGCAGCTGAGAGCTCGTCCTGCCCGGATGCGAGCTGAGTTGACGCCGGGGCCGCGAGCGAGACACAATGTCGCTACCTTGCCCTCCGCCTCCCAGCGCGCCGCACTGATCCTGCTCGCCTTTGCCATCGTGCTCTGCTTGATGGCGGGCTGTGGCGGCACTTCGGAAGGGGGGCGACCGCAATCTGCAAGTGGCGGTGAGCGAACCGCTCAGAATGCGGCACGCAGCGATTTCAGGGCACAGCGGATTCATGAAAGGAAGGAAGATGCTGAAGCTGAGGTCCAAGATGCTGAAGAAGAAGGAGAATAGGAGCCGCCGCGCCAGTCGTTCGGCTCGACCTCAGGTCCGCTAGATGTAAGACCCGAGCGGGTTGTTTAGCTCGGCAAGCCGAGCCCCAGGCGTCTTTCTGGCGAGGGAGCCGTGCGGACGCCTGAAGTTGTAGCGCCATAGCCAGCCGTCAAGCGCCGCGGTGCGCTCGACTGAGCTTCGGTAGATCGCCCCATAGGCCCAGCCGCCGAGCATCGTGCGGATGAATCTCTCCGCCTTTCCGTTGGTCTGGGGTCGGTAGGGACGGGTGCGCAGGTGGCGGACACCAAGCGCCCGGCAGGCGATCGCATGGGCGGTTGAGCGGTAGGCGCCACCGTTGTCCAGGTATGAAAGTTCCCGCCGACCCCGCCGGGACGATGGTGTTCCCGGGAATGGGGCCGAAGTGGGAGAGCAGGTAGGGCAGGCCGCTGACTACCGATGGGCTGCGAGCCCGACGTTGTCCATGGCCGCCCCTGCGACCGACCCGGGTGTGCTGCGAGCACGAATCCGTCCATGTCGCTTCGCCCACCCTCTCCCGATCAAATCGAGCCAACGAGAGGAGCGAAATGCGGTTCATAGGGATGGACGTCCACCGCGACCACTGCGAGGTGGCGATCGCCGAAGGGGGAAAGGTCCGCTCCGCGGGCCGAGTTCCGACCCGGCCAAAGGTGCTTGAGGCCTTCGCCCGCAACCTCGACTCCAAGGATGAGGTGGTCCTGGAGGCGACCTTCGGCGCCGTGGCGATCGCCGCGATCATCAAGCCGCATGTCCGGCGGGTGGTGATCGTCGACCCGCGACGGCTGAAAGGCATGGGCCCGCGCAAGACCGACCGCCGTGACGCCAAGGTGTTGGCCGAGCTGCTGGCCGCGGGTTACCTCGACGAGGTCTGGGCCCCCAACGCCGCCACCCAGGCGCTGCGCCGCTTGGTTTCCCGCCGGGCAGCGCTGATGCGGGCACGGACCCGGGCCAAGAACGAGGTTCACGCCGCTCTTGCACGCACCCTTTCTCCCCGACCGCCGATGAAGGACCTCTTCGGCAAAGGCGGGCGGCTCTGGCTCGCCGAGATCTTGCTACCAGAGGACGAGCAGCTCACCGTCGAGGGTTGCCTGCGCCAGATCGATGCCCTCGAGGACGAGATTAAAAAGCTCGATTTGGCTCTTGCCGAACGGACGCTTGCTTCGCCTGAGATGCGTAGGTTGATGACGGTTCCCGGCGTGAGCATGCAGACGGCGGTGACCTTTATGGCCGCGGTCGGTGACATCTCTCGCTTCCCGACGCCACGCAAGTTGGTCGCCTACCTGGGCCTCGACCCCCGCGTTCGTCAATCCGGGGAGAGCCCCGCTCGTCACGGCCGGATCTCCAAGGCCGGCCACGCCGATGCTCGCCACATGCTCGGCGAGGCGGCCTGGTCGGTCGTGCAGGCGCCGGGACCGATGAAGGCGTTCTTCGAGCGCGTCCGCGCCCGCCGTGGGGTGCAGGTTGCGGCCACCGCGACGGCGCGCAAGCTCTGCGTGCTGTTCTGGCATCTGCTCACTCGCGAAGAGGACTACGCCTTCGCCCAGCCCTCGATGACCCGCAAGAAGATCCGCGAGCTCGAGCTAGCGACCGGGGCAAAGCCCCAGCGCGGACGCCAACATGCCGGCGGTCCGCTGCGCAACCCGAAGGTGCGCGAGGCCGAGCGGGCGGTCTCCGCTCAGGCGGAGCTCGCCTACCGCCGCCTCGTCACCGACTGGCGACAGCAGGGCGGCGAAAAGGGCGCCGGCGCGACACCGGGGCGCGCATCTCATAGGCCCTCTACGGGGCAAGCAGCGCGGCAGGACTCCGCCCCCGATCCTGCTCTTTAGCTCGTCGTCAGGACCGGCGCCCGAGACCACTCTCGCAAATAGGGGGTTCTGCGTCCAGAGACAGGTTGACTTTCATCCGTCGGTGAGGACACGCTCGACGCGGACACCGTGGCGCTCGAAGAAGCGAATAGCCCTGCGCAGGAAGCCGATCGCGGTGGGGGCTTTCTCATCGGCGAGAACCTCGACGTAGGCGAGCCGGGTCGCGTCGTCGACACAGACGTGGACGAACTCCCACCCCACCTGGCGCCGCACGCGCCCTGCTTTATCGGTGCGACCGCTGTTGCTAAGCCTTTTGCCCGTCACCCTGTGACCGGCCCCGTTGGGGCCGATCCTTCCCAGCTTCTTGACGTCGATGTGGATCAGCTCGCCGGGGCGGGAGCGTTCATAACGGCGCGCGGGCTCGAGGCCGATCCGGCCAAGGCGGCCTAGGCCAGTGCGGGTGAGGATGCCCGAGACGGTGGTCTCGGGCATCCTCAGCGCCTCGGCGATCTCCATGGCGGTCATTCGCAGCTGTCGCATCGCGCAGATCGCGCCGATCCGCTCCTCGGGAGTGCGGTTGTGGACCCGCTGGGCGGCGGAGGAGCGATCGAGCAGGCCGGCTTCGCCTTCGGCGCGGAAGCGACCCACCCACTTGCGGG